>NZ_JBHTKX010000001.1:0-3407877 GCF_042678545.1 Paenibacillus provencensis | reverse complement strand
CTGTGATGGGGAGCGAAAATTACAGTAGCGAAGGTCATGATCTCACACTGCCAAGAAAAGCCTCTAGCCAGATGAAGGTGCCCGTACCGTAAACCGACACAGGTAGGTGAGAAGAGAATTCTAAGGCGCGCGGAAGAACTCTCGTTAAGGAACTCGGCAAAATGACCCCGTAACTTCGGGAGAAGGGGTGCCCCGGTAGTGTGAATAGCACGAGGGGGCCGCAGTGAAAAGGCCCAAGCGACTGTTTAGCAAAAACACAGGTCTGTGCGAAGCCGCAAGGCGAAGTATACGGGCTGACGCCTGCCCGGTGCTGGAAGGTTAAGGGGAGCGGTTAGGGGTTAAACCCGAAGCTGTGAACCGAAGCCCCAGTAAACGGCGGCCGTAACTATAACGGTCCTAAGGTAGCGAAATTCCTTGTCAGGTAAATTCTGACCCGCACGAATGGCGTAACGACTTGGGCGCTGTCTCAACGAGAGATCCGGTGAAATTTTAATACCTGTGAAGATGCAGGTTACCCGCGACAAGACGGAAAGACCCCATGGAGCTTTACTGCAGCTTGATATTGGATTTGGGTACGATCTGTACAGGATAGGTGGGAGCCTAGGAAACAGGAGCGCCAGCTTCTGTGGAGGCAACGTTGGGATACCACCCTGATCGTATCTAGGTTCTAACTTGGTACCGTGATCCGGTGCGAGGACAGTGTCAGGTGGGCAGTTTGACTGGGGCGGTCGCCTCCTAAAGAGTAACGGAGGCGCCCAAAGGTTCCCTCAGAATGGTTGGAAATCATTCGAAGAGTGTAAAGGCACAAGGGAGCTTGACTGCGAGACCTACAAGTCGAGCAGGGACGAAAGTCGGGCTTAGTGATCCGGTGGTACCGCATGGAAGGGCCATCGCTCAACGGATAAAAGCTACCCTGGGGATAACAGGCTTATCTCCCCCAAGAGTCCACATCGACGGGGAGGTTTGGCACCTCGATGTCGGCTCATCGCATCCTGGGGCTGAAGTAGGTCCCAAGGGTTGGGCTGTTCGCCCATTAAAGCGGTACGCGAGCTGGGTTCAGAACGTCGTGAGACAGTTCGGTCCCTATCTGTCGTGGGCGTAGGAAATTTGAGAGGAGCTGTCCTTAGTACGAGAGGACCGGGATGGACGTACCGCTGGTGTACCAGTTGTTCCGCCAGGAGCACCGCTGGGTAGCTATGTACGGACGGGATAAGCGCTGAAAGCATCTAAGCGTGAAGCCCCCCTCAAGATGAGATTTCCCAACTAGTAAGACCCCTTGAAGACGACGAGGTAGATAGGCTGGGGGTGGAAGTGCAGCAATGCATGGAGCTGACCAGTACTAATCGGTCGAGGGCTTATCCAAAAAAACACCCCACAAAGTGAAGTGAATGCTTCCGGAGTAAATTCCGAGTACTTTGCGGGGACCCCGAGAATAACGGGGAAAGCAATAAATCCAAAATTGTTTCGTATCTAGTTTTCAGGGAGTAAATCCTGAATTGAAAAGTTCACACTTATAGAATCATACACACTCATGTGATGTACCGATTCTAACGTGAAGAATGGATTTTTCAGATGATTTTTCAAGAAGCGAAGGCTTCGAAAAATCCTGTTCGGTGGCGATAGCGGAGGGGTTCCACACGTACCCATCCCGAACACGACCGTTAAGCCCTCCAGCGCCGATGGTACTTGGACCGCAGGGTCCTGGGAGAGTAGGACGCCGCCAAGCATACATAAGACACTATCGATTTTCATCGATAGTGTCTTTTTTTTGCCCGAATAAAAAATGAATGTGATTTATTTAAATATTAGTACCAAGTACTAGTACTAAGTGATATAATAAGAGCACTAACTGTAAGGAAGGTGAACAGGATGTATCAGTCTAAAGCGAAAATCACGGCAATAGGAACTTATGTACCAGAGAAGATATTATCTAACGCAGATCTCGAAAAAATGGTCGATACGAATGATGAGTGGATTGTACAACGTACAGGCATGCGTGAAAGAAGAATAGCTGCAGAAAACGAGTTTGTTTCTAATTTGAGTTACAAAGCAGTTGCAGACATGATTAAGCGTTACTCTGTTGATATAACAGATGTAGATATGATTCTAGTTGCCACTAGTACAGCCGAGTATACTTTTCCAAACGTAGCTTCCCGAATTCAACACCATTTCAATATTAAACAAGCAGGTGCTATTGATCTGGGCTCAGCTTGCGCGGGATTTGTTTACGGATTGCAGTTGGCTGATGGTATGGTATCCAGTGGTATTCACAAGAAAGTGCTTGTTGTTGGTGCTGAGACTCTTTCCAAAATCACAGACTATACAGATCGCTCAACCTGCATCCTTTTTGGGGATGGGGCCGGAGTCGTGTTGATCGAAAGTGATGATGACCATCCTGGCTTTATAGCCTCGGTATCCGGCACCCATGGCAGTGGTGGGGGACATTTATATAGAAGAACGTTTGCTACAGAAATTGATGGTATGAATCTCGAGAAGGACCCATTTCTTGTTCAAAATGGTCGAGAGGTCTACAAATGGGCAGTACGTTATGTACCTGAGGCATCTAATCAGCTTATTAAGCAATCAGGGCTGCAGCCGGAAGATATTAATTGGTTTGTACCCCATAGCGCCAATTTGAGAATGATTGAGTCAATTTGTGTAAAAGGTCCGATCCCGATTGAGCGCACGTTAACTAGTGTGGAGTTTAGAGGCAATACCTCAGCTGCTTCTATTCCCTTAGCTATACAGCTCGGTCTTGATGAAGGACGTCTCAAATTTAATGATAAGATGTTATTGTTTGGATTTGGCGGAGGTCTAACCTATGCAGGAGTAATTATGCGCTGGACCGTACCGGATAGCAACTAAAAGAATAGGAATGGGGAACTTGTCCTCATTCCTATTCTAGTCTTCAATAATCTATTTGCTTGCATATCAAGAGAGCGCTTCACTTATCTTTTGAAATGTACTCTCATTAGCGATAATAAATAGCTTAGCTTGATCTGGAATGATGGCATCAGGTCTTCTTATAATACTAGTGTCATCGTGGTCGGCAATTAATAAGGCACCCATTGTTTTTATATCCTCGAACGCGTCATTGTATGTTATCCATTCTTTCTTCTTGTTAATAACATATATTTTCTCGCCACTCTCCGTGCTGAGCAGGTTCATGAATAATTTAGAAGATCCTTTCTGAACGCTGGCATGCGCAATTAGATAAGAGATAGACTGCTGTGAAAGTATGAGCTCATCCACCTTAGCGTGTTTAAAGTTAATCCGGTGATTCTCCTTAAGGATCTCTGCTATGGTGTATATTTGACAATTCATTTTCTCACCGTAGCTTTCGATTGTTGTTGCGATGAGCAGTGTTTGTCCATCAGCATATTTGGCCGGGACACCTTGAGGAGAAAAGATAATAACGGCTTTCGATTTGGCTACGTTTGCACGATCAAGTGTCTCGTATTCCGTCGGCTCGCCTTGTATGTAATGGATTTGACTATGATCTATGGGGCTTGAAGGCAGGTCAGCTATAAGAACGATGTTATGGACGGTGTCGCTGTTTAGCATTTCCTTTATTGTATCCTTAATCTTATCATCGGACCAGCCGATAATGACGTAGTGATTCTCTCCTCTATAATCCATTTTGCCTTCCTCCTTCATCTTAATCCACTTTGTAAATCTCTCAGAAATTTTTGCAATAAGGGTCCCGATGAGAAAAAGCCCCGTAAAAATAACAATAGTACCAAATATCATTCCAGGTATTGTTTCAGGAAAATAATCCCCATATCCCACTGTAGTGGTTGTGACAACGACCCACCATAGACCCTTGGCAAAGTTAGTAAACTTCTCCGGCTCCAGGATATGAATGATGATCGGGCTAATTAAGAAGAAGGAAAGTGCAAAATAGATAAGAGATATATTACTCATTTTAAACATTTTTTCGAAAGCTTTGCGCCAGAATAACATGGGTCACCTCATTCTCTAACTGATGTAGCTGGTGTATGGCATCTATTTACGGTGAGAGTGAAACTACGTTTCACAATATTTCAATATCTTTACGGTGAGAATCAATTTCATAGTACCTTTAGCTGCTTATATCAAGGGTATATATAGATCAAAATGATTTTATTTGTCTATATAGTTTTAAATTTACCTATTTAATGATTTATGAAATGGATTCAGCGAATTATATTATATAGAATTTCTTGTCGCCCGGCTATCTAAATCCTCTCCGAGAAAAAAGATCAAAAGAGCAAAAAAGCACACACCGACAGGATCGGCATATGCTCTTCATTTGAAATATGAGACTGTTAAGTGATACGGATAACTACTCAGTCAACATAGGGGCTTTACGGTGCTGTGTTCCCTGCTCGTAGCTATAAGCGAGCTTAATGAGCTTCCCTTCATCATAAGCTCTGCCAAGGAATTCAATACCGACAGGAAGTCCGTCCGTGGTGAATCCAGCTGGAACCGTGATGGCGGGGAATCCAGAAAAGGCACTAAGCCGGTTATTGCCTCCGACATTTTGAGGCTCACCTATTACTGCAGCAGATTGGGTAGTACTCGGGTACACAATGGCATCCAGGTTATTGTCTGCCATCACCTTTAGGAGAGCGTCTTTGGCCAGCTTGGTTCGCTTCAGCACGATATCTTTGTACTCCTCGGTTTCCAATGTTTCACGGGCATCACGGGACTTCATCGATTGCTCTTGGTCTAGATCATAATTGCCGGAAGCAATGATCTCAGACAAAGTGGAGTATGGAGCATCTTCACCGAGTCCTTCAAGGTAATCGTTAAGTTGAAATTTGAACTCATAGCTGCTGAGACTTGGATACTTAGCGAGCTCGGCCAAATTAGGGAGTTGGATCTCTATAGCCGTTGCACCAAGCCGCTCTATTTCATCAATCGCGTTGTAAATAATGGACGAAGTTTCTTGTTCTGCATCACTGCTGCTTCCAAAGAGCTCAGTAGCTACGCCAATACGAGCACCTTCAAGGGCGTCTGCATCCAAATCATCCGTGTAGCTCTCCGGAATTTGTCCGACGCTTGCTGCTGTGACTACATCTTCGGGGTCATATCCTGCAATAGCATCCAGCATAATCGCAGCATCCTCAACGGTGCGTGCCATGGGTCCGCCTACATCCTGTGTGAGTGCTAAAGGAATGATTCCGTCACGGCTTGCCAGTCCAATCGTTGGACGGATACCTACAAGACTATTAAAGCTGGAAGGGATCCGGATAGAGCCTCCGGTATCTGTGCCTAAACCCGCAGCTGCAAAGTTTGCAGCGATCGCAGCACCCGTTCCTCCGCTTGAACCGCCGGGATAGTGATCAAGTGCATATGGATTTAAGGTTTGTCCACCGAACGAGCTGGAGGTTGTAATGCCGAAGGCAAACTCATGCAGATTTGTTTTGCCCAAGATGATTGCCCCTGCTTCTTTCAATCTGGCGATTTGCTCTGCATCTTCATCTGGAACAGAGTCCTTGAGGCATAGGCAGCCTGCTGATGTCGGCATATCATTTGTATCGTAATTGTCCTTGACCAGAACCGGGATCCCGTGAAGATTACTGCGAGCTCCTGTCCTTGTACGTTCCTCATCGAGCTCTGCTGCGATATCAAGAGCATCGTTATTAATCGTGAGCACTGCATTTAGAGAAGGACCTTGATCATCATACTGTTCAATACGATCAAGATACATTTGCACAAGCTGGACGGAGGTTAATTTTCCTTGTTCCATCGCTTTTTGCATATCTGCGATTGTAGCTTCCTCTACTTCAAAAGGCTGTATGTATTCTAGAACACGATCATATATAAGATCGACATCTTTGACGGTAAGAGGAGTTTTGGGAAAGAAGGAGTCTTTGCTGTAGCCTGTCATAATTTCTGCTTGAGTTACGGCACTTATAGCATCAGCATAGGAGCTGTTCTGAGGAATATCTTTGTATGGAATGTCCGATGCAGGCAAAGAGAGCCAGTTCTGGATTGCTTGGGCTGCGGCTTGTCTGAGCATAACTGTTCCAGTGACCTTCTCCATGGTAAAGGGAACCCCGGCCGTTTCCGCGGCTAGCTTCATTTGGTCGTAGAAATACGCGGCGTCTGCCTGCTTATTAGAGGCAGTCTCAACAGAAGATGTAACACTTGAATTCGTTCCGTCTGCTGCTGACGCAGTATAGGCAGGAAGCAGGAAGGAGCTGGATAGGAGTGCAGCTGCAAGCAAGGCTTGTCCACCTTTTCTCCAACGATGTAACGGCTGGTTCAACTTCATTTAAACACTCTCCTTGTAAGATGATTTAGAGCTCAGAATCCATTCCATATAATTATTCATCAAGGAAATGATTCAGTTAAATCATATTTAATGTTATAAATTGTTACAAGGATGCATGACTTCTAATAAAGCGATTACATCCAATATTTACAGCATAATACTCATTATTTCAATTGATTATCTCCGTACCAAAAAAATGCGAAAAGAGTCTTAAGACTAATATCATAGATTAAATGTAAAATAATATGACATGACGTGTACAAATCGCGGGCTTCTTGGTTTGATTTTCACTTGTTACTCCCATCACCTCTAGTCTATTGACTGTCCTGAATGAAGAAGTTCTTCTTTCGCGGGCACTTTGAAGGAGTGTTATAATGGAGGATGTTATAGAAAGGAGAGTCACATGAAAGTACTTGTTCTAGCAGAGAAACCTTCAGTGGCACGTGAGATTGCACGTGTGATGGGAAGTAGAGAGAAGCATAAGAGCTATTTTGAAGGACCTAAATATGTAGTGACTTGGGCCTTGGGCCATCTGGTCGGGTTGGCTGAGCCTGAGGATTATGATCATAAATATGCAACCTGGAACCTTGCGGATCTGCCGATTCTGCCAAAGCAGACGAAGCTGAAGGTCCTCCGAGAAACCCAACATCAATATAAAGCAGTACAGCAGCTAATGAAGAGACAAGACATTAAGGAGCTCGTTATTGCAACAGATGCTGCCCGTGAGGGTGAGCTGCTTGCCCGCTGGATTATGCAGATGGCGCATTTCAAGAAGCCTTTTAAACGCCTATGGATTTCGTCTCAGACGGATAAAGCGATCAAAGAAGGATTTGCAAATTTAAAGCCCGGTCAGCAGTTCGATCGTTTGTATGAATCCGCACGCTGCCGCGCTGAAGCGGACTGGATGATCGGTCTAAATGTCACCCGTGCACTTACGGTTAAATATAACGCTCAGTTGTCTGCAGGACGTGTTCAAACCCCGACGCTCGGCATGATTATGAACCGGGAAATAGAAATTATGAATTTCCGTTCAGAAGAATACGAAACGTTGTCTGCTGATTTTGGCAGCTTCCAAGCGATGTGGCGAGCGCCTCAGGGAGAATCTCGTATTTTTGATAAAGCACGGACAGAGGAACTTAAACGTAAGCTTGAAGGACGATCCGGCAAAGTCCTTCAAGTGAAAAAAAGCGAGAAGGTTGAATCCCATCCGCTGGCATATGACTTGACCGAGCTGCAGAGAGATGCCAACAAGCGATATGGTTTCTCAGCCAAACAAACCTCTAATCTCCTGCAGAAATTGTATGAACAGCATAAGCTCGTCACTTATCCACGGACAGACAGCAGATACTTGCCTTCGGATATGGCAGAGACATTCAAGGAACGTCTTGAAAGTGTAGCGGTAGGCCCTTACGGTCCACTAGCAAGACCGCTGCTTCGTGCCAAGCTTCATATCACAAAGCGTGTGGTGGATGACAGTAAAGTGAGTGATCACCATGCCATTATCCCTACAGAGCAAACGGTTCTGCTCAATCAATTGTCTACGGAGGAGCGCAAGCTCTACGATCTGATCGTAAGACGATTCATAAGTCTGTTCTACCCAGCGGCTAGATATGATGCAGTGCAGGTCAAGATTGAGGCAGAGAATGAAGCCTTCATTGTGAAAGGAACGACGGTCAAAAATCACGGATGGCGTGAAGTATATGGTGCGGAAGGTTATAGCGATGAGGATGAAGACGCTTCTGATGATGCCTCGGATTCAAGAGGAAGTGGACAGGAGCTGCCTGAGCTTCGCGAAGGGGAAATGTTTAAGATACAGCGTTGTATTATTAAAGCTGCCCGTACCATGCCGCCAAAACGTTACAATGAAGCGGCTTTGCTTGCTCAGATGGAGAAGCATGGTCTGGGTACGCCTGCAACGAGAGCCGATATTATCGAGAAGCTTGTCAGCAGTGATACAATTGAACGTCAAGGCAATGTGATGCACCCAACGGGAAAAGGGAAGCAGCTGATTGAGCTGGCAGCACCACAGCTCCGCACACCAGAGCTTACCGCCAAGTGGGAATCAGAGCTGGAACGCATCGCCAAAGGACAGGGCTCTCCGGAACCATTTTTAAATGGAATTCGGAAGATGGCCGATGAACTTGTTCGCAGTGTTAAGAATAGTACCACGGAATACAAGCCGCATAATGTATCTAACAGCCATTGTCCGGATTGTGGTACAAGACTGCTCGAGAAGAAATCCAAGCGAGGCAAGTTCCTCGTCTGTCCTTCTGAGGACTGCAGTTATAAGCGGTCGGCAGAGAAGCGTTTGTCCAACCGACGTTGCCCGCAGTGTCATAAGAAGATGGAGCTTAGAGAAGGCAAGGCAGGAATGTATGTGCAGTGTCTGCCATGTGGCATTACGGAGACGGTGGATAAGGACAAGCAGCGGGTTAATAAACGGGAGCAGCAGAAGCTCGTTAAGCAGTTTGAGAAGAAGGAGCCGATTGGCTCAAATCTTGGTGATCTGCTAAAGGCAGCCATGGAAAAGAGAGAAGACAAATAAGCAGCGTGTCGATGTAATGCGGTGCACTACGAAGTATCCGTATAATGCTCCTTGGAAGATGACAATCTATGTCGTAGGGGGGTGAGCGACACATGCCTTATCATAAACCGCTGAAAATTAAAAACCAGCAAAATAAGTCTAGTGTGCTAGAGGAAAGTAAATCACTTCGTCCGGCCAAGGCAGCCCACACTCCGCCAAGCTTAAACGGCATTCCTAAGCAGGAATCCTAAGCTGTAAGCTGCTATTTAGCAGCGATGAGCTGGCAGCATGAGAACCAGATTCAGTATTGAATCTGGTTCTTTTGTATGTTTCCAGTCGATATATGATGCCAGCATAGCTAACGCATAGAATGAAGTTGATTTAGATACAATACATTTAGCTATTACAGCTGAGCCCGTCCGAACTCATTGTCACTCTGTTTCTACTGAAGCTATAATGGAGTGGGGAATGAGATCCCTAAAGAAAGGGGAATTGCCAATGCGGACAGGCATTATTGTATGGTTTGTTTTTATAAATGTGGTAGCATATCTTGTGATGTCAGAGGATAAGAGAAGAGCACAGAGAAGACGAGACCGGGTTCCAGAAAAAACGTTGTTTTTACTTGCCGCCATCGGTGGTTCACTTGGCATTCTGATTGCAATGTACCGGAAGCGACACAAAACAAGGCATGCCAGCTTTACCATTGGAGTTCCTGTTCTGCTCTTCGTTAATGCTATACTATACGGCTATTTTTTGAGCTGAAGCCACCTTTAGGCTCAATTGATCTTGGTGATTCAAACAAATCCGTAATCGGTTAAATATAAAGTACATACAGAAAGGTGGCGTTCCTCATGACTTTTTCCAATATTCTACTTGCATATGACGGATCAGAGTTAGCGAACAAAGCGTTTGAGCGCGCAGTGGAGTTAGCCAAATTGTCTGATAATACACAACTGCATATTGTTCACGTATACGATTTTCCGCGGGTATTTATCGGCGAAGGTCTGGCGCCAATCCCTCCGTCGGTGAACAGCGATGTATATGAGGTCGCTGAAGAGACCGTAGACGAGATTAAGAGACGCCTTGTAAACGAGCAAATTGGTGCCAAGGTTGAGCTCATTCAAGGCTCTCCGGTGGATGTCATATTAGAGTATGTGAAACAGAATGAGACGGATCTCATTGTAATAGGGAGCAGAGGACTCAGCGGTATACGCGAATTCGTGCTGGGCAGTGTAAGTCATCGGGTCGTTCAGGAAGCAGACGTTCCTGTACTCGTCGTGAAATAAACAAGATGAAACAGAGATCATTTATTCAAAAAAACCAGTATCTTTCCTGTACTTCATGGAAGCTGCTGGTTTTATTTATGTTTAGTATTAATTAATATCCGAACAATAAATATGGTAAAGATTAAAATGTTCGTCTTTAAGTTGACATCAGGTGTAGGGGATTGTTAAACTGATAAAGGTAAAAAGAATAAACTCGAAAATCCAAGAAATCTATTTTCAAACCATATGATAAGTAGTTATGAAATTGAATCGGTAAAAATATAGAATTAACTCGTATAGTACCGGGGATATGGCCCGGAAGTTTCTACCCGGAAACCGTTAATTTCCGGACTACGAGGATATTAGAATTTAGAGCAGCGGGTCAGGTGCAGGCAAGATAGACGCTTTTTCAAGATGCTATGAAGCGGATCTTCTTGAAATAGAGAGTCTCTCTCTGCAGCGTACTTGAGCAGCGCCTAGCTATTGGGCTTGGCTATTGTGGAAGTACATCAATAGATGTTTTATTATTTCTCCCGTATGGCTGCATCTGATATCTTCATATCGTCCGGAATCCGTATAGTGTCATCATACCTCGAGGATTTCGGTTTTTTTTCGTCAATTGAAGGTGCATGTTGATCTAAATAAAGGGAGTGGATATCATGTCAGTGCAAGTTGCCGTAATTATGGGGAGTACATCGGATTGGGAAACAATGAGACATGCCTGTGAAGTGCTGGACGAGCTGGATATTGCTTATGAGAAAAAGGTGGTCTCAGCTCACCGTACACCGGATCTCATGTTTGAATTTGCGGAAGGTGCGTATGACCGCGGAATCAAAGTGATTATTGCTGGGGCGGGAGGAGCCGCTCATTTGCCTGGAATGGTCGCATCCAAAACCCTGGTTCCCGTTATCGGTGTACCTGTTCAGTCCAAGGCACTGAATGGTCTCGATTCTCTGCTGTCTATTGTGCAAATGCCTGGTGGTATTCCCGTAGCTACGGTGGCAATCGGTAAAGCAGGAGCAACCAATGCAGGACTGCTCGCTGCACAGATCATCGGTGCTTTCGATCCAGAGGTTGCAGGAAGAACGCAGGAACGCAGAGATCGAATCCGCAAAGAAGTATTAGAAAGCAGTGATACGTTATGATAAACAAGCCAACCAGCGAGAGCACGAAGGTCTTCCCTTCTGGAGCAACAATTGGGATTCTTGGAGGCGGACAGCTTGGCCGGATGATGACATTATCAGGTACAGCCATGGGATATCGGTTTATTACGCTGGATCCGACAGACAATTCTCCTTGTGGACAAGTAGCACGGCAAATTGTAGCGGGCTACGATGATCAGAAGGCAGCACGCCAGCTTGCAGAAGAGTGCGATGTGATCACTTATGAGTTTGAGAATGTAGATGCGGATGTGGCAGCACTGCTGGAGAATGAAGCATATGTTCCGCAAGGAAGCAAGCTTCTGTATACGACACAGCATCGTCTACGGGAGAAGCGTGCAATTGAAGCGGCGGGTGTGCCGGTTGCTCCATATCGGGAAATTACGAGTGCGGAGGACATGAGCGCAGCGATAGAGGCATTAGGTGTTCCTTGTGTGCTCAAGACCGTAACTGGAGGCTATGATGGCAAAGGACAGCGGGTCATTCGCGATACAGAGACGGCGCTTACGGCTTACGAAGAGCTGGCTGGACTTGGTACGGAGCTTGTGTTGGAGCAATTTGTATCCTTTGAGTGCGAAATATCGGTCATCGCTGCACGCAATCCCCAAGGAGAGATTCGAACATTCCCCCCGGCTGAGAATGTACACGTGAATAACATACTGCATACCTCAGTTGTACCGGCGAGAGTGTCTTCAGAGCTCCAGCTCGAAGCGCAGCAGCTCGCAGCTAAGATCGCCGAATCTATGGGAGCTGTTGGGCTGCTGGCTGTCGAGATGTTTGTGACAAGAGATGGACAGCTGTACGTTAACGAATTGGCACCTCGGCCTCACAACTCAGGTCATTATACAATGGAGGCGTGCAGCACATCGCAGTTCGAGCAGCATGTGAGAGCGATCTGTGGTCTGCCTCTTGCAGATACGTGCCTGCTTAGCCCGGTTGTGATGGTAAATGTCCTGGGAGAGCATATCGAAGCAGTAATTGATCGATTTGCCAAAAAGGATGCAGACGCTGATGAACTGGGCGTCGTGCCTAAGCTTCACCTGTACGGCAAAGCAGATGCCAAGACGGGCCGTAAAATGGGACATATTAATCTGTTATGCCATGATGTGCAGCATGCACTGGATTGGATTGGCAAAACCAATATATGGAGGAACGAATACAAATGATTGAACGTTATAGCAGACCCGAAATGCGGGCGATTTGGACGGAAGAAAATAAATTTAAAGCTTGGCTGGAAGTGGAAATTTGTGCATGCGAGGCTTGGGCTGAACTGGGCGTTATTCCAAAAGAGGACGCAGCTGTCCTTCGGGAGAAAGCAAGCTTTGACATTGACCGGATTTACGAGATCGAGCAGGAGACGCGCCATGATGTAATCGCCTTTACACGCACTGTATCCGAAAGTCTTGGAGAGGAACGCAAATGGGTGCATTATGGACTGACTTCTACAGATGTTGTAGATACAGCGAACGGCTACCTGCTTCGTCAAGCAAATGAAATTCTAGAGAAAGACATCCTGAACTTCATTCAGATCCTGAGAGACAAAGCGGTCGAATACAAGCATACCCCGATGATGGGACGTACCCATGGTGTACATGCAGAGCCAACAACCTTTGGTCTGAAAATGGCACTGTGGCATGAAGAGATGAAGCGTAACCTGGAACGTTTCCGTCATGCTGCTGACAATGTCCAATACGGCAAAATTTCCGGTGCTGTAGGTACTTATGCGAACATTGATCCATTCGTTGAGGAGTTCGTGTGCAAGAAGCTGGGCACGAAGCCGGCACCGATCTCGACTCAGACATTACAGCGTGACCGCCATGCAGAATATATGGCAACCCTTGCTCTGATTGCTACCTCCCTGGACAAATTTGCAACTGAAGTACGCGCGCTCCAGAAGAGTGAATTCCGTGAAGTGGAAGAGGCTTTTGCTAAGGGTCAAAAAGGCTCCTCTGCTATGCCGCACAAGCGCAATCCAATCGGCAGTGAGAACATCTCCGGCTTGTCCCGTGTTATTCGCGGACATATGCTGACAGCTTATGAGAACGTAACGCTGTGGCATGAGCGTGATATTTCGCATTCCTCAGCAGAACGTGTAATCCTACCGGATGCAACGATGCTGCTGAACTATATGCTGAACCGTTTTGGCAACATCATCAAGAATTTGACGGTGTTCCCTGAGAACATGAAGCGCAACATGTCCCGTACCTTCGGTGTTCCGTTCTCCGGACGCATTATGACGAAGCTGATTGATAAAGGCTTCAGCCGTGAAGAAGCTTATGATACGGTTCAGCCTCGTGCGATGGAAGCTTGGGAGACGCAGCGCCAATTCCGCGACATCGTGGAAGCTACGCCTGCGATCACCGAAGTGCTCAGCACAGAAGAGATCGAGGACGCCTTTAATCCGGCATGGCATCTAAAGCATGTGGATACGATTTTTGACAAACTGGGATTGAACTAGTCGAACAGAATCTTAGAAGGCTGTTACGGCTTAACAAATAATAAAACGTGGAGTGATTAACGTTATGGCTTTATCCACCGCAGCAGAGCTAATTAACGCACCACTGTTATACAAAGGCAAGGTTAGGGAGTTGTACGATCTTGGTGAGCATTTTCTGATCGTCGTAACGGACCGGATTTCAGCATTCGATTATGTGCTGGAGCCGGCTGTCCCAGAGAAGGGCAATGTACTCAACACAGTTAGTGCTTTCTGGTTTGACCAAACCAAGGGATGGATGCCGAATCACGTCGTTCATACCAATGTAGATGAACTGGGAGATATTGTTCTGGATAAAGAGGCGCTGAGGAATCGGATTATGGTCACGAAAAAAGCTGAGCGCATCGATATCGAGTGCGTGGTTCGCGGATACATTACCGGCGGCGGCTGGAGGCAGTATCAGTCCAGCGGCACGGTTAACGGGATTAAGCTTCCGGAAGGACTTCGCAAAAATGCGAAGCTGGACAAGCCGATCTTTACGCCGGCTGCCAAGAACGACGTCGGACATGACGAGGATATTTCCATGGAGCAGATGAAAGCAGCGGTTGGAGAGAAGCTTGCACTCGAGCTTGAAGTGAAGAGCCTTCAGTTGTATGAGTTTGCGAGAGACTATTGCGAACAAAGAGGCATTATTTTGGCGGATTGCAAGTTTGAGTTCGGGATGGTGGACGGAGAGGTCATTTTGATTGATGAGATCTTTACACCGGATGCCTCCCGTTTCTGGGCCAAGGAGAAATACGCGCTGGACATTGAGATAGACAGTATGGATAAAGAGCCGGTAAGAGCATATCTGGCATCCACCGATTGGGATAAGAACAGCCAGCCGGAGCCGCTTCCAGGGCATGTAGTGGAGGAAACGAGCAGACGCTATAAAGAGATTAAGGACAGGCTGACTCGTTAATCTAGAAGTTCTATATGGCTCAGTACCATATCCGTGTTATGGAAACTTAGCAGATGAAAGCTTTATATTAGCAATCATTATCATCATTAATCATAGTCCAAACCTTAAAAACATTCCTTAGGAGGAACTTCCGATCATGATAAAAGCTACTGTATACGTTACGATTAAGCAAAGCGTACTTGACCCTCAAGGCGTTGCCGTACAAGGCGCGCTCCATTCCATGGGCTTCAGTGAAGTGGAAGGGGTACGCATCGGCAAATATCTGGAGCTGACACTGGATACAAGTGATCGTAATGAAGCAGAAGAACGCGTTAAGGTCATGTGTGAAAAGCTGCTCGCAAATACGGTTGTCGAAGACTACCGCTTTGAATTGGAGGTTTAATTCATGAAATTTGCAGTTCTCGTGTTTCCTGGATCCAACTGTGATATTGACTGCTTCAAGGCAGTAGAAGAAACGATTGAACAGCCTGTAGATTATGTATGGCATACGGCAACAGATCTGTCTGCCTATGACTGCATCATCGTTCCCGGCGGCTTCTCTTACGGTGACTATTTAAGATGTGGAGCGATCTCAAGATTTGCTCCTGTGATGAACGAAGTAGCCAAGGCTGCGGAGCAAGGAAAATACATTATCGGGATCTGCAACGGATTCCAAATCCTAACGGAAGCCGGGCTTCTCCCTGGCGCATTGCTGAGAAATACGGGTATGAAGTTTGTATGCCACGATTCAGTACTTCAAGTAGAGAACAACAACACGCCGTTTACAAGCGAGTATGCACTTGGGGAAGAGATCATTATCCCGGTCGCGCATGGGGAAGGAAACTATTATTGTGATGAAGAGACCCTTGAGAAGCTTAAGGCAAATAATCAAATCGTCTTTACTTATAAGAACAATCCGAATGGCTCCTTGAATAACATCGCCGGCGTAAGCAATGAGCGCGGCAACGTGGTGGGCATGATGCCTCACCCGGAACGCGCAGTGAACGAAGTGCTTGGTACGACAGATGGTAAACGCATGTTTACTTCGATTTTGAACTCCTGGAGGGATCAGCATGACGCAGCAAGTATCCGCTAAAGAACCAACCGCAGCACAGATTGCGGAGCATAAACTTTATCAGCAAATGGGCGTGTCTGACAGTGAATATGACCTGATCGTGTCGTTCATGGGACGTCAGCCGAACTATACGGAGATCGGCGTATTCAGCGTTATGTGGTCAGAGCACTGCGCATACAAGAACTCCAAGCCGCTGCTGCGTCGTTTCCCGACCACAGGCGAACGTGTCCTGATGGGACCGGGAGAGGGAGCCGGAATCGTCGACATCGGAGATAACCAAGCGGTTGTATTCAAGATCGAAAGCCATAACCATCCTTCCGCGGTTGAGCCCTTCCAAGGTGCAGCAACAGGGGTCGGTGGAATTATCCGCGACATTTTCTCCATGGGTGCAAGACCGATAGCATCCCTCAACTCCTTGCGCTTCGGTAAGCTTGAAAGCGATCGTGTGAAGTATTTGTTCGAGCACGTCGTATCCGGTATTGCAGGCTATGGTAACTGTATCGGAATCCCGACCGTAGGCGGAGAAGTTATGTTTGATGAGAGCTATGACGGTAATCCTTTGGTAAACGCCATGTGTGTAGGTCTGATAGATCACGACAAAATTCAGCGCGGTGTGGCCAAAGGGGTAGGTAACCCGGTATTTTACGTGGGACCTCCAACAGGACGTGACGGTATTCATGGAGCGACGTTTGCTTCAGTTGAGCTGACGGAAGAATCCGAATCCAAGCGTACAGCGGTACAGGTTGGTGATCCGTTCATGGAGAAGCTGGTCATGGAAGCTTGTCTTGAGCTGATTGATACAGGCATCGTGCTTGGCATTCAAGATATGGGTGCTGCGGGTCTTACATGCTCCAGTGCGGAGATGGCAAGTAAGGCAGGCAACGGACTTGAGCTTTATTTGGACCAAGTGCCTCAGCGGGAACAAGGCATGTCTCCATACGAGATGATGCTGTCCGAATCTCAAGAACGCATGCTGTTTGTCGTTGAGCCTAAAGACGAAGCACAAGCACGTGAAATTTTTGAGCGTTGGGGCGTTATCTGTGCAAAAGTCGGGAAGGTTACGGACGACGGACGACTGAAGCTGTACCATCACGGTGAAGTCGTTGGCGACATGCCGGTAACGGCATTGGTTGACGAATGTCCGGTGTATAACAAGCCGTCCTCGGTTCCTGCTTATTATATTGAAAACGAGAAAATCGACACCCTGCGTTACGAGGAAGTGTCGGATCTGACAGGAGCCTTGAAAAAGGTGCTGTCTTCCCCGACCGTCTCCAGCAAGGCTTGGGTGTATGACCAATATGACTACATGGTGCGGACCAGCACTGCCGTTCGTCCAGGATCGGATGCAGCTGTTGTGACGGTTCACGGCACACGCAAAGGTCTTGCGATGACAACGGACTGTAATGGTCGTTATGTGTATCTTGATCCAGAAGTTGGCGGCAAAATTGCGGTCAGCGAAGCTGCGCGAAACATTGTATGTTCTGGAGCCGAGCCGCTGGCGATTACGGACAACCTGAACTTTGGTTCGCCGGAGAAGCCGGATATCTTCTGGCAGATGGAAAAAGCGGTGGACGGAATGGCTGAAGCTTGTACTGTGCTGGGTACACCGGTTATCGGCGGTAACGTGAGCTTGTACAACGAGAATGCCAAAGGCGCCATTTATCCAACACCTGTTGTCGGTATGGTCGGACTTGTCCATGATACGGACCACATCACGACACAAGGCTTCAAGAAAGAAGGAGATGTTATCCTGCTTCTTGGGGATACCAAAGCAGAGCTTGGCGGCAGCGAGTTCCAATATGCGGTTCATGGCTTGACGGAAGGACGTCCTCCACAGCTCGACCTTGAAGTGGAGAAGAAGCTGCAGGGAGCGGTGCTTGGCGCCATTCAGAAAGGTCTTGTACAGTCTGCGCATGACTTGTCTGAAGGTGGTCTTGGCGTGGCGTTAGCGGAGAGCTGTATCAGCGGCGGGATTGGTGCCAGCGTGAACTTTGCGACTGACCTTCGCGGTGATATTGCTCTATTCAGCGAGAGCCAATCCCGTATTCTGCTGACAGCAGACCAAGCACAAGCAGAAGAACTGGAAGCGTTCGTTAGAAGTAGCGGCGTTCCTGTTCAAGTGATCGGACAAGTAACAGGCAGCAATCTTAAATTGGAGTTGAACGGCACATCAGCTGTGGACGAACCGGTAGCGGTTCTGAAACAGGTCTGGGAGGATGTTATTCCATGTCTGATGAAGTAAAAACCCCGCAGTTTTGGACCGGCGATTACTACAACGAGGGTTCGGGCAAAGAGGGACTGTTCGATAAATTGAAAGAGGAGTGCGGGGTGTTCGGGGTGTATAGACACCCCGACGCTGCCTCCTTGTCCTATTATGGACTGCATGCGCTGCAGCATCGCGGCGAGGAAAGTGCCGGAATGTGTGTCAGTGACGGCAGCGAATTCCATTATCACCGCGGGATGGGACTCGTCAAAGAGGTATTTACGAAGGATCTTATGGCCTCCCTGTCCGGAGATATCTCCATTGGTCACGTGCGCTATTCAACCAGCGGCGACAGCAAGCTGACGAATGCACAGCCGCTCGTGTTTAAGTACCGTGACGGGGATCTCGCTGTTGCGACAAACGGAAATATCGTGAATGCACCAGAGATCCGCAAGGAGCTGGAGCAAAGCGGATCGATCTTTCAAACGACGAGTGATACCGAGGTTATTGCGCATTTAATCGCCCGTTCTCCAAAGGATCTGGTAGAGGCGGCAAAAGACGCATTTCGCCGGATCGTCGGGGGATACGCCTTCCTGATCATGACGAACGATCGGCTAATCGTTGCGTCAGACGCACATGGACTGCGTCCGCTGACGATGGGCAAATTAGGCGATGCTTATATTTTTGCATCAGAAACTTGTGCATTGGAGACGATCGGTGCCGAGCTGATTCGGGACATTGAGCCGGGAGAAATGCTGGTGCTCGATAGTGAAGGTCTGCATGAGGACCGTTTTGAGGAGAAAAAACACCGCAAAGCGCTGTGTGCTATGGAATATATCTATTTCGCTCGTCCGGATAGTGATATGAACGGAGCGAATCAGCATAGTGCGCGGAAGCGGATGGGAAGCCGGCTTGCGATTGAATCGTTTGTCGATGCCGATGTGGTAACGGGTGTTCCGGATTCAAGTATTTCCGCGGCAATAGGCTATGCGGAGCAGACGGGCATTCCGTATGAGCTGGGGATGATTAAGAACAAATACACAGGCCGTACCTTTATTCAGCCAAGTCAGGAGCTGCGTGAGCAGGGAGTGAAGATGAAGCTGAGTGCGGTGCGCCGGGTAGTGGAAGGCAAACGCGTTGTCATGATTGACGATTCCATCGTGCGCGGTACGACATCGCGCCGGATCGTGAATATGCTCCGTGATGCAGGAGCTACCGAGGTGCACGTACGCATTACTTCACCGCCGTTCAAGAATCCGTGCTTCTACGGGATTGATACCCCGAACCGGGATGAACTGATTGCTTCTTCCAAATCGATTGAGGAGATATGCAGAGAGATCAATGCAGACTCTCTGTCATTCCTCAGTCCGGAAGGTCTGATCTCTTCTATAGAAGGCAATCATCAGGATGCATATAAAGGCGGCTTATGCCTCGCCTGTTTCGATAATGACTACCCAACGACGCTGGACTTCAAGGATGCGAAGGCGGGCTGCGGCTGTTAATTCGCCGCAGAATTCAATGCTCCATAAAGAGCCGCCCCACATTTGTGAAGCAAACAGGGGATAGCTCTGATGGAGCAGCCGCGCGCCGCGTGGAGTTGCTTCGCCCTGGAGCCTTAGCGCATTCTGCCAAAGGCAGACAGCGAGAGCTCCGGCAAAGCCAGCGCGCAGCGCTAAAGGCTCCGCAGTGGACCCCAGCACATTTGCCGAAGGCAAACAGCGGGAAGTCCAGCGGAGCAGCCACGCGCCGCGTGGAGGAGAGCTTCACCGTGAGCCCCACGCATTTGCCGCAGGCAAACAGTGGGTAAGCTCTGGTGAAGCATCGCGCGCAGCGCCAAGCAGTAGAGCGTGTCTGAAAGACGAAAGCGAATCCCAGCACGACAGTAACCATAGCAGGATCTAACCAAACTCCGGTCCGCGAATCCAATTTTGCGGGTGTCCAGAGGGGCCGCGGCCTCTTTGGGGTCCTCCCTGTCAGGGAGGATTTAGGAGGGTGAATTTATATTTGAGGGACGGTGACCAAGTTGTCAGAGGCTTATAAAAATGCAGGCGTAGATATCGCGGCAGGCAACGAAGCGGTTGAGAAAATGAAGAAACACGTAAAACGGACATTTCGCCCTGAAGTCATGACCGATCTTGGCGGATTCGGAGCCTTGTTCGGATTGAACAAGGATAAATACGATGAGCCGGTATTAGTGTCTGGCACAGATGGGGTCGGAACGAAGCTGAAGATCGCATTTGCCATGGATCAGCATGATACGATCGGCATTGATGCAGTAGCAATGTGTGTGAATGACATCGTTGTACAAGGTGCAGAACCATTGTTCTTCCTCGACTATCTGGCATGCGACAAAGTCGTACCTGACAAGATCGAAGCCATTGTAGCCGGTATTGCAGAGGGTTGTCATCAGGCAGGTGCTGCGCTGATCGGTGGTGAAACAGCGGAAATGCCGGGCATGTACAGTGAAGGGGAATACGATATTGCCGGTTTCACGGTAGGTGTTGTAGATAAAGCCAAGATCATTAACGGCAGCAACATTTCGCCTGGAGACACAGTCATTGGACTTGCTTCAAGCGGGGTACACAGCAACGGCTTCTCTCTGGTCCGCAAATTGCTGCTGGAGCAGTCTGGATACAGCTTGCAGGATGAGATTGCAGAGCTTGGCGGAACACTGGGCGGTACACTGCTTACGCCGACCAAGATTTATGTGAAGCCAGTCCTTGCACTTCTTGATGAAGTAAAAGTGAAAGGCATGGCGCATATCACAGGCGGTGGATTCATCGAGAACATCCCGCGGATGCTTCCTGAAGGCGTGAATGTGGAAATCGATCATGGCTCCTGGCCTGTTCTGCCGATCTTCGAGCTTATGCAGGACAAAGGCAGCATCTCCAATCGCGATATGTTTACGACGTTTAATATGGGCATAGGTCTTGTCCTTGTTGTGAGTGATGCAGATGCAGCAAAAACGCTTGAAACCCTTCGTGCGAATAGCGAGGAGGCTTATACCATCGGCCGCGTAACAGAAGGCAGCGGAATTGTGACATTTACAGGAGTGGAAGTCTAATGTCTGGCTATCGTATTGCCGTGTTTGCTTCAGGACAGGGCAGCAATTTTCAGGCTTTGGTGGATGCTGCAGCGAGCGGTAAGCTGGATGCAACGATTGAGCTGTTAGTCAGTGATCGACCGCAGGCTCCTGTGGTGGAGAAGGCAACAGCCGCTGGTATTGAATGCCATGTGTTTAATCCCAAAGAATATGCTTCAAGGGAAGCCTACGAGCAGGAGATTGTAGCCAAGCTTGAAGAACGGAATATTGATCTTGTTGTTCTTGCCGGTTATATGAGACTCTTAACTTCTGTTGTCGTTGACCGTTATGCAGGCAGGCTGATTAACATTCATCCTTCATTGCTGCCTGCGTTTCCAGGCAAGGATGCCATCGGACAAGCTCTGGATTACGGTGTAAAGATGACGGGAATAACGGTGCACTTTGTGGACGGAGGAATGGACACGGGAGCTATTATAGCCCAGAGAGCCATTATGGTTTCGCCGGAAGATACAACAGAGACACTTGCTGCTTCGATTCATGAACTCGAGCGCGAACTGTATCCGGAGGTCGTATCCTGGTTCACCAAAGGACTTGTCACGCTGGATGGACGCCAAGTTACGATTGCTGAGAATGATGTCAGAAAGTAATAGGCGAGACTTGTAAAAGTAACATTTTGCGATATAACTCATTTGTTCGCTGCAAGATATGATATTTCTCGGGAAATAAAACAACAATTTATAGCACCAAAATGGGATGAACAAGAGGAGGAGCTTAATCGTGGGTATTAAAAGAGCGCTGGTTAGCGTTTCGGATAAAACGGGTATCGTGGATTTTTGCCGTGAGCTGTCTAATTTGGGTGTGGAAATTATCTCGACAGGAGGAACTAGCAGCCTGCTGTCGAACGAAGGCGTTCCTGTCATCGGGATTTCAGACGTAACCGGTTTCCCGGAAATTATGGACGGACGTGTCAAGACATTGCATCCTGCTGTGCACAGCGGACTGCTGGCGGTTAGAGACAACGCGGAGCATCAGCAGCAGATGAAAGATCTGGGCTTGGATTATATCGATCTCGTTGTCGTAAACCTGTATCCATTCCAGGAGACGGTTGCCAAACCGGGTGTTTCTTACGAGGATGCGATCGAAAATATTGATATCGGCGGTCCGACCATGCTTCGTTCTGCAGCGAAAAACCATGCTTTTGTCAGTGTTGTTGTCGATGCAGCCGACTATGAGCAGGTGCTTGCTGAAGTTCGTGAAGGCGGCGATACGACACTTGCAACTCGTAAACAGCTTGCGGCAAAAGTTTTCCGTCACACGGCGGCTTACGATGCCCTCATTTCTGATTATTTGTCCAATGTCAACGGAGATCCACTTCCAGAGCGCTACACGGTGACTTATGAGAAGATCCAGGACCTCCGCTATGGGGAAAACCCACATCAGCAGGCAGCCTTCTACCGCAAACCGCTCGCACCGAACGGTACGCTGACGACAGCGGAGCAGCTGCACGGCAAAGAGCTGTCCTATAACAACATCAATGATGCCAATGCGGCACTGCAGATCGTGAAGGAATTTGATGCGCCGGCTGTCGTGGCAGTTAAGCATATGAATCCTTGCGGAGTAGGTACAGGTGAGAACATCTACGAAGCTTACATGAAAGCCTACAATGCAGATCCGACCTCCATCTTTGGCGGCATTGTTGCGGCTAACCGGACGATCGACAGTGATACGGCAGTAAGGCTCAGCGAGATCTTCCTAGAGATTGTTCTTGCTCCAGATTTTACTCCAGAGGCACTTGCGATTTTGACGAAAAAGAAAAATATCCGTTTGCTGAAAATGGGCGAGCTCGGCTCTGCGAAGGAGCGCACCAGCCAGTTTGTGGTCACTTCCATCGACGGCGGGATGGTCGTTCAGCAAAGCGATGTTCACTCCATTGATGAAGGTGATCTTCAGGTCGTAACGGATCGTGCGCCTTCTGCTGAAGAAATGAAGCAGCTGCTCTTTGGCTGGAAAGTGGTTAAACATGTGAAATCCAATGCCATCGTGCTTGCAGCGGATGATATGACCGTGGGCGTAGGCGCGGGTCAGATGAATCGTGTCGGTGCAGCCAAGATTGCGCTTGAGCAAGCGGGAGACAAAGCCAAAGGGGCGGCGCTTGCATCGGATGCTTTCTTCCCAATGGGCGATACGGTGGAACTCGCTGCGAAGCACGGCATTACAGCCATTATTCAGCCTGGCGGATCAATTAAAGACGAGGAATCCATCAAGGCAGCGAATGAGCATGGCATTGCGATGGTATTCACCGGCGTACGTCATTTTAAACACTAATAAAAAGATAAATAAATATCGTGTTAAGGAGCAGAGCGTTATTCGCACAGATTCAAAAAGGGGAATTGAACGGAGATTCAGGTGAAGCGTGATCTGATCCTAAGGAGGAAATTATGGATATTCTCGTCATTGGCGGCGGCGGCCGCGAGCATGCGATCGTATGGGCTTTGTCGAAATCGGAAAAGGCTGACAAGATCTACTGTGCACCGGGAAATGCAGGCATCGGTCAAATCGCGGAGTGTGTGCCGATTGCAGTCAGCGAGTTTGAACAATTGACAGCTTTTGCACTGGAAAAAGAAATCGGGCTGGTCGTCGTTGGACCGGATGATCCTTTGGCAGACGGAATTGTCGATGCATTCGAAGCGAAGGACATTCCTGTATTCGGACCGCGTAAAAATGCAGCAGAAATCGAAGGCAGCAAAACGTTCATGAAGGATTTGCTGCGGAAATACAGCATTCCTACTGCAGCCTACGAGAAATTCGATGACTATGAACAGGCGCTTGTTTATCTGCGCTCACGCACAGCACCGATCGTCATTAAGGCTGATGGACTTGCGGCAGGCAAAGGAGTGACTGTTGCTTATACGATGGAAGAAGCGGAAGCAGCTCTACGCAGCATGATGCTGGACAAGGTATTTGGCGATGCGGGTACTCAAGTCGTTATTGAAGAGTTTCTGGAAGGACAGGAAATGTCCATTCTTGCATTTGTAGATGGAGAAACGGTACGCTGCATGCCGGCAGCACAGGACCACAAGCCAGTGTATGATGAAGATAAAGGTCCAAATACAGGCGGAATGGGAACCTATTCTCCACTTCCTCATATTGACCAAGCCATTATTGACAAGGCAATTGAAACCATTGTCGTTCCTACGGCAAAGGCGATGGTAGAAGAAGGCCGTCCATTCCGCGGTGTGCTGTTCGCAGGGCTGATGATATCTCCAGATGGTACGCCAAAGACAGTAGAGTTTAATGCACGTTTTGGAGATCCGGAAACGCAGGTTGTACTTCCTAGGCTGAAGACAGATTTGCTGGAGATCTTCCTGGCAGCTGTTAACGGTACGCTGGCTGAACTGGATATTGAGTGGAGCGATGAAGCGGCAGTATGTGTTATCCAGGCCTCGGGCGGTTACCCGGCGTCCTATCCCAAAGGCATTGTTATTTCTGGGCTAACCGAGGTATCTAAGGATGAGAGTGCGCTTGTGTTCCATGCGGGAACGGCTAAGAATGAGACAGGAGAATGGGTGACGAATGGCGGCCGTGTGCTGGGCATAGTAGGACGTGGTGCGACCATTGAAGAAGCAAGGGCTGAAGCATATGCGGCAGCAGAACGCATTCATTTTGAAGGAAAGCATCAGCGGACGGATATTGCGGCAAAAGCACTAGTCTAGCATTACGACATGCATGTACTATAATTCTTAAAACAAAAACGGCTTTTTTGTATGCTGGAATGAACAATGTCCATAATATAAAAGAGGCCGTTTTTTGTATTGGAAAACAATAGAAATCACCTCTTGCGAAATCGCTGTCGAGGGTTTATTATAAGGACATAGAAATATATTTAATTTAAGATATTATGAATTAAGATGTTTTTTACAAAGATCAGAAGCTCAGATATAGATTGGAAATGTATAACCCCAAATTTAAAAATGGAGTGGAGGAAAGTACCATGCTACAAACCGCAGGTATTCACCATATTACCGCTTTTGTGAGCGATGCTCAGCGGAATGTCGATTTTTATGCAGGTGTGCTCGGTCTACGCTTGGTGAAGAAAACCATTAACTTCGATGCACCGGAAGTATATCATTTCTACTTCGGTGATGAGAAAGGAAGTCCAGGTACGATCATTACCTTCTTCCCACAGGCTGGCGCACGGAAGGGCGTTGTCGGAGGCGGGCAGACCGGAGTAACCGTATATGCGATTCCACCGGGCAGCATGGATTTCTGGAAGGAAAGACTCACCTCTTATAGTATCCGATTTGAAGAGAAGCATCGATTTGGCGAGACCTACATTCGGTTTCTGGATAACGCGGGACTTGTCCTTGAGCTTGTGGAGCGTGAGTCGGGGGATTTGAATACCTGGTCCTTCAACGGAATTCCGTCAGATAAGGCGATCAAAGGCTTTGGCGGTTCCGTACTGTATAGTCTTGCTCCAGAGCAAACGATTCGGGTGCTTGAGAATTTCCTTGGTCTGACTAAAGTAGCCGAAGAAGATGGATGGGTCCGTTTTGAGGGAACAGGAAATCTGGGTAATATTATTGATATCAATAAATTAAAAATGGCTCCTGGACGCGCCGGCTCCGGAACAGTCCATCATATTGCCTGGCGTGCCAAAGATTTTGAAGAGCATGAAGCTTGGCGGAACATGGCCGTAGAGGCCGGACTTCATCCGACAGGCATTATTGACCGCCAATATTTCAATGCTGTATATCTTAGAGAACCAGGCGGCATATTGTTTGAGATCGCTACAGACCCTCCTGGGTTCGCAAATGACGAATCACCTGATAAACTGGGTGAGAAGATTATGCTTCCATCCTGGTATGAGCCTCACCGTGAAGCCATTGAAGAGAATTTACCAGACGTCACTGTTCGTGAAATTAAAGGAGGAACAACTGTATGAAAATAAACTTACGTATGAAGCATGTATATCGTGAAGGCAGCAACCCGTCAGCTCCAACCATCCTATTGCTCCACGGCACAGGGGGGACAGAAACCGATCTACTTCCGCTTGCTGAACTGGTATCTCCGGAGTCCAATGTACTTGGAGTGAGAGGGAACGTAAGTGAACACGGTATGCCCCGATTTTTCCGCCGTCTGGCTGAAGGAGTATTTGATATAGAGGATCTGATCTTCCGTACACGGGAGCTGCATGAGTTCCTGGATGAAGCGGCTGAGCAGTACGGCTTTGACCGCCGCAATATCGTTGCCATCGGCTACTCTAACGGTGCCAATATCGCAGGCAGCCTGCTGTTCCATTACGCGGACTCGCTGCGTGGAGCGATATTGCATCATCCAATGGTACCTCTTCGGGACGTTGTACTTCCGGATTTGGCAGGTTCTCCGGTATTTATTGCAGCAGGAAAAAACGACCCGATGTGTGCCCCGCAGGAATCGGAAGAGCTTGAAGAGCTCCTATCCGGCGCAGGTGCTGATGTGACTGTGCACTGGGAGAATAACGGCCATCAGCTGAGCCGCAGCGAGGTCATTGCTGCAGCTGCCTGGTTCAAGACCCAATTCAAGGCGTAAAGTGTTAATCGAATAAACAATGATGTAGTATCGGGGATTACCGATTCATTAGATCTGACCTAATTTAAAGTCATATGAGAGAAAAAGCAACCCGCTTCGGCTAAATTAAATTAGCATGGCGGGTTGCTTCTATTTGCCTTTACGCATTTAAGTGGAAACACCAATCTTGTTCACTTAAATACCGATTTCCTGCATGTTTTTCATTACATTCAAGGCCCTGCTGTCCAGATCTGTTCTGTTATACTTCGGAAGCTTCAGCTCGCTTAATATTTTGCCGTCCCGCATGAACAAGATTCGTTCCGCTCTCGCCGCAACCTTCGCATCATGAGTGACCAGCATAACCGCTGTTCCTTCTCTGTTTATTTCAGAAAAGATATCCATAATCTCCTGGGCAGTTTTGGAATTTAGCGCCCCTGTAGGCTCGTCACCAAAGATGATTTTCGGACTCGACATCAAGGCACGGCAGATGCCCGCCCGCTGGAGCTGGCCTCCTGACAGCTGTGTGATGTCCCTGTTCTCAAGCTCTGCAATGCCTGCTCTTGCCATCAGCGCCTTCGCCTTTACCGAAATGGCAGCGGCGTTTTTTCGGTTACCGCGCATAGACGGCAAAATGATGTTGTCGAGTATATTCAGATTTCTCAGCATGGTCGGCTGCTGAAATATAAATCCCATTCGGGTTCGGCGAAGATCTGCAAGCTCATCCTCAGAGGCTGCAGATAAATCCATGCCGTCAAAGATAACCTTGCCGCCATTCACAGCATCCGTTCCACTCAGCGCAAATAATAGTGTCGATTTCCCCGAGCCAGAAGGTCCCATAATTGCAACAAATTCATCCTCGCCGATATTAACGGACACGCTATCGAGAACATGGCGTTTATCACCGTCTTCACCAAATGATTTGACGATTTGCTCACCAATGATTATCTTCTTCATATGCCTACCCCTTTATATTCTCATAAATTTGGATTCGATCAGCACCCGATGTGCCGATAATGGTCGCAATCAGGACCGTAATCATCATCATCAGCGGACTAAGCAGATAAGCCGAAATCGGATCGACGGTAAAATGAAACGTCGATGCTCCGAAGGAAGAGATCGCCGCACCTGCAAGCAGCTCTCCGAGTGTGTTCGCAAGAAGCGTGCCGAGAGTAATGCCGACAATAAGAACAAATGCCGATCGTACGACATATTGCGCTTTTATATCCGAGTTTGTAAAACCCAATGCTTTCATAACAGCTATGGAATACCGGTCCTTGGCAACAAGCAGCTTCATAAATATAAGAGTGATCAGTACGATGACGATCAGGGCTGCAAATGCTGCGGCATAGGAGGCTTTTTCGACAGAGCTTATGGTTGAACCGAATGTTTGTGTAACGTATTCATCAATGTCTGTAACTTTGGCCTGTTTAAATTTGGCAGCATACTCCGATACCTTATGGTCCGTAACGCTCTTGTCTATGAGCTCGGCACAGATCATGCTCCACATGATGGGCACCGAACTGTCGGTGAATACGGCCTTTGCGGTCTTGCCGCCGTTGGTGATGTCGGAATAGATCCCTGTCACGGTCAAATCTGCTTTTTCACCATTGATGACCAGGGTTAGCGGATCTCCGAGCTTTTTGCCCATTTCCTCGGCGTTTAAGGTCGATAGTGCAATTTCATTTTCTACAGCTGGTGCTCTGCCCTCGGTATAAGTAACAGGGAATATTGAATGGTCACCGAGTTCAACTTTGATATTCTCTTCTGTTCCTTCTTTTGTTCTTGTCTGAAAAGTCTTTGTTGTCAGCACGGCATATTTGGAGATCGCACTGTCGCTGTGCATCGTACTTGCAATTTTGTCAGACAAATCGGACATATCGGCGGCTTGCTGTATGTCAATGCGCATATCGTAGTTTCCGATGCCCATGTAGCTGGTGAAGCTTCTGGCAGAGATCGTGTTGTAGAGATTCTGCGGCACAATCAGGATAAACGAAGAGATAACCAGTACCGCAAGCATGGTGATGTACAGTTTTTTTCTAGCAAGCACATCTTTTAAGCCGAGAAATATATTGGTGTTCCATAGCCGGCTTTGGTTCAGAGTAAAGCGCTTGGCACCGGTCTTGGTGTCCTGTGAGACGCCGAATCGAATTGCATCTGCAGCTGATATTTTTCGGAAACGGTTCAGCACCATGCTGACATAAGTCACAATGACAAGGAATACAAGCAATATGCCGATGATTCCAAAAAGGAACGCATCTGCCGAATTATCGCTTTCTCCCATATACAGCCGTATATTTTCAAGCAGCATGCCCTTAGATAGCAGCGAAAGGACAAAGCCGAGAAGGCTGCCTGCTGCAGCAATGAGTGTGTATTTTGCAAGGTAGATCCTTTTGATATCGGAGATGCGCATTCCTATCGCTTTCATGACGCCGATTTCACGGTAATCGTCTTCGATCTTGGCGAGGAGCGTAAAGCGAATGCACATCCACGCAATAGCGACGACAAGAATGCTGATCAGAAGAATAATTCCAATCATCATCCCGTCTGAGAGAGCATTCATCATTTTGAATAGGGAATAGGTAACCGTTGGCCCGTTCGCTTCCAGTCCTGCCGCGGCATAAGCGGCTTCAAACGAAGAGAGCGCAGACAAATCCTTTAATCTGAACTCGATAAGATACTCCGTGCTGCCATATTTTTTTATCTCCGCGAAATCATGTTCGCTCACAAGAAACCGTTTGGAACCGGAGAGTGAGGAATTCATCTGCGAATCGCGGAGAAAGCCTGCAATGGTAAGCTCCTTCCCGCTGATTACAGCCTGATCGCCAACCTTCACGCCGCTGTCTCTCATATAGCTGATCGGTACGTAGAGCTCTCCGTCCGTAACGGTAATGATATCCCCGTGAAGATCGAGAAGATAATCGAATGCTTCGCTCTGGGTGCTGAAGCCGTTGTCCTGGACGCTATTCGCCAGTGATTCATCGCCTAACTGGATCTGCGCGCCGTCCATGTTAAGAAAATCAATGACTTGAAACTCATCGACGTGCTCGTCCTGCTCCGCAAAGGCTGTAAGTCTCTTCATATCTATATCACCAGAATGCATCTGCATAAAATGCGGAGTTTCGGCTTGCGACATCAGCGTACCCAGCGAACCTGATAGATTGACAATAAGTATGGCGGCAAGTGAAACAAGCGCAGCTGCCGCGGCGACAAATAGTGTGGTTGTGAGCGTAATCGCCTTGCTCTTTGAAATGTCATTTCGGATGATTCTCAAATACATAAGCCACCTCTGTTCTGCAAGTTAAATAACGATTCGGGCAAATTAAATATTGGATCAATCCAGCTATTTTACAAATGGTTTAGGTTATTCATTGTTTTGTTTCATCTTCGCCGCCAAACATTCGCATCACGCTCATTAGACTGCCGCTCTCGGCACCGAGCATCCTTTCTGCGTTGAATATAAACGCATGTATACGTGCAGCCCGCTCCTCGCTAGTCATTTCAACCATGTCCTCATCAAAAACGGTGTTCGCATAAATCACGATCATCTCCATACATTCATACGGGAATGGGGTGCTGAACAATCCCTGCTGGATGCCCTCGCGGATCATTTCCGTCATGATCGGTGTCACGCCATTAATGATGACTTTGTGAATCTTCTGATGCATTAGTGCATTCTCCGGTTTGTGGATATGCTCCATCATTTCTTCAGTACTGCCTCCGCTCAAATTGAGCGCCATTACGGTACGGATGATGCGTTCGACGACCGGAATGCTCCTGTCTGCAGCGACTTGTTGTGCAGCGCTTAGAAGAAGGCAGCTGTACCGTTCGACCAGCGCATTCATGATGTCTTCTTTTGACTTGAAGTGATGATACAGCGTTCCCCGGGCAATGCCGACCTTTTCGAGAATATCGTTTGTGCTCGTTCCGTTAAATCCTCGCTGGCTGAATAATTCTTCTGCCGCATCAATGATTTCCTTTCTCCGTTCTTCGGCTGTTTTGACAATCCTCATCAATGGATCCTCCTTCATATTTAATGACCGACTGCCTGTCGGTTAAATCATATCATGGTATTTTTTTTCAAGCAATAGAATGGAGTGAGGTTTTACATAAAAATAACAAAACGGACCATATCATTTAGATCACATTCATTAGGAAGTGTCGGAGATGTTTCACCTAGAGTCGCCTTTTTTTATTTATCTTTAGCGTTTCTTTAACAATTCTTTAGATTGGCTTGAACGTAAATTTAGAGCCGATCTGTAAGATGAGAGATGTCAAGAAGTTATCTGAGATCAGAAAGGATGTAGATCATACGGATGCTCATTTGTTCCATTCCTGTAATTGTTGTTCAGCTTATTGAAGCTCATATTGGAGATCCCGGTTATGTGTAGCACGGCGTTTAACCGCGAAGAGGCGATGAGATGGGGAAGCATCATTAAATCAGTCTATAGAGCAGATCGAACAGCCAGTGATGCGAAAGCGATGCTCGAGATTGAACTGCCTGCGAACTGGAAGGTCATCGCAAGGATCTCGATCGAGCCTTCCCTGTTCAAATGGCATTCAGAAGAATGGATTGGGTGCGTTATTGAATCCCTGACCGACCCCTCTTACAAGGGGATTGTGTATCGGGGGACGGAGACAGAACTGGAGTGGATTGATGATTTTGAATTCTTCCTGCTGTCCTACACCGAACCTGGAGGAGTAGGCAAGGTGGAAGAGGGCTTCTCCAGAATGTACCGCTCTCTCAAGGTCCACTTGTGCGAAGAAGATAAATCCATGCTCATGACAGAGTATATTGAGAACTTACAAGCAGGTAGCCTGACTGTTGCGGGGCATAGCCTTGGGGGAGCATTGACTGTGCTGACGGCCTACACGGCAGCCTTTTACGGGATAGAGACAGAGGTATATACCTTTGGTTCCCCAATGGTTGGCGATAAGGCCTTTACATCAGCCTACGAGCAGGCCGTGTCCAATACATGGCGTATATATAATGCGCCGGATATTGTTCCTAAGCTGCCTGCCAGTGAGCTTGGATTCGTTCAGCCAGAAGTCGGCATCCAGGTCAACTCCTTGAACATACCGGGGAGCGGACGCGGATTGGCCGAGTATCACAAGATGGATACGTACTTAACATGTATTGCTCAGTACCCTAATGATTCAAAACCAAAAATTGAGAAGGTGGGATAATATTATGCCGATTTTTTATCCAGATAACGACAATAGAAAGAGAAGATTGATTGAGCTCGCTACGGATACTGAAAATTTCTTATATGATGCAACAGCGAATTACAACGAGTTTAGAGCGCTGTGCAGTCAAGTCAATGCTCAAATCGTAAGTGTATATCAGGAAGCGGGGCTGCAGAAACCGGATATTAGTCAAATTAATGTCATCAAGCAGGCAGATCCTTCTACGGATATTAACACGGAGGAAACGGTTGTTGCGATTGCTGAAGTGATTGTCGATGTAGCCGGATTTATTGGTTCTGTTAAATATTTAGCCCCAGCAGCTACCAAGATGCTGGTTCGCGCAGGACTTATGACAGAGGAGACTGCGGCCAAGGTCTTGACCAAATTCACTGTACCGCTTATCGACAGAGAAGTGGAGATTACAGCGGGAGACCTGGCAGGAAGTATTCTTGGGGGGATCGCCGGAGGCGTTGCAGTTGCTGGAATTGACCTCGGGATCGATGCTATTGAAGGCTCCATTGCTAAGGACAAATTAAGAACAGGACTCCATCAGATTTACCCGATGAGACAAACGGCAAAGATGTCACTTGATCAGACCAAAGAGCTGAAAAACTCCATTCAATCCGTGAAGACGACGCTGGATGCAATTACAGGTGCAGGCATTGAACTGAATGAGCAGATCATAACCAATCTGATTACGAAAGACGTGCAGCCAAGTGTGCAAAGAGCACAGGCCATTACGCTTGATACGGTCAATGCTGAACTAAGTGGGCTGGACGCTGACCGTAAATCCTGGACAAATGAGGATACGAATTAATGTCGATCTTTTTTCCAGACAATGATAAACGGCAGGCGAGACTGATTGAGCTGTCCTCGGATACACAGAACTTCTTGAATCAGATAAAAAATAACTATGCTCAATTTACGGAATTGAGCCAGGAGATTAATGCTAAAATCGCGGAATTATATACACAGCATGGTTTGGCTGTTCCTGATATTACGAGCTTTGATATTCTGCAGGCAAGCGGAGCGGCACAAGACGTCTCAACAGGCGATACGGCTGTAGGGATCACCAATATTTTAGTGGATGTAGCGAGCTTTCTTATCACCGTTCAATATCTTGCTCCGGGAGTAACAGCCGTGTTGGTGGATTCCGGCATCATGGCAGCGGAGACAGCTGCAACCGTGCTTGGCTCTGTCCTCGGCGTCGAAATTGCGGTGGGAACACTTGCAGGCGGACTGATCGCCGGCGTTATTGCAGGGGTTGTCGTTGTAGGCATTGGGCTTGCGATCGATGCCATAGAAGGGGCTATCCTAAGAAGCAAGCTGCGGCATGGCATACATCAAATGGATCAAATGCGCGCTTCTTTGAAGCTCTCTCTCGATAAAGCCGTTATCATGGTTGAGTCCATGAAGAGCATCAAGCAGGCTCTGGACTCCCTTCAGCAAAGCAATATCGAGATTAGTGATGCTATCGTGCGGAATATTTTACAAAAAACAGTAGAGCCGGCTCTAGCACAGGCCGATGCTGTGACACTGCAGAGCGTCATTGCCGAGCTGAAGCAGCTTGATCAGCAGCGTGGATCATGGACAGCAGAAGACGAAACTCCTTCGGAATCTCCTGAACCGCACAAGGTCTTCCTGCTTGCCAAGGCTCCCGAAAGCACACTGCCCCATATTCCATCGGATCTGAAGCCGACGTGCCTGGCTTCTCCGGATACCCTTCAGCCGAATGCGATATACCCGATCATTAAATCAGACGGTTATACTTATTGGCCGCTGAGCTATATAGATAATCGGGTAGGAATGGCCGTCGTGGCATTCGATCCAAACGGTCGTCTGGTGAAGCGCTTTGATAAGAACGGGGCGAGATACATCGTAGACATTACGGCAGATCCAAACAGTAATTCCATGATCTTCAAAGGTCAGGCTAATCACTCGTTTAGCATGTCTTGGTCTGAGCTCGGCACACTGTAATTGTAAAATACCTGAACTGAATATCAACTTAATCATTGTATATGTATTATCTAATTCAGAGGCACTCTTCTGCATAGTTGGAAGGGTGTCTTATTCTTTTATGCGAATAACTTGGGACATACTGGAGTAGGTGACCATGAACTATTTTCTGAAAATAAGAACACTTGTTCCTAATATAGTTTAGATTTACAATAGGAGTATACTTTTAATTTTACTTATGAGAAGAGGAATCAGCGGTGCAAAGAACGAATGTAGTTTACTCCTTGATTACGGATGAGACCTGCTCTAAGGTTCTTATGGTTCAAAACATGGATGATGGACGATGGTCACTGCCTGGCGGCGGAGTAGAGGCGCATGAAACATTGGAGCAAGCTGCGGTTAGAGAGGCAAGAGAAGAAACCGGTCTCTCCGTACAGGTAGGAGAGCTTGTCGCGGTAAGTGAGTGTATGATTGAGAAGAGAAACGAGCATGTGCTGTTTTTTTACTTTTCGCTGTAAAGTGCTTGAAGGAGAACTGCAAATAACTTTACCTGAGGAAATAGGGGAAATTGCCTGGATCGATATCGACATTGCTGATCAGCTGATGCCATTGCCTTCTTATAAAGATGGACTTAAAGAGGTAGCTAGAGCGGATCGAGGAATTACATATAAGGACGAAGGAACGGATCAATCGCTGTCGGAGCATCAAGGAGCTAGTGAGGTGGTATGACTATACTCCATTTTTGAGAATAGGGAGGGAGATAGGCAAATGAGTATCCTTGAAGAAGCAAAGAACAATGTGAGAGCAGCACACCAAATCCTAACGGGTCTAGAGCTGCTCAAGGAGTGGTGTCAGCAGCATGATCGAGACGGACCTACCTTCTGGACACCTCGGAATTATTCTACTTAGAAATGATGGAGTTAACAGAACTTCTAATTCATCCTAACGTCTAATGGTATAGCCGATTTTTCAAGCTGTGGTCAGGCTTTGAATAGGCTGTAACATAATTTAAGGCAGAGGATGAAGAGACGAGATGAAGCCGACCGTAGCAGTCATGATGAAGGCCTATGCTGAAGACGCTGTTGAGTCAGCTGAGAAGCTGGGCGTGATGCTTGATTACAGTGAGGATAGCATCAAGAGCCTGGAAGGGATATTGCAAAGATATCACGAAGAATTGCCCCGAGGTGTGAGAAAGATGTTTAGAAGGGGGCCTTCAGAACAAGAGAAGATCCAGATGTCCAAGGCTTGGGGAGGTTATTTGGGAGAGACCTTGATTAAGCACTTGGGAGGGGAATGGCAGCTGAGCAGTGTATCGGAGGATACAATTGCTCTTGTCGTGAGCAAGTCGATTAATGGAGAAGAGTATCCTCATGAGATATATCCTCCATCTAAAGTGTATCGCAGAATAATGAACGGGCCGGAGGACAATGTTTGGCATTATTACTGTGTGCTGAAAGAGGATTTAAGCTATGACCCTGGCAAGCCAAGCCAAGAAGTCTGAAAGAGATGATGGGTGAGCAAGTACCTGATGAGGATTGATGGATTCTTGCTATTGATTCTCTCCTGCTGGAGGGGCTAATTAATACTTGGAAGCCCAAGCTATGCCTATGGCTTGAAACGAATACTTCTCTGCTCTCATTTCATAGCCATAGGCACAGCATAAAAAGAGGGTAACTCCATCATCGGGTTGATTTTGTTTTGGCACTATGTTACGCTTTCAGTACAAAACAACCACATATCTTGTAAGCATCGTTTAATGGATTGTTACTGCTTAAGACAGGCAAAACCTAAACTGATGGTGAAATGACAGGCTCCTTGGCGGAGTGTGCTTTTACCTTGAGTTTAGGTTTTTTTTGTTTTCTGACCTCGGATGACAGCCGGCGTATTCGGAGTCTGTATACGAAAACGATCAAGCCTGTGTATTATTGATGTCCTAAATTGATTCCTTTATCTATATTTCGCAATTTCTATATTTATATCATGGAAAAGAGGTTGTTTAATGATGACAATAGCCAAAAAAGGATTTCCGGAAAACTTCTTATGGGGTGGAGCAACAGCCGCAAACCAGCTTGAAGGAGGCTATAACCTGGGTGGAAAAGGTCTCTCTACTGCAGACATGATTGCCCATGTTCCGAAGGAGCTGCGTAAAGGCGGTCATGCTATGGATATTACTTCTGATCGCATCGAACAGATTCTAGCAGGTGAGATTGAAGAGCGCTTTCCAAAGCGTCATGGGATCGACTTCTACCACCGTTTCAAAGAGGATATCGCTCTATTCGCTGAAATGGGCTTCAAGGTATTCCGGATGTCCATTCACTGGTCCCGTATTTTCCCGAACGGCTATGATGAAGTACCGAACGAAGAAGGCTTAAGATTTTATGATGAGGTATTTGATGAGCTGCTTAAATACGGCATTGAGCCGCTCGTAACGCTGTCCCATTATGAAACACCGCTGGGTCTTACGCAAAAATACAACGGATGGGCCGGACGTGAGGTCATCGACCATTATGTGAGATATGCGGAGACGGTATTCAAGCGGTATAAAGACAAGGTGAAATACTGGCTGACGTTTAACGAGATTAATGTCATGCTGATCAGCCCATACACTGGGGGAGGCATCCTGGTGGATGCGGTTGATAACAAGCTCCAAACGGCCTTCCAAGCGCTGCATCACCAGTTCGTCGCAAGCAGCTTGGTAACGAAGCTTGCACATGAGATTATTCCAGGTTCCCAGGTAGGCTGCATGCTTGCCCGTATGGAGACCTATCCGAAAACCTGCAATCCAGAGGATGTAAGACTGGCACAGCAGGAGAATCAAATCAACCTGTTCTTTACCGATGTTCATGCACGTGGGAAGTATCCGAACTACATGGCTCGTTACTTTGAAGAGAATAACGTGGTCATCCAACGCGAGCCGGGTGATGATGAAATCTTGCTCAACAATACGGTAGATTTCATTTCCTTCAGCTATTACATGAGTGTGACCAAATCAGCTTCTGCAGATCAGGAAGAGACAGCAGGCAATCTGGCTGGCGGCGTGAAGAATCCTTATCTTGAAGCATCTGACTGGGGCTGGGAGATCGATCCGATCGGGCTTCGGGTTACACTGAACAATCTATGGGATCGTTACAATAAACCGCTGTTTATCGTAGAGAATGGACTTGGCGCATATGACAAGGTCGAAGAGGACGGCTCCATTCATGATACGTACCGGATGGATTACCTTAGAAAGCATATTGAGCAGATGAATGAAGCAATCAAGGACGGTGTAGACCTGATGGGCTTTACGAGCTGGGGACCGATTGATCTCGTTAGCATGTCTACATCTGAAATGTCCAAGCGCTATGGTTTTATTTATGTCGATCTGGATGATGCAGGCAACGGTACACTTAAGCGCTCGAAAAAGGATTCATTTGAATGGTTCAAGAACGTAATCGCTTCTAACGGAGAAACACTGTAATGAGAGAATGAATGACCAATATACTGTGCAGGATATAACAATCGAGAGAGGATGACAGATATGACGACTTCATTTCCGAAAGACTTTCTATGGGGCGGTGCTGTAGCTGCCAATCAGCTGGAAGGAGCCTACAATCAAGATGGTAAGGGACTGTCTGTACAGGACGTACTGCCGAAAGGAATTGCGGCACCGAGAACAGATGAACCGACGCCAGATAACCTGAAGCTGGTAGGGATTGATTTTTATAACCGATACAAAGAGGACGTCAAGCTGTTTGCTGAAATGGGCTTCAAGGTATTCCGCACGTCGATTGCCTGGTCGCGTATTTTCCCGCAAGGGGATGAGCTTGAGCCGAATGAAAAAGGACTGCAGTTCTACGATGATTTGTTCGACGAGTGTCTGAAGTATGGCATTGAGCCGCTGGTAACGATCTCTCATTATGAGACGCCGCTGCATCTGTCCAAGACATATAACGGCTGGGTTAACCGCAAGATGATTGGATTCTACGAGCGATATGTTAGAACACTGTTTGCCCGCTATAAAGGAAAAGTGAAATACTGGCTGACCTTTAACGAGATTAACTCCATTTTGGAGGAGCCGTTTATGAGCGGAGGGATCTTCACGCCGAAGGATCAACTCTCCAAGCAGGATTTGTATCAGGCGATCCATCATGAGCTGGTAGCTAGCGCTCTAGCCGTAAAGATCGGACATGAGATGATGCCAGAGGCCAAAATCGGCTGTATGGTGCTCAGCATGCCAACTTACCCGCTCACACCGAACCCGGATGATGTCGTTAAGGCCATGCATGCAGAGCAGCGGAACGACCTGTTTGCCGATGTGCATGCCCGCGGCTATTATCCCAAATATATCAATCGTTATTTCAAAGAGAACAACATTAGTATTCAATTTGAAGATGGCGATGCTGATATTCTGAAGCACACCGTGGATTTCATATCCTTCAGTTATTATGTGAGCATTTGTGAAACAGCCGATCCGGACAAACGGAATGAAGGCAAAGGGAATCTGTTCGCAGGTGTACAAAATCCTTATCTGAAGGCCAGTGAATGGGGATGGCAGATTGATCCTCAAGGCCTACGCGTTACACTAAATAAATATTATGACCGTTATCAAAAGCCGCTGTTCATTGTTGAGAATGGACTCGGTGCCATTGATGAGCTTGTCACGGACGAGCATGGGAACAAAACGGTAAACGACGATTACCGAATACAGTATCTGAACGATCATCTTGTCGAAGTCGGCAAAGCGATCGAGGACGGAGTTGAGGTCATGGGCTTCACCTCTTGGGGATGTATTGATCTGGTCAGTGCTTCTACAGCAGAGATGAAGAAGCGCTACGGCTTCATTTATGTAGACCGCAACAATGACGGCACAGGCAGTCTTGAACGTTATAAGAAGAAATCATTTCATTGGTATAAAGAAGTTATTGGTACAAACGGAGCAAGCCTTACTGACCCAGCTGCCGGAGAGTAATTAACGAATATTGGCACCTTCGGGACTGTTAAACGCTTTCATAAAACCGTTGTCATTTGGCTGCTGATATGGTAAGATAGGCCTATAGCAAATATATTACTGGATTGTTACTGTTAAATCAGGCAAAACCAGAGGCTGGGCTGCAACAATGCTCTGCTTTGGTTTTGCCTTTAATTTTTTGCCAGTACAAGGTGATGTGAACAGATGAAAATAGCGAAGGTGCTGAACAACAATGTTGTGACGGTCATCGATTCAAGTGGTAACGAGCAAGTCGTCATGGGGCGGGGGATCGCCTTTAAGAAACATACAGGAGACTCGATTGACGAATCTCTTATTGAGAAGGTATTCTCACTCGAAAGCAAGGAAGTATCTCAGAAACTGAAAACGCTTCTGTCGGATATTCCTGCGGTGTATGTGGAATGCTCGGATGAAATTATCCGTTATGCGGAAACGGTGCTTGGCGGAAAGCTGCATGAGAGTATTTATATTTCGCTGACGGATCACATCCATTTTGCAATAGATCGCCATCGTCAGGGTATGCAGCTGCGAAACGCACTGCTGTGGGAGATTAAACGCATGTACCGCAAGGAGTTTGCCATCGGTCAGAAGGCACTGAACATGATTGAAGAAACGCTTGGCGTGCTCCTGCCGGAAGACGAATGCGCATTCATCGCGATGCATCTCGTAAATGCCCAGATGAACGGTGAGATGAGGGAAACGATCAGTATTACGAATATCGTCAAGGATATTCTAAACATTGTCAGACGAAGCTTTATGATTGAGCTGGATGAAGATTCGCTCAGCTACTATAGGTTCTTAACGCATCTGAAATACTTTGCACAGCGGGTAATAGCAGGGACCGCGATCGAAGGGAAGGAAGAGGATAACCCGCTTCATGACCTGGTCAGCAAGCAATACCCTGATGCTTACGCTTGTGCAATGAAGATTAACGATTACACTCGTAAGATTTATAGTCGGGTATTATCGAAGGAAGAAATATTATATCTGACCATTCATATTGAGCGGATTGTCAGAAACGAACAACCAACCGAATAATACAGGATTGTTACTGTAAGTACAGGCAAAACCTAAACGTTGAATCATAGATAAGATCTACTCTTGTCTTGGTTTCAGTGTTTAGGTTTTTTTATTTCCTAATTCTAAGTGCAACACGAGCTTATCTTATCATTTATTACATTTCCTAAAAGGAGCAATTCATCATGGATAAACAGCAATTGTCCAAAGATATATTGAAGCTGGTTGGCGGCGAAGAAAATATCGACCAAGTCACGCATTGTATGACCCGGCTTCGCTTTAACCTGAATGACAATAGTAAGGCCGATAAGAAGACGCTTCAAAATACACCAGGTGTCATGGGGGTCATGATTAACGGGGGACAGTTCCAGATCATTATCGGTAACGAGGTGCCCAAAGTGTACAATGCACTGGTCGGCAATATGAGCAAATCACCGGATGGGGATACGAATGTATCCACCGAAACGAAGCAGAAGAAAAATCCGCTGAGTGCTTTGTTCGATTTCATTTCCGGCGTATTCACCCCAATTCTTCCGGCGATTACCGGAGCAGGGATGATCAAGGGGATTGTTGCACTGCTGGTCACACTGGGCTGGATGTCGGAGACAAGTTCAACGTATCAAATTCTGTCGGCGATAGGAGACGGGGCGTTCTACTTCCTGCCAATTATCTTGGGGATCAGTACTGCACGTAAACTGGGAAGCAATATGTACATTGGTGCAGCCATCGGAGCATCAGTGCTCCATCCGACCATCACCGCCCTGCTTGGAACGGGCGAGGATGTTACGTTTGCCGGGCTGCCTGTTGTGGCCGCTACCTATTCATCATCGGTTATCCCGATCCTGATCGCGGTATGGCTCGCCTCCTATGTGGAGAAAGCCGTAGACAAGGTTACACATGCATCGCTCAAGCTAATTGTTGTTCCTACAGTTACGCTGCTCGTCATTGTACCAGTGACACTTATTGCCGTTGGTCCACTGGGTGTTATTATTGGTAACGGCTTGACGGATGGATTCTCCTGGCTGTTTAATAACACGGGTCTATTTGCAGGACTTATTATTGGCGGAACTTTCTCTCTGCTTATTATTACAGGTATGCACTATGCGCTTGTGCCGATTATGATCGGTTCCATTGCTACATTGGGTTACGATTACCTGATTCCGATGATGATGGTAGCCAATTTTGCCCAAGCGGGCAGTGCACTCGGTGTATCGCTTAAATCCAAAAATAAACAAACGAGATCACTCGCGATGTCTACGAGTGTTACGGCCTTCATGGGGATTACGGAGCCAGCGATGTACGGGGTCAACATGAAGTACAAAAAACCGTTTATTGCAGCCCTGATCGGGGCAGGTATCGGCGGTGCATTTATGAGCTTGTTCCATACCAAAGCTTATGTGATTGGCGGTCTTGCTGGCTTGTCCGGTATTCCAATGATCCTGGGTGGAACATTCGTTTATGCCGTCATCGGTCTTCTGATTGGTACGGTAGCGGCTGTAGTCCTCACTTATATTCTTGGATTTAAAGAAGAGACTGCCGTGGAAGCTCCGGAAGCTAAACAAGTGGATACTGCGGAAGGTAAAGCAGTGAACTTGCAGGCTGCTGCAACAAATGAAACAGGTTCTGCTGCATCTGTAAAAATAGTTGGGGAAGAAGTGAGTGCAGAGGACCAGGAAGTATACAGCCCGATTACGGGTGAAGTTAAACCTCTGAGTGCGGTGAATGATCCTGCGTTCTCGGAAGAAATTATGGGTCAAGGATTTGCCATTCAGCCGTCCGAAGGACGTGTTGTATCCCCGATTAACGGAACGGTCTTCTCTCTGTCCAAGAGCGGTCATGCGATTGGTCTTGTAAGCGACAGCGGTGCAGAGATACTGATTCATATCGGTATCGATACAGTGAAGCTCAAAGGTCAGTTCTTTAGTCCGAAGGTTCAAGCTGGAGCGAGGGTATCCGTGGGTGATCTTCTGATGGAGTTCGACCGGGAGGAGATCGACAAAGCAGGCTACGAAACGATTACCCCTGTCATTGTAACCAACATGCATCAATACGGAGCGATCCAATCCGCAGGCAAAACAAACGTGCGTGAGACAGAGCTGATCTATACAGCCAAGGCGCTGTAGGCGGATACTGCATACTGACTCTGGAGCCAGCAACAGAGAAATATTGTTAACATGAAGACCTCGGCAGGTAAACGCCGAGGTCTTTCTTCGTATTCGCAGGTGATGCAATTTCAGGATGTTTACATACGAACGTACATTCGTTATTATAATGTTATGTTGGTCATAAATTCCATTATTGGAGGTTATCTTGATGGGTAAAGTCGTAGGTTTTGAACTCAACAGTCAGAGTCCTGAACTCGCAAGGGAGTTTTATTCCAAAGTGTTTGGTTGGAGAATTGCAGAGCCTAAATGGGGTTATTATCCTGTTACAACAGGAACTAAGGACGATCCAGGAATAGGAGGGGGAATTTCTAAAGGTCCGCACGATTTCCCGCATGGAACCCGAATACAGATTGAAGTGGAAGATATCGAGACTGCGATCAATGCGGCAGTAGAACTCGGAGCTCAAATTGTAAGAGACAGGATGGAATTTGAAGATTTTTATCTAGCATATTTGGTAGATCCCGTTGGCAATGGAATTGGATTAATTCAGAATAAAGGTTGATTATGTGGAATTTTTGGTAGCTCATCAGTATGCTCTAAGTGCTATTTAGGAGGGAAAGGATGAGGATACAAAAAGGGTTCATGATTCTATGTCTCCTTCTGTTAACAGCCTGTCAAGCTGAACCTGTACAGCCCCCACTTCGTACGACCTTGTCCGAGTTATATCCGGGTATTATATCAAATGCAGACCGTATAAGGTTAATTGATGGGAGCAGCGGGCATCGAATTTGGATAAACGATTCTGTAGAGGTTCAAGAATGGATTAATCAGATTAAGGATGTTGAATGGGTACCTGAAGAGCCTCAAGAGGGAGCGGTAGGAAACATTTACAGAATGGAGCTTTATGAAGGCGAAGATATGAAGCTGAAATTCACGCCTCAACAGATGGATAGGATTTATTATGTGAGCGATCCGAAATTTATGGAATCAGTAAACTCCTTATTCGAGGAGAAATTCGAGAAGGATTTTTGAAGTCTGAAGTCTGTCCGGAAAAAGGCATCCACGTTCTTGATATTCTATATGAATTAATTTAAGAAAGCCCAGCTGAATTACAGCTGGGCTACTTCTGTACACCTTGCTTAGTGAGATTTTTGGATGAAGAACGACTTTTGACGAAGTCAACCGGAGTGATTCAGCCAAAAACCGAACGCCGCGAAAGCCCCTTACTTGGATTCCTTGATCGCTTCAGCCAATATTTTACGAAAAGCGACTTCCTCGTGATCCTCAAACCCTTTGAATATGACATCCTTAATATCCTCGTGGTTAAAGAAGACATTGGAGTCCTCCGTTAAATTACCGTGGGGATAATAACAAGCCACATAGTCCCATGTGCTATGAGATTCAGTATCATTTTGGAGTCGTCCATAGATCATCAGCTTCTGCTTCCATTCCTTAATGCGTACCACAGAACCGATCGGCAGCAAGTCTTGTTCATAGTTTAGTGTCATGATCGTTCCTCCTTTGCAGGTCAATGCTCTTATTTAACCATAATGACCCTTAGACATGCAAAAGAAGCTGCTTATCATTTCATTCTAATCACATCATACATCCGTCGATTGGTTGTTTGAGATTGAATGAGAAGGGTACTTCATAAGAGAGAAAAATGATCTGGAGGTGTGTAATATGTTACAAGAAAAGTATCAGGCAGCGGTGAATGCGCTGCACGAATGTATGGCTGCCTGCAACCATTGCTATGATGCATGCTTGCAGGAAGATCATGTAGGTATGATGGTCGAGTGTATCCGCTTGGACAGGGAATGTGCCGATATATGCGGATATCTTGAACAAGCTCTCTTAAGAGGTACGCCCGTTGTATCCGAGCTGGCGAAGGCTTGTGCAGCCATATGTGAAGCATGTGGTACAGAGTGCCAACAGCATGACATGGAACACTGCAGGAAGTGTGCGGAAGCATGTTTCCAATGTGCAGAGGTGTGCAGAGGATTAGCAGCATAAGTAGCAATGGCAAATCAGACAAGACGGTTAAGGCGGGATCTGTTTGTCTTGTCTGATTTGTCGTAAGATGATCGATATCTATCATATTAATTTAGGGAATAGAGCGGACAACGTTATTCATTTCCACATAAACTCAATAAATCCCCAAGTTATTTGCCCAGTACCCATACCAAGAGTAATTAACCCTTCTTTCTTGTTCAATATCACTCAGCCACATGGACAGCTGTGTTGAAGAACTAGCATATACGATTCGCTCTAAGCCTACCCAGTCATGGACAGCATCTATATTGCTAGGCTATCATGATTCTCTGCATCCTGAAAATAAGAGATACAAACACAAAAATAAGTACAGATAAGGAGGGCATGCAGCGCAGGAAAGTGGTACAATACATAGAAATGAACTGAAGCCATGTCATACAGAGAAATGCTGCGTAAGTGAATCAATTTCATAATATCCTGAGTTGCTATGGTTTCGAATTCATCAGCTTAATGAGTTATGAAGTTGATTCAAGTACATGCCCTTGCGCGTACCAAATTCAAGCGGAGTGTGGAGAGAATGGAACCAGTAGAGACATCAAGAAGTGGAAATGTCCCTGTTGTGGGAATGGAGGATATCGTCAGAGCACACCATGTGCTGAGGGAGGTTATCATACGTACGCCACTCCAGCGTGACGCTGTGTTATCTGCGAAATACAATTGCGAAGTTTACTTAAAGAGAGAAGATTTGCAAGTCGTTCGTTCATTTAAAATCCGGGGTGCTTACAATATGATCCGGAGCTTGTCCCAAGAGGAAAGAGAACGAGGAATTGTATGTGCGAGTGCTGGGAACCATGCGCAAGGTGTTGCTTTTTCGTGTAATGCCTTGGGGATTCGGGGCAAAATTTTTATGCCAAGCACGACACCAAACCAGAAGGTCAAGCAGGTAAGACGTTTTGGTGGAAGCAACGTGGAGGTCGTGCTGACAGGCGACACGTACGATGATTCCTATGAAGCGGCGATGCGTGTATGCAAGGAGCAGGAGCTTACATTTATTCATCCTTTTGATCAGCCAAAGATTATTGCAGGCAATGGAACGATTGGTATGGAGATCATGGAGGACCTGGACGCTCCAGCAGATTATGTGTTTGTTACGATTGGCGGCGGTGGACTCGCGGCGGGCGTAGGCGCGTATATCAAAACGGTTCATCCGGAAACGAAGGTTATCGGCGTAGAGCCATTAGGCGCAGCTTCCATGACAGAGGCCATGGAACAGAAGCAGGTCGTTACACTACAGCAGATTGATAAATTTGTGGATGGTGCAGCGGTCAAACGTGTAGGTGATCTCACCTACGATATTTGCAAGAATGCACTGGATGATATTATCAAGGTGCCAGAGGGCAAGGCATGTACGACGATTCTTGAATTGTATAACGAAAACGCCATTGTTGTTGAACCGGCAGGTTCCTTGTCCGTTGCTGCGCTGGCACAGTATAAGGATCAAATTCAAGGCAAGAAAGTCGTCTGCATCATCAGTGGGGGCAATAATGATATTGACCGGATGCAGGAGATTAAGGAACGCTCACTCATGTATGAAGGGCTGAAGCATTATTTCATGATTAACTTCCCGCAGCGTGCTGGTGCACTCCGTGAATTTTTGGAGGATGTGCTGGGTCCAAACGATGATATTGCCCGGTTTGAATATACGAAGAAGAATGATAAAGAGAACGGCCCGGCCCTGGTCGGCATCGAGCTGATGTACACCGAGGATTACGAGCCGCTGATCGAGCGCATGAATCGAAAGAATATTCAATACACCGAGCTGAACAAGGATCTCAATCTATTTAATCTCTTGATCTGATATGAATTTATACGATATAAAAAGAGCCTCGCTTATGAACATAAGCGGGGCTTCTTGCTGTACATTAGCATTTTATTCGTTCGTTCCGACATGCTGATCCAGCCAATCATTCACCTCGGAGGTTTGCTTGAACTGATGATCCTCCAGTACGTCAACGAACTGCTGCAGCAGCTCGTGCAGCTGACTGTTGTTATCATTCGGAAGTCCGGCAATAAACGTATACGCTTTTTTGGCATTGGGCCTGATCATTCCATTGTCCTGAAAGAGAGGGGTATTATTCATCCCGTAAAAAATAACGTGTTTGTACAAATCGAATTGACCTTCAATCTGCTGTGTGCGATTAGAGTTCGGATAGCTGTTAACAAATCCTTCGAGCAGTAATGCGCGATTTACAAGCTCCTGATACCCGATCGCAAGTGCGGCATCCTTACCCAGCTGTTTGCGGGACAGCTCTGACTGGATGCTGATGTAGGCAGAAATATCCTCTTTGACATCCTCCTTGTAGCGTTCAAAAGCAGAATAATCCATCGTCAGGAAATACATGCCTTCAGCGGTAATGACCTTGTATCCGTAATTTTTGGCTTGAGTAAGCAGTTTTTTTACTTTTTGAGTTTTGGCCTTTTGGATCAGCTGGTTCATCGTGTAATTTTCTTTGAATATAGTCTGCAGCTCCTCTTGAACATCCTGTGGATACAATTTCTCATCAATGGCCGGCATAGCTTTGACTCGTGCATTCTCAAGATAGAGCACCATGAGTGTCGCATGATGAGGAGCTGTACTCGATATATTTTCATTCAGATAAGCAGCAGCGTCCGGCAAGCCGTTCGGCTGTTTAAGCAAAGCTCTAAACTTGTTCAGGATAATGGATGATTCCGATGAAACCGCCGCAGCGGCGGCAGGAGCTGATGTATTCGCTTGGGCTGAATTCTGGGCGAAGGCGGGGCTCCATCCCGCAGGAAGCAGCAGTGCAGCACTGCTTAACACAGCCATCCATCTTACGGTGGATTTCCGGTTGTTCTTAAGCCGAAGTATCGTGTTCTTCATCATATACCCTCCTAAGATTCATGAATAATTTTTCTCAGCAAGACTTATCTAAACTATTTACCCTAATTATCTGTATCCTATCTACCCTAGTTAATTCGATGTGGATCTGCCAATTCGGTTCATTCGGTGCAGTGAGCAAGCCGGCATCCTGTTTTCTAAAAAAAATAATTTTCTTTTGTCTTGTAAATATGGAACATTATCCCACCCTTCTGCGTTATAAGATTGCTGACGTGAAATGAGCTGCTTAAGTTGCAAATGGATCTGAAGTTTTAGGTAATTCAATTTGATGCTGGAGGAAATATTGATGAAAAAATGGGTATCCTCGGTTGTGATTGCTGCCCTGGTATTCGCGGGCGCTGGTCATGCTCCTGGTATGTTAAACGCAGCGACCACCATCCAAATTTATATTGATAATGAAAGACTCCCTTCTCCCCAAGCTCCTGTGATGAAGGGCAATCGGGTTCTTGTTCCGCTGCGCTCGATCTTTGAAGGGCTCGATGCGAATGTATTATGGAACAATAAAACGAAGACGGTTACAGCTACAAAAGGTGACCAGACAGTCTCCATGACGATCGGATCAAGCTATGCCACGATAAGTGGAAGCAGGGTCACGCTCGATGTTCCAGCGTCAATCATCAAAGGCAGCACGATGGTGCCGATCCGGTTCGTGACGGAGGCGCTTGGTGAGGAAGTGCTGTGGAGCTCCAGTGCCAAACGTGTAGATATTATAACGAGCAGCAATGATCTGACTTCTTCCACTGTAACAACCAAGGTAGGTACTCAGTATGGAGATGCTAGAGATATCAGGGTGGAGTTTACCCCTTCGCAGAATGAAGGAGGCGTGCATGAATATCGGGTCATGCTGGTCAAAGCCTCAAATGCAGGAAGCTTTAATCTGAATGCAGCCAAAAATGTATCTTACACGAGCTATACTCCGGTATCCAGAACGAATGGCAAGCTCAGCACGACACTGAAAGAGAACGCACTGGATGCAGCGGGTCAGAAAATACAGTCCGGTACAGCTTACAAGGTATATGTACTGACTGTGGGGAACGATGCGTCGGATTTTGCTTATGTGTTGTCCTCGGCGAAAGATCCGATTACGATGAATGCCAAGCCGGCAGTGGCTGCAGCCTCTGAAGTTAAGATTCGAGATATTGCGAATAATGGGGACGGAAGAGATATGGAAGTCAGCTTCAAGCAGCCGGGTACGACATCCGATATTACAAATTACCGTATCTTTGTCGTTAAGCAAAAGGATGCTTCATCCTTTGATGTGACCGCAGCCAGCAGAGCAGCGAACAGCTACTCTACACCCGTGAATAAGTCGAGCTCCTCAACGATAACGACGATGTTGTCGTCAGGCTCGCGTGATTCTTCAGGTGAAGTTATCAAGAACGGAATACCGTATGTCGTTTTCATCTATTCGACCAGCTCCAATACCAACAATAAGCAGCACAAGCTGTCTAGTGCATCTTCTGCGATTACACTCGACAGTGCTACACTGACAGCTCCATCCATTACGGCTGTTCAGGATGTTAATGATTATGGAAATGGCCGGGATGTTCAAGTCTCCTTCAATAAAGCAGGCAATGAAGCCAAGGTCGGTTTTTACAGAATATACGTCGTCAGAAATGCCCAGGCATCCTCTTTTAATATGACTGAAGCGAATAAGCTGGGCTCAGACCGTTACTACGATATCTCCAAAACAGGTAAAAATATCACCACCACCTTGCCTGAAAAACTGAAGGATACCAGCGGCAACACAATCCGTGAAGGAGAGGCTTATCGTGTCTTTGTCGCATCCATGGGCAATCAGCAGGGAGGATACTCCAATCTTCTCTCTAGTGCCTCGGCCCAATTTACTCTTGTGAACACCTCCGTAACAAAGCCGATCAGCGGACTTGTAGTGAGTGATATTCAGGACTATGGGGATGGCCGTGACCTCAGAGTGACGTTCAATCCATCATCGAATGAAGCAAATGTGGATCATTATCGCGTATTTGTCGTGAAATCGGGGAATGCAGGGGGCTTTGATGTATCAAAAGCGAACAGCATGAACAGCTCAAGATACACGCGTGTGAACAAATCAGGAGGGAATTTGTCCGTCACACTGTCTGCCGATATTAGAGATACCGATGGATCTGCAATTCGGAGCGGTGTAAGCTACCGCGTATTTGTTCTTACGGTAAGCAACAGAGGCGACAGCAGGCTGAACTCTCTATCTGGTGCTTCATCTGTTATTCAGCTGTCGGCCAGCAGTGCTCAGCCAGCTTCCACGGTAGAGGCGGTAGTGAACGGGAATCACGGAGATGGACGCGATGTCACCGTGAAATTCAAGAAGGCTGCGGATGAAACAGGGCTGTCCCGTTATCTTGTCATGGTTGTGCGGGCTGATGAAGCGAGCAGGTTTGATCTGTCATGGGCGAATCGGGTGGATTCAGGAAATTATACAGCAGTGGCGAAGAAAGGATCGGATCTGTCTCAGGTGCTGAACGAGAACACCAAGGACGTCAGAGGAGACCGGATTGTTCCAGGAACAAATTATAAGGTGTTTGTATTGTCGCTCGCAGATGGTAAGGTCCGCTCTGTAAATGCATTGTCACAGGCCTCTAACTCATTTGTGATCAACAAGGCGCCTGTCGCAGTAGATGCTGCCGTCATAACCAAGGTGGAGATCAAGCAGGCCGAGAATCCAGCCATACAAGTGGATTTCAACCGAGCTGGCAATGAGGCTGGATTGTCCTTCTATGCAGTCATTGCGGTGAAGGCAGCTAATGCAGAACAGTTTACCTTGGAACAGGCAAGTGCCTTGCCTAGGAATCAATATACTACGGTATCCAAAACAGGAAACAGCCTGAGCGCGTTGCTGGATACCTATGCCCTTGATGCGGATGGCAGTACTTTAAAAGCCGGGGTTGCCTACCGGATATTTGTATTATCTGTAGCGGATGGAGAGTCAGCCACGGTGAACAGCCTGTCGAGGGCAAGTGACACGATTGTAATGGAGGAATTGCCTGCTGCCTCTGCACCGCAAACGCAGAGCCCTTCAGGAAATCAATGAGAAGAACCGCATGCTGAGGACAACTAATGTCCACTAAAATCGTCTTAAGGTATGAACGAATATAGAAAGAACAAGAAGCTTGGGTTGCTAATACAGCGATCCCGAGCTTCTTTTTTGCATGAGAATAGTAGACCCTGAAGTGTCCGAAATGGCTGAGGATACTCCAGGGTCTATATTGTATGGATTAGGATTGTTTTTTTCTTCCAAAGATCGGTTTAACCAGCACAAGTCCGACGGCGCCGATGATGATGAGGGCGATCGCAGACAGCTGGATGGCGGGAAGCATATTGCCGAATACGTAGCCGAGCAGCAAGATGATCACAACGACGATGAGGTAATTAACGACGGACTTGAGATTAAATCCAGCGCGTTTCGGAGACCGAGGGGTCTCTTCATCCTCAGGTGCATTATTGAAGGATAGGAGAATTTGAATCAACACAATCGCTCCACCGGCGATGAGGGCTAATGTAAACAGGCTGATGCTCGTATACGGTGATGGATCTTGGCCCGCCCACGACGTAACCTGCCCGATGAGGCCCATTAGCAGAAATACCATGGATACAGCAGCCCACGCAATCATGAGATTGAATTTGATTCCTTTGGTGTTATCTGTATTTGCATTTTTATTCTGATTCGAATCATTAGTTGAGACATTGGAAGAATTTTTCGAATTCTTAGTCGATGTTAACGCATATTTCTTCTCTGCTTCTTTAATATAGGAATTCGGTTTCCCGCCGAATAATTGATTCAGATCTGTACCCTTACGCTGTGCTTCTAGGATTTCCTGTCCCATGCGAAGCAGCAGCTCCTCCAGCTCAAACTCAGGAATGCGTGAATTCCTGGCCTGATTCTCAATCAATGCGTAGAACTCCCTGGAAGGGGATTTCATCTGGCCAATGACCGTGGTTTGCCGATTCTTGATCAGCATGATTTGTTTGCTGCGATTCATTACTGTATTGTCCACTCCTCTGCCCTATGTCCGTGCATAATATGAATAAAGTATACGGGAGTAAGGTGGAATTAGCAAAGTTAGCCGTAAGCTTATTCTTTATAAAACAGCTGAGTATGATGAACGGCTACATATATAATGGCTGCGAGAACGGCAAGGCATAGGAATACACTTCCCAGGTGATGCTGAAGCCAGTGAAACATGAGATTCATGTGATATCTTCCTTTCCTATATTCTTCAATTGCTGCTTGTTATTATTCTTTATTATTGCCTGGATTAATCCATTCCATGAAGTTTGTGATGCAAATCCGTAGGTCCGAGAGGGAGTGTATAGCCGGTTATCTCCTGTCGCACACTATGTCGTGTGCTTAAACTAAGAGCAGTACGCATATAAGGGAGGATTTCGATTATGACGCAGAATGATGCAACAAGACAGTATCTGTTAAACAGCCAGTCAAGGGGAGTCAAGGATGAGGTTGTGAAGGCAGAACATATTGAAGAAACAACCAGTTACAATGAGGAATTTGCGTGGGCTCATGAGGTGAGCCGTTCTGCAGAGAACCAGCGGGTGAAGGGAGCAGCACAGATCAGTGCCGAGATTGCGAATGTGGCGCCCGTCTATCGGACAATAGCTGATACAGAATTTGGAACGGAAGATGAGGGAGCGATACCTCGTGGTGAGGCAGATGCGGAGCCTGTGGAATGGAAGGGCAAATCAGAAACCCATGCGATGTTTCGACGCAGTTATGAATAGGGAATAGATTCGATTGACTTTCAGTAAAGAATGGTGCTACACTAATTTCATCTAATTCATATTAAACTTATCGGAATTAATTGAAATATAATTTGAATATCCATTCAGGTGTTATTTTTTACTGGGAGGCAGTCATATGGAACGACAAATTGCGATCAAGCATGGGAAAGAGGAAATAGCAGCAACGATCCACTATCCGGTTGTAAGCGAGATATCAGAAGGCAAGAAGCCAGCTCGAGTACCGCTGATCATTATTTGCCATGGGTTTGTAGGTAATCGCATTGGTGTTGACCGTTTGTTTGTCAAAACGGCGAGAGAATTAGCGGAGGATGGGAATCTGGTACTCCGGTTTGACTATATCGGCTGCGGAGAGAGTACAGGTGAATATGGCGCCGAGGGACTGCAGTCGATGATTAATCAGACGAAGAGTGTGCTCGACTATGCTATTGACTGCTGTGATGTTGATCCTCAGCAGGTGACGCTGCTCGGTCACAGCCTGGGAGGAGCTACGGCACTGCATACTGCGGTAAGAGACAAACGAGTAACCAAGCTTGTCCTGTGGTCTGCTGTAGGGTATCCCTTTAATGACATAATAAAAATTACAGGTCGTGACAAATACGATACCTCTGTCAAAGAGGGTGCTGCAGATTATTTAGGCTATCGCTTTACTCCAACATACTTCGAATCGCTCGCAGATTTTCAGCCGTTTCAGGAGGCGCTCAAGTTCTCAGGCGATGTGCTGGTCATCCACGGAACGAGCGATGATACAATCCCGGTGGACTACGCCTTTTTATATCAGAAGGTATTCTGGATGCGCAGCGAGGGACGCTGCGATAAGGATATTATTTTTCAAGGTGACCATACCTTTTCATCAGGACCGGAACGTGAGCAGCTAATCAAACGTACCCGTGCGTGGTTAACAGAGCAGCGTACTGCTAATCAGGACTGGCAGCACTGGATGATCTGATGGGAGAAATAAATGTTTCAGTAACTTTATTTCATTCACCTCTAGATGTAAAATAAACACATACACCCATTCTACCTGTGTCTGGAGGCTTGGCAGCGATGACTTTACCTGCATTGTTTATTGCGCACGGTTCACCTACCCTCGTAATAGAGGACAACAATTATACAGCGTTCTTGAGAGAGCTTGGTGCCAGCTTACCGGTTCCGAAAGGTATTGCCTTATTTTCCGCTCATTATGATGAGCCGGTGCAGTCACTGTCTGCGGATGAATTTCATACGACGATGCATGATTTTTATGGATTTCCTGAAGAGATGTACAAGATCGAGTATCCTGCCCCGGGAGATCCCGAGCTGTCCATGCGGATTGGCCAATTGATGTCAGAGCACAATCTTTCGTACAAGCTCGTTACAGGAAGAGGGCTTGATCACGGCGCCTGGGTCATTCTGCGGCATATGTATCCGGAAGCGAATATTCCGGTAGTCAGCTTGTCTGTCGATTCCATGCGATCGGAGCAGGAGCAGTATCGCATCGGCTGTATGCTGGAGCCTTTAAGGCACGAGGATATATTAGTGATTGGCAGCGGCGGGCTGGTACATAATTTGAGAAAGCTTAGTCCGGGTTCAGAACCCGCAGCCTGGGCTGCCGAGTTCGATGAATGGCTCACTTCGAAGCTGCAGGAGTGGAATCTTAGAGATCTCTATGATTACGAGAAAAAAGCCCCGAATGCCCAAGATGCGGTGCCATCGTATGCTTCAGAGCATTTTGCACCCTTATTCTATGCAATGGGAGCAGCAGACAAGGAACGCAGTGCACAGAAGTTGTTTCAAGCCTATCAGTACGGCAGTCTTAGTCTGAATTGCTGGCAGTTCGGTTAACTTATAACGAAGTTAAAGGCATCCCTATCGGAAGAGTGGATCTTCTACAGGGGATGCCTTTTATTGTATACGAGCTTCTCGCAGATCTTAAGATTTAAGTTCGAAGAACTCACAGTCCTGCCTTTGATGATAGGCAATATCGCTGACGCTGGATTGAATGACAATCGTCATATCATCATAGCGAATAATAACGCCGCCGGAGTCGATTTGCTGGTTATCTCTAAAAACGCGAATGCGTCTCTTTCGAGTCATGGCTTCTTCAAAGTCAAGGTTGGTTGTTAAACGGCGAGTCGTAGCCAAGGGGTTGTCACACCTCCATCCTCTTGGATTAAATGCCCCTAGAAGTGGGCTGTGATGAGAGTATACCATGGAAGCACTTCGGGATGAATGGATATAGAAAAAAAGCACCCCACCAGCCTTGGACTACGGCATTTTCACCTGTCGATTTTTCGATTGCTCCTGTCAGGAATCCTGTAGCGTCAAAACCCCCGCCAGTCAGCTTCTGCCAGCCGTGAGTCATCCAGTCATATCCGAGATACACCCGGAGCACGGTCAGCAGCCACATTGCAACCTTGTTCTCTCTCAGCCATGTTGTAAACATATAAACCACTCCATCCTGATTTTTTGTGAGGAATCTGTATGATTCCCCTTGCCTGAAGATAATTAGTGAATTATCAAGATAGATTGAGCGAGAGAAGTTGAAGCCTTTATCTTTGTACACCTCTTTTGCTCATTCTATCTTAGGATTTTGCATAATTCGGCTTTCTTTAGTTAAGAGGTATATATCCAGCTGAATTGAACCGTTCCAATCTGGATATAGCCGATTGATTGTTCTTTTGGGATTTATGCATATCAACTATACATTTCTGGCAGGAAATCAAAGACATTCGGCCTATATTTATGATTAAATGATAGAAAAGAACTCAAGATGCTACAATTCCCTGACGATGAAGGAGGTACACACTTACGTGAAAATAGCAGAAAAATGGAAGCCCTTGTTATACATTCTATTCATACTCGTCCTGCTTACGACCGCTTGCTCAGCCAATTCCACACCAGAAGCCGGGCCGTCAGAGCCGGTAGTTGAGATACCGAGCCCCTATGAGGAAATGACAGAAGAGCCTGGGGTCGAGTCTGAGTCTGAGCTTGCCTATGTCGCGCCTTTAACGGGTATCCGATCTGCTGTACCGGTTGATCAAAGACCTCTTGCCGTAATGATCAATAATGCCCCGGCAGCAAGACCCCAATCCGGGCTTAGTCAAGCAGATCATATATATGAAGTGCTGGCTGAGGGAGGAATTACCCGGCTGATTGCGATCTTCCAAAGCGAAGGAGCTGCAGAAACCTTAGGTCCGATCCGCAGTATTCGCCCTTACCTCATCGAGCTTGGCGAGAGCTATGGAGGTATATTGGCGCATGCGGGAGGGAGCCCTGCTGCCTACTCGATACTGCAAAATGAAGGGAAGCCGTATCTTGACGAAATCTCTAATGGCGGACCTTATTATTTCCGCAGCAGTGACCGTAAAGCACCGCACAATCTGTATTCCTCTGTAGATCAGCTTAGAGAGGGTGCCGAGAACCGAGGATATTCAGCGGAGAACAGTGCACCTGAATATTCATATATGGAGCAAGGAGCTGAGGTGAGCGGAGAAGAGGCCAGCTCATTTGATATTTATTATCTGAGCGACAGCTATACGGTAAGCTACGAGTATGACAGTACAGTGCAGCAGTATTTAAGAAGTGTGAATGCTACTCCGGATCTGGATGCGAATGATGGAACGCGTCTAGCCGCTTCCAATATTATTGTGCTGTCGACCTCGCATCAGGTGCTTGACGATGTGGGCAGACTCGCACTTGATCTGTCATCGGGCGGTGAGGCGATGCTGTTCCAGCAAGGTCAGCTTATCCGCGCAGAGTGGAGGAAATCCTCAGGAGACATCATTCGGTTCTATAAAGATGAGAAGGAGCTGCCGCTTGTTCCGGGAAAAAACTTCTTCAGCATCGTGCCGGAATCTCCAGCACTTGAAGAGCATATTACATTTCATTAAACACATAGCCAGATGAACATCGCTTTTACAAGCCATGATCATCTGGCTATTTTTTGTGAATCCACGGAAATATCGAGTCCAGATATATACTCCATATTAATGATGACAATGTCAAAGAGAGAAGAAAATTGAATGATTTTATTGAAAAATGAAGAATTTTACATTTTCTTTACCGTGAGGTAACAGACAGATCGCACAGCAATGGTAAAATTGTCGAAGTTCATTTCATGTGATGACAGAGAGGAAGCGAGAAGTATGAGGATGAAAGGCCGTTCAATTCAAGTGGCGGCCTTGGCTTTTGCTGTAATAGCTTCAGCAGGCTGTTCTGCACAGCCGGTCAAGGAGACAGGAAGTGAGCTTCAGGCCTCTGCATCGACAGGGGTCAAGACAGCAGCGAAGGAAGAGCTAATACTGGCCGTCGGTGGTGAGCCGGATACAGGATTTGACCCGGTAACAGGCTGGGGACGGTATGGTTCACCCTTGTTCCAGAGCACACTGCTCAAACGTAACAGTGAGATGGAGATCGTAAGCGATTTGGCTGCAAGCTATGAGACAAGCGCGGACGGGCTGATTTGGACCGTCAAGCTGAGAGAGGATGCCCAGTTCAGCGACGGAGAAGTGCTTACAGCGGATGATGTTGTGTTTACATATGAAACGGCGAAGGACAGCAGCTCGGTTGTTGATCTGACTAATCTGGCTTCTATAACAGCCCTGGATGACTATACGGTGGAGCTCACACTCAAGCAGCCGCAATCGACATTTGTCTATGTCCTGGCGACACTCGGCATCGTCCCTAAACATGCATACGGGGATAATTACGCACAGAACCCCGTTGGCTCGGGTCCGTTCAAGTTTGTCCAGTGGGATAAAGGGCAGCAGCTGATCGTCGAGCGGAACGATCTTTATTATGGAGAGAAGTCCAGTTTCTCTAAGCTGACCTTCCTCTTCCTGGAGGAGGATGCTGCCTTCGCCGCAGCGAAAGCAGGTACGGTTGATGTTGCATTTGTAACACCCGCATTCAGCACGCAGCAAGTGGCAGGGATGAGGCTGGAATCTTTGCAGTCCGTGGACAACCGGGGCATTATGTTCCCGTATGTGCCTGAAGAAGGCCGCACAACCGAAGAAGGCTACCCGATCGGCAACGATGTCACTGCGGATATTTCTATTCGAAAGGCGATAAATGTCGGCATTGACCGTGATGCACTTGTAGAAGGCATTTTGGAAGGAGAAGGAACACCGGCCTATTCGATCAGCGATAACCTGCCGTGGTGGAATTCAGATACTGTATTCGAAGATGGCAGCATAGAGCAGGCGAAGGACATTTTGGCCGAAGGCGGATGGACAGATTCCAATGGAGATGGGACAGTGGACAAGAATGGCCTTGAAGCGGAATTTACGCTGATCTACTCCTCCGGGGATTCTACGAGACAGTCTCTTGCCATCGCGGCCGTTGACATGGCCAAGCCATTAGGGATTGGCATTATAGTAGAAGGAAAAAGCTGGGACGAGATTGACAAGCTGATGTTCTCAAACGCTGTTCTACTCGGGTTCGGAAGCAATGATCCGCTGGAAATGTACAATGTGTACAGCAGCAAATTTGCAGGAATGGAATATTACAACCCGGGTTATTACAATAACCCGCAAGTCGATGACTATATGGAAGCAGCGCTTGCAGCTGTGGACGAAGATGAAGCAATGGAGCTGTGGAAGAAAGCACAGTGGGATGGCACAACAGGCCTAAGTATATCAGGTGACGCGCCGTGGGCCTGGCTCGTGAACCTGAATCACTTGTACCTTGTGAACGACAAGCTGGATATTGGGGAGCAGCAAATTCACCCGCATGGTCATGGCTGGCCGATTACGGCCAATATTGAAGAATGGGAATGGAAGGAATAGCAGATGGCGACGGTGACCGTTAAATTTGTGGTACGGCAGTTCTTTAAGCTTATCCTCTTGCTTGCAGCCGTAAGCGTCATTACTTTCATATTAATCAGCCATTCCCCCATTGATCCGACGCAGGCTTATATTGGAGCAGATATGCTCCGTGTTAGTAGCGAGCAGCGTGCAGCGATTGCTGAATACTGGGGGCTGAATGACCCTCCTGTAGAGCGGTTTCTAGCATGGGGCCATGCGCTTGTACAAGGCGACTTGGGGACTTCAATGATTCACCGTGAACCCGTAATGGATGTCATCGCTGACCGGTTTAAGAGCTCTCTGGCGCTTATGCTTGCAGCTTGGGTGCTGTCCGGAATTATCGGGTTTGCAGCGGGGGCTCTGGCAGCGATGAAGCAGGGAACCTGGATTGACCGCATCATCAAGTGGTATTGCTATGGCCTCTCCTCTACACCGACGTTCTGGGCGGGTCTGCTGCTGCTCATTTTGTTTACGGTATGGATTCCAGTCTTTCCAGTTGGTCTTGGTGTTCCTGCAGGTGTTGAAGCGGCAGAGGTTACCTGGCTGGACCGGGTGCGCCATATGATCCTGCCCGCAATCACACTCAGCATTGTCGGGATATCGAATATTGCTCTGCATACCCGAGAGAAGCTGGTCGAGGTGCTGGAAAGTGAATATGTACTGTTTGCGAAGGCAAGAGGAGAGGAAGGCTTCGTCTTGTTCCGCCGGCATGGCCTTCGCAACATTCTCCTGCCCGCGGTAACGCTGCAGTTCGCCTCCTTCAGCGAGCTGTTTGGCGGCGCGGTATTGGTCGAGCAGGTATTTTCCTACCCCGGACTGGGACAAGCGACGGTGGAAGCGAGCACGCGCGGCGATGTTCCGTTATTGATGGGCATTGTGCTATTCAGCACGCTGTTCGTCTTCACAGGCAATCTCATATCCGAGCTCGTTTACCGCTGGATTGACCCGCGGATCAGGGAGGGACAATCGATATGATGACCATACTGAATCGCAGAACGAGAACGCTGATCTATTCGGCCATTGCGTTTGTTCTGCTGGTTATTCCGATACTGCTTGCTCTCTTGCAGAGCAGCTCGCTGCTGGAGACTCATTTGACCGAGCGGAATCAGGCTCCATCTCTTGCACATCCGTTCGGAACAGACTGGCTCGGGCGCGATATGCTCGCTAGAACGATGAAAGGGCTTGTCCTAAGTCTTGGCGTCGGCTTAACGGCGGCACTGGCAAGCGGAATGATTGCCGCTGTGCTTGGACTAATGGCCGCTTCCCTTGGCAGAACCGTCGACCGGATCATTACGTGGCTGATTGACCTGTTCCTGAGTGTACCTCATCTGGTTCTGCTTATACTGCTCGCGTTTGTCATGGGCGGCGGCGTCAAGGGAGTCATTATTGCCGTGGGCCTGACTCATTGGCCGAGCCTTGCCCGTCTAATTCGTGCGGAAATGATGTATTTGCAAACAAGCGAGTTCGTGCTTGTATCCGAGCAGATGGGCAGATCCAAATGGTGGATTGCGACAAGGCATCTGCTGCCGCATCTACTGCCCCAGTTTATTGTTGGGACGCTGCTGCTATTCCCGCACGCCATTCTGCATGAGGCATCTATTACTTTCCTCGGCATGGGCCTCTCACCACATCAGCCGGCAATCGGTATCATTTTGTCGGAATCGATGAGGTACTTGTCCACAGGCATGTGGTGGCTGGCGTTTTTCCCGGGACTATGCCTGCTCATTGTCGTGCGTGCTTTTGATGTGCTGGCTGAGAACCTGCATGCGCTGATCAGTCCGCATCGTTCGCAGGAGTAGAAGGGAGAACCCATGACAACATCTTTATTGGAAATCGATGATTTGAATATTTCATTTACCCGGTATGACAAGGGTCTGAGGCAGATGGATAGATCGGTAATCCGCAGCTTATCCTTGACCGTACATCCCGGCGAGATTGTTGCCGTCGTTGGAGCAAGCGGTTCAGGCAAAAGCCTGCTGGCTCACGCCATACTTGGCATTCTGCCGAGCAATGCAAAATGGAGTGGGAATCTGATCTTCGATGGTCAGCCCCTAACTCCGAAATTGATGAAGAAGCTGAGAGGCAGAGAAATCGCACTTGTCCCACAATCCGTTGACTTTCTTGATCCGTTAATGAGAGTTGGCATGCAGGTCAGGCAAGCCGTACGGGTCGGAGACCCTGTCGAAGAGCAGATTAAAGCCTTTCAAAAAATGAGGCTCGGTCCGAAGGCTGCGAAGCGGTACCCATTTCAGCTGTCTGGTGGGATGGCCCGGCGTGTGCTTGTATCCATTGCATCGGTCAGCGGCGCCAGACTGCTCATTGCCGATGAGCCCACGCCGGGGCTGGATGAGGCGGTCGTACAGGAGACGCTGAATATGTTCAGGCAGTTCGCGGATACGGGAACGGCTGTTATTTTTATCACGCATGATTTGGAAGCGGCTATGTCCATCGCAGACCGGGTAGCTGTCTTCTATTCCGGGACGATACTGGAAATGGCAGAGGCTGCTGATTTTACAGGGAAGGGCGAGCGTCTCCGTCATCCGTATTCACAGGCATTATGGCAGGCACTGCCTCAGAATGATTTTGCGGTGCCTGATGTGGTTGATCATGCCATGGCAGCCGCGGCAAGAGAAGAAGAGAAGCCGATATGACAACTGCCGAGGCAAGTCAGATGAGGGCGAACATTACCCAAGGGAAGGTGAGAAGCCCTTATGGAGCTTGAAGCTCACAACGTAAGCAAGCGGTATGGCAGGGAGCAGTGGCTGTTCCGTGAAGCAAATATGCAGGTAAAACAAGGGGAGGCCGTAGGATTGTTAGGACCGAGCGGCTGTGGGAAATCCACCTTATGCCGGATTATGTCAGGCTATGACAAGGAATTTGAGGGCAAGGTGCTGTTGGACGGTCAACCGCTGCCCAGCATTGGTTACAGACCGATCCAGCTGATATTCCAGCATCCTGAACGGGCTGTAAATCCACGATGGAAGGTGCGCCAGATATTGAACGAGGGCTGGGAGCCGGACGAGGAGCTGCTTGCAGCCCTCGATATTCATCCAGATTGGCTGGAGAGGTGGCCGGCTGAGCTCTCGGGCGGAGAGCTGCAACGAATCTGCATTGCCCGCGCTTTGGCGCCAGAGACCAGGTTTTTCATAGCAGATGAGATGACAACGATGCTCGATGCCATTACACAGGCCCGAATATGGAAGGCGGTGCTTGACTTGGCAGAGAAGCGGGAGATGGGGCTTGTGATTGTCAGCCATGACCATCATCTCTTGAATCGAATCTGTACAAGGGTGATCGATTTTACAACCTATCAAAAATAAGAATCGGCGGTGAGCTGAGATGAAGAAATGGATGAGAGCAGCAGCAATTGCCGCAGCTTACACCCTTCTGGCCGGACATACATCCTGTGAAGACATCAAGCCGCGTCCGGGTCAAACGGTGAAGCCGGATGAATCCGAAGCAATTCAGGGAAACGCCGCACAGGCTGAAATTGCAGAAACAGTAGAAGGGAAGGACCAGCAGAACTTTATGGCTTAGCCTATGGAGGCTGACATTCCGCTTGAGGCCTTCCAAGTGATTAATAGAGGAGCGTGTCTATACGATGGAAGTCGTTATGCATGAAGGCTATCACGGGATACTGACCCGCCACCATCATAACCGGAAACAAAACGGCGGGAGATACATACCGTTAGGAGGCCCAGACCCGGATGAGGACGACAGCTATGATTCCCGGGACTCGGAGCAGCGGCAGCAGAGAAAAGAACGTGCAAATACGCGTCATAAGCTCATTTCGGCATTCGTGGTTATCGCCGGTTTAACGGCCTATGTCATTTGGGAGTTCAGTCAGCTATGAACACAGTGCAGCTGAGAAATGCGTACATATGGTTTCTGCCGCTGTCTGTTGGGCTCGCTTTGCTCGTCTCGTATATCCCGATGCTGGACGATGTCGCGGGCTTTCCGCCCGCATTCTATGCAATGCTGCTTGGAGGCGGCGTTATTGCTTACCGCGCACTTCTGGCTGTGCTGGATACCCACAGGCTGACCGCAGGCACCCTGGTCGTGATTACGATGGCCGGCTGTGCCTACCTCGGATTTTACAAAGCTGCCGCGCTTGTGGCGCTGATGATGCTCATTGGCGAGCTGCTTGAGGAAATTACGCTGCACCGGACCCGGCAGTCGTTTGAGGAGCTGCTAGCTCTTGTGCCAGAGGAAGCCTCTGTGTGGCGAGGCGGAGCATGGATCCGGGTGTCTACCTCGGAGCTTGTCCCTGATGACCGGGTGTTAGTGAGGCCGGGAGAACGCATACCTGCCGATGGAACCGTTACGAGAGGCTCTGCTTCCATCAGTGAAGCCGCACTGACGGGAGAGCCGATGCCGCAGGACAAAGCCGCTGGCAGCCAGGTATACCAAGGCACGGTTGCCGAGTTTGGCTCGATTGAGATCAAGGTGGCAAAAACCGGAGAAGAAACAACGATGGGCCGAATTATTGCCTCAGTGCTGGATGCACAGGAAACGAAGGGCCCCATGCAAAGGCTCGCAGACCGGATTGCCGGCTATTTTACACCGATTATTCTAGGAACGGCCGCAATAACCTGGCTGTTCACGGACGATCTGGTACGTACGATGACCGTGCTGGTTATCGCCTGTCCCTGTGCGCTTGTGCTCGCTACGCCTACCGCCGTCGTTGCCAGTGTAGGCAACGTTGCCAAGCGTGGTGTGCTCGTAAAGGGCGGACGCGCCATGGAGGCATTGTCCCGGGTTGATCTGGTCTGCTTCGACAAGACCGGCACGCTAACCCAAGGCAAGCCGGTGCTGAAGCAAATTTTATCATTTGGAAAGATCACGGAAGCAGAGCTGCTATGTTATGCGGAAGGGGCAGAACGATATTCCGAGCATCCGATTGGGCTCGCGATAAGGGAATACGCTGCTGAGAGCGGATTAACGCTTGCAGAGGAGCCGAGGGACTTCAAGCAGGAAGTCGGCATGGGTGTCAGCGCAATCGTGTCCGGGAAGCGGGTTCGAGTGGGGAATGAGCGTCTCATGGAGCAGTGGGCCAATGGTGCCGACGCAGAGGCGGCTGTGCAGTTTCTGGCACAGCATCCGCACGAAACCGTCCTGCTCATTATAGTAGAAGAAGAACTGGCGGGAGGTCTCATTATCGGGGATAAAGTCCGGGATGAGGCGGATCAGGCACTTGCCCGAATTCGACAGCTCGGTATTTCGCGGATCGTGCTTCTAACCGGTGATAGTGAAGGAGCAGCCGCATCACTTCAGCGGGAGCTGAAGCTGGACGATGTTCACGCCAGACTGCTTCCTCACGACAAGCTGGCTGTCATTCGCCGCTATCAGCGCGAGGGTTTTGTTGTAGCCATGGTCGGTGAAGGCATTAATGATGCACCTGCCCTTGCGGCAGCCGATGTAGGCATTGCCATGGGAGCGGCAGGGACAGATCTGGCGATCCAGTCCTCACAGGTGGCCTTGATGGGTGACCGGCTTGAGAAGCTGCCGGAGGTCATGCAAATTAGCCGTTCAACGATGTTCATCGTAAGGCAGAACATCTGGATCTTTGCTGTGGCATTTAATGTCATTGGTATTCTCCTGGCAGCCTCGGGGTGGATCGATCCGGTTATGGGAGCAGCGATCCATAATGTTGCGTCGTTATTTGTAGTGATGAATTCGGCGAGATTGATTCGCAAGAAAGCTTCGGTTTCAAGACGCAGCTTGAAGATGCGAATTCAAGACGCGAATTCATGACGCAGCTTCATTACAAGTAAAATTAATTTTGGCATATATGCAGCCTTTGGCTTGAGTTCATGGCGTAGTCACCGCCGAATTTAAGCAAAGGCTTTTTTTTGTGCATATGGCAGAGTTAGAGCATATCGATGATCATCTGGCTATGTTTCTCTTTACAGATGTAATGGTTATATCTAGGAATATCGAGGATAAGCATGGAAGTTCTGTGAGTGATCTGGATAATAGAGGCTCTACCAGGTCACTCTACATAAAGATGGAAATTGATAATGATGAAAAGTGTTCGTTTTTTGTGTAAACGCGGTGTAAAGTATGATAAGATATCAAATGTTGTCATTTCATTTCATTACATTACATTTCACGCAATTTTTCTGTGAAGGGGATATAAGAATGGCTTTGAAGAAGAAGAAGGATATATTTTTTGAGTCACTGGAAAGCATGGCGGACACGGTTGTACAAGCTGCGGATTATTTTGCCCAGCATGCCGGAAGCCTGAACAACATGGTCGAATTTACGAATCAAATGAAGAAGTATGAGACCGAGTGCGATAACTACACACATACAATTATCAAAGAGCTGAACAAGACGTTTATTACACCTATCGAACGTGACGATATCATGGCGCTCGCTACGACGCTTGATGATGTACTGGACGGTATTGAAGCAACCGCATCCCGTTTCTACATGTACAATCTGACAGATCCGGATGAATATATTGTACAGTTTGCTGAAATTATCCGCGAGTCTGCCTATGAAATTCAAAAAGCTGTACATTTGCTCTCCCAGAAAAAGCTGCTTGCCATCCGCGAGTACACGATTCGTTTGAACGATCTAGAGAATCAAGGGGACGAGCTTCTTCGTATTTGCATCAAGAACCTGTTCGACACAGTAACGGATCCCATTGAGCTGATTAAACGCAAAGAAACCTACGAGCGTCTTGAGACGACAACCGATGCTTGCGAGCATGTTGCAAACCGTCTTGAATCGATCATCATGCGGAACTCGTAAGGAGCACATCGATTATGGAAATGGAAACTACTATATGGGTATTAGGGATTGTCATCTTCCTGGCGCTGGCCTTCGATTTCATTAACGGGTTCCACGATACGGCGAATGCCATTGCAACATCGGTATCGACGAGAGCCCTGACACCGCGCCGGGCTATTATTCTTGCAGCCAGCATGAATTTTCTGGGTGCACTGATGTTTACAGGGGTTGCGAAAACGATCGGGGGCAGTGTCGCTGACCCCACGAAGCTGGATAACGGGATCAATATCGTGATTGCGACGCTTATTGCAGCGATTGCCTGGAACCTGATCACCTGGTGGTTCGGGCTCCCGTCTTCTTCATCCCATGCACTGATTGGTGCGCTTGCGGGTGCCGTATTTATCGGTGAAAGAAGCGAGCTGAATTGGGCAGGGTTTGCTGATATTGTAAAAGGTTTGATCTTCTCTCCAATCATTGCCTTCGTCATTGGTTATATCGTGATGACCTTACTGAAATGGATCTTTGCCAAGCGCAGTCCACATACGGTCAACAAAGGTTTTCGGACCATGCAGATCTTTACAGCTGCACTCCAATCCTTCACACACGGTACGAACGATGCACAGAAAGCGATGGGGATTATTACTTTCGCTCTCGTTGCAGCGAAAGTGCAGGATACAATGGACGTTCCGCTGTGGGTCAAAATCGCGGCAGCTACAGCGATGGCGGCAGGTACGGCAGTCGGCGGATGGAAAATTATCAAGACAATGGGTACAAAAATATTCAAGATTGAACCAATCAACGGTTTTGCAGCGGATTTCTCAGCAGCATCCGTCATCTTCGGCGCAACGCTGCTGCACCTTCCGGTCAGCACCACGCATGCAATCACATCTGCAATCCTTGGTGTAGGCTCGGCTAAACGTTTCAAATCGGTGAAATGGTCGCTAGCAGGACGCATCATAGTCACCTGGTTTATTACCATTCCGATTTCCGGTTTTCTTGCCGGCCTTATTATGTGGATATTTTTCTAAGCTCTTAATTTCAAAAATAGATGTAGAATGAACAGAACCCGGACGATCGCGAAGCTGTGGATTCATTTTCGCGTTTTTGCCGGGTTTTTCATTCGTTTCATGTGGAAAATGTTTATAACTCTGTGAATATGGGGACATCTAAGAATAACAGATCTCATATAAAAAGTTATCCACTTGTGGATAGATAAATCAGCTGAAATCATACAGTCCGTGCTTACCTCTCGTTCACGATTTATGAATGAACAAAAGATGAGGAAGCAGGGCTTTTTTGTTCCGTGATGTCGGTGATATGTATGGAAAGGCGTGGTGCACGATTATTCGTACGATGGCAATAACCCATGATCATAAAGTGGTCAAAGAGTTACATCTGCTTGATATAAGTCTTGATGATTATGATTTTGTATGGACGGATTTCAGTGCCCCGACAGAACAGGAGTCACAGCTGCTGCATAAGTATTTTCAATTTCATCCGCTGGCAATTGAAGATTGCCTGCATGTGCTTCAGCGCCCTAAGCTGGATTACTATGAAGATATTCAATTCATGGTGCTTCATGCGATCCGCCAGGAAGAGGAGAAGCCGCATGAGGTAGATCTGTTTCTTGGTCCCAAGCTGCTGGTGTCCTATCATCATGAGCCGCTTGACGAACTGGATCAGGCCTGGGAGCGTATCGGTGGCGAGGCCGAGAGGCGTACCATTTGGAGCAGAGCTCCGATTGCGGCAGCATATACAGTGATGGATAAGCTGGTCGATGGTTACTTTCCGGTCTTGTTTGCAATTGAGGATGAGCTGGCTGAACTGGAAGGAAGGAGCGGCAATGCACCGACGGAGGAGCTGGTTAATCAAGTGTTTCTCATTCGAAGCAAGCTGCTGCATTTGCGCAAAACGATCGTGCCGATGAGGGATCTCTTGTATCGAATCATCAACTCGCAGCATATACAGGGTCAGAGCCGAAGTGATCATAAGCTGTATTTTATCAATATTTATGACCATTTGCTAAAGCTGACAGATATGCTTGAAGCAGACCGGGAAATGACGGCAGACCTGAGGGACAGCTACATTTCGCTGAATTCGGATCGCATGAACAGCATTATGAAGACGCTCACGGTAATAACGACCTTATTCATGCCCCTTACGCTGATTGCCGGCATCTATGGGATGAATTTTCATCATATGCCAGAGCTCAGTTATCGCTATGGATACACTGCGGTCATCGTAGGGATGATCCTGCTGGGCTGCGGAATGATGATCTGGTTTAAGAAACGGGGCTGGTTCAAGTAAGGCATATGTTTCAAAAAAAACAGAAGCACCCTCCATCAGCCATCATTCCTACGGAGGGTGCTTTATGCGGAGTCCAGCATAAGCAAGGGTAGCTTATCTCCTTCTCTTTTTGGAGGATGAGGGAGAGTAAGGCTTGGAAGATGAAGTTTTGCGGCGTTTTTTGCCCGTGGATCTTGACTTCTTGCGTTTACGCTTCTTTCTTGGGCGGTAGTAAGTCTCCTCGTATGTGGGTGATGTGGACTCTGCTGCTTTATTGGCTGCTGCTGCGGCTCCAAAGGGGAGCAATCCTACAAACAGCTTCATCATCGGGGCCATCTGCTGCACTCCGTTGACGACCTGCTGTACCTTGCCCATTCCATTGACGATCCCGTCAATGCCGCCGATCCGGTCAAACAGACCTTTTAGACTACTCAAGTTATTCCCGATTCCGCCTAAATTGCCGAGCAGACCTCCAGTGGCGGCCGCTGCTCCGGTATCAGCAGCCTGCTGTACAACCTGGTTCGCAGGATAGACGGGAGTGGGAGTAATCTGCTGAGGTATCGCTTGAGGAACCTGCGGCTGAGTTGGTACTAATGCATTGGTTTGTGCAGTATGGTCCGGCGCAGGGGGCTGATTATAGTGTGGAATCCCAGGATATGGTGAATACTGATTAGGGTCCGTGAATGCCCGAGCTTGCCGGCTGCGTCTTCTGTAGTGTTGTTGAGACATCGGTTGATCACATTCCTTTGCACATGGTTTAGTATAGTGTATGTTGATGAGGTCCTCCGCGTTTAAAAAAATGCGAGATTTTCCGGGATATTGGCGGATTTGGGCTCTGGCCCAAGGCGCAGCTCTATCACTTATGAACAGAGAGGAGATGCACAACAGCATGAGCTCACAGGAACAGCGCAGCCTTATATGTGTGTGAAAAAAATATCGGAAACAGCCGATAAATAGGTAGAGTCAACAGGATTCTTTCCACATGGGAACGAATAAACATGAAGTCCGGGTAATAAACAACACCATGACTTCTTATAAACAAGAGCAAAAGGTATCACATTTCATTGCAAACCTGTGCATTATGGTATAATGTAGTTTGGCGTGCGGTGCTCTAAGATCTTACCGCCTGTGTATAGCGCAAGGAGTATCGGAATGATTTTATTCTGCATCGCGTGAAAACGGTAATGCTTGAAATACCAATAACGTGTAGTTACAATGAAATAATATTCATAGTAACCTTAGGGGATGATGACATGCAGCTGAAGAAGCTAAATGATAAAAGTATAGATCAATTATTTGAAGCCATTTTGACACTAAAGGACATTGAGGAGTGCTATGTGTTCTTTGACGACCTGTGTACGGTGAACGAGATTCAATCCTTGTCACAGCGTCTGGAAGTAGCGCGCATGCTGGGTAAAGGTAATACCTATAATCAGATTGAGTCTGAGACGGGTGCAAGCACGGCGACCATTTCCCGTGTTAAGCGCTGCTTGAATTATGGCAATGACGGATACAAGATGGCGCTGGAGCGCCTTGGACGCTAAATGATGAAGCCCGGAGTTCTGATTATCAGCCATGGATCCAAGGATTCAGGCTGGACTGAGCTTGTGGATCAAGCAGTGATGCAGCTGTCTTTACCGGCGGGAGTACCTGTGTATGCTTCTTTTCTGGAAAATGTAGAGGGAAGGCTTATTCAGGATGGAATTGACGAGCTCGAACAGAATGGAGTAACCGATATACTCGCTGTTCCCTTGTTTATTTCAGCGGGCAGCACCCATGTCGATGAGATTGAGTATGCGCTTGGAGCGAAGCCTGTTCCTGAGAAGGTGACGGATCTTGAGCCTTTCGAGGTGAAGTCACGCGTTCATTATGGACATCCGCTGCATGATGATCCGCTGCTTGCCACGATGATATGGGACAAGCTGAGGCCCTATTCGCAGGAGCCCTCCAAGGAGATCATTCTTCTGCTTGGACACGGAAGCCGTCATGACGGATTTCTGCAGCGCTGGGAGCAGGGCTTCTCGACGCTCGCTCGTCTGGTCAAGGAGATTAGTGGAGTTTCTCAAGCGGATTACGCACTGTTGAATCCAGATCGTATCAATGATACGGCTGCTGATTATATAGAACAAGGGTACCGGGTTCTGGCCATGCCGCTATTTCTAAGTGCAGGGTATTTTACGAATGTAGAGATACCGAAACGGCTGGGTGGAATTCACGTGGAATATAGTGGAGATCGTACGCTCCTGCCCCATCCACTACTGCATCAGTGGATTGAGAAGCAAGTGGACGATATGCTGAGAACCTTGGCGAACACTTAGGCGCGAATGAATGTGCAATTGTTGTTATTTGTATTCGCTTAATATTGGAAATGCTTATGGAATACAATAGAATAAGGGTATAGAGTCCTGGCCGTTTGTCCTAAAACAGTGGTATGATGCGAACTGAAATAAAGACGACGGCCGGTTTTTTGTTGTATAATAAACTATTGGATGTAAGAAACAGGCTTAGAGAGACTTAAGCGGAAGTGTTTTTGGGAATAGTAAGAAGATGGAACAAACTATAAACGCTATAATTCTATTTCTATCGTTTGGTCGGATTCAGTTCATAACAAGGTAATAAGGGTATTATGAACTCGAGTCAATTTATAAAGATAAAGAGAAGGTGCCCAAGGCTGGTTGTATGATGATCTTTGGGATATTTGCTAAAAGTAGGTGGCGTAAGGATCATGACTATGAAAAAGGCGAGATTAATCTATAATCCGACGTCAGGTCGGGAAGAGGCGAAGCGAAGACTTGCGTCGATATTACAGCGCTTGGATGAGGGCGGAATTGAAGCCTCCTGTCACGCAACCACAGGTGAAGGTGATGCAACAAGGGAAGCATCGGAAGCGATTGACCGCGGATACGATATGATCATTGCTGCCGGTGGAGACGGAACGCTGTATGAAGTTATCAACGGGATGGCAGGTAAAGAGAATCGGCCGCCGCTGGGCATTTTTCCGCTGGGAACGACCAATGACTTTGCAAGAGCGCTCGGAATCCCAAGGCATTGGGAGGATTACTGCGATATGGTGATCCGCCAGGAGACGCGTCCTGTTGATCTTGGTCTTGTAAATAATCGTTATTTTATTAACATTGCTGGTGGAGGAACGCTGACAGAGCTGACCTATGAAGTGCCGAGCCGCCTGAAGACGATGATTGGTCAGCTGGCCTATTATATGAAAGGCATGGAGAAGATGATCAACCTCACCCCGCAGGAGCTCTACATCAAGGCCAGGGGGCAGGAGGACATTCATGATGAATTCATGCTGTTCCTGATTGCGAATACGAACTCGGTCGGCGGATTTGAGAAGCTGGCACCGAGTGCTACGATCGATGACGGATTGTTCGATGTGATTGCACTGAAGAAATGTAATCTTGCGGAGATGATACGCCTCGTAACGATGGCGCTCCGTGGAGAGCATCTTGGCGACAAGAAGATCATTCACTTCCAAACGGACTATATGGAGGTTACCTCACCGGGTGAAGTGCTGCTCAATCTGGACGGAGAACTGGGCGGGTCACTACCGGCAAGCTTCAAAAATATGCCTCATCATATCCAAATCTACAGATAGATTGAAGCAGGCATTTATAATGAATGTGAAATCTGATTCAGTATACTGCTGAATTGTTAATGGAGTAACAACTGGAAGTAAATTACATTAGGGAACAAAATCAACAAATGAGAGGATTTGCGAAGAAGATGAACAACAACCGCAGCGGTCGTGGAAAAAACCGCCGGAGCAGTGAAGTAAAGACCGGATCAGCTAATGCAGGAGCAGGTAAGGCTAGTGGAGGACGTCTTCAAGGGAAGGATCATCGTGCCGGGAAGACAGGTAACAAGCAGACTGGAGCAGCAACAAGAACAGGGATGCGGCCGCAAGGCGAGGCATCTTTTTCTGCTGGTTCTGGACAGGCAGGAGGGAGCTCTCGAAGTTCGGAGAAGAACAGAAGCCGCACATCTAGAAGAAGTAGAGACAAGAACAGCGGCCTTGGCTCGGGAAGAAATCAGCAGGCATCACGAGATATTGCGGCAGAGTTAGGGCTGCCCGTTGCAAAGAACGACGAAACTGTCATTGAGATCATCGGGATGAATCATGATGGTGAGGGTGTAGGCCGTGCGGAAGGCTATACCTTGTTTGTTGCTGGAGCACTTCCGGGGGAGAAGGTCCGTGTGAAGGTGCTCAAGACGAAGAAGCAGTACGGTTATGCGAAGCTGCTGGAGATCATCACAGCAAGCAAGGACCGTGTCGCTGCACCGTGTCCGATCTATGATCAATGCGGAGGCTGCCAGCTGCAGCATATGAGCTACGAAGGACAGCTGGAATGGAAGCGTCAGATTGTCGTGGATAACTTGACCCGGATCGGCAAGCTGAATGTAGCAGAGATGAAGACTCATCCACAAGTGGATAACTTGTCTTCGGATATGGAAGATACTCACAGTGCTGGGGACAAGCCTGTGTATGAAGGGATTCAAGTGCTTAAGACATTAGGTATGCAGGAGCCATGGCGTTATCGGAACAAGGCACAGGTGCCAATGGGTGAAATCGATGGGGGCCTGATTGGCGGCTTCTATGCCAAGGGCAGTCACCGCATCGTGGACATGGAGCGCTGTATGATTCAGCATGAGCATAACGACGAGGTCGTAGAGCGGGTTAAGCAGATTGGCCGCAGTGTCGGAATTAGAGCATATAATGAAGAAACAGGTAAAGGGCTGCTTCGCCATGTGGTTGTGAAGAAGGCTTTCCGCACCGGTGAGATAATGCTTGTACTCGTCACGAACGGAGACAGCATTCCCCATGTAGAAGCGTGGATTCATGGCATTCGGGAGCAGCTTCCACAGGTGACCAGTATCTGTCAGAACGTCAATACCAAGAAGACGAACGTCATCTTCGGTGATGTTACCCGTGTGCTCTGGGGCAGTGAAGTCATCTATGACTACATTGGGGACATCAAGTTCGCGATATCAGCGCGTTCCTTCTATCAAGTCAACCCGGTGCAGACCGAGGTGCTGTATGGTAAGACGGTAGAGTACGCAGGGCTAACTGGAAAAGAGACCGTCATTGACGCCTACTGCGGAATCGGTACCATCTCACTGTTCCTTGCCCAGCATGCTGAGCATGTCTACGGCGTAGAGATCGTGAAGGAAGCGATTGAGGATGCGAAGAAGAATGCGGATCTGAACGAAATCACGAACGCCACCTTCGAAGCAGGTCCATCCGAGGATGTTATTCCACAGTGGAAGGAGCAAGGGATCACGCCAGACGTGATCGTCGTCGATCCCCCGCGTAAAGGCTGCGACCCAAGACTCTTGGATACGATTCTGGAGATGCGACCGGAGCGTGTAGTGTATGTATCCTGTAATCCCTCGACACTGGCTCGCGATCTACGCGTCCTGGAGGACGGCGGGTTTAAGACGGTGGAGGTGACGCCGGTGGACATGTTCCCGCATACGGTTCATGTTGAGTGTACAGTGTTACTAAAATGGAAGGGTGCCGAGTAGTCGTGCACCCTTCTTTTACTTGTAGTTCAAGAGGTGAAGATCGAATTTAGTCCTTAGAGAGATCGATGTGAAAATGGCATCAATGATGAATTCTTTACTCGTCAAGCAACTTATTTACTTTATCAGCCAGAATCCCACCGCCATATCGGCAAGACTAATGAGAAAAAATAACACTCCGAAAATCCCCATAATTTATTTTAATCGTAAGACTTAAATTTTCTATTTCCCATTCCATTTCCGATGATCTCCTTTTGTTTTAAGGGCTTTCTTGAAATTAGGTCAGGCCGAGTTGCTTCTTTGCTGACTATGGGTTGGCGGTAAATCTGATCCAGGGTCAAGGAACGCTACAGTAAAGACTCTATTCTTCTACTTCTGTTATTAATCGCTACTATTTAACAGTCATGCCTCTAGCGAAAAAAGTTGGTCATACGAATATATACTCGCTGACAGTGTAGTATTATTGGAAGTCTATACAATGTTGGAAGCAACCTGTCGAATAGAGGGATTTCCAGTTGAACTGTGGAATATGTCTAAAGAACTACTTTAGAAGCAACTCGTCAATGAGGGGGGACCTATTTTGAACAAAAAGGATATGTCAGAACGTGATATATGTACGAAATTCATAACTCCTGCACTAGTGCAGTCTGGATGGGATTTACAGAGGCAGATTCGTGAAGAAGTCACTTTTACTGACGGACGTATTATCGTACGCAGGAAGGTAGTAACACGAGGTGAAAAGAAGCGGGCGGATTATATCCTTTATTATAAAGCAAACATCCCCATTGCTATTATTGAAGCTAAGGATAACAAGCATTCGATTGGTGCTGGGATGCAGCAAGCAATCACCTACGGAGATATCCTGGACATCCCGTTCGTCTATTCCTCGAATGGCGATGGGTTTCTTGAACACGATAGAACGGCTACATCCGGGGTTGTCGAGCAAGATCTGGAGATATCCAAGTTTCCATCTCCAGAAGAGCTATGGCAGCGTTATAAAGTAGCAAAGGGTATTGATAATCAATTAGAGGAGACCATTGTGGAGGACTATTATTTCACACCAGAATCCAAAAGCCCTCGATATTATCAACGAATCGCAATCAATCGAACAGTGGAAGCCATTGCAAAAGGACAAGACAGAATCCTTCTTGTTATGGCTACGGGTACTGGAAAAACGTATACCGCGTTTCAAATCATCTATCGTTTATGGAAGTCCAAGTTAAAGAAGCGTATTTTGTTTCTTGCGGATCGTAACATTCTTGTTGATCAGACCATGACCAACGATTTTGCTCCATTTGGAGATAAAATGACGAAGATCAAGAATCGCAAGATTGATAAGGCACACGAGATTTATCTAGCCTTGTACCAAGGAATATCAGGTGCAGAGGATTTTCAGAATGCGTACAAGGAGTTCTCTAGAGACTTTTTTGACCTTATCATCATTGATGAGTGTCATCGCGGCAGTGCAAAAGAGGATTCAGCCTGGCGGGAGATTTTAGATTATTTCTCTGCTGCTGCGCATGTTGGATTAACTGCAACGCCAAAGGAAACGAAGACAGTTTCAAATTTGAGTTACTTCGGAGAGCCGCTTTACACTTATTCATTGAAGCAGGGTATTGAGGATGGTTTCTTGGCTCCATATAAAGTCATTCGGGTGCTACTCGATAAGGATGTCGAGGGTTTCCGACCAACCAAAGGGCAGCGGGATAAATTTGGGTATGAGATCGTAGATCGCGAGTACAACATGAAGGATTATGATAAAAATCTGGTGTTGGAAAAACGTACACAGGCCGTTGCTAAGATGGTATCTGATTATCTAAAAGCGAATAATACTCGAATGGCTAAGACGATCTTTTTCTGCGTGGATATCGATCATGCCGAACGTATGCGTCAAGCACTGGTCAATGAGAATGCGGATTTGGTCGCAAAGAACTACAAGTACGTGATGCGTATTACAGGCGATAACGAAGAAGGTAAAGTCGAATTGGATAATTTCATTGATCCTAATGAATCTTACCCCGTTCTTGTTACGACAAGTAAGCTCATGACCACTGGTGTTGATGCGAAAACATGCCGGTACATTGTTTTGGATTCCAATATCAATAGCATGATTGAATTCAAGCAGATTATTGGTCGTGGCACAAGAATTCGGGAAGATTTCGGAAAGTTATACTTTACCATTATCGATTTCCGTAATGTGACCAAGCTGTTTGCTGATCCTGACTTTGACGGTGATCCTGTTGTTATAATTGATCAGCCAGAAGGAGGAAGCATTCCTCCAGAGGATACGGATAGCGGAGATGAACCAACAGGTGAGGATGGTTACGGTGGTGGTACTGTTGGTGATCCACCAATTGGCGGAGGGGAGGTTATATATGAACCTCCAAGTAAGTATTATGTGCAGAATGTGGAAGTCAAAGTGTTAAATCATCGCGTGTACTACTACGATAAGGATGGTAAACTGATCACAGAGTCTTTAATTGACTATACGAAGAAGAATGTGATGAACGAATACAAGTCGCTCGATGATTTTCTACAGAAGTGGAATGCAGCGGATAAGAAAGAGGCAGTGATTCATGAGCTTGAAGCCCAAGGAATCTTGCTTGATGAACTGAAAGATGAGGTAGGTCAGGATCTTGATCCATTTGACCTCATATGTCATGTTGCCTTCGACCAGCCCCCGCTTACAAGGAGAGAGAGAGCGGAGAATGTCAAGAAGCGCAATTACTTTGCGAAGTACAGTGATCAGGCAAGAATAGTGTTAGAAGCCTTATTGGATAAGTATGCAGATACAGGAATCGAGAATTTGGAAAGTATCGAAGTTTTGAAGATTCCTGAATTTCAGACCTTCGGTTCTCCAATCGAGATTGTGAAGCGATTTGGCGGGAAGCAAGGTTACATGACTGCGATTAAGGAGCTTGGACAAGTAATATATTCAGCATAGACGCATTTTAGGAGGAGCAGCAAGATGTCAGTATCAGCAATTATTAAATCCGTACAAGATACGATGCGTAAAGATGCGGGTGTGGATGGAGACGCGCAGCGTATATCCCAATTGGTGTGGATGGTGTTCTTAAAGGTATTCGACGCCAAGGAAGAAGAATGGGCTATGATGCGCGATGTGTATCAAGCGATTGTTCCAGAAGGTTTGCGTTGGCGGGATTGGGCGATTAATGATGAAGGCATGACAGGCGATGAACTACTCGATTTCGTCAACAATAAGTTGTTCAAAGAATTAAAAGAATTAGAGCTAGACGAATATAGTGACCCCAAGGCTTTTATCGTGAAAGCTGTATTTGAAGACTCCTATAACTACATGAAATCCGGCACTCTTATGCGTCAGGTGATCAATAAGCTTAACGAGATTGATTTTACTATTCAAAAGGATCGTCATATGTTCAATGACATCTACGAGAACATCTTGAAAGACCTACAGAATGCTGGTAACGCAGGAGAGTATTATACGCCTCGTCCTGTCACGCAATTTGTTGTAGATATGGTTAATCCGCAGCTTGGAGAGAAGGTATTGGACTTCGCATGCGGCACTGGGGGGTATTTGACCAGTACAATCGATCATTTTAAGAATACGGGGCAGATCAAAAGTGTAGAAGACAATCAAATCTTACAGGATACGATTATGGGGATTGAGAAGAAGCCGATGCCTCATATGCTTGCTGTCACCAATTTGATTCTACACGACATTGACGCGCCTAAGATCAAGCATGACAACTCTCTAACTAAAAATGTTCGTGAATATCGTCCAATTGATCAAGTGGATGTGATCGTAACGAATCCGCCGTTTGGCGGCATTGAGGAAGACGGTGTGGAGATTAACTTCCCCGAGAAGTTCCGCACGAAGGAAACTGCCGATCTGTTCATGGTACTCCTTATGTACCTTCTTAAAGACGGAGGTCGTGCGGGGATCGTATTGCCAGACGGATTCTTATTCGGTGAAGGTGTGAAGACAGCGATTAAGGAAAAGCTGTTGGAAGAGTTTAATCTGCATACAATTGTAAGACTACCAAATGGTGTGTTTGCTCCATATACAGGGATTAATACTAACTTGCTGTTCTTTGAGAAAGGCAAACCCACGGAGGAAGTTTGGTTTTTTGAGCACCCGCTTCCAGATGGATATAAAAATTACACGAAAACTAGAGCAATTAGATATGAAGAATTCAATTTGGAAAAAGAATGGTGGAATAATAGGACTGAAACAGATAATTCATGGAAGATGAATATTCAGCAAGTAAAAGATAGAAATTACAATCTTGACATAAAAAATCCTAATCGTAGTCAGCAGGAGTTCGACTACAATCCTCTAGAAGCGATAGATAAAATCGCAAATAATGAAAAGAAAATCATTGATATTCTAAATCAAATAAAGCAAACACTTGAGGTAAGAATATGATCTGTTTAAGAAACCTGCTCCAAGAAGTTAGTCGGCGAGAAGTGATTGTAACCGATAAAGAGTATAAAGTATTAGGTGTTCGATGGTATGCAAAGGGTTTGTTTGTTAAACATATTAAAAAAGGCAGTGAGATTCAAGCGAACTATATTTATAAAGTGAACAAAGGGGATTTCATCTATAGTAGGCTTTTTGCTTGGAAGGGGTCTTTTGCAATAGCCACAGAGGAATTCGATGGTTGTTACGTATCGAATGAATTTCCTTGTTTTCTTGTGAAAAATGATCAGATCAGTATCGAATATCTGATGTGGTACTTTAACCAAGAACATGTATGGGACGGTTGTTTAGAGAACAGCGAGGGAAGCACAGCAATAAGTCGCAACAGACTTAAGGTTGATAAATTTCTTAATATTGAAATTCCATTGCCAACTTTTGAGAAACAAGAAGAAGTGGTAACCAAACTGAATAATGTAAACAGCGGTATCATGAACATAATGGGATTGAAAGAGGACTCTGATAAGCAAATATCTCATCTGCGAGAATCCATTCTTCAGCAAGCAATAAAAGGTGATCTAGTACCACAAGACCCGAATGATGAACCAGCAAGTGTTTTGCTGGAGAGAATTGAGGCTGAGAAGGGACAGTTGATTAAAGAGAAAAACATAAAGAAGGAGAAGCCTTTACCGACGATTACGGAGGATGAGATTCCTTATGAGCTACCACAGGGTTGGAAATGGGTTAGATTGGGTGAATTGGGAGCTAACCAAGGTGGTGCAACTCCGTCAAAAAGCAATCCGCATTATTGGGAAGGTGAAATTCCTTGGATAAGTCCTAAAGATATGAAGCAAAAGTATTTAATTAATAGCATAGATAAAATATCTGCGGACGCACTTTCAAACACTTCATCACTTAAGTTAATATCAACAAATAGCTTGTTGTTTGTCGTGAGAGGTATGATACTAGCGCATTCATTTCCGGTTTCTGTTAACAGAGTGCAGCTATGTATAAATCAAGATATGAAGTCATTGACTCCTCATTTCAAGGAAATATCAGAGTTTGTCTATGTTGTATTGAAAGGTAGAAAAAATGCCATTTTACAGCTCGTTGAAAAATCAACTCATGGAACTTGTCGTCTAAATACGGAACTACTATTCAATTTATTAGTCCCACTCCCTCCGCTTAACGAACAAAGACGAATTGTAGAAAAAGTTGATCAATTAATGGCACTATGCGATAACCTTGAGAAAACAGTGGAACAATCTAAGTTGGACAGCGAAATGCTGATGCAATCTGTGATACAAGAAGCGTTTAGTCAGTCTGTAAAGGAACTTAATGTGGTCGAGTTCCCTAAAGCAAACTCTAATGATATCGAAGATTGGGAGATAGCTGCTCGCTCAGACGGAGAGATTAATTCTGAAACAAAGATTAAGATTAAAAATAGAGTAACCGAATTACTCGGCAAATCGCAGCAATGATACCGGCTGATAAAACACGAAAGTTGCTACGTGATTTCGGTATTATAACAACTCCTGCTTTGTGTTTTGATCAAATATTTGAGCATTTTAATATCATCTATGATGAAATGGATTATGGCAATACAAACTATATGGGAAGCCTAATTCGTGCCGAAGGAAAGACAATCATTCTCGTTAATACGGATATAAAGAATGCTGGAAGGATTAATTTCACAAAAGCACATGAACTCGGACACTTTAGTTTGAATCATAAAGGAGAGCATTTTGAATGTTCTCGAGCCGATATGTTAGATTCTACTAGAAAGCCATTTGAACTAGAGGCGAACCAATTTGCAAAAGAATTTCTTCTTCCTGAACAAATGGTCAGGCCAATATCTATGTCTGCACCATTCGATTTTGATACTATCAAAGCAATCAGTAACGAATTCATGGTTTCCAAGCTTGTAACTGTGTTTCGTATACTCGATTTTCATTTAGGGAATTATGCAGTTATTGGTTCTAAATGTGGTGTAATCACTCATCTTGGAATGTCAAAAAGTCTTGTTGGTAGGATTAATCTCTTGAAATTGGGTTCTTCTATCCATAACAAATCATTTGCCAAAGAGTGTCTAATTTCAAATTTTCGAATGAATGGGTATTCATCTATTGATCCTGAAATTTGGATTACAAGAAATAAGTTAGGCTCAGCCATTTCATTGAAAGAATTTTCAAGAGCTGATAAATCGTCCGGAAGTGTCTTGACTCTTCTCAAGGTGGATTTCTTGTAAGATGGGCAAGGTGTCATCCAGTCATTGGACATGTAAGTGATAACTAAGAACGCACTCTTAAGTAGCAATAAGATGTAATGATTAAGCCGACGCCCCTATTCTATTCAGGTCGTCGGCTTTAAAACATTAAGATAAGACTTTTAGTTAATTTTCTTTTCACAGCTGCAAAGTTCGGTAGTTAGGTATTCATTTGATGGAGGTACATCGGGAGTGGGTATAATTTCCCCCGACATAAGCACCAAAAGCAGCTAGAGGGGATAAACGATGAGATTAAATGACGAGATTGTTAAATAGACATTAGACTTTAATAACATTGAATGTACAATAGTATCTAATTTTTGGTGAGGAATTGAAATGTTCTGGGGACATCGTAGAACTACCGAGTGAGAAGTAGCATAGCTTACGTGAATATAATAAGAGCCCTTTTCCAAACGGCTCACTTTGTCACCCTTCTATTAATAAGTTGATTTCCCAATAACAGCCTTAGCCGTATCATAAAGGTTGTCGTAATGCAGAAGTTCAATCTTTTGTTCCTCTTTTGTACGACGCTTAATTCGGTAAGTTTTTTCGTTAAAGTCTTCCCGACGTCCTGCGACAACGACGTAATGCAACCTCGTTCTGTCTGGTATCATAAACTCTAACGGTAATTGATGTTCTGGGTTCTTGTACTTTAGAATAGTTTCTTGGAAAGAGGTATAGTACGATTCGAGCCATTCAGACCAGTCTTTTACTTGTCGAATCCCTTTTCTGAACGCGTCGCCTAAATCACCGTCAGCCAAAGTAATTTTTCCGTATCTTGCCTCTAACTCAACAAAGATAAATTCGTAACCTCCTGAATTTTTACCGATTATCAAGAAATCGACTTGGATGGTTGTACCCAACTTAAGCTCTGGAAATATGAAAGCATCGTGATGCCCAAAGTTGTAATTTTGCAAAATGGAGGCGATTATGAAATAGGCTTTATTCTCACGAATCCAGTTTAAAGCAGTTCGCTCAGGCGTTCCAGGACTGTCTAACATCTCGGCGTATTTTTCGCATAAGGCGTTAAGCTCCGGCTCGTTTTTCAACTCTTCAATGTCTAGATAGTTATTCGGAAAAAGGCTCATGAAATGCCTTGCTGCTTTGGGATACTCTCTGAATAAACTTTTACGTATCCAATTATTTCCTAGTCTGCTCTCCTTTTTCTCATCCCACAGTTCCACTTCATCAATGGTAAGTTGCGTATAGTCTCTTTCGTATATGCTCATGAATGATCCTCTTTTTCAACAGTATTCAATATACCTAATTTTAGCATACTGGCTTTGAGTATCACAATTTAGCATAAAATAAAAACGTCCCGTAAGGCGTCTTTTACAACCAATATCCCTCTACGTCATCACTCATATATAAAAATACACACGTATTTCTTTCGTTTACTTCCCTAATGATTTCGGAGCGCTAAGCGAAAGGGGGGGGACATGCGTATTATTCCTGTGACGGGATTTCGTAACCCTGTCGCTCTAACTCCTGGGGGATAAAGTTAAGGTCAAGCCCGTTAATGTGCGCAAAATTACATTTACTATAAAAAACAAAGTTTTTCCTTTAATTTGGAGAAAGATTTTCCTTTCATGAAGTGGTAAGATCTGGGGTGAAAGGAGGCTGGTACAGTAAATTATGTAAGCGCTTCACATGATCTGAAAATAATTTAGTGTGGGGGGGATTCGAATGAGGAAATCATTTAAGCAGGTCGTTTCCGGGTTACTCGCAGCGGCTCTGCTTCTTCCGGTCAGCTTGTTTGCTCCGGCAGTCAACGCTGCGGATCAAGTGGCATCTAATTCTCAAATTGTCTATCAAGAAACATTCCAGAATGGTCAAGGCAAGGCAACTCAATCAGGCGGCGCCCAGCTGGACATTGTAACAGGCAAGCCGTTCGAAGGTAATAATGATGGAGCCGCTCTAAAAGTCAGTAACCGATCCAATAACTGGGACGGCGTGGATTTCGCATACGGTGACCTTGGTTTGGCGGTTGACCAAGAGTATACGGTAACCGCTTCTGTTTATGTGGACGAGGATCCTGATGCACCGGCTGCCGGGAAAGCTGTCCTTGAAGTTGTAACCAATAAGGGTGTCACTGGATCAGAAGGATACACTGAAATCAGCTCTTCTGACTTTACAGCGGGACAAGGAATAACGCTGTCTGCCGCTCTCTCCGTTACCAGTGTGGACAAGACAGCTCTGCGAATAAAGTCTGATGAAGCAGGTAAGGGTGTCCGCTTCTATATCGGGGATATCACGATCACCCAGGAAGAAGCACCTGCCGAGCCTACTGTGGTCCTTAACCAGAGCTTTGAAGACGGAAATTCCGGTGGATGGGGCAAGCTGTCTTGGGGATCAAACGGGGATACTGCGGTCGTTGACGACGCAGCCTCCGAAGGTACAAAATCTCTGAAGTTCTTCAACCGGGCTGACGAGAAGGCAGTCCCTGCGCTTGTACTTACTGGCAAGATGACATCCGACCGTAAGTATGATATTTCCCTCAAGGTTAGACTCGGTTCAGGAGAAGGTCAGTTCCATTTGGCTTCCAAGATGGATTCCGAAATACTACCTGATGATCAGAAGTATCCTTGGCTTATAGGCAACAAGCTTGTAACCGCTTCCGATTGGACGCTGTTTGAAACCAAGGGCTATGAAATTCCTTCTAGAACAAATGAGGTCATCATCTATGTTGAACCATCGGGTAATACTTTAACCTCGGATATTTACATTGATGAAGTCATGATCACCGATGTGACCCCTGGTCAAACCGAACCGGAGGTTGTAGATCAGTCGGGCATTTCCGCGGACTTTGAGAACGGTCTGGATGGATTCAAAGCACGGAACGGCCGTGAATCGGTAGTCCTATCCCAAGCTGATAATCATACACCTGACGGCACGCAAAGCCTGCTTGTCACGACGACGACACAATATGATGCTGCCTTAGTTGATGCTGCTGGCAAAATGGCAAAGAATCACGAATATGAGCTGTCTGCTTGGGTCAAAATGGCACCTGGCGAAGCGCCTACAACACTTCGTATTAGTGTTCAATATGCTGACATCGGTTTTGCGAATGTATCACAAAATGCAAACGTTACAGATCAAGAATGGGTACACTTAACGGGTAAATATACGCTCACCACGACTCCAAGCGTACTCAATGCTTATATTGAAACAGCAAATAATGACGGCGGCAATCGTACCTTCTTCTTAGATGATTTTGTCCTAAAATATTTGGGACCTGTAGCTGCAGCCCCTCCGATTCAAGAGGATCTTCCGAATCTCAAGGATGTTTACCAAGATGAATTCCTGATCGGTAACATTGTTAATGCGTCTACTTTTGACGAGACTCGGCTCAAGCTTCTGACGAAGCATCACAATGTTGTCACGTTTGAGAATGATATGAAGCCGGATTATGCATATGGCCCTGACAGAGAATTTGATTTTACCGCAGAAGATGCCCTTGTCCAAAGAGTACAAGCTGCAGACCTTGATTTGCACGGTCACGTGCTCGTATGGCATGCCCAGTCACCTACATGGCTTCATACTGCGGACAATGGTGAACCATTGAGCCGTGATGAAGCGCTCGCGAATCTGAGAACACATGTGAAGACGGTTGTTGAGCACTTTGGTGACCAAGTCATTTCCTGGGACGTTGTCAACGAAGCCATGAACGATAACCCGCCTAATCCGGAAGACTGGAAAAATGCATTGCGTAATTCCGGCTGGTTACAAGCCATCGGCCCAGAATATATTGAGGAGGCCTTCCTTGCGGCCAAAGAAGTCATTGACGAAAATGGCTGGGATATCAAGCTTTACTACAATGACTACAATGATGACAACCAGAATAAATCTACAGCGATCTACAGCATGGTTAAAGAGATCAATGAGAAGTACGCCGCAAATCACCCTGGCGAGAAACTGATCGACGGTATCGGCATGCAAGCCCACTACAATTTGGGCACCAGATTGGATAATGTCAGGATGTCGCTCGAGCGTTTCATTTCCTTGGGTGTAGAAGTCAGCGTAACCGAATTGGACATCACGGCAGGTACCAACTCCACAATTACTGAAACAGAAGCCAAGCAGCAGGCCTATTTGTATGCCCAATTGATGGATCTCTATAAGAAGAACAGCGAGTATATTCCGCGTGTCACCTTCTGGGGATTAAATGACAGCACCAGCTGGAGAGCCGAGCAGAATCCAACCTTGTTCGATAAGGATTTCCAAGCAAAAGAGGCATTTTATGCGGTAAGTGATCCTGAGAAATATATGGCGGACAATCCGCCTGAAGAGCTTGAATACAAGAAATCAAGCGCTTACTATGGGACACCAACTATGGATGGCTCCGTAGACAGCATATGGAGTAAAGCTCCTGAATTGAAACTGGATACGAAGCAAATGGCATGGTCAGGTGCTGCAGGAACAGCCAAGGCACTCTGGGATGACAACAATCTGTATGTGCTCGTTCAAGTCAGAGACGATCAATTGAACAAGACCAACCCGAACGCATGGGAGCAGGACTCTGTCGAAGTATTCGTCGATGAAAATAACGGAAAAACGCCGACCTTCCAAGATGATGATGGACAATACAGAGTGAACTTTGAGAACGTCGCTTCCTTTAATCCTGCGGAGATCGCTGAAGGCTTCGAATCAGAAGTCTCTGTTTCCGGTACTAACTACACGGTTGAAATGAAAATTCCTTTCAAAAAGGTTCAGCCTGCGAATAATGCCAGAATTGGCTTTGATGCGCAGATCAATGATGCTAAAGACGGCAACAGAATCAGTGTGAACGCTTGGAACGATCCATCCGGCCAAGGTTACCAGGATACTTCCGTATTCGGTGAATTGACGCTGACGGGCAAACCTTCTTCCGGCGGCGACAATGGCGGAGGAAACAGTGACGGAGGTAACGGCGTATCCAGCCCGGGTACTACTCCGCAGCCTCTTCCGGGCAATGGCTCCGTAATTGTACCAGTAATAAAAGTCGAAAATGGAACAGCCACAGCAACCGTCTCGAGCGACAGCCTGAATAAAGCCATTGAAAAGGCTTCTCCAAGTGCAAATGGCAAGAAGCAGGTTACCATCGACGTGCCGAAGCAGGCAAATGTACAATCCTATGTGGTGCAATTGCCGACTTCAAACCTGCAAAATAACAATAATACTGAGTTCGTGCTTAAGACAGACAATTCAACACTTCAAATTCCGTCCAACATGCTTTCTAATATCATGGAACAAGCAGACGAAGTCTCTATTCATATTAACAAAGTCTCAGCAGATCGCTTGAGTGCAGATGTTCGCGCTAATGTGGGCAGCCGTCCGGTGATCAACCTAAGCGTATTAGCTGGGGATCGTGTCCTGGCCTGGAACAATCCTGCGGCGCCTGTAACGGTATCTGTTCCGTACACTCCTGCTGCACAGGAGCTTGTCAATGCACATCAAATCGTGATCCTATATATTAATGATCAAGGACAGGCTACAGCCGTACCAAGCGGACGATATGATGCCAAATCCGGCTCGATTGTGTTCGAAACAACGGAGTTCAGCACCTATGCTGCAGCTTACGTAACCAAGTCTTTTGCTGATATACAAAATGTGCTGTGGGCAAAACAAGCAATCGAAGCGATGGCTGCACGCGATATTATTAATGGAATCTCTGATGACAGCTTCGCTCCTGCGGCTTCCATCACAAGAGCAGACTTTATCACCGTGCTAGTCAGAGCACTTGAATTGAAGAGTCCGGGCACAAACACGACATCCTTCAGCGATGTACAGCGGGCCGCTTATTATGCACAGGCCGTGGCTATTGCCAAAGAACTTGGTATTGCATCTGGATACGAAAATAACACATTCAAGCCAGATAGCAGCATTTCTCGGCAAGATATGATGGTGCTTACAGCGAAAGCCTTGAAAGCAGCTGGTAAGCAATCTGCCGGCAGCGGAAATCTAGTTCCTTATTCCGATGCTGCAAGCATTTCCAGTTACGCCATGGATAGTGCAGCTTCCCTCGTAGGAAGCGGAATTGTCAACGGCAAAGATGGCAAAATTGCACCAGCCGATCCATTAACCCGTGCTGAAGCAGCGATGGTTCTTTACCGGATCTGGAACATGTAAATGTAAGTGCACCCCTTAGAATAGACATTGGAAAAACCCTGAGTTTAACCGATGAAATTCTAGGGGGTGCATTTTTATGGCTAAGAAAGGCCAGAAGTTTAAATATTATCCAGAGTCTCTTAAGTTGGAGGCTGTTCGTAGGAACAACTAAAAAAGAATATGGATGATAATAATGACCAGCTCATTAGGGTTGAATTTCCTAAACGGGCGGTCTGAGTTAAGTAATAATAGCCAGCCACGTGAGACGAGGGCTTTTCTTGAAAATTGGTTAATGTGGAACAGCCATTTTAGTGTTTAGCTATTTAACAGAATCCCTAATAAAGGGGCTTTTCCCGCATACCGTTCATGTCGAGGAGTGTGGCGGTGATGGTTAAAAAGGGCACGGAATTGTTTCTTCCGTGCCTCTTTGTTTTTCGGGCAGAAATATTTATTTAAATCAATCCTAGAATGTGTAGGTTTCCCCGTCATTGGGAACTAGAACGTTCGAGGAGATTCCTCTATCGTTTATATAACTACTTAACTCTTCCCTTGATAATGTCCAATGATTAACGGCTTCCATATGGATAGAAATAATCTTCGATCCTGGGGCGGCTTTATATACATTGTAGATATCTTCTTTCCCCATGACTAAAGATCCACCTTGAAGAAATTGATTATCTCCTCCATTTACAACAATGGTCTCCGGTTTGTGTGTTTCGATTGTTTCCTGAATAGCTTCATACCAAACTGTATCTCCGGCAATATACAGCGTTTTTTCGCTAGGGTGCTTAAAGACAACACCGCACACATGTCCAGCAAGTTTTAATATTTCTCCTCTTCCGTGTTCGCCCTTTGTTTTGACGAGTTGAATATCTCCAAAGGCTGAATGTTGTTGCAGCACCTCTACATTTTGAAATCCAGCCTTTTCAACTTCTGTTGCGTCTTCTTCATTTTGTACGAACATCTTAGTATCCTTTGGTAAAACCTCTTTAGCCGTATCGTCCCAATGGTCTAAATGCAGATGAGTGACAATCACAGCATCTAGATCGCTGATAATATTGTCTAATGATGCTGGTAAGTCAACCAAAGGATTGTTCTGATCTTGTCGTACCGAATTAGGGAAAGGAGGGTATGCTCCTTTTTCTCCTAAAAATGGGTCGATTAAAAACTTCTTCCCTGCATACTGGACAACAAGTGTCGCATTTCGAATCAGTTGTATTTTCATGTGCAATAAGCTCCTTTTATTGATTTTGCTCAGCGGTGAATGATCAATTACATGTTCCCTTTTTCTCAACTTTGGGATAAGGGTTGATGTATAATTAAATGATAAATAACATCTTGAAAATATTCGATGCTTCCATGAAACACTTTTTTATTAAATCATTTCACGGTGAAAGGATTATTATATGCAGCTCGATCAAACGGATTATCAGATCCTTCGGTTACTAACCGACAAAAAATAAAACAAAGCAGTACGTTGAACGCCGCAAATACGGCTAACGGGCTTTTTAAATCATAGGAGGATACATATACATGTCCTGGAGTAAATTGAAGCAGCAACTGGAGAGTTTCCTTTCTCCTGCGTTAGTTGGAAAGGTCGAGTACCGTGCAACTAGCTACCGCTATTCACCTGATAAATCAGGGGATTGTTATATTACCGTGGATAAAAAGAATGTGCTCAATATGAATGATCGAACGACCTCCATTCGTTGGTATCAGACAGAGCAGGAAATTAAGAGTGATCCCGATCTCCAAATCCCGGTCAGCAATGAAGAGATCGAAGCGGTCAGAATCGATACCAAAGGAACCGTTCCTGAGGATCGTTTAATCGTCATTGCGAGAAGCAGAAAAATATCTGGACTTGCTAAGGACCTGATGTCTGCACAGGCATCATTAAGTAAATCCAATTTTGCCGTTGCAGCAACTAAGTTCTTATCTACTTCAATAGAGGAGAGCATAGAAGGTAATGATATTTTGCTGAATATTCTAGCCTTAGTGGACAGACGAGTTGGGAAAAAGCGGATCTTAAACATGTCCGAGCAGATGAAGCTAAAGCATCCGATTGTGCAGTATTTTTATGAGCTGCGACGTAGTACATTGTAGTATAAAGCTCAAATTGTCCCCTCTTCAACATGGCTACAGTTCAATAACTCTGCTGAACGCTGAAGAGATTAATCTCATGTTCTAGATGATCTGAAATGGGTATTCACAAGCAGCGCTGTCTAAAATGAACAAGATCTACCTTGCCTAATGCATGGTGGGTCTTGTTTTTATTTTAGGAGTAAACCTGCATTCACAACTACATAACTTTACATCTAAATGGATGGACTTCCTCCTTAATAATAAAATAGAAAAATATTGAATTAATTATAATAAATTGTTAGATTTAGTGGGAGATAGCAAGCAATATATGCTTATAGATGAATTAAATTCTATAAAATAGAATAATTCATTTAATCAAATATGGAGGGCCATGATGAAACTCTCTACCTTTGGATTGGCGATGAGGATGCTCTTTGCCAAAAAACAGCGACTCTTGTTGACTTGTATCGGTATTGGGGTTAGCTTCGGTCTGATTATCGTGATAAGTACCTTGTATGTCTCAATGGAGCGCACCGTGCAAAGGACGATAGATAACGAAGTCGGAGGATTTGATTTAGTAGCAGCACTTAGTCCTTTCGAAGGCCATGATAAAAGGAAGTTATTGACGGAAGAGGAGATTTCCAGATTAAGAACTATGGATGGTGTCATTGCTTCAAGTGTAACCCTTGTATTTCCAGAGCTTGTGACGAATCGAGTCGATCTTGAAGCTAGAATGAAGACTGATATTAATTACGCTGGGGTCGAGCCTAATGAGAAAATAAGAAATTTTCTTGGATTTACGGCAACGTTACAGCTGGGCGAGATGGTGATTACTGAAGAGGTGGCGAGACGCTGGGGAGTCCAGCAGGGGGATACGAAGGAATTCTCCATGAGTAACGACATTGTTCTAAAGAAGGTAGTCCGTGAAATTATACCGGATTATACACCGAATCCTGCAGCAGTAATTTTGCATATAGATGATGTTCGAGAAGAGTACGCGTTAGGTAAGGTTGCTACTAACGTATATCTTGATGTAGCAGACGACATATCTGCCAGGGGTATTGAGGAAACGATCAAATCCGAATTTCATGAAGATATACGTGTTTCACTGACTTCAGATAACAACAATGTAATTAAACAACATACAATGTTTAGATTTATTGCAATTGGACTAGGCAGTATATTAATGCTCGTCTGTCTATTGTTCTTGTCCAGCAGTTTCAAACTGATGTTGCTTGGACGTGTCCGTGAAATATCAACATTTCGAATGGTTGGAGCTAGCAGGTGGGTCATCTATAAGATGGTCATGATGGAAGCGGCCGTGATGAATTTATTAGGCGTTGTGTTAGGGGTTGGTATAGGAGCGTTGTTCTGTCAGCTCGCTGGATTGTTTATTAATTCAATGATGGGAATTGCATTAAACAACGTGGAAATGGATTGGAGAGTCGTCGTTACAATTGCTGTAGTGGGCTGGTTGCTATTAACAATATCTGTGATGAGAATTGCCGTGACTGCTGCGGGATCTGCTCCGCTTGTAGCTGTGCGGCATAGCGAGCAAGAGACATTAAACAGATCACAAGCTTGGATCTCGGGAATTCTGTTCATTATCGGCTGTGTCATGTTAGGTCTGGCGTGGCTAGATTTAATTAGCACGGATACAAGGCTGATATTTACGCTTGTGGGGGGATTGTTAGCAGCAGGGGGATCTATTCTTGGTGCGGGATATATGATTCCGGCCATCTCTCGAATTAGTGGCTGGTTCATTCGCAAATTCGTCATTGCTGAAGCCTACTATGCAATGAAACAGTTCGTAGCCTTACGCAAGCAGAATTCGTTCATCGTTATGCTGCTAGCGAGTATCGTGACAGCATTCATTGCTATTCCTACCTTTATAGACAACCTCACGCGTGTACAGACAGAACAAGTAGTGAATAAGCATATAACGCCAATTGTGATTGAGCATAGTCGTGATGTAATGTCTTCCGACGTAGTAGAGCAAGTGCGTCAAATGGAAGGCGTTGATCAGGCGTTACCGGTCGGATCGTTCAGCGCTGTATTGCTTGCAGATCTGGACTATGAACGAGCAGATCCCGAATGGCTAGAGCAGAACAGCTATCATCCTGAGTATCTCCAAGGTACATCTTTATATGAGACGTATGAATATGAATGGATAGGAGCTGCAAAGACGGATTTTAAGCTGATGCAGCAAATGGGGTTAATGAAGTTAGATGATGGCGATCTATCATCAGGAATTGTCATACAACCTGAGTATGCTGCTCATATGGGCATAGCATCAGGAGATGCCGTATCTCTGCAAAGAACAAGTCTAGGTGAGAGGGCAGAGAAATATGAGATGCCTGTAAGTGGAGTGACAGACCTATCTTTTATTGTGCATGAAACCCATGTTCTAGTAGATTATCAGAATCCGAATGTATCGTGGATTGAAGGTGATAATGACAATTCTAATGAGATTTTGCCCAAAACAATATATGTGCAGGTTAGCGAAGGTGCAGATATTGCTAATGTAAGGGCCGAATTAGAGCATTTACTTCAAGATGACCCGGCAATTAGGGTTACAGATCTAGATTCTGAATTATTGCGCATTGCAGAGCAATCAAGAGAGCAGTATACCATTTTGTGGGCTGTAATGGCCATATTTGTCGTCGTTGGTATCGTAGGGATTATGAATACACTTGGAGCCACATTTCATTCACATCGCAGGGAGTATGCCATACTGCGGGCAATTCAGCTGACAACAGCCAAGTTTAGATCTGTAATGATTGTGCAAGGACTACTGTATGCCATTACCGCTATTTTTGTAGGTGTGATTGCCAGTGGCTGGATTCTTACTGGATTGTTTAGTGGGACCAATGAGTTACAAGGATGGACGATCAACGGCTTCACCCTAGCATTACCTATCGTCATTGTGGGAGCCATATCGCTGCTTGTTTCGCTGTTATATTCTAAACAGTTCGGAGCAAAGTCCATTACCGAGGAATTAACAGTGGAGTAGTGGGGAAGTGAGTTCGTTGAGTGATCTTGTACTCGTTCTGTGATTCCTTATTAGTAGAACAGTGAATGCGATGGGAGGATGTACGCTTGGGAGATTCAATATTAGCTGTAAGAAATTTGACCAAGATTTATGGACAAGAACCGAACCAAGTCGTCGCGCTAGATCATGTAGACCTGGATTTGGCAGCAGGAGAGATCGTGATGTTAATGGGACCCAGCGGTTCAGGAAAGACGACATTGCTTCAGATCCTAGGTGGACTAGAGCCCCCTACCGAAGGGAAGATCAAAGTTCAAAATGGGGAGTGGCAGCAATTTTATCGTGAACCTGAAGTCTCGCATTACCGGCGAGATATGATAGGATTCGTATTTCAATTCTTCAATCTCATTACTTCCCTAACCGCAGAAGAGAACGTAGCATTGCCGCTGATCCTGGCAGGTCAGCCTAAGAAAAAGATTGCTTCTCTTACAGAGGAAATGCTTCATTTAGTAGGTTTGTCAGAGCGAAGTAAGCACCGTCCTGCGGAACTGTCTGGAGGACAACAGCAGCGGGTTGCGATTGCACGTGCACTTATTCATAAGCCAGCAATACTGCTGGCGGATGAGCCAACGGGAAATCTGGATTCACGTAATTCAACAGACATACTAGAGTTACTGTTGAATATGCGTGATAAGCTCGGACAGTCGATGCTCATCGTAACTCATGACCCTTATGTTGCCACCTATGGAGATCGTGTTATCCTGTTTCGTGATGGATGCATTGTAGATGAGTACAGTGCGGAACACATGGTTGGAGAGGATCGAAGTGAACGCTCATTGTATATTATGGAGCGCCTCCAATCGATTAGTAGTGAACCGCGCAGTAAGCAGATGCAATTTCCTTAAATAGAGCCAAAGTTCCAGTTTTCCCGTAGTTTGAGTTCAGCAGAATATGCATAGAAAGGATGCAGCCATGAAGAAGATGAAACACTCTTTCAATACAGGCCAGCTGTTATATGTAATGACTACTTTAGTATTGGTCGTGTTGTTATCCGCTTGCTCTAGCGGGCAAGAAGATGCTAGCAAAGAGGTTCAGTCAAGTGTTAGCAACATTCAAGAATCTATTGATAACCTCGCTTCATCAGAAGTAGCCGCTAGTTCTAATCCATATGATTATGTAAAAAATAACGAAGACTTTAAGGCAATTATTGCTGCAGGAGTCGTTGCTTTGCCTGAACTGGAGCAGTTGCTAATTGATTCAGAACAAGATGGCCTTATGGAATTTATCTATGCTATAGCGATGGAACAGATATCGAAGGTGGATATGAGACAAGAAGCGGAATGGAGTACAGGGAAGGAATTTTTAACGATATATACGAGCTATATTGAGGAGATCCCCAGCAAGGTAGAATTGATAGCCGATGAACCGATTAACGATGTGGACAAAATCGACCAATTGAAAGCTTTGGGCACTCCGGCGATCCCCTATATTTTCTATGCAATTGAGAATCGACACCCGGAATTAGCACCTGCGCTTGATGATTTGACCGACAATGCGTCGAAGGATGATCGGAGAGAGTGGAGCGTAGAGAATGCAGATCTGTTGAATTTGCTCACAAACTTCGTTGAGAAATAAAAATGAGGGATTAATGGTCAGATTTGCGGGATGATCGATGAATATTTCCAGTACAAGCCGTTAGTAAGCTTCAGGTACACGCCTACTGCAAAAAGTTCAAATGATAGGTGATGGCGAATTTATGAAATATTGTCTTGTTAACGTCTAGGATGCTTCAAATAAATGTTATAAATCTATCATAACTAATGGCTATCTTGAGTATGTCGATATAGCTTTTAGCTATAACTAGATATCGCTTTTAAGTCTTATACAGGATGTAAACCTCCATGCTAGAATCAAAGGAATCAAAAACGACTTGTGCTTTCTAGAGGAGGACTTTTATCATGTGCAATAGATTTCAAATCGTAGGCAGCTTGCTGCGTCCGTCGGATTTATTAGAATATAAACATCAGATCGAGCATCGCGATGATATTACCTATCCATTTTATCAGGATTTCGAGGGATATGAGCAGTCTGAGTCCGAAGCGATTCAAGCTGTAGTTGATAAAGAGATTGCAAATAATATATCTGTTATTACGGATGGAGAATACTCCAAATCGATGTGGCATCTGGACTTCGTCTGGGGCTTCCAAGGCATCAAGCGCTACATTGCAGATCACGGGTATTTCTTCAGAGATACGGACGGATCTTCGAAATATGAGACTCGCAAAGATATCGGTCTACGCATTACGGGTGAACTGGGCGGTAAGAACCATCACTTTATTGATATCTATAAGAAGCTTCAAGCCCAAGCTGGCGATCGTGAAACGAAGCTGTGTGTACCGTCTCCATCCCATATCTTTGGTGAGCTGTCCTGGTCGGATAACATTGGCGGTACTGAATCCGTTTATAAAGACAGACAAGAGCTTAAGAACGGCCTGGTGAAGGCTTATAAGGAATTTGTTGAGGAGTTTGCTGCGGCTGGCGGTAAAATTCTGCAATTCGACGATTGCTTGTGGGAGCTCTTCGCTGATGACAACCCGAACTCTCCATACACAGGCGAGAACATCAATCAGGAGGAAGTACAGGCTCTCGCTGCCGAATTCATTGATATCAACAACACGGTTATTGACTTCGGTCATAGCCTGGGCCTCAAAATGTGGACGCATAACTGCCGTGGTAACTACGACTCCCGTAATATGGGCGGCGGCTCCTATGCCAAGATTGCGAATCTGTTCTTGAAGCAGCTGAAATACGATCGTTTCTTCCTGGAGTGGGATGATGAGCGTGCAGGCTCACTTGAGGCGCTCGCGGTATTCAAAGACAAGCCTAATACGGAAATTGTACTTGGCCTGCTGTCCTCCAAAACGAATACGCTGGATGATAAAGAGCGTGTACTAAGAATGCTGGACGAAGCATCCAAGATTATTGATAAGGACAGACTGCTCTTGTCTCATCAATGCGGGTTTGCGTCCTGCGATGGTGGAAATGAGCTGACCGAAGATGAGCAATGGGCGAAGATTAAGCAAGGACAGCGTATTGCGGAGCAATATTGGGCAAATTAATTTAGAATTAAAATAAAGCAATGAGGGGCTATGTTCCCTCTCAGACTGTCGGCGATGTACTTGTCGACAGTTTTTTCTTGTGATCATAAGTCTGAATTTTTTTCTTCGGAACTGCGGTGGCTTAGTTATGTGAATTGTTAAACTTTTACTATCGTTTGATAAGAAGTGCCTAAACATGCTATAAGTGTAGAAGAAGCAGGAGCATGAACAGCGTTGAATCAATTTCATAAATATAGGGATAAAGATTTGTCCTGAAATCATAGAGAGGTTTTTAGATATGACAACTAATTTTTGGCGTGATTTGCCACGTCCTTTTTTTATACTGGCACCGATGGAGGATGTAACGGATGTCGTTTTTCGCCATGTGGTGAGTGAAGCGGCAAGACCTGATGTATTTTTTACAGAGTTTGCGAACACAGAGAGCTATTGTCACCCGGAGGGGAATCATAGTGTGCGTGGGCGGCTCACCTTTACGGAGGATGAACAGCCCATTGTAGCCCATATTTGGGGAGATAAGCCGGAATATTTCCGTCAAATGAGTATCGGTATGGCCAAAGAAGGCTTTAAAGGGATCGATATTAATATGGGTTGTCCTGTAGCGAATGTAGCGGAGAATGGGAAGGGAAGCGGCCTGATCTGTCGTCCCGAGATCGCAGCTGACATCATTCAGGCGGCCAAAGCCGGAGGACTGCCCGTAAGTGTGAAAACTAGGCTCGGTTTCAGCAGGGTAGACGAATGGCGCGATTGGTTAACCCACATCTTGAAGCAAGACATTGTTAATCTATCTATACATCTGCGGACAAGAGAGGAAATGAGCAAAGTAGACGCCCATTGGGAATTGATCCCGGAGATTAAGAAGCTTCGTGATGAGGTGGCACCAGATACGCTTCTGACGATTAACGGAGATATCCCTGACCGTCAAACCGGCCTGAAGCTTGCTGAGCAATATGGTGTGGATGGAGTTATGATCGGGCGGGGTATTTTCCACAATCCATTTGCGTTTGAGAAGGAGCCGAGGGAGCACAGCAGTGAGGAATTGCTTGACCTGTTACGGCTGCACCTGGATCTCTATGATCAGTATTCGGCATTGGAATCCCGTTCGTTCAAGCCACTTACCCGCTTCTTTAAAATCTATGTTCGTGGGTTTCGAGGGGCAAGTGAATTAAGAAACAACTTAATGAACACCAAGTCGACAAGTGAAGTGCGTGCATTGCTTGATGATTTTGCAAGTAAACAGCATGATGGGGTGGAGGAAGAGTAGGGGACTTCCCTGATGGATATTTTTTGCCGTATTCAGTGCATGTGGTGTTGGAACGATACAATGATTACGGGCCCCTATATATGGTATTATGGTATGATGAGTTAGTTGAACAACAAACGTATTTGGATATTTTAAGAGGAGCCCTTCTAAATGAAGGGCTTCTGTAACGTTTATTTTGGCAGGGGTAATTTACTATAGGAGATGTCTGATCAAGTATGATAAAAAAAGAACTCGCCCATATTCGCAAGCAGTTTAAAATGGATCACGAAATGCTGAAGCTATACGAAATTCTTAACGTGTATATTATGAAGGAGAGCAATGAGATCTACCATTACGAGCGTCAGCCGTTTGAGATGCTCGATCGGGAGAAGCAGGAGCTGCATATGGCCAACTTCAAGAAGCTGCTAACCGGTGAATTGGATCAGAAGCTGTTCGAGTTAAAGTTTCAGGAGGAAGCGGAGGAACCGACTCGTGAGCTCCTTCATCAAGCGCTGGTGACCGGCGATCCAGATGAATGGAATGATCTGATGCTTCTGCTCGTGGAGAGAATGCTGGCGGATACTCACTATAAGCAAGATACGGTAATCACTTTCGTTCGAGGACAATATTACCGACCGACGAAGGAAAAAAATGAAGAGGTCGAAGAGAGCGAGAAGAATGAGGTGTTCGCGAACTCGTTTATTTTATGCAGTGTGAATTCCACAGAGCAGCAGAAGAAGGCACTCATGTTTGATTATGTCGAGCGGGAATATAAGTATAATGTCTTTGTTGATCCTATCATTAAATTAAACTCGCCGGAGCAAGGCTTCTTCTACCCTAGCGTATCGGATAATTATTCCGACGTGAACCATGTTCTCTATTCCTCAGGGAGAGCCAATGAACCAAACTTTCAATTCATTGAGGAAGTCCTGAAGGCCGAGAGAACCATAACTGCGCAAGAGGAGCGAACGATCTTTGAGGATATCGTGAAGGAGGTAGCGGGAGAACATCTCGATGCCGCCACGATCGCTCAGGTGTACGAGGAGATTCATCAGGTCATTGAGACGAACGAGCAGGAAGAACCAGCAAGGCTGGACTATAAAGACGTGGAACGGATGCTGACTTCGAGCGGTGTGGAGAATGTGACAGCGGAGAAGGTAGAGCTTGCGTTCGAAACGGTCGTTGACGATAAAAATTATGAGCTTAAAGCGAGCAGCGTCATTCCGAAATTCACCTCAAAATCGATTAAGATCGATACGAAGGTGGCTACGATTACAGTGAGCCCACAGGATCTAAAGTACTTGAAGCAGGTGAATTATCAAGGGAAAAGGTGCCTCTTGATTGAGGTCGACGAAGATGCCGTCATCGAAGGATTTACGCTTGCTACGGAGGATTTGTAGCGTAAGGATTAACAACGGTTTGGTTGATAGGGACAACTCTAGATATCCATTACATGAAGTTAAGAAAGTGTGAGGATGTTACCGATGTATTTATTTGGCATTGTAGTCGCGATAATTACAGGGTTCATATCCCTAGTTGATATTTTATTTGATTTAGATCAATTCGGCAGTGTCACGAAATTATTAGTCAAGATATCAAGTTTATTATTTTGGGCATCACTTCTATATCTTGTGATCAGAAATGGTAAGAGGAAGTAAAGGCTTGTTCTGTATAGAGAGATTCTCGGTAGTACTCCTGTGAGTGAGGGGTATCTTAGAAAAGGCAGGTGTTAAATGATGGATTTTGAAGCTGTCATGCAGGAGCTTGAAGCTCTCGGCAAGGAACGACTCAAAAAGATGTACATGTCTAATGGTGCCCATGAACCGCTGTTTGGTGTGGCGACAGGTGCGATGAAGCCGATGGCGAAGAAGATCAAGATGGACCAGCCTTTGGCTGAACAGCTGTATGCGTCAGGAAACTATGACGCGATGTACTTTGCCGGCATCATTGCCGATGCGAAATCCATGACAGAAGCGGACTTTGAGCGCTGGATCGATGGAGCTTATTTTTATATGCTGTCCGATTACGTCGTCGCGGTCACCCTAGCGGAGACTGATATTGCCCAAGAGGTGGCTGATAAGTGGATTGCAAGCGGAGATGAGCTGAAGATGTCAGCAGGATGGAGCTGCTATTGCTGGCTGCTCGGCAGTCGCCCAGATGTTCAGTTTACGGAGAGTAAAATTGCCGGTATGCTGGACATGGTTAGAGAGACGATTCACGAATCTCCTGAACGGACCAAATCCTCGATGAACAATTTTGTGTACACAACGGCCGTGTCCTATGTCGCGCTCCACGATAAGGCGGTCCAAACTGCACAGGCAATAGGTCCTGTTGAGATGAAACGGGATAATAAGAAGCCCGCCATCTTGCTCGCAACCGATAATATTCAAAAAGCGGTGGACAAGAACCAGCTTGGCTTTAAACGCAAATATGTGAGATGTTAGGCATCCCATCACAATAAGACATTCGAGAGTAACCCTCGAGTGTCTTTTTTTCACATTTAAGATCATGTCAGCTCGTAGTTAACCAGACGGTCTACTGGGAGAGTACTCCTCTTAACAGAGATAACTCTAGGTTTTTAACATGTTTTTCATCATGCGGATGATAATTGTACTTGGTTTGCGGAATGAGGGTATGATAAAATTTTGAGTAAAACGCCTGTTCGCAACTTTTATAGCATATGGGGGAACAACATGAATATTAACGAATTTCAGCATTGGGTGAAGGATTATTATCAGCAGCGTCAATGGTCAGATCTGAATATCTTTGTTCGTATCGGGTTTCTTGCTGAGGAAACGGGAGAGGTGGCGCGTGCAATTCGTGCACTGGAGATCGGACGAGATCGCCCAGATGAAATAGAAGGCACATATGAGCAGAATAAAAGGGAGCTGACAGAAGAACTGGGAGATGTGCTGGGTAATCTAGTTGTGATTGCCAATAAGTACGATATCTCTCTCGAAGATATTTTAGAGGCACATAAAGATAAGCTCCAAGCACGGTACGCATCAAAATAATAAGAATGGAGTGTGGGGTAATGAAATCAATCGCTGTATTCTGTGGCTCCAGTGAAGGAAGCACTTCTATATACAAAGAAAGTGCAGCACAGCTGGGTCAGGTGCTGGCTAAACAACAGATCACTCTTATTTACGGCGGATCAAATGTAGGGCTGATGGGAGCTGTTGCTGATGCGGTCTTGGAACACGGCGGCCGAGTGATCGGCGTGCTGCCTCATTTTCTGCAATCTCGTGAAATTGCGCATAAGGGCTTATCCGAGCTCATTATGGTGGATTCCATGCACGAGCGTAAAGCCAAGATGGCTGAATTGGCAGATGGATTTATTGCTCTTCCGGGCGGACCTGGAACGATGGAAGAATATTTTGAAATATTTACATGGGGCCAGCTTGGGTTACACCAGAAGCCTTGCGGGTTGCTAAATATCAATGGATATTTTAATTCGCTGGTATCTATGTTTGATGTTATGGAGCGTGAGCAATTCATGCAGCCGAAATATCGATCCATGATCCTTACGGATCATACCCCGGAAGGTATTCTTCAGCAGTTCTCGACTTACAAGGCTCCTTCTGTTAAGACTTACCTCACGGAAGAGCGTACTTAACCTAATGAGGATTGTTTCCGTAGTTTATTCGGCATGAACCCTGCAATTATACCGGGATCATGCCTTTTTCAATTGGAAGACATTTAGTCTGTGAACCAGCTGCTGGGGTTATTAAAAATAAATATTAATTCCTTAGATTCCGATTGCGATATCTGGCATTGGTCACGATGTCATATAACCCGATATAGTCATTCGATCCGCAGTTTTAACCTGATTCAGCTTATAGAAATCGTTTAGCCATTCTTCATGCAGGTCTTCATAGATCTGGACAGAAGTCAGCTCGAATAACAAACAGCCCATCTTCCAATGAAGGAGTATGGGCTGTACGAGTTTGAATTTTTTTCGAGTGTAAGCAGGATTGATTCTACATGTGAAGTCAGGTCCTCGCTTCGTGGCTATCCTTGAAAATTAATGAACTCTTTATTAATCACTTGTGCATCTTTGAATCCAATTTTATATGCTGTCTTCATAACACGGGTGTTACTTTGCAAAAAGAGATCCTCTAATAATCCGATGCTGTTGTCCAATTTGTCGGGAGTTTGATCTTTGATCGTTTCGAGAGTCTCACTGAAGAGCTGATAAAGGTCATTGTGCTCCTTTTCGCATATCTCTACAATATCCTGTGATCTTCTTTCTAACACATCTTTTATCATTTGTTCTACCATCGATAAGCCCTCCAGTTGATGTCCATTTTTCTAAGTTAGTTATTGCTTAGGGGTTCTTCATCGGTAAGTCATGTATAAGATGAATAATCAACATTCTCGTATACATCATACCTTCTCCGTGTCGAAAAATTTGTCACCTTATGTCGAAAGGCTCTTAGGTAATATTTTCTTAAACGAATCAAGAGTTATGAAATTGATTCAAATGCTTTTATGAATATGTATAATCTCTTGTTTACGATATTGGCCTGGCGTCATGCCGGTTTCCTTTTTAAACATCCGATTGAAGGAGGAGAAATTGACATATCCGACCTGGGAGGCAATCCGGTTGATCGTAATGTCAGTCGTGATTAACATCTCCTGTGCTTTTTCTACTCGGACACGATGCAAATGCTCGCTGAAGGTGCTGCCGGTTTTTTCTTTGATATAGGTTGATAAGTAAGTGCTGGACATATTGAGCAGATCGGACAGATAGTTAAGTGACAGGTCCTGGTGGTACTTCTGCTGAATGATATCAAGCACATATACGGCCAGCGTATCTTTAATTCCGACAGTTGGTTCGCTCGGCTCCTCTCTCTCATCTAAGGCTTGCATATGAACGTTTGGCTGCTGCTGTTGCAGAAGTGAAGCTGGTAGTGCTTCGGCCGGTTTGGTAATCAGCTGAATCCGCTGAGATGCAGGGGCTTGTCCAATCAAGTGAAGGGTCTGCTGATAGATCTCGCTGAGGAGGAATTGTCCAGGGTATGAATCACTGACCGCTATTTGCAGTTTCCGACCATCTAACAACTCCTGCTCCCATAGAGGAATTTGCGCTTCTAGATTGGCAATAAGCACGTCCCGGTCTGTGTTATAGAATATGGAGATGATGTGCATCGGTTCGATTTGAAACGTATGGGTAGAAGGTGCGCAGGCTTCAGCAAATTGGCGGATCGTAAGGATCCAATGGTGTGCGTTATCACAGGATGAAGATTTACACATTGGGTTATCTGCACTAGCCTCGATCTCGGGAGGGGAGTTAAACAAGACAATAATCGTACTGCTGGCGGGGGGATGTTCTCCTGCCCTTTTTAAATCTGGGTTAAGACGCTTGATTTCATTGATATGATCTAAAGTGATGATGGAAGGCATGGTTTCGGCTGCCCACTTCATATAATGGTTGCGTTCTTCTAATAGGCGGTTCACTTCAAGTACGGCTGTATTGAGGTTAATCCGGGAGTCCATGTTCAATGGCACATGGCTGGACAATGCTTGACCGATCGCCTTGATCGGAGTACGGATCTGAGTGTAGAACAGGAACAGCCCTGTCATGCATATAGCGAGTAACAAGTACAGGACGGCTAAGATGGTGCCCAGGAAGAGGGATGACCGCGCTACTTCGGCATTACTTACGGCACTTATCCATTTCGTTCCATTCAAGGTTTCAGTATAAAAATAGTATTGGTTATGCGATTGGGCTATATTTTGGCCAGGCTGGAATGTAGGAATGGGCATGGAGACTGCTGCTGTGTCTGAACTGTACAACTCCATCCCATTTGCAGCGAATACGATGAGGTTATCAGGAAGGAGCCCCTGGTGAGATGCTTCTACAAGATGATGGGAAATATCCATATGTGATTGTGAGTCAGTCAGCCCGACAGCTGTATGCTCCAGCTGGAATAAGTATTCTTTTATCGCTTCATTAATAACTGCCCTATTTAGTATGGAGGTGGTAAACAAGTACAGGATAGCAATAAGCGCAAATATCGTCGTCATGCCGGTTATGGATCTGCCGTCCCACCTAATGCTCATCTCAATGAACCTCCCCGAAAACATGCTGTATCTTACAAATACTAATAGAGAATTGTTTCATATATATGTAGGAAATGTAATAGGAGTGTTAAGAAACTTAGTGTCGATATTTCAGAATTTTTGCATTTTTTTCACTTCATGCTTTTTTGCGGTGATTAGCTAAAAAAATGTATATGTTCCAATTAAATGTTCATTGTCGTCTTCCTTCCTCTTCGGATACCCTTTAAAAGGTCATCATTATACAATATGAGGAGATGAAGAAGAGGGAATGTTTAGTTTGAACCAAATGAAGCGATGGACAGCCGTATGTATGACAGCCGTACTGGTTGTGACGGGATCGGTTGGAGGAGTGGCTCCATGGTTTGGCGTCCAGTCGGCATATGCTGAAGCCTCTGCTGAAGTTTCAGCAAAAGCTCCTACTGAGACTCCTGTAGAGGCTCCTACCGAAACTCCTACCGAAACTCCTACTGAAGCGCCTGTTGAGCCTCCAGTTGAAGCTCCAACTGAAGCCCTTGGCGCCGCCCCGGTGGTTACTTATGAGCAGCAAGCGGAGTCAACAGTACCTATGGACATGACGGTTACGTTGTCTGTATATAGTGAAACCGCAATCATGTCGGGGACACTATACTATAAGGATAATAATGATGAAACTTTCGAAGCTGTGCCAATGAGCATCGGCGATCCAATTGATGGATATTCAGCGTTAACTGGGATCCTTCCGGAGTCTGTCATGCGGGACGCTGAAATGGTGAATTATTACTTTGAGGTTACGAGCGAGAACGGAACAACGCGGAGTCCGGCTGAAGAGGGAGCGGTATATGAGCTTCTAATTGAGCAGCCTGCTGTAGAAGAGACGCCGAGTCTTCTGATTACGGAGATTGTATTTAATGCTCCGGGCGATGGAGAAAAATCGGAATATATCGAAGTTTACAATAACAGCCCGCAGCCTATTAATTTATCCGACTATTATGTGCACTACGAGAATCATGATGGAAGCACGGTTCGGGATTGGACGCTTCCCAATCAGGAAGCAGGGCCATGGGAGACGGTAGTCTTGCTCGGCAAGAACAGCAGTCTGCCGCTTGTGAACAGTGACTACGGTGTTTCACTGGCAGAACATCAGATTGCAGTCATGACCCAGCCTAGCGGTAACCTGGTAAACACAGGCACATACACAGCATCGATTAAGACGGTTGCCGCCAACGAAACCTTATCATCGGTCCGTTATAACGATGCAGCAGTGAACAGCTCGGAGAACGGTGACGATCAGGATAAGACGAGCGTAGTTTATAAATATAACGCAGACAGCTCCATGATGGAAAAATGGTTTAACTTCGGCATCCCAACACCAGGAACACTACTGGATGGTCAGGTGCCCGATCCACCAGCAGAGAATCCGTCCCTGCTTCCGGTGATCAGTCATCAACCTGCCGGCACGGTGCCGCTGCAGGATGTTGCGCTCACCTCTTCCGTATACAGCCCATCCAATCTGGAATCAGCTACGCTGTATTTCAAAGACAGCTCAGCAAAAACTTATACAGCCGTTGAAATGTCAGTGGAAACAGGAGAAGCAGGAAATTACAGCCTCTCTGGAACGCTCGGGCTTACCTCTATTGGTTATTCAGGCAGCATAGATTATTACATAACAGCCCGCAATGAAGAAGGGCTGAGCCGCACAGAGATATATAAGCTTGCAATTGATCGGGAAATTCCGGAGCTGCTCATCACCGAGATCGTGTTTAACGCTCCGAATGATGAATACTCGGAATATATTGAAGTCTACAACAATAGCGCCGAGACGATAAATTTATCAGACTACTATGTATCTTACGAGAACTATAATGGTACCACCGTATATAACTGGACGCTGGGCGATCAGGAGCTGCAGCCTTGGAAGACCGTTGTGCTGCTCAGAAAAAACAGCAGCCTTCCTCTCGTCAACAGCGAATACGGAGTATCCCTTACCCAGGATCAGATTCTGATCATGAATCAGCCCTCGGGCAATCTGGTCAATACAGGAACCTACACGGCTTCCATCAAAAAGACAGGTGATGACCTGATTGTATCATCTGCAAGATATAACGATATTGCCATCGGTCCGAAGGATGTGACGGATAACGGTGACAAGACCAGCGTCGTCTACAAATATCCGGCGAGCGGCGCTCTGATGGACAAGCTGGCATCCAAGCAGATTCCGACACCAGGAAGCGTTCTCGAAGGACAAGTTCCTCTACCGCAGGTAGATGACCCTACACAGCTGCCTGCTATCAGCTATGAGCAGGCGATTACGACTACGAATCCTCAGGATGTATCCATTGAAGCTGCCGTTACAAGCGAAACGGCTTTAATAGGTGCCAAGCTGTATTACAAGGCCGACTATGAGATTTTGTACAGCAGTACTGAGATGACCATTACGGAGGGCGCCGAAGGGAATTATTCCGTGGCAGGGGTTATTCCGGCTAAGGCGATGGCAAGCACGCAGCAAGTTCAATATTATTTCACGATTCAAAATGAATATGGTACGTCAAGGAGTCCGTCAGAGGACCACGAGACATATGAGCTTCAAGTAGAGCTTGATGGAGAGCCTCCATATTTGCTGATTACGGAAATTGTATTTAACGGTCCAAATATCAACGGTGCCGACGTCCCTGCATGGGAATATATTGAGCTGTACAACAACAGTGATCAGGTCATTTCGCTGCAGGATTACTACATTGATTACACCGATTTAAGCGGTGTCACCCAGTATACTTGGCAGTTCAGTGATAACGTTCAGATGGAGCCAGGCAAAGCGCTTGTGCTGCGGATGGAGCCGACAGATGATAACGGCTCGGTGGAGAAATTCAACGCTGCTTACAAGCTGACAGGTGATAAACAGATTGAAGAAGCAGATATCGCTAATCTCAGAGGGGACAGCAGCCTTGCGAATACATCTTCAAGGATTGTAAACATTGTAACCCAATCGGGACATAAGGTTGTATCCGCAGCTTATAATGACAGTGCAACTGCGGATAATCCAGCGCCTGACAATTTAACGGACACCTCTGTGACCTATTTACCGAATTATGTAACCGAGGATATGGTCAAATGGGGTGTGAAAGTAACGCCGACACCAGGCATCGTACTGGATGAACAGATACCGTTAACATCCGTTGCTCTCCCGGATGATTATCTGCCTCCAGTCATTAAACACACCCGCGGGGCAGGCAGCATCGGGATGGAGGATTATACCATCTCCGCTCAAATTACGGATGATACAGCCTTAACCGAAGCGAAGCTATATTATAAAACAGATGTGATGTCAGACTTCACCTCTGTGTCCATGACCCGGCAAGAAGGGGATTCGTACGAAGCGGTCGTACCGGAAGAAGCACTGACAGGCGCGAGCCGTCTGTACTATTATTTCGAAGCATCTGATGGAGTCCATATTACAGTGAAAAAGGACGTGAAGAACGAGCCTTATGAAATTAAAGTGCTCGAGTCCATACCATCTGTAGTTCCTGAGCTGCTCATTACTGAGCTCGTGCCAGACAGTACGGGGAGCGATATGTATGAGTACATTGAGGTGTACAACAATTCGACGCAAACCGTAAATTTGAAGGATTACCAAATCGTATATGTTTATTATCATGGCGGAACGGACGCTTGGGATCTGCCGCATAACCTGGAGCTGCCGGCTGGAGAAACGGCTGTGATCTGGGTACAGTCTGATCTGAGCAAGGACGAGCCGGTCAGCAGCTTTAACAGTCACTGGGGCGTCAACCTGCCGGAAGATCGGGTCATGTCGATCTACTCGATAGGTATGAACAATTCGAACGAAGGACGTATTGTTCTTGCCGAGGATTCTCATTTTGCGGTCGACCATGCCCGCAACCCAATTGTACAAGCCTGGTTCAACGTAGGTATTGATGAGGTAGAGAACGACGGTACGAGTATCGTATATGAATACCCTAAGGACGGCTCTACCAAAATGGTGAAGCGTTCCGCGCGCATGACGGCTACACCAGGCCAGCTTATTGAAGCACAGGTACCTGAACAGCTTGTTGAAGTGCCGGAAGATACGAGCGAGCCGATCATTACCCACGAAGCAAAAACAGAGGATACTCCTTTTGGATCGCTGACATTTGAAGCGACTGTCACCGATGATGAAATGGCAAAACGTGTGTCATTGTTCTTCAAGCGGGATATGGATGCTGACTACACAGAAGTCAACATGAAGCGCACAGCGGAAGGCTCGGATATATTCATGTCCGCTGAAGTGAACAAGGCACTGCTGCTTGGCGCAGCGCATGTCGATTATTACTTTGAAGCAACGGATGGGCAGAATATTGTCCAGTCAGACAGCTATAGCCTCGGCTTTGTAGATCATGGACCGTTGTGGATTGATTTTGCAAATGTCGAATTTTTAACTGGAACAGCTGTTGTTCAAGGCAGTACGGAAATTGCCGGTGAGACGATGAGTCTGGCGGTGGATGGAACGGAGCTTGAAGCGAATCCCGCTCTGCACCTGACGCCAACGCTTACGTATCGGGTTGACGATATAAACAACGGGTTCCAGAATGGTTTGTTTATCAATGATGAGCTGGTTACCTTGTTGCCAGTAAGTACTTATTATCAGCAGAAGTATGTTGATATTCCGAAGCATGTTCTGCGTCCGGGAGAAAATATCATCAAGATTACGGCCGGGACGAAGGAAGACCCACTGGAGTTCGGTACATCGAACAATAACGATGACTATCGGATTGAGGGAGTAGAGCTGCTGCTTCCTGACGGTACTTCGGCCGAGTGGACCTCGGCACGTGCCAAGACATTAAACGCAGACAGCTTTACAGATATCGATCCGGCAGACCGCCATAAGATTGGAGATAGCGGCGGATATGTCGAGTATATCGAAATTACTTTTAACGTGCCGGCAGATGTATTCCGCAGCATCTATGCGGAGGTAGATACGACAGCACTAACAGATGGAGAGCATCTGTTCACCTTGTCCTCAGGAGCGGGTAACTCTGTCGAGCAAACCGCCGTTGTTGACAATACCGCGCCTCTATTTGAGAGCTTCTCCATTGAGGACGGCAAGCTGTACACAGGTGAATTCGAGCTGAATGCGAATATCGTGGATGCTGTATCAGGTGTAGCTTCGGTAACGGCTGCTCTTGACGGCTCAGTGGTTGAGCTGCCATCTATGGTTCATGCTTTAGAACTCACGGTCGGTGAGCATATCTTTGAAGTAACGGCAACGGATGCGGCAGGAAATACGGTGACGCGCAAAGGTGTGTTTACTACGGACGAAACGGCGCCGAACGCTCCTGAGGATCCGACTCCATCAGATGGTGCAGCAGGTGTGAGCCATGATGCGGTGCTCAGCGTAACCGCAAGTGATCCGAATGGAGATGCAGTGGACGTTTCCTTTGGTCAAGGCTATCGTTATGATTTCGACGAGAAGTCGGGTATTGAAGCCTATTCCAATGCCGTTGACCGCGAGCCGCCAATTGAATTGAATCCAGAAGGAGAAGAAGCATTCACAGCAGAAGCAGAAGCGCTCGTCGCGAAGCAGGACGGCGAATATTACGTAACAGACGCAAGTGGTCTGTTCCCTTACCAGCGCTATGAATTCAAGCTGGACGAAGATGCAAACGGAATTGAAGAGATTGAAGTCGTATGGCAGGGGCACTCCGTTGAGGGCCGTCAGGTGACCATGTATACGTGGAACTATAACACGGGCAAATGGGAAGCGGCTGCCAGAGGCGTCGGTGCAGAAGATTTTGAACTGAGAGCCACCGTAAACGCTGCGGACATGGTGAAGGACGAAGCTATTCAAGTGCTTATTCAGGACTTGATTGTAGCTGAAGATGCCTCCGCTTCGGAAGATCCGGATGGTGATGGCAAGTTCACCTTTGCCTTCTCTACAGATACGCAGTACTACGCAGACTCCTATCCGGATATTTTCCGGTCTCAGATGCAGTACATCGCTGATATGAAGGAAGAGATGGATATCCGCTATCTCATTCATACCGGAGACATTGTTGACGACTGGTACCGCCCGGACGAATGGGCAATAGCAGATGAGAGCTTTAAAATCATTGAGGAAGCCGGACTTCCATACGGTGTCGTTGCAGGGAATCATGATGTGAACTTCAATGCCGCCGATTATACCGAGTACTGGAAATATTTTGGGCGTGATCGGTTTGAGAGTCAGCCAACTTACGGAGACGATTTAAACAACAACCGTGATCACTATGATCTTGTATCAGCCAACGGCCAGGATTTCATTATTTTGTATCTGGGCTGGAGCATCCAGGAGGATACAGTGGAGTGGGCAAATGAAGTATTGAAGAAGTACCCGGACCGTTACGCTATTATCGGAACGCATGAATATATTTCTCCATCTGGAGCCTATTCTGGCCAAGGTCAAATGATCTGGGATGAGATTGTAGCGAAGAATCCGAATGTGAAGATGGTCCTCTGCGGTCATATTCATGGCGTAGGCTATAACGTCAAGCATCTGGAAGACGGCCGCGTCGTCGTAGAAATGCTGGCAGATTATCAATCCGGTCCTATGGGTGGTTCAGGATACATGCGCTTCCTGGAATTCGATCCGGCGGAAGAGCAGATTCATGTGAAGACTTATTCACCTTATCTTGATGACTGGAATTATTTTGAGGACGGCTCCGACGATTTCTACATTCCATTTGAAACACAGGACCCTCTCAAGCGAGTAGCTACAGATTATATCGGAGTGAATCTCTATAGTACAAACGAGATCGGGACACAGCAAGCCGTCGAAAGTGGAAGCAGGGCGACCACGACCTGGGATTCACTAGACGCGAATCAGGATTATTTCTGGTATGCGAAGGCAACCGATCCATCCGGCAGCTCGGCACTCTCGCCAATCTGGAAGTTCTCCACGGGTACCGGCGGTAATGGAGACGGTGATGGTGACGGTGACGGTGACGGCGATGGAAATGGTAATGGTAATGGTAATGGAAACGGCAATAACAATAACAATAACAATAACAACGGCTCCGGCAGTGGTACATCAACGGACAGCGAATGGACTGAAATCACAGCGGAAGACATTTCTGCGGATGGTGACAGTGTAAGCCTGAGAGCAGAGGACGACGCGGCAGGATTGATCTTAACCTCATCAGCGCTTACTAGCATGGGAGACCGCAGCTTGACGATTACTCTTGCGGACGGTGCTATGATCACCATGAGTGCAGCAGAACGAACTGCATTAGCTGGTGAACTCGGTGTTAATGAACTACTGTATGTTTCTACACAAGCAGCCTCGGAGGAGGCAGTGAACGAAGCAGTTCGCGATTACAGCATGGAACAGAAAGCAAACTTTAAAATGGTCGGCAATCCAGCTAAGGTAGAGATTGGAAAACGCGGTGCGGATGGTACAGTGAAGCCGCTTGATGCTTCGGTAACCATCAAGCTGAAGGCCGATAATGTGAAGAATGATCGCCTGGCCGGTATTTATCATATTGACGAAGACGGAAGTGTAACCTGGGTTGGCGGCAGTTATGCAGATGGCAGCTACTCAGCAACCGTACAAGAGGCTGGTACGTATGTCGTAATGGAATTTAACAAACTCTTTACGGACGTAACCGAAGGACATTGGGCTTACCATTATGTACAGCTGCTCAGTTTCCAAGGTATCGTCAATGGAATGACGGATACAACGTTTGGTGCTTCAGAGTCGACAACAAGAGCTGAATTTGTCACGCTGGTGGCAAGAGCATTTGGACTTACAGCATCTGCAGGCGCTGACACCTTCAGTGATGTTAAGGCTGGAAGCTGGTATGCAGAAGCTGTACAAGCAGCTTATGAAGCGGGCATTGTTTATGGCACAAGTGCAGACCAATTTGAACCAGGCAAGTCAATTAGCCGGGAAGAGATGGTTGTCATGATTGTGCGTGCCCTGGAGCATATGAGCGGCAAGGAATTGGAGGCCGGCAGCGGTACAGCCTTTACCGATGACAATCAGATCAGCGGATGGGCCAAGGATGCAGTCAATAAGGCGACGGCTATGGGATTCATTGCAGGCAAAGGAAACAACAGCTTTGATCCTAAAGGCATGGCATTGCGTTCTGAGACAGCGAAGGTTCTCGCTCTGATGCTGGAGCAAATGCAATAACAAGGTTAGGGAGAAGGCCTGCAACAAGAGGGCTTTCTCCCTTTCTTTTCAATAGAACGAGTATTTTACATTATTAAACATTTATTTCATCATCGGATAAACATAGGATGCTATATTGATTGCATTTGAGTGTACAAGAGATCGGTACAGGAGGATATGACATGCAATTATATGGTCAGTATGGCAGGACAGTAGAATCGGATGCTTCGCGTGTGCGCAGAAGCTTGTTCTGCATCGGGATGAGAGGATACACCAAGCGGATCGCGGCTTTCATCCTCTTTTTTTGGGCATCATCTATTCTTGCTCACCCGGCAAGTGCACACATGAATACATTGGGATATTCCAATATCCAGGTGGACCAGAGCGGATTGATTTACGAAATAGAGCTTGATCTGCAGGAAGTAGCTCAGTGGATGGATGTTCGATCTGGCGGTGTGTTCGTACTGGGTGGAGGCAATAAGCCCCCGGAGGGCGAGGTTGCATGGACACAGGACGAGCTTAGATCCTTGATCGAGGAATCCTTAATCGTAGAGGGAGAAGGTCAGGCTGCCGAGCTTGCATCCATAGATGATATCAGGATCGTGGAACGAAATGACATCGGCTACCTGCATATGCAGCTTGGATATGATTTTGCAGAAGCGGCAGATGATTATTCAGTCAACTATAATTTCTTTTTTGATATGGACGCCAATCATCAGAACTTTGCTGCCATTCGGATGGGAGAGGCTTCAAAGGATATTGTTTTTACCAACGGACAGCAAGTGGCTGCCGGTGAAATTACAGCTGAAGGAAGCAGCAGCACGACCGTGGAGCTGCCCAACTGGGCGGTCACGACGTGGAACTACTTGGTGATCGGAGTTCAGCACATCTGGCTGGGCATTGACCATCTGCTGTTTATCCTTGCTCTGGTATTGGCCAAGCTGCGGCCATGGGACTATGTGAAGGTCCTGACGGCTTTCACCGTCGGGCACAGCTTGACCATAGCTTTGGCTGCACTGGACATAGTACGCCTGCCGTCAAGCTTCGTGGAGCCTTTCATTGCACTCAGTATTGCCTATGTTGCTGTTGAGAACATCTTCCGCAAGCAAGTGAACCGGCGCTGGCTCGTTGCTCTGCTGTTCGGTCTGATCCATGGCTTTGGCTTTGCCCAGGTGCTTCAGGAATCTCCTGTAGATTCCATTGTTCTTGCATTAATTTCGTTCAACGTTGGTGTGGAGATTGGTCAGCTGTCTGTGCTGGTCTTAGTTATTCCGCTGCTCCTGTGGCTGAGAAGATTTACGAAAGTCTATACGTACAGCAATGCCATAGTATCCGGGGGCATCATGCTGTTTGGCCTGTTCTGGTTCGTTATTCGGGTCATTTAATGACAAAAAAGAATCATAGAAAAATATGAAAAACCTAGATATAATCTGATAATATGCTACATTAACGAGGTAAAGTGAAAGGGGGTATTTCTTAAGTGACAATAAAGTATTCTGCCTTCCAAGCAACGATTCATGATTTAGATGATTTGGTTCCGTTGTTTGATTCTTATCGTGTGTTCTATGGGCAAGCATCCGATCCTGAGGGAGCCAGGGAGTTTTTGTTCAACCGCTTTAATCATGCAGAATCGGTCGTATTTATTGGACGTGCTGCTTCTGATGGACAAGCCGTTGGGTTTGCTCAGCTCTATCCAACCTTCTCATCCATCTCTATGATGCGTTCATGGGTACTTAATGATCTATATGTAGTAGAAACGCATCGCAGAGAAGGGATTGCGGATCTGCTACTGCAGCAGGTTAAGGAATTCGCAGCAAGGACTAAGGCTAAAGGGGTAGCGTTATCTACAGCGCCAGAAAATAAGGCAGCACAGACGCTTTATGAGAAGCATGGATTTGTCATAGATGACGAATTTTATTCCTACTTTTTGACCTTGCCACTTCAATAGTACATATATCAGGTGGTTCTAGTTCGAGCAGTAACATTTATGCCATGTATGGTCGAGTCCTGCAGTGCTAAAAGTAGACTCTGTTCGAGCGCATATGCTACAATGTTCGCAAGGAAAATAAGCTTGAAGAAAAAGGAGAAAAACATACCAGCCATGGATAAAACAATGGAAGTTATTAATTACATCAAAGATAGCAAAAAGGTTACGCCTGTAAAGGTGTATTTCAACGGTAAAATTACTTCTCCAGTAGAAGGCGTTAAAGTATTCGACTATGGTGACGGCGGCGTGCTGTTTGGCGATTGGGCAGAAGTTCAAGAGCTGCTTGCGAACGAGAAAGGAATTGAGTCTTACGAGGTTGAGCATGATCGTCGTAATTCCGCAATTCCGATGCTTGACCTGAAGGGAATCAATGCCCGTATCGAGCCTGGCGCGATCATTCGTGACAAAGTAGAGATCGGTAACAATGCGGTTATCATGATGGGCGCGGTTATTAATATCGGCGCTTCTATCGGTGAAGGCACAATGATTGACATGAACGCAACGCTTGGCGGACGTGTTCAAGTCGGCAAGATGTGCCACGTTGGCGCAGGTGCGGTACTGGCTGGCGTGATCGAGCCTCCTTCTGCACAACCGGTTGTCATCGAGGATGATGTTGTCATCGGTGCAAACGTCGTTGTTCTCGAAGGCGTGCGCGTAGGCAAAGGCGCTGTAATTGCTGCAGGAGCGGTTGTTATCGAAGACGTGCCTGAGAACGCAGTGGTTGCTGGTATTCCCGCTCGTGTAATCAAGATGGTTGATGACAAGACGAAATCCAAGACAACCATTATCGAAGGTCTTCGCAACCTGAAATAAAGCAAGCTAATGTAATCAACGCGCGCCATCAACAGTGGCGCGTGTTTGTTTATGAGCAGGATTATGCTTGAATGTACATAGCTATAACGGAAAACGAACGGGCTTAATGAGTGACTTGAGGAGTGATCGAATGAGCATATTTGTAGAGTTAAGACGGAGGCTGCACCAGATTCCTGAGCCAGGCTTTGAAGAATTCAAGACACAGGCTTTGCTGCTGGAATATATAAGAGGCCTGCCGCAGGACCGGCTGGAGATAAAGACGTGGCGTACTGGTATTTTGGTCCGAGTGAAGGGGCTGATTGGCGAGCGTTGTTTGGGATATCGGGCGGACATGGACGGGCTGCCGATTGATGAAGAAACCAGCTATGAATTCCGATCAACGCATCCTGGTTACATGCATGCTTGTGGACATGATCTGCATATGGCTATCGGTCTCGGGGTCCTCACGGACATAGTGAATGAACCCATTAATGATGATGTTCTGTTCGTGTTTCAGCCGGCGGAAGAGGGGCCAGGCGGCGCTCTGCCCATGCTGGCAAGCGAGGAATTTAAGGCGTGGAAGCCTGATTTCATGATGGGGCTGCATATTGCTCCCGAATACCCGGTAGGCACGATAGCTACGAAGCCGGGTATCCTGTTCGCCAACACATCAGAGCTGTTTATTGATCTGACAGGTAAAGGCGGCCATGCGGCTTATCCGCATCGGGCGATCGATATGATCGTTGCGACGTCGAGTCTCGTGATGCAGATGCAGTCCATTGTCTCGCGCAACGTCGATCCACTGGACTCCGTGGTTGTGACACTTGGCAAAATTACAGGTGGAACCAAACAGAATATTATTGCAGAACGGGTTCGTCTGGAGGGCACGATCCGGTCATTATCAGCAGATTCGATGGCGGATGTAAAAGCCCGAATTGAAGCGCTGCTGACAGGTGTTGAAGCCGGCTTTAATTGCAAGACCGAGCTGGATTACGGTTCCAATTATTATCAGGTCTACAATAATGAAGAAGAAGCTGAGCGATTTATGGACTTCGTACATCATTTTGACGGTGTGGAATTGATTGAATGCACTGAAGCCATGACGGGCGAAGATTTCGGATACTTCCTGCGCGATATCCCTGGTTTGATGTTCTGGCTTGGTGTTGACACGTCCTATGGATTGCATCATGCGAAGCTTGAGCCACAGGAGGAAGCGATCGGCGTAGCCATCAAAGTTGTATCTAATTATTTGCGTCATCGTTCTTCATAACGAACATTCCTTAAAAAAAGCTGCTTCTGCGCTTATGCGCAGAAGCAGCTTTTTGCATGCACCTGTTTAGTTGGACAATCCTTGTACGAACGATTCTATCCGATCCATTGCCTCACGGAGGACCTCCATCGAGCAGGCATAGGAGATGCGGATATAGTCGTCGCCGAAGGGAGCGAACGCCGCTCCCGGCACGACTGCGACCCGTTTCTCTTCAAGCAGACGATGGGCGAACGTGGTGGAATCAAGTCCAAACTTAGCCACGGAAGGGAAGATGTAAAAAGCACCGTGTGGCTGTGTGACCTCAAATCCTGCGCTCACCAGCCGCTCATAAGCATAGTCACGGCGCCGTGCATACTCCGCACGCATCGGCAGTGCGTCATCGATGCCGGCGGTCAGCGCTTCGACCGCAGCTGCTTGGCTGACGGAGCTGGCGCATGTGACATTATATTGATGCACTTTCACGATATGGCGTGCCAGGTAAGCCGGAGCGAACAGCAGCCCAATACGCCACCCGGTCATCGAGTGTGACTTAGACAACCCGTTGATCACAATGGTCTTCTCACGCATGCCCGGCAGAGCCGCAATGGAAGTGTGCGTCCCGTCAAATACAAGCTCGCTGTAGATCTCGTCTGACAGGACGAACAGCTCGCGCTCCCGAACCAGATCCGCGATCTCGTTAAGCTCTTCAGAGCTCAGTGTACAGCCCGTCGGATTTGAAGGTGATGCCAGCACGATGCAGCGGGTACGCTCCGTCAAATGCTGACGAATCAAATCGGCTGTCAGCTTAAAGCCGCTGCCGGTCGTATCGATATGCACCGGCTTCGCGCCGCACATGCGAATAATGGGCTCATACCCCGGATAGATGGGGCCTGGCAGAAGTACTTCGCTGTCCTCCGTAAGAATTGTCCGAAACGTCACATCAATTGCCTCACTGGCGCCAGTCGTCACGATGATCTCATCCGCAGGATCGTATGTAAGTCCGTACTTCTGTGTCATGAAATGGGCTGCCGCTGTACGCAATTTGATGGTTCCCGCATTCGGCGTGTACACCGTTTCCCCACTGTCAATTGCTTGCTTGGCGGCCTCTAATATATGCTGCGGTGTCGGAAAATCCGGCTGCCCGATCGTGAGCGATAACACCTCGTCGTATTGACTGACCTTGTTGGCCATTTTTCGTATGCCGGATACTTCAATGCTGCGAACCTCCGGCCTGATTAGATGCTCCATAATTTCACCTGTCCCGTCTATATGATTCAATGGTAATCATCATATCATATCGAACGGGGCACTTCGAGAGGAGCACTCAGAATAAACGGAGGCTGCAGTTAATTGCTTCCTGATACCGTAGATCAGCTGGTTTTAAATAGAAGTTGTTTCCAGATGCTCTCCCCACTGCTTGAGCGACTGCGCATCATGATAGCCCAGCTTATGAGCGGTCTTGATCAACTGAATATTGCTATGAAGAAAGATATCTTCCAACATTCCCGTTTTGTTATATAAATGCTCAGGCATGTGCTGTCTCATGTTTTCCAGTGTTTCACTAAATAGCTTATAGAGCTCCAGATGTTCTCTTTCACATATTTCTACAATTTCCACACTTCTTCTATCAAGCACTTCTCTCAAAATTTGATCTACCATCTTCTATAGTCCTCCCTGTTGTCCATCAATTGAGATAAGAATATGCATACTGTATACAACGAATATCATCGCAATATAAAAATGGAGTACAAATTATATTAATATTAGATTGTTAATATATTCCACGCAGAGTTTGCTTCGTGATATGGAGTTAATGTCGAATTATTGTGGCTTTTTGTTGCGAAGATTCCGGGTAAGAAATTAAACGTTTTCATGATACAATGTAAACGTAATCATCAGTATCTAATTTGTAAAAGTGAGAGGTGGCCCATGAATCAACAAATATTGTTTAATGACGGCTGGGAATTTGCCAAGATGCACCTTGAAGCAAAGGACGCAGGGAGAGCAGTGCAAGATCCGAGTGAACTGGATGCAACGACAGCAGCAGGGCTTCATTATGAGCCGGTCGATCTTCCCCACGACTGGTTAATCTATAACTCGCTTGACTTATACGAGAACAGCATTGGCTGGTATCGCAAAAAATTTACATATAGCGGGGATGAGAAACAGGTTCTCCTCGCTTTTGACGGTGTCTATATGGATTCTACAGTTTATGTAAACGGTCAATTTGCTGGGGAGTGGAAGTATGGATATTCCGCTTTTGAGCATGAGATCACGAAGGCACTGGTACCCGGTGAGAACGAGATCATCGTCAAGGTCGTGCACCAAAGCCCGAACAGCAGATGGTATTCTGGAGCCGGAATTTATCGTGACGTATGGCTCAAGACAAGAGACAATAGTCATATCGTGACGAACGGGATCTATGTTTCTACAACTCAGCAGGAACAAGGCTGGCTGGTTGAAGTGGATACGGACGTGTTCATCCAGCAGGACGGTGAACTCGTTCACAACATCATGTATCAGGGGGATGTCATTGCTTCTTCTGCAGATCAGCTTAAGGCAGGCAGCGATTCCGTAGTGATGAACCATCAGCAGTTGACAGCTGAGGACCCACTACTCTGGAGTACGGATGAGCCGCATCTATATGAGCTGGTTACAGAGCTTAAGATCGCTGGAGAGACAGTGGAGAGGGTCGCACAACATATCGGCTTCCGCAAGGTCAGCTTGGACCCGAACGACGGTTTCCGCCTGAACGGCGTGAAGATGAAGCTGAACGGGGTGTGCGAGCATCATGATTTGGGAGCTCTGGGAGCGGCATTTAACGTAACGGCTCTGCGCAGAAGATTCGAGCTGCTGAAGGAGATGGGAGTAAACTCCATTCGCACAGCCCACAACATGCCGGCGAAGGCTTTTATGGAGCTGGCTGATGAGATGGGGATGCTGATTGTCTCTGAAGGCTTTGATATGTGGGAGAGATCCAAGACGCCTTATGACTATGCGCGTTTCTTCCCGGAATGGGTGCATACGGATGTGAAGAGCTGGGTGATGCGGGATCGCAACCATCCAAGTCTTATTATGTGGAGTATTGGGAACGAGATATATGATACGCATGCAGATGAGCGTGGACAAGAAGTGACCCGAATGCTCATGGATTATGTGCTGGAATTTGATCCAAAGCAGAATGGACGCGTGACGATCGGCTCCAACTATATGCCGTGGGAGAATGCTCAGAAATGCGCCGACATCGTTAAAGTGGCGGGCTACAACTATGCTGAGAAGTATTATGACAAGCACCATGAAGAGCATCCGGACTGGATCATCTACGGAAGCGAAACAGCTTCGGTCGTACAGAGCCGTGGGATTTATCACTTTCCGTTTGACAAGGCCATCCTGGCCGATGACGACGAGCAGTGCTCTGCGCTCGGCAACAGTACGACCAGCTGGGGAGCGAAGTCGGCGGAGGCATGTATTTTGGCCGAAAGAGACACGCCATACTCCCTTGGACAGTATTTGTGGACAGGGTTCGATTATATCGGTGAGCCGACGCCGTATCATACGAAGAACTCTTATTTTGGACAGCTGGATACAGCCACATTCAAGAAAGATTCCTATTACATCTACCAATCCGCATGGACGGATTATAAGAAGGCGCCAATGGTTCACATTTTCCCATATTGGGATTTCAGTCCGGGACAAATGATTGATGTACGCGTGTGCTCTAACGCACCGAGGATTGAGCTGCAGCTGAACGGCAGTACCATCGGAACGTACGACATTGATCATGCGAACGGAACGCAGCTGGTTGGCTGGTGGAAGGTACCTTACGAGCAAGGTGAACTGAAAGCTATCGCTTATGATGAGAATGGCCATGTGATTGCGACGGATGTACAAAGATCTTACACGGATGCGGCGAAGATCCGCCTGCTGCCGGATAAGAGCGAGCTTACTGCCGACGGCACAGATCTTATTTTTGTAGAGATTAATGTGGAAGATGAAGCAGGGAATGTTGTACAGAATGCAAATAATCGCGTGAACGTCAGTGTAAGCGGAGCAGGGCGCCTGATTGGTCTCGATAGTGGGGACAGCACAGATTACGATCAGTACAAAGGACAGAGCAAGAGACTGTTCAGCGGCAAGCTGATGGCGATCATCGGTGCGACGAAGGAGCCGGGAACCATCAAGATCGAGGTGAGCTCTGAGGGGCTTACAGGGCAATCTGCCGAGTTCAATTCTGTGCCTGCAACGGGTGATGCACAGCTGAGCAGCATCGATGCAAACACGAAGAATGAGGCAATGCCGATTGTGATGGGAAGTGCGGCTGAGGTTCCGCTGCGCAAAATTGAGCTCATTAGTAGTGGAGGTCAGGTGCTGAATCCGTCCAACAAGGTATTAACGGTGACAGCGAATCTTTATCCGGTGAATACGTCCTATACTGATCTTGAGTGGTCTGTCGTTAACGATGCCGGTATTGAGTCCAACATCGCGAAGATTGAGGCCGACGGGCATACCGCTACGATCAGCGCACTTGGTGATGGTGAATTCCTGGTACGCGCGACGAGCAAGAACGGAACAGATAAGACGAAGCTGATCTCCCACTTGGAATTCAGAGCAGACGGGCTTGGCACAGCCTTCAAAGATCCGTATGGCTTTATTACCGGAGGTCTGTACGATGATGCAATAGGCGATGTCAGCAACGGGAATGAGAAAGGGTTTGCGACGAGCCGTGACGGGAAGACCGTTGTAGGCTTCCAGAACATTGACTTTGGTGCTTACGGTTCGGACACGATGACCATTCCGATCTTTGCACTCTCCAATGAGGAATACTTCATTCAGATCTGGGAGGGCATGCCGGAGGAGGAAGGCAGTACCCTGCTGGCGGATGTTGTGTACCAGAAGGAGTCCAAATGGAATGTGTATCAAGAAGAGACATACCGTCTGTCCAAGCGGCTGAATGGGATTACGTCCATCTATTTTGTGCTGAATCAGAAGATTCACGTCAAAGGCTTCACGTTCGAGAAGAAAAATAGAGCCTTCGAGCAGAATGCATCCGCAGGGTGCGATCACATCTACGGTGACACCTTCACGATCTCGGGAGATCTAGTAGAGGGCATCGGCAATAACGTATCCCTTGAGTTCAGTGATATGGACTTCACGGCGGAAGGGACTTCAAGAATTGTATTCTACGGCAGTTCACCGATTGACAAGAATACGATCCATATCCGGTTTGCAGGTCCAGAGGGTGAGAGTAATCAGCTTGTGGAGTTCACGCAGTCGAACAGATATGAAGAGCAGGTCTTTGAGCTGGAGAAAGTAACCGGTGTTACAAAGGTAACGTTCATCTTCCTGCCGGGAAGTAATTTCGACTTTGGCTGGTTTAGGTTTGAGAGGTAAGATTCGTACTCGTACGTAGGGGATTTAAATTAAGTTGATAAAAGTGGGGGCAGATACCCAATATCATTAAGTTAAGCCGCATCTTAATGACATTGAGCCAGATGCCTCCTCTTTTGAATTTGCACTCGCAGGCAATCTTGTTCACTATTCAGCCTTCAAGCATCATATTGGTTTTTATCCAGGGGCAAGCGGGATCGCCGCGTTCAAGGATAAATTATCAAAATACAAGAGCGCTAAGGGCTCAGCGCAATTTCCAATGGACCAGCCGCTCCCGTATGAGCTTATCAGCAGGATCGTTATGTTCAGAGTGAAGGAGAATAAGGAGAAGGCAGGTGGTAAACGTCAATGAATGGGACAAAGGATGCTCCTGACCCTGACAACACATTGGGGATTCCGGATATTCATGAATGTACTGCAAACGAGATTTCCTTGTTAATAGCCAAAATCGATGAATTAAAACTAGAGGTAAACAGTCTTGTACTTATGAAGGATGGCAGGTTAGAGGCCGAGTTCTATCGGGAGCCTTATCGTAAGGAATGTCCGCAGCTGCTGTATTCACTAAGTAAGAGCTTTACATCCATTGCAACAGGCATCGCTTGGGACCAGGGCTTCATCCGTCTCAACGATCCGGTCATCTCCTTTTTCCCGGATAAGCTTCCATCCTATATCTCTCCTAATCTGGCCAAGATGACGATTCATCATCTGCTGTCTATGAACACGGGGCATCACGATAATATTTATGCAGAGATAGCTAGGGAGCAGGACTGGGTAAGAGCCTTTCTGTCCTTAGAAGTGAAGTCTGAACCAGGAACCTATCATCTGTACAACACACATGCCACATATATGCTCTCTGCGATCCTTGAACGTGTCACCGGTCATAATCTGGTAGACTTCCTGATGCCGACATTGTTTGATCCGTTAAATATACCGCGTCCAATATGGGAGACCTGTCCCATGGGCATCACAGCAGGAGGTATGGGGCTCAGTCTGACGACAGACAGCGTCGCAAAATTTGGTCAAATGCTGCTTGATAAAGGAATGTACGCAGGCAAACGCATTGTATCCGAACGCTACATTGAACTGGCAACGACGAAGCATAGTGACACGACCGATCGTAAGGATCGAATAGACTGGCAGCAAGGATATGGATACCAGTTTCATATGTGCCGACAAGGCTGCTATAGAGGGGATGGATCTTTTGGCCAGCTGTGCTTCGTTGCACCTTCCGCAGGAATCGTCGTTGCTGCCCATTCAAGCTTCAAGAGCATGCAGCCGCTGCAAACGCTGCTGGACTTCATCTATTCGTATGTGCTGAGCCCTCCCATGAAGCTAAGCAGTGATAAGTTAATTCGGATGGAGAAAAAGCTTCACCTGAGCTCCAGGCTCCCGGAGCTTATGAAGATACCGATCGGGATTCAAGACATAGGTGGCAGGTGTTATAGGTTGGAGAATCATCCTGAAGGACTGCGTATGCTCCATTTTCATGCCGCTGGGGATAGATTAGATCTTCAAATGAACTATGGAGATGAGCGTGATCAGGTGCTAACCTTCGATCTCAGCAAGCCGGTGTCACAGCAAGGGCTATTCTATAAGGATCTAAGCCTTCATGTACAGGAGGTTGTTGCCTGTGCTTCGTGGGTGAGCAGCCATACATTGCAGCTGACGCTGTTCTATATTGAAACACCTTACATGGTTACATATCGTTTAGAATTTAAGGAACGAGAAATCCAGCTGAGTTATCACATGAACGTTTCCTTTAGCCTTCAACATTATCAGGTAAAGGGACATTTGCAAAGTCCTCAAATCTTCTAATACTTTAATTCTCTAATAATCACAGCTCTAAGTCTGTAAAAAATGCGGCTGCTCTTCATCTCTTTCTTCCATACTTTTTGGCGTTAGACAGAATGTGTTGGTAGAGGGTTTTATCCTTCATATGTTTCAGTGGATAGAATTGAGGTCTTGTGTTAACTTCCAGAATCCAGATCTCCCCATTCTTATCCAGTGCAACATCGAGACCCAGCTCATGGAAGCCATGCTTGTGGGAATCAAACACTTTGCCGACGGACTTTCCAAGCTTTTTGAGTTCTGCTTCGATCTCTTTTGCCGTAGTGTTCGAGTAGCCGGCATTTAATAAGGTTGGGCGAATAAATCCGATTCTTCCGCCTTGCTGATAATTGGTCGCCACTTTGCCTGGGGTTCCGATCTTGGTAAAGATACCGGTTGATTTCCAGCTTCTGCTTCTTGACTTCTGAACCATGACCCGAATATCGAACGGTTTGCCGTTGGTTTTATCAAGCTGAATGCCCTGCTGAAGCAGGTACGGCTCACGATTATTTCGTTTTTTCAATTCATTATATAGAGTATCTAAAGAAGTGAATTGCTTCTTGACCGAATTATGCTGGTACTGGTATCCGTTCTCGCGCTTCTTGATTCTTATAATATTGTAGCCCCCGGTACCGTTCTCCGGCTTGAAAAAGATAGTCGAATACTGTGACAGCATGCTGCTCAGATTGCTTCGGCTGAACTGCAACGTTTTGGGAATATATTCTCGTACTTCCGAGCTTTTGTCGAGCCATTTGGTCTTGGTCCATTTGCTCTTGATGGTTGTGCTTGTATAGTGCATTTTCTTCTTCACTTGTACTCATCCCCTTTCTACCTTAGGATATGACAGCTGCTGGAGTCCGTTAGTGCACTAGTCTAGCTTGAGATAATGGGGCAACTGACACGGAAAAAATTAGCGGGTATGTGCGTATGCCTAGAATTACGCAGATCCTGCCTACGAATAAGGTCCGATGGGGCCTTTTTTATTGCCCGAAATTTAAGAAGAAACTGTGTCATATAAAATTGATTTACATGTGATGTTAAATAAAGACGCTCGATTGACCGATGAATAGATGTGAATCTTTATCTTTATATTGGATATTAGTAATTTTCCAACATAGTGAAGGTGCAAAGCTTATCCAATGAACTGGAGGTTTTTTAGAGTGAGCAAGTTAAGTAAGAAGCTGAAGTGGTTCGACAAGAACGAACTAAGATTAACCGTTAAGTACAAGCTGATCATCGTATTTCTCATCGTACTTATCATCCCCTCTTCTGTTATAGGGACACTATCGTACCAATCCGCGAAGCAAGAACTGGATAAGGAATTCATGCGCAGCGCAGGTGTGAGCGTCGAGGTCATCAACTCAGTCATCACAGATATTATCGCTCCCAAACGAGAAGATGTTGTGATCTTCTCCAATCATATTAATGCTACGCGGTATGACGGAGTTGATAGTCCCGATATTAGAGCAGAGTTCGATAATTATATTCAATTTAATAGAGATCTGGACAGCATGTATGTCGGAACAGATGAGGGGGTCATGATTCAGGTTCCGAGAAAGCAGCTTACTGAAGATTATGATCCACGTCAGAGACCCTGGTATAAAAAAGCCATGGAGAATAAGGGACAGGTCATTATTACAAATCCCTATGTATCGGCTGCCACCGGTAATTTGGTCGTCGCTGTAGCAAAAATGACCGAGGATGGCTCTGGTGTTGTCGGTATGGACATTAACCTGCAGAGCTTGAGCCAGGTCGCAGGTCAAGTAAACATCGGTACAGACGGTTATGCAATTGTTTTGGATCAGCAGAGGAATATCGTGGTTCATCCTACGATGGAGCTAGGTATAAGAGCAGATGATAATTTCTATGATAATATGTTCGCAGCTGAACGAGGCAAGTTCGATTTCACTTTTGAAGGGGATTCGAAGCGCATGGAGTTCATAACGAATGAGCTGACGGGCTGGAAGGTCGGCGGTATTGTGTTTGATACAGAGATTGAAGGCATTACCAAGCCTATTCTTATTGCAACCAGTATCGTTATTGTTGTTGCCATTGTGCTCGGCTTACTCCTGGTATTCTTCCTTATTGCATCCATTACGAAGCCGCTTCAAGCGCTGCGTACATCGGCAGCCCGGATTAGTGAAGGCGATCTGACCGAGAAGATTCAGCTGAAGAATAACGACGAGCTTGGAGACCTGGCGAGCTCATTTAATCAAATGTCTCACAATTTGCGAATGCTGATTCAGGAGATCGGTTCAAAATCAGAGCATGTCGCCGCATCCTCAGAGGAGCTTACGGCAAGCTCGATGCAAACAGCGACGGCTTCGGAATATGTAGCTTCTTCACTCCAGGAGGTGGCAAGCCGGACGGAGACGCAGAATGATCAGTTGAACCAAACGGTAGAGGCTCTTACTCAGATCAGCATGGGCATACAGAAGGTAGCCGAGAATACTGTTCATGTCTCGGATCTGACGAAGCATGCGGCAGAGCAGGCAGCGGATGGGAATGAATCTGTGCTGAAGACGATGGATCAGATGAATGCGATATACAAATCGGTTAACAAATCGAATGAACAGCTGCAATCGCTGCAGCAGCGTTCTCAGGAAATCGCAGTAATCGTCGATCTGATCGGCGGTATCGCTGGTCAAACGAAGCTGCTATCTCTTAATGCTTCTATTGAGGCGGCGAGAGCTGGTGAGCATGGCAGAGGATTTGCCGTGGTAGCCGAGGAAGTTGGTCATCTTGCCAAGCAGTCAGAGGAGGCTGCGAAGCAGATTATCGGACTCATCGGGCACATCCTGAAGGAAACGGAGACGACAGCGGATAGCATGAAGCTGGCCGCAGAAAAAGTAGAGAGCGGACTCACCATTTCCTTCAACACGACGGAGACCTTCTCATCCATCATTCAGAATATTCAGGAAATCCCTGTTCAGGTGGAAGAGGTTGCAACACTATCTGAACAGATTGCAGCAAGTGCCTCTCAAGTGACCTCAACGGCTCAGAGCTTGCTGAGCATAGCCACGGAGAATGCATCGTTGTCTGAAGATATGGCCAGTTCCACCGAAGAGCAGCTTGCCTCTATGGAGGAGATCAGCTCAGCTTCCGCTTCATTGTCGAAGCTGGCAGAAGAACTGCAGGAGCTGGTTCAGCAATTTAAGATTTAGTACCAACCCTATCCGTGTATGCACGGAAATTACTACTATAACCACCCGCCTCGGGTGGATGATGATGACGATTAATCACTAAATGTTATGAGGATGGACCAAGGGCCGCTGTAGGAAGGATGCAGCGGTCCTTTTTCCGGTATAAGAGATCACTTGAAAGCTCGCCTTATCATATCCGGTATAAGACTTATAAGAAATTGTAATGTCAGATCATATGACAAAAAATTGAAATCTAGCAGAGTAAGTATAAAATAGGTTTCGAGAGTAACTAACTACGAGAAAGAAAGGAGTTATGATAATGAGAAAGACAATTCTAGCAAAAAGAACAATGTCCCTGGTCATTTCTGGAATGTTGATAGGATCTATACCTGAGCTGACAGGAACGCCTTCAACCGTATATGCTCAGGAACAGATTCAATTGGAAGAGATGACAGTGAATGAATTGACTGAGGGATACAGCAGTGGAAAATTTACGGCGAAGCAGATCGTCCAAGCTTATTTGGACCGGATTGAAAAGTATGAAGGTACATATAACGCGTTCACCTTCATGAATGACAAAGCCCTGCAGGAAGCGGAGGAGATTGACCGTCTTCGGAGTGAAGGAGTAGAGCTCGGGCCACTTGCGGGTATACCCGTCGTCATTAAGGAAGCAGTGGATGTCGCTGGATTCCCAAGTACATTCGGCTGGGAACCGCTTAGTAAATCAGCGGGAGGCATTGAATTAATGCCTGCTCAGGATGCTCCCGTCGTGTCACGGCTTAAAGAAGCAGGTGCGATCATCATCGGCAAGACGAATATTCCGGCTTTCAGCGCAACAGGAACGCATGCGAATACAAGCTGGGCTGGACCTACGTATAATGCTGTCGATCCTTCCATTGCACCGGGCGGCAGCAGCAGTGGGACAGCGATGGCAATTTCGGGGAATTTCGCTGTCCTCGGGATTGCCGAGGAGACGGGAGGCTCGATTCAGAATCCGGCGGCAGCCCAAGCGATTGTCGGCATCAAGCCCTCGTTCGGACTTATCCCGACAACAGGAGTTACACCGCTCGCAGGAAGCACCCGGGACGTTCTTGGCCCGCATGCCCGCTCGGTGCTGGATGCGGCAGTGATGCTTGATGTCATGGCCGGCTATTCGGAGAAGGATGAGAAGACACAGGCTGCAATTGGCCATATTCCTGAGGAAGGTTACGCAGCAGCTGTGAGTAATCAGGCGCTTAATGGCAAAAGGTTAGGTCTGTATGGACCAGGCTGGCGTGATAGTGAGCTGTCGGCAGAGACCATAGAGCTATACGAACAAGCTGTGAAGGAGCTGGAGGAAGAGGGGGCGGTTGTAGTAGAGGACCCTTTTGCCGGATCAGGCTTTAAAGAGTATGTGAAGAAGACGGGAAATGTCGGTATGGAGACGTTCTTCTACGATCTGGAGAGCTATTTGCAGAATTTGAATCCTGAAGATGAAACCCTGTCTATTCAAAGTGTATTTGAAGAGGCCGGTGAGATTCCGTGGGTCAAAGGCGGACCGCTCAGTTTTATGGAAGAAAGATTTGAGGATATAGATGCTGCAATCAGTGATGCGAAGGTGGCGCCGGATTTAACGGAGTTCAATGAAGTTAGAGAAGAGTACCTGCAAATGGTGGATAGTGTCATGGAAGAGCATGATCTGGATGGGTTTGTATACCCGCAAATGTCCAATCGAATTCCAAAGCTGGGCGAAGGGGATATCGGTGCGACAACCGTCCCCGAGATTAACATCAGCGGTCTTCCATTAATTACGGTACCCGCAGGCTATTACGAGAATGGCTCACCCTTTGGACTCGCTTTCTTTGGAGAGATGTGGGGAGAAGCTGAGCTAATCGCTATGGCATACGATTACGAACAGGCAACCCAGCATCGGGAGCTGCCCGTATTAATTGAGAAGACCGCAGATTATACCGATGTTAAACCGAATAGTCCGTATTTCCCTGCTGTGATGTCATTGACAGCGGCAGGAGCAATCGATGCGGATCAGACAGAATTTCAGCCGAATGAGCTGATCTCACGTGCTGAGACTGCAGATATGATAGCAAGAGGTTTGCATCTAACCATTCCCGATAATGTGAGTGCCGTACTTGAAGGCTTTGAGGATATTTCATCAGAGGACGAGTATGCGGCTGTAATAGCTGCAGCTTATAACGAGGGAATTCTCCTAGGCGGATCAGATTCGTTCATGGGCGAGCAGTCGCTGACGAGAGAACAGATGGCATCTGTACTAGTAAGAGCCTTTAATCTGGCCAAGGTGTCAAACAGCCCGCACACGATAAATATAACGAACGTGAAGCCAGCACACAAAGAGGATGTCTTGATCCTGGCTCAGCATGGAATCACCGTGGAGCTGGGCAACTATAGACCACAGGATACCGTCACACGCGGCGAGTTTGCTGCCTTTATGTATAGAGCAATGGAGCTGCAGCTGTCAGGTCAGGAGATCTGAAATTGAAGTATGCGTGTGCATGTCATGTGCATGAGCTGCAATGATTACATGGTAATACTTCTTAACTGTCAAAGCTCCTCTAATACAAAAATGAAGTGACTGAATGGAAAAGAGAGTCTGGGCCAACGATTATTCGTTGGGCCCAGACTCTTTTCTATTAATTCTTTGGAAGGGCGGTTTCTATGAACCGCATGGATACCATGCTACTTAAAATATTGCTCCAAAATTGCTGTATCAAATCCGTTAGAAATTTTAAATTCGCCAGCGTGGTATTTGTGTGCGGATCTTCGTGAATTGTCTATTCGTATATATTGCTCTTGCTCTTCATACAGGGTCATATCGAAATGTGCTCCGGTCTTGAGCTGAATACGGACTAAATAGTAGTCCCATGGCAAGCTTGCATCACTTGCGGATTCAAATTTCATCGTGGAGAAGTGAGATATTAACTCTTGAATCTCCCCTTGGTCTGTAATTTCAACACGTTCCCAATTCTCGTATTCGCGGCTTATCTTTGTAATATCAATCATATAGTACGTATCTGTTTCTCTTATGTAATCAAGTACCAGCTCTTCGAACGAAGCATAGTGCAGCGACAGAATTCGCCATAGCACAGCGGCTGTCAACAGAATGGATAGGGACAAGCCCGCGATCAGCTTAAACCGTATATTCTTCCTTTTCATCAGATTTTCCTTTCCTTCTTTGTGACTTGGGAGCAGTAGAAATCCTTATTTTCCATTATATGAATAAACGTCGCAAATTGGGGTAAAGTTTAAGAAATTGCTTTTTAATAATAGAAAATTGAACAAAATGGAACCAAGTAAGTTCGGTTTGCAGCAGAGTGAAAATTGACTTGCAATAGGTTGCGTAACTGTGTAATGTAGACAAGGCGTGTAATTTGAAACAAGGCGCTTAATCATAAGTAAAAGGGAGTTTATGTGAGTGATGTCAATTGTAATTGGAATTCTGGGGCTTCTACTGACACTGGGACTTGGATTCCTTCTTAGCAACGATAAGAAGAACATCAACTTCAAAGCAATTGGTGTTCTGTTCGTTCTTCAAATATTGCTTGCCCTATTCATGTTCAAGACGAGCATTGGTGTGAGCATCGTCGAGAGTGTGTCAAACTTTGTAACGAAGATGCTGTCCTACGGATATCAAGGAATTGACTTTGTTGTTGGCGGGTGGGCTCCGGCAGAGGCGAGTGTGTTCTTTATTAACGTGCTGCTGCTTATTATCTTTACGGCAACCCTGCTGTCCATACTGACACATATTCGAGTGCTGCCGCTGGCAATCAAGTATATCGGAGGGGCACTTGCCAAGATTACGGGACTATCCAATGTGCTTACCTTTAATGCAGTGAACTCGATCTTCTTCGGTCAATCCGAGTCGCTTATTGCGATCAAGCACCATCTGCAGAAAATGAACGATAACAAGCTGTTTGTTGTGTGTACCTCTGCGATGGGTTCGGTGTCCGCGTCCATCATGGGTTCATATATGACGATGATTCCTCCGCAGTATGTTCTAGTAGCCATGATCTTGAACGCGATGTCTGCGCTGATTATAGCAACGATGGTTGCTCCTTCGAAGCCAAGCGAGGATGAGAAGATTGATGTACGGGAAGTCTCCCAGACCAAATCGATCTTCGAAGCAATCTCGGCGGGTGCACTTGATGGTGGTAGAGTTGCTCTGATTGTAGGCGCGATGCTAATTGCGTATGTCGGTCTCATTGCACTTCTGGATGGAGCACTAACAGCGATATTAGGTATTTCATTTACCGCGATTCTGGGATACATCTTTAGTCCAGTGGCCTGGATTATGGGAATTCCGGCAAACGAAATGGTAACAGCAGGCTCCATTATGGGAACAAAGCTGGCGACGAATGAATTTGTAGCGATGCTGCAGTTCCAGCCGCTCATTGAGACGCTTAGCCCTAAAACAGTCGCTATCGTATCTACATTCCTGGTGTCATTCGCGAATTTCAGCTCCATCGGGATTATCAGTGGATCGATTCAGGCGATTAGCGGGGAAAAGGCAGCGGTGGTTGCCAAATTCGGCCTCAAGGTGCTGCTTGTTGCGACACTTGCTTCCGTAATTACAAGTATTATCGCTGGATTGTTTGTATAAGATGCTGCACAATATAATGAATCCCGATTCTTATTGATTAAGAATCGGGATTCTTTTTTAGATGTAAGTGACCCTATCTTCCTCGAAAATTACGATAAGGTTAGCATTGATTTTATGCATCAAAGGTTTGGTTTGATGTTTGACCGGAAGCCGTCTTATTTTTCTTACCTAATTTCTGTGGCAGTACAATGAGTGCCGGAACAAGCATAGGGAGAAGAATGAAGCACAGTATGATAAGTCCGGCCATCACCGCCGTTGCCAGCTCAATCAGCAGGACAAGCCCGGATGGGATCAGTGTAGCGAACGTACCGCCGAGAATGATCATTGCCGATATGATGACTCCTCCGATATTTTTCGCAGACTGAACAAGTGCTGCAGTCGGGTTAAGATCGCCATACTCCTTATAACGCATCATGAAGAAGATACTATAATCGACGCCGACGGCAACGATAATGATGAAGGAGAAGAATGGAACGAAGGAGGACACCCCGTCAGCTCCCAAGATCTGATACGTTACAAAATTCGTTGCAGCCATAGCCGTGTAATAGGAAGCGATCAGCGCCAAAATAATGTAGATGGATGGCAGAAGTGATTTAATGACGAACAACAGCACGATAAATACGCCGAGAATAACAAGAATGGCTGTACTGTTAAAGGACTCAAGCTGCGCCTTGTTCGTGTCATATGTGAAGGAGCTTGGTCCCGCAGCACCATAGGAGGACCCATCAAGGACCGTGCCCTTCAGACTTGCAGCCAGTGTTTCGTTAATGTCCTCAATCGTGTCCATGGCTCCCATAGAGTATGGATCTTCCTTCAGAATAACCATCATCTTCGTTACCTTACGGTCATCGGACATGAAGGTATCGAGCGATGTCTTGAATTCTTCTGCTTCGAGCGCTTCCTTCGGGATGAAGAAGGTCTTCGCTTGTTCATATTGAGACAAGAAGTCACCGGTCTGATCCAGTCCTTCGGAAATATCGTTCAGACCGTTGCCGCTCTGACCAAGGCCGTCCTTCAGGCTGCCCATACCGCTCGACAGCTGGGATAATCCGCTGGAGAGCTCCTGCTGTCCTGCATTGACCTGAGCAAGCGCATCATTCAGCGTATCCATGTTCGATGTAATGACAGAGGAGCCGTCTGCACCTTCGGATAGACCGGAGGAGAGCTGCTTCGCTCCTTGTTCCAGCTCATTCAGACCGGGCAGAATTTGCTCTTGACCGCTGTTGACCTGAGCCAAGCCGCCTGCAGCTGTATCAAAGCCGCTGTTCAGCTTGCCATAATTCTCATTCAGCTCATTCAAACCGCCTGTGATCTGGGCGAGTCCGCCTTCGAGTGCAGGGCCCTGGGCTTTGAGCTGATTGTAAGTCTCGTCTTGCTGCAGCTCGGTGTGACGGTCGCCAAGAGCCGAGACTAAAGTATTGATGCCTGCCATACCGGTTTGTATAACTGGAAGCTGCTCGGAGAGTGCAGTATATCCGCTGCGAAGCGCTTCGTATTGGCTCTGAATTTCCGTAAGTCCACTCGACAGCTTTCCGGTACTGGATACGATAGAGCCGAGTCCGTTCCTAATCTCTGCAATACCTGCAGCAAGGCCTTCTGCACCCGCAGCTCCGTCATCAAGTCCGCTTCCCAGCTGTCCTACGGCATCGGTCAGCTGGCGGTAGCCGGACTCAATCTCGCTCGATCCGGATACGAGCTCATCGACCTGAGAGAAGTCAGGTGTAGATAAGCCTTCCTCCATCTGGCTCAGACCATCTTTGATTTGGTCTACTCCGTCTTTGGAAGCTGAGATGCCTCCCGTAATCGTTTCGGCTTGACTAGAGACATAGAAGTCCTCGATCGGCTCAAACTGAGGCTGGGTCACACTGGATACCTGATCTACACCAGGCAGGCTCTTCAATGTATTCGTGACCTGATCCAGCGCAGCGAGTGCTTCGTTGTTGTCCATCGGCTCATCCGATTCAATAACGACATTGGTCGGCAGCGCCTGACCTTTGCTGAAATTGTCCGCAACAAGGCTGAAGCCTTTGGTTGATGGATAGCCGTTGCCAAGCTCCTTCAGCTGGTCAAACGACAGTGTCTGCTTGCTGAACATCAACACAGGGATCATCACCAGGATGATGAGAACCGTCGTAAGAACCGGAAAACGCACCGAAATGGATGTCAGCTTACCCCAGAACTTACTGTCCTTATGACCTGCATCCTGTTTCGAAGGCCAGAACAGCTTCGGTCCGAGCGTCTTCATGAAGAATGGTGTTAATGTATAGATTTGAGCAATCAGGATGACCGTACCGATCGCCACGACATTGGCAGATTGGTAAATACCGAAGTCAGAGAAGCTGAGTGCCGCGAAGGCAATGAACACCGTGAGCGTACTGTAAAAAATAGTCTTGCCCGCTGTACGGTACGTTGTCGATATCGCCTCATCAACGCCTGCTCCATGGGACAGCTCTTCCTTGAAACGATTAAACAGCAGGATGTTATAGTCCGTTCCGATCCCAAACAGGATGAGGACCAGCAGCATCTGCGTTACACTGGTCACCGGAAAATCGAGCTTGTCGATAATCTGCGCCGCAATCCCCATCGAGACGAGATAAGTAATCCCGACCGTCAGCAGAGAGATGAATGGAATCAGTGCAGACCTGAACATGATAATGAGAACGATAAGTATAAAGGCAACAGTCAGGGCAGCGCTTTTTTCCACCCCGATGATGGTCGCTTCCAGGTAGTCGTTCTGGATGAAATCTTCACCGCTTAAGTAAAAATCCGTATCGACACCGGACAGCTCGGATTCAAGCTCCTGCTTGATGTCCTTGACCTCACGGTCACCCTTATCAATGCTGAAGCTGACCATAAGGGTGGTCTCATTCTCCGAGATGAGCGAGGATTTCGCTTCCGGTGTTCCGAACGGATCCAGGAGCTCGGTAATGCCAAGGCCGGACATGTTATCGCGGATGTTGCTAATGCCTGTTTCAATGTCTGCGAGCTCGGTGTCTGATAATTTGTCTTCGTTATGAAAAACAATAATATTGCTCGTACCCTTATCACCGTCAATCTTCTTCAGCATTTGACTGGCGACTTTGGAAGGACTGTCCTCTGTAAGCGGATCCTGTCCTCTCTCATGCAGAATGGCATTCACATCGGGCTGAAATACAGTCAATAGACCTGCCAATGCCAGCCATACGACTAGAATGAGCACCCGCCATTTGACGATTCTTTGCATTCTCTCCGAACTCCTTTTTCTATAGATAGATTAGTAAACACATGTTCATTTTACGAGCAAAAAAAACCAATGATGACCTCACCGGTTTAATTTTTTCGCGAATCCTTCTCCAAATACGTACAGCTGCTCATCTACCAGGTATTTGATGGTGCTGCCGTCCTCGTAATCACGCAGAATGATACAGATGCTCTCAATCAGGGTGGTGGCAAACATCTGAACGGCCAATTGATCCCTCGCATCATGAAGGGCCGGTATGTCCTTCGCGATCAGCATGACCTTCTCCAAAATTTGCGCAACAATCTGAATTAAATCCTGCTTGGCCTGTTCGTAAGCGGACCCCTGACTTAACGTCAGCAATATCTTGATCTCAACGCTCGACTCCTTCAGCAGTTCCACGAGCGTATCATCTACGAGCTGGATACAGTTGAGCGTTTCAAAGGCATCAATCGTATTTGTTTGGTCAATGGCCTCCTTAATATCCATCGTATACTTGATAAACTGGATGTATGTCGGTTCAAGCAATGCGTGGAAGAGGTCATCTTTGTTCTTGAAATACCGATATATATTACCCGTCGTAATGCTAGCCGTACTTGCAATTCGCCTCATAGAAGATTGAGCATAACCGTACTGTTCAAATTCGGAGAGGGCCGCGGCAAGAATGCGGTCTTTGATTTCTTCTTTTAACGTTTGCATTAATGAACACCTGTTTACTATTAAGATGATGGTATTAGTATAGAGGAGTGGAATGCGATTTACAAGCATCAATTGGATTCCATGACAAAGCTAAAGTTGATTCATGCAGAATATTTTTATTTAGAAAAAGGGCGGTTATTACTATGCAAGGGCTGGGAAGGTGCTATAATAGTGTGGCAATTGATTCAAATACACTGAAAAAGAGATGATGAGCTTTGAATTCGCCGGAACCCTATATACGACCCAAAACGACCTCAGCAGCCATGCTGAATAAATATTTTACAGGTAAGACGCTTGATTATAAGCAAATGATCGCGATTATTATCCCGATATTTGTGGATCAAGCTTTTATTATTTTGATGAGTCTGCTAAATACCGCCATGATCAGCTCCTCCGGAGTCGCCGCTGTCAGTGCGGTGAGCATGGTCGATTCCTTGAATATTTTCCTCATAAACGTATTTGTCGCCGTTGCGACGGGAGGAACCGTCATTGTTGCCCAATACAAGGGCAGCGGCAATTCCCAGATGGCAGCCAAATCCGCTACACAGGCCATATCCGCTGTCGCCATTCTATCCATAATCATCTGTGTGCTCGTGATCGCTTTTCATACTCCCATATTGAATCTGTTATTTGGCGGAGCAGAAGCCGCTGTGTTTGACAATGCCAGGCTGTACCTGATCGGGAGCTGCTTGACCTATCCTTTTATTGCAATATTTCAGGCAGTTACAGGAGTGCTGCGAGGTGTGGCGGAGACAAGACCCTGCCTTATTCTATCGCTCATTATGAACCTGACCTTTCTTGGACTGAACATTCTGTTCATCACGGTGCTGGATATGGGCGTTATGGGCCTCATCATATCCATGCTGACTGCAAGAATTATCGGGACGGCAGCCTCGCTGTATTATCTCGTGAAGATCAATCAGTCCTTGCTGTTCCGTATCAAAAATCTATTGAAGCTTGATTTTTCCATCCTTAAGAAAATCATGACCATCGGCATTCCGTTTGCCGCAGAGCAGATGTTCTTCAATGGTGGGAAGCTGCTTACACAGACCTTTATTGTTCAGCTTGGCACATTCGCGATTACGGCAAATGCCATTGCCGGCTCCATATCGCTTGTGTTCCAGATCGGCGGCAGCGCGCTGAGCATCGCGATTGTCACCATTGTCGGGCAATGTATCGGCAACAAAAATACCGAGGATGCCCGCAAATTTATTAGATCATTGCTCTGGCTGTCGAGCCTTTTCTTTGTCTTCATTGCAGCCATCTTGCTGCCGCTGTTCCCATTTGTGGTTCAGCTGTTTTCGCCGCCTGAGGAGATTGTGCCAGTTATCTTTGGACTGACACTGCTGATTGCCATTGCTCAGCCATTTCTGTGGTCCGCGAGCTTTATTCTTCCTTCTGCGCTTCGTGCGGCAGGGGATTCCAATTTTACGTCCATCACATCGCTCCTGTCGATGTGGCTGCTGCGCATCGCTCTTGGCTATGTGCTTGGTATCACGCTCGGCTACGGCATCATGGGCGTCTGGATTGCCATGGTCGTTGAATGGGGCGTACGCGGCCTGATCTTCTGGCTCAGATTCCGGGGCGAGAAGTGGTACAGTCGGAAGCTGATTTAAGGGGGAAAATACTCTTTGTCCGTCCAAGCTGATGGGGAAGGAGTATTTTTTTTGAAATCATTTCCTGGAAAATTCGTATCCTACTCATAAGTGATGTGAGTATAAGCTGGAGGGCGAATTATGAAATATATGACTATCGCTGCTGTTATTCTGATGCTGCTGTTGATGGGGTGTACTCAGTCAGAGGAGATTTCTTTTGTAGGGGAAAGTGATCATTGGACAGGTAAATACACGGCAATAATCGGTGAGTCCAGCGAAGATGGAGATTTCATATTCGAGTATAAGCTGGGGGGACCGCAAGAGGTTCATTTCTCTAACTTGGAGGTTTATGCAGATGATAAGAAGAATATATTCAAGGACGAGGAATACAATTCCCGGAGGGTCACAATGTCCAGAAGCTGTTCCGGCTGTTCTGTGACACGGAAGGAAGCTGAGCTTCTGGTGAAGATTAAATGGGATGGACAGGAAGAGTCGTTTGTACTAAAGCCACAATCGTAGACTATATCTCCGAGATAAAGCACACAATATATTCGATAAGGCAAATCCCCTTTTAACGAAGAAGTAGGCCTGATCTATCGAAGTCAAAGAGCGTTCAAGTCTCATCCGCCTTGGATAAAACTTGACAGCTCTTTTTTTGTCGGAATATGTCAATAGTTAGACAGTTTATCTCTCTTCAGGAATGTGCTAAATTAGTATAGTTCGTTTTTATTTGAAATATAGCTCTTTAAGGAGGATCTGCACCATTGGATTGGCAGGATATTTTGTTTAAATTTATCGGGGGATTAGGGATATTCCTGTTCGGTATTAAGTATATGTCGGACGGCCTGCAGAAATCAGCCGGCGACAAAATGCGCGGCTTGCTGGAGAAGTATACATCTAACCCTATTCTTGGGGTGCTGTTCGGGATTGGAGTCACGATTCTGATTCAGTCGTCTTCAGGGACGACCGTCATGGCCATTGGTCTTGTGAATGCAGGGCTGATGACGCTTCGTCAGGCCATTGGGGTTGTTATGGGTGCGAATATCGGAACAACGATGACCGCATTCATCGTCGGGATCAAGATTGAGGAATATGCTTTACCGATTATTGCTATCGGTGCATTCTTCTTGTTCTTCTTTAACAAAAAGCGTTTCCAGTATATCGGGCAAATTATTTTTGGATTCGGTACCTTGTTCCTTGGTCTATCGACCATGAGCGGAGGTCTTAAGCCGCTTCGGGAAATGCCGGTATTCACAGATTTCATGGTACAGCTGTCAGATCAGCCGATTCTCGGACTTATTGTCGGTACGGTCTTTACGATTATTGTCCAGAGCTCAAGCGCAACCATCGGGATCTTGCAGACGATTGCGGATGAGGGCATGATCAGCCTTCAAGGTGCGCTGCCAATTCTGTTCGGAGACAACATCGGGACGACAATTACTGCGGTTCTCGCATCTATCGGAGCTACGGTAGCGGCGAAGAGAACTGCGCTCGTCCATGTAATCTTTAACGTGGTCGGCTCGATTATCTTCCTTATACTGCTTCCCGTGGTGCATGCAGTCGTGCTCTGGATCGGAGAAGGTGTCAACATCCGGATGCAGATTGCTTATGCGCACGGTATATTTAACGTAACGAATACACTGATCTTCCTCCCGCTAATTCCGGTACTCGCCTGGATTGTAACGAAGGCGGTTCCTGGTAAGTTACAGGAGATCCAGTTCAAGGCGATTTATCTGGATGACCGTTTGCTTGCAACTCCAGCCTTAGCGCTAGGACAAGCACAGCACGAAATTGTTCGTATGGGGCAATTTGCACGTGAGTCTTTGCAGGACGCAACAGGTTATTTCCTTAAGAAGGACAACAATCTTGCCGAACTTGCGCTGCAAAAAGAACAGCTCATTAATGAGCTGAACCGTAAAATTACAGATTATATTATTAAGATTCATCAGAATAATGATGGTCTTGCTGCAGGCGAAACGGAGAAAGCGACAGGCTGGTTCCAGACGGTCAGCGATATTGAGCGGATTGGAGACCATGCGGAGAATATGGTCGAGCTTGCTGAGTATAGTATTACGAACAAGCTGGAATTCTCCAAGGAGGCAACTGCTGAGCTCACGGAAATGATCGAACTCGCAGATCAAGCCGTAGAACAAGCGATTATCGCGCTGGAGCATCAGAATGAAGAAGCGGCGCGAGCTGTTCTTGATCATGAGAGCCAGCTGGATGAGCTTGAAGTGAAATTCCGCAAGAATCATATCCAGCGCCTGAACCAGAATCTCTGTTCCGGAGGAACGGGAGCTATCTACCTGGATATCCTGACCAATCTTGAGCGGATCGGGGATCATAGCAAAAATATCGCTCAGTTTGTACTCCACGAGCAGCACTAAGCTTCCTTAATTGGCATTCGAGCTGTCAGCATAATAATTTATTAAATGATAAAGTGCTTCTCTTATTCACTGCAAACAATTAGTGGTAAGAGAGGTGCTTTTTTTTGTATGCATGCTTAGGGTCAAAGTCAGTTATCTGGCATTCAGAAATCTGAAATTCTGGGTAGGGCCCTCTAGGCATGAACCGCTCGCCAATCCTTATTCTCATCATAGTATGCAAACAAGGAACAGCTCACGATGAACGAAGCTGCATGACAAGAAGAGGGGCGGGGGTATGAACGATCAGGAAAGACCTATATTACACCGGCTGAGAGCAGAGATCCGTGAACGAATCAGCAATCTTCAACGTCTCCAGGAGGATGACGGTTCGTGGAGGCTTCCGTTTGAGACGGGACCGATGACCGATGCATATATGATTATTCTTCTGACAGTGATGGAGATGGAGGATGAGCTAGTGGTACCGCTCGTTCAGCGGCTGAAGAATCGTCAGTCAATCAGCGGGGCATGGCAGCTGCATGACGATGATGAAGGTCACTTGTCTTCCACTGTCGAAGCTTACACGGCACTTCTGCTCTCAGGATATGGTGAGCGCAGCGATCCGATGATGAAGCGGGCAGAGGCATATATAGTCGCACATGGCGGTGTAGAGGGAGCCCATATTTCTACCAAGTTCATGCTTGCGCTGAATGGGCTGTATCCATGGCCTGCGGTGTATCCGGTTCCGCTCTATCTCATCCAGCTGCCAAGGTTCAGTCCGTTAAGCTTTCACCGCTGGAGCTCTTATGTGCGTTCACATTTTGCCTCTATCCTCATCCTCGGTTATCACAAGTTCTCCATTTCTCCTTCCTCCGATATGAATCTCTTTCATTTATTTGTGACAGATAAATACGAAAAATTACGAAGACGGCATCGAAAAAAGCAGACTCCAGGCTCTGAGAAGATGGGGCATGGACATCGTTCTTACGCGAAAGCGGCCCTTCAAAAAGCAGAGCAGTATATCATTCAAAATATCGAAGAAGACGGGTCGCAGTATAGCTACGCCAGCAGTACCTTTTTTATGATTTATGCCCTGCTTGCTGCAGGATACAAGCGCGAATCACCAATCATTCAGCAGGCGGTAGATGGGCTGAAGAGCTTCAGCTGTTTGATCTCAGCTGATGAGCCTGAGCTTCATATTCAGAATTCTCCATCCACGGTCTGGGATACGGCGCTGATCAGCTATGTGATGCAGGAGGCTGGAGCAGATCCGCAGGATGTGGCGGTAAGCCGGGCGATACGTTACCTGCTGCCTTTGCAGCTGCCAAGGGGGATTATGCCGAATCAGAGAAGCTCATATCCAGGGGGTTGGGGATTCTCGGAGAGCAACTCAGTTAATCCCGATGTGGATGATACACAGGCCGTGCTGAGGGCACTCAGCCGGTTGTCTGGGCAGGGAGACGGGGTCTGCCGCAGGGCATGGAGGTCGGGTGTACAGTACCTATTCCATATGCAGAATAAGGATGGAGGGTGGGCGGCCTTCGAGAAGAACAGTACAGCAGCTGTGGTCAGGCTGTTTCGCATTCCGAACTTTGTCGATACAGCGGCAGACCCCTCCTGTGCAGATATTACCGGGCGGGTAATGGAGTTCTTGGGAAGTCATATGGGGCTCAGCCTGTCCCACTCACGGGTTCAAGATGCGGTAAGCTGGCTCCTGAAGCAGCAGAATAGGGATGGATCGTGGTATGGAAGATGGGGTGTGTCCTATATATATGGGACATGGGCTGCCGTGACGGGGTTGAGAGCAGCAGGTATACACCCCGATCATCCTGCGATTCAGAAGGCAGTGAATTGGCTGTGGAGCATCCGGTTGCCAGATGGCGGATGGGGGGAATCCTGTGCGAGCGATGTTCTGCGGAGATATAAGCCCGCTCCCTACTCTACCGTAGTGCATACCGCCTGGGCATTGGACACGCTGATCTCGGTCTATAATTATCCTGTTCAAGAAATGGACGATAGCATAAAGAATCTCATAGAGTGGGGCAGAGCAGGGGATCAGCGGTCTACTTATCCAACCGGAGCAGGACTACCGGGGCATTTTTACATTTATTATCACAGCTACCCGCGCGTCTGGCCGCTGCTCACTATGAGCCACTATGTGAAGAAGTACAATTAAAAATCCAATTTAAAATGCAATTTCAAATGCAATTGTGAAATTTAAGCTAGTATATCATTCGAGCGGAATCTACCCATTTTTAAAATTTGGGGAGACACACGCCCTGTCCTTTTCGCTTGCCAAGCATATTGTTAATTATCGTCATTGAATCGAAGAAGCTTCTTGCTGTTCCTCTGACGAGAATACAAGCGTATACGAAGGGAGATTTCAGTATGGCCAATCTCGATCCGGAGCTGATGGGAACATTTCGTCGTAAGATGAAAAACCCAAGACATTTTCACCAGGTGTGCGGCATTTTATGCTCGAAGCGCTGCGAGGACCTAAGACATCATGGAAGATGCTGCGGAATGATCGATGAGCTGTCCCGGTGTCTTAACGTACCTGTTACTCCTTATCAACGGGAGAATGCTGCACAGTGGCTGATGACCTGCGGCGTAGACCCTCAAAACCGGTACCACCGCAAACAAATGTGGAACATGGTGTGGGGCAGAAGATAAGTGGCGTTTCAAGGAAGGACTGTCTGGGAGGACAGTCTTTTTTCTTCCTAACAAGTAAACTGGAGAAAGTCAGTAACAAAACCATATAGAGAAAATTTTGTTTACATACCCAATCCACGGCCAGCTTATAGGGAGCATACTATTATATTGAGCTGGAGGGGATCCTCTGTGCGAATAATACTCGGAACTTTTTTTCGTGCTATAAGGTAGTTCTTTAGATTTACGTAATTTCTTTTGTGGCATACAGTGCTTATGAAGAAGGGATATCGCCCAGCTAATGAATCAGACCGTATAGTACTAGAAGACAAAGCATAATTGCGCGAAAATAATCTTCAATATTTAATCTTCACCTTTAGGAGTGAGCCCGTTGTTCTTGTGAAAGACCCGATACTTCGCGCAATCATAAACTGAGCGGCATAGTATGTCGTCATAATCAGCACACCGGCGTCGGGAATGTCTTCTATAAACATATTCCAAGCTAAAATAGAGTCCGAAATCACAAACAGCAGGCTCCCAATCATCGCCCACACACTGCCTGTCATCATAGCAGACCACAGCATGAGCGAAATGACAGTGACATATATCATGACGGGAATAACCAGCCCGGTAAACTCGGCTGATGCTCCAATATCACCTGCAAGCTTTCCGCCCATAAACCAGGCATAGATGCCAATGGGAATTAGACTTAACAAGCGGACCCACGAGAACCGCCATAAGCCGAGAAAAGCTGCCAGGTAAAACAGATGGCCGACGAGAAACGTGCCCAGCCCGAACACGAACCATATTGGCAGTAGGCCGTCACCGAGCATGCAGAAGAGCAGGCCTGCGAGCAGCAGCCAATGAGAAGGACGTCGATCCGCAGGGAACTGCAAATATGCATATAGAATAATGAGCCCCATCGGAATCAGCTTAAATAGTAATTTTACACCGAATGGATCTTCCGGAATGAAGAAGATGTATAATAGGCTCATCATGAGGATGAGAAGAGGCAAGAACCATTTTCTCCAAACGTACATCATGTAGAGACACTCCTTATGAAAGGGTTTAAATTAGCAAATTCATATAGATATTATATTAGATCGTTAGGAAAGTCATGGTAAATTAGTGAATGAAAAGAGAGGAGACCATGATGCTCAATTATCTGATTCCTAGGCCGCAGACGATCTCTATTTTGCACGAAGTAAGTAATGAATTCTACTTCCAAGGGAGCGGAAGGCTGTCGCTTAAGACTTTTTCGAATGGACGAGCATTGTACGAAACCGGGCAGGGAACCTATGCCGTAGAGGAAGAGAAATATTTGTTGTTAAACCAAGGTCAAGAATACTCCATCACGATTGAGAGCAGAGAACCGGTAGAATCCTTTTGTGTCTTTATCACGGAGGAAGGAATCGAGGACCTGAAGCGTACATTAATGCTGCCACCGGAACTGCTGCTGGAAGATCCCTTTGACTCAGGAGACGGCACCACAAGCTTTATGGAAAAAACCTATACGAACCAGCACATGTCCATACTGCTTAAACGACTGAAAGGCGCTTATGTGCACTTTCGCCATGATCCAGTGTGGATGGAAGAGAGACTTCATGAGCTGGGCTCGGTCCTGCTCAAGGACCATCAAAAGGTACATTATGAAAGACAAAGGCTGACATCCATTAAATCTTCTACCCGAGCGGAGCTCTACCGAAGAGTACAGATCGGTCATGAATATCTCTCCGCTTACTTTAACAGACAGATCATCATCCAAGACGCGGCTGTGGCGGCATGCATGTCTGGCAATCATTTTCTACGAAGCTATAAGCAGCTATTCGGAAGGAGCCCGCATCAGTATTTAACAGAGCGCAGGCTTCAAGAGGCTAGAAAAATGCTGCGCACTACCAACCTGACAGTCACGGAAATTTGCATGGAGGTAGGCATTCAGAGCCCCAGCTCCTTTAGTTTATTGTTCTCGAAGTGGTATGGCATTTCTCCGATTGCATTCAGGCAAAAAAAGTGATTTTCGATAAGCAGACAAGTTACATATAGAGTTACGCTGTAAGCAAGATAAGCTGATTTCTATTTCTTACTTTGGAGAAACGTCAGTTGAAACTATAATGCCGGGAGATGACGGAGCATATGGAAATGGTAAACCTGAAAATATCGGACTTGTTTAAGGCGTTGATCGCTGGGGACACGGCAAAAGTACTGGGGCTGCTTGAAGAGCAGCCCCATCTCGCTAATACAGAGAATGAAGATGGACTAACACCGCTTGCTTATGCTGGACATCTAGGTTTTACGGAAATCGTACAGGCTCTGCTAGAGTACGAAGTTGAGGTTAATGCCGTCACTCACTCCCAAATTTCATATATTCCCTCCAATACGGCGCTGCATGCTACCATTGCAGGGGAACGAAGTCTTGAGATCATCCGTCTTCTTCTAGCCCGTGGGGCAGATCCGCGCATTGTGGATAGTAATGGACACACCCCGCTGCATTCGGCTGCGTATCATGCGGATAGCCTAGAGATGATACAGTTGCTGCTGGAGCATGGGGCTGAATGGGACAAACTCACTCCGGAAGGAGAAACCGCGCTTCAAATTGCGGATGGACAGGGGAATCAGAGGGTGGCGGAGATGCTTAGGCAGATTATATCGAAGCAGCAATGACACTATTGACTTGCAGCAGCGCTGCTTACCAAGGTGAAGCTGACTTTTGACTTTATGGAGCGGTATCCGGCAGAGTGCTCTGGTGGACAGAAGCAGCGAATTGCCATTGCAAGAGCCTTGACGATGTCTCCCCGGCTGCTCGTAGCCGATGAGATTACGTCAGCGCTGGATCCGCTCACAGAAGGTTTCCAATTCGATCGAGCTTCTCTCAACAATGGATGATACTGAGAAGTATAGTGGAGTAAAGTGCAATGAAGTGAAGCAAAGTGAAGTGACCCAGGTGTGGAATCCTGTAGGGTCACTTTTTTTTATAATCTCAATCTGCGATGAGAAGTAGAGTAAAACAAAGCATAGCGATCAATCATCCTTAGCCTTTGCACAATTCTGCTGTAAATCTGCTCTAAAGACGAAATCAAGGCAAATTCGCCGACTGTCTGATTTTACCCTCAATGTAGGTATCCCTTATGATTTGATCAGAAATCATGTTGCAGGGAAAGAGCGGAGGAGATGACGTATGAATGCGGTTGAGATTCAGCATCTGACCAAGCAATACGGCAAGGCAAGAGGGATTATTGATGTGAGCTTTTCGATTGAGGAAGGCGAAATCTTTGGTTTTATTGGGCCGAACGGGGCCGGCAAATCAACAACGATCCGGACACTGCTGGCTCTCATCTATCCCACATGCGGTACAGCCTCGATCTTCGGAAAAGACTGCATTCGTCACAGCTCGGAGATTAAGAAGGAGATCGGATATCTGCCAGCGGAGGTTTTCTATTACGATCATATGAGGGTCGTGGATCTACTCAAGTATTCGGCCAGCTTCTACAAGAAGGATTGTACGAAACGCATGAAGGAGCTCGCGGAGCGGATGGACTTGGACCTCAGCAAGAAGATCGAGAATCTGTCACTCGGCAACAAGAAGAAGGTAGGTATCGTCCAAGGACTTCTTCACAGTCCCCAATTACTTATCCTCGATGAGCCGACGAGTGGACTTGACCCGCTGATGCAGCATACGTTCTTCGAACTATTGAAGGAGGAGAACGAACGAGGGGCTTCGATCTTATTTTCCTCCCATATCTTGAGCGAAGTTCAGCGGCTGTGTAACCGGGTGGCGATCATTAAAGAAGGAAGGATCGTAACCGTGGAGAAGATCAGCGCTCTCAAGGAGAGCAATTACAAAAAGTTTGCGATTGAAACGGCAGTTTCTCTGGACCCGCAGCAGCTGGATATGGACGGTGTAAGTCATATTACGGCAGAGGGGAGCATCACCCGGTTTTTGTTCAAGGGAAATTTGAATCAGATCCTGCAGAGGCTGGCACATATCGAAATGGATAATCTATGGATCGAGGAGCCGAATCTCGAAGAAATCTTCATGCATTACTATGACAGGGAGGCTTGATTCAAGGTGAATATGTTTCTCTTTGAACTGAAGTCATATCGTAAATCACTGCTGATCTGGTCCTTGTCCATCATTGGCGTTATGGTATTTCTCCTCTCCTTATTCCCATCCATCTCAAGAGAGTTCGATGCCTTTGCGCAGATTCTTGAGGGGTATCCAGAACCGTTCAGGCAGGCGTTCGGTATTCACATTGAAAGCATGGGTACGTTTCTCGGGTTCTACACTTATATATTTATGTACATTACGCTGTGCGGAGCGATTCAGGCGATGCTGCTGGGCATGTCGGTCGTATCCCGGGAAACCCGGGAGAGAACCGCCGATTTCCTCCTGACGAAGCCGGTGACTCGAACCAGGGTGCTCACGTCTAAGCTGCTGGCTGCATTCGTATCGATCTTGCTGACCAATGTGCTGTATCTTGCTGCTTCCTGGCTTATGGCTGAACAGCTTCAATCTGGTGCTTACGATGTGAAATTGTACTTCATGATCTCCATTACACTGCTGTTTGTTCAGCTGATGTTTGTTGGTCTTGGGCTCATCGCTTCCGTGCTGCTGCCGATAATTAAAGGGGTTCTTCCTGTATCTCTTACGACGGTGCTCGTATTTTATATCATTGGGATGCTGGTGTCTGGTGACGAGGGAGGGCTGAAGCGGTACTTGTCACCGTTCAAATATTTTGACACAAAACGGGTCTTGGAGACGGTAAGCTATGAAACCTTTTATATAATCGCCGCTGCCGGAATCGTTATTTTATGTACTGCTGTCTGTTACCACATCTATATAAGAAGGGACATTTCTGCCTAGCTGTACGGGAGGGTGAGATCATGAACATATTTTGGAGAGAAACGAAAGCGTACAGCAAGAGCCTGCTGTTCTGGAGCATCGGCATTGTGCTGCTATTAGTGAGTGGAATGAATAAGTTCGAAGCGACAGCTGCCGGAGGCGAACTGAATCAGGTGATCGAAGGTATGCCTGAATCCCTTCAAGCTCTAATGGGGGCGGGTGCCTATGATCTGTCGAAGGCAAGCGGATATTATGGAATGCTTATGCTGTACCTGTTCTTCGCAGTCACCATTCATGCCGTAACCCTCGGAGCCAATATTATTGCCAAAGAGGAGCAGGACAGAACGGCGGAGTTCCTATTCACCAAGCCCTTGTCCAGAAATGCGATCATATCCGCGAAAATATTGGCGTCGCTGCTGCAAATTTTCATCCTTAATCTTGTGACCTGGGGATCGAGCATTCTGATTGTCGGTATGTACAATAACGGAGAGCAGGTAAATGACGATATTGCTGTTCTAATGATCGGTATGCTCTTTCTTCAGATCATCTTTCTCCTCGTCGGCACGACGCTCGCCTCAGTATCCAAGCGTGTGAAGCAGGCGGCATCTGTATCATCAGGTATTTTGCTCGCTGCGTTCATCTTATCCATAGCTATTGATCTGAATGAGAGACTTGAAGGCTTGAAGTACTTTACGCCCTTCAAGTATTTTGAGGCCAAGGAGATGATGTACGGAGGAGGACTTGATCTTATCTACGTTCTTCTGTCTGTGCTTATCATTGCAGTCTTGCTTATCGTCACCTTTACGGCCTTCCGAAAGCGGGATTTGATGGTGTAAGTTCACACTAAGAAATTGCCTGTATAATCCAGTTATGTTATCATAACAATAGAAATAAGGACGGTTCGCAGCCGTCCTCAGCACAATAGCTTGGTGGGTACTCCTCCGAGTGTGTTACTAAAGGCCGAAGAAGTGACCCAGGTGCGGAAACCTAAGGGGTCACTTCTTTTTTGAATCGATGTATGTCAGTAACGCTATGATAAAGCCAGCGAACAATAACATATCGGCAAAAGAGAAGTGCATGAGCCTCACCTCCTTTCCGGAGGAAGACCCGCCCACCTAGGCGTATCGTACAACCATATTATACCATGTAGTCCTGAGAAATCAGGGCTTATTGTTGTCTTTAATAGAAGTAGCACGTAACCCTAAAGAAATTGCCTGTATAATCCAGTTATGTTATCATAACAATAGAAATAAGGACGGATGGCCGTCCGTCCTCAGCACAATAGCTTGGTGGGAACTCCTCCGAGTGATGTTATAAGTCGGAAGAAGTGACCCGGTTGCCAAACCTAAGGGGTCACTTCTTTTTTGAATCGATGTATGTCAGTAACGCTATATTAAAGCCAGCGAACAGCAACATATCGGCAAAAGAGAAGTGCATTAGCCTCACCTCCTTTCCGGAGGAAGACCCGCCCACCTAGGCGTATTGTGCAACCATATTATACCCTGTAGTCCTGAGGAATCAGGGCTTTTTTGTTTTATTTATAGAACGCATGTTTGCTGACAAAGTAGTGTCTCTTGGTCCTGTCATAATGAAAAAAATCACTGGGTATATGGCTCTGAATTGTGTGTTTATCTCGATGGAATTTAGTTTGGAAATTGTGTTGAGCTATCTGATCATGATGCTGAGTGAGAGGAAAAGGATTAACCGAGTGCAAAAAGGACTCTGAACATTAAATCAATCTAATTGTTGGAGAAAGAAAAAGGGGCTGGTTTGAACCTGATCGCAATCATTTTTTCGCAATAACGAAGAGATGGATGAGAGAATTTCAGGATCTACACCAAAAATCCATCCTTATTTTTCATTTTATTGCAAAAATGTATGACATATTCCCATATTGTTCTATATAATAGGAAATATAGTTCTGAGGTAGTGACTACTACTAAAACTTTTGATTTATGTAATTTGATTAAATCTATGATGACTAGGAGTATAGATCTATGTCTGACAAATTTTTTCGTTGGTTTAAGATTATTCACGCGATTCAAGCAAGACCTGGCATAACAGCTCCGGAGCTGGCTGAGAAGTGTGAGTCGAATGAACGAACCATTTATCGAGATTTGCGGGCACTTGATACACTGGTCCCTATTACGAGTATCGGGTATGGCAAGGGATATGCTTTTACAGGGAATTTCGCCATGTTTCCATTTAATTGGACCGAGGAAGAAGAGCTGGTGTTTACAATGCTCCCTTCCTTCGTGGATCAGACCAACTTTCCGCCCGGATTCGACAGTGCTTACGACAAAGTAATGTCCTCTCATTATCGCAAGAAACATAAGGATCAGGAGCTTCTCCAAAATGTGACAGATATCATCCAGATGGGCTCGCCTGCGTATAGGGAGGATTCCCCGAATTACTTGCTGCAGGTCATTCAGGCAATTCTGGAGGAAAAAAGGATAAAGGTTCAATACCATACCCAGAGCCGAAACGAGCTGACGGAACGAGAGATTGCTCCATATTATCTGGTTCCACGGGATCAACGTTTTTATCTGATTGGATATTGTCATCAGGCGAAGGAGATTCGTACATTTCGGTTAAGCCGTTTTCGCTCCATGGAGGTGACAGAGACACACTTCGACCGCAGGGATTTCAATCTAAAGAGTTATATGAAGAACACATGGTCCATCGAGCGAGGAGAGCAGCAGATTCACTTCAAAGTAAAGTTCTCCGCTGATGTAGCAAGATACATAAAGGAAGAAGAACTGTTTATTAGTCCAAAGATGAAAGATTTGAAGGATGGAAGTCTCTTATTTGAGGTAACGCTGAATCATGACAGAGAGTTTCTGAATTGGCTAAGCCAGTATGGTCCAGATGCAGAGATCCTGGAGCCAGTGAGTTACCGGGAAGTGATGAGGGAGCGGCTGGAGAAGTGGAGTCGGTTGTACACGGAATGAGGAGGAGAATAAGATTCTCAAGCAAATATTAAGCTGGTTTAAGAGTGAGAAGAAGCAAGAAGTTAATAAGATAGTAAAGAAGGAAGTTAAAAAGGAACATAAGAGCACATCAGTAAAAGCAAAGGCGAAAGTAGCTCCCACACGTATTGGTGAGCTTGGGGAGCACAAGATCAATATTCAGCTGGATCAGCTTCCGCAAGAATGCAGGTATATCAGTGATTTAATGCTTGTGAATCCCAAGTCACGTTCTGGATACTCTCAGATCGATCATGTTGTCGTGTCTCCGTATGCGATATTCGTGATTGAAACGAAGAATTATACCGGAGAGATCAAAGGAAAGAAGGAAGACAGGGAGTGGAGTGTGAGCAATCGATACAAGCTTTACAGCCCACTAAGACAGAACTATGGACATATTAAAGCGATTCAATCACATCTCCCAGATATTAAGGTTCCCTATGTTTCGATGATTTCTTTTACGATGCGATGCAGATTTAATGTCGATCCAGAGCTCAGAAAGATTCAGTCGAATGAGCTGATTATATATGATGTGGAGCTTTCTGAGTTTATTCAAAGGAAGATTAGTAGATTGAAAATGGAAGGTAAGAGCCCAATGCTTTCCAAGACTGAGATTATAGAAATAGTAGAGAAGCTGAGAGAATTAAATATAGTAGATCCTGTTTTAAGACAACAGCATGTAAAAGGGGCAAAAAATGCTTCAACATCATAAATTTTTCTAAAGTAGACAGGTTCACTCAAGAAATTAATAAGCATTTTCCTAGGGGGATATGAAAATGGCGTTGTGGTTATTTCGTGCAGGGCGGTCTGGTGAGTATGAGTCCAAATTTCTTAGTGATCAAAGAGTCTATTTAACTTGGGATGAACTGAATATCGATTTAAGAAGTTTTAAAGAAAGATCTGATTTAATCGAATATCTAATGAATGATTATGAAGTAGAGAAGCTAGGCAGAGCAAGAAATTGGGCAAGCCAAATCATACCGATTGCAAGCGAGATGAAAAAAGGAGATTGGGTTGTATTACCTAGCAAACACAAATCTGCTATTCATATTGGTGAGATCGTGGGAGACTATGAGTTCCATCCAGATCATAGTAATCCTTATTACCACAGCCGAAAAGTGAATTGGTTCGCCACTGATATTCCAAGAACCAATTTTGATCAAGATCTCTTATATTCACTTGGAGCCTTTATGACTGTCTGCCGGATATCAAGAAACGATGCAGAAGAACGAATTAAAGCGATGCAAAAGAATAACTGGATGACCAGCGGTTCAAAAGTTCAAATTAATATCCCTAGCCAAGATCCTCAACAAGATATCGAGAATATGTTTGATCTTGAAGAATACGCAAATGACGCGATTGCCAAATATATTATTCGCAAATTTAAAGGGCATGGCATGGCTAGAATTATTGATGCTATTTTAAGGGCAAAAGGTTTCACCACCTATATAAGTCCAGAAGGGCCGGATAAAGGTGTGGATATTTTGGCTGCTCCAGGAAATCTAGGCTTTGGTACTCCAAAAATTTGTGTGCAAGTGAAGACATCAGATACGCCAGTTGACAGACCAACCTTAGATCAATTAATTGGAACCATGCATAACCACAAAGCAAGTCATGGATTATTAGTATCTTGGGGCGGGTTCAAAAGCTCCGTCGATAAAGAAGTCGCAGCACAATTCTTTAATGTGAGATTGTGGGATCAAAAGGCGATTATCAGTGAGCTACTAGAAACATACGACTCGCTAGATGCAGATATAAAGGCAGAAATTCCTTTGAAAAGAGCATGGCTTTTAGCTGGTGAAGAATAAAGTGAGTGCAGTTTTCCACGTAATTTGGGAAACTGCTTTTTATATACTTTATAATTAATATCATATACTTAAGTATCTTTTCTATCGGAGGTCTCCATGCTACCAGGTTCATTTTTAAAAATCTTCAGATCCAAACAAAAATCATACAAAATGGTTCTTATCCTATCCATCATTGAATTCTTTGAAGAAACTCAATCCGTCCAAGCTCCATTGGATCAACTAGCTCAAAAGTTCCTTAAATACTTCCAAGACGAAAGCGAGCTAGGAAATATAGTCGATTCTCCACCCGAACAAAAGGCAGATGGATGGAATGAATTTTCGCTAAACCAAACAAAATCCCTACTAAAAACACCAATTGATGCTCTATCCTCTGTTCTCACATTCGACCAAGTAAATCAAACCATTACCTTCTCCGACCCTGATTTGTTTAACGAAGACACACTTAAGGAGCTTAAAGAATACGCCATGCAAGAACTGGACAATTACAATAAAAAGCTGGAATTGAATAGAACGACTCATTCTCCTTTCTCCTTACACGATGCATTATCGCAGATCATGAACACGTATCTCCAAGCCAAAATGGAGTCGTTCGCACAGCACCCTTTAGGCATCTTAGTTAGAAATTCTATTCCTGGCCAGTTGAAGGATCTATTATCTCTAAATGAGCAATACAAGGTTCAAGGTTCCGTTGGTCAGGGTAACTGGGCAACTATTCCTTGGATTGCACTCATGGATCGAAGAGTTACACAGACGACTCAACAAGGGGATTACATTGTATATTTATTTTCTGAGAATATGGAATCGGTTTACCTTACTCTAGCTCAAGGTGTTACTGAACCCTTAAAGCAAGGCAAACTCAGAGGATACGAGTACCTCAAGAACAAAACTCAAGAAATCCGTAGCCTGATCCCACTAGATGGACTACATAAGGATGAGAATATTTTTCTTATGGAAAAAAGCGGCCTGGGCCGAGATTACCAAGTCTCTACGGTAGCGTATATCAAATACGATAGAGATACATTGCCGGAAGATGAAGTCCTCCTACAAGATCTTGAGAACCTCGTTTCTAACTACAAACAGTATGTAAACATCGTGTTACAAGATAGAGCAGATGAAACTACTCCAGAGGAGGAAATAACTCCAGTGAGCATCAATGTCAGAGAGCAACTAGAACAAGTGAAGCAATATATTCACCACAAAGGCTTTCTTTACCCAGATGGCCTCATGGAGAATTTCTACTTATCTCTCAAGACCAAGCCGTTCGTCATTCTAGCCGGGGTATCGGGAACAGGGAAGACGAAGCTGGTGAAGCTCTTTGCCGAAGCTTTGGGTGCTACCATGGCGAATGGACGGTTTACTTTAATCCCGGTAAGACCAGACTGGAGCGACCCGTCGGATCTGTTAGGTTATAAGGATCTTTCTAGTGTGTTTAGACCTGGGCGTTTAACGGAAGTGTTAGTAGAGGCATCTAGAGCTGAGAATAAGAACAAGCCTTATTTTATCTGTCTGGATGAGATGAACCTGGCGCGTGTGGAGTATTATTTCAGTGATCTGTTGAGTGTGATGGAAACCCAGGAATGGCATGGAAGTCGAATCGTAACTTCGGCGTTGATTGGACCGGAGTCTTTAAGAGAGGAAGATCAGTCGATATATGGTGGCCTGACTCTGCCGGATAATGTGTACGTGATTGGAACGGTCAACATGGACGAGACGACACATCCTTTTAGCAAAAAGGTGCTGGATCGCGCGAACACGATTGAATTCAACTATATTAATCTGGAGCAATTTCCATCTAAGGGTGTTGAGATAGATGAGCTTGAATCTTCGAGTTCAAGTAATATTTTCTTGCGAAGTGAATATTTGCAGTTAACCGATATGTATAACGACTACCCGGAGCTTGTGCGTTCGACAACAGACAAACTAGTGAAGATCAACAACATCTTAGAGGAGATTCATTCGCACGTAGGCTTCAGGATTCGGGATTCGATCTGTTTTTATATGACGTATAATCAGCGGTTTGAGCTATTACCAGAGGACAAAGCGTTCGATGGACAGCTTCTTCAGAAGATTCTACCTCGCATCCAAGGAAGTAGCTTATCTGTTAAGAAGGTATTGCTGCTTCTAATGCAGGAGGCGATTGGCAAAACAATTCCTGTTAAGGATTTCTTAGATGACGCTTCTGAATTGTATCTAAAATATGGCAGTAAGCAGCAGGTCGAGGAAGTGAAGTATCCACAGTCTGCACGGAAGCTTGCCTTTATGATTCGGAGGTTAGAGGAAGATGGGTTCACCTCATACTGGCTTTCTTAATCATAGCGTAGAGCTGATCCGGATCGAGACGAATCTTTTTAACCTCTATATTCAGGGCAAGCCCTATCATTCGACCGTAGAATCCTTGCAGCTTCATCGGGATGATGTGGGTGCATGGATGGATTCTAATACTCTGCAGATTAGCACTTTAACCCGTGAGCTTGAGGTGGAGAACATCTTTGTTTTTTCGCCGGAGCAGGGACAGCTGGTTCCATGGCATACGGGGGAGAAGAGCTATCCGTTATTCTATGAAACGCAGGCATATGAGCTCGTTGTTGAGAAGAAACAGGGGACCGAGCTAATCTTCTACCATGACAATCTGTATTTACGGCAGGCGATTAAGCCACTTGGGCAGTCGATCCTTTCGGGTATTTTGAATTTTCAGAACGAGGTGGGGTTAACCGAGCTTGAGCTTCGTCAGCAGGGCCGGTCACTATTCCAGCTTCAGATCGAGATTTATCCGTCCAAGATGGATTACAAAAGGGATTACCAAATGATTCTGAGTGACATTAATCGGCAAATTTATAATTTATCCTTTGATTTTTTGAGAAAGACTTATCATCTGACAGGGTTAAAGGAGACACAGAATCAGAGTCTAACCGAATTTTTCACGATATTGCAGCATGTGTTTGATCAGCTAAGACAAGCCGTGGAACGAATTCACGCAAATCCTCATTACAGCCTAGCTAAAGAACAGCGCATCGTAGATGCAGCCAAGGTCAGGAAGGCGGGAAAAGAAAATATCGCGTTTCTCGCCAAACGACCGTACCTGTTGACCCATCATGAAGCGCATGGATTTATTCCACATCAGGGGCAGCGCCTGCATCCATCTCATGCCCTTGAAACCAAGCGCCAAGTTCAGTTCGATACATTGGAGAATCGTTTTGTAAGATGGGTGCTTATCAGGGTATCGAAGAAGCTGCAGGAGATGAAGAGAAAGCTGAGTGCCTCAGGTAAACTGCAGGATCCCGTACTGGATAAGAAGATGACTTCGATTCAAAATCAGGTACAGCGTCTATTACAGCTGGATTTTCTAAAGGTTGGTGAGATGAAGCAGCTATCGGTGTCATTAGTGCTGCAGATGGCGCCGGGATATCGCGAGGTGTATCGAAGTTACTTAATGCTGATGAAGGGTCTAAGCGTGCAAAGTGATCTATTCCGTTTGTCGATGAAGGATTTAGCCCAGCTGTATGAATATTGGTGCTTCCTGAAGATTAACGAGCTCCTCGGGCAGAAGTATGAGTTATTGAAGCAGGACATGATTAAGGTGAATCGGACGGGCGTGTTTTTTACACTCGACAAATCTCAGTCAGCAAGGATGAAGTATCGGAACCCGAGGAACGGTGAAATCTTCACGCTTTATTATAATAGGCTGCCAAGTGGTGATCGGAGTGCGACGTTAGGCCAAAGACCGGATAATGTGCTTACTTTGAAGAAGAACGATTCCTCAATGGAATATAAATATATTTTTGATGCCAAGTACCGGATCGATCCTGCCTATGAAGGCTCTTATTATTATGAGAAGTATAAGCAGCCTGGACCGGTGGAAGAAGATATTAATACGATGCACCGCTATCGGGACGCGATTGTCTACAGTGAGGGTGGTCAGGAGCTAGAGCGTAGTATGTTTGGCGCTTATGTGCTTTTCCCATATCATGATGAGCAGTCTTACCGCGAGCATAAGTTTTATAAGAGCATAGAACTCGTAAACGTTGGGGCCTTTCCCTTCTTGCCGAATGCGACAGAGCTGATGGATAAGTTCTTGGAAGAGATTATTATGGACAGTCCCGAAAAAGCTTACGAAAGGTCTACAAGACCTCGTGGTACTCAGGGGTACTATAAAAACAAGCTTGCAGGCAAGAATGTGCTCGTCGGCTCGTTAAGAGAAGTAGCTCAATTAGAGAGTTCACTTCAATACAAGTACTACCATTTGCCGCTGAGTAATATCGTAGATCACCAAATACTTACGCAAATTGAATATGTAGCGGTGTATCAATCCATTGGAAAATTCGCTGATACAACGGGAGAGACAGGAATCCATTATGTCGGCAAGGTGAAGAACTGGAAGGTAATGAGAAGAGGGGAGATCAAGGAACGTCCTGCACGCTCAGGTACGGAGGATCAGCTCTATGTGAAGTTCCGTATCGAGGAATGGACGAAACGACCAGAGCCCATTGTATCCGGTGGACTTGGAATTTATAGATTACTATACACCTCCAAATACATCTTTGACCGGGCAACTGAAATTGCCGAACTGAAACTGGAAACGGAAGAACAGTTAAGTGAATGGCGGGAGAAGAGACGTAGAGGTGCGGTAAAGGTAGAGCTGGATCATACGCAGGTGGACTTGGCCCAGCAGGTTAAAGACATTCGGGTGGATGAATAGGCGGGAAGCAATAGTTAGCTTCATGAAAAGGACTCAATTTTCGATACTTAACACTTTGATGGGCTTCGTGCCTTTCGAGGTGTTTTTGTGCTGGGCGGGTCATTATAAGTTCGCAATGAAAATATCGAATGCTAGTATCGGAAGGTAGAGGATTTGGAGATGAATATTATTGTACCATAGAATATCATTAGTACTATAAACTAATCAGCAGGACAAAAGGGACGGTGATAAACATGATCGAAGTAGCCGCAGCTATTATTGAAGAAACAGATGGACGTATGCTCATCGCACGAAGGAGAGAAGGGAAGTCTCAAGCAGGATTATGGGAGTTCCCAGGCGGCAAGATTGAAGTTGGTGAATCACCGGAGTTGTGCTTAATCAGAGAGCTGCAGGAAGAGATGAATATCAAGATTGAGCCCTATGCTTTTTTTGCTGTGAATGAGCACACCTATGATACGGTGACGATTCGACTTATTGCATATAAGGCAAGAATACTGGGAGGAACCATTCAGTTATCTGATCACGATGAATACAAATGGGTACAAGCGGGGGAACTGACACAGTATCAATTTGCTCCAGCAGATATTCCTTTTGTCGAACAATTATGTGCTCATTAATGAAGGTCTTCCGTATGAATCGAGTTGTATAATGAAGGGACATGGGTACCTATTCCATAGGGTGATATATAAGTAAAATTATACCTATCTATAAATGGAGAGGTAGCTTATGACAAGAATCAAAGTTCCTATTGAGGTACTGCTATCGGTATCTGATCAATTCGATCATGCATCTAACCAGCTTAAGATGATCAATGAGAACCTTCTCCGGCAAATCTTTATGCTTATGTCCAATTGGTACGGTCAGAGAGGGGATCTCTTCCAAACGGATTTCAAGACAGCTTATGAACAGATGAATGTGACCATAGAGCGTATGCATGTAATCAGCCAGGAGCTGAAGGGAATTGCCGTTCGCTTCATGGATGCAGATCAGTTGAATGAATTTATGGGCGAACAGCGGATGGAGCTATTTACTAAACTAAGTACAACAAATAACATTAGCGAGCCTTCTAAATCATTCTTGGAAAAAGCAGGAGACGTCGCAGCAGATTTTGGCAGTGGGGTTAAAAAGGGCCTTGGTGATCTGGGGGATTCATTAAAAGACACAGCAACTAACTTATACGAAAATCCAATGGAGACGCTGGGTGATATGGCATATAACGCTACTATAGGAACAGCAGAAGACATAAAAGGTGCTGTTATATGGGGCAAAGATATGGTCATGGATGAAGAGAAGCGAGTTGCATTCTGGGACGGCACTCAGGAGAACATTCAGGAATCCGGCGGTTTCCCTAACTATTTAGGTGAACAAGCAGCATTTATATTAGGTTCTGCAGCAATTAGTAGAGCTGGGATCAAGGGAGGCTCAAAATTAAAACCTGAATCTGGTAGTGATGGAGGTAGTGACAAGGGGAATTCTGCAGAATCGGCACAGACTGATGATTTAAAGTATGCTGAATCCGGAGGAAGAGATATATCCCCAGAGCAGTTCTATAGAGAAGAAGCGATTGCTGAAGAAATGTATGATAAATTTAGAGACTTAGGCACGAAAGATGTAGAAGCTATCGCAAAAAATACAGACTTTCCTCTTAGCAGGGTTCAAAGGATCAAAGATCATGTTTTTAGTAACTTACACATTAAAGATCATGGTATTGGGCGATTTGATCCAGACTATGAACTAGCACAGGCTTGGGAAAGATTAATGAATGGTCAGCATATAGATTCTGATATACAATTATTACATCATGAAATTTTTGAATCAAAATTTGAAGGAATATTCAAGACTAATTATAGAACAGCACATGATAAAACAATAAAATCAGGAAGAGTATGGGACTGGGAAAAGAATTATGAGGAGTGAGAACAGTGGCGGTATTTGTGATCATGCTAAAGGATTATGAGGATGAAGAAAGAGTAGTATATCGTTATGGACCAAATGAAGAAACAATGGGGAAAATTGAATATCATAAAAAAAATGATGTTATAAATCAGCTTACTTCAATTGATTCTGACAATTATTCTGATGAATTCTTTTTCAAAAGAGCTGGTAGAAGGCTGGCTAGAATGATTATTAAAGAGAATAGGAATTTTGTCGATAGGACAACGATTGAATCATAACTCGTACATTTGCTAAACTTAGGCTCCTTTCCACTTGAATTATGAGTAGGAATGAGCTTTTTTGCATTCTTAAATTAAACATTGTCGACCCAAAAAGGCCTGGAAAGCGTAGTCGAATCTATTAGATACTTGAAACGGCCTTTGTTAAGAACCCCATTGGTACGGTTGGAGATATGGCGTACAATGCGACAGTAGAGACATAGAGGATGTTGTGGGTATTGCCGCATGGGGCAAGGATGGATATGATCATGGATAAAGGAGAACGAGAAGCTTTTCTGGATGGAATGCAGGAGCAAGTAAATCAATCCGGAACAGCAAACTTCGTCGGTGAGCAAGCTGGTGTAATGTTAGGCTCTATTCTGGTAGAACTGGAATTAAATTGGAAGTGCTCAAAAAGGGAATTCTGAAGTGACAGGGAAAGTACTCAGTGAGAGTTACGATTATAGAAAAGTAAATAGATACACAAATAGTAATGGGGAAGCACTAGCTACGAGGAAAGAAATTAAAGAATTCAAGAAGAAATGGAATCAATTAGGTGTGCCTGTAGTAGTAGATAAAAAGAGAAAGATTCTTACAGGTGATTTTGAAGCTGCATTTGATTACGTGGAATGGACAGATATTCATTAAGAAAAAACCTTCTGTTGTTAATATGTATCACGTGGATTAGATGGGAGGGTTGATGAACGAATAGAAAGTTTATTTTTTGATGAAGGCTATACATTTAGGATAAACCCAGATGATAGAGAGAATGATGATATACGGCCAGCTTGGAGAGTAACGGTTGATCTTGAGCCTAATCCATTTTTATTTGAAGACTATACTTTAATAGTATCAGATCCTGATAAGGCAGTAATGGGTATGTTAGATGCTAATGGGCATCCAGTATCGGAAGGTAATGATTTTACAGATGAAGATATAGAGTACATTATGAGTGACGAAGAACCGGAAAAGGATAAGGCGTAGGTTAAATAAATAAGGGTGATACAAGTAAAATTATACCTATCTATAAAATGGAGAGGTAGCTTATGACAAGAATCAAAGTTCCTATTGAGGTGCTGCTATCGGTATCTGATCAATTCGATCATGCATCTAATCAGGTTAAAGGAAATAAAAAAGTTGAAAGATAATTATCTGAAGGAACCTGCATTTACACTTAGATTAAGTGGGGAACATTTTCAAAGTGAAATAGGCTGTTTAGGAGAACAACTTGTTCAAATATTAACCTGTATTCAGCATGAAACATCCAATCTTACTTGGTTTGCTTTTGATGTGTTTGGTAGCAGTAATCAGCCGTCAGAAGTGTTGTTTCCAAAGCCTTACTCGGGAATCCTAAATACAGATGAACTGATCAAAAAAGTAGAAAAGATAGTACAATTTCATCACGAAGCAGAATTGGAAATTCGTCCATTTGATACTTCATACTTTGAGGTTTACGGAATGAACAAAGATATTGAAGCCAAAATTAAATCTTGTTTTGTGTAATCTATGAGTTATTGATCCAGTGAGCCTACACAAAGATTTACTGCTTTATCTGTATCCCTTTAATAGGAGGAACGAGCCCATGTACATATACGAAACACTGGATAACATAGATACTCAAACCTTGCATCGCGCATTTATAGAAGCCTTTTCCGATTATCAGGTGAGTATGAATCTGTCGCTTGAAGCTTTTCAAAAGATGCTTGTTAGAAGAGGTTATTCTCCAGAGATTTCGATCGGTGCATTTACAGAACCTGGACATGAGCTTGTTGGCTTTATCCTGAATGGAATGAGGATGTGGGATGGAGCACGAACGGCATATGATCTTGGAACCGGCGTCACTTCTTTACATAGACAGCAGGGTATCTCAAGCAGCATGTTCCAATCTGTACGAGAAGAACTCAAGCGAAGTCAGGTGGAGCAGTATTTGCTGGAGGTCCTACAAAACAATAAGGCTGCCTTTGAGCTATACAAAAAGCAAGGGCTTTCCATTACAAGAAACTTCTCGTTTCATAAGCTGGAACAGGGCTGTTTTCATGCAAAAGAGCTGACTTATGACATCGAGTACCTGACAAAAGTAGATTCGGATACGTGGGAACAGCTACAACTGTTGTGGGATTTCAGCCCCTCCTGGCAAAACTCGATGGATTCCATTCGTGCAGTAGAGAGGCAGTTTGTCTATGCAGTCGTGAGGCAGGAGAAGAAGATTGTAGGTTACGGCATCGTAGACTCAGCAACAGGCGATGTCCCGCAGGTCGCGGTGCTTCCGAAATACAGGCGCAAAGGGATAGCGACAAACATAGTAGCTGCTTTGATCAAGCATTCAAAGGGTGAGCAACTGCGAGTTGTTAATGTGGATGATACATGTGAGGGTATGAAGTTGTTTTTGCATGAAATAGGATTTGAAACGATTGGACATCAATATGAAATGATGCTTACTATTGATTGAGATGGAAAGAAATAAGAAGATGGAATATAGAACATGCATATATAGATCCCTTGAGACGGTATGTGATCCGAAATATTTAAAACAAGCACTGGAGGTTATGTAAATGGTAAATAAACAGAGGACATTAACGCAGGAGCAGCAGGAAGAGATCCTTATGATATTAAAGAAGCGCTTTGAGAAGCATATGGATCGCCATGAGGGAATCGAATGGAGCGCAGTAGAAGATAAGCTGCACACTCAGCCAGAAAAGATATGGTCGTTATCTGAAATGGAGAGAACCGGCGGTGAACCTGACGTGATTGGTTTTGATGCAGAGCTTGGTGAATACACATTCTGTGATTGTTCCGCAGAAAGCCCGAAAGGCCGCAGAAGTATCTGTTACGATCATGAAGCGCTGGAGTCTAGAAAGCAGCATAAGCCAGAGAACAGTGCGGTGAACATGGCGGCTGAGATGGGAATTGAGATGCTGACGGAAGAACAATTTCGGGAGCTGCAGCAGAAGCTTGGAAAGATCGATAACAAAACATCAAGCTGGATTAAGACACCTCCGAACATTCGAAAACTTGGTGGGGCGATATTTTGCGACTACCGGTATGATACAGTGTTTGTGTACCACAACGGGGCAGATTCCTATTACGGTGCCAGGGGCTTCCGCGGTTTGCTTAGAGTTTAATTATAGATTGAAAAATAGCTGAACAATGACAATAAGCTTCACTTCTTAATAAGTGAGGCTCTTTGGCATATGCGTCTCGGCACAGCGGCTAAACTGATATAAAAGTCATATGCTCATTCATGAAGGACTTCTGTATGAACTCGAGATGGCGAAGAAAGGACAGGGGAACCTTTTTCATTGAATAATATATTTGCAAAATTATACCTGTCTGGATTGATTTCATAATAGTCTGAGTTAAATTCATCTATTATAAATAGAGAGGTAGCGTATGACGAGAATCAGAGTTCCGACTGAGGTGCTGTTATCGGTATCCGATCAGTTTGGCCAAGCTTCTCAGCAGCTGGGTATAATCAATGAGAATTTGCTCAGGCAGATCTTCACGCTATTAACCCAGTGGGATGGTCAGAAAATGCTGGTCTTTCAATCGGAGTTTAAGACAGCCTATGAGCAAATGAATGTAACCATAGAGCGTATGCAAGTGATTAGCCAGGAACTAAAGGGAATTGCCGTTCGATTCATGGATGCGGATCAGCTGCAGGATTTTATGGGCGATCAGCGGATGGAGCTATTCGCTAAACTAAGTACGATAAGTACCCCTAGTGAGCCGCCTAAATCATTTATAGATCAAGTTGGAGACACCGCAAAGGACTTGGCAGGAGGACTCAATAAAGGTCTGGGAAGTGTAGTCGAATCATTAAAAGATACAGGAACGGCCCTTGTTAAGAATCCTATCGGAACTTTAGGAGATATGGCTTATAATGCTACGGTAGGAACCGTTGAGGATTTCATCGAAGGTGCCGCTTGGGGCAAAGATATGGTCATAGATGAAGCGAAACGAGAAGCATTCCTGGAAGGAATTCAGGAGGAGGCTAACGCATCTGGAAAAGCTAACTTCGTTGGCGAACAGGCAGGCGTAATGTTGGGTTCATTTCTGGTTGGCAGGCTCGGGATTAAGGGAGGTCCGAATCATAAACCGGATACGGGTGGAAGCGGAGGTAGATCAAAAGAAAATACTGAGGGTATGGGTCAAGCCATGAGCAATATGATCAACGACATAAGAACAAAGACCCCAGATCAATTGCTCAAAGAAGGCTGGCAGGATGTAACTAATCCAAGGAAAGCCCAGAATACCTTGTCTCGGGAATATTACAGCCCTGAAACAGGTGTCAAAATCAGTTATGATCCAGGAAAGAAGGGTGCAACAGGATTCGAAGCAGTAGACCATTACCATATCCAGAATCGGAGTTATACCGATAAAAAGGTCGATTATTATTTTGATATTGACGGAAATCCAGTGGGTAAAGGTTCGAAAGCTTCTCATATAGTAATAAAGGACGGTGAGTAAGTATGAAAATAGATACCTTTATTGAAGAATACGATTTACACGATAGCTTAATAGATAATATCGGTATTAATGGTGAGAAACTGGTTCTCGATATTGATCTTTGTAATTGGAGACAAAAAAATTACAGTCCCGAGGAAGATGAAATGAAAGTAATTAAGATTACTTTCGATAATGTACAAAGTTATCATTTAGATTCAACAAATGATACGGTAGATTCCGATTCAATCTTGGAGATCAGTTGTTCGGATGTAGATTCTTCTTCAACATCGAAAGACATAAGAATCGTCTTTGAAGGTGAAGGAGATATAAAAATAATGACATTTAGAAGTGACAATGTAACCGTAGAGTAGTTAGTATAACCTTGATTGAGTGTTCGTCACTTATTCAAGGTTTTTCTTTACCTAGATGATTTCTTGTATATAGATAACCTTCACAAGAGACAGAGAAATATAAATTAGGAAAAATATTTAATAATACTCAAATTTCATACATTTAGGACATGACAATTACATTATTATGTGATATATTTTTGAGAATTCCGCCTAAAGAGGACTAGTGTCCTTGTACAGTGGACAAAAAATATGACATTAATAGGTGATGACATCATGAATAAGAAGAAGCTCGGCTTGCTGCCGAAGATATTGATTGCCATTCTACTCGGGATTGCGGTGGGTTCGTTTTCACCGGAGTGGCTTGTTGCAGGGCTTGCTACCTTTAGCGGTCTGTTCGGCAACTTTTTAGGCTTCGCCATACCTTTGATTATTATCGGATTTATAGCGCCAGGGATCGGCGAGCTGGGAAGGGGGGCAGGACGTCTGCTGGGGTTAACGACAGGTCTTGCCTATGTTTCTTCCATTATAGGGGGCTTGCTGGCGTTTCTTGCTGCAACCTTGTTATACCCGTATATATTGGAGGCGGGAAGCCTTACCCAATCTTTTAGCAATCCGGAAGAGGCACTGCTTGCGCCTTATTTCACCGTAGATATGCCGCCTGTATTCGGGGTCATGACTGCCTTGCTGCTGGCCTTCACACTTGGGCTTGGGGCTGCGGTCATTAAGGGACAAGCTTTGCAGAATGTGATGGTTGACTTTAGAGCCATTGTCGAGAAGCTGATTGCATCAGTTATCATTCCGCTGCTTCCTTACCATATCTTCTGTGTATTTGCCAATCTGACGTATGGCGGACAGGTGACGATGATTTTATCTGTCTTTGTTAAAGTGTTTGTCATGATTATCGTCCTGCATATTCTTTATTTGGTCATACAGTACACGGTGGCTGGACAGATTGGCCGCAAGAATCCGTTCACCCTGCTCAAAAATATGATTCCCGCTTACTTTACAGCGATAGGGACACAGTCCTCGGCTGCAACGATTCCGGTGACGCTTCGTCAGACGAAGCTGAATGGAGTCAAGGGGAAGGTAGCTGATTTCGTTATTCCGCTGTGTGCGACCATACACTTATCCGGCAGTACGATTACGCTGGTAAGCTGCTCGATGGCCGTTATGGTGCTGACGGGGATGCCGATTACCTTCGGCTCGATGTTCCCCTTCATCTTAATGCTGGGTGTTACCATGGTGGCTGCTCCTGGCGTTCCCGGTGGTGCGGTCATGGCCGCACTCGGTCTCTTGGAGTCCATGCTCGGCTTCGATACGACGCTGACCTCACTGATGATTGCGCTGTATATTGCTCAGGACAGCTTCGGAACAGCAACGAATGTTACAGGTGACGGTGCTATCGCGATCATCACGGATCGAATGAGCAAGTCGGAACCTGCATAAAATATTAAAACAGCTCAGCGCCTCTCATACGAGATGTCTGAGCTGTTTTTACATGGAAAGTAGCGGAAGAGGCTAATTCTAAAAGGGGAAAAGATTCGTACATCTCTTTCTTGAATTTCATGGATGTAAACTGTGCTGCATAAGATGGATGCCAAAGTAGTCTATCTTCTATTATTGTGTGGCCAATAGCCCAGCTGAAATATTAGAACAAAGTGTTTGTAAATCCGTACAAACCACGATTTAATTCCATCTCTAATTCAAAAAAACAGTTGCCATAAAATCACACCTATAGTATATTCAGTTCATAAAAACGTTTTTATAAAAAGGAAGACGGCAGATGAGAAAGGTAACGATCAAAGATGTGGCAAGGGAGGCGGGAGTGTCGATCTCAACGGTCTCCAATGCCCTGAACGATGTGGATGTGCTGAATCCGGAGACGAAGTCGCATATTCTGGATGTCGCGAAGCGCCTGAATTATGTGCCGAACATCAACGGCAAGCTGTTGAAATCGGGCAAATCGAAGATGCTGGGCTTCTTCACCACAAGCGTGTCAGGACCGTATTTCTATACGCTGGTGGAGACAATGTCACGGGAATGTGACCGCCACGGATACGGTCTGAATATCTTCGTAACCAAGGATAAGCAGGTTATTATGAGCAACATTCTTGGCGGCCGAGTAGATGGCGTCATTGTCTACGAAGAGCTCAGAATCGACGAGAATGACATTGCCATTATGGAGAAGAACAACATCAAGGCGGTGTTTCTGGATCGTGAGATACAGAATGAATCCATGGGAAGCATTATCTTCGATTCCTATGTGGATGCGTATGAAGCTACGAAATACCTGATCAGTTTGGGTCACAAAAAGATCGCCTATATCGCGGGTGTAGAGACGATGTTCGATAGTGAGCAGCGGAAGGCCGGGTACCTTGCGGCGCTGACTGACTATGGCCTGCCGGTCGATGAAGACTATATTCTGCAGGGTTATTTTGAAGAGGAAGGCTCATACGGTGCGGTCAAATCATTTGTAAATGTGCATGGCAGCAAGCTGCCGGATGCATTCCTTGCAGGCAACGACCTCAGTGCAATCGGGGCGATGCGTGCGCTCAAATCACTCGGATACGAAATTCCACAGGATACGAGCGTCGTTGGCTTTGACGATATCGACATTGCACAGTATTTTTCACCATCGCTGACCACAGTGCGGAACCAAATCGCAAGGCAGGGCATACTTGTCGTGAACCATTTGATTCGCATGATCCAGGAGAAGGAAGAGGGCAGGCATGAGAAGCTGCCGGGAGAGCTCATCGTTAGAGGCTCGACGCAGATCAAAATGGTGCGGGATTAACCTTTTTACAACAAAAGGGAAGTTCCCGCCCAGTCTAATAGTAAACGCTTACAAATCGAGAGATGTAAAAAGTAACAGTGAAATGAATGAAAGTAGATTAGAAACGTGAAAAAGCAGTGAAAGTAGTTCAAGCAAAGCTTATCAAGATCCTTCATTTGATGAATCTTTATTTAGCATTTATGAAAGCGGTCTTATTTGAAAAAAACGTGATATTTTTTTAACAAAAAATAAAAACGTTTTTATGTTTCTTTTAAAAAATTTCAAAAGGAGAGAAGCAAATGAGCAAACCAGCTCTGATTCAGCCGGTTGATACCTCGTCAGGCACGATGAGGCCGCCAGCCAAGAAGCCCATGGGACAGCGGATCAAGGAATTTTGCGTTGATTACGTGAAGCAGTGGGAGCTGCAGTCCATGATTCTTCCGGGCGTACTATTTATGATCATCTTCAACTTTATTCCGATCTATGGACTCACGATCGCCTTCAAGAGCTATACCGTAATTGACACAATCGACAGTGCGCCATGGGTCGGGCTCGACAACTTCAAGATTATTATGACGGATCAGTATTTCTGGGAATCGGTCATTAATACGCTTGGCATCAGCTTCCTGAAGCTGGCGATCGGGTTTGTTGTACCTATCATTCTAGCCATCATGATCTATGAACTAAGCGGCAGCCGCTTTAAGAAATTTGTCCAGACCGTATCCTATCTTCCTCACTTTCTCTCCTGGATCGTACTTGGCGGGATGCTGATCACCTGGGTGTCGACGACAGGTCTGTTCAATCAGATTCTGCTCTCTCTCGGTCTGATCTCACAGCCGCAGAACATCCTGCTCGACCCAAGCAAATATTGGTGGATCGCCGTTCTGTCTGACATCTGGAAGGAAGCGGGCTGGGGGACGATTCTGTACCTGGCGGTGATGTCCAAGATCGATCCTACCTATTATGAAGCTGCCAAGATCGACGGAGCCAACCGGCTTCGCCAAATTTGGAACATTACAATTCCGAACATGAAGATGATCATCAGCTTGAACCTGATTCTGACCGTGAGCGGACTACTCGGCTCGAATCTGGATCAGACACTTGTGCTCATGAACTCACAGAACCGGGAAAGTGCAGAGGTCATCAACTCCTATGTAGTACCGGATGGGGATGACGCAGGGCGATTTTTCTTATGCGACAGCAGTGGGTCTCGGCGTATCGATCGTTTCGGTCATTTTGCTGCTGACGGCAAACAAGATTACGAGCAGGCTGAACGATAATCAATCCGTGCTATAAGGTTTTATATAAGGGGGGAAATACTTGTGAACTCAAGAGCAATTAAAGGAGACATCGACAGCCGGCTCTTTAATGCGGTAAATACCACACTGCTCGTCATTACGATGATTGTGATCATCGTTCCGCTCTGGAATGTCGTGGTTTCATCCTTTGCTTCCAGCCGGGCATTGGCAGAGGGTGGTTATATCTTCTGGCCATCCGAGCTCTCACTGGAGAACTACCAGGCGGTGTTCCGGGATTCATCGATTTGGCAGGCTTTTTTCATATCCATCTCCAAGACCGTCATCGGGGTAGTCACTCATGTGTTCTTCTGTGCGATGGTCGCCTATGGTCTCAGTAAAAAATACGTACGCGGCCGCAAGCTCTACGTTTCTATGGGTGTCATTACGATGTTCTTCTCCGGCGGCATGATCCCTACCTACCTGCTGATCAAGGACCTCGGTCTGCTGGACAGCTTCTGGGTATACATCATTCCGGCGCTGCTCAGCTACTACGATGTCGTTATTCTGATGAACTTCTTCCGAGGTGTGCCGGAAGCGCTGGAGGAATCGGCTAAGATCGACGGAGCCGGCGACTGGAAGGTGTTCCTCAAAATCTTTATCCCGCTGTCCATGCCGGCCATGGCGACCATTGCACTCTTTAACGGAGTCGGGCAATGGAATGATTTTATGACTACCAAGCTGTATGTCACGAATGAAGCACTGTATCCCTTGCAGATGAAGCTGTATGAGATTATTGTGCAGTCGCAGACACAGTCTATGCAAAATATCGGGGGATCGGTTGTCATCGAGACGGCGACCAAAGGCGTACAGCTGGCGACGATCGTCATTACCACGCTGCCGATTGTCATTATCTATCCGCTCTTGCAGCGTTATTTTATCTCAGGCATGATGCTCGGGGCAGTCAAAGAGTAGGAGCTCAGTCCATATTGGGGCATACGTTTGCAGTCATTCGCAGGCCAAGTTACGGCATCACAAGAAGCACAACATAGATCTGATGAATTTCTTTTTTTGTAAGAATCACTTTTATTCAGTAAGCGCTTTAATATCAAGAGGAGGGTATGAAATATGTCTAGAAGAACACTCGGTATTGGCAAAAAAGGCTTCACTCTGACAGCTGTCATGATGTCCGTTATGCTGCTCGTGAGCGCTTGCGGCGGGGGAGGCTCGAGCTCCAAGGAAGCAAACTGGATCTCCATTGAGGATCGTTATACACCGGATGCAAGCAAGCCGGCATGGCAGCTCGACACGAAGGAAGAAACGACGCAGCTGACCTGGTATGTGAACGCAGATTGGTGGAACACGGATTACGGCAATGACGTTGTAACGAAGAAGATCAAGGAAGACCTAAACATTGATATTAAATTTATCACAGGTGATGACACGAAGCTGAATACGTTCTTTGCGGGCGGCGACATGCCGGATCTCATTACGACCTTTGGCATCAATTCCCCTGTGGTACAGAAGGCTTCGACGTGGGCACTTCCGCTAAACGATCTGGCTGAGCAATACGATCCTTATTTCAACACCGTGGCTGCGCAGGATACACTGAACTGGTTCCAGCTCGCAGACGGCAAGACGTATGGTTACCCGAACTACTCGAATACGCAGGAGGACTACGATCAAGGGACGATTCCGGCCAAGACGGCCTTCATTATTAGTAAGGATGTGTATGAAGCGCTCGGAAGTCCAAGTGTAGGGACGCCGGAAGAGTTCCAGTCCGTCATGAATGACATCAAGGCACAGTTCCCTGAGCTGATTCCACTTGGCTTTAACTCGATTGGCGAAGGCACTGGATCTCTAGGTGACGTACTTCAGGATTTCATCGGAGTTCCGCTGGAGGATGCAAATGGCGGCTTCTATAACCGCAACCTGGATGAGGATTATCTCACTTGGCTGAAGACACTAAATATGGTATATCGTGACGGCAACATTAGCGATGACAGCTTTGCTGATGACGGAACCGCATTTGAGGAAAAAGTGAAATCCGGCAAGTACGCGACCATTATGCTCGACGGCACACCGCAGCAGGGAGGTAACCTGCAGATCTTCATGACGGCCAACCCGGGCAAGGAGTACATGGCTATTGACGGACCTCAGAGCACAGTCTCCAATGCGCCGAAGCTGAATCAATCCGGAATCTCGGGCTGGATGGTCAGCTTCATTACGAAGCAGAACGCCGATCCTGCCAAATCCATGCAGCTGTTCACCTATCTCCTCAGTGAGGAAGGGCAAATGCTGATGAACTACGGGATCGAAGGCGAGACATATGTGAAGAACGCAGATGGAACGGTGCAGTTTACACCGGAGGTCAAAGAAATTCAGCAGAACAATGCGGATCAGTTCAAGAAGGAATACCGGATGGGTGAATTCATGTTCTTCGGACATGACAAGCACAAGACGCTGAGTGAGGATGCCTTCCCTGAGTCGATCAAGCAGATGCAGGCATGGGGTGAAGGCAAGCTGGTACCGCATTTTATCCTCGAAAATATTGATCCGGACCAAGGTACACCGGAAGCGCGTGCCCTTACAGCGATCAACACCAAGTGGAACACTTCAATGGTGAGTATGATCCGGTCTAAGGACGATGCCCAGTTTGAAGCGGTACTGAATGAATACAAAGGGTTCCTCGATGCCAACAGCTGGGAGAAGATTGTAGAGATCCGCAGTGAGAAGATGAAAGCGAACAAAGAGAAGCTTGGTCTGTAATGTAATTTGGAAGCGAGAATGGGATGTTAAATATGGAAGTCTTAAAACGGAAGAACTCGGAGGAGAGCAGCATGCGGAACTTGACGAACTTGAACATCTACGAATCAAATGGAGAGCAATCCCTGTATGTGAACAAAACGAGAGAAGAACTCACACCGCCTGATCCCAAGGCACACTTGTGCAGCATCATCATCGACGACAGCGAGCAGTATCAGGAGTTGGATGGATTCGGAGCTTCCTTTACCGATTCGGCAGCCTATCTGATCCATCAGGTGCTCTCGCCCGAGCAGCGGGAGGAGCTGATGCTTCGGCTGTTTGATCCCGCTGAAGGTATCGGCTTGTCCGTTATACGGAATCCGATGGGTGCTTCAGACTATGCCCGGGACTTCTACAGCTACAATGACCTGCCTGAAGGAGAAACGGATTCAGAGCTTGCGAGCTTCTCCATCGCGCATGATGAAGCAGATATTATCCCACTCATGAAGGAGGCTGTTCGTCTGAATCCCCAGCTCAAGCTGATGGGCTCCCCATGGAGCCCGCCGGGCTGGATGAAGACAAGCGGCTCCATGATCGGCGGTGAGCTGATCGAGGAGTACTATCCGGCATATGCCGGGTATTTCGTACGGTACATTAAGGCTTATGCGGCGCATGGCTTGCCGGTCTACGCAATTACACCGCAGAATGAATCCTTGTATTCACCTGGTCATTATCCGGGCATGATTTTTCCAGCAGAGGATCAGGCCAGATTCATCAAGAATCACCTGAAGCCTGAGTTCGTCAAGAATGGACTCAGCACCAAAATCCTGTGCTACGACCACAACTGGGATCAGCCGGAATATCCGCTGACCGTGCTGGAACAGGCGGCGGAAGCCGTGGATGGAGTGGCTTGGCATTGGTATGGGGGCCGCCCAACCGCACAGACTGCTGTGTTCCGGGCCTATCCTGACACAGAGGTGCATTTCACGGAAGGCTCCGGAGGAGAATGGATTCCGCCGTTTGAGCAGGCCTTCTCCAATGTCATGCGTACAGGAATTGAAATCCTGCGCAATTACAGCAAATCCTTCGTACTGTGGAATATGGCGCTTGATGAGAACAACGGACCGACAGTGCCGGGCTTTGGTAAGAGCACCTGCCGCGGGATTGTGACTGTTCATCAAGAGACGCGTGAGCTGACGTATACTCTGGATTATTATGCGCTTGCCCATTTCAGCAAGCATATTCGCCCGAAGGCGGTGCGAATCGGCTCCAGCAGCAATGAAACCGTCCGTTCTGTGGCGTTCAGGAACACGGACGGCTCCATCACCGTCGTATTGTTCAATGACAGTGAGGATGAGAGCTCTGTAGAGGTGCACGTTCCAGGTGCAGACTGTGTAAGCTTTGGAATGGCGGCGAAGAGCGCACTGACTCTAGCATTTCAGTAGATAGCAGAGCCGACATGTTGCTTCATCTATAATTGTATAACAAGATCAAGGCGAGGGTCATCCATTCAGTGGATGAAGCCCTCGCCTTGTTTGGCTTGTCTCAATATGCTGGATGAACACCACTGTATGAGTCGCAAATGATGAATTGTACTCAATTCAGCTTGAAAGACTAAACCCATCCAATAGATAATCCCATGTTACGTCGTCCCCAGCCCGGTTTGGAATCCCCAGAGAGCAGATACCGGGGAGTGCCCAGCCGTTATCTACGACGGAATTCAGTCCATCGATGCCATTCACGATCAGGATGTGGAAGCTGCCACCCGTAAGCGAACGGAGCACTGTCTGGAGCTGAAGCGCTTCCTCATAAGTGCTCCCCCAACGGATAAACAGGGTATTCGGGCTGTTGCGCAAATGGTTCAGCAGACGCTGGCAGCGTCTGTCGATTTTTTCTTTGAAAGCGGGGTGGAAAGTAGTCCAATCCTGGCCCTCAACAACAGGGAAATCATGCACCGAAATAACATTATATTGGTGATCCTTCACAAAATAGGATTTAACAGGTGTAACGATCTCGTTGTCCACATAAGTAGCATAACCGTCAATGAGTCCCATATTAGAGAGCTCCATATACCCTTGAAACTGGTTCATCAGCAGCCGATTTATATCGGTCAGCGATAAGGCGACAGACCAATCCAGTGGACCGGAGAAGGTACGAAGTCCCTTTCTACGGAGATGCGCGGCCGGTTCGCATGAGCTGCCGAGGCTGATATAACAGGTGTAAGCACCCTTCAATTCCTGCAAGATCATGTAGACTTCACTTCTTCCTCGTAATTTCTATATTTTATGTTCGCAGCGCTGCAAAGTTCAGGTCATAAGTGGAGAGAAGCGAGATCTAAGACCTTTGATTTTGTTCAAGCAAACAAGCTAAAATAGTGATGAATCGCTAACCGTACTGCTTATTGTATGAATTTGAGAGAAGAATAGGGAGGTAGCTTGAACGATGATCATTGCTAGTGTAAAAGAACACTTCCGCGCGTATAACAGAGAACAGGATGTACTTGAGTTCGATACCTCTAGTGCAACGGTGGATATGGCCGCAGAAACGATTGGTGTGATCCCGGCTCGAATTGCGAAGACACTCTCTTTCCGTGGAGCAGACGAGAATGCCGTCCTGATCGTCGCAGCAGGTGATGCCAAGATCGATAACAAGAAATTCAAGGATCTCTTTGGCTATAAGGCGAGAATGCTGGGTTCGGAGGAAGTAGTCGTACAGACAGGTCATCCCATTGGCGGGGTGTGTCCATTTGGCTTAGCTCGCGAGCTTGATGTGTATCTGGACGTGTCCATGAAACGATTTGAGAGTCTGTTCCCTGCCTGCGGCAGTCCAAATTCTGCGATCGAGCTGACCTGTGATGAACTGGCTCTGTATTCCCATGCGAACGATTGGGTTGATGTCTGCAAAGGCTGGCAAGAGGAAGAAGCTTCGACATAAGTATATGAGAGAAAAGGAAGCCCTCCAGCATCAATACGCTGGGGAGCTTCCTTTTTATATGGCTGAATTACTGAGAAGTCACTAAATCCGAATTCAGCTGTTACTGTCCTGTAACGTCTTCTCCATGGCTTGCGCGGTTTCATTCAGCTTCTGGATACTTACCACAATCTCATTCACCCGGTGCTGCTGCAGCTCGGCGCTCGCCAGCACCTCCTCGACAGAAGCAGCCGACTGTTCTGTAACGGAGGATACGGAGGAGATCTCATCGGTGATTTGAGTGGATGCAGACTGGAGTTGAATGTTCAGCTCAAGCAGATGGTCTGACTGGTCCATGACTTCCTTTGTATTCGTATTGATTTGCACAAATAGAGCTGTGATGATATCCGCCGATTCAGCTCCAGAGCGGGAAGCGGTCTGGCCATCCGTAATGCGGACAGCAGCCGAGCTGATATTGCTCTGGATTGAGGATAGAATGTCAGCGATGTCCGATGATGCACGATGGGTCAGCTGAGCAAGCTGGCGAATCTCCTCGGCCACAACAGCGAAGCCTCTGCCGTGTTCTCCTGCGCGGGCCGCTTCAATGGAGGCATTAAAGGACAGCAGATTGGTCTGCTTCGCAATCTCCTCAATAGAAGAGAGGATGCCGCCAATTTTTACATTTTCCGAATTGACCTTCTCCATGATCACCGCTGTATTATCGACGAGCTCTGAGACCTGATGCATTTTGGCTGCAAGATCGGTAATTTGGTCTTGGCCTTCCTTAGTCAGTTCGGCGGCAATAGTGGCTTTTTCACTTGTCGTCTCTGAGGCAGCGAAAGTACGCTGAACCGAATCATTCAGGCTCTCCATCGCGGAGCTGATATCGGAAACGCTGCTTGCCTGGGATTCGATGCCTGCCGACATCTCATGAAATGCAGCCAGTACCTCGGCGTTGATCTTTCCTGCCATGACCGCATTCTCGTTCAGTTCCTTGCCTGATGTATTGAGTGTTGCCGAGACCGTTCTTGCTTCATTAATGAGCAGTTCGACCCGTTCTTTGGCTTCGTTCGCTTCATTCATGCTAGCGTTCATATTCCCCAGCATTCGAGTCCCGACCGTGCTCTGACCAATCAGTGTGAGCAGGACGACGATATAGAACGTGTTGAGTCCGACAATATCCGCTCCGACATATGCAGTAGCGCCGAAATAATTCAATAAAGCCAGCCCGATGATTCCGTTTAGAATCATGATAAATCGATCCATATAGAGGGAGCAGAAGGCCAATCCCAAGTATAATACGAGTGAATTGGTTACAGCTGAACCCATCGACATAATCGAAAAGCTAATAATGTTGATACCGATAACCATTAAGAGCTTAATTTGCGGAATAAATAGCTTTTTCCAATATAGGAAGGTGCTTAATAAACAAATAGGAATGGCAGGATAGGCGATTGACAATACCCCGTCCATTGAATCGATTGTCGATACGATACCAAGGGTGGTACATATCCACAGCAGTAGTACCAGCAGACCGTTTCTTTTGTGAAGTTCGAGTAAATCTTGAGTCATTCATGTTCCTCCTGTAGTTGAAAAATAGGGATTCGGTGTTTATCTTTTCACAAAAGAATCTGCTATTGGTTTCTTGAAAAAATGTTAAGATAAACAATACCGGACTGAATCAAATCCAGCGTTCTACGCAGCAATGAATTTGAGTCAATACAAATATATCGTCCAAAATAATTACATATCTTAGATAATTTTTCATGTTGGTATAAATTACCTTATAACAGGAGGAAGTAGAATTGAGGAAGGCAGTTATTAACATAATGTATGCGATTCTAATCATCATCGCTCTCTTGGGTTTACTCATCACCGATATGTCGGCAAGCAATGTCATGCTGTCCATTGCAGCGATAATCATCTGCGCGGGAGGACTCTATCTGGTTAACCGGAAGAAGAAGTGAGCGAGACAGGAAAGAGTTGATACAAGTACTAGAAATGTGAAGTGCGAATGTATAGTGAACATAAATTGCTAGAGAGATTCGCACTGTGACTATTTGCAACTATTTTGTATTATAGATAATATATGGGTCTATGTTGCGAGAAAGAATTAATTAGTATAGATGTGCCTCTCTTTAGAATGATGTTTCGACAATATTTGCTCGAATATCGGAGTCGCATCCTACGTGGATGCGTGGATTGAAATACGTCTTGAGCGGCATCGCTACCCATCGCCGTAGTCGCATCCTACGTGGATGCGTGGATTGAAATTAGGGATATATATCACCCCTCTCCTTTAAAAAAACGACGTCGCATCCTACGTGGATGCGTGGATTGAAATAAAGTTTCGATATAATCATTTACAAAAGACATATTCAAGTCGCATCCTACGTGGATGCGTGGATTGAAATACCTTCAACGTCTAAAGTAAACCAATCATCTAAGTCGCATCCTACGTGGATGCGTGGATTGAAATACTCAAAAGTCTAATCAGTGACTACGATCTTACGTCGCATCCTACGTGGATGCGTGGATTGAAATCTCACATTAACTATCGACATCATAGTGTAAGTCAAAGTCGCATCCTACGTGGATGCGTGGATTGAAATCCGGCAGGATAAGCGTAATCTGTCCCCTGTTTAGTCGCATCCTACGTGGATGCGTGGATTGAAATTGATCCTTGTAGTTATTGAGCACATCGCCCAGGGTCGCATCCTACGTGGATGCGTGGATTGAAATTGGCCTCGTATCCGATGAGACGTTTATAGCTTAAGTCGCATCCTACGTGGATGCGTGGATTGAAATCCATGGGAGGTGCTATTTACGTCATCGTCGAATAGGTCGCATCCTACGTGGATGCGTGGATTGAAATCTTGGTGTAGATGCTCCAGAACAGGCAAGTGGAGTCGCATCCTACGTGGATGCGTGGATTGAAATCAGGAGGTGGAGGGGCTTAGCCGGAGGCTTGGCCTCGTCGCATCCTTGGCGGATGCGTGGATTGAAAGAATAAAATGGTTATAACTGATTATAACTGATTAGACAAGGGCAGCTATCAAGAGCTGCCCTTGTCTTAGTCAATTTAAAAACCACACATAAAGCCTGACTTTAATTTACATGTCTTAAGTTATTCAGCTTGTGCTAAAAGTATTGATGGTTGTAGAAACAGATGCACCGTTGACATGTTGTCTAAAAATGCTTGGAAACCCTTGATCCGTTGCAGGAATCCTTTGCTTTTTGGAATTTCATAGTTTCTCCTTAAACATAATCGGAACGGGATAGTTTACTCCTTTGGGTGTGGGTTTCACTGAGATTGAAAACGGTAGCGCTTAATCAAAAGAATTATGTTGCTCCAATTTTTTTGAGAAAACTTAACCTTCAATAATAATGTTATTTGTTTGAGAGAACGCGGAAAAAGAAATAGCAGTTAAGCTTAAAAGATAATATGGATGAGGAGTGGTTCCTGATGCATGGACACTGTATAGCATGTGGCAAAAGACGAAGTAAACAGAAACTGCTTTATGAACCGACATCTCTGATACCATTTTGCAAAGATACTTTTGGCTGCAATCGTCAGAATCTAAACCATATAGAACAAATTATATTACGGAAAAGAGAGATAGTGCCGATGGACCCTATGAAATTGCAATGTGGATTTATAGCGGGAAAGAATTCTATCGAAAAAACTACATTTTTCTTCAAAAAAATATGTAAAGAAAACATATGTTTGGTGACAGACTGTAGACAAATTTAATCTATATATTAAGACTAGATTGATTCAAACGAAGAGAAGATAAGGAGAGCCCCGATGAATTTCATTGCGCATATCCGAGAGGGAGATCAAGAGCATCAGCTGGTAGAAACACATCTTCTTGAAGTGAAAAAGTTGGCAGAATCTATCGGAAGTAAGATAGGAGCAGCACATATAGCTGGACTGGCCGGATTGCTGCATGACATGGGGAAATTCACAGATAGTTTTCGGACATACATACTAGAAGCGGTACAAAACCCAGATCATCCACCTAAAAGAGGAAGCATCGATCATTCAACTGCAGGTGGAAAGCTGTTATATGAGTTGTATCATCAAGAACGACGTCAACTAAATACTTCACTACTTGCTGAAATTGTTGGTAATGCTATTATCTCCCATCATTCCTACTTGCAAGATTACTTAGATACCAGCTTAGAATCGAAATATTTAGACCGTGTCAGGGACAAACATCTTCATGAATATGATCAGGCAAAAAATGCCTTATTTGAAACCGTAATGAGCGAGGAAGAATTTAAGGAATACGTCTTACAGGCGGCGAATGAATTAGATCAATTTATGGCACTGGAAACATCTCACTCATTGGAGACAAAGCTAATGTTTTTAACCAAGTTTATTTTCAGCGCACTTATTGATGCTGACCGAACAAATACGCGATTGTTTGAAGAGGGCAAAGAAAATGAACAATTCAATGAAGTTGATAGAAGCAGCCTGTTTCTCTCTTATTATGATCTACTCATGAAGAAGATCGATTCCTTTCAAACAGAATCAAGCAATAACCCCATTAACCTTCTACGAAGACAAATGTCTGAACAATGCGAATTGTTTGCTGACAAACCATCAGGAATTTACACCTTATCTATTCCAACAGGCGGAGGCAAAACGCTAGCGAGTCTGCGCTATGCCTTAAGGCATGCATTGAATTATGACAAGAAAAGAATCATTTATGTCCTTCCATATACCACTATTATTGAACAAAACACAGCTGAAGTAAGACAGATATTAATGGACGATGAAAATATATTGGAGCATCATTCCAACATTATAGAAGATTCTGATGATAACGATGAACTCGATGATGGACTGATGAATAAGCGGCAGAAATGGAAACTAGCAAAGGATAACTGGGATTCTCCAATTATTTTTACGACGATGGTTCAATTTCTTAATGTAATCTATGCCAAAGGATCCCGTAATATTCGGAGATTTCACAATTTAAGTCAATCTGTCATCATATTTGACGAAGTACAGAAGGTCCCTGTTCCATGCGTGTCGTTATTTAATCAAGCCTTAAATTTCTTGAAATCCTATTGTTCAACAAGCATAGTGCTCTGTACAGCAACTCAACCTGCCCTTGAATATGTTGAGAATAAGCTGGAAGTGAACCCGGATGGTGAAATCATTGATAACTTGAATGAAGTCATTACCGCTTTTAAGAGAGTAGAGATTATAGATCAAGCAACAGGTATAGCGATGAATAATAATCAGCTTTCTTATTTTGTTGCCGAGAAGATGGGAGAACTCAATAGTGTGCTGATTATTTTCAATACCAAAACAGTGGTCAAGAGGCTTTATACACAATTGATTTCAGATAGAAGAGAAGATGTATCTATATACCATTTGAGTACCTCGATGTGTGCTGCCCATCGGAAGGACGTTCTAAATAAGGTGCGCGATCATTTGAATAACAAAGAGAGAGTTGTCTGTATCAGTACTCAGTTAATTGAGGCTGGGGTGGATGTGAGTTTTGAATGTGTAATCCGGTCATTGGCAGGTCTTGACTCTATCGCTCAAGCAGCAGGAAGATGTAACCGCCATGGTGAATATGGATTGAAAAAGGTATATGTTATTGACCATATGGAAGAAAATCTGGATAAATTGCCTGAAATCAAGGCAGGCAAACAGATAACCAAGCGAATCCTTATCGATATGTTAAAAGATCCGTCAACTCATGGTGGTCACTTGCTATCCATTGAAGCGATGAAAAGATATTTTCAGGAACTGTATAACAATTTCCGCTCGGATCTCAATTACCGCCTGCCACAACTGGGATCGGACATTACGATTTCCCGGCTTTTGACCGCACCTAGAAAGAACAGTCCATTTTTTAATGATTACACTACGAGACATCAGACAGCCCTGCCTTTGTACTTAGCCAACAGCTACAATACAGCAGCAACTCATTTTGAAGTGATTGAGGATATGACTACTTCAGTAATAGTACCGTACGGTCAAGAAGGCAAGGAAATTATAGCAGATTTAAATGGTGATACAAGCATAGTAGATCTGACGAGATTATTAAAGAAGTCTCAACAGTATACAATCCAGTTATTCCGCCATGAATTGCAGATACTTGATAGAAATGGAGGAGTCAAAAGTTTGTTAGATGGTAAAGTATTGATTTTGAGCGAGAGTGCTTACGACTTAGAGTATGGATTGAATTTACAAAATGAAAGTTCCTTAGAAATGAACTTTTTTTGACGAGAAAGGAGGTGAGAAATTGAGAAACTCAATTGAATTTGAGGTCTATGGTGACTACGCACTGTTTACAGATCCACTGACAAAATTGGGGGGAGAGAAGCTTTCTTATCATATTCCGACGTATCAAGCCATTAAGGGCATTGTTGAAAGTATTTACTGGAAGCCAACATTAATTATGTATGTGGACGAGATAAGAGTAATGAATCCAATTAGCATGGAGTCGAAGGGCATTCGTCCTATTGAATACGGCGGTGGCAATACGCTTGCTAATTATACGTACCTGAAAAATGTCCGGTATCAGGTACGTGCTTATTTTGAATTTAATATGCACCGTCAGGATTTGAAGCATGATCATAATGAACATAAGCATCACAACATTTTAAAACGCGCTTTGGCTGCGGGAGGTCGCAGAGATATTTTTCTGGGGACACGGGAGTGTCAAGGTTATGTAGAGCCATGCGAATATGGAACCGGAGATAGCTACTATGATAGCTATGATGGCGAAATTCATTTTGGGAATATGGTGCATGGATTAAACTATCCAGATGAAACAGGAAGAGATCAGTTAGAGGTCAGGCTGTGGAATCCAGTGATGAAAAATGGAATTATTAAATTTATTAGACCAGAGAACTGCACACAAGTCCGTGTCATTCGGAATATGGAGCCAAAGCTGTTTGACCAATCAAATATAGTATCGGCAGATGTGCTGCATGCACAGATGGAAGAGGAGGGGACTCCATGAGTTGGTTGCTCAAGTTATATGAAACGTATGAATCAAATTTGGATCGCATAGGAGTGACTGAAACGAGTCGGAGCAAACGGGAATATACGCTCCTTCCCATCTCACATACCACTCAAAACGCTCATTTAGAAGTATACATTACGGAAAATGGGGAATTTCATTCAGCACATGTAATTGATAAGCAAGATGCCAGCACATTAATTCCTTGTACTGAGAAATCATCTAGTCGTGCAGGATCCGTTATCGCGCCGTACCCCTTACACGACAAGCTGAGCTATGTTGCAGGTGATTTTTTGAAGTATGGAGGAGAGGTAAAGGGAGAGGAGCCTTTTGCAACCTATATTAAGGAATTGAGCAATTGGGCCAATTCTCCATATGCTCATCCTAAAGTAAAGAGTATTTACTCGTATTTAAGCAAAGGACAGCTAATACAAGATTTAATTGAAGATAAGAAGCTATTTGTTGATAGTAACCATCATTTGATTACGAAATGGGACAAGAAATATGAAGAGCTATCCTCAGAAAAACCACCGATTTACGGGGTCATTGCTGGAGGACCTGAGAGTGCTTTTATTCGATTTACGGTGTACTCACCACATCACATGTTAACAAAGGTTTGGGATGATCCGGGAGTTTATGATTCTTTTATTCAATATTATCAAGATCTCTTAGGAAGAGAAGATCTGTGTTATGTGACAGGTAAATTGCTCCCAAGTACCGAGAGACATGCGAATAAGATCAGGAATGCAGCAGATAAGGCAAAATTGATATCTGCCAACGACACAAGCGGATTTACGTTTAGAGGCAGATTTTCTAAAAGCAGTGATGCAGCGAGTATAAGCTATGAGGTCTCACAGAAGGCTCATAATGCATTAAAATGGCTTATTCAGCGCCAAGGGAAAACGGTAGATCAGCGAGTATTCCTTGTTTGGACGAATGAGGTAAATTCGAATATCCCTGATCCGATGGAGGACAGCTTTGATATTGCGCCAGCATCCGCCACGGTTAGCAAGCAATCCAATACAAGTGTCACTTATGCTAAAGAATTTGCTAAAGCACTAGATGGATTTAGAAATAATCCATCTATGAGAAGTGAAGTTAATATTATGGTCTTGGATTCAGCGACGACCGGACGTATGTCTGTTCTTTATTATCGAAATTTTCAGAAGGAACTATATATGGATAAAATCGAAAAATGGCATACGACTTGTGTGTGGCTTCATCGATATCGTAAAAATGATGACGGTACATTGATTGAATTTATTGGTGCCCCCGCTACTAAAGATATTGCATTTGCTGCTTATGGCCCGAGAGCAAACGAGAAGATCGTGAAAGAACTGATGGAACGCCTTATTCCGTGTATTGTAGATGGCTTAAGGCTACCCAGGGACATTGTGACAAGCGTCTATCAAAGAGCATCTAATCCTGCAGGTATGGAAAAGTGGGAGTGGGAAAAGACACTTAGTATCGCATGTGCTTTGATAAATAAAAAGCTAATGGAGCAAGGGGAGGAATTTCAATTGGGATTGGATATAAATTGTACTGACCGGAGCTATTTATTTGGTCGTATGCTTGCAGTCGCAGATGTACTGGAACGGAGAGCTTTAGGAGATGAGAAGAGGGCAACGAATGCGATTCGTTATATGAACGCTTTTGCCAATCATCCTGAAAGAACCTGGAAGGTAATACATTCATCCTTGCAGCCTTATCTAGTCCGCCTCGGCAGAGGAGCGGTGATTTGGACCCGAATTCTAGATGAGATCAGCAGCAAGTTTAAACTGGAGGATTTCAATAATCAGCCGCTGTCAGGTAAATATCTGTTAGGTTTCTCCAGTCAACGACATGAGCTTTATCAGAAAAAAGACAAAAATCAAGCAACAGAATCACTAGTTCAAAACGATGAAGAAGGAGTGATTTAAAATGTCAACGTTAACTCATAAGATTGATTTTGCAGTAGTTTTATCTGTTCGAAATGCAAACCCCAATGGTGATCCACTTAATGGGAATCGTCCGAGGCAAAACTATGATGGTTACGGTGAAATTTCGGATGTGGCGATTAAAAGAAAAATAAGAAATAGGCTCCAGGATTTGGGTGAGGCTATTTTCGTACAGTCAAACGATCGCAAGAATGATGCATATGGGAGTTTGCGTGAACGGGCTGATGCAAATGAAGCGTTAAACAGCATTATGAAATCCAAAAATATTTCCGAAGAAGAGTTCGCAAAAGTAGCGTCTGAGACATGGCTCGATGTCCGCAGTTTCGGACAGGTGTTTGCGTTTAAGGCTTCAGGAGGAAAAGGAGTCTCTGTAGGAGTTCGAGGTCCTGTTTCATTACACAGTGCAAAAAGTGTCGACCCGATTGATATTACTAGTCTGCAAATCACTAAAAGTGTAAACTCTGAACCAGGCGCTGACAGGGGCAGTGATACAATGGGGATGAAGCATCGTGTTGATTTTGGACTATATGTATTTTACGGCAGCATTAATACTCAGCTTGCTGGAAAAACAGGATTTACTAATGAGGATGCAGAGAAAATAAAAGAGGCCCTAGTTACTCTCTTCGAAAATGATGCTTCTGGTGCCCGACCTGATGGCAGTATGGAAGTACATAAAGTCTACTGGTGGGAGCATAGTTCCAAGCTAGGTCAATACTCTTCGGCAAAGGTTCATCGCTCACTGGATATTAAGAAGAAAAGAGAAAATCCTCAAGCATTTGAAGACTATGCAATAGAGTTATATGAGTTGAATGGTCTTAATGTAGAAATTATTGATGGACACTAATATAGAAGAATATTTGATGTTGTCTGGTATTCAACATTTCCAATTTTGCAAAAGACAGTGGGCCCTAATCCATATCGAACAGCAGTGGGAAGATAATGTGAAGACCGTAGAAGGTCAGCATTTGCATCATAAAGCGGATCAACCGTTTATCCGAGCAAAAAGAAACAATAAACTTACTGTCAGAGCAATGCCTGTAAAATCAGAGATGCTGAAGATATCTGGTATTTGTGATGTAGTTGAATTTATTCAGGATGATAATGGAGTGGAAGTCAGCGGGATGAAAGGCAAATATATAGCATACCCGGTAGAGTACAAACGGGGAAAACCAAAATTAAATGACGCTGATGTGTTACAACTTGCTGCACAAGCCATTTGTCTGGAAGAGATGCTTCTTTGTTCAATATCTAAAGGGTATATTTATTATCATGAGATTAAGCATAGGCTTGAAGTATCGATTACGCCAAGCATAAAATCTGATGTAAATTTAATTGTTAAAGAAATGTATGATTATTACCACAGAAAATACACACCCAAAGTGAAAACAGGCACATTTTGTAAAAATTGTTCACTTCAGACGGTGTGTCTTCCTGAGATGATGACGAAGAGGTCTGTACGGAGCTACATAGAGGGGAAATTGGGAGAATGAAAAAACTATTAAATTCCCTGTATATTACTCAACCCGATGTGTATCTGTCATTGGATGGTGATAATGTTGTTCTGTTAAAAGAACAGGAGCGCTTAGGGAGACTGCCTCTTCACAATTTAGATTCTATTGTAGCTTTTGGTTACACCGGTGCAAGTCCTGCATTAATGGGTTACTGTGCGGAGCGAAATATCTCAATTGTTTTTATGACCATGAATGGAAGATTCTTAGCAAGAGTAACAGGAGAGAGCAGAGGGAATGTTATTCTGCGTAAGAAACAATATCGACTATCTGAGAATGAGACTGAATCCGCGGAGATATCCAGGAATTTCATTATTGGAAAGATATACAATCAAAAGTGGATGATTGAGCGAATGACAAGGGATTATCCGCTTCGAATTGATACTGCAAAATTCAAGGCAGTCTCTGTAAGCTTATCAGCTATAATGCTTATTATAAGAGATTGTAACGATCTTGATAGATTAAGAGGATTGGAAGGGCAAGCCGCATTAAGCTATAATCAATTGTTCAATGACATGATATTACAGCAGAAAGATGATTTCTACTTTCATGGCCGTTCACGCAGACCGCCACTAGACAAAGTAAATGCGATGTTATCACTTGCCTATACATTATTAGCTAACGATACTGCTTCTGCTCTTGAAGGGGTTGGTCTCGATGCATATGTTGGGTTTCTACATCGAGACCGCCCTGGACGATCGTCTCTCGCTTTAGATTTAATGGAGGAGCTTCGTGGAATTTATGCTGACAGGTTTGTTCTTTCATTGATTAACAAACAAGTGATGAATGCGGCTGATTTCCATCATAAAGAAAATGGTGCGGTTCTAATGACAAATGAGGGTAGAAAGAAGTTTTTATCTGCATGGCAGAGTAAAAAGCAGGATAAAATTACTCATCCTTATCTCGGGGAGAAGATCAATTGGGGGCTAGTTCCCCATGTGCAGGCTTTATTACTTGCTCGTTACTTAAGAAATGATTTGGACGAGTACCCTCCATTTTTATGGAAGTAGGTGCTGCAAATGATGGTTATCATTACTTATGATGTTAGTACGCAAACGAATGATGGTCAGGCTAGATTGCGAAGAGTTTCTAAGACATGCCAGGATTATGGGCAGCGAGTACAGAATTCAGTATTTGAGTGTGTCGTAGATGCTACGCAACTCACTGTTCTCAAACAGAAATTACTTAAAATTATTGATAATGAAACAGATAGTTTGCGAATTTATCAATTAGGAAACAACTACAAGAACAAAATAGAGCACTTTGGTATCAAAAGTTCTATTGATCTTGGAGGCCCTATTATTTTTTAATGCGAACCCGAAGTGAACATCATTTTACTGGGAGATTCGCACCGTAATAATCGACCTAATAATGGGTTTAGTATGAATATATGGATATTATATTGATGCTATATTAGATTTCTTTACCCAATAATTTAAAAACCACGATATTTCGACAGAGTTCTGTCCGAAATCGGAGTCGCATCCTACGTGGATGCGTGGATTGAAATACTCTCTCATGCATGGGCTGGCGAGGGTGGATTGCGTCGCATCCTACGTGGATGCGTGGATTGAAATCAATCATCCAACTGATTTTCATTTACGTGAATATCCGTCGCATCCTACGTGGATGCGTGGATTGAAATCTTCCACTATGCTTCACCTCCTTTCAGGTCAAGCACGTCGCATCCTACGTGGATGCGTGGATTGAAATGATTAATTTCCTGTGACTTAAGACCCATATACGAGTGCCTGTCGCATCCTACGTGGATGCGTGGATTGAAATTAACGATGCAGGAATTTGTGCCGCCTTTACCAAACGTCGCATCCTACGTGGATGCGTGGATTGAAATAAATTACCATTTTCTAACGATGCAGGAATTTGAGGTCGCATCCTACGTGGATGCGTGGATTGAAATAAACTTAGCCACGCGATGTCCACCAAGCATAGCCGGTCGCATCCTACGTGGATGCGTGGATTGAAATATCTCAGTCAATACATTGTTTGAGGAATCAAAAGTCGCATCCTACGTGGATGCGTGGATTGAAATAAGTGTACTAAACGTCAATTGATTAGATTCAACCGGTCGCATCCTACGTGGATGCGTGGATTGAAATACCACCACATCAATGACATTGGTACGAGCGCACGGTAGGTCGCATCCTACGTGGATGCGTGGATTGAAATTACCCCATCCTGGTCAACTAGGAATGATGTAAATGTAGTCGCATCCTACGTGGATGCGTGGATTGAAATTCACATGAAGATGGACTAATCGGTATTTTCGATAACGTCGCATCCTACGTGGATGCGTGGATTGAAATCCTGTGGTACCGAGCGTAAGAATGTTTGCTAATCGTATGGTCGCATCCTACGTGGATGCGTGGATTGAAATCTGAAGGAGTTGGGCAATAAGTAGTGAAGCAGGCAGTCGCATCCTACGTGGATGCGTGGATTGAAATTTTACTTAGCGACCAATGCTCGCCAACTCGCATAGGTCGCATCCTACGTGGATGCGTGGATTGAAATTTGATAAATTCTAACCGTTCCGCGTCCATCTCATTACCCGTCGCATCCTACGTGGATGCGTGGATTGAAATCACCGAAGTCGCGTAACGTGTTCCGCCGGGTGATGTCGCATCCTACGTGGATGCGTGGATTGAAATAAAGCACCCTCTGCTGTTTGCAACATCGAAATACGTCGCATCCTACGTGGATGCGTGGATTGAAATATGGCGACAGTATCGCCTTTTGTGATGATTGTTGTTGTGTCGCATCCTACGTGGATGCGTGGATTGAAATTTTACCCCGGTTTAGTACCAAATAGATACCGATTAGGAGTCGCATCCTACGTGGATGCGTGGATTGAAATCTTTGACGATTTAGTGAGAAGCCAAACCGTAATAAATAGTCGCATCCTACGTGGATGCGTGGATTGAAATAGAAAAAACCCAAGTATAAAGCGTAAAGATGTAGTCGCATCCTACGTGGATGCGTGGATTGAAATTTTGATATCGAGTTTAGTGAAAAGAAGTCAACTAAGTCGCATCCTACGTGGATGCGTGGATTGAAATAATGACGGGAGCTTAAAGACGTTTGTTGTGGCGCGTCGCATCCTACGTGGATGCGTGGATTGAAATTATTTCCATGCATTGAACAAAGCGCCAATACCTTACCAGTCGCATCCTACGTGGATGCGTGGATTGAAATCCCTCTCCCTCAAATAGAAAAAGCCCTCTGGATTAGAGTCGCATCCTACGTGGATGCGTGGATTGAAATTTGCCACCCCGTAAAATTAGGCGTAACATTAACGTCGTCGCATCCTACGTGGATGCGTGGATTGAAATTTGATATACCGCAGATTAGGCACCATTTACCGCCGTGTCGCATCCTACGTGGATGCGTGGATTGAAATACCGAAGTGATCGTTAAACTTGTTAAACGTTCCAAGTCGCATCCTACGTGGATGCGTGGATTGAAATAATCAATATTGGTTTCTTTTTGTACTTCATCATGTCGCATCCTACGTGGATGCGTGGATTGAAATTTAGTCACATTAGGTTCTAAGCCTGTCAGGTTGTACAGGTCGCATCCTACGTGGATGCGTGGATTGAAATCACTCTGTTCCGTATTGTCCGATGAACCGGTACAAGTTTGCATCCCACGAGGATGCGTGAATTGAAATATAGAGCATGGGTTGGGTAGCCAAAAGAAGCCTGGATTTAACCAATTCAGGCTTCTTATAGTCTCACACCATTTTTTAATTTACTCATAGACCCTCACATTCCCCTTGCTTGTGACTAATTGGGTTTCATTAAAGCCATTTCCCTTAGCGATCAATCTGCTATGATCCTCGTATACTTCTCCCAGCATTTCAACCTTTCCGTTCCCCGTATTAGCCCTGAATTTATAGTGCTCCGGATGGCTGATCTTGAACAACACATCTCCGACTCCCGTCTCACCAGCAAACTTCTCGGCATTGACTTGCTTCAAATCAAGATTTCCCGCCCCGGTCTTTACCTCCATGAATGCTGCATTCATGTGCTCTGCCGTGATGTACCCGCTGCGTGTCGTGAGTGAAATTTCCTCATACAGCTTCTCGGGCACTGTAATAGATAGTGTTGCACTCTCTTGAGCTGCCACATTGCCGTTTGTGTGATTCACTTGCTCACTCGTTGTACCTTCCGGATAACGAATTCCCGTGGTCAAGGTCTGATCCACCGTGTTAACGAACAGCAGAGGCTGCTCTTCATGTGACCATTGCTCAACGTTAAGAGTCGCGGTGATTCGTTCTGCATTTGATTCCATTTTGATAAAAATATTTCCTTCGTACCCCTCCGCAATACGGATCGACCGAATGTCGGTAGCCTCGATTTCCTGAGTCTGTGTTATATGCTGCGGCTTATCTACATTATCTGAGCCTGAGCGTTTCTGTTCACTGGCAGATGTAGGGCTCTGGCCGAGAATGGCCTGCTGCTCTACAGTAGTGGTGTTTCCTGTCTGGTATGAAGGATCATTACCGCATGAAGTTAACGCAAGTGCGGCAGTCATAGATAAAATGATACTCCATGGCTTCTTCATGCGCGGTTCCTCCTTTTTTTGTTAGTATAATTTACAACTTATTACCCTTTAATTGTAAGAATAAAAGTAAGATGGCAAGCGAAATATTCGAAAAAAAACGCAAAGAACCGGACTGCTTCCTTAGCAGTACCGGTTGGTTGGACATTTACACGTTTTGAATCGGAACTGTATATAAATCTACAATTCATGTCCCCGTACCTTCGCGAATACACAGGTGTCACGAAGCGTGCCGTCGACCCCGATGCTGTCTCCCCGTAGAATACCTTCCTGCGTAAATCCTGCCCGTTTGGCTACATTGGCACTATTCGTATTCTGGGCATCACAACGGATCTCAATTCGGTTCGCGCTGAGCTCTTTAACTGCAAAATGGGTGATAGCATGCACCGCTTCCGTGATGTAGCCTTGTCCGGTATAGGCGCTGTGAACCCAGTAGCCGATCTCGAACTTCCGGGACTCCCAGTCGATCCGGTGCAGACCACTGCTTCCGATGAGACCGCCGGTCTCTCTGTGGAACAGCAGGAGCTGCAGATCCGTGCGCTCCGCGAAACGAATCGCGGACTGCCTGATCTGTGTTTCAGATTCGATTACACTAGGCGCAGTCTTGGCCCAAGGCATCCAGGGTGCCAGCTCGGTGAGACTCTCATGGACCGCCTGGTTCATGACCGTGCCGTCACCTGGTCTCGGTGCACGAATCATCAGCCTTTCGCTATCTATGCTATCCGGGAAATTTAACAGAATCGGATCAATCTTAGCAGTACTCATAGCAGCGCCCCCTAGAAAATTTTTCTAATAAACATAACATGGGTCGTAAAGAGGATCAACCCGAAAAATGAGCACCAAAAACGAAATTTAACACCTTATCAGCCCCATGATTTGAAAGTATGATGTATTTATCAAATGTAAGTGCTTACACAATGAATATTACAAAATGAAGGGGGCTCCTCTATGGACATGGAACCTCGCCAAGCACCACCTGTTTCTGCGAAGCAAGCTAAAGCTCCCCGAGCTTCAGCTGCGCTCCAGCTGGGAAAGAAATTTCTCAGACAGAAGCACATACAGACAATGGCCTTGCTTGGTGTAGCCTGGATGTTCATATTCAATTACATCCCAATGTACGGCATTATTATCGCATTCAAGGAATACGACATTATCGGCTCCATATCGGACGCACCATGGGTTGGGCTCGAACACTTCAGAGAGTTTCTGGATGATGACAACCTCGGTAATGTAATTCGAAATACACTGGGAATGAGCTTGCTCAAGCTGGTTATCGGTTTCCCGCTTCCAATTCTGTTCGCCCTGTTCCTCAATGAGCTGAGGAGTGTTAAGTTCAAACGCACGGTACAGACGATCTCCTATCTGCCTCACTTTCTATCATGGGTCGTTCTTGGAGGAATTCTGGCGACATGGCTGTCGGATATCGGGGTGATTAATAACATCCTGATGGCACTGAACATTATCGATCAGCCGATCAGTTATCTGGCCGAGCCGAAATATTTCTGGACGATTATTATTGCCTCTGATATATGGAAGGAGCTTGGCTGGTCTGCCATCATCTATCTGGCAGCGATATCGAGTGTATCGCCTGAAATGTATGAGGCAGCAACCATTGATGGAGCGGGACGATTCCAGAAGATGTGGTACGTTACACTGCCATCTATTAAATCGACCATCTCGATTCTGTTCATTCTCGCGGTGAGCGGTGTGCTGAACTCTAACTTTGACCAGATTCTTGTACTGCGCAACTCGCTGAACGACAGTGCCAGTAATGTAATTGACTATTATGTATACCAGACCGGTATTCTATCCGGACGTTATTCGTATTCGACGGCAGTCGGCTTGATCAAATCGGTCATCGCGCTCATTCTGCTGCTCCTTGCAAACAAGGTGTCGAAGAAGCTTAACGGAACATCCCTTTATTAAGGAGAAAGGAGGAGTCTATAGCCTTGTGGACGCTTAATCGCAGAACTAAAGGGGAGTTCGCTTTTGATACAATTAATACCCTGATTATGCTCGTTGTTTGTTTTCTGACGATGTATCCCATCTGGTATGTTCTTGTCAATGCCTTTAACGATGGAACCGATGCGATGCGAGGGGGAATTTACTGGTGGCCTCGTGAGTTCAGCCTCGATAATTTCAAGGCGGTGTTCGAAAGCCCAGGCATTATGACGGCAATGGGTATTACCGTTGCGAAGACGGTGGTTGGTACCGCAGTACACGTCTTTTTTACCGCCATGGTGGCTTATGCCTTCTCCCGCAAGGATTTGATCGGCGGCAAGCTGTACATTCTGATGGGAACGGTTACTTTATTCTTTGGGGGAGGCCTCATTCCAACCTTCCTGCTCATTCGGGATTTGCATCTGCTGGACAATTTTCTTGTCTACATCATTCCTGTCATGTTCAGCTTCTTCGATCTCATTATCTTCATGACCTTCTTTCGGGAAATTCCCGAAGGACTGGAGGAGGCGGCACGTATTGATGGCGCGAATGACTGGTCGATCTTCCTGAGAGTTGTACTCCCGGTATCCCTGCCTGTTATCGCAACGATTGCTCTGTTCCATGGCGTGTATCAGTGGAATGACTATTTTACCGGAATGATCTATATCAACAACACCGATATGCAGCCGATACAGACTTATCTGTACCGAGTCGTTGCCCAGTCGAGCTCCAACCAGATGGTAGCCGCAGTACAGGGAACCGCAGCAACTAAGACCGTGACTTCACAGTCGATTAAACTGGCAACCATGGTCGTCACGACGCTCCCGATTGTGTTCGTATATCCATTTCTGCAAAAGTATTTCGTGAAGGGGATGATGATCGGATCCATCAAAGGATGAGTGTAAGGCAACATATAGGAACAGTATACAAATAAGCCGAAAAGGGGTTAAATGCATGAACCAAACATTGGGCTTGAAAAGAGTTCTGATTCTTCTGGCTTCACTCGTATTAATCTTTACAACTGCATGTTCTTCCTCGGGAGGAGCAGAAGAGACGGATACAGAGACACCGGATACAGAGACACCTGCTGTTCAGCTGACGAAGGATGATCCAGGCTGGAAGGTGGATACTTCACCGATTACGTTTGATTGGTACTTGAATTTCTCCTGGTTTCCAAATCAGTGGGGCGTGGATCCAACAACGAAATACATTTCCGAAAAAACAGGCGTAAATATCAATTTTATCGTGCCAGCAGGAAATGAGAGCGAAAAAATGAATACTCTAATAGCATCCGGTAAACTTCCGGATTTCATTACGATCGATAAGGGCGACGATGCCGTTCAGAAGATGATTGACGGAGGTCTGGTGCTTCCACTGAACGAGCTCGCAGAGGAGTATGATCCATACTTCTTCACTGCATCGGATGCAGCGAAGCTGTCCTGGTACACGCAGCCGGACGGTAAAGTATATGCTTATCCTAATGCTTCTTCTTCACCGAAGGATTATGAGCAGTATGGTGACACCTATGTCTCCAACCAAGTGTTTCTCGTGAGAAAAGATATGTATGAAGCGATCGGCAGTCCGGACATGCGAACTCCGGAAGGGTTCCTTGCAGCACTTGAGGCGGCCAAAGAGAAGTTCCCTGATGTGAATGGTCAGCCGCTGATTCCTCTGGGTATGCATGAATTTACGGAGAACGGCAACTACTCTCTCGAAGGATACATTCAGAACCTGCTCGCGATTCCGAAGGAGAAGGACGGCAAGCTCTACGACCGGGCAACGGATCCAGAGTATGTAAGATGGCTCAAGACCTTGCGTACTGCAAATGAGAAAGGATTGTTATCCAAGGATATCTTCATTGATAAACGTCCTCAAATGGAAGAGAAAATTGCACAAGGCAGATACTTTGCCATGATTTATCAGCGCAGTGACCTTGCTGCTCAGCAAAATACGTTGTATGCAAACGATCCGAATTCCGTATATATCGCTGTAGATGGACCATCGAACACGAACCTGGATACACCGACTCTGGATGGACCGGGAATCTCGGGCTGGACTGTGACGCTGATCTCCAAGAATGTGAAGGATAAGGCGCGTGCGATTCGCTTCCTGAGCTACCTGAACAGTGAAGAAGGCAACAAGGATCTCTATCTTGGTGAAAAGGGAGTCACCTACGACACCATTGACGGCAAAGATCAGTTTAAGCCAGAAGCATTGGAACTGCTGAATGCAGACCGTTCTGCCTTCGACAAAGAGTACGGTGCCTCATTTACATTCTGGATGCTGATGAATACGAATATTACTGCACAGTGGACTCCGCCGTCTGTTGAGCCGTTCAAGCAAATGGAGGATTGGACCAAGGGCAAAACGGTAAGCGCTTCCGAATTTGAATTGCTGAATCCAACGGGGAACTCACCTGAGGGTATCATTAATACGAAGCTTGCTCAGCTGTGGGGCAAAACGCTGCCGAAGCTGCTGATGTCAGAATCCGAGGCCGAGTTTGATTCCGTCTGGACGGATTATCAGGAGAAGCGTGAGAAGGAAGGTCTTGCAGAGGTTCAGGCATTCCAGCAGAAGAAATACGAGGAGAACGTTTCGAAGCTGGCTGAATTCTTGAAATAGGAAATTAGGTCGACCCGTACAGACCTTTCGCAGCCATATTCTATTCGTAACTCGTATGAATACGCAATCAGATGTTAAGGTTCGAATGACCCGCAGACTGCGGGTTTTTCGAGCTTTTACCTGCAAATACAAGCAGAAATGGGATGGATTTATTGTGATGAGAAGAGGAACCAATCTGGTGCAGGGTTTTGTATCCTGGTGGGAGCACAGATCCTTGCAGAGTCGTCTGATTGCAGCATATATTGCGATAATACTGGTACCGAGCCTGCTCGTATCCATCTTTTCTTTTCGTGCGATTAACGAGACCTACATGAAGGATGCGGTAGACAAGAGTGCCTATATTCTCGATATGGAGAAGCTGCATATCATGAACCAGATTGAGTCCATGGAGCGTTCGGCGCAGCTTGCCGTTTCAGACAAAGAGGTGCTGAACTATTTAACTAGGAAGACAGAGCTGCCGCTGGGTGAGCTGGTTGATTTTAATATGAGCGCTTTTGTTAATCTCACAAGAATCCAGTTCAACAATCCGAACATTGAGCATCTGTATCTATTCACGGACAATCCGTATGCTTATGAAATATGGCCGATTATCTTCAGTGAACGTCGGATCAAGGACGAAGTTTGGTACGAGGACACGTATGGTCTTGGTGATCTGCAGATGTGGTCATTTCAGTACACCGACCGAGATCTTATTAAACGATCGGTAGAGCAGGAGCCCAAGGTTTCTTTGCTGCGAGAGATCAGTGTGATCAGTGGAGAACGTTCCGGCATTATTCAGGTCGATATGCTGCTCTCGGAATTTTCCCCCCGGACTTTTACTGTCCAGGATGAGCGGTCCCAGCTGTTCCTGGTCGATGGAGAAGGTGAGGTCTTCTCGCGCGCGAAACAGTCGCTGCTAAGTGATGCTCCTATGATGGAGCAGGCGATTCAGGCTAAATTCCAAGCGTTGTCCGATGGTGAGCCATGGCAGATGGAGTATAAGGAGGCGGGCAAATCCTATATTTTTCTGAGCGTCCCTCTAGAAGGATTGAATGCACACTTGCTGAATGTACTGTCCATGGAGGACGTGCTGGCGCAGATATCCAAGATCCGCAACACGACGATTGGGATCAATATTTTGTTCATTATTATCTTTACGATTATTGCTTACGTACTCAATTCCTTCATCTTGAAAAATCTGGTTAGACTTACAGAAGCGATGAAAAAGGCGCGTCGCGGAGAGCTGTATACGGGTGTTGTGATCCGGGGCGGCGGGGAGATTGGCGAGCTGGCCTTTCATTTCAATAAGCTGATGAACAAGATCAATGAGCTGGTCGCTGTGGCTGTCCGTAAGGAAGCGATGTCCAAGGAAGCCGAACTAAGAACGCTGCATAATCAGATTGACTCTCATTTTCTGTACAATACACTGGAGAATATACGGATGCTGGCCGAGATGGAGGATCAGCGGGAAATTGCGGATTCGCTCACTTCACTTGGAGGGATGATGCGATATAACTTCAAGTGGTCAGGGGACTATGTGAAGCTGAGAGATGAGCTGAGGCATATCCGAAATTATATTGAAGTGATGAATATCCGGTTTGATACACCGATTACGCTGATCGTAGATGTGCCGAATGCGATGCTGGAAGCAGAAGTGCTGAAGATGTCGCTTCAGCCGATTGTAGAGAACAGCGTCAAGCATGGCTGGTATGAGGAAGCAGAGGAGGCCGGATTCCGAAATAAGACGATGACCATTCGGGCAGAGGCGATCCGCGGCAAATGCCAAATATGGATCCAGGATAACGGAACGGGGATGGCGGAGGAGGATCTGAAGCTGCTAAGGAATCAGCTCCAAAGCTCAAGCTCCGAGAAAGTGAATCTGGGAGAAGCGCCTGCGCCGAGTGCGGCAAATGAAATCAGCCGATCGAATCAATCTGCTGGGATTGGACTGATGAATGTGCATCAGCGAATTCAGCTGTTTTTTGGATCACCATACGGTCTTACGATCCATAGCACACAGGGTGTCGGTACGATCGTAACCATTACTTTGCCTACAGTGGTCATGACAGGGGGAGATGAAGGTGAGGAAACTCATAATCGTGGATGATGAGAAAAATATTCGCCTGGGACTTAAAACGATGATTGAGCGGCAATATCCATCAGCCTATCAGATTGAACTGGCCTCGAATGGACAAATGGCGCTTGAGCTGAACCGTGCATCTCGTGCAGATCTGATATTAACCGATATTCGCATGCCGGTCCTGGATGGAATCCGGCTGCTGGAGGAGCTGGATCGTGAACCGGGAGGAAGAAGGCCGGCTGTTGTGCTGCTCAGCGGATATGATGATTTTGAATATGCGAAGACGGCAATCCGGTACAAGGTGAAGGATTATTTGCTGAAGCCGATTCAGCGAACCGAGCTGTTTGATATGCTGAATCGGGTGGATAAGGAACTGAGCGAATTAGAAGCCTCGAATCTGGAACGAAGACAGGAGAAGTATGAGCTGCAGTTGGAGCAGCACAAGAACCGTGTGCGGCAGCTTCTATTTGGAACAGGACCTGTTACGGAAGAAGAGCTGCAGCAGATGAAGGAGGAGTGGGCAGATCGTATTTCACCAGCAAGCGCTTATGCGGTCGCGATGGTGCTGTGCAGATATGTAGATGGGTCCGTCATGCCGACAGGTGAAATTCAGCGTCTGGTCGAGCGGCTCAGTCAATCCATGGATGTTAGGGCAGAGCTTGCACTTACGGATGTAGAAGGAAGGCTTATTCTGGCAGGAAATACTGCAAACTGGTACCAAGAGCTTGCAAGGCAGGCTGAGCAGAAAGGGTGGAACGGATTCCGCATCGGAATCAGCACAGAGCAGAGGGATTTGGCTCAGATGCATGAGCAATATCAAGAGGCGCAGGCGGCACTGCGATATACTTTTTTGCATCCAAGTGCTTATTATATCGAATATGATGCTGCACTCACGAATCGGATGAATCCTCCACTGCCGTATGGCGCCTTGCGTAAGCTCGGAAATATGCTGGGGACAGATCGAATGGAAGAGATGAAGAGGCTGCTTGCCTCCATCTTTGAGCTGGATCATCTGAAGCAGATCGATATGACGTATCTGGAGAAGGTAAGCGGACTGATTAATGAGAATGTGTTCGACGAGGTGTTTAGGAGATACGGGGAATCCTCGGTTGAGGTGCTGAAGATGTATAAGCTGGTCGGCAGCCTTAACAATTTTCAGAGCTTTAACGAGTATTATAGGAAGCTGGAATACCTGCTCGTCAGCGTTAATGATTATGTGTCCCGCATTCGGCTGGCGCATAGTGAGCATGCGGATATGAAAGAAGCGGTTCGTTATATACATGAGCATTACGAACGTCCTCTGAATATGGCGATGGTCAGCAATCATGTATCGCTCAATTATTCGTATTTCAGCGAGGCGTTCAAGGCGTATACGGGAGACAACTTTGTGTCCTATCTCAAAAAGGTACGTATCCAGCGGGCAAAGGAGCTGCTGCTTCATAAATCCTCCATGAAAATGGCGGAGATCAGCCTCGCAGTGGGCTTTGAGAACAGCAAGCAGTTCTCCCGCGTATTTAAGGAGCTGGAGGGCGTGTCTCCTCATGAATATCGTCAGCTCGGAGGTATGGAAGCAGGGCACGGGAAATGAAGTGGTTAGAAGACAAGAGAAAGGCTGGACTTTGAGCTTACGGGGGGCGTAAAGCTAAGGTCCAGCCTTTTCCTTCGTATTATATTCGGTAGGCAGCAAAAGGTTTCGAGAATAGGAATCGATCGCTTATTTCATCAAGCTTCTCTCCGAGCTCTGTATTGATCTCGATGTCGAGACTTCTCAAGTTGTCATCCAGCTGCTCTGTTCGGGTTGCGCCGACGATGACAGTGGATACGGCAGGCCGGTTCATGAGCCAGGCGATGGATAATGCGCTTGGTGTATATCCAGTCTCGGCCGCGAGAGCTGCCACTTGTTGTCCGAGTGTTACATTATGCTGCTCCAGGAAACGCTGGAAGTTCGGGTCGGTCTCCGCACGGGAGCCCGCAGGTACCGCAGTTTCGGCTGTATATTTTCCGGTCAAAATTCCTCCAGCCAGAGGGAAGTAAGGAATAATTCCGACACCTTGATCCAGGCACATCGGAACGAGCTCGCGCTCCGGCGTTCGGTCTGCCAGCGAATAGCTGACCTGATTGGAGACAAAACGTTCATATCCTCTCAGCTCGCTGATCCCGAGTGCCTTCATCAGCTCCCAAGCAGCATAATTGGAGGCACCGATATAGCGTACCTTGCCGGCACGAACCATGTCATCGAGTGTGCGGAGTGTTTCTTCCAGCGGCGTATTCGGATCGAAGGTGTGAATTTGATACAGATCCACATAATCGGTCCCAAGCCGCTTCAGGCTGTTCTCAAGCTCCTGCTGCAGATGGTAACGGGAAGATCCGCGCCCATTCGGGGAGTCATTTCTAGCGACGAGTCCGGCCTTGGTCGTGAGGACGACCTTGTCTCTTCTACCTTTCAGTGCTTGTCCAATAATGCGTTCCGATTCCGTTCCAGCGTAGATGTTGGCCGTATCAATAAAGTTGATTCCGCGGTCGATGGCATGATGGAGGATGCGGGTCGAAGTGTGTTCATCCGCTCTTTTTCCGAAAGAATTGGTGCCAAGACCGAGAAGAGAGACCTGCATTCCACTGCGTCCGAGGTATGTATATTTCATCGTTATCACTCCTATATTGAGATTGTTTAATTTGCTCTCTACTGAATCAATTTCATAAGTCATTAAATAGGTAAATTTGAAACTATATATAGACAAATAAAATCATTTTGATCTATATATACCCTTGATATAAGCAGCTAAAGGTATTATGAAATTGATTCCACTATATTATAAACAATATATTAATTTAGATCAGGCTGAAGTGGAAGTGGAAATGGAAGTGGATGCCTTTGAAGAGCTTGTTGCCATGACAGCAGAGTAAAATAATAACATAAGGCAGGCAATAATCTAGTAGCTTCATAATAATAAATAGACCTGTCCTCATCGTCTGAGGTACAGGCCTTCTATTTATATGGAGACGCTCCCATAGGGTTATTCGGGGATCTTCCTTATCCAATAAATCTTACGTGTGTAATCAGACCATTCTCAACACGATATACAGGTACCGCCAGCAGCACGTCCGTTCTGCCGCGATGTCCTGTTACGGACTCATGGTCAATGACATAGTTATTGTGCACGATGCGATTCGTGATGGTTGCGTTCAGCTCAGGACTGATCTCGAACAAAGCTGTATAACGCTCGCGGATTTCTTCTTTGCCTGAGTTCTGGATGTTGCCGACAGCATCTTCAATGACGCAGTCCTCGTGATAGGTAGCCAGTAGATCTTCAATGTTCCGCGCATTGTACGCGGCTAGCTGTGCATCAATAACATCAGTAATGGACACGGTGAATTCTCCTTTTTTCTCGTAAAATGGGTTTAATGTATTAAAGCTTCTCCGCATTGTATCACAAAATTATCCTTTAACATATACCATTTTTCTTAGACTAATTATCATTTTCACAAAAGATATATGCTCATTCTACAGGCTCTGCAATGTTCAGGGTTCAACCAACCAAATGTACAGAGAACAAACCGTATCGTTTTTGCTGGATTGTGAAGCTTTGGGTTACGGTTTGGAGATTCGCGCCATTGTTCTACCGTGAGTCTGGAATTTATTCTATTAAATATCATTTCGTCGTAAGGAGGCGCTGCAGGCGATGCCATATGTAACCAAAGAACGTTCTTTCGGAGCTTCACTGGACAGAACAGAGGATGTGCTTAGAGCCATTGTAAACCGATATATCGGAGCGAACCCGAGGACCTTGCCGACGTACCGGCTGCTTAATGTGGAAGGCTTTATTAGAGATAACGAATACCGTTACGATATGAACCTCATGGAGAAGCTTCCTCAGCTGCAGGATGGACAGTTTGTTTATGCCTGGGCCAAAATATGGGCTGATGAGGACACCTCGCAGGCTTATCGGATCAGCTGCTACAGCCATGCACGGGTGTTTATTAACGGCCAGCTGGCCTTTGAATCGAATCATCGGGATGACGTCATGCCGGAGAGCAAGGCTGGACTGCGTGGAAAGCTGCGTCAGGGCTGGAACTTCTTCGTGCTGGAGTTTGAAAAAACACCCACCGGCTGCGGTGCAAAATTCGGTACAGGCTCAGTGAAAGGCGCACCGGTTCATTTTCTTGCCCCATCAATTGAACGCGAAGGGCAGGAAGGCTGGGTATACAGTGAACCCCAGCATATACGTTGGATACCAGGCAATGTGAAAGAGGTGAATACTTACGATATAGACTCGAAGCTAGCAAGTATATTCGAGGCAGAAATATCAGCATCCGAAGCAGCCACAGGTCTGACCTGGTATCCCCGAAGTGAATGGAGCGAGGAGGAGCAGCAGCTCGGTGTCTTCGCGAGAGTGTTTGATACAGGGATGGGGGCAGAAATTAAGGAAAAGGCCAATGTAGAAGGCAATACCAGGGGAAGTGACGGTGATGATGCGAGTGCAAATGTGAGTGCAAATGCAAGCTCAAATGCAAGCTCAAATGCAATTACAAATGTTCTTACCCGTGCAAGCGCCGATACAGTTGTCACTGCAGATTGCTTGGACTGTCCCCTTGGGTCCGTTGCGCTGGCTTGGTCCAGGCTGGATCACCGGGGCACTTCAAGTGAACGCCGTGTGACATGGAAAGGGCTGCATGTAGGAACGTTCAAGCTATATGTGGACGGAAATTTGCTGTACGCAAGCGATCAGGACCAAGGCTACTTCGAGGTGGAGACGGAGCTGGACTATGGAATGCATGACGTCGTTGTTGTGTCAGCCCGTACCCGTCAAGCCTGGGGATTTGATCTGGATGTATTTGCCGGAGAAGAAACTGGCGAAGCGCTAACATGGTCCAGGCCATACCCGATCGAAGGGTTAACAGGACACTGGCTGTATCTTGGACCTTTTTCCAAGGATCGTGTGCCTCAGCCCCGAGATGTCCCTCATATGGACTGTCTATTCGGGGAGGGAGATGAACGAACTTACTTCAGAGCCGATCAGCCGGCTGCACGGATTCGTCCTTATTTGGAATCCCGTTTGTACGGAAAATGGAATTATCCGCTAGGTGTTACGCTGTATGGCATTCTGGAGACCGGCAGAGAGCTGTCCCGCCCGGATTACATAGACTATGCAGCGGGCCATATTGAGCAGTGCACATCTCTGGATGAGCTGGTCATGTGGGATATCGAGCGGCATGGTGCCCCCGGGATGAATCACCAGCTTGCGCTGATCGATAGTCTGGATGACTGCGGTTCCTTTGGTGCTACCATGCTCAGAGCTCACGTGCTGAAGGAACTGAGGGGAGCCGAGGAGGCTGCACATCGTATAGCGGCCTATATTACACATGAACAGGATCGCCTGCCCGATGGAACGTTGTACCGCTATCGCAGCTTCAGCGAGCTAATGGTCAATACGATCTGGTGCGACGACTTGTACATGAGTACTCCGTTCCTTAGCCAGTATTACAAGCTCACTGGTGAAACTCGGTATTTGGATGACGCAGCTGCACAATTTCTGCTGTATAAGAAAAGACTGTATATGCCTGAGCAGAGAATGATGCACCATGTGTACAATCTGAATTTTGATAAGGGCTGTACGGTACCGTGGGGACGGGGCAATGGCTGGGTGTTGTTCTCTCTAACTGAGCTGTTGACTGTTCTTCCCGAGACGCATCCGAATTATAACGATCTGCTGCATTTCTACAGGGAACTGTGCGAGGGTTATCTTGCAGTTCAGGATGAACAGGGCCTGTGGCATCAGGTGCTGACAGATCACGAATCCTACAGTGAGACATCTTGCTCGTCGATGTTTATCTATGCTTTTTCCCGAGGAATAAGATATGGCTGGCTTCCAGAAGAAATACAGCGTCAATATGCTGAGGCGGTCTTCCGTGGCTATGAGGGGATTATACGCCATTGTATTGATCGAGACGGGAATGTATACGGGGTCTGCCGAGGGTCGGGATACTCCTTCTCTCCGAATTATTACAAGGAACGTCTGTCTTGGCTGCTGAATGACACCCACGGCATCGGTATTGTACTGCTCGCGGGGATCGAGTCCTTAAGGCTGCGCGAGTATTTGAAGGAGACCCGTGCGGCTTCAATCCGATCGTGTCCACAGTAAATAACGGGAGCATGACGGAGTAAAAAATATGAATGGCAATAAACCGGGCTATACAGTCCGGTTATTTGTCTTTTTTCACGAAGGAATCCATTTCATAATACCTTTTTAATGAGAGTACGAATTGATTCAAATAGGAAAAAATTTAAATATTTGTGAACGACATCCATACAAGTTGTGATAACATATGGAAAGAAAATGTTAGTACGAACGATATGCAAATCCCAAGCGGATAAGGATGGGGGAAGGCGAATCATGTCCAAAGTGTCAAGCTCGCTCCGCGCATTGCTCTCAACGACCCAGACAAGGCTTGTTTTTGCGCTGACGATTGCGATGTTCGTCATCATACTGGCGGTCAGTCTGACTTCCTATTATACATCCAAATCGGTGCTTCAAAGCGAGCTGAGCGAAATGCATCACCAGCTGCTCAGCGATAAGATGAATTTTATTGAAGACTATATCAAGGATACGGACAGTACGGCTATCAAGATGGCACTGCATTCAGGCGTATATGGATACCTCTCTAAGGATGAACAGATCACGCAAACGGAAATCCGGCAGCTCATTGAGTATTTGAAATATGTGGTCGTTAACTCACCTATAATAGAAAGCGCATACATTTTTAATGAAGATGAGAAAAGCTTTGTATCTTACCCGATGGGCTACAGCTCCCGGTTCAGCACATTTCCAGATTCGGACTGGGTGAGCGTAGGCAGCGAGCTTAAAGAGAAGACCATGCTTGTCAAATCCAGAACGGCAGCAGGCGGGAGCGGCAAGAACGGAACGAACGAAATTACCTATTTTCGAAAAATCGTTGTCCAAGGCGAGATGAAGGGAATCCTTGCCCTGAACTTCAACAAGGCAGAGCTGTTCGCACAGATGAGACCAAGCACGGTTTCGAAGATCAAGAGCGCCCAGTATATTCTCGACAGCGAAGGGAATTTGGTGTATCAGATCGGCAATGCCCACGCTGAGCCGTCCGATATCTATGAGCACACACGGCAGCTGGGAGAGCAAAGATACGATGATGTAGAACTGAATGGTGAGTCGCTGCTGCTTACCCACAATCCTTCTCCTCTGACGGACTGGAGGTATGTATCCATCGCTTCCCAGGACGATTTATTGGCCAATTCCAAGAAGATCCGCAGCGTCGTACTGCTCGTCTCCCTCATTATGCTGGTGCTCGGAGCCTGGCTGATCATTCAGCTTCATGCCGTCACTTTCAAGCCTATTCGCCGGCTGCATTCCCTCCTTAGAAATTATGAACGTGAAGAGAACAGTCTCGATCTTGGCAAGCTTGAGAATATTACCGTCCGGCTCCTGCGGGCACATGAAGATCTGTCTCAGCAAATCCGTCATACCAAGGCAGAGGCCTCATCGAAGTTCGTGCAGGATATTTTCATGGGCAATTTGTCCGGAAGGCGAGAGCTGGAAGCAAGGTGGAATCAATATTTCAAGGAATGGACGAACAGACCGCTTCTTGTCGTACTGATATCCATTGATCGGTATTCGGAATGGGCGGATAAATGGAGTGATAACGATCAGTTCCTATATAAATATGCAATGAACAATATCGCTGAGGAGCTGCTCGCTCCATCCTACCGCAGTGTCAGCGTGGATCTAGGCAAGGATAAGCTGGCTCTAGTGCTCCAGTCCAGTCGGGATAAGGAGGAGCCGATTGAAGCAGAGATCAGCCAAATCTTACCGATGCTGCAGGATATTTTGCAGACTAAGGTGTCGATCGGGATCAGCCATCAGGCAGAGAACGTCATGAAGCTGCAGCGTGCGTATTATGAAGCTGAGAATGCGCTGAGCTATCGATTATATAAAGGGTATGGGACGGTCATTACCTTTGAAGAAGTAGCCTCCCATGAGCGGACCGATTCTGTAGAGGATGAATCCATGGTTTCGGGATTACTACAGGCAGTAGAGACAGGGTCGAAGGAGCAGGCAACTCGAATGTTAAGCAAGCTTGAGGAACAGATGAGGACTGAAGGCTGGTATCCTTCTGAAGTGACGAGTATGCTCACTCATATTCGCCAGCGTCTGTTGAAGCTGGAAGTTTCCAAAGAAGGAGCCGATCCGGAGGAAGCTATTCAGATTCGTCAGCTGCACACGCTTGATCTGCAGGATATGATGGAGCTTCTCTATGAATACACGAGCAGACTGGCTGATCATTTTGCATCGCTCGCTGTCAGTCGGGAGGCCATAATGGTGCAGCAAATGATTGATTTTATGACACGGCATCTGGACGGGAATGTAGGGGTACAGGAAATTGCTTCCTCAGTGCATATCAGTGTCAGCCTGGCCAGCCAGCTGTTCAAGCAAGAGACAGGAGAGACGATTCACGATTATTTCACTAAGTTACGTGTGGAAAAAGCCGGTGAGCTGCTGATCGAGACCGATTATAAACTGGCGGAGATTGCAAGAATGGTCGGTTATCAGCATGAGAACAGCTTCATCCGTGTATTTCGCAAGCTGAAGGATATTACACCGGGAAAATACAGAGAGCATATGAAATACAAAAAATATTCTGTGTAACACATGATGAACCGAAGCTCCACCCTATGAGCAAATACTGCAGAGGGTGGATTTTTCTCTTTATGTCCATATATTGGCGGAATGGTCGATTGCTGATTTAGCCTGTCAGTCGTAAATTGAGGGTGTCCCACGTGGCATTACGACAATAGAAGAGGAAAGGCGGGCGAACATACACATGGCTGACATCACAGCGAAACCGGAGGTGTCTCATTCCACATCGAAACGAGGATCCATTCGTCCTTACCTGCATAATGTCCGCAAGTACTGGATGCTCTACCTCATGGTCCTGCCGGGAATTGTGTATTACATCGTATTCAAATACGTTCCGTTAGCTGGCAGCATTATTACCTTTCAGGATTATCAGATTATGAATGGGATATGGGGCAGTCCCTGGGTCGGCTTCGATAATTTCAAGTTTATTTTTACGTATCCCGATTTCTGGAACGTGCTCCGCAATACGGCTCTCATTGCGCTCTACCAGCTTGTATTCAGCTTCCCGGCGCCCATTATTCTCGCACTGCTATTTAATGAGGTTGCAGGGAGAATCATGAAGCGCACGTATCAGAGCATTTTTTATCTTCCGCATTTCTTGTCCTGGGTCGTTGTGGGCGGTATTGTATTCGAACTGCTGGCCACCGGCGGACTTGTTAACGTAATACGGGGCTGGTTCGGATATGAGCCTGTTCTATTTATGCAGCAGGAGGGGGCTTTCCGGACGATCGTAATTTTGTCAGGGATTTGGAAGGAAGTGGGCTGGGGGACCATTATCTATCTTGCAGCATTGACCGCGATCAATCCCAATCTGTACGAAGCCGCGGTCGTTGACGGTGCGGGCAAATGGAAGCAGGCGATCTATATTACCCTTCCGTCTCTGCTCCCGACCATTACAGTACTGTTCCTGCTGAATATCGGCAACTTCCTGGAGCTTGGATTTGATCAGATATTTAACCTGCTGACGCCAATGACGTATTCGGTAGGAGATATTATCGAGACTTACGTGTATAGGGCAGGGGTGCTCCAGGGACAGTACAGCATGACGACAGCCATTGGTCTGTTCCAGTCCGTCATCGGGTTTATTTTACTCTACATCTTTAATCGGCTTGCGAGAAAAACAGAGCAGGGGTTGTGGTGATGAAAAGTACATTCGGAGAAAAAGTGTTCAAGGTCGTCAATTACACCTTTTTGACAGTGGCTGCATTTACAATGCTCGCACCGCTCGTACAAATGCTGGCCATGTCCTTCAGTTCGCCGATTGCGGCAGATTCAAAGAAAGTATTTTTGTTCCCGGTCGAGTTTACATTGGGGGCTTGGGAATACATTCTGAATCGTCAGGATTTATGGAATTCTTTTGCGGTTACAATCTTCATTACGGTGGTTGGTACGCTGCTCAGTGTATTATTCTCTGTGCTCACCGCTTATCCACTGGCGCATCCGAAGTTCATGATCAAGAGGCATGTCATGCTCGGGATTGTGATCACGATGATATTCAACGCACCGCTTATCCCGTTCTATCTGACCGTCAAATCGCTCGGGATGCTGGATTCCATCTGGGCTCTGATTATTCCGGGACTGATCGGCACATTCAACATGGTCATTATCCGTACCTTTTTCATGGGCATACCTGCTGAATTGTCCGATTCAGCACAGATTGACGGCTGCCATGACTTCAGAGTGTTGTTCCAGATTTTCCTGCCGCTATCCAAGCCCGTACTTGCAACGGTCAGCTTATTCTATGCTGTGGGTTATTGGAACACCTTCCAGCGGGCCATTCTGTTCATCCGTGACCCGAATCTGCATCCACTGCAGGTGAAGCTGAGGGAATATATCGTATCACCAGAAATGCTGACTGTGACGGATATGCTCGGCAGCTTCGATTACAATATTACAACGCTGAAGGCGGCCACCATTATATTTGCGGCGACGCCGATCATTCTGGTATATCCCTTCTTGCAAAAATATTTTGTCAAGGGAGCGATGCTGGGTTCATTAAAGGGCTAGCCCATCCGGCCGCGTAAACTGCTGCATGTGATGAATTCAAAGTCTTGAATATTGCGAATGGAGTAATTGGCGGGTCATATAACTTATTGAAAAGGGGAGATCGCATTTGTGGAATCGTAATCAGTGGACTCATAAAGGATGGACTCGGGCTATCCTGGCATTGACACTAGGGATGACGACGGTACTGGCTGGCTGCAGCGGCAATACGGACACAGGCAGCTCAGCTGCGCCGACCAATCCGGATTATGTCGTGGTGGATGTCTATAAGACGCACCTTAGCAAGGGGAAGCTGCCATCGCCGGATGATGCGCATGTGCAGTATATCGCAGAGAAGACCGGAGTGCAGTATAATCTGCAGACAACCTCGTCAGGCGGCGATCCGGTGGAGAGCATGAACGTGATGATCGCTTCCGGTGATCTGCCGGATATTATGAGACCGGTAGGTGGCGTCGAGCAGACGTTGATCTCACAGAATGGCGCACTTGCGCTCGACGATTTGCTGCCACAGCATGCTCCGAATTTATGGAAGCGCATTCCTCAGGAAGCCTGGGATATAGTACGTTCTGCCTCACCGGATGGCAAGATCTATTATGTTCCCAAAATCTATATGATTCCAGAGCGTGCCCCCATGATTCGTCAGGATTGGCTGGATGCCGTGGGGCTCGACATGCCTACAACACAGGAGGAATACGTCGAAGTATTGAAGGCTTTCCTGAACGAGGATCCTAACGGCAATGGCCAGGCAGACGAAATTCCAACGACAGGCCGCGAGTTCGGGACCTGGATGGATCATCTGTTTGCCATGTATGGCGTGGCCATGTGGGAAGGGAAGCCGGAATGGGACATTTACGACGGCAAGCTGCAATACGCAGGTGTTACACAGAACATGAAGGATGCTATCGTTTTTGTACGTGATTTATACGAACAGAAGCTGCTGGATAACGAGACCTTCCTGAACAAGGGGGAGATCTGGACAGCGAAGATTAACAACAACCTGGTCGGCAGCTGGTATCATCTGCCTGGGAACTTGAAGGATCGGCTGGCCGCGATCCAGACGCTTGCACCAGAAGCCGTCGTCAAGGGAATGCCCATTCCAGTCGTGGAAGGCTATGAAGGCTACGTTACCCAAAAAAGCGTAGGCGAGCCGGAGTGGATGATTCCAAAGATGTCCGAGGACAAGGCTGAGGCTTCGCTGAAGCTGCTTGACTTCTTCTACGATCCGGCGAATGAGGACTTTATCCGATTCGGGATTGAAGGTGTGCAGCATGAGGTCGTGGATGGCAAGAAGCAGCTGCTTCCTGCCGACGACAACACGCCGATTGCGCTCGGCATGCTGAATTACAACACGAAAGAGACGATGGATGTCCGTATTGAGCAGACCTTTCCGGAGGATCAGATCCAGATGGTCAAGGATATCTTTGACGTTGCAACAGCAGATGCCCGCCGTATTGCCGGAGATGGACTTCCTTCGTCAGTATATGAAGGATATCCGGACATACAATCTCACAAGCTGTTCCAGGAATATTTGTCCAAGATTGTAATCGGTGAATGGCCGCTGGAGAAATTTGATGAGTTCGTGGAGCGCTGGAACAGCTCCGGCGGAGAAGAGGTCACGAAGCGGGCGCAGGAATGGTATGAGAAGGTGCAGAGCTACCAGCAGTAACTAAGCGACCATGATAGAGCAGCTGCAGGCTTAATCAATGAGGCCAGGCCGCAATAGCATAGTGCTATATGCTTGCCATGACTTTTAGGTGGCTTTGGCTTCATTGAATGTTTCGCAATAAACACGCTGAGTATCTAAAAAAAGAAGCAGGAGGATTCCTTGTCCTATGCAAAGAATTGATCGCAAATTGCTTGTCACCCGGCATAATCCGGTGCTGCGGCAGGCGGAGACCCTATCACCGCTGTCTGTAGGCAACGGAGAATTTGCCTACACTGTAGATATCACCGGCATGCAGAGCTTCCCGGACGAATATAAGTTTCCGCTAGGAACCCAGTCCAACTGGGGATGGCACAGTACAGGCGGACATGATCTGTATCGATATGAGGACGTAAAGCTTGTCCCATATGAAACGCATGGACGGAAGGTAGGATATGCAACAGGTGCTTCCGGTCAGGAGGAGGTTTTTCACTGGCTGAGACAGAATCCGCATCGGGTCCAGCTTGGTGTAATCGGACTTGAGTTATTCTCTTCAGATGGCGCCCGGATTCAGCTTCAGGACCTTGGCGACATCGAACAAGAGCTTGATTTATGGACGGGAATCATCACTAGCAGGTTCCGTGTGGAGGAAGTACCCGTTACCGTTCTCACAAGCTGTCATGACCGGCTGGATCAGATCGGGTTGACAATAGAATCAGAGCTCATCGAACAAGGCCGGCTATTTGTATCCGTCCGGTTTCCTGCTCCCCACCCGCAGTCCCGCGGCTGGGGCAGCAGTATAGGTCTGAACTGGGAGACAGAAGAAGGGCATAGGACCGAGCTGCATCATGCAGACCAGCATGGAGCTGAGATCAGGCGGATCATGGATGAAGACAAGTATGCAGTAGGGCTTGCTTGGACGGATGGTGAACTTGTTCAGCTCGGCCGGCATGCCTATCGTCTGGTCCCGAACAGCTCCTTGTCGAAGCTGGATTTGACGGTCAGTTATACACCCTCTGTAGATTTGATCGGAGAACTGCATCCGAGTGACACGATCCGATCCTACTCTGCGTCACACTGGGAACAATTCTGGATGAGCGGCGGGGCTATTGAGCTCGCAGACAGCCGTGATCCGCGGGCCTCCGAGCTGGAGCGAAGAATCATCTTGTCCCAATACCAGACAGCGCTGCATTCTGCAGGCTCTCTTCCCCCACAGGAGACCGGGCTTATGTATAATAGCTGGTTTGGTAAGCCCCACCTCGAAATGCACTGGTGGCATGCCGCACACTTTGCCCAGTGGGGGAGAGTTCATCTGCTGGAGCGCAGCCTGTCCTGGTATCAGAAGATTCTGCCAAAGGCACTGGATCTGGCAGTATCGGGGGGCTACACGGGAGCCAGATGGCCGAAGATGGTTGGGCCGGAGGGCGATCAGAGCCCGTCCAGCGTTGCAACACTGCTGATCTGGCAGCAGCCGCATCCGATTGATCTGGCCTATCTGTGCTATCAGGCCAATCCGGGAGAGGCGGTGCTTGAACGGTACAAGGAGATTGTGATGGAAACTGCTGAATTTATGGTTTCCTTCGCGGTGTGGGATGAGCCGGGAGAGCGTTATGTGCTCGGTCCGCCTGTTATTCCTGCACAGGAGAACCACCGGGGCAGCGAGACGATGAATCCCGTCTATGAACTGGAATACTGGCGCCATGGTCTTGAGATTGCTCTCCTGTGGCGGGAGAAGCTGGGATTGCCTGATGAGCCAAGATGGCGGCATGTGATGGAGCATTTGTCTGTACCAATGCCTGTAAACGGTGTATATGAGGCACATGAGCTATGCACGGATACGTATACAAGAGCGAACATGGATCATCCATCCATGCTGGCAGCGCTTGGCGTGCTGCCCGGCAAGCTGATTGACCGGTCTGTCATGCTCTCTACTTTGCACCGAGTAAGGCAAGCCTGGCGTTGGGAAACTTCATGGGGATGGGATTTCCCAACGGCCGCGATGACGGCCGCGAGACTTGGCGAAGGTGAACTCGCCATAGACATGCTGCTCATGGACCAGGTGAAAAATACGTATCTGAAAAGCGGGCACAATTATCAGCGCGATGATCTGCTGGCCTATTTGCCGGGCAACGGAGGACTCCTTGCTGCAGTCGCCCTTATGGCGGCAGGCTGGATTGGCGGACCCGATGGCGAGGCCCCTGGCTTTCCGCAGGATGGTACCTGGACGGTAAGGCATGAGGGACTTGTTCAAAGGCTGTGAGAGTCTTGCAGCTTGAAGGACGAGGAACGAAGAACCTATAGAATGTGTGAAACGATTAAATACATCGTTTTTACTAGAGAAGCTTCATGCATGATAACTCATGCTTGGAGCTTCTTTTTATTGTTGGCGCTCAACTAGGCTCTGTAGATCGTATACCTTGCTTCTATGACGGACATGCACCCCTAAATAAAGTCCAGATGACCTGAACATAATCCAGTATAGCGCTTACATTTTGGAGCTTATAATCTGAGGTGCAAGCAAGTGTATAAGTATAACCATCCATCCTAACATGAATGAGAAGGAAGTGTTGATGTGAAGAAATCACCAATATGGCTAACGCTGACACTACTAGGTTCACTGGCTCTATCAGCATGCAGTTCAGGTTCAACCTCGGCACCTGCCGGGGGCGAAGCTACCGGAGGGGAAGGAACGGAAACGCCTGCTACGACGGACAGCAAGCAGGTTGAAATATTCAGCTGGTGGACCGGTGCCGGAGAAGAAGCAGGTCTCAAGGCACTAATTCAGGTATTTAAGGATAATCAACCGAGCATTGAGGTTATTAATGCCGCTGTTGCCGGCGGAGCAGGAACCAATGCCAAGGCCGTGCTGGCCAGCCGGATGCAAGGGGGAGATCCTCCGGGGACATTTCAGGTACACGGCGGTTCGGAGCTCAATTCGGGCTGGGTTGCAGCCGGCAAGATGGAGCCGCTGAATGATCTGTACGAAGCGGAAGGATGGAACGATAAGTTCCCGCAGGATTTGATCGATCTTGTCAGCAGTGACGGCAGCATCTGGTCTGTACCTGTTAATATCCACCGGGGCAACGTGCTGTGGTACAACAAGAAAGTGTTTGATGACAACGGATTAACGGTGCCGACAACGTTTGATGAGTTCTTTGCGGCGGCGGATGCATTGAAGGCAAAAGGAATTACACCGCTGGCGCTTGGAGACAAGGAGCCTTGGGCGGCAACCCATTTATTTGAGACCGTGCTTCTCGGAACACTCGGTGCCGACGGTTACAGACAATTGTGGACAGGGGACATCAGCTTTGATGATCCGAAGGTGAAGGAAGCGCTCGAGACCTTCAAGAAAATGCTCACCTATGTAAACGAAGACCATGCGGCCCGCAACTGGCAGGATGCTTCCCAGCTCGTATCGAGCGGAGAGGCAGCCATGAACGTGATGGGAGACTGGGCAAAGGGTTATTTCACAGGCGACCTTAAGCTTGAGGTAGGTGTTGATTTCGGCTACGCACCTACACCGGGTACAGATGGCAGCTTCATGGTTATCACAGATACGTTCGGATTACCAACCGGTGTGAAGGACCCCGAGTCGGTGAAGGCATTCCTGAAGGTGCTGGGCTCTGTGGAAGGGCAGGATGCTTTTAATCCGGAGAAAGGATCAATTCCTGCCCGTATTGATGCGGATGTAGAGAAGTACGACGTATACGGCAAGGAGACGATGGAGGATTTCAAGAATGGTGCTCTCACACCAAGCCTTGCGCACGGTTCAGCCGCTTCTGAAGGATTCCTGACACAGGCGAACCAAGTTATTAATATTTTCGTTACCGGCGGAGACGTAGAGCAGGCGGTGCAGGGACTCAAGTCGGCAGCCTCCCAAGGATTGTAATTTGACCTCTCGACAGCCTCCCGGACTTATTTGATCCGGCGAGGCTGTTTTTGAAGTGAAGCTGACGCCAATCTGGCGGCCAATCGCGTAAGCAAAAGGAGCGAATTCAATGGGAACACAATCAACTCTTCGCAAAAAAAGAGTGCCTGATACCGCATGGGGTATCTTGCTGCTCATGCCCTCTCTGATAGCGATCGGTATCTTTGTATATGGTTTCATCAGCTGGACGGGTTATGTATCGCTTAGTAACTGGAATAGTCTTGTAAAGGATTTATCCTTTGCCGGACTCAAGAACTTCGCTTTTCTATTTCAGGACTTCCGGTTTCAATCTGACATCCGCAATACCATCATGTTTACAGTGCTCTTCATATTCGCGTGCTTAGCGATTGGATTGCTGCTCGCGATGCTGGTGAATTCGAAAATTAAAGGAGAAGGCATCTTCCGCAACATTTTTATTTTCCCGATGGCAGTCTCCTTTATCGTAACCGGGGTAGTCTGGCAGTGGCTGCTGAATCCTTCTTCGGGAATTAATATTCTGCTGCAAAATCTCGGTGTATCGAGTCCTCCCAAATGGTATGTGAGTACAGAAATCCTCTCTTTCTTCAAAATGGGTCAGATTGAATTCGGTTTTCCGGCAGCTTTGGTTGCGGTCATCATTGCGGCTGTGTGGCAGATGGCAGGCTATACCATGGCGATGCTGCTCGCCGGACTTCGGGCGATCGGGGAGGATTTGTTCGAAGCTGCACGTGTGGACGGAGCCACAGAGCGCAAGATTTTCACCTCCATTATTTTGCCTCTGCTGAGGCCTGTAATCGTCAGCGCCGTTATTATTCTTGGGCATATTTCCTTGAAAATCTTTGACCTCGTCTATTCGATGACTGGCCCTGGAGCGATGTTTGTCACCGATATGCCTGGTGTTTATATGTTTGAAACGACGTTCCGCGGCAATTTCTATGGCAATGGATCTGCCATTGCCATCCTGCTGCTGCTGTTCGTCTCGTTCCTCATCGTACCTTACCTGATTTCCAGTCGAAAGGGGGACTAGAGAGTGGCACAGAGAAGACTTTCCCGCTTTTTCGTTTACTTGCTGCTTGCTGTGTTTGCCGTTCTGTTTCTGGTTCCGGTCTATGTCGTACTTGTCACCAGCTTCAAATCAATTGATGCAATTACACTGAATCAAATGTGGTCCTTCCCAAAAAGAATAGACCTGTCCGGCTACAGCCAGGCTTTTGCCAGGCTTGCCCCGCATCTGTGGAACAGCATGCTGCTCGTCATTCCGGCAACCGTGCTCTCCGCTCTTCTTGGGTCGCTGAATGGCTATGTGTTTGCCAAATGGCGGTTTAAAGGCTCGGAAACGATCTTTACACTGATTCTGTTCGGTATGTTTATTCCTTACCAGAGCATTCTAATTCCGCTGATTCAATTCATGCAGCAGATTCACCTGTACAATACACTGCCGGGACTTATTTTAGTGCATGTCATTTATGGTCTGCCTATTTCAACGCTGATCTTTCGCAATTTCTACGTGAGCATCCCTAATGAGATTATTGAATCGGCGCAGATTGATGGTACAGGGTTCCTCGGTATATACAGGCATATCATTCTTCCTCTGTCGGTGACAAGCTTTGTGGTCGTTGGCATCTGGCAGTTCACGAACATCTGGAATGAATTCCTGTTTGCCGTCACGCTGACGACGCAGAGCCAGCAGCCCATCATGGTGGCGCTGCAGAATTTGTCCGGCAGTCAGGTTGTCCATTGGAATGTACAGATGGCAGGAGCGGTCCTCGCTGCATTACCTACACTGATTGTATATATACTGCTTGGAAGATATTTTATTAGAGGACTGCTCGCAGGTTCTGTCAAAGGATAGCTTGTTCATATAAATCAAGGATTGCGATTTGTTATGGAAATGATTAAGCTCAGCATAGGGAGCCGCATTAGATAAGAAAGCGGCTCTCTGTAAGAGCTTTTTTAGATTTGATCCATATCAAGCTAAGGGGGGGGCTCCCGCTTGCTCAATTCATGGCTGCGGCCGCATTATATTCTGATTGCCTTGCTGCTTCTACTGACGGTGTCCATATCTTTGACTCATTTTATGAAAGCGCTTCATTATGAATCCGGCATGTCTTCCATTACCCATTCCCATAATCCTGAGATCCATCTGGTACTGATATCACAGGAGCTTGATAATCCCTATTGGCGCCTGATCGAGCATGGAGCAAGAAGTGCAGCGGAGCAAAACCATGCCACGCTCGAGTACATTGGCCCGGTGGAAGCCAGTGTCAGCGAGCAAATTCGGCTGATTGAAATGGCGGTAGCCTCCAAGATCGACGGCATTCTGACCCAAGGGCTTGATGAAGAGCAGTTCGTTTCTATTGTTGACCAGGCCATAGAGTTAGGGATTCCCGTTATCACCATTGATTCCGATGCGCCGGACAGCCGGCGTCTTGCTTATGTGGGCACCGATAATTACGCGGCAGGATTTATGGCTGGCAAAGCGCTCATTCAGGATACGGGCGGGAACGCAAACGTCGGGATTGTCACCGGCAGCTTCCATGCTGCTAATCTGAAGGAGCGCGTCCGCGGCTTTTTGGATGCGGTGAAACGGGAGGACGGTATCCGTATCCTAGACATGAAAGAATCGAACATCGACCGGATTGGCTCCGCGTCCGCAGCGTATACGATGTCCAGGGAGCATGAAGCGCTGGATACGTTTGTCGGTACTAGTGCCCTGGATGCGATGGGGATCGCTCAAATGCTGAATGACAGGAGTCAGGATTCGCATGCCAGCGAGCATAAAGATATTCGAGTATTCGGCTTTGATGACCTTCCGGAAACGATAGAGCTCATTGACAAGGGCATTGTTTCTGCATCCATTGTACAGAAGCCCTATCAAATGGGAGCGGAGGGTGTAGAGCTTATGCTGGACTATCTGGGAGGCGAGCGGATTGTCAGTGTGTATAACACGGATGCCCGCATTATTCGAAAGGAAGATCTATCGATGTACAAGGGAGGGAACGGAGGTTTATGATCCACATCAAAACAAAGCTGATGCTGTTCTTCACTGTGCTGATCGTCCTCTTATCTGCTCTTGCCTTGTATTTGTATCAGAATAACAGCAATTCTCTTACGCAGTATGATCAGATATTGAAACGGTTCTTTCTGCTCAACGAAATCAATCAGCGTACGGTGCAGGTTAACGGCTCCATTCAGACTTTTGTGCAAAGCTCTGCTTCTGATCAGGGGCTGCTTGAGAATTATGAAAGACAGGCACATGAGCTTGGACACTTGAATGAAACACTGCTGGCGGAGATTGAGAACGATATGAATTATGTGCTCGTGAAGAATTATAGCAATATGATAACGAGCTTCTTGGAACAAGGCAGACAAACCATCAATCAGGCTCAAGGGACAGATCTGGCCGCTTACTATGAACGGATGACGCAAACGGACCGGACTGCCGGGTTCATCCAGGATACGACGCTTACGCTAATCAACAGCGAGCTGTCCAATTACCAGACTTTTTATGACATGATGAATGCGAAGAATGAACATCTGCAAAAAATGGCCGTGTATGCTTTTTTGGCTGCTGCACTATTATGCACACTGTTTACGTTCTGGTTCTCCGAAGGGATAACGAATCCTATTCGCCGATTATCCACGGCCGCGAAGCAAATTTCACGCGGTAATCTGGCGGTAGGCGATATAAAGGTGAACAGTCGGGATGAGCTGCAGTTTCTGGCAGAGACATTTAACGGGATGTGCGCGAATATTCGTCAGCTTGTGGTAGAAATGAAGCAAAAATCAGAGCTTGATGCGCTCGTCAAAAAAATGGAGATTCGAAGTCTCCAAAACCAGATCAATCCGCATTTTCTGTTCAATACACTCAATATGGTATCCAAAATGGCTTACGTGGAAGGGGCGGAGAAGACTAGTGACCTGGTGGATTCCATTTCGACACTGCTGAGGTACAATCTGAAAAAGATGCATCACGATGTGGTGCTGAGGGATGAGATCGCGATTGTGAGGGAGTATTTTTACATTCAACAAATGAGATTCGGAGGGCGGATTCGCTTCTCGGAGACGATTGATGAGTCCTGCCTGGGCTATGTGGTGCCTTCCTTGACGATCCAGCCGCTGATCGAAAACAGCTTTGTACATGGAATAGAGTCTTGTGAGGATGGAGGAGAACTGTCACTGCATATTTATAGACACGGCGGCTTGGTCATGGTGGAGATTCGGGATAACGGAGCCGGCATGAGAGAAGAACAGATAATGAAGCTGCTCGGCCGATCTGTGTTCCCAGAGGATGAAGCAGCAGAAGAGTATACAGGAAAGAAAGAGCAGTCTTGGTCGGAAAGTCCGTCCTCACCACCATCGTCTAGTGGTATTGGTCTTACGAATGTGCTGAAACGGCTGCAGCTATATTATCAGCGGGAAGACGTCATGGATATTGAATCCGCCCCGGGACAGGGAACGATCATAAGGTTGAAGCTGCCTTGCGCGAAGGAGGAGAAAGCCGTCTATGTTCAAAATGCTTATTGCCGATGATGAACAGATTGAACGCAGCGCCCTCAGGATGATCGTGGAGAGAAATCTGCCCGATGTCGAGGTCGTGGGTGAAGCGGAGAACGGAAGAATGGCCATTGAAATGGCGCAAAGGCTGCTGCCTGATTTGGTTACGATGGACATTAAGATGCCGGGTACAGACGGAATTGAAGCTGTATCGGTATTGTATAACCTTCTGCCTGACATGAAGGTGATCATGGTCTCGGCCTTTGACGAATTCGAGTATGCGCGCTGTGTCATGAAATACGGAGTTAAGGAGTACCTCTTGAAGCCCTGCAAGAAAGAGCAAATCGTAAGTGCGATTAAAGCAGTGATGAAGGATATTGATGAGGAGAGACGTGAGCTGTCACAAATGAATGCGCTGAGGCATCAGGCAGAACAGACCAAAGCGCTGCTTGAAATAGATTGGGTGTCCTCTATCTGTCAATCACGGACACTTGGCGCAGAGCTAACCGAATGGCAGCAAGCAGCAGGCATCCCTGCAGATTCAGCCGGATATGCCTGTGTACTGAAGGTCGCTGTGGATCAGGAGAGCGGGCAAGCAGAGCTTACTCGAATCCAGCAATGGGCACGAAACCGCATATCAGTATATGGATTCTGTCATGCAGGACCTTTTATTGGACAGCATCTTCCGCTGCTGCTGTTTCCTGAACGGCTGAGGAATGAAAGTGGCATATCTGTTCGCTCAAGAGCTGCTCATCTAACTAGGAGCCTGTTGCAGGAAGCGCAGCGCATGTTTCCTTCAAGCGGAATGACCGCGGGCATCGGAACGCTGAAATTCAGCAGGGAAGGATGGATGAGATCTTATCACGAGGCTGTGCTCGCTTCTAGTGAACCGCGTTTCTTCTGCAGCTGTTTCTATGAGGATCTGCCCGCAGGGAATGAGGAGTCGTACCCTTATCCTCATGCTTGTGAGCAGCAGTTACTGCTTATGATAGGACGTGGCAACGTGGAGGAGGCGAAGGGCATGTTTCAGCAGTACTTGAACGAGCTGCTTGAAATGACAAGGTATCAGCTGGCAAGGGTTCAGCATGATCTGCACAAGCTGTTTGCTCAAATACTTAACCAGGCGAAGGAGAAGGGAATATCTCTCCCTAAGCTTGGCGGATTTCAAGATATAAATGACGTCGAAGATTTACGCGGGCATGCTATATTTCAATTTGATATTGTACTGGAAGCGCTGGACACATGGTATATGGATGAGCACAGAGGCAGTATAGAAAAAGCAAAGGCATATATAGCTGAGCACTACAGCAGGGAGCTGTCACTTGAGGAGGTCGCTGATATCGCGGGGCTGAATCCCCATTATTTCAGTAAGATTTTTCATGAGAGGTGCGGCATTACCTTCATTGATTATTTGACGGGAATCCGAATCGAAAAAGCTCGGGAGCTGCTCGGAGATCCCAGTCATATATTGAAGGACATTAGTCAGAGAATTGGATACAGGGATCCCAATTATTTCAGCCGTGTCTTCAAGAAGATGGTTGGCATGTCGCCTTCCGATTATCGGAGTGCTGCACTTAAAGAATGCTAGGCTTACGAGCAGAAGATGAAACGAAGGACACGAGAATATCGTGTCCTTTTTTAGCGGATGCCAAGACTACCCTTCGTAACGTACTTGCATGACAGTATGAATTTTATGAAGCGAGCACGGAAACCAACCTTCATTCATAGATTATGGAGATTTCACTCTCTGAAACACATATGAGAACAAGTTCAATATTGCTATATAAAACGGGTAGAAGATCAGCATGCCAAGGACAATAAGTCCTACAGCGGGTCCTGGATCATCGGCAGGATGGGTGATGGGAAACAGCGTAACCATTACATAAGTAAAGCCGATAAAATAAGGTATCCACAGCAGAACAGTCCAATAATTAGCCTTCCTCAGGCCAAGCCATCTGACGTTTAGGTAACAGAAAAGGGCAGAGAACAGCAGTGATACTCCAAGGCTGCTCCAGTCAACTGCTTGATTCACGATATCCATTTCCCAGTTCTTAAGCCTCGCAATTCGATAAAAATTACCGAGACTTTGAACGAGATAGAAGATCAGCAGCGCGTACATAGCACTCATTATATTAAGCTTAAGTATGTATTTCATGGATTTACCTCCTAAATGAAGGATCGAGCCTATTTTAAACGAAGTAATACATGATTTGGTTACAAATCTGACAGTATCCAGTAGATGAAAATGATCGGATTAGCTTTATTCAGATAATTAATTATGCTGATTACTACAAGAACTGAATCTAAACTTGACATCAATTTTTCGGATATGATATATAAGTAGAAGAGTTAGCACTCTAAGGTTTAGAGTGCTAAAAATTTGAGCAGCGACGCTCATAGAATAGAAGGGAGACTAATCATGGCAACAAAGCAGTTTAAGGCGGAATCCAAGCGCTTGCTGGAGATGATGGTTAACTCTATTTACACACAAAAGGAAATTTTTCTAAGAGAGCTTATTTCCAACGCCAGTGATGCGATCGACAAGATGTACTACAAAGCATTGGTAGAGGATCAACTGACTTTTAATAACGAAGATTATTTCATCAAAATTACGGCAGATAAAGAAAACCGCATGCTCACCATTTCTGACACAGGGATTGGGATGACTCAGGAGGAGCTGGAGAACAACCTGGGGATCATTGCGAACAGTGGATCTTTTGCGTTCAAGAATGAGAATGAGCTGAAGGACGGCCATAATATTATTGGTCAATTCGGGGTCGGCTTCTATTCTGCGTTCATGGTTGCTGATGAGATTACCGTCATTACCAAGGCTTGGGGCAGCGATCAGGCCTATAAATGGCAGTCTCAGGGCGCAGATGGATACACGATTGAACCGGCTGACAAAGACAGTGTGGGCACCGATATCCTTCTTCACATTAGAGAGAATACGGAAGAGGATTCTTATGATGAGTTCCTTGAGGAGTATCGTCTTAGAACGATCATCAAGAAATATTCCGATTTCATTCGTTATCCGATCAAGATGGACGTGAAGACACAGAAGCCGAAGGAAGATGCAGAGAACGAATTTGAGGAAGTTACCGAAGAGCAAACCGTAAACAGCATGGTTCCGATCTGGCGCAAGAACAAGAGTGAGCTGACAGATGAAGACTATGAGAACTTCTATTTCGAAAAACGCTACGGCTTCGACAAGCCGCTGAAGCACGTACATATCAGTGCGGATGGTGCCGTTGTGTACAACGCCATTCTGTTTATCCCGGAAAAAACACCGTTCGACTATTACACCAAGGAATATGAGAAAGGTCTTGAGCTCTACTCCAACGGCGTACTGATTATGGATAAATGCGGGGACCTGCTGCCGGATTACTTCAGCTTTGTCAAAGGGATGGTCGATTCCGAGGATCTGTCCTTGAACATTTCCCGCGAGCTGCTGCAGCATGATCGTCAATTGAAGCTGATTGCAAAGAATATTAAGAACAAGATCAAATCTGCGCTCCAGTCCATGATGAAGGATGAGCGTGAGCATTATGAGAAGTTCTACGAATCGTTTGGCAGACAGCTTAAATTTGGAGTATACAACGATTACGGCATGAACAAGGGCGATCTTCAGGACCTCCTGCTGTTCTATTCTTCGAAGGAGCAGAAGCTGGTCAGCCTGGCTGAATACGTCTCCCGTATGCCGGAAGATCAGAAGTATATTTACTATGCAACAGGCGAATCCGTACAGCGTATCGAACGCCTGCCGCAAACGGAGCTCGTTGCGGATAAAGGATATGAAATTCTCTATTTCACAGACGATGTGGATGAATTCGCCATCAAGATGCTGATGAGCTACCAGGAGAAAGAATTCCGTTCTGTATCGAGTGGTGATCTTGGATTCGAAGCGGATGCCAGTGAAGAGGAAGCCGAAGCGAAGGAGTCCGAGAACAAGGAATTGTTTGAGAAAATGCAGGAGCTATTGGGCGGCAAAGTGAAGAGTGTCAAAGCTTCTAAGCGTCTCAAATCCCATCCGGTCTGCTTATCCGCCGATGGTGAAATCACCATCGAGATGGAGAAAGTGCTGAATGCGATGCCGAATGCGAACGGCCAGCAGGTCAAAGCCGACAAAGTGCTGGAGATTAATGCGAATCATGATGTGTTCAGCGCATTGAAGCAGGCATATGAGAATGATCAAGATAAATTTGCTGTGTACACCAGCGTACTGTACAATCAGGCACTGCTGATTGAAGGTCTTCAGGTTGAAGATCCAGTCGCGTTCACGAACGATATCTGCAAAATCATGGCGTAAGGTTTACTACAGCCCCATGCCACGGTAAAATGAAATGAGAACAGAGGTTTCTGTTCTCATTTTTCTATTTTAAGGAGAACTACGTATGCTAATTCAGTTCATTCGCTATCGTTAATGAGAGGTACAGATTATAAGTAAGCCCAGGCGTTTTTTAAAAATGACAAGCCGGGGGTTTATTTTTCTGTGCCTTTTTCATTCCTGCGATAAATGAATGAATGGGGTGTTAGCATGCTGAATTCACACGTTATTAATTTGCTTCGTTGTCCAGTATGTAACGGGGAAATGGAGCTTACGGCAAGAAAAGGCTTGTTTTGTCCGCAAGGACATACCTTTGATATATCGAAATACGGCTACATTAACATGCTGCTGCGTGCAGCAAAAACTAAATATGATCGCACATTATTCCGTGCGCGCAAACAGCTGATCGCAGATGGTAAGCTTGAACCGCTGATTGAGGCGATCGCATTAGGAATGATGAATCACATGCCGGATCATCTCCAGTACTCTAGGGCTTCTGCGCCGAATATGCTGCTGGATGCCGGATGTGGCGAAGGGTCATTGCTAATCCAGCTCCAGAAGAAGCTTGGCTCTATGACGAGGCATGAATGGATTGGTGTTGGGCTGGATATTGCCAAGGAAGGGATTCTGCTTGCGGCCAAGCAGAGCTCCGATTCTCTCTTTTGTGTTGCAGATCTTGCAAGAACGCCGCTTAAGAGCCATGCTGTCGACCACATTCTGAACATCTTGTCTCCTTCGAACTATGAAGAATTCGACCGGCTGCTGACGGATGACGGCATGGTCATTAAGGTTATTCCAGGCAGCGGGTATTTGCAGGAGCTGAGAAGCCGATTCTATGAGCATACGGCACAGGAGGATTACGATAATAAGCGTACAATCCAGCATTTTGCCCGTCATTTTCACATGATTTGTGAGGAGAAGGTAAGCTACACACTTCAGCTTGACGCTGAGGGAATGGCCCACTTGGTTCATATGACGCCTCTGTCCTGGGGAATTACAGAACACAAGCAGAAGGAAGTCCTTAAACAGCAGAGTATTACGTTTGATTATCATATAATGTACGGGAAAAAGAAAAATTTGAACTTTAAGATATAGAAGGTGAGATTCCATTGAAGACAGTGGCCATCGTCGGCGGAGGCATTACAGGCTTGTCCTGTGCCTATCATTTGCAAAAAGAGATTAGAACAAGCGGTCAAGACGTGCGGATCGTCCTGTTAGAGGCAGACTCTGCGCTGGGCGGCAAAATTAGCACCGTACATGATGGGGAGTTTACGATGGAGACGGGAGCTGACTCCATTGTGACGCGCAAAAAGAATACGTTTCAATACATTGAGCAGCTTGGGCTAACCGATCGCATCGTTTTCAACGAGACAGGTACTTCTTTTGTCCACAGTGACGGAGCGCTGAAGCAGATTCCTGATGATTCCATGTTCGGGATACCGATGAGCATTGAATCTCTCGCCAGTACGACACTTGTATCTGCCGAAGGAAAAGTCGAAGCACTCAAGGATTTTTACACGCCTAATGACCGGTTTACAAAAAATGATTCTCTAGGTGAATTTCTTGAAGCTTTTCTCGGCAAGGAGTTTGTGGAGAAGCAGATTGCACCCGTTATATCCGGGGTATATTCAGGGAATATTTATGACCTTACCCTGGCTTCGACGCTGTCCTATCTGCTGGATTACAAGAACGAATATGGGAGCCTGATCCGCGGACTGTCCGAGCAGCGAGGCAAGCTGAAATCCTCTGGAGAGAAGAAGTTTCTTTCTTTTGCTGGAGGGATGTCTGATCTCATTGATGCGTTTGAAAGGGAACTCTCCAAGGTGGATATTCGTAAAGAGACGTCCGTTACCCGCATTGAGCGTGTGAATGGAAAGTATACATTGAATTTGTCTGCCGGTGATGAATTGGAAGCCGATTACGTCGTATTAAGTGTCCCTCATACCGCAGCGGGAAGTATGCTTGCTAAGCCTGAGCTTATGAGAGATTTTGAGCAGCTGAAGAGCAGCTCCTTGATCAGCATCTATTTGGGCTTTGACATTCCGGACAGTGAGCTCCCGGCTAACGGGACGGGGTTCATCACGACGGATGCGAGTGACCTGAAGTGCAATGCTTGTACCTGGACGAGCCGAAAGTGGAAGCATACATCGGATCACAGCCGTTTGCTGGTCAGACTCTTTTATAAAAGCACGAAGCCAGTATATGACTCACTTCTTCCCTTGTCTGAAGAAGAGCTTATTGAGGTTGCGCTGAGCGATATTCGCGAGGCGATGGGAATTTCGGCGAAGCCGATGACGCATCACGTCCACAAATGGCATGAGCAAATGCCGAATTACCATATGAAGCATCATGAACTGGTTCAGTCACTGGAGCATGGTATGTCACTTTATTTCCCGGGAATTTGGCTTGCTGGCTGTTCCTACTATGGAGTGGGGATTCCAGATTGCATGCTGAATGGAGAGAAGACAGCAGCGAAGGTAATTGAGCAATTGCATTTACAAGGCGTAGTAGAACAACCTTAGAGGGATAGATACCACTATTATTAAGGGGGATATCAGTATGCTGGGTATTACGGTTGCGAGAAAAGGTGATCAGCTCGTTATTCGATGGCAATTGACCAAGGTCGAAATACCGCTTGAGCAAATCGCCTCCGTTATTGAGGATGCAACGTATGCAGGTGAGATAAAGGATGCAATAAGAATTGGTTTACCGCAAGGTACCACAGATCGGATCGTAATCCGTACAAAGGATGCAGCATATCTCTTATTTACGACGAATGCACAGTCCATATTAACAAATATAAATCAATACCGGGATGAGTATTTCAAGGCTTCTTCGTAAGACTGTACATTGAGTTCTCATTCCTGTATAGTGTTAGGCTAACCCATAAGTATGGAAATGAATATAAAGTGGTGAAGGATAGCATGGCAAAAGGTAAAGGCGGGACAGGAAGAGGGACAGGCAAAAAAGGCTGGAATCGCTGGCAAGCCAGTGAGCGACGCGCCAAGAGTGCGCCAAAGCCATATAAGAGCAAAGGTACTAAGAAATCTTCTGATACAGCTCCCGAAGGTCAGAAATAAAGCAAGCATCAAACATAACAGGATATAGATGATTTAAACTTCAGAACAGTATGCGTTAGGCCGTCCGGCAGAAGCTCCGGGCGGTTCTTTTGCGTTACATAAAGTTTATCTAAGACCGGGAATTCAAGAAATCGCTGTTAATAGTTGTAAAAAGGACGATTCCATTACCTTTCCATATATAAGGGAGGGATTTACAATGGAATTAATCAATCTGGAAGAAATCATTTATTTGGTGACGAACATCGGTTTTCCCATGGCGGTTTGTGTCATTTTACTCCGGTATATACTGAGCACGATTGGAACGCGTTTAGATAAGCTGGATAACTCCATAACCCGGCTGACAAAGACGGTCCGGGATTTGGATGCCGAAGCCAAAGCAGCGACGGCTAATCAAGCAATTAAGTCAGATCGGGATAAAGAGGGTGGATAATCAGTATTTTCAATTACAAGGACTACGAACGAACTGAATAGATTCATTCAGCATTCAACACTTATTCAGAATTGGAGTATTTTTAATTATGAATCGACTAACTAAACAGATACTGCCAGCCATATTAACAGGCTTGCTGGCAGCAGGCTGCTCACAGCCTGCTGCGGTTGAAGAAATTGCACCTGAATTAGATAAAGTCTATTATCTCTTGGAGGAAGCGGATTCTTCCGAACCTGAAGAGATACCAGAGCAAGATCAGATGCATATGAAATCTTCTCATTATAATGAATCTGGCCGCGAAGTCCGAATCACTGCGGAAGTTACAAATAATCCGGATTATCAGGTTCAGTTTGTAATGCCTGATGAGGCGGATGAAGTGTTCACTGAGCCCAAGGTTAGCATTGCCAGCAGCAATGAAGAGACAAGCATTTATGAAGTGAGGTTTGAAGTGAGAGAGGATTATTTCACAGCCTATCCTGATGTGGAAGTGGTGTATGATACAGCGTGGGAACAGTTCAAGGAAGATCAGAAATATACCATTCTGAAATCACAGACATCCGTATCCTCAGCAGACGTAAATTAGAGCAATTTTATGATGTAAATCATTCTAATCGTCAGCGTTAGCGTTTCGTTTTCCCCGCAAAGGGTAAATTTCAAGCAAGACACGATGAAATCTATCCTAAGAGGAGGAAGTTACACATGTCTAAAAAAAGAGGAATTATAATGACAGCCATTGGCGCTGGTGTCACTTACTTGATGAGGAATAAAAAAGCGAGGGACAAGCTGTTTACGTCAGTCTCCAATATGATGAGAAGCTCGCGATCGTCACATGGAGGCAAAAATGTACCGCGCGTAGATTTGAAATAGGCTATCACACACCCAGTCACTAATCAGCAGGCATATTTGCTTGACAGTCACTCATCATCTGACAGTCACTTCACATGGAGGGAAAAGTCCAGGCCAGAAGGCCTGGGCTTTTCCTTTGTGTCCACATCATTATGGGAAGAGTTGGATAAGATAGAAGGTACGTGACGGGGCATTATTGCAATCAGAGTGAGCTGTGGTTTGAATATCCTTGAGGTGCAGTGCTAGCCTGGAAAAGGCAGCATTGTGGTTGAAAGCAGCATCAAGCAGATTGTGATATAAGGAAGTGAAAGAATTGGTTCAACTACAAACATTTGATCAGATATATAGCATCATGAAGGATTCTTTCCCGGTTATTGAGTATCGCAGCTATGAAGGGCAGAAGATGTTATTGTCTAATCCGTACTATCGGCTCCTGACACAAGAGGATGAGCACGGGAAAGTAATTGCTTTTCTCGCGGGCTGGGAATTTGAGAGCTTTCGATTCGTCGAGCATATTGCCGTTTCTCCGGTCATACGAGGCGGAGGAAGAGGAAGACAGTTAATGGAACAATTCATGAAGGAATCGGCACTGCCGGTCATTCTAGAAGTCGAGCCTCCCGAAGATGAGCTGAAGCGAAGAAGAATCGGGTTCTATGAGCGGCTCGGTTTTCAGCTCGGGGATCACAAGTATGTACAGCCACCGCTGCGGGAAGGTCAGCCGGAGCTGCCCTTATGCATTATGAGCTATCCTCAGCGATTGACAGAAACGGAGTTTCATTCGTATAAGGAACAGCTGTACAGGGAAGTTTACGGCATTCATAGATGAGTCAAAGTCATTTAATTAACAAAATAGAGGTTGGTTACTGAGAGAAAATACAACCAAGAAGAAGCAGGCAATTATGCTGTGCCTGCTTCTTTCTTTTGAGCTATAGAGCTGCTTTGACATGAATGACTATGACGCTGATGGCTACCGCACCTGCTTAGAATCTCGTTATATCATTCGGGTACACCCTCGGTAACGCCATGGATGTAGGTGAGCCAAGGCGTATCTAACGCTCCTCCACCAGGATTATAGGTGAAAAAGTATTCAACGGTATCTCCCTGCTGCAGGTTATTTACATTGTAGGTGAAATTGCCGCTGCCTGATGAGTTCATAGCAACGTTCAATTGCCCTCCGTTATTAACTTTATAGTGCAAATCGGCGAAAGTTGCGCCATTTACATAGAACTGCAGATCATCTCCAATTATTTTCAGACCCTTGACCTCATCTCCAACAACAGAGACTGGTTCAGGCTCGGTAGGTTCGGTAGGATCAGGATTCGAGTTGCCTTCTTTATAGACACGGACATAATCTACCTGCATCGTGGCAGGAATATCCCCAGGGTTCGGAGTCTGTCCACCGTCAAAGCTTCCCCCAACCGCTAGATTCATAATGAGGTAGAACGGCTGATCAAATGGCGCATTCGGATTGTCCGGCGCAGCAGTGGAGTACCATTGCTCTCTCGTCACTTTGAAGAAGAACTTCCCGTCCACATACCATTTAATATTATCTTCTTCCCATACGACAGAATACACGTGATAATCATTTGCGAAGGTTTGCCCTTCCGGGAAGTGATACTCACCAGAGAGATGTCGGTTGGCTGGCCATTGTCCGCCAAAGTGTACGGCACCGCTGGTTGAGCCCGGCAAGCGTCCTCTGGCTTCCATAACATCGATTTCACCAGATGATGCCCATACACCATAAGGACTGTTCTCTGGAAGCATCCACAAGGCTGGCCATAGGCCATTTCCCGTCGGCAGCTTCGCACGGAAATCCACTCTGCCATATTCGAGAGAGAACTTATCCTTTGTATTAATCTTACCAGACGAGTATTGTGCATACCGACTTGGGTCTTGTGGGAAGGATTTTGGCTCGTTCATGGCTTTGATCGTTAAATTTCCATCTTGTAAAAAGACATTCTGTGTACTGTTCGTGTAATGCTGCAGCTCGGAGTTACCCCAGCCCCAGGTGTTCGGGTCATCGTTTAAATAATATCCTGTTTCATAGCTCCACTTGCTTGTGTCGAGTGTGGATCCATTAAATTCATCCTGCCAAATGAGATTCATGCCTTGAATGTCAGGATTGCCTGGCGTTCCGATCATAATATCCTCCTGATCCGTTACGTCTGGCCGCGGGGCATCTGGGTTGCCAATGAAGGTATAGACGACGTAATTATTTCCGATACTGCCGCCTTTCTGACCATTCAGCGGATAGCCGATGCGAATCTGCATATCCTCCTGGATAGGCTGGAACCAAAGGCCATAGATATGATCCGCCCAGTAGCCCCACTGATTGGCATCGGACATGTTGTTATATCCACTGGAGGAGTAGGTAAATCCGCTCTGACTGGATTGATCCAGATCTATCCACACGCCTCCAACGTTAATCTGGTATACAAAATTACCGAGCTCAGTTCCTACAGCAGCTCCCCCATCGATCCTGGGAAGAGGGAGGCCAATCGCGCCGCTCTCATCTGCTGTAAATGTCGTTCCTTCATACGGTGTGATCACATAGGAATTTCTTACGGGTTCATTAAAAGTAATGGTGTAAATAACGTTAGCTGCCGACGTTTTGGACTCTAATTTGACGTTGATCGACTCCGTTACATTGAACCAGAAGCCGCCGCCGCCATCGGTAAATTGACCAAAGTTCTGATCATAGATCCAGCCGCTGGCTGCATTGTTGTCAATATCAATCCATTCCGTGTCATTGACAGGCTTGACATACACCTTTAGATCTTCCGCTACGGCTTCGTAGGTTACGGCTGGATCATTATTAAATGTAGGATAGGTGAAGCCTGCACCGCCTGTATATCCCGCTGTAATTTGCGGTCCTTGTGTGGGGGTCATTGCTGTGATCGTTGTTTTGTTAATGTTATTGAATACGAGTGTGTATTCTAGTGTAGCTCCGGTTGTCTTGGAGTGCAGCTGAAGCTCCGTTGTAGAGGAGAGGGTGAACCAATAGCCGTTAAAGCCGCCATCGCTCCAGTGCCCCCAGTTTTGGTTGTAAGTAAAGCTGTCGATACTATCGATATCAACCCAGCTTCCATTGACCTTTACCTTAACCCCCAAATCATGAGCAACTTCATTCCATGTGACAGAGCCTCCGTTAAACACCGGCATGACAAAACCATAGCTGGCCTGCCCAACGCCCGATTTGGTAATAACAGGGCCGTCGGCGGCAGAGAAATAGGTCATTGAGGTGATGGAAGGAGCTGCTTCTTCAGCGGCTTGAACATTGGAAGCGGGCAGCAGACTGAAGGTAGTGACCAGAATTGCGGTTAAGAACAAGCTGAACGCGGCGTGCAAGATACTTTTTCCCGTAGCATGACGATGCTTCATAAATAACCTCCCTCAAAAGAGTAGATGCTCCCCAGTGGAAATTATTTTGGTAAACGCTTCCAAATGGGGGCGACTATATTTTAACTAATAACATTCGGAGATGAACAGGTCGCATTTTTTGGTTTTGGTCTCACTTTTTCGGTTTTATTAAGTCCCCAAGTTGAATTTTTGGATGACGAACGACTTTTGTGTCAGCAACCGGAGTGAGAGAGCCAAAAATGGACAGCCAAAAATGGAGCGTTAAAATGGAACGCCTAAATGAACGCTTGAAACTAACGTTACGTGATGGATTATGATCAGTTCAGGGAGGTGAAGGAATGCTGTATAAAGTGAAGGAAGTAGCGAAATTCACGGGAGTCACGATCCGAACGCTGCATCACTATGACGAGATTGGACTGGTCAAGCCGGACGAAGTCACCGAGTCCGGTCACCGGCTGTATTCAGACGACAATCTGAAACGGCTGCAGCAGGTGCTGTTTTTCCGCGAGATCGGGTTCACTCTGCAGGAGATTGGGCCGATTCTGGACCGACCGGATTTTGACCGAAGAGGGGCGCTTGCGGCGCACAAAGAGCTGCTCATGGAGCAGAAGAGACGGCTTGAAGAATTAATCGATACCGTCGATCGAACATTACAAGAGGAAAATGGGGGAGTTCCGATGTCGAAGGAAGAGATGTTTAACGGATTTGATATGAAATCTATTGAGGAACACAAGGCGAAGTATTCACAGGAAGCGAAGGAGAAGTACGGGGAAGAAATCGTTACGCAAACCGAGCGTAAAACTGATGCCTATACGGAGCAGGACTGGGCGAGAATCCACGCCAGAAACAAAGAGATTAACGACAAGATCGAAGGAGCTATGGACCTAGGGCCTGCAGATGCACAGGTGCAGGAGGGAGTTGCTGAGCTTCGTCAGGAAATTACGAACAATTACTACGACTGTACACCCGAAATCTTCCGTGGTCTGGCCGATCTGTACGTGGAGGATTCGAGATTTACCAAGAATATAGAGAAAGGAAGAACTCCAGGGTACGCTGCCTTCCTAAGAGAAGCAATGATCATATACTGTGATGGCTTAAAGTAATAGAAGACGGGGATTGGAGTAACTCAGATATCGAAATACCAGGAAGAAAAGCTGTTCTTGCACCTATAAAGGTGTTTAGCAACAGCTTTTTTTGTGTGTTTCTAGCCAAAACAAACTAAAAACAATCAAAAACACATAATTAACGTGTGTTTGACACTCTGTTAACAATGGTTCCGTAGACTGTAGTTACAGCTAAGGCAAGGCTGTTACGTTAGCAGGCAATTCACAGAAAGTTAGGAGAATGCATATGAACAATGGGGGCTTGGTCATTGACAGCATTAGCAAGTCGTTTGGAACCTATACTGCACTACAACATATCAATGTCACTATACCGAAGGGGAAGTTCACATGTCTTCTGGGTCCCAGCGGATGCGGCCGTGATACCGCGCAGGCAGCATCGATGTCCGTGCTGATCGTCATGCTGAATTTAGCAGTACGAGGAGGATACGAGGTACTTACCGCAAGGCTTCGCCGCAAAATAACAGCTGCGTGGCAAAAGAGATAAGTACAACCGAGACATCCGAGGATTTGGCATAAGTTTTTGAAAGAACATCCAATTAAAATTAGGCAAAATCCTGAAGCATTATTAAACGATGAAGCAATCATAAATATAAAATAACGGAGGTAATAACATGATTAGAACAGTAATTTTGGATTGGGCAGGTACGATGGTGGATTACGGGAGCTTTGCTCCCGTAGAGGCATTCCGGAGATTGTTTGACGAACACGGCATTGTGGTAAGCTCGGAGGTCATTCGTAAGCCGATGGGACGGATGAAGATCGATCATCTTCGCGATATTTGTGAAGATCAAGGAGTCTCAGCAGCGTGGCAGGAAAGGTATGGACGTCTGCCGAACGTACAGGATGTCCTTACGATGTATGAAGCCTTTGAGCCTATGCTGTTCTCACTGCTCGATCAATTCGCTGTTCCAGTCCCGGGTGCTGTAGCAATGGCCGATCGACTGCATGCAAAAGGCATAACGATCGGTACAACGACGGGGTATACACGTGCAATGCTTGATGTCATCGTTCCTGAAGCGGCGAAGCATGGTTATAAGCCGGACAGTGTCATTGCGCCGGATGAGACGGCAGCAGGCAGACCTTATCCTTGGATGATCTTCCGAAATGCAGAAGCACTGGGTACGATTCAGATGAAGGATATTGTTAAATGCGGGGATACAGAAGCAGACATGAGAGAAGGACGAAATGCTGGAGTATGGGCAGTGGGTGTTGTATTCGGAGGTAATGAGCTGGGGCTTACTGAAGAGGAAGTCCGCAAACTGCCTGAGGGAGAGAAGCAGAAGAGATTTGACGAAATTGCTGAACAATTGAAAAAGGCTGGTGCGCACTACGTTATCTCCGAGATCGGCGAGCTGGATCAGGTCATTGAAGATATTAATCTTCGTATGGTGAACGGAGAGCTTCCATGCTAACAGAAAAAAAGACAAGCAGTAATCCGTATCTGCTGCTGACTCCCGGACCCTTGACCACGACGGACACCGTCAAGCAGGCGATGCTAAAGGATTGGTGCACCTGGGACGATGAATATAATACGCTGGTAAACTCCATTAGACACAGGCTGGTTCGGCTGGCTGCACCTGGGCACACAGAAGAATATACCGCTGTGCTTATGCAAGGAAGCGGCAGCTTCAGTGTTGAAGCGGTGCTTGGCACAGCTCTGCCGAGGCAGGGAGGAAAGCTTGTGGTGGCGGTAAACGGAGCATATGGAGAACGCATGGTGGAAATGGCGAAGGTGCTTGGCATTCCGGTGACGGCTGTCCATTTTGATGAGAGAGAAGCGATCAGCCCGGCTGTTTTTGAGGAGGCACTGATGAAGGATCCTTCCATTACTCATGCGGCTATCGTCCATTGCGAGACAACTACGGGGGTACTGAATCCACTCCATGAGCTAAGTGAGGCGGTACGACGCCAAGGCAAAACACTAATCGTGGATGCCATGAGCAGCTTTGGCGGGGTTCCGCTGGACATGCATGAGCTAGGAATTGACTATTTGATCAGCAGCAGTAACAAATGCATTCAGGGCGTTCCCGGCTTCGGATTTGTACTTGCTCGAATCAGCTGTCTGACCGCTTGTAAAGGCAACGCACGCTCACTCTCCCTTGACTTGTATGATCAATGGGATATCATGGAACGAATGAACGGGAAATGGCGTTATACATCTCCGACCCATGTCGTTCGGGCTTTTGATCAGGCATTAATCGAGCTTGAGGAAGAGGGCGGTGTAAATGCACGCTATAATAGATACATTCAAAATCAGCAGGAGCTGGTTAAGGGAATGAAGGAAGCGGGTTTCTCTACATTACTGCCGGCCGAATGGCATTCTCCGATTATTACCTCGTTCCGGTACCCGGAGGCTGGCTTCTCGTTCTCCGCATTTTACAGTCGGTTGAAGGAAGAAGGCTTTGTTCTATATCCGGGCAAGCTGACAAGCGTGCCTACGTTCCGTATTGGAACGATCGGGGATGTGCATGCTTCTGATATTAAAGAGCTGATCGGCATTGTGAAACGGATAACGGCTGCAAATGGGGATAAGTAAGCTGCAATAAGACCTGGATATATAAAGAACGAATACAAAGGAGAATGAGTAAATGTCACTCGCTGGAGAGGAACGGAAGCAGACTATATTAGATATGCTCCAGCTGCAGGGCAAGGTCAGAACGCCTGAGCTGGTAAGGGCACTGGATGTCTCTTCGGAAACCATTCGCAGATACCTCGAAGAACTGGAGAATGAGAACAAGCTGAAGAGAGTGTACGGCGGTGCTGTTAAACTCAATGTTGAACGGGAAGAGCCAGCTTACGGCAAACGTGAAGTGCTTCAGGCAGAAGAGAAGAAGCGGATCGGCAGGACCGCAGCTTCTCTGGTACAGAACCACGATATCGTTGTTATTGACGAAGGAACGACAACACTGCAGATGATCGATTCACTCATCCTTAAAAAGCATCTTACAATACTGGTGTCTTCAATCTATACCTTGAACTTGTTAATTAATTATAAGAATAAAGGTGCGTTTGACGGAGAAATTGTGCTTATCGGCGGGAGAATTAATTCCAAGCATTATCGTGCATCTGGAACACTTGCCGTAGAGTTCATGTCCGGTTTCCATGTCGACAAAGCGTTTGTGGTCGCGGACGGTCTTCAGCTGGATACCGGAATCACGAGCTATGAGGATGACAGAGGGCTGCTGGCTCGAACCTTCATGAAGCAGGCGAAACAAACCATTGTGCTGGCGGATCACACCAAGATTGGAACCTCTCATTTCTATAAATTTGCAGACTTCAGAGAAGTGGACATGGTAGTCAGCGATGTGCCGCCTCCTGCGGCGTGGGAGAGCAAATTAACTGAAGAGGATGTCCATTGGATCGTAGCCGATTAAAATGTTCTAATCATAGCTTTGCATTTCATATAACCATGATGTGTGAAAAATATGCATGTCATGGTTTTTTGTTACCCATAACACACAACAAAAACAATGAAAAGTAGAATAAAAACACATATTTAACTTGTGTTTAACAGCCCGTTAACGAAATGTATTTTATAGTAAAGAAGTACTGAGAAACAGAGGTAGACAGCATTTCGCTTATACCGAAAGCTTTGTAAAAAAACAAATTAATAAGGATAGCTGGCTGCTACAAAAAGGTCGTGTAAGTGGCGTAGTCTGGCACTTCTTCCGAAGTGCAAGGACATGGTACTGCTTCGTTAATGGCATACCTAAGACAATAGAATATAAGTACAAGATTCCATTATTACTATTAAGGAGGCACAGAGTGGAGTATCCTTTAATGCACCCTCCATTTGAAATAAAGTCTTTTGAAGAAATGAAGAAAAAAGAAGCGCAGCAGCACTTCGAATGGTATATAAGTGAGATACCATCTCGCATACAGCTCAAAATGGGAACTGTTCGATCCAGCCCATATGATAAATGTCTTGAATTTTAAGTTACTAGAAGGCGATTCCGATATAAATGCCTTGTATAAACTATTCGAGAACGAAAAGAACCTTATAGAAGAAGAATCCTAATCATTTTGAATAGAGCAGACCGAGTTAAACCGGTCTGCTCTATGTTTATGTTTAAGTAAATAAACTGTAACTAAACTTGTACTTCTGAGTTCATAATTATTTATTTAGAAAAGAGGACATCCCAAGTATTGATAAGAGTTACTTTTGATATAATGCTAGTAAGAAGAAGTAGGAAGGAAAATGGATAATGTTTAATCAAATTGATGCTCTTCGAATAGAGGTCGATAAGAAACGCCCGATCGATCCAAAGCTTATGAATACCATTGCTCAAAAATTCCGTGAAGAGTGGACTTATCATACGAATGCAATTGAAGGCAATACATTTACTTACCGTGAAACGGCATTCTTCTTAAGAGAAGGACTGACGGTAAAAGGAAAATCATTAAGAGAACATCTAGAAATAATAAACCATGCAGAAGCTATAGATTACCTCAATGAGGCCATTAAACAGAGAGATTTAACCGAACGCATTATTAAAGACTTTCATGCCATTCTTTTTCAGGGAGTAAGGGATATCGACTTCTCTCCTGGAGACTACAAGAAGATGGATAATCACGTGCTCACTATGTCCGGAAATATTCATCAGTATACTCCTGCAGTACAAGTTCCGTATGAAATGGAACGTCTCATTGAATGGTACAATGGAAATTTAGATATGCATCCTGTCAAACTAGCAGCAGTACTGCACCATAAACTCGCTGCTATCCATCCATTTACCGATGGTAACGGTAGAGTCAGCCGGCTTGCTATGAATTTTATACTCCTTAAAAACGGGTATCCGCCTGCTATCATTCGTAATGAAAAGCGCGAAGATTACTATATCGCCTTGGAGCAAGCAGATAATAGAGACTTAGAGCCGATTATTGATCTAATTGCATCTGAAGTTAAGGCCAGCCTTGAACTGATGTTATCCGTTTAATAACATTTTCAGTGCGTTAGCTTTTCATGTGATCTGGATCCGCTGCTTCCATAAGAAAAGAAGATTCTCGAATTAGGAGGATTATCCTCGGAACCTCGGATGACCCAGAAGATCCTTCACTTCAATCCCCCTTTAGGACTCGGACCACCCGGGAACTCGTTTCTCTGGTGAGCGACCTAATCGCGAAGAGTGGGGCTTCCGCGACTGCATATACGTCTTCGATACGACGTCAGAAAGAAACGTGCGAGATCCTATTCAGCAACACGTTTATTCCAATCATCATCGACGAGCGCCTTCGTCAGATCGACAACGGTCCACAGTACACTGGTATGAACTGGGGGGATATAGGCGAAAGAGATTACCTTGCCTTCATCGACAAAACCTTTTCCCAAGGTGAGTCCTTCAGAGACTTCGCGCAAAGAGCTCGCGAGTTCCTGGATGAGAAGTTGAAGGAACATAAGGAGCACACGATCATCACGGTGGGATGGCGTCTGAGTCCCGCCATCTTCGCGCATGTCTGCTGTGGAGTCAGTTTGGAGAGAGCTATCACCGACAACGCTAACATCAGAGGCCCGTTTACTTATGGGTGATCCAACGGCGCGAATTGGCACGCATGGTTGCCGCAGCTGACGAAGGAGAACGAAACAATGAAAAAGTACATACTCTTCGATCATGATGGTGTTCTAGTTGATACTGAATTCTGGTATTTCAAAGCGGGAGAACGCGCTCTGGCTGACATTGGATTTACCTTGGATAAAGATCAATACCTCCGGGACATGACACAGTCATTGGGCACTTGGTCCCAAGCTAGGGCCGCAGGTATTGATGAACAGACTATCAGCAAGCAGCGTGAAATCCGCAACGCCTATTATCAGGAATATCTAAGAACAGAAGCCATAGAGATTGAAGGTGTAGTTGAAACTCTAGCCGAACTGTCAAAGTACGTCCGCATGGCCATCGTGACGACTGCAAAACGTGCGGATTTTCAACTTATTCATGAAAATCGCCAGATTACACCATTCATGGAATTCGTCCTTGTTCGCGAAGACTACGAGCGCACCAAGCCGCACCCGGAACCATACTTGACCGGCCTAAAGCGATTCGGAGCTACCGAAGAAGAGACCCTGGTTGTAGAGGATTCAAACAGAGGGTTGAACTCAGCCGTGGCGGCTGGTATCGACTGTGCGATTGTCCATAACGACTTCACAAAAACACATGACTTCTCACAGGCCAGCTATCGAATCAAGACTCTGATTGAACTAAAGAACATTATTTTGAATGTAACCTGAAAGAGAATTCGCCAGCGTTCCCGTACTCACTTTGTGAAGAACAGTGCAGACAGCGCGGACTCACGTTATGCCCGTGGAACGTAGAGCTTGGCTGCTTTGTACTACGGCATGTTTATCTTCGCCGAGATACTAAAGGCGATGCCAAGCGCTTCAGTTCAGTTAGATTTCGCTATCGAGCACATGGGTGAACACGTGGAGAAGTACAGTCAGAACAGCTGGCTGCTTTTCCACTCCTCGGTGGCAAAGTTGTCGTTCGAGGAACTCGTGGGAACAGAAGGTGGAGGGTATGGTTCACAGGGCTTTCAGGCTCAGGAAATCAACGCTTGTAAATGAAGTCGAAAAACGTATAGTAACCTCCTTCTACTCCTGAAACAGAAGGGAGCAGTTTGCCGGTCGGCAGCTCTCCTTTTTCATTTTTTCTTTAACGGGAAACGTTAATTCAATAAGAACGAGTAAGCAGCCGCTCAAAAGACCAGTTGCTTTTTCTTTAAGCTGACAGGCAATGCAGGAGTAAGCACTATCTTCTAAGCATCCATCATCTATCAGAAACAGCTCTTGAGTGGAGCAGTCGCTATGAGGGTAAGAGCAAGCTGAATAAACTTGCAGTTTAGACGATCATATCTCTCTTTGGTTCATAAATTTCATGACACAAGAGAGATATTTTTGTTGTGCAAATAGTTCCTGATTTTAGTGCTCTCACACCGGCCTCAACTTGTGATACAATAAACTGTCTATGAACTAGATCGAACGAGTTCGATCACCCGTTCTAATTTGGTCCATCTCGTAAGAGTGGATGAATTAGAACGATGGCATGATAGATTACAGGAGGATTCACATGAGCACAGGTTCCTTTATCGCTGTTGAGGGCCCGATCGGGGCTGGTAAAACGACGCTTTCCACGATGCTGTCGCAGGAGCTGAATATTCCGCTGCTGAAAGAGATCGTGGAGGAGAATCCGTTTCTCGGCAAGTTCTATGACAATATTGAGGAGTGGAGCTTTCAGCTGGAGATGTTTTTCTTATGCAATCGTTATAAACAGCTGGAAGATACGACAACGAAATATATCCAGCATGGTCAGCAGGTCATTTCCGACTACCACATCTACAAAAATCTGATCTTTGCCAAGCGCACGCTCTCCGGCGTGAAATGGGAAAAGTATCGTCAAATTTATCACATTCTTACAGGCGATCTTCCGAAACCGGATTTGATTATATATATTAGGGCTGATCTTCAGACACTCTTGAAGCGTATCAAAATGCGGGGCCGTTCATTTGAGCAAAATATGGACACCGCCTATTTAGAGCAGCTTATCATCGACTATGATCATGCGATGGCATCTCTTGCTGAGAGTGAGCCTGATACCAAAATTATTACGATTGACGGGAATCAGATTGATTTTGTAACGCATCGCGAGCAATTTGACCTGATTGTGTCCGAAGTAAAGGAGTATATTCAATGAGTGAAATACAAATTCCGGGTAACGCCTTGATCACGGTTGCAGGTACAGTAGGTGTAGGCAAATCCACACTTACAGCTGCGCTTGCAGAGCGGCTCGGATTCAAGACATCTTTAGAGAAGGTTGACCATAATCCTTACCTGGAGAAGTTCTATCATGATTTTGAGAGATGGAGCTTCCATCTGCAAATATATTTTCTGGCTGAACGTTTCAAAGAGCAGAAAAGTATATTCGAAGCAGGGGGCGGGTATGTTCAAGACCGTTCCATCTATGAGGACACAGGAATATTTGCCCAGATGCATGCAGATAAAGGCACAATGAGCGAGACGGACTTTGAGACGTATTCTAGTCTGTTTGAGGCAATGGTAATGACACCGTATTTTCCTCATCCGGACATTCTCATCTATCTGGAGGGTAGTCTACCGTCCATATTAAGTCGAATTAAAGAGCGTGGTCGGGAGATGGAAATTCAGACCGATCCTGCGTATTGGGAAGAGATGCATGAGCGCTATGCCAAATGGATTGACGGCTTTACCGCTTGTCCGGTACTTAAGCTGAACATTGACGAATACGATGTGCATGATCCGGCTTCCTTGGACAGTATTCTGAAAGAAGTGGAGCAAAAGATCCTAATCTCCAGAAGCAAGCAGCAATAGGTTATTCACGATACTTTGAATATAGGTAAGCGAACTTGCGCACTACTAAATATATAATAAAAAGAAGGCGGCTTATGCCGTCTTTTTGTTAATAATTTATTACTTTTAAGGATTATTTGTGAAATAGATCAGATCTATAAATAGGTCTGTAGGCTTATAAGTTGATTTTCCTAATATTTTTATGTATACGGATGTTCATCTATCTTGTATAATATCAAAAAATTAGAAAAAAGAGTCTTAATATAGTAAGGCTTTCTCAAGAGAGAGGGAGGTCATCATGGTACCAAAACAGACGAATCAGTTGGATACACCAGGTACAAAGGAGCGATTTTCTTCAACCGGCTTTATTTTAGCAGCAATCGGAAGTGCAGTAGGGCTTGGGAATATGTGGAAGTTCCCTTATATTACTGGCCAGTATGGCGGCGGAGCCTTCTTCCTGCTCTTTATTGCCTGCTTGCTCATTGTAGGATTGCCTGTATTGCTTGCTGAACTTGCAATTGGACGTGCAGGACGCGGCAGCGCATCCTCTTCCTTTGTCAAAGCTGGGGGAGGAAAAATTTGGGGTGTATTCGGGCTGTTATCCGTTATTGCTCCATTCGTCATTATGACATTCTATTCGCTCGTGGCAGGCTGGACGCTCCACTATGCTGTGCTATCCTTCAGTGGACAACTGTTTAACGACACCGATTTTGGTGGACAATTTAGTTCCTTCACGGGTGGTTATATGCCGATCGTATGGGGAGCGATCGTTGCTGTAATTACCAGCTTCGTAGTAGTCAAGGGAATCTCCGGCGGGATTGAGAAGTTCAACAAGATCCTTATTCCGGGTATGCTGGTTCTGCTCATTATCCTTATGATTCGTTCCATTACACTGCCGGGCGGTATGGAGGGGGTATCCTTCTTCCTGTCACCGGACTTCTCGAAGCTGACACCTGAATCAGCGCTTGTGGCGCTTGGACATGCCTTCTTCTCCCTGTCACTCGGGATGGGGACGATGATTACGTACGGTACTTTTGTCAACCGCAAGCAGTCACTCGGATCAGCAACAATGGCTGTCGGGGCAGGGGATATGCTCTATGCACTTATTGCAGGTCTGATCATTTTCCCAACGACATTTGCCTTTAATATTGCTCCCGATGCGGGACCAGGCCTCGTCTTTGTTGCACTGCCAGCTGCATTCTCGGCGATGCCGCTCGGCTGGTTGTTTGGGGGATTGTTCTTTGTCCTTCTAGGGATTGCGGCATTGACCTCTTTAGTATCCCTGCTTCAAGTTCCCGTTTCCTATGTGATGGAGAAATGGAACTTGCGCCGCAGCACTGCGGTATGGATCATGTCTGGTCTTGTGTTCCTGCTAAGCATACCTTCAGCTGTATCTATGGGACTGATGCCAGAGCTCCAAATTAACGGGATGCCGGTGTTCGATTTTGTTGATTTTGTAGCCTCCAACTGGTTCCTTCCACTCAGTGGACTTGTCGTTACCCTGTTCGCAGGATACTTCTGGAAGAACGTTGCTGAAGAAGCAGGGCTTACACAGAAATGGTTCCGTGTATGGCTGTTCATGCTTCGTTATATCGCACCTATTCTGGTGTTGTTCGTATTCCTGTACTCGGCCCAAATTATTAAATTGTAATACTTAAGCATACACATTCTTCAGGCAATACACTACGCATAACCTCTTTCGCTTTGGCGAAGGAGGTTTTTTATTGTATTATATTCGGATACATAGCCAATTTGTTAAAAATTACAATGTTAATATGCAGGAGGACAGAACAAATTTCGACAATCATTTGCCTACTCATCTGTTATATTTGTATGAAAGTTAATTTTGCAGAAATGTGCATCTATGCGCATCCAGAAGATTCAACAGAGAGGGGCTCAAACGTTGATGCGTTTGGAGAAAAAAGAAATATGGTTCATTTCCGTCATCCTGATGTTGATTATTGCCTTGATGATGATGTTGATTAATATATGGAGTTCGGAGCAGCAGAAGGCTGCTGAAGAGCAGAATCTGCCAGTAGAGCAGACCGAAGAAGGCTCAGGTATGGTATTAGAGTCTGTAGAAGAACAGGCAAAGCAAGAGGGAGGTGCTGGTGATCCTAACAGCGATGCCAACCTTAAATCCGTTAATCCATATTTTCCTGAAGATCTGCCCCTTCCTATTGAGAAGACAGAAGGTGTTCTTGGAGATCAATTCCCGCTGGACAAGATGTCAGTGAAGAGAATCAGTATTATGGTCAGCTTGGATAACGGGGTTAGAGGATACACGGTTTCGCCGCAGAGTTATCGTACTCTTGTACAGGGGCTGACAAGTCTCAATCTATCGACAGCGAAGACGGAGATCGATGCTTCGGCTCTCGCTTCCGACGTGTATATTCGCTTCAATCTCGATAATCAAATGTATTCTATTAAATATAATCTCGATACAAATACAGTAGAACTGAATGGTCAGTATTTCTATGCTTCTCGCAACCTGATGAGCTATCTTCATTTATTCTGCAGACCGAATACACTTCTCGGTATGCTCGGTGAAATGAGGGGGATGGATGTAAGTGCAGAGGATACCCCTGCGCCGCAGGAAGATGGGTCACTTGTCTATGACCAGGAACGGTTCAAGATCCAAGAGAAAAATTTTACGGAGTGGAGCCGTTATATCAGCAGTAGTGCCGATTATAAGGAAGCTTACCATTACTATTCTGTCGGTGATGACAGCATCAAGACCGTTCGTATCCATGAAGAAGCTGGAATTCTATCTACTCCTTCGACCATTCTGTTTACGAAGAACAACGTCTCATCCACAGATGGCATCAGCATAGGGATGAGTGAAAAGGAGGTGCACAGCTTGCTGGGCAGCCCTAATCTTATGCTGGGTAACAAGTGGATTTATACTATGGAGGATAACCGTAGGTTTAATTTATATTTTGCTGAAGAGAATCTAAGATATATAACGCTGACTAGCCAATGAAAGGGTATATAGGATATGTTCGATCCCACCATATTTGATAATTTAAAAGTAGCGCTCGAGAATGAGCTGTACGACCTGGACAACCTGGATAACGCCATCCAGATTACGAATCGAATCGATCGGCTGGAGATGTCGACGATGTCGCGTGTGTTCATGCTTCGGTTTGAACTGACAGGAGAGAGGCGGGTATCTGCCGAGATCGAGCTTACGGCATCCATGCAGGAGCTGGCTGCTGAGATACTGGAGCTGTCCGGTGAGAATCCTGGCTGTGTGCTGTGTCTGCGGTATATTGTGCAGATGAAGGATACTGACCTGTGCAGCGAGGTGGAGCGGATGATGGCAGAGATGTGGCCTGAGCAAAAGACCGTACAACAGATCAGCTATGTGTATGGCTTCGAATCGATGATGACAAATACTATTGAAGTTTATTTCAACCGCAAAATTAATGAAGATCATATGCGTGATCTGCCGGAATTGTTGCAGTATATGATGGAAGCAGCGAAGAGACTTGGGGAGATCATGGAGTTGCAGCAGTATTAATAGGATAGATTCACATCAAGGTGGGAAAGTACGTGACGTATGAGATCCCGCCTTTTTTGTACCATTTTACTTGAAAGGGATGATAAAACGGTCTGAATCCATGGGAAATTGTCTTGTTATGCTGATAAATTTTACAAGATTGCACACCATCTCGGCATTTCTCCACACATTTTACGCTTAGAATGTCCCTGACACTTGATCCAAAAGATGTAGATACAAACTACATATTATCAAGATAGGAGAGATTGCGAATGAGCAAAAGGACAAGACGTCCGCTGAAAGTATGGAGCTTGGTACTCGTAATAACAATCTTAGCGGGTCTTTGGAATCCATCCATGTATACGGCGTATGCATCCCCAGAGGGGAATCAGATCGTCATCAGTCAGGTCTATGGAGGGGGAGGCAACTCAGGTGCAACCTATACGCATGACTTCATCGAGCTCTATAATCCGACGGGAGAAGCTGTAGATCTCACAGGGTATACCGTAAAGTATGCCAGCGCAACAGGCGATTTTGGGACAATCATTCCGACCGAGCTGAATGGAGCTATTCGTCCTTACTCGTATTATCTGATTCAGCAGGCCAAAGGAAACGGCGGGACAGCTGCTCTTCCGGCACCTGATCAGACAGGAGCCATTAACTTAAGCGGTACAAACGGCAAGGTAGGATTATTTCTTGGGGAAGAACTCGTAGATCTAATCGGCTATGGAAATGCCAATGAATACGAAGGTAGTACTGCTGCCCCAGTCCTGACCAATTCCACGGCAGCTGTTCGTCTGGCAGCACCCGGAGCAGATCCAGGCAGCAGGGGACTGGATACGGATAACAATGCAGAGGACTTCAGCGTAGCATCCCCAGATCCACGAAACTCCTCCTATGGTCAGCCTGAAACGAAGACCGCAGAGGTGACAGTGAGTCCCGAGCAAGGCGCTTATCCACAGGGAACCGAGATTCATTTGAGCTCGGCAACGGCAGGGGCTTCTGTATACGCAGATGTCTATGGTTCCGATGGAGTAAGCAGCGGCTACCAGCTGGTTAACGGTCCGATTCTGCTTAATGAACCCTTGACGATCCATACTTACGCTGAGAAGGATGGGCTGGAGCGTAGTGAAACCTCTATTTATTCCTACGATTTGCTTCCGCAAATGACCATCGCTGAGGCAAGACTTGCTGCACAAGGCGAGCAGGTCATGATCTCCGGTATCGTTACTCATGTGAATGGCAGCAAGATGTATGTGCAGGATGAGACGGCTGCCATCGTCTTGTATGGCTTCCCAAGCTTTGCACAAGCAGGAGATCGGGTCCGTGTCAGCGGCGTCATGGATATCTATAACAATCTGCAGGAGATAGCGCCTTCACAGGGGCTCCCTTATACCTTGGTAGAGAATAATGTGGGAGTGCCTTCCCCGGTGCAGGTGACAGGGGCAGATCTCGCTTCCGATTCAGGTGAGCAGCATGAGGCGAAGCTTGTATATTTGGAAAACGTGTATATACGCGAGAAGTCAGGCAGCAGCTGGATAGCTGAACAAGGCGGAAACGAATTTACGATTTATTCGAATCTTCCAGGATTAGCAGCCGGCAAGTCCTTTGATAAGATGATTGGTGTCATTGAGCAATACAGAGATGTCTATCAGCTTATACCGCTGAATGAACAGTCTTTGATTGAAGATCTATTGTCGGTTCATGCCAGCCCGGCAGAGGGTAAGATCGTTATTGGTCAGCAGGTTACTTTGTCTTCTCCAACAGCCGGTGCGGACATATATTACACCCTGGACGGCAGCGATCCGACGACATCAAGCACGCATTATGAAGCACCGATTACGATCCATGTCGATACAGTGATCAAAGTCATGGCTGTATCGGGCAGTGATACAAGTGAAGTATATACCTTCTCCTATGAGGCTACCGAACAGCCGCGCATTCATGATATCCAGGGAGCAGGGCATACCTCTCCTTATCTTGATCAGCATGTGAGTGATATTGAGGGTGTCGTTACACAATTGGGGTACCGATTCAGTGATGGAAGTTATCAAGGATTCTACATTCAGGATCTGGAGCCGGATGATGATCCGGATACTTCCGAGAGCATTTACGTGTATAGTACCAATCTCGACTTGAAGCCAGAGGTTGAAGATATTGTAACGATCAGCGGTACAGTGGCAGAGTATAACGAAGGAAGCAGCAGTAATTTAACGACAACACAAATTGTACCGACATCCATTATTAAAGTAGGAGAGACCGGGCTGCCTGCTCCAATCCTTCTTGGCAAGAACGGCCGGGTTATTCCTTCCGATGTGATTGATAATGACGGGTTTACGGTCTTTGATCCGGAAGAGGATGCAATCGACTTCTACGAATCGCTGGAAGGCATGAGGGTTGTATTACCGTCCCCAACTGTAATTAGTCCAACGTGGACAAGCAGTCAGATCGTGAATATTCCAACACGCATTGATAATGGAGAAGCGGAAGTCCTTACGCCGGCAGGCGGTCTTGTTCTGAAGCAGGAGGGTAATCTGAACCCACAGCGGCTTCTGATTGCTTCGATGGCTCTGAATCAAGATGTTCGTACAGGGAATCAGTTTGCAGGAGATGTAACGGGTGTGATTGGTTATAATGCAGGTAACTTCAAAGTGATGCCTGCCAAGGATGCATTGCCTGCACTTCTGCCTTCTTCTTATGGGCAAGAAACAACTGAAATTGTACCTGACGAGGATCAATTGATCGTAGCCAGTTATAATATTGAGAACTTCTATCCGGGTGTAGGCAGCAGCAAGATCACGAAGCTTGCAGCCTCCATCACTTCGAACATGAAGCTCCCAGATATTATTGGACTTGTAGAAGTACAGGATCATAACGGTCAGACAGATAATGGCATCGTTGAAGCGGACGACAGCTATCAGGTACTAATTGATGCAATCATCGCTAATGGCGGACCCGAATATGCATTTACGGATATTGCTCCGGTCAACAATGAAGACGGTGGAGCTCCAGGAGGAAATATTCGGGTAGGCTTTCTCTATAATCCTGAGCGTGTAACGTTAGCAGATAGTATAGAAGAGAGAAAGGGAAGCTCCACCGAGGCGGTGACGTATGATGCTAATCAGGATCAACTTAGTGTAAATCCCGGTCGAATCGAGCCTCAGCATGATGCTTTTCTGGAATCACGAAAGCCGCTTGCTGCCCAGTTTGAATTTAATGGGGAGAAGGTCATCGTTATCGCCAATCATTTCAATTCCAAATCAGGTGACAACGGCCCATTCGGAAATGTTCAGCCTCCGGTCCTGACTAGTGAAGCGCAGCGGCACGAAATTGCTGCGGTCGTGAACGGTTTTGTGAAGGACATCATACAGGGAAATGAAGCGTTAAATAAAGAAGCAAACGTCATTGTGCTAGGGGACTTGAATGATTTCCAGTTCACGGAGACGGCAGACATCCTGAGAGGAGACGAGCTGGATAATCTGATCGATACCTTGCCTGCCGGAGAACGGTACACCTACACGTATGATGGGAATTCACAGGTGCTTGATCATATTCTGGTGAGCAAAAATTTAACGGAGCACACACAGACTGACGTCATTCATTTGAATGCTGATTTTACAGAAGCAAGCGGAAGAGTGTCAGATCACGATCCCGTCATGGCCCAGATTGATATCTTGGCAGCGGGCAGTGAGGAAACGCCAGGGAATCCAGATCCGGGTACAGATCCAGGCACAGATTCGGGCAATCCGCCTAGCAGTGGAACGAACCCGCCTGTCGATAATCCAAAGCCCATCCAACCACCTGAGGCAGAACACGGAACGATAACGGTAGAAGGCGTGCTGAATACTACCAGTGAGATGAGGATTGCTGAGGGTGTGGTTACCGGAGAGCAAATTACATCAGCCTTATCCGGTATGCAGGATGGAGTGCTGCGGATTAAACTCGACATGGATGAGGACTATGATTCTGCGCAAATCTCGCTTGTGCCGGAAGCTGTGGAGCTGTTGCTCCAGCACAAAGCGAATCTGACAATTCAGATCAGCGTGTCCTTTGGCAGCTACGAGCTTCCAATAGAAGAGATTGACCTGTCTCAGATCAGAGCTGAGCTTGGAGCCGGAGCCGGGGAGTTTGAGCTGAGGTTCGCCTTAACGAAGGATCGGGCTGCCATCGAGCTGGCAAGTCTAAAGGGTTATTCTCCACTTGCCGCTGTCAATTATTCTGTAGCTGCATACTCAGCAGAGGGGCAGGTCTATGAATTGACCGAGTTTGATCAGTATATACGAAGAACCATAACGCTAACTTCTTATGAGCTCAGTAAATTAGAACACATGGCAGCTGTACGTGCTCAAGATGAAGTGAATGCGGACAGACTACATCCGGTGCCGTTCCAAATAAGCGGAAATGAAGCCGAGATATTCAGCCGTTCAAATAGTACCTATCTGCTGCTGGAGCATCATGTGACCTTTGGAGATATGAACGATCACTGGGCACGTTCTAATGTGGAGCAGCTGGCGGACAAGATGATTGTTTCCGGAACAGCTGCAGGAGTATACGACCCGAATACAGCAATTACTCGTGCTGAATATGCTGCACTGCTGGTTCGAGCACTAGGGTTAGCTGTTACACCGGAGGCTATGATCTACAGTGATGTACCGAATAGTGCATGGTATGCACATAGCATTCAGTCAGCAGCAAATGCAGGGCTGATAACAGGCTATTCGGACGGCACCTTTAGGCCAAATCAGCAAGTTACACGTGAAGAGATAGCCGCAATGACTTATCGTGCAATGCAGTTCGCAGCCTATGAACCGACAAGCTCTGATCGTTCATTAACCTACTTGGACAACGAAATGGTTCATGACTGGGCCAAGGAAGCAGTAGAAGAACTGAGCAGGCTCGGTGTATTATACGGCGATCGAACAGATCACTTCGACCCATCCAGATCAGCGACCAGAGCGGAAAGTGCTGCCGTAGTCAACCGGATGCTCGATCTTCTAGTCTATACTCAGAGTTAATTCATATCCATTACAATAAGGAAGAGGACAGTGCGGTTGTACTGTCCTTTTTCTAATGGGGCGGTTTATAATATACGGGATGAATATGGTGATATTTCAGATGATAAAAAGGGAGAGGCACTCCATTATGAACATTTCGATCCTGGATACGAAGCGCCGGGCGATAAGCTCCCTCCAAGGAACCTGGTGGCGTGTCCTCATACTGACCGTACTTATAGGAATTCTCACGCTCATCATCCCACTTATCTTTGACATCCGGAGCAGCGGTGGTTATGAACGATGGAAGGTGTGGGAGGAATCTGTCTTCGAATTTAATGATCTTAATCTTCTCTTGGGCATTGTTATCATCCCGCTCTTAACCTCCGTATTTTGGTTCTATCTGGATCTTGTTCGCAGTTATGATCCATGGCTGACGGAGCTATTCGAGGTATACAGGGATGGAGAGAAGGTATTGAAGCTCATATGGACTGCGATCACAGCTTGTTTTTTGCTGCTGATGTGGACCCTGCTACTCGTTGTTCCCGGCATCATTAAGCTGTTCTCCTACTCACAGACGCCTTATATCTTGCAGGATCACCCTGAATACTCGGCTCTACAGGCAATCACAGAGAGCAAAAGATTAATGGACGGATACAAGTGGAATTATTTAGTATTCCTGCTCAGCTTCCTTGGCTGGGGCGTTCTCACCGCAGCTTCGCTCGGTCTTGCCTGGCTGTTTGTGGGTCCATACTTTTCAGCTGCGCAAGCGGCCTTTTACGATGAGCTCAGGAGAATTAACAAGCAGCCCGCATCATAGCATAGCAAGTCAAAATACAATAAGCTGGTGCCCTCTCTCTATCTTCTTGAAGAGCAGCACCAGCTTTTTTATTTTATCCTCCTCAGTAGTTCCATTCCGATGTGGGTTGGATTGGTTGCGAAGGAGGATGTGCGCTTGTTAGACAGCACGACAACACCGATATCTTGTCCAGGAAGAAAGCCCATAAAGCTCATATAGCCATGTGTACCGCCATTATGCCAGATGAGGTTATCTTTGAGCTCGTGAAACCAGCCCAGTCCGACGCCAAACGTATCATTTTTTTGAAAATGTAATTGCTGGGTAATAGAATAAATGCTGCTCATTTCCTTGTCCGGGTGCAATCCCATATGAACGGATAGAAAAGTTAACAGATCGCTAATGCTAGAGCGGAACGCACCGGTGCCTGGGAAATCTTGAAGTACAAGCTCCGCTGCTCTGCGGCGGCCGGCATACCCAGGAACAAGCCTCTCCCGTGCTTCGGAAGGGAGATGGATTGCGGTGTCCGGCATTTGCAGTGGAATTGTAATTCCATCCTGCACGGCCAGTTCATAAGTTGTCTGCAGCTCTGTTGCTAGCACATGTCCCAGCAGTCCCATTCCAGCGTTGGAATATTGATATTTGGTACCGGCCTCCCTATCTGAAATATTGCGCAAATAGAACGCTGCTTCGGATAAGCTGAATGCAGAGTAGGGATCACGGTTATTCCTGGTATCGAATAAATTTTTTGTTTCCCTAAGGATGCTTCGTGACGGCAGACCCGAGGTATGTGTCGCAAGATGTTTGAATTTAACCGGTGAGTCGGGCGGGAGCAGGGGGACATATTGTCCAAGGGATTCCTCGATCGTCAGGAAGCCGTCGTAATGCAGCTGGGCCAATAGAGACGCCGTGAACAGCTTGGTAATTGAGCCGATTTCATAGATCAGTCTGCTATATTCGGACGTAGGATAGGGACTCAAATCACCGATTCCATATACGCGTCTTTCATTACGATAGACAGTGCCGATCACGAGCACGGCCTCTTTGTGCTTGGCATAGTAGCTTTCCAGACAAGAGTCTATGAAATTTTGAATGGTAAGTGATAGAAATGGACTCAAGTGGAGCATCGCTCCTTTGGATATATTAGGAATCGTTATAGTTAAGATTATTTTATTCTATTGTTACCTGGTTGTCATTCAAGTCGAGGCTATTTATTTTAACCTAAATAATAGAAAGAGAATCAATTGAAAGAAGTGACACCGTTTGAGAAGAGATCGAAGACAAGCAAGCCGTAGAACCGCATACCGTACAAATAGCAGATCCAATAGGAGTACAAATCGCAGAGCAAATCGTAAAATGAAGAGACTTTACCGCAGCTTAATCGCTTCATTTGTCATGGCGGGTGCGATTATACTGATTTGGAATTTTGGCAATATCGATACAAGCCTCTTCGGGCAGCATGAGGGCTTCCAGACCGAGATAGAACAACCAAGCCTGCTTGGGGGATTTACAGTAGTTAAGGCCGAGAAGAAGCTGCCTGTCATCTATAAAGGAAATGTAGAGAAGACAGCTTATATGACATTTGATGATGGGCCGAGTAAATATACGGGCGCTATTCTGGATGTCCTGCAGCAGCACGATGTGGAGGCGACGTTTTTTATGATCGGTTCTGAAATACATAAATGTCCGGACGCAGTGAAACGGATAACGGAGGAAGGACATTATCCGGGAATGCACACGATGAGTCATAATTATCATCATTTATATAAGAGCGGCGGCTCTGAGAATTTCCTGGATGAGGTGAATGAAGAGCAGCTTATAATTCAGGAGATCACAGGCTATTCTCCGGAGCTGGTACGTGCTCCTTTTGGAAGCTCACCACAGATTGGCGAGGATTTTCGTGAAGATATTGCAGATTCCGGCTACAAGCTGTGGGACTGGACGATTGACTCACTTGACTGGGATTTGCCGGGCAAGCCGAAGCAGATTATAAGGAATGTTAAGAAGGATGTGCACCGGGATGTGGAAGTTATTCTATTCCATGAGAAGGAGCAGACACTCGAAGCGCTGCCTGCGATCATTCAATATTTGAAGAGAAAGGGGTATAAGATTGAGGCTTACAATCCTGAGCAGCACTTTGTGATGAATTTTTCACACGATACAAGGCTATGAATATAGAGAGGAAGACAGGTATGGCAAAGAGTCGAATAAGAAAGCTCATTGTATTATTGGTGAGCATCACCGTATTGACGGCCTGCAGCAGGGAGGAAGCGGTGAATATTGTGAATGCAATAGAGACGACGGTACAAACCGAGAATCAGATGCATTCCGATCTGAACCAGCTTGCAGCGCTTGAAGAGGAGGATATGGTGCTCTATGAAGCGATTCTGGAACAAGGCAGAGAAGATAATGAAGAGCTCACAGAGCTATTGGACAACGCACAAATTCATGTGAAGGAGCGTGCGGACCTGCTCGATGCTTCCAAATCCATTATGGATGCTGCGAAGATCCAGAGCGAGCGCTGGGAAGAAGAACTGTCTGTCTTTAGAGACAGCAAGGTCAGCGAAGGGATGTCCCTTCAGGCGGAGGAGCTATGGGCAGACTATCAAGCTCGACAGCGTATTTTTGATCAGCTGTACACCCGATATGAATCGGCTCTCCAGACAGAAACCGAGCTGTACACTCTGCTGAAAGAGAAGGGAAGCCTTCTCTCGATCACTGAACTCAAAGCAAAGGTGGCTGAACGCAATCTCGTATTTGTCGAAGTGAATGAGATTAAGAATGAATTTAACGAGGCGACAAAGACGTTCAATAATAAGCACCAGGCTTTTGTAGCAGAGATCAAGGCATTGCTGTAAACTGGTAGAGTAGATCTTACAAAGAATGGAGAACGTTCGTGTTGAAGACATTCAAGAAGGTATATGTTGAAATCACTAGCATCTGTAATCTCGCCTGCAGCTTCTGTCCGCAGACAAGCCGTCAGGCCAAGTTTATGCATTTGGATACCTTTAATAATATTTTGGATCAGATTAAACCTCATACGAACCACATCTATTTGCATGTCAAAGGCGAGCCGCTGCTTCACCCGAAGCTCGATCAGCTGCTAGATGCTGCATATGCCAAGGGGTTCAAAGTGAACATGACGACAAATGGAACGCTGATCGAGAAGGCGAAGCATCGGATTATTGGGAAGCCTGCAGTAAGGCAGATGAATTTTTCGCTGCACAGCTTTGACGGTCATGAAGGGTCGACCAATCGGGAGGGGTATCTTGCTCATATTATTTCGTTTGTGCGAGAAGCGGTTAAGCAGGATATTATTGTATCCTTCCGGTTATGGAATTTGACGCAAGATAACATGACCAATCTAGAGAAGCAGCGTAATCGGGAAACTCTTGAAGTGTTGGAGAGAGAGTTCCAGCTGGACTTCAAGATTGAGGAGAAGGTGACGCCCGGCAGCGGGGTTAAGATTGCCCACAATATATACTTGAACCAGGATCATGAGTTTGAATGGCCGTCTCTAGCTGCCGAAGAGGATGATGGCAAAGGCTTCTGTCATGGGCTTAGAACACAAGCCGGAGTATTGGTAGATGGCACAGTTATCCCTTGCTGTCTGGACGGGGAAGGTGTCATTAATCTGGGAAATATCCACAGTACTCCTTTCTCCGAGATTGTGGAGGGTGAGCGAGCAAACAACCTGTTCTATGGCTTCTCACGGCGGGAAGCAGTGGAGGAGCTGTGCCGTAAGTGCGGGTATCGCAAAAGATTCGGTGCAGGTGCGTAAATCACCTAGTTATATAGGAAAGTACCCTCATTAATGAGCTACCTTTTAAATTATCTGTTGACTTGGAGTTAACTCCAAGTGTGATAATAACAGGGATCAGCTGTGCTGATAACATTAATGGAAACTGAGGTGCTTACAGAATGGAAATGGAATACGTAAAGCTTGGAAATACCGGTTTGGATGTATCCCGGCTTTGTCTTGGCTGCATGGGCTTTGGAGAAGCAGACCGCTGGATTCACCCATGGGTACTTAATGAAGAAAACAGCCGTCCGGTGATTAAAAAAGCGCTTGAGCTGGGCATTAATTTCTTTGATACAGCCAATGTTTACTCGGATGGGACAAGCGAGGAAATTGTGGGCAGAGCGCTGAAGGATTATGCCAATCGAGATGAAATTGTTCTTGCGACAAAGGTGCATTTTCGCATGCATCAAGGTCCGAATGGCGCAGGGCTTTCCCGGAAGGCGATTATGAGTGAGATTGATAAAAGTCTCAAAAGGCTGGGAACTGATTATGTAGACCTGTACCAAATTCACCGCTGGGACTACGAGACACCTATTGAAGAAACAATGGAGGCACTACATGATGTGGTGAAGGCGGGCAAAGCAAGGTACATTGGGGCTTCGGCCATGTATGCATGGCAGTTCTTGAAAGCGCTGAATGTTGCGGAGCGAAACGGGTGGACCCGCTTTGTGTCCATGCAGAACCACTTGAATCTGATCTATCGGGAAGAGGAGCGTGAGATGCTGCCACTGTGCCGGGAAGAAAAGATCGGTGTGATCCCATACAGCCCGCTTGCCGGGGGAAGATTGACGCGAGATTGGGAGGAGACCACGCATCGCTCCGAGACAGATCAAACGGCGAAGTCAAAATATGATCCCATGGCGGATAAGGATCGCTTGATCGTAGATCAGCTTGCAGCGATCGCAGAGAATCACGGGGTACCTCGTGCGCAAATTGCTCTTGCCTGGCTCCTGCAAAAAGAACCAGTGACGGCACCGATCATCGGTGCGACGAAAATATCCCATCTTGAAAATGCGGCTGCCGCATTATCCGTTAAATTGACACCTGAGGAAATAACGGCACTCGAAGAGCCGTATGTTCCACATCCGGTGGTAGGTGCACTCTCCCGCTGAGTATGATCTTGACTATCATGAGGGGAGGTGAGGCTGCGTGCTGATCGCAGAGGTGAGTGAAAAGTTCAAATTAACACCGGATACCCTTCGTTACTATGAACGAGTAGGACTTATTCCGCCTGTAAACCGTAATAAGAGCGGAATCAGAGACTACACAGCAGAAGATTGCAAATGGGTGGAATTTATTAAATGTATGCGTGGTTCAGGGCTTCCGGTTGAAACGTTGATTGAATATGTCGGTCTATTCCAGCAGGGAGATGGAACCCTGGAGTCCAGAAAAAAATTGTTGATTGAACAGCGTATGCAGCTTCATACGAAATTAGAAGAAATGACACAATTGCTGGAACGGCTGGATGATAAAATATCCAGATATGAGGAGACCATCCTGAAGAAAGAGCAGAGGTTGAATCGATCCGGCGAGGTATAAATTCATACTTATATGTTGGAGGAGCAGCACGCTATGGCGGCTGCTCTTTGTTTATGGTGAAATATGTCTTATGAGGCAGTGCAGCTGCAAAATTTAAATATAAACCGGCTTCCGCGCTCACTCGTTTCTTCAAGCCAGACCGTTCCGCTCATTAATTCAGCAAGGTGCTTGCAGATGGAGAGCCCAAGTCCTGCACCTCTGAATTTATTTGGGTTACTATGAATTTGGGAGAAGGACTTGAAGAGAAGATCTATTCGATCCGCGGGGATGCCAACCCCAGTATCTCTTACTTCAAAACACACATTCATGGTATTCTCTGCAGCATCCTCTAATTGTACGGATATGCCGACTTCACCTTGCTCAGTGAACTTGATTGCATTTCCAAGCAGGTTAATCAAGATTTGACGTGTTTTTTGAATGTCACCATGGAGTGTCAAATCCTGACTTACATGGTATTCAGCATACAATCGGATGCCCTTCTTCTGTGCTTCGGGAGTGAACAGCTGTATCACATGCTCAACCACTTCACTTAATTGGAAAGGGTGATTCTCTACTGTAATCATGCCGGCTTCCATCTTGGAATACTCCAGAATCTGATCCATCATGTTCAATAGATGGTTGCCGCTCTCCTCGATAACATTTACATATAGTGCTTGTTCCTCATTAAGTTCGGTAGATCTGAGCAAGTCGGCCATACCCAGCACCCCATTCATAGGCGTACGGATTTCATGACTGAGCACGGCCAGGAGATTTTTTTTATTATCAAGAACTTGTACGGCAGCTTGCTCGGCCATCTGTAACCGATCAATGGTGGACTCAAGCTCAAGTAGATCCGTATAGAAGGAAGACAAGGAGAGAAGTAGATCGACATCTCGCTCCTGATAGCGGTAAAATCCATGGTCAAAGGAACAGAGGGAGCCATAGAATTCCCCCTTCTCATTACGTATAGGAACTCCTATGAACGAACAGCCTCCAACGAATCGAGTCGCATCCATATCCTTAGTTAAGGGATGGGTCAGATTGTTATCAATAATGAGCGGCCCCTGAGCATGTTCGGTAACGAGTGCACAATATGATTCTGCATTATCGACGACCAGCCCTTCTTCTAGAATAAGCTTGTCGCGATTAAACGACTTGAGCACCTTCGTAGAAAGATGATCCAGGTTAGCTATACAAAACGTGTTAGCGGGTATGAGCTTGCTCGCTGTATTCATGACATTCGCAGCAGAATCATACAGCTTATGTGAGATCACTGAGAGAACGTCAATATACTCTGTTTTTAACATGACTGCCTGATTCCTCCTAATTGAGGACCTTTGCGTAGATTCTCAAATTATATTAAGCCCTAACCATTATAATAGTTTGTATTGTCTTAGAATAAAAGGGGGCGAACACGGATTGAAGGGGCTAATGTTATTTTTCTAAAATGCCTGTTTACAAATTTTTCCTGTTCTGATCTACTTGATCTACTGGGCGAGTCGGGCGGGAACATGCATTATCACATTACCAAGCTGTACGAAGGTGGATTACTTGACCTCGTGGAGGAGAAGAAGATCGGCGGTGTTACAGAGAAGAACTATCAATCCAGGTCGATATGGTTTAACTCGGCATCTCCAGAGGCACTCGACTCGGTAATCAGCGCAAGCTTCGACGACGATTAATCTTCGGCTTACGTTAACGACGAATTCCAAAAATGTCAATGAGAGCTCACTGATTACTCAGTCTAATTCATTGTCAGTTTAGTAGATTAGGTATTCTGATTGTCGTCCAAGGCGGCTTTCCGAATACCTTTTATATTTCTAAGCGGCCGAGGTTACAAAGTTCAATAGTTAAGTTAACAATTCATTACTACAATTTGGTAGAGCGAATAAATAATATACAACATCAGGGAGAGGAGAAAAAAATGATGATTCGTTGGTATCACAGATCGGGACAAGCTTTTCTTGCCTTTCTGCTGGCAGTACTGTTCGTGCTGCAGCCGCTGGGCAGTGTTTATGCAGCGATGTCAGAAGCACCGGATACGGCGTTCGGCCGTGTTGTGGATGTAAGAAAGACAGAGCTCGCCCCAGGCGCAGAGTACACTTGGTATGACATGGAGATCGATCGAGGTCTCGAAAAAATGCATTTTGTCGAATTTAATCCGGATTCACCCCAGTTGGACCTGCGTGCAGGAACAAAAGGTGGATACGTATATGGAATGGAAGGCGTGTCGGAAATGGCCGAGCATACAGATGCTCCGGGCAACCGTGTAATCGCTGGCATTAACGGCGACTTCTATGACCTATCAGGCTACGGAACAGGGGTACCGAATGGCCTGTTTGTTGATCAGGGCCGCATCTTGAACAGCGGTTCAAGCTCTTTTGCCTTTGGGCTCAAGGAGGACGGTACGTCGGTTTACGGTAAGCCTAAGCTGACAATGTCGGTGACTATTGACGGCACCCAGACCAATCTGACGAGCATAAATCGTTACAGAGAGAGCAATCATCTGACTCTATATACACCGGACTTTTATACATCCACGAAAACAAACGCATCGGGCACCGAGGTTGTGCTGCAGGTGCTGGAAGGGGATGTGAAAAGTGGACAAACCATGAAGCTGAAGGTGCTGGAGGTTCGGGCGAACCAAGGTGACGCACCGCTTGCTGAAGGCACCGTTGTCTTGTCTGCATCCGGAACGAAGTTGTCGATTGTCAGCTCTCTGGCAGCAGGCGATGAACTGACGGCCAGCTTCCAGCTGGATGGTGAATGGCAGGATGCAAGCATGGTCATCAGCGGCCAGGGACCACTGGTAGAGGACCGTGTTGTACAATCTGGCGTGGGTCCAGAGGGCGTGCATCCGCGTACGGCTATTGGAACGAAGGCTGATGGCTCCATCGTGCTGTTTGAGATCGACGGACGCGCACCGGGGTTCAGCGAAGGCGTGACTACAGAGGAGCTTGCTAATATTCTGGCTGATATTGGCGTTGTAGACGCTATGAATCTGGATGGAGGCGGTTCTTCTACATTCGTGGCCCGGATGCCGGGCACATCGGATGTGCAGATGCTGAACCGTGGATCTGACGGTGGTGAGCGTGCAACGGGCAACGGCCTGCTGCTCGTGAACACGGCGCCGGAGGAAGCTGCATCGAGGCTGGCTATAACCCCGGGTGAGGAACGCGTATTGGCGGGTTCTTCTTACAAATTTGCAGCCGCAGCGGTTGATCGGGCAGGTCATCCTGCTGATCACGAAGGCGCTATCACCTGGTCGGTATCCCCTGATTTGGGGACTATTTCAGAAGACGGGGAATTCATTGCAGGACAAAATGCCGCAGCGGGTCAGGTTGTCGCATCTGCAGGCGGTCTTGAAGGTACGGCAGAAGTGGAGATTGTGGATCAGATTACGGAGCTGCAGTTTCCGGATGATATAAAGACGTATAATACCGGCGTTAATGAGACGCTAACGGTAACGGCACTGCGGGACGGTCAAGTCATTCAATTAAGCAATGATGTATTGGAGTGGCGAGTAGAAGGTAATATTGGCACCATTGATGACAAGGGCGTGTTTCATTCGACGAATGAGGGCGGCCAATCCGGTACTATTACTGCCAGCTACAAAGGCATCGAGACCTCGATGGAGGTTAATGTAGGGGTACCGCCGGTTGTGCTCGAAGAGTTCGAGAGCATCGAGAACTATAAAGCCAGTGGAGCGGCATATAATTCGGTCGAGGTTGATTTGAATACCGACCCGGATTACATCCGTTCGGGGGACGGTTCGATTAAGCTCTCCTATGATTTTGTCGGTAAGATAGGTACATCGGGAGCTTATGTATCCGCGAACAGCAAAGCAGAAAATATTCAAATTCCCGGATACCCGCAGAAGATTGGAATGTGGGTATATGGCGACGGGCAAAAGCACTGGCTGCGGGCACAAGTACGTGACGGCAACAATGCGGACTTTGCCATTGATTTTACAGGTGCCGATAATGGTGTGGATTGGACAGGCTGGAAGTATGTTGAGGCCACTGTGCCGGCAGGGAAAACAACACCGCTCACCATGGACTTGCCGGTACGCTACATGGAGACCAACAATAACAATAAGACGGCAGGTGCAATCTATATTGACCAAATCCGGGCCATTTACGGCCCGCTTGACGAGGATCACGAGCCGCCGGTCATCACGGATTTATCCCCAGCTGAAGATACAACGGTAACAACAGGCACACCGGTCATTCGCGCACATGCGGCTGACGCCGGCTGGGATGCAGAGGTTCACCCCGGAACGACCCTTATTGATCCGGACAAGATCCGGATGTATATCGACGGTGAGCAAGTAGCGCATACGCTGTATCCGCCGGAAGGCAGTATCAGCTATACGCCGCAGCTACCGCTCGAGGACGGTTATCATACGGTGAAGCTTGCCGTCCGCGATCTTTCCGGTAATCAGACAATTAAGGAATGGAATTTCACTGTAGATACAGGAGCTCCCAAGTTCCGTTATACTACGCCAGAGCAGGTATATGCGGGACATACTTATACAGTTAATATTTCCGCTGACCAAGTGGATCAGCTGATCGGCGGTCATCTTGAGCTGGGATTCGATACAGCATTCGTTAAAGACATCTCTGTACAGAAAGGAGATAAGCTGACGGAATCGCAGTTAACTCACTCCGTTGACACTGAGACAGGCGTCGCTCGCTTGCAGTTCAGCGGTCTGGAGTCGGCTTCTCTCACTGATGAAGATATCGTCGCTCAAATTACGTATACCGTGAAAGGCACAGCCTCCGGAATGAATCAAATTGCTTTCCGTTCATCCGAGCTCGATCTGATTGATTCGACTGAGCCGAAATCTTATCGGGGAGCGTCCTTGAAGTCCGAGATCAAGCATGAGCTGTTACTTCAATGGGACGAAAATATCGCGCAAAATTATGTTACCACCTATTCAGTAACCGATGAGAATGGCAATCCGGTAGAAGGCGCCAAGCTGTTTGCAGATGGAGCTGAAGTCGGGGACGGGACGCTCGTTACAGATGCATCAGGTCAGCTTCGTACAGGTCAGCTCACGGAAGCGTTGAAGAGTTATGATGTGCAGGCGATTAAAGATCAGCAGCACAGTCTGGTTTCGGAATTTACTACCTCTGCGCTTGCAGGTACGGAAACACCTTACAATATTACGGTCGGCATGGGTGAGGACCCGACCACCTCGCGCAGCTTTAACTGGCACACACATCCAAGTGTAAATGAAACGGTTGTAGAAATCGCAGAAGAGGCCGGCTTTGCAGGCTTTGATCAGCCGGGCGTTATCCGTTTGAACGGCGATAGTAAACTGTTTAATACACAGGACATTGGCACCATTCGTGTTCATAAAGCGAATGCAGACGGGCTGAAGCCAGGAACAGCTTACATATATCGTGTAGGCGATGGTGCGGAGCATTACAGCGAGCAAGGCTCCTTTACAACAGCGCCGGATACAGGCGATTATACAAAGTTCCTAGTTTTCGGGGATTCGCAGGCTGCTGATCTTGCGGGCTTTGAGCTGTGGGGCCGTACGATGGATGCCGCTAATGCGGAGCACCCGGATGCCGAATTTATGGTTCATGTAGGGGATATGGTCGACAATGGCTTCAAGGAGCAGGAATGGAATTGGTGGTTCTCTGTAGTCCAAGAAGAGCTGATGAATCTTACAGCTGTTACCCTGGTAGGTAACCATGAAGTCACAGGTACGAAGAAGAACGGGGATTTCCTCGCGCATTTCAACCATCCGCTGAATGGTACCGAGAATCAGAAGGGAACAAACTACTCCTTCGACTATAAAAATATGCATATCTCTGTACTGAACAGTGAATATGATATTGAAGAGCAGAGGGCATGGCTTGAGGCCGATCTGGAGAATACGGATAAGCAATGGAAGCTTGTCTTCTTCCACCGCGGTCCGTATGCGAGCATTTACGATACAGAGAATGTACGTACTGCGTGGACTCCGGTGTTTGACAAATATAATGTGGACCTGGTCATGAACGGGCATGATCATATTTATTTACGTACTTATCCGCTGAATAACCAGGAAATTGTAGGTGAGCGTGAGGGTACGACGTATATTATTCCGGGTTCCACCGGTCCGAAGTTTTATGAGCGAACCGTGCGGGATTTCCAAAATGTTGTCGTAGATAAAAAGATACAAATGTACTCCTCCGTTGAAGTGGACGGAGATACGCTGACGGTAACAACCAAAACGGTCGATGGCGAATTAGTGGATAAAGCTGTACTTGAGAATCCTACGCATACTGTAGAAGCTCCTACAAGTGAAATTCAAGTAGGCGAAGAATTACAGCTCGGTGTCAGCGGCATGCTGCCTGAAGATATGGAATGGTCCGTTTCGGAACCATCCGAAGAACAGTCGGAAGAAGGATTAGATGGATTAGTTGAGGTCTCCGAAAGCGGCGTTGTGAAAGGAATAAAGAGTGGAGAGGTTGTCATTCGTGCAACAAGCAAGTCCTCACCGAATCGATTTGGTGATATTAGACTTCATATTACCGAGTCGGAAGCGCCGGTGGCTATCGAGCTAAAAGGGAAACCATGGCTGAAGCCTGGAGAAACAGATACGACGGTAGTCGAAGCTGTCTATGCTTCTGGAGAGCGCATGCCGATAACGGAAGGCGTTCTATACCAAAGCACGGATCCAACTATAGCTGAGGTGGACGAGCTTGGAGTAGTATCAGCACTTGCAGAAGGCACGGTCCAGATTAAGGCAGAATATGCCGGGCTGACCGATGAATATAATTTGCAGGTCAATGAAGAGCAGGTAGAGCCTGAACTTGCCTACATCCAAATCTCCGGTCCGGAACAGCTCCATGTTGGTGAAACTTCGGCAACAGTTACGCAAGCTGTCTATACGGATAACAGCTTGCACCCTCTGACCGAAGGCGTGCAATATACGAGCAGCGAGGAAACGGTGGCGGCAATCGATTCCGAAGGCACCATTACTGCATTACGTGAAGGTGTAACGGTCATTTCAGCGGTGTATGGGGAGTTTAGCAATGCATTCACCCTCACGGTGCTTGACGAGGACAAGCCTGCAGTTCAATTAGAAAGGATTGAGCTTACAGGCATTCCATTGAAGCTTGAACTGAATGACACAGCAAGGGCTGTCGTCAATGGTTATTACAGTGATGGCACTGAATCGGCGGTCACTGAAGGCGTGACATTCAGCAGCAGCAACAAAAATGTGGCTGGAATTGATGCGAATGGTGTTATCCGTACGCATCGCACGGGCGAGACAGTGATTACGGCGGTATATGGAGACGAGTCTGCGTCTCAAGCTTTGCGTGTAGAAGCGTCAGACCCTGATGATGACAACAGCGATAATGGAAGCAATGAAGATAATGGAAACAGTAATGGCAGCGGTGAAGGTGAGGCAAGCGATACACCGGGTCGCCTTATTGTGTCAGAGGAAGATCTGAATGCACTTGGCTCAGAGGGGCATATTCAATTCTCAATGGGCAACAATGCATTCACTGAGCTTGTGATACCGGGCAAGGCAGCCGAGCTTGCCGAAGGTAAGACAATCACGGTTCAGGCCAATAACGTAAGGGTTGCGATTCCATCGGAAGTACTGCGGAGGTTTGCTGATCTGGCATCAGATGAACAGCTGGCAGACAGCACCATAGTACTGAGAGCAGCAGCTGCTAATGATGCCGATGTCTCCTCCTGGCTAAGTCAGGCAGAAGACCGGTACGCAGCCGCTCTTCAAGTGGGAGCAGCATTAGACCTCACGCTGTCCCTAGAGCCAAGTAACGGTGAAGTAATAACGATCAATGAATTTGAGAAGCCTATCGTTATTTCACTTCCTGTTCCGGAAGGAGCTGATCCTGCTTTAACCGGAATATACTACGGAGAGAGCAACGGTTCTATAACTTATATAGGCGGAACGGTTCGGAATGGCTGGGTTACAGCAGAGCTGAATCATTTCAGCTTCTACGCAGCGATGGAGTATAATAAATCGTTTGCTGACCTGTCTGCAGGCCATTGGGCGGAATCGGCTGTGAAACAGCTTGCGGCAAGGCAGATTGTCGAAGGCACGACCATGGAACGCTTCGAGCCGAATCGTACAGTTACTAGAGCTGAATTTGCAGCCATGCTGGCAAGATTGCTAGATCTTGAAGGAGAAGCGCAAGAAGACTTTACAGATGTATCCTCAGATCAATGGTTTGCAGATGAAGTAGGCTTGGCAGCGAAAGCAGGGATCGTACAGGGCTATGCAGATGGTTCATTTGCTCCTGGGCAGAGGATTACTCGTCAGGAGATGGCTGCTATGATCGTTCGTGCATATACGTACCAAGCAGGTGAAAAGCCAGAATCAGGCGATACTGGCTATACAGATCTGAAGGCTTCTCCTCAATGGGCCGTACAAGCAATCAAAGCTGCCCATACGTTAGGTATGGTGACCGGCTTCTCGGCAGATGAGTTCAGGCCGCTTGGCGTGGGTACTCGTGCCGAAAGTGCACAAATGATGTATAACCTGGCTAACATTTTGAATCAATAAGTTGTGCTAGAATGAAGTTAGTTACTACCCCCGGCTTGTGTAACGACATAAGCCGGGGTTCTTTTATGCGCATATGATCAGGCAGGGGATAAGCAATTGTTTTTCGAATACGATGGAAGATTGTTATCTGCGAAATGATTTAATTCAAATATTTGGTTGATATTGATTACCTTCATGCATATAATACAATTAACAAATTGATAATTGTTAATGAGTTGCTTGAGGAGATTATAGTCATGTCTAACACAGAAGCAATGGAACAATACGATATCAGAAAGTATAGAACACCGGATGGTTATACTTCAGACATTGCTGTGTTCACGATTGTTCCCGTTCGAAATGAAGAATTCAAACCCCCGGTGATGGATTTAAGAATTATGTTGATCCAGAGAAGCATGGTAAATAGTGAAGGCAAGCCGAATATAGAGGCTGGGAAATGGGCACTTCCTGGTGGGTTTGTCGATCCTGAGGAAACGGCCTTCCAGAGCGCGGAGCGCGAGCTGCACGAAGAAACAGGAATACAGAATATTCATCTGGAGCACTTTGGCGTGTATGATAAACCGGGTCGTGACCCGAGAGGCTGGATTATCACGAATGCACATTTTGCCATCGTCCCAGAGCATAAGCTGTCCGCAAGGGAAGCGAATGACGATGCAGCAGATGTTCAGCTGTTCTCGGTCAGCGAGGTGCTTGAGCTCGATCTGGCGTTTGATCATGCAATCATTATCAAGGACGCAATACAGGTCATTAAGGAGAAGCTGCTTGAGACAACGGTTGCGAAACAATTCCTGCCAGCGGAATTCACGTATTCCGAGCTCCAGGCCGTTCTGCTTACAGTCACGGATGATTCGGCAATTACGTTAGAGGCGGCCTTTGCAAGAAAGATCAAAACACTGCCTTTTATTCAGGAAGTAGCGGGGCAGAAGACGACGAGAACTTCGAAAAGGCCGACACAGCTATACCGTTTTGTAGACGTGTCCCTGAATAAGTCGATCTATCATGCGAAGCTATAATCCCTTGTCCGGCAGCACTTTGCAATAACGGTTGTGAAGTGCTGTCAGGATAATTTGGGGATAGGACTTATGAGCAGTAACATAAGAAGGTTTTTATTACCTTATTAATTAACAATTAATTAATAGTTAAATTAAATAATAAAGGAGTTGTTATTGGTTAATGATGAACAATAATAAAAAGAAAGCCCTCATCCATATTGATTACACGCATGATTTTGTGGCTAGTGATGGTGTACTGACCTGTGGTGAACCTGGGCAGATCAGCAGTAGATGCTTACAATAAAGGCTATCAAATCGTTGTTCATGAGGATGCGGTTGCTAGCTTCAATACAGAGGGACATGATTGGGCAATTGGACATTTTGCAGGAACACTCGTTGCAGAGATCTATAGAAATGGAGGAATGATACGATGAACAAAATCGAACTTACGCAGTTACAGCATCAGGATGACAGTATGGCACTGCATACGGATAAGTATCAGATTAACATGGCAGAGGCTTATTGGCGGGATCATATGCATGAGCGCAAAGCCGTCTTTGAAGTATATTTTCGTAAGCTGCCTTTTCAGAACGGATATGCTGTTTTTGCCGGCTTAGAACGGGTAATACGTTATTTGAAGGGCTTTTCCTTTACGGAGAGCGATCTTGCGTATCTGCGCGAGGAAGGTTATGAAGAAGCTTACCTTGATTATTTGCGAGGATTGAGATTCACGGGTACAGTGCAGTCGATGCAGGAGGGGGAGCTGGTATTCGCGAACGAACCGTTAATGCGCATTGAGGCACCGCTCGCAGAAGCACAGCTCGTGGAGACTGCCATTCTGAACATCGTTAACTTCCAAACGCTCATTGCGACCAAGGCGTCCCGGATCAAGCAGGCTGCTGGAGCCGATTCATGCATCGAATTTGGAACACGGAGAGCACAGGAGATGGATGCAGCGATATGGGGAACCCGGGCCGCTTATCTTGCAGGATTTGATGCCACCTCCAATGTGAGAGCAGGGAAGCTGTTTGGCATTCCTGTGGCAGGAACCCATGCCCATTCGATGGTTCAAGCGTACCGGGACGAATATATGGCATTCCGAAAATATGGAGAAACTCATCAGGATTGTGTATTTTTGGTTGATACTTATGACACGCTGAGGTCAGGCGTACCTACGGCGATTCAGGTTGCGAAGGAGCATGGTGACCGGATTAACTTCAGAGGAATTCGTTTAGACAGTGGGGACCTGGCTTATCTATCCAAGGAAGCTCGCAGAATGTTGGATGAAGCGGGATACACGAAAGCGAAGATCTACGCATCCAACGATCTGGATGAACAAACGATCATGAATCTGAAGTCACAAGGTGCACGAATAGATGTATGGGGTGTAGGAACCAAGCTTATTACGGCTTACGATCAGCCTGCACTAGGTGCAGTATATAAGCTGATTGCTATTGAGGATGAGAACGGACAGATGGCAGATACGATCAAGATCAGTTCAAATCCTGAGAAAATTTCGACCCCTGGCCGGAAAAAAGTGTACCGGATTATCAACAAAACGAATGGCAAATCGGAAGGCGACTATATTGCACTCGAGCATGAGGACCCCTCCAAGGAAGAACGTCTTCATATGTTCCATCCTGTGCATACTTATATAGGTAAATTCGTGACAGAGTTTGAAGCCAGAGCGCTTCATCATACGATTTTTGCAGACGGGGAATTGGTGTATAAGCTTCCGACCCTCCAAGAGAGTCGAGACCTGCTTATCCGTAATCTAGGTCTGCTGTGGGATGAATATAAGCGGGCACTGAATCCGGCAGAATACCCGGTTAATCTGAGCAAGGCATGCTGGGATAATAAAATGAAGCGGATTGAGGAAGTGAAGCAAAGAGTGGCCGCAGCGATGAAAGAGTAGGAGGGGCATTCGGGTGGCGAAATAGCTCATGCTATGACTATATTAAAAACCATCACTTATATGAATGATTTCATTTCATTACACATCACACATAGGAGGAACCAAGAAATGAATACACAAAAAGAAATTATGGAAGCACTGAATGTAAAGCCTAGTATTGTGGCAAGTGAAGAGATCAGCGCAAGAGTGAATTTCCTGAAGGATTACTGCAAGAAGACAGGAGCCAAAGGATACGTGCTCGGCATCAGTGGAGGACAGGATTCTACCTTAGCAGGGCGGCTTGCTCAGCTGGCGGTTGAATCGCTCCGTGAGGAAGGATACGAAGCGCGCTTTACTGCGATTCGTCTTCCCTACGGTACCCAACTCGATGAGGCAGATGCCATAGAAGCACTCAAGTTTATTCAGCCAGATGATGCGGTAGTGTTTAATATTGAAGAGCCTGTCAATGCATTCGCAAGTGAGTATAGCTCAGCTTCGGGAGAAGCTCTGGCAGATTATCACAAAGGAAACGTCAAGGCCAGAATGCGCATGATTGCGCAATATGCTTTTGCAGGCGAGCGAGAAGCCTTGGTCATAGGTACGGATCACGCAGCAGAAGCGGTTACGGGATTCTTCACCAAGTTTGGTGATGGGGGTGCAGATATTCTTCCACTCACTGGACTTTCGAAGGGGCAAGGACGGGAGCTGCTTAAAGAGTTGAACGCTTCTGAGCGCTTGTATTTAAAGACTCCGACAGCGGACCTCTTGGACAATAAGCCTCAGCAAGCAGATGAGACCGAGCTTGGAATTACGTATGAGGAGCTAGACAGCTACCTGACAGGAAATCAGGTGGATTCGGATTCTGTTACGAAGATCGAGGCACGTTACAAGGCTTCACAGCATAAAAGAGAGCTGCCAGTTACTCCATATGATGAATGGTGGAAGTAAGGTGTAATGAAAAAAGAGCTTCGAAAGCCCACTACTTCAAGGGTTTTCGGAGCTCTTTCTTTAGAGTCAAACCTGCATAGGGCTGCTCTTTAATTCATAGATTTTTTGCAGAGTATTGATGTGAGTTGTCTTCTCGTCATCATCCTCTGAGTGGAGATACCACTCCACAAGCCTGTACCCGAATAGAAGAAGGATCATCTCGTAGACGCAATGATCGTTGACATGGGATACATCGACATATTCTGAAAAGCCTTTGTAATATGCGGGAACACATCGTTGATAGTATTCAACCATGTTATCGATATCCGCTTCATCCGCAATCAGGCTTGCGAGATCCTCGCCCAGGTAGCCCCATCCCGTTGTATCCCAGTCGATGAGCGCAATTTTCCCCTCGGAATAGATCAGGTTCGTCACCCAGAAGTCACGGTGGCATAGCACGAGAGGCAATGTTTCGATACGGGCGAATATCTCGTCTGTGCGCTCATCGATGTCGATGAGCATTTGCCGTACATGCTCTGGAAAATCGCAGTCTGCCGAGCGTATATAATCGTAGACGACCGGCCATGACCGGTAACGCAAGTACGTATTCTTCATGAGATCCGCATGGCTCAGATTGGTCAAACTTTGCAGCACAGCAGGCTGCTCCGCGTACAGCTTGCCTTGATAGCGACCTAACTCCAGCGCGGCCTGTTCATACATGTCACCGGTCAAGTCCAAACCGGTTACTCCATCGATATATTCAAGCCATAGCTGGAATTCATTTTCTGCGGCATTAAGCTCTGCGTAATAACAGTTCGGCCAGCGTAAGGCATCCGAGAACGTCGCTCCCAGATCAGATGCATAGAGATCATATTCCCGGCGCCATGAACCTGGATCGCTGTAACGCTCCCATTTTTTCTGAATTTTCAGCACGATACGGTACGGCATTTTTTCGCCATACGCAGTTTCGGCGTTTCCTGTTACAAGGTACACATTTCCCACAGTTCCGCCCTGTAACGACATGGTTTGGAAGTCGGCCGAGATGATATCTGTCTGGAACTGCCGATTTAAGGCATGGATCAGCGCTTCGAGTTTAATATTCATTTCAAGCTCCTTTAATGTTGTATTTTGGACGCAAAAATGCCACGGACAAGCAGCCTCAAGAGAAGCTGCTGTCGCGCGGCATCAGGGCGCAAAAAAGATACGACCTTCATCGTATCTGCAAACAGCAATATTCACGAAAGGTTACTTTGGATGGCATACCAAATAATACGGGCGTTTCCCCGCTTCTAATCGCATATGCCTGCTATTCAGTTTTAAGACAAAACCACCATATAAGTAGTTGCCATCAAAACACATCTCCCTTCGTGTCAGGAACTTGCTTATCACTAAGCTAACTATAAAATATCCTTTATTGGGAAAATAATCAATATCAATATCTGATGGTATATGTAGCATCCATCCGCAAAACATATCTTGGTCTTGCTATCTTTTCCTTTAGCACAAGTGACCTTCCAACGATAACTCCTCCCAAGGACTCCTTAACTATGTTTCTTAGAAATATTAAAAAAACAAATTATTAAAGCTTGACAATTAGTACGGGTCCGTGTAACGTTTTAAACGTAATGATTACGATTAAGCCTAGGGAGAAAGGAAGAACACAATTGAAGAAATTATATTTATTTATTAGTTTAATGGCTTTAAGCGTAATGTTAGCAGCTTGCCAAGATGCAAAAGAAGGGACAACTGCTAATAATAACGCAGCAGAAGCTGAAGAGTCAGAAGTACAAGTGACAGAAGTACAAGAGTCAGGAGAAATTACGATAGAAGGCTTAGGGGACCATTATCATACCGGAGATACAATCGAATTAGCTGCTATACTCAGTGAAAATGTCGATTATGATCACTGGCAATGGTACATAAAAGAAAGTGAACAAATGGAATGGGAAGCGGTTTCCGGTCAAGAGAGTGAAACCTATACAGGAGAGGCAACTACGGATGGCTTAGAAATTAAAGCTGCACTTTACGATGATAATCATGAAGTATATGCAGAATCCGAACCCGTTACCATCGTTATCGACGACCACCTTAGTCATGATCACGAACATGCACAGGACCCGGAGACTCAGAAAATATATGAGGGATACTTTGAAGAAAGCCAGGTTGAGGACAGACCACTTTCTGATTGGGAAGGTGATTGGCAATCTGTCTACCCTTATCTAGAAGATGGGACCTTAGATGAAGTTTTTGCTCATAAAGCAGAACATAACGGTGATAAGACTAAAGAAGAATATAAAGAACACTATAATACCGCATATCAAACCGAGGTTAATCGGATTGTAATTGATGGGAATCAAATCACTTTCTTTGAAAACGGTAATGAAAAGAGTGGAGAATATGTATCTGATGGATATGAGATACTGCAGAAAGATGAAGGGAAAAAAGGTGTGCGATATGTCTTCAAGCTAAATGAAGATGTAGAGGGATTACCTAAATATATACAGTTTAGTGATCATAGTATTTTCCCTAGCAAATCTTATCACTTCCACTTATATTCCGGTGATAATCGCGAAGAATTAACCAATGAAAAGACTCACTGGCCAACATACTATCCATCGGAGTTGAATGGTGACGAAATTGTACATGAAATGATTGCACATTAAAACACAGAGGAGAAGAGAAGCACACCGCTTTTCTTCTCCCTGCTTTCGTTTTGCTTCTTTTTTAACTATCGTAAAGGAGGAGGATTTATAGATGAATCCCAAAATGCTCAAAATCATATTAGTTCTTGTTACTGTATCAATAGTTCTTTTTGGGTGTCAGGACACAGAGGATTCTACTAACAATGAAGAAGCCAACATTTCTGTTATAGCTTCTTTTTTGCCTATGTATGAATTCACTAAAAACATTGCTGGAGACCGAGCGGATGTGCAGCTAATGGTCTCCGAAGGACAGGATGCCCATCACTATGAACCTAGTGCACAAGATGTTGCAGCTGTAAACCAAGCGGATGTATTTGTCTACAGCAGTGATGAGATGGAGTTTTGGACAAAGAGTTTATTTTATACCGTAGAAAATGACAATCTCATCATTGTACGAGCAGCAGATGGACCTGAGAAATCGGACACAGAAAGTGTACAGGTTGAAGGTGTGGCTAATCACTATCACACGGGTGATGAGATTGAGCTAACAGCAAAATTAACAGGAGATGTAGATTATGATCACTGGCATTGGTATCAACGAGCAAATGCTGATGAAGAATGGGTAGCTATTTCTGGACAAGGAACAGACACATTCACCTTTGAAGCCCCGGAAGAAAGCTTTGAAGTTCAAGCCGTTGTTTATGATAATAATCACAATGTTTATGCAGAATCCGAGCCAATAGAACTCATGATTGATAATCATGATACCCATGTGCACGAAGATGAAGAACACGAAGGAAATGAACATGAAGATCACAGCGGTGCACAAGCAGGAGAAGAAATAACGATTGTGGGCTTAGCAGATCATTATCATACAGGCGATGTTGTTACACTTGCTGCCGAATTGAATGAAGAGACAGATTATGAACGCTGGAAATGGTTCATAAGAGAAGATGCAGATCAGGATTGGGAAGCTGTACCCGATCAAGAGACCGAGCATTTTGAATATAAAACATCAGGAGACAGCTTCGAAGCGAAGGCGGTACTTTATGATAATGACAATAATATCCATGCAGAATCGAGAACAATTTCTGTATTGATTGATGACCATGAGAATCAAGACCCTCATATATGGCTTGATCCGGTATTGGCACAAGATCAGGTCCTGGCTATTCGCAATGCCTTAATCGAGGCAGACCCAGATGGAAAAGCAATTTATGAGGAAAACGCGGAAGCTTTTGTGGAAGAGCTCAAGGCGCTGGATAAAGAATACCAGACTACATTGAAAGATGCAGAACACAGAGCCTTTGTCGTACAGCATCAAGCATTTGGCTACCTTGCAGATCGTTATGATCTAGAACAAATTGCGATTGGTGGACTATCTACTGAAGTAGAACCAAGTCCTTCCCGAATTGCGGAAATTGCCGAGTTAGTTCAAGAACACAACGTTCCCGTTATTTATTATCAACAAGGGGCCAACTCCTCTATCGCTCAAACCGTTGCTGCAGAAACAGGGACAGAAACGGCTGTCTTATATGATTTAGAGGTGCTTTCTGAAGAATTATTAGCAAATGATTTAGGATATTTGGAAGCCATGCGTCATAACCTTAAAGCATTGCAAGCCAGCATCTATTAAATAAGTATTAAGAAGAACAGAATGCATAGAGAGGTAAATATACTCATGTACTATATTAAAGTAGATGAACTTGCTTTTCATTATGAAAAGGAACCTGTTCTAACGAATATTTCATTTGAATTGAATCCAGGGGACTTTATCATGCTGACAGGCGAAAATGGAGCTGCTAAAACCACATTAATACGGAATATATTAGGTTTACTTAAGCCCACAACCGGAAAAGTTAGCTTATCACCCAATAATCGTTTCGGAGAGAAGCTAATGGTTGGATATGTCCCCCAACAAGTTGCTTCTTTTAATGTTGGCTTCCCCAGTACAGTATTGGAATTAGTTCAGTCAGGTCGTTATCAAAGAGGCAAATGGTTTAGAAAATTAAACAAAGAGGACAAGGAACAAGTCAGGCACGCCCTTGAATCGGTTGGAATGTGGGATATGCGCAATAAAAAGATAGGCGAATTGTCGGGGGGACAAAAACAGAGAATCTCTATAGCACGTGTTTTTGCTACAGACCCAGATCTGTTTGTATTGGATGAACCTACCACAGGCATGGATACGAAATCACGCGAGGAATTTTACAAGTTGTTAAAGCATCACAGCGAGTCTCATGGGAAGGGGATACTGATGGTCACACACGATCATGATGAACTTCGAAATTACTGTAATAAACATATTGAACTAATACGAAAGGTGGGCTTACCTTGGAGATGTTTCTCTATGGATTCATGCAAAGAGCTTTCCAAGCCTCACTTATCATCTCATTAATTGCACCAATGCTAGGATTGTTTCTCATATTACGCAGGCAATCCCTTATGGCAGACACTCTATCCCACGTTTCATTAGCTGGAGTGGCATTAGGGCTATTAGTCAGCATTAACCCAACCTGGACAAATATCTTGATGGTAGCCGTTATTGCCGTTTTACTGGAGTATATGCGTATGTTATATCGAACGTATTCTGAAGTTTCTATTGCCATTTTGATGTCAGCTGGGATGGCTTTAGCATTGTTTCTGATTAGTTTGAGTCAGGGTGGTACGACACTAAATATCAACCAATTTTTATTTGGATCGATCGTAACCATTAGTATGGAGCAGGTTTGGATACTCTATTTATTGGCGGGTATTATTTTGTGCTTATATCTAATATTTCATAAGGCCATGTACGTAATGATTTTTGATGAAGAAACGGCATTTACTGCTGGCTTACCCATTAAGACGATGTCAATCCTATTCAATGTGTTAACTGGAGTAACCATTGCTATTATTATGCCAATTGTAGGTGCATTATTAGTATCAGCAATTTTAATTTTACCTGCAGCGATTTCTATGCGCTTGAGCAGAAGCTTTTCAAGCACAATTTTGATAGGGATCCCTATCACATTAACTGGTATGTTAAGCGGGCTAGTCACTTCTTATGAATATGGTACTCCACCTGGTGCAACAATTACCTTGATCCTTGTTACAATCTTGGCAATTATAACGATCTTTAATAAATTTGCACAGGTATTCAAGATGGACAAAAGTTGGTATAAGAAGCAGACCTAAAAAGTCGAGAATTCCATTAGTAAAACGCTAGATTAAAATTGCTTGGAGCAGTTGCCGGTTGGCAGCTGCTCCATTTCTCATTAATGTATCGTCCGTCAGCTAATAATTACTTTCAAAGCTCTATTGCTGCATAAGTGTTATAATCTTCTATATCTGTAACTCTATAGAGAAGGGAGCACCATTTATGAACCAAAGACCGTCAGAAGAAGAATATTCCGGAGACATCGGCGAGTATATCCGGTTTGTGCCGGAAGGCAGCATCATCGACATTCTGCTCGCTCAGGAAAAGCAAATGACCGAACTGCTGGCATCGTTGACTGAAAGCCAGGGCGCTTATCGTTATGCGGAAGGGAAATGGACGCTAAAAGAAGTCGTGGGCCACATTGCGGACGCGGAACGCATCATGACCTACCGCCTGCTCCGGTTTGCTAGAGGAGACCAGACGCCTCTGCCCGGTTTCGACCAAGAGCTGTTCATACCTCCATTCGGAAGCTGGACAATCGCGCAATTGGCCGAAGACTACAGGGCCGTACGGCAATCGACGATCACGCTGCTGCGCGGGTTACCGGTCGAGGCCTGGTCTCGCAACGGCACAGCCAACAACGTCAACATTACGGCACGCGCCATCGCGTACGGTATCGCGGGACACGAACTTCATCATATGGGAGTCATCCGAAATCAGTACTTGAGTTAGTCGTTTGAAAGATCGGGACGGAAGCTGCACGGATAACGCGGCTTCCGTCCTTTCTCTATGGCATGCCCTTCCTGCCCCGGATACGAAACTTAATTGTGCACAAATAGTTGCGATATGGAATCTTGGCATAACTATACTTCTGTTAAGAGGAGGGATCAGATGGATTGGCTTATGCGAATGAATCGGGCATTGGATTACATCGAATTGAATCTAACCGGCGAGATTGAATTAAAGGAAGTTGCTCAATGTGCTTGTTGTTCAACACATCAGTTCCAGAGAATGTTCTCATTCATTACAAATGTGTCGCTGGCGGAATATATAAGAAGGAGGCGGCTTACTCTTGCTGCAATTGAATTGCAGAATAGTGAGATGAGAGTTGTTGATATCGCTATAAAGTATGGTTATGAATCTCCGGTTTCATTTGCAAGGGCATTTCAATTGTTGCATGGTGTTAATCCAGCGATGGCCCGAGAAGAAGGGACTGCCCTCAAAGCCTATCCTCGGATTTCCTTCCTTATTTCAATTAAAGGGGAGAAGGCTATGAACTACCGTATCGAGACAAAAGGATCCTTTCAAGTATTCGGAATCGAAAAAATATTTCAATTAAACGGAGTAGATACTCCGGCAGAATTATGGAAACAAAGCCATGCTAACGGCGAGGTTGAAAGGCTTGCGGCCAATGCAGGCGACTTACCAGCCTTTATTAATCAGGACTATCATAAAGTACATGCTGTTTGTAGCTATAAAAAAACGGAAGAGGATACTTTCCCATACATGCTGTGTGCATTTAAGGATGAAACAAGTAAGACCGATGGTTACACAAGTATTACGATACCAGCACAAACGTGGGCGATCTTCTCATCTGATCCGTTCACATGGGATAAATTTGATGAAACAATTGAAACATTATATAAGCGATTTTTTTCGGAGTGGCTTCCTACTGCAGGATATGAACAGGTTGACGGAATGGAATTTGAGATTACAGGAAGTAAAGATGGACTTAATTTTATTGAGCTATGGTTTGCAGTCAGGAAATTAACTTAGTGGATTGTTTAAGAATATCTTCTTAGAATAGTTCGCAATAAAAGGAGCAAGTTTGCCGGTTGGTAGCTGCTCCTTTATCAGTATAGATCCTATTTAATAGAGTAGTGTTGATTAACTGCAATAAGCTCAACTGTTAGTTGAGTCTATTTAATAATTGTCCCTTTTCTTTAGACGGATTGTCAACTCAAGCGCGACAGTTCGACCAGGTAGCATTGAGTTTTTCTTTGATCCGATTAGCTAGTTCCTGTGTCCATTTCCCAGCAGAAACAGAGGCTTTGCACCGCTGTGTATAGCCTTCTTGAGAGAATTCTGCACGGTATGGCTCTTGAGTTCTGTTTCTCCGGAGCTCTCGTGAAATCGTAGCATGGTGCCTGTTCAGTACCTTGGCAAGAAAAATATACAACGATTTATGAAAAAGAGTCATGCGCACTGATTATTACTGGGGATTTGAGCCTAATTTCAGTATGTACAAAGTGATTCAATTAATGCCCCCAAACAAGCACAGTTAAAAGAGATGGATATAATACGAGTTTAGATTAGTAAAAATCACTATATAGCGGAATGTCATTCACATGTTTGGCTAAAGGATGTGTTATTAAAATGAATTATTTCATTGGAATTTCCCTTCCACATGATTACAAAAGAAAGATAGCGGCATTTCGTGATCGTTGGTCCAATAATCGTATTAATGATGTAGCGGAGCCACACATTACTGTGAAAGCGCAGGGGGGGCTTACAGCAGATTTACATTGGTTAGCAAATGTTAGACAAACATGCTCTTTAATGCAGGGATTTCAACTATCATTATCTGAACCGGGATCGTTTGGAAGTTCTGTTGCATTTCTGAGTGTTGGAACGAACAAAGATGTACTCGAATTACATAAACGCTTGGTAGATGCCATTTCTCCATCTCAGGAACTTTTAGATGATTATTTTGAAATGGATAAATATCATCCTCATCTGACTTTGGGACACAAACCTACTGGGGTTTGAACGAGACAGAAATTCAAGAAATGAAGCGGTTAGCAATTGATGAATTAGCTCCTTTTCCAACCTTTGCTGTCAATAATGTACGTGTATATAAAGAAGTTGAATCAAACAAATACGTTCCATTTGCAGATATTCCATTGGGTATTTCAGCAAAGTGAGCTCAGTATAACCCATTAGTGTAATAATTCAAACGACGAGGTGTTAAAATGGGAACAGATAAGATGCACATCGACGAAATGGAAATTGACGAGGCGCTCGTACGCCGACTAATTCTCGACCAGTTTCCCCACTGGGCAGAGCTAACCCTGGAGCGGATCGAGCCAGCGGGTACAGTAAACGCCATCTTTCGGCTGGGTGACAAATATTCCGTTCGTCTTGCAAGGCGGGAGGGACCTACGATACCAGAAAGTCGCGAAATGCTGTGGCTGCCGAAGCTCGCGCCATTAGTTCCGCTTGAAACCCCTGTACCTATCGCGCAGGGGCATCCGAATCTCGATTATCCGTGGTTTTGGGAAATACATACGTGGGTTGAGGGTAAGACAGTACCGATTGAGGAGATTGATGCGATTCAGGCAGCACGTGATCTTGCAGATTTCGTTGCAGCCCTGCAACAAATCAATTCATCGGGGGGACCGCCGGGACGCGGCATTCCATTAGCTCAGCGAAATGAAGAGTTTCAATACTGGCTGGCTCGGTTCGATGGCGATTCTGCAGTGGCTTCTGTGTGGGAATCGGCGCTGGCTGCACCCCCCTGGAACGGCCCACCCGTTTGGCATCACGGCGACCTTGATGTGCGTAACTGGCTCGTGCGCAATGGACGCATTACGGGTGTGATCGATTGGGGTACGATGGGCATTGGAGACCCTGCATGCGATATCATGGTCGCCTGGAAGTTACACACGCCTGCGGCCCGTGATGCGTTCCGCAAACATCTTCCGACGGACGATGCTACGTGGGCAAGAGCCCGTGGATGGGTCGTATCGCAGGCAGTGGCAGTGCTTGCCTACTACACGCCGGAAAACAATCCAATTCTGTACCATGAGGCAGAATCCTGGCTCGACCTAATACTGTCTGAATGAAGGAAAATATAATTTCGATAACAAAATGGAGCAGTTTGCCACTCAGCAGCTGCTCCATCTATTATTTATTTTCTAGCAAATATCGCACTTCATATTGAATCTTTTCTCTGACAGAATTTCATTAGCTGTTGAAAAGATTGGTGCTTCACAGGAAGATTATCACGAGGTTGAAAAATTTCTTCAGGCAGCAAAAGGCAGGCTCACAGAAGACGAATTCAAGGAGTATATAGAGCTGACCAACCAGTTGATGCAATTAAAGCTAAAGATTAGCGATGAAAATGGGATCAGAAATGAAGAGAAGCTGACTAAAGAAGAACAACAACAGTGGGCTAAACTCACATCCAAGCTGGAGCCGTATTTCGAGAAGATCAATGGAATCGTCAAGCCGTAGAACCCTTTGCGAATTTATTTTGAGTGAGAAATGGAAAAGGGCTGATACTAGAAACTAGTTCAGCCCTGATCCATAACATTTGCTTTATTTTGCTACAACATGTGCGATGACACGATCTTCATTGTAAGTGACAGTAACGTCATAACCATCGGCAGTTATACGATCAAATTGACCTTTAACTCCACCTGCAGTAATTAACGTAATGTCTTTAGAACCCTCAATCTTATAGTTAGAGAGATCCAGATTCAGGCTTCCACCCGCAAGATACAGCATTTTATTGACTTGAATTTGACTGTTGTCATCATCCATGACCATTTCCAAGGTTCCGTTGTCCATGGTAAAGTTTCCGTTCACTTTCAATGCTCCATCGGCGTTAACTAGGACCGTTCCATTCTCCACATACAGATCACCGGTACCAAAAGCGGTCGCAGATGCAGCTTCCAGAGTTCCAGCTTGCAGTAATGTTCCGCCGGTGTAGCTGTTTTTTCCTGAAAGAGTAAGGGTTCCTGATCCCTTCTTCGTAAGCATGCCGGCACCACTGATATCATTTCTCCACCAGTCTTGTGCGTTAAAGCGTCCTTTGGAAGCGTCCATATCCACAGTTACATTGTCTAGGAACGCACCGTATCCATCCGCAGCCGTGACGAGATCCAGTCTGCCCCAGCCGTTGGATTCGTCCAGTACAGGATAACCGGAGTCAATGGATGTGGTATACAATACTTCTCTGCGTTGCTCATCGGTTAAATAAGGCTGACGCGTTTCGAGTAAAGCTTCTGCGCCTGCTGGCACTTCAGGAGCCAAGCCTTTGATTCCGGTTTGAGGCAGGCCGTAAGTAAGCTTCTCTCTGTAGAAGGCTTTGTTGGCGTCGTGATCTGCCCATTTTGTTTCATCATACGCACTCTTGAAGGTATAATCCTCTGTTACGGTATGCGCATAGTCGTACAGGCTCATGTTTTTTGCCGCTGCGGCTGCGCCAAATACCTCTCCTGCATTTTCATACGCCTTCTCTAACAATTCTTGGTTCTCTTCCATATTTAATGCATATGCCGTCATGGCTGTAGCTTGAATTCTTGCACCAATCACATCAAGCGGTGAGTGCATTCCGCTTACGATTCGATTTTCGCCCATTTGAGCCGCTCTGGTTAAAAATTCAGCGTATCGTTCTGGTGTAGCGTAGGCAAAAGGCAGAACGGATAAGTACGATGCACTTGTATGTCCGCTTGGGAAAGCACCATCTTTACCTATTCCATCCTCCGCTTCTCTTCTTACATAGCTCAATGCAGGAATAACCTCGACGTCCGTTTCATACGCTTGGAAATGTCTTTCTCCGGTTGATTTTGTTCCGCCTGAAGGCAAGGGCTCGTCTGTAGCTTCACCTTCACCCAGCGTTTCCCATACAGGCAAACCGTTCTGATCCACGACCTCTTTAACCTCACCGCTCGAATTCATTCTCCATGGTCTAGGAGAAGAGTAGAAGTATTTTGCAGGATTAGATGAGGCAGGGATTTTGAAACGAACGAGATCCACTAGAGCGACCATATCTGCAAGCTCGCTATTGGCCCAATCGCTGCCGATCCCCTGGCTTTGGTCTTCCGCGGTGGTCTCTGTCAAGACGACATCCATTTCGTCGATATTCCGTTCAACGCTTGTCACTGGCTTGATGATATCTACATAAGTGTTAGCCAGAGGGCCAAAACCATCGATCATACTATAGATCTTATCTCTTTGGTCATCATAGTAGGCTGCCAATGCCTCTTCTTTGGTACGTTTTTGCGTAACATCTTCTACATATTCGATATTCGCAACCCAGGTCGCCTTATTTCTGATCTCGGTGTTTGCATAGGTTTTCTTATCTGCAACTACAGCGCCTGCATCATTTTTATATCCATCATAGTATACGGTAGGTCCGTCTCCGTAATTGGCAACCTCTCCATTGACTCCAGGAGTAGTTAGCGCTGTTCCATTTCTCCAGGCTGGTTGGTTCAAAGACCATACCTGATCAAAACCGTCCAGAATTTGAATGAATGGATTCGTTGCGACCGTGTTCTTTAATGTGGCGTCTGCTGCATTTGCACCATGCTGTACTGCAGATAAAGAGGCCTCAGCCGCAGGAGGGGCAACATTCAGCTGGTTTCTTGTTCCAACGGGTTTAGATGGTTTAGCACCTACTTGGGTATTCTTTTCTACAGCATTAACCAATATTTCCACTGCTTCGGCACGAGTGATGGAGTGAAGGGGTTTAAAGCTTCCATCTTCATATCCGGATATCATGTTGGCCGCTGCCGCTGCACCTACAGCCCCTTTGCTCCACGCTGCAATGGAGGATGAATCGCTAAAGGCATCTGCAGCTTCCTCATTCTCCTCCAAGTTCAGAATTCCGGCGATGATCACTGCTGCTTCTTGACGGGTTAGCGAATTTTGCGGCTTCATCGTTTGATCCGAATACCCGCTTATATACCCAGCGGCACTGGCTGCAGCAACAGCTTCATAGTACCAGGCATCCGCAGAAACATCTTTGAAGCTAACCTTGGTTTGTCCTGAATATCCAAAAGCAGCATTTACTAAATTTATAAACTCGGCTCTGGTGATGGAGTTGTTCGGTTTAAAGGTGCGGTCCAAATATCCTCGTACCAATCCTTGATCGATCCAGGCTTGGATTTTTGCTTCTGCCCAGTGTCCCTTAATATCGGAGAGCTGAACCTCCGGGTTCGCTGCGAAACTCGTACCGGTAAGCGATGAGCTTGCCATAGATAACATTAGAAGAAATGCCAGTGATTTTTTTGTTTGCTTTCTCATAGCTGTAACAACACGCCCCTATTCTTGATAATTGAAATTTTTCTACATGCACCAGCAAATGATGAGAAAGTCTCCATTTCAGATGCCTGTTACGCCGTTACTTTAGCATTTTGGGGACTCAGGGAGCTATAGAACAATTTCCGCTTTATATCAAAATCGTACGATTTGGGCGTTTTGTGACTCAAAAGAAAGAGGAAATCGTACATTTGTAAAATGGACTGCAGTGGTTTGTAAACTGAGAGAAAAGATCGTACAAGTAGATCCAATTATATGGAAGGGGATGGTTACTATGATCACAAAGAAAATTCCGATTAGTTATCTAGTTATTGATTCCACAATTAGAAGTAAAGGAATTGGAAAGGAATTAGAGGAATTTGCCACTGCTACTGCCAGAAAAAGGGGATGTGACAGAATCCAAGTTCATTGTCATTCCAGAAGAATAGATGCTCATTGATTTTATGAGCGACAAGGTTTTAAGGAGGCTCCTAAGTATTTTTCAAAAATGTTAGACAACGACGAACCAAACACTAACATTTAGCTAATGTACGAATGCTTTCCCCTTCTCTATTTTGTGCAACTGATTCTATCCGAAAGCCTAGAACAGATCATTGTAGGAAATGAAAAAGATATGTCAGCTGCTCTTTTTTCTTTAAGTAAACGGGCAGGAATGTTGGGAAATGGAAAAGAATACATAATTTAGCTTCCCAAAATAGGTAGATTAACTAAAAGGAGTAACTTTTACAATGAAGGATTTACAAAGTTTTGTTTCAGATTACACGAAAGATAAGAAACATCTACATCTTGTTATCGGGATTATTAGAGAGGGAGATATTGAATACTTTTCGTTTTGTAATAGTAAAAAGAAAAGCATGGTTCCTCCTGAGAATATGTTGTTTGAAATCGGATCCATAACCAAAGTTTTTACTTCAATACTTTTATTAGAAATGGAACAGGAAAAACTGCTTTCCTCGGATGACATGGTTGGTAAGTTTGTGCAGAATGCTGAAAACGATTATTTGAATAAAATTACCTTGAGAAGCCTGGCTACTCATACCTCTGGATTACCTATATTGGCAGCCAACCACAATTTGGCTAAAAAAAGATCAAATCCTTATTCAATGTATACCGAGCAAGATTTAACTGCTTTTTTATCTAATGCTGACTACACAGATAGCATTGGTTCGTTTGGATATTCCAATATCGGTATGGCGATACTGGGAAACATTCTATGTAAGGTGTCAGGAAGCAAGTATGACGAACTGTTAAAAAAATATATAACGAGTCCATTAAAAATGAATGAGACAGCCGTTATGCTTAATTCAGAACAGGATGGCAGGTTTTTGAACGGACATGCTTCAACTGGGAAAAGAGTCCCTCATTGGGATCTTTCTATACATGAAGGTGCTGGGGGGATTAAGTCATCTGTTAGCGATTTGAGTTTATTTGTCCAAGCCAATCTAAATGATGATAATCCGATAGCCTCTACACTACAAAAAAGTCATCTCCCTATATGGATAGGAAATTCAAACCGTTATTTTGGCTGGGGTGAGGATAAACTTCTAGATAAAGATATCCTCTGGCATAACGGGGGTTCAGCTGGTTTTAATAGTTATCTAGCTTTCAACAAGGAACTCCGTGTAGGAGTTGTATTGCTATCAAATTATTCTTTTTTCTCGAATTCTCTTATGGATTATTATTTTGCTCAATTAATAAAATGGATTACTAAAAAAGAGCCTTCTCAAGGAACTATGATAGACTCTACAGGTAAAAAAATATTTGAAGCAATCATATGTGAGAAAAGTCATTAAAGTAACGGAGACGTGAAGAATAGCAGTATATATTCAGGGCAAGCGATACATAAAAATGTTATCTAATTTAGTGGACTTTTATTCATTAAGCTAACAGGAAACATTAATTGAATAATATAATTAGCAGCTGATCAATCTGATCGGACTGCTTTTTTTAAGCCATAAGTTCAATTGTAGAGCTATTTCCATTATCTAATCCATTATTTTCACTTATTAGATACATATCAAATTATAATATTATATAATTAGTTAGGCAGTTATAAAATGTCCCAAGTCTGGAGTCATATCTAATAAACAAAAGGAGAGAACCTATGAACGTAAAGGATATTCCCGTTGAGCTTATAGATCAAATCGGTAAGATCCGCAACATCTCATATCCAAGGCAGGGGCATACTTCGCTTGTTGTTAAGATCGACACTAGTGATCATCAGTTCATTATCAAAAAAACACACCATGACCTATATAACGAATGGTTATCTGATGAATATGCAGCACTACAATTTCTTTCGACTACAGGCCTGCCTGTACCACATACTTATGCTTTCCATACAGATAGCAAATCAAGCTGGCTGCTTATGGATTACATCCAAGGTATTAGTTTAAGACATTATCTAAGCGACCAACCTAACCTTAGGGATCGAGAAGAGGTGGTGTCTCAATATGGTGCATGCCTACGGCAAATTCATGAATGCCCATGTCCTGTAGAGCTGCTCAAGGATGAGTCACCCTGGATCGATTCGATGCTCATGAAAGCCAGATACAATCTGGATAATTACAGTGTAGACGGGACGGAAGATCTCCTCGTACGACTAGATAGGAATAGACCATTACAGATTAAAAATACCCTGATCCATGGTGATTTTCATACAAATAATATATTAGTCAAAGACAATAAGGTATGTGGTATTATCGATTGGCCCAGAGCCGGTTATGGTGATCCTCGATTTGATATGGCACTAGCCATCCGTCCGAAGCAGGGGGTATTTGATCAAGCGAGGGATAAGGAAGTTTTTTTGGAGTCCTATGGCAGGTTAAGGATAACGGATGAAGAGTATAGCTATTTTCAGGAAGGCATATATAAGTTCTTTTAAATGTACTACTTGTGACGTATCTATTTCTTGAAATACCACTTTCTTTGATAACGGATGCATTGCACAAAGCGTTAAAATCTGTAGGTGATGGCAAGGAGCAATTTTATTTCCATTAATTATCGGACTTATCAGCAGGAAATTGAAAGAGAGAAAAAGAGCCTAAATTAAATCTGTAGATTTTTTATGTTATTTTAATGTTTTATTTTTGAAATCCTTTATATTTAATAAAAGGTCATGATATGGAAAGACACGAAGGGAGTTTTAGTTTAATGGATAACAACAAACCATCGCGTTTCGACAACGATGAAGAGAAGCAGGATGCTTTGCAAGAAGAGAAAGAAGTGCAGCAGGGAAGTGAGCCTGATACTGAGCCTCATACACAGCTTGAATCAACGTCTGAAATACAGCCGGAAGCAGCTTCAGAGCCGGAGATGCAAAAGGATCATGCAGAGAATGAAGAACAGCCAGCAGCCAAAGGGAAGAGCAGTGTAGTCTGGATGGTGATATCGGGAGTTCTTGCTGCTGCGCTGATTATTGTACTTATATATCCTCCGTTTGGAGGCGGTAAGGAAGCTGTTGCATCGGTGAATGGTACGGACATTTCCAAGGACGAGCTGTATAACGAACTCTTGACACTTGGCGGACAAGCTACGCTGGAGAACATGATTACGATGGAGCTTGTCGATCAGGCAGCAGCTGAGGCTAATGTGACGGTTACAGACGAGGACGTAAACGCAGAGCTTGAAACGTTGAAGACGCAATATGGCGGTGAAGAAGCATTTGACATGGCACTTGCCCAATCCGGGATGACACTTGACGCTCTTAAGAAGAATATGGATCTGCAAGTCAAAATGCGTAAAATTCTAGAACCGCAAACGGATGTAACCGATGAAGAGATCAGCACTTACTATGAGGAGAACAAGGCATCCTTCGCTACACCAGAGCAGGTAAGAGCGTCCCATATTCTCGTTGAAACCAAAGAAGAAGCGGATGCGATCAAGAAAGAGCTTGATGGCGGAGCAGACTTTGCAACACTTGCAACGGAAAAATCCACAGATACCGCTTCCGCAGCGAATGGCGGGGATCTCGGATTCTTTGGCGAAGCAGATATGCTAGAGCCATTCTCGAAGGCGGCTTTCTCCATGCAAGTTGATGAAATCAGCGATCCGGTGCAGTCGGATTATGGTTATCACATCATTATGAAGACAGATCATAAAGAAGCGACGAATCCAACCTTGGAAGACAAGAAAGAAGAGATTCGCAAAATATTGGTGGATCAACAGATCGGTGAACTTAGCTCAACCTGGATGACGGATCTGCGTTCCAATGCTACAATCTCGAATACACTTACGCCAGCAGAGGAAAGCACAGATGCTGGAGCTGATACGAATTCCACGGATTCCACGACTGAGGATACAGAGTCCACAACAAACGAATAATAGGTAACGATTAGTTAGATGAAAAAAGTAAGCAGCCAAGCAATTGAACCAGGGTTCATTGCTATGGCTGCTTTTTTCTACTCTAAAAATGACATGGATACATAATAGGATACAAAAAAATCATTATATGTGAATCAATTTCATATCTCATTAAAATGAAGATTATGAAATCATACGTAGTCAAATTACACCGTTTTGATCTATATATACTCATGATTAAAGCAATTTGAGGTATTATGAAATGGATGACCCATGCTCAATCTATCTCTTCTGAACCGTCTCACCGTAAACAAGCTCGGGCTGATAGTACGTATTGTCCGGCAAATCCTTTTTGCCTTGCAATTTCTTAATAATCCAGTCGGCAGCATCGCGTCCCATTTCTTCTTGGGGGTGAGTCAGCGTCGTTAACTGGATATTCGCATTCTTGGCAATATAGGAATTGTCCTGACCGATGATAGATAACTCCTCCGGAATTGAGATGCCAAGCTGTCTGCACGCATGAACTACTTCAAGGCCGACCTCGTCGTTATAGCAGACGAGGGCTGTAAGCCCCTCTCTGTTCACATCCAGGAAATCCTTCAGGTTGCTCGAGAGTGCCTGCTTCGTCTCTGTATCAAAGGAAAAAACAAGCTCCGGGTGAAAACGTAATTTAGCTTCGCCGAGTGCTTTGATATAGCCTTTCATTCGATACTTTCCTTGCAAATCATCCATCTTAGAAATGAGTCCGATCTGCGAGTGTCCGTTCGATATCAGCTCTTTTGTCGCCAGATAGCTGGACTGCACGTCGTCGAGGCACAGAAAAGGCACATCAATCTCTTCGTAATAAGCATTAATCATAATAAAGGGGATGTCTTGTTCCTTGAAGGACAGGTAATAAGCAATATTCGGATTGTACAGATTGCTCTTGGTAGGCTCAATGATCAGTCCGTCCACACCGTAAGAGAGCATCATCTCCAGCGCCTTTTTCTCCTGAGCGACATCATTGTTGGTGCTGGCCAGCAGAAGTGAATAATTGTCCTCGTTCAGCCTGCTTTCAATCCCCCGAATGATAGAGGGGAAGATATAGTCAGAGATGTAGGTCGTGATGACACCGATCGTCTTTTTGTTAGAGGCTCCGCTTGTCCTCGTCCGATACTGGTTGCTGACATAGGTGCCGGATCCTTTTTCACTCCGCAAAAATCCCTCATTCGATAACTCCAGGATCGCCTTCCGAACCGTTTGCCGACTGACCTCGTACATGGTTTGCAGGGCAGACTCCGTTGGAATTTGTTCTCCTACACCATAATCCCCGGATAGTATTTTACTCTTTATATCATCAATGATGACTTGATACTTTGGTTTCATGAAACTCCTTCTTCCATACTTGTTCGCTAGGTTATTCGTTCATTTGGTAAATTTGTATGTACAAATTATAGCATGATTGTGAAATAAATAAAGAGAAGGTCCCATTTTAAATGACCGTGCGCTATTTTTATGTAGACTTAGAAAGTTATCACTATATTTGTAAACCTATACCAGATCGCTTTGATGCAGCTTTTTATAGGACAGAATTTGAAGAAAGGCACAAAATTTTATTGTATCCATATTTGTATGTATATATAACATATGATATTGACAAATGTACGTACAAAAAATATACTATACCTGTCAATTTAGAAAGCGCCTTCTTACAATTATCCTATTAATGAAGCGCTGCCAGAGAGGTGACCAAGGTAATGTCGAGTCAAGTAAGCATCGAACAAGCGATTGCTAAGGGAGAAACGTCGCTTGGTATTGAGTTTGGATCCACACGGATCAAGGCCGTACTCATTGATGGGCGGTTTCAAACGATCGCTTCCGGAAGCTATGAGTGGGAGAATCAGCTGAAGGACGGTTTTTGGACGTACAGCCTGGATGACATTATTACAGGCCTGCAAGAAGCTTACCGCGAGATGAAGCAGGAGGTTGAACGAAAATACGGAATCACCCTCCAAACGGTCGGTTCGATCGGTTTCTCTGCGATGATGCACGGATATATGGCTTTTGACGATACAGATAAACTGCTTGTTCCGTTCCGGACCTGGCGCAATGCAACAACAGGTGCGGCGGCGAGAGCATTGACCGAAGAGTTCAAGTTCAATATCCCTGAACGCTGGAGCATTGCTCACCTCTATCAAGCGATATTAAACGAAGAAGAGCATGTGCCTCAGATCCGTTTCGTGACGACATTGGCGGGATATATACACTGGCTGCTTACTGGAAACAAGGCGCTTGGCATCGGCGATGCGTCAGGCATGTTCCCAATCGATGAATCCACGCAAAATTATAATGAATCCATGATCCAGCAGTTTAATGAGCTGGTTGCAGATAAAGGCTATCCGTGGAAGGTAAGTGACCTGCTGCCTAAGGTGTATTCTGCAGGTGAAGCAGCAGGCGTGCTGTCCGAAGCAGGGGCCAAGATTTTGGACCCTTCACTAGATTTACAGCCAGGCATTCCTTTGTGTCCTCCAGAAGGGGACGCGGGAACAGGGATGGTGGCGACGAACAGTGTGAGAAAGCGTACGGGGAATGTCTCGGTAGGAACGTCCGTTTTTGCCATGATCGTCCTGGAGAAGGAGCTGTCCAAGGTTTACCCGGAGATCGATATGGTTACGACGCCAAACGGTAGTCCGGTCGGTATGGTTCATGCCAACAACTGCTCAAGCGACCTTAATGCCTGGCTCGGATTGTTCCGTGAGTTCTCTGAAGCAGCCGGACAAAAGGTGGATACAGAGAAGCTGTACAGCGTGCTGCTGAACAAAGCACTGGAGGCCGATCCTGACGGCGGCGGCTTGCTGAGCTATGGTTATTATTCCGGTGAGAATATTACGGGTCTTGAGCAAGGACGTCCGCTGTTCGTACGTTCCCCGGAGAGCAGATTTAATCTCGCTAACTTTATGCGGGTTCATCTGTTCACTGCATTTGGCGCTCTAAAGATCGGGATGGACATTTTGACGAAGGAAGAGAGTGTCGCGATCGACAGCATCCTGGCTCATGGCGGATTGTTCAAGACGCCGATCGTCGGCCAGAAAATGATGGCAGCTGCACTTCATGTGCCCGTGTCTGTTACATCGACGGCCGGAGAAGGCGGAGCTTGGGGGATGGCAGTGCTCGCTTCATACCTCCTGAACAAGACTGACGGAGAGAGCTTGGATGATTTCCTTGACCAGAAAGTGTTCAGCGATGTGGAAGAAGTAGAAATTAAACCGGATGCTGCTGATGTGAAGGGCTTTGAGGTCTTTATCGAGCGATACAAGAAGGGGCTTGTCATTGAGCAGGCCGCTGTCGACAATTTAGTGTGAAATGGGAGGGAGCAAGGTGTTAGAACAACTGAAAGAAGAAGTGTTTCAGGCCAACCTTGATTTGCCGAAGCAAGGTCTGATCAAATATACATGGGGTAATGTTAGTGCGATTGATCGGGAGAGCGGATTATTCGTCATCAAACCGAGCGGTGTCAGCTATGAGAAGATGAAGGCCAGCGATATGGTCGTTGTGGATCTGGATGGTAACGTAGTTGAGGGAGAGCTAAGACCTTCTTCCGACACACCAACGCATGCCGTGCTGTATAAGCACTATGCAGAGATCGGCGGCATCGTACACACGCATTCCATGTGGGCAACCGTTTGGGCTCAAGCCGGGCTGGATGTACCTGTGATGGGAACAACACATGCGGATACATTTTATGGTTCGATCCCATGTGCGCGTTTCTTGACCCAAGAGGAAGTGGATCGTGGTTATGAGGCGGAGACAGGACATGTCATTATCGAAACCTTCGAGCAGCGCGGTATTGATATCATGTCGATTCCAGGTGTATTGCTCCAGGGGCACGGACCTTTTACTTGGGGCAAGGATGCTAAATCCGCGGTCATGAACAGTGTCGTGCTTGAGGAAGTATCGAAGATGAATCTGTTTGCCAGAGAATTAAACCGGTTTGCACCAGAGCTGCCACAGCGTATTCTTGACAAGCACTATTTGCGCAAGCACGGTAAAGACGCTTATTACGGACAGAAGTAACGCAGAGGATTCAAGCCGGATTTTTAACTATACATTTATAGAAAAGAGGATGAAAATATGTCAGCAAACGTAGCAAAACAATTCTGGTTTGTCGTAGGTTCACAGCACTTGTACGGAGAAGAAGCTCTGTCTGAAGTTAAGGCACATGCACAGGAAATGACGGATGCGCTGAACAACAGCGGCGTGCTGCCTTATCCGCTTGTACTGCAGGATCTCGCTGTCAGCGCAGACAAAATTACAAGTATTATGAAGGAAGTTAACTATCGTGACGAGGTTGCCGGTGTAATTACCTGGATGCATACGTTCTCGCCTGCAAAAATGTGGATCCGTGGAACGAAGCTGCTCCAAAAGCCATTGCTTCATCTGGCTACACAATACAATGAGAGCATTCCTTGGGCAACCATTGATATGGACTTCATGAACTTGAACCAGGCCGCGCATGGTGACCGTGAGTATGGATTTATCAACGCACGGCTGAAAAAGCAAAATAAAATCGTAGTCGGTTATTGGGAGCGCCCTGAAGTACAGCAGCAAATTGCAGATTGGATGGACGTCGCTGTTGCTTATAACGAGAGCTTCAACATCAGAGTAGCCCGCTTTGGCGATAACATGCGTAATGTCGGCGTTACAGAAGGGGATAAGGTCGAAGCGCAAATCCAATTCGGATGGACAGTAGACTACTTCGGAATCGGCGACCTTGTTCAAGTGGTTAATGAGGTTACCGAGGAAGAAATCAATGATTTGTTTGGTGAATATGCGGAGCTGTACGAATTCGATTATGGTACTTACAGCAAGGAAGATTGGGAAGCCAGTGTCAAAGTCCAAGCGAGCTATGAAATTGCCCTTAAGCGTTTCCTCGATCAAGGGGGCTACAATGCCTTCACTTCGAACTTCGAGGATCTGCATGGCATGAAGCAGCTTCCAGGTCTCGCGGTACAACGCCTGATGGCACAAGGCTACGGCTTTGCGGGTGAAGGTGACTGGAAGACAGCAGCCCTGGATCGTCTGCTCAAAGTCATGAGCCATAACGAGTCTACCGGCTTTATGGAGGACTACACGTATGAGCTCGCTGCGGGTCAGGAATCTATTCTTCAATCCCACATGCTCGAGGTAGATCCAACACTGGCGGTTAACAAGCCTAAGGTTGTCGTTTCTCCACTGGGAATCGGCGATCGCGAAGATCCGGCACGTCTTGTGTTCGATGGCAAGGCAGGAGAAGGTGTGGTTGTATCGATGGCTGACTTTGGCACACATTACAAGCTGCTCATTAACGAGGTATCCTTGTTTGAGCCGACGACGCCTGCGCCTAAGCTTCCCGTTGCCCGTGTGCTCTGGAATGTAAAGCCTAACTTCCAGGATGGAGTCAGAGCGTGGATTGAGAATGGCGGTGGTCACCATACCGTTGTTTCCCTGAACCTGACCACCGATCAAATCGTAACCTATGCGAAGCTTGTGAATTTGGATTATGTCATTATTAAATAACAATTAATAATTAACCGAGGAACCGGCCGTATGCCGGTTCTTCTTTTTTGCTGCAAATGAACGGGTAAGGCATAGGTAAACAATACAGACATGGTATAATCTTACAGGCAACTGCTAAGTACCATAGTCTAAATTAGGAGTGATCGTATGAAAGTGCGATTGAGTGATTACAGCGAGGCATGGTTCAGGCTGTTTCAAGAAGAAGCCAATTTCCTTATGATCTTATTCGAGGGCGAGATTCTGAGCATAGAGCATTTTGGAAGTACCGCAGTTCCAGGTTTAAAAGCCAAGCCTGTCATTGACATGATGTGTATCGTAAGTCAGATTGATCGAATTGACCGCTTCAATGATACCATGCAATCGCTCGGATATGATGTTGCCGGTGACTGGGGGATTCCGGGAAGAAGACTGTTTCGCAAGGGCGGAGAACATAGAACTCATCATATTCATTTTTATCAAGAAGGCAATCCTCATATTGAGCGGCATCTCATATTCAGAGACTATCTTAGGAGTCATCCAGAGGAAGCTGAGAGTTACGGCAGATTCAAGGAGGAATTGGCTCAGCGCTATGAGCACACGAGTGAATACAGCCCGGCCAAAAAAGCTTTTGTGACGGAAATGGAGCAGCACGCGCTCGCTTGGTCTAGAGAATCGAAGCGTACAGCAGGGGATTAATATTACTTTGTACCAGGAGGGGAAGTTCAATGATATTTGTTGTCGTTATTATACTTCTTGCAATAGGCGTATTTCTTATTGTGAAATCAAATAAAGAGGACGAGAATTCAGTGCTTCTTCGCTGGGTAGGTATCTCGATTGTCATCATGTCTCTATTTTTTATAGTACTCTTAATCTATCAAATCATTGATATAAAAACGCATCGTGTTGGGCATTAAGAAGTCATTCATCTGTTCTGTTAATCCAAGTTTGGTCTTGGAATAATGAATTGAGATGAGAACCATGAAAATTGAGCTTGATAAACGATATAGATTTAGCGAGTAAGCCATGGGCAGAGGAATTAAGTATTTATTTCCTAGATCATTTTCAGCATGAAGCGATGTTCTATACAAATGGTTGATTAGATTCACAATCTGGACTTCTTAAGCTCGGGCGATAGACCCTTTATAATTGAATTAATACATATAAACAATTAATAACAAAAGAAGAAGGTGAGCATTTGCGGTTCCAATTGTGGATTCTGATCTGCATACTCATTCTGACAGGATGTATTCATGAGAAAGACGAGCCAGTACCCGTACCCGAGATTCCGAACACTACGAGTATACATCTGACCCCGATTGATCTATCTCAAGGAGAAGTGAGCAAGCTAAGACCTTTTCTTGGCACTATGTCTGGCGCATTCAAATTAGAGTACGAGGGGGCAAAGCCGAAAGCTCGTCTGGATATAGACATCTGGGAGAAGGGCCAGAAGGTGGAGACGAGAGGATCAGTCATAGATTTGTACTCCAGTACGGATGAAGAGAGCACTAACGAAACAGAGGTAATTATATCAATTGAAACGGTGCGATTAGAGGAGGATAAAGAAACAGCTGTAATTAAAGTGAACAACGCTAGAGGCTCGAGATCGAGTCTATCTACCTTCACTTTGGAGTTGGACACCAATTTGGCTACAAAGGGGCTGGTGGAACATACAGAACCACAATCGTATGCTGTCGATCAGCCGATCTATGTATTCGCAATGCAAGCGACAAGTACAAATCAAATATATATTATGGATCTGACACAGGAATCCTTGAGCGAGACAGAGTGGGCGCTAGTATTTACTTTGCGATTTGATGACTAGCAAGTGGGATCGAATACTTTCACAAAATAAAAGAAGGAGCAGCTTGCCGGGTTGGCAGTTGCTCCATTTTTCTATTCAAGCAACTTATTATACTCGATTCTTGTAAATCCGCATGGCAAAGAAGTAGGAGATGATAATAATTCCGACACACCAGGCAAGAGCGACCCAAATTTCATTGCCCACCGGCGTACCTGACAATAATGCACGGATGGTTTCTACGATCGAGGTCACGGGCTGGTTCTCAGCAAAGGCGCGAACGACTGTCGGCATCGTATCGGTTGGCACAAACGCTGAGCTGATGAATGGAAGGAAGATAAGTGGATAAGAAAAGGCGCTTGCACCTTCGACCGAATTTGCAGTCAGTCCGGCGATGACTGCGACCCAGGTCAAAGCCAGTGTGAACAATACGAGTATACCAGCCACGGCAAGCCAAGGCAGTATTCCTGCTGAGGAGCGAAAACCCATTACAAGTGCTACGAGGATGATGACGACAACAGATAGGACATTGGATACCACCGAGGTAAGAACATGCCCCCATAGTAAGGCAGAACGGGAAATGGGCATCGTGTTAAACCGTTCAATAATGCCTCGCTGCTTATCCAGAAACAGTCGGTAAGCCGTGTAGGATATACCACTGGCAATCGCAATCAGCAGGATGCCGGGCAGCAGGTAGTTAACATAGTTATCGGTATCGGTTTGGATTGCACCGCCAAATACATAGACGAACAGCAGCATCATGGCAATCGGTGTGATGCAGACTGTAATAATAGTATCCATACTGCGAAATATATGCCGCATGGAACGCCCAAGCATAACGCCCATATCGCTGAAAAAGTGCTTTTTTGTCATCTCCATGTTACTTTACCCCCTTGGTGCCGACGATTGCGAGGAATATTTCCTCTAGTGAAGGCTGTTTTTCAACATACTCCACCTTTGCAGACGGGAACAACTGCTTCAGCTCTGCGAGCGTGCCGCTTGCGATAATTCGGCCCTCGTGCAGAATGGCAATTCGATCGGCCAACTGTTCGGCCTCCTCCAGATACTGCGTGGTGAGTAGTACCGTTTTGCCTCCGTCAGCCAATTCTTTCACATTCTTCCATACTTCGATGCGCGCCTCCGGATCAAGCCCAGTCGTTGGCTCATCGAGGAATATAACCTCTGGATTCCCCACAAGGCTCAAGGCGATGTCCAGCCTGCGGCGCATCCCGCCGGAATACGTAGACACCCTGCGGTCGGCTGCATCTGTCAGGCCAAAACGTGTCAGCAGCTCATCGGCAACCTGGCGTGGATTTTTGAGATATCGCAGCTTGGAGATCATGACCAAGTTTTCTCGTCCGGTCAAAATTTCGTCCACGGCGGCAAATTGTCCGGTCAGACTGATCGACTGGCGTACCTTATCTGGCTCGGCTGCTACATCGAATCCGTTAACGATCGCACTTCCGCTGTCTTGCTTGAGCAGTGTAGTAAGAATTCTGACGGTCGTTGTCTTACCAGCCCCGTTGGAGCCGAGCAGGGCAAAGATACTCCCCTTTTCGACCTCAAAATCTACACCCTTTAGGACTTGATGCTGCTTGTAGGACTTTTGAAGTCCTGTAACCTTAATAGAAATGTTTCGCATATTTTTCCCCCCTCCTTATCGAACCGTCACTTTGGACAGATCGGCCTCAATGCCTTTAAGCGAAGCGTAAGTCAGCTTATCCATGACTGCACCGTCAAAGCAGATCGTTTTGATGGCACGGTAATACTTCTTGGACAGCGGGAACCCTTGGAATGATACATTTCTCAGCGTAGCGCCCTTGAACGAAACCTCATTCAGTCCTGCTTTGTTAAACTTGACACCGATAAACGTCTGCCCGTCAAAACACATGCCTCCCAGATCTGATTTGCTGAAGTCCACTCCGTCAAAGATACAATTCTGGAAGGTGGTCTCTCGAAGATAAGTCATACTCAGATTAACGTCTGTCAGTCGTGCGTTAAGGAATTTGGCTCCGGCCAGCCACGATTTGCTGTAGCTGGTACGCACAAGGATCGATTGATTGAAGCTGCCATTGGTGAGGTCAAGGGTGGAAAAATTGCAGTCCGTGAGGTTCGCGCCGTCAAAAATCGCATCACGTACATTGCTTGAATTAAATGAGCTGCCTGTTAAATCTGCATTCGTGAAATCAGAGCCTTGCAGCAAGCTTGATGAGAAATTTCCTTTGTATGCGGTGATACCCGCAAAGTCACTCTGAGGCAGGTTGCTCGCCTTTAAGTTGGTCACCACTTGCCGTTCCAGCGAGCGGGAGAGGTTAGCCACCTCGATCACCGTTTGTTCAATATCCCCAATGCTGTCGACTGTCATCTTAAAGGCAGTTTCATCGTCCTTGCCTTCAGCCTTGAGCTCACGGAACCGCTCCTCAAGATCGGAGAGCAGATCGCTCTTTAATTCGGTAACGCTCTTCACTCCATCATAGGGTGCGAACACACCGTTCAAATAACTCGTCAGCTTCTCATTCATACTTCCATCTCCTTATAATAAGTTTTCAAGCACACGCTTGGCGTATTCCCAGTTGTCTTTGTTGTGGACATAGATTGCCTTGCCCTTCTCGGTAACTCTGAAATATTTGCGTCTTCCACCCTGAGATTCGTCACCCCAGTACCACTCCACATCTCCATCATTCTCTAGCCGCCGGACGCTGGAGTACATTGTCGCTTCCTTTAATTCGTATTCGCCTCCCGAGCGCTCAGCAATCATCTTGACGATCTCATAGCCATAACGGTCAGCTTCGGATAACAATCGTAATATCATGGTATCCGTGTGTCCACGAAGTAAATCTGAAGTAATCTTGTTCTCACCCATATTTATCTCCTCCGTTAATTGTATAGTACAGCAAAGTACTTTGACAGTCAAGGTAGTATTTTAAATAAAATACCTTATTTATAATAAATGGGTGTTTCTGATTATTAATTGGATTCAAAAATGGATGGCGAATTGTACCGTGGAGCAATGAAATACGAATAAAAAGAGAGCAGCACGCAGTGACATTCACTGGTACTGCTCTCTATTACTAAGCGCCGGGCTTCTTCGGTATTCACTACGGCCGTAACACCAAACATTTCAAAAGCTGGTTTTTCCTCGATTCTGTAATTCATCTCCACATCTCCCCGGATTGAAATATGAAAGGATAACCGTGGATAGGCCTTAAGCGCAATTCCTTTTTCGCGTGCAGAAGTCGGCATTACACCATGCATTTTTTTGAACGCTCTGGAAAATGCCTCGGGTGATTCGTAGCCATGCTTCAGAGCGGTGTCGATGACTTTGGCATGACTCTGCTGTAGATCAAATGCGGCGAGGGTTAACCTTCTCCGGCGGATATACTCCGATAGCGGAACACCGGTTATAAATGAGAACATCCGCTGAAAATGATAAGTAGAGCAACAAGCCACTCTTGCCGCTTGATTGAGATCAATTTCTTCAGTTAAGTGTGATTCGATATATTCCATTGCATTATTCATCAGCTTCAGCCAATCCACGAGTAACCTCCTTTTCAATATACGGGATGTTGTAGGAAGGCACCTTGCAATCCGTGCACCGAAATATCATGATATTAAATAAGCTGCTGAAAAGATAAGATGGTAAACACTATTCCACATGCAAGAAGAAAAATCCCCCTAAATTTCACTTTAACCAGATCAGTATCGCCATTTTCATCAACAAATCTATTGAATGGCCAAGAATCCGGTTCGTATGAAATGTGAAAAGGTTAAATTAAGTATTGGATAGGCTAAGTTAGGTATTTTTCTTTGTTAATTGAAGAAGAGGCTATACCATTACTTAGAGTCGGTTTAATGTCGGTCAGTGGGACAATTCTCTTGGGGGGAGAACGATGGCTATATATTTTGTAAGGCATGGTGTTGACGATGAAGGATATCGTGGTGGCTGGAGTCAAAGAGGCCAGAATGTTGAGGGCTATAGACAATCAGATAAACTGGGCATCAGTTGCAGAGGGCATTGGATACGGCAAATGAGCTTGCCAAGGATCTAAATTAAAGACGGAGCGGGATATGACCCTGCTCCGTTTTTTCATGATTTGTTTAAGTTCCGATTCGCTTTTACATATTTGAGCTGAGCTACGATGATGACACTGATGATGACAAGGAGGAACCAGGAGCTGATCTTACTGAAGCTCACAAGCTGCCAGGCGTCATGCTGATCGGGGTACTTCCATCCATTAAAGAATGTTGCAATATTCTCCGCTGTCCAGATGAAGAAGCCTACAATAATAAATGCAAGTGTCAAGGGCATTCGGTATGTTTTGGCCCGGACCCGATAGATGATCCATGTCTTCCAGAACACAATAAACACAAGCAGTGTCAGCCACCAGCGGAAGTCAGGAATAAAATGATGTGTGAAGAAATTTAGATAGATCGCTCCGCCTAACAGCATCGAAGACATCGTCCCGGGCCATCCCGTCATGTCCATACGCAGCCTCCGCCATATTTGGCACATAAAGCTGGCTACACTTGCATACATGAATCCACTGTAGAGCGGAACACCGAAGATCTTCGTATATCCAGGCTCTGGATATGACCACGATCCCATCCACACCTTATATAGCTCCAGTACCAAGCCAATGACGTGAAATACGCAAATGACCTTGATCTCATCCATTGTCTCCAGTCCGGTTCGGTACATGAAATACTGCACGGCGAGCAATATCAACAGAATGGCATCGTACCGGTATAGGAAAGGAATCTCAATGACACTAGTTATGGCAAGCGTCCCAAAGATCGCAACAGGAAAGATACAGCTCATCGCCTGATGATATCCAAAATGGAGCAGCTGTACAATCGATTTCAAGTGATGTTTTCTCCTTTCCATACTTCAGATGAGTAAGATGCACTCTAATTAATGTAGAGCTTGCTTCCTTTCTTATCTTTAATTCATCTTACAGGTGTTATATGTTTGGAAAAATAGAAAATCGGTTGATTAAATTTTCTTGTTTTTAACGGTAGAAGCATCAACTAGTTATTGAATCAGCGCTTATGTTTATATTCTGTCAGGAAATATATGAATGCAAACAATGGTATTAGAACCCCCAGCCATGCACTCCATATCCAGCCGCCGTATGCATAGGTTAATCCTCCAAGAAATGATCCGGCCGCTCCGCCAATGAAGAATATTGCCATAAATATTCCGTTCAATCTCCCACTCGCTTCATTTCCGAGAGAGTATATGATCCTTTGGCTGACAACCAGATTGCCAGACACAGCCATATCCAGTGTGATTGCTGAGATGAATAGCAGCACCAGTGCGACGAAAGAATGGTCATGGAACAAGGCAATAAGCAGAAAAGAGCCAATTGCGGTTCCGATCGAGACGATGGTTAGGGTCTTTGTAAACCCTTTATCAGCTAATCCTCCAGCTATAGGAGCGGCTATGGCTCCTGCTACACCTACCAGGGCGAATAAAGCGATGCCGCCTTGTGTAAATCCGAAGTCGTTGGCAAGTCTGAGAGGGACAACTGTCCAGAAGAGGCTGAATGATCCGAACAAGCAGGCTTGATAAAATGCCCGGCGTCTCAATATCGGGTATTTTCTAAACAGTTGAATTAACGAGGCTACAAGCTGTAGATATGTTAATTGATTTTCCGGCTTTCGATGAGGTAAAGAACGCGCAAGCCAGATGGTCAACAGAGCCATGAGCACAGCAGACAGGACATAAATCATCCGCCACCCCCAAATGTCTGCGATGAAGCTTGCGGCAGGCCTGGCCAGCATGATTCCGAGTAAAAGGCCGCTCATTACATTGCCTACCACACGGCCTCGTTCTTGTTCATTGGACAAGTATGCGGCAAGAGGGACGAGAATTTGTGCGACGACGGAGCCCGTTCCGATGAATAAGGTTGCTGTCAAAAACAAAGGGGATTGCGTAGAAACGGCAGCTATGATGAGAGCGACGACTACAATGGAGAGAACGGAGACCATAAGGCGGCGGTTCTCAAGCTTATCGCTTAGAGGAACAATGAATAACAACCCGACCACATAGCCTATTTGGGTTAAAGTTACGATAAGTCCTGCGGTTTCAGTAGATAGGCCAAGTTCTGTGCTGATGGGACCAACAAGGGTTTGAGAATAGTAGAGGTTAGCGACAATCAGACCGCATGCGGTTGCGAAAATAATCATCATCGCAGTTGAAATCTTACTTTGCTTGGTTATATCGACCTCATTCATAAATAATCATTCTCCTTTAACTTTTTTGTATTAAGTAAACGCTACGTTCACTTAATCGTTGAACAAAATATATACTGAACGCATCGTTTTGTAAATACCCAATTTATCATTTATACTGGAGCAAAGGATAGAAAGGGGAATTGGATTGGCAAAGAAGGGGCGCCCAAGGGATGTGACAATTCAACATTCCATATTGTCTGTGGCTTATGAATTGCTGCTTGAAAGTGGATTTGAAGAGGTAACGATTGAAAAAATTGCTGAGAGAGCAGGAGTAAGTAAAGCCACCATTTACAAATGGTGGCCTAATAAAGCTGCTGTTGTTGCGGATGGTTTTTTTGAAGGAGCAGCTAGCAGGCTGCCTGTTCCGGATACGGGATCTGTTAAGGAAGATATATTAACTCATGCAATCAACCTGTCATTATATATGTCAGGCAAGGAAGGGAAAGTGATCTCCGAGCTGATCGGGCATGGGCAGGTGAATTCGACACTGATCGAAGTATTTAGACAATACTATATTCAACCTCGTCGTGCGGAAGCCGCAGGAATACTGAGGAAGGGGATTGAACGCGGCGAACTGAGTGCAGAACTGGATGTGGACTCTAGTTTGGATTTGCTGTACGGCCCTTTATTCTACCGCCTGCTAGTTACAGGAGAGCCGTTAGCCGAGGACAAGGTAAGACCCATCTTGTTAGCAGCATTCGACGGAATGAAATCGTTATAACCTATGGCATGAAATGGATTCACTCTATGGATTTTGAACTGAGAAGGCCGCTGGCCTTCTTTTTTTATTTTTGTGTGAGATGTCGATTTCCACTTCTATTGTTCGTTGTTCTTTTATAAGCAGGTGTTTTTGAAAAAAATATCCAATTATATGAAATGAAAACAGAGGAGATGAGGAATATGCATTTCGCCATTTCGAAGGACGGTACTCAAATCGCATATGACAAAAAAGGGAACGGTCCCGCAGTCATTCTTGTAACAGGTGCTTTCAGCTATCGAAAGTTTCCGGCGCAGGTAGAACTGACCGATCTGTTATCCGAGCAGTTTACCGTATACAACTATGATCGCCGGGGCCGTGGAGACAGTGGGGATACCCAGCCCTATGCGGTGCAGTGTGAGATTGAGGATCTGGAAGCTGTCATTCACGAGGCTGGAGGCTCGGCAGCTGTATGGGGGCTGTCATCAGGAGCCATCATTGCATTACAAGCGGCAGCAAACGGTGCAGCCATTACCAAGCTGGCTTTGCATGAGCCTCCATTTCTAGTGGAAGCTGATGGTCGCAAGGTCCCCGCGGATTTCCTTCAGCAAGTGACTAGATTGATTAAGGAGAATCGCCGAGCAGATGCTGTCAAATACTTCATAACCACGGGGATGGGAGCGCCAGCCTTTGTCGTCGGCATGATGCGGATGATGCCTGGTGTTTGGTCCAAATTAGTATCCATTGCTCATACACTGCCTTACGATGCAGCAATAAGTGATGAATACATGAAGGGAAGAGCGCTGCCTAGGGATCTATGGAGCTCTGTGAAGATACCGACCGCAGTGCTTGAAGGTACCGAGAGTCCAGCAGAGCTGCGTCAGGGAGCTGCTGCTCTTGCGAAGGTTCTTCCGAATGCACAGCTTGTCAGCAAGAAGGGGCTCGGTCACACCAAGAAACTGAATGCAAAGCTCATTGCATCCGAGCTGTCAGCTTTTTTTGCAGAAGGTCATTCGACTGCGTTTAGGATTGCAAAATAAATGCAGCACATTATTTTAGGAGAGATGTCGATTTGCGTGAATATCATTCGTTGTATACATAAGGAGCGAAGAACGACTCTGGCTATAGCAATCGGTGAGAGTCAAGCCAAAAAAAACGGAAACTCGAGCTGCTTCGCTTCACAATAAAACTTAGGAGGTAGTTAAACATGAGATTTATGATGATTGTTAAGGGAACAACGGATTCAGTGGCCGGCAAGCTGCCAAGCAAGGAGCTGATTGATGCGATGCACCGATATAACGAGGAATTGGCAAAAGCAGGAGTGCTGCTGGGAGGTGACGGCTTAGCACCAACCTCATCAGGAATTCGGATCTCCTATCCGGAGCCAGGCGGCAAGCCGAAGGTGGTCGATGGACCATTTACTGAAGCGAAGGAGATTATTGCGGGGTACACGCTCATCGAGGTTAAGTCAAGGGATGAAGCAATTGAATGGGCGCTGCGCATGCCGGATCCCCATGGATTCGGACAGGGCGAGATTGAACTCAGGCAAGTATATGGGATCGAGGATTTAACAGATGATATGGAGTTCATCGAGAAAGAAAATGCGCTGCGGCAGCGAATTGAGGAGTCCAGAAAAGCGTGACCAGAAGCAGCACGACGGGGACAATTGATGCCATATGGCGGATGGAGTCGGCGAAGCTGATTGCAAGTCTTACGAGAATGGTTCGTGATGTGGGTCTGGCAGAAGATCTTGCGCAGGATGCCTTGGTTATCGCTCTTGAGAAATGGCCGGAATCCGGTATTCCAGACAACCCGGGCGCCTGGCTGATGACAACGGCCAAACGCCGTGCCATTGATCTTATGCGCCGAAGCAAAAGGCTTGATCAGAAATATGAGGAGATAGCTAAGAATACAGATTTATATACGGAGGAGGACATGGATCGGAGGCTTCACGGGGAGATCAGTGATGATCTTCTTCGTCTGATCTTTATGACCTGCCATCCCGTGCTGTCACAAGAGGCTAGAGTTGCTTTGACTCTGCGCCTCTTATGCGGACTTACTACGGATGAAATTGCCCGTTCTTTTCTGGCAGCGGAAGCTACGATTGCTCAGCGCATTGTAAGAGCGAAGAAGACGTTAAGTGCTTCGAAGGTTCCTTTCGAAATCCCGGTAGGGGAAGAGCTGAATAAACGACTGTCCGCTGTTCTTGAGGTGATCTATCTCATGTTTAATGAAGGATATTCGGCTACCTCGGGGGAGCAATGGTTCCGCCCCTTGTTATGTCAGGAGGCTCTTCGACTCGGACGCATGCTGGCCGAAATTGCAGCGCTTGAGCCGGAGGTGCACGGCCTGGTCGCTCTAATGGAGCTCCAATCTTCTCGTCTGAAGACCCGAATCAATAAGGATGGGGCGCCGGTACTGCTGCTGGATCAGAACAGGGGGCAGTGGGATCATCATTTGATCAGACGGGGGCTTGCTGCCCTTGAACGTGCCCGCAAGCTGGGCCGTACACTTGGTCCCTATTCACTACAGGCGGCAATCTCAGCCTGTCATGCGGTGGCTCCTACACCTGAAGCTACAGATTGGATCCGGATTGCGGCACTATATGAAGCTTTGTCCCGAGTATCTCCTTCACCTGTGGTTGAACTAAATCGGGCGATTGCCGTATCAATGGCATTTGGTCCTGAATTTGGACTTCAGCTTCTCGACGAGTTAATGGGGGAGCCAGCGCTTAGAGGGTATCATTTGCTTCCGAGTGTTAGAGGAGATCTGTTAATGAAGCTTGGACGCTTCGATGAAGCTCGGACTGAATTGGAGCGGGCTGCTTCCATGACACGAAATGTCCGCGAGCGTGAGCTCTTGTTAGGCAGGGCTGCTGTATGCAGGGACAAAGGAAAGGGATGAAGGCATGAGAATGATGCTGATGATCAAAGCCACAGATTACTCCGAGACCGGTGTAAATTACAGCTCGGAGCACACGAAGAAGCTTCAAGAATACAAAACGATGCTGGCGCGAGAAGGCATACTGCTCGCAGAGGAAGAGCTTCAGCCGAGTACAAGAGGGATAAAAATCACGTATTCGCAAGATGGAAAGCCTGAGCTGCTGGCAGGTCCTTTTGAGGGGAACAGCAAGGAGCTTGTAGCAGCGTATTATGTGTTTGATGTGGAGACGGAGGAGGAAGCTGTGCAGTGGGCACTGCGAATGCCGATCGGGGCAGGTCAGGCTGGTCATGAGCTTGAGCTCAGATGGCTTGCAGAGAAGGGCGAACGGAAGCGAGAGCCTGTAATTGAAGGAATGGAAGCGGATCTGCAGGAGCAGCTGTATATTTATCAAAATCAGCCTAAAGGGAGCGAGCGAGTATGAATCAAGAAGTTACGGCATTTATTGAACAGATCAAGGAACCTTGGCAAAGAGATTTAGCTGTGAACCTGCGGAATGCGGTACATGCAGCTATACCGGAAGTGACGGAACGGATACAGTACAAGAAGCCACACTTTTTAAAAAATGGAAAGTATGCAGCTGTCATCTCCACTTCGAAAGAGGCGGTCAGCTTTACCATATTTAATGCAACAGGTCTTGCACTTCCAGAAGGGGAATTTGAAGGGCCTGAAGAAAGAAAAACCCGGAAGCTGCGTAAAGGCGACGCCATTGATCTGGATCAGCTGACAGAATGGGTGAGGCAGGCCTCTGAATCTCTTTAATAAGAGTAAAATGGAAAATACACAAATAAGAACTAGCTTCCGAAAGCACTAGACTATGCCTTGTCAAGCGTCCGGTGCTTTTTTTGCTGTATAAAAATAGGCGGTGGCTTGTGAAGTGAAACTATCGCGCATTAATGGTATCATTGCAGTTACAAGAATTGAAACGTGATAGCCAGAAGGAAGGTAACAAAGCGAAATGACGACAATGCTGAATCGGAAGAAGATTAAACTGATGTGCGGCAAGAAGTTTTATGAACGTGGTGAAGAATACTACAATGCGGGCATGGTAGGTATAACCTTATCGGACGCATCGGCGGGCAATTTTCAGGCCGTAGTTAAGGGCGGCGGCAAAAATAAATATGATGTTTCAATCCAGTTGAAGGCCGGAGGAGATATTGAAGCACAATGCACTTGTCCTGCCTACAATAATTACAATTATTATTGCAAGCATATTGCCGCTGCCCTCCTTCAGATTAATGAGATGCAGCAGGAGGGGCGCATTGAGGTGAACGCTTACCCCTCTTTGCTTCATCCCGAGACGGTTGTTCCAGAGGGGAGATTAACCCCGCGCTACCACAGAGAAGCGAGCGAGGAGCAGATCATAGAGGATGTGCTGGCTCTCTTCAGCAGTACGGCTAAGGTGAGTCCAGCTGCAAAATATATTATGGAGACAAGAGAGCCTCTGAGCATCGAGTATCTAATTAAGCTGGTTCCATACGGTCTGAACAAGCATATGATTGGATTGGAGATGAAGCTTGGAGCGAGGCGCTTGTATATCGTTCAGCAGATGAAGCAGTTTCTAAGCCGGATGCAGCATGGGGGATCGTATGTCTTTTCGAAGAATTTCACCTATAACCCCGAAGCTCATTATTTCAAACCCCATGACGAAGCTGTGTTGAAAGAGCTGATCCAATTGGAGCGTCAGGAGGAAATGTATCACGAGTCGTTAAACTCCTATCCGGGACGCGGCAAGAACCAGGACAGGCTGCTGCTGATTCCCCCGCTGGCGTGGGAACAAATCGCCCCACTGCTTCAGAATGTGCCTGAGGCATATACGCAGCAGGAAGAGCAGATATTCAGCGGAGTTTCCCTTACGGAAAGCTTGCTGCCGCTTGATTTTGAATTTAACAAGACGGACACAGGCGCAGGCTATGAGCTGACGGCTATGGGAATCCGTGATGTCCTGATCCTGCCTGAGTATCGGATGGCGGTGAAAAACGGCATTTTCTACAAAATGTCAGAGGAATCCGTCAGCCAGATCGCAGGCTTGCAGGAGAAGCTGTCACGTGTACATTTTCCGAAGCTCACGATACCTGCCAAGCAGATGGGACCTTATATCGAGAAGGTCGTCCCGGGTCTAATGCGGCTCGGACGAGTACATCTGGCAGAGGAAGTGTCCAGTCACATGGTCCAGGTGCCGCTGAAGGCAAGGCTGTATCTGGATCGCGTTCGGGACAAGCTGCTGGCGAGTCTCGAATTCCAGTATGGAGATGTCGTGATCAATCCATTGGAGGAGAAGGTGAGGCTCCCGGAGAACAAGATCATTATTCGGGACAAGTCACAAGAGGAACAAATTATCCGGCTGATGCAAACAAGTGATTTTACCCAGACGGAATCTGGATATTACCTGGAGAATGAGGATGCGGAATTTGATTTTTTGTATTACACAATGCCTCAGCTTGAGCAGCTGCTTGATGTGTATGCCACTTCGGCAGTGAAGATTAGGGTTCTGTCTGAGCCGGTCAGCCCGAAGCTTCATGTGGATATGGATGAGCGGACGGACTGGATGGAATTCAAATTTGATATTAACGGCATACCGCTGAATGAAATCAAGCACGTGATAGAGAGTGTGGAGGCAAAAAGAAGATATCATAGGCTGTCGAATGGGGCACTTATGCCCTTGTCAGCTTCTGCCTTTCAAGAGATTGTGAGACTCATGAACGACATGGGCTTTCGCAAGGGAGAGATCGATGACGGGATCATGAAGCTTCCGGTCGCAGCAGGTCTTAAGATAATGGACCGGGATCTGGGGGAGCAAGTACAGCTTGGCAGCAGACTGAAGGAATTTATAGGGAACCTCGCCCATCCAGAACATATGGATTTTCCCATTCCTGATAGGCTCGCTCCTATACTGAGGGACTATCAGAAGCAGGGCTATCAATGGATGAAGACGCTCGCCTCCTATCGGTTTGGCGGTATTCTGGCAGACGATATGGGACTCGGCAAAACGCTTCAGAGCATCACCTATATCGTGTCTGAGCTTCAAACCATACGGGAGCATAAGCAGCCCGTAATGATCGCAGCGCCTGCTTCCCTCATCTACAATTGGAAGAATGAGCTTGAGAAATTTGCTCCAGAGCTCACGACAATCATCGTAGACGGAACCAAACCGGAGCGACTGAAGATCATCCGTGAGCATACAGCGGTGGATGTACTTATCACCTCCTATCCGCTTCTGCGCATGGATGCGGATATGTATAGTGAAAGGCATTTCCATGCCTTTATTATGGATGAAGCGCAGGCGTTCAAGAATCATGCGACACAAACTGCACATGCGGTAAAATCAGTCAGTGCAAGACATCGTTTCGCACTCACCGGAACACCGATCGAGAACCGTCTGGAAGAGCTATGGTCTATCTATGACGTTGTCTTTCCAGAGCTGTTTCAAGGCAGAAAAGCCTTTAATGAGTTGCCAAGAGAAGTAGTTGCACGTAGAATCCGTCCGTTCCTGCTGCGCCGTGTGAAGGCAGATGTACTTGCGGAGCTGCCGGATAAGATTGAGTCCTTGCACACTTCCGAGCTGCTGACCGAGCAGAAGAAGCTCTATGTTGCCTTCTTGGCCAAGCTGCGGGCAGAGACCGTGAAGCATCTGAGCGAGAAGCAGTTCGACAAGAATCGAATCAAGATCTTGGCTGGCTTGACCCGGCTAAGACAGCTGTGCTGCCATCCTGGTCTATTTGTAGAAGGATATACGGGAAGCTCTGCGAAATTCGAGCAGCTGTTGGAGCTCATCGAAGAAAGCCGAAGCGCAGGCAAAAGGGTGCTGCTCTTCTCTCAATTTACTGAAATGCTGGGCATCATCGGCAGGGAGCTCGGGGCTCAAGGGGTTCCATTCTTTTATCTGGATGGGCAGACACCGGGCCAAGAGCGTGTTGAAATGTGCCAGCGCTACAACGAAGGGGAGAAGGATTTCTTCCTGATATCGCTGAAGGCCGGCGGTACAGGACTTAACTTGACGGGGGCGGATACCGTTATTCTGTATGATCTATGGTGGAACCCTGCGGTAGAAGACCAGGCAGCGAGCCGGGCACACCGGATGGGACAGAAGAACGTGGTTCAGGTGATCCGGCTGGTGAGCCGTGGAACGGTAGAGGATAAAATGTACGAGCTTCAGCAGCGCAAGAAAAATCTCATAGAAGAAATTATTCAGCCCGGTCAGGAATCATCATCCGCCTTAAGTGAGGAAGAAATCCGCGAAATACTGGCGATCTAGCATGTATGATCCTGAAGAAAGAAAAGGATAGAATCGACAGATACCCGCTGCGTACGGGTATTCGATTCTATCCTTTTATACATTAATTGAGCTTGGATTTATCCTGCTGCTGCTCAAGCTTGAGTTTCTCTGGAGTGACGTCGTCCCCATTCGGATCAACGATGGTCAGTCCGGATATCGTGGACAATACCTGTCCGCGGATGGCCTTCAAATATTCCTCACGAAGCGCCTTCTGCTCGGTAATTTCCTCCGGCGTGAGGCCTTCCTTCTTCTGTTTGCGGCTCAGCTCATTGATTCTATTTAATGAAGGGATCTCCATGGTATCAGCCTTCCTTTCAAGTAACATTGTATCATGACAGTTTACTGTATGAAGCAGCTTTATGCAACCCGAATAGGTAGAAGATAGGCTGTTATCTGCCTTGCTGCTTAAATTCTTCTTTAACAATTCAGATATATCGCTGAATTAATCCAAACTTTACAAAACAGGAGAAAGCAGTATAATGGGATACGATTGGAACAGCATAATCGAAATGTAGCACTAGGGGTGCCTTAACTGGCTGAGAGACCAATACGTCGATGAAGGAAATGGACGATGGCGGTTAACCCTTTACACCCGATCTAGATCATACTAGCGTGGGGAAGTGCGGGGATATGAAATGATAATAGCCCATTCAAATCTGAACCGAAGGCTTCGTTTCAGATGAAGTAAGATTTTGGGCTTCACATTTTATTGAGCTGCACTCACTTAGGGGTGCAGCTCTTTTTGTGTTGTTTCAACAATACTTGACCTGAGGAGATGGAGCAATGAGTACAGAAGTATGTGGAACAAGCCGAATCGTGGGCTGTCGTTTTTCGCTATATCCGATGAGTGATCGGTTTGTTGATATTATTCTTGGTGCGATCAAGGAGGCGGACACCTCCAAGGTATGGACAGAGACCGGTGATGTAAGTACTTGCGTACGAGGCAGGCTGGAGCATGTGTTTGATGTAATGAAGGCGATCTTTCTGCATGCGGCAAATACAGGCGAGCACGTAGTGTTCAGCGGCACCTTCTCTATTGGCTGTCCGGGTGATTCGGCGGGTGATGTGTATATGTCAGAAGATGCCGCTCGAATGAATGAAGATACGGTATCCTCCATCCGTATGGAAGGAGCGGCGGAATATGCGCTGTACGCTCTCGGGGAGCCGGAATACATGAAGAAGATTGCGCATGTCGTTGATATTGCGAAGGACGATGGCAGCTACGGCGGGGGCATACATTACGCTACACGCCTTGAAGGAGATGTTCATACGATCTTTAAGACATTGGAGCAGTCCTTTGAAGTGACGCAGGAGTCGGTGTCCCATGTCGTGATGACTGTAACCCTGTCCTGCAACAGTCCGTCCAAAAAGGTACAAGGGAAGGTGGTATAGCTTATGGGAGCCTGGAAGCTGCGTGACATTATCGTATTAAGCTCATTGTCCGTTGTTTTTGCTGTCATTTATCTCGTGTTCTTACAGATTGGAAATCTGCTGACAGGTGTTATGGGGCCGATGGGTTATGAGGTGATCTTCGGAATCTGGTTCATTGTCTCGATCATTGCTGCCTACATTATTCGTAAGCCAGGGGCTGCCTTTCTGTCAGAAACGATTGCCGGCATTATTGAAGTCCTGATTGGAAATACAACGGGACCCATTCTTATCGTATCGGCCATGATACAAGGTCTTGGAGCTGAAGCGGTCTTTGCGGCTGTTCGTTATCGTAAATATTCACTCCCGGTCCTGATGCTGTCAGGTATTGGTGCGGCGGTGTTCAGCTTCGCCTGGGGCTACTTCCGATCCGGCTTCGCCGCTTTATCACCTGAATTGGTCATCGCGATGCTGGGGGTTCGTATCATCAGTGGGGCACTCCTGGCCGGTCTGCTTGGAAAATGGATCGCGGATGCCCTTGTTCGGACCGGTGTGCTGCGGAGCTTTCCGGTTGCCAAAGCAGCAGCCCGGTCACACAAAGCATAATGGTACTCCAACCGCGTAAAGATCAGCCGGCTGATGAGATACTCAGATCCTCTGCTGCCATTGAAGTGAGAGATTTAACGCTGAAGTTCGAAGAAGAAGCTGCGCTCATATTAAACGGGGTTACATTCGACTTGAATCCAGGTGAAATGCTGCTGCTCCTGGGACCTAGCGGCAGCGGTAAGAGCTCATTGGCGCTGTGTCTGAACGGAATTTATCCGCAAGAGATCGAGAGTATGGTTACGGGAAGTGTCAGGATATGGGGCAGATCCATGACAGAAGAGAGTGCAGCCGTACATGCACAAGCAGTAGGAATCGTCTTTCAAGATGTAGACAGCCAGTTCTGCATGCTGACAGTGGAAGAAGAAGCTGCCTTCTGCCTGGAGAACGTGGGATGTCCACATGAGAGGATCAGCGGCCGAATAGATGAAGCGCTTCAGATGGTTGATTTGCACCAGTACAGGACAGCGCAGATTCATACACTCTCGGGCGGTATGAAGCAGCGTCTAGCTATCGCCTGTGCACTCGCACTTCGGCCCGGCATCCTTGTGCTGGATGAACCGACGGCTAATCTTGACCCGGTTTCTACTCGAAATCTGGCTCAGCTCATCTCATTACTTCGCAAGAAGCATGGAATAACCGTCCTTCTGATCGAGCATCAGCTGGATGCCTGGATGGCTGATGTTGATCGTATTATCTTAATGGATCACGAAGGGCGAATATGCCGAATGGCTGCGCCAGACGTATTTTTTTCCATGTATCGTGCTGAACTGGATCAAATGGGAATTTGGGTGCCCGGACCAGTGAGCCTGCAGCGGCAATTATGTGAACATGTACATGGAGCGGCTGAAGTCCTTCCACTTACGTCACAGGAGCTCATTGATTATTGGAGATCGCGTCCGGTGCTTGAGCAAGAACAGGTTAGTCATTACTTGCGGGAGAGGGCTGAGCAATCTCCGTTTCCTCGAAGAGATGAAGAGAGACGGGATCCGGTGCTGGAGGCCCAAGGTATAACATTCTATCGGCAGAATCGGCCAGTCATTCAGAATGTCTCTCTAAGTGTAAGGGCAGGTGAATTCATTGCCGTAACTGGACCGAACGGAGCAGGAAAGTCTACCCTGGCCGGGCTTCTGTCCGGATTACTCACGCCTAAGGAGGGGCGGGTACTGGCTGGCGGAGAGGATATGACCCGGCTGCCGGAGTCCATCATTCGCAAGCGGGTAGGCCTCGTCTTTCAGCATCCTGAGCATCAGTTCGTCACGGATAAAGTGAGCGAGGAGCTTGCATTTGGACTGCGTTTGCAGGGCATACCCGAGAAAGAGGTTCAGCTAAGGTCAGCTGAGCTTCTAGCCGAGTTTCGTCTATCCCATCTTGCAGATCGCAGTCCTTATGCACTGAGTCAGGGCCAGAAACGAAGGCTGAGCGTGGCTTCAATGCTTGTGGAAGAGCAGCAGGTGCTCATATGTGATGAGCCCACCTACGGGCAGGATGCCTATGCATCTCTGCGGCTGCTGGAAGCACTGAAGGCAAGGGTCCGGCAAGGGCTTACTGTTATCATGATTACACATGATATGGAGTGGGTCCGGGCATATGCGAGCCGTGTGATCGTGGTGGTGGATGGAGGAATAGAACTGGATGACAGCGCGACAACATTGTGGCACTGGCCCGAGGACAGACTTGCCGGGGTGAAGCTGGTGCTGCCGCTTGAGGTACAGCTGGCAAGAGCACTCGAAGCAAACACAGACACCGCAACGAACAGGGACATCGCAACAAGCACAGGCATTGGAACAGGCACAGACCTCACAACGGAGAGGGACTTCTCTAACCCACACCCCGCTCACGCGGCATTGCTTGCTTCCGAAAGTGCTCAGCACGCCGGTTGGAATCTTCACCAGATGAATCCGAGTATCAAGGCACTTGCAGTTACCCTTGGCGTCATTCTGCTGTCCTTTGCGTTTGATCCCATAACACAGCTCAGCGCTTTAATGGTAACGATCCTGCTTACGGCTTGGCTTGGTCAAGTATCCTGGCGCAGATGGCTGCTGCTGTTTGCTCCGTTTCTGATCATGGCACTCGGCTATGTATGGACAGCTATCGTTTTCCCTAGAGAAAGCATCGCTATGAATGATGTAGTATGGATCAGGATCGGAGGCTTTGAGGCAGGTCGAGAAACGGTGCTTACCGCTCTGTCCCTCGGACTTCGTACCCTCGCATTCTCTGCGCTCTCGCTCTTGTTCATTCTTACGACTGATCCAGTGAAGCTGATGTTTAGCCTGATGCAGCAGTGCAAGCTGTCTCCGAAGCTGGCTTACGGGGTTATGGCGGGTTATCGCTTCTTGCCGCTATTTCGGGAAGAGCTTGCGACCATGCAGCAGGCTCACCGTATGCGTGGGATTCTGCGGCAGAGGGGAGTTCGCTTTTTCCTTCATGCCTTCAAGAGGTACTCTATTCCGCTGCTTGCCAGCAGTATCCGCAAATCCGAACGGGTAGCCGTCGCCATGGTATCAAGAGGATTCACTGGGGTGCGCAATCGTGACTTTTACTTGAAGCTTCAGGTAAGGTGGCAGGATTGGTGCTTCCTGTTGGTACTGCTGGCTGCAATCTCAGCATGTTTTATCCTGGCTGATCAGCTTGGTTATTTGGAATGGTATGGAGGACAACTGTAAGAGGATAACCTGCGCAGGTGGAGGATACATGACATTTGTCATACTCATGACTTGACGTTTATGACTTCAAGGGGTGACATTCTTCTTCTATAATGGAAGGAGAATAGGGACGCGAGTACATAGGATCGTTATGCTTCGATCTCTGTGCTGTCCTGATATGAAGGAGACGATGTCATGTCTGCATCATTTAAAACCCAGTTGAAAAAGGAAGTGGCTCCTTACGAAAGAACGGAGCTTAAAGCAAGTGTAATCCAAATGGTAAATACGCTTATTCCTTTATTTGTGCTTTGGTATTTGGCATATGCAAGTCTGTCTGTATCCTACTGGCTCACCTTGCCTATAACCCTGGTTGCTTCCGGTTTTGTCATTCGGACATTTATCATCTTTCATGACTGCTGTCATGGTTCATTTTTCAAAAATAAAAAAGCCAATAACATTGTGGGTACGCTGACAGGTGTCATCTCACTTACCCCTTATATGCAATGGAAATACAGTCATTCGATGCATCATGCTTCCAGCGGTAATCTGGATAAACGGGGGATCGGCGATATCTGGATGATGACCGTCACCGAATATAATGAATCTCCATGGTATACAAAGCTATATTATCGTGTCTACCGTAATCCAATCATTCTGTTCGGTATCGGTCCAATTGCAGTATTTTTGCTGCAATATCGATTTAATCGGCGCGGTGCCAAGCGCAAAGAACGCTTAAATACGTATTTGACGAATCTGCTCATTGTGACTGTGTACGCGCTTCTAATCCTGGCCATTGGCTGGAAGGCGTTCCTGCTTGTACAGGTGCCGATATTCTATTTTGCCAGCATGCTTGGCATTTGGCTGTTTTATGTACAGCATACCTTTGAGGATTCTTATTTTGAGAATGAGGAAGAATGGTCCTATATTCAAGCTGCTGTTGAAGGCAGCTCCTATTATAAGCTTCCGAAGCCGCTGCAGTGGATCACGGGAAATATCGGATTCCATCATGTTCACCATCTGAGCCCAAGAGTGCCAAACTACCATTTGGAAGAGGCGCACAACGCCACGCCGCCTTTGCAGCAAGCAACGACGATTACCGTAATAGAGAGCTTCAAGGCGATGAGATTCCGATTATGGAATGAGGAAATGAAGAAATTCGTAACATTCAGGCAATATAAGAAAGGGCAGCGTCTTAAGGAGCGAGCGCAGCGCGAGCTTGCATCAAGAAGACTGCAGCCATTCAAATAGGAAGCATAAGACCCCAATGCTTATGGTAAGATGACTATAGATGATCATTTCATCTGTAGTCTTTTTACTGTTAAGATGGATAATTTTAGAAATGAGCAGGTGAGCTTAAGTGAACAGCATGCATCGCTGGCAGGATATGTTCCGCAAGAATACGGGCCTGAACCCTTATGTGTGGCTGGTCTGTTTTATATTGCCGTTTTATTTTATTATCGGATCTTCTTCCAGAGGATATATTGTATTTGGTGTTTTGCTGATCATCCTCTTCTTTGCTTCAAATCTGCTTGGCCTTGTCATGAGGGGATGGCCGGTATACATCTGGTATGGTATGCAAATCGCGATTTCGGTTATGATGGCGCTCATTTTTGGCTTTGTTTATTTTTCTCTGTTTCTAGCTTTCTTCATCGGGACGATTCAAAATAAGGCTGGGTTTATTACGCTTTATACCGTACACCTCGTCAGCACCTTTATTACGATTAATTACTCACTGGCTTCGGCCAATGAAGTCGTCATTAAGCAGCTTCCCTTCGTGCTGATCAGTATGATGGCTGTTATTTTGCTGCCTGTCAGCACCTATAACAAAAATAAACAAGATCGGCTTGAAGGCCAGCTGGAGAATGCGAATAAACGGATCTCCGAACTGGTTAAGCTCGAAGAAAGGCAGAGAATTTCTCGTGACCTGCATGATACTTTGGGTCAGAAGCTGTCGCTGATTGGCCTGAAGAGTGAACTGGCGGGTAAGCTCGTCATCCGTGACCCAAAGCGTGCGCAGAGTGAAATGGATGATGTGCGGCAAACGGCACGCACCGCACTGAAGGAAGTGCGCGAGATGGTAACCCAAATGAGAGGCGCGCGGCTGGAGGACGAGCTGTTTCGAATCCGTCAAATTTTGAAGGCAGCTGACATTGAGCTTCATATTGAAGGAGAAGAGCATTTGAGTGACCTATCCTTAATGAATGAGAATGTGCTTGGAATGTCGCTGAAGGAAGCCGTGACGAATGTAGTGAAGCATAGCGAGGCGACCCGGTGTGATATAACGATTCACCCTGAGCGAACCGAGCTGGCAATCATCGTGAAGGATAACGGGCGAGGGATTGGAGAAGCGGCTAAGAAGTCTAGGGGCAATGGTCTAAGAGGAATGAAGGAACGACTTGAATTTGTAAACGGCAGTCTCCAAATCACAACGCATGAAGGAACCGAGCTGCGTATTGCTGTGCCACATGCAGTACTCGCGGCAGAGTGAAATAGGGGTGAATTATCTTGATACGAATTGTTATTGCAGAAGATCAGCGTTTGCTGTTAGGGGCTCTTGCTTCGCTGCTGGATCTTGAAGAGGATATGAAAGTGATCGGAAGGGCGAACAATGGAGAGGATGCAATCAAGCTTGTCCATCAGTATGAGCCGGATATTTGCATCATGGATATTGAGATGCCGGTTAAGAATGGGCTCGACGCCGCTGAGGAAATCAAGGGCAGGGACTGCAAAGTCATTATACTGACTACATTTGCCCGTACGGGTTATTTTGAGCGCGCCCTTAAGGCAGGTGTCAGCGGGTACTTGCTCAAGGACAGTCCGATTGAGGAGCTGGCCCAGACGATTCGAAGTGTCATGTCAGGAAGAAGAATCTATGCGGCAGAGCTGGTTGACGAAGGTTATGGTGAGAAGAACCCGCTGACCGATCGGGAGAAGGCTGTGCTTGAGCTGATTGCAGATGGCAAGAATACGAAGGAAATTTCAGATGAGCTGTACATTACGACAGGAACGGTACGCAATTATGTGTCGGTCATCCTGGACAAGCTCGGAGTCAGCAACCGGATTGAGGCCATCAAGCATTTCAAGGAAAAAGGCTGGTTTAAGTAAAAACACTTCTAATGATTATGTGTGTTACGATGAGATGCAGAATATAACCTTGCATGTAATGAATCAGCTGATTCCGATGTGTTGCTGCACACTTAGACTTCAATTATTCATTAAAGAGGACCACCTTGTCTAATGATTATTCCGGTACTTTTCTATCCCTTGATATACTGGAACACACGAAGCAAGTGAAGGTGCACATTCACCTGTATCGTGAGGACTTGTATTCAAATTATACGGGTAAAGGATGGGATTGATTATGAAGACAGTGCTCAAGAAACGTTTAACAGGAGCTTTGTTATCTACGACTCTGGTTGCGGCAGCATTTGGTATACTGCCAGGAAGTATGAATGCGGCTACAACTGTAAATGAAACCATCATTGTGCCTGCGGGACAAACTTATGACGGGCAGGGACAAACCTTTGTAGCCAACCCGAATACGCTTGGTGACGGTGGACAAGGTGAAGGACAGAAGCCAGTGTTCAGACTTGAAGCGGGAGCCACATTAAAGAACGTTGTTCTTGGCGCACCTGCAGCAGACGGGGTACACTGTTATGGAAACTGTAATATCACGAATGTAACTTGGCAGGATGTGGGCGAGGACGCATTAACCTTGAAATCCTCCGGAACGGTGAACATCACAGGCGGAGCAGCTTATAAAGCCTACGATAAAGTTTTTCAAGCGAATGCAGCAGGTACATTCAATATTAAGAACTTCAGAGCCGACGATATCGGCAAGCTTGTTCGTCAGAATGGCGGAACCTCCTATAAAGTGGTGATGAATGTGGACAGCTCGGATATTTCGAACGTCAAGGATTCGATTCTGCGAACAGACAGCAGTACTTCCACCGGCAGGATCACGAATACCCGTTATCATGATGTGCCTACTCTATTCAAAGGCTTTGCTTCAGGGAACACCTCCCAGTCCGGGAATACACAGTACTGAGACTAGTGATTTTTTTCAACATTTAGACCTTAAATGTTGAAAAAGTGGGGAATTTCAGGCACATATATGCTATAATCTATAAGGTTGTATTTTTTGAAAAAGTGTTACACACGCTCGCCCGGGTTATGTACTTCTATCCGGTGCGGGCTCTTTTATGATTAAGGAGGACTGAATTTTACGTGATATCGCTAAGCCATGTCAGCAAGACATTCGGGGCAGGGCATCATGGCAGTGGCTTGACCGTCGTTAATGATGTGTCTCTTCATATCGAGCAAGGGACCATTCACGGCATCATCGGAGCAAGCGGCGCGGGAAAGTCTACTCTTCTTCGTATGATGAATGTATTGGAAAGGCCGGACCAGGGACAAGTCTTCATGGGGGATCAGGAGCTGACCCGGATGAAGGAAGGCGAGCTGCGGGAAGCGAGAAGAAGAATCGGAATGATCTTTCAGCATTTCAATCTGCTGTCCAATCGAACCGTGCATGGAAATGTCGCTGTTCCGCTTGAGCTTGCTGGCATTTCACGAGATGAACGCAATCAGCGGGTTCAGGAATACTTACAGTTTGTTGGCCTCTCAGACAAGGCGGCACAATATCCTGCTCAGCTCAGCGGTGGGCAGAAGCAGCGGGTAGCCATTGCCAGAGCGCTTGCGAATCAGCCTCAGGTACTGCTCTGTGATGAACCTACATCCGCACTTGATCCGAAGACAACAGGCGGTGTCCTGGAGCTGCTGGAGCATGTCAATAGGGAAATGGGTATTACCATCGTCATCGTTACCCATGAGGTATCTGTTGTGGAGCGGCTGTGCCAATCCGTCTCCTTCATGGATTCGGGCAAGCTCCTCCGGACGGTACAGCTGGCAGAGGGGGCTCTCCCTCCAGATATGCTGGCCTGGTACGAGGAACAGGAAGCAGGTGACGAGGGATGAGTGATTTTTTTACAGGCCTATACGATTATGTCGTTAATTTCTATCCTAATTATGTGGAGACCTATTCTTCTGAAATGTGGGAATCGATCGGACAGACTTTTCTGATGGTCGGTATCTCACTGGCAGCGGCCATACTGCTGGGCCTTCCACTGGGAACACTTTTGTACTTGACGCGCAAAGGACAGAAATATGAGAATCGGACGCTATTTGGCGTACTCGACTTTGTCGTTAACATTGTCCGGTCGTTCCCGTTCCTGCTGCTGGTCGTATTCATGATTCCTTTTACCCGAATGATTGTGGGGACAGCACTTGGAACCGTCGCTGCTTCCGTACCGCTTGCCGTAGTGGCGATTGCCACCTATTCGCGTCTGGCAGAACAATCACTGCTTGAAGTGCCAAGAGGGGTTGTGGAAGCATCCTCGTCTATGGGAGCGACACTCCCGCAGTTTATATTCAAATTTTTGTTTGTTGAGGCACGTTCCGGCTTGGTCCGGGGCCTTACCACTTCAACCATCAGCTTCATTTCGTACTCGACCGTGGTCGGTGTCGTGGGGGGCGGCGGGATTGGAGACTTTGCCATTCGCTATGGTTATCAAAGATATGAGACTGAGCTTATGGTGTTTACGATTATGATCATGATTGTGCTTGTGCAGTTGGTTCAATATTTAGGTAATCTGTTATCGAGAAGCTTGGACAAACGCTAAACTAATTCAAATTTGGAAGGGAACTTGTAATTGATGAGAACATTAAGCAGCAAACGAGTTATGAAGTGGACAGGGCTCCTATTATTAGTGACAATAATGCTGGTCGCGGCGGGCTGCGGCTCCAATAGCGGCGATACAGCTGACAATAATGAAGGCGCATCAGAGACCGGTGAATCCCAGACTTTGCGAGTGGCAAGCAGTCTTCCAGCGATGGTCGATATGATGGAAGCCTTGAAGCCGACTTTGAAGGAAGAAGGAATCGAGCTTGAGGTTGTTAACGTGTCAGACAACATCCAGCCGAACGATGCGCTCAAGAATAATGAAGTGGATGCGAATTTCTTTCAGCATCAGGTGTTCATGCAGCAGTACAATGAGAATGCCGATGCTAACCTGACGGTTGTCACTCCGATTTACCATATCATTTACGGCGGCTATTCCAAGAACTATGACAGTATTGATGCGCTTCCGGAAGGTGCAACGATTGCCATTCCGAACGATCCGGCGAACATCGGACGCTCTCTTGCCATGTTTGATCAGAATGGAATGATCAAGCTGAAGGAAGGCGTAGGCACGGACGGACTTCAATCTGATATTGTGGAGAACCCGAAGAACTACAAGTTCCAGGAAGTGGATCTCTTGATGCTTGCTCGTGCATATGAGGATGTTGATCTGGTAACGATGTATCCTGCATATGCCTCCCCTCTGGGACTCACACCGAAGGACGCGATTGTAACAGAGGAGCTGGATGAGAAATATGCCATTTCACTTGTTGCGCGCGAGGATAACAAGGATTCAGAAGCGATTCAGAAGCTGGCCGAAGTGCTTACCAGCGATGAGGCTAGAAAATATATTGAAGAGAAGCACCCGGATACAATGATTCCGGCGTTCTAATTAACAGGAGGTCCCAGATAACGGGGCCTCCTTCTTTTTTAGGATATGTACATAAGGATCTAATCCTTAAATCTCTCATGTTTGGTTTTACACCTGCCATACAATTTGCTGCTATTCCCTTAATAGTTAGTTTATATAATAGCAAGATGCAGCTTAAATCTATTATTTAATTGGGGAGAGAGAATATGAGAATTAAGGCACGGAGATACATAACCATGTTGCTGGCCGCAGGACTTACCCTTGGTATGGTATCGGTAGGTCCCGCAGACGTATATGCAGATAGCAATGCACTTCAGATCAACAAGATCGGAAGCTATGAAGTAGGTGTTACCAATGCGGATGGCGGTATTGCCGAGATCGTCAGATATAACAAGGACAACGGCAGTTTTTATCTAGTAAACGGAGCTACTCAGCCGCCAAGTCTGGATATTGTGAAGCTTGCCGAAGACGGCAAGACTAGCAAAGTGAACAGCATTAACATTGAGGCGCTTGCGGCAGCAGCTGGTTTTGAGGTCGGCGATTTGACAAGCGTGGATGTGAACACAGTAGGGAAATATGTTGCTGTAGCGGTACAAGAAGAAGCATCCATGAAAGCAGGAAAAGTGCTGGTCTTGGATTACGATGGCAAGCTGCTTAAGGAATATGCGGTTGGTGTACAGCCGGATATGATCAAGATCAGCAAGGACGGACGCTATATTTTGACTGCGGATGAAGGAGAGCCTCGTGATGGCATCGGGGCAGATCCGAAGGGCAGTGTCACAATTATTGATACACGTACAGATGAAGTAAAACAGGTCTTGTTCAACGATCCTTCAGTGATACGCGATGACGTACATATTCGCGGTGATGTAAACGAGGATGGAATTATCGTTTCGATCGGCGCGAAGGAGAAGGCAGAGACGGATTTTGAGCCGGAATATATTGCACTGTCTGACGATAATAAGACGGCTTATGTGGCCCTGCAGGAGAACAATGCCATTGCTGCAATTGATCTGGCAGAGGCGAAGGTAATCTCTGTGCAAGGACTGGGAGCCAAGAATCTGAACGAGCTTGGAAACGAAGCTGACTTGATCTCTGATGGTCAGGTGAAGCTTGAGAATGCTCCTTTCAAAAGCCTGTATATGCCGGATGGCATCGTTTCTTACACGATAAATGGCCAGGCGTATCTCTTCACAGCGAATGAAGGAGATGCTACAGGATGGGAAGGTCTTGAGAATGAGCTCAAGGTATCTGATGTAAAAGAGGACTTCAAGCTGTCTGCATCCTTATCCGAGTGGCTGGGTCAAACGGAGGACTACGACGATGTTCGTGTCATTTCCGAAATGGGTATGAAAAATGGCGTATATGAAGAATTGTACTTGTACGGAGGCCGATCCTTCTCCATCTGGAATGCAGATACGATGGAGCAGGTGTATGATAGCGGAAGTGATTTTGAACGGATTACGGGAGAAATAAATCCTGAATTTTTCAACGTAAGCAATGATGATGAAGAGATGGATGACCGCAGTCCGAAGAAAGGTCCTGAGCCGGAATATGTGGCGGTTGGTGAGGTAGGAGACAAGCTCTATGCCTTTACGGGCCTTGAGAGAACGGGAGGGGTCATGGTATACGATGTGACTAATCCGGAGAATCCCGTGTTTACAAGCTATGTGAATACTCGCAAATATGGTCAAGAGGACATTCTGGCGACAGATACGGGACCGGAAGGTCTGGAATTCATTCCTGCTGCGGACAGTCCGACAGGCAGCCCGCTGCTTCTTGTAGCCAATGAAGTAGGCGGCACAGTTACAATTCTAGAAATGAATACAGAGGGAGAAACGGATCCTGGAGAACTTCCGGAAGACAATACACCAGGTGAAACTCCTTCATTTACAGACCTAGAAGGTCACTGGGCGGCTCAAAGTATTACTGAACTTGCTACAAACGGAATCATTCATGGAATAACCAGTGAGCGATTTGCTCCCCATATGTCTGTGACCCGGGCTCAGTTCGCTTCGATGCTCGTTAACGCCCTGGATCTGACTTCAATCTCGGCTGATGCAAGCAGCTTCACAGATGTAGCTCCGAATGCCTGGTATGCAGCACATGTACAGGCTGCTGTAGAGAATAACCTGATCTCCGGCAGAACCAGCAGCTCTTTTGCTCCCAATGCTCCTGTTACAAGGGCAGAGATGGCCGTAATGGTTGATCGTGCAGCCCGTCTCGTAGACGCTTCGGAGAAAGGAGCGATCTCTATACTGAGCAAGTATAAAGACTTCACAGACGTGCAGGAATGGGCCAAGGAGAGCTTCGCAAACCTGGTTCACAGCGGTATGATCAAAGGCGATCAAGCTAATCGCCTAAGTCCAACGGCACACACAAGCCGTGCAGAGGCAGCCGAAGTGCTGTACAGACTATTAATCAAGGCAGGGACAATAGAATAAGCAAGATTACTGAGGTAAGTGAGTAATTTAACAGCAGCAGCGAGGTAGTGTTGTGTAAGTTCGTGTGACTCAGGATGGCGGTTTCGCTTGAATAGCGAAGCCGCTATTTTGCATTCCAGAAATTAGAAGTCGTAAATTTTGTCAATTTTCTAAAAATCGACCTCCTCCTACGCTGACACCTCATGTATAATATTTGAACGAGGAGGGGCGATAAATGAGTGATATTCAACAATTTGATCAGCAAGCCATAGCAAAACATATTTATAATCATGCACCGGTAGGCATCGCTCTAGTATCGACCCAGGGTAAGTTGATTCATGCGAATGAGGCTGCCTGCCACATTCTAGGTTATGCGCTGGAGGAGCTCATGTCCCTTCCAGCCATAGATTACATTTTGTCCGAAGCGATTCATCCATCAACGTTACTGGAAAGGGTTTCGACTTCAATTCAATTTGAGAAGGAATATCTGCACAGAAACGGAAATTTGGTATGGGCCAGTGTCCATGTGTCATTGGTGCTTGATGAAACATCAGCGGAACCAATCTATTTCATTGCACATCTTATAGATATTACTGCAAATAAAATAGCAGAGTTAAAGCTGAATGAAAGTGTGGAGAGATACACTTCACTGAAAAAATATAATCACGATGCCATCATTTCATTTGGCCTGGACGGCAACATTATTAATGGCAATCAAATGACAGAAACATTGACGGGTTATAAAATTGCGGAATTGATCGGAACAAGGATTGCCAGGCTGATTGACGAAAAAGTACTGGCAAATCTGAAATCAGATGAACTTGATCATTCTCTGATTGAAGAGGAGATTGATCATATCAAGCATAAGGATGGTCATCTCGTCGAGGTCCTTGCCTCCCTTGCTCCAATTATTATTCACAATAAAAGAGTTGGCTTCTATCTGATTCTGAAAGATATCACCGAGCAAAGGCGGCTTCTAATTGAGAAAGAAACGGCTGAGAAAACGAATAAGGCAAAAAGCGAGTTCCTGGCGATGATGAGTCATGAGATTCGCACGCCGATGAACGGTGTAATCGGTATGACGGATTTGCTGCTTGAAACCGAGCTTGAATCGGAACAGCGCCAGTATGTTGAAATTATTAAACAGAGCGGCAGCACCTTGCTGAATATTATTAACGATATTTTGGATTTCTCCAAGATTGAGTCCGGCAAGATTGAGCTGGTTCATGAAGTCTTTAGTATGCGAACCACCTTGTCCGAGGCTTTCTATATTAATCAGCCGAGGGCCATCGAGAAAGGGATTGAAGTCACCACATTCATAGCTCCGAACGTACCTGAGTATGTATTTGGTGACGGGACCAAAGTAAGACAAATATTGATGAATTTACTGAGCAATGCGGTTAAATTTACGCCAAGCGGCAGTGTATCGGTAAGCGTTGGACAAGTCGAACAGACAGCGAGACATGTGAGGCTAAGGGTTGAGGTTGAGGATACGGGAATTGGCGTGTCCGCAGATAAGAGGCTAAGGTTATTTGATCCCTTCTACCAGGTTGATAATTATATGACTCGGAAGATCGAGGGTACTGGTCTTGGGCTTGCGATATGTAAGAAGCTGGTTGAGCTGATGGAGGGAGAAATTTGGTATGAACCGAGACCGGATGGTCCGGGGTCCAAATTCATATTTACGGCGAACTTTAGACTTCAGCCTCCTTCTGTGGGTCAATGGACTGATCAGAAACATCAGGATTATGAAACTTCTGTCGAACCACTTAAGATTTTAGTGGCTGAGGATAACGAGGTGAATCAGCTGGTGTTCATTAAGATGATGGACAGGCTGGGATATCGTGTAACGGTTGTGCCAAACGGAGAACAGGCAGTCCAGGCTTGTAAAGAGCAGGATTACGATATGGTGTTTATGGATGTCCAGATGCCTGTAGTGGATGGCCTGATGGCAACAAGAATGATTCGCCAAGAGAAGCCTGGTAATCGGGGGCCATACATCATCGCCGTCACGGCACATGCAATTCATGGGGATCGTAATAAATACTTGGAGCTTGGAATGGATGACTATGTGAGCAAGCCGCTCAGCATGACTGCCGTTTCAGCTGTGATTCAGAAATATTTTGCACAGCGAAAGGGCTAAGGAGGAACTGTGATGCGAGGCAGCTTTTTTCATCATGAGCTTTCTCCTTCCGAGGCAGGCCCTGGCTTTTACGCCTATTATTATAAACAGTGGCAGAATTATAAAATGGAATATCATGAGCATCGCTGGACAGAGATCATGTATATGATCCAAGGAACAGGTGAAATTGATGTTAAGGGCGATGACGGCAGCACGGAGAGGATCGTTCTGCGTAAAGGTGAATTTATTGTTCTCGATGAGGGAGTTCCTCATCGATTAATTGTGGAGCAGGCGGCTCCCTGCCGAATGCTGAATGTAGAATTCGGTTTCCAGCCGTATTCGGGGCCATTCTCTCTTGGACATATAGCAAGGGAGGAGCAGGAGGTCGCTGTGTTTCTGGCACGCCCGTTCAGACATCTTGTGTTATCTGACCCGGAAGAAGTCTATTATGTGCTGAAGAGTCTCGTGCTGGAACTGGACCGGCAGGATACCGTAAACACCAGCTTCATGATTGAGCTTCTATTTAGCCAGCTGCTGGTGCGGATCGCAAGGCTGAGGATTGCTGCTGAAGGCAGTGAGCCGCTTGCGGATGGATACATTACCAAGAGTATCCAATACATGCATCAAAATGTTGACCAGCGGCTTCAAGTTAAGGATGTAGCGGGATTTGTTAATCTGCATCCGGGCTATTTGCACCGGATTTTTAAGAAACATACAGATCAAACACTAACCGAATATTTGACCAAAGTTCGGATGGATAAGGCGAAGATGCTGCTGTCCCAAACTGAAATCCCGGTTCAGGATATTCCGGATTATGTAGGCATTAGCAGTCGTCAATATTTTCACACCTTGTTTAAGAAGCATACAGGCTTAACGCCCGTTAAATATCGGGAGCTTGGTGAAAGAAAGTCCTGGGACTAGAGAAGAAGAGGTCTTGTGACCTCTTCTTTTTTGTGTTCACAGGTGAGGATTTTATACATTCAGCAGATGAAAAAGTCACGATATTGGTAACGCTTCCTGAATAGATATTGCTACAATGGCGAGGTAAGTATCAAAGGTCTCAATATTGAAGGGTGGATGAGAAGCAGATGTCTTTTAAAGTGGCATTTATCGGTGCTGGAAGTATTGGATTTACTCGGGGACTATTACGTGACTTGCTGACCGTACCGGAGTTTAGCAATATTGAAATTTTGTTTACAGATATTAGTCAACATAATCTGGATATGGTAACTGAATTATGTCAACGTGACATTCGGGAAAATGGTCTGTCCATCGAGATTAAAGCGACCACGGATCGACGTGAAGCGCTGAAGGACGCGAAATATGTCATTTGTACAATTCGTGTCGGAGGACTGGAGGCTTTTGCGACGGATGTCGATATTCCGCTGAAATATGGTGTCGATCAATGCGTAGGAGATACGCTGAGTGCAGGCGGCATCATGTATGGACAGCGCGGAATTGCTGAAATGATGAATATTTGTAAGGATATCCGCGAGGTATGCGCGGAGGATGTACTGCTGCTCAACTACTCCAATCCGATGGCGATGCTGACCTGGGCCTGCAACAAATACGGCGGCGTAGATACAGTAGGCTTATGTCATGGCGTGCAGCATGGACACCATCAAATCGCTCAGGTATACGGACTTGAGATGAAGGAAGTCGATATCGTCTGTGCCGGAATCAACCACCAGACCTGGTATATCAAAGCAAGCCATGAAGGCAAGGATTTGACCTCAGGTCTGCTTGAAGCGTTCGAGAAGCATCCGGAATTCAGTCGTACAGAAAAAGTGAGAATTGATATGCTGCGCCGGTTCGGTTATTACAGTACAGAATCGAATGGTCATCTTAGCGAATATGTGCCTTGGTACCGCAAGCGTCCGGATGAAATCCAGGAATGGATTGATCTGGGCAGCTGGATTAATGGTGAAACCGGCGGATATCTTCGTGTATGTACGGAGGGCAGAAACTGGTTCGAGACGGACTTCCCGAATTGGATGAAGGAGGCGCCGAACCAATTTGTGCCGGAGAAACGTGGACAGGAGCATGGTTCCTATATCATTGAGAGCCTGGAGACAGGCAGAGTGTACCGGGGACACTTTAACCGAGTTAATAACGGTGTTATTTCCAACCTCCCGAATGACGCAATTATCGAGGCCCCAGGCTATGTAGATCGGAACGGAATCTCGATGCCGCATGTCGGGGATCTCCCGCTTGGACCGGCAGCGGTATGCAATGTGAGCATATCCGTACAGCGGCTTGCAGTCGAAGCGGCCATTCATGGAGATGATCAGCTGCTCCGCCAAGCGTTTATGATGGACCCGCTCGTAGGAGCGGTCTGCAATCCGAAGGAAATATGGCAAATGGTTGATGAAATGCTGGTCGCTGGAGAGACGTGGCTTCCACAATATACAGAAGCCATTGCTTCTGCCAAGGAACGGCTTGCTTCAGGCAACCTGATTCCAACCCGGGATTATCAAGGGGCTGCAAGGCTTAAAGTGAAGACCATTGAGGAAATGCAGCAGGATCGTGAAGCTGCGAATAAAAATGCAGGTGAATCCGACAAAGGCAAGGACCGCGAGAAAATTGAAAGTTGAATAATTTCTCAGTTGAATCCATCAATTTCATAACTCATAGGGCAATACAGCGAATGCTGTCGTTGCTCTTTTTTTAATTAATGCAGCATGGCGTTAAAAAGCAGCTGAGAAAAATCGATATATAAACTATACAAAAATAAAACGAGCTGTTAAATTAAGGATAAATGCATATTGGAGGAGAAAATGATGGCAAAAAGTATGGATATGGTCGTAATGTTTAGTTATTTATGTTTTCTCCTGCTAGGAGTACTGCTCAAAGAAATACCTTATTCGTTAAGACGAAGATCGTAAGCAGCAATCACCATACATAACGTGAGAGCTTGTCCCTAAGCGGGGACAGGCTTTTTTCAATCCGATCATTATTGACCACTTGTTTATTCTGCCATATAATTATTAACAAAAATGTTAAGATATACGAAGTTGGATGTGAAGCTATAAACTCTTGATAAAGTAAGAAATGGTATTAGAAATTAATCGATTTACGTATATTCTGGGCATAACAAGCAATACATATTTATATGATCTGCTGAAAAAAGCATCACAAGTATGAGGAGTAAAGGAATGAGTGTAAATGATCAAGACTGAAACCGCTTACCGAAGAGCTTTGGAAAAAATGAAGGATCATAAGGCTTATATCGCTAATGAGAAGCTGCGTTATCAGAGCATCGGCATGAGCAAAGAACAGACAGACCTGGCCCTTCGCCCGCTGTTGTCTTTTAAAGAGGAGCTGGCCGAAGAGATTTATGACTATGAAATGATCAAGAAGGGATCATTCGGTCCGCTGGAGAGCATAACGGATCTCGGAAAGAATCTAATTGCATACCGGATCTTTATGAATATATCGCAAGCTGAGCTTGCCAAGAGATTAGGTGTGTCCGAGGCACAGGTATCAAGGGATGAGCGCAATGAATACAGCGGAGCCACAACAGAGAAGATTCAGTCCGTCATGAATGTCATGGGACTAAGAACAACAATCAAGATTGAAACTAGCGTAATGCAAGTATAGGTTAGGGAACGCGAACAGGCAAATCTCCATTTATTTGGATGATTTGCCTGTTTTATTTTTATATCCGAAGCGAGTTAGAAGTAATGCAGGTTGTAATTTCACAAATAAAAACTCCTTTATAGATGAGCAGTACATTTTGAGAAGAAAGGAGCTATTGCGATGAGTGAAGCAAATAAGCAGTCGGTAGAACAAAGTGCAAATGAGGAGGTTGTGCTTCCTCTTGATCCATCTGAATGGGGAGATGTGATATCGGATTTGGAAGAAGAGCTTCCCCAAGACCCTAATGTCGTGTTAATGGATATTGATGCAATTTATGAACTGTAAGCATAACAAATGAGGAGGGGTTAGAATGTCTTTAAGAATGAATATGGTGAACACTGCCATTTCACAAGTGGGTACACTAGAAGGAGCTAATAACAATAATAAATATGGTGTTTGGTTCGGAATGAATAATGTTGCCTGGTGTGCAATTTTTGTTAGTTGGTGCGCTACGAATTCAGGTAACATGAATTTTGATGGTGGGCGTCCGTTGTTTGCAAGAAGTGCATCAGTAAGGGAACATCGCTGGTTTCATGAAGCTTTTGGTGAATACTTAGGGAAATCGGAGTTTATCGATTATATTGGCTACGATCAGAAGAGAATTGCTAGAGCAACAGGCTGCCTAATTTTTTTTAGTGGAGACTCTCACATCGGCATTGTGGAGAGGTACGATCCATCCAGCGGGACTGTTGTAACTATAGAAGGCAATACGTACCTGCCTTCCAAAGGTCAGAATTATCAAGGTGTGTTTAGAAGATATCGGAGAATGACGGATTCAAATATCGTAGGCTTTGCTATTCCTTATTACGAAAATTATGAGACAGAGTATGGAGGAAGCGAAGGCTCGGGAGCATCTGTTAAGCCACAGATGCCGCCTTATGGGAACAGCGGAGGGGCAGGTTCTGTTGCCTTCCCCGGCAGCCGATATTTCTACCTTGGAGCGAACAATAATTACGTTACGCTGCTAGGTAAAATGTTGATTCATGCAGGCTATGGAAGCTACTATCAAGTCGGAGCAGGTCCGCGTTTTACAGAAGCAGATCGTAATGCATGTGCAGCTTTTCAACGGGCTCAAGGCTGGAGTGGAAGTGATGCAGACGGCTACCCTGGCCCGTCAACCTGGTCCCTTCTTACAGCTGCATATGCAGGTGGAGCCGGAACTATAAGCTGGCCGCCTGCATTCCCCGGCACATCCTACTTCAGGGCAGGAGCTTCAAATGCATATGTGACACAGCTCGGTGTTCAGCTAGTGAAAGCAGGATATGGAAGGCATTATACTGTAGGCCCGGGACCTACTTGGGGTGAAGCCGACAGATTAAATTGTCAGGAATTTCAACAAGCCCAGGGGTGGAGCGGCAGTGACGCGGATGGCTATCCAGGCCCCACTACGTGGCAGCGGTTATTTGAAATTGTAGGAAGCAATCCGAATGTTTCCGCATTTCCGGGGACACATTTTTTTGGAAATGGAGCAAACAACGAGTACGTTACTGCAATGGGGAAACGGTTGATTGCAAAGGGGTACGAAGAGTATTACGTTGTCGGGGCTGGCCCTAAATGGAGCGACGCAGACCGAAATGCCTGCGCAGCGTTTCAGCGCGCTCAAGGCTGGAGTGGAAGTGATGCGGACGGGATTCCAGGTCCATCGACTTGGAGCAGGCTCTTCGCCTGAATTTATAACTTACACTAAAGGCGCCGTTATGGCGTCTTTTTAATGAACTGAATATTTTACATAAACAGCTATTGGATGTGACTTCCAGATAACATTTTCTTCCTATACTTGACCTAACCAAACGCATAAGGAGAGTGTTAGAACATGAAGCTGGCGATCCTGGGAGATTTGCATTACCACGAAGCCGACGAGAGTACTAAGGCGTGGGTAACGGCAAGAGATGCGTTTTATAAAAAAATGCTGCACCATTTCATGAGCGCTGAAGCGGATATGCATATATCGCTGGGTGATCTTACGAACTTCGGTACAGAGAGAGAGATCAATGAAGTATATGACATTATAGAACAATATGACGCAAGCTTCTTCCACGTACTTGGCAATCATGATACATATTCCCAGACCAAGAGGGATTTGCTCACTTTGACCGGACAAGCCCGTTATCAAGCACTCACGATGGGCAACGCGATTCTTGTGTTTCTGGATACGACAAGAGAGATGGATCTGACCAACTGGGGTGGCTGGATGGATGATGAGCAGCTGAGCTGGTTTGAGAATGTCATCGTTAGCTCAGGAACGAAGCCGTTACTGGTATTCGCTCACCATCCGATTCATTTGACGACAACAGGCTCAGACCGGGATAAGGGCTCGATTGACCCATCGATCGATATGTGGCGGATCTTAAGCAAGAAACAGGGAACGGCAGTATATTTTAATGGACATACACATGTTGATTCTATCACCAAACAGAATAATTGGACGTTTGTTCAGCTGTCTGCATGCCTGGACGAGCATGCATTCCGGATGGTGGAACTGGGAGAGGACTATATCGACGTCACGGCAGTAGACATTGAAGATGCTGAGCTTCCTAAGCAGCTCCCGGAAATCCATCTTCATATGAAGCATTTCTCTCCGTCCGTCAATGCAAGAGGAACAGAGCTCGAAAGAGGCTGCCGTGTGATGCTGACGAGTGGACAGACTGCATTTGCATCTGCAGACACAGCAGCTCCTGGTCAAGGTCATGTCTAAAGAGCAGCCAAGCGCCATCAAGCAGCCTTTTGTAAAGAAGAGCGTGACAAGCACAAGGACAAGAGCTTCGGTCAGCACGCTGCTTGAGAGGCTCGAAACTTATAGAAATGTGGCTTCCATTCGAGATGTCAGACAGCTGGAGACAGCACTTGAGCATAAAGATCGTTTAAGCTGTGTCTTCCTGCTGACAGGAAGCATCGGGGTCATTAAGGGCTATGTAGATCTGTTTCGCAAGCACGAAATTCCGGTGTTCGTTCATGTTGAGAAGATCGGGGGCTTGTCCTATGATCAGCCGGGGCTGGATTACCTCGCCAATGCGATTAAACCGGATGGAATCATCACGACGAAGATTCAGGTTGTCAAGAAGGCACAGAAGCTTGGCCTGATGACGATTCAGCGCTTTTTCCTCATCGATTCGGAAGGGCTTGATAACATTGCCCAGTCGCTGGATCAGGCACAGCCCGATGTCATTGAGATCATGCCGGCTCGTATTCCCGAAGTGCTCGGTAAAGTGAGGTCAATGACGGAGCTGCCCATTATCTCAGGAGGACTGCTTACCGAGCGCAGACATGCCAAGGAATGCCTCAAGTATGGGGCAACCGCCGTTTCCTCGTCGAGCAGCTCCATGTGGAAGGAAGTCTTTAACTTAACTCATGTTTAACAATTACAACTAATGCTGTTAACAAAGAAGAGATAAGCTAAGTGCAGGATGAAAAGACAAAGAGTCAAGCATCCACTTATAAATAGACAAGTAAATAGCCAGTGGGTTGGAGTGATGGAGAAACCTGAACAGACCAAAGAGGCCTTGTATAGAGCCTTGGATGGTTTCGTTCAGGTTTCTTTTGTCATGTCTAAGAGCGGCTTAAAACTATTAGGAGGAAATAGAAAATGAAAAGTAATAAAAGACGCGGTTTCTTATCACTTATGCTGGGGATGGCGGTTATGCTGTCCGCCTGCGGCGGTGAATCCGGAGGAAGCTCAGTGACGAATGCGGGGGCAGGCTCGGCAAGTGAAAGTGAAGGGACAGGAGAGAAGATTCAGATTAAATACTGGTACGCCTTCGGAGATAAGATAGAAGAGGCGAAGCAGGAGCTGGTCAAACGCTTCAATGAATCCCAGGATGAGATCGAAGTTATCGCCGAATACCAAGGAAATTATGACGATCTGCATGCCAAGGTTCAGGCTGCATTTGCAGCAGGGGATGCACCTGCGGTGTCCGACTTGGAAATTGCCTCGACCGCTACATTTGCCAGATATGGGATGATTCAAGAGCTCGGTCCTTTGGCGGAGCAGGATGCTGAGGAAGTGCAAATGGATGATTTTAACCCGGGTCTTATGGGAAATGCATATGTAGACGATAAGCTGTACGGACTGCCCTTCATGCGCAGTACACCGATCATGTATATGAATGTAACTGTGCTTGAAGAAGCGGGCCTTGATCCTGCCGGACCAAAGAACTGGCAAGAATTTGAGGAGTACGGACGTACGCTCAAGGAAAAAGGAATCTCGCTGATGACCATGCCGGTTGATATTTGGTTCTATGAAGGACTTGTTGCCCAATCCGGTGGACAAATCCTGACTGAAGACGGCAAATCCGTACTGTTTAATTCTCCAGAAGGTGTAGAACCGGTGGAATTCTGGAAGAAGCTTGCAAGCGAAGGCTTGATCAAAATCCCGGTTGGGGATGAGGCAGGAGCGACGGCAGACAAGGACTGGGCTAATCAGACTTCGGCGTTCAAATTCGGTTCTACCGCAGGTGTAGCAGGTGCAATTGATATTTCGGAAGGTAATAATTTTGAATTCGATACTGCCTTTATGCCCGCCAATAAATCCTATGGTGTTCCGACAGGTGGCTGTCAGCTCGTGATGACGTCCAAGCTCACGGAGGAAGAGCAGGCTGCAGCATGGGAGTTCATCAAATTTATGACAACGACAGAGAGTACAATTTATCAAAGTGAGCATGTAGGATACCTGCCAACTCGTCTGTCTGCTCTGGAAACAGAAGAAATGCAGTCCCTGTACAAAGAATATCCGCAATATAAGGTAGCTGTGGACCAGCTCGAATATGCAAGACCTCGTCCAATGGAGACTGCTTATCCGGAAGTTGCACAAATCATGAAGAGCGCGATTGAAAAAACGATTCTTGATGCCAATGTGACGCCTCAGCAGGCACTTGATGAAGCGGCTGAGAAAGCAAACGCGCTGCTCAGCAAATAAACGGGAGGTGGCTCTAAATGGGCAGAATCGAGCTGAAGGGAATCAGCAAATTTTTCAAAGAAGAAGAGGTTATCAAGGATTTGGATTTGACGATTCGGGACGGTTCCTTCACCGTCCTCGTCGGACCCTCGGGCTGCGGTAAATCAACGACCCTGCGTATGATTGCAGGTCTTGATGAGCAGACAAAGGGCGAGATCTGGATCGATGATATGTGTGTCAACGGAGTTGCTCCAGGCAATCGTGATGTGGCTATGGTATTTCAGAATTATGCCTTGTACCCGACAATGAACGTGTACGACAATATTGAGTTTGGACTCGTTAACCGGAAGGTGCCGAAGAAGGAACGGGAGAAGCTTATCAAGGACATCGCTGAGATCGTAGGACTCAGTGATTACATGAAAAAGAAGCCGGAGATGCTGTCCGGCGGGCAGAGACAGCGGGTAGCGTTAGCACGTGCCATGGTCAAGAAGCCGCAGGTGTTTATACTGGATGAGCCGCTCTCTAACCTCGACGCGAAGCTGCGCCACCAGATGCGGACAGAGCTGATTCAGCTGCACAAACGGCTCGGCACTACCTTTGTATATGTCACTCACGACCAGGTGGAAGCCATGTCTATGGGGGATGAGATCGTCATCATGAACAAAGGGGTCATTCAGCAGGCAGCATCACCGATGACGCTGTACAACGATCCGGCGAATGTGTTTGCAGCCCAGTTCATTGGAACTCCAGCCATGAACGTGCTTCCGTACAAGGGGTTTAAGCTTCATTCGACGCAAGGGAAATCACAGGATATAGCCAGCTTTGGCTTCCGTCCGGAGCATGCCCTCTTGAATCCACAGGATTCATCAGAAGGTCTTCGCCTGGATGGAGAGGTTATGACCCGGGAAAGTCTCGGTGCAGAGAATATCTATCAGATTCAATCTCCATTCGGGATGTTCTCGATCAAGACCTTTCTAGAGCCGCTTGTTCCGGATAGCATAGTCAGCATCACAGTTCCGTATGAGCGCCTGTACTATTTTAATACCGAAGGTCAAAGACTGAAGCAGTATGAAATCAGGCAAGGGCATGAAGGAAGTAAACCGAATGCTCCTGAATTGATCTCGATCGGTGGAGGGCTGTAGCATGACGTCTCGTTTATGGGAGAAGCTTAGACCTTATGGAATGATATCTCCATCCCTAGTGATCTTTGGTGTGTTCTTTATTTATCCGATCTTCTATATGATCTATCTTAGTTTTTTTGATTGGAATTTTGTCAGTCCAACGAAGAATTATGTAGGCTTGCAAAATTTTTCAGACCTTTTGTCGGATTCAGAGTTTATGCAGGTGCTCCTGAATACGACAATTTACACCTTTGCAACTGTGGCACTGACACTCAGCTTCTCGCTGTTGATCGCGTTGTGGCTTAACCGCTCGGGGCTGTTCTATGGGTTTGTTCAAGGAGCGATCTTCAGCCCGCATATCATTTCTTTGGTATCGATCTCTCTTCTGTGGAGCTGGCTGATGGATCCGGAATACGGGCTGCTCAACTGGGTTATCGGACTGTTTGGAATGGCGCCGCTGGATTGGTTGTCGCACCCGGATACCTCTCTCATGTCACTCATTCTGGTGGCCGTTTGGAAAGGTATCGGCTTCAATACACTTGTCTTTATCGCAGGACTTCAGAGCATTCCGCCAAGCATCTACGAAGCCGCGGCACTTGATCGATCCAAGCCGCTGCGTACCTTCTGGAAGCTGACACTGCCCATGCTGTCGCCGACGCTTTTTTTCCTGGCGATTATGAGCATGATCGGTTCGTTCCAGGTGTTTGAAACGATTGCGATTATGACGCAAGGCGGTCCGGTGAATTCGACCAATACACTTGTCTATTACATCTATGAATATGGCTTCCGCTTCTTCAAGATCGGTTACGCTTCTGCGGCGGGTGTCATTCTGCTTATCATTGTCGGCCTGCTTACCATCATTTATTTCCGTATGTTATCAAGACGGGTCCATTACCGGTAAGTATGAGGAAGGAGAGGAAATGAAGTGAATGCAATAGATCCTACAGCTAGAGCGAGTGAGACCGCTCAAGGAACGGGCAGACAGCAGAGCTGGAGTGGGCTGGGCGCAATGAACAGCGTCCTGAAGATCGTCAACGTCATCGGCTTGCTGATCCTGGTTCTGATCTTCGCACTGCCATTTGCGTGGATGATCTCAACATCGCTTAAAACACTGCCCGAAACAATGATCTTTCCTCCGGATTGGATACCAAATAATCCGCAGTGGCAAAACTTTAGCCAGGCCTGGAACTCAGGTCCGTTTCTCCATTATTTTATGAACAGCGTATTGATCGCTGTCGGGATCTTGATCCTGCAAATGCTGACGATTATCCCTGCTGCCTATGCTTTTGCGAGATTTCAGTTCAAGGGATCCGGAATTTTGTTCGGACTTGTTATGGTTACCTTGATGATTCCATCCCAGCTGATCTTTCTACCCGTATATTTGCAGCTCAGCTCCTGGAACATGCTGAATACCCATCTGGGCCTGATTCTGCCTTTTGCCTCCAGTGCTTTTGGCATCTTCCTGCTCCGGCAGTCCTTTAAGCAGGTTCCCGAAGAGCTGATCGAAGCAGCCAGGCTGGACAAGGCCAAAGAGTGGAAGATTATGTGGAAGCTGATGATTCCGATGGCGCGCCCAGCACTAATCACAATTGCTCTGTTCAGCTTTATCAGTCATTGGAATGACTATTTCTGGCCGCTTGTCATGACGACGAATGAAACGGCAAGAACCCTGCCGCTCGGGATTGCGAAGATTCGTCAGACCGAGGGAGTCGCTACTTGGAATATTCTCATGGCAGCCAATCTTATTCTTGTTCTGCCGATCCTCGTCGTCTTCTTCTTCGCACAGCGTTCGATCATCAAGGCGTTTGTGTACAATGGTGTGAAGTAGCTTGCAAGCACTTGAAGTAAAATCAATAAAGAATCAATAAAGAACAGTCCGGCTGAAGAGCCGGGCTTTTTTTTGTGAGGATGCTGCATTCTTCGGTATTACATGAGTTATTTGTAGGGATATATGCAAAATACGCTTGCAAGTGTGTTATTTTCGGCTCATATGTTATTTTTGCTCTGATCTTCTACAGTCTTATCAAAGCTGATATGGTGTTCGCAAGGGTAGACTCAAGGGTCACTCTTTGCAGAGAATACTCTTGATGTGAGTACTGATTCGACAGACAAAGAGGAGATGAGCTTTCATGATGATCTATAAAGATGCAGCAAGCTCGGTGGCGGAACGTACGGAGGATCTGCTGAAGCAAATGACAACAGAAGAGAAGATCGGTCAGCTGGTGCAGCCATTCGGCTGGAAAGTATACGAAAACGTTGAGGGTCGGATTACTTTAACAGAGGAATTTCGGAAACAGGTGCAAAAAGACGGCATTGGCTCGCTCTATGGTGTTCTCAGGGCAGACCCATGGACAGAGGTGACGATAGAGAACGGTTTGTCACCCGAGCAAGGGGCAGAAGCTGTGAATGAAATTCAGCGTTATGCAATCCAGCACTCGCGGCTCGGAATTCCGATCTTGTTCGGAGAGGAATGCTCGCATGGTCATATGGCCATCGGTGCAACCGTATTTCCTGTGCCCTTGTTAATTGGCAGCACGTGGAATACGGAGCTGTACAGCGAAATGTGCCGTGCTGTTGCCCTGGAGACGAGAAGTCAGGGTGGGGCGGTGACGTATTCGCCTGTGCTTGATGTGGTGCGTGACCCGAGATGGGGAAGAACAGAAGAATGCTTCGGTGAGGACCCTTATCTGATTGGTGAGTTTGCAGTTGCCTCGGTTAAAGGACTACAAGGCAATTCACTCGATCAACAGACATCTGTTGCTGCAACGCTGAAGCATTTTGCTGGATACGGCAGCTCGGAAGGCGGAAGAAATGCGGGTCCTGTTCATATGGGAATGCGCGAGCTGCGAGAGGTGGATCTGTATCCATTTCGCCGGGCAGTTGAAGCGGGAGCCGCTTCGATTATGCCAGCTTACAATGAAATTGATGGTACGCCCTGCACGTCAAATCAAGTACTGCTTAAGGACATCCTCCGTATGGAGTGGGGCTTCGACGGTATGGTCATCACCGACTGCGGTGCAATAAATATGCTGGCCTGGGGCCATGATACCGCGGAGAATGGTCTGTCTGCAGCAGTCCAAGCAATCACAGCCGGTATTGATATGGAAATGTCCGGCGAGATGTTTGCTAAGTATCTGGGAGAAGCCGTAGAGACAGGCAGGTTGGACATAGAGGTACTGGATCAGGCGGTAGGGCGGGTGCTGACGCTGAAATTCAGGCTTGGTCTGTTCGATCAGCCCTATGTTGATCCCAAGAGGGCTGGAGAAGTCATTGGCAGGTCATCGCATAAACAGCTGGCAAGACAAGTGGCAGCGGAAGGGATCGTTATGCTCAAAAATAAAGATCGTGCCCTTCCGTTATCGGGGACGGACGCTGTAATTGCAGTTATCGGTCCCAATGCGGATCAAGGCTATAACCAGTTGGGCGATTATACGTCTCCTCAGCCGGATGGTGCTGTGACCACAGTGCTGGACGGGATCAAGGCCAAGCTCGCTGAGAATCCCGAGCGAGTCTTGTATGCGCCTGGCTGCCGAATTCAGGGGGATAGCCATGAAGGCTTTGAGGCTGCTCTTGGCTGTGCAGCTAAGGCAGATACTGTCGTGCTTGTACTGGGCGGCTCAAGTGCGCGGGATTTTGGGGAAGGGACGATTGATCTTCGAACCGGTGCTTCTGTCGTCACAGATGCATGGAATGACATGGACTGTGGAGAAGGGATTGACCGGATGACCTTGACCTTATCAGGTGTACAGCTGCAGCTGGCTCAGGAAATTCATAAGCTTGGCAAGAAGCTGATCGTTGTATATATTAATGGCCGGCCGATAACAGAGCCCTGGCTGGATGCCCATGCGGATGCCATTCTCGAAGCCTGGTACCCCGGACAGGAGGGAGGACATGCAGTAGCCGATGTGCTGTTTGGTGATGTTAATCCGTCAGGCCGGCTGACAATTTCGATTCCGAAGCACGTCGGTCAGCTGCCCGTACATTATCTTGGCAAGCGCTCGCGCGGCAGAAGATACTTGGAGGAGGACAGCAAGCCGATGTATCCATTTGGATACGGACTCAGCTACACCTCTTTTACATATAATGATCTCCGTTTGTCTGCCTCTGAAATGCATTTGGATGACACGGTCGAAGCCGAAGTGATGGTAAAGAATACAGGAGATTGCCGAGGGGCAGAAGTCGTTCAGCTGTATATTTCCGATGCAGCAAGTCTTTATACAAGACCGGCACTTGAGCTGAAAGGATTCAGCAAGGTCGAGCTGGAGCCGGGTGAGGAGAGACGCATCACGTTTACCGTTGGACGCCAAGAACTGGAGTATGTTGGAGCGGATTACAAGACGGTTCTTGAGCCTGGGCTTTTTCACATCAGGATTGGCAGACATGTAGATGACACGCTGAGCACTGAACTTACTGTACTGGAGGGTTAAGCGAAATGCAGCGAATTCATAGAATGATTCGGGAACTATCAGAGCGACAGTGGCTGGAGAGTACAGAGATTCACGATTGGAAAATGACGAGCACAACGTATTACATGCCTGGAGAATATGATGAGGAAACGTACCTTCCAGAGGGGACTACACTTACCCAGTTTCCCGGCCAGCATGGAATCACCTATTTCTTCAGAAAAGAATTGGATTGGCCGGAGGCTTGGGGAAAGGAAGGCATCGGCCTTGTGTTTAGCGCCGGGAGCGGGGAAGGACTGCTCAGAGTTAATGGGGTTTCTTATCAGGGCTTGGACCGGAACCATACCTATGTGTCACTTGACCCGGCGTATGCCGAAAAGGATTCAAGGCTGGAATTAACCATTGAGCTCTATGACCCCATTCCTGAGCCGATTGACCCGCTAAACCATCAAGCGAACAGACCTGCGCCGATCTCTCGTATAACCAGCCTGTTAGTGAAGGTGAACCGTCCGGTACAGAGCTTAATGTATACACTTCGGACACTGCTAGGTACGGCGCAGCAGCTGGCCGAGAGTGATATGCGAAGCGTTAGACTGCGTGAAGCGATGTTCCGGACGCTCGATGGATTTCTCGGAATGAGTGAGGCCGACATTCGTGAAGGTAGTCGTATATGCGAGCTGGAGGAACAACTAACTGCCCAGGTACAGCAGATCGGTGGAAGTACGGAAGGAATAGAGCATATGGTCGGTCAGTCACACATTGATATTGCCTGGTTGTGGCCGGTAAGGGAAACGGTACGCAAAACGAGCCGAACCTTCTCAACCGTAGATCGATTGATGGATGAGTATCCTGGGTACAAATTTGCACAGAGTCAGCCGATCCTGTATCAATTTCTGAAGGAGCATGACCCTGAGCTGTATGACCGAGTCAAACGGCGAATTCAAGAAGGCCGATGGGAGCTGGTCGGGGGGATGTGGGTGGAACCGGATTTGAACATTCCGTGCGGTGAGTCGCTGATGCGGCAAATGCTCTATGGACAGCGGTTCTATGAGCAAGAGTTCGGACGTACTTCTGAGATCGAGTGGCTCCCTGATACTTTTGGTTATTGTGCTTCCTTGCCCCAGATTCTGAAGCATGGCGGTATTCGCTATTTCATGACGACCAAGCTGAACTGGAATGATACCAATGTATTTCCTTTCGATCTATTTCAATGGGTAGGTATTGATGGTACACCGATGCTCTCATATCTCAATCATGGATTGAATGAAGATACATCGCCGAAGGATATACAAGAGCACTGGCAATCTTATCGGCAGCGCGCTGTTCATCCACAGCAGATGCTGCTGTATGGACATGGAGACGGCGGAGGCGGTGTAACCCGGGAGATGCTGGAATACATGGACCGCAGTGAGCTGCTGGTTGGCCAGCCGGAGGTTCGATACAGTACAGCTTCAGAGTTCTTCAAGACGACGGAAGAGGTAAGGCACCGGCTTCCCAAATGGCATGGAGATCTCTATCTGGAGCTGCACCGAGGTACCTATACGACACATGCCAGGAATAAAAGGGCTAACCGAAAGGCCGAAGTTCTGTATAGAGAGGCGGAAGTATGGCACAGCCTGAATAAACTGGCAGGTGGAGAGCATAAGCACGGTAATATGGAATCCGCGAATTTGGAGCAAGGGTGGAAACTGATTCTGCTGAATCAGTTCCATGATATCATCCCTGGGTCTGCAATTACGGAAACGTATGATACCTCTTCTAAGGAGTACGAGCAGATCTTTAACATCGGCTCGGAAGTCTTAACGGAAAGCTTGTCGCAAATCGCAGAGAACGTTGCACTTGTTGGAGATGGAATTCCTTATGTCGTATATAACAGCCTTGGATGGGCCAGAGATGCGATTGTGGATTTCGAGGTAAATCCTGCAAACATAATTCCTTATGATGAGACAGGGCAGGCTCTACGATATGAACGGAATGAACAGCGGGATGAGCAAGGACAAGCCGTTTCTAGTCTGCATGTGCTTGTGAGAGATATTCCTGCCTTTGGTTATCGAACGATCTGGCTAAAAGAAATCGAAACGGTAAGCGATCATACCCAGGATCATGAATCATCCCCAGCCGCAGCGTTCCCTGATCGCTGGGATACCACATATTATTCCGTGACCTTTGGAGCGAATGGAGAGATAACAAGTCTATGGGATAAGGAGGCTTCTCGTGAAATTGTAATGCCTGGAGAATCAATCAACCGATTCGAGCTGTTCCACGACCGGCCTACATACTGGGATGCTTGGGATATTGATCCTAGGTATGAACAGCAGAAGGCGGATGCTCCGATCCTTGTCCATCGACAGCTGCTCAGTCAAGGAGAGGTAAAGGACGTATTCCGGTTCATCTGGAAGCTGAGCAATTCAACGATTCGGCAGGACATTATTTTCTATCATCACGATCAGCGTATCGACTTTGAGACCCATGTGGAATGGAATGAAGCGCATAAGCTGCTCAAGGTTGCATTCCCTGTGCAGGTCGTAGCGAACAAGGCGGTCTACGAAATTCCTTATGGCACAATTGAGCGTTCTGTTCACCGCAATACGAGCTGGGAACAAGCTCAGTTCGAGGTGTGCGGTCATCGCTTCACGGATCTATCAGAGCATGGATATGGCGTCAGTCTCCTGAACGACTGCAAATACGGCTATGACATCCAAGAGAGTACGATTCGTTTGTCTCTCCTGCGAGCACCGAAGTGGCCGGATATAACAGCAGATTTGGGTGAGCACCGCTTCACCTATTCACTCTACCCGCATCAAGGGAGCTGGCAAGGGGCAGGGACCATTCGCAAGGCAGCAGAGCTGAATACAGATATCCAGGTGAGCAAGGCAGCCCTCCATTCTTCTTCCGGTATCCTGCCACCAGTTAACTCGTTGCTTCCGTTTCAAAGTCAGCATGTCATCCTGGACACACTCAAACCGGCAGAAGACGGTACCGGCTGGATTGTCAGATTGTATGAATCTGCTGGAGGATGTGAGCAGGCAAGCCTTACCTGGCCCGGCAAGTTGAGCGAGGTTTTTGAATCCGATGCACTGGAAAAAGAAACGACGGTGCTGAGCCATCACGAGGGAACCATAGAACTCAACTTCCGGCCATATGAAATAAAGACGATAAAAATGAAGTAGTCTAGGATAGCATCTTCTGCCATGTTAAGTTACTTGCTGGTAGAGGGTGCTTTTTTATGATTTCCGTAATTAACGTCAATTAATTTAACATCATAAAATCGCTTACAACCAAAAAGAGGTAAACCTAATGTAAATTTAGATCATCATAAACCTTCGTTTTAGATTGGTAATTTTCCGTTTTTCTATATGTAATCGCTTTCTTTTGTGCGAAAACAACATATTATTGAATTGTAATCTGTTGACAATAACATGGGAAAACCTTGATATATCAACGTTTATAGGGTGTGCCAAAATGACATGTTTACGAAGTGAAGCCTCATCCACTATCGTTAACCTAAAGCTGCGCCAACAAAACTGACATAGCAGGATTTGTATTTTGTATTTGGAGGCTTGCTCCTGGCGCAAGACCAAGATGAGTAATGACAGAAGGAGGCGAACCTGAGTGCAGGAGATCAAGACGGTCAGAAGACAACAGACCATGTCGAGGCCGAAGAGCAGCAGAAAGCAATGGCAGAAAATCTGGAGAAACTGGGAACTGTATTTGTTTATTGCACCGGCATTTTTGTATTTTCTTATATTCCACTACGGACCCATGTATGGCATCCAGATTGCGTTCAAGAACTACAATCCGGTTCGCGGGATATTCGGCAGCCCATGGATCGGCTTCGATCACTTTGTTCGGTTCTTTGACTCTTATTATTTCTGGGATTTGATGTGGAACACGCTGACGATCAGTTTATATGAGCTGGCTGTTGGCTTTCCGATTCCGATTATTCTGGCGCTGGCGTTCAATGAACTGAAGCACAAGCGCTTCAAGAAGCTCGCCCAGACCGTCACTTATGCTCCTCATTTTATCTCCATGGTCGTAATGGTCGGGATGATCATTTCTTTCCTTTCACCTTCAACGGGGATTCTGATCCACTTTATTGAATGGCTTGGTTTTGATGCCCCAGCCTTTCTGACAAGCCCGGCCTGGTTTAAGACGGTGTATGTGCTGTCTGGAGTATGGCAGAGTGCCGGGTGGGGGACGATCATCTATCTGGCTGCGTTGTCAGCAGCAGATCCCGGTCTGCATGAGGCAGCGATTATTGATGGAGCGAACAGGCTGCAGCGAATACGGAACATTAACATTCCAGTGCTGGTGCCAACGATGACCATTCTGCTCATTCTGAACATGGGAAGTCTCCTCGGCGTCGGCTTTGAGAAAATTCTCTTGATGCAAAACCCGCTGAATATGGAATCTTCGGATGTCATTTCTACCTTTGTGTACCGTTCCGGTCTTGAGAATGCTCAGTATAGCTTCTCTACGGCTGTCGGGCTGTTCAATTCTGTAATCAATGCCATTCTGCTCATTGTAGTCAATCAGATCGCACGCAAGACAAGTGAGAATAGTCTGTGGTAGAGGAGGGAGCTGGACGATGCTAACCGGTATTAAAGAAACGAGACAAGACAAAATTTTTCTGGCACTGAATTATCTCTATGTCACGATTGCATTCCTTGTTGTCGCTTATCCGCTGGTCTATATGATCAGTGCTTCAATCAGTAATCCAAAAGCCGTTGCTTCCGGAGCGATGTGGCTCTTTCCCAAAGATATTACGTTTGAGGGGTATCAGCGTGTGTTTCAGGATACACGCATCTGGTCAGGTTATGCGAACACCATTCTGTATACCGTGGTCGGTACCGCGGTGAACCTGATGGTTACCATTCCAGCAGCTTATGCGCTCAGCAGAAGAGATTTCGTAGGAAGAAACTTTTTTATGGGAATGTTTATGGTCACGATGTTCTTCGGAGGAGGGCTCGTACCAACCTATCTGCTGATTAAGGAGCTGGGCATGATCAACAGCATGTGGGCGCTGATTCTGCCTTCCGCCGCATCGGTGTGGAACATTATTGTCTCCCGCACCTTCTTCCAGGGGACGATTCCGGGAGAGCTTCATGAAGCAGCACAAATCGACGGATGCTCGAATCTGAAGCTGTTTCTCAAGATTATATTGCCCCTCTCGATGCCGATTATTGCTGTCATGGCTCTCTTCTATGGGGTAGGACACTGGAACAGCTACTTCTCCGCCATGATCTATTTCAATGATTCGGATAAATATCCGCTGCAGCTTGTGTTAAGACAGATCCTCGTTCTGCAGGAAATGTCGGCCCAAGGCTCGGGCATGATGGACAGCACATCCGCAACAGCGCTCAATAACAAAGCGGAGGTAGCCGCACTGGTCCGATATGCAGTTATCATCGTCTCCACACTGCCGGTCATCATTATCTACCCATTCCTGCAACGCTATTTTGTACAGGGTGTTATGATTGGCTCCGTAAAGGGCTGATCGTTACCATATAAACCATCAGAAAAGGGAGTTGTTGTCATGAAGAGAGTTCGTAAGAAGTCAGCGGTTCTTCTCAGTTTGATCCTTTCCGCAAGCATGCTTGCCGCATGCGGAACCTCACCTTCTGAATCCGGCGAGACGGCGGAGCCCCGTACCCCGGAGGAAACGGGTGTCAAGAAAGAGGGCTTTCCGATTGTGGACGAGCCGATCACGATGACCATGATGTCCCAGGATGCTGGTGTAGCAGACTGGAGCAATATGCCGGTCCTGCAGGAAGCAGAGAAGCTCACGAATATTAAGTTCGAATATCAGCTTACACCGATTGACAGCTTCGCAACGAAGAAGAACCTTGTGTTTGCAAGTGGCGATCTGCCAGACGTTCTATACGCAGCCGATCTCACACCCGCAGAGCAAGTGACTTACGGGACTCAGGGTTCTCTTATTCCGCTTGAGCCTTACATTGATGGAGGTTATGCGCCGAATATTAAGAAATTGTTTGATGAGAATCCCGACATTCGCAAATCCTTCACAACACCTGATGGACATATATACTCCCTCCCATTCATCGACAGTGCTGCTGTCTGGTATCGCAGCCCCATGTGGTATAACGGCAAAATGCTGGAAGCGCTAGGTGTAGACGAGCTTCCAAGAACAACGGACGAGCTGTATGAATTTCTTAAAAGAGTGAAGACAGAAGATCCGAACGGCAACGGTCAGGCTGACGAAATTCCGCTGACATCTGTCAAGCTGGACGATCTGCGGATGTATTTCCTTGGCTTCTGGGGCATTTATGATCCGGTCGTCTATGTGGATAAGCAGGATCAGGTTTTTTACAGTCCGATGCAGGAAGGCTACAAGGGTTATTTGGAATTCATGAACCGTCTATGGGAAGAGGAGCTGCTGGATCATGAGACCTTCTCCCAGACACCTGAGCAGAAAAAAGCCAAGGGAGAAAATAATCAGATCGCTGTCTTTAATGATTACTACTCCTACTTTACACTCGGCGGAGATCCGAATGACGCTATGAATAATCCACTGATGACTCCGGTAGCGAGCGAGATCGAGGGATCTCCAGTCTATGGAATGCATCCGGGACTCTCGGCTAATGGAACCTTTGCAATTACCAGTGTGAATGAACATCCGGAAGCGACGATGCGCTGGATCGACTATCTATATACGATTGAAGGACAAACCTTATTTAACCAAGGCCCTGAAGGGACTTTGTGGCAGTACACAAATAAAGATACGTATGAAAAAGAATGGCTTCCCGTTCCAGGCGGTGGAGATCGTGAGGAGTACAGAGGTACGATTACACCAAACTTTGGCATGCTGACCCCAGGATATAACACACCTGAGCTGACAAATGGGCTTAGAACAGAGTTTGATGATTGGATTGCCAAGGAAAATGAGGAAAAGCTCGTACCGATTGGTAAAGCGCCTTTCCCGAATGCTTACTTGAATAATGAGCAGCAGGATGAGGCCTCAGCACTTCTCTCAGACCTCAACACATATGTAACACAGATGGAAGCAAAGTTTGTAACTGGCGAAGAGCCCCTGTCCAATTGGGACAGCTACGTTGAGCAAGTGAAGAAGATGGGTGGAGACCGTATCCAGGAAATTTATCAGGAAGTTTACGATACATGGAATGCTGCAGGTCTATAAAACAGATTAACTTGATCTTATGAAATGAAAGAAGCAAGCCAACATCCTCTCCGGAGTCGATGGATTACGGATGTTGGCTTTCTCTGCACACTAGCTGGCAGAGCCGTTCTTATCATTGGCGGTGGTGCGGTGCTGCTTGCGATATTGTCCTGGTGTAAGACCGGTCTCCTTCTTGAATTTACGAATAAAGTTGGGTGTATCCAGATAGCCGACCTCCTGAATAAGATCTTTCAGCGGTGTATCGGTTGTCTTCAGCTGGTAGATCATTCGATCGAGCCGTTTCTGCCAGATGTACTGAACGAAATTTATTCCCGTCTTGTCCTTGAAGGATCGGCTGACATGGGACGGTGAAATTTCAAATTCACAGGAAATGGTATCGAGGCTCAGGCTGTGATCTGTAAAGTGTGTATCAATATATTCAATGATCCGGTCGATCAAGGACTGTTCTTCCTGCTTGGAATCCTGCTCAACCTCGGTACATACCTGGGAGGCAAGGGAGAGCAGGACGGATTCCAGCTCCTTAAGTGAGCTGGTGAATACCATGCCTGGAGCAATTCTTTGCAGCATATGATGTTCGCCCAGCTCAGTAGCGGTCTTCAATATCGTGTTGAGCAGATCAAAGCTAATGCAGCGAACAAGGAGAGCCGGCAGCTTGGAAGCCTGCAGACTGTCTACAGACGAGCGAATCATCTGGGAGGCGATGTCATAGTTGCCCTGCTTTAGACTTTGCGTAAGCTTTAGCTGAACATGATTCGGTATCCAGAAGGAGTGGCTCGGTGTCTTGGACAAATCTGCAAACAGCGCTACGGACCCGAATTCCCCTGGAACGAGCAGATCGAAGGCCGAGCAAGCCTCGATATAAGATTGATTCAGCTCGTGAAGGTGATGGTAACAGCTTCCTGTCCCAATCATCGGTGTAATGGCAAATGTATTCATCAGCATGCTGCGGATCTGCTCTGTAATCTGCTTCATTTGGGCCAGTTCATCAAGCTCTTCGGCTTCATCAAAATTGATAATGATCGCGAATTGATCCAGCTGTGTCAGTTCTACCCCATACCCGGTTGCCTGCAGCTCGGGCAGCTCAAAGCGAGCAAGCCGATTAATAATTTGACTGCGATTATCCATATTTGAGGGCTTTGCTTCGTTCCAGCCGATAACCATCACGAACAGATTGTTCCTGCTTAGATTAAGATCAAACAGCTGTGCGAGCTCAGGTGAGTGATGATCGGTGTCTCCAACCTTAATGAGTGTGGACAGATAGTGATTGCGGGCAAAAGGCTCCTGTATATCCATGCGGGAGCTGTAATCCTGCAGAGCAGAGCGTATCCGTTCCAGCTCGTTTCGGTAACTGTGATTTCCATTGATTTGTGTCTCAGGGAAGCGCGAGGATGCGAATTCGACTAGCGATGAGATAGGACGATACTGCATTCGTGCAAGAACAAGTGCGATGACGGCTCCAATAAGCAGTACGAGTGCAATGATCATAATCATAACGCTGCGGACATCTATCACACTGCTGAAGAACTGTGAGCTTGGCATTACCGTCATATACGTCCATCCATTGGATTCGGATTGAACCGATACAATAGAATGCTCTTTACCATCCAGTGTTCGTTCATGGATACCTGGAGCAGTCTCTGCAAACAGGGTTTGTGAGGCTTCTTCGCTCAGTGTATCCCCTTGACGATTCGCAGCAAGCACTTGACCTTCTGCATCAAGAACGAAGGTGAGACCCTGGTAGCTTCCAAGGATCGAATCAATCAGATTGGTTATCTCTGTTTCCTTAATGAAATACATGACGGTGGCATGAGGATTAAGACTGTTTGGTGTAATCGGAATGAGAAAGGCCAGCTTACGGTCCTGCACTCCTCCGATCTTGGTGACCAAGTCAGCAGGTCTTACAGTAGGATGCTTCACTTCATTCAGATCACGATAGAAGGACTGCTTGTCCCAGCTCGCAAAGCTGAAATTGTCTGCAAATACTTCAAAGTCGGTTAAGCCTTTGCTGGAGTAAATACGTTTATCGTTGTGGAAGTAGAGATGAATTTCATCAATCATGGAGCTGGTCGCCTTGTACTGATCCAGAGCACGAATCGCTTCCGGGCTGGTGCGTGTATTGTTCACACGATAGGACGAGAGCCGATCATCATAAGAAATCCGTGAAGCTATTTCACTGAGCTCTTTCATACGGCCATCAATCGTTACTTTCGTTTGAGAGAGTTGGGCTAGACGTGAGCTTTCAATTTCAGTACGGAGGGTTGCTACAGCATTTTCATAAATAAACACAGTCATGAGTACGAGAGGGATAAGCAGAATGAACAGATAGGACAGGATGTACTTCAGGAACAGCTTGGATTTGAAATAGTCCATTCTCAAGATGAAATGCCGCCTCCTTTTTCCTATGAATTGGTCATTTCTTATACATGATAGCAATAAACAAAAGATTTGGACATACAAATCTCGTCAAATGCAGATTTTTCTCTAATCTCAGTAGGAGGGTACACGATGAGTCAAGATCAGACCCAGACAGAAGCTTCACCTGCCGTAGAGCAGGGAGTTCATAATTACAGCAGCGAGGATAAGTGGGTCAAGCCCGAAGATCCGTTATTGCTGGAACGCTTGGAATGGTTTAAGGATCAGAAGCTCGGACTAATGATGCATTGGGGTCCTTATTCCCAGATTGGCATCGTAGAGTCCTGGGCGCTTAGTGATGAAGATGCGGTGTGGTCCCGTGCCGATATTGAGTGGGATATTGACGGTGAAGAGATGAAGCGGGAGTATTTTGAACTGAATAAGACCTTTAACCCCATTCGTTTTGAACCAGAGAAATGGGCAGAGCTTGCCGCAAATAACGGATTTAAATATTTGAACTTTACGACGAAGCATCATGACGGGTTCTGTATGTGGAATACCCGTACCACAGAATATCGGATTACCGGAAGAGAATGTCCCTTCTCGAGGCATAGGTATGCAGATATTACGAAGCATCTATTCGAGGCATTCCGTGCACAAGGGCTTGGTATCTCGGCTTATTTCTCCAAGGCAGACTGGCATTCTCCCTATTATTGGGCTGAAGGCATGGAGAGAGGGATGAAGACATCACGCGGTCCGAGCTTTGACCCTAGGGAGTACCCTTGGCTGTGGGAGGAATTCGTACAGTTCACCCATGAGCAGATTATGGAGCTGATGACAGACTACGGACGGATCGATGTTCTATGGCTGGATGCCGGGTGGGTTAACGATTACAGGGTTCAAAATATTCGCATCGGCGAAGTGGTGGAGAAGGCTCGTCAATTGCAGCCTTGGCTTCTGTCTGTAGATCGAACAGTGGGAGGACCCTACGAGAACCTGATTACCCCGGAGCAGACGATGCCGGAACGGGCCCTTCATGTGCCGTGGGAGAGCTGTATTACGATGGGCACCTCGTTTTCTTTTCGCTACGAGGATGACTACAAGACCGTACGGCAGCTCATTCATATGCTGATCGAAATCGTCGCAAAAGGAGGCAACCTGGCTCTTAACGTCGGACCTCAGCCAGATGGCCGATTGTCCAGAACAGCCATTGCCCGGATTGAGGGTATGGGGGCATGGCTGAAGGCTTACGGAGAATCCATATACGGAACACGGATATGTGAACCCTATTCGGCAGGTAACGTCCATTTCACACAAAAGAATGAACAGATTTATGCTTTTTATCTCTATGCTGATGAGAAACAGGAAGTGAAGCGCACGATGACGCTTCCGCTGATTCATCACCAGGATATTTCCCGGATTGACCTAGTCGATGGAGCTGAGGATCTCCATTTCACGAAGACAGGGGAAGGGATTGAAGTTGAAATGCCGGAAGGTGAGCTGACCGGTGTTGCACCGATTGCTCATGTGTTCAGAATCTCATAGATGGAAAGGTGCAGATATCCGTATGCAGAAGTGGTTTGAGGATGCGAAGCTGGGAATCTTTATTCACTATGGAATTTATGCAGTAGATGGAGTTGCGGAATCATGGTCCTTTTATAACGGACGGATGACTTACGACGAGTACATGAAGCAGCTGAACGGATTTACAGCCTCTCAATATGATGCCGAGGCTTGGGCTGACCTCATTGAGCAATCTGGAGCGAAGTATGCGGTGCTCACGACCAAGCATCATGATGGAGTAGCCCTGTGGGACACGCAGTACAGTGACCTCAATACGGTGAAGAGAACGCCGGCGCGTCGCGACATTGTGCGGGAATATGCTGATGCGATCACGGCTAAAGGATTAAGACTTGGACTTTATTATTCGCTGATTGACTGGTCTCACCCGGATTATCCAAGTGTGTATGAAGGAGGCAAGGTTCCTGAGGACGCGGCTTCTGTCAACAATTATTCTTATCCGGCAAACGGAATTCAGGATGAGGAGAAGTGGACCCGATTTCTTGCATTCAACAATCATCAACTGGAAGAGCTGCTAACCGGATACGGCAAGGTAGACCTGCTGTGGTTTGACGGGGATTGGGAACGGAGCGCGGAGCAGTGGAATCTGCCTGCATTTAAGCAATACCTGCAATCCCTGCAGCCAGAGGTCATCATTAATTCACGTCTTGCGGGACATGGAGATTATAAGACTCCTGAGCAAGGGCTGCCGATGACTCGACCGGAAGGAGCGTGGGAATTCTGTACAACGATCAATTCTTCCTGGGGTTATGTGCCGACGGATCAGCATTACAAATCACTGCATCAGATTGTCCGTATGTTCTGCGACTGTATCTCGATGGGCGGTAATATGCTGCTCGATATTGGACCGAGAGAAGACGGTACCATTGACGACAGACAGGAAGCTATTTTACTCGGGCTGGGAAAATGGATCAGAGCTCACGAGGAAGCGGTATATGGAACAAGAGACGGGATTATGACCCGCTACTACGGGGAAGGGAGTACTCTCTCTGCCGACCGAAAGTCACTTTACTTATTTGTGCATGGAGACCCGAAGGAGAGCATTTGTCTCAAGGGACTGTTGAGTAAAATCAAGAAGGCATCAATACTCCATTCAGGCAAGGAGCTGACACACGAAATTCATGGCGGGGTTCCGTGGTTTCAGATTCCAGGTACAACCTGGATTCATCTGACTCATGAGGATACTCATGAGCTGACTACCGTCGTGAAGCTGGAGTTCGATGAAGAAGTCGAAATGTATGGCGGCTCTGGTGCGGTGGTCACTCACAATTAATTAGGTTAACGGTGCTAAGGCCAGGTTTAAGACACCTCATTATTCTGTTGAGAAAGGAGCTTTATTCTTTAATGGATTCTTTTCAACTGCCCAGCATAGACATTCCGAAATTTCAGCTGCCTGAAGCTATTCAGCAGGTATTGGATAAGGCAGAGCAGGCGCTCTCCCATAGGCCAAAGCTCTCCAAGCTGTTTCGAAACTGTTTCCCGAATACATTGGAGACAACGGTCAAGCTGCTAGATGACGGGACGACGTTTGTTATAACGGGAGACATCCCGGCGTCGTGGCTTCGGGATTCGGTCGAACAGGTCATTCATTATGTACCCTTCGCGAAGGAGGATGCGGATCTTCGAAGAATAATCAGTGGTCTCATTAAGAAGCATGTCGAGTATATTCATCTGGACCCTTATGCCAATGCATTTAATGAATCAGCAAGCGATTGGCATTGGAATACAACTGACATAACCGAAATGTCCCCATGGGTGTGGGAACGCAAATTCGAGATTGATTCTCTCTGCTTCCCGATGCGTCTTGCATACCATTATTGGCAAGAGACAGGGGATACAGCAGTGTATAATGCCGAATTCAAGTCCGCAATGCGAATGATATATGAACTCTTCCGTACCGAGCAGCGTCACGAGGCTCGCTCCCCCTATCGATTTATGCGTCATAACGGGATACCGGAAGATACCCTCGCAAATGAGGGGCTCGGCACGCCGGTGAACTATACGGGGATGGTCTGGTCTGGATTCCGCTCAAGCGATGATGCATGCGATTTTCACTATAACATTCCCGGCAATATGTTTGCGGTTGTGGTGCTCCGCTATATGCAGGAATTTGCAGACCGGATTTACCGGGATGCTAGGTTTGTACAGGAGCTTAAACAGCTTGAAGCCGAAATCAGCCGCGGCATTTCTCTCTACGGTATTTACCGGCATCCAGAGTTTGGCCCGATCTATGCCTATGAGACAGACGGATACGGGAATTACTGTTTGATGGATGATGCGGGTACACCGGGGCTCTTATCTATCCCTTATCTTGGATATTGTACAGCAGACGATCCGGTATATCAGAATACACGGCGATTCGCCCTCTCCAAGGACAATCCGTTCTACTATGAAGGCAACTGTGCCCGGGGAATTGGAAGCCCGCATACACCAGACCAATTTATTTGGCATATGGCGCTGTCTATGCAAGGGATAACCGCTCAATCTGCTGAAGAGAAGCTGACCCTTATTCAAATGCTGGAAGCAACGGACGCGGATACCGGCTATATGCACGAAGGCTTTCATGCCGATGATCCGCACAATTATACGAGATCCTGGTTCGCCTGGTCGAACAGCCTGTTCTCGCAATTCATCTATCAGGCTTGGCAGGATGGAATTCTGGATGAGGAGGGGACATCATGATGCTGAGCGGGGTGCCTGTCCCTCAGATCGAAGAGTATGAACCGAAGCATTATATTTGCCGGCGCGCAAATGGTGAGGCTGTACTTGACGGAAGACTCGACAAGCCATTCTGGAACAAGGCAGCATGGACCGATAAGTTTGTCGATATTGAAGGCGATATCCGTCCCCGGCCCGGTCAAGATACACGAGTGAAGATGCTGTGGGATGATGACTATTTTTATGTAGGGGCTGAGCTGTGGGAGAATCGTATTTGGGCTACGCTGACAGAACGTGACTCGGTCATTTTTTATGATAATGACTTTGAAATTTTTATTGATCCGGACGGAGACAGTCACGGGTACTACGAATTTGAGATCAATGCGCTGAATACGGTGTGGGATTTACTCCTCATCAAGCCTTACCGGGACGGGGGCCCACCGCTGGACAGCTGGGATATGAAGGGACTGAGGACAGCGGTGCATATAGACGGCGAGCTCAACAATCCAGAGGCAGCGAACCGCAAATGGTCTGTTGAAGCAGCTATACCTTGGACCAGTCTGAAGGAATGTGCGAAAGAACACCGCGCTCCGCTTCCGGGTGAGTTCTGGAGAGTGAATTTCTCAAGGGTGGAGTGGCAGACAGAGGTGGTAGGTGGGATTTATAGCAAAGTGATTAATCCTGATACGGGTAAGCCTTACCCCGAGGATAACTGGGTCTGGTCTCCGATGGGGCTGATCAACATGCATTATCCTGAGCTGTGGGGATATGTCGTATTCGCAGATGATGAAGATCCGGGTCAATTTCGTATTTCTCGGGATGAACGAATAAAGTGGGAGCTTAGAAAACTGTACTACCTGCAGCGTAATTTCGCAGAACACAATGGAAGCTATACGGAGGATTTGACACGACTCGGCTGGTCTTCGGACCTGGAACTCGATCCCGAGGTTTATGCAGCGAAGCATTTATTTCAAATTACTGCTGAAGCAGCAGACGGAAGCGGCACGTGGATCATCCGTGAGGATGGAAAACTGTGGAAGGAGTGAAATAGATATGAGTACACAAACCTCGGTGTTTTCACTAACCCGTGAAAGAATGAATGATATTGAGAACCAGCTTCGTATTAAGCAGCAGCTTGTCAGAGCCAGAGCAGATGAGATATTTGCTGTTTTTCAGGAGACGATGACCTTAGAAGAGGAATGGGCGCTGAAGTATGTGTATGCCTACAGCCCGCTGCAGGATCTGGCGGATGTTGCAAGCTCGGTGTTTTTAAGCCATGTGCGGTCCGCATTACGAATCCGGCAGGAAGTTCCGTGGGGTAAGCAGGTCCCGGATGAACTATTTCTGCATTTTGTGCTGCCGGCGAGGGTGAATACCGAGAATATCGAGGATTGCAGGGATATTTTCTATGCAGAGCTTGCTGATCGTACCCGCTCATTATCCATGGCAGACGCCATTCTGGAAACCAATTACTGGTGCTATGAGAAGGCAACTTATATCGGCAGTGATCTGAGAACCGCTTCACCGCTAACTATGATTCGAAGTGCCCGGGGGAGATGCGGTGAAGAATCTACGCTGGCAGTTACTGCACTGCGCAGTATCGGCATTCCTGCTCGTCAGGTATATACACCTCGATGGGCCCATTGCGATGACAATCATGCCTGGGTGGAAGCTTGGGCGGATGGTACCTGGTATTATATTGGTGCATGCGAACCGGAAGCACGCCTTAATCAAGGATGGTTTACACCGCCGGCACGACGCTCGATGCTGATGAACACAAGGGTGCTCGGCAGCTATCACGGTTCAGAGGACATTACGATAGCGAAGCAATGGTACACCGAGTTGAATCTCCTTACGAACTATGCTCCTGCGAAGGAGCTTACGGTTTCAGTCAAGGACCAGGACGGAATGCCGGTGCAGGGAGCGATAGTACGTTTCGAATTATATAACATGGCGGAGTTCTATCCGATTGCAGAGCTTAGGGCAGATGAGAGAGGAGAAGCCTTCTTTAAGACAGGCTATGGGGACCTGCTGATTCGTGCTGTATTCCAGGATCACTGGCAGGAGCGCAAAGTAAGAGTAGCCGAGATGGACAAAGTGGAGCTGATTCTGAATCTTTCCTCTCCACAGGTTCAAGAGAGCGGCGTTGTTGATCTTGATATGGTACCTCCTCCTGAGCTGGCAGGCGAGGTGCTTCCAGAGCTGACGGAACAGGCGGAATCCATGCATCAGGAGCGAATGAAGGAAGGTGCCGCTATTCGTGCAGCGTTTGAAGGCACTTTTGTCACTCAGTCTGAGAGCAGGCTTCTCTCTGAGGAGCTGGGTCTACCGGAGGGAAGAGTATGGGATGTCTTGCAGAAGGCACGCGGCAATGGTCATGAAATTGCCGAATTTCTCAAGGAAAGCGCTCCTGAGCATGGAGAATGGCCCCTCATTCTGCTGGAATCGCTCAACAGCAAGGATTTAATTGATACTTTCCGTCCTGTGCTGCACGAGCATCTGAGAAGTGCTCTTCCTCTTCGAGGTATGCTGCCTGACACCTTGTTCATTCCTTATGTGCTCTGTCCGCGGGTATCTTATGAGATGCTTGGTCTATACAGAGAGCAGTTCCAGGCTGCCTATAACCTGGAAGAGCAAGCCTCCTTCATAAAACGACCTGAGCTTCTGGCCGAACAGCTGAAAGAACAGTATATGTGCTCTGAAGATCTGCCGAATCTGAAAGGAAAAGGCACTGTCGCTGGAACTTACCGCTTGATGGCCGGAGATGAGGACTCCCTCGCTATCCTGTTTGTTGCCCTATGCCGCAGCTTCGGAATTCCGTCTCGTCTGCATCCGAATGAGCACAAACCACAGTATTGGCAAAAAGGGAGCTGGATCTATGCGGATCTAGGCAGTAATGATGAGGTGAGCGAGCGAATCGGATACTTGCATCTTGAATTGGGAGAGTCAGCAGTAGGTACACCGAGTGCTGCTTATTATGAGGATATTTCCATCGCCCGGCTTGTCCATGGGCAATATGTGACCCTGCACTTTCCGTTTGGATCGAAAGACTGGTTTGCAGAACCATTGGAGGTCGAATCGGGCTTCTACCGTATGGTTACGGGCGTACGTCTCAAAGACGGTACGGTGAGGGCAAGGATTACTTACTTTGAGGTGGAGGAAGGCAAAGAAACCGAAGTGACAATCACCTTGCGCAGCAGCGAGGAAGAGATTCCCGTTATAGGGACAGTGAACGACAATTTAGCACTGGATCGGCAGTATGGCACCGCACCCGGTATGAACGATAAGCGACCTGGTACTGCCTGCGGCATTATTGCTGCCTGGATAGAACCAGAGAGAGAACCGACCATGCACTTATTTAAAGAGCTTGCTGACCTTAAGGAGGAACTGGCGGAGCGGAATGTTCCAATCTTATTGATTACAGGCTCTACAGGGAAGCAAATGACCTTGCGAGATGAACAGCTGGAGCAGCTTCCAAGGCAGGTTCATATAGCCGAGGGCGATCCTTCCTCATTGCCTGAGCTGTTTCGGAGTTCTTCCGCCCTCGAGTCTGGGTATCCTCATCTGGTCGTACTGGATGAAGCGAATCAGATCCGATACGCGTCGTCCGGTTACCGTATTGGAGCTGTAAGGGAAGCCATTCAGGTCAGTTCCCAGCTGAACCGACAGCTTCGCGAAGTGAAGCAGACTGGAGGATAAGACGAATGAGCAAAAAATGGATTATTGGATATGTTAGTCACCGTGGACTGAACGAAGTCACAGAAGTAGATCTGGACCGGATGACGCACATCAATATCGCTTTTGGCATCATTCAGGACGGAGTTATTCAGACCAGTCACCTGCATAATATGGAGCAGATTTCTGTTATTAAGGAGAAGCATCCCGAGCTCAAGATCATTCTGTCCGTAGGTGGCTGGAGCTGCGGCGGCTTCTCTGAAGCAGCAGCAACCGAGGAAGGGAGGCTGAAGCTGGCAGCATCAGCTGCCCGCACTGTACAGACCTATTCGTTAGACGGCATAGATCTGGACTGGGAATACCCATGCTATGGTCAGGCAGGCATTGCTGCATCTCCCGCGGACAAGCAGAACTTCACACGGCTGCTGAAATTGATCAGGGAAGAGCTGGATCAGCTGGGTGAACAAGATAGCAGACATTACATGCTGACCATTGCTGCCGGAGCCGATCAATATTATATTGACGGTACGGAGATGGGTCAAATTGAGCCCTATATTGATTATGTGCAGCTGATGACTTATGACATGCGGGGAGGCTTCCAAGTGCTCACCGGGCATCACACCAATCTCTATACTGCGACAGGGGATTTGAATCGTATCAGCACGGATGCTTCGGTGAATATGTTTCACGAGGCAGGGGTTCCGAGGGATAAAATAGTTATTGGAGCCGCGTTCTATTCCCGGAAGTGGACAGGCGTACCGGGGCGGAACAATGGTCTGCACCAGATGGCAGCGACGACAGGAGGATTTGGCCCGGATTATACGGAGTTGTCAGCAGATTATATCAATAATAATGGATACACGAGATATTGGGATGACGAGGCGAGGTCGCCATATTTGTTTAACGGCAACACGTTTATCTCTTACGATGATCCGGAATCCATCACAGCAAAATGTGAGTATGTCATAGGGCAGGGGCTTGCGGGCATCATGTTTTGGGAGTATAAATGCGATGCTTCCCATACACTCCTTGAGACGATGAACGAAGTGCTTAAGAAGTAGAAATTAAGTTTTAAAAAGTATGATCTTAAATTAAAAACAACCGTTCCTAAAGCAAATGGAAGGCCTATCCATGCTATCCTGCTTGTCGGGAACGGTTGTTTTTTGTTGTGGAACAGTGAAGAGCAACTTAAGCAGGTAAAAGCCGTACGTAAAAATGGTATAATTGGAGTTATGCGCAGGGGTCCACATTCTTCAGCATAAGGGGAGACTATAGGTATGGGCTTTAAAATTGATCTATATAAGAATGGAGAACAGTTTAAGGAATTCAGTGGAATTCAGAACCTTCATCGGTACTTAGCAACAATTTCGGATTATAGACCTAGTCAGCTTTATGATCTCATTAATTTCGGCATTGATGAACAGATGCCCTGGTATTTGCATGGCGATAAATATGAGGTAAGAGTAGCTCCTGAAGTACGTGAACAACGAAAGAATCGCAAGACACGTAAATGTGGCACACATGAAAAGATAGACAATGAAGTCGTGATCGTAGGAGCTGGTCAATCAGGATCTTCTTTTACTGGCGAGAAAAAATCTTATAATAAGCTTGTTCGTGATCGAATCCCAACGATTATAGCTTTGAGGGGAGATTCCTGTAGAATTACCGTTCTTGATAAAGAGCAATATAAATCCGAGCTCAGGATTAAGCTTATGGAAGAAATAGAGGAATACTATTTAACAGATCATGATGAAGAGGCTCTTACTGAACTGGCAGATGTGCTGGAAGTCATTATGGCATTGTCAAAGGTACATGGCTCAACACCTGAACAATTGGAGAGCAAAAGGGTGGAAAAGCAAAAACAACGTGGTGGTTTCGAAGATCGGGTGTATTTAATTGATACAACGGTGCATTAAGCGACATCCTGAATTTCGCTGAGGAGGTGATTCAAATATTCAATTCAAAGGACAAGAAGGATCGTAATCCGATGCTGGCAAAGCTAGAGGCAGTGCTGACCGTGGTTGCCTTTATCATGCTGGTTATTGGTTTCATTAACTCGGGGTTCTCACTTGGATGGTTCTTTGTCGTGATGGCGTTGGTGTATGTAATTCGATACATAGAGTATAGAAGATGGACAGCCATTGTTTCGTTCATACTGCTCGCAGTGGGTGCGGCCGCACTATTTTTTATCGGAAGTTAGGTTTACTACAGAAACAGCTCATTATGAATGAGCTGTTTCTTCATTATAAGAGCTTGCATAGTGCGTAACGTCTACACAGATATGGGGACGAGTGTGGAGCAGTGTTTGATCTCATGGAAAGGAACGGTAACGATGCCTCCACGATACTTTAACCGAAGCTTCATTTGACCCATATTCAAACTTACGATACCGGAATAAGTAGATCCGTCCGTTAGAGATAAGTGTACATTGTATCTTTTTCGTTCGGCCTTTCGTAGTTCTTGAATCATATGGATTCCTCCATTCGCGCATGCTTTAGTTCATAATAACTATGTCGGTAGAAGGGAGAGAAAAATGAAGATTTATTTTTGGAATCGCTTACTTACTATTAAATCATTTTCGCTCATATGAATCAGTATGACTAAAGGCCTAATAAAAATACCTGTGTAGAAGGAGAATTTATAACGATTTGAGTATGAAGAGGAGATGAATTCAGGTGCATAGAGGAATTGAAAAATGAATACATTATTCATTCTGCGAGAAACCACAAATCCCCTGCAACTTATTTTACAGGGGGCTTGTGTATTTTAATTCTGTTAACAAGAAATTGATTTCCCTTTCGGGTCTAGAACAAAACGGTTGTGCGGCCGCCCTTGATCTCAACAGGCTGTTCGTCCAGCAGCACCCATACGCTCGCAGCAGAAGGATTATACACAAGATGCTGATCAGCCGAGAATCTCAGATTCTTATACGCATTCACATAATCAACGATTTCAATATTTGTCGCATACCAGATGTCATCGCGTCCAGCTATGTATTTGCTAAATTCTTCGATAACATGCCAGTTGTCCTGATCATCAAACTCATAGCTGTGACCCCAGACATACATTAGGTGAATGTTCTTCCGCGGCAGGGAAACGAAGGTCTCTGCATGCTGCATCAGGTTCTGGTTATGGTGGCAGGTCGCCTTCCATTCAAGAAAATTCTCGGGCAGCTGATAACCGCCCGTCGTTTGTACGACACGTGCATATTCAATGCCGAACACGGGGAGCATCTCAATAATCTCCTGGCTATAGGAGCCGTTAGGGTAAGACATGCCTCTGACAGGATAACCAAACAGTCCTTCGAGGTTTCTGCGGTCATCCATAATCTCATAGAGCACCTGCTCTCTGGGACAGCGGGCAATGGATGGATGCGTTACGGTATGTACGGATACTTCATGGCCCTGATATACTTCCTTTGATTCGTTCTCTGTCAGACGGGCACGATATCTTGTATCGCCGAACATTCCCGAATTAATATGAAATGTACCTTTGAGACCATTCTCATTAAAAATAGCGGCTAGCCGCCGATCGGAGACGACACCGTCATCATAGCTCAACGTTAGCGCTTTCAATTTACCTTCTGGATAACAGCTGAGAATTTTAGGCATGAATTCAATGAACCCCTTCCAATAAATGTAATCCAGTTCTTCTTTCAGTGTACCATAGTTTAAAACAAGCCAGATATGCAAAAATCAGTGGATAAACATTAAACAGCCCTCCTAAACGACAGTTCAGGCGGGCTGCTATATCACCATTTATTTGGTTTGTTCTGCATATTTCTTATTGATCACTTGATGATCTTCACTGCCCGAGGTGAAGCCGGTCACTTCCGTGATGGCAGCTTCAATTCCTTTGGCCTTGATCAGATTCTGCAATTCGAGCGATTGCGGATCCTGGGGATTGTCATAATGGAAAGCCGCAGCAATACCTGTCAGAAGCGCCTCATGCGGAAGTCCATATTCAATCGCCATATTTGCCGGACCTACGAGACGATCAGCCGCTCCGAGCTTACGAAGAGGCTCACGTCCTACACGGATAACTTCATCCCGAATATAAGGGTTTTTGAAGCGATTCTCGATCTTGTCGATGTATTTGTAATGCTCATCCTTATCAAACCCATGCTTCTTGATCAGAGCTTCGCCGCTTTCTTCCATCGCCTGGCGAACAACCGAGCGGATGGTCTCGTTATTGATGCTCTCCTCGATCGTTTCCGTTCCTGCCAAGAACCCGAGATAAGCCGTGATGGCATGACCTGTGTTCAAGGTGAACAGCTTACGCTGCACATAAGCCAGCAGGTTGTCCGTCAGCTTCATTCCTGGAATATGAGTTGTGTCTCCCTTGAGGGAAGGCTCTTCTACGATCCATTCATAGAAGGATTCCACGCCGACATCCAGTATATTCTCTCCTTCATAAGGAGGCACGATCCGGTCTACAGAGCAGTTGGCAAAGCCGACATGTTCATCCGCATAAGCTCTTGCTTCAGCAGACAGATGAGTATACACCTGCTCCTTCAGATGACTGCTTGCACCCACCATATTCTCACAGGCGATGATATTGAGTGTGCCTTGTCCGGAAGAACGGCGAGCTTCAATACCAGCAGCCAAGGTTGAGGCGATGATCTTCAATACATTAGGTCCTACCGCCGTCGTAATGATGTCGGCATCTTCAATCGTTTGTACAATGTCAGGTCCATTCGACAATACGCCGGATACATTGGTAATCGTCTCTTGTCTTTGTTCCAGATCAAGGATGTGGATCTGGTAGCTCTTCTTGTTGTTCAGTTCATTGATCATTTCTTCGTTAATATCGGCAAAAACGACATGATAATCTGCCTGGGAGAGAAGGGCGCCAATAAAGCCGCGCCCGATATTCCCTGCCCCAAATTGTATTGCTTTTTTCATTGTGATTCCCGCCTTTATATAAAGAGTTGCATTTCTTTAAGTCTTATACCCCGAAAGTGTTGTACAGTTCGTCTGGATTTGTAACTTTGGCGAGTCTTGTAACCGTAGATTCATCCTCGATGGCCTCAGCAATTTTGGTGAGAATCTGCAGATGCTCTCGGCCTGCTCCAGCAATACCGATGACGAGATATGCAGTTCCGCCTTCAAATTCGACACCTTCTGGATACTGATGGATGACGATTCCGCTCGTCTTGATCTCCTTCTTCGCGTCTCCTACACCATGAGGGATGGCTACACCGTTGCCTATATACGTCGTTGCTACACCTTCCCGCTCAATCATGGCATCCACATAATGCGGCTGCACATATCCGGCGGAGACGAGGGATTCACCCGCACGGCGGATCGCATCCTCTTTGCTTACAGATGGAAGCTGAAGAACGATATTTTCTTTGCGAAGTACACCACTGCTATCGGCTTCACCGTTAGTCTCTGCGGTCACGGAATCTTCAGGGAAGGTCTTATCCAGACTTTCCACCACATCTTCCTGTGCATATTCCGGAACAGGAGAAGTTTCAGGTTGTTCTGCCTTTGCTTTCAGATCCTCAATCAGTTTATCGTAAATCGGATTGTTCACAAAATTATCGATAGAGACGTGTACTGCATTTGGCGCTTTGGCCTTCGCTCTCGGTGTTAAATTCTGCTGTGTGACTACAAGGTCTGCGTCAAGCGGAATATTTTCGATTGCTGTGTTGGTCACTTCAATGGCAAGACCCGCATTCTTCACTTTCTTACGGAAGGAAGTAGCGCCCATTGCGCTTGATCCCATACCAGCATCACATGCAAAAATAATTTTGTTGATTTGTGCTTTATTATTCAAATCAGCAGTACCAGTCGTGTTATTCGGGCTGATGCCTTTACTGCTGTTCTTCAGGTCAGATACGGCTTCCTTAGCCTTATCGAGATCCTCGTCTGTCGCAGCAGATCTGCGAAGGAAGAGGGAGGATAGCAGGAAGGAAACAACGGTTGCCACAAGCACACCTGCAATGACCGGAATGTAGCCTCCTTTTGGAGACATGAGCATAAGAGCAATGATACTGCCCGGTGACGCGGCCGCAATAAGTCCTGCATCGAGCAGGCTGAAGGTAAATACCCCTGCCATGCCGGATACGATAACAGATACAAACATAATTGGCTTCATCAAAACATAAGGGAAGTATACTTCATGAATACCACCAAAGAAATGAATGATGGCAGCACCTGGTGCAGAGCCTTTGATGGAGCCTTTACCAAAGATCGAATAGGCCAGCAGAAGTCCAAGACCAGGGCCTGGATTCGCTTCGAGCAGGAACATAATGGATTTACCATACTCCCCCGCCTGCTGAATTCCGATCGGGCTGAGTATTCCATGGTTAATCGCGTTGTTCAAGAACAGGATTTTGGCCGGCTCGATAAAGATCGATACGAGCGGGAGCAATCCCCAGTTCAGAATTGCATCCACACCGGATGCAAGCAGATCAGTAAAGGCGGATACGACAGGACCGACACCGTAGAATCCTGCAATGGCCAGCAGCATACCGATAATACCTGCGGAGAAGTTATTGACGAGCATTTCAAATCCAGATGGAGTCTTGCTCCCAATATACTTGTCGAATTGTTTAATAATATAACCACCAAGCGGACCCATAATCATGGCACCAATAAACATAGGGATTTCCGCACCAACGATAACCCCCATTGCCGCTATAGCGCCAAGCACACCGCCGCGATGATCATGAATCGCTTTACCCCCGCTATAGGCAATAAGCAGAGGCAGCAGGTATTTGATCATAGGATCTACAAGAGAAGCCAGATCTGCGTTAGGGAGATAACCCGCCTCAATGAAGAGAGCCGTCAGGAAGCCCCAGGCAATAAATGCACCGATGTTCGGCATAACCATAGCGCTAAGGAAGCGGCCGAACTTCTGTGTGGCCTGTTTGACACCTCCGGTCTTCTTCGGAGCCGGAGCGCTTTGTTCGAGAGTACTCATAATTGTTCAACCTCCATTGTATACTGTTCTATTTTTCTTAAATACAGGTCTTTCATAATGCCCTGGATTTCCAGGTTCAATACTGCAGACGTTCCGTCTGTCAGACGTACAGCAAAGCCCGGGCGGTCAATGAGTGACTTGCTGACTTCGCTTGCTGCCTCAAGGTATGTTCGGTCACTGCCGCGCGGAGCGAGCAGCACGATAGCTGCGGACAAATGTGCCCCCTTATCCGAACCATAAGTGATCGGCTTGGTGAAACGGAGAAAACTCAGTGTCAGCTTAGAAATGACGGTTGAGCGGCAATGAAGCAGGAAGATACCTTCCCGGGACAGAATGGTCTCACCCAGCTTCTCTCTTTCGTGCAGCTCTCGGATCAACTGGGTCTTCCCGGCTTCATCCTTGGCATAATTCCCGGCGATTCCCTCAATCAGTTCATCAATCGAACCAAAGTAAGCTCCATCCTGGATCACGAGGTTATTCAGGAGATCCTGAATGCCTTCAATCAGCATTTTTTGCTTCTGCAGTGTGTCAGCGAGTGAAGCCGAGGACTCCTTCTTCAGCGGGACTCGGTCCGTGTGTGGTGTAGTATCCTCGAGCATAGTTCTTACTTTCTCGATGTCTCTATCACCAAGTAAGGGTGACACGCGCACGACAGGCAGCCTGCTAACAAGATCTACTGTCGTGATGATGAGGTCAACCTGTTCTTCATAGCTTTTCGTTTCAGCAGCAGATACAACAGCAGCAATATGCAGCGTCGGGAATTCCTTGCGAATTCGGGTTTGGAGCAGGCTGGAAGTTCCAATTCCACTTGCGCAGACGACCAGTACCTTTAAAGAATTCTTCATGTATTTGGCTTCTGCATATTCCAGCATGGCTCCGAGATGAAGAGCGATATAGCCGATTTCGGCATCAGGGATAGGTAGCCCCACATATTCTTCAAGCACTTTGGAACAATGATGTGCAATATCGTATACGCTTGTATATTGCTCCTTAATCTGTCCAAGCAGCGGATTGCGTATATCCAACCCCAGCTTTAACCGTTCAACAGCGGGACCAAGATGGTTAATGAAGCCAAAGAATAGTCGGCTGTTGCTCTTCAGCTCAAGACCGGTCAGAGCTTCCGCCTTTTTCAGAATATCTCGTGCCAGCCGTACAAGCTCAAAGCTGACATTTTCATAGTCCGTTTCCTTTTCGGCATCGAGCTTAATCTCCGCACCTTTTAAATGCATCGTAATATAGCCGGTTTCATCCTCGGGAATCGTCAGGGAAAAAGCGTCCTCAAGCCGATTCACCAGTGTTTGAGCAGCTGAGAATGAAGGATGACGCTTCAATTCATGAAGCACCTGAGGCGGAATCGTAATCCGTTGTCCTGATCTCATTCGTTCGATAGCAAGTGCAAGATGAACGGCAAGGCCGATAAAGGCACTGTCGGTCAGCTTCAATTGCATATGCTGCTCCAGGTCGGTTAGATATTTCTCCAGCTGCACAATCGTACTTTCTTCAACCAGGTTAAGGAGTCGATTTCGAATATGAGACTGCACTTTACTCATATTGTCTTCATTTTCTTTATCCCGATCCCTAATTAGGTGAATGAGTTCATATTCGTTCAAATGCTCATGCAGCAGGTGGATCAGGGCGGTACGAACATCTTTTTCATTCCCTTCGACATAGACACCGTAGCCCGGTTTACGAACGAGCTCGATATTGAAGCCGCTGAGCCATTCCTCAATCCGATCCAGATCATGGCTGAGCGTTCCTTCCGTTACTTTAAACCTGGAAGCAAAGGCATACAGCTTAATCGGCCCAGAAGCAAGGAGCAGCTCGGATATGATAAAGTAGCGGCGCTCGTCTCTTGAGAAGGAAGGACTTACCGATATCGAATCCATCTCGGCCTCAAGTGTGGCGAGAGCATCACTGTCCCCCTCGAGCATGATCCCATAGCCGGGCTTACGCGTCAGGGTTACTCCTTGTTCATCTAGCCACTCTTCAGTAAGGGGAAGTTCGCGTTTAATCGTTCGTTCACTGACATCAAGTGCATCTGACAGCTCACGAACGGTGATAAAACGGCTGGGAGAAGCTAGAAGAAACCTTACGATCAGCACGGTCCGCTTACTGGGCTTCTCCATACCTTCACGCTCCTTTCCTGTTTATGCAGCTGATGAAGACAATTACCACTATTTTGAAAACGGTATCATTAACCGACTGGAAATATAATAACGAAGCTAGCTAAGCTGCTAACCCAAATTTTAAGGAAAGATTATCTTAATATCAAAGAAAAGATGGCCTGTTTTGTCCTCTTGTCACAAGGGCCATCTTTAAATAGTATTCTTCGATTTACATAAAACATTCATTTATAAGCTTTATATGAGAGTTTAAGGAAGAGTATATAAAGATATTACGAAAATGAGGCGTTTTTGAAACAGAAGATGTTATTCTATGTAAGGAATTTGCATGATCTAATGTAAGAAGAGGCAGCTGAACCCTATTTATAGAGGGAATATACGCTAGATCTCAAAAAAACGATCTCTTTCGACTAAGGCAACACGGAGAGAGAAGGAGCGATACCATTCCTTTTTGCCTCGTTCCTGTGCGAGCTGATGCACTGAGTGCTCTTTCCAAGCACGAATGGATTCGAGATCCTTCCAGTAGGATACTGTGATTCCCAGCTCTTGATCCCGGGCCGCTTCAACACCAAGAAAGCCGGGCTGACGTGAAGCAAGCTCTACCATTTTGTCCGCCATAATGCCGTACCCGTTATCCCCTTCTGTACGCTTGGAGGAGAAGATCACGGCATAGTAAGGCGGTTGAAACTGCGCTCTAGGTAAGTCCATGAATTCAATGCTCCTTTTTATGTAAATTTCTATTTCTATATAACATTCTATAGCATACAACATTCTGCTTTATACAGCGATAGGAGCAGGCCGACATTTTTACACCGAGATAACACCATCTATCGAATTGAAAAAGTAACTAAAATTTATGACATCTTAAAATGAGGAGGGTTTTAAATTATGGATATGAGTTCTGTTCGTTCCATCTGCCCTGTTTGCGGCGGGGAATTAAAAATTTTGAAGCACAGCATCTCTTGCAAATGCGGCAGCCGGATGAAAGGGATTGTAGGGAAAGCACGAGTACAGAAGGTAGGCTGACAATGAATGATGGAGACACGGAGGCACTCATAAGGATATGAGTGTCTTTTTTTATGGTGTAATTTGGCTGTTAATAGAAAGAAGAAATGAGGGCTGCTACCGTGTCTGAAGAAGAACAGGAGCGACTTAGAGATATTTATGGACTGGAAGAGCCAGTTCCGACTAACGATTCGATTCTATCCTTTATAGGGGATTGTGGTGCAAGCTTTGCAATGGATCTGAATGTCTCTGAACTGGCACAGTATATAAAGTATATCTTCACCATGCTTTTTTACATTTTCTAGTCAGCACACCGTCAAAAAAAGGCCATTTTTTCATTGATCTCAATTCGTTCATCTTTTCCTTCTAAACCGACGTAGTACTCTCTGTTTTAATACACAAGTGTGCAAGCAGCCGGTTTCTGCTAAAATAGAATCCGACTATATTTCCTAACTATTCAGTTGATTTTGGAATATCATTTAAACAGGAAGACATTGATCCCAGGGAATGGGTTCGCTGGATTATGATTATGCTGACGCTTGCTTTTTAAATAAGGTAGTCTTATTCTGCTGCTGTATCCTTATCTTTTTGTATAGGCGTTCCGTACTGCTCGGAACGCTGAATCAGTTCAACAGCCTTTTTCATTAGCGAGCTTATAAAATTGATTCGAAACAGCAAGTTTTTGAAAATATTGAGCGAGTTAGCTCAAGCATTTGCAGGTGAACCTCTATTATACTCTAGTTAGCACATAATCCTGTTTCATCGGAAACAGACAAATAGGGAGGATTCTATGCCGGATATGCTCGTTAAGCTGTATGATTTGCCTGAAGTGGAAGGAAGAGCCAGCTACGAACAGCAAACAGGGGTAACGATCCGCCGGGCTATTGCACCGGAGAAGCATGTTGTAAGTGAATGGGTCGGAGCTCATTTTGGAAAGGGCTGGGTAAGTGAATGCGAGGTTGCGTTCGCCAGATCGCCAATTACATGTCTTATTGCCGTCGAGAACGGCAAGCTGCTCGGATTTGCGTGTTACGATGCAACGGTTAAAGGTTTCTTTGGACCGACTGGAGTCGACGAACACGAACGTGGCCGCGGAATCGGCAAAATGCTGCTGCTCTATGCTCTCGACTATATGAAGCAAGATGGATACGGTTATGCGGTGATCGGAGGAGCAGGACCTGTAGATTTCTATGCCACAACAACGGGAGCCACTGTTATTGAAGGCTCAGTACCCGGTGTATATAAGGGAATGCTGTCCTAGCAGGGAGTATGTTGCTGCATACATATGATTTAAGTTCTTGATGCCTTGTGCTAAACCTCGATATTTCGGGGTTTAGCACAAGGTGTATTTTATTTTGCTAGACTCTGACCGTTGGTCATGCCCGTAAATACAATATTCCAATGATCCAGTTCATTCTCTCCTCTCTGGTCCTAAGACCAAGAAGTAACTTAATTACTTTTTCATTATTCTTGGTCCTAAAATCCAGATTAAGGAAGAGGACAACTAGCCAATACTTAAGACAAGAGTGAACTACTGGGAGAGGGAGTTGTAATAATACCCATCTGATCCTCAGTATGGGGTAAAAATAATTAGCACCTGGTACTAGGACATGTTATAATAACCCAAACACATGGTCACGAAGGAGAAGATGAGTGTGAATTATGAACATTGGGTTGCCCCTGAACTATATAATATGACTTCCGAAATGGAACAGCATCGAGAGGATAAGATCGCACTGAGATGCCTGGATGAACAGGGTCAATACGAAGAGATCACATATGGAGCGCTGATCAAGAAGGCGAATCAGATTGCCGGCGGACTGGAGAGTCTTGGTCTTATCAAGGGTGATCGCGTTCTGGTCATGGTACCTCGAAGAGTCATCGCCTATGCTATATATATCGCTTGTCTCAAGCTGGGTCTGGTTATCATCCCTTCGTCAGAAATGCTGCGAGCGAAGGATTTGTCTTACCGTCTGGATCATTCCAAAGCCAGGGCTGTTATTGCATGGTCTGCCATTGCCGATGAAGTAGACAGAATTGAAGAGCCGCTGCCTGCCCTTGATTTCCGCATTGCGGTATCGGCTGAGGAAGGAGAGCAGCAGGAAGGCTGGTCCATGCTCAGTGAGCTGATGGAGAATCAGCCTGAAGTGCGTCCTGCTGTGGAAACGCACCGAGACGACATTGCAATTCTGACCTATACCTCGGGTACGACGGGCAATCCCAAAGGAGTTGTGCATACGCACGGCTGGGGTTACGCCCATTTACGCATTACTGCGCCATGGCTTGATATTCAGCCGGAGGACACAGTGTGGGCGACGGCAGCACCAGGATGGCAGAAATGGATCTGGAGTCCGTTCTTATCTGTACTCGGACATGGAGCAACCGGGTTTGTATTCAGCGGCTCCTTTGATTCTTCCCATTACCTCAGACTGCTGCAGGAATACCGGATTAATGTCCTCTGCTGTACTCCAACGGAGTACCGATTGATGGCCAAATCCGATGGTCTGGAGAAATATGACCTGTCTGCACTGCGCAGTGCAGTATCGGCTGGTGAACCGCTGAATCTGGAAGTCATCAGCACCTTTGAACGTTATTTCAACATTACGATTCGCGACGGTTATGGACAGACGGAAAGTACGCTGCTTATCGGGAACCTGAAGGGAATGCCATTCCGCAAAGGTGCGATGGGACAGTCGATCTCGCCAGGACTTGTACAAGTGGTGGATGACGAAGGTCAGCCAGTAGCACCAGGCACGGTTGGAAATATTGCGGTTCATATCGAAATGCCTGCCTTGTTCCGCAGCTACTATTTGGATCCGGAACGCAAGCCGGCAAATACACTCGGAGAGTATTTCATCACCGGCGATCGGGCAAGCCTCGATGAAGAGGGTTATTTCTGGTTTGAAGGCCGAGGAGATGACATTATTATCAGCTCAGGCTATACGATTGGCCCATTCGAGGTGGAGGAAGCCTTGATGAAGCATTCTGCCGTGAAGGAATGCGCGGCGGTGGCGAGCCCGGATGAGACCCGCGGAAATATTGTCAAAGCCTTTATCGTATTGAAAGATGGTATGGAAGGCTCAGATGAGCTTGTTAAGGAGCTGCAGCAGCATGTGAAGAGCATTACCGCTCCTTACAAATATCCACGCCGGATTGAGTTTATCTCGGATCTTCCCAAGACGAGCTCAGGCAAGATCCGCCGGATTGAGCTGAGAGAACTGGAGAAGCAAAGAGCGCAGAAGTAATGTCAGCTGAATCTTTAGCACGTGGAAGCTGTTCAAGTGTGTAGTCACTTGGACAGCTTTTTTTGCTAAGATAAGGTTGATGCAGACCCTGCACAATTGGTGCAGCTTAAGTCGGGAGAGTCTGCCTCTTCTCCTGTATTCTAAATGCGAAGGAGGAAGCTATAGTGGGTATGGATTTTCTTGCAGGCATGAACCGTGCGATGGAATATATGGAAGAGCATCTAGTGGATGAGCTGGATTATAAACAGGCAGCAAGGGCAGCAGGCTGTTCAGAATATCATTTTAAGCGGATGTTTTCCTTCCTCGCTGGTCTTCCGATATCCGAATATATTCGGCGCAGAAGGCTGACTCTGGCAGGGCAGGAATTGATGGAGGCGAAGCCGGGGCTGAGAATTATTGATATTGCTCTAAAATATGGATACAACTCGCCAGATTCCTTCACCCGTGCTTTTCACAGCATGCATGGCATGCTGCCGTCGGAAGTCCTCCAAGCGGAAAAAAATATCAAAGCCTATCCCAAGCTGAGCTTCTTCTTGTCAATTAGAGGAGGAGAAGAAATGAATTATCGAATCGTAGAGAAAGAGGCTTTTCGCATTGTAGGGCTGTATAAGCGGGTTCCTATCGTCTTTCACGGTGTTAATCCAGAGATTGCTTCCATGTGGAGCCAGCTTAATGAACAACGTATTACAGAACTTAAGGCATTATCCAACATAGAGCCTGTAGGCTTGATCAGTGCCTCAACGCAATTCTCCGAAGGAAGAATGGAGGAGCAGGGAGAGCTGGATCATTATATTGGAGCAGCGACAACGCTCGCACCGCCTTTCCATTATCATGTGCTTGAAGTTCCTGCCTTGACCTGGGCTGTGTTTGAAGCGGTGGGGAATTTTCCGGATAAGCTGCAGGAAGTTTGGGGCAGGATTTATGCGGATTGGTTCCCTTCCTCTAATTATGAAGCGGCGCAAGGACCAGAGATTCTGTGGAATGAGAGTAAGGATACCTCCTTACCGAACTATCGCAGCGAGATCTGGATTCCTGTTGTCAAAAAATTGTAAGCTCAACATATGCTCAGAATGAAGCATCAGAATGAACTAGTCATGCCGAATAACCGTAACCTACTCAGGGTGCGGTTATTTTTTTACTTATGGAGAGGTAGAGAAGAATCAATCTACGTTATAATATACATATGAGTGTTTTTTTGGAGTAATCAGTGAATCGTCGGAGGAATGTACATGGCTCTTATATTCAGTTATTTGCGGAAGTACCGGGTAGCGGCAATCGCAGCGTTGTTCATGCTGCTGCTTGAGCTCATGGTTGAGCTGATTCAGCCCTATCTGATCCAGAAGATTATTGATGACGGTATTCAGCAGGAGAATATGTCCGTAGTGTGGACGTGGGGAGGTGTGCTGCTGATCAGTGCCTTCATTGCGTTCGCTGCCGGGATCTCAAGCTCGTTCTATGCCGCCCATGCAAGCCAAGGCTTTGGAGCAGATCTTCGGGAATCGCTGTACAAGAAGGTACAGTCATTCTCTTACGCTGTATTCAACCGATTCGCAACATCTTCGCTGATTATCCGGCTGACAGGGGATATCACCCAGCTGCAGGACACGGTGTTTATGGGGCTGCGGTTTGCGACCCGTGTTCCGCTCGTCGTGATCGGAAGCGTCATCATGGCACTGGTTGTCAACGTGAAGCTGGGATTGTTTCTGGCGGTTACCGTGCCTGTGCTGCTGCTGTTTATTTTTTACATCATGAAAAAAGTGTCGATCATGTTCCGGGCAGTTCAGAACAGATTGGATGAAGTCAATGGCGTTGCGCAGGAGAATTTGATCGGCATTCGTTTAATCCGGGTGTTCGTCCGCATGGGACATGAGATTGAGCGGTTCGGACGCTCGATACGCCAATTGATGACTTCAACGATGGCCGCCCAGCGTTTCGCAGAAACGACGATGCCGTTCATCATGCTAGTCATGAATGCAAGCATTCTGACCATTCTGTGGTTTGGCAGAAATGATATTAACGTCACGGGTGATGCGACGATGGGAGAGGTTGTAGCAGTCATCAATTATGCGGTAAGAACGATGGGTTCCTTATCCATGCTCTCCTGGATCGTAGCTACATTATCGCGGGCAAGTGCATCGCGTCACCGGATTAGTGAGGTACTTGATACGGATCGGACAGGTTTCGATTCTGTTCAGGAAGGGAACGGAAGCGGTACGACAAAAATATCAAAAGAAGGCAATAACTCTGCCGTGACACAAAGTGTGCAGTACGAGCAGGTAAGCTTCAGTTATCCGGGAAGTGACCTTCATGTGCTGGAGAAAGTGTCTTTTGAAGCGAAGGCCGGGGAGCGTATTGCGATTATGGGAGCAACCGGCTCAGGCAAAACATCTCTTGTACAGCTGCTCCTTCGTTTATATGACCCGGATGAAGGCATGATCCGTATAGACGGGAAGAATATTAAGCAATATCCGGTGGATGATCTGCGCGGCTTCATCGGGTATGTTCCCCAGGAAGCGGTACTCTTCACTGGCAGTGTTAAGGAAAATATTGCGTGGGGGAATCCGCAGGCAAGTGCGGAGGAAGTGAAGGAAGCGGCGTGTAAAGCTCAGATCCATCAAACGATTGAGTCGCTCGCAAGCGGATATGATACGATGCTTGGCCAGCGTGGAGTCAACTTGTCGGGTGGGCAGAAACAGCGCTTGTCCATTGCAAGGGCCCTTGTCCGGAATCCACAAATTCTTATTCTGGATGACAGTACGAGTGCACTCGATGTCAAGACAGAGGCAGCTCTTCTAGATGAACTGTCCGAGCTGTCGTGCACGACGTTCCTCATCACCCAGAAGATTTCGTCAACCTTGTCGGCGGATCTGATTCTGCTGCTGGATGAAGGAAGATTGATAGCACAAGGGACACATCAAGAGCTTCTGCAGAATTCAGAATTATATAGACGCATATATGAATCACAATTCGGACAGGAGGCCAAGCATGCTTAAACAACTGGTGGAACCCTTTCGTCAGCCGCCTTCTGAGGTGCTCAAGGACAAAGCAGCGTTCGAAAAGGGACCGGCTAAGAAGACAGCCAAGGCCAAGGATTGGTCCTGGACGCTGAAGCGAATATGGTCCTATCTGGCGAAGAGACGGCTTAAGCTTACTCTGATTCTATTTATGGTCGTTCTTACTTCCGCTCTTGCCCTGCTCGGCCCATACCTGATTGGTGTTGCTATAGATACTTATCTTGTGGGAGAGGCGGGTCAAGAATGGATTTACTTCCTGTGTGCACTAGGGGCGGTGTATCTGATTCACCCAATCTTTGCCTTTTTGCAAAGCATATGGATGATCGAGGTCGCACAGGAGACGATCTACCGTATGCGGTTTGATCTATTCACCCACTTGCACCGGCTGCCTATTCCGTTCTTCGGCAAACGGCAGCAAGGAGAAATTATGAGCCGGCTCACGAATGATATTGAGAATGTCAGTGCAACGCTGAACGGGTCCATTATTCAGGTGACTTCAAGTATCCTTACATTGGTAGGGGTGGTGACAGTTATGCTGACACTTAGTCCACTGCTCACTTTGCTTACATTTATCGTCGTTCCGCTGATGGTGCTCGGCATGCGCTGGATTACCCGCCGGACAGGTCCTTTATTCAAGGAGCGTCAGCGTAATCTCGGTGATCTGAACGGTTACATAGAGGAGACGTTATCGGGACAGCGGATCATCAAGGCTTTCTCTCAGGAAGAACGTGTGATTACCTCCTTCCAGGAGAAAAATGATAAGATCAGACTCTCGGGCTTCTGGGCGCAGACGATATCTGGGTTTATTCCGAAGCTGATGAACAGCCTGAACAATCTGAGCTTTGCCATTATTGCCGGTATCGGCGGAATCATGGTCATTAACGATATGATTACGATCGGCGTGATCATTATCTTTGCAGAATATGCGCGCCAGTTTACCCGTCCGCTTAATGATCTCGCGAATCAGTGGAATACCGTTCTCTCTGCCATCGCAGGGGCCGAGCGTGTGTTTGAGGTCATGGATGAGGATGAGGAAATTAAGGACGAGGTCGGTGCTGAGAAGCTGAATCATGTTGAAGGTGCTGTAAGATTTGAGCAAGTGTCCTTTGGTTATGAGGAAAAAAGGGCAACACTGCAGGACATATCCTTCTCTGCCAAGCCGGGAGAGATGGTCGCGCTTGTGGGTCCAACCGGAGCTGGCAAAACAACACTGATTCAGCTGATCTCGAGATTTTACAACCCGGATCAAGGGGAGATCTCGGTCGATGGACAGGATGTAACCAAGGTATCGCGAGAGAGTCTTCGTTCTCATATGTCTTTTGTACTCCAGGAATCCTTCTTGTTCGAAGGTACGATCAGGGAAAATATTCGTTATGGCCGGCTAAATGCTACCGACGAAGAGGTGGAGGAAGCTGCCAAGCTGGCGAATGCGCATTCCTTTATTACCCGGCTTAAGAAGGGCTATGATCAAGTGCTGAGTGCGGACGGCAGCGGTATCAGCCAGGGACAGAAGCAGCTGCTCGCCATAGCCCGCGCCATGCTGGCCAATCCGGCGATCATTGTACTCGATGAAGCAACAAGCAGTATTGACACCGTGACCGAGATCAAAATTCAGGAAGGTCTTGCAAGGCTCATGCAAGGCAGAACCAGCTTCGTTATTGCCCACCGCTTGAATACAATTCGCCAGGCGGACAAAATATTAGTGCTGAAGGATGGGCGCTTGATCGAACAGGGCTCGCATGATGAGCTTCTTGCCGCAGAAGGATTTTACAGTGACCTGTTCCACAGTCAAATTAAGAAAGAGGCCATAACATAGATATAGCAAGAATGACAGTATGGAGGTAAAGCTATATGGGAGCATTAACACTGGATCAAGTGATGAGCACCCTTGAGGAATTGGGGACAGAGCAGACCAAGAAGACCTTCCTGCGACATGGGGCTCGCGAGCCCTTTTTCGGCGTCAGAGTGGGTGACATGAAGAAAAAGCTCGTGAAGGATGTGAAGAAGGATCAGGAGGTTGCGCAGTCCTTATTTAGCACGGGGAATAGTGATGCGATGTATTTGGCAGGTCTTACCGTGAATCCGAAGCTGGTCTCGAAGGAGATGCTTGAAGCTTGGGTGCAGCAGGCTTACTGGTACATGATTGCAGAGTATCCTGTGGCTTGGCTGACTGCAGAGAGTCCCTTTGCCACAGAACTGGCGATGAAGTGGATTCAATCGGAGGAAGAGATGATTGCGACAGCCGGCTGGAGCACCTATGCCAACTATGTATCCATCACACCGGATGATGAGCTTGATCTGGATGAACTGGCTGGTTTGCTGGAGCTTGTAAGATCGACTGTACACGAGGAACAGAATTGGGTGAGGTCGGTCATGAATGGCTTTGTCATCAGCGTGGGGAGCTATGTCCAGCCACTCCATGAACAGGCGATGAATGTAGCACACCAGATTGGAAAGGTCCATGTGGATGTTGGGAATACGGCTTGTAAAATACCTCTGGCAGAGGAGTATATCCGCAGAGTGGAAGAGAAAGGCAAGCTGTTCAAGAAACGCAAAACCTGTATCTGTTAACACAGCAGATCACACCATATAAGGGCTCATGAATAACGGCTTCCGCAGAACCTATCGCGGGGCCGTTATTTTTTGCCTTTTCATAATCATGTCTTTAACTAGCTCAGATTTACCCATTTTATGCGTTTTAAAGCAGATATAACAAAAATTATTAAAAATGTATTGAATTCATAAAGCTCCTTCATTACAATAAGAGCAACTACCATACTAGTATGACTAGTATGCAATTATCTCTTCACTTTTTCAGCTCAATTCTGGCTGCATATCCAGCTTCAATTTCAGCTACAGATCGCAATTCCACTTGTTGCACCAATTTCACGTTATTATTTTAATGCACATTTGTAAGCGCTTCAACAACAGAAGGGGGTTAAGATCCGGATTAGAACGAAATGGGTAAAAAATAGCTCATTTTAGAAATGTAAGCGATTTTATGGACTTGTCTATACGGATAGGAGTGAAATAAGCTATGGAACCGAAGACTGTAAACCCAGCCTTGCCGGAGATGAACATTGCGAGGAAGAGTAAACGGAGAACCATCCTCTATCTCCTGCGCAAAGACTGGCAGCTCTATTCCCTATTAATCTTGCCGATTCTGTACTTGCTCATATTCAAATATGGGCCAATGATCGGTAATGTCATCGCTTTTAGAAGATTTGTGCCTGGGGGCAGCATCTTTGGAGAGCAGTGGGTTGGACTCCATTACTTCCGAATGTTTACCGAGGACCCGACCTTCTGGAGAGTATTCAGCAATACGCTCATCCTGGGCGGACTTACAATGCTGTTGACCTTCCCAATGCCGATCGTGTTCGCACTTCTGCTCAATGAGGTCAAGAACAAGAAGTTTAAGAAGTTTGTTCAAACGGCTTCGTACTTACCGCACTTTTTATCCATTGTCATTGTAGCAGGGATGATCTTACAGCTGACGGCTTTGAATGGTTCGATCAACTCACTGATCCAATTTTTCGGTGGAGACCCGATCAACTTTATGCAGCAGGCCGATTGGTTCCGCACCATTTATGTCACATCTGAAATATGGCAGGGGATGGGCTGGGGTGCAATTCTGTATCTTGCTGCGCTAACGACCATTGATGATTCCCTCTATGAGGCAGCCCGAATTGATGGCGCCAACAGATGGAAACAGACGCTGCATGTAACGATTCCCGGAATATTACCTACCATCGTTACCGTATTGATTCTGAACATGGGCAGCTTCCTGGCTGTCGGCTTTGAGAAGATTCTACTCCTGTACAATCCGCTGATTTACGAGACATCCGACGTGATCTCGACTTATCTGTATCGCGTAGGTCTTGGATCCAGTAACTTCAGCTACGCGACAGCGATCGGATTATTCGAATCCATCATCGGACTTGTTCTTGTATTATCCGTCAATGCAATCTCACGCAAGGTGACGGAAAGAAGCTTATGGTAAGGAGGCAGCCACATGAAGGAATCTGTATCGTATAAGGTCTTTAAGATTTTTAACGCATCGGCTCTTATATTCATCGTGTTTATTACCCTATATCCTTTTCTCAACGTTGTTGCTCAATCTTTTAGTAGTGAAGCCTATATCAATTCTGGTCAGGTCAATCTGATTCCAAGAGGATTCAATATTGAAACCTATAAGAAAGTTGCAAGCGATTCCATGTTCTGGACCAACTATAAGAACACCATTATATATGCTGTCGTCGGAACTCTGATATCGATGTTCTTGACTACGATCTTTGCTTATGCCTTATCCAGAAAACGGCTGATGGGACGCAAATTTCTGACGGTGTTCGCTGTGTTCACCATGTTCTTTAACGGCGGTTTGATTCCGAACTATGTACTGATCAACACACTCGGAATGGCGAACTCCATGTGGGCGATTGTTCTGCCAGGAGCGATTAGCATCTACAACATGCTTATTATGAAATCCTTCTTTGAGAATATGCCGGAGGAGCTGGAGGAAGCGGCCTCGATCGATGGACTGAACACATACGGGATATTGCTTCGCATTGTACTTCCGTTAAGTAAAGCTGTACTTGCTACCATGATCCTCTTCTATGCGGTAGCGCATTGGAACTCTTGGTTCCCTGCCTTTATCTATCTGGATAAGAAAGAGCTGTTCCCTGTCACCATCTATCTGCGGAACATGATCGCTGCGGCGACAGGCGGTGCAGCAGTCGGTGCAACTTCTGCGGATAATCTGACTCAGATATCAGCAAATATTAAATCGGTGACCATGGTTCTTACCATTTTGCCTATACTGACGATTTACCCTTTCGTTCAAAAGTACTTTGTTTCTGGTGTCATGCTCGGATCTGTCAAAGGGTAAGAATCGTTATTTCTCGGTCACAATCACTTAGGGAACCACAAATTGCGGGATTACAAATCTTAGGGGGAGTATAAGATGAAGAAAAAATGGAGTAAAGTAGTGCTCACCGGATTGCTGAGCTTGTCTCTGGCTGCATGCAGCAACGGCCTTGGCACTCAGGAAGCGGAAGTTCAGAACAAAGGTGCAATGGAGTCTTATGCAGTAGGCGATACCTTTAAGGCAACCGAACCATTTAACCTATCGATTATGTACAACGACAATCCGGCTTACCCGATCAAGCAAGATTGGATGCTATTTAAGAAAATTACGGAAATCACAGGGGTGACCCTTGAGCCTACCATTGTACCGATGAGTGATTACAGTCAGAAGCGTTCACTCCTCATTAGTTCAGGCGATGCACCGCTCATTATTCCTAAGACCTATCCTGGAGAAGAAGCTCCGTTCGTCTCTTCTGGCGCAGCACTTCCTGTAAGCGATTACGTCGATTTGATGCCGAACTATAAGGATAAAGTTGAGAAATGGGGTCTTGAAGACGAGCTTGAGGGACTCAAGCAGGAAGATGGGAAATATTATGTACTTCCTGGTCTCCATGAAGAAGTATGGCCAGACTATACACTTATTGTGAGAACCGACATTTTTGAGAAGCATAATATCGCCATTCCGACAACCTGGGAGGAGCTGTATACAGCACTTAAGCAGCTGAAGGAGGAGTACCCGGACTCCATTCCATTCTCTGACCGCTTCAAATTCAACAGCACGTTGAATATTGCTGCGACCGGATTTGGTACAAAAGGCGGCTGGGGCTTCGGCAACGGACTTACCTATAAGGAAGATCAGGATGAATTCGTATATACAGCAACTACACCAGAGTATAAAGAAATGCTGGAGTACTTCAACAAGCTGGTAGAGGAAGGCCTTCTGGACAAAGAAAGCTTCACTCAGGATGATGAACAGGCGATTCAAAAGTTCGTATCCGGCAAATCTTTTGTAATCAACGGCAACTCTCAAACGGTTGTTATGCATCGTAACGATATGGATAAGACACTCGGTAAAGATAACTATTCAATCTCCAAGATTACCGTGCCGGGCGGTCCAGCAGGGCAGCTCATGTCCGGTTCAAGACTTGAGAATGGTGTTATGATCTCTTCCAAAGCGAAAGAAAGCGAGAACTTTGAAGCCATCATTCAGTTCATTGACTGGCTGTACTATAGTGACGAAGGTCAGGAATTTGCGAAGTGGGGCGTAGAGGGCGAGACTTTCACTAAGGAAAATGGTGTTCGTAAGCTTGTAGACGATATTAATTATAATGGTCTGAACCCGGATGGAACTAAAGATCTGCGTATTGATTACGGGTTCTCCGGCGGTGTATTTGCTTACGGAGGTACGACGGATCTGCTCCATTCCATGTTCAGTGAAGAAGAGCTTAAATTCCAGAACGATATGAAGGAAGTCAAGGATGTTGTTCCTACAGAACCGCCAATTCCATATTCCGTTGAAGAGCGCGAAAGAGTTACGCTGCTCAGCACTCCGCTTAAGGATTACACAGATCAAAATACGTTCAAATTCATTCTTGGAGAGCGTGATCTAGCTGAATTCGATACATTCGTCTCGGAGCTGGAGAGCCAAGGCGTGTCTCAATATCTAGAAATTGCGAATGAGACATACAAGGAATATAAAGCACAGGCTGGTGAATAAAAGTTCTGGTGAGTAAAAGTTGATGTTATAGCAGGAGGCTGCCGTTTCGCCTACGAAAAGGCAGCCTCCTGTATTGTGGATGAGAAAACAGCAAATCAAGGTACTGGAGAGTGAGAATGTTGGATATCACGGTACAGGATGTAATTAGCAGCTTGGAGAAGCCTGCCTCAGCGCTTGAATCCACAGTAGATAAGATTGTATGCGGCCGTTCAGATGAGCTCGTCCAGGGTATTGCAGTTTCCTTCTCCGCATCTTATGAAGCATTAGAAAGAGCGGCAGAGCTTGGGGCCAACCTGTTTATTACCCATGAAGGCCTGTTCTACAGTCATCACGATGGAGCACATGACATGCTGAAGGCAGATCCGGTATACCAAGCGAAGCAGGCGCTTATTAAGGCGAGGCATCTTACCGTTTATCGATTTCATGATTATCCGCACCGATATAATCCTGATGAAATTACTGATGGGCTGATTGAAGCGATTGGATATGCTGGATATGTTGTCCGGCACCTGTCTTCAGCATCCATTATTCATCTACCAGCAGGTCAAACGGTACGGCAAATTACAGAACATATAAAGTCGAAGCTTCAGCTCTCGTATGTCAGAGTTATTGGAAATATGGAGATGATGTGCGAACGCATAGGCATCGCTGTAGGATACAGAGGTGGAGGTCCGCACCTGATTCCCATGTACGAGAATGAACAATTGCAGCTCATTATTGCAGGTGAGGGTCCGGAATGGGAGACCCCCGAATATATACGGGATGCATTAGCCCTAGGAGGCAGCAAGTCACTTATCCTCACAGGCCATGCGGCCAGTGAGGAGCCGGGTATGAAGCGAATTGCAGACAGAATCAGTCAACGATTCCCGAATGTGCCGGTTCACTTTATTCCAGCTGTCCCCATCTTTCAGGTGGTATAACAAGGACGGAACCAAATAGCTTCGAAGAAAGAGGTAACAGTATGTCGACTGAGCAGAAGATCAAAGGTTCAACCAGAGCCTACTCCTATGATTTATTGAAGGATCGCATTCTTCGTCTTGAGCTTCCGCCAGGGACGAAGATCTCTGAGAAGGAAATTGCGGATGAGCTGAACGTAAGCAGAACCCCAGTACGCGAGGCATTTATGAAGCTTGCCGAAGAGGAACTGCTCGATATTATTCCCCAGAGCGGAACCCTTGTCTCCCGTATTCATCTGGCTCATGTGGAGGAAGGCAGATTCATTCGGGAGAAGCTGGAGAAGGAAATCGTCGAGCTGTGCTGTGAGCACTTTCCCGATGAGTTTAAATTCAAGCTGGAGACGAATATTGCGATGCAGGATGTATGCGCAGATAAGAAGAACTATCAAAAGCTGTTTGAACTCGATGAAGAATTTCACCAAATCCTGTTTCATGGCACGGGGAAGCAGAGAACCTGGAGGATGCTCCAGCAGCTAAACATTCATTTTAATCGTTTGAGACTGCTACGGTTGCTGTCGGATTCCAACTGGGGGAACATTATTTCACAGCACAAGCAGATCTATCGCCTGATTGTGAACAAGGAGACCGAGCAGGCCAGAAAGATGATGGAGAATCATCTGCGTCTGGTCGTTGTTGATCAGGATATATTGCGTGAGAAATACCCGCATTATTTTGTGTGAGGAATGTTCTAGGCTTGGCATAAATTAGAGCAAGATAAGGGAGAGGAGTTTCACGTCATGGCACAGATCACACAGCTTCCACACTCTGCTGCAGACCGCGGCTGGCTAAGATACGAGAGGAAGGCATCCTGGCAGGGTACTTTTGAAATGTCGAAAATTGTAAGTATGGATCGTTCACAAATTACAGAGTCAGCCATTCGGGAATTGCAATATGGTATTTCGGAAATGTTCGGTGTATTGCCTGAAGTGCTGAATTTAAGGGATACCATAACTACAGGCTGTATTCGTCTAGCTGTCTCTGATGAAGATTTGCCACAAGAGCTTGGTGCAGCTTCATGGGCGCAAGAGCTGAATGAAGAAGGATATGTCCTTAAGTCTTTTTCGGATAACAATGCTGCAGTAAACTCTCTTTATGTTGTGGGAAAGACCGATAAAGGATTGCTGTATGGAACATTCCACTTGCTTCGCCTGCTTCAGATGGGAGAGGATCTAAGGGAGATTCACATCATGGAGAATCCGAAGAACCAGCTGAGAATGATGAACCATTGGGACAATATGGACGGTTCCATTGAACGAGGTTATGCAGGTAAATCCATCTTCTTCAAGGACAATCAATTTGTTAATGATGATGCACGAATTCGTGATTATGCCCGGCTGATGGCATCTATTGGAATCAATGGAATTTCGATTAACAATGTGAACGTACATGAGGTGGAGACAAGGCTGATCACACCGGAATATTTGCCGGATGTGGCGAAAGTGGCAGGGATCTTTAGAGCATACGGTATTAAGACGTTCCTTAGCGCCAATTATGCCAGCCCAATTCAGCTTGCAGGGATAGCTACGGCTGATCCGCTCGATGAGAAGGTTGCTGCTTGGTGGAAGGATAAAGCACAGGAAATATATAGCTACATACCTGATTTTGGGGGCTTTGTCGTCAAGGCTGATTCTGAGGGCCGTCCTGGACCGTTTACATATAACCGGACACATGCCGACGGTTCCAATATGCTGGCTGAGGCACTGGAACCCTTCGGAGGCATCGTTATCTGGAGATGTTTTGTCTACAACTGCCGCCAGGACTGGAGAGACCGCAAGACAGATCGGGCCCGCGCCGCATACGATCATTTCAAGCCGCTTGACGGACAGTTCAAGGATAATGTGATTCTTCAAATCAAGAACGGACCGATGGACTTTCAGGTTCGGGAAGGGGTGTCTCCGCTTCTCGGGGCGATGCCGCATACGAACCAGGTTCTGGAGTTCCAGATCACACAGGAGTACACCGGCCAGCAAAGACATCTATGCTACCTGATTCCACAGTGGAAGGAAATTCTTGATTTTGATACTTACGCGAATGGAGCGGGATCTGAGATCAAGAAGGTCGCTTCAGGTGAATTGTATCCTTATAAATACAGCGGAATTACGGCCGTAATTAATGTAGGTGATGATCATAACTGGACAGGTCACACCCTTGCGCAGGCAAATTTATATGGCTACGGCCGGTTGACCTGGAATCCGGATTTAGCTGAAGAGCAGATTACATCAGAATGGATTAAGCAAACCTTTGGCTCGAATTCTGCAGTGCTTGAGGCTGTAAGTTCGATGCTTCAGGATTCCTGGCCCATTTATGAGAGCTACACTTCACCGCTTGGCGTAGGCTGGATGGTCAATCCGGAGCATCATTATGGACCTAATGTGGATGGCTATGAATATTCGATGTGGGGAACATATCATTTTGCGGATTGCCATGGCATCGGTGTTAATCGGACAGTTAAGAATGGTACCGGATATACAGCGCAATATTTCCCGGAAAATGCTCAGATGTATGAATCGCTTGCGACTTGTCCGGATGAACTGCTGCTCTTCTTCCATCATGTGCCGTATACGCATGTGCTTCACTCCGGCAAAACGGTCATTCAGCACATTTATGACACTCACTTTGCAGGAGTGGAAGGTGTTGAAACGTTGATTGAGCGCTGGAGTAAGCTTGAGGGAGTGATAGATTCCGAGCGCTATCAGGGGGTAATGAAGCGTCTGGAAGGGCAGCTTGCTCATTCAAAGGAATGGAGAGACATCATCAATACTTACTTCTATCGTAAATCAGGAATTTCAGATGAGCTAGAACGTACAATTTATTAGGATTGCAGACGATTGCCATGTATGCGACGGATCAACAGGGAAATACGCTGGAGCTGGCTGTATTTATAACGGATCTTACCTGGAAGGATGAGACCCAGCTATCGTATAGTTTGAACAGCTTTTAATTGAAGCTGCTTACGGGAGACTGTACAGGTGTATTTGAAGAGGATTAAATGAACTGAAGTAAGTTAGAGTAGTGCCAGTGATACTGCATACCGCCATAAATTAAGCCCTTCCTGCTGGAAGGGCTCTTTTATTAAGATTGGGAGCTAATTGCTTGAAAATATAATATCTTGATATTACTGCACTTACTTCTGTAATAACTTGTACGCTGACTTCACCGTATGCTCAATAAGTGTCGCAATGGTAACCGGGCCCACACCGCCAGGTACAGGTGTGATGGCAGAGGAGTGAGGCATGCAGGCATCATAGTCGACATCACCGATGTTGCCTTTATTGTATCCTGCATCCACGACAACGGCGCCAGGCTTGATCCAATCTCCTTGTACAAAATTTGGTTTGCCTACGGCAGCGACAACAATATCTGCCTGTTTCACAATCTCTTCAATATTTACGGTTCTGGAGTGGCAGGTCGTCACGGTTGCATTCCGATTCAGCAGCATCGCGGATACCGGTTTGCCGAGAATCGGACTACGGCCGATCACCACGGCATGTTTTCCTTCCAGCGGAATGTTATAGAAGTCGAGAATGCGGATAATGGCCTGTGGTGTGCAGGATGGATAATCGGCTTCGCCAAATGCGTTCAATGCATAGCCAAGAGTGGTTACCCCATCCACATCCTTTTCGATGCTGATTGTGTCAAAGCAAGCTCTTTCATCGATGTGATGCGGAACCGGATGCTGCAGCAAAATTCCATGAACGGATGGGGCTTGGTTCAGCTTGTTGATCTCCTGAATCAGCTCCTCTGTCGTTGTCTCAGCAGGAAGCACGACCTTGATCGATTCGACCCCAATTCGTGCACAGGCGTTCCCTTTCATACGTACATAAGTTGCCGAAGAAGGATCATCCCCCACCAAAATGGTAGCCAGACAAGGCTGAATCCCCCTCTCTTTCAGTTCCTTCACCTTCGCTCCTGTTTCTTCTTTCATGTAATCTGCTACCGTTTGACCATTCAGAATCAGTGTGTTGTCACTCATGAATCACATCGCCCTTTCCAAAGTAAAAAGAGGCAAGGAAACCTAAGTTTCCTTACCTCTGCCCAGGCGTACGGCTATATCTAATCACATGCTCCCTCACGGTTCACCGTGTACGCCAGTTACATGCGACGATCTTAATTGTAGTGTATAGGTGAGACCTCATATGATGAATCGGTGGATTAATGGAAGCTCACCCCATGATGGTACTTCATTTTGTCGAATTGATCAATAGGGATGAATCAATTTCATAATACCTTTGGCTGCTTCAATCAAGAGTATATATAGTTTCAAATTCACCTTTTTTATGATTTATGAAATTGATTCGAATGCACAAGATTTGGAATGACGAGCTGTGATCCAGCTTCGGTATAATTCATATAGGACCTGACGACACGGTAAATAAGTGATGTCGGCTGAGTTTTAGACAATATATCGAACCCATCATATAGTTTTCACTAACAATAGATAGATATAGTTCCAAATTCTTCGGTTCAATAAGTTTCGAGAAGGACTTAATTAAACATTTTTATAAAACCTGCTATAAAAATAAACCATCGTTCGTCTTATGTATAGCTGCAGCTGAAAGGAGACGTAAAACATATGGGAGGACAGGAAATCGAGGTTTTCCGTACAGTGTTTGAAGAGCATTATCCCATTGTGCGACGAAAACTGATGGCTCTGATCCAGGATGAAGCCGCCGCGGAAGATCTTGCGCAAGAGGTATTTATTCGGCTGTATCGGAATCCACCAGATGATCCGGCTGCGATGGGTGCATGGCTTCACCGTGTACTGACGCGCATCGGATATGATTATATGAGTAGGCAAATAAGAGAACGGAAACTCAAGGAGAAGCAGGAGCAGTACTATGACAGCAGAGAGCAGTTCCTGTCCTCTGGAGAAGAGATTGTACTGAAGCGTATGGATCAGGAGGAAGTACGTGAATGGATGGACGAGCTGCCAGAGCGCGACAGACAACTGCTGATGCTGAAGTATTCAGGCTACAGCTATGCAGAGATTGCGGAAGAACTGAATGTAAGACCTCCCCTTGTCGGCTCGATGTTAAGCAGAGCTACAAGTAAGCTGAGGAGAAAGGTTCAGGGAAAGTCCGCACCACAGTCCTGAGGGTTATACCAATTAGCATAGTTAGGAGTTGAACCTGCATATGACATCAAAGCCGAACGGAGTAGACGAGAACAAGCAGCTTGAAGCTGCTTGGAACAAGCTTGCGTCAAGGCTTGAAAAAGAAGAAATGAGCCCCAAGTGGTCATCATGGTCTATGGAGCGTGGAATCGAGCCTAAGGCAGCACATTCATTTGAGGAAGATGTATTATACGGTGTATTAAATAATGAAATCAGGGGAGAGAGAATCGATATGACGAATCATCAGAATCAGGAACAGAAAACGTCTGTTGTGAAGAAGAAGCATACCATGAAGAAGCAAGTTAAGAAGTGGCTGAGTATAGCGACGGTAGCTGCTGTGGCGGGGGTAATGATTGCGACTCCGCTCGGAGACAAGGCACTTGCCGCCATACTTAATCAGTTCCGAATGGATGAAGTGACGGTGGTCAATGAAGGGGATGTTATGCAATTCTTCAACACTGTATCCGAAGGAAGCAGTTCATCGGAATTTATCAACAAGCATGGTTCGTTTACGAATGCATATGGACTTGAACTAAACAATGAAAAACTAAGCTTGAAAGAGATCGAAGAGATCACCGGGCTAACAGCATATCAGAATGACATTTTCAATGAAGAAGGTTATTACGCACTCAGCTCACAGACGATCACGATGAAATTGAACATTCATGAGGTCAACACGACGATGGCGCGGCTTGGTGCCAAGGAATTAATGCCTGAATCTCTTGATGGGAAGCCAATTACGCTCCATATTCCAGAGACGCTGCATCAATATTATCATGCTGATGTTGATGGAGAGAATCTGTATGCTTCTTTATCTCAACAGAAGCTTCCAACTGTAGAGGTTGATCCTTCTGTGCCGGTCGAAGAAGCAGTCCAGGCAGTGCTGGATTTCCCGCTGCTGCCGGATAATCTGAAGACAGCAATTAAATCAGACAATATCTTGTCCGGCAAGCTTCCAATGCCAGTGTTCACGGATGGAGATGCAGAGAAGGTGGAAGTGAAGGAAGTGCCGGTCGTTATTGTTGAACAAGATTATGTGTCTTCGACCGGGAAGCCCGTTTATACAGCTGCATGGACACAGGACGGCGTATTATTCAATCTGTCCGGGGATTCGTTGTTTGATTCAAAAGAAAAACTGCTCGCAGAGGTGGAGGAGATGATCACGGAATGACGGCCGCAATTCACACCGAAGGTCTAACCAAACAATTTAGTAACGGACGCGGCTGCCGTGACGTATCCATTACGGTTCAGGAAGGGGAAGCCTTTGGCTTCCTCGGCCCGAATGGAGCGGGCAAGAGCACCTTTGTCAAAATGCTCGTTGGGCTGACCTATCCAACAGGCGGCAGTGCATCGATCTTTGGACATCCGATTCACTCCGTTGAAGCGAAAGGACAAATTGGCTATTTGCCTGAGCTGTTTCGATATCAAGAGTGGCTGACCGGCGAAGAGGTCATGAAGCTTCATGCCAAGCTGTGCGGTGTTAAATCGTCCGATGCGAAGCGGCGCATTCCCGAACTGCTCGATGAAGTGGGGCTCGGCAACCGGGGCAAAGGCAAAGTAAAGGATTATTCCAAAGGGATGCAGCAGCGCCTTGGACTCGCAGCGGCACTGGTAAGCGATCCGAAGCTGGTCTTTCTGGACGAGCCTTCCTCCGCACTTGATCCGGTCGGACGCAAGGAGGTTCGCTCCATTTTACAAAGACTGAAGGCTCAAGGAAAGACGATATTCCTGAACTCCCACATGCTTGAGGATGTCGAAGCAGTGTGTGATCAGATCGCACTGCTCAACAACGGGGAAATTCTACGCGCCGGAGATGTAGGTTCTGTCCTTCAACAGCGTATAACCTATCGTTTTAAAGTGGGAGGCTATACGCCGGTAATTCTGACCTGGTTACAAGAAGAGACCGGGATCGCTATTCAGGTAGACAGTAAGAAGGCAATTTCATCTCCCACTACTCAAGAACAGCATTACACTTGGCTTACCGCTGAGCTCGAAAGCGAAGAGCAGGCAGGCTGGATCAATTCCCTCATTATGGAGCAGGGGATGACGCTATATGAAGTGACGAAGGTCACCGGCAAGCTGGAGGACTGGTTCCTTACCGCCGTTTCGGGACTTAGCCATCGGGGGGAACACGAATGATACTTATTATGAATATGACCTGGAAAGAGATGCTGCGCAAGCGTGTCATGATCCTTGCGAGCATTCTTTCTATTTTGTTTTTAATTGCTTACTGGTTTATTGGAGGAGCAATAGCTGACAATAATCGGAACAGTGGCTTTACAACGGGAAGCAATTTGATCACAGACTATGCAAGCGGCGTATTGATGATGATGATCGGCTTTTTCTTCGCCGGATTCGTTGTGGCATTGCTGGCCATCTTCAGCTCCTTCTCCTCCATAGCAGGTGAGGCCGAACAAGGGGTCATGCAAGCACTCCTGCCAAGACCGATCCCAAGGTGGAAATTTTATATCGGCAGATGGCTTGGTTATGTATCCTTGTTAATGTGTTATACGTTAGTACTCTATACCGCCATTATGATCATCACAGATATTCATGCGACAATTCCTCAGGAACCGATGGTTCATATCCAGGCTTTCTTATTGTATGCGCTGGTCATTGTACTGCTGATCTCCTTGACGATGCTTGGTTCCACAAGGTTCTCTTCACTTGGTAATGGCGTGTTTATGACGATGCTGTTTGGCGCCGGCTGGCTTGGAGGTATGCTTGATAAGATTCGAAGCATAGGGATTATTGATATCATGGATGCGGAGGTAGCCGTCAAGCTGTCCAATATCTCCGGACTGATGTCGATGCTGATGCCTGTCGATGCGCTGCAACGAAAAATGATGCATGGTTTGATTGGGATGGATGAGCTTGGCGGGCTTGTTGATATCAGCGGCATGGTAGCTGAGTTTTTTGTTGGTGATCCGCCTTCCGGCTCATTTGTCGTGTATGCTCTCATCTACACGGCCATCGTATTTGTATGGGGCATTCTGCGCTTCCAGCGAAAGGATTTGTAAATTGAGCTGTTCAGTTAAATAAGTGGTTCGAAAAAGACCATCGCGAAGAACGACGAAGCGGTAATCCTTCCCGTTGCAGGGAAGAAAATTATGGATTCGGATTCTTCCCGAGGGTCTTTTTTTGTCGATTAAAAAAGAGATTGCCTAAAATGGATGGTTTTGGTATGATAGTGTCCTTCTCTCGCATTTCACCTTGTCTGAAGTGGGCGTATGTTTCAGCGTCTCATCAAGCTTATCGGAGGTGTATCAAATTGCTCTTTTTCACCCTGGCTCGAAAAGCCTATGCAAGAAACCTGCAATACCGTGGTGCACATATGGTGCACAATATTGCCAGCGTCATGTTCGGCTACTTGTATGCCTACATCTGGATTGGCATTGGTCGTGACAATACGCTCGGCGAATACGGGACCTACGGGATGGTCAGTTACATTGCGTTTACACAAGCTTCCCTGTGGGTTACGACCTTCTTGACGAATGGACTTGGTATCCCTGAAACCGTACGGACAGGGCATATTGCCATGGATTTAATGCGGCCTGTCCACTTGTTCATGCATTTGATGAGCCGGGAATGGGGACAGGTGCTCTACCAGTTCATCTTCAAATCCATTCCGATCTACATCGTTTACCTCATTGCATTTCACCTGCAGCTCCCCGCCGATGCTATGACTTACATATGGACAGCGATTAGTCTGCTTGGGGCTGCCTACATGGGAATATGCATCAATTACATCATTGGTGCTACAGCCATGTGGACAACCGAATCATCCTGGCTGCAGTGGGCTCATCATGCGCTCGTGAATTTGCTTGCCGGGTTCTTCATTCCTATTGAATGGCTGCCGGAATGGCTGCAAACCGTCGCCTGGCTCTCCCCCTATCCTTATCTTCTGTATGTGCCTACCAGGATCTATCTGGGATACCCGGATGCTCATCTGCTTGCGGGTACCGTTATTTGGGGTGTGCTGCTCACATTGCAATGTTTCCTTGCGACCTATTTTCTGAGACGAAAAGTGGAGGTGCAGGGCGGATGAAGCAGAACAAGCTAAAAGCATACTTTGAACTCTACTCTCTTCTCATACGCACCAGCATCAAAAGCTCAATGCAGTACAAATTCAATTTCTTCCTAGGTGCCATGCTTGCCGCACTCATTCAAATTGCTGAATTTCTGATGATTGCCATCGTCCTGAACCGATTCGGAGCCATTCAAGGCTGGTCCATCTATGAAGTCGGCTATTTATTTGCCATCATGACCTTGTCCAAAACGGTGTACCGCTCACTTGCCAATGAAGTTCACCATCTGGAGAGATATCTGGTCAGTGGGGACATGGATCAGCTGCTCACAAGGCCGCTGCCCGTGTTGTTTACTCTATTGCCTCAGCGCTTCCGAATTATGCTTGGTGAATGGCTGCAGGGGGGCTTCGTGTTCGGCTGGTCGATCTACGGCATGATGAGCTCGGGGCAGATCGGATGGGTGGCCATCCCGCAGTCACTATTTGTCATCCTTACCGGAGCGGTCATCCTCTTCTCCATCGGTCTTGCCACGGCCACTCTCGGATTTTGGACGACACGGATCAGCGAGCTGCAGACATTCACCGAAGACGCGGCGGGAACGGCAGCAAGGTATCCCATATCGCTGTACCCGAACTGGCTTGCCGGACTGCTGCTGGTCGTTCTGCCTGTAGGACTGGTCAACTATGTGCCTGCACTTTACATTTTACGCGGTGAGGTTGGACCTTGGGTGCTTGGGGTTGTCTTAGGTGCGGCACTGGTGTGCTTGACGGTAAGCCTCAGGTTCTGGAGTTTTGGCATAACGAAATATCAGAGCACAGGTAGCTAAAGGAGGTATCGCTCATCATGATTGAAGTTCAGGAGCTACACAAACAATTTAAAATACCGATTGTACAAGAAGGCAGGTTCTCTGGCCTGCGTACATTCTTCTCCAGACAATACCATGTGAAAAAAGCAGTAACCAACATCAGCTTCACGATTGAGCCGGGTGAGTTTGTCGGTTATATCGGTCCGAACGGTGCCGGGAAATCGACAACCATCAAGATGCTGACCGGCATTCTTCATCCCAGTGCAGGTAAAGTAACGGTAAGCGGGATGAATCCGCATGAACAGCGCAGACAGGTCGTAAGGAGACTTGGTGTCGTATTCGGACAGCGCAGTCAGCTGTGGTGGGATCTGCCCGTCAGGGACAGCTATGATATTCTTGCCAAGATGTACCGTGTGGAGGATACCGATAAGAAGAGGCGTATCGATCAATTCTCCGAGCTTCTGGATCTGAAGGAATTCTGGGATACACCGGTCCGTAAGCTGTCGCTTGGACAGCGGATGCGGGCGGACCTTGGGGCAGCGATGCTGCATGAACCGGACATTTTGTTTCTGGATGAGCCGACAATCGGGCTTGATGTCAATGCCAAGCGGAATATTCGATCCTTCTTGAAGCTGCTTAACGAGGAACTCCGCAAAACAATTCTGCTGACAACCCATGATATGGACGATATTGAGCAGCTGTGCAGCCGGGTCATGGTGATTAATCATGGACAGCTTACCTATGATGGAACGGTTCAATCCTTGCGGGATAATATCGGTCTTCCTACCATTATTAAAGTCTCATACCGGGGAGGCTGTTCCATCCCTTCATCTGCAGCGGTGTATAGCCACCCGATGATGAAATTGTCACAGATGACCGAGAATACGATTACCGTTGAAGCCAATCGAAGCAAGATCACCACCATGGAAATTTTGAAGGAGCTTGGTGAATGGGGTGAGATCGAGGACGTCGAGATGCAGGAACCGGATTTTGAAGATGTGATTCATAAAGTATATTGATATATTGAAGTCTCATAACACGAAATTTCATATGAAATCAGAGGATCTCCCGCAGCAGCAAGTCAGGGAGATTCTCTTTTTTTACATACGCTAATGATATATTCAATGAGGTCTATAATGATGAACCAGGTTCGTATTTGTTGCGGCCGGGCAGTCGTTTCCTTTGGTTCCAAGCGTCAATGGCTTTCCTTTCGAGTCTTTCCCTTATTATTGGGGTCAGCAAAAAATCTCGTGTAAATTGCTTGTATTCGAACTGAGGAGCAATCATTGTTCAACATTTAGGACTTGCTTTTTTGTCACTTTTTTAGGACGATAACAGAGGAGAGCGGAATCCGCTTTCATCTGAAAATAGAAGCGCAGAATCAAGCATTAGTGCAGCAGGATAACAAGATTTCTAAAACGTTTTAGGAAAAACATGCGGATATAGGATGATGGCAGCGACTGCTCGCCTATTTCGGTATAAAAAATACAAGTAGGAGGAAAGCACATGTTCTTAACGTACAATCGTCCGGCCAAGGAATGGACGGAGGCTCTTCCCATCGGCAATGGCCGAATGGGTGCCATGGTATTTGGACGGATGGAGCTGGAGAGATTGCAGCTGAATGAAGACACTTTATGGTCTGGTCCACCGAAGGAATGGAATAATCCTGAATCTCTTGAAGTTTTGCCTGAGGTACGCCGTTTGCTGAAGGAAGGTAAGCATGCAGAAGCGGACCAGCTGAGCAAGAAAATGATGGGTGCCTATACCCAGTCTTATCTGCCCTTTGGCGATCTGAATATCAGCTTTGATCACGGGGATATCGGCTGGAATTACAAACGTACTCTGGAGCTGACTGAAGGCGTTGCTACAACTCAGTTCCAAATCGGGGAGACGGTGTATACCCGAGAAGTATTTGCCTCCTATCCAGATCAAATTATTGTTATGCGGCTTGAGTCGAGTGTTCCGGGAAGGCTGGGCTTTAAGGCAAGCTTCAGCAGTTTGCTTCGTCATGAGCACGCTTTCGATGGAAATCACGCTATTCTATCCGGATATGCACCAGAAGTGGTACACCCAAGCTATTACCCTGCGGACAATCCGATCCGATACGGTAACCCTGGAGAAACGGATGCGATGCGTTTTGAAGGACGTATTGCCGTAACCCATGAGGGCGGAACTTCCAAGGTCGATGCATCAGGTATTCGGATCGTGGGTGCAGATCGTGCTACGATTTACTTGAGCATGGCAACCAGCTTCAATGGTTATGACCGTTCGCCGGGTAAAGAAGGCAAGGATGAATCTGCCTGCGCGAAGAAGAATCTGGAGAATGCATTACAATATAATTATGCAGAGCTCCGTGCACGTCATGTAGAGGATTATCAAAGACTGTATCAACGGGTGGAGCTTGATCTTGGACCAGGACTCGCACCAGCAGATATACCGACAGATGAACGTATCGTGGAATATGGAGGCAAGGATCCTTATCTGGTGAATCTTCTCTTCCAATATGGACGTTACCTGATGATATCCAGCTCCAGACCGGGAACACAGCCTGCGAATCTACAAGGCATCTGGAACCACGAAACGAGAGCACCGTGGAGCAGCAATTATACACTGAATATCAATGCGGAAATGAACTATTGGCCAGCTGAGACAGCTAATCTGTCTGAATGTCATGAACCGTTAATCGATCTGATCAAACGTCTGTCCGTCAACGGCAAGAAGACGGCAGAGGTTCACTATGGAACCCGAGGCTGGACCGCTTCCCACAATACAGATCTATGGGGACATACAGCTCCTGTAGGAAACTTCGGGCATGGCGATCCAGTATGGGCACTGTGGCAGATGGGCGGGGTATGGCTCTGTCAGCACTTATATGAGCATTATGTGTTTACGAAGGATGAGGATTTCCTAAGAAATACAGCGTATCCGATCATGAAGGACGCTGCACTCTTCTGTCTTGATTGGCTCATTCCGGATGAGAACGGTATGCTTGTAACTGCACCATCTACCTCGCCGGAGCACCGATACAGAATCGACGGTGAGCTGTATGGGGTGACAACGGCAGCGACGATGGATCTTGCCCTCATGCATGATTTGTTCACTAATATTGCTGAAGTGACTGAAGTCTTGGGAGAAGATGCTGAATTTGGGCAAGAAGTGCTTGCAGCAAGAGATCAGCTTCCACCGCTTCAGATCGGCAAATATGGTCAGCTCCAGGAGTGGCTCCATGATTATGAGGATGAAGATGTTTACCATAGACATGTATCTCATCTATTTGGTGTATATCCTGGCCGCCAAATTACCGAAAGCCTTGCACCGGAGCTCCTTCAGGCCGCACGGGTATCACTGGAGAGACGCGGTGACGGTGGAACGGGCTGGAGCTTAGGCTGGAAAGTGGGGCTGTGGGCACGCTTCCAAGACGGGGATCGGGCGCATCGTCTCGTATCCAATCTGCTTCAGCTTGTTCGCGACGGCTCCGAAAGATACGAGAGCGGCGGGGTGTACCCGAACCTATTCGACGCACATCCACCGTTCCAGATCGATGGCAACTTTGCGGCAACCTCGGGCATCATTGAGCTGCTGCTTCAATCACATCAAGGATATATTGAACTGCTTCCTGCTCTTCCGCAGGCTTGGGAGAACGGGTCAATCCGCGGTCTTCGTGCAAGAGGTGGATATGAGGTCGATCTTGCATGGAAGAGCGGACAACTGTCTGCTGCTGAGATTCGTTCGGATTATGATGGCGTGTGTATGGTTCAGACGGGAGCCTCAGCCATTAAGGTGGCGAATAAAGCGGGTGAGGAAGTAAAGGCAGAGGTCAAGGAGAACGGAGTCTTGGTCTTCCCTGTACAAGCTGGAGGAGCCTATACCTTCAGCATTCAGGAGTAGGAGTGAGAATGACTTATTAATGCAAGAGAGGGAGACCGCCGATATGATCGGAGGTTTCCCTCTTTTGTTCTTGATTCTTATTATAATTTATATAGGACGGGTTCCAATTCTCGCGATGCCTCTGGTGGATTTTGTCAAGAAGGCAAGGGTGTGTTCTTTGAACTCGCTCTGAGGCAAATGATCAATGGCATCTTGAGCAAGGGCAAGCGTCAAGTTCTTGCGGAACAGGAGGGAATGAATCTGCTTGATCATTCGAATGTCCTCCCCTGACATACCTTTGCGTCTTAAGCCGATGAGGTTGATGCCGTAGATTCTGGCATGATCTCCACTGGCAAGGGAATAGGGGACAATATCTTGAGTGACACAGCTCCCGACTCCAATCATGGAATAGGCGCCAATCTTGCAATATTGGTGAACACCAACCAAGCCCCCAAGCGTTACATCGTCTTCGACCTCCACATGACCTGCGATCTGCACACTGTTGGAAATGACGATATGATTCCCCAGGACAACATCATGCGCGACATGAACATAGTTCATAATAAAATTATGATTCCCTACCCTTGTTACTCCGCCGCCGGAACCTGTTCCTTTGGCAATGGTTGCATACTCTCGTATTGTATTGTGATCCCCAATGATCAGCTGTGTTTTCTCTCCGCTATATTTAAGGTCCTGAGGAGGGGAGCCGATAATGGCGCCCTGGTATACATGATTGTGTTCACCGAGTGTGGTATTAGCGCCGATTCGAACATGGCTTTCAATGATACATCCATTTCCTATCCTTACGTGTTCTTCTATGATGCAATAAGGCCCGATCTCGACTTGATCTCCAATAACAGCGGTAGGATGAATGATAGCAGTTGGATGAACCGTTACCGTTGGGAGAGACATGGTTTATTCCTCCTTTGTCAGCTTCTTCATGCTCTTCTCTAAGGAGTCTATTTGTGTGCTGATTTGCTTCAGTGTATCTGGCAGGCGCTCAATAGCGGCTTGCTTTCTCATTTGTTCATGATGAGGACGGGCGTAATAACCCGATACGAGGGATTGTGCAGGTAAGTTCTTCGTTATATTTGTCTTGCCCAGAATCGTAGCGTTATCCCCGATCGTCAGATGACCAACAACCGCAGATCCGCCGGCCAGAACAACATGGTCTCCAATAGAAGCAGAACCCGCAATAGCTGTGGTACCTGCGATAATACAGTGTTTGCCAATGTGGACGTTATGAGCGATTTGGACCAGATTGTCGATCTTCGTTCCTCTTTCAATAATGGTGGCATCGATTGTTCCGCGGTCTATTGTTGTGTTGGCACCGATCTCGACTTCGTCATGGATGACGACATTGCCGACATGAGGAATTTTTACATGCTGCTCCCCATCCCATTCATAACCGAATCCATCACCGCCGATAACTGCACCCGAATGAATAATGACGTTGCTGCCGATATGCGTATCTCTCAGAATCGTGACATGAGGATGAATGATGCAATGATCTCCAATCGTAACATTCTCGCCAATATAGGAGTTCGAGGAGATGAGCGTGCCCGCGCCAATCGAGACGTTTTCTTTGACAACGGTACCTTCATCAATCTGTGTGCCCTCCCCGGCTCTGAGAGAACAATCGACCATAGAGGAAGAAATTAGACCGTTCGCTCTGGTACTTTGTTGGAACATGTTCATGACATGTATGAAGGCCAGCCTTGGATTCTTTACCTGGATGACAGGCAGGTGCGAATCGGTAAACGTCTCGGGAACTACGATGGCTGAGGCGTGGCATTCGTTTAGTTTATTTTTATTTTTCTCCGTTACATAGGTGATTTGTCCACTTTGTGCACTTGATAAGGAAGAGATGCTATGTATGGTCACTTCTCCGTCACCGATTAACACTCCATTCAGTTCCTGTGCAATGGCTCTTAGCGTATATTCCATCTTTGCTTTCTCCTCTGGTAGTTATCTTTAATGAAGACTATTCATAATCTCTCGTGCCAAAAGTGTGTTCAGACGGTGGGAAGTCCGCACACCTTTAATTTGTGCTAGAAAAGGAGGCGCCAGTGCCAAATCACCAATCACATCTAACAGCTTATGACGAGCAAATTCATCCGGGTAACGCAAGTTAGACAGAATTTGATTGTTTCCGATGAGTACGGCATTGTCCATGGATGCGCCTTGGATTAGACCTTTGCTTTTTAGGGCGTTTACTTCTTGTTCAAATCCGAAGGTGCGTGCCGGAGAAATTTCACTTCGATAATCGTGGATGCCAGGGTTGAAATAAGCAGTTTGATTCGTCAAAAAGGGAAGCTCATGATCGTTCATAAACCGGATCTCATAACTTATCTCTTCAGAAGGAAGTGCTTCCAGATACGAATGGCCGAGCTGTACTTGGACGGCTTTGGTTAAGCGCATGTATGTCTTGAGGGCATGCTGTTCTACGAGTTCGGTCTCGGCGATTCTGTCGCTGATCATTGCAGAACTGCCGTCAAGAACCGGGATTTCTTCACCATCCGTTTCGATGATTGCATTATCAACTCCCATGCCGCGAAGGGCTGACAGGACATGCTCGACCATCGAAATGGAATAGTGATGTTCATTAGTGAGCTGTGTACAACGATCGGTCGATGATACATTATACGGCACTGCGCTGATGATCTCGGCAGGGGTTAGATCTGTTCTTCTGAAGTGGATTCCACTGTCAGCTGGAGCAGGATGCAACGTCATTGATGCCGAAATTCCGCTGTGCAGGGTAATGCTGTTCAGTTCAATAGCATGGGCAAGTGTTCGCTGATTCACCATTACATTCTCCTTTCTATTAGAATATTATAGATTAATTCTCGAATATTGGAAAATATTGCATGTCTTTTCAGCAACATTTCATAGATGAAAAACACTGATTTTTGAACAATAAACTCTGTTATTTGGATGGTGATACGGGAAAGGCATAACTATAATTTGGGATGGCTGATCACTATTTGGATGAAGAGGTGTTGAGATGGCATATTTCAGTATAGGACTGTTCAAAAAGATCGCTCTGACAGGAATGAGTGTTGTCTTGATCGCTACAGGAGGAATTGCATTTGCAGCTAATGATATAAACAGGAAGGGGGAGCCGAGTATGGAACGTCGTATACAAATGGAATATCTGGATCGCGGGCTTATCGCTGTACCTGCCAATAACGGAGTATTTTTGAGCTGGAGACTGCTTGCCAACGAGGCAACAGGGAGTAATGAAACGGGACTCACGGGTACGGACTTCCATATATACCGGGACGGCAAAAGGATTGCCCAAGTGAGCGACAGTACGAATTATCTTGATCCAGCAGGTGAGACAGACTCCCGCTATTACGTATCTGCCGTCGTGAAGGGCAAAGAAGTCGATCAGAGTGAGGCCGTTATTCCGTGGGGGAATTCATATTATGATCTTCCGATCCAGAAGCCGCAAGACGGTATTACACCTGCAGGTGAAGCCTACACTTATTCAGCTAACGACATGAGTGTAGGAGACGTGGATGGGGACGGCAAGATCGAGTATTTTGTAAAATGGGAGCCGAGTAATGCGAAGGACGTCTCCCAAGTCGGCTATACAGGCAACACTTATATTGACGCTTATACTTATGAAGGCAGACTGCTGTATCGCATTGATCTGGGTGTGAATATTCGGTCCGGAGCGCATTATACCCAGTTTCTTGTATATGACTTCGATGGGGATGGTAAAGCCGAGCTCATGTTCAAGACTGCCCCAGGCACGAAGGTTCTTCGTTACGATGATCAGGGAGATGTCGTGTCCGAGCGCTATATAACGATGTTGAAGGAAGATCTTGCCGCGGGCTACTCGAATGGAGATGATTATAGACTTAGCAGCGAGGGCTACTATGAACATATCGTAGATATGTTCATGAACTGGCATGAATATGAGGAGGTCATAGATGGCAGCTGGCCGCAAACGCTGGAGGAAGCCTTCGGAATTGCTCCAGCATATGACTATCCGCTGTCCCGGGAGGATGCAGGCCATCTTGCTGATCACTTCATGGATGTATTTGCTCCCTCCAAGGATGCTAACCGGAATAAATTCCGTCAATTTGAAGGGTTCATTTTGTCGGGTCCAGAGTATTTAAGCGTATTTGAAGGAGAGAGCGGAGCGGAACTTCAGACTATTCGTTACAAGCCAGGCCGGTATGATGACGGACTGCGCTGGGGAGATTACGCGATGAACCGGATCGAGCCGGGCAACCGGGTAGATCGTTTTCTCTCCGGCGTAGCTTATTTGGACGGAGAACAACCCTATGCGGTATTCGCGAGAGGCTATTATACCCGGACAACACTGGTCTCTTACAGCTGGGATGGGGAGAATCTGAACGAGTATTGGTACGTTGACAGCGGCTGGACACCGATGACGAATCCGTTCAGAGATGGTCCACATGGAAGACCAGGTACGGATCCGGAGTATGGGCAGATTACTACACAAGGAGCCCATTCACTCAGCGTAGCGGATGTGGATGGTGACGGCAAGCAGGAGATTGTATATGGCTCGGCTACCATTGATCATGATGGCTCTGTTTTATCTAATGCGTCGGCTGTAATGCCGCCGCAAAGTGCCAATCCTGGAGTTGTCGCGGGCTTGGGACATGGAGATGCACTTCATGTAGCCAATATTGATCCATCTCGTGAAGGGCTTGAAGTGTATATGGTGCATGAAGGAGGAGCGTATGCTCCGTATGGATACGCACTTAGAGATGCGAAGACCGCTGAGGTTATCTACGGTGCTTATACCGGACGTGATACAGGCCGCGGTATGATTGGAGATGTGGATCCGGATCATCCGGGACTTGAAACATGGGCCGTAGGACTGTATACAGCAGCGGGTCAGAAGATTAGTGACACGGCCCCGGGTACCAATATGAGCATCAAATGGTCCAAGGATATGACGACCCAGCTCATTAACGGATCATTAGAGAATACGCCGACCATTGACGATTGGAAAAAAGGAACGGTGCTGATCGCAGAAGGAACCCGTACGAATAATCACACAAAAGGCACGCCGTCTCTTGTGGCGGATGTCTTTGGAGATTGGCGGGAAGAAATGTTAGTCCGTACTGCCGATAGCAGCGCCATCCGTATTTATTCGAATACGGAAGTGACAAGTCACAAGCTGCACACCCTGCTGCATGATCCGCAATATCGTGCAGGTGTAGCTACGCAGAATACAGGCTATAACCAGCCTGTGTATACGAGTTACTATTTTGCATCCGATATGGATTTTGCTCAGGTGAAGCTACCAAATCTGTCGATCGCAGGGCTGCTGCCTGTGCTGGAGCATTTACATGATCAATATGTGGAAGAAGGGGATTTGTCAGGAGCTGTGGTGAAGCAGTTGGCAAATACACTTAAGCAGGCGGTGCATCACTATGACAGAGGGGCGTATGAGCAAGCATCTTCGTTTCTAGACAAATATATTTCGCAGCTGGATAAGCGAGACGGCAAGGACAAGATCAGCGAGCGAGCAAGACTGAATCTCACTCATCATGCCAAGCTGTTGATCGATGAATTGAAGCAGAAATAACGAAGTGAATATGTCACATACCCCATGGATTGGAATGGATAGTCGTGTCTATTCCAACTCATGGGTTTTTTTTATTGAAATAGATTTGACTCAATCTTAAGGGGATACGATGCTGAAGCTGGACCTTTTCCAACAGATTTCAACAAATTTCTTCGATGCAGTGGCGTAATCTCTCATCCTATGTTATGATGTTTTCATTCTGCTAATATGGTAGCGGACTAAAGCGTTTGAAATTGATTCATTCAATTTATCTATCGTAGCTTAAATTATATACATCTAGTGGAGGGAAACACGTGAAAAAGTCAGCATGGATAGTCATGATAAGTATGTTCGTTCTTGTTCTGAGCGCTTGCTCAACAAGCGGACAAGATGAGAATACGCTCGTCATCGGGATTGATGACAAGTTTGCACCGATGGGATTCCGTGATGAGAGTAATGACATTGTCGGATTTGATATTGATTATGCAACCGCAGCAGCCGAGAAGATGGGCAAGGAAGTAGAGTTCCAGCCAATTGACTGGTCTTCCAAGGAATCGGAGCTAAGCAGTGGACGCATTGATCTGATCTGGAATGGTTATACCATTACGGATGAGCGCAAAGAGAAGGTGCTGTTCACTAAGCCTTATATGGCGAACAGCCAGGTAGCCGTTGTGCTCTCCGATTCGCCGCTTGCTTCATTAGAAGAGCTTGAAGGGAAGAATATCGGATTACAGAAGCTCTCCTCCGCATCCGATGCACTGAGTGCGCATCCGATTAACGAGAAGGTCGGTACCGTATCGGAATTCCCGGATAACGTGCTTGCCCTGAGTGATCTGAAGAGCGGCAGATTGGATGCCGTTATTATAGATGAGGTCGTAGCGAAGTATTACATGTCTCTCGAAGAAGGGACTTATAAGCTGCTGGACGAATCACTGGCTCCTGAAGAATATGGGATCGGTGTGAAAAAAGGAAGTGAAGCGCTCCTGAATGAGCTGCAAAGTGCTCTTGATGAGCTGAGTGAGGATGGAACCGCAGCAAGCATCTCCGAGAAATGGTTTGGAGAGAACAAAGTATTAAACTAGGTAACGACAAGGATATAAATATTTGCTGGAAACCGGGTGATGGTTTATCCCGGTTTCTTTTACTTCAAGATTTTGTATAAAATCCATTATCCGGATTGTAGGAGTCGAAGATAACGATGAGTTTAGAATATTTGTGGAGTATTACGCTGCCCATGCTTGAAGGGGCAAGAACGACCGTGCTGCTATTTTTAACAGCCATTATATTATCTATACCGCTTGGATTCGGCGTTACTTTAATGGCGAACAGCCGATTTAAGCCGGTTTCTGCTATCGCGCACAGCTATATATACATCATGCGTGGAACGCCGCTGCTGCTTCAACTGCTGTTCTTCTGTTATGGCCTGCCCATGCTTCCGGTTATCGGAGAGTACCTGGTACTGGATCGTGCCGTTGCAGCCGGCATTGCTTTCGTACTGAATTACGCTGCGTATTTCGCAGAGATATTCAGAGGCGGGCTGCTGTCAATTGATAAAGGTCAGTATGAAGCTTCACAGGTGCTTGGGTTAAGTAAATGGCAGACAATGACAAGAGTGATTCTTCCTCAGATGATTCGGGTTGTGCTTCCATCGACGGCGAACGAATCCATTACCTTGGTCAAAGATACCGCCCTTCTATATGCGGTTGCTGTTCCTGAGGTATTGCACTTTGCACAGACAGCAGTTAATCGGGATGCGACCATTATGCCTTTTGCCGTGGCGGCTGTCATCTACCTGCTGATGACGCTTGTGCTTACGATCTTCTTTAAAGCGCTGGAGAAGCGGTTTCGGTTCGAATAAACTTTAAAAGGAATGTCTCGTGATGACAAATATGATAGAAGTAGTGAATCTGCAAAAATCGTTTGGTGATCTGCAGGTATTAAAAAAAGTAGACTTTGATGTATCGCCTGGTGAAGTCATTGCTGTGATCGGGCCGTCGGGCTCGGGCAAGAGTACTATGCTTCGCAGCCTGGTTAACCTCGAATCTGTCAATGACGGAACGATACGCATCGGGGGAGAGTCACTCGTGAGCGAAGGCAAATATGTGAGTCCGCCTGAAATCAAAAGAATTACATCCCGAATGGGTATGGTATTTCAGCACTTCAATCTGTTCCCGCATCTGACGGTTCAAGGGAATCTGGAGCTCGCTCCCAAAATGGTCAAGAAGGAGAATGCCGCTGCCATTAAACCACGTGTGGCTGACCTGCTGGCTAAGGTGGGGTTGTCGGATAAAGCGAATGTGTATCCGGCAAGCCTGTCCGGCGGACAAAAGCAGCGTGTTGCAATTGCTCGGGCACTGATGATGAATCCGGAAATTCTCCTGTTCGATGAGCCTACATCGGCGCTTGATCCCGAGCTTACCGGAGAAGTGCTGAGGGTCATCCGCAAGCTGGCTGAAGAGAGCATGACGATGATCATTGTTACGCATGAGATGAATTTTGCGAGAGACGTCGCTGATCGTGTTATCTTTATGGACCAAGGGGAGATTGCCGAAGCGGGTACACCGGAGCAAATCTTCGGGAATCCCCAGCTTGAACGGACGAAGGCATTTCTTATGCGAAGTGAGTAACTTGCAGTAAGCTGTGATATGGACCAGGATTTTTGCATAAATTTGATTTATTAAGTGAAGTATAGTCGAAAATAACCTTTGCTCTGGCGAGCAAAGGTTATTTTTATAATTGAGGGGCTGAACGAAGAGGACAAGGTTAACGTGTCCTAAATATTAAGAATGCTGGAGGGGCTGCTTTGTACCTTTTGAAGCAGGTCTTCTTAGACCCAAATGCTCCCGAAGTGTGTTTCCTGTATACTCTTTCCGAAATGAATTTCTACGCTGAAGCTCCGGGACGACAAGATCGACAAAGTCTGTTAATCCTCCGGGCAGATAAGGGGCCATAACGTTAAATCCGTCAGCAGCACCGCCGTGAAACCAAGCTTCCAGCTGATCTGCAATCTGAACTGGCGTTCCTTTGATGCTCCAATGACCGCGCGCCCCGGCGATGTGCTGGTACAGCTGGCGAATGGTGTAGCCTTCCCGGTCAGCGATGTCTTTGAGGAGAAGGAAACGGCTCTTCTGACCATTGATTTGCGAGAGATCAGGAAGCTCAGGCAAGGGACCATCTATAGAATAGGGGGAGAGGTCGTAGCTGATCAGGCCCGATAACAGTGCTACACCGACAGTAGGGTGGATCAGCTCTTTCAGCTTCGATTCGAGTTCATCGGCTTCTTCTTCGGTTCTTCCAATGATGGGGAACACGCCAGGCATAATCTTCACATCCTCAGCAGTTCTGCCATAGTGCTGCAGCCGGCCTTTAACATCCGTGTAAAACTGCTTGGCTTCATCAAATGTCTGCCATGCGGTAAAGATCGCCTCCGCGTACTGTGCGGCAAAATCCCGGCCAGACTCCGAGGCTCCGGCTTGAATGATGACAGGGTTGCCCTGCGGAGGGCGGGAAATATTCAGCGGTCCCTGCACCTGAAACCATTCTCCCTTGTGGTCGAGGGACCTTATCTTATCTGGAGCAGAGAACACTCCCGATTCTTTGTCTTTAACAACCGCATCGTCATCCCATGTGTCCCACAGGCCGGATACGACATCTATGAATTCTTTGGCACGATCATATCTCAGCTCATGAAGCAGATGATTTTCTTTCCCAAAATTCAAGGCTTCAATTTCACTGCCAGAGGTAACCACATTCCAGCCTGCCCGACCATGGCTGAGATGATCCAGGGAGGCAAACTTGCGAGCAACGTGATAAGGCTCGTTGTAGGTGGTGGACACGGTGGCTGCCAGCCCAATGCGGTCTGTAACAGCAGATAGAGCAGATAGTAATGTCAGCGGCTCAAATGTAGCATTAACCGCTCGGCCTTCTATTTGTTTGTTTCCTTTTGCGGCAAGACTGTCTGCCAGAAACACCATATCAAATTTACCACGCTCTGCCGTTTGGGCGAGCTCCTTGTAAAACGATAAATTCAGCACACCATTAACATCAGCATCGGGATGGCGCCATGCAGCCACATGATGACCTGGGACCATCAGAAAGGCACCTAGCTTCATTTCTCTCTTGGACATACGCTGCCTCCTCCTGACAACCAAAAAAAGCCGAAGATCAGGCCCTCCTCTTGAATAGAGTAAGGGATGATCTCCGGCTGTCCGGTTGAATAGTATATATTCCGAGTGGAATAGTAACAAATTGATTACGAGCATAATAACATGGGTATCTGAAATTTGGCAACTACTTTTTGTCCGGTTTAGATTCTTCCTCGTCCTTCTCATCACTGACAAGATCGCGAGCAGATGATTTGAACTCGAATAACGTCCGGCCTACGGCACGTCCAAGCTCAGGTAATCTGGAAGGTCCGAACAAGATCAGGACCAGCACCAGGATCATAATAATTCCGGTTATTCCGATATTCTGGAACATAATATACCCTCCTCATGCAGCAATGGATTTATTTTTTGGGAAATACAGCCACTGCCTCAATTTCGATCAGCCAATCAGAGCTTACGAGACTGGCCACACCAACGGTAGAGCGAGCAGGCTTGATTGGATTTTTGTCGTTGTTGAAAAATTCACCGTAGGCTTCATTCCAGCCGGCATAATCAAATTTGCCTTCTTTGGCAGCATCTGCTGTCAGGTAGGCGCGAAGATAGACAACATCCTTCATAGAGAGCCCCTGCTCCTCAAGCTGCTTCTCAATGGATGCCAGAACACCGGCCGCCTGTGTCTTGGTGTCTCCGTAACGCTCGTATACGGTCTTGCCTTCCTTATTCAGTACGGGTGGCACGGTTCCACTCGTGTACAGATAGGCAGCCCCTTCTGGCACAATGACACCGCCTGAGATACTGGAGCTGGGGTTACCGTAGAAGACGGTGCCATTGTCTGGTAATGCGGCCTGTGCTGGTGCGGACTCAGCAACCGATACCGTTCCTTGGACTACAATAGGGGCTTTATCTGCTGCATAAGCGGTTGCGCTTAAGCTAGTCATTAATACAGCCGCGAGCGTCAGACTTTTTATTTTCTTGTTCATCATAAACTGCTGCCTCCTCTGGACATCAAATGATAAGTTGATTTAAATACTCTGTTACCAATCATTCCTGTGATAACTGGAGCTGCACGCCATGAATTATGCTTTCATGACACGCTGATGAATATCGTTAACGACAGCTCTCGCGGAATCAATGGCCCCGGCCTGCCACGCTACGATATGACTGATATGATCTCCTGCAAGGTAGATGCGGTTGTCAGGCTGGCAGAGGGTCTTGTAAATTCCTGCACGCTCCTCGGCGTTATAGGATACCCATGCCCCTTCTTGGTATTTGATTTTTTTCCAGTCAATCGAGAAGGAATTCTCAAAATCGGTCTTGTATTGAGGATGGATTTTGGAGCCTTGATTCAGCGCATGATGTTCCCGTTCTATGTAGCTCATACTGCCGAGCTTGTCCGCGTTAGCGCCGGTTACATAGTAACCTAGAAGAATGCCTTTCTTGCCAAAGTAATCTGTAGGAGGATAGTAGATTTGGGTGATGTCCATATTGGTCAGGCTGTTACCGCCGAAGAGCAGCTCATCTTCTTCCCAAAATCTGCGTTTAAATTGCAGGCCGATCTTACCGGCAGATGCATATCTTGCATTCTGGATCGCGCTCTTCATGGAGGAAGAGAAATCACCTGGAATATTACGAAGAACGGAGAGGGGGATTGTACAGATACAGTAGTCTCCGGTAATTTCCTGCTCCTTTCTGTTCTGGGTGAAGCGGACCCGCACACCATCTGCGGATTGGCGAATTTCGGTTACAGGAGCATTCAGCTTAACCCGGTTGCCAAGACGTTTCTCAAAACCCTTCACAATCATATCCATACCGCCGACAGGATGGAACATCATCATTTGCTGGTCATAACCATATTCGTTGCTGAAATAATTACCGAATCCGGATTGAAGGATGGCTTTGAGATCGAATGGATCTCTTACAACGCCTGCATCCAGGCGGCTTCCAGGCTCTTCTTTATATCCACCGCGGGAAGATCCACGGTAGAACAGGTCGGCATTCAGATCCCCTTCCCGTCTAAGATATTCAACCAGCTTTTCTTTTTCCTCCGGTGTAATAGGGAGATCAAGAGCAGACTGATTGACAGCCTTGGCGAGCATTTCGGAGACATAACCGCGTACATCGGCTTTGGCTGCACGCTTGGTAATTTTTTGTCCAGAGAGTGCTCCTACATTTTCGTTGTAATAATAGCCGCTGTCGTTCACATTGTTGAAGGGTTCAATCGGGATGTTGAACTCCCTGCAATATTCGAGAGTGGAATGAAACTGGGGAATCCGCATTGGCCCGGCATTGAAGTACAGGTCACTGCCGAATTGGGAATATTGACGCGTTCCACCGATTTCCTGATTGGTGGTTCCTTTGCGAATGCTCCAATTCCGTCCGCCCGCAAAAGGCTTGGCTTCCAGCACTGTACACTGATATCCGGCTTTGCCAAGCTCATAGGCTGCAGTTAATCCTGCGATGCCGGCACCAAGAATAATGATCTTTTTGCCGTTTCGATTGCTCAGCGCAAGGTCGTTCTTCCCAGGAGGTGTATAATCCTGTGCTTTCATCGTTTCTGGAGAGAGAAGACCCAGGTTGCCCATTAGACTAAAGACGGCTAGAGAACCCCCGACTTTGCCAACTGTGGATAGAAATTGTCTTCTCGTCATGTCCTGAGGCCGTTCGGAGCTGCTCATTCTACACTTCATCTCCCTATGTACGTATTTAGTATTTAGAACCTTTGTGGAGAAGATATTAGCAGACAATGAGCATAGCTGTCTCAATTTTTGTCAGGAAATCTAACACACTTTTTTATTGTTTGTAAAATCTATTGAATTTTGTTCGGAAAATCCTTAAAATTGTTGCCATAATGATTGTTAGTATCATAGACAGCTGAATACTCTGCTTAATCCGTTCATTGAATATAGTTTCAGGAGGAGATACTCCAGCATTATGGCAAGTATTCTAACATAAGGGGTGTTTGTGATGAATGATCAAATTATGAGCATTGGCATGGTGAAAGAATTAACCGGGTTATCGGAGAGACAAATTCGTTACTATGAGGAGAAGCAGCTTGTCTTTCCGGCACGAACGAAAGGGGGAAGTCGAAGATATTCTTTTGAGGATGTTAAGAAAATACAAGAAATTCATCGGAAGCTGAAGGAGGGATATAATACCTACGAACTTAAGATCAAGAATAGACGGCAGAGCAGCGTAATTTAAATTTTCGGCAGCAATTCAGATTTACAGCCGCTTTTTTCCACTATTCGACAGCAATCTTCACATTCATAGTATATAATGCACTTATCTATACTGCGATATTTCAATACAGGCATAGGGGAGTGCAAAAACGATTGTTAATCCATCGACTCAAGTTAATTTTCTTTCCGATTAGCTGCATGCTAATTATTATCGCATCTTCTATTTTGGGTCAGAACGCGCATCGTTTGTGTGCCATGATTGTTGTCAGCATTCTGCTGCTGTTATCCGTTGCACTGGATCATAAGTACCCGCGGTTCCTGTGGGTTCAGCTGATTTTGCTCGGGATTTTTCAATACATCACCCAGCTGAACTGGTGTGTGCTGCTGTATTACATTATGATCATGACAATCTTCGATAAGAAGCAATCCTACAAGAAAACACTGCCTGTCTCTGTACTGCTGATTCTGCAGTATACGATTATTCGTTTAAGTTATGTTCCTATCAGTGCGTACAATATCCTTGTTACTATTTTTGACTTTCTAACCTTGATCTTTATAGTTTTTCTATTTCATTACGTCATTCGTGCCGAAACAGAGAAGCAGCTCCTTCGCGATAAGAATGACTATCTTACCACCCACGATCCGCTAACCGGCCTTCTCAATTACCTTGGTTATATGAACCAAATACAAGCCTTGATATCCAAAAAAGTTCCTTTTTATTTAATTCTGCTAGATCTGCAAAATTTCAAATCTTTTAATCATGATGGATTGGAGAGCGGGAACGAGGCGCTCATTAATCTGGGACAGGCACTTACCAGCACTTTCCCAAACGCGTATGGTGTTTCCAGATATGCAGGTGATCGTTATGCCTTGCTGCTGCCAACCGAATATTATATGCCGGATCATATCGGTGCTTTATTGGAGATGGATACGATTGGCTATCAAGTGTCATACAGCATTGTCACCCATCCGGAGGAGAGTGCGGATCACAATCAACTCATTATGAAGGCGGAGGATAAGCTGTTTCAGATAAGGCGGGAGCAGTGGCTTCAGCGGGAGGAGGATTTGTTCAGATCGGAGAAGATGAAGGTCGTTGGTGAGCTGGCGGCGGGAATGGCTCACGAGGTGCGTAATCCGCTTACTGCGATTCGGGGATTTGTGCAGCTGTCCAAGATTCAGTCCTACAACATCAAGCCCTGGTATGAGGTGATTATGAATGAAATTACGAGAGTAACGGAGCTGACCGCCGAATTTCTCCAGTTTTCCAAGCCGCATGCGAGCAATATGAGGTCGGAGTCTCTGACGGTATGCATTGAAAGGGTTATTTCCTTGTCTGAGTCAGACGCTACCTCACGAGGACATCAGCTTACTTTGGAGATTGAGGACGATGCGATGTACATCTATATGGATCGAGACAAGATTGTTCAAGTGCTGCTTAATCTCGTACGCAATGCACTTGAGGCGATGGAGATTCCTGGTGAAGTGAAGATTCACGTGAGCCGAGCCGATAGTAAAGCCGTTATCCAGATTCAAGATACCGGAACGGGAATAGCACCCGACCAGCTGCATCAGATCTTTAATCCCTTCTATACGACCAAGGAGGATGGAACAGGACTCGGTCTGTCTCTCTGCCAGAAGATCTCTCAGGATCATAAAGGCTCCATTACGGTCCATAGTGTGCTGGGAGAGGGGTCAACGTTTCAATTGATATTGCCTGTATTGTTAGATGGTAATGAGGTTGCTGATCCTGATCATCTATTGCAATAAGAAAGAAGCCTGACGGGGATAGCCGTACAGGCTTCTTCTAGCTGTGCTCGATGAATCTGGATGCAACTTACGTGTATAAGCCGAGCTTGAGGAGAGAACAAGCAGATCCGTAGTTCATTGTATTTAGCTTCTCAATTTCTCAAAGTCCATCTCCGGTACGAGACCTTCTCCAGCAGCACGCCCCAAGAGCGCCTCAATTGCTCCAAAGCCTTCCTCGCCCAGATTTCTTGTAAATTCATTCACGTAGAGATTAATATGCTGCTGTGCAACTGCCGGATCCATTTCCTGTGCATGAGAGAGGATATACTCTCTGGATTGTTCGGGATGCTTCCATCCATAATCAATGGAGGCTTGAATCCAAGCTGTGATCTCGGCTGGATCAAGGCTGCGGCGGGCGACGATGGCACCGAGTGGAATCGGAAGTTTCGTATCTGCCTCCCACCAGGTCCCCATATCTGCCATCAATGTGAGACCGTAGGATGGGTATGTGAATCTAGCTTCATGAATGACAAGCCCTGCATCGACCTTGCCATCTCGAACAGCAGGCATAATTTGATCAAACGGCATAACCACGATTTCTCCGATGCCGTCAGGTACATTCTTTGCAGCCCATAGTCGGAACAGGAGATAGGCGGTTGAGCGCTCGCTTGGAACGGCAATTCTTTTTCCTGCGAGATCCTCTGGGCTCGTATTCTGATGGGCGGTCAATACCAACGGGCCATTGCCTCTGCCAAGGGCACCGCCGCATGGAATGAGACGATATTCATCTGAGAGCCACGGCAGTGCGGCATAAGAGATTTTAAGAATATCATAGTCGCTGGGCTTCGTAACAAGTGTATTTGTCACATCGATATCTGCGTATGTAACTGTGAAGTCCGGTGTGTTCGCGATCTGCCCATGGACTAAGGCATGAAAGACGAAAGTATCGTTGGGACAAGGGGAATAAACAATATTCATATTATAAAACCTCCGATAATTGATGACTGACTGTTGTGAGAGCCTGCAGTGCTTCGGGAATTCGCCACGCCTCCCGGTCACGCGGACCAACGGCGTTAGAGATCGCTCTGATCTCGAGTACAGGTACATTCAAATAGCTTGCGGCAGCGGCAACACCATAGCCTTCCATGGATTCTGCGTAAGCTTCAGGGACACGTCTTAACAATTCCTGCGCGGTTTGAGCTGTTCCCGTTGTGGTCGAAACCGTGATGATGGGGCCGCAGTGCACAGTTACATCCGTTGATTCTTGCAGGACAGAATGTATGGAGCGGATGGCACCGGGGTCCGCGATAACACGTGAATTGCCAAATCCAAGCTCGTCCACACTGCGGAATCCTTCCGCTGTCTCGGAGCCCAGATCTGCTTGTATGATTTCTGTAGAGATAACGATCTCTCCGAGTTCGGCCCGCCCAGGGAAACCTCCGCCAATTCCTGCATTAATAACCAACTTGTATGAAGCAGAAGCCAGTGCTGCTGCAGTTGCTGCCGCGGCTGACGCCGGACCGGCTCCTCCTGCAATGACATGAAAATGCTCGGGGACTTTGAGGCCGTCCTCTATAGCCTTTCGCTCCGCCTCAACAGCCGTAACGATTAAGATTCGAGATGACATGATGTACAGCTCAGCTCCTTTTTATTGATGACATTCGAGTCAGATGTTTAGTGAGAATATGACCATCTGTTTCAGTATACCATTTTTACGAAAGCGACCGATTACACTCCATTGAACAAAAAGATTGACAGTTTCATATCCAACTGTATTATAAGTAATAGTACAGTTAATTCAGTGCCATGATCCAACCTTGATCCAATCGACTCTTTATTCCATGGATCTTGATCACATATGAAGGAGGAATCCGATGTTTGAATTGGACGTGCGCAGCCGTAAACCGATATACGAGCAGTTAGTAGAACGAATTAAGGAGTTGATTATGTTGGAGATGCTGCAGCCTGATAAGCAGCTGCCTTCCGTAAGGCATTTATCAGCCGAGCTTACAGTCAATCCGAATACGATTCAGAAGGCTTATCGTGAGCTGGAGCGGGACGGCTATATTTATTCTCTGCCAGGGAAGGGGAGTTTTGTCGCTAAGGTAGAGCACAGACCTGTTGATCAAAGAAAACAAGAGCTTAGGCTGGAAATACATAAGCTGTTTACTGAAGCGATCTATTTGGGTCTGACTGAAGATGAAATACAGGGAATCTATCAGAAGGCTCAGCAGGATCGTCTTTCGGATAGCGGTAAGGGGGAAGAGAAGCATGATTGAAGTGTCAGGAGTAACAAAACTATTTGAGACAGAGGCAGCTGTGAATCATCTGTCCCTTACCGTCCGGAAAGGCTCGATATTTGGTCTCTTGGGATCGAACGGAGCAGGAAAGACGACGCTGCTAAAAACAATGGCCGGAATCTATAAGCCTGATAAAGGCAGTGTGACCATTGACGGCACAGCGGTTTACGAGAATACCCAGCTAAAGAGCCGAATGATCTTTATGTCCGATATTCCTTATTTCTTTCCTCATACTTCGATTCGCCAAATGGCTGTTTTCTATAAGAGGATGTACCCTCATTGGAACGAAGAACGCTTCCGTCAGCTGGAATTGGTATTCAAGCTGGATCTTACGCGTAAGCTGAGCCGAATGTCTAAAGGGATGCAGCGTCAGGCAGCCTTTATGCTCGCTCTTAGCTGTATGCCGGATGTACTGCTGCTGGACGAGCCTATTGATGGGCTTGACCCGGTCATGCGCAGGATGATCAAAAACTTATTGTTCCAGGAAGCAGCCGAGCGAGGGCTGACCGCCGTTATCTCATCCCATAATCTAAGGGAAATTGAGGACATGTGCGATCATATCGGAATTATGCATAACGGAATGCTCATGGTGGAGAAGGATCTGGATGATCTGAAGGCGGATACGCACAAGATTCAGGTCGCTTTTCGAGATCACCGCCATGAGGAGAGCCTGTCAAACCAGGTTCGTATTCTTCATGGGGAGAAACGGGGCAGTGTGGAAATTTATATCGTGAAAGGCAATGAGCAGGAAGTGAAGGAAGCATTCAAGGCTTATGATCCCTATTTGCTTGATATGCTGCCGCTGACGCTGGAAGAGATCTTTATTTATGAAATGGAGGACGCTGGCTATGACATCCATCCGATTATTCTTTAACCGGGGAGTGATTCTTCAAGATCTGAAGCAGCATGGATGGATTGGAATATTGTATCTGCTTGCCCTGTCCTTCTTGCTGCCATTTGTTATGCTGCTTCAGCCTGTTAGTGGAGGTCAGGGTAGAGAGATTGATTCATTGCTTGAGGTTTCAGAGGGCTTGCCGCTTAATCTGCTGCTGATTTTTCCGATCTTCACCGTAAGCTTTATATTTCGATATTTGCATCGTAAGGCACCGTCCGATTTATATCACAGCTTGCCGATTACACGAAACCAGCTGCTCACCTCTCATTTGTTCAGTGCGCTGATTCTCTTGTTGTTACCCGTGTGGGTGATCGCTGCTATAATCGCATTAATACGTCCTTATGCAAGTAATCACTATATATATGAGCTGTCCATCGTATGGGAGTGGGCGGGAATGTCTACGGTATTCACTCTTTTCCTGTGCGGACTCACGGTCCTGCTTGCTGTAAGTCTTGGACAAACGATCCTCCAGCTGATTGTAACCTATGGTCTGCTCCTGACCCCGGCCTGGATCCTAGTGCTTGGTGTCATACATCTGGACAGATTTCTGTTCGGCTTCTCTAGAGAATATTATGAAATGGGATATAGCACCGGATTTGAACTGGGTACCATTTCACCATTCTTGAGGCTGACAGGGCTGTCGGGCGAACCATTTGGCATGCGAGAGATGCTTGTATACTTCCTGTTAGGCGTTGTATTGATATTACTTAGCTATATACTGTATCGAAAAAGGGATGCGGCTGCCTCGGGCCAGGCAATAGTCTATCCGTTCATGACGTTGCTGTTCCGTTTGCTCGTTATGCTGTTTATTTCTATGGCGTTTGGAGCGTACCTGTCTGAGGTCAATAGATATGACAACGGAGGTTTAATGTTCGGTCATGTAATCGGCGGCATTCTGGGATGTCTCATTGCCGAGATGGTCGTCCGTAAGACTTGGCTGATATGGAACAGGCGTACGCTCGCAAGCTCAATCGGATACAGCCTGCTGCTGCTGTTGCTGCTCTATCTGCCCGTAGCCAATATAGATGGCTTTGAAACTCGTGTTCCTAAGGCGGCGGACGTCAAAGGTGTCGCTGTATCTGAGCATTTTAATAATCTCATGGATACGGATAAGGTTAATCAAATGCAGATTCCAGCGAAGCTGACCAGCGAGAGCTTCAGTCAGTATCCTGCCTATATTGAAGCGGTCCTTCAACTGCATCAAGATCTTATAAGTCAATATGAAGCAGGTGAAATTTCTGAGCGGACCTCAGACTATTCAAGAAAATTAATAATTGCTTATGAGCTTACCAACGGGAGTAAAATGGTCCGTGAGTATGTGCTGGAAGAAGGACAGCTGGAGAACAGTCTGAGAAAGGTTATGGAGCATGAAGAGTATAAGAAGCAATATGTTCAGAATAGCCTAATGGAAGATGATACATTAAGAATTACAATTACAAACTGGGAGACGGGTAAGAAAGTTACGATTACGGATCCAGCAGACATCAAGGAATTTAAAAGCATATTACTCAAGGAAATTATGGCCATGAGCTATGAGGAACAGCTTGAGATGGGGAACAGCTGGGCATACATCGAGTTAACGAGTTCTCGTTTGCGTTACGGGAGCTATCAAAATCAAGAATGGAGCAAATCCTATGAGGAGCTGGAAGCCTGGATGGAAGAGAAGGGCCTTGCTGATCAAGCGAGGATGGTTCCTTCCGATATCCGTGAGATGACCATTACGAGAAATATTACAAACACCGGTTTTTCCGGCAGCCATGATGATATGGAATTGCACCAGAAATATTATGAACATATGACACGGCTATCAGGACAAACGAAAGTGACTGAAGAGGAAAGTCAGTGGGATGTTCTGAAAAATAGAACTGACATTTCTGTTCTTGATAGTTACAATCTCGATACCCCATATCTCGTCAAGATTAAGTTGAATTCAGGAGAAATATTTATTAATGGTATGGGGCATTTTCCTGAGGGCATGTAGAGTACACTCCTTGACGCTGTATGGAAAATAAAGTATATATGAATAGATCCTAATTGAATTTGAACGTCTTATGAGGAAGAACCCGTAAGGACAGGCATGATGCCTATTCTTGCGGGTTTTTTGTGTTCATCGTTTCATCTTCAGGATCGGAGAAAATAATTCAGGTGAGAAGGGAGAATGAACGAACGTGAACATGTCTAGTGAAATTCAAACACAAGGAGTCAGGAAGGGGAGAGTGCTAACCACATTGTGGAAAAAAGGCGGGCTGCTGCTCGCATCGATCAGCTTGACGCTGACGCTTGCTGTACCTTCGGCTCTTGCCGCAGGTTTCGAATTGTCCATTACGGGCAAGAAGATGCTGGATCAAACCGTATCGTCTTCGGGGTCATCCATGTCGTCCGCGCTGCGTAAGCAAGAAAGCAGGATACAGAGCCTTCATCAGCAGGATCAATCCCTTGATCAGCAGATCCGAGCGATCTATTATGCGAATAAGGAATCGGAAACCAGACTGCTTGAACGACTCAGACAGCATGAGGCTGCACAGATTGATAAATTAACACAGGAAGTGACGAGCACGAAGAAACGATATGAACCGCTGTTTGCACTCTATACATCACTAAACAAGGAGCTGACCCTTGTAAGAAAGCTGAAGAACAAGAATCTGACAGCTGCGGTAAAATCTCAGGTAGATACAACGAAGGTCGCGGTTACGCTCGCAAGAGAAGATATCAAGCGCAAACAGGACAAGCTGACAGCGGCCAAAAAGGCAAGAGATGCCGAGGTCAAGAAGGTGAGAACAGCACTTGCTGAGAAGAATCCAGTCCAAGTACAGATTAGAGCGGCGAAGAGCAATATATCTGCAGCGAAGAAACGGTTCACCCAGGAAATGAAGAACTTTAATGTGGTGGTCAAGAAGAAGGAGGGTACAGCTGTGCTGACCTCAATTACCGCATTAAGCACCATTGCAGAGGACATTGTAAGACAAAAGGGAGAGCAATATAAACTGGAGGTAAAAGTGAAACAGGTGATTACAGGAGCGGGGAAGCTGCTCTAATACTCCTCATACCAAATTTATTTTAAAGCTGTTACAAGCAGGGCTGCACGTCATACATCACAATTCATGAAGAAGTAGTGACGATGTGCAGCCTTGCCTGTCGGCTTTGACAACCCGTTAATGTTAAATATCTAAGAATGAGAAGTCTGTGGTTAGATCACGAGCTTATTTGTGTTCGTCAAACCAGCGGACGATATGATTCAAGCGTTTGACACGCAGACCTGGATGTCCACCGCGGGACAGCTCATGGCTTGATTTAGGGAACCGAATGAACTGTGTCTCCTTGCCAAGCCGTTTCAGTGCGATGAAGAGCTGCTCTGCCTGTTCAATAGGACACCGATGATCCTCTTCGCCGTGGAGAATCAGGAGCGGTGTTTCCACTTGCTCAACATATGCCAGTGGAGAATGCTTCCACAGCAGCTCTGTATTCTTCCATGCGTCGCCGCCAATTTGATCTTCTGTGAAGAAGAATCCGATATCGCTCACACCGTAGAAGGAGATCCAGTTGGAGATGGAACGCTGTGTAACGGCTGCTTTGAACCGGTTCGTATGTCCAACAATCCAGTTGGTCATAAATCCACCGTAGCTGCCGCCCGTTACGAAGAGCTGGGATTCATCGACAAAATCATATGCAGACAGCACATGATCAACAGCTTCCATTAGATCCGCATAATCTCTGCCACCGTAATCTCCCCGCACGGCATTAACAAATTCCTGGCTGTATCCGTGACCGCCGCGTGGATTCGTATAAATGACTGCATAGCCCCTGGCAGCCAGCAGCTGAAATTCCAGCATGAACGTAAATCCATACATCGCATGAGGACCGCCGTGGATTTCGAGCACGGTCGGAACCTTGGTACCGCTAGGCGTTCCTGCCGGTTTCATTACCCAGCCTTGAATATTCTCCCCGTCAGATGCCGTATAGTAGAACTCTTCAGGCAGGATGACCTCGACCTCTTCAAGGAATGCATCATTATGCTGTGTAAGTCTGCTCTCCAGCTTCGATTGGGTATCGAGGAGGAACAAATCTCCCGGCTGAGCTGGATCGGCAGCGGCAAGGATGAATTGCCCGTTAGAGCCTTGCTCAAATTGATAGATGTCTCGCTTGCCTTGCGAGATCCATTCATAGCCTGAACCATCTGCTGCGAACTTCGCTAGGTGCACGCCGCCTTCTCGCGAGACGAGGCTGTATACCGACTCACTATCCTCACTGAATACAGGTCCATTAGAACGAGTACCGGATCTCATGTCACTTACCATGGAGTTACTGAGCTGGAGATCATATGATTTCGTTACGGATAACCATTCACCATCCTCTACGGGGCGAATGAAGAGATTCACTTGAGTCGCATTGTGATGAGAACGATCGCTTCCAAAGATGGCAAGCTTCTTGCCATCGGGAGAGTAGCTGACGGCATACACAGTCCATTCGGAGGAGGTAAGTTTACGACGATTTCCCCCACTGCTGTTTATGACGTAGACGTCGTTGATCAGACTGAGATCCGGGTCTGTATCGTCTTCTGGTATTTTCGCAACGAAGGCGATATGCTCCCCGTCCGGTGACCAACAGAAATCTCCGATGTCATAGTCTCCGCCTGTTAGTGGAGCTGGGGCATCTGATCCTAATTGTTGTATGTATAGATGAGATCTGCGTCCGTTCCAGCGGCCTGACCCGTCTGCTTTATACCGAATACGATCAATAATTTCTTCTTCCAGTGGCTTCTTCTGATCCACAGATTCTTGCCGGGCTTTCTTTGAATCTTCTACATCTGCTTCATTAGATGACACTGCATCGATTTGAGTACGAAATAACAGCTTGCTGCTGTCCGGTGACCAGGCAAACCCGCTTACGCCATGCTCAGCATGGGTAATGACCTGTGCCTCACCGCCATTAGCAGGGATGACCCAGATCTGTGGCTTGTCTTTATGGTTACGCAAAAAAGCAAGCTTCCTTCCATCGGGAGACCAGACCGGATGACGGTCCTGTTCACCGCTTGTAAATGCAATATCCTCATGACTTCCAAGCTCAACCATACGGATATGAGAGTTATACCCGTCACGATCCTTGTTAACGGTCTTTGATACATAGGCAACATGCTCACCATTTGGTGAAAGGGATGGATCACTTGTCCACACTAATCGATACAGATCTTCTGCTGTCATGCCTCGTTTATCACTCATACATACAAGCCTCCTATATGCTGGTAATGGAACAGTATTGTCGTTCTTTTCTATCATATCTTAAAGAGTCAAATGACCACAATGTCACTTTAAATGAGAGATTAAGAGTCATGCGGATTGCATAGTCCAGAACAATGTAAATTATTTATAATTAGTGCTGACTTCCCGCTGTTAGTAAAAAAGAGCCTATTCCCATATTGAGATTAGGCTCCAGCTGCGCTATACACTGACCGTGATGGAACGTTCAGCCAGCTTTTTCTTAACTACGGGCATCAGCAGTTGACCTGAAATTTCGGCCTCCTCCAGATGTGGATATCCGGAGAGGATGAAGGAGCTGACACCTGCATCCACAAATTCCAGCAGTCTGTCAGATACCTGCTCTGGTGTTCCGACGAAGGCTACGGCGCCGCCGCCGCGGACGGCAGACAAGCCGGACCATAAGTTAGGTCCAATAATATAGTCCTGCTCCTTCGATTGCTCATACAGATCCATTTGGCGTTTCTGGTTCGTCGCGTCTGTCTTGGCATGAAGCTTCTCCTGACTCTTCAGCTGATCCGGCTCGACCTTGCTTAGAATGTTCCAGGCAGCTGCCCAAGCTTCTTCCTCTGTCTCACGCACGACGAGCTGAGCTCGGATGCCGTAGCGGAGTGACCGTTCCACACCTGTGTTATCTTTTAATTCCGCAAGATGCTGCTCCATCTCGGCAATTTGTCCTTGAATCCATTCGAGGGGCTCAGCCCACATCAAGTAGACATCCGCGCTCTCAGCAGCTACCTTCTTACCGGCAACGGAGCTTCCTCCAAAGTATAGGGGCGGGTTCGGATTCTGCACAGGAGCGGGCTTGCTTACGCCACCTTCGACTGCATAATGCTTGCCTTCATAATTAAACCCTTGTCCGCTGCCATCTTCTCCCCAAACGCCCTTCACCACATCCAGAAATTCCTTCGTTCGTTCATAACGTTCGTCATGGCTTCCATGAAGCGGGTCGCCAGTTGCCTTGAGGTCTTGAGGATAGTGACCTGTGACCACGTTGATGAGCGCACGGCCCCCGGACATTTGATCGAGTGTGGATGCCATGCGTGCTGCAAGTACAGGGGAGATGAGCCCTGGACGCATCGCAATAAGCGGCTTTAGCTTGGTGGTATGCGCTGCAACCCAAGATCCAACGATCCATCCATCCCAGCAATCTCCGCCCGCAGGAATTAGGGTGAACTCGTAGCCTGCTTTCTCAGCAGCTTGTGCAACCTGTACAAAATATTCCTGGGAAGGCTTGCGCTCCAGCTGAGTACCGATATATCTCCCATCCCCATTCGTGGGAATAAACCAACCAAACTCTACGGATTGTGCTGCTATGCTCATTTGTTATGAACTCCTTTCAAGGTATGCTTGCAATATTGTTCATCACTCTATATATTTGGTATAAAAATAATTACTACTAATACGGTAGGAATAGTATAGTAATCAGTTTAACAACCTTGAACGAATTGAACCATATCAATAGAAGGGAATAGGATTTATCATTTTGTGGGTACCGGAGGGGTTAGATGTTTACTAACATGAAGGAAGACGTTCACGAATTTCTAGAGATCCATTTCTTTAATCCCTCGGCGTATGAGAAGGGGAGCGCCGCATGGCCCATTCGTCTGGGGGCTAATGCTGCCAAGCCAGCCTATCACATCGGACCACGGGTAACGCCATACTATTACTTGCTGATGGTGCTGGAAGGCGAGGGGACCTTTATACAGAGCGGCAAGACTTACCCACTTCGCCCCGGGGACTTATTCTGTCTCTTTCCTCAAGTGACGCACGAATATTACACCAATGAGGACAAAACTCTACGTAAAATTTTCTTTGCCTTTGACGGAAAACATGCCCTGTCCTTACTCGCACGGGCAGGTCTTGGGCCATCAAGACCCCATCTGCAGGGAGGGCTCAATGATGAGGCCGTTGAGATCATGAAGTCATGGTTTAATCACTGCCGAATGGAGCTGACAGATTTATCGCGGCTCACCTATCTCCAGAAGGTATTTGACGCGCTTGCTGTGAATGAATCAAGTCTTGCCGAAACCTCCCACAATCCTTCATGGGTGCAGCAGGGGAAAGAGTATTTGGAAATTCATTACGCTGGAGGCATTACCATTAAGAGTGTAGCCGATTACGTTGGCGTTGAGCGCACACATTTTACCAAGAAATTTCACAAAACGTATGGCATATCTCCGATGAAATATATGCAGGAGCTGCGCATGAATGAAGCCAAGCTCCTTCTCACAGGCACAACCTATAAACTGGGAGAGATTGCCCAGTCCGTGGGATATCCTGACCTATTCTCGTTCTCGAAAGCATTCAAGAGTTATGAAGGCGTATCACCGGCTAAATATCGTGAGAAACACACAAAAGGACAAGCTCTGAGGGAATAACCCTTGACTTGTCCTTTTGTGTGTTTGCTTAACCTTTGAGGGAGCCTGCGGTCACCCCTGATATGAAGAAGCGCTGCAGGAACAAGAACATGAGCAGCATAGGCAGCGATATAATGACTACCCCTGACAAGAGTCCAGGATAATTCGTAGAATACTCTCCCTGGAACTGCAGCAGTGCCAGTGGAAGTGTCATCTTCGATTGGTCCGTAATCAGCAGGAGCGGGAACAGCAGCTCGTTCCACACAGAGACGAACAGGAAAGTAGCCGTCGCTGCAAGATAGGGGACCGATAGCGGCATCGCAATCTGGAGATACATGCGTGACTCTCCAGCCCCATCGATACTGGCGGACTCAAATACTTCTCTGGGCAAGGATTTCATGAAGCCGTTGATCATGAAGACGGACAGCGGCATAAGTACCGATACGGAGACGAGGATGAGACCGATTCGGCTGTTCGTCAGCCCCAGATCCCGAAGGAAGGAGTGAATCGGAATCATGTTGACCTGCGAAGGCACCATGAGACCAATGACGAAGAGGAGCAGTATCGTTTTCGAAATTTTATTCTTAAGACGGTACAGTCCGAACGAAATCATACTGGCGAGAACAAGCAGCACAGCGACCGTTGAGAACGAGACGATGACGCTGTTGCTGAAATACATCAGCATCGGCTGGCTTTGAAACAGGTGAATATAATTATCCAGCGAGAAGGAGGAAGGCACTCCGATCGGATTCATATAAAATTGCTGCTGGTCCTTCATCGTTGCCATAACGACAACAAGCAGCGGAAGCAGAATAATAATTGCGTATAGAGTGAGCAGCAGCTTGCCGAGCGTACGAGCAAACAAGGAATTTCATCCTCCTTTCACATGCTAGAGACTGGAGCTTACGTTGCACGGTCTGAACGGATGGCTTTGAACTGCAGGAATGTGACCAGTGCGATTATAGCTAGGAAATAGATCGATGCTGCCGAAGCATGCCCGAAGTTATAATTCTGATAAGCAGAAGAATAAATATACGTCGATAAGATCTCTGTAGAGTAAGCCGGGCCCCCGCGGGTCATGACATAGATCAGATCAAACGCCTTGAATGATTGAATCGTTGTGTAGGCGATGACCAGTGTAGCTGCCGGTGCGAGCAGAGGCCATGTTACGAATCGGAATATTTGCCAGCGGTTACCGCCATCAAGTCTGGCTGCTTCATTAATTTCTTCCGGAATCCCGTGCAGGCCGGCCACGAACAGAATAACCATCTGTCCGATATGTGCCCATGCCTGGATGCCTGCAACGGAATAAATTGCGATGGAAGGATCGCCCAGCCAGTTGTTAGCAAGGAAGGACAAGCCAATGCGATTCAGCACTTCATTGAGAAGCCCGAGATTCGGATCATAGATATAAGTTCCGATAAACCCTACTGCCGCTGAGGATAGAATCGTCGGGAAGAAATACAGCGCCCGCAGACCGATGTTGGCTTTGGAATTGCGGACGAGCAGAAGCGCTAGAACGAGCGATACAAGCGTCTGCACAATCACGACACTGAACATGAACTTCAAATTGTTGCCGATGGCTTTGTGAAAAATGGTGTTTTCTGCGACATTGACATAGTTGCTGAGCCCTACAAAGTTCATCGTATCCGACATGCCGTCCCAATCTGTGAAGGAGTAGTAAAGTCCTTGCAAGGTGGGATAAATAAAAAACACGAGATACAAGAGCAGGCCGGGTACGAAAAACCAGTAAATCGATTTGCGTACACCCATAATTACAGGTTCAGCTGCTGGTCAACAATGGCTTGGGCATTCTCAGCAGCCTTCTCCGGTGTAATTCCTGACATGACTTCCTGAATCGAGCTTGTTACCGCTTTTTGAATCTCAATATTGGTAATGAGGTAACGAGGCTGGAAACGGGTATTTTTCGTACTCCAGTCACTAATAGCTGTCAGAGCAGGCGACGTATATTCAATGTCTTTGACAGGAACATCCTGATCCGTTTCGTTAGCTACCTTGCCTGCTGCTTCTGCCGTACTTAGGAATGCAAGGAATTTCTTAGCTTCTTCAGGATGCTTCGATTTACTGTTTACGCCCAGCATGAACGTTGTTGTATGAATGCCTTCATATATTGCTTCGTCTGCAGTCACTGTGATCGGTGCAAGCAGGTTCAGTTCTAGCTCAGGGTTACCTGCAAGAATGGCAGACATGGAATACGAGCCTGTTGCAATCATGGCCGCTTTTTGCTGAGCCATAAGGGCGATCGCACCATCCGTGTTTGTTCCTAGCGCACCTTCCTGGAAGTAGCCCTTATCATTTAACTCCTTGAACTGAGCAAGCGTCTTAACCCACCATTCATCTGTCAGCTTCGCTTCCCCGGATTCAAGCTTGGCGAAGATTTCTTCATCAGGTGCGTTATTCATCATCATCGGGTTCATAAATTGACCGGGACCGATATCTGCTCCAGGGAATGCAATCGGGATAATGCCCTCGCTCTTCAGCTTCTCGCAGAGTGCGAGAAAGCCTTCCCAATCCGTTGGCGGTGTAAGGCCGTATTGTTCAAAGAGTCCAGCATTATATACCGGGACATTATAAATCAGGTTGTAAGGAAGAGCATATTGCTTGCCATCCTTTGCACCCGACTCAATGAGGTCCTGCTTGTAGTTATCTACAAAGGCCTCACCCGTCAGATCGGTGTAAAGTCCAGCTCTCAGAATGGATGCAAACTGGGCTCCTGGGAAGGAAGCGAACACATCACCGACCGATCCATCCATTAGCTTGGCTTGGGCTGTCGTTTGATACTGCTCGGAAGGGAAGGTCTGCATGGTCACGTCAATATTAGGATTCTCGCTCTCGAATTCACTGATAAGCTCGTTCCATACAGCGGCTTCGCTGTTCCAATGGATAAAGCTGATCTTTACTTTACCGCCTTGCGAGCTGCCGTTGTCGCTTCCGCATGCGCTGACGACCAGAGACAGAGCCAAGGTAATCATAGCCATCGTGGAACGTGTTTTCTTTTTCATGAATATGCCTCCTCCGTAGTCTACCTAAACAAAAAAACGACAGAAGGATAGATCCTCAGTATCCATTGTCGTAGCATTCATACTTTAAAAAGAACATAAATAACCTACTAATTTAGTTGGAATAGTGTGCATTTGCATCATACCATTTCCCTGTACAGTTCAGCAATGTAAATTCGTGTTGTTTAGATTTTGTCATTTTGTGGTTTGCAATGATATTTTATCACTTATAATTGAGAAGCTGCAGTACAACTTTTTATTTGAAGTTACGTTTATTGTAAGAAAGGTACTGTGGGTTTTACAGACGGTTTACCGTAGAGAAAGAAGGGGGCATTTGAGTGTCAGATAAAAATGGAGCAACAAATAGGGGGGAAGTTGTATCCTCCAAATGGGGAGTTTGGTTTAGAAAAAGCATAATATTCTGCTTAATGTATGTCGTGCTCTCATTCTTTTTCGGGGGAATTGTGGGTGTTCCGGCAGGAAAGCTGCTGTTACATCATCAAGTCCCTGATCTTGGCGTGTTTCTGATTGCGGCGGTTTATTTCTATTTGATGGTTACCGTGTTTGTGAGTTTTGGTTCGTATGTATCCAGAGATACAGGTGCGTATCCGCGAATAATACTACTGTCGATTATACCGCTGCTAGGATTCGCTCTTTATTATTGGGGGCTGGGGATGCAGCTGTCAGATGGAGATGCGAGGGAGCTGTGGAGCTCGTCCTGGATGTGGTATTCACTAAACCAATACTGGGCAAATCCAGTCTTGAAAGTATTATCTGCTTATGGTGCGGGGATGACTGCGGTCACGTTAGTTGTGGCGCTTGTCCCGAGTATTAGTATCATGCTTGGTGTAGTGCTGCAAGGGAGAATTATGGTGGGCGTGAAGAATCGTACTCGAATGCTCGTATGGGGGGCGTTTCCTGTACTTGGTGTTCTTGCGCTGCTGATTTCTATGGTAGTTCCAAAGGGCAGCTATACCGTCCATCAGTATCCACGGATTGATGGTGCGACCGCTGCTATTCCTTTTGCTGAGAAGCTGAAGAGTGAATTAACTGGTGTTAACCAGCTAAGGGCAGCGGACGATACCCGGTTTAACACAACCCATGAGGCCTATCTTAACCTTATTGAGGGCCGGGCGGATCTCATCTTTGTAGCAGGCCCTTCTGAAGATGAGATCTCAACAGCAACCAAAAATGGGATAGAGCTCGAACTTCATCCCGTAGGGAAGGATGCCTTTATTTTTCTCGTAAATCAGAAGAACCCGGTAAACGGCCTGTCTTCCGAGCAGATTCAGGATATTTATGGCGGGTTCATTATGAACTGGAGTGAGGTTGGAGGTAAGAATGAACCCATTCTGGCCCTGCAGCGAGATGCCAATTCAGGCAGCCAGACTTTTATGGAGCAAGGAGTTATGGCAGATGCCGTTCTCAGTGAGGTGCCGAAGGAGCAGAAGGTCAGCCTGATGGGAGGCTTGATTGACCGGGTGGCAGCGTACAACAATGAAGAGAATGCTATTGGGTACTCATTCCATTATTATGCGAGCGAGATGTATCACCAGGAAGAAGTGAAATTCCTAACGGTGGATGGGGTCATGCCCAATCGAGATACGATCCACTCTGGAGCCTATCCGTATACGGCTGAGCTGTATGCTGTAACACGGTCGAATCTGCCGCAGGATCATGCCGCACGGAAGATTGTGAAGTGGCTTCAAGGTGAGGAAGGTCAGCGGATCGTGGAGGAGGGAGGATTTATTGCGGCGGGAGGAAGTTGAGTAAGTGACGGGCAGTTTGATGGGTGCTGAGAAGCGTGAAAGGCGTAAAAGGCGTAAAGAGCGTAAAACGCGTGAAGAGCTTGAAGAGCTTGAAGAGCTTGAAGAGCTTAAAGAGTGTTAAAAGCGTTAAAAGCGTTAAAAGCTTAGGCTGGCTCATGGATGCTGCGTGTGCGAAAGTATCGTCCGATCGTTCTTGTCCGGGAATGGCATAGAATAAGAGGTAACAAGGAAGCCATTCCCGGACAAATACGAGCGCTAACGCTTCTCCCGATTACTTTTCGCTCCCTCCGCAAGGGGAGCCAGCCCAGGCCCGTCTCTTCCTCATCTTCGATTGGGAAGGGCAGCTTGGAGAAGTCCGGCATATGAAGAAGCCGGACACTCTTGGGTGTGATGGTAATGCTACGAAGTATAGAGCTAGTAGGCTGGCTCATGGAAGCTGTGTGTGCGAAAGTATCGTCGATCGTTCTTGTCCGGGAATGGCACAGGATTGAAGAGTTAAACAAGGAAGCTATTCCCGTACAAATACGAACGCTAACGCTTCTCCCGATTACTTTTCGCTCCCTCCGCAAGGGGAGCCAGCCCAGGCCCGTCCCTTCCTCATCTTCGATTGGGAAGGGCAGCTTGGAGAAGTCCGGCGTGTGAAGAAGCCGGACACTCTTGGGTGTTAGGGGAGTGCTTCGGAGTAAAGAACATTTAGCTGGCTCATGGATGCTGCGTTTGCGAAAGTATCGTCGATCGTTCTTGTCCGGGAATGGCATAGAATTGAAGAGGTAACAAGGAAGCCATTCCCGTACAAATACGAACGCTAATGCTTCTCCCGATTACTTTTCGCTCCCTCCGCAAGGGGAGCCAGCCCAGGCCCGTCCCTTCCTCATCTTCGATTGGGAAGGGGCAGCATGGAGAAGTCCGGCGTGTGAAGAAGCCGGACACTCTGGGTGTGATGGTAATGCTACGAAGTATAGAGCTAGTAGGCTGGCTCATGGTTGCTGCGTGTGCGAAAGTATCGTCCGATCGTTCTTGTCCGGTAATGGCATAGGATTGAAGAGTTAACAAAGGAAGCCATTCCCGTACAAATACGAACGCTAACGCTTCTCCCGAATACTTTTCGCTCCCTCCGCAAGGGGAGCCAGCCCAGGCCCGTCCCTTCCTCATCTTCGATTGGGAAGGGGCAGCATGGAGAAGTCCGGCGTGTGAAGAAGCCGGACACTCTTGGGTGTTAGGGGAGTGCTTCGGAGTAAAGAACATTTAGCTCGCTCATGGTTGCTGCGTGTGCGAAAGTATCGTCCTAGCGATACGCTTCTAACGAAATATGTCACTCTATTAACAAATCTAGATGGGAGAACGAAATGGAATACTGGGAGTATTATGAAGAGGGGCTTCGTTCATACCTGTGAACGTCCAGATATTGTTTTGGACGAGATTGTGCAGTGCAGGATTATAATAATAGATTCCCTGATTCGAAGGATAAATTAATTTCTATCGACGTGTGTGAATGGACGCCAGATCCAGAATTCAAAGCTTTTGGTTTATTTTTTGATAGAGCTAAGTTCTACACAGATAAAGGTTACAATATCGATCATTCCTATTAGAAAGATTTGGCGTACAAAAATAACTGTAAGGCGGGTAACCATATGAAACTGGAGCGGCTGATCTCGATCATTTACAAGCTGCTGAATCACGAAATTTTGTCAGCTTCCACGCTGGCTGAAGAGTTTGAAGTCTCCCCAAGGACCATTTATCGGGATATTGATGCGATCTGTGCGGCAGGCTTCCCGGTCGTATCCTATCAAGGGACTAACGGCGGATATGACATGATGGCATGATAACGGGCGACTACTAGATTATTAGATTGTACGGATGCTTATTATATGAAGCAGCAATACAAGATCCTTACCTTTTTCTAAAAATGAATAAGCCTGAGCCAACGATATATTTGGCCTCAGGCTTATTTGTTTTATGCGAATGATTTAGCTAATGCGATAAGTCCGATCAGAGTGATGATATTAAACAATGTAGAGATAAGCACGGTCTGTGCTGCAAAATCCGGTTCGTTCTGATATTCTTCCGCCAGAATGGAGGAGTTAACGCCTGTTGGCATTCCAGAAGCAATAATTAAGGCCTGAGCCGTAATGCCTTCTAGTCCAAGCGCAAATACCAGTGTGATACCGATGGCAGGACCCGCAAGCAGACGGATAATCATGCTGATGTATACGCTGAGTCTGCCAAACCGGAGCGGATATTTCATAATCTGTGCTCCAAGCGTCAGGAGCGCAACGGCTACCATGGAATCTTTGGCATAATCGAGCGGCATGGAGAGAAAGGTGGGCAGCGGTGCATCAAGTACGTTCCACAGGATTCCGAGCAGAAGCGCGTAAGGAACTGGCATTTTTAAGAAACCAATGATGACACTTCGATAATTCCCTTTTAGCTTTGCCCCTTGAATGGACAGTACCCCGTATGTAAAGGTCAGGAGGCTTTGCATCGACATAATGAAGGCCTGAACCGATGCAGCCATAGGATCTCCCTTGAACACGAGCGCACTAATAGGCATTCCGTAGTTTCCGGCATTATCCAGCATGATACTGTTGTTGAATGCAGCCTTCATGCCTTTGCTGAATTTAAATGATTTGGAAACGATGGACCCCATAATATATAAAATGAATGCATAGAAAAAATAGAATAGAACGATGGTACCGAGCAGCTTTCCTGACATTTCGGATAGATACATGCTCATAAACACGGCTGCAGGTGTAATAAAATAAAAATTAATCTTCGAAAGTGTGTAGAGATCGAGATTGAACGCACGCTGCATCAGTGACCCGACTGCAATCAACACAAATACAGGCAGGACCACTTCCAGCAAGATGTCAGCAATCATGAAGTTTTCAGCTTCTTTCTATCAAGTTATGTAACATTTCTGAATGTTTTCAAACACTCGTAACATTATAGCACTTTAGCGAAGCTGTGGAGACGTAAGTTTAATTCTTTTTCTGTTCTCATATGCCTGCATTATAATTTATTGGTTTCTTCGATCAAGCTTTGAAGCTTCGCGGCTGCAAGCGCCAGCTGATGTGGATCTGGGGAGAGCAGCTCTACAATCTCATCTACACGCTGTTTATAATGAGCAGGCTTCAAGTCAAAATCCTCAATCATCTGCACAGCCCGCTTCTCATTGATGCAATGCTCTTCATTAATCGCAAATAGAATCTGGTTCAAGCAGGAGAGGCTCCGGAAGACGTGACCCATCACATAATAGCTGTCGTCTTTAGCAGCATACTTATGGACAAACGTATGAGAGAATGAGGCTTCGAATGAAAAATAATCAATCATGCTCTGCTTATAAACTGTTGGATATGGAATTATTTTTTGTTTAATCGAAGCTAATCGTTGCTCTGGGTCGTGTAATACGTGGGAAATAGCCAATTCACCCAGATACATCCCATTGATGTAAGCATGAGGGTGACCAGGCTGATAGTTCGCGTTGATTTTGCCAGCAAGACAATCCTGAATCACTTGCTCCACTCGTTCCATATCTCTTAGAATCAAATCGACAGGACAGCCATCAACAACAAACCAGCCTCCAGCATTGACCCATGGTCCCCAGCCTCCAATCGGCGTAATGGGATGGTCAACGGGCTCTTCATTTAGATCCTTTACAGCCTTATTGATCTCATCAATGCTAAATTCTGACTGCAAATCATAATAAATGCCGATATCTATATCCGAATCCGTATGATGGGTTCCTCTCGCACGGGAGCCGCCGAGAACGATACCTACGATGCCAGGAACATGGGATAGAAGGGTTGTAACCTTATTCAGAATCGAAGTTATTTCCATTTGACCGAGCCTCCATTTCAATTATTTTATTTGTGGTCAATGTGTCAGGTACAGCGATTGTAGTTTGAATAGGAGTAATCATTACGATAATAAGATGTAGAGATGACTGCCTTCTCCTGTTTCGTTACATGGGTATAAGGAAATGGTGGGAACCTGGGTTCTTGTATCATCGTTCGGGTAGTGTATTATAGAATTTACTTTACCAAATAATTGGACCGACGATCTACTAGAGATCAATGTATAATTTTTAGCTAAGGAGCTTGTTATATATGGAGGCAATTCTAGATCACTTGGAGCCTGGGCTTCAGATCGTATTTATCGGCTTTAATCCAAGCATACGTTCAGGGGAGACCGGACATCATTATGCAAACCCGCGGAACAATTTTTACCGGATTCTTTATCAGGCAGGTCTGACACCTCGTCTGTATCAAGCACAGGAGGATCAGGATTTGTTGAAGCTGGGTTACGGGTTTACCAATATCGTAGCAAGACCGACGAAAGGCATTGAAGATATTACGAAGGAGGAGTATGCAGAAGGCAGAATTCTTCTGAAGAATAAGCTGGAAAAATACAGACCAGAAGTCGCCTGCTTCGTCGGCAAGGGTGTATATGCCCAGTATGCCAAAAAAACAAAGGCGGATTGGGGATTTCAGCCGGAGCCTTTTCTCACAGGCATGCACGAATTTGTGGCCCCTTCCTCCAGCGGGCTGGTTCGAATGCCAATGACAGAAATTATTGATATCTACAAGCAGCTTAGTGATTATATTCATCGGGAGCGGAGTTGAAAGGAGGCATCTTACAGGATGTCTTTTTAGGTTTGTAGCAGTGTAGCTGTAAGTATGTATGTATTTGGAACCTTGGTCATAAAACGGAAATGAAAAATTGAGCAGGATAAAAGGGAAACGAAGACTAATGTCGAAATACAGACTTGATTGAAAAAATGATATTCTCATTGAAGTATAAAAAACGGAGCAAACGCCCGGTTATAATCTAGCGGAGGTGGATAACATGAAAGCGCTTTTTATTGGAGGCACGGGTACCATTAGTTCTGCGATCACTCGTCAGCTGCTTGAACAAGGATGTGAGCTGTATCTGCTCAATCGAGGGAATCGGAATGAAGCCTTTGCAGCAGGAGCCACTGTTCTGCAAGGGGATATTAATGATGAAGAACAGGTTGCTAGGCTCATTTCGGATCTGCAGTTTGATGTCGTGGCGGATTTTATTGCATTTCATCCATCGCATGTGGAGCGGGATTACCGCTTGTTTAAGGACAAAACCAAACAGTATATGTTTATCAGCTCAGCCTCAGCATATCAGACACCCTTATCGGACTATCGCATTACAGAAGGAACTCCACTGTCAAATCCGTATTGGGAGTATTCCAGGAACAAGATTGCGTGTGAAGAGTATCTAACCAAGCAGTATCGGGATCATGGATTTCCGATAACCATCGTCAGACCAAGCCACACGTACGATGAAAGATCAATTCCGCTTGGCGTTCATGGCAGCGGAGGTTCATGGCAGGTTGCGAAACGCATGCTTGAGAATAAGCCTGTTATAATCCATGGAGACGGTACATCCCTCTGGACGATGACCCATAATCGCGATTTTGCCAAGGGCTTTATCGGTCTGATGGGAAATATTCATGCCATCGGAGAAGCTGTGCATATTACCTCGGATGAGAGTGTGACTTGGAATCAGATCTATGAAATCATTGCCGACAGCCTCGGTGTGAAGCTGAATGCCGTTCATGTGGCGTCGGAGTTTCTTGATGCGTGCAGCACCCAGGACTTTAGAGGAAGTCTGCTCGGAGATAAAGCCAACTCCGTCGTGTTTGATAATTCCAAGCTTAAGCGGCTGGTCCCTGATTATGTGGCTGCGACTCGGCTTGATCAAGGAATTAAAGAAACGGTTCAACATATACTTGCACATCCAGAATTGCAAAAAGAGGATAAGGAATTTGATATTTGGTGCGATAAAGTAATTCAGGCGATTGAGGCGGCTGAAAATATACTCGTGGAAAAATAAGCTGATGAGCGAAGAGAGCGAAGGGGTACGGAGAGAAGCGGTAGCGTTCCTACCAAGAACGATCGAACGTATCCTTCGCTATCGAAGCCGCACAGCCTCCAACGCATTGCATAAAGAAGGTCCGACATCTGCATCCGCAGTATCGGACCTTTCTTTTATTGTAATCTATAGAATTTCCATGGATCCTCCACCTTGATAAAATATAATCACTTGTAGAAAGTTCCTCTTCCAGATTAATATCTAATGTCTTGTGCTCTTGAATCGTCCAGTTCGATTTTAGTTATTTCGAGAATATAGGGCTCGATATATTCCCCACTGATACCGGCGGGGCAAGTTTTTTGACTGCGGTGTCGAAAGCTGCATGCCAGTCTTCCGTAATAATGCTTCCAATGTAACCATCTGGCCGGATCAATACCAACGTGTCGCCAGTGATGCCGTAGATCCTGTTCAGATCTCCGGTGTTGTCAATAATGCAATTGTCATCAACGCTGCCACTGGTTCCTACAAAGTAGCGGTGCAGTTCCGCACCTGTTGATGGCCAGGTCAGCTCGTGAAGTGCCTTGGTGGCATTAGCACCGAAGGCCAACAGAGTGAAGTGTGGCCCTTGATAGATGTCAAAGAGTCGTCGCGTCCCATCCGGACCAATACAAGATGAGTCCGGTGCTCGGTCACCAACACGGAGGGTCTTGGTGGCAGATGCATCGGCAGGTGCAAGTGCCCCGCCGTGGTAAGTGATGCCCAGCTGTCGTTCATCGTCTCCTCGCTTAAGGCTGGATAGACGATGCTGCTTGAGCCCCGAGTAGAGCTCATTGGATTTGCCGAGAACGAATGCAGCAATTGGCAGTCGCTCGTTCTCGTAGCTGTCAAGGAGGCTCTCGGGGGCACCTGCTATGACCTGGCTCAGTTTCCAGCCAAGGTTGTAGGCGTCCTGGACCCCTGTATTGAGACCTTGCGCACCAGCCGGAGTGTGAACGTGGGCGGCGTCACCTGCCACGAAGACTCTTCCTGAACGATAGTGTTCAGCGAGCCGAACGTTTGGCCGGAATACCGAACTCCAGGTGATGTCAGAGAGCCTGAGACCGGTAAGCTTACGAAAATAGGCAGCCAACGCGGCATTGTTAAGGTCGGGTGTCTCGTCCGGTGACAGTTTGATCATAATCTGGAACTGGTTCGAGTGGGGTAATGGGCATGCTGCGACGGACTTGCCTTGAATTCGTGGCCACATATGCCACCGCTTGCGTGATAGACCGTCAATTGTACCATCGATAATGATCATACGGTCGGAGTCATCGGTCTCCCCGATGAACCGCGTACCCAGTACTTTTCGAACTGTGCTTGAACCCCCGTCAGCCCCGACCAGATACCTGCTGCGTACTTGTTCCCCTGTAGAGAGAGTAACTGTCACCCCATCTGCATCTTGTTTGAAATCTTCCACCGAGGTATCAAACTCAATACATAGTCCTTGACGTTCGAGGAGGCGGTGCAAGATGGCGTCAGTGCGATGCTGTGACAGTAAAAGAATATTGGGATATGGCACATCTGGTGTTGGTTTGCTCTGCTTTTGCATACGCCACGGTATAGTGATCGGTCCGATGTGGAGTCCTACAAGCGGGTAAGGTCCGCCTTCCTTGTGAGCTTCTTCAAGTACGCCAAGGTCTTCGAAGACCTCCTGAGTACGGGGTTGAACTCCCTTGGCACGGGAGCCTTTGAAAGCATGCGCTGCCTTGTCAACTAGACGGACGCGAAGGCCGCGTCGGAGTAAATCCGCAGCCAGCGTGGAGCCGGTAGGACCTGCCCCAGCAATAAGTACGTCGATATAATGCTGATCTGTGGAGCTGATTGTCATTTTAGTGTGCACTCCTATTTTTTATCTGCTTGCAACTATTTATTATTTCGTGGAAACTCTAAGTTTCCTAGAAACAATATTAAAGAATTATGTTGTTTCTGTCAATATTGTTTCAAGGAAACTTTATTGGTTTGTTTTTTCTTGATATACTGGCTTTAAGTAACCAACATCATCGGAGGAAAATAGATGACATACGATTCGGGAAAACAAAACAAGGATCTGCTTATAAAAGAATTGATTGGAACAGTGAATGCTCTACTGCATAAATTCCAAGGAGAAGATGACGAAGAAAAACAGTGGCTTATTCAGAATAGTCCTAATCCTGCTATTGCAGAGTTGATGAGAGATATGACGGTCAGTATGCTGCATGTGTTGAGTGCCATTGGTAAGCTTGAGCCTGTTAATGGGATAACGATATCTAAGCAATTCGGCTTTTCAAAAGGGAATGTCTCTAAAATCACGAGAAGACTGGCTGATAAGAAAATTATCAATTTCGAATATATTCCTGATAATAAAAAAGAAGTTCTGTTTCGAACCACATCACTCGGCCGAGAAATTAATCGTTTGCATGAAGCCCTACATCAAAAAATCGATTTTGGAGTCCATCGTTTCTTGCAACGATATAACGAAGATGAGCTGAGATTTCTGGTTAATGCTTTTCATGAAACACTGCATGCATCATGGATTCATACGGAGACAAATGAGGAAACACTCGAACTCAGCCAGAGAGAGCTGCTTACAAATGAAGAGCCAGGCATGGCAATGGTTTCCGAGGAAATGAACGAAGTCATTGAGATGCTAAATAAACTGAATTCACGCGATTTAAAGAAAGCGAAAGCAATTCTTAACGATGTGTTTTTCTCAGTGTATGAGGATTGAAATGGTTAGGAACAGAGTTGCAGAGGGTCTAGAGAACGATGTCGGCTCATAAGCAAAGAGAGCGAAGAGGTACGGAGAGAAGCGGTAGCGTTCGTACCAAGAACGATCGAACGTACCATTCGTTATCAAAGCGGCGCAGCCAGCCAATGCCATTCCATTAAAAAAGGTCCGACATCTGCATCCGCAGTATCGGACCTATTTCTTATTCCCTCCACCAGTTAATGAGAAGAGGGAGACAACTCAATATCCCCTAAACTTCTTAATAAACTGAACCGCCTTCTTAATATCTTCCTCCGGTGTGTTGCCAACCTCGCGCTCAATCGTCAGATAGCCTTTGTAGCCGATTTCCTGTAAGGCAGCAAAATAGGCATCAAAATCAACCTGGCCTTCACCTAGCGGCACTTCCAAAAACGCCGCTCCGGAGGAGGCCATCTCCGCAATTTTCTCATGCGTCATCCCTTCATAGCCGAGATAGCCGTATACTTCTTTGGGATCAATCGGCCGAATCTGCCTGCCGTCCTTCACATGCGTATGAACGATGTAATCCTTAAGCAGCTTTACGCCTTCCACGGGATCGTCGCCGGTCACCATTACCATGTTGGCAGGATCGAAGTTGACCGACACTCCGTTTGTACTGAGGGAATCTAGGAAGCTCTTCAGATGGGCAGCGCGTTCAGGTCCGGTCTCGATAGCAAAATAGGCATTCATGCTCTTCGCATATACGCCCAGCTCTTCACAGGCTTCCTGCATCGTGCTGTAAATAGAGCCAGTTATATCATCAGGGACGATGCCGATATGAGTGGTAACGACATCCGTTCCCAGCTCGACGGCAAGGTCCAGAATACGCTTCGAGCGTTCGATCTTCTCCCGGTTCACAGCCGCATCCTGAAATCCATGTCCACCCAAATCTCCGCATAGTGCCGAGATTTCGAGTCCTAAGTCGGCAATATAGCTGCGCAGCTGCTTGCGGTCTGTGCTTGTTAAGTTCTCAGGAGCCATTTCTCCGGATACAGCATATATTTGCACGCCCTCTGCGCCAACCTCCTTGGCTTTTGCCAGACCACCTCTGAGCCCTGCTTGGAAACTGTCCGATATAACCCCGATTTTGTTAGTAAAAGACATACGCTACCTCCTTATCTGCATTTGTTCATATTTGAGTTGGAGTTCAGCCTGTTATGCTTCGTCCCATATTTTTCTAACGTTGGCGAGTCCTACCCTTGCACCGAATTCACAATCCTCCAGCCCTTCGAATTCGAGGCTCAGATAGCCGTCATAACCCGAGGACTTGATGAGCCCGATAATATCACGCATGGGAATATCTCCTTGCCCGGCTACCGCACCGCGCAGATATTGTCCTGCAGTGGAGGTGAAGAACCCTTCACCTGGATGGTGCCCTGCCGGACGAACATAGAAGTCCTTGATATGCACGATGGAGGCATAAGGAAGGTTGTTCTTTACAGCAGCAATAGGCTGCTCGTCAGCACACAGGAAATTTCCGATGTCGAGTGTCGTTTTGAAATTAGGGAGTCCTACAGCATGAATCAGCGCCTGCACACGATCGCTTTGCTGAATGAAGAAACCATGATTCTCCACACTCGTCGTGATCCCGTACTGACCTGCATATTCTGCAATGCGGCGGCAAGCCGTCGCTAACTGCTCCAAATGAGCATTGAAATTGGCGATGGATACATCTGGGGAAGAGGCCACATCATGACGCATTAATTTGACGCCAAGCTGGTTTGCGATATCTACCTCTCGCTGTACTCTGGCAATTTCTTGTTCATAAGCATCCGCATCATTCAGCAGAAAATTAGCACCGATCGCATAGTTGGAAATTTCAAGCCCTCGTTCAGTGGCTTTGGATACAATCGTATCGATCAGTTCAGGCTGCTCGGTAAGGTTATAGCCGAGAGGCACAATCTCCACATGCTCTCCGCCATGATCTGCAGTGAAGTCGATGACATCTGCGATGGTCATTATACCACTGCGAAGTGCCTGATACAGGCTGTAGGTGCTGAGTCCGAGCTTCATAGATACACTTCCTTTCCTGTGCTGGCAGATTCGTATATACCGCGAAGGATTTTCATAATTTCTACACCATCCTCAACAGGACTGATCGGCTGCTTGCCTGTCTGTACGCACTCGACAAAATGATCGATTTCGCTCTGGAAGGCTTTCTCAAATTGGAAGCCCTTGCTGTCTGTTTGAGGCCTGATGTTGACAATCGTATCGTGCTTCTCTGTGACAATGACGACTTCTGGATCGATTTCGAACCCACCCTTGTCACCATAGAGCTTAACAACACCTTCATTTTCCTTGGCATGCAGTGTGAAGCTCACGTCGATTAGCAATGAAGCACCATTTTCAAAACGAATCAGTGCATTGGCCAAATCCTCGACATCATTACTCTCTGCACTGTAGTCTGCTGCTTTATAAGAAGATAAATTTTTGATATTGGAGCGGTTGCCTAATTTGCGGTAAGTGTTGCCGCTGACGGATTTAACTTTGGGTCTGCCCATCATGTACCAGCACAGATCAATGACGTGGACACCGATATCAATCAGCGGACCTCCACCGGAGCGTCTAGAATCAGCGAACCAGCCGCCCGGATTCCCAAGTCTGCGTAAATAAGAAGCTTTGGCATAATAGATCTCACCGAATTCTCCGTTATCTACAAAAGCTCTGAGCATCTGTGCATTCGGATCATATCTGCGGACAAAGCCGACTTGAAGTATTTTGCCGGATTCTTTAACCGCTTGCTCGATCTTAAGAGCTTCTTCCACCGTGCGGCAGAGGGGCTTCTCCACGAGGACATGCTTGCCAGCCTTGAGAGCGGCGATGCTGATCTCGGCATGGGTATCATTCCAGGTACAGATGCTGACAGCTTCAATGTCATCATTGGCAAGCAGCTCGTTATAGTCGCTGTAGGCGTGCGGAGCTCCATATTGTTCGGCTGTTTTTTGTGCTCTTTCCAGATTCATATCACAGACCGCGAGGAGTGTTACATTCGGATTATTCTTATAAGGAGTTAAGTGATGTTGAGAGATGCTGCCTGCGCCAATGACGCCAACTTTAAGTGTACTCATATGTAATTTCGTGCTCCCTTCAAACTCTGTAATAGGATATACTGGATAGGAAGAACCGATCTTCGCCGCATACATACTAAGCGTTGAATTTCTAAGAGTATGCGTTGTCAGATTCTATGGCTCATTCTATTCTCGATTCACAACTATTGTATTTTGGGGCTTATGAGAAAGCCATGCAGACGGATGCTGAATATTTGAACAATTGTGCGGTCATTGGAGGGGTTATATGCTTAGAAACGCTGCACTACGGGAACCTATGGACATGCCAGATCCACACTTTCCAATCAAGCTTCATCATTGTGAGTATAGAGAGAAGGGGCAGGCACTGTTCCATCCCCATTTTCACGAGCATATGGAGATATTGTATTTTGTGCACGGCGAAGCGGAGATCGAATGCAATTCCCAGGTCGCTCATGCCAAGGCAGGAGATCTGATTATTCTGAACAGTAACGACTTGCATCATGGGATCAACCTGTCCGGTGAACTGCAGTATAATGCCCTCATTGCCGATTTTTCCTTGCTCCAGAGTCCGACACCGGATGCGGTGGAGACCAAATTCATCACACCGATGACACAGAATAATGTGATGTTCAAGAATCACATAACGGATGATGAGGAGCTGCGAGGGGCGTTTGAGCTGATCAAACAGGAGTTTCGCAATAGAGAGCTTGGATATGAGCTTGCGATTAAATCCAGCATGTACCGTATGCTCACGATCTTGTTCCGTAAATATGTTGCGGAATACATGCCGCTGGCTGTGTTTAACAGCCGTACAAAAAATCTGACGCGGTTTGCTCCCGTTTTCAAATATATTGAGGAGCATTATCTGGAGGAGCTATCGGTAGAGCAGCTGGCCAGGATGGCTAACTTGTCGAGGTTTCACTTCAGCCGGTTGTTTAGTGAGCTCACGAACAAGACGGTCACCGATTATATTAATCAATTCCGAATCAACAAATCAGAGTATCTGCTCCGTAATACCGAAATGACGATCTCAGAGGTTGCCCTTGCAGCCGGGTATAATGACATTTCTTATTTCAGCAGGACGTTCAAAAAGTATAAGCACGTACCGCCCTCCAGCGTTCGAGGATCTATAAAAAGCGAATGAATACTATGATTAAACTTAATATAGTTCGTATATAACTGTGAACAAATCATGATTTTATTGACATAGCGTGTTAAATTATATAAAATACGAAATGCGCATCAGGTTAAAAACATAGAAAAGTATCCTAATATTTTGGTTTAAAGCTTATAAAATAGAGCTGTTAGATCCTAATGACGAATATAGGAGCAACATTTTAACAATCCTATAAGAGTAGATTAGGATTTTTTGTTTTTAGCGCCGTATGCACAACTATGAAGGCTGGAGGCAGGCTATTCCATGGAAAGATGGTTCAAATTAAAAGAAAGAGGCACTAGCGCCTCAACCGAAGTTATAGCCGGAATTACGACATTCTTTACGATGGTCTATATCGTGGTCGTCAATCCAGGTATTCTGAGCAGCACAGGAATGGATTTTAACGGTGTGTTTATTGCGACAGTGCTTGCGAGTATTGTGGCCACACTGATTATGGGATTATGGGCTAACTATCCAATTGTTATGGCGCCCGCCATGGGATTAAATGCGTTTTTTGCATACAGTGTTGTAGCAGGTAGTGGCGTTTCGTGGCAAATTGCACTCGGTGCGGTATTTATTGCAGGTATTCTATTCATTATCCTATCACTGACTTCATTCCGCTACATGCTGCTTAATGCAATTCCAGAAAGTCTGAAGCACGCGATTACGGCAGGAATTGGTTTGTTTATTACAACAGTTGGACTGCAGAATGCGGGCATTATCGCAGCTTCCGAGTCTACGCTGATTACAATAGGTAATCTGTCCGAGCCTATGGCGTATCTGACGATTATCGGTTTGCTGATTACAGTTGTACTGATGGCTTACAACGTAAAGGGTTATCTATTCATCGGTATGGTCATTACAGCAATTATTGCCTGGATGATGGGACTATTCCAAATGCCAGAATCCATCGTGTCTCTGCCGCAGGGCTTTACGACCACTGCATTTCAACTGGACATTGCTGGTGTATTCTCAAACGGTTTATATACGGTTATATTCACATTCCTTCTGATTACCCTGTTTGATACAACGGGCACGATGCTCGGGGTTGCTGAACAGGCAGGGCTGATGAAGGACGGGAAATTCCCGCGGTCCCGTGGCGCACTCTTGGCTGATGCAGTCGGAACGACTTCGGGAGCATTGTTCGGGACAAGCCCGACATCTGCTTATATTGAGTCCAGTACAGGGGTTGCTGCCGGAGGAAGAACAGGACTCACTGCTGTGGTCGTATCGGTGCTGCTTGCACTGACCTTGTTCTTCTCGCCCATTATCAGTGTGATTTCCGGAATTCCGGCAATTACATCCCCGGCGCTGATTATCGTGGGTTACTTTATGATCAACATTATTAGTAAGATCAAGTGGAATGATCTTGAAGAGGCCTTCCCGGCATTTCTCATTATCATTCTAACACCGCTGACACACAGTATTGCAACAGGGATTGGCGTAGGGTTTATCTTCTATCCTGTGCTCAAGCTGCTGCGCGGAAAAGGCAAGGATGTTCATCCGATATTCTATATCTTTGCTGTGTTGTTCTTCATCCAGCTTGTTTTTCTGGATCATTAATCAATATAAAGGTTTAACTAATGAGGAGAGCTCCTGTAGTTCAGGCTGCTCTTCTTTTTTAGTGCTAAGCTGTAAAAGTAAGCTCAATGCTTAACACAACGTGTACAAATCATGATTTTACATAATTCTGAAATATCTAATTTTCATATGAGTATAGAAAGAATTTACAGGGTATTATTGAATGGAAAATTATGATAAGTTATTACCGAAAGCGCTTTCAATAACCTGTTGCGTTTGTAACATGACCTAAATTCATTAAGGAGAGATGCAAATGGTATTGCACAAAAAGCGTTCGAAGAGCTTACTTGCACTTGCGATGGTCCCAGCACTTGTCATTTCTTTATTCACATCCGTCGCCTCTGCGGACAAGCAGCAGGAAGCCGAGCCAGTGGCCAAAAATAAACTGCAGGCTTATGTAGATGACATGCAGCCTGGATGGAATCTGGGGAACTCCCTTGATGCGGTCGGAGCGGATGAAACAGCATGGGGCAATCCGAAGATCACGAAAGAGCTGATTGAGGAAATCGCAGACCAGGGATATAAGAGTATCCGTATTCCTGTAACCTGGGACAACCATATTGGGGAAGCCCCAAGCTACACCATTGAGCCTGCTTATCTGGAGCGGGTTGAACAAGTAGTGGACTGGGCACTGGATGAAGACCTGTATGTCATGATTAACGTTCATCATGATTCCTGGTTGTGGATCAGCCATATGGAGACCAAGCATGCCGAAGTACTTGCTCGTTACAATGCAATCTGGACCCAAGTTGCGGATCATTTCAAAGATCATTCCAACAAATTGATGTTTGAAAGCGTTAACGAGCCGCGCTTCTCGGATGGTGGAACGACGGATGAAGAGAAGATGTTCGAAATGCTGAAGGAACTGAACTTGTCCTTCCACAGCATTCTGCGTGAATCCGGAGGCAAGAATACAGAACGTCCGCTTGTTCTCTCTACCTTGGGGGCATCGCCTACACAAGAAAGAATGGATGAGCTGTATGCAACAATTACTGAACTAAATGATCCGAATATTATCGCAACGGTTCACTATTATGGATTCTGGCCGTTTAGTGTGAACATTGCAGGCTACACCCATTTTGAAGAGGATACCAAGAACGATATTATCCAAACCTTCGATAATGTCTACAATACGTTTGTTGCCAAAGGAATCCCGGTCATTCTGGGCGAGTACGGACTCCTTGGCTTTGACCAAAGCACGGCTGTAATCGAGCAGGGAGAGAAGCTGAAATTTTTTGAGTTCCTGACTCATTATCTGAATGAAAAAGATGTAACTCACATGCTGTGGGATAACGGCCAGCATATGAATAGAACGACCTACGAATGGTCTGATCTGGACTTCTTCAACATCATGAAGGAAGGCTGGAAGGGACGCTCTGCAACGGCTGAAACAGACCTGATCTTTGTGGAAAAAGGTACAGCTGTTAAAGACGCGAACATTCAGCTGGAGCTGAACGGCAATAAGCTGAAGAAGCTGAGCGTGGACGGCAAGAATTTGAAGAAATCTAAAGATTATATTGTAAGTAAGGACGTTCTTACGATTCAAGCGAGCAAGCTTGAAGAGCTGACCGCTTCCGGTGAGTATGGTGTAAACAGCATCATTACGGCTGAATTCAACAAAGGCGCAGACTGGAAATTCAGAGTCATCACGAACAGCACACCTGTGCTGGAGGATGCAGCAGGGACGACAGAGAACTTCGCAATTCCAGCCGCCTTTAACGGAGATCTGCTGGCCACGATGGAAGCGAAGTATACCGATGGAAGTGCAGCTGGACCACAGAACTGGACTTCCTTCAAGGAATTTGAGTATACCTTCTCTCCTTCCTATGATAAGGGTGAAATCGTGCTGAAGCCTAACTTCTTCAATGAAACGAATGATGGTGAAGTTGTGCTTACGTTCCATTTCTGGAGCGGAGAGGTGCTCACCTACACGATTACGAAGAACGGCACTAGTGTAACAGGTTCGGCTTCCTGATATCGCAGCATTAATAAATATAAGACCCTGGCGATTGTTAGCCAGGGTCTTATTATTTAACTGTTTTCTGAAATATTGCTGCTAAATAAAAAACAGTTATAGTGATTCTACCCTCGCAATAGATTCACTTAGAGAGGTATTATATACACATTATTACAGTTTATAGAGGGAGATGTATTATGAACACTAATGCTCGTTCCGATTCCAAAGAAAACATTTTTACGATTGAATGTAAGGATGTAATTCTACGAGAATTTTTAGTTACTGATTTAGATGATTTTCATTCACTCGCTTGGCAACCTGAAATACATGAATTTTTGCCAGGCTGGAACGTATCGAAAGAGCAAAGGAAAGATTGGTTTATCAACTATGAAATTCCAGAAAACAAACAGTTTTTGAATGCTGTATCAAAAAGTGAAGACATGGGTGAACTCCGTCTTCGATTAGGAATTATCTTGAAAGAGACAGGAGAATTTATCGGTTGGTGTTGTTCAGGAATTAAAGATGAATTGCCACCGCCAAATCGAGAAATCATGTATGCCATTTCTAAGGATCATAGAGGTAAAGGATTTACAACCCAAGCCTCACAAGGAATGATTAATTATTTATTTGAGAATACGGACGTTAATGTGCTTAGTTCTATTGCTCTACTAAATAACGTTCCGTCCAATAAGGTCATACAAAAATGTTGTTTTAACTTTCAGAGTATTATCGAGATAGATAACGAAAAATATAACTATTATAAACTTGATAAAAAGGATTGGGCTGGCAAACGTTAGAGAAGTCCAGAACGATATAGATCACATGTTATTATTTATCTTGGTAATAGACTTGTAATTGGTTGCAGAATCCATACATAACACAGCGTCTCCACGTAGAAGATTCCCCATCACATCACTGATTTGAGACGCTGTAACTCGTCCAACGTCCAGCTAACTTTGAGAAAATCGCACCATTGCGGACAAGAGCGACACGATAGATACTTGCTCATCGCTTATCCCACGTTTTGAGCCGTACCGTCTCTTTTTCGAAGTTTACGATGTTTGCCGTTATAAACGGCGTGCGACGCTACGTGTATAGGCATCAGGTGTTTGGCCGACGATGGTCTTAAAGTCTTTAATAAAATGTGACTGGTCGTGATAGCCAAGTGCAAGACTTAGCTCAAGTGTATTCACAGCTTGTCCATGATCGAGCGCTTCAGCTGCATTTTGAAGCCGGTACAGCTTGATTACATTCTTCGGACTAATGCCTACATACTGTTTGAACATTCGCTGCAGCGTTCGTTTGTTCATTGCAAACTGTTCACACACTTGATCGACTCTCGTAACTTCGTGATGCAGCCGGATATATTCCGTCATTTGATCTGTGAGGAGGGTAAGCTTATCTGCTGAAGGCAAAAGGGGCAATAGAGCATCATTCATACGGGAAGTAAGCTCCATGTGATTAGAAGCTGTGTTTAGAAATATCGATTCCAGCTCCTCGCTGGATATAGGAAATATCTCATCAACTGGAAGTGGATGATCGATCAACTTGGATATGGACTCTCGATACCAAGGGAAGAATCCGCCTGGCTTGAATTTGATCCCGAAGACACGGCCCTTGGCACTCAGCTGATAGCTGTATTTACGGGTTGCAGGCCCATAGAAATAAGTACGGCCCGATTCGATCACCAGATTGACACAAGGATTCGGGATGACCTCCTGAATATGCGTCTTGTCTTCAGCCAGCTCCCATTCCACAACCCAATAGTGCTTGATGAAAAGCTGAAGCTCAATACTGGGTAAAAAGCGCTCCAAGCGAAAATGCTCCTCGCCTTTCTCCAGGTTCATGATACCCATGCTAGGTTTCTGAGAGAACAAAAAGCTCATTTCAGCTCCGCTCCTGTCTGTCGCTTTTTTACAATACTCCTTCATTCTCAAGTAGTAATATCAAGTTATCAGAAGATTAAATATTGCTCTTGTCTATTTTAACAAATTTTGGGCAAAGTGAAGAAGGATATTGTCAAATACTTCACTGTTCACAAGAAAGAGAGGGACTCTTACTCCATGGAAGCATTACGCTATGAGCTGTATATTGGGGCTTCGCCTCAGGAAGTATGGGACACGCTATTCAAGCCGGAAGGAACAAGGCAGATATTCTTTGGCTCAATCTTCGACTCTTCATTTAAAGTGGGCGAGGGGTACAGATATGTCGGCCCTGGTAATGAGGGAGATGAAACAGTGCATGTATATGGTGAGGTGCTTGCCTGTGAACCAGGCAAAATGTTCAGCTGCACAGAGCATCCTGGGCCAAGCTATGCGGAGAATCATGCAGAGCTCTCGACCCGAATGACCTATACCCTTGAGGTTGTAGGCGGGTGTACGAAGCTGACATTTGTAAATGATGAGTGGAGTGAAGGGCATCCATCCTATGAACGAACGAAATCAACTTGGCCCATGATTCTAAGCAATGTGAAAAGTGTGGCTGAGACAGGAAAGGCGCTTGATTTTGGGTTTTGAGGAAAGGCGCTTGTTTTTAGGTTCTGAACGAAAACAGCGGCAAGGCGCTTGTTTTTAGGTTCTGAACGAAAACAGCGGCATGTAGCATCTCTATGATTGGCTTAGAGAAGCACATGCCGCTGTTTTGTGTAGACAGCTTAGTTATAATAATGAGCCTATCTTATGGCAAAGAGTAAGTAGACTCATTCATTCTATAATTCTTTACTTCATCAGCTTATCAAACAGTCTGATCACCTTGGCAGAGAATTCCTCCAGATTCATGACCGATTTATTCCGGCGGTTATACCACTTCTTAACGGCATCAATGACCCAGAGTGGAACTTTGATTTCGTTAAATCGGGGATAGACATTATAGTAGGCCCACACTAAGTGATCCCAGCGCTGGTCGTCGCCCTCCTTCACATATTCGGAGACGTCGAGCACCTTGCCGCGGCCGTTCTGATTTACCACGTTCTTCAGATGGATATCCCGTGGGTTAAGGCCTACGCTTCTAACATATTTTCGAGCCTCTTCCACATCAAGAATGACCTGCTCCGGTACAGGAATACCCAGGGTTAGGCAGTCTTGAAGCGTCGGCCCCTCTTCAAAGCTGAGCACCAGGTAATTCACTCCGTCTCCATAACAGGCTGCAAAATACGGAGAGCCCTTCAGCTTCGCATAAACTTCTTTTTCTGTGTTTTTCTTGTCCAATGCTTGCTGTGAATAGATTTTGAAAGCATACTGAGACAATTCCGGCATTATAAATACAGCGGCATCTGTGCCGACACCGATGCATTCTAGTCCATCTGTATTTCCTTCAATACTGACAAGGTCATTGTCGGCATTGCCTATAATCTCAACCTGCGCAAGCAATGGATCGGCCTGCAGCCAATCATTCCTTGCTTCTTCTTGCTCAAATTCAGTACTCATGTGCTGTTAGCCCCTTTAACGTGAACAACCCTGCCTTGTCCTATATTATATGCAGGGGTGGCCTCTCATTGCTTCATTGTAAAATATATTATCCGTTGTTTTATGCTCAAGTGTTATAAAATGTTTCGTTAGGTTGTTGCTTGCTATGATAGAATACAATACATCAAAGAGATGATAGATTGCAAAGAAAGGCGTTTGATGGATTATGAAGACAATGTATCCCCCGTGGTCTTATTCAGGCTCACGGGCAGGGATGTTTAGTGAATGCCTTCGTAAATATTATTACCATTATTACGGCTCGCATAACGGGTGGAAGCCAGAATCAGCAGACCCAGATCAGGTTCAGACTTACCGGTTGAAGCAGCTGAGCAGCCTGTATTTGATCTTCGGAAACCTCGCACATCAAATGTGTGAATCGGTGATCCGAAGCTGGGAACGTAATAGAACGGTGCCGGAGGCACCATTTTTACAGAAGCGAATGCGCGACCTTTTGAACAAGGCTTATTTGGAGTCGAAGGACATGAATGGATGGCATCTTGATCCCAAGTATCATACCATGCTGTCTGAATTGTACTATGACGAGGATGCCAAGCTGCAGAACCGGATCACCTCGATTAAAGCACGGATGGAGACAGTGGCGGGGAAGCTGTTCGAGAGCAGGACCTGGAAAGAGATTGAGTCTGGCATTGCTCATATTATGGAGGTCGAGAAATGGGACCACATGATTCTGCACGATACGAAAGTATACGTTAAGATGGACGTGCTGTATCGCAATGAGAAGGGGCACATCGTTATTGTCGATTGGAAGACAGGTAAGGAGGATGATTTTACAGATCAACTGTATTTGTATGCAGCCTATGTTCACGACCATTATAATATACCGTATGAGCATATTGAGCTCAGAGTGGAGTACCTGCTGACCGGAAATAGTGAGAGCTACCAAGCATCTCAGGCTGAAATTGATGAGGTCATTGCCAAGGTAGGCAGAGAGATCGAGGAGATGAAGTCCTGTCTTGCCGATGATTATTACAACCGGCCGAAGGACATCGGATATTTTACGCCAATGCCTTCGGAAAGAGTGTGCGGGGAATGCAATTTCAGAGAAATATGCAGTTATAGAGCGGTTTAAAAAAAGTTATAGAGTAGTTTAGAATAACGCCTCGGGGTATTTTATCCCCTGTGGTGTTATTTTTATATTAACTAGCGAAGATTACAGAGAGATATAGTCAAACTATTATGTTATTATATCAATGGATTTGTTATTACGTATTAATTAATCAGAAACATGATATATCAATGATATTGTTATTGATTTGTTTGGGTATGGTGATCTTTTTGTTATGGATTCATATGAATGCGTCAGATGAACAGCAATGAGAGAGGATCGAGGAGGACGAAGGTATGAGTGAGAACTTAAACTTGCCAGGCTGGCTGGAAGAGGTCGAATCCGAGCTAAAGAACAATATTCTGGGCTTCTGGAAAGCACGGACGATTGACAATACGAATGGCGGTTTTATCGGAGCGATGAATGCGGATGGAGAGATTGAAGAAGGAGCGGACAAATCCCTTGTGCTTAATGCGCGCATCCTGTGGACATTTGCTGCGGCATATCGCAAATATGGGCAGGAAGAGGATCTTTATATGGCCGAACGTGCGCTTGAACAGCTAGAGGCCTATTTTGTAGATAATGAATTTGGCGGCTTCTATTGGATGATTCATCCGGACGGGACACCATCAGAGGATAAGAAGCAGGTATATGGTCAGGCGTTTGTGATCTATGCACTCGCTGAATATATTCGGGCTACGGATAACCATGAACCGCTGCAGCTGGCAGAAGAAATCTACCGCCTGCTCGAACGTTATGCTTATGATCCGGTACATACAGGCTATGTTGAAGCCTTATCACGTGAGTGGAGCGAGACAGACGATCTCAGCCTCAGCGGCAAAGATCTGAACGAGCGCAAATCCATGAATACGCATCTGCATGTACTTGAGGCTTATACGAATCTATATCGGATATGGAAGCCGGAGGGGCTGCGTCTGAAGCTCAAAGAGCTTATCGAAGTCCATTTGAAGCTAATACTGAATATGGAATCAGGTCACTTCAAGCTGTTCTTTGATGATGAATGGAATTCACAGTCTACTGACGTCTCATATGGGCATGATATTGAGGGAAGCTGGCTGCTATGGGAAGCAGCAGAAGTACTTGGAGATCGTGAGCTTCTGAATCAGGTTCGATCTGCTGCGCTTAAGATGGCAGTGGCAACGCTTGAAGAGGGGACAGATGAAGATGGAGCCATCTACAATGAGCTTCATGCAGACGGCAGACTGGATGACAGCAAGGACTGGTGGCCGCAGGCAGAAGCGATGGTCGGATATCTTAATGCCTATCAGATCAGTGAGGAAACCCGTTACTTGCATGCCGCTCAGCGCAGCTGGAATTTTATCCGGGATTATATTGTTGATCGTACAGGCGGGGAATGGCACTGGCAGGTATTCCGAAGTGGAGAGCCTAATCTCAGCCAGCAGAAGGTCGGCGCATGGAAATGTCCTTACCACAACAGCCGTGCATGTCTGGAGGCGATAGAGCGTTTGGAATCCATAACGCGATCATACTCTCAAGTTTAATATCATTTGCATAACAAATAAGCATAACAATTAGATGGGAACAGATCTTGGCGGGAGCTAGAGATCTGTTTTTTTATGATGCGGTTTCATCGACAAGCCCTCGGCATAGGACAGACTTTGGTTATGATGCTCTCGATATTGTTTAGGCGACATGCCGACAACTCTAGTGAACAGAATGGAGAAATAGTTGGGATTCTCGTATCCGGTCATTTTGGCAATTTCCCATACTTTCATGTCAGACTGAACCAGCAGCCGGGTCGCTTCTCCCATGCGTCTCTGAATCATATAATTAATTGGGGAAGTCTCGTAAGTATTCTTGAAGATATGAGCAAGATAGTAGGAACTGATATTGAATTCGTCTGCGATCTGTTTAAGGCGGAGAGGCTGTGTGTAATTTCCGTCAATATATTCTTTAATTTCGGTTGCCAGCTTGTTTTTGGTCAGGCTTTGAGCGTAATTCTGCAGTTTAAGCATGCGATGCACAAGCACCAGAATGGAGCTCAGCAGATGCCCTGCGATTTGTTCATGTCCCTCCTCCTGCATGGATGATTCCTCAAACAGCAGTTCCATAAGCATGATCATTTCGTTCGAGTATTTGTTAGCACGAATCAAAGGATGGGCGTGGAGCGGGACAATATATTCGCGAGCAGAAGAGAAGCCGCAGTAGCAAATAAACACAGGGTGCTCTTTGGAAGATTTCTCTGCGTGAAGAATGCCTTTGTTATAAATGAGCACGTCCCCTTTGACTGCGTGATAGCTTGATTCTCCTATGGTGAAGTCCCCTTCGCCCTCCTTGATAACGAGAATTTCAAACAGGTCTTCATGCTTGTGGCTTGGAAACTGCCAGTCCGGATTATTACTCATATTCCCGGCATATAGCAGCTGTTCAGCAGGTGGCGCAGCGTTCTTGTTCACCTATATCCCTTCCTTCTGTGTCAACTGAATCCTGGTTCACATCTTAAAGTCAAGCTAAAATTATGTCAAATAAAAGAGCAAGATATATAACAAAGGAACAAAACCCAGCAACATGTTTAATTGTAGACTCCCTCTAATATTCGTATGCTGTTAAAGGCGGATTTCATTATATCCATCGCACAATGAAATTATATAAAGATAGAGGGAGAGAAACATGTCTTACACCAAAGAAAAAGGGCTCGTTTTTTCTTTTACACTGATGGCATTCATCCTCGGTACGACGGAATATGTTATTGTCGGTCTGTTGTCAGACATTGCCCGTGATTTTGGCGTTACGCTGACGGCAGCGGGAATATTAGTATCCGGATTTGCCATGGCCTACGCTGTCGGCACACCGATTGTACTAAGCATCTTCGGTCGCTTCCCCAAGCGGATGCTGATATTAACGGGGATTACACTCATTATATTCTTGAACATACTTAGTGCATTATCCGGTTCATTTGCATTCTTGATGGGGACAAGAATCGCGACGGCGATGCTGTGCGGCTTGTCCTTATCACTGGCTATATCGGTAGCAAGTGATTATGTGGCCCCTGAGCGCCGTGGCCGTGCAATCTCTTACATTTTAGGCGGCTTTACGATTGCTAATGTTTTTGGTGTTCCGATCGGCACCTTTGTAGGACAGTTTTTTGATTGGCCTGCTGCATTTATTCTCGTCAGCATTCTGGGAGTTGCAGCGCTGTTGTTAAACGCGGTATATATTCCAAGAGGTATTCCCGTTGTGAAGGTATCCGCCAAAGAGCAGTTTGTTCTGCTCGGGAATCCCCGAATTATCCTTGCTTTTCTGATTCCTGCCTGCGGGACGGCTGCCATATTTGTAGTGTATACGTATATCGAACCGATTATGGGCGAAGTCATGGGGCTTCCGAAGGCATGGTTTAGCGTTATTCTGTTCGTATATGGCCTGGTTACCATCGTAAGTAATTATATTGGAGGCAGAGTCGCGACTGGGGATTACATTGGTAAGCTGAGATTCGTCTTCATGGTTCAGGCTGCACTGTTTGTTCTGTTCGGATTGCTTGCCTCCGTGCCTGTTGCCGGCCTAGTGAGCCTGATTATGATCGCACTGGTCTCTTATGTGCTCAATGCATCAACTCAGCTGTATCTTATTGATCTTGCTCGCAGATATGTGCCGCGCGCTAAAGATTTTGCGACTTCTCTGATGCCAGTAGCTAATAATACAGGTATTGCAGTGGGGTCTTTTATCGGAGGGCTGGTCGTGCAGAGCAGAGGACTTACGGCTCTTCCGTGGCTGGCTCTTGCATTTACAGTTGTTGCGTTTGTTATTACGGCACTATCCTATCAGCTGGACCGGAAGCGCAAGATAGAAGTGCAGGATGAGCTCGCGCCGATCCGTACCTGACTTCTTAATAAAAAGCAGAGCAGCATACTCTTGAGTTTAAGTATGCAGGCTCTGCTTTTTTTATATCAATAGAAGTTTATGTGCTGCATATTGATGTAGCCGGGTTACAGAGGAATTAGTTGGTTACTGCGGTTCTTAATGCTTCTTCCGCAGAGACGAAGGGATACCCGAGATCTCTCGCTACGGCTTCATAGGTTACCTGACCTTTGTATACATTCAGACCTGTTAGAATGGCCTTATCCAGCTTAATGGCTTGAAGTGCACCAAGATCAGCCAGCTTCAAGGCGTAAGGCAAGGTTGCATTCGTGAGAGCCAGTGTAGAAGTACGCGGCACTGCGCCAGGCATGTTGGCTACAGCATAATGGACTACGCCGTGCTTCACGTAAGTTGGGTTGTCATGGGTCGTGATATGATCAATCGTCTCCACAATTCCACCCTGGTCAATGGCAACATCGACGATAACCGAGCCAGGGCTCATATTCTTGACCATGTCTTCCGTTACGAGACGAGGAGCCTTGGCACCCGGAATCAACACGGCGCAGATCAACAGATCAGAAGCTGCGACCGCTTCAGCGATATTTGCAGGTGTGGACACAAGGGTATGGATGCTGCTGCCGAAGATGTCGTCCAGCTGGCGGAGGCGATTTACGCTAAGGTCGATGAGCGTCACATCTGCACCGAGACCTACCGCTATTTTGGCTGCATTCGTACCTACAATTCCACCGCCGATGATCGTAACCTTTCCACGGCTTACACCCGGAACTCCGGATAGCAGAATCCCTTTACCACCTTTGTTCTTCTCCAGCAGCTGAGCACCGATCTGGGCAGCCATTCGGCCAGCGACTTCGCTCATAGGTGTCAGTAAAGGCAGAGCTCCGTTTACCGTGATCGTCTCATAAGCGATAGCAATGACTCCGCTGTCCACGAGAGCTTTGGTAAGCTCAGGCTCGGCCGCGAGGTGAAGATACGTAAACAGGATGAGGCCTTTTCTGAAATATCCGTATTCACTGGACAGTGGCTCTTTGACCTTCATCACCATATCCGTTTTATTCCATACAGAGGCAACGTCCGTCAGCTCAGCTCCTGCTGCAGCATATTCAGCATCCGTGAAGTTGCTGCCATTACCGGCTCCGGATTCCACGTAAACCTGATGCCCCTTGCGAACGAATTCTGCTGCTCCTGCGGGTGTGAGAGCTACCCGGTTTTCATTGTTTTTGATTTCTTTTGGTACACCAATGATCATGCGAATCACCTCGTAATTAGAGTAAATTTGATGTTTTAAACTCTACAATGCTGATAGATTCAAAGTTTTATATATAATTTAATGTCAGCTATACTACAATTCTATGTTGGATAATAGCAAAATGCATCTTACTTTTTGTCTACAAATCAACCCTTTTGCATAACTTTATGTCATAATAGTCGAGTGTCATGGTTTTCATTCCTGTTATTAATGTAAGTAAAATTGACATGGTGGTGATTTTTTCTGAAAAATCCTCAATCTCTTACAATAAAAGAGGTCATGAACAGACCCATCTTCAAAAGAGCGCATATTGCTGCAGGCGAGAAGGGGCTCCATCGTCAGGTGGGCTGGGTTCATGTTCTGGAAATAACCAAGATTTCACCTTACTTGAGCAGAGGAGATCTCATCCTCTCCACTGGCCTATGGCTCAAATTTGAGCAGGAGCGGAAGGAGTATCTTCTTCAGCTCATCCAGAGCGAGGCGGCAGGACTGTGTGTCGAATTCGGAACAAGTATTGATCATATTCCTGCGGATATTCTTAAATTGGCCGATGAGCATGGATTTCCCATTATCGTATTTGACAGACCCGTCCGGTTCGTGGAGATTACACAGGATATTCACTCTTATATTATTAACCGTCAGCATCAGCTCCTAAAGGATTTGGAGAATTATTCTCGCAAAATTCAGCAGCTGACGCTCCAAAGCACGGATGTGTCCAGCATTCTCCGTCTGCTCCATGAATATTCATCCCAGCAGGTTGCGTATATCTCTTCACTTGAGCATAACCAGTTTTACCCCAGTATTGAACCGGAAGCAGCAGCTTCAATATCAGAGCTGTACTCCCGTGAAGTAGAGCATAGGAACCTGGGGAGTCAGGAATCCAACATTCAAGCTGAATTAGATGAAGGCACAACGGTATTGTTCCAGCCTGTCGTCATTTTTGGGCAGGTGTTCTCGGGCGTTGGCATCGTAACCAGAGAACAGCCGACGGAAGCGATATCCCTTCTCCTGGATTACACAGTAAAAGCAGTAGCTACGCTGCTTCTGCGGACACAGTTTCTTGAAGACAAAATGCTCCGCAATCAGAACGGTATCCTGCAGGATCTGCTCAGCAACCGGATTCATAATGAAGAACAGGCGCAGACGAGCATGGGGCTGCGGCTGCTGGTGAAAGGTCAATATCTATTTATAGGCGGTGTGATGGAAATTGAGCATCGTTCTAAGAACGTAGCGGAGGAGCGAAAGGAAGCGGGTCATCAGGATATTATGGTATTGCTGCGTTCGCTGCTGAAGAAAAATAATGTGCCTCATCTGGTGATGATGAAATTGAACCAAATTCATGTGCTCTGTGCAAAAGAGTCCATCACGAAGGATACGGAGCGCAATCTAATGCTTACACTGCAGACGATTACAGAGGATATCAGCCGTTTTGCTACCCAGCAGCTTGAAGGTGTGATAATTCATGCCGGTTTTGGCAAAAGCAGAAGCAAGATGATTGAATCCTCACGCTGCTTTGAGGAGGCCTATCAGGTGATTGAGGTCAGCCGGAGTGTGCCTCAGATGAACCATTGTTTATTTTATGACAAGCTTGGGGTCTATCAATTGTTAAAGGCTGCTCCGAACGAGTTCCTGAAGTCCTTTGTACAGGACCACTTAGGAACATTGATTCAGTATGATGAGAAGCATGAGCTTCAGCTTCTGTCAACGCTCAAGGCATATATGAACGCCTTCGGCTCCAAGCTGGAGACCGCCAAATCTCTATATATTCATAGACAAACCTTGTACAACAGGCTTGATAAGCTGGAGGAGATTCTGGGAGAGGACTGGCTGCTGCCGCACCGTCGAACGTCAATCGAAATGGCATTGCTCGCCCATGATATGCTTCAGCACAGCCGATAGGGAAGTGAAAGGTCCTTAAAAAGAGGCTGTTTGATGCTCGAGCCAAGCTGAAGTCACGGCTTCCGGTAGCGAATTTCACGTACGTCATTCACAACTTATATGATGGAGGAACCCAAATGCTGCATATTGTGAACGGTGACATCGTTGCAGATAAATTGAAACGAGCAGGAATACAAGGTGAAATCCTGGTGTGGCGCGAAATCTATTCCTGCGGGCCCTTATTTGAGGATATGGAGAATGAAGTGAATTCCTCTCTGCGGGCAGAGGCCCTGGAACGCCTCCTTGGTATTCCGGCAGGAGAGTACATGGCACAGTGTCACCGTCAGGAACTTGTGCTGAAGAGGCTCTCTGCATTTGATGAGGTCGTGCTGTGGTTCGAGCATGATTTGTTTGACCAGACGATGCTCGCCTATCTGCTCCACTGGTTTGCTCAGAAGGATATAGGCCGTGTTGTTAAGCTGAATTTGCTCAGCATTGGATCTTATCCTGGAATTGAACGGTTTCGGGGACTGGGGCAATTATCTCCACCCGAGCTCCAAGCATTATCCGGGAAATGGCATCTGCTAAGCCGTGATGAGCTTGAGCTGGGAAGTGCGTGGTGGCGGGCCTATATATCGTCTCATCCGGGTGAGCTTGCGAAGATGCTGGAGAAGACCGAAGCGGAGGCAGTGATTCTTCCATTTGCCAAAAAAGCCTTTACTGCTCATCTATCAAGACTCCCTTCGCTTCAAGATGGTCTTGGCTGTGTCGAGCAGGAAGTGCTTGCTGCCTTGAAGAGAGGCCTGAGAGGACCGCATTCCCTGTTCAGGGAATGCGGAGACAAGCTGCATCTACTTGGTATGGGTGATCTCGAATTTTGGTCGATTCTCAAACGAATGGCCGCTGGTTCGGCTCCTGTGCTGCATCTGGCAGGAAGTGATCGCTTTCCGGATTATCAGTTCACCCCCGAAGCATTTAAAGAGGCGGTATTAACACTGACAGAGCAAGGCGAGAAGGTGCTTAACGGAGCCGTTCATTATATGCCAGACTTAACAGAAGAGCTATGGTATGGAGGGATTCCTCTTCACGGTCCGGTCAAATGGGGCTGGGATAGAGAAAACGAGTCAATTGTGAAGCTGGAATAAGAAGTCGCTGTTCGAGAATCCGAACGAGCCCCGCTGTTCTGATTCCGAGCTAATTTTCCGTTCTGAATGCAGCATCACTTATGATCTCGCTTTGTTAAAATTACTCCCTGAAATAGCAAGACCCGATTCACAAGCTAGCTGTGAATCGGGTCTTTCTCATCTATATATACTCTATCTTTTCATACTGCGTTTTGTTTATAGCTTCCTGAAGAGCAGCATCATAGCATTTTATTTAGAATGCCCAGTTCCCCTGCTTGAAGACTGCCTCTTCCCTGCCATCCTTCGTAATTCCAATGATGTCGAGCTCACCGGAACCGATCATGAAATCGGTATGCGCCACACTTGTGTTCAGCCCACGTTCACGCAGCTCTTCTGGAGAGAGCTCTGTGCCGCCTTCAACACAAGCAGAGTAAGCACTGCCGATGGCTAGGTGACAGCTGGCATTCTCATCGAACAGGGTCTTATAGAACAGGATGTTGGAATCGGAAATTGGTGAATGATGTGGAACGAGTGCCACTTCTCCTAGATAGTGGGAGCCGTCGTCCATTCCGACAAGACCTTTCAAGGTTTCTTCGCCTTTCTCTGCTGTAACCTTGGTTACGCGTCCGTTCTCAAACGTGAACGTGAAATTATCAATGATATTACCACTGTAGCTGAGCGGCTTCGTGCTGGATACGGTTCCATTCACTCCTGTACGGAACGGAGCAGAGTATACCTCTTCTGTCGGCAGGTTCGGTACGAACCAAACGCCTTTTTCATTCTCCTTGTTGCCGCCAAGCCATACGTGGTTCTCAGGCAGATCGAGCTTAAGATCCGTTCCCGGACCAATAAAATGAAGCTGCTTGTACTGCTTGCTGTTCAGATAGCTGGATTTCTCCTTCAGGGTAGCCACATGCTTCTCCCAAGCGGCAATTCGGGCTGATCTGCACGAACCATTTGGAAGATGGCGTCCCAGAGCTTCGCCACAGCTTCTTCCTCAGGCACATCAGGGAACACCTTGGTTGCCCATCCTGCAGATGGAGCCGAGCCAAGTGTCCAGCTTACCTTGAAGGATTGAGTCAGCTGGCGGAATCTGGTAAGGGCATTGCTCGCTGTTTTGTTGGCATTGATGATCTTTTGCGGAGAAACACCGGCTAGCAGATCTGGATCATCCGATTTGATCGTAATGAAGGCAGCCCCATTCTCAGCCTGCTCGATCCGTTCTGCTGCGGCATGCGTAGGAACATCCAGGAAAGACTCCTCTGATCCCATGTCGTATTGAATACGGGATACGGCATCATCTGACCAGTTTACTTTGACCTTGTACGCACCGGCTTCATAAGATTTTTTGACAATTGCACGAGCAAGCTCAGGAAAATCAATCGAAATATTGAGCACGACCGTTTGTCCTTGTTGAACATTGACACCGACCTTAACGAGGAGCTCGGCATAATTGTTGAGTTTAGTTTGAAAATCCATTTTGAAATATCCTCCCTATTTCCTGCCTGGTAAATATTGATCTCTTCTAGTGTACTGCTAATTGTCTCGAAATCAAAATGAAAGTAATGATATGATGAAGAAAGAATACGTAGGAAGTTAGTTCAAGTAGTTGATTTATGATCAGGGGGCTGTTGCTGCATATGAGTAACCATTTAGCACATAAACTTCAAATTGATCTGAACTGTGACCTGGGGGAGGGATATGGGGCGTATCCTTCGACCTCCGATGCACAGATGATGAAATACATATCGAGTGCGAACATTGCCTGTGGCTATCATGCGGGGGACCCAGGGAAGATGAGAGAAGCTGTACAGCTGGCACTCGCACATGGGGTTGCGATTGGAGCACATCCCAGCTTGCCGGATCTCATCGGTTTCGGCAGAAGGGAAATGGCCGTCACTCCTCAGGAAGTATTCGATATGACCTTGTACCAGATTGGAGCACTCATTGCGATTGCTAAGGCAGAGGGAGCAGAGCTGTCTCATGTGAAGCCTCATGGAGCACTGTACAATATGGCTGCTGAGCGGGAACCGATCGCAAGAGCGATTGCCGAAGCTGTATATCGTGTGGATTCGAGGCTGATTCTGTTTGGTCTGGCAGGAAGTCATTCCATTCATACTGCAGAAGAGGTCGGTATTAGAACGGCTAGCGAGGTATTTGCTGATCGTACCTATGAAGCAGGTGGAACATTGACTCCGAGACATATTAAGGGAGCAGTAATTCATGATTCTTCCGCTTGTGTGCGGCAGGCACTGAGGATGATTCAATCCGGAGAAGTCATTTCACGGGAAGGAACACCGATTAAGATCAAGGCTGACACGTTATGTATTCATGGCGACACGCCAGAGGCTATTGAGCATGCTCTGCAATTAAGAGAAGCTTTCAAGCAGCAGGGGATCGAGGTGCGAAGAGCGGGTGAGTGGGTATGAATGAGGACCATAAAGAGAATCAGGATCAGGGTCATATGGAAGTAAAAATACCAAAATTAATCTCTATGGGTGACTCTGCCGTTCTGATTGAATTTGATCAGCGAATCGATCCTGAGATTCACGTGCAAGTGCGTTCGTGCTTGATCCAGCTGGAGGCGCAGGCTTTTCCTGGGATGCTCGAATGTGTACCTGCATACGCGAGCATTACAGTTCATTACGACCCCATTGTAGTGATGCGTGACGTAAGCGGGGCATTTGAAATGTGTTCCGGATGTGACGAAGGGCTAGACAGAAGTGCGCAGTATGTTTCCCCATCACAGCGAGTTAGAAGTTACATCACGGCGCTGCTCGGCAAGTCTTCTCAATTTCAGCGCGAAGAGCCAAGATCTATCACGATTCCCGTATGGTACGGAGGAGAAGCGGGACCCGATTTGGAGGAAGTGACCCGTCATACAGGCCTATCTGCTGAAGATGTGATTCGAGAGCATACCACTCCGGAGTACACCGTGTATATGATAGGATTCTCTCCGGGATTCCCTTATCTTGGCGGGATGAATCAACGGATCGCCACACCAAGAAGAGCCGCGCCTCGCACGCAGGTTCCGGCAGGAAGTGTCGGGATTGCAGGAGGACAGACAGGGGTGTACCCACAGACTACACCTGGGGGATGGCAGATCATTGGCAGAACACCGCTGCAGTTGTTTAATCCGCTGGTGAAAGAGCCTTCCTTGCTTCAAGCCGGGGATCGGGTGCGATTTCAGCCCATCTCGGAGAAGGAGTACAGATCTGCAAACATCAGAAGTGTTTCTCTATTTCAGGGAGGCGGTGAACAGTGAGTATTCGTGTGATAAAGCCCGGACTACTGACGACAATACAGGACTTGGGTAGATGGGGGTATCAGAAATACGGGGTTCCTGTCTCGGGTGCGATGGACAAGGATGCGGTCAGAATCGCAAATATGCTCGTAGGTAATGAAGAGGCAGACGCAGTGCTTGAGGTGACTTTATCTGGAGCTGAATTTAGGATGGAGCACACAGGCCTAATAGCGGTTTGTGGTGGGAATCTAAGACCCGTTATAGACGACATGCCGTTGCCAATGTGGAGGCCAGTTATTGTAAACGAAGGAAGCAGGATCAAATTCAGAGGACCTGATTATTCCAGCAAAAGGGGATGCAGAGCCTATATTGCATTTGCTGGAGGGATCGATGTTCCCGTTCTGATGGGAAGCCGGAGTACTTATATAAGAAGTGAGCTGGGAGGTTATTCGGGCAGGATGCTGCAAGCGGGAGACGTTCTGTCTGTTCTTAAACCCGGAGAATGCAGCCGTTTACTCGAACAGAGGATTGCTGAAGAAAGGCGGGTCAAGCATATTGGGTATGTAACTACAGCCTGGTACGTTGATCCGTCTGGGTTCTATCCCAGAGAGAATGTCATCAGGGTCATGGAGGGAAGTCATTTTTCATGGATGACAGCACGTGGTCAACAAAGTTTTGTATACCAGAAATATCGGATCGAGCCAAGCTCAGATCGGATGGGATATCGGCTCCGTGGAACGGAGGGTCCCTTAGAACTTACAGGTGAGATTGAGCTTCTCTCCGAGGGGGTAACCGATGGGACCATTCAGCTGCCGCCCAGTGGAGAACCTATTCTTCTGCTGGCTGACCGACAGACGACAGGAGGATACCCTAGAATAGCCCATGTCGCAAGTGCGGATCTCGCACTCCTTGCACAGCTTCCTCCAGGTGCTCAGCTGTCCTTTCACCTCATCAGCGTGCAGGAAGCGGAGAGGCTTCTAATAATGAAGGAAACACAGATGAACCAGCTTAGGCATTCTATCAAATTAAAAGCGTTCCTCGGCCACTAGCTGGTTCTTTTTCTGTACATAGTTTATTACCATTCTCAGCATAGGCGGAACCGCAAAAAATATAAAGAGCAGGCGGAACAGCTGATAGACAGCAACAATGGATAGATCTGCACCGATCTCGTGCGCCATAATACTCATCTGATCCATTCCTCCTGGAGCCAGGCTTAACAGCGCGGTTGGAAGACTGACCGAACCAAACACAGACAACAAGTAACTCAGTATACCCGCGCCGGCGACGAGCAGCAGACTTGAAGTGATCGAGAGGGATAAGATTTTAAACCTTTGTGTAAATTGTCCAGGCTTAAGCAGCAGTCCGAGATATGCACCAATGAGCACCTGAGCCCCATTGAGGACGGAAGTAGGAAGAATTGGACCAACTATTCCCGTCATTTGCAGCAATGCTGTACCCATCATTGGTCCGAGGAGCGGGGCAGTTGGAAATTTCAATTGCTTGGCTGCCCACGCGCTCAGAATACAGACCACAGCATACAGCACATAATTCAAAATCATACTTTGATCGCTGCCGATCATCGCGGTGGCTGCTTCAGTAATTCCGGCACCTGAACGCTCATGAGTCTGACCGACGATGGGGCTGAAGAGCAGGGCAGGAACGGATATGATGATGGTCATTAAACGAATGACCTGCATGACGGTGACGATCGTTACATTCACTCCTTTGGTTTCCTCGGCGAGGGTTACGACCTGGCTCAAGCCGCCAGGGATACTGCCCATCAGCATCGTCAGGAAATCCGTTCGCATCAGCCGGGACAAAATGACGGACATGCCGGCGCACAGCAGGAGCAATAGTACAGTCATAAGCAGCATGGTCGGCAGATGCCGTGTAATTTCCTTGAGAGCAGAGAGAGTGAAGGACAAGCCCATCGTATACGCAACAATGATCATGCCTGTATTTCGCAGAGAGACGTTCCACTCAAAATGAATTCTCCATTTAGTAGAGCCGATCAGCACAAATACCATAGGACCGAGCAGCCAGGAGAGTGGAATGTGAAGAAGATCAAACACCCAGCCACCGAGTATGGCAGTGAGCAGAGTTAAGCTAAGGCGCGCTGCTTTGTTTTTACGTAATATGTCGGGCATAACGAGGATCATCCTGTTCTGTATTGGATTCATGGAGCATATGTCGTTCTCGTATGTATATCATCCTGTTAAGCATACTACTCTTTGCTTACATTATGAAAGTGATTAATAAATTTAATCATACATTTATGCTAGCTTCAGATCATAATAAGGAGCTTGGTAATCAGGATGTTTTGGTTAGAACTGAAGTGTTTTTTGAGGTTGATGAATATTTAAGTTACAAAAAAATAATTACATTTTAGACTACTACAAATTGGCTATAAGCTTTGTTCAGGGTAAACTTGAAATAAGAGATCTCCCCCGCACGTTGCTTCGGCAAGTGGAACAGGGGGAGACATTTTTATATATGGGGGATTTTTATTTGTTTGAGGAAGAAGAATTCTAAAAAGACCAACCACCTTCCATGAACAACTAGACATACTGATTCAAAGAGGATTAATCGTTGAAGATGAGGAACGAGCGTTAGATCCTGCAAAGAGTCAACTACTCAGATTTACTGCCTACATCCTTACCTTCAAACAAAATGATAAATTCTTCACAGGTATAACCTTCGGTATAATTTACGACCATTATCAGTTTGACACTAAATTCCGGAATCTATTAATGGAAATTATAGAATATATAGAGATATCATTTCGAACTCAAATCTAACCGTATTGCACTTGAATATGGTAACTTAGGAGCTATAGCTCACTATCGTGACAAATATGATGCTAAATACCCCATCTGGGTAGTAATAGGAATTATGAGTTTTGGAATGATCTCGAAACTCTACAACAACATGCCAACAGTAGATCAAAAATACTTATTACGAAGAAGTTCATTATAAAGATTTGAAGAATTGGTTAGAAGTACTGACTATTGTAAGAAATCGCTGTGCTCATTATAGTAGATTGTTCAATTATAAAATTAAAAACATAAAGTATCATAAGGATGAAATCGTTGAGCTCAGAAAAAATTTAATCTTTGGTATCATTTACAATTCAAAGTATTTAGTCACTGATCGAAGCTTTTGGACAAACGCAAAGTCTAATTGACCAATATAAGGATGTCGTAGATATAGGACTGATGGGTTTTCCAGAAACTTGGCATTCTTTACTTATAGATCAACATAGAAAAAGAAAGTAGACGAGACAAAACTGTAGATATGATATTTAGGGGATGTTGAACCAGCGTTTTTTGTTGTTGACAGATTATTCAATATTATATTTTTAGAATACTTCTTCGCGGTAGTTCTTATATTTATCTGTCTCATCTTCTTCTGACTGTCGTGTAGACTCCTCAGACATTCTACTGATTGATACCTCTGGATGATTCAGACTGTACTTGCCTAGACTTCTATTTATAATAGCGTAATCCTCAAATGTATTTTTCCCTAAGAAAATGACGCTTTGATCTCCTTTTTGAAGTTCTACATAACCGTCAACGATTAATTTGGTTTCTCCATCCAACGAGTTCAATGATTGATATCGTTTTTTGATCTTGCGGGAAAGTGTAGAAGTCCTGAACTTCCCCATCTCCATAATAAGTAATCTTATGGTCTCTATCGATAAAGCTTTTAGTAGGTGTCCCGATTATAATTAGTTCTGTTCTGCCAACTGATCCATATGATCAACGCTTTCATACTGAAAAGAATTGGTGCTTAATGATATGACGTCATTGTAAGGTGCTTTTTCTTTTTTCAGATGCAGCACTCTGAAAAGGGTTTTTGAATAGTGGCCCACAGGCTCAGTAAGAGAAATGATTCGGTAGAAGCGACAGCGCTTGGATTGGAAAAGATACCGCATAGACAAATTCAAACAGCTTTCCAAACCAAGAAGGGTTGGACGAACATTCGCATACAGAGCCCCCGTATCCGCATTCCCGCCAGCGTGTGATAATTGATTCAGCTAACAACTTGATTAAATGATGTAGAGGTCTAATCGTTGAAGATGATGAAAGTGATTAGTTTATTTGATTGATGTCCGAATCATCGTGTCACTTTGAGTCTTTTATAATTATTATAATTTAGTTTATTAAATGTGTCCGGTATTAATGATCTGAATTGTTATATAGATAAACGCACCAAGGAAGGAGAGGAGAACAATAGAAGCTGTTGAGGAGTGTGTAGCTGCAGTAAAAGATGGGGAAATAGAAAGGTTCAGATATATCGTAGAACATTATCAGCAACAAATTTATATTTATTGCAGTCGAATCCTTAATAGTGAACAAGATGCGGAAGATGCTATTCAAGAAATTTTCTTAAAGACATATAAAGCCATACCTTCTTATACCCCTAAGATCAGTTTTAATTCTTGGATATATAAAATAGCTTACAATCATTGCATGAATATACTAAGAAAAAGGAAATTAAACTCAAAGCTAGACTCCATACTAAAACTAGATTCAAGCAATAAGTATCTTGAAAATTTTGATACAGGCGTCTTTTCACCTCATTTGGAAGAAATATTCTTCAAAGTATTAAGAGATGAAGAGAGAAATTTAATGATCTTGCATGTGTTCCATGAAAAAAACTATCAAGAAATCGCTGAAATTATTGGGAAGAGTCCAGAAGCCATTCGAAAGAAGATTAGTCGAATCAAAGAAAAAATAAAAATAGAATATACAAAAAGTAGAAAGGAAGATGAGCAATGCGTATTCACGATGTAGAAAACGAGAACTTGAAGAGATACAGTAAGCTCGACGATGATTACAAACCAATATCTGTTACAGATAAAGTTATGATGAGAATCGAAAATGCTCGAGATACTACGGTTATACCTGGATTTAAAAAATTTAGGAGTGTGCCCGTAATGTTAATCTTCTGTCTTTGTTTCGTCTCATTAACAACTTATGCTGCTACAGAAATAGCAGCCATTTATAATAAACAGGGAAAAGTAGTAGTCGATACTTTCACAATTGAACAAAATAGTGAAGCAATTATAACTCAAAATTCAGTAGCGGCGAGCTCAAAACCTCATGCGAAGGAAGGTCAAGTAATCGCATATTATGCTGATAACAGTGATTTTAAGACAGAGAGGGGTTCTGACAAAGTTCTTTTTGAGTACAATCCTAAAGAATATTATGACATGGACCAACTAATGGAAGACTCTATGAAATATAGTTCACCATCTTTAAAAGCTCCTACGGTTTTACCAGGTGGATATGAATTCGATCACGGTAAGATAGTGCCGAGAATTCCTCTAGCAGGAGATGGAGTAAATTCAGAATACAATGAGATTTTATCCGAACTTACCCTGTTAGCAAAAAGTCTAGGCGATAATCAATTAGCTACCAAAAACATTGAGTGGAATGAGTCGGACGGAATACACATGTATTTCTCAGATTTGGAAGGTAGCATTACACTTGTCTTAATAGCAAGCTATGGCGAGAAAATTAGCTTAAGTAAGTCTGAGGCATCTGTAAGTCAAAAAATAATTATTGGAGATCAAGAAGCTCTATTCATCACTGGAGACCAAGAAAATTATAACACTAAATTAGCTTGGTATGATGAATCAACATCAACTGCATTCTTCTTGGCAGATAACTCAAGGGAACTTATTAAAAAGGAAGACTTAATTAAAATTGCAGAGAGTGTAATTAATTAACCCAGTCATCTATAAAGAAAGAGTCCGATGAAGTAAGACCATCGGACATCTAATGAGCCCTTCCACGAGAGAAGAATTGGGGAAGGGTGCAACAGTATGCTGGCCCCAGGCTCGGTAAGCGAAATGATTCGGTAGAAGCGATAGCGTTCGTATTTGGATTGGAAAGAATACTGCATAGATAAATTTAAAAGCTTTCCAATCCAAGAACGATCGGACGAACATTCGCTTATAGAGCCCCCACGACCAGCTGAACTTATCTGTGCATCTATAGAGCCCCTCACTAATCTTCCATTCTACGAAGCGCCACAATCAGCTCAAAGAGTCCGATGAAGAAAGACCATCGGACACCTAACGAGCCCTTCCCCCAAGAGAAGAATAGGGGAAGGGCCCTCAAATGCTGGCCAAAAGGCTCAGTAAGCGAAATGATTCGGTAGAAGCGCCAGCGTTCGTATTTGGATTGGAAAGAATACCGCATAGATAAATTTAAAAGCTTTCCTATCCAAGAACGATCGGACGAACATTCGCTTATAGAGCCCCCCACGGCCAGCGGCATGATCTTTCCCTCTACGAAGCCCCACAATCAGCTGAACTTATCTTTCCATCTACAGAGCCCTCCATGGCCAGCAAAATATAAGGTTTTCGCAATTATTCTCACCTGACCATATTCTTCAACACCAGCATTAAGTTGCCCGGCTTCTCCGCAAGCCTCCTCGTATAATACGGGTACCACATTGTCCCATATGGCACATAGCATCTCACCCGGTAACCTTCGGCAGCAAGCCGTTCTTGCTCCTGCATCCTCAGCCCGTAGAGCATCTGGAACTCAAATTTTTCCTTGGAAATTCCATGCTCCTCTGCATATCTCTTTGTAAATTGAATGATCCGATCATCATGCGAAGCAATTGCCGTATAAACGTCCTGATCCAAATGTAACTGAATGATGCGCTCAAACTGGTGGCGTACATCCTTTGCATTCTGATAAGCAATCGAAGCATCTTCCTTGTATGCACCTTTCACCAGACGTAGTGAAATATGATTCTGGATACAATCCAGTACATCTTGTTCTGTGCGAAATAGATAAGCCTGCACGACAGTGCCGACGTTGGTGAGTCCCGCTTGGTGAAGCCTTTTCACCATCCGAAGAGTGGCTTCGGTGTACGGAGAATCCTCCATATCGATTCTGACAAAATTACGATGATACTTGGCCTCGCGAGCGACGGCCCGAATATTCTGGTAGCATGCTTCCGGATCAAGGGCGAGCCCCATCTGGGTTGGTTTCAAAGATACGTTGGATTTGACTTTCGCCTTAGATATCCCTTCGATTAGACGAAGGTACTCATCGCGGTAGACCGTCGCCTGATCCAGCTCCTTGATGCCCTCACCAAGATGATCCAGAGTAGCCATGATTCCAATCTCATTGAGTTTCTGTACTTCCGCAAGAGCCCCATTCAAATGCTCACTAGCAATAAATCGTCTTGCGAGCGATTGTCCGTATTTTATGGTAAGCCGTTCAACCCTTCTATTGCCGGCGATCGTAAGTAACGTTTTTCGATACAGCTCGTTCATGGTTATCATGGGCGATATCTCCCTTCTCTCCTTTCATATGTATGGAGAGAAGGGAGGTTAAATAACAATCCTATACGGAAAATAAGCCGTATTCTCGCAAGTGAGAACACGGCTTGTTCAATCTTGTCGTCCAATTCGTAGATCGTAGGAAGAGACGAGGCAAAGACTTGAATTAATTCATATGCAGGAAACGCTCTCCGGCAATACCCGGTGTCGTCATTTGTTCAGGATGTAGAATCTCATCCAGTTCCTCTAGCGTCAGCAGCCCGCGTTCCAGAATAATGGCCGTAATGGTTGAGCCTGTACGCAGAGCTTCCTTAATAACACCGGCAGCAACATCATAGCCGAGGTGTGGATTCAGTGCAGTAATCATGCTGAAGCTTTGATCCAGAACCTCTTTGATCCGTTTGCGGTTTGCCTCTAAATCCTTCACCAGGAAATCATGGAATGCACTCATCCCGTTATTCATTATTTTCAAGGATTGAAGCAGATTAAAGGCGATGACCGGTCCCATTACATTCAGCTCGAATTGCCCTGCTTCACAGGCCAGCGCAATGGTATGATCGTTACCGATGATTTGGAATGAAATCTGGTTCATTACCTCGGCCATTACCGGGTTCACCTTGCCAGGCATAATGGAGGAGCCTGGTTGTCGCGGCGGCAGGAGCAGCTCGGAGAATCCTGCTCTTGGTCCTGAAGCCATGAGGCGAATATCATTACAGATCTTGGACATGTTCACAGCGCATACCTTGAGTGCTGCCGAGAGTTCAAGATAACTGTCCGTATTTTGGGTTGCATCCACCAAATCTTCTGCTGTATAGAGGGGGAGTCCGGTGATTTGCGATAGATGGCTGGTTACCTTCTCTATATATTCCACTTTGGCGTTAAGACCTGTACCGACAGCGGTCGCTCCAAGGTTGATGGAGAGGAGGCGTTTGGTTGCATGATCCAACCGTTCAATATCACGGGAGAGGACTCTTGCATAAGCACCAAATTCTTGTCCAAGCTTAATCGGAACAGCATCCTGCAGATGAGTACGCCCGACTTTGACAACATCATCGAATTCCTTCTCTTTGCGTTTGAATCCCTCTGCAAGCTCCTTCATCGTACCCAGCAGATGCTCACTTAAGCGATATGCTGCGATACGGAGGGCCGTAGGAATGGCATCATTGGTCGACTGGGACATATTTACATGATTGTTAGGATTGCAATGAAAGTAGTCGCCTTTGTTTTGATTAAGCAGCTCCAGGCCGCGGTTTGCGAGAACTTCATTCATATTCATATTGATCGAGGTGCCAGCACCGCCCTGAATGGAATCAACGATGAAATGATCAAGATGCTTGCCTTGCATGACTTCTTCCGCAGCGGTAATGATGGCACTGCCGATCGGCTGAGGAAGCATCTTCAAGTCCATGTTGGCAGCGGCGGCGGCTTTTTTGACAGCGGCTAATGCAGTGATCAATTCCTTTTCAATAGGAACTCCTGTGATCGGAAAATTCTCGACGGCGCGCATCGTTTGGATGCCATAGTAGGCATTTTCGGGGATGGCTTTTTCGCCGATAAAATCTTTTTCAGTTCTAATTAATCCTGACACTTTTATTCCCTCCAATAGGAAACGGTTATGATGTGCTTGTCGAGTGTACATCGCTGTTTTGCAAACAAGCACTACTAGTATACCTCAAAGCATCCAAGATTTTCACAAAAAAGCTGATAGGGTTATATCTTTCCCCTATGTAGTATATGCAGATAGAGAGGAAATGGACAGGGGAGGCGTTTATCCGATTCATGCAATTTGTCTACAGAGGAGAGACAGTTAAAATTAAGAAAAAAGGTGGAATCAACCACAGAACACATAAGGTTAATTCCACCTAGATAGAATCAACCATAGAACACATATGGTTAATTCCACCGGATAATATATTACGATTGTTTGGTATCGAGCGGTTTCAGCATACTCTCAATTACATTGCGTCTGTCCTCAAGGAAAGGGGGGAGGGCCAAAGATTCTCCCAGATGAAGAATGTCCTCATCCGTATCAAAGCCTGGGCCGTCCGTAGCCAGCTCAAACAGGATACGATTGCCTTCACGGAAATAGAGGGATCTGAAATAGAAACGATCAACAAATCCGGAATTCGGAAAGCCATAGCTGTTGATCCGCGGTATCCACGCCTTCAGCTGCTCTTCATTCTCTACGCGCAGAGCCACATGGTGGACACTTCCACGTCCTGGACGTTCAACAGGCAGATCCGTTCTTTCTTCAATATGAATCTCAGTACCGCTGCCCCCTTCACCAACCTCGTACACCTCAATATCCGGCTGCCCCGGAGTCGTGGAAGGATAGCTGCCTTTATGGCGGAAGCCCAGCACTTCAATCAGCACCGCTGCTGTATGCTCACCTTGCTCTACCGTCAGCTGTACCGGACCGAGCCCGACAATGGCATGCTCCTGAGGAATTACACTTTTCTCCCAAGGGACTCCACCGGCAACTCCTTCATTATGCTCATCGGAGACGAGAATGAGGCGCTGCTGTTCAAAATCGCGAAAAGCCAGTGTCTTGCGTCCAGCGCGCTCCACAATATCATCATGATCGACGTTGAGCTCCTCAAAACGCTGCTTCCAATAATCAAGGGAGGCATCGCTCGGCACCCGAAGGGAAGTAGCGGAAATACTGTTTGTCCCTGTGCGGGTCTGTCCCGCATTTGGCATTTCGAAGAAGGTCAGCTCCGTGCCCGGATTTCCTTTTTCATCACCGTAAAATAGATGGTACATCGAATTGTCGTCTTGATTTACCGTTTTTTTGATAAGGCGAAGGCCCAGGGTTTTGGTGTAAAATTCGAAATTCTCTGGTGCTTTGGCTGTAAGTGCAGATACGTGATGGATTCCTTTAATTGCAGCGAGTTCAGTCATAATAAGATAACCTCCTCATAATGGATATAAATTATACTAATGGATACATGCGAATTATCAGTTAGTCTTGCAGCTTCTTGAGCAGCTTAAGCAGCTCCTTGCGCTCGTCCTTGCTTAGTTTGCTGAATTGGGATGCTTGGAATTGCTCTTGTGCAGGTACAACCTCGTCATATAGTGTTCTTCCTTGATCAGTAAGCGATACATATTTTGTCTTCCATTCGGTTTCCCGCTGAATCAGACCTATTTCCTCCATTTTACTCAGCAGCTGAGTAATATTGCCCTTGGTGACAAGCAGCTTGTTTGCCAGCTCTTGCTGTGATAACCGTTCCTCGGTGCCCACCTGAACTAGGACGTCAAATTGAGCAGCTGATAAATTCCATGCCTTCAGATGCTGGTTATTCTCCCTGATGTTATAGTTATAGATACGGGATAGCCGGAACCATAGCAGCAGACCGAGCCGTTCCTCCGGTTTGGACAGGTGGGGAGGAGTGAAGTGTGCTTCATTCATCCGAGTTCCTCCTTCAAAGAAATTTGAGTTTAGAACTAAACTTATTAAGATCAGTTTATGATTAAACTGATAGAATGTCAACTGCTATTTTGCTGTGAACTTTAACTGGGACTTCAATGTCTATTTCAGTGATTGTCTTCTAATATCATGGCTTTTCATTCCCATAGAGATCCATTATGATCAAATAAACTCTATTCTCGAAAGAAAGAGGAGAGATCCTTGCATCGTGTTATTGCCAATTTATCCATCTTCAATCCTTATGATGCACCGAGGTTTGAATTCTTGTCCCTTGCTCATATAGGAGCGGTGACTTTCATAATGGTTCTGCTGCTTGTTATGTTTCTGTATCGACAGAAGCTGAAGCACTCCGAGTCGGCTCGAAAAACGCTGCGCTATACGTTACTGGCCGTGCTGGTCCTGTCACAGCTGATGCTTGAAGCATGGTATCAGATCTATGATCTGTGGGACCCTGTTTATACACTGCCACTGGAGCTATGCAGCATTACGCTTCTCCTATCTTGTGTTATGCTGGTGACCCGAAATCGAATGCTGTATATCCTTGTGTTCTATGCCGGAATCTGCGGTGCTCTGGCTGCACTAATGACACCTGATTTGATATACACGTTTCCTCATTTTCGTTTCATACAGTTCTTCATCGCCCATGGTGCAATTATCGCTGCTGCATTATACATGACCTGGATTGAGCAGATTAGACTGACAATAACCTCGGTTCCGCTCACCATGCTGCTGCTTAACGTCATCGCGGGTATCGTATGGTGCTTCAATCAATTGTTCGGGGCGAATTATATGTTCCTGTCGCACAAGCCGGAGTCACCTTCCATATTAGATATGCTTGGGCCTTATCCCTACTATATTCTCGTCGAAGAGCTGGTCGCGTTCGTGTTATTTGCCATGATGTACACCTTCTTCTTCTATATTCCGTCACGAGCCACAAGCAAGACGGTAAGCGAGGATCAAGTAACTCTCTAAAAAAACAGGAAAACAATTCAATCCAAGGAAAACCCTGCTGATTTTAATGAAATCAGCAGGGTTTTTTGCTTGAAAATCCACAAAACTAACAAAACTTAACCTGCAGTTTACACTGCTTTGACCATGTGCACTTGGCATCAAGTTAGACTAGGTCCGTAGAGAGGTACAGAGAGATCATTAACAAATGGAGGTTCGCTTAATGAAGGTGGAACTGCACTGCCACACCCGGATTTCGGACGGATCCTGTACTTTTGAGGAAGTACTTGAGCTGGCTGAGCAAGAGCATGTCACATGCCTTGCAATAACGAATCATGACACAACGTCAGGCCTCAGTGAAATGGTCCTTCAAGGCACAGAAAAAGGAATAGAAATCATACCTGGCATTGAAATATCGGCCTACGATTTTACAAGAAATCGCCGGGTTCACATTTTGGGATACATGATTGATCCGGCTGACAGGGGCATCGCCGAGCTCTGCAATCCGCTGATAGAGCGGAGACATGAAGGCTGCAGGCGGGCAGTAAATCTTCTGGCGGCTAACGGATATCACATTACTTGGGAACAGGTGAAGGAGTATGCAGCAGGTGGAACCGGTGTCTATAAGCAGCATATCATGCATGCATTAATCGATGCGGGCTACACAGAATCCATATATGGCGGGCTGTACAAAACGTTGTTCTCCCGTGGAAGCAGCGGGGAAGCTCCCGGTCTTGCCTACATGCCGATGGAATATGTCAGCGCGAAGGATGCGGTAAGCACAATTCTGCAGGCAGGGGGAGTTCCGGTATTAGCTCATCCGGGTCAATATGACAGCTATGATATCGTTCCTGAGCTCGTATCTTACGGACTGCAAGGAATTGAAAGGCTGCATCCGCTGCATGGTCCAGAAGACGAGAAGCGAGTCATGATGCTTGCAGAAGAGCATGGACTATTTATGTCAGGCGGATCTGATTTTCATGGATTTTACGGCGAGAAGGAAGTACGACTTGGCAGCAAAAGTCCAGGGATGAATGCAGTAACGGCAATCAAGGCCAGCCAAAGGCATCTTCACAACTCAAGCTTGACCTGACTTTACGATGAACGGGAGGGAATGTCGGGATGTCTGATGAGATGGAAATTATGGATTATTTCGTTTCAAGCATACAGTCAGGAAGGTATGAGCCACATGATAAGCTCCCGTCGGAGAATGAGATCGCAGACAGGATGAAGGTTCCCCGGATCACGGCTCGCAAAGCTTATCAGAGACTGCAGGAGCTGGGATATATCTACTCTATGCAAGGCAAGGGCAGCTTTGTCAGGGACAGGCATCAGCAGATTCCTCTTGTACTGAATTCGGATAAGAGCTTCAGTCAGAAGATGATCGAGATGGGCTTCGATTATGAGTCAAGAAATATACGATGCGAAAAAATTGTATTCAATCACAAAATCTATGAAATGCTTCAAGCCTCGGAGCAAGAGAATGTCTATAGAATAGACCGGCTCCGATTGATCGAGGGTCAACCGCTCGCCTTGCACAGCTCATACGTATCAGAGACCCGGTTTCCTGATATCGGACATGCCGGCAGAGAGCTCGGCTCCATCTTTCAATACTACAAGAGCAAAGGATATACAGCGTTTCAATCCCATCAGACACAATTAAGGCTGACTTATCCGAACAAGCAGGAGCGTGAGCTCTTGGAATGCTCCAGTCTGATCCCTTTGCTGGTGCTGGAATCTGCTTGCGCAGACAAGGAATCGGGACAAACGCTTGAATACAGCAAAATTATGTACAGGGGAGATTCATTTACTTATGTCATCTAATTCAGCCATGGCCGGCTTGAAGAGATTGGAGGCTTATATATGAAACGGAAGCAGAGGACAGAGATACTCATTAGCAGACCGCCTGTACTCATGAAGTCAATGGCGGATGAAATTGTAGGCAAATATGAGACAAGCATCATTGAAGAGCCGAACCCGGGACTTGTGATGGTGAAGGTGAGGGAGACAGCGAAGCAAAGTCTTTTTTACCTTGGTGAAGTACTGGTAACGGAATGTAAGGTTAAGGTAGGCGAATCCATCGGAATCGGACTCGTCAGAGGCGAGGAGAGCGAGGCGGCATATCATCTAGCAGTGATCGATGCCGCATATTCGGCAGGGCTGGATGAAACGGCGCATTGGGAAGCACTGCTACTGAAGGAACAGGAAATGCTTATCGAAGAGCGGGCCGAGAAGCGCCGTAGGCTGCTCACTACCAAGGTCGATTTTGACACAATGGATCAGGATTAAGGGGGAGCAGATATGCTGAATCAAGTTCATGACATACAACAAGCTTATCGAAAAGTAGTAGATGCATTATCGAGACCAGGTACAGTCCAGGATCTATCTGATGCTGCTCTTAAATTGGATCATAGAACAGACTGCTATGCTGTAACACTCGTGCTTGCGAGGATGCTTCTGGATACGGAAGTAACCTTTAAGATCATTGGTGAGGACGAGGAAGAGCTGACACAGTATATCAGCCGGTTAACCTATGCGAAACGTGCAGAAGTACACGATGCTGATTATATATTCGTTACACATACCGCAGCCCCCGGCAGCGTGTCTGAGGCACTGAAGCTCGCGAGAATTGGAGAAATGAATGATCCGCATTTATCGGCAACACTCATCGCCGAGCTGCCCAGCGTCGTCAGCGGCGAGCGGCGTTTACTTCGAGGGCCTGGAATCGATCAATATACGGTGTGCGAAATGCAGACCCTGACCATGGGGAACTGGGAGATGGTTCGGGCAGAACGAAATGCAGAGTTCCCACTTGGTGTCGATATGATATTCGCAGATGCTTCTCATCGCGTATTAGCTTTGCCAAGAACGACTCAAATGGAGCAGGAGGTGCATTAAATGGGTTACGTTGCAGTCAAGGGGGGCACGAAGGCAATTGAGGAGTCGCTTCGGCGCCTTCAATACGAACGAGTGAAGCGAGAACAGACGCTGTCCACCTCACATATTGAGGCCGGAATGCGGGGGCTCATAGATCAAGTGATGTCCGAGAGCAGCATGTACAGTGAATCCCTTGCAGCACTTGCCATTAAGCAGGCGGAGGGCAATCCCGAGGAGGCTGTATTTCTGCTCAGAGCTTACCGCTCGACACTGCCTCGCAAAGCCTACTCCCAGGTGGTCACATCAGATCAAATGCGGGTAGAGCGGAGAATATCGGCATCATTTAAGGACATTCCAGGGGGGCAGATTCTTGGAGCGACGACGGATTACTCCCACCGACTGCTCGACTTCGAATTGCGGGAAGAGACGGAAACTGACATTCGCGAATGGCTGGCTGCTTATTCTAAACAAGACGACGCTGATGGAGATGCTGTAGGAGCTTCAAAAAACATGGAGAGCGGTGCGCTTCCCAAAGTACTTGATTACCTTCGCCGGGAAGGTCTGATTCCGGAATGCCCGCTGGATCACACAGAGCCGGATGATGTGACACGGACCAGCCTGGCTTTTCCGGCAAGCCGCAGTGAGAAGCTGCAGATCTTATCACGGGGACAGACGGGGGCGGTAACTTCTCTTGCTTACGCGGTTATACGGGGCTACGGCATGGTACATCCAACCGTGGGCGAGCTGCGAGTAGGGTATCTCCCTGTTTATGTAAATAGTCCATTTGAGAGTGATGGAGACGAGGAGGATGCTTATTACATCGGGGATATCCAAGTTACAGAGGTTGAGATGCTCGTTCCGAGCACTGTAGATAAGGAGCACGGGAAGAAGGAGCTGGAGTTCGACTTTGGTTACGGATTATGCTACGGCCAGAACGAGACGAAGGCTATTGCGATGAGTATTTTGGACAAGAGTCTGGAGGCGGGTGACAAGTCCATTCCAACACAGAATGAAGAGTTCGTGCTCTATCATATCGATTCGGTAGAGTCAACCGGATTTATCTCTCATTTGAAAATGCCGCATTACGTCACATTCCAGTCCAAACTGAATGATGTGCGCAAGATCAGAAAGGCAGCTGAACCTAGCGCCGCAGAGGAGAATCAATATGCATAATGCCTATAATTTCGCCTTCCTAGATGAAGGATCCAAACGGGAAATTCGCCGGGCAACCTTGAAGGCGATTGCCATTCCGGGGTATCAGGTTCCATTTGCTTCAAGAGAGATGCCCATCGGACGGGGATGGGGAACCGGCGGATTACAGCTTACACTATCGCTTGTCGGTCAAGACGATAAGCTTAAAGTCATTGACCAAGGCTCGGATGAATCGGTCAACGCGGTCAGTATCAAGAAGCTGATTCAGAAGACGACCGGAATCCAGACTGTTGATGATACGGAAGATGCAACGTTGATACAATCACGTCACCGGGTACCAGAGGTGCCGCTTCAGGAAGGACAAATTCTTGTACTGCAGGTGCCTATGCCAGAACCGCTTCGTGCATACGAGTCTAGTGAGCTGCAAACGAAACGGCTTCACGGAGAGAAGGAGTACAGCGGAGCCTGGCTGATGTTGTTCGAGCAGATTATGAAGTATGGAGGTATATCAACCGGTGCCGATCATCCGGTTATGGTGCAGGATCGCTATGTGATGGCACCAAGCCCGATCCCTAAGTTCGATAATCCCAAGCTGAACAGCTCTGAGGCGCTCATCCTTCTCGGAGCGGGCAGAGAGAAGAAGATTTACGCCGTACCGCCTTACACTAGAGTGGAATCTCTGGATTTCGAAGATGTGCCGTTCGCTCCAGAGAGCTTCAGCGGTATCCAATGTGCTCAGTGCGGAGCTGAGCATGTGTTTATGGATGAGCTGTACGATGCGGAGGCAGAGACGACTTATTACCAGTGTAACGATACCAGTTACTGCATGGCTAGAGTAAATGAGCAGAGCTCATCTATGGAAGAAAAACGCTAATGAAGAGGGGTGAGAGTTATGCATGCTTCAGATGAGCCTATTTTGAAAATACGAGATTTGAACAAGCAGTTTGGTACAGGATGCCCAAGATGCAGTAATCCGGCTGACAGACAGCTGGACCGAAACTATTGCCCCGTCTGCGGGACCGTGTATTCCTGCCGGGACGTAAGCTTTGATCTGTATCCAGGAGAAGTGCTGGGGATCGTTGGGGAGAGCGGCAGCGGGAAATCGACGCTGATGAAATGTCTGTACTTTGATCAGGACGTCACCAGCGGGGAAGCCATACTAAACGTGTACAAGGACGGTTCGATTAATTTGTTCGAGGAGTCTTCCCAGCAAAAAAGATACATTCGCAACCAGCTGATGGGCAAGGTGTACCAGAACCCGGTGCTGGGGCTGCGCCTGCGGTTCTCTTCAATCGGCAACATTGCCGAGAAGATGATTGCGGCAGGAAGCCGCCATGTGCAGGCGATGGAAGAACGCGGGAGCGAGCTGCTCACGAAGGTTCATATTCCTGTATATCGCATGAAGGAAGCACCGGAGAACTTCTCTGGTGGAATGCAGCAGAGAGTCCAGATTGCGAAGGCATTGTCAAACAATCCACCGATACTTCTGCTTGATGAAGTGACTACCGGTCTTGATTTGTCCGTGCAGGCAAGTGTGCTTGATCTGATCAAGCATTTGCAGAGAGAGCTGAATATCAGCATCCTGCTGGTATCCCATGATCTTGGAGTCATTCGCATGCTGGCCGACCGCACCCTCGTTATGCTGGATGGGCAGATTATTGAACAGGGCTTAACGGATCAAATTCTGGAGGATCCTCAGCATGCTTATACACAGCAGCTTGTTCACTCGTTATTGTAAGGATCGTAAGGAGATTAAGAATCGTGATGAAAAATGGGGAAGGGAGTCGTTCCTATGTATGTGATTACAGGTGGAATTATTGTGACAGAGGAGGCTCTTCTGGAGGGCTATGACCTTCTGATCGAACACGGGCGGATTGCAGGAATGGTTCCTGCGGGGGAGGAAGCACACCGATCCGATGCGGAGATTATTGATGCGAAGGGCGGTTATGTCACACCGGGCATGATTGACATTCATTCCGATTACATTGAGCATATGACAGCACCGCGCCCAACGTCGCTGATCCATTTTGGCCTGAGCCTGAGGGAAACAGAGAAGGAGCTTATCTCGCATGGCATCACGACGATGTATCATTCACTCTCTATCTTCAAATCGGCGGATTACAAGTACCGCCCGATCCGTGAGCCGGAGAATGTGCGCAAGCTGCTCGAGCTGATTAATCAGACCCACTATGAGAAGCATTTGATTCGCCATCGGTTCCACGCCCGCTTTGAGATCGATAATCTCAACCAGGTAGATAATCTGAAAACCTACATCAAAGAGGATAAAGTACATCTGGTCTCCTTTATGGATCACACACCTGGTCAAGGACAATACAGGGACCTGGAGGTATATAAGACAACGATTCGCGGCTACGATGATGTGACGGACGAAGGACTGAGCGTGCTGATTGCCAATCATCAGACGAAGGAGAAATTAACGGTTGAGAGTATTAGAGAGATTGCAGAACTAGCGGCCTCGCGAGGCATTGCTATTGCGTCACATGACGACGACTCGCTGGACAAGCTGGAGCTGGTACAGAGCTTCGGAACGACCATCAGTGAATTCCCGATCACGCTTGAAATTGCACGTGAGGCAAAGAACAGGGGAATGTTCACTATCGCTGGTGCACCCAATGTCATATTGGGCGGATCTCACAGCGGAAATCTGTCAGCACAGGAGGCAATAAGCGAAGGGGTTATTGATGTACTATGCAGCGACTATTATCCGGCTTCAATGCTGCATGCGGTCTTCCAATTAGCGAGTGAGCTGGACCGGGATCTTGCAGAGATGTTTAAGCTTGTCACCCTTAATCCCGCCAAGGCGGTTCATATTGATGAAGAGGTCGGCTCCATCAAGATTGGTAAAAAAGCGGACCTTCTTATCGTCGAACGTCTTGAGCCGGATCAGTTCCCAGTGATTACGACAGTCTTCGTCGATGGCAAGCTGATTCAGCAGACAAACTACAGAATTTAAATAGACGGCGAAAGGTATCACGAAAGACCTGGGTTTCAGGTCCATCGGATCTATTGCAAGTGAACAAGGAGGATGAAGAGATGACACAACACCTGCTGTCTATTGAAGGAATGTCAAAATCCTTTACGCTGCATCATATGAACCAGCAGATTACAGCACTTCATAACATTAACCTGCATGTGAAGGAAGGGGAATTCGTTGGCATTACCGGAAAAAGCGGAAGCGGGAAATCGACGATTCTAAGATGTATCTACAGAACCTATCTGCCTGGGACAGGAGAAATCTGGTATGATTCAGCCCAATTTGGCAGGATCAACCTGGCTTCCGTATCCGAAAGAATGATCAGCCAGCTTCGCCGATCCGAGATCGGCTATGTGTCCCAGTTCCTGAACGTGATGCCCCGAACCTCTGCGAAGCAGCTAGTTCGTGAGGCAGTGCTTGAGATGGGACATGATTCGGAGTATGCCGAAGCAGAAGCAGTGAAGATGCTGACGCACTTCGAGCTGGATGAGGGGCTCTGGAACAGCTATCCGGCAACCTTCTCCGGAGGTGAGAAGCTGAGACTGAACATCGCAAGAGCGATGGTAAAGCGCCCCCGGCTTCTTCTCTTGGATGAGCCGACGGCAAGTCTCGATGAAGCCTCAAAGCTTAGAGTGAAGATGCTGATTGAGCAGCTGATGCAGGAAGGGACGACGATGCTGGGTATTTTTCATGACTTGGAATTTATGGACAGTCTTTGCACCAGGGAGTACAGAATTACAGATGGCACCTTCCAAGACGCCTTGAATTAACCCATTGTTTAACACGGGGTTGATAAACATCCTATGTTAAATCCCTATCATATTAATCTGATGGAAAAAATCGAGATTTGTTTTAAAATTGCCCGAACATTCTCAAAATATATGACTTTTATACTAGATTGTGTATGGCTATAGTATTTATTCCGGGAGGGTATAAGATGAAGAAATCGTTAGCTATTGTATTGATTCTATCACTGATCGTAGTCTTGGCAGGATGCGGAAACGGGGGAGAGGGTGCTTCTGCAGATTCCAAGGACACGCTGACTTTTGTGTGGTATCCCAATGAATCCGGCGCTGATCTTAAGGATGCAAGGGAAGAGTTCGGAAGAATTATAGAGGAAGCAACCGGCAAGAAAGTAGAGCATCAAACGACAACAGACTATATCATTGCCATCGAGGCGATCACGAATGGAAATGCGGATCTTGGTTTTATGGGGCCTCAAGGCTATATCGAGGCTCACACCAAGAATGAAAAGGTACTGCCTTTAGTCGTTCCAAGCGGAGAGTCGGGTACGCTAGAGGATGCTGTGTACTACAGCTGGCTGAGTGTCAAAAAAGGACAAGAAGAAGCTTATAAGAGCGGCGATCAATTCACTATTGATGGAATTGCCGGCAAGAAGTTTTCCTTCGTATCCAATTCTTCAACTTCCGGATTCAAAGTTCCATCCTCTGGCATTATTACGTATTTCAGCGGCCAGGAACAATATAAGGATTTGACCGAGGAAGATTTGCTGATGGGTGGAGATGATCAGTTTTTCCAAGAAGTTCTGTTTGGCGGCTCCCATCAGGGCTCAGCAGTGAACTTGCTTACAGGAAAAGCAGATGTAGCTGCGTTCTGTGATACATGTGTGTCCAACTACGTGGAGCTTACGGAAGGTGAAGCGAATAAGCCAGGTGCCGTATATACCGTAAAAGACGATGCAGCTGAGCCGTTCAATACACTTCCAGGAGAGCAATTTTCACTAATTTCTGTAACGCCAGTCCTTAATTCGCCTTTTGTGGTGAATACAGATACGGTTAGTGAAGAGGATATTGCCAAGCTTGAGGAGCTCTTTACTTCAGATAAAGTGACGAGCAATGAGAAGATATTCCTTCCTGTGGAATCTGAAGCTTCCGGTTTGTTCAAGAAGAAGTCAGGGGATGAGAAATTCCTGCCAGTGGAAGATGAGTGGTTTAATCCAATTCGGGAGCTGTCAGGTCTGTAATTGATAATCAAGGAATGCAAGTTGAGGGTTAGGAGGCAGCACAGCTATGACGAAGTTACTTCAGCTGAATGAGGTGCACAAGCAATATGGCCAAGATACCAAAGCACTGACCGATGTGAATTTCACCGTGAATACCGGAGAATTCGTATCGATTATCGGTCCTTCTGGAGCAGGGAAATCGACTCTTCTTCGATGTATTAATCGAATGATCGATTCAAGCAGCGGAGAGATTATGTTTGATGGGCAGAATGTAAACCGTCTTAAGAAGAGTGAATTAAAACAGCTTAGAACCCGAATCGGCATGATTTTTCAGCATTATAATCTTGTGGAACGTTTAAGCGTCATTGAGAATGTGCTGCATGGCAGGCTTGGCTATAAGTCAACTTTCGCAGGTATTCTAGGAATTTATTCTGAGGAAGAGAAGAGACAGGCGTATGCCATATTGAAGATGCTTGGATTGGAACAACAAATCTACAAGCGCTGCGATCAGCTAAGCGGCGGGCAGAAGCAGAGAGTAGGCATCGCACGTGCACTCATTCAGGACCCAAAACTGTTGTTATGTGATGAACCGATTGCTTCACTTGATCCGAATGCATCCCAGACTATTATGGAGCATCTTCGCAGTATTTGTTCTTCAATGGGGATTACGGTGCTTGTCAATCTTCACCAGGTAGATGTCGCTCTGAAATATTCGGACCGAATCATCGGGGTCAACAAGGGTGAGATCGTATATGATGGCTTACCTGCTGGAGTTGGAACTGCAGAGCTTCAACTCATATATGGATCAAGGCTTACGGAGTATATGTCGGCTGACGGAGGAAGTCAGCATGCAGGCTAATTTCTTTGCCCGAAAAAGAAGAAACTCCCTATTCTACTGTGCCTTGATTCTCGTCCTTACCATTTGCGCGATCGTCATCACCGAATATGATGTGGTCAAAGGCTTCACCTCGGTGCCTAAGGCAGCAGAATGGGCAGTATCCAACTTCTATCCAAACGCGGAAGCGATGGACAAGCTGCCCGACATTATTGCCTCACTGCTTGAGACACTGCTCGTGTCTATCGCGGCAACGACCATTGCTGCAGGCTTTGCTCTGTTCTTCGCGATCATGGGGTCGCAGACAACCGGCGGGGACGGTGTACTCAGCTTCATCGGCCGCTCAGTTGCCACTTTGTTTCGGAATATTGATGTCGCAGCTTGGTCGATGATTCTGCTTCTATCCTTTGGTCAGAGTGTGCTTACTGGATATTTCGCCTTGTTCTTCGGTTCCTTCGGGTTCTTGACGAGGGCTTTTATCGAATCCATTGATGAAGTCAGCAACAGCTCTGTTGAGGCACTGCGTGCAACGGGGGCCAGTTTTTTATGTATCATTTTCAAATCGGTGATTCCCTCCAGCATACCGCAAATGATCAGCTGGATTCTGTTTACCGTCGAGACGAATATTCGAAATGCAACACTTATCGGTATTCTGACAGGAACAGGGATCGGCTTCTTGTTCAGTCTATATTACAAGAGTCTGAATTACAGCTCCGCCTCACTCGTCGTCCTGGTCATCGTTGCAACGATCCTACTGATTGAGACGATATCGAATTATGTGAGGAGGGTTATTCTGTAATCATGGAACATTCTTCTTATGAGCTTGGAAAAGGCACAGAGTCGGTACCTCAGAAGCGAATCAAGGCGAAGCCCTTCAACAAATCGTCCTTTGTCATATCAACAACACTTGTTATGCTGCTGATTCTTACCATTTACGGATTTCTGACGTTTGATTATAAGGATCTTCAGTTCTGGGATGCGGTTCTCTCGACAGGGGAGACGATCAGAACGATGTTCCTGGAACCGCAGATGAATCATTTTACATTTGGCGAAGCACTGAGGCAGGTCAGCATCACGCTCGGACTCGCCTTCCTGACGACGATCTTTGGCGGAGTTATCGCCTTGTTCCTGGCACTGCTTGCAGCAAGAAATTTAAGCACGAAGACGGCATCTGTTGTGGTAAAGGCCATCGTATCTTTTATCCGGGCAGTTCCGACCGTGTTGTGGGTATTAATATTTGCTGTCGCTGCAGGGCTTGGAGGGGTTGCTGCTGTAATCGGGATGACGTTCCACTCCGTCAGCTACTTGGTCAAGGCATTCTCAGAGTCGTTTGAGGAGCTGGATAAAGGGGTAATAGAAGCCCTGAAGGCGAGTGGGGCCGGCTGGTGGAAGATCGTATTTCAGGCGGTTATTCCTTCCTCCATGTCGTACTTGATCTCTTGGACCTTTATGCGCTTCGAGATTAATTTTGCTGTTGCTGTCGCAATGGGCGCAGCCGCTGGGGCTGGTGGTATTGGCTTCGACATGTTTATGGCCAGCAGCTTCTATTATGATGTGAGAGAGGTCGGATTTATTACGTATCTAATTCTGGCATTCGCGATCATACTTGAACTCGTTGCAACACAGATTAAAAAGAGATTGAAGGTTCGTACTTGAGATACTCAAAAGCTTAAGATGCAAGTCTTATATCAAACAAGAACCTCCATATTCGTTCCTACTTGAGGAGCATGGAGGTTCTTTCATATGCTTTGCCTTGTTATCCGCGAAGCAGAGATTCTGCTCCATCGATATAGACCTCGGTACCGGAAATGTGGGAGGCTTCATCTGAAGCAAGGAACAAGACCAGGGAAGCGACTTGGTCAGGCTTGCCTGACTTGCCGGCCAACGGCTGATCTCCTTCAGGGAATTCGACCGGAATTTGAACCTGATCGAGATCCTCAGAGCGCTCCGTCTTGGAATCGATATTCGTGTCAATAGCCCCCGGGTGAACGGAGTTGACCCGAATTTTATATCTAGCCAGCTCTAGTGCGGCCATTTTCATAAATGCAGTCTGACCGGCCTTGGTTGATGCATAAGCGGAGAAGCCGATATTAGAGAATACGCGGTTACCATTGATGGAACTGTTAATAATGATGCTTCCGCCATTCTCCTTCATGTGAGGTATTGCATATTTTACCGTGGCGAACGTACCTCTCATGTTAATGCACATCGTTTGGTCCCAATCTTCAATTTCCATCGTTTCAATCGGCGCCATTTTTCCGTTTACACCGGCGTTGGCGAAGACAACATCAACTCGTCCTGCTCGTTCTGCAACGGTGTTAATCGCGTGCTCCACCATCTCGGGCTTCGCGATGTCGCATTCAATAACATCAGCAGTTCCGCCGTTTTGCTCAATCATGCTCTTGGTTTCTTCTGCTCTTTCGACGGTACGATCCAGCATAAACACGTGAGCGCCTTCCTCTGCTAAGCGAATTGCAGCTGCTTGCCCTATGCCGGAACCTCCCCCGGTCACAATGGCAATCTTATTCTCAAATCGAAGATTCGGCATAACGATTCCTCCCTAATCCATAATCTATTATTCGTGAAGCTTTCTAACGTAGAAATACCCCTGCCAGAGGTAGGTTGAATCATGGGGAAGAGGGGGAGTGCAATTTTATGCAAAATCCCCAAGTACAGGACGTGTCTTTACAGGTCAGTACTTGGGGATTCTGTCATTTTATTTATATTTGTGCCAATCGAGTTTGCTGTTCTCTAGAAGATATTCAAAATTGTTATCGAGTTTTTTTTGCTCCGCTTTTTTCTTCTCTTCTGCTATACGGCGAGCTTCTTCCTGGCGTTCAGCATCGGCTGCCTTAATCTCCTTGGCCTGTGCCTTGAGCTTACCGAGCACTTCATCGCTCAGTATGTCCTTTAGCGTTGCTGCTCCGGATTCTTCACGGCTCGAAGTACGGTTAGACGACTGCCTGGACTGTGTGTTTCTTTTTTTGACCATGATGATCCCTCCGTTTCATCGTAGCAAAATTATAACAGGTAAACATGGTCCATTGGAAGTATAAGTCGCATTAATGTTGAATAGGAATAAATTAATGATAGCGCTTTCTAAAAATTGGTGTAATATAAAGTAGAGGAAGAAATAAGCGAACTAGAGTATATAGCTCATTTTGAACACCGATACTACGACTAATTAAACAGTGAAGGGGTCGTTGCTATTGGAACTAAACACGCAGCTATTAAAAGGGTTAATGTGGGGCATCCTGCTCAGTGTTCCGCTCTGGATTTCGATAATGGGATGGATTAGATTAATATGGTAATTGTTTTGCACAATAAATGGCGTACGTAATAAAGACCGGACAATCGAAGGAGTCCGGTCTTTTGCTGTTGCTTCTATTCAATCTTCTCCGGTTCCGGGTAATCGACACCCAGCGTGTCTACAGTAACCTTAGTCATCACGGGCGGATCTACCGGCCGGTCGTTCTGGTCTCGTTCAAGATTGGCAATTTCATCGACGACGTCCAGCCCTTCGGTCACTTTACCGAAAGCGGCATAAAGATTATCCAGATGCTCTGAATCAGCTTGTACAATAAAAAATTGGGATCCAGCGGAATCAAGGTCATTCGACCGGGCCATGGATACGACACCGCGGACATGCAGCAGATGGTTCTTCACCCCGTTGCTTGTAAACTCGCCTTTGATGCTGTAACCCGGACCACCGGTCCCTGTTCCTTCAGGATCGCCGCCCTGTATCATAAAGTTCGGGATAACCCGATGAAAGATCGTTCCATCGTAAAAGCCGCTGTTTGCAAGGGAAATGAAATTGTTCACCGTATTCGGAGCAATTTCCGGGTAGAGTTCCATTACGATCTGCTTGCCATTTGACAGCTCAAGGGTAGCAACCGGATGAGACTTCTCAGGGTCAGGAACACCAATCCCTCCAAACTCAAGCTCGTCATTCTCTGCAGTATCCTTTCCACATCCTGTCAGAATTACGACAAGCGCAGTCAGAAGAAAGAGGAATTTGAAGCCTTTGGATCTGAACAACATGCTGTTTCCTCCTTGATATAGTTTGAATATGCTCTCATCATACCTTTTTTTTATCCGTTTAGAAATATTCAGACGAAATGACACGAAAATGTCATAGCTCAACGTGGCTCAAATGTGTACACAAAAAAACAAGCTGCTGCAATAAGACAAGGCAACAACTTGTTAGTCTAATCTATTGGTTTAACATTCATTTCTCCGAATCGCCGCCGGCTCCATTAATGAGATCAGTGCCATGCATGGCATCAGGGTCTGGAGCAGCGGGATCAACCGGGCTGTTTGCTTCGATATCATCTGCATCAGGTACGGACGTGAGGTCGGGCTCGCTGGAACGGACAATCACATCCTGCCTGTCCATGAAATCCTCATCGGCTGCAAACTCAATGGAGGAGGAGCTGCGCACATCCTGCATCGTTTCCTTTTGAACGGTTTCGGCATCAAGCGGTGTCGTATCTTCATCAAGGCTTATGGTTTGTTCTGTATACGTGTTTACATAATCTAAATCATCTTCAGGTACGGTATTCAGCGGGTCCGGCTCCTGCAGGGATCTGTAACGGTCATAGGCAAAATCCGCTTCACTAGTATGAGGCTTATTATCCATTCCTTATCTCTCCTTTAAGTCTTATATAACTTTATAGTAATTCATAGCAGTTCGTAGCAGATCATAATTACAGATAGAGTGTCCAATTAGAACATGGGGAATACAAATTTAACGAGAAAGTATAGGAATCCAAAAAATAGAATGATGTAGGCTGCATATTTTATAAATGTAGATGCGACTAAGCTGGAATCGGATTTTTTCTGGACATCCTTGTGCTCGACTTCCACATTTCGTTGCGAGTTATTCATTTTTTATATCCTCCTTCATAAATGTGATGGGAGTCAATCGTACTTGCCTATTTCTTAAACCCGGCTTTCGATCTCGAATCAATTGGGTAGAGGAATATGGTTTCGAAAACTGCTTTTTCGCTATAAAATATAGAGAGTCAGTAGGAATGGAGGAAGACAGGTGATGGAATGGTTTACATTCTCGAATATGATCGCATCTATTAAGGTCGGTCAAAAAGCATCTACACCTGGTTACTCACGGACAGTCATTCGTAAACCTGATGGGCTATATTGGTCTTCAGGCTTATGGAAGGGCAGGGTTGTGGAGATCAAGGACTACCTATTCTCAGATATATGGACCATTTACGAGGATGAGGAGAGTCTGATCTGGCTTGAATATCGGGAGGAAGTAGAACAGAAAGAACAAGAAATGATCAAGAATCAGTATGAAGCAGAGCGGGAGCGACTTCGGGATGAGCGCGAGAATAGTATTGTAGATAACAATAAAGTGTGGAAAAATAAGGATGTGTATTAATTTTATTTTATCGAGTCTTGAGGTGTTCTAATGAGGATCGGGCCCAGAGTATCGGCTGCTATCATCTTGTGTTTACTAGGGGTACTCTTCATCCTGCCGCAAGCAGTCTTGCACGCAGAGGAGAAGGATATACAGAAATTGTCGCGGGACATGCTCTGGTTTAATGACAGTGTGAACGTCAGCTATGAGGAGCTGATGGGGGGAGATTATAAGTGGACAGCGATTGACGACGGCTATTTACCCGATGATAAGGATCCATCTATAGCTCACGCGGCATGGACCCGAATCAAGCTGCCAGCCGATCTGGATGAGAGTTCGGGAATTCTGTTTGAATATATTTATGGACAGCAGATTGATATTTATATCGATGAAGAGCTTGTATTAAGACAAACCAATCATTATCCGTTTGATCGAAATCATCTTCTGCTGCCTCTGGATCAAGAGGATTCAGGCAAGACCGTGTACATCTGGACACACAGCAGCGATCGATCTGTAGGATTAAGCGAGGACGCATGGGCAGGATATTATAAGGATTTAATCGGCATGTATCTGAGGGATGGTATATCGTCTGCCCTAATTGGAAGTATCTTGCTCCTGCTTGCGATCATTATTGTGGTAACCTGCATCTTTATGACCCGGGTCAACACCAGACAGTGGTCCTCAATGACGGGAGTCATCATATGCTTCGGGCTGGTTATCTTGTTGTATTCACCGGCTTTATACACGCTGTATCCTGACTATAGCGGTATTCTGGTCACTAGCTTCGAAGCCAGCTTAATTCTGCTGCTGCCGCTGCTAGCCTATTGTTTTGAACAGATGATCGGCCCTGGACCAGGCGGATTAATTAACAAACTGTGGAAATCCATGCTGATATACATAGTATTTTGTATGCTTGTTAATGTCGTCAATGCGTTAACGGGAGATGTCATATATCCGTTTTATGAATTTCTGACCCGGCCTGTGTTTGGCGTTGCGTTTATTGTTGAGCTTATTTTGCTGACCTATTTTACAATTCAGGAGGCGCTTAAGGGGAATCGTAAAGCCCATTTGCTATCATACGGGTCTGGAATACTTACAGTCACTGCCGTTGTCGAATGGATTCTATATTATACCTTGAATTGGTATGACTTCTGGATGATCAAGTGGGGAATGCTGGCATTCACGGTCTCTCTTGTGATCATCAAGACGAATCCCTTATGGGACAAGCATGAGCAAGTGGAGCTGTATACGAAAGAGCTTGAAGTATTCAATAACGAGCTGCAGCGCTCGGAAAAGATCAAGATAATAAGCGAATTAGCCGCTTCTGTCGCACATGAGGTGCGAAATCCCCTTCAGGTAACCCGCGGATTTCTGCAGCTGATGAGCAAGCAGGAGAATTTGAGGAATCGAAGATATGTCAGTATCGCTATTGAGGAGCTTGATCGGGCATCCGAGATTATCAATGATTTTCTAACCTTCGCGAAACCGGAATTTGATCAGATCAGGCTTATTAATCTCGCGGAAGAATTTAATCACATTGAAGGTGTGCTGATCCCGATGGCGAATCTAGAGGGCTGTGTCATTACGATGGATGTTCCTGAGAACCTATGGGTTCGGGGGAACACCTCCAAGTTTAAGCAAGCGTTTATTAATATTCTCAAGAACAGCATAGAGGCCATTCAAGGCAATGGCGAGGTTAGAGTCAAGGCTTATTCCAGAGGCAAGGAAATTTTTATTCATGTACAGGATACCGGAATAGGCATGGATGAGCAGGAGCTGATGAGACTTGGTGAACCTTATTTCTCCAATAAAACGAAGGGCACAGGGCTTGGCATGATGGTGACGTTCCGGATTATTGAGGCAATGGATGGAAATATAGAATATAGCAGCGAGAAGGGGATTGGAACAGAGGCCGTTATTCGTTTTCCTTCGGGTACTTGAGCTTGAAGTTCAAGTGTAATGGATAAAAAAGGGTGTGTTCGTCCACACTAACGAAGTGCATACAATTCATTGCAGCTAGAAAGGTGGACAAACACATGAACAAATATATTTCGCGCATCGCTTCTGCCGCACTCCTGATTTCGATCATGATGGGCTATGGAGAACAGGCTGGGGCACAGGAAACGAAGACGCCGGATCCGGTATTTACCGAGTTTGAGGTAGATGCCAATTGCGGGCAAGGTCATCGCCTCTATTTCATGGATGAGACAGCCAAGATTCTGAATATGGATCTCAAGGAACTGGCATCCCAAATGGAACAAGGCAAGACCATTGCAAGCATTGCCCGGTCGAAGGGAATGACAGACAAGCAGCTCGAGAAGAAGCTTATTCCTGCAATTGATAAGCGGGTGGATGCCGCGGTAAAAGAAGGCTGCCTGACGAAAGAACAAGGCGCGTCTATGAAATCGAATATTCATGCACGGCTCACCAAAGTCATCAATACACCGCTCAGTGAGCTTCGTAAACGGCATGCACATCATGGTAAAGGACATTCCCGCTTAAATCGCGAGGAAATTGCTAAATTCCTCGGACTGACGCCGGATCAGCTCAATCAAGAGCTTCGGAAAGGTAAGTCGCTCGCTGAAATCGCCAAATCAAAAGGCGTATCGGAGAAGCAGCTGGTGGATAAATTGAAGGAAGAATTAACACCTGATTTGGAGAAGTTTATCCATCAGAAGATCAAGATCGATGGGGCGCCGGGAAAAGAAGCCCTCAAGCATGATCAGAGCTAGAAGCGGACCGATGTCGCCGCTATAGCTGCGAATTTAGAGAATTCAATCGTTGTGCATACTAAAAAATCCCCTTCGAGCAGCTTGTCCATTATGACAAGCTGCAGCTTGAAGGGGTTTTTATATATGAAAGATCTTTACGTCAGAGTACAGCACCTTCTGCCGGGACCGTATTGTTCTTGTCCTTAGCGGTCTTGTTCTTTGGTCTGCGCGCAAGACCTACCAGATATCTTGATCCAGGCAGCTTGGATAAACCGAAGCTGATGAGCAGCGAGACGATGACGGTAAGCAGGAAAGTAATCATCGTTACCGGCAAATGATAACCGGACAGCTCCATCGGTCTAGTGAAGTATGCGATGCCGTAGATGACCATGGCATGGACGAGATAACCGCCGTATGAATATCTTCCGATCCACGTAAACAGCTTGCGGAAACGGCTCTGCGGCGAGATCACGAGCATGAATCCATACAGCAGAAACATCTGCGTCAGAATCAGAGCAAAGGTCTGGGGCTTCAGATAAGTTGATATGTTCAAGTTCATAACATCGGATGAACCTCGAAGCACATCGTATGCCAGCAAGGTGAATAATGCGATGGACAAGAGAGCCGTCCAGGGCATGATTTTGAGTATCCATCTTCGAAACGATTCAAGCATGAAGGCAACCAAAGCACCCAGTATAAAATAAAAGAAATACATAATAAATGAATAGGATCTGTACCCAAGCAGTGTTTGTGTTAGTCCGCCTGCTTCTGACGCCCAGGTTCCCATCTCGTAATATGACAGGTATAACAGATAAGCGTAGGCGACGCCAGTGAGTACGATAATGGTGATAACCGTACGTTTCTGCCTCTTCGGATCAAGAGGCGCCAGTTTGCTCTGTAGAAACAGAGCGGCTTTCCGGAATAGTGGAAACAGCAGGTAGAACTGGAACACCATGATAACGAACCACAGCTGATAACCGGCTTGAGGAACAAACCATTCACTTACAAGGCTTGTCCATGTGTCTGCACTCAGCCAGTTTGTACCAGCCGTCAGTCTAACACTCAGCCAGTATAGAACCGTCCATAACAGGAACGGCACATAAATATCTCCGAATCTTTTGCGGATAAAGCTCGGATATTGCAGCTTCTTCTCATAATTATAGAACAGCAATACAGCGGACAGGAACACAAACGTCGGCGTTCCGAACCTTGTCAAATGATACACAAACATCAGCATGGTGGAATCAGGTGCCAATATATCTGCCCGGTATATATATTCCGCGAGGCTGTGCTGCATGACAATTGCCAGGAAGGCCAGTCCCCGTAGGGGTGTCAGCTCCTCGATTCTAGTTTTTTTCAAAGGTAGATAACCTCCTATAGTTGTTTTACGATGATAAGAGGGCAAGCGATAATGTCATATTGTAACAAATCAACATTAAGAATTGATGAAATGACGAACAACATGAGCAAGTATACTACAACTCGTGCCTGCGTGTGCTTGTAATTATTGTCTCTATATATTATCGTTCATGAAGAATCGTAATTCCAGATATATAGAATAGGAATGGAGGAGAATCAATAGTGAATCACCCTGTAGAGAGTAAGAACCTGTTCCAGAGACGGAAGTCTCACCGCAAATTTGACAAGAATCAGCCTATTCCGCAAACGACGCTTGAGAATATATTAACGGATGCACTGCGTGCTCCATCCTGGTCGAATACCCAGCCTTGGGAAGTATTTGTTGCTGCAGGCAGCACATTGGAAGAGATCAGGGAAGCATATTTAGCTGCATTTGATCGTTCTGAGCCATATAATACAGATGTTCCTGTACCGAAGGAATGGCCTGAATATATGCAGGAACGCAGTATCCGTAACAGCATACATATGTTTGAGTGCATGGGGATCGATCGTGAGGATGAGAAGGCAAGAGAATTGAATCGGCGCAATAACATTTCGTTTTTTGATGGAACAGCCCTTGTCATCATCTGCCAGGAACGATCGCTTACGGATTGGTCCACCATGGATCTGGGCACCTTTGCCGGATATCTTGTACTCGCCGCTGAGCATCATGAGGTTCAAAGCGTTCCAGCCTTCAACTCGATTGCTTATCCACAAATTCTTAGAGAGAAGCTATCGATTCCGGATCATCTGATTCTGCGCTCTGGTGTCGTTCTTGGCTATGCTGTCGAGGACAGTCCCTATAATGAGCATTCATCAGAGAGAGAAGCGCTTCACCAAATGGTTCATTTCTTGAACTAGGTTCGTGAGTATGTTTCGTAGTAAAAGACCCTCAGCGATGGGGGTCTTTTGTCAAGAAGTTCACAGTAGTGACACTTCGTTTTATAATGATTATTGAAAGCGGTTTATATGCTGGCAGTGGAAGGGATAGGGGAGGCGTAGCTACATTGAAGAAGATGATGCTGATCTATACGCTTTTAATATTCGCATTTTTGGTTTATATATTTCAATATATGACTGAGGACAACGGCAATAGCGGATTTGAAAGTAATGGACTTCGAGGGGAAACGTCAGAGCGTTATGTGATGGTCACCTTCCAATCCGGATCTGAGTACTGGAAGAGTGTGCTTAAGGGCTTTGAGGATGCAGCAGATGCTTTGAATGTGTCTATTGAATATAGAGGCGCAACCGAATACGACCTTGAGGAGCAGATTATGGTGCTGGACCAGGTGATTGCCAAGAAACCGGCAGGCATTGCCATCTCTGCTATAGATACGGATGGGCTAGATGGCGCTATCGACCGCGCGATTGATGAGAACATCCCGGTGGTGCTGTTTGATTCAGGCGCACCGAACAGTAAAGCCTACTCGTTCCTGGCAACGAATAATTACAACGCAGGAGCGACAGCAGCAGCTCAGATGGCGAAGCTGACGGGAAGAGAGGGACAGGTAGCGATCGTGACTGTGCCGGGACAGCACAATCATACGGAGCGGATTCAAGGCTTCAAGGATACGCTGGAGAGCACCTATCCGATGATGGAGGTTGTCGAAACGGTCAATGGAAAAGGGAATGCGGAGGATTCGGAGCTAGAGACGCAGGCGTTGCTTAAGAAGTACCCGGATCTTGCTGGAGTATTTGTTAGCGAGGCAGCAAGCGGTGTTGGTGTCGCTGAGGCGGTTCAGCATCATGCGAGCCCGGTTCAGATCGTGAGCTTTGATACGAATAAAGCAACGCTTGATCTGATCAAGGAAGGTGTCATTGCCGCCAGCATCGCGCAGGGAACATGGAATATGGGCTACTGGTCCTTACAATATTTATTTCATCTTCATCATGATCTGACGATTCCGGCACCTTCTGCGACAGAAGAGGTGTCACCGGTTCCAGTCCAGGTCGATACAGGCATCAATGTCGTTACCAGACAAAATGTGGAGCAGTATTATGCGAAATGAGCGCAGGTCTATACGGTTATGGAACCGGCTTCAATTCAGTCAAATGCCTCTGCGTTATCAGCTCTCCATTCTTTTTGTACTGATTGGTATCGTTCCTGCACTTGGTCTCGGACTGATCGTCAATTGGACAGTGGATCGAATTGTGGAAAGGCAGGTCGAAGATAATACACTGCAGCTGATCGGCAAAGTGAATCAGTCGCTCGACAAGTCCATCGAGAATTTGCAGAACATCACCTATCTCACCGAATTTGATGAGGATGTTCAGCAGTTTATTGATGGTGATCCCGAAGCAAGAGAGCGAGTGAAGAGCTCAGGAAGTATTCAAGCTTTTTTGCAGGGGTTTACGACCCTTCATCCCGATATTGCAGGTATTATGATTATTAATAAAGAAGGCGAATATATAAGCAACGAAATGTACGCTGTAGAAGATACAGATCTGACAGAAGAGAGATGGTATCAGGATGCCGTGGATCAGAAAGGGATATTTACGGTCATCGGGCATCCTGGAGAGCGGAGAGTGACTACACATGTGAACTATACGCCGGATGAAGTAGTTTCAGTATCCAGAGCTTTGGTTGATCCGGAGACGAGGGAGAATAGAGGTGTTATTCTGATTGACCTGAAGCTATTCTCGATCTCTGGCATTGCAAGGGATGTCACTCTTGGTAAAGATGGATATTTAATGATCCAGGATCAGGAGGGGAATAAAATTTACGCACCGGATCAGTCGATCATTACTCAGCTGGAGAGCTCCTGGTTTGAGGATGCTTCGTATGGAACCTTTACGAAACAAGTCGGAGATCAGAACTTTCAGTTTCAATACCAGACCTCTTCTTACACAGGCTGGCGTACCATCGGAGTATTTAATACAGGAGATTCGGCATTTGCCGTAAGAGAAATTCATTTTTATGTGATTTGCTATTTATTTATTGTGTGCATGTTTGGATTAACGGCAGCCTACATGCTGTCACAGTCGATCTCAAGACCGATTCATCACCTGATGAGCCTGATGCAAAAAGCGGAAAAAGGCGATATGACGCTGCGTAATCTCGGGAACCGGGGGGATGAGGTCGGGATGCTCGGTGTCAGCTTCAACCGTATGCTGCAGGAGATCAAGAAGCTGATGGCGATAAACCGGAGAAAAGAAAAACAGAAGCAGGCAGCCGAGCTGCGCAGTCTTACCGCACACATCAAGCCGCACTTTTTGTATAACACACTGGATACCATCCACTGGATGGCGCGTAAGCAGGGAGCGGAGGATGTGTCCGAAATGGTGAAATCGTTATCCCGATTATTTCGGATCGGACTCAGCAAGGGAAGCAGCATGATCCCGGTGTCGGAAGAGATGGATCATATCAGCAGCTATTTGCAGATCCAGAAGACCCGCTATCGGGACCGGCTGAACTGCCAGATTGAGCTGCAGGAGGAGGCCAGAAGATTCTATGTGGTCAAGCTGATCATGCAGCCGATCGTTGAGAATGCGATCTATCATGGCATTAAGGCTAGGCGCGGTGCAGGCATCATTCGAATTCAGGTGGAACAGCAAACCGATTATCTTCTGATTACGATCACAGATAATGGTGCGGGCATGGACGAGGATCGGCTTCAGCAGATGAGAGGGAAGCTTGCAAATCCCTTGATCACCATAGATAAGCAGCATGAAGATGTGGAGTCACAGAAGAGCTACGGACTGTTAAATGTGCAGGCCCGGATTCAGCTCGCATTCGGAACAGACTATGGCGTGCAGCTGGACAGCACGCTGGGAGAAGGAACGACGGTCACGATTAGACATCCATTGTTGACCGAGCCGCAAGTCATGGCTGACCACGAACAGGAGGAGGAGCTATGAACAATCCATATCAAGTATTGATTGCGGATGATGAGCCCATCATTCGTGAAGGAATCAGCGAGTCGGTAGACTGGGCTTCTCTTGGAATGGAAGTAATCGGACTTGCAGAAGACGGAGCAGAAGCGCTGGAGCTTGCCTTAGAGCGAGGAGCCGATCTTGTGCTTGTGGATATGAATATGCCGATCATGAACGGCATCTCATTTATTCAGGCGCTTCGAGAGCAGAAGCAGGAATGCAGATGCATTATCATTACAGGATATGATGAATTCAGTTATGCCCAGCAAGCGATTCGGCTGGGTGTTGAGGAATATATATTGAAGCCGGTTGAACCTGAAGAGCTTATGAAGGTGCTGCAGCGAATCAAGACCTCACTGGATGATGAACAGCTAGAGAAGGAAAAACAGGAATCTGCCAGGGAGCATCTTCGTAAGAGAAGAGAGGTGCTGCGAGAGCAGCTGGGACAGGAATGGGTGCAGGGCAGACTGAATGAAGACGAAATTAGAATACAGCTCAGCTTGCTCTCGCTTCCTGCTGCTTCTCCCGCAAGCTGTGTTGTGATCCGTTGGCCGGAGGCAAGCATGCCGAATACAATATTAAAGGAAGGCGATCGTCAGCTGTATCTCTATGCGGTCAAGAACATTGTTGAAGAGCTGATTGGCACCTCTGAAGCGCTTGTGTTTAGAAATGCAGCAGATCTGGTCGTGGGCATCAGCTGGAGCAGGTTCACCCCAGAGCTGCTTATTAAAATCGAGGAGGCGGCAAAGGAGAATCTGGGCGTAACGATTCACACGGCTTACGAAGAGGTTGGAGCGGAGACGGAACTACTGCAAGCATATAACCTGTGCAAGGAATGCATTTATCAGGAGGCTTCGCTATCTCCGCTCGTGCGAAGAGCCCGGCAATACTTGCAGGAGCATTATCATAATCACTCTTTGTCACTGGAGCTGGTTGCTTCTGAGCTGGGAGTTTCGCCTGTGTACTTGAGTCGCATGCTGAAGAAGGAGCTCGGAGATTCATTTATTTCCTTACTGACAGGGATACGAATTCACAAAGCGATACAACTGCTGAATAGCAGCAGTCTTGCCATACATGAGATTGCAGATCATATCGGATATGAGAGTCAGCATTACTTCAGTACTGCATTCAAGAAGGTCATTGGCATTTCCCCGAATAAATATCGCAAGGGTGGGGGCTTTGTTTAGAAGATAATTAGCGCATTTATTATAGTTCCTATCCTTAAAAAGCGCCGCAAGGCGTTTTTTTGCTGTCTGGAGACTCATGTCGGTATATTGCCAAGAAAGGTTTGATTTTTATAAAAACGGTTGGAAATGTGCAAAGACGTTTCAAGAAGGGATGAGATATCATTATAGAAGAAACAAGGGATCAATGGATATGAAAGCGCTCACTATAGAAGCTTTAATCCAGGCACAATCGTACAAGCGAAAGGGTGGAACCGATGAAGAAAGCATTAACCTATCTTCTTCTCTTCGTGCTCGTTATCTCTTTGAGTGCATGTAATCTTGCGGAGACGACAAGCGGCAGCGAGAGTCAGGGCTATGTCGGCATAGCAATGCCAACGAAATCGGCGGAGAGATGGGTAGCCGATGGAAATAACATGGTGAAGCTGTTTGAAGAGAAAGGCTTCAAGACCGATCTGCAATACGCAGAGGATGTGGTGGAGAATCAGATTGCACAAATCGAGAACATGATTACTAAAGGCGTGGATGTGATCGTAATTGCATCCGTTGACGGGAATACATTGACTGATGTGATCAGCAAGGCTCATGACCAAGGCATTCGTGTCATAGCTTATGACCGATTAATTCGTAATACGGAGCATCTGTCCTATTATGCTACATTTGATAATTTCCAAGTGGGTGTACTTCAGGGTTCTTATATAGAAGAGAAGCTGGGTCTGAAGGAAGGCGAGGGACCGTTTAATATCGAGCTGTTTGGCGGATCACCGGACGATAACAATGCTTACTTCTTCTTTGACGGCGCCATGTCGATCCTGCAGCCGTATATTGACTCCGGTCAGCTGGTTATACGAAGCAATCAGAATTCAATGAGTCAAATCGCTACGCTGAGATGGGATGGAGCGGAAGCACAGAAGCGGATGGATAATTTGATCAGTGCGCATTACTCGAATGAGCGGATTGATGCAATTCTGGCTCCTGCCGATTCGATAAGCCTTGGCATCATTTCTTCCCTGAAAGGTGTAGGGTACGGAAGCTCGAATAATCCAATGCCTGTGATTACCGGGCAGGATGCAGAGCTGTCCTCCATTAAATCTATCGTCAGAGGAGAGCAGACACAAACCATATTTAAGGATACTCGCCAGCTGGCGAAGCGAACGGTCGCAATGGTTGAAAGCGTTCTCTCTGGAACGGAAGCAGAAGTGAATGATACGGAGAGCTACGATAATGGAAAAATCGTCGTGCCATCCTACCTGCTAGAGCCGGTATCTGTGGATGCGACAAATCTGGAGGAAGTGGTTATTGATTCCGGATATTACACCAAAGAAGAAGTTGGGCTCGAATAGAATGACTGTTAACTTTTGATGCGGGAAGGTGAAATCATGGCTGAATATATACTTGAAATGCGCGGGATTACAAAGGAATTTCCAGGTGTCAAAGCACTGGAGAATGTAAACCTGAAGGTGAAGGCAGGCGAGATTCATTCCTTATGTGGTGAGAATGGTGCCGGCAAATCAACACTGATGAAGGTTTTGAGCGGGGTGTATCCTCACGGTTCATATGAGGGGGATATCTTATTTGAAGATCAGGTATGTGAATTCAAAACGATCAAGGACAGCGAGGAGAAAGGAATCGTCATCATCCATCAGGAGCTCGCGCTTATCCCATACTTGTCCATTGCCGAGAACATATTTCTGGGTAACGAACGGGCGAACAAAGGGGTGATCAATTGGCAGGAGACGATAACGAAGACCTCCGAGCTTCTGAAGGAAGTGGGGCTGGATGAGAATCCTAACACGCTCGTTACGAATATCGGTGTCGGCAAACAACAGCTTGTCGAGATTGCGAAGGCGCTGTCCAAGAAGGTTAAGCTTCTTATTCTGGATGAACCGACAGCAGCGCTTAATGAGACTGACAGTCAAAATCTGCTCAGATTGATGCTGGAGTTCAAGAAGCAGGGTATCGCTTGTATTCTCATTTCACATAAGCTGAACGAAGTATCCGAGGTATCGGATTCCGTTACGATTTTGCGAGATGGCAAGACGATCGAAACGCTGGATATGAAATCGAAGGATATGACCGAGGACCGAATCATCCGCGGCATGGTTGGCCGTGATCTAACAGATCGTTATCCGGAACGCAAGCCAAATATTGGTGAAGTCATGCTTGAAGTCAAGGACTGGACAGTATATCACGAGCATCATGCTGATCGCAAAGTACTGGATAGAGTCAACTTAAATGTACGACGCGGAGAAATTGTAGGTATTGCCGGTCTCATGGGAGCCGGACGAACCGAGCTTGCCATGAGTATGTTTGGTAAGGCATATGGACAGAAAATCTCAGGCGAGCTGCGCAAGGACGGAAAGGTTATTTACAATAACACAATTAATCAGGCGATTGATAATGGATTTGCCTATGTAACTGAGGATCGCAAAGACTATGGACTCGTACTGATCCAGGATATTAAGCGAAACATTTCATTAACCGGGATTAACAAGCTGCAGAAGGCTTCTGTTATTAATGAGAATGAAGAGGTGATCGTTGCGGAGCAAATGCGCAAACGACTCAAGATTAAAACGAACAGCATCCATCAGGAGGTTCAGAACCTTAGCGGTGGTAATCAGCAGAAGGTTGTGCTGAGCAAATGGATCTATTCCGAGCCGGATATTCTCATACTCGATGAGCCTACAAGAGGAATTGATGTAGGGGCTAAATTTGAAATCTATTCGATTATTCAGGAGCTGGCGAATGAAGGGAAGGCCATTATCGTTATCTCTTCAGAGCTTCCTGAGATACTCGGCATCTGTGACCGAATCTTCGTTATGAATGCAGGAAGGATCACAGGTGAAGTGGATCGGAGTGAAGCGAATCAAGAGCTGTTGATGAAATACATGACGAAAACGACCAGATCGGGAGGGCATAACAATGGATAACTTAATGCATCTACTCAGAAATAATATTCGCCAGTACGGCATGATTATAGCATTGATACTCATTATGATCTTGTTCGGTGTCCTTAGCGGAGGACTGTTATTTGAACCGATCAACATTACGAACCTCATCTTGCAAAACAGCTATATTCTCGTCCTTGCCATTGGTATGGTACTGGTCATCATCACAGGGCATATTGACTTGTCCGTAGGTTCCGTAGCTGCCCTTGTTGGTGCTTGTGCGGCAATTATGATGGTAGATATGAATCTGCATCCGGTCGTAGCGGTCATTCTATCGCTTCTACTCGGAGCGCTGATCGGCGCATGGCAGGGCTTCTGGATTGCTTACGTCCGCATACCTGCCTTTATCGTTACACTTGCAGGGATGCTCTTGTTCCGTGGTCTTACTATGATTGTATTGGAAGGTCAGTCCATTTCTCCTCTCCCGGAAGGCTTCCAGAAGATTAGTGCAGGCTTCATTCCGGACTTCGGGAATGCAGGGACGAATCTGGTAGCGATCCTTGCAGGTATTATTGTAACCGTACTTTACATTATTAATGAAGTGAAGGCTCGCAAAAATCAGCAGAAGTATAAATTTGAGACGAGTTCTACACCGCTCTTTATAATGAAAATGGTGCTTATTGCTATCGTCGTTAACGTATTTTTCGTAGCGCTTGCCAGCTACGCAGGTATTCCGAATATCCTGGTACTGCTTGCCGTACTTATCGTAGGTTATTCCTTTGTCATGAATAAGACGGTTATGGGACGCCATATCTATGCGGTTGGTGGTAATGAGAAGGCAGCAGGCCTGTCCGGGGTAAAAACGAAGAAGGTTACCTTCTGGGTATTTGTTAACATGGGTGTACTTGCAGCCATCTCTGGTTTGATCTTTACCGCAAGACTGAATGCGGCAATTCCAAGAGCGGGCACAAACTTTGAGCTTGATGCTATCGCGGCTGCCTTTATCGGCGGAGCTTCCGCATCAGGGGGAATCGGAACCGTATTTGGCGCCATTATCGGCGGACTGGTTATGGGTGTACTGAATAACGGGATGTCACTGATCGGGCTCGGTATCGACTGGCAGCAAGGGATCAAAGGTCTTGTACTGTTGTTAGCTGTAGCGTTTGATATTTACAACAAGAACAAGCGATCTGCCTAATCTGTAAACGATTCAAAAGGTTACAAAAAGGTTAAAAAATAAAAACAAAATTTATTGACGGATATAATATCCAACGTGAATACTAGTAAGTTTATCCAATTCATAAAACAGCCTTTAATTTTATAGGTCTATATACCTATTTAAATAAAGGCTGTTTTTCTTGTTTTATAATATTTTTATGCTGATTTATAAGTGTTTTTGGCTTTGAAAAAAATAGAATGGATATTCGAAAGTCTATTTTTCTGGTTCACTACAATGGTCATATAGACCTATATTGAAGGTGAATCGATCAGGACTAAAGTCCGATGATTTAGCTTGCTTGCCTGTCCTACAATGGGGACAGTTGATGGCAAGGCGATGCCATGAGGAATTAACAAAACCTAAAACTTCAGGAGGTTCTACAACATGAAGGTTACAAAAAAGATACTAACTGCAGCAATTGCATCCACATTGATGTTCGGCTCAGTGAGCATGCCTGTATTCTCAAGCCAGGCTTATGCAGCTACAACGACAAAGGAAGTTATCTACGGTGTTAACCTCAGAGAGGAAGCAACAACTTCTTCATCTGTCATTCGTATGCTGAAAAAGGGAGAAACCGTGTCCGTTCTTGGAACATCTGGATCCAGCTGGCTTAAAGTTAAAGATACAAAAGGAAATACAGGATACATTTCTTCTTCTTCTAAATATACAAAAACAGTAAGCGGAAGCAGCTCCTCTAACGGAAGCAGCTCCTCTAGCGGTGACAGCGTCTCTGCAAACAGCACTAGCTCAGCTACTGTGGAAAAAGTGATCGACGCAGGTGCGAAGTACCTTGGAACGCCTTATGAGTTCGGCGCACCACGCAGCAGCACGAAGACGTTTGACTGTTCTTCTTTTGTAAGACGAGCATTCATGGATGGCGCTGGGATTACGCTTCCGGCAGATTCCCGTCAACAAGGAACTTATGTTAAGAACAAAGGTAATGCGAAATCCAGCATTTCTTCTCTGAAACGTGGAGACCTGATGTTCTTCATGTCTTACAAAGGCTCAAGCAAGTCTTCTTATTCCGGAATCAACAAGAGCTCAGCAAGAATTACGCATGTCGCTATTTACCTGGGTAACGGCAAAATGCTTCATACGTATTCTACTGAATCCGGCGGTGTAAAAGTGGATACCTTCGAAGGCAAGCATTGGGAATACCGCTTCCTGTATGGAGGAAGCGCACTTTAATATAAGTTATTTAAGAAAAGCCTCTTCCTAGCGGAAGAGGCTTTTTTTTGAATTCAGTGGTAAAGCCTCAGAATGATATTCTGATTATAATTACCGAAGCCTTCACCGTACAATGTTAATCCCCCAACATGCTGCGCGTCCTGTTCAACAGCGAGACGGAAGGTCCATTGATTACGTTCTATCGGTATATCCTGGATGGTCATACCTGACATGCGCTGTCCATCAATAAACGTAGCCTTGTTCGTGATACGAATGACCTTCAAGAGTCCATATTGATTCACCTCATCCTGCCACCACTCCGGTGTGAAGATACCTCTGCCATGTCCCGAGTCTCCAGGACTTGTCCATATTCCGAGCGGTATCCCGTTTAGGGTGAAGGAAATGTCAGAAGGCCAGTTGGGATTAACGCCTGGTGCCTCAGAACCGATCTCAAATGATATTTCAATCTCTGTTATTTGCTCGTTCTGCAGCAAGTAATTGGGAATCTTATATTCTACATAACCACGGCCAAACCATAGGATGTGTGCATTCACACGTTCTGGATCGAGAAAATAACGCGGATCATCATATTGTCCAATGACTTTCTCTGTCGTTGACAAACCACAAGTCGGATACACTTCAAACTCGGTATAATGTCCGATAGGAATAGAGGTCTCCTTATACTTGACGGCAAGCTGTTGAACCTTTTTCGGCATCATAATCTCAATCCAATCGACAGCCAGGGAATTGATCTTATGCGTACCGCCATCCTTGCGAATCATCTTGGATTCAACAATGCCCACCTCTTGCAGTTTGCGGACATGGCTGGTTACTATCGCGCTGCTTAATTCAAGATGGGCAGCAAGCTCTTTAATATTCATAGGCTGCTCTGCCAGTAGCCGGATAATGGATAGCCGTACACCGCTCGCTAACGCTTCGTACAGAGGAAGCCATTTATCTTCAGCATTTGCTCTTATCATAGGTTCTATTCGCTCCTGAATCAGTTGATTTATACTTATCTATTATTATAGGATTAATGATTAAATAAATTCAATGAAATTTTGTGAAATTCAAAAATGTTATTGCAATTAAGTTTTATTTGGATTTTAATAAAAGAGGGAATTATGATTTGCTTGAAGGATTAATGATTAAATTAATTTAAGGAGTTGGCATAATTCATGGCAGATAAGGCAAAGATGATCGTTGACAAAGATTTCCGAATTGCAGAAGTGGACAAAAGAATTTATGGCTCTTTTATTGAGCATTTAGGCCGTGCTGTATATGGAGGCATTTACGAACCAGGTCATGAGACTGCAGATGAAGCTGGTTTGCGTCAGGATGTAATGGGACTTATCCAAGATCTTCAGGTTCCGATTGTCCGTTATCCAGGGGGGAATTTTGTATCCGGTTACAATTGGGAAGACAGTGTGGGTCCGAAGGAAGATCGCAAGCGCCGTCTGGAGCTGGCATGGCGTACAGTGGAAACCAATGAGTTTGGCTTCAATGAATTTGTGGATTGGGCGAAGAAGGCCAATACCGAGGTCATGATGGCAGTTAACCTGGGTACACGTGGAGTCGACGCTGCCCGCAATATTGTGGAGTACAGCAATCATCCTTCCGGCTCATACTACAGTGATCTGCGTATCAAGCATGGCTACAAAGACCCGCATAACGTGAAGACTTGGTGTCTTGGTAACGAGATGGACGGTCCTTGGCAGATTGGTCATAAAACAGCAGAAGAATACGGAAGAGTCGCGCTTGAGGCAGCCAAAGTTATGAAGTGGGTAGACCCGACCATTGAACTTGTTGCCTGCGGAAGCTCCAGTATTCATATGAAGACCTTCCCAGAGTGGGAAGCGACTGTGCTTGATCATACTTATGATCATGTGGAGTACTTATCCCTGCATCAATATTACGGTAATCGCGACCAGGATTCTGCGTTGTTCCTGGCGAGATCTCTTGAAATGGATCAGTTTATTGAGACTGTGACTGCAACCTGTGATTATATTAAAGCGAAGAAGCGCAGCAAGAAGAAAATGCTTCTCTCCTTTGATGAATGGAACGTATGGTTCCACTCTAATGAGAACGACAGCAAGATGGAGCCATGGCAGATCGCTCCTCCACAGCTTGAGGATGTATATAACCATGAGGATGCACTGCTTGTTGGCTGCATGCTGATCAGCTTGCTCAAGCATTCCGACCGTGTGAGAATGGCTTGTCTCGCTCAGCTTGTCAACGTCATTGCTCCAATTATGACAGAGAATGGCGGGGCTGCTTGGAAGCAGACGATCTACTACCCTTATCTGCACACTTCTATTTACGGTCGGGGTCAAGCACTTGTACCGCTGATTCAATCTCCTAAATACGATACGAAGGAAATTACAGATGTACCTTATCTTGAAGCGCTCGCGATCCACAATGAAGAGGCAGAAGAAGTTACCGTCTTTGCTGTAAACCGTCATCTCGATGAGTCCTTGCCAGTGGAAGTGGATCTGCGCAGCTTCGGCAATTGTCAGATCATCGAGCATATTGTGCTCGAAAGTGATGATCTGAAGGCAGTGAATACAGCTGCTCAGCCAGACCGGGTTGCTCCGCATAAGAACGGAAAAGCAGTTGTAGATGGTACGACGGTATCTGCACAGCTGGGTAAGGCGAGCTGGAATGTCATTCGGTTGAAGGTGAGTGCGAAGTAAGAGTTGAGGTTTAGAAAGTGAGTGAGGGAGGAGGGCGCTAGCGCGATGGGCGCTGGTAATCCAGCTAAGATCGCTGCGAGGTGAATGTGGGTTCGGATCGTAAGTTGTCTGCTGATTCCCGGATTAGACGCCAGGCAAGGAAGGAATCAGCAGACAAAAAACGAGCGCTGTCGCTTCCTCTCTCCACATTCATCTCTCCGCTAATCGCTGGAGGCAAACCTCAAAACATCTTCGCATCCCCTTTTATGGGGGCGTGGGTGGGGGCCAGAGTCGCAAGTATGCGAAGCTCTGGCCTTTTTTTGTTCGTCGGTGCTGCGAGGTGAATGTGGGTTCGGCATGCATGATGCGGTAAGGTAGAGCTGATCATCGTATGGCATCTGTTGTCTCTCATCTATGAACCGGAGATTTTGCTTGGTCCGCTCTATACGCTGCAGGGCGGATACGAGCTCTTGATGGATGGCACACTGTTTCTTCCGCACGGACTGGATCTTTGTTGGGCTATTGCGCCTGGGACTTATGGGATTTATTACGGACAGAATCGTAGGACTTATTGGACGAAAACTTCTCTCCCGGTACGGGGTTGTCAGCTCCAGCGCTCTGCGATAGGTAACGGTGTAAAAAAGCTTCCCGGCACTATTTACGCCGAGAAGCTTTATTTTGTATAGAGAAGATCTCTGTTCAGCTCTATTTAACTACAGATTCGGATCTTGCTCCAGATTGTTATTTTGGGATGAAGGCTGCTTCTCAAACACATGAGCTGCTTCTTCAGCAGAAAATTCAGTGTCATCCTCTCCAGGTACCGGCAGCTTGTTCAGCTTCGTGGAGTTGACCTCGGCTTTTGTAGCTTGGTTCTTTGATTTGCTCATCAGTAACACACCTCCTCCCGTCATCAGCATCAACAAGTATTTTTTCAAGTGGACCTGAATTTTATACCTGTTCATGCATTTGAAGGGAGGTTACCTTCAGGAATTAAACTGCTCAATCATCTGCTGCAGCTGATGACGGAAGTTGTTCTCTCCCGAACGTTCGACGGTGATGAGTGCTTCCTTGTCCTTGTCCAGCTGTGTGTCGTAGATGCTCCAGAAGTAGTTGTTCGTATGGAGGAGAAGCAGGATCTTCTCGGCAGCCGGCAGTTCTTCCTCTGAGTAATTCATGATGCTTAGATTGTCCAGACTCCTACCGGATGCTTGAAATTCAGAGCACCAGGACCGGATCACTTCATGCTGCGAATCTTGAATCGCCCATTCCTTCAGCAAGCGCTCTACTTGCTCTTCCGAAGGATTCTCGATCAGTTGATTCCAGCCTGATTCAGGCAACTGGAAGCTTGTAGCATTTTCCGATGGAAACTTGCGATTCTGTCCCACATAAAGGCGATATATCTCTTCTTCCCATTCACTCGGTTCTGTCCAGGTAAAGAGGTGGATACGCTGATCAATCGACAGATGATAGAGGTACGGATCACCGGATTCCGTTCCTTTATGAATGGTCAGTACTTTCTCCTGTCCATCCCAATCCGTGTATCCGCGCAGCATGCTCCGGCTCTTTGCAAAATGAACAAGCATATCCAGGAGCTCAGGTACAAATTCAATTTCATTTTCTTCCATACGAGTGATAAGGCCTTTGGATAGAAGGCTGTGTGATGCTGCTCTCAGCACAAGCTCCCATTCGTTCTCTTTAAGTTCACCATACATCGGTTTCATTAGGCCGGCTGCGACGTCATCTGCGCCCAAGGAAGCGAGTGCGAAACCAAATTCTTCGATTGATAACGTAATTAATGGTTTGTCCATAAGATCTCCTTCTGAATATATGGATTGAATTTAGGTGGTTGGTTGATTCTTAATTTAAGGGTTTAGCACAGGATTGCTGCTGTGGAGTAATAAAATATTTCAAAAGGACTAGGTGCAAAACAGCAAATTTTCGATTATAAGTAATCACTGTCATGATAATGCTGCCTCCATAATATATAGGACAGTTTTTAATGGGTTCAAACTTTTGGAGTGGTACATTATTTCTTGTGTTTGTTAAGATTCCAGGCGGAGCGCAGCTCTTTTAGTACCTCTATGTCCTTGTCTTTCAACAGACTGTAAGTATAAATTCTCTGTTCGGACTGATCGTTCAGTACAAGAAGAAAGTGAGAGGGTACAGGGAGCAAAAATTTATTCATTTTCCCCTCGATGCTCTCAAGCTTCTTGATCCGATTCCAAGGAATGGTGTGATTATCGTTTAACACAATGCCTTCATGATTATAGGAAAATAAACTATTACTGCCGATTGTCCTGACTGCGCTCCAGTAGAAATGAGGGCCCATAAACCAAAAACTAAGGAAAGCACCAGAAGCATAATAGATTCTAAAGAGGGTGCTATGCCTTCCATTAACTACTTCCCAGGTAAGAAATAAGCCTACAATAATAAATAAGAAGCAGATAAGAGTGTTGCGGATAGCGGTTTTGCGTTCAAAGGTTACTGAAGTCATGGTAGTATACTGCCTCCAAAAGGTTATTTGCTTAGTCCGTTTACTCACTTCATTCCTTATTTCACAGCTTAAGCAAGATGTCCCACGGAATTGAACCGATTGTATCTTCCATTGGCGCGAATTGAAGATTATTTCATGTGTTTATTTCGATTCCAGTTGAAACGAAGCTCTTTAAGCACATTAGCTTCCTTGCTTCTAAGCAGATTATGGGTAATTATTTTAATTTCACCATGTATAGCATAGCTGTCTTGCGGGAATAAGTTATTTTCGTCATCGATGTCTTCCCAAACATCATTTAAACAGTCCGCTGACCCACTTGATTCCTTTCTCGGCAGCCTGTGCAAGATGTCCCCCCGCAACCGAACCGATTGTGCCTCCAATATATGCGCCTACTGCAGCGCCAGCAGGTCCAAGTACGGATCCGGCTGCTCCGCCGAGCACTGCACCTGCCCCAGCTGCAGCAGATTTAATTACGACATTGGAAGCAGATACGGCGATATCCGTACCGGTAAGAGTTCCTGCTTTAATTTTTGCAGCGGTTTTAATCCCTTCATCCACGACATTCAGTCCAACGTTAATCGGGAACAGTCTCTTTCCTATCATTTTAGGAATTGCGGATATCTTCATGCCGTACTGCCCTTTTTGTACCCCGGCTACGACATTGCGAGTCCACTGAGGGAAGCTGCTCGCTTTACTGAAGCCGAGCCCAAGCTTACCCATTTTCAAGGTTCCCGCCAGCTTGTCGAAGCCTTTAAGTCCCTTCATGACAATACCGGGATTTCGGAACTGCTTATCCATTCGGCGTGCCAGGTTGTTCAGAAATGCATTAGAGCTCTTGCCATTTACCCACTTGGCGTTATGGACGACCGCCCGGGTAGGGTTCTTTGAGCTGCGCTTAAAATCTACCGTCTTGGTCAGCACAAGAGTGCTTGCCAGTATACTGTACATGCCGGTTCCTGCGAGCGCCAAGTTCCCGCGAATTCCGTTGGCTGTATTCCATGTTTCCGTTCCTTGATCAAATAGGCTGGATAGGGTTTCCTTTGCTTTTTGCCCTTGCGAACTACCATCCGTATGTATTCCGTTGCCTGCTGTCTGATCTGTTTCAGCAAATTTAACAGCAATGGAGCGAAGTTCTGTTCCAATGGATGCAACAGAAGTTGTAAAACTCTCCATTTGTCCACGAGCGACCTGAAATTCTTGAAAAAAACGTTCTTGTGTAATGCCAGCCCATCTGCTCTGCAAAGACAGAATCTGTCCGTTCAGGTTAGAGATCATACTGCTAGTGAGCGTAGAAGCTTGAGCAAATTGCTGTGATATTTCCTGGATCCGTTCAGGAGGGACAACAATTCTAGTCACCTTGTTCACCTCGTTCGTATAGTTGGTTCTTACTTATATGGAAGCTTAGAAGTCTTTAACTTGGTATATATACCCATTAATTGTAATGTCAGAAACGTTTAATTGGCAACGAAAGTCGGATAAAACAGGACTTTTGTAAGAAGCCCGTGACAAGGAACTGCAACCAAAGTCCATCTTTTTGCATTATGAACAAAAAGCCGAACAGGCTGAAAATCTACCCGTCGGCTTAATTGTTAAATCGTGTATTCATCCTACATCATTATGCGTATGTTCCTTGGAGGTCGTGCCGGATTCCAGGGCGTGATCGTACAGCTCCCTGTAGTAGCCGCCATGCCGCATAAGCTCTGGATGGGTGCCAGACTCGACAATAGAGCCATCCTTCATAACCAGAATACGGTCTGCATGCATCACGGTGGACAGCCGGTGCGCGATGACAATCGTCGTTCTTCCTTCGGAGACGGATTCGAGTGCAGACTGGACCAGCTGCTCGGTATGAGAGTCGAGATTCGCTGTCGCTTCATCGAGTATAAGGATGCGAGGCTTGAATACAACGATTCTGGCGAAGGAGATCAGCTGTCTTTCTCCGGCAGACAGTCCGCTTCCTCGCTCTGACAAATGCGTATCATAGCCCTCTGGTAATCTTGAGATCATCAGATCTGCACCTACATAGCTGCACGCCTTGATCACTTCTTCCCGGCTGATCTCCTCACGGAACATCCGCACATTGTCAATGATCGATCCCGAGAAGAGGAAGGGCTCCTGTTGAATGAGACCGACAATCCGGTGGAGGGTCTGCTGTGGCAGCCTCCGGATATCGATATCATCGATTTGAATGCTGCCCTCCGTTACATCGTAGAAACGGTTTAACAGAGAGATGACGGTGCTCTTGCCCGCACCGGTTGTTCCTACGACACCAATCATTTCTCCAGGTGGTATCGTAAGATTCAATTGATGGATGATCGGCTGGTCAGCTAAATATCCAAAGGATACATGGTTGAATGAGATCTTGCCCCTCACTTGTTCCGGTGTCAGGCTTACTGTATCGTCATCCTTCGGATCTGGAATTTCCGGCTCTGTACTGAGAATGCTCCATATCCGTTCCATAGATACGGTCGTGGACTGGAACGTATTCCATTGCATCGTGATTTGGTTAATCGGCTGAAAAAACTGACGGATATAGCTGATAAAGGCATACAGCACCCCGACTTCAATAGATTTGCCGAGCACAGCCTGCCCGCCCAGCCAAACCATTAATACAAGAGCGATGTTGCCCAGTATATCAAATGTCCGGTTAAAGATGACGTTGGAGCGAACTTGGCGGATATTGGCCGAGTAGTAGTTCGCATTCTGTTCATTAAACTGCTTCAGCTGCTCCTTCTCCTGATGAAATGCTTGAATCAGGAACATCCCAGACAGGTTCTCTGCGATAAAGGCGACAAGTCTGGACAGCCGGGTTCTCGCTTGCTGATACGTCTCCTTCAAATAATTGCGGAACAGGACGGCAACGATAGCGATGACCGGAAGTACAGCCAAGGAGTAGGCGGCAAGTGTAACATCCAGCTGGAACATAAAAAAGATAATCATAATGAGCATCATGCCGTCACGAATCAGACTAAGCAGTACCTGTGTGAAGAATTGGCTGATGGTCTCGGTATCACTGGATACATTCGTCACCAGGCTTCCGCTGTGTCTGCGGTCAAAGAAGGACATTGACATTCTTGTGATATGCTTGAACAAATCTTTGCGCAGCGAGGCGACAATGCTCTGTCCGGTGAATTGGAGCAGATTGTTCTGTATATACGTGAAGATGAAGCTGATAATGGACAGAACCAAGTATAGTACGGCAATGTATACGAGAAAACGAAGCTCGGTATTTCCGATCGCGAGATGTTCATCAATGGCGATCTTGATCAGGTAAGGCTGAGAGAGCTCGGCGGCGATGCCGAGCAGTGAACAGAAGAAGATGAGTACAAACTTCATACGGTGCGGCCGGCCATAGCTCAATATTTCACGGAATGCACTCCGATTCGGTTTAGATGCCATGATTTAACCCCTCCTCCTGAATGCGGGCAAGTGAGGCATATTGTCCGCTCAGCGACATGAGCTGCCGATGGCTGCCTTGCTCCACAATTCGTCCTTCCTCCAGAACAATGATGAGATCGGCATGCTTAACTGCGCTGATCCGGTGAGAAATGATGAGCGTGGATTTATTTTTCCGTTCCTTCTTCAAGCTGTTCAATATGCCTGTTTCCGTTACGGCATCGACAGCACTCATACTATCATCCAGAATCAGCAAGGGCGCCTTCTTCATCAGACCTCTCGCAAGACTCGTGCGCTGACGTTGTCCTCCGGATAAGGTGACTCCGCGTTCTCCGAGAGGGGTATCAAATCGTTTCGGAAACCGAATGATATTATCAAAGATCATCGCCTGCTTCGCCGGCCCTTCTACTTCAGTCTGGGATGCGCTGCGGTCGCTGAAGGCAATGTTATCCCGAATGGTCGTGCTGAACAGGAAGCCATCTTGTGGAACGTAAGACAATTTGGAACGAAGACTCTCAAGCTTTAATTGCCTGATATCGAGACCGCTAATAAAAATGGTGTTTGCAGGCGGCTCATAGACGCGCAGCAGTAGTTTGACAAGTGTACTCTTGCCACTGCCTGTTCGGCCCACAATGCCGATGGTTTTGCCAGCCGGAAGGACGAGATTGATATTATGCAGCGCGTGTTCCTTACTTCCAGGATATTTGAAGGATAAGTCCTTAATCGTTATATCTTCGACCTTGCTTAGCGGAAAGGCATCCGGCACTTCTCTGACATCCGGGATTTCAGCCAGCAGATTGTTCACCCGGTCGAGCGATGCGCTGGACCGCTGCATCATATTGATCACATTTCCGATCTGCTGAAGGGGGCCCATAATCATGCGCAGATACAGGGTTAGAGCCACAAAGCTTCCCAAACTGATTGTATTCTGGATCGTCATGTAACCGCCGATAACAATAGAGGTGACTAGAGAAACAGCGCCGAGCAGTGGCAGAAGGGCTTGAAACAAGGAGGACAGTCTTACGAGCCGCAGCTGCTTATCTCGAATCGCATCGACAAATGCACCGAATCGGGTCTGCTGCGTCTCTTCTATGGCAAAGGTCTTGGTTACCCGAATCCCGCCCAGCTGCTCTTCAGCGGATTCGGTCATGGATGCAAGCGCTTCCTGGACATGCTTGGATCTTTCGCGGATCCGTGGTCCGAAGTAGACGACGAGAACAGGAATGGCAAGCAGCGGACCGATGCTGATCGCAATCAACGTTAGCGGAATACCGTCAATCATCATCATAACGATACAGGACAGGAGCAGAAAGACCGCGTTCGTTGTTTGGTTAATCCCATTCGAGATCGCTTCACGTACAGAGGTTACATCGTTCATCACATAGCTGAGCAGCTTACCTGTACCTTGCTTGGCAAAATATTTCTCGCTCAGCTCTGAGAATTTGCCGAACAGCTTCTCGCGAGTGACGTACTCGAATCTGCGTCCGAGCCGCATAATCATAAATTGGCCCAAGCCAAACAGCGCATTATAAGACACGGCTATGAGGAGTAGCTGCAGGCTGTAGTAAATAATCTTTTCCATGGTAAGCGTTTGAAGCTGCAGTTCATCTGTGAAATTACCAACGACACGGGGAAGCAGAGCCTGATCAATATTTGAGATGATGATCAGCAGGATGGCAGCGAGGTAGGAAGGCCAGTGAGAACCGACATAATGGCGAAGCATACTTCGATCTTGCATAGGGTAGGTCATCTCCTTGGCTATTATTTTCGTCAAACACGGCAAGAAAAGGGCAGATGCCTTTTTATAAAAAAAGCATGCATGCCCCTTACCTACATAAACGTTCTGTTCGCATTCATAAACCGAAGCAATTTCACAATTCATTAAAACAGACAATTTAATCAAACCGGTGAACAATATACATTTATTCTTATGCATAACACGTTCGTTGTCAAACCATGAAATATGCAAATTTCAGTGGAAATAATTTGTGAGAGGGATGGAGAGACTTCAAATTAAGGTTAATTAAGGATATGGAGCAAAGAAGCAGGGGGAAGTGAAACATTTTCGAGCCGGGGCTCGTTTAGAGTGTAAATAGAGATGGAAAATATAAATTGATTACTGATGGAGGCTGATTACAAATGAAGCGTAGAACAATCAAAGCATCCGTAGCTGCAATGAGTATCGCGATGGCATTGGGTGGAGCATCCGCTTATGCCTTTGATGATGTCAGCTCGAAGGAGCAGTTAAGTCTGTTAGATTCACTTCGAAGCAAAGGGATTGTGAGTGGGGTAACGAGCCAGTTGTTTCATCCAGACCAGCGATTAACTGAGGCTCAAGGTATTCAAATGATTGTAAATGCTTATGATCTGGATGATCAAGCGAATGAAGAAGCGAATGCTGAAGCAGCAAGCTGGTATGATGGAGCAGTGTCTGCCGCCACAGCACACGGCTTGTCCATTCCTGAACAATTTGATGCCAATAACAGCTTGACGAGAGAAGTCTTTGCCCAGCTGCTGTATGAAGGCCTGAATACGACAGGAACATATCCTACAATTCTCAGGTACAACTTCATTGCCGACGGTGACAAGATCAACAAGAACTATGAGAGCTCTATTCAAACCTTGCTGAATATGAATATCGTTAGCCTGAACGAGAAGGATGAATTCAGACCTGATGAGGAGCTGACCCGAATGGAGGCTGCGGAAATGGTATTTAACGCACTCGAAGTTGTGGATCGTTATGGTAACGGCGGGGGTTCTGCGGAACAACCAGGAACAGATATTCCGGGGAGCGGGCAGCAAGCCTATGTACCTGAAGTGACTTCCCAAACCGTCGATGAGAAGACGATTAAGGTTAAGCTCAGCATGGAGCTGCCAAATCCGGGCTATGGACTTGAGATCAAGAAGGTAGAGCTTGGGAAGGACGGCAAAGCGATTATTAAGTATCAGATCATCCAGCCAGACCCGGACAAGATGTATCCTCAGGTCATTACGGAGCGTACAGCGGAAACGAATATCCCATCCGGATATACTCCGCTCGTCGAACCTTTTTCATAAGAATGGTTCCTGAATAGAGAGGAAGCCGCGGATTTTATTCCGGGCTTCTTTTTTTGTTAGGATATTATAGACAAAACTATCCCCTTCGTTGAGGGATCAAGAGAAATGCATCCATTCAATATTCTAATTCGTATACATGTTGTAAAATTCAAGAGAAACAAAAAGAAGGAGAACGACATCATAATGAAGATGGAACATGCCGATGAACTCAAGAACCAGCTGGCTGACATAGAGAAATGGGAGAAGGAGCAGAAGGATATCTTTTTCTGGGAGAAGCTGGGCCGTCTGCCCTTTGTCATGCTGGATAAGATGACACCGAAGATTATTCGCGACAAGCTGGGAGACGTCTTGAATGAAATGGGTACTTTTATTCAGAATGGCGGCAAATTTCTAGTTAACAAAAAAACGGTGCTTCGCCGGATCGATAAAATACTGCAAGGGGAAGGACAGGAAAGTTCAGCTAAGGAAGTGAAGAAAGGCAGCGTGAAGACGCTGTTCAAGCAGCTGAGTACGGCCGCTTCAAGCGTCACTGCAAGTGTAACAGGCAAAGGCAGGCAGCAGCAGGTCGCTGACAATGATGAAGCCAATTCCATTTCGCTTGAACAGGTGTCACATCTCCCTGTCCTGGTGATGGACCAGGTAGCAGATGACATGATCTCGGAGCGCGTAAAGTTTGCAGCAGCAAGCGGCGCAGCCACCGGAGTAGGCGGATTTATTACAATGGCTGCGGACATGACGTTGGTTCTCGGAAATTCACTCAAGACACTCCAAGAGATCGCCATCTGTTACGGCTACGATCCAAATGATCCCATGGAGCGAGTATTTGTACTCAAATGTCTTCAGTTCGCTTCAGCCGATATCGTCGGAAAGAAAGCGATCTTGACAGAGCTGGCGACCTTCGACGAGGAGCACACGAATGCCGAGGTCATATCCCAGATCCAGGGCTGGCGCGAGGTGGTCAATACGTATCGGGACAGTCTTGGCTGGAAGCAGCTGTTTCAGATGATTCCAATTGCAGGGATTGTATTTGGCTCCATCAGCAACAAGGGAACGCTGTCCGATGTTTCCGAAGCAGGGAAGATGCTGTACAAGAAGCGCCGCTTGCTTCAACGATTGGCAGAGCTTGAGTAGAGCATAGCGCTCAGTCTTAGAGAAACCTTGCATAAGCAGTAGATAAGTGCATACGCCATGTGAACCAAGCAAGATGTTAGTCGTATCGCTGCTCGATGATTAACACAACTTATTTTTCTGTAAATGTCAGGCAAGCTTGGCTCCGAGCCTGTAGATTCGATGGAGCCACTGCTGCCTCTTATCATCAGTCGATGTTTTAACCGGACCAATCTCGGTAATTTTGCGGGTCTTGATCCCGCAATAACCGAAGATGCCTTGTGTGACAACGCGATGACCTGCCCTTCCATTTACAAGCCGGTAATACAAGGATGGAGTATCCATCGTGACAATAAGATGGGCTGTCTTGCCCGTAAGAAGCTTATCCCAGAGAAGACTATTCGGACGCTGCAGATAGGCATAACGGGGTAGAAGTATCCGATCAAAGAAACCTTTGAGCAGTGCTGGCATGCTGCCCCACCACAGGGGGTAGATCAGGACAATGTGATCTGATTGCTTGATAACTTCCTGGGCATACAGCAGGTCAGGTTCAAGCTCGGTGCGTTGTCTGTATCCGTATTTCAGGTTGAGGTTAAAGCTCAGCTTGCCGAGCTCAAGCAAGTGAACGGTCGCCCCTTGCTCCATGGCTCCCTTCATATAGGCTTGAGCGAGTGCGGTGCAGTAGCTGTCACCGTCGGGATGGCCCAGTATAATTGTAATTACGGGTGATTGAGATTTATTCATATTATTGAGTTCCTCCTAATGTCACATGAATGATAAATATTCTTTGATTCTCATCATATAGGAAAAACGGGTTTATTCTTATGATCGATAACGCAGAATTCATGTTCTGTTCTGTATATTTGGGAGGTGGAGGAGATCGTCGATTACGGCATATCGATTACGATGCTATATACCATGATCAAGACCGTTTCTTTATCCGGTTATGATGTGGACACTTTTTTCCGGGACAATGGTCTGGACCCAAAACTGCTCCAGGAGCCGGAAGCACGTATTGGAGCGGAGCAGCATGTGAAGCTGGCAGGTGCAGCGGCAGAACTGCTGGAGGATGAGTATTTTGGACTTCATCAGGGTCCTCAAATGGAGATGGCGGATCTGGGAGTGCTGGGGTATACGATGTTGCACTCAGGGACCATTGCGGAATGTATTAAGGCCTATCAAAGATATTATGCGACCGTCTGCAGCGGATATAATATACGGCTCTCTCGACAGGATTCAGAGGCTGAACTCATCTTATCGCTGGAAGAGCTGTCCTATCCACCATCAAGACATTGTGTAGACGATATGGTAAGCTCGCTTGTTCATATTATGACCCGGCTTAGCGGCAGAGCCATCAAATTCAGTAAGATAACGCTCATGCATTCGGCACCGGACAGTGGAGAGGAATATAGGAAAGTGTTAGGTGTACAGCCAGAGTTTAATAAGGACCATACGAGTCTTTACTTTCCTCAGGAAGTACTAGAATATCCGGTAATTTATGCCGATGCCAGGCTTGCCGGATGGTTTGAAGAGCGGGCTTCGGATGTACTTCTTAAGCTGAAGGCCGGCCGTCACTTTACGGATGAGCTCACCAGATGGATCATGGAGCAGCTGCGAGTCAGGCTCCCGGGCATATCGGATGCTGCAGCGCATTATCATATGAGCACGAGAACGCTTCAGGCCAAGCTCCAGCAGGAGAATACGACATACACACGGCTAGTGAATGATATTCGTAAGGAGCTTGCACTTAGGTATCTTAAGGAACCAGGACAGTCGATTGCTGACATTGCTTATTTGCTTCATTTTTCGGAGGATAGTGCTTTTCAGCATGCTTTCAAAAAGTGGACAGGGCTCGCTCCAGGACAATATCGCACAAGTAGTGTAAAGTGACTTGCTGATGCAACTTTTGATATTACTCTGCGTAATAAGGGTATTACTAACTAGTTAGACTCTTGATTGCAGGAGGCACATCGAGTGATGAATCGTAATGGAGCAGGATATCTCTATATTCCAATAGGTCTCGTTGTCATCTTTTTTATAGTAACGGCAGAAATCCCTTCACCATTCATAGTCATAGGCATTATTTTTATCATTGTACATCTACTAATTTCTATACTGGTAAAGAAGCAGAATTCAAGCAGGAAATAGCACATATAAAATAGACTCAGCTATAAAGAACAGCGCCCGGAGATTATCCTGAGCGCTGTTCTTTATTATTATGAAGGGAAATAATGAGACTTCTACTTCCTTAGGATGCCGTATGATCCGTCCAGGATGCGAGACGTTTGTCGGTTGGCAATAGGAAGGTGAGCACACCCAGCAGCGGCATAAAGCTGCAGACGAACATAACCGTGTTAATTCCTGCTGCGTCGATCCAGTTGCCAAGGACCAGTGATCCGAGTCCCCCGAGTCCAAAGGCAAGACCCGTGATCATACCGGATACGGTTCCGATCTTGCCGGGCACGAGCATTTGGGCATAGACGACGGTGACGGAGAAGCTGGAGAGCATGATAAATCCGATGATGGTCAGCAGTACTCCCGTCCAGAACAGATTCGCATAAGGCAGAATCAATGCAAGCGGAGAGGCCAGCGCCATAGAAGCGAGAATGACATTACGCTTACCGAAACGGTCTGCCAGTGGTCCGCCCAAGAAGGTACCCACCGCACCTGCCCCCAGGAACAGGAAGATAAAAATTTGTGCATCTTCGGTCGACAGAGCAAAGGCATCCTTCAGGAAGAAGGCATAATAGCTGCCGATGGATGAAATATACCAGGACCGTACAAATACGAGCAGAACCAGCACGACAAAGGCGTAGATAACCTTGTTCTTCACTGCCGGATTCATGATGCCGGCAGCTGCCTTTTTCTTGGCGTAGCCTGCGCTTCGAAGTGTCCTTCCGTACCATCCCGCGATGTAGATCTGAACGGCAATTCCGACCGCTGCCAGAGCGGCGAAGCCAAGGGAGCCCATGAGACCAAAAGGAATGAATACCCAACGGGTCAGAAGCGGTGCAAGCGACTGGCCGGCGTTGCCTCCAACCTGAAAGATGGATTGAGCCAAACCGCGGCGATTGCCTGCCGCCATATGGGACACCTTGGAGCCTTCGGGATGGAAGGCAGCGGAGCCTAGCCCGACCATGATAACTGCAAGCAGGATCGCCAGATAACTATCGGCAAAGGCGAGAAAGATCATGCCTGAGCAGGTAAAAGCCATGCCGATCGGAAGTAGTGCCGGCGTTGGCCTCTTATCCGAGAAATAACCTACCACGGGCTGCATGATCGAAGCGGTAATGTTCAGGGCGAACGCAATCCACCCCATCTGACTGTAGCTGATCCCCATGTTATCCTGCAATACCGGGAAGATGGCGGGGATGACGGATTGTACCGAATCATTAAGCAGATGCACAAGGCCAATTGCAATCAGAATGGGGAAAATCGTAGCCTGCGGATCACTGCCGGGTCGCGGCAGCACCCGCGTGCCTGACCCGCTTTTTGTTAACGAGTTGAGTGACATGTGATGATCTCCTTTGAAGTGTAGGGAACAAAGGATGCCTATGTAGGAAGTTACGAGTCCCCTGGATAATGTAAACCGAAAGCTTCTAAGATTCTCTCATCATATGTTAAAAATTACTTAACCTGCAATACCGGAATTACGGTAAAAAGCAAAAGGAGCCGCTTCACTGCAAAGTGAAACGGCTCCTTACACCGGTTAGCTTGGAATCTCTCTTTAACGGAATCAATTTTATAACTCAAATTGATTTTAGCGGTTATCGATTTTTTCCGGGTACATATCGTGCTGGAACAAGCGCTGTGTGGCAAGCTCTTCATACTTGGTTCCCGGACGGCCATAGTTGCAATAGGGATCGATGGAAATTCCGCCTCTTGGTGTAAATTTACCCCATACTTCAATGTAACGCGGGTCCATCAATTTAATGAGGTCGTTCATAATGATGTTGACTACATCCTCATGAAAATCTCCGTGATTGCGGAAGCTGAACAGATACAGCTTCAGTGATTTGCTCTCGACCATTTTAATGTCTGGAATGTAGCTGATGTAGATGGTCGCGAAGTCAGGCTGGCCTGTAATTGGGCACAGGCTGGTGAACTCCGGGCTGTTGAATTTCACGAAGTAATCCCTGTAAGGATGCTTGTTATCGAAGGTCTCCAGAATATCAGGATCATACTCAAAATTGTATTTCGTTCCTTGATTGCCAAGCAGGGTAATATCCTGCAGTTCATCGGATTGGCGTCCGGCCATGGGTATCATTCTCCTTGTGTGGCTGAATCTGATTGGTTACGCTAAGTTGATCGAGGAAGTTTACTGAAACGTTGAGTTCAAGAAATTCTGCCTTAAAGATTTGCAGGTGCACAAAGGCGTTCGGTTTTTGGCTGAATCACTCCGGTTGACTACGTCAAAAGTCGTTCTTCATCCAAAAACCTCACTACGCTTTAAACCACAAAGCTTCCATAACACAAACTTCAGTAAATTCAAAAGCACTCGATTCGCTGGGACCAAATATCTTCAGCTTATTTTAAATATGCAGGGGCGTTGCTCACTGAAATTACGCTCGCTAGCCCAATGGAAAAGTGTTTGGTTTTGAGTGACACTCAATCTTAGCCATTGTACTGGAAATAAGTTGCGTTGCTACACCCCGCGCTTATTACCCCACACCAACGTGTGCAGCTGCGGGAGTACTCTCACCTCATTCATATCAGGCAGCTCCATCGTTCGGTCAATCAGCCATTCATAACGATGCAGCAGGGAAGAGACATGATTGTCAACGTCACCGGTGACATCCGGGTTACCTGTTTGCAAGTACATGGATACTTCCGGGTAGCGTTTATGCACCTCACGCGCATACTCCAGATCCTTCTCATCAAATATGACGACTTTGAGACTGTAGGCCTTGTCACTCGTACGATTTGCAAGACGCTGTACAATCTCATCAAGCTTCTGCCAGTCGGTTGTCATCCCTGAGCTTGGCGGCTTTGGTGATAACGTTACTTCATTAATATCTAGCAGCCAATCCTGCCATCTGGAGCCTTGGGTCTCGACGGCGGTTCGAATGCCTCTAGCTTGAAGCAGCTTCACCAGCTCTCCAATCTGAGGCAGCAATGCCGGATTCCCTCCGGATATGGTCACGTGAGAGAAACGGTTACCAGCAATAGTTGTTAGCTCACTCCAGATGTCCTCACTGCTGAGCTGACGAATCTGATCCTTGGCACTCCCATCCCAGGTAAACGCCGAGTCGCACCAGGAGCAGCGGTAATCACAGCCGGCGGTTCTGACGAACATCGTTTTCTGGCCGATGACCATTCCTTCCCCTTGAATTGTAGGCCCAAATATTTCTAACACGGGGATCGGACGACTCACGGGAGATTTCCGCTCGGTTTGTGCTGACGATAAATCTGTGCTACTCATCAAGCATCCACTCCCGTCTGACTTCCGCATAACTGGTCGGTGTCTCGAACAGTCTCACAAATTCGGTCCGTCCGCCTTCGATTTGCGATTGGTATGGCTCGCTCTGCAGAGCAGCCTCCATTTGTTCATAGATCCATACGACCATATTTTCCGCTGTTGTGTTCATGGCAGGCAGCGTTTCATTCAAATACTGATGATCGAGATGGCCTTCAATTTGAGTCTTCCAAATTTCTTTGACATCACCGAAATCCACGGTAATCCCGGTTTCACCAGGAATGCCGCTGATGCCGAAGACGACCTTATAGGTATGGCCATGCAGGTTCTTGCATTTTCCCTCATAGCAGTGCAGATGATGCGCCGCGTCAAAGGTAAACTCCTTGCTGACAAGGACCCGCTTCCGGTGGTAGCGGAGCTGCTCTTGCTGAATGTCCTCACCTATACGCTGCAGCCGTTCTACAATCCGAAATGTGCCGGGTTCTGGTTTCATCACTGTACACCGCCTCGTTTAGTCAAATATTCATCAAGTCCAGCTTTGCGCAGCTTGCATGCAGGGCATTCTCCACAGCCATCGCCTTTAATGCCGTTGTAGCAGGTTAATGTCCGCTCGCGAACGTAGTCAAACGCACCCAGCTCATCCGAGAGCGCCCACGTTTCGGCTTTATTTAGCCACATGAGCGGAGTATGAATGACAAATTCATAGTCCATAGCCAGATTAAGCGTGACGTTCAGCGATTTGACGAACACATCACGGCAATCTGGATAGCCGCTGAAATCTGTTTCGCACACACCTGTAATAATATGACGTGCGCCTTTTTGCTTAGCCATTACTGCCGCGAAGCTTAGGAACAGATGATTTCTGCCGTCTACAAAAGTACTCGGAAGCTGTCCGTCTTCCTGCGTAATCTCGATGTCACTGCGTGTGAGCGCATTCGGGGAGAGCTGGTTCAACAGGCTCATATCTAGCACGGTTTGCTCTACGCCAAGATCGCGGGCGATATCTGCGGCCACCTCGATCTCCAGCTTGTGCCGCTGTCCGTAGTCAAAGGTGACGACCTCCACTTCAGCAAAATGCTGCTTCGCCCAGAACAGGCAGGTGGTGCTATCTTGACCGCCGCTGAATACGACGATTGCTTTTTCATTTTTAAACATAAAAAAACCTCTCCATCTTCTAGAATTTGCGTGCCGTAAATACAGTACGCTTCAAAGGAAGAAAAGAAAGGTTCCCTAACTCGTTCAACAAAAAACAGGCCTCTGCTCTGCTGGCAGGGCTCTTATATAGATTGACGATTCAAGATGATAGGCATAAGAAAACAAACAATCCGGGTAACTCTAACCAAGGTGTATCGCAGCAATCCGTCAGTAGTGTTATAGGCCCAGACAGTATATTTAAAGTTCATCTTTGACAATCTGTATAGTTTTTTATAGAGGGAGTTCGCGAACCTCTCCCATGGATCTCATCCATGGATTTCAATTTTCAGTTGTCATAATAACGAAAGAGTACCCATTGAGCAGTACTCCAGTAAGTATTATAGCAGAAAAAACAAACATTAGAAGTTATTTTTCATTATCAACATTTTACAAACTATTTGATCCATACATTGCCAAAGGGCAGCATTTCGCGCATCAGCCGCTTGAAGAAGCCCTCGTCGTTTATATCATCCTCCAGCTTCTGATTCTCCCGGCCAGCCTGAAACAGAACGGTGCCATGTCCCGTCATCTTCCAGTGGTAATTCATATGCTGACTGGCAAGATGATTGCCGTACACTGTGAGCTCCAGCTTCGCGTTCTCCGGATAGGCAATGATGCTGCCTGCATCGACATACAATGGAGCGGTTGGATGGAGCTCTTGTTCACATACCTGGCCTTGGGTTAGGATACCGATCGTTCCCTTGCCGGAGAACTTCATCTTGATCGCATCCCGAGTAATGAGCATGTTCTTCAGCTTGAGAATCCGGGTCTGCATTTCAATCCCATCACTATAGAATAGTAAATGCCGAAAATCATACAGCAGATCGCTGTGCTCATCAAGGTCGATTCTTTTCATCGTAATACCCGGAGGAAGGGCACATACAAACTGGCACGGCCCGGTCATTTCAGAGCGAATCAGCTTTCGTTTGCGGTACATGCCCTGAATGTTCGTGAAACGATCGTTCCGACCGCTTGACGGCCCCCGATAAGCAACGATCTGCTGAGGATGGAGGATATGAAGCTTGTCATGTTCCGTCAGCGAAAAAGTCGCTGCTTGTCCGGTTAAGCCCGGGGCATCCATACTTTGTGAAATTTGCATTGGACGAGATAATCTCCTCTATTCGATTGATAGTCATTGTGTTAGCTGTGATCCTGCCAGGATCTAGCGTCTTGAAGCTCGGCGCATTCGGAACCGAATGACTCTGATGAGGATAAAATACCCGATGATGAGCAGGACAGCAGCAATAGCCGTATTGATGACTTTTTGCTGCGTAGCCTTACGGTCAGCCTCAGCCTGCTGCATCTGTGAAACCAGCTGATTCAGGTTGTCATTCTGCTTCATGAGCTCCTCGTTCTGTTTGATCAGGTCTTCGTTTCTCTCTTGGAAGGCCTCCATGTTCTGCTTGGCGCTGTTCAGCTCATTCATTGTCTGCTCGTAGCTTTGCTGTAATTGATTGACTTCCTCAGGGAGCTTAGAGTACTGCTCGTAACCGTTATATAGATTCTCCCAAAACCCGGCATGTGTTCGGGTGTCTGATATGAATAGAGTGATACTGTATAGGACCATCGTGAGAAGAGACAGCTTCATTCCTGTGTTTCTCATACAATTCACCACCTTAATTTCAGAATACATACAAGTGGTTGTTACCCGCTGTGAGTGTAGCAAAATCTGTTATTTTATACGGGATTATTATATTAATTGTTTCATATTTCACCATAGTTTGCTAATGAAAAGTTTGTAACGTTCTTGTTTAGTCTGGTGAATGAGAGGGTAAGTAGAAGAAGGAAGGATACGAACGTTCAGCTCATCATAGTCTGTTCCATGATTGCCTATGATTTTATGCGAAACAACATATATAACAAATGAGGACACAAGGAAAATAGAAGGAGAACGATAACAATGATGAACAATCAGATGGAGAAAGAAGCACACAAAACGATTATGATTACGGTAAACGGAGAACCGGTAGGAAGCGGATATGTATTTGACGGCTATACATTTGCTCCGATTGATAACGAGCAATTGAATACCGAAGATCATATATTGACGGTGTAATGAACACGAATAAATTCCTCGAGACAAGCGAAGTCATATTATAGAATCGAACAAGTGACATATACCATGTTATAAACCGCTAATCTTAGAGATTAGTGGTTTTTGTCGTATCAAGTCGAATTAAAAAAGCCGGAAAGCGTAAAGTCACATTTTTTTGCAATATTTTATACCGAACATATGTTCCGTTACAATCTGTTGTCGATTTGTCCTGTTAGTATTAAGAAAAGCCTTACAGGGGAGGAGAAATGATGAGTTCGATATTGGACGTATTTTGTACCTGGAATCGTGAAGTAATTTCTGTCTCTGGAGAAAATTCACTGTATTTGCTAATTGAGTGGCGCAGCGGTCCTCCTGCAAAGAGACAATCCAAGATCATGCCGAAGCTCTTATATCGTGATGTGGAGCTGCTGCTTAAACCGGAAGAAGGAGTCACTATTAAAGAGATACACGGAGCAAGAGCCAAGGAAACGGATGCAGGCTGGGTATTGCAAATGGGAAGCGCTTATAAAGGGAAAACCAAAACATTGCTTCTTGAGCTTGCAGTGTCTTCACAGTCTGCCGGCAAAAAATCAGTATGCTCCGCATACTGGAGTGCCTTCAAGTTGAAACAGGAGCAGCGTGTTCTCTTGCGCAGGGAACAAATATATCTGCAAATTTCGGCTCACTTGGGGCTCATGAACAAGCAGCCTGATCCGAGAGTCCAAAAATATGTAAAGCTGAGTGAAACGACAGGAATCATGAAGCAGGCATTGCGTGCTTTTGAAAGAGGAAGAAACGAAGCCGGCTGCGGGATCATTAAGCGGCATACGGATGAGCTGCTGATTATGGCCGTCAGATCCGGAGATTTAGAATATTATCGTGAAGCCCAGATTCTGATTCAATTAGGCGAATATTATGAAATGACATACGAGAAGTTAAATGATGAAAATATAGACACGGTCAGAGACTCATCCGGCACCTATTATCTTGAAGAAGATGATGAAGATTTTATCGAGAAGCAAGCAAAATAATGAGATCCGAAGACGAACAATGATAGAACGATGCCTTCAGTTGTCTGCAGCGTTTATTATCGTATGAAGATATACATAATGAAATAAAGGGTAATAACCGATATAAGTCTAAAGTACTATGTGAAAGGATGACGATAAGGATTTACCTAGATAGAATGGACTATATGGAGGAAAGGTTTTATCACATGAGTTCATTTTAAAATGTTAAATTTATCGTTGCAGGAGGATATCGCATGACAGAGCGACTTATTCGATTAATGCGCATTATTACCTTGGTACAAGCGAAGCCTGGTATCTTGGCCAGAGAGCTTGCTGAACGCTGTGAGACGACCGAGCGCACAATCTATAGAGATATGGATGCTCTTAGTGCGATGCATATTCCGGTTGTAAATATGGGGCATGGCCGGGGATATCAATTTATTAGCCGATTTGCTCTTTATCCGCTGAATTGGACGGAGGAAGAAAATGCAGCCTTTGCTAAAGTCGCGGAGGAGATGGATCAGATTAAACCGATCCTGCCCTCCGCTTTTGAAAGTGCTTATGAGAAGGTGATGGCTGCAAGCCTGAAGAAGAACAACGAGCGAGTAGAATGGGCCGAGCAATTTGTAGCGGTTATGAAGCTTGGAGCCGGTTATGACAGCGAGCAGGATGAGAAGGTGCTCGTGTCCATCGTTCAAGCTTGTGTATATCAGAATACGATGGAAGTGACTTACTCATCGCCAGCGGAAGATACAGAGGGGTATATAGATGCCGGATCGGGAGACAGATTAAGAATAGATCCCTATTATCTGCTTCCGAAGGACCATCATTTTTATGTAATCGGTCATTGTCATCATACGAATCGTGTTGAAGCGCTGCGGATGAGCTGTATCAGAGAGGCAGAAGTAATGACACTGACATTCCGGCGCGAAGCGGCGGAACTGCAATCGTTTTTTAAAGAAACATGGTCTGTACATAGAGGTCATGAGCACACTACATACAAGGTTCGATTTAAGCCGCATGCTGCAGATCGGGTCAGAAGAAGTGAAATGTTAGTACAACCTGTGTTGATAGAAGAGCCAGAAGGAAGCCTGCTTCTAGAGGTTATCTTAAATGATCACAAGGAGTTCATGGACTGGCTTGTCCAATATGGATCAGATGCTGAAATTCTCGAGCCCCCGCAGTGTCGAAATGAGTTGCGAGAGAGGCTCAAGACTTGGCTGGCGTTATATGAGAATGAGGGTGGCATAGAGGCTTAATCTTACGAATCGGACGATCCCAGCAATTTTGCCAGATCTCCAAATGGATTGTGCTTGTCTTCATCTCCGCTGGAATATACGAGCTTGGATTTGGTTCCTTCCTCTTCGGCTGCATTATTCAGCTCCAGTTCTAGTTGATTGAAATGATGGATGAATACTTTGGCTGTATTGAGAGCGTCATCCAGTGCCCGGTGCTGAGTTCCGTCAAATTCGATACCGCATAACATAAGGGCTTGACTAAGACCAAGCTGGCGTGGGCCGCCTTCTTTACGGAGGGCGCGGGAGATTTGTTTTTGTACATCGTTATGATTAATGATCCAGTCGACCTTCAATTGATGCGTACGGCAATGGGATACGAACTTGCTCTTATCATCCGGGCCCCATGAGCATAGATAGTAGGATTCAGGAAGCCAGTTAATGAATTCTTTGACTGCTTCGGGGAACAGCGGAGCTGCGTCGATATCCTTTTGCGTAATGCCTGTAAACTGGATGGTGTCCGTAGAGAGCACCGATTTATTAGAAGGTCTTACAAACGTATGGAATGTATCGATTACAGCCAGTGTGCCGTCTTCACCCACGGGAGCTACCTTAACTGCACCGATATCAATAATTTCAGATGTGTAGCGTGTGCTTCGACTAACGGTAAATTCCAAATCATAAATAATATAATTCAACATGATCAATAACTCCTTTCTGCTGCAAGATGAGGCCTGTACCCATTACTATATTACCTTTTAGATGCAAGCCTGTCAGCGTATTTTCTTTCCACTTTGTGATTAGAATGCAAGAAGTGAGCACGATATATGGAAAAGGATTGACAATAATCAGTAAATCTATTATTCTGCTCTTTAAAATGTGAACAGCGATGAATAAGGACATGGTATAATGCTTAAGCCTCCTGTCAGAGAAGAGATCCGTTAGTGCTGAAAGATCTCCAGGTCAGCTTCTTATACTCCTACCTTGGAGCTGCATGTGGATACGATAGCTTGTTGTATTCATCTGCCGGGTGATCGGCACGTTAAGCCGAAGTAGAGGATCTCGCTTGAAGGAAGGGCTTGCCCCTGTCTATTCGAGCAAGATTAAAATTAGGGTGGTACCACGACACTTTCGTCCCTGACGAGAGTGTCTTTTTTGCGTTTATTACACACAAGGAGGATCATAGGTATGAAACAAAGTCAGCTGCTCGCCCCAACTTTAAGAGAAGCGCCTGCAGAAGCGGAGATCAGAAGTCATAAACTGCTGCTTCGATCAGGAATGATAAGACAAACGGCTTCCGGAGTGTACAGCTTCTTACCGCTGGGGAGAAGAGTACTTCTTAAGATCGAGCGAATTATTCGAGAAGAAATGGACGGTATTGGTGCACAAGAGACCTTGCTGCCCTCCTTGCAGCCGCTTGAGCTATGGGATGAATCCGGGAGATCAGCCGATTATGGACCAGAGCTGATGAGATTAAATGATAGGCATGAACGTCCTTTCGCACTGGGTCCCACACATGAAGAAGTAATTACATCACTTGTACGTGATAATGTACAGAGTTACCGCCAGCTGCCCGTTACGCTCTATCAGATCAGTACGAAATATCGGGATGAAAGGAGACCACGATTTGGCGTACTCCGCGGCCGGGAGTTTACGATGAAGGATGCCTATTCGTTCTCGTCGAATTATGAGGATTTGGATACGACATATGCGGCAATGGCTCAAGCTTATTCCCGTATATTTACACGCTTGGGTCTGAGATTCAAGCAAGTTGAAGCTGATGCCGGGACGATTGGAGGCAGTGGCGAGACCCATGAATATATGGCACTTGCAGACATAGGCGAAGATACCATTGTCTCCTGTACTCATTGCGAATATGCAGCCAATTTGGAGAAGGCGAGGTATGGAATAACTCCGATTCACGATGGAAATCAAGTTCTAGATGAGAAGCAGCATAGAACTACGGCTAAGGTGAAGGTACACACGCCGGGTATGAAGACCATTGGCGAAATTACACAGTTTTTGCAAACCACACCTCAGGATGTAATCAAGACCTTGCTATATGTTGCTGATGGCAGGCCTGTCGCAGTGCTTATTCACGGCGACCATGAGGTCAATGAGATTAAACTGCAGAAGGTCCTTGGAGCACAGCCCCTTGAACTCATGCCGGAAGAAATGAGCAGAGAGCTTAGTCTGCCTGTTGGATATCTGGGTCCGTATGACCTTTCCATGAAAGTCATTGCAGACCATACAGTCACGAAGATGAGAACAAGTGTGACAGGTGCTGGCGAGAAGGACTATCATTATGTTCAGTCCGTTCCCGGCCTGGATTTCACATGGGATGAAGTTCATGATGTGCGAAATGCGGCAGACGGTGATACTTGTCCCTCATGCGGAGCAGCACTTTCCTTCGAGCGAGGGATCGAAGTCGGTCATATATTCAAATTAGGCACAAAATATAGTGATGCAATGGGTGCTTCTGTCCTGGATCGAGAAGGGAAGCCGCAGGTTCCTGTTATGGGGTGTTATGGAATTGGAGTATCGCGTCTAGTAGGAGCAGTGGCAGAGCAATATGCTGAGGACGGGATCATGCACTGGCCTGCGGCGATTGCCCCCTATCATGTGCATATTATTCCTGTATCAAGTAAGGATTCGGCCCAGATGGAGCTTGCTGATGAAATGGAGAACGCCTTGTCTCAGCTGGGGCTTGAAATCTTGGTCGATGATCGCAATGAACGGCCAGGAGTCAAATTCAAGGATGCCGATTTGTTCGGGATACCGCTAAGAATTATCATAGGAAGAGATGCTGCCAACGGACGAGCGGAATGCAAACTCTATACCGATACGTATCCTGAAGGAAGTCTGGAATCCAGCCTTTCTCAAGCGGAAATTATCGATCTGGCGAAGCAGCATATTATATCTAATTTGTGATAGTCGAATTGGTTAATATAATATATTCGATTCTACAAAGTTTGACCCTGCCATATATCCTAAACTTGATATAGAGGGAATCTATTATTTTTGTTGCTAAGCATTAAATAGCTAGAGTCAGAGAAAAGTCCTGAACTTATGTTCAGGACTTTTCTGACTTTTATGAATGGCTCCAAGCTTAGATAAGAAACTAATGTCGTATGATATTCTTCGTCTAACTTATCTCGTGGGTTTGCTAAGATGAGTATACAATGTTTAGTGTGACTTAGTACCTATTCGGTACATAAATAATTACATATGCCACACTGGTTTCACTCCTAAATAATTACTATATAACTATAATATCGGACTTTTATTTAGAATATTAATAGTTATTTTGAATTTTTATAGAATTTTTAGGATTTAATATAGAATCCATGACTATTGATCTATCTGACAAGTTTCTTATGAAGCGGAAGGCAGCTTCAATGTCTGGCCAGGATATATCCAGTGCGCATTTTTAATCTTGTTGAGCTTTTGGATCGTCTGCCATGTTGTACCGTGCTTTTTCGAGATCGAGTAGAGCGTATCACCGGATTTAACGACATAAACTTTTGGCTTCTCGACCGAAGGCGTTGTTGGTTTCACTGGTGTTGCCGGCTTGGTCGTTGTATCGGGTTGTTCCTCTTCAACGGGTGCTTCAGGTGCAGGTGTCTCTTCTACAGGCGTAGTTACTGTAGGAGCTGCAGCTTCCGCAATTCGTCCGTCTGTATTTACCGCTGCATTTCCGAGCTTCTGCAAATGTGTAATTAATGCTTCGTCCAGAGAACCGTACATACCGGCTTGAGCGTACTTGGTAAACATTTCGTATTCATCACCGCCGACTGCAGTGAAATCATTCGTAGCCAGCATATAAGTTGCTTCAGGATCGATAGGCTCGTTGCCTACCATTACGGAGTGCACACGGTTTCCAGGTTCTTTGGATGGATCAATCTTGAAGCTGAAACCGGATATCTGTGGGAAACCGCCGCTGGCTTCAGGGTAGCTTTTTACCCCATTCTCAAGAGCAGCAATGACGTCTTCGCCTTTAACATTCAAAGTAACGATCTGATTGCCAAACGGCAGAACGGTAATAACCTCGCCTTTGGTCACTTCGCCCTTCTCAATAGAAGCACGAATTCCACCGCCGTTGGTAAGAGCAATATCAGCACCGGAAACTTCAAGGAGTGCATCCGCGATCAGATCGCCAAGATTCGTCTCTCCAGCGCGAACCTTCTCACGTGTGCCTTCCAGATCTGTGGTAATGGTGGCAACGACTTCATCCAGAATTGGCGCTTGATCTTCTGTAACAGAAGCAACAATTGCGGCTACTTCCTCATTAGGAGCAATACCAGCGGCTTCCGCTTCATCAATCAAGGTTGCTTTCTTGGAGACGACTTTGCCTTCGTCTACCCATAGATCAACGACGCCGACATAATTCGTATATTCGCCAGCGCTCGCAACCAGTGTTCCATTATCTGCAACAAGTCCATCCTCAAGCACCGTGTGGCTGTGCCCGTCGATATAGATATCAATGCCGTCGACTTCGTCCAGAATGTCAAAGGTGTTGTCCACATCTGAATCATCCTGACCGATGTGTGCAAGCATAACGACAACATCCACTTCATCACGAATTTCATCTACATATTTCTGTGCTTCATCGGAAGGATCGGTAAAATCGATCTCCTCCACGTTCTTAGGATTTGTCTTATAGGCGGTCTCTGGAGTTGTCAATCCAATAATACCGATCTTCACTCCATCTACTTCTTTAATAATGTATGGCTCGTAAAGGCTTGTCCCATCTTTTTTGAGTCTCACGTTAGCACTGATCGTTGGAAAATTGAGCTTGTCAGTCAGTGTTATAAGATGTTCCCAGCCATAATTGAATTCATGATTTCCGGGAACGAAGGCATCATAGCCCATCTCGTTCATGACTTTGATAATGCTCTCTCCATTGACCAGAGTAGCGAAGGTCGTCCCATGTACTGCGTCACCTGCATCCAGAAACAGGGTGTTTGGGTTCTCAGCACGGTATTTGTCGAAGATCCCTGCCACTTTGGCATAGCCCATATTCGGTGAAGACTCTACCGCACGGGCGTGTGAATCATTGGTATGTACAAGTGTGATGTGTGTCCCGCTGTTGTCTGGTGTAGAGACAGCCGCGGTTGTTTCTGAAGCGGCACTGGCTAATCCTAAAGAACTAAATAATAGTGCAGTAGCTGCAGCTGAAGATAATGCTGTTTTCCATTTAAACATAGATGGTCAACCCTCCCAAAAATTTAACTTAAGCACATTCTATCAAAGAAATTAAATATAATCTTCATTATTTATGTAAAATATCTGCCGCTAATATGACGCGAGGGTCTTTTTTCGCAAATTGTTACAAAATAGCTCATAAGTTGAACCGATTTCAACATACCTTGAGTGATTCAGACGTGTTTTTCTACATTTCACTTCATAACCTCTACCATATTATCCCTTTGCAGCTAGTTTCCTATTCTGTGTTTCAGCATTCATACGACGAAGCAGGTATGGGATTAATCTCCGTCTGGGGACGGGGTCCATTTCATGCTTGTGGTTCAGACCCTGAACCGACGATGAGCAGCTGCATTACAGGTACAATGAGATCAAATAAAGGGATAGGGAGAGGATCGCTGATGAGAGACGAAATAATGATGAACATGGTGCGTATGGAGGAGCTTAAGATTCAATTTCTAGGACATGAGCCGCAGTCTTCAATACGTAATCAATGGTTTGAGAAGCCGTCGGCAGCTAAGACCCAAAAGACCCGCATGTTACTTGCTATCTCAAGCCTATTCAGAAGGAAGTAAGGATCAGGATCGGATTATTAAAGAAGCAGGCGACATAAAATAACATACAGAGGCGAATCTTCCTGTTAAGAGGGATCATTCGCCTTATTCAGGTTAAATCAAAGTCAGAATACATTACATTAAAAATAAATTATAGAAAATCATGATAGAAAACCTATTGAAATTTACCAATATTTGCTGTAAAGTATGGACAACTTATCACACTTTACCCTGCTCGCAAGATATTTCTTAAATTTAAACCTCACTATGTCAAACAAAGAGACATACTCCGATTTCGATTCTAAACATCTAGAACTTCTCACTTAATTCTAGACAATTCTTAATGACGGTACTTCACTCACTTAAGCTTTTTGTTTCCCGTTTTCGTTTTAATCTGATGGGCATACACTGTAATTCATTGTCGCTATACCCTCCCTTCACTTTACTGAGGTATGGAAATGGATTTGCCAGATTGTTATTTGACCTAAGCTCAATTCATACAATGGTGACACTTGCTTCATAGCATTCACACTTGCATAGGTGATTACGGCATCTTGCCGCTCACATAGATCTAACCTGCTTACTTATACTTTCATTCAAAAAAGAGGGGATCATCATGAGTGAACCTGTACTTCGAATTGAGAATTTGAAGACAAGCTTTATGACAAGCAAGGGGGAGGTGCCTGCTGTGGATGGCGTTGATCTTGCTCTCTATCCTGGTGAGGTTGTTGGTCTTGTCGGAGAGTCGGGCTGCGGTAAGAGCATGACCTCCTTATCGGTCCTCCGACTTGTGCCAAGCCCTCCAGGAAAAATTGTGGAAGGAGCCATCTATCTCAAAGGACGTGATCTTGTTCCGCTAAAGGAAAAGGAGATGTGCCGAATTCGCGGCAAGACCATCTCTATGATTTTTCAAGAGCCAATGACATCCTTGAATCCGCTCTTTACCATTGGGCAGCAGATGATGGAGACCCTTCGTCTTCATGAGCGCATCAGCCGTAAGGAGGCCATGAGTAAGGCGGTCAGTCTGCTTGCCGATGTCGGAATCTCTCGTCCTGATAAGGTGATCAGCCAGTATCCGCATGAATTATCTGGCGGTATGCGACAGCGGGTCATGATCGCGATGGCCATCTCTTGCAACCCGGAAGTGTTGATTGCAGATGAACCGACAACAGCGCTTGATGTAACAATTCAGGCCCAAATTCTCGATTTGATTCGTGCAAGGAATAAGAAGCACGGTACAGCCGTGCTGATGATTACTCACGATTTGGGCGTCGTGGCTGAGATGTGTAATCGGGTTGCGGTCATGTATGCAGGCAAGGTTGTCGAGCAGGGAAGCGTAAGGGACATTTTTAGCCGGCCTCAGCACCCGTACACTCAAGGCTTGATTCGCTCTGTTCCGCGGCTTGCCGATTCCCGGGACCGGCTTTACTCCATCCCGGGACAAGTGCCTGTTATGAGCAACAAGATGAAGGGGTGTCGTTTCTCTTCCCGCTGTCCTCATGTAATGGAGATTTGTACAGAGCAGCTGCCTGAGCTTGTGGAACGAAGCACAGGACATTCCAGCCGATGCTGGCTGGAGGAGCTTCCACAGGAGGATGCCATATGACCGAGCCTTTACTGAATGTCACCAGTCTGAAGAAATACTATCCCATCCGCAGAGGAGTGCTCGGAAGATTCAGTAAGCATCAGGAGCTAGTGAAGGCGGTGGATGGCCTGTCCTTTAAAGTGAACCGGGGGGAAACCTTCGGTATTGTAGGAGAAAGCGGCTGCGGCAAATCTACGGCCGGCCGCTCGCTGCTTCGACTCATTGAACCTACCGAAGGCAGCATCCGCTTTGACGGAGTCGAGCTTACGGAGCTGGATGAGGAAGCCATGCGGCGGAAGAGGAGAGAGATGCAGATCGTATTTCAAGATCCGTATTCTTCACTTGATCCTCGTCATTCGGTTGGCCGAATTCTAGAGGAACCGCTCAAGGTGCACGGCATTGGACAAGCTGCAGAGCGCGAAGAACGCGTACGTGAGCTCATTGATGTCGTGGGGCTGAACAAGTCTCATATGCAGCGCTATCCTCATCAATTCTCAGGCGGCCAGCGGCAGCGTATTGGTATTGCGAGAGCGCTCGCCTTGCAGCCGAAGCTTATTTTGCTGGATGAACCCGTATCCGCACTTGATGTCTCCATTCAATCGCAGGTCGTCAACCTACTGCAGGATCTTCAGGAGCAGTTTGCTCTGACGTATATATTTATAGCCCATGATCTTAGTGTCGTGAAGCATATTTGCGACAAGGTGGCTGTGATGTACTTGGGGCGGATTGTAGAACTTGCAGATAAGAAGGAGCTGTTTGACAATCCACAGCATCCCTATACGAAGGCGCTCTTATCATCTGTTCCAGAACCCGATCCTTTCTTGAAGAAGGAACGGATTGTACTCACCGGCGAAGTGCCGAGTCCGACGAATGCGCCTCAAGGCTGCGCTTTTCATACACGTTGTCCTTATGTAATGCCCGTATGCCGGGAAGAACGACCGGCTTTACTTGAGACGGACAGCAGACATTTTACGGCCTGCCACTTATATGCAGAATCAATTGAATCATAAACATAGGGGGAAATGGTAGATGAGAAGTCGTAAGCATCAGCGAGTATTAGGGTTTGTATTTGCGGTCATGATCATGATTACAGGCTGCAGTGGAGGGGGAGGAAGTACCACTGACCCAGGGAATTCCACAGAACCAGAAGCATCTGAAGGAACACCTGCTGCAGAAATACAGACGGAGCTTGTGATGGGAAGAGGGGGCGATTCCGTTGCGCTCGATCCGTCAATTGTTACGGATGGAGAATCACTGAAGATTACACAGCAGATATTCGATACCCTTCTCGGGTATAAACCGGGAACGACGGAGGTTGAAGGAGAGCTGGCCGATAGCTGGGAAGTATCCACTGATGGGTTGAAATATGTGTTCAACCTGAGACCAGACATCAAATTCCATGACGGTACAGAGTTTAATGCAGAGGCCGTTGTCTTCAACTTCACCCGCTGGAACGATCCGAACAGTGAGTTCAAATTTGAAGGGGATTCGTATGATTACTACGATTCCATGTTTGGCCCGGATGGAAGCCGGATCATCAAGGAAGTGAAGGCTATAGATCATCTGACCGTTGAATTTACATTAAACAATCCACAAGCTCCATTCCTGCAAAATATTGCGATGCCTTCCTTCGGTATTGCGAGCCCGACAGCGATTCAGGAGAAGAAGGAGAACTTCAAGAGCGAGCCGGTCGGAACCGGACCGTTCGTCTTCAAGGAGTGGAAACGGAACGATTCAATTACCCTTGAGAAGAATGCCGAGTATTGGAAGGAAGGCTTCCCTAAGCTTGAGAGAGTCATTGTTCGCTCCATACCTGATAACACGGCCAGATTTAATGCATTGCAGAACGGTGAAATCGACCTGATGGAAGATTTGAGTCCAGATCACCTGCCAACGCTTGAGAGCAACAGTGAGCTGCAGAAGATTGAACGGCCGCCATTTAACGTAGCCTATCTGGGCTTTAACTTTAACAAGGAGCCGTTTAATGATCCGAAGGTGAGAATAGCGCTGAGCCATGCAGTTAATAAGCAGGGAATTATCGATGCCTTCTTCTCCGGTCAAGCGGTACCGGCCGTGAATCCGATGCCGCCGACACTGTGGGGCTATAATGACGAGATTCAGGACTATGAATACGATCTGGAAAAAGCAAAGCAGCTGCTTGCTGAAGCCGGTTATCCTGACGGTCTTCCAGGAGAATATACCTTCTATGCGATGCCTGTGCCGCGTCCGTACATGCCGGATGGAAGAAAAGTGGCGGAGGTAATCCAGGCGGATTTTGAACAGATCGGCGTAAAGGTAAATATTGAGTCACCAGAGTGGGCGACTTATCTCGATGATCTGCAGGCAGGTGAGAAGGAGGATATCTTCATGCTGGGATGGACTGGAGACAATGGTGATCCAGACAACTTCATCTACACGCTTCTGGACAAGGATGCCATTCCAAGCAATAACTACACCTACTATTCAAGTGATGAGCTGCATACCATCCTGGTCGAAGCACAGCAAGAGACAGATCAGACTAAGCGTGAAGAGCTGTATAAGCAGGCCCAGGTTATTATAAAAGAGGATGCGCCATGGGTACCTCTCGTGCATACGACACCGCTGCTTGCAGCCACAGCCAATCTCAAGGGACTTGTACTTGCGCCGACAGGCAGTGAATCGTATGAATCGATCTATTTCGAATGAGGAGCTCAATCGCTCGGGTAGGATGATGAAGTTTGAATAGCGATGAAGGCTAAAATAGCATAGCCCACGGCCGCAGTTTACTGCGGCTTGTTCTTCTTCTCTCTTTATATAACAATCCAAATTGACTACAGGCAGGTGAGAGAAATCGGTACATATATTGTCAAAAGACTTTTAGTCCTTATTCCTGTGCTGCTGGGGATGACGATTATCGTATTCTCGATTATTCACGCGATCCCCGGAGACCCTGCGGAGACTATCTTGGGCGAAAAGGCGACAGAACAATCCAAGCAGGCGCTGCGCGATCAACTCGGGCTCGACAAACCATGGTTAGAGCAATATTTTGCTTACTTGAGTGAACTTGTACGCGGTGATCTTGGGGAGTCCATCCGTACCAAAATTCCTATTGCCCAGGAAATTGTCCCTTATCTGATGGCAACGCTGGAGCTTGCTCTGGCAAGTATGATCTTTGCAGTCGTCATTGGCTTGAATGCAGGGATCATCAGTGCTTGGCGGCACAATTCCTGGTTTGACTACATTTGTATGGTCATTGCATTAGTAGGGGTGTCCATGCCGATCTTCTGGCTTGGTCTTATGGAGCAGTGGTTATTTGCTAATGAATTGAAGTGGCTGCCTTCAAGCGGTCGGATGAATGTACGAGATCCCATCGAGTCTGTGACCGGTCTATATGTCATTGATGCGATGATATCCGGACGTTTTGATCAAGTATGGACTGCAGTGAAGCATCTGATCTTGCCGAGCATTGCGCTGGGAACCATTCCGATGGCCGTCATTGCCCGAATGACACGCTCCAGCATGCTTGAGGTCATGAGCTCCGACTATATCCGAACAGCGAGAGCGAAGGGCATGAGACAGTTCTTCGTCGTATACAAGCATGCGCTGAAGAATGCTTTTATCCCTGTGCTAACGGTCATTGGGCTGCAAATGGGAATGCTGCTTGGCGGAGCTGTGCTAACAGAGACAATCTTTGCCTGGCCGGGTGTCGGCAGGTACATCTATGATGCGATCAGCTTCCGTGATTATCCTGTCATCCAATCCGGGATTCTGATCATTGCTTTTATCTACATTCTGATCAATCTGATCGTTGACCTCTTGTATGCGGCGGTTGATCCTCGAATCCAGTACAAATAGGAGGGACGGATATGGGACAAGTCAGTTTAGACAGCGGTAAAGCCGGAGTTGAGGCAGCTGAAGAAGTATCCGGTCCTTGGCGTGATGCGCTTCGGGGAATTCTTCATCACAAAATGGCAGTGGCAGGGCTCATCATTCTAGTGTTTTTTATAGGCGTCGCGATATTCGCGCCTCTGCTTACTCCCTATGATTATAAAGAACAGGTGCTGGCTGACCGGCTTAAACCTCCATCTGCTGAGCATTGGTTTGGTACCGATGATCTGGGCCGTGACGTATTTACCCGTGTAGTGTTTGGGGCGCGGATTTCCCTATGGGTGGGCTTTGCCTCGGTTATCGGTTCCATTGTCGTAGGGACCATGCTCGGCATTATTGCAGGATATTATGGAAGATGGCTGGATATGCTGATCTCCCGTCTGTTTGATATCCTGCTTGCTTTTCCAGGCATACTGCTCGCGATTGCCATCGTTGCCATTCTGGGGCCTTCCTTATTTAATGCGCTGGTGGCCATCGCCATCGTTAACATTCCGACCTATGGAAGACTTGTCAGGGCGAGAGTGCTTTCTTTGAAGCAAGAAGAGTACATTACAGCAGCGAAGTCGATTGGCATGAAAAATGGGAGCATCCTCATAAGTCATGTCCTTCCGAATAGTCTTACCCCCATTATCGTGCAAGGCACGCTCGGAATTGGAACAGGGATTCTGGAAGCTGCTGCACTTGGATTTCTGGGAATGGGGGCGCAGCCTCCTTCTCCGGAGTGGGGGAAGATGCTGTCGGATTCGAGACAATTTATCCAGACGGCACCGTGGACTCTGATTTTTCCAGGCGTATCCATCATGTTGACGGTGCTTGGGTTTAATCTATTGGGAGATGGGATGCGGGATGTTCTAGATCCGAAGATGCGCAGATAAGGATTACAGCTCTTAATTCTGTAACAGATGAAAATAGTAATCTGAAATACAAGTTAAAATACAATTTGAAATAAGCCGCCTCTCGTATAGAGAAGTGGCTTATTTCTTTCTATAAGCATCAAATATAGTGGAAGAAGCTGTGGCTGGAGCTAGTGAAACTATACGCATTGGGGTTATACTTGAAACAATTTTATAAATAAAATCTTCTCTTCATTCATTATTGTACAATTGTAGAATTCTTGGAATTGGAGTTATGGTGAATCCATTTCATAACTCATTAAAAAGGTTAATTTGAAACTATATAGACAAACTACACCGTTATGATCTATATATATTCTTGATTACAGCAGCTAAAGGCATTATGAAAATGATTCGGGTAATAAATAAGATCAGAGACATGATCCTCATACATGTGGAACGTTCAAATAATTGGAGGAGTAATATGGAGAAGCTGAGAGAACATAGACGATATGCTGAAGTTAATAAATCAGAAGGATCACGGGCGACGTATGAACGCGACTATTCCCGTCTTATCCATTCACCAACCTTTCGAAGATTGCAGGGCAAATCTCAGGTGTTTGGAGCCGGAACGGGGGACTATTATCGGACACGTCTGACACATTCACTTGAGGTCGCCCAGATTGCGCGCGAAGCGGCCAAAAGTCTCTTAAGACGCTACCCTGATGTCGAAGAGCTTCGTGCCGATAATCCTGGACTCGTCATTGATCCGGAGGTCGTCGAATGCGCCTCGATCGCCCATGATTTTGGACATCCCCCGTTCGGTCATAAAGGTGAGGAAGTACTGGACAGTATTTTGAATGACCTGATCGAGGATAAGGTCTTGTCGATCGTAGATCCCAGTGGAACAGGGAAGTCTTCGACCCATCAGTATCGAACTATAGAAGAGACGATGCGCCGTAAATACGAGCATTTTGAAGGGAATGCCCATAACTTCAGGCTGATTATGTTCCTGGAGAAGCGTGAGAATATTGATGGGCTTAATCTCTCGGATGCGGTGCTTCTGGGTATCAATAAATATCCTTATCCCGGCACGGAGAATAAGAAGGGCATGTACCATCATGAATGGAGCTATATCAAGGAAATACGCAGCGAATGGGGCATCCCGACAGGTCAGAAGACCTTGGAAGCCCAGCTGATGGATCTATGTGATGACATTGCGTATTCCGCGCATGATCTGGAAGACGGAATCAAAGCTGGGAAGATCGAGGTGCATGAACACTTCCTGCATGATCCTTACGTCAAACGGCTTATTGTGGACAAGATTATGACATTGGATGATCCATTCTGGTTGGGGTGGATGCCTGAGAAAATAGAACCCAAAGTAGATGAAGTGCTGAACGAATTCTTGAGAATCTGGAATGAGAAGCTTCCTGGCTGTGATCATGACTACTCACGAACTCGGCGGGAGGTCAAAGCGTATTGGGTCAGCGCATTCGTAGCCGCTCTCGGAATAATCGATACAGGGGACTGGAAGAAGGTGACCTTCATGAAGGAAGGGAAGGAAGACCTGGACATGCTTCGTACAGTGAGCGTGCTGAAGAGCTTTGCATGGGTGACGATGATCAAGGATCTAAGGGTACAGCGTCTGCAAAAAAGAAGCGAGTGGATTATCCGCAGGCTCTGGCACGCCTTCAATGATCCGGTTACTTCGAAGGCTATTATTCCAACAGATTGGCTGCAGCGGTATGAGAAGGATCAAGCTCGTCCCAATCCCATATGGACCTGGGAACATATGATTATCGATTATATTGCTGGGATGACGGATGCTTTTGCCGAGAAGATTTATAATGAGCTCTATGGATTGAAGGTCGGCTCCATTTATGACCTGGATTAAATAGATAAGGAGATAACATCATGATGGAAGCGAAGCGAATTGAACTCGGCATACTCGATCTTGTGCCAAGCCTCATGGACAGCTCAGCGGAAGAGGCAATCCGCCGATCGGCTCAGCTGGCTATCGAAGGGGAACGTCTCGGATATTCGAGGTACTGGACTTCTGAGCATCATAATCTGCCAGGGATTGAATCGGCAAGTCCGGAAGTGCTGCTATCCCATATCGGGGCTCGTACCCGTCATATAAAGCTCGGTTCAGGAGCGGTATTGCTGCCCTATCATCATCCGATCCTAGTGGCAGAAAAATATAATATGCTCTCTACCCTGTACCCTGGGCGCATTGAGCTTGGCATTGGCCGTGCTCCCGGCGGATCTGCACATCTATCCATGGCTCTAGCAGGTAATTTTCTGCAGAAGGTTGTGGAATATCCCGATCGAGTCAAGGATCTGCAGCAGCTTCTTCAAGGGGAGTATACCTATGAGGGGGAAGCAATTGCTGCAAAGCCAGTCCCGGTCAATCGTCCCAGTCTCTGGATGCTCGGCACGAATGTAAAAAGCGCAGAATATGCAGCAAGTATAGGAACAGGCTATGTATTTGGACAATTTATGAGTGAGCACGACGGGGTAGAGATGATCGAGAGATATACAGCGAATTTTGTTCCTTCAAAAAGCATGAACAGCCCCCAGGCATTTATCGCAGTCAGTGTCATATGTGCCCCTACGACGGAAGAAGCCCATTCCTGGAAGGAAGAGGCTTCAGTCCATCAGGAGAAGTCATCTCGCAGCCTTCCTGCTGCTGAATTTCCGGTCATTGTTGGGAACCCGAAGGAGGTAAGAGATAAGCTGATCAAGCTGAGTGAGCGTACGCAATCCAGCAGTCTGCTGATTGCAACACGAGCTGCCAGTTACGAGCAGAGACTGGTTTCATATCAATTGCTGGCGGAAGCTATGCTGCTCTCCTGAGAACTGATAGGCAAGATTGACATTTTAGACAATTTATCATTCTGACAGTTTTGCATAAATCCTAATTCTATGTAAATGTACATTTAATTGTACTTTTGCTATATAGCAAAAGACGTCCATTTACATAGAATGTATAGTAAGAAGGAAGGAGTGATAGAATTATGCCGACTTTTGATCAGGTTCTTGTGACCGGTAATCAAACGATTCTTGGTCAGCTTCAGGTAAACGGAAATTCAACCATCGGAAATTTAGATATCGCGGGCAGTATGAGTGTATGGGGCGGCGGCATCTTTGTGGATGATAGTGCAACGATCCAAGGAAATCTGGGTGCAGGTCTAAATATCAGCGCAGGCCAGAATGTGGTGGCTGGATCCCGGCTCATGTCCATGGGAACACCAATCGTTCCGCCGGTAACGCCAACCACTGTTTCGCACCGATTTTATCCGGCCACCTTACCGACGCAGCCTGGACTCATGCTTAAGGGAACAGATGGCTTGAATTATATGATCATTGTGGATACCAGCAGCGGTCTCCCTACACTTGCCATTCATGGCGCGTAATTAAGAAGCGCTGTTCTGACAGCCTCCAAATAGGCAAAGCCATGGTCTTTGTCCGGCTCTAGATAAGTCCCCTCTGCCCATTCATTCCACGCATTGACAAACAGAAATGAAGAACCATATACCTTATCTGCCCGCTCTATTTGTCTGCTTAAATAGTAAGCAAACTTCTCCGGACTGGACCCGATGCAACTCTGTCCCTTGTATCCTCTGCGTGGGGTATTATCCCAATTCACATAAGCACCAGGTAGGATTTGCTCTCCACTTCGATGAGGAGATCGGGACAAGATCATTTCCCAGGCACCATCATAGTCAAACACCAGGTGCTCGTTCTCCTTCTTTTTTACCTTGCTCCATAACCCTTGAGTATGTGTATGCGCAAAGGTATAATGCGGTTCAAATTCAACGCTCGCTTCAAATCCAGCTTGATTCGGTATATCAAACCCGCCGAGCGTCTGTACAAAATAGATGCCGGGAAGCCCATTTTGTACAGCGAGCTTGTTCCAGTACTTCAACATTTCCTCACATCGCGGAATCAGACCCGGACGATAGATAACAAATAAAGGCTTATTATCAATACGAATGTACCTCTTGTCATTAAATACCTTAAGCAGCTCATAGAAATGTTTAGTCCAATCGTCTTCATCTCCGTAATCCTGATGCATGAGGACTTCATTATTACTGCCATCCCATCTGCGGGTCCAAGGTTCATTGGCCCAGGAGAGACAGAAGGGGAAGTCAGGAGTTTTTGACTGTAACATAGCTTCAAGCGGCTTTTCAAGCAGACGTTTTCCTTTGAACCAATAGTGGTAATAGCAAAAACCGTAGATGCCATAAAATCGGGCTAAGCTCGCCTGCCATTCACGGACCGAAGGATCCATCAAATTATAGTAATAGTTTTTCAATGGCTCTTTTGGCTGTCTGTGATTCGGATACAGCGGTCTAGCTTTTTGTGTGTTAGTCCATTCCGTAAAGCCTTCTCCCCACCACAGATCATTCTCAGGGATTGGATGAAATTGAGGTAAATAATAAGCGATCAGCTTCATGCAGGGACACCGCCTAATCCTGAGTATGGTTAGTTAAAGATGGTTCAACTGCTGGATTAGTTTCATAGCTGCCTGAAGATAGGAATAGTCGTATTTGCTGCTATAGAGAGCTCTTGAAGCAATCATTCTTTTATCATCAGTGTTCTCGCTGTAGTATTGCAGCTTGGAGCCAAGCTGTTCGGGATTGCTGTAGATGATAATATCCTCGCCAGGCTTCATCAGCTCGTGAATTTCCGGAGAGTTTTCCACGATTTGAAATACGCCGCATGCCGCGATCTCATACAATTGACGAGGTACAGCGTCCCAATGCACGATCATATTCGCTCCGTTGTAGTACGCACTGATCATCGTCTCGCTATCGGCCTGACAAGTCTCAATCTGATCCACTGGCTCCCAGTTTTGGCCTAATGCACGTACTTTCTTTCCCTCAAATCTATGGCGAATGGCATGAATATAGGGGAGACGTTCCTCTGAATAATTCCCAACAATGAGTAGATCGGAGTGGAATTCCGGCTGTGGTCGATGAGGCTTGTAAATCATCGGATCGGCACTATATGGCATAACGATAATATTTTTATAACCGTATCTCTCATATATAGGATGGTGCAGCATGTTTTGTGTGATGACAAGGCTCCAGTCATGGTATGCAGAATGTATATATTCGCATGGTTCATAAGGGTCATTTAACCAGATGGCTGTTTTTGTATAAATGGATTGGGGCACGAGTTCAGGCGTGATGGATTGTGCGGCTTGATTACCGATACATAGTAAGAGATCTGGCCGATAAGTCGACAGACTATCATGAAGATTCTCATTGATCTTTAGAATGAGGACTTCTTTAACCAGCATGCGCAGCGAGTCTGCAATCAGGCTTTCCACTGAAGGAGTAAACTGCTCCGTTAAGGGGATCAGAAGTGCGAGTCGCATGGATTTGGCCGATCTGGAATCAGGGAGCTGGAAGTTTGATACAGGCTGACTCTGTGGCACTATAAGTCCTTGATTCGAGCGTGTTAAATCCTCATGAGAGGTCTCCATGGGAGGAGGAAGCACGAACATAGGAGATGTCGATGTGGCGTTGGATTTGCCTTGAATTATATCTATCAAGCTTTCTTGAGATTTGCTGTTGGATTTATTTAAAGATTTACTCTGGGATTTACTCAGAGGTTTACTCCGCCTCTTATTAGAAGGGATCTTGTTACGCGCAGCAGCAGTGCTTCGGATTTCTGATTTTTTTCTTTTTTTCTCATAGTTGACCCGATCCTTAATCGTCAGATTTATTCTAGTCTATGATGTCAGCCCCGTTTGTTTCAGGACAATAACCCAAGCCGTGATAAAAAGGGCTCCAAAGCACTTAAAAATATACATAGCTGAAAATCTTATATTTTGAAAGCTGCTTACCGAAATAAAAATAAGGAGGAATCCATTTCATCGTTCCAATAAGTTATGGAATGGCTTCAGGTTACAAAACAATGAGCTTTGTATAGCTGCACAGGGGGAGAAAAGGTGTTTAAATTAAAGAGCATCAGGCAAAGAATATCGGTTGTAATGGTACCGCTGCTTATCTATGTCATCGCAATAGGAATCATTACATTGACACTGCTGGGAGCGATGGAAAAGAACACGACGAGCATTACGAGAAACTGGATGCCGTCCATCAGTAAAATTGATGATTTAATCTTTACGACTGAACATATCCAATCCTTGAGCTACAGTTACTTCTTGGCTTCCGTCTTTGATCAGGAGAACAAAGCGGCTGTTGCCAAGGAACGTACAGATTACATACGACAGCTTACAGCTGAAAGACAGGCTTATGGCTCGCTAATTACAACGGATACAGAAAGGGAATACTATAATGCCTTCTCTGCGGCTTGGGAGGAATATTTCAAGATCAATACCCAAGCAATGAATCGAAGCGATGCGAATGATATTGAGCTGGCTTATGAAGTGCTCATGAAGGGTACCGCTTCATTCGACAGAATGCAGAGTGAGCTGATGTCTCTGTCGGCTTTTATTAAGGAGCAAGCAGACCTGTCAGCCCAAGAGCTTGAAGATAGTGCGAGAACATCAGAGACCGTACTCTCTATCGGGATTGCCTTTATTTTGGTGATGACGATTATCAGTACTTACTCGCTGATTAAGACATTGGTCACTCCGATCAAACAGATTGAGAACAATGTTAAAGCGATTGCCGAGGGTGATCTGTCTGTAGAGGATATCAAGCGAGACCTGGAGGATGAGCTGACTACGCTTGGACAAGGCATTAACCAAATGAAAGCAGGTCTAGTCCAGATTGTAAATCGGATCAAGGACTCTTCAGAGATCATTGGCGTGCAAAGTACACACCTGGCAGCAACTTCCGAAGAAGTGAAGATCGGCAGTCAGCAGATTGCCTTATCCATGGAGGAATCGGCCAAAGCCGTGGAGAGCCAGGCAGAAACAGCACAGTCATCTGCCAGAACGGTTGAACGATTGAATGAGCATATTCAGGACCATGCAGCCAAAGGAGAGCAGCTTAGAGGGATGTCCGAGCTAGTTCTTGAACAAGGCACACTTGGTAAAGAAACAATGAGTAAGTCTATTGAACAGATGAGACAAATCGCAAGCCGGGTATCCATATCCATGGAGCAGGTGAATAAGCTGGATCAATCCAACGAGAACATTTACCAGCTGCTGCATGTCATTCGTGATATTGCGAAACAGACGAACCTCCTGTCCTTGAATGCTTCCATTGAAGCAGCGAGAGCGGGGGAACATGGGAAGGGCTTCGCTGTCGTAGCCGAAGAGGTACGGACACTATCGGAAGATGTGTCACAGGCAGTAGGCCAAATCAACGAGCTAACGGGAACGATTCAGCAGGAATCCAAATCTGTCGTTCAATCGCTGCAAAGTGGTGTAGAGGAGACAAGAAGAGGGACAGCACAGATGGAAGCCGTGAATGGAGCCTTCAACCAGATTACGAACTCTGTGCATCAGATGGTTGATGTCATTCAAGAGATTTCAATGGGGCTTTCTGAAATGGAAGAGCTCAGTGGACAAATGAACGATTTCAGTCAAATGATATCTGCTATTTCTCAGCAATCCGCAGCCAGTGTGGAGGAAGTGTCTGCTTCTGCAGAAGAACAGTCGGGTTCCCTCGAAGGTGTGGCAGAGAATATTCAGCAGCTTAAGAAGCTGTCTGAAGAGCTGCTCGCTTCGGTATCGGCGCTTCGAGTATAATAGGAGCGTAATGACACAGTGAATGAGAGCAGCCTTGTTATTCAAACATTGTGACTGCTGTATTCACTATTCAGAAGGGAATTGCTGAGATTGTTAATGACGCATACACTCAATAAAGAACATCATCCTACAGATTTGCTATACACTTATGCCTGTCACGAAAGTGAACAGGCTCTTTGTCATTTGGAGCTGCAGCGGCTTCTGGGTACAAGTATACCGCCAGAGCAAGCTTATCTTCGTTCCAGTCGCCTCATCGATCCGTCACGAAGTCCGTTCATCAAGCTGCGTCTCGAGGTCCTGGCTGAGAATAAGGATTATCTCGGGCTGCTTGCAGATATCGATTCACTTGCGCTTCAATTACCGCAGGATTGTACCTTTAAAGTTGTATATATTAAGGAAGGCGTTCCCTATTCGTATGATGAACAACGGAAGCTTGAGCGCAGGGCAGGGGAGCGCATTACAGGGACCGCCAAAATGAAGGATCCTGATATAACCTATGGGTTGATGCAATTGGAGAATACATGGGTATTAGGTGTCGTTCGGTATGCAGAGCCGATATGGCTGCAGCATAAGAATAAGCCATATAATTATTCGACAGGACTCAGCTCACGAATGGCAAGAGCAATAGTCAATGTGGCAGCTCCTGAAGGGGACGCAGTCTCCATAATTGATCCTTGCTGCGGTATGGGAAATGTATTGATCGAAGCTCTTTCGATGGGAATCGCGATTCGAGGCAATGATCTGAATCCACTGGCGATTCGGGGGGCGAGAGTCAATCTGCAGTATTATGGTTACGACTCCCATCTTGTCACCTTAGGAGACATGAATGATCTAACCGGTCATGCCGACCGTGCCGTACTTGATCTACCCTACAATCTGTGCTCCGTATTGTCTATGGAGGAGCAGCTAGGAATGCTTCGGAGTCTCGGGAGACTTGCTGATGAGGCTGTCATTATTAGCACGGAGCCACTAGAGGAGCAGTTGAACATGTCAGGATGGAAGATTCAGCATCACCTCCAGGTCACGAAGGGGACATTCATTCGAGATATATGGTTGTGTGAACATCAAGGTTAAGCAGTAACCTATTAAAATGAAGTGAAAGTCATATAAGGTCTGGTCCTCAGCTGCTGTATACGGCAGAGAGGAGCAGACCTTATGTTATATTACGATTAAACGAATGAATGAAGCTAATGAAACCTATTATCCATCTTCAGGATGGTTAATAGGAACGGCTGTAATCTACCAAATTACGTGGCAGATCCTCATTCTTCACATACGCCTTCAAATTTTCAAGGAAGACTTCGAAGGCACGTTCGGAATAATGCGGCGTGCTGCCGGCAAAATGCGGAGTGATCAGAACATTGTCCATTCCCCACAGTGGATGATCGGCTGGCAGCGGCTCTTCCTCGAATACATCGAGCGCTGCAGCGGAGAGCTTCTTCTCTTCTAATGCCTTAACCAGAGCAGAGGTTTGAACCGTTGCACCTCGCCCTACATTAATGAAGCAAGCACCTGTCTTCATTACGCCAAAAGTCTGTTCGTTGAATAGATGCTTCGTATCCTCCGTAAGAGGAAGGATGTTAATTATGTAATCTCCCTCAGACAAGACTTCCTCCAGCTGTTCCATCTTTACCATTTTGCTTACATGAGGGGCAGGCTTGCCGGATTTGCGGACACCAACAACATTCATACCGAAGGCTTCTGCCAGTCTGGCTGTTGCGGTTCCAATCTCCCCTACACCCGCGATAACAATAGTCTTGCCATGAAGTTCACTCATAGCGGTATCGGTTGAGTCCCAGTTCCGACTTGCTTGATTCAGTATCGCTTGCTTCAGCATGCGAGACATAGACAGCAGCATACCGAACACCATCTCTGAGATCGGTATGGCATGAATTCCACTTGTGTTCGTCAGCAGAATATTTCGTTTACCCAGCTCTGCCTGAGGAAGAGAATCGACTCCAGCAGACCAGGTTTGAACCCATTTCAATTTACTGTCCGGATCAAGCAGCGTATCCGCATGGTTTCGGGCCCAGCCTACCAATATTTCCGCGTTCTTCAGGATGGAAGAATCCAGTTCCTTGGCCTTGCCTATTGTGAGTTTGTAATCAGGGGCTATTTCTTGAACTAGCTGTTGCTGTGACTCTGTAAATGCATGTAAGCTTACAATACTGCTCATATCTAGATCTCCTCCTGCTACCATAATAGCTCTAGTGTAGCAGTGTTGAGCCAAGTCGGCAATTGTAACTCAGTTCGATAGGATGTGGGTATATAATAATGAATACTCCTATAGGAAGCCGGAGTACTCTCGGCGGCTCTTGATAGAAGAAGTTCACTCGAAGCTGAAAAGTGAAGATGTTTCCGTAATAAATGTAATATTATGTATAAGTGTTATATATTGGTATTAGTGTGGGTAAGGAGATGAGTTCTGTATACTTATTTGACATGAACGGTGACATTGAATTCATTATGCTATTGAATACATATTATATAGTAGGAAAAAAATTTTAACGTTGAATATGCAAGAAAGACATTTGTTGCTGCATTCTATTTGGTACGGCAGAGTGCTCGTTTCTTTACATAGGATCAGATGGATAAGGAAATGATGAATTAGAGGGAAGACAGATAATTTAAACCAATTGTTTTGGTGTAAAATAGGCTGTAAGTCATATGTTTCTATGGAAAATATACCTAATTAACCGAAATTAGTACCTGGTACTAGTACTAGGATATTGTTATTATATTCTGGTGAATAATGGTTATAAAAAAACATAAAGTGAGGTTAATCATATGTCACATAACAAGGCACGTCTCTTTACCGCTATCCGGATCCCGGATGCGTTGAAAAATAAGCTCCATCATTGGATGGAGCATCACAAGGGCCAGCTTCCTTTTCGAAATAGGACTCATCAAGATGATTATCATATTACCTTGCAGTTCTTGGGCGATACGGAACCAGCTCTCATTGACAAGCTGCATGAGTCTTTGCAGGAAGCGGCCAATCAAGTACAGCCCTTTCCGCTCAAGATTGGGGAGCCGGGCGTTTTTGGTTCCAAAGAGGTACCGAGAGTATTGTGGAGAGGGGTGGAAGGTGAATTGGACAGCCTGTTTTCACTACAACAGTCCATCGTACAATCAACCATACCTCTAGGGTTTGTACCTGAGGATCGGCCCTATCGCCCGCATATTACAACAGCTCGTAAATTCAATCAGGAGCTTCGCCGCTCCTTTAATCTGGATGAGCTTGCGGATGGAGCTTGGGATGATACCTGGATGGTGGAAGAATTTGTGCTATATAAGACCAATATGGGACAGAAGCCGATGTATGAAATGATAGGAAATTACGTTTTATAATGCATAAATTCATAGACTCCTTAATATGGTAATCTATAACCATTTATAGCTTTTACAACCATAAAAAAGATATAATTTGAGATAAAAAAAATAAAGTTCACAAAAATTATATTTTTTCATTTAGTATTTTTTGGGATCAGGTGTTCGGGTGTGAAAAAGCTTGATAGATCAACGGAATTTTTGATGTGGACAAGCATTCGGACATCGTACTTTTCCCTGTTGTAGAGACTACATTTGTTATATTCTCTGTTATTCAAACCTTGCATTTTTGGTTACAGTTAAGTAGAATTGTGCCGATATAACAGGAGGTCATTATGAATACAAATAGAGAGATTCGCTGGGTAGCACCTCTGATGATCGTGCTGCTAGTTTTTATATTGGGGGCCAGCCTTATTGTTAAGGCTGTTGAAGTATATGGGGATAGTGCAACGAAGGAGACGCCGGAGACGGCAAAGTCCGCTCCTGCTGATGAGGATGCAGATCACATTCGCAGGACAAGCTCTGAAGGGGACGGAGCAGCTGCTGCGAAATCCATGACAAAGACATCTGCAAGTCATGAAATTACAAACCAATTGGTGACGGCGGTAGGCACACCGCGCATTGCCACTGACTATATTTCGATCAAGGCAGCTGAACATTTGGAAGCTCAGGCTCTCAAAGAACAGCAGCAAGCCGAGAAAGAGAGGAAGCTGGCGGCTATACAGAAGCAACAGAAGCTGGAGGAGCAGAAAGCTCTTGCCCGACTATCCGCTGAAGAAATGAAAACAAATCCCCCCGAAACGATATTCTTTACCCGTACGGAATTATTAACTCAGGCAGATAAAGACAAATCGACCTGGGACTACCCCGTGACGGATAAGGAACTGCTGATGCTGCAAAAAATTGTGATGGCAGAAGCAGAAGGTGAACCGTACGAAGGCAAAGTAGCTGTAGCTAATGTTGTCTTAAACCGGCTGCGGTCAGCCAATTATCCCGATACCATTAAGGATGTTATATACCAGAAATATCAATTCAGTCCTGTTGCGAACGGCCGTATGGACCGTGTGACGCCTAACGAGGACGCTATTCAAGCTGTAAACGAAGCCATGCACGGACGCAAGGAAGTACCGGATGATACGCTCTATTTCTTATCTATTACCCTGGCTGACGATCTTACTGTACACCATTCTCAAGAAAAGGTGAAAACGATTGGTCACCATACCTTTTATAAATAGGCAGAATCAATTTCATAATACCTTTTTAACGATTTATGGAATTGATTCAACAAGTGTTATAATGGATGTGATATGTCCGTTATTACACCGGGTATAACCTATGCTTAGGAGGTAGTAATCTATGAAAATTACGTACTATGGTCATTCTTGTTTATTGGTTGAGGCTGAAGGCAAACGGGTCATTATCGATCCCTTTCTAACAGGAAACCCGAAGGCAACGATTGCCCCGGAAGATGTCAAAGTGGATGCAGTGCTGTTGACTCATGCACACTCGGATCATTTTGGTGATACCCTTGCGATAGCTAGAGAGAATGATTGCCCGGTCGTTGCGGTATACGAGCTGGCTGATTATTGTCAGAAACAAGGTGTGAAGGCACATCACATGAATACAGGAGGCAGCCATCAGTTTGACGGGTTCAAGGTGAAGTTTACGCTGGCATTCCACAGTTCGTCCCTCGATATGGATGGGAAGCCTGTTTATTTGGGACAACCTGCAGGCATTCTGCTGACGATGGGCGGCAAGACGCTGTATCATGCAGGAGACACGGCTTTATTTGGCGACATGCGTATTATTGGAGAATTGAACAATATAGACATAGCTGCGCTTCCGATCGGAGATGGTTTGACGATGGGCCCGGAGGATGCAGTAATTGCAGCCACCTGGATCCGCACGAAACAGGTGATTCCAATTCACTACAATACGTTCCCAGCGCTTGAGCAGGATCCGAACCAATTCGGTCAGCTTCTGAGCAAGGAGAGCCAAAAGGAGATCGAGGCTGTTATACTGGAGCCGGGAGCGAGCACATCACTGTAACTTGTAATACAGACGAGTAATAGATCTGAGGATATAATAAGAGCTGCATTTGCGTAATTCGCCGATCTTGGACGAATGGGCATGCAGCTCTTTTTTGGATATGGTATGGAATTGGATGGCGAGTTAGCGGGAAGCATATTGCATAACCGGAGTGCGGCGGCTCGAACTCTGCATAAGCAGCTCATGAACGGTTCTTGTGCAGGCCTCTGGCTGATATTCATTCAGCCTGGCATCAGCACCACTCGCTGCAATGCCGTTCGCATATAGATGATGTAATCTCGAGAATTGCTGATGAAGTACATACGAGTTCTTAAGAACAGCGCCATATCCGGATTTTACAAAATAATCGCAATTCTCTTCCTCCTGCCCGGGCAGCGGGGGAGCAAACAGCATAGGCAGTCCCTTGGCCAGTCCTTCTGTACAGGTCATGCCGCCCGGCTTGGTCACGAGAAGGTCCGAAGCATCCATTAATTTGCTTACCTTGCGTGTGTAGCCTATGATATGAATATCTGGGTGCTGAAACATGGCGGATTCTCTTAATCGCTCAGCCAGCTTCTCATTGTTGCCGACACAGAATACGAGCTGAATCTTGCCCTTCCAGGAAGCAATGTCCTCCATGAACTGGTCCTGAAGCGGCAGCCCCCAGCCTCCCCCCATAATCATGACAGTAGGGATATTTCTCAGTCCAAGCTCTTCTCGGACCGCATCCTTCGGCTGCTTGTTCCAGAAGTCAGGATGAACCGGTATGCCGGTAATTCGAATTCGCTGGGAATCTACGTTTCTCTCAAGCAGCATTCTCTCAACCTTGGGCGACGAGACGAGGTATTGATTGACCTCAGGACTGATCCAGGTCCCATGGGCATCGTAATCTGTGATTAAGGTATACAGCGGAATGTCTAGTCCAAGCCGCTTTAATCTGGAAATAACCGCATTCGGAAAAGGGTGCGTGCAAATAATGACATCCGGGTTCAGCTGTGTCAGCACCTTCTTGGCGTGGTTGTAAAATAGCCGGTGAAGCGCGAGTCTTCGAAATCCGGTCAAGCTTCGGTTATAATTTGTTCGATAAATTAGTCCGATCAGCCCGGGGCTCATCGTGATCGTTCTACGATAGGCACCCAGAATGAATGGGGCTACCGTGGGATTCAGAATTTTGCCAAGCTCAATGACACGTGCATTCACATGTGGGTATAGAATTTTAAGCCCCTTCTCAATGGCGTGTGCTGCTTGTGTATGTCCGGTACCGAACCCTTCTGACAGCAAGAGCACTCTCTTCTTCTTCATACATTCACCTATTTCATAAAATGAGATTTTGCTATTCGGTATGTATACAGATCTCTAAATCATATGACGAAACTGCAGTAATAAAACCCTGCAATACATTAAACGGATTTGGCACAGAATAAGTCTCAAAAAATGTGATTTTTCTTGCTAAAAAGAAATAAAAGTGTTAAAGTTGGTTTTGACTAAGTGACTAAAAATGAATTTTGGTCAATATTGAATATAACAAAGAGGGAGGAGACATGTTGGCACAGGTAGATCGCCGCAAACTCATAGTTCAGGCCGCAGCCCAGTCTTTTGCTCTATTTGGTTATAAAGCAACGACGATGGATCAGGTAGCTAAGATCGCAAATGTCGGGAAAGGCACGATTTATACTTTTTTTACGAATAAAGAAGAGCTGTTCGATGAAATATTGCATGATGTTATTCGGGAGATGAAGGAGCTAGCAGAACGGGAGCTTGATTCTGAACAGACTTTTATTACGAATTTATATCGTATTCTTGATGCCCTATTAGAGTTCAGGAAGCAGCATGAGCTGCTCATCAAATTGTCTCAAGAAGTCAGAGAATTCGGAACGGCGCAGGCGAAGGCCGGTCATGAGAAAGTAGAAGCTGTCATTACAGGGTATTTGGAGAAGCAGCTTCATACCGCAATGGACAAAGGTGAAATTAAGCCATGTGATCCGAAGGTCGTAGCTTTTATTATGTTCAAGCTGTATATTGCGCTCACTTCAGACTGGAATCGCACCAATGAACCGCTAAGCAAGGAAGAGATCAAGCAATATCTACAGTTGTTTCTTGTAAACGGCCTGTCGCAGGAAGCGGTAGGATAGCTCAGCAGTGATGGCCGGTATTCACACAGCATGGAAGTGGAGGCCGGCTTGTTCATATTCAGCTTATCAATGTCAAACATCTCTGGTACAGAAATGTTTATTTTTTTCAAATGAAATGACCGAATGGGGATTTCGGTCAAATAGTGCAATGGAGAAGGAGTAAGGCGAAATGAAATCATTATCTGTTTTTGCTAAAGATTTACTCAGGGCTGTCAAGAATCCCAAAAAACTGATTCCGATCATTGCGGTGATCTGTATTCCGATTCTGTACACAGGGATCTATTTGACAGCCTTCTGGGATCCGTACAATCATCTGGAAAGGCTGCCGATTGCCGTGGTTAATGAGGATAAGGGGGCCGATTTTGAAGGCGAGAGTCTGACGATCGGTCAGGATTTGATAGAAGAGCTGAAGGAGGACCCCGAGTTCGACTGGCAGTTTGTCAATAATGAGGAAGCTCAGGAGGGGATCGATAACAATAAGTATTACATGAAGATTACCATTCCTGAGGATTTCTCGGCTCGAGCTACGACACTGCTCGATGACAAACCAAGTCCAGCCGAACTGGTCTATGAACCGAACGGAACCTATAACTTTGTCGGGGCTCAGATCGGCAATACGGCGATCAAAGAAATCAGTAAGCAAGTATCCTCCGCTGTAACGGAATCGTATACGGAAACTTTGCTGGATAAGTTCTCTGAAGCATCCGATGGCTTTGGAGAAGCAGGAGATGGAGCAAGGGATATTAACGAAGGAGCAGTTAAGCTGGATGACGGAGCTGTGACACTCCAGGATAATCTGAAGAAGCTGACGGAGGGCACCTTGGAGCTGCAACAAGGAATGGATCCTCTGGCGGACGGTGTGATGACATTAAATGACGGAGCAGCACAGCTTCACACCGGAGCTAATGAACTGTCGACCGGTTTGAACCAGCTCGTCACGGCAGAAGGTCAGCTGAGAGAAGGAACCGGGAAATTGCAGAACGGCGCTGTGGAATTGCAGGATGGCATTGCTTCATCGAGAGATGGTGCCGCATCGCTGAGCGAAGGTCTTACTTCTGCGGAGCAAGGAGCCAGTGTACTGAATGAAGGCTTGCAGGAGGCGAAGCAGGGAAGTGCGCAGCTAAGCAGCGGACTCTCTGCTGCGGAAGAGGCAAGTGGCCAGCTGGCAGCCGGGTCAGAGACCCTTGCGGCGGGACTTCAGCAATTGGCCGAGTCTAATCCGGAGCTTGCCGCGAGTCCAGAAGTGAAGAAGCTCCTTGCAGCAAGTCAGTCACTGGCGGAAGGAGCTGGTCAGCTTCATGCCGCTGACCAGCAGCTGCTCAGCGGTGCTCAGGCGTTGGATCAAGGGAATGAGAAGCTCGCAGCGGGTGCGCAGCAGCTTCTCTCGGGACACAAGGAGCTTGCCTCTGGAGCCTCTGCCTTGGCAGCCGGTCAAGAACAGCTGCTTGCAGGTGCAGATACTTTGGTACAAGGTCAAGAAGAGCTGAACTCCAACTTGGCATTGTTTGGTGAGAAGCTGTCAGAGGCTGCTAGCGGTGGTCAATCTCTGAGCGTGGGAGCATCAGAGCTGTACACCGGAACGGGAACACTGCTTAGCAGTATTGGAGAATTGACGGGTGGCGTTACCACACTGGCAGATGGCTCAGCTCAGCTGACCGATGGCGCGGGTCAGCTTCATAACGGGCTCAGTGAAATTAAGGATGGCTCGAGTGAGCTGTCAACCAAATTAAAGGATGCAGCGTCGGATACCGCTGAGCTGCACCGAACAGATGATGTGGTCAGCATGTTTGCTGAGCCTGTCCAAACAATCGAAGATGAGACCAGAGGGGTAGCCAATTACGGTACAGGTCTCACTCCATATTTCATGTCGATCGGCTTGTTTGTCGGGGCACTGATTACGACCATTATTCTGAACATGAGAGAAACAAGCGTACCGGGTGCTGGCCCGTGGAGCAGGTTCATAAGTCGGTTCCTTGCCTTTGGCGGAATGAGCGTGCTGCAGGCTGTGATCCTGGCGACCTTCATGCTGTACGGCTTGAAGCTTGAAGTCGCGAGTGTACCACTGTTCTACACCTTCTCGATTATTGTGGGCTTTACTTCCATGATGATCGTTCAGGCGCTAGTTACCTGGCTTGATCTGGTAGGGCGCTATCTAGTCATCGTGCTGCTCGTATTCCAGCTGGCGACAAGCGGCGGTACGTTCCCGCTTGAGCTGCTGCCAGACTGGATGAAGCCGATCAGTGCACTACTGCCAATGTATCATAGCGTGATCGGATACAAAGGAGTCATTATGATCGGCAACTTCGATCTCATGTGGGATAAGGCTGTCTTACTCGGAATCTATGCCGGTATCTCTCTGCTGCTGACGCTGTTCTATTTCCTGTGGAGCGGCCGCAGAAGAGCAGAAGCTTCTGTTGCAGAAGATTCCCAGCAGAATAACGGAGAAGTTGTCACTGTGTAAACTGTGTAATCTGACTATAAGCAGAATTTAACAACAAAGCTGTGTCCTAATTAACATGGGATGCGGCTTTGTTTTATGTTGACCGTTGATCTGGCAAAGTGGCTGTTATCTGGATGAATCCACTCATGATAGCAGCAGGGGACAAATGATAGGGCTTACGTAGAAGGATTGTACAAATTTTTAGATAAAAGCTCCATTCAAATGTGACATGCGAGAGGAAATAATAAAAAACAATATAAACATGAGGGACCAACCCCATGCATCTTATTTGTATTATAAATGAATAATTATCCGAAAATATGTTGGTAATAAACGTCGATACGCTAAAGCTGTAATGCAAGATATTAATTATCAAACCTATAGAAATTTTGAATTGCGCTGATGTAAGGTCGATGTTAAAATGATAGAACTATACTTATAAACGGTTCTACCTTATGTTTATGCACAATCAGCTGGCAGCGGGAGCCTGAGCGGATCTTAAACAAGTTTGTTACGGCGCTGTCATCCAAGTGTTGCTTGTCCCATCGTTAAGTCACTTTTGTCACGGATGTTCACAAAATTTTTCGTAATAGAAAGGTTGCGTTCCATGAGACAGACTGGATTACCTCCTAAACAGGGTTTATACGACCCTCAGTTCGAAAAAGACGCTTGCGGTATGGGCTTTGTAGCTAACATCAAAGGCGTGCCTTCCCATGATATTGTCAGTCAATCCCTGACGATGCTGAGCAATATGGAGCATCGTGGTGGACAGGGAAGTGAGCCGAATTCCGGTGACGGAGCCGGTATTCTGATTCAGCTTCCACATCGTTTTTTTGCAGAAGAGGCTGTGCGCCTTGGCTTTGCCCTTCCTGAACCGGGTCATTACGGAGTTGGTATGATCTTTACCTCTAATGATGAAGACGTTCGTAATGAGCACCTTGCGATTCTAAAACAGATTGTACAGGAAGAAGGACAAGAATTCTTAGGAATTCGTGAAGTTCCGACGTATGACGAGATGCTGGGTAAATCTGCTCTGGCCGCGAAGCCTTATGTATGTCAAGCATTTATCGGCCGTGCTGAAGGAATCCAGAATGAGCTTGAATTTGAACGGAAGCTGTATGTTATTCGTCGCAGGGCAGAGCAGGCAATTCGTTACTCCGATCAGGTGAAGGATGCAAATTCCTTCTATATCCCGAGTATGTCCTGCCGCAAGATTGTATACAAAGGGATGCTGACCACCGAGCAAGTAGGCCAGTTCTATCTTGATCTTAAGGATGAGCGTGTTGAATCTGCGATGGCTCTGCTGCACTCCCGTTTCAGTACGAATACGTTTCCGAGCTGGGAGAGAGCGCATCCGTATCGTTTCATGATTCATAATGGTGAGATTAATACGATGCGCGGTAACGTGAACTGGATGCATGCACGTCAGTCGCTGTTTGAGAGTGAAATTTTTGGAGACGACCTGTCCAAAGTCAGACCGGTCATTAACCCGGACGGTTCTGATACGGCCATGTTTGATAATACACTCGAATTTCTGTATTTGAGCGGACGCTCCCTGCCTCATGTGGCCATGATGATGGTTCCAGAGCCTTGGAGCAATGATGAAGGAATGGATGCCGAGAAGAAGGCATTCTATGAATACCACAGCACACTAATGGAGCCATGGGATGGACCTGCCGCTATGGCCTTTACGGACGGTGTGCAGATTGGTGCCATCCTGGACCGGAACGGACTTCGTCCTGCACGTTACTATGTAACCAAGGATGACCGTATTGTTCTTTCTTCTGAAGTGGGTGTGCTTGATATTGCACCTGAGGATATCTTGTACAAGGACAGACTGCGTCCTGGACGTATGCTGCTTGTTGATACCAGAGAAGGACGTATTATTTCGGACAGTGAAGTGAAGGCACAGATCGCTTCAGAAGAGCCGTATCAGGAATGGCTGAACGAGCATCTGGTGGATCTGCATGAGCTTCCTGATGCTCCTGAGCTTCCGGAGCCGAAGCATGATAACATAAATCAGCTTCAGCTGGCATTCGGTTATACCTTCGAGGAGCTGCGCAAAGTAATTGAGCCGATGGCATCCACAGGCATGGAAGCAACAGGCTCCATGGGCTATGATGCACCGCTTGCGATTTTGTCGGATCGTCCTCAAAGACTGTATAACTATTTTAAACAAATGTTTGCCCAAGTAACCAACCCGCCGATTGATGCGATTCGTGAAGAGATCGTAACATCGACGCTGACGACCATTGGATCAGAGCGTAACCTGCTTATTCCGGAACCCGAGAGCGCAAGACAAATCCGTTTGGCGACTCCGATCTTATCCAATGAAGAATTTGCTAAGATTCGTCATATCCGCAGACCAGGCTTCCGTTCCATGACTATTCCGATCTTCTTCCCAGCCAAGGAAGGAGCCGAAGGTCTGAAGAAAGCGATGGACGTCCTGTTTGAAGCAGCGGACCGGGTTATTGAGAAAGGGCATAATATACTCATCCTGTCCGACCGCGGCATGGATGCGGAGAATGCAGCTATTCCAGCACTGCTGGCCGTATCGGGTCTGCATCACCATCTCATTCGTCAAGGGACACGGACCAAAGTCAGCATCCTGCTGGAATCCGGAGAACCTCGTGAGGTGCACCATTATGCGGTGCTTCTCGGCTACGGCGTAAGTGCAGTGAATCCTTACCTCGCATTCGAGACATTGGATGATATGATTCAGCAAGGCATGCTGCGCGGCATCTCTCATGACAAAGCCGTGAAGAATTATATTAAAGCAGCGACCAAAGGGGTCGTTAAGATTCTGTCGAAGATGGGAATCTCGACGATTCAATCTTACCGCGGGGCTCAGATTTTTGAGGCTGTCGGTTTGAACAGTGAATTTGTAGACCGTTACTTTACATGGACACCTTCTCGTATCGGCGGAATCGGTATCGAGGAAGTGACAGAAGAAGCACTTGTGCATCATAACCGCGCGTTTACGGACAAAGACGGTAACGATAAAGTGCTGGATTCCGGTGGTGAATATCAATGGCGTAACGATGGAGAGGATCACCTCTTCACACCGCAGACCATTCACACCCTGCAGCACGCAGTTAGAACAGGAGATTATAATCTCTATAAGAAATATGCGAAGCTGGTTCAAGGCGAGAATGAGAAGAAGCTGACGATCCGCTCTCTTCTGAAGCTGAAGCCAAATGGTGAAGCGATCCCACTGTCCGAAGTGGAATCGGCAGAGTCCATTATGCGTCGTTTCAAGACAGGTGCAATGTCCTTCGGTTCCATCAGCAAAGAGGCGCATGAAGATCTGGCGATTGCAATGAACCGCATCGGCGGCAAGAGCAATACCGGTGAAGGCGGGGAAGACCCGGCTCGCTTCACGCCTGACGCGAACGGAGACTCACGCCGCAGCTCGATTAAGCAGGTTGCATCCGGACGTTTTGGTGTAACTTCGAACTATCTTGTGAATGCCGATGAGATCCAGATTAAGATGGCTCAAGGGGCAAAGCCGGGTGAGGGAGGCCAGCTTCCGGGTCGTAAAGTTTATCCATGGGTAGCTGAAGTCCGCGGCTCGACACCAGGTGTCGGCCTGATTTCTCCACCACCGCATCACGATATTTATTCGATCGAGGATCTGGCAGAGCTGATCTATGACTTGAAGAATGCGAATCCAAGAGCAGATATTAATGTCAAGCTCGTATCTGAGGCTGGTGTAGGAACGATTGCTGCCGGTGTAGCCAAAGGCCGTGCCGATGTCATCCATATCAGTGGATATGATGGCGGAACAGGTGCTTCGCCTCAAGGCTCGATAAGACATGCGGGTATGCCTTGGGAGCTTGGCCTTGCAGAGACGCATCAGACGCTCATGCTGAACAATCTGCGTGATCGTGTGGTCATCGAGACAGACGGCAAGATGCTGAACGGCCGTGATCTCGTTGTCGCTGCACTGCTTGGCGCAGAAGAATACGGCTTCTCCACAGCACCACTTGTCGCCTTGGGCTGTATTATGATGCGTGTATGTCAGATGGATACCTGCCCAGTAGGGGTAGCTACTCAGAATCCTCAGCTTCGCAAGAACTATATGGGTGATCCGGCTCATGTCGTGAACTTCATGCGTTTCATCGCGGATGATACTCGTGAGCTGATGGCTGAGCTTGGCTTCCGAACGATCGACGAGATGGTTGGACGTACAGATTGTCTGGATGCTGAGATCGCAGCTACACACTGGAAGAAGAAGGGCGTTGATCTCTCCGCACTGCTGCATGTAGCGGATGCTGAGAATTCTGCTCGAACTCGTATCCAGAAGCAAAATCACGGGCTGGAAGAGACGCTTGATATGCAGAAGCTGGTTCCACTGGCTTCGCCTGCAATTGAATCCGGCAAGCTGGTTGAAGCCGTGCTTCCGATTACGAACGTGAACCGTGCAGTCGGAACGATTCTTGGCAGCGAAGTGACGCGCAAATATGGCGCAGCTGGACTGCCAGAGGATACGATTCAATTCAAATTCGTTGGTTCTGCAGGCCAGAGCTTTGGGGCCTTTGTACCTAAGGGAATGACCCTCACCGTTGAAGGGGACTCCAATGACTACGTGGGTAAAGGTCTCTCAGGCGGTAAATTGATCGTGAAGCCATCTCCAAGCGCTACCTTTGCTGCCGAGGATAATATTATTATCGGGAATACAGCATTGTATGGAGCGACCAGTGGTGAAGCGTACATCAACGGGATTGCCGGTGAACGGTTTGCGGTCCGTAATTCAGGAGCACGCGTTGTTGTGGAAGGCGTGGGTGACCATGGCTGTGAATACATGACAGGCGGACGTGTTGTTATCTTGGGCGGAACAGGCCGCAACTTCGGAGCCGGTATGTCTGGCGGTATCGCATACGTATATGATCCGGAAGGAACAATCCTGTCACGCGTTAACCTTGAAATGGTACTGCTTGAGCGTGTGGAAGATTCGGCAGAGGAAGAAGATCTGCGTGGATTGATCAGCCGCCATGTTCAGTACACAGGCAGCAGCCGGGGCGAGCAGATTCTCGCAAACTGGCAGCAGGAAGTCGGTAACTTCGTACGTATCATTCCTAAAGACTTCAAGCGTATGCTTGAACAGATTGAGAAGGTACAGGCAGAGGGACTTACAGGAGATGCGGCATTGCTTGCAGCATTTGAAGCTAATATGCGTGAACTGGCACGTGCTGGTCAGTAATTAATTTATAAATAAACAGGACTTTATAGCAGGACCTTCACTTCAGAAGGACGCTATAAAGTCCTATTTTTTTATTCGACAAAATTAGAACCTCTAAAACCTGACATTCCGCCATGAGACGACAACATTACTAGGAAATATTTCGTATAATAGGTCTAGTTAATTTAACATACATATAAAATGGTATAGGAGAGGTTGTCCGGTATGAACATGGATTATCCAAGCAGGAGCAATGATCAACCGATGAACCAGAACAACCCGAGGAAACCGCTTGATATCGTGGATGTTTTGAAGCAATGTGGCATTGATCCGAAGAAGTGGCAATCTCTTGTTTCCCCTCAAGATCGCTAAGATGGCTATAAGGCAGAGATTAGCACAGACATAATTAGAGCTGTGAATACATTACTTAGGTCTCAAGTTCATGTCGCAGCTTACTAATGTTGGTATTTGCTAGGTGGATAACTTACCTCTGTGAAACTGGCATAAGAGATATATTGAACATAAAAAAAGGTCCCTCACATCGAGGGACTACAGTCAAGAATCTACAATAATAATTATAAATATGGGACTAAATAATCAGACACTAGAACAGACATCAGGAGTCCATATTACGCTCCATCCGTACGAAGGCGATGAATCTTCGTGCTTCTTCCTCTGACAACGGCTTGCCGTCAATCATGAGCTCGAATTTATTCAGTACCTCCCGATCGGAGAGCTCTAGTGCATCAACGAATCCTCTTACATCCTCATCGAGCACCATCTCCGGTTGACTTGTTCTTCCAAGCAGATAATCGACAGATACATTGAAGGTATCTGCAAGCCTGGTGAGGGTCTCAAAATCCGGCTTGCGCCTTCCCTTCTCATAATGAGACAGTGAAGCTCTCGTAATCTCAAGCACATTGGATAGTTCCTCTTGAGTCATTCCCCTTTTTTCTCTTAATTCTGCAATGCGATGTCCGTAATCCATCTATTTTTATTCCTCCTGGTTACTAAATGAACGTTTACCGAATCTAGCTGTCTTTGTCATATTAAATACGATGAGTCCAAAAATCTATTGACACGATACGATTTGTATCGTAAATTGGATACAACAAGGTTACAAATTGTATCATTTTATCGTACATTTCTATCCTTGACCCCGATTCCTTCATTCATACCTGGGAATAACTATGTTAAGGGATGGAAGTCTATGAAACAGGTCAGAAGTCAGGGTATTAACGCAAGTATGTATATTCACAAGTATGAAGAGCAAGTCATTAACAGCAGGAGCCGTCCCATTGTTATTCTTGGATTGAATCAGAAGACCATTCACTTCTTAAGCGATCTCATCATTCCTCCTGTACCTGAGCTTCTCGTAGGGCTGGAACTGGAAGGTCAGAAGAACAATGTCATTCATCTCGATTGTACATTGCAGTGGAAGCAGGAGTTAGGAAGTTTCACACTTTATTTTGCTAAGTTACATATTCATGAAGAGCACAGACTATATATATATAGTCAGTTGAATCAGATGATTTATCAGCTGCAGTATCCGGTTCATACTTATTTCCAGAAGCAGCCGGAAGCTTGGACATTAGCCCGAGACATGCCCTATCCGTATTCACGGATTAATACTCAAGCTTAGCCTATGTATAACGCCATTTTACTATATTTATCTAGTTCCTGCATTAGTTCTTTGACCCCATATAAATGTGTGAAACATATTTTGATGAGGGGGGACATAGTATTGAGGGTGCACGCTTATGATTGAAATTCATTGTCACATCTTGCCTGGTCTGGATGATGGACCAACATCGATGGTTCGCTCACTGGCTATGGCACAAGCTGCTGTTGCAGCAGGGATCACCAAGGTTATTGCTACCCCGCATCACTTGAATGTGAGTCACGATAATCCGAGTCATCAAGTGGAGGAAGCCGTACAGTTGTTTAACTTGGAACTCAGGGAACATAACATTCCTTTGCAAGTTCGCTCGGGTCAGGAGATTCGAATTCACCCCAGACTTATCGATCTGTTGAATAATGAGGAGCTTCTTACCTTGGCTTCAAGTAAATATATGCTGCTGGAGTTGCCGAGCCGAGAGGTGCCTTCGTTCTTTCCCAACCTGCTTCACGAACTGAAGGTCCGGAATATCATACCTATCATTGCTCATCCAGAGCGTAATGCCGTCTTCCTGCGAGAGCCTGAATTACTCAGGCAATATATGAGTCAAGGTGCACTGTGTCAGATCACCGCTCAATCGTTCCTAGGGCTTTTCGGTCGAAAAGTTCAGAAATGGTGTTTTCATTTTTGCAAACAAAATGGGTTTCATTTCATTTCATCAGACGCACATGATATACAACGTCGCAATTTTGCACTCCAAGCTGCGTATGATCAACTCGAAGCAAGATTCGGGTCCGATTTGGTCGAGCAGTTGCAGACTAACGCACGAAGAGTATGGGATGACAGATTAGTAGAGCTTGCAGAGCCAGTCAACACACGGGGCAGGTTACTGCTATGGTGAGACTTTTGCGCGCTACAAGAATGAAGGAGGAATGAATGTTGATTCTTAAGGAGTACCTGAACATTATTCGTAAGAGATTATGGCTGATTGCAGTTATTGTGATCGTTGCTTGTCTGGGAGCTGCGGCAAAGACTTACATGACAACTCCTCTATATAATGCAGAAGCGAAGCTGATTGTGAATCAAGCTTATGACAGACAAGGGACAACCATGCTGGATTATAGTTTAATCCAAACAAACATCGCGCTTATTAACTCATATAGTGAGATTTTAAAATCATCAGCAATCTTAGATAAAGTACTGACTGCCTATCCTGATCTAGGATACACAACAGAAGAGTTAGCTTCAATGATCAATGTTTCCTCAGCAAATGACTCACAGGTTATGAATTTGACAGTTCAAACGACTTCATACGAAAAAGCAGCTAAAACAGCAAATGCGGTTGCGAGAATTTTCGAGAGAGAAATCCCTTCTATAATGCAGGTGGATAATGTCACAATACTTAGCCAAGCTCCACTTGAAGTCCAAGTAAGCCCAATCAATATAAGTTATGTGATGAACATATTAATTAGTTTTGTTGTAGGTTTAATGCTTGCTCTAGGTTTTGTCTTCTTGTTGGAGTATTTAGATGATACGTTCAAATCGGAGGCAGAATTGGAAAGAGAGCTGGGGCTTCCTGTTGTAGCTGTTATTGCCAAGATCAGAAAAGAAGACGTCAAAGCATCGCATCATACATCAGTAAATCATGGACAGGTAGGTGACAGCACATATGCCACGCTCAACCAGTAGTCAGCATTACTTAGTAACGGCAACTAACCCTAAAGCTTCAATCTCAGAGGCATATAGAACGCTGCGGACTAATATCCAGTTCTCCGCTATAGATGAGCAAATCAAAGTACTAATGGTGGCCTCTGCCCAATCCGGAGAAGGGAAGACGACAACGGTGAGTAATCTTGCAGTGACTTATGCACAAGAAGGGAAAAAGGTGCTTGTCATTGATACAGATCTTCGAAAACCTTCTCTGCACCAAGTGTTCAAAGTGTCCAATCATGCTGGACTATCAAGTGCTCTAGCAGGCCAATACCTGGTGAACGAAGTACTGCAAAAATCTTCAGTATTCAATCTTGATATCCTACCTGCGGGACCTGTTCCTCCAAATCCATCGGAAATGTTAGGATCTCGTAAAATGCAGGCACTATTAGAAGAATTAAGTGAAAACTACGAAATGATTTTCTTTGATACACCTCCAGTACTTGCGGTAACCGATGCAATGATTGTCAGCTCGTTCTGTGATGGAGTCATCTTAGTTGTAAATTCAGGCAAGGTAAAAAAGGATCTCGTAAAAAAGGCAAAGGCTCGTCTTGAACATGTGAATTCAAAAATTTTGGGAGTAGTCCTTAACAACTTGCAGGTAGATAAGCAGGATGCAAGTCACAATGATTACTACGGCCTACGGTAATTAGCATTCAATCTATTTAGGGATATAGGTAATGCCTACTGTACCTCTATCACTGTAGGCACTCGGTCACACTGTGGGTCAGTGTAGCCTTAGACGTGAATCGTCAAGGGTGTGATGTGAGGAGGGGTTGAATGCCCGTTTATGAAATTGAAAGTAAGAATTGTACCGCTTACATTCAACTTACTTTTGATAAACGGTACAACTCATGCTTTTAAGTCACTAATAATATTTGAATAGAGAAGGATAGGGTGATGATGAATGAAAAAAGTAAGGAAAGCCATCATACCTGCGGCAGGGCTGGGTACGAGATTTTTACCTGCTACAAAGGCGATGCCGAAGGAAATGCTGCCAATTGTTGATAAACCTACTATTCAATACATTATAGAAGAAGCGGTGGCATCTGGAATAGAGGATATTATTATTGTAACCGGAAAAGGAAAAAGAGCCATTGAAGATCATTTTGATAATGCATTTGAACTAGAGCACACGCTTCAATCAAAAGGTAAGCTTGATCTGCTTGAAGAAGTGCGCAAATCATCAAATGTGGATATTCATTACATAAGACAAAAGGAGCCGAAGGGCCTTGGGCATGCTGTATGGTGTGCACGTAATTTCATAGGTAACGAACCCTTTGCAGTTCTACTAGGGGATGATATTGTCGAGTCTCCCGTACCATGTACGAAACAATTGATTGAGCAATATGAAATGCTAGGAAAATCAATTGTTGGTGTACAGTCTGTCGCGCCGGAGCATACAGACCGTTATGGAATTGTCGATCCATTTAATGCACAAGGAAGACTAAGTTCGGTTAGACAGTTTGTTGAAAAACCTAGTTTAGGTGAGGCTCCATCCAATTTAGCAATTATGGGAAGGTATATCCTTACTCCTGAGATATTTGAACTTTTGGATGACCAAGAAGCGGGGACCCATGGAGAAATTCAATTGACAGATGCCATCCAACGTTTGAATGAGGCTGAAGGTGTATATGCATATGACTTTGAGGGTACACGCTATGATGTTGGTGAGAAGCTAGGGTTTATATTAACTACAATTGATTTTGCACTTAAAAATGATGAACTGAGAATTCCGATTCTAAAAGCTCTTGAAAAAATAATAGAGAAAGAATCGGTTGTTAAAATGGCAATCGGTGGAGGTGACTTCGAGTGAGCTCGAATCCGCGAACCAATGATGGTGAAATCGCACTTGACGCGGTTGGATATGAAGGTAACTTTGTCGAAGTGCAAAATGCCAATCAAACATACATCATCATGAAGCGCATTACGGATGTAGCAGCTTCTTTATTAGGACTTATCATATTAATACCTGTCTTTCTATTAATTGCAATCCTTATTAAGATTGAGGATCCCAAAGGTCCTGTATTCTTCAGACAGCTTCGAGTTGGAAGAAATGAAAAGTCATTTTATATGTATAAATTTCGTTCCATGGTTCATAACGCTGAAGAATTACTAGAGAAACTTCTGGATCAGAATGAAGTCAGCGGCGCAATGTTCAAAATGAAGAATGATCCACGAATAACAAAGATAGGAAAGTTTATAAGAAAAACAAGTATAGATGAATTACCTCAATTATGGAATGTTCTCAAGGGAGAAATGAGCATGGTAGGACCAAGACCACCCTTGCCAAGAGAAGTAGCGGAGTATTCAATGTATGACAAACAGAGGCTTCATGTAACACCTGGTTGTACAGGGTTATGGCAGGTTAGTGGTCGAAATAGTGTAGGGTTCAAGGAAATGGTAGAACTGGATTTGAAGTATATCCGGAGCCGTGGTTATTGGTATGACATCAAAATTATGTGGAAGACGGTCCGTGTATTGTTCGGATCAAAGGATGCTTTTTAGTTGCCTTATAAGGAGTGGAGATAATGAAGATTGATTCCAAAATCTTTGTCGCCGGTCATAGAGGGCTGGTAGGATCTGCAATATATCGTGCTCTTCAAGAGCGAGGTTATTCTAACATTGTTGCACGCACAAGTAGTGAACTTGATTTAAGAAGCAAAGATGCTGTCGATGTCTTTTTTGAGATGGAGAAACCAGAGTATGTATTCTTAGCTGCTGCGAAGGTTGGGGGAATCGTAGCAAATAATGAATATCCAGGAGATTTTATTAGAGATAACCTTCTTATTCAAACCAACGTTATAGATGCTGCTTATCGTTATAATACTGCAAAGTTATTGTTTCTAGGTTCAACTTGTATATATCCAAAGCTAGCTCCGCAGCCATTGAAAGAGGAGTATTTGCTGACAGGGCAGCTTGAGCCGACCAATCGGGCCTATGCGGTTGCAAAAATTGCAGGAATTACAATGTGCCAATCCTATAATGCACAGTATGGAACAAGATTTATCTCAGCAATGCCAACAAACATGTATGGTCCTAATGACAATTTTGATTTAAAAACATCGCATGTGCTTCCTGCTTTGATTCGTAAGTTCCATGAAGCGAAGATCAACGGTAGTGAAACAGTAGAAGTATGGGGAACTGGCAATCCAAAACGAGAATTTCTTCACTCGGATGATCTGGCAGATGCATGTCTTTTTCTCATGGAGAATTACGAGGAAGATGAAATTATCAATATTGGCGTAGGGGAAGACATTGCGATTAAAGCATTGGCAGAGCTAATACAGCAAATCGTTGGCTTTGAGGGGAAGATTGTATATAATACCTCAGCTCCAGACGGTACTCCTAGAAAATTGGTTGATGTAACAAAAATTAATCAATTAGGCTGGTCCGCCAAAATTCCGCTCAAAGAGGGTATCGAATCGGTTTATGAGGCATTTTGTGCTGAATATCTAGTAGACCAAAAATAATATAATAGTGGAGGCATATATACGATGAAAACAGCTCTTATTACAGGTGTAACGGGTCAAGACGGATCTTATCTTGCTGAATTTTTGCTGGAAAAAGGATATAAAGTATACGGACTTAGAAGAAGAACGAGTACACCGAATTACGAAAATGTTGAGCACATTAAAGATCAAATTCACTGGATTTCTGGCGATCTGACTGATCTGGCATCTCTAATTGAAGCCGTGCGTTTCTCTAATCCGGATGAAGTATATAATCTGGCTGCACAATCATTTGTGGCTGCTTCTTGGCCTCAGCCTCTCTTGACAGGACAAATTACAGCACTATCTGTAACCAACATGCTGGAAGCTGTAAGAATTATTAAGCCTAGTGCTAGATTCTACCAAGCTTCAAGCAGCGAAATGTTTGGTAAGGTGGTGGAAACTCCACAAAAAGAAACGACTCCTTTTTATCCAAGAAGCCCATACGGTGTTGCAAAGGTATATGGACACTGGATTACTGTAAACTACAGAGAAAGCTTCAATATGTATGCATGTTCCGGAATATTGTTTAATCATGAGTCCCCTAGACGTGGATTGGAATTTGTAACAAGGAAAGTAACCGATGCCGCTGCCAGAATTAAGCTCGGGCTTCAAACTGAACTTAGAATGGGAAATCTGGACTCTTTAAGAGACTGGGGTTTTGCAGGTGACTATGTCAAAGCTATGTGGCTAATGCTGCAGCAAGAAGAAGCAGACGATTATGTGATCTCCACGGGAGAAATGCATACTGTAAGGGAGCTACTCGAAGTAGCTTTCTCTTATGTAGGTCTGGATTATAACGATTATGTAGTTATTGACCCAGAATTTGTTAGACCGGCCGAGGTAGACCTCTTACTGGGAGACTGCAGTAAAGCAAAAGAAAAATTAGGCTGGACTCTTGATGTAGGATTTGAAGATTTGATTAAAATGATGGTTGATAGTGATTTGGAGAAAAACAGAAAATTCTTAGGCGCTACAGTTTCCGTATAAGTAATAAGGCTGCTCGATTCGAGCAGCCTTATTTTATTCAGATCACAGGATGTGCAGAACATGTCATTAATCAGATTAAACTTGAATAAAGAGAAGAAGCTGCTTCTATCCAATACTACATGGTTATTCGGAGATAAGCTTATTCGTATGATCTTAGGGCTAGCAGTAAGCATTGTTATGGCAAGATTACTTGGCCCTGAAGAATTAGGGAAATGGAATTATGCCGAGTCCTTTTTTGGCATGTTTCTTGTGCTTACTACACTTGGATTTGATTCTATTATTGTGAGGGATCTAGTTAAGAATAGCAGTGATCGAAACGAGCTTCTTGGAACTGCGGCTGTATTGAAGTTTGCAGGAACACTTACCGCCATAGTTGTCTCATATTCGCTGATTAGTATCATTCGTCCAGAAGATACAACAGTTAAAACAATAAACTTGATCCTGGCATTAGCTGCATTATTTCAAGTATTTGATGTCATTGACTATTGGTTTAGATCACAGATGCTTTCAAAGTATACTGTTATCGCTAAAAACATTGGTTTTGTAATTAGTTCTGTATTCAAGATTGGATTGTTGGTTCAAGGATATTCTATATATCTTGTTGCATTCTGTGCACATTTGGAATTTCTAATTGCAGGTATAATTCTTATTTACAATTACACACGAAACAAATGGAAGATAAAAGAGTGGAAATTTCGTTTTGAAAAGGCAAAAAGTATTATGACCAGCAGCTGGCCTCTAATTTTATCTTCTTCCGCTATATATGTTCAAGCTAGAATAGACCAAGTTATTATTGGGGAAATGCTTGGAGATGCTGCAGTAGGACAATATTCCACTGCGCTTAGACTAATTGAAGTATTGGGATTTATTCCTGTAGTTATATCGACTGCATATGCTCCGATTGTTACTCGTGCGAAACTTGAAGGCAATGATAAATATAAGCAAGTACTTTCTCAAGTGTACAAATTGATGTTTTTGGTGTTTCTGTTGACTTCACTTCCTTTATTCTTCTTATCAAAACCAATTGTAATGCTGCTATACGGACCTGAGTTTATTCAGGCAGGGACACTACTATCCTTATTTTCCATACGCTTGTTCTTCACAAATTTTAGTGTTGCCAAAAGTTTATTTATAACTAATGAAAGCCTCTTTAAGTATACGTTATTAACCTCGATTATTGGGGCAGTGAGCAATATTGCACTTAATTTTATACTTATACCGATTTTTGGTGTAGAGGGCTCTATATTAGCCACAATTATTTCGTTTACAATCTCAGTGTTTATTGTAGACATATTCTTTAATAATGTTCGTTTTAATTTGATGCTTATGATAAAGTCCATTTTCACATTTTGGAAGTTAGATCTTATAGATATAAAGAAGGTTGGAAAAAGACATGATCAGACTTAAACCCCTTATATCAGAAACAATTAAATGTCCACGGTGTCAGAGTTCTTTGCCTGGCACGATATTATGGCAAGGAATACATGTTTGCCTGGAAAGTAAATGTGAGCATTGTGAATCCTTGATTACAGTAGATCTTCCAGTGGGTCATGCAACTTACTTTCCGTTCACTGTATCCATTCCTGATAATGGAATATATGGTGAACCTAAGGCAGTGAATTGGTTGGGGAGACCTCTACTTGACTCGTTGAATAACCCAAATGATGATCCAGCAATTACACTTAAAGTAGGCAGTCGGCAATTGCATGATAAGGTAATCATTGTTAACTGTATTGACTATCTTTATGGGCATGCGTTGTTAAAGCTGCTAAATGTTCAGAGGGAATATGAGCAAAACCAGGGATACTCTATCATCGTAATTGTGCAAAAAGCTTTGCGTTGGCTAGTGCCGGAAGAATATGTGTCGGAAGTGTGGGAAGTGAATCTTCCGTTTAAGAACGCACGAAGCTATTACCCTCAGTTGAATGAACAGATCAATGCTGAGTTAAATCGATGTAAGGAAGTATACCTTAGCCATGCGTATTCACACCCAAGTAGTTTTGACATTTCCAAGTTTACACAGATCAACAAGTTTGACAGTTCAAATGTACAGAATAAAAGGATAACTTTTATTTGGAGAGAGGATCGATTTTGGATTAAGTTCTATAATCTTTCTCGTCTAGTTCAGAAATATCCTAAACTCAAGAAATTCACATCTCCACTGGTAACTTATCAGAAAATGAAAGTCATTCATTTATTTAAACAGCTAAAAAAGCAATTTCCTCAATATGAATACACCATTGCTGGGTTAGGAGAAAACGGCAGCTTTCCAGAATGGATTGACGATATGCGGGTCAATTCCTTTGATATTGAAAGTGAGAGGTTAACTTGCAAGGTGTATAGCGAAAGTGAAGTCGTCATTGGCGTTCACGGCTCAAATATGTTGCTGCCTTCAGCTCATGCAGGGATGTCGGTTGTTCTTATGCCACAGGATCGTTGGGGGAACTATGCACAAGATATTTTATTCCAGCAAAGCGACAGCCGAATTTCTGCGTACAATTATAGATTTCTGCCGATTGAGCTATCCATGAGAACCATGCTTAAAATAATTGCAAAACAAATTCAAGGTAAATCTCATTATTATTTGCAGATGCTAGAGGATAAGAATGAGGACAACAATGAGGACAACAAAAAAAATCAGTTGAAAATGTCCAATTCGACTTTACAGAAGCAAGCCTGATCAGTTACCAAAAAACATTGAATAAGGTCATGTGGTGAGAAATATGAAAAAAATACTTTATCTCAGAAACTTTGCTTCTACGGTAAACAGAAGCTCGTATAATCTTCAAGAAATAGGATTGGGTAAGGCTTTTGTCAAGAAAGGTTATGATTGTGACATCATTTATTATTCAACGGACTCGTTGGTTAAAGTAGAAGAGATATTCAATTACAATAATAATCGGTTATCTATCATGTGGATGAAGGGTATCAAATTTCTAAGTAATAGCATATACACAAGTGTTTTGTCTAAAAAGTTTCTGGAGCCCTATGATCTAATTATTACAACAGAATATAACCAGTTGATGACGCCGTTACTTACACTTTTGGCACCACATAAAACCGTTTTATATCATGGTCCTTACCGAGATAACAATAACAAAGCGGTTCGAACCATTTATGATATGGTGTTTAAATCATTCTTGGCCAAGAAGATCAAAACAGTGTATGTGAAATCCGATTTAGCTAAGCAGTATCTGGAGAATAAGGGATTTCAGAGAGTTGTCACGGTCGGCGTGGGTTTGGATAAACTTAATTTTGAGACAGAACCTTCGGAAAATATAGAAATATCTGAACTCATCGCTCCTCTAAAAAACAAAAAAGTGTTACTGTACCTTGGAATTTTGGAGGAAAGACGCAACGTTATTTTCCTATTGTCCATTCTCAAAGAAGTTGTAAAACGAGATGATAAATTCCGTTTACTTATGATTGGAGATGGTCAAAAGGAGGATACGGATCGATATTGGAAGTATGTAGAGGAGCATCATCTTCGAGATTATATTATATACTTGCCAAAAGTGAAGCAAAGTGAAGTTTGGCAAGTATATGGTGCAGCAGATATTATGGTCTTCCCTACAACATACGATATTTTTGGGATGGTTCTGCTCGAAAGTATGCATTTTCAAGTGCCGATCATAAGCTCTGTGAATGGAGGGGCTGTGACCGTCATTAAGAATGGAATCAATGGAGTTATTGTTGAAGCGAGTGATGAAAGGGTATGGGTTGAGAGAATTCTGGATATGCATCAGGATCAAGTGCTTCTGGAGAAAATTAAGTCTGAATCGAGAAAGACAATTGAAAATCTAAGCTGGGATGAGATAGCCGATTCGTTTATACAAAGCTTGGATGACAAAACGAAAGAAGGAGTTGCAGTTGACAAAAGTACTGCTTATTCATAACTATTATCAGCTTCGAGGTGGAGAAGACCAGGTCGTTGAACGAGAGCTGAACATGCTGAGGTCAAGAGGAATAGAAGCAGAAAGTTATTATGTACACAATGATTCTATAAGTCAGGGGATCGTAGATAAAGCTAAAGTTGCTCTGAATGTAACCTGGTCTTTAAATGAATATAGGAAAGTTAGGAAAAAAATTATGGACATGCGCCCCGATGTAGTGCATGTCCATAATTTTTTTCCGATTGTATCACCTTCCGTATACTATGCTTGCGAAAGTATGGCAATTCCAGTAGTACAAACCTTGCACAACTATCGTTTGATTTGCCCTGCGGCTACATTCATGCGAGAAGGAGAGATTTGCGAAAAATGCTTGAGCGGTTCCTTAATCAACTCCGTTAAGTATGGATGTTATAGAGGCTCCGCACTGCAGACGCTCCCTCTAGCAGCAATGATAAAAGTAAACAAAATGCTGGGCACTTGGACAAATAAGGTTTCTAAATATATTGCTTTAACTGATTTTTCCCGAACGAAATTTATTGCGAGCGGCATTCCGGAAGAGAAAATCATGGTTAAGCCGAATTTTATTAAGACACCTGAAAAAACAGATCATAATACCCCTCCCTTGGAGAAGTATTTGCTCTATGTCGGCCGCATTTCTCCGGAAAAAGGTGTTGAGAATCTACTAAAAGCCTGGGATGAAGTGAAAACGAAATCGGGTTTTAAACTGGTTATCATTGGAGATGGTCCAGATAAAGAACGGCTCGAACAAAGCTATCAACAAGATGATGTCCTATTCTTAGGGAAAATGAATTCTGATGAAGTGCTTTTTTATATGAGTCATTCACATTACTTAGTAGTGCCTTCAATCTGGTACGAAGGATTCCCTCTAACCATCGTTGAGGCTTATTCGGTTGCGACTCCTGTATTGTGTAGCAAAATCGGTTCTTTGGAGGAAGTCGTTATCCCCGATAAAACAGGATTTCATTTTAAGCATAACGATATTTACGAGCTGGCACAGACTATGGAATATGCAATTAATCTAGACCCGTTAAATTATTCATTATTAAGAAAGTCGACGTTGGATAATTTTGAAAGAAAGTATACAGAAGAAATCAATTATCAATTTCTAATGAATATATATCATGAAGCCATAGAGGAGAATCGTTATGGAATTGCAATCCGCTCTTAAGTATGGCCCTATAGTGAACTCAAATATCTCAGCCTTGTCATTAGAAGAGTCGATAGCTCTTATCGAAGGTTGGGCCAGGAACGATGAGCCCAATTATGTGTGCATATGCAACACCCACTCAGTGGTTACTGCAAGCAAAGATGAGAAATTTAAGGATGTAATCAATACTGCCGGATTATCTACTCCTGACGGTATGCCGTTGGTATGGGCATTAAAAATGTATGGGTACAACAATCAAGACAGAGTGGACGGTCCAACATTAATGGTAAAACTCTGTGAGAGGTCAGCAGACAACAAACTGAACATATTTTTTTATGGCAGCACGGAAGAAACATTGGAAACATTGGTCGATAAGATGAAAAACCAGTACAAGGGAATTAACATTTGCGGGAAGTACTCTCCGCCTTTTAGAGAGCTTACAACAGAAGAAGATGAACAGGTTATCAGCATGATTAATGGTTCAAATGCAGATATCGTCTTTGTAAGTCTCGGATGTCCCAAGCAGGAATATTGGATGTTTGATCATAGGGACAAAGTTAAAGGAGTAATGATTGGGGTAGGTGCAGCCTTCGATTTTTACATTGGTAAGGTGAAGCGTCCGCCAGCTATTTTTCAAAAAATGGGTATGGAATGGTTTTTCAGACTGATTCATGAGCCAAAGAGATTATGGAAGAGATATGCATACAATAATCCGGTATATATCTTCAAATTCATCACAACGTATCGGAGAAATAAACGACAATTGGTATCTATAAAAAATATGGAGCGTCAATAGGAGGAAATGAGATGAAACTTGTATTGTTATCTGGTGGATCTGGAAAGAGATTATGGCCGTTATCCAACGACTCTAGGTCTAAACAGTTCCTAAAGGTGCTCGAAAATGAAAATCATGAATTGGTATCCATGGTACAACGGGTATGGAATCAACTCTCCACAGTAGGACTGGGAGAATCCAGCATGATCGCCACAAGCCAATCGCAAGTCGAAATTATGCAGGCTCAGGTTGGTTATGATGTTCCATTGATCATCGAACCTGAGAGAAGGGATACCTTTCCTGCAATAGCATTAGCCGCAACTTATTTATACTCTGTAAAGAGTGTTTCTCTTAATGAAGTGATCACCATTCTACCCGTTGACCCTTATGTAGAGGATCATTTTTTTACAGCAGTCATGCAGCTAGAAGAAATTATGAATTCAACGAATGAAGTAGATATCGCTTTAATCGGTGTAAGACCGACATATCCTTCATCCAAATACGGTTATATCATCCCCGAGTCATCCACTGACTACGGGGATTTTTATAAGGTAAAGAGATTTCAGGAGAAGCCGACTGAAGAAGCAGCAGAAGAACTCATTCGGGAAAATGCTCTTTGGAATTGCGGTGTGTTTTCTTTCAGATTAGATTATATAATCTCACTTCTGGAAAATAGCGGGCATCCAATTCAATACGAAGAGATGCTTAAGAAGTATAATTCGTTGCCAAAGATCAGCTTTGATTATGAAGTTGTTGAAAAAGCGAAAAACATAATGGTTCTTCCGTATCAAGGATATTGGAAAGATCTAGGAACTTGGAATACGCTGACTGAGGAAATGGGAAGCAATCAAATTGGAAAAGGGATTATTAGTGATGACTGCGCCAATACCCATTTAATTAACGAGATTGATATTCCTGTCACTGTTCTTGGCGTCTCGGATGTGGTTGTAGCCGTATCACCAGATGGAATATTGGTTACCGATAAAGCAGCTAGTCCTAAAATTAAGGATATTGTGAACTTTGATCAAGGTCCTATGTATGAAGAAAAACAATGGGGTTGGTCGAAGACCTTAGATGTTCAGAAATATTTGGACGGGAAGCAAGTCGTTACTAAGCGTTTAAGCATTCAGGCCGGGAAAAATTTAAGCTATAAGTTGTACCGAAACAAACAAGAGGTATGGACAGTTGTCAAAGGCGAGGGGGAGTTCATACAGAACGGAAATTATATGAGAGTAAAATCAGGCAATGTGCTGCATATTCCATCCATGACCATGCACGGTATTAAAGCCATTTCGGACATTGAACTGATCTCAGTACAAACAGGGGACAGTGCCGAAGATCAGGATATGGTCGAGGTCTACACGAACTGGGATGAGATTGTGCTGCATTGTATTAAAACCTCGTAATGAAATTAACAATCATAAGTTACTATGTATCGGATTATGGATATGGGCATGCCACCAGGACGGTTGCCTTGATGAGACATCTAGCAGCGAATGATAAATATCAATTTATTATCATTTCATCAGGCGGCGCACTTAACTATATGCAGTATTCATTAAAGCAATATAAAAACATTACTTACAGGGAAGCAAAGCTGGATCTTGGATATATATTAAATTCCAAAACACTAGAGATTGATAGAACTGAGATGAATAAGTCTTATATTTCATACATGCAAGAATTCTCTTACAGAATTTCAGTAGAGGAACGCTTTTTAAGTGAAAATAAAGTGAATGCTGTAATTTCGGATATTTCACCGGTCGCAATTGCTGCAGCGGACGGCTTAGGTATCAAATCATTGGGCATTTCGAATTTTACTTGGTATTCCGCATATCAATCCTTTATTGAAGACAGGGAAATGCTGCTGGATAGTTATAATAAATTGGATCATTTTCTCATGCTGCCTGGCAGCAATGATGAACCGTTATGGGGAAGAACAGATCGTTGCCAGGTGGGATTTTATTGCAGAGATATTGATCCGATTGAAATGAACAGACTACTTAATAACTTAAATCCAAATCGTAATAAAATTATTGTTTACTTCGTTCTCGGTATGAGCATACAGTCAGATCTTGCTAGTCAGCTTTGTCTGTTAAGCAATAAAGATTATGTATTTATAGTTTCATCCAATATGAATTTGCCAGGTGAGAACATCTACAGAATTCCACAGAATTATACGGAAACTCAGAATTTATTAGCGATCTCGAATGTCGTCATCTCTAAACCAGGCTGGTCCACAGTAAGCGAAGCTGTAGTTCTAAATAAACCTCTTATTGTTATCAAACGGGACAGCTTTTCAGAGGATAAATCCACAATTAAACAAATAATTAATTTGAACAATGTTCATCAATTAAGTTTCAACGAATTAATGAAATTGGATAGTCTTGAACGTTATTTATCTAACAGCGAGGTATTATCAGAGGATATTAATTTAAAAAATCATCAGGAAAAACAAAGAGTATCCGAGTATATTAAATCACAAATAGAAATGGTGGGTTAATATGAAAATAGCAGTTATTGGTACCGGTTATGTGGGGCTGGTGTCAGGAGTATGTTTCTCCGAGCTGGGTAATGAGGTCATCTGTGTTGACAACAATCCTTTAAAAGTGGAAATGCTTGAGCGTGGAGAAGTTCCTATTTACGAGCCAGGCTTAAAGGAATTAATCGAGAAAAATAAGACAGCCGGAAGGCTGTCTTTTACTTTTGATACGGCCTTTGCTGTACAAAACTCAGACATTATATTACTTGCTGTAGGTACCCCTTCCTTACCAAATGGAGAGGCAAACTTAAGCTATATTGAGCAAGCAGCAAAGGAAGTAGGGCAGTCAATTAACGGTAAGAAGATCGTTGCAACCAAAAGTACGGTGCCTGTCGGCACAAATGAGCATATTCGACAAATTGTTGGTCAATACAGCAAGTTCCCATTTGCAATTGCTTCAATTCCAGAATTTTTGAGAGAAGGATCCGCCATTCATGATACCTTGAATCCGGATCGCATTATACTGGGTTCTGATGATGAGGAGACGCTGGAGACGTTGAAGGAGCTGCATAAGCAACTAACCTCCAATATTATTACAACAGATATACGTTCTGCTGAAATGATAAAATATGCATCCAATGCTTTCTTAGCCACCAAGATTTCATTTATTAATGAAATTGCTAATATATGTGAGAAGGTCGGTGCAGATGTGACTCGAGTTGCGGAAGGAATGGGATACGATAAGCGAATCGGCAGTTCCTTCTTGCAGGCGGGAATAGGCTACGGGGGTTCTTGTTTTCCCAAAGATACGCAAGCTTTGATACAAATAGCAGGTAATGTTGATTATGAGTTCAAATTGCTTAAGTCAGTGGTTGAGGTCAATAAGGATCAAAGATTTAATATTATTCGTAAACTGCATGATGCTTTAGGATCTCTTAATGGGAAAAGTATAGCTATATGGGGACTGGCATTTAAGCCGAACACAGATGATATTCGTGATGCACCTGCCATAGAGATTATTCAAGAATTGATCAAATTAGGCGCTCGTGTTAAAGCATACGATCCGGTGGCTACTGCTAATTTTCAAAGAGAGATTAACCATGGTTCAATACACTGGTGCAGCACTTCATTTGAAGCGGCAGAGGACAGCGATGCACTTTGCCTTCTTACGGAATGGTCTGAATTTGCTCAAATTGACTTGCAGCTGTTAGCAACACATATGTCCAGGCCGGTTCTTATTGACGGGCGAAATCTGTATGATCCAGCCAAAATAAAGGAAGCGAATTTTATTTATTACTCTGTAGGAAGACCGCAGTCCATTAATTTGTCTGATTCTTATACTGAGGCTATGTCCTAAAGGGCATAGCTTCTTTTTTTGTTTTAGATGATAAGATATCAAATTTAACAAGTGGGGTAGAACACGATGAAGAGATGGCTGAGGATTACCTTAAGTATTGCCTCTTTATTTATTATTCTTGGAGCAGGATATGGCTGGTATTTGTACAAATCCGTTCAGTCCACTGCGGAAAGTATATATGAGCCGAGAGAACCCTCAACGCCGGTTACGACAATTGATGGAGGAGGGCAACCTTCAGAACCTTCTCCAATCGTTGAGAAAATTAAGGAGCAAGCTCCATTTTCGGTGCTTCTATTAGGTGTTGATGAACGTGCAAACGATGTTGGCCGTTCAGATACGATGGTAGTGCTGACTGTTAATCCTGCTGAACATTCCATTCTAATGTTCAATATTCCTAGAGATACACGCACCGAAATTATAGGCAAGGGAGTGCAGGATAAAATCAACCATGCTTATGCATTTGGTGGAGTCAACATGTCTATTCAAACAGTAGAGAATTTATTGGGAAATCCTATCGATTATTATGTGAAAGTTAATATGGAAGGGTTTTCATCTATTATTGACTTATTGGGTGGGGTAGAAGTAGACAATCCGTTTCAGTTCACTTATGAAGGGAAAATCTTTAATGAAGGAGCGATTCATCTTTCAGGCGAAGAAGCATTGCTGTATTCAAGAATGCGTTATGACGATCCTCGGGGGGATCTGGGGAGAAACTCCAGACAACGTGAGATTATTCAGCAGCTAATCAAAAATGCACTCCAAATATCAAATGTGGTTCAAATTGAACCCATACTAAACGAAGTCGGCGGAAATGTTAAAACTGACATTTCGTTTGATGAAATGAAGAAGTTTGTTACAGGATACAGCAGGGATTTGAAGAATATTGAAACTATCGAAATTCAAGGTCAAGGTGAGAGGATCAACGGGATTTATTATTACATTGTTGGTGAGCAGGAAATAGTACGTGTTCAAGAGATCATGGCAAAGCACTTGGAAAAGGATTCGATAACTTGAACAGGACAGAGATTACAAAACTAAAGAGGCAGCGACGCCGGGTCAAGATGTTCCTTGTACTGTTACTTCTCTTATGGGCTGTATTTATATTGTACATGTCAACGAGAAGCTACCAGCAGCAGAGCATCCGTCCTTTACTAACCAGTATCTCTCACCACATTCAGATCAATTATACTCTACCTGACATCCATATACATTATGCGGAGAAGGTTTACTCACTTCGTAACAATGCTTACGGATTTATTGAATTCATATTTCGGAAATTTGCTCACGTCTTTGTATATGGGGTTTTAACCCTACTGATATATATGCTTACTCGAAAAATATGGGGAAGACGATTATTAAGCTACTGCTTGCCTCTGTTATTGATTCTAATGGTCGCGAGTCTAGATGAAACCATTCAAAAGTATTCAGAGAACAGAACATCTTCTCCGTATGATGTACTGCTGGATCTCAGTGGAGGCTGCCTTGCTCTTCTTATTGCAATCTGTATTGAATGGATCTTGGAACGAAGAAGGTCTAAAAATTCCTCCTCTCTCATATCTTGAGTTACAAGGGACAAGTGAGGAGGAGCTTTATGCTGCGCAAACGGCGAAGAAAAGGATTAATGAAGCTGGCTACTACTGTAATTGTGATCAGTTTAGTAGCCCTGCTTTTTTATAGTTTAAGGGGAGCGTTTGAATCGAGTGAGGAAGAAAAGGCAGTTAATCTTGTTGAAGAATTTTATACATATGAACAAGAAGGTGATTTTGGAAGCTCGTGGGAGTTATTTCACTCCTTTATGAGGGAAAGATATAAAAAGTCAGATTATGTTCAGACCAGAGCACATGTGTTTATGCAGCATTTTGGGACCAATACATTTAAATTTGAAATGACAGAACCGAAGAGAGTGTTTGATGTGCAGTTAATTGAAGGCAAAGAACCTCTAGGTGAAGTGTATATGATTACGGTAACTCAGACTTACCATTCCTCTTTTGGAAACTTCGACATTGTCCAACCTGTTTATGCTGCCCAGGAATCGGGGGAATGGCGTGTATTATGGTCGTTTCAGAAGGTGGAGTAGAATCTATTATTATGAAATTACTCATCTGCTAATTTACCAGGTATATAAGGCTTTATTAATGAAGAACCTACTTCAAAATTAATCGGGGCATCATAGGGCTTACCATTATATATATTATTATTTGTATTAATCCCGTTTCCAATTAATTCTGAAGGAAAATAAAATGTTCCACTATCTCGCACTCCATTTTCTGTTACGTCCATATATGATGTGTTATTCGCAATATTAATATTGCTGATATTCATCCTTCCGCTTGGATGAACTGTAATTGCACGTGCGCTTGTATTCCAGATGATATTGTTATAAATATTATAATTACTAACGTTCCCTTCGAGGAATATACCAGAAGTACCATAGTATCTTAAACTTGGGTTTTGAACTCCATAATTATTATGAATCTTGTTATATCCTATTTCCGTATTACCACCATTACTATCTCTTGTTATCATTATTGCTCCGCCATCTATTGTTTGTGAACCTGCTCCAAAAATATCGTTTCTTTTAACAATACAACCGGAGCAATCTCTTAGGTCTATAATATTTGCTGATCCTGAATTGAATAAAGTGTTATTTAGAATTTGAACTCCTTGTCCAGAGGCCATGAGTAGTCCTCCGTTTCCTCCAGTATAGTTCGTATTATGAATTACACTATTAATTATTCTGCTATTAGCGCCGACTATCTTCACACCACTTCCAGCAACATAACCAATAATGCTGTCTTGAATTAAAGTGTTTGCTCCGTTAAAAGTAATTCCATTGACTATTTCCCACCAATTACTAATGTATTGATAGTGATTAGGGTATTTTATATTTACATTTAGCAACGAAAGGTTTTCAGTAACTGTATTGGTTTGAATTGTTCCCCCAAAAATTTGAATTCCATTTAAAATTATGTTCTTTGTGTTTCTTAGATCAAATACTGAGTTTCTCGTTTTTACCTCAATATTGCTGTTAGTTGGGTTATATCCATTTGGAGGCCAAAAATATACGTTTGATGAACTGTCGATATACCATTCCCCTGGAGAATCAAGAAGTTCTAGTTTGCCCCAAATATAATAGTATGTATTAGGACTTACATCATAATAAACTCCTCCCTGGTTATATTTATAGGAAAATTGAAGTGAATCATTTGCAGATTGCAATACTTTTCCAGTAATTGGAGTCCAAAGCGATCCAGTTAGAAGATTTATCTGAGTATCTTTGAAAAAGTGTTGAGAAAATTGGGATAGTTGCTCATCTTTCAGAGTTGCAGTAACCAATTGTCCGGGTATTGGATCTTCAGTGACAAGATATCCCATTGAGCTTTTGGCTAGATCATTTCTCTTGATAAAGACTGGTGAGGAAGAAATATTGGGCCACCTTGCTTCTGTCATCATTGTACCATTCAAGAAAAGTTGGTTTTTTCCGTGCCCAAGGTATGTGTTTAAACTATTAAATTTATATATATTTTCAGTGTGTTTAGTCCATTCGGAATTTATTGATTCTGTGGCACTTACACGTACGGATTCGTTAGCATATGCTTTATAAGTAATAGGTGCACTTAATGTTCCTGAGTTTTTTGGAGTAATCGTTTCCCTATATATTCCTCCTCTTATTACACATGTATCTCCAGACGTAGCAACTTGAGCGCACTTTTGTATAGTTCTAAATGGATCATTAACTGTTCCTAAATTCGAATCATTTCCATTAGTAGCAACATAATACTGACTGCCAGCACTAGATTGAGAATACGGAATAAGTAAATTGAATAATATAAGTATAGTAAGAAAGCTGATATTGAATTTATTGATTAATTTTAACAATTTAGTTTCTCTCCTTTTCAGAGCCCTCCTGACAAGAGTTATTATAATAAGATTATGTTAATAATTATGTTGCTTCAAAAAAGAGGTTTCTGATTGTTTTAGTTTATATTTATTGACTTCTTGGTTGAATCTATAGATTTGCTTGGTTTTGTGGCTTTACCCGTAAATAGAAAAGAAATGATATTGTTTTTCTTAATAAGAAAATTATAAATGATTATAGGAACCATAATACCTAATACTGTTATAAATGGGCTGTAAAGGATGATGTTTTGATTCATAAGAATTATTACGCCTGAAACACCACTTACTAAAAAAGGTTGATGCAAGAGATAAATTATGAATGAATTATTACCCAGTAATTGTGATAGACGTTCAAGTAACTGAATTCCTCTTAGTAATCTTATTAGTGAAATTAGAGCAAATATTGAATGTATTGCTACAAAATACTGCATAATCTCTGTTAGTACTGAAGTGCCGAGATTTGCAATAGATAGATAAGTAAGTAATGAGTTAGTACCAAAAAACATTACAATATTAATAAGTGAGGTTTTTAAAGTGATATTAGAGAAGTTATTCCAGTTATTAAGAAAATATCTACCGATATAAAAATAAAAAGAAAAGTAAAACACTTTGCTTACCAAGCCTTGAGTAAAAATGAAACTTCCCAATAAACTAATCCCTAAAGTTAGGATGAATTTTAGTATGTGATTATCTGTTGCTTTATCCAAAAACACTTGAAACAAAAAGATTAAAAACAAGGCATACACAAACCAAAGATGTTGATCAATATGATTATTGTTTGTAATTATGGAGTATATCATCTCGTTAAATTTAATTTCTCCATAACCCGCTCTTGAAAGTAGATTATTAAATAGAGGAACACTGCTTAGGAAATATATAAGAAGATAAGAACATAAGGATACAGTTAGATAGGGGATCATCAGAGTTTTCAACTTCCCTAAAACAAATTTCTTGCCAGAGATCTTTTTTATCTTACTACTATTATAATAAAGTAAGCCTGATAATAAGAAAAAAGGTGGCATATGGAAGTTGTATATAAAGGTCCAAATGTAATTAACAATTGGCTCATTCCTCGAAATTAGAGGAAAACAATGGCCAAACACTACGAGAATTATAAGCACACCTTTTATATTTGAGATGTTTTTCAATTTCACTGAATGTCCTCCTTAAACACTTATAATACAAAATGTATCATTTGGAGGCTGCTATGTCTATTACTAAGTTGCTTAAATATTTCAAGTAAGTTTTGCAACACAAAAAGAACTTACTACTTATGTAATACTATCTCAGAAAAATTAGATTACCCTTATATAAGTCCAGTTTGCAAACAAAAGATACAATTTGTATCTTTGATGTGATAAGATAATATCAGCACAGAATAATGATGGATGGTGATTTATGAATAAGGTGTTTACTATTTCTGTATTCATTATATTTTGTATTCCAATGCTGACTCAGGGTTATACATATTCTTTACCAGTCTATGCTTTATTCACTCTAATTGGGCTTTATTGTTATGTTTGTCTACTTCCAAAACAAAAGGAAATTTGGCAAACAATCGGTTCTAATAAATTAGTCACAATGTTTATTGTCTTGGTTTCCTTTTCGTTTGCATGGTCTGATTCAACAGTCTATAGTCTCTTAGAAATATACAAGTTTCTTATTATTTCGTTATTTTGCTTATTTGTAGTTACAAGATATACCCCGAATGAATATCTAAAATTACTATTAATCTCCTTGAGCATTCTTAGTGTTGTAAATTTAATTACAAGTATTATTTTGCCTTCCTTTGCAGTTCATCCTGTAGGGTCAGAGCACTCAGGACATTGGAAAGGATTATTAGGACATAAGAATACCCTCGGGACAGTTACGTTGTTATCCTGTATCTTAAACTTATCGTTTTTGTTTAAGAGAAATTCATTAAAAATGGTTCATTTATCTATTATTTTTGTAAATTTTATACTATTAATAAAATCAGGTTCTTCTACAGCGCTTATCCTGTCAGTGTTAATTTGTACTATTCTATTATTCATATTTACTTATTACAAATTAAATAGTTTTTCATTAAAGCAATTTATATTTTGGATTTCTGGAGCTGTTACACTTTCAATTGCTTGTTATGTATATATAAATATTGATTCATTTTTTGGCCTATTTGGTAAATCTTCTGACTTGACAGGTAGAACAACTATTTGGACCAATTTAAATGATGCTATGCTTCAAAATTGGTGGTTCGGATACGGTTATCAAGGGTATTGGGGAAAACTAGATCGTGTTTTAAGTGATAGTGGAGGAATCATTTTAACAAGCAGTCATAGTGGTTGGAGAGACTTATGGTTAGATGTGGGATTTGTTGGATTAGCTTTAATTTTAGTTATTATTTTAGTAACAGTTTATAACCTTCTAGTTAATATTAAATTGTCCGATAATACTCCTTATTGGTTAGCTACACTAGGGATTCTTATATTTTTTCCCGCATACAATATTACTGATAGTAGATTTCTGAATTCAATTCCGATTTACTGGTTATTGTTTTTGATTAGCGTGACTTACGTTTCAGTTCAAACAAGAATTAAGAAATTAAAAGTGGATTCACTTCTATTATGTAATAAGAAGCCTGGTTCCATGTTTGCTGAAGATTTTGTTAGAAGTACGAATATCTTTAAGTGATCGAGAATATCCTAAATGTAGTTTAGTTTGCAAAACTAAAAAAAGTACATCCTTATCATTCGATATAGGATGTACTTTTTTTATATTATTTTTATTTTTATCTGCTGGGTATGAAGAGAGAGATTAGAGTTAAGTATACAAATTGTATCTTGTGAATAACAATTAAAGAATTCGCATATGCACATTTTAAAATCTTATAACAAAGCGTTTTCCCGCCCTATTCCTGGTTAATTATCTAATAACCCTCAAAAATTCTTGACAAAAATATGGGACTCCATTATGTTCAAGATACAATTTGTATCGAAAAGAATCGATTTATGCGATTGATTGAACGAGTGTCCCTGCGGTTGGTTTCACAGGCACTGAAACTATCTGTCTTTATGAATGGAGGACGGCTGAAGTGATTATGACGAGTCGATTTTATTGTGTCGCCTGTGGGAGGATATTGTCGGTAGACACGAAATATCCAATGGAGTCGAGAGGAATAGAAGAGGCCAAAGTCTCAGGTAGTCTATCATATGAACAGTCCATTTCCAGGATGAAAGACCTTCCCCATATCATACTCAATCAGGTCTTCCGGACCGGATTTTACAGAAATGAAATGCCGCTGGGCTATTGCCTCTGCTGCCAGAAGGGTGAGCAAGCGGAGGAAGAGCACCAGGAAGCCGCTCCTGCCACGGAGGAGGATCATTCGGAGCCTCAAGCAGAGCGTGAGGTACAGAATTGCTTCATCCCAGCAAATACGCGGGACAGGTTCTCACAAATTATGTTACACTAGGCTCGAAGTCTATGAGTGAGAATCCTTGTTCGAATTCCCATTCGAACATTACCAAAAGGGAGTGAGCATTTACATGCACCAGGAACCTGTCGTTCGTATGCAAGGTGTAAGTAAGGTCATTTCTTCCCGCCATCTCGTGCAAGACCTGACTCTGGATATATATCCAGGCCAGGTCTTTGGTTTTTTAGGACCCAATGGCGCGGGGAAGACGACCACGATCCGCATGATGGTAGGCTTGATGTCCATTAGCAGCGGGGATATCTTCATTGCTGGACACAGCGTGAAGACCCAGTTTGAGGATGCCATCCGTGAGGTTGGCGCCATTGTGGAGAATCCGGAGATGTACAAGTTCCTGACAGGCTACCAGAACCTGGTTCATTTTGCCCGGATGTCACCAGGAGTGACTAGAGAGCGACTTCAGGAAGCAATTGAGCTTGTTGGTCTCAGTGACCGGATACATGACAAGGTCAAGACATATTCTCTTGGCATGCGTCAGCGGCTTGGCGTAGCACAAGCCATTCTGCATCGTCCGAAGCTGCTCATTCTGGACGAACCTACGAATGGGTTAGACCCGCAGGGCATTCGGGAGCTCAGAGATTATTTGCGCAAGCTCACGCTTACGGAAGGGGCGACAGTCTTCGTATCCAGTCATTTGCTGTCCGAGATGGAGCTGATGTGTGATACGGTAGCGGTCATCCAGGGTGGGAAGCTGATTGATGTCCGGCAGCTGAGACCGGAGAACGGCGCTCTTGAGGTTCAAGAATATACGTTCGAGGTGAGCGATACCGAGGCAGCATTCAGGCTGGCAGGACAGGGACGTACTGAGGGTCCTGTGCTGAGCATATCTTGTACAAGAGACGAAGCCGCCGAGCTGAATGCAAGATTGGTTCAGCATGGCATCAAGGTCTATGGCATTCGTTCCAGAACCAGCTCCCTCGAAGATCAGTTCCTTGCAATGACGGGAGGTGAGCGTACTTGAGTAACTTTTTGATGCTGATACATAATGAGAATATGAAGATCTACCTCCGTATACGGACCTGGGTGATGCTCGGGATTATCATTGTGATGTCAATCCTCATTCCTTATCTGCTATCTAGCACGGGGGGAGGAGCCTCAACCTACTATTGGGAAGGGGCTATGCTCACGGTGTCGTTCATCAGCTTCCTGAATACGATCTTTGCGGTCGTGATTGCGGCCGATTCGGTGGCAGGTGAATTCTCTTGGGGTACGATTAAGCTGCTGCTGATTCGTCCGTGGACCCGAAGCAAGATTCTGGCTTCCAAATATGTATCCGTACTGATATTCAGTCTGCTGACTACGCTCCTTATGACAGGGTTATCCCTGCTTACGTGCTCGGTTCTGATGTCTACGGAGGCTGTCGTGTCACAGATGTCGGGAGTTTACACACCTGCAGGTTATGCGTTCGTCAGCTGGCTGTATGAATATGTGGACTTGTTTATCACCTTGGCGATTGCATTTATGCTATCCACGGTATTCAGATCAGGAGCCCTTGCCATCGGGTTATCTCTATTTATCTTGTTTACGCAAGGGATCTTTGGTTTAATCTTTGATCCGGATCGTTATTTCTGGGGGAAATACGTTCTGTTCACTAACATGGACCTCAGTCAATATATGTTCGGTTCAGGTAACAGTGTGATGAGCCTGGGCTTCTCTATTGCGGTGCTTGCTGTTTATTATGTTCTATTTATGGGTATTACCTTTTATGTCTTTCATAAGAGAGACGTGGCTGCTTAGAATAGAAGTCTTGTCGTTCGATTATGGATACCTTCATTTGCTATAATGTCTAGGAATGCTGCGGAAGAAGAGGTTGCATAACTTGTTGTGTGACTTACATATTTACAATAGAAATAGACATGAATGGAGGAAGTGAACTTGGCTCAAACCAACAGGTTTTTCCGATTCTGTATCGGTATAATCCTGATCCTGCTTGTTATCTTCTTGGGTGACAAGGTCAAATTTATTTTTAATCCGCTATTTTCTCTACTTAGTGTGATACTAGTTCCGGCGATGCTGGCAGGCTTCTTCTATTATTTACTAAGGCCGCTTGTTGAGCTGATGCATAAACGAAGAGTCAATCGAACGCTCGCCATTTTTCTCATATACCTGGTATTCGGTCTGATTATGGCTGGATTTATTATCGGGATCTGGCCGTCGCTTCGGGAACAGTTCCTCGCATTCATCGAGAATGCGCCGAATTTGGTTCGAATGCTGACAGAGCAAGTAGAGGAGCTGGAAGAGAGTGGAATACTGGCACAGATCTTGCCAGAGGGAACTAACATTCTATCTCGGATCACTGAAGTCATTGATCAAGGATTTACGGTACTGACCAATTACATGTCCAGTGTGGTATCATTCTTCTCCGGCTTCATTATGGTGTTGTTTGTCACACCGATTATTCTGTACTTCATGCTGAAGGAAGGCGGGAAATTCGGGGAGAAGATTGTAGGCTTCATGCCTAAGCGTTTCCGTGACGAGGGCACGGATCTGATGGATGAAATCGACAGCTCTCTCAGTGGATTTATCGTCGGTCGTGTCATCATTAATGTGTCGCTTGGTGTACTAATGTATATTGGATTTCTGATCATTGATCTGCCGTACGCGCTGCTGTTGACGGTCATTGCGGTCATTATGAATTTCATCCCCTTCATCGGGGCATTCTTGTCTTCGGTGCCGATTGTCATCATTGCCTTCATCCAGTCACCTTCCATGGCAATCTGGGCATTGGTGATTATCCTTGCCGCACAGCAAATTCAGGATAACCTGCTAGCGCCGTATATCTTCAACAAATCGCTCGATATCCATCCGATTACGACGATTGTCGTTGTGCTTGTGGGTGGCGATATTGCAGGCTTGTTGGGGGTTATTCTTGCCATTCCGCTCTATATGACGCTGAAGATTGTAATTACCAAAGTGTACCATATTTTCTTCAAGGACAAATGGGAGAAGGCGTAGCCCATGCAGTTGTTCCCATAGTGGAGTCTCTCTAGATCTAACACAGTAAGGCCCGCAGATCTGTCACGAACAGACATGCGGGCCTTATCAATTTATATAGTAACGAATTACTCTGCAAGTGCGGATTCCTCTTCGCCGCTCGCGGCAGGCAGAGGTTCTCTCGGAATAACAGCCACCTTCAGGAAGCGGTTCTTCTCCTTCTTCAGCAGAATGAAGGTGAGTCCTTCGAATTCGTATTCTTCTTGTTCATTCATCTCGGGCTGATGACTGTACAGCCATCCTCCAATGGTATCCCACTCGTTAGTGTCAAGTGTGGCGAGGAGTAGATCATTTACCTTGGACAGAGATACCTTCCCATTAAATATAATGTAGTTATTATCCATAATCTGGATTTCTTCTTCTTCATCTGCGTCGAATTCATCCCGAATCTCTCCGACGATCTGCTCCAGCACGTCTTCAATCGTGACTATACCCGAGGTTCCGCCATATTCATCAACGAGGATGGCAATATGATTGCCTTCCTGCTGCATCTTGTGCAGCAGTTCTTTAACCGGTGTTGTTTCGTGAACTGCGGGAATCGGTTGAATAAGACCGGTAATGTCAATATCGGAGGAGTTGTCTCCGTAATATTCCAGGAAAAATTGCTTCGTATTAATGATGCCGATAATATCGTCCTTATTCTCATTCACGACCGGGAACCGGGTGTACTGCTCTTCACGAATGATGGCGAGATTCTCTTCAACAGATTTGTTGACGTACAAGCATACCATATCGGTTCTCGGAACCATGATTTCCTTGGCGAGCATTTCATCAAAAGCGAAGATCCGGCTTACATATCCAAATTCGCTCTGATTAATCTTGCCGCTCTCGAAGCTCTCATTAATAATAATCTGCAGCTCTTCCTCAGAGTGAGCCTCTTCGTGCCCAGAAGCAGGTTTAACGCCAAACAGCTTAACAAGACCGTTAGCAGAGCCGTTCAAGACGAAAATAAATGGGTACATTAATTTGTTAAACCAAATGATCGGTTTGGCCGTTAACATGGCGACCGTTTCTGCCTTTCGAATCGCAACCGTCTTAGGTGCCAGCTCGCCGACTACGACATGTAAGTAAGTAATCGCCATAAAGGCGATAAAGAAGGATAAGAAGGATCCTACGGCCTCCGGTACATGCATTCTTTCAAAAAGAGGGTGCAGTATCTTCTCTACGGTTGGCTCTCCCAGCCATCCGAGTCCCAGCGAGGTAATCGTGATCCCCAGCTGACAGGCGGATAGATAGCCGTCCAGATTAGCAACCACTTGCCTAACCGCGGCGGCTCGCTTGTTCCCTTCTGCGATCAGTTGATCCAATCGACTCGTCCTTACACGTACAATCGCAAACTCCACTGCGACAAAAAATGCCGAAAAACCAATCAATACGGCCACGAAGGCCAGGTTTAACGCGTACCTACTACCTTCTTCCATTTCACATCTCTTCCTCTTCATGAATTTAAACTATAAAGTCGAATCAAATTCATTTGATGAATAATTTATGAATTTGATTCAGTTTAACGAATATTATAGCTCAATTCAGGCCGTCTGAAAATACGCCCTAATGCACAGCGAATGTCAAGCGATTTGATTACATCACTGTATCTTGAGTCCATATCCCATATTTTTTAGCTCGGATATGCATGTTTTTTGCAAAAATTTGTCACACTGTATAGATGACTCCGAATCTATACATAAGAAGGGGGCTGGCTCATGATTTGGCTGGTCATCGTTATACTGATCTTATTTTATTTCCTGCAAACGGTCCTCTTATTTGTACTGGAGTATGAGAGACCGGTCAAGGCGGGAGTATGGATTCTTCTATCCATCTGCCTGCCTGTTATTGGAATCATTCTCTATTTCCTGGCCGGCCGGCCCTATCATCGGATGAGGAAGCATGTGAAGAGTGAGGTGTGGGAGCACATTCACCAGCATCTCTCTTCGCAGACCAAAGTGATAACGACTGTAGAAGACATGCACAGCGCAACATTTACAGCTCACAACCGGCTGTTTAACTTGATGTCCCACATGCCGAATAGTGCAATTACGGGGTGCAACGAGACGAAGTATTTTACGGAAGGTGAGCCGCTGTTTGCTTCCCTGCTCCATGATATAGAACTGGCACAGCATCATATTCACATCCAGTTTTATATTTTTCGTGATGATATTATCGGCACCATGTTTCAGGATCTCCTTATTGAAAAAGCTGAGCAAGGCGTAAAAGTCAGTATCATCTGCGACGGGTTCGGCAGCAAAGCCCTTCCGAAGCCCTTTATTCAGAGAATGAAGAAGGCGGGGATCGAGATTCACTTCTTCCTGCCCCCGGGCCTTGCGATGAAGCTGCGTAAGCTGAACTATCGTAACCATCGCAAGATTGTCGTTATCGACGGTACGATCGGGTATACCGGAGGAATGAATATCGGGGATGAGTACCGGGGTCAATCGCAGAAAATGGGCTTCTGGCGTGATACGCATATGCGGATCAGCGGCGACGCTGTATATTTCCTGCAGACGACCTTTCTCAAGGACTGGGAGATGGTATCCGGGCAGACAGTAGAAGAGGATCGCATTCCTTCCTTATTCCCACCACATGACTGCCAGGTTGATGAGCAGGTTCAGATTGTGGAGAGCGGACCGGATGAGACGCGGCATTTGATTCAGGAAGTTTGCTTCAGTGCCATTACACAAGCGAGCAAGCGGATCTACATTACAACGCCGTATTTTATACCGGACGATGCGCTCATGACTGCACTGAAGACGGCTGTCTATGCAGGAGTGGATGTGCGAATTCTCATTCCGTATGAGGCAGACTATGCGGTCGTGCTTCAGGCAACGCTGTCTTATGTGGAAGAGCTGCTGACGGCGGGAGTTCAGTTCTATCGTTATAAGAAAGGCTTCATTCATTCCAAGGTCATCATTGTTGATGATTTGCTGGCGTCTGTCGGCTCGGCTAACCTGGATATGCGCAGCTTCTACAGCAATTTTGAATTGACCTCGGTCATGTATTCAGAGAGTGCGATCAAGAGACTGGTGACTGATTTTGAAGGGGATCTAAGCCATAGCATGAAGCTCGAATTAAGCACGTTTATTAAGCGTTCGAAATTAGGCAAATCCACTGAAATCCTGTGTAGGTTATTATCTCCTCTGCTCTAAGGATTTTGGGTGATTTCTGTGGGAAAAACCAGCTTTCTATTCCATTATCTCGTCGTTGCTGACTCTTTTCGTGATTTCTGGATGTGGAGTATGGTATAATAGTGTATCAGGTCATGTCTTTCGGACATAGAAAGGTTAAAAGAATAGGGGGATTCTATGTCAAATATGACAACGAAGGAAATGATGCCAAGTCCGGGCAAACAGACGAAGGCAAACAGTTCTCCAATTAGTCTGCGGCTGCTGCAGCGTGCGATTATGATCGTCGTCGGCGCATCGCTCATGGCTGTAGCTCTTGAGATTTTTCTAATTCCCAATGGCGTTATTGACGGTGGTATTACAGGGATATCGATTATGGTGTCTCAGCTCTTCGGTCTGCCGCTTGGTGTATTGCTGACACTGTTCAATCTGCCGTTTCTTCTGATTGGGTATAAGCAGATTGGCAAGACCTTTGCGGTATCTACACTGTTCGGTATTATCATTATGTCGATCGGTACACACCTATTGCATCATGTTCAGGCATTAACGCCGAATGAGCCGCTGCTTGGCGCTGTCTTTGGCGGTGTTATCCTCGGAGTGGGAGTAGGACTCGTTATCCGCTCGGGAGGTTCTCTTGATGGAACAGAGATTGTCGCAATTCTGGTGAGTGGAAGGTCTCCATTTTCCGTCGGACAGGTCGTTCTGGTCATTAATGTGTTCATCTTCGTTATGGCAGGCTTCGTGTTTGGATGGCCGAACGCGATGTATTCCATGATTGCGTATTATATTGCGATGAAGATGATCGACGTCACAATTGAAGGATTGGATCAATCCAAGTCGGTATGGATCATTAGTGAGAAGTACCGTGATATCGGAGAAGCTCTTGCAGATCGTCTGGGCCGCGGGGTTACATACCTCGATGGAGAAGGCGGATTCAGCGGGGACGAGAAGAAGGTGATCTTCGTCGTCATTACGCGTCTGGAGGAAGCCAAGCTGAAGAACATCGTAGAGGACTGGGATCCACAGGCCTTTGTGGCGATTGGTAATATTCATGATGTAAAAGGCGGACGTTTCAAGAAAAAAGGCATTCACTAGCGATGACTTCTGTTATTGGTATATGTATAGAGAACCCGGTATCCCTAAGATTCATTAGGGTACCGGGTATTTTTTATGCGCGGATGTGATCTGCCTCACTTCATGACACATCATATCAGCTTCGGTTCTGTCATAACCTACTTCTTGTTCAGGTGCTTCAATACATTCTCCAGTGGCTGCGGCGGCAGAGCAGCGAGAAGATCACCCTTCTTTGCTAGACGTGCGCCAATATTTAGCAGATGGAAGTCCTTCGGCCGTACGTCTGCTGCCACCTCATCCCATAACAGAGGCGTCGAGACGGAGGCGTGTTCTCTGGCGCGTGGAGTGTAGGGGGCAGCCAAGGTTTTACCGCCATAATGCTGGAGATAATCAAAATAGATCTTGTCGCCCCGGTCCTTCTTCAGCCGTTCCAATGTGAATAAGTCTGGATGCTTCTGACATACATACATACCGACAAAATGACCGAGCGTTCGGAGCTCCTCGAACGTAATCCCGCTCTGGATGGGCACAATGATCTGCACACCTGTGGCACCCGATGTCTTGGGTACGGATTGAATGCCAAGTGAATTTAGGGTCTGTCCGACGAGGTGCGCGGCTTCCATAATTCGGGGCTCTTCCGGCAGGCTGGGGTCCAGATCGATCATCCATTCACAGGGCAGCTTACTGCCCACATAATGAAGAGAAGGGTGAAACTCAAGTGCAGCCAGATTGCCAAGCCATAGAAGGACAGGCAGGTCCTCCATCACAATGTAGTTGATCCCTTCATGAACCGCCGTTTTGACATAAGGAGGGAGAGGCTCAGGTGCATTTTTCTGATAAAAAAATTCGCCGTGAATCCCATGTGGATACCGGATGGTCGTGAGCAGCCGGTTCCTGCAGTATTTCAGCAGATAAGGGGAGAGCTCTGCCAGCTTCTGCAAATACATCGATTTCGTGACACCGGCTTCGGGCCAGAGAGGCTTGTCTGGATTCGTAATTGTAATATCCTGTCCTTCAATTTGAATCGTGCCCTTAATCGAACGCGGCATAGGTCAGTTCTCCTCCTTCTGTGCTACTCGGCATTCTGCTGCAGGGATATGAGGGGCGAAGCTCTCTATCGTAGGGTGACGCATCGTTCCGCCGGGTGTCCATTCGAGAAAGGTAACACGCACGACAAGCTCGGGCTGTATCCACAGTGCGCCTTGATTCCTACCGGGTATATTGACAAAAGGCATATGCTTCACACCCATGCTCAGCGCTTGTTCCGTTAGTGTCCGCCAGTCCTGGACGGTAAATCTGCCAGTTCCGGCATGCCCGATATATTCAAGCTCTCCCTGTTCATTATACAGACCCAGCAGAAGTGAGTTGACGAGCTTGTCCCTGAACGTAACCCCGCCGATAACGGCATATAAATCCCCGTTCTTCTTGCGTTTCTGCCACCGATTGTCCTTGCCGTCCATGGCGTAGGTGCTGTTCAGGTCTTTGACCACGACACCTTCAAGCTGCTGGGCTTTGACCGCTTCAAACAAGGCATTGCCATCCGGAAAATTCTGAACCAGCTGTACCTGCGGGTGAGGCTTGATCATCTCAGCGAGCAGCTGCTGCCTCTCCGACAGCGGTCTATCCGTAACCCATACACCATTCAGGTACAAAATATCAAATACCATGTAGGTAACCGGAACGCTCTTGAGGCCTTGCCGGATACTGCGTTCGCTCCTTAGGCTGTCCCGTCTCATGATCTCGTGAAAAGACGGCTTGCCCTCTCTGAATGCAATCAGCTCTCCGTCAAGGATAAAAGAAGAAGCGGATGAATAGACATCCGCTTGTGTAAATTCGGGGTACTGCAGGGTCCGGTCATTCCGTTTGCGATTAATGAGCTTCACTTCATGCCCGTCGTAATACGTTAGCATGCGGACACCGTCCCATTTCACCTGGGCAATCCAGGGAGGGCCGACAGGAAAAAGATTCGTTCGGATCGGTTCAAAGGGAATGACCGGCGTAAGTTCCATTATCAGCTGCTTCTCCTTTAATACAATAATTAATTACTTATAAACCATGCGAATTCCAATACCAAATGGATCTGTAACATAGGCTTCAGACTCCTGAGTTGTTACGGCATATCCGCCGGATTGAAGACGCAGCAGCGTTTCATCGAACGCTTCTTTACCCTCAAATATGATAGTGAAGTAATCAATTCCTAGCGCATCGTGAGGGGTGGCCGGCGCATTCTGACCGGCCAAAATATTAAGCCCGATATGATGGTGATATCCACCAGCGGACACAAATACCGCTTGAAAGCGTGGATCATCCAGCACAATATCAAATCCAAGCAGCTTGTTGTAGAATTCGCGGGCTGCTGGGAGGCTGGATATATGAAAATGCACATGGCCGATGACGGTGTCTGCAGGCAGTCCGGTAAACGGCTTATCGCCCGCCAGCGCCAGCAGTCCGTGAACATCAACAGGATCGCTTCCCATAATATAATGATTCTTCTCATCGCGGCGCCATACACTTCTTGGCCGGTCAGCATAAATCTCAATGCCGTGTCCATCCGGATCGTTAATGTACAGTGCTTCACTGACACTGTGATCGCCTTGACCAATTTCAATACCGCTGTCAATCAGTTGACGAAGTGCAAGACCCAGGGATTCCCGGTCTGGCAGAAGAATGGCAAAGTGGTACAGCCCGGCATGGCTTCTTGAGCGGATCGGCTTGGGATCCGTAAGCTCCTCCAATACGACAAGTGAACGGACACCGTCACTGGTTAGTACGGCCTGGTTTCCATGCTGAGACAGCACCTTGAGTCCTACGACTCGTTCATAAAAATCGATAGAGCGTGTAAGCTCGCTGACGCGAAGCTTCACTTCGCCCAGCGTTGTAGCGGGATGAATAGAGTATGTCATGTGTTTAATAGCCTCCTTGATCATGTCCATATGAACTAAAAAATTACTAACTTACATTAAGTTACTTTATGTAAGTTAGTATATAGTGTCTCTATGGACGCGTCAATGATAACGTACATACATGTAAACAAGAATCCAGATGACCGAATAATCAAATGACGGACGATCAGGCCAAAGCTGTAATGTAAAGCTTCTCAAGCTAAGATTAAGCACCTGTCTCTTTCTTTTTGGCGGTTTTGCGCTTCGTCTTCGGCTTGACGACCGGTTCTTCGCGGTTGTCTTCTGCGGAGGCATCCTTTTTACGAGTAGTCCGTTTCTTGGCAGGCTTGGCCGGCCCTGGATCGGTTACAATCGGTGGCTGCTGCTGGGTGGCTTCAATACTTGCTTGAAGCGCCGCCATAAGATCGACGACATTCGCTTCCGGCTTGGCTGGAGCAATCTTGTACTCTTCCCCTGCGACTTTATGATTTATGAGTTCAAGCAGTTTTTCGCGATAATCGTCAGTATATTTCTCCGGGTCGAATGGCGTACTGAGCTGATCGATCAGCATTTTGGCCATCGTGAGCTCCTTGTCGTTGACCGCAATATTCTCGGGAAGATTAGGAACCTGGGACACAGGACGGATCTCATCAGGGTAAAATATCGTCTCAATCGCAAGACAATCCTCCAGCACTCGAATAGCCGCAAGGCTGCTCTTTGAACGGATGGAGATTTTGGCAATTCCAATCTTGCCTGTTTCCCGCATGGCTGTCATCAGCAGCTGATAAGCATTGCCTCCAGACTGATCAGGAGATAAATAATAGGTCTTCTGAAAGTAAATCGGATCAATATCCGTTAAATTGACGAAATCAAGTATCGAAATGCTCTTATTGGCCTGCTCGGACAGCTGATCCAGCTCATCCTTCTCAAACAGCACAAATTTTCCCTTCTCGTACTCGTACCCCTTAGTAATTTCCTCCCATTTCACTTCTTCATCGCAGGATGGACATTTGCGAATATAACTGAGCGGACTGCCGCATTCGGTATGAATATATCGCATCGAAATATCCTTGTCCTCGGTAGCAGAGAACATTTTGACTGGGACATGAACCAGTCCGAAGCTGATCGCGCCTTTCCAGACGGTATGCATGATCATCCCTCCTTATATAATTTGTTGTATTATCCTTCTTGCTATTATGGGCAAAAAGAGACGGTTATAACCTTATTGAATGGAAGCTGAAGAAGCTTTAGGAGGCATAATTTAAGAACTTCGTGCATGAATATCGCTTCATCTGGACATATTACGGATTAAAAAATGGTGAAGGGGAGACGACATGTCCAGAACAAGCGATATGTACGAGCCGGAGAGAAGAGACAGGGAGAATGGAGATGCAGGTGGATTTGATCAATTCTTGGATGCTCTCAGCGGGACGGATATGCTTGCTGTCGATATGGTGGATTGGCATGAGGTAACAACGCCAGAAGCAAGAGATGAAGAGACGATGGAGGAAACAGCGTTCGACGTCGATCGTATGGTGAACGAGGGCCTGGGCGGTGGACAGGTCACTTACGACAATGGATATATCGGAGACAGCACTTCAGATGCATTATTTGATGAGCATGAGCTGGAGATTAATAAGGAAGAAGGAGATCTATAACATGATGAATGCAAACCGTGCAAAAGCAATTTATGAGGCGAAGGAAAATATCCCCGTCAAGCTGGACGGGGAACAACCCGTATGGATTGAGCATGTGGACGTAGAGAACCAAATGGCAACCGTGCAGATAAGTAACAATCCGCTGGAGACGCATACGGTCCGAGTGGATCGTCTGGTCGAGAGCTAATCATACGATAGTGAATATGAACCCGGGGTCATAGTACCCCGGGTTTTGTGTGTCTTCCTTACCTTGCTTGGGAAGATGGAGAACTATATAATGAGATGAAGGATTTGACCTGAAACTAGTGAAATGCATTGTTATTGCTTGAATGATAGACCGAAAGAAGGTTAGCATATTGAATCACGAGCATCAGGAGTGGGAGTACCACTCCAGTAGTGTACAGGATACAGAGCGGCTTGCTTCCCATCTGGCCAGACTCGCGGTGCCTGGCTCTGTTATCGCCCTTGATGGTGATCTGGGTGCAGGGAAGACGGCATTTTCCAAATATTTTGCACAGTACCTAGGTGTAGAGGGCGTCGTGAATAGTCCCACCTTTACATTGATCAAAGAGTATGAAGGCAGACTTGCACTGTATCATATGGATGTCTACCGGATTACGCTCGATGAAGCAGAGGGGCTCGGGCTGGATGAATATTTCTATGGCAATGGTGTAAGCCTGGTCGAATGGTCCAGTATTATCTCTGAGCTGCTGCCGGAGGCTCATCTGCATATCCAGATGACGGTGACGGAGACGGGAGAACGTGTCATTCGTTTGAATGGTTACGGCTCGCCTTACACGGACTGGTGCGAAGATTTGAAGAGAAGTGGAGTCGATTGAGGATGAACGAAGAACGGAAGCCGCGTGAGCGGTTTTTGGCGTTGGATACGTCAACAGCGGTACTTGCTGCGGCATTGATGGAGAACGAGACGGTGCTCTCTGAGTCGAATTCACGTACGGAGCGGAATCATGCCGTGCATGTGGTTCAGGCGCTAGAGGACCTTATGAAAGAACAACATATAGAACGAACGGAGATCGGCGGTATTGCCGTTGGAATTGGCCCCGGCTCCTACACCGGTATCCGCATCGCGGTAACGGCTGCGAAGACGCTTGCCTGGGCGTGGGGTGTGCCTGTTGCATCCGTGTCCAGCCTGGAAGCACTGGCTTGGGGAGGAATTGGTTCTCTCAAGGACAACAAGAAGATTGGAGCAGCTTCAACGGATTCAGGAAATCAAGTGAAGGCAGAGCAGGTACAATACTGGGTCGTTCCCCTGATGGATGCGAGAAGAGGACAAGCCTACACCGCATGGTTTGAAGGATACGATGGTGAGAAGCCAATGCACCGGCTTGAAGAGGACGGCATTCGGCTGGTCGAGCCATGGACGGAGAAGCTTGCTGAGCAGTATGAGCAGACAGAAGCTTCAAGCCGGCCTGCAGGCATTATTTTTGCAGGGGAAGTGTCGCAACACGCAGAGACGATCGAGAAGCTGAGAGACCGTTTGTCTTGTGAGCTTGTGCTTATGCCGTATGACATGGAAGGAAGATATGTGGGCAAGCTGGGTGCTATGAAGCTTAAGGCGGGTCTACACGATGATGTGCATACGCTCATTCCGAATTACACACAGCTTGCGGAAGCAGAAGCCAATCTTCTACGCAAAGGATGAAGGGAGTCGTACGTTGGGGCATGGAGAGCAAGGAGCAAACCGGACGGTTGGAATTTAGATTTATGAAGCTGGAGGATATTCCAGATGTACTCGTCATAGAGCAAGAGTGTTTTACCCTGCCGTGGACGGAAACGGCGTTCGTGAATGAGCTGACACAGAATCATTTTGCGAAATATATGATCATGGAATTGGACGGTAAGGCTATCGGGTATGCCGGAATGTGGACGATTGTTGATGAAGCCCATATTACGAATATTGCGGTGAGAGAAGCCTACCGTGGACGGAAGCTGGGCGAGAAGCTGCTCCATGAGATAATGAAGACGGCAGCTTACCTGGGTATGTCGAGAATGACACTCGAAGTACGATTATCCAATACCGTAGCCCAGAACCTGTATAAGAAAAAAGGATTCAAGCCTTCAGGACTCCGCAAGGGGTATTATTCGGATAATAATGAAGATGCGCTTATTATGTGGGCTGACCTGCCTGCCAGCATTGATCATGGTTCTGATGGTGAAGAGGAAGGAAGTTTAAAGGATTCATGACACACTCATCCGATACATTACAATCCAGTTATATACTTGCTGTCGAAACCAGCTGTGATGAAACCTCGGTGTCTGTCGTCAAGGACGGACGTGAGGTACTAGCGAACCTCATCTCCAGCCAGGTGGAGACGCACAAAGCATTTGGCGGCGTTGTTCCGGAGGTCGCGTCCCGCAAGCATGTTGAAGTTATTACTCTGATGCTCGAAGAGGCGATTACCGCTTCGGGAATTAAACCGCAGGATCTATCGGCTATTGCCGTCACCCAGGGGCCGGGCCTTGTCGGGGCTCTGCTGGTAGGGATTGTTGCAGCGAAGACACTCGCGATGGCACTTGGCAAGCCGCTCATTGCAACTCATCATATTGCCGGGCACATCTATGCGAACCGCATAATTGAAGAGCTGGAGTATCCGGCAATGTCACTCGTCGTATCCGGGGGACATACGGAGCTTGTGCATATGGAAGCAGAAGGGAAATTCGAAGTGATTGGCCGAACGCGCGATGATGCGGTGGGCGAAGCCTATGACAAGGTGGCGCGTGCACTGGGTTGTCCTTACCCGGGAGGTCCCCATGTGGATCGCATGGCGCATGAGGCGGATCACGCGGTGACCCTTCCTAGGGTATGGCTGGAGGCTGATTCCTATGATTTCAGCTTCAGCGGACTTAAATCTGCCGTGCTCAATGTGGTGAACCAAGCATCCATGAAGAAGGAAACGCTTGACCCGGCAGCGGTGGCCCGGGGGTTCCAGGAGTCCGTTGTTGAGGTGCTGGTCGAAAAAGCCATTCGAGCCGTGCGTGCCTATGGTTCGAAGCAGCTTCTATTAAGCGGAGGCGTAGCGGCAAACCGTGGACTGCGCAAGGCGCTGGAGGAGCGTTGTGCCAAGGAGGGCATTCATCTTCTGATCCCGCCGATGGAATATTGCACAGATAATGCGGCTATGATTGGCGCGGCAGCACATCTGAAATGGCAGCGAGGCGAGCTGGCCGGCCTTGATTTGCAGGCACAGCCCGGGCTGTCACTCGAAGCGTGGTCCGTTAAATCCTAAGTGTAATAAAGATTATATAGACTAGTAGAAGCTCGTCCATCAATACGGACGAGCTTCTTTGCTTTTGTCGAGGGACAAGAACTTGTATCGATTGTCGAAATGGACAATAACATAGTCTCATTACCGATCAGGCAAAGTACGAACATAATTATATTTTATGATTGGGAGGTCAGCATAATGGATTTGGTAAATAAATTTTCAAAAGGCTATTATGAGTATTTACAAGGGGCTTATTGATGGTGGTTTTGTTTATCCAGATGTAGAAGATTTCTGAGAAGGAAACATCAAACGTGATGCTTCCCCTCTTGTCGAAATCAAGCATAGCAATTACTCAAAAGTCGTAAAATGTCAATATGTGCACAATTTTATCCACATATCCGGAAGAATTTGGGGATAAATCCCGAAAGTCGAATTTGGACATGTTTTCGAAAATGAATGAAAATGGCCTCATCTAGTTATTAAAAAAATGTGGATAATGTGGACAATTTAGTGGATAATATTGGTTTTTCTATAAAACACCCACCATAACGCCAAAAAAACAGCCTTAACGGCTGTTCTAATGGATATATTATCCACTTTTGTTGTGGATAATGTTGTTAATTATTGCAATGAAGAAAAATGTGAAGATATTTTGAATGCTTTATATTACTCGGCCAGAGCTTCCCATTCTTGATAAGCTGTGCTGAGATTCGACTTTAATGTCTCAATATGCTGCTGTATCTCCTGGAGCTTCATATAATCCTGATACACTTCAGGCTTGGCCATTTCTGCCTGTTGAGCTTCAATCTGCTCCTCAAGGGTAGCAATTTGTACTTCCAGGCTGTCCAGCTTCCGCTGCCGGTTTCTTTCCTCTCGCTTGGCTTGCTTCTCTGCCTGGAAGCTCGCGGCTCCGGATTTCTCAGGAGCTGTCTCAACTACAGTCGTTTTATTGGCAGCTGTTTGCTGCTCAAGACGTTCCTGGGCAATCTCCTCAAGGTCTTGTTTCTTCTGGACATAGTCATCATAATTTCCTAGGAAATGCTGGGTGCCTTCCGGATTCAATTCAATGATCTGCTCTGCCATTTTGTTCAGGAAGTAGCGGTCATGCGAGATGAACAGCAGGGTGCCTTCATAGTCGATCAGAGCGGATTCCAACACTTCCTTGCTGAACAGATCCAGATGGTTCGTCGGCTCGTCCAGAATGAGGACGTTGGATTCCTGCAGCATAAGCTTGGCAAGGGAGACTCGGGCTTTTTCTCCGCCGCTTAATGAGCTGATCTTCTTCGTCACATCATCACCGCTGAAGAGGAAATTACCAAGCACGGTCCGAATACGCGCTTCCTCCATGTGAGGATACTCGCTCCATAGCTCTTCAAGCACTGTGTTTTGTGGATTGAGGCCGGTCTGCTCCTGGTCGTAGTAGCCTACCTTAATCTTGGTGCCCCAGTTGATGGTCCCAGTTCTCGGATTCATCTGTCCGGTGAGACATTTGAGTAATGTAGATTTGCCAATACCGTTGGGTCCGATGAGGGCGACCGTCTCGCCGCGGCGCAGATCAAAGGCAGCATGCTCGAACAGCGGCTTGCTCGGATCTTCAAAGCTTACAGAGAGGTCTCGAACCTGCAGCACCTCTTTGCCAGACATATAAGCGATATCAAATGAGAAGTGGGCCTTCTTCAGCTCGCCCTGCGGACGATCCAGACGATCCATCTTCTCCAGTGCCCTACGCCGGCTCTGCGCTCTCTTGGTCGTCGATGCACGGACGATATTCCGCTGTACAAAAGCCTCCATCTTCGCGATTTCATCCTGCTGCTTCTCATATTGCTTCAGCTGAGACTCGTACTCTGCAGCCTTGATCTCCATGTAACGGCTGTAATTGCCTGTATATTTCTTGGAGCGATGACGCTCAATTTCAACGATGCTCGTCACCAGCCGGTCTAGAAAATACCGGTCATGGGATACGACGAGCAGTGCGCCGGAGTAACTGCGAAGATAGTCTTCAAGCCAGGTTAGTGTTTCAATGTCCAGATGGTTCGTCGGCTCATCCAGCATGAGCAGATCAGGGGCCAGCAGCAATATCCGTGCAAGGGCAAGTCTGGTCTTCTGACCGCCGCTTAGTGTGGATATCTTCGTATCTGCCGGGAATTCGCCAAAGCCCATACCGTGCAGCACACTGCGGATCCTTGTTTCAATCTCATAACCGCCCCGATCCTTGAACCAATCGGAACGTCTGGCGTATCGCTCGAGTAATTCTGCGTATTTCTTCTCGTCTTCCATTTGCTTCGGATCAGAGATCTGCTGCTCCATGCGCCGAAGCTCGGCTTCTGCTTCTATCAGGTCGGCAAATACCTTGCGCATCTCCTCCCAGATCGTCCCGTCTGATTCAAGTCCGCTGTTCTGAGCGAGATATCCGAGCGTGGTTTCCTTGGCTTTGAAGATCTGACCTCCGTCATAGGACATTTCTCCTGCGAGGATCTTCAGCAGTGTAGATTTGCCTGCGCCGTTGACACCGACAAGTCCGATGCGTTCACGCTCTAATATTTGTAGGCTGACACCTTCAAGAATACTGTCAATGCCGTATCTTTTAATAATTCCACTAGCCTGAAAAAGCATGATGGTTCCTCCGTTAATATAATCTTCGTTCTAAAGCTGAACATGCCTATAAACATACTATTTCTAGTGTACATGAAAAAGGGCAGCTTTGCATTGCATAGAACATGTTAAAACATTTAGATAGAGCGTTTTAATGTGCTTTATTCTCTCCTTGAGGCTTATAGTCTTTTCTTCAAATAGATGATAAACTAAAAAATGAAATGAAAGCATGTAATCCATTTCATATGTTTCATTCATATAATGATTAGTGGATTGGAAGGTGCGGATCAATGGAGATGGATCAACAGCTTGACAGCAAGAAGCAGCTCCGCTCTAAGATGCATCGGATTCGAAATGACCTATCCATTGACATACGGTTACAAATTTCCGAGAAGCTGTGCGAACAGGCGATCCATGAGATAGAGCAGCTGAGAATACTTAAGAACAAGGACAGGCTGGTCGTATTCTCGTATATTGCATACCGCAGCGAGGCCGATACTTCCCTGATTCTTAAGCATGGTTTCGAGCAGCAGGATATTGTACTTGTTCCCAGAGTAACAGAGGATTCTTCGCTAATGGAGCTTCGTAGAATTCAGGGAATGCAGGATGCTCAGCCTGGCAGATGGGGAATTCATGAACCTGCTGACCATACCGAGGTATGGGAGCGGGAGCGATGGACAGACATTGATCTCGTTATTGTTCCGGGTCTTGCCTATGATCATCGTGGCGGCCGAATTGGATACGGCGGAGGCTATTATGACCGGTTCGCTGGAGAGGTTCGCGCCAGAAGCCTCAAGCTTCAGAGGTCTAACCAGCAGGTGTCGGAGCAGATGACAGAGCAGGTGATAGAGCCCGTATATGCAGGGCTTGTACTGCCTGGACAGCTGCTTCCGCCGGGAGATATCCCCATGGAGCCGCAGGACTTCAGATTGAACATGCTGTTCACGGAACACGGCGTATTACATATACAATGAATGAAGGATTGTGATTAAGTCATGAATATGAATTCAGGAGATGGACAGGCCGGGAATGGTTCACTTACACATTTTAACGAGCAGGGTCGTGCACGCATGGTGGATATATCCGGCAAGGCGGTTACCGCGAGAACAGCCGTTGCAGAATCGAAGCTCACGATGGCGGAGACCACGCTCCAGGCGGTCAAGGAAGGACGGGTCGGTAAAGGCGATGTGCTCGCCGTGGCTCAGGTTGCCGGGATTCAGGGAGCGAAGAGAACCTCGGACTGGATTCCCATGTGCCATCCACTTCCACTGACAGGTGTGAATATCTCATTCAGCGATAATGACGTGAATGAACTGTATATCGAAGTAACAGTCAAGACAGAAGGAAAAACCGGTGTGGAAATGGAAGCTTTAACAGCAGCATCTGCCGCCGCACTGACCATATATGATATGTGTAAGGCATTACAGAAGGATATGGTGATCGGGCCTACACAGCTCGTCTCAAAAACAGGTGGTAAAAACGGAGATTATTATTCCAAATAGGGGGAAGGGTGATCTTATGTTGTGGAAGACAGCGATCCTGACGGCAAGTGACAAGGGAGCGCGAGGAGAACGGGAAGATACGAGTGCACAGGTCATCCGTGAACTTGTGGAAGAAGAGCTCGGCGGAGAAATCATCGAGTATCGGATCGTCCCTGATGAGCCGGATGAGATCATTGCCGCGCTTATTGAAATGACCGATTATTTTCATGCGGACCTCGTCCTTACGACGGGTGGAACCGAGCTCGCCATAAGGGATGTTACACCGGAAGCGACACGGAGAATTATTGACCGTGAGGTTCCCGGCATGGCGGAAGCCATGCGGAGCACGGTGCTCCAGAAGAATCGGGCAGCCATGCTGTTCAGAGGGATCGTCGGTATTCGGGGCAGAACACTGATTGTGAACCTGCCGGGCACACCGAAGGGTGTTCATGAGAATCTAGCCGCGATTATGGATCAGCTTCCTGAAGCGCTGCTTATGGTCACAGGACAATTCAGACAACCAGATTTATAGTATAAATAGGATGTATAGTTGAATAAGCTCATTTTTCCAGATTCTTGAGATATGGTCTATGTATGCTTTTACATTTATGATATGATTCAAATCAGATGGACTTGGATTTTATTGGATACATATCCATACACAAGAAGGAGGAGCAGGAATGCCAAGTATTGGACCTACAGGTTTTATTCTTATCGTTGTTGTTGCTTTGCTGCTGTTTGGACCTAATAAATTGCCTGAGCTTGGACGGGCTGTGGGCAGAACCTTCCGGGAATTCAAGAATGGCGCACAGGAGATTATGTCTGATGACAGTTCGAATTCCAAGAAGGAGTCTGGCATAGCAGCATCGAAGATTGAGGAGACCAAGGCGACTACGGTGGAGGACAAGCGTCTGCCGGAATAACGTGCCGGTTACACTTTTTATGCACACAGAATGAAGATAGCATCCCTTCTCTTTTAGAAGGGTTTTGTTTTTTCTATCATGAGAGAGCAGAGAGGGAGTGTATTCAAGATGTCGGAACTTAAAGAGGGAATGTCGCTGGTAGATCACCTGGGGGAACTTAGAAGACGTCTTGTTGCCGTGCTGGCCGTTTTTGTACTAGGGCTTGTTGGTGGTTTTTTTGTCAGTGATCCCATCTACACGTATTTAACACAAGAGGGGCCGATCTCCAATTACGATATTGAGCTTCATGCTTTAACCTTATGGGATGGACTTAGTATGTATATGAAGATTGCGCTGCTCTTTTCTTTAATCGTTACTCTTCCCTTCACAGCCTATCAGGTGTGGAAATTTGTCAGTCCCGGCCTTAAGGCCCATGAGCAGACAGCCACGCTTCGTTACATTCCTTATGTCTTTTTACTGTTTCTTGTGGGGATTGCTTTTTCATACTTCGTCGTTTTTCCAATGGCTGTAGGCTTCACGAATAATATCAATGCCAGCCTGGGCCTGGTAGAGACCTATGGTATGGCACAATTCTTTACATTTATGTTCAATCTCATCCTTCCCATCTCGCTGCTGTTCGAGCTGCCGGTAATCGTCATGTTCCTGACGAAGCTAAGAATTATTAATCCACTCCGTTTGAAGAAAATGCGCAAAATTTCTTACTTCGTGCTGGTCGTCATCGCTGTATTTGTTACTCCGCCTGATTTTATCTCGGATGTCATTGTCATTATTCCCTTGATTCTGCTCTATGAATTCAGTGTGTTCTTATCTGCAGTTGTCTATCGCAAGCAGCTCGAAGAGAAGGAAGAGTATGATGCGCAGTATGTTAAGTTAGATTCGGGTGAGAAAGCTTAATTCTCCAAGGCATATTTTTGACGAGTATGGATAGACTGGTAGAGGGCTTGCCAATGGATGGGCAAAACTTCATCTGAATTTGTTCAAAAGGACTTGAAATCATTCTCTAATTTCAGTATCATGAAATTGGTTGTTAGCACTGACGACTGTCGAGTGCTAATAGTAAGTGCAACAACCGTAACATATGTAACAATATTAATTAAGGAGGCTATTTTTCATGATCAGACCTTTAGGTGAACGCGTATTGGTAGAACCGATCGAACAAGAACAAACAACGGCTTTAGGAATCGTACTTCCGGATTCTGCTAAGGAAAAACCGCAAGAGGGCAAAATTATTGCTGTTGGCGCTGGAAGCTTGAAAGACGGTGTTCGTGTTCCTCTTGAAGTAAAAGAAGGCGACCGCGTTATCTTCTCCAAATATGCTGGCACAGAGATCAAATATGAAGGTAAAGAATATTTGATTATGAAAGAAAGCGACATTCACGCGATTCTTGGCTAATTCCTAGAGTCTGGTGAATAAGTTTGAATTCAGCAGCTTACTTATCGGTTAAGGCATTTGACTTACACTTATATGTCCGCTCTTACGACGGCTTGTACTTAGAATATTGCATATAAATTTTTAGGGAGGTTTTTCAGCAATGGCAAAAGATATTAAATTCAGTGAAGACGCTCGCCGTTCCATGCTTCGTGGTGTGGACGCTTTGGCTAACGCAGTAAAAGTAACGCTTGGACCAAAAGGACGCAACGTCGTTCTTGAGAAGAAATTCGGCAGCCCGCTCATCACAAATGACGGTGTAACGATTGCAAAAGAAATCGAGCTGGAAGATGCATTCGAGAACATGGGTGCTCAGCTGGTTAAAGAAGTTGCAACCAAAACCAACGATGTTGCTGGTGACGGTACAACGACGGCAACGGTACTTGCTCAAGCCCTGATCACAGAAGGTCTTAAGAACGTAACTGCGGGCGCTAGCCCAATCGGTATCCGTAAAGGGATCGACAAAGCGGTTCGTGCAGCAGTAGAAGAACTGCGCAGCATTTCCAAACCGGTTGAGAACAAACAATCCATCGCTCAAGTTGCAGCAATCTCCGCAGCGGACGATGAAGTAGGCGAACTGATCGCTGAAGCTATGGAAAAAGTGGGTAACGACGGTGTGATCACGGTTGAAGAATCCCGCGGATTCGAAACAGAGCTTGAAGTGGTTGAAGGTATGCAGTTCGACCGTGGATATATTTCTCCATACATGATTACAGACACGGACAAAATGGAAGCTGTCCTCGACAACCCTTACATTTTGATCACAGACAAGAAGATCACAAACACGCAAGAAATCTTGCCTGTACTTGAGAAGATCGTTCAACAATCCAAACCACTTCTCTTGATCGCAGAAGATATCGAAGGCGAAGCGCAAGCGATGCTGATCGTAAACAAACTGCGCGGTACATTCAATGCAGTAGCGGTGAAAGCTCCTGGATTCGGTGACCGTCGTAAAGCAATGCTGCAAGATATCGCTGCTCTGACTGGCGGCCAAGTGATCACAGAAGAACTGGGTCTTGACCTGAAAACGGCTTCCATCGATCAACTGGGTACTGCTCGTCAAGTACGTGTTACCAAAGAAAACACAATCATCGTTGACGGTGCAGGAAGCAAGGAAGACATCGATGCACGTGTTAAACAAATTCGTTCCCAATTGGAAGAAACCACTTCCGAATTCGATAAAGAGAAATTGCAAGAGCGTCTGGCTAAACTGGCTGGCGGCGTAGCAGTCATCAAAGTCGGTGCTGCAACAGAAACTGAGCTCAAAGAGCGTAAACTGCGTATCGAAGATGCGCTGAACGCAACTCGTGCTGCAGTTGAAGAAGGTATCGTATCTGGTGGTGGTACTGCCCTGGTTAACGTATACGGCGCTGTATCTGCGGTTGCTGACCAATTGCAAGGTGACGAGCAAACAGGTGTGAACATCGTGCTTCGCGCGCTCGAAGCTCCAATCCGTACGATCGCTGCTAACGCAGGTGAAGAAGGTTCCGTAATCGTGGACCGTCTGAAACGCGAAGAAGTTGGCGTAGGCTACAACGCTGCAAACGGCGAATGGGTGAACATGATCGACGCAGGTATCGTTGACCCTGCCAAAGTTACTCGTTATGCATTGCAAAATGCAGCTTCCGTTGCAGCTATGTTCTTGACGACTGAAGCGGTTATCGCTGACAAGCCAGAACCAGCAGCTCCTGCAGCTCCAGACATGGGCGGCATGGGTGGAATGGGCGGCATGATGTAATTCAGGCATACAAAGCCTATAATAGCAGTAAATAAAAGACTCCCGAGAGGGAGTCTTTTTTATTAAGTCGCAAAAAATATGGGAGTTAAACGCCGTTTAACTCGAAATTCAATTGTATACAATAAGCAAGCTTTGGATTCAAACAGTTAATATATTTACCCTAATACATCTGGGGTAATGGAGTTCCTGGAGGTCTCCACCAAGATTCAACCGTTCTCCAAGCGGTATCAAAATCGTAGCCTTTTCCCATTAAATATCCAATGGCAACTGCTTCTGTTAATGCATGATGATACCCAAGGTAATGGGCTTCTCGTAATCCATGTCTAACAGCAGGGCTTATAGTTGTAAGAGTCTGGTGTTGAAGATGTTGTTGATTAGTCATATTCATTTTGTTACTCCTCACTTTTTATTAAATGATTTGTAATAAGTTATGAGGGTATAGGTAGATGTGGAACATGTCTTTTAAATATTTCAGGTCCGATTGTGGGTTATACCCCAAGAGAAAACCACCCGTTGGTCGGGTGGTTATGATTATGTCGCAAAAAAATATGAGAATTAAACGCCGTTTAACTCGAAATTCGAATGTATACAAAAAGCAAGCTTTGGATTCAAACAGTTAATATATTTACCCTAATACATCTGAGGTAATGGAGTTCCTGGAGGTCTCCACCAAGATTCAACCGTTCTCCAAGCGGTATCAAAATCGTAGCCTTTTCCCATTAAATATCCAATGGCAACTGCTTCTGTTAATGCATGTCGATACCCAAGGTAATGGGCTTCTCGTAATCCATGTCTAACAGCAGGGCTTATAGTTGTAAGAGTTTGGTGTTGAAGATGTTCTTGATTAGTCATACTCATTTTATTACTCCTCACTTTTTATTAAATGATTTGTAATAAGTTATGAGGGTATAGGTAGATGTGGAACATGTCTTTTAAATAATTTCAGGTCCGATTTTATATTGTTTTTAAATACCCTTTATTTTGAATATCTATTTCGAATTGGATATCCATTTTCATATTTCGATAATAATCGGATCTCCAGTTTTTTAATTCTTTCAGTGAAATTTTGTTGCGGTAAAACTGGCCTATACCCAAAATATCCGCTTCACTCTTTTGAATTTTCGCAAACATTTTATTGAATCGCTCGGTTAGAAGTGTTTTCAATTCCTCTTTGATTAAAGTCGTTGAGGTTTCCCCTTTTGTCTCCAAGATGACGACCTTTAAGTTAACCCGGGTTTTTAGAAATGGCTTATTATCAACTAATACGCTTTTATGATGCATGGAATTACCGGTAATCATGACACTTGCATGCTCCATTACTTCTACTTTCCCCTGGGTGCTTTCTCCTTCAAAAGCATTAAATAGCAGGGTTTCGTTTGAGCTGATTTGTTCTACCATCTTTCCACTCTTTATTACGGCAGAGCCAGATTGTTCAATAGCTGTTGTTCTTCCTGTACCAATTATAGGGATCGCAACATCGCGTGTATAGGAATGGATACTCCGGTAAACCTCCCATATCCTTGTAAGGGCGATATCCGGATTCCATCCTGCATTTTTTTCAAAAAAGTCGAACATGGTGGTTGCTTTAACATTTGAATCTTGCAGTTTTTTGAAAAACTCATTTAAATCTTCTTTACAAATCGCGACTAATGCTTTTGGAGGGATTTCGCGTGATCGCATAAAGCCAGCCATGATATCATTCATTCCTTTCTCAGCGGTTTTCTGCTCAATCAATATTAGTTTTACATGAAGCAAATCTACGCTACTCTCCATATTCCTGCTGACTGAATCAACCGCCATTGAAATCGTTTCTCCTGTTCCGGATACAATTTTGTTTTTCGACATATCATCAGGCTTCGGAATTTTTAGAAAAACCTTGTATTGTTCGTCAACCGTCGATATACCAAGGACAACAGGGAGAACCCGATGATTAATGTCCCTATTGTCCCAGCAACCGCTTAGGGTAATGACCGCCAAAAGCAGGAAAATAGTGATAAGGACTTTGGATTTTGGCTTAAATGGTTTCATTTTTATCCTTCCTCTTTTTAAGAAGTCCAAAGATAAAGATAGATAAGGGAATCGTAATCAAGATGTAAAATCGTAAAAAAGTATTCCACCAAAATAATTGCTCGATATCCTTCCAGTCCGGAATTAAAAAACATGAAAAAAAGACGGCCGCTGAAAGTACTATCGACAGGTTAAATGGTTTTATCGAAGGAAGGTAATGGCTCAAGATACGGATTATTTTCCATGTTACGAGAGAAAGGAAAAGCATGATAAAGGAAAGTAGACTTAACAGAAAAAACATGGTAACCCTGTCAAACATTAGCCATCTAATATTTATGGCGTCCACAGTAACAACGTAGGGCAGTAAGGTCGTTGCTGATGTGGGTTGTCCCAATGTAAGAACAGGTATATAGACTGAAAATATAAAAAAGGGAATAAGGAAGGCTGCAGCCCATAAAACATACTTTCTGTCGTAAGAATAATAGGGCTGTACAAAGCCAAGAAACAGAAATCCTCCCGAAAAGGCAAAAAAACCTTCTAAGTAGGAACGCTCTGTAATGAAGCTGAAATCAGTATTGAATGGAATTGCATATCTCCAATCTACGTTTTGAAATGAAGCAAAGAAGATAAATAAAATGATGGGAAGAAACAGAATGGATAAGAGAAACACGGTGCGAAACATCACTTCGACCCCTTTAGCTGCAATATAGGATGAAATAGAAATCAATAATAGTATGATGGCCCATAAGGGTGTTTTTGATAAAAAGACAATGGTGATGATTCCAGAGTAAGCCCGGACGGTTATCAATAAAATCATGATGAAATAAAGGAAAATAGGGACAATAAATAAGAAAGCTGTGCCTTTTCCAATCTCTGAGTAGATAGTGATGATATCTTTTTTCGGAAAAAAGCTTAATCCCTTCATATAAATATATATAAATATAAAATGAACGGTTATGCCTATGAGGATGGGAAGCCAGTGGCCCTGCTCTGTACTAGAAATGATATTATCCGGGTACAAAAAGAAAATAAGTCCCAAATGGCTTACAATATACATCAGCATGACATGCAAACTTTTACCCATTATTGCTTTCATCCCCTTTTATGTTTATGTAGAGATAGGACTTGCCGAAGGTGTTTAGGTTTGCTAAGTAAGCGCTAATTAGAACCATGCCCGCAACAATGCCTAATAGGCCAAAAATCGCTGCAAGAAATAAAATGGCATATTTAAATAACCTGATGGAAACATTGTTTTGAACCCCAACTATTGTTGAATTAGCAATGGTAGTAGCTGCAAGAATAATGATGAGCAGATTGCTGACTAATTTAGCTTCAACTGCAGCCTGTCCCAGGATAATCCCGCCGACCATTGTAATCGTTGGACCAATGGATTTGGGTAGCCTAACACTTGCTTCCAGAATTAATTCAAGAATAACGAGCATGATCATAATCTCCACCAATGCTGGATATGGAACTCCTTGACGGCTTTCGACAACGGATAAAGCAAGCTGAATCTGCAGCACTTCAGGATTTATTGAAACTAATGCCACGTACAGGCCCGGGCTGATCAGAGTCACTAAAAAACCTATAACTCTTACAGCTCGAATGGCAACCATAATGGGCAGAGGAAAGTTCCGGTCATTGTCTTCCGCAAACATATCCCAGAGAAGGTTGGGAAGAATGAGCGCAAAGGGCAATTGATCCACAAAAAGAATGACTCTTCCTTTTTTCAGATATTGAATTGCTTGAAGAGGCAGCTGAGTGGTATTAAATTTCGAAACTGCTTCCATGGATGGAAACCCCAACATTTTAGACAGTCCCTGCACATCACTTATTTCCATATTGTAATTTTTTTGGATATGGGCATGAAGATTATCAACCATTTCTGAATCAGCTTGACCCTCTATATAAAGCAAGGAGAGCTTCTTTTTCTCATTATGTCCTTTTGAATAAGAGTGTAAGTGAAACTTATCCGTGTTCAGTTGTTTTCGGACCATTCCGATATTTGCATCAATGTCCTCTGTGAAGGAAATTAACGGACCTAGAATCACATTTTCATTAGAAGGAGGTTCAATGGAACGATCCAGCATTTTCAATACAGGCTCCATGATTATATACCGATTGGTATTTTCAATATTAATAATCAGTTTGCCTGCATATATGGATGAAATGGCTTCCTTTGCATCTCCTTCTTTCATTTCACCTATTGCACTCCATAGCTCTTCAGAGGATCTATCTTGAAAAATGATGCTCTCAGCATGCTTTTGAAGGACGGTTCTCGTTTTTATAAAATCAACTAAACTATTAAATCCTAAAAGGAAAACGGGTGTATCAGCAAGGTAATCCCTCTTCAAAAGAAAATCAACGTTTTTTCCAAGCTCTGCTTTAATTTCCTGAACTACTCGATCCATAGCTGAATATCCCTTCAAAAAGTAATATTATTAGTTTTCTTATTTTGGAGATTTTTATTCGTAGGCTCATATATTAGGTGATGGAGAATATCAGGCAACCGTATACTCTTTGGTCATATGAAAGACGAGCTTTATTTCAATTGATTCTAACGAAGACAAGCAGATGATAAGGTCTATGGAAAATGCTGCTCGGGAGGAATTATTCAGTGTTTTCCTTTATACTAAAACAAGATGCGGCTTGTTAATGCACTGAGTATATTCTTAGTTGCATATGTGTAATTAGCCAGTCTTCCTTCGGGACGAAGGGGAAGCATTTCATGTAAAAGGCTTGATATAGATGGAGCCTCATGTTGAATATTCTTTAGAAAGAAGGATCGATCAATGGAGCAACAACGCGTTTTTGGAGATTTTCACTCCATTTTAGATGAAGGTAAAGTGTGGAAGATTGGAGGGTTCGCTCTTCCGGACGGGTCGTTCTGGGAATACCGGGAGCCGGATGCGGTGGTCATCGTACGCAACGGAATATTATATGTACGTGCACCGCTGAGCCGGCAGCATAACCAGGTTCAGATCCTGGATAATGCGAAGCATATGTATTATTCTGTTGAGGAAGTAGAAGTGCCGGAATCCGGAGAAGTGACATTTGAGCTGCAAATTCGTGCTCGTACAAGAGGAACCGTTCCCGGGGACTTTTATGATGGATATGTATCCTTGAACCTGCTTGATTTCAGCACCGGAGCAGCACTCGACTTCTTTGCTAACAATGAGCAATTCTGCAGTGTATATGCCATTCTTCCATTCCCGGGCGTGAAGGTGCCTGAATCGGACAAGACCCGGTACTTCAGCATCTTCAAAGAGGACGATGCTCACTTTAAGCCCCAGGAGTTCAACACATATACCATCACGTACAACCGTGCTAACGATGAAGCGGTATTCCTGGTTAATGGTCACGAGGTTCGCCGCGAGATTGGCATTCCGGTCAAAATGAACAAATTCACGATTGCGCTTGGCATTATGACGGAGAAGGATTTGTCTCCGCAAGGCAGCGTATCCGTTCACGGCCAGACGGTCATAGCTGAGTATTCACCAGTGACAGTGACGATTAAGGAATAGCGGATTCGATTCCGAATAGCAAGCTCTCTTTCACAGCCTTTGTTCCCTTAGAACAAAGGCTGTGTTTTATTTTTATACGATGCGTGAGAATCATTGCAGATTTCCCCCGAACCAACGAAGCAAGAAAAAATATGTGTTTTAATTATACCCCTATAGGGTATAATGTTATTGCAACAAAGACACAAACTGAGGTGAATGAAATATGAAAAAAGAACTGGCACTAATCGGAATTACAGCCATGCTCATTATGAGCGGATGCGGCAATGCTGGAGACAGCAATTCAAATGAGACGGCAGACACAGCGGCACACGAGGATCATTCTGCCATGAATCATTCTTCGTCAGGTGAGGTTCCTGAAGGTTTGAAGGAAGCGGTGAATCCGAATTTTAAAGTCGGAGACAATGCGAAGATCACTACAGATCACATGTCAGGCATGGAGGGAGCAGAAGCTACCATTACCGGAGCCTATGATACGACCGTTTATACCGTTTCATATACACCTGTTAACGGTGGAGAGCAGGTAACGGACCATAAGTGGGTCATCCATGAAGAAATCCAGGATGCGGGCAGCGAGCCGTTTACACCAGGCAGTGAGGTCGTGCTGATGGCGGATCATATGGAAGGGATGAAAGGGGCAGAGGCCACAATTGATTCGGCTAAGCAAACCACGGTATATATGGTAGATTTCACTCCAACTACGGGAGGCGAACCTGTCTCAAACCATAAATGGGTGACGGAAGAAGAACTGGCAGCACTCTAAACAGGATGATATGAAGCAGATATGAGAGAATTCAGTAGTACACCATACAGGAGGATTGCTCCTGCTACATAAGCATTTTTGTTAGGAGCTTCGAAGGCTTTATATACTTCAGGATTTTGCATCATTTGATTTGGCTGATGCAAAATCCTCACCTGTATAACTTTACTGTTATGCGGGGAAATCTAGTAAGGATTGAAGTTATCTTGCGTAGGAGGCATGAAGCAATAATGGATACACGTGAACCGGCACTGCCAATAACTATGAAAAATCAGTTGAATGATCAGCTGCATCTGCTGATGGACGGCATCCATCGTGTACTTGGCACCATTGAGGAGAATGAGTGCTGTATTCTGAATCAATTTGAGCAGATGAATCAGCAGTTTCGGGCCATTCATACCATTGCTGCCTCCTATTACTTAAGAACGTACCTTGAGCCGTATACCGATCATTATGCGACGCTGGCAACGACCGTGCAGCATTTATCGGAGCGAAGACATGGAGCGCTCATTGCTATCCGAAGAAAGGATGAGATCAAGCCTTTTGTTCATTCGGGCATTCCGATTAATGCGATACTATCCTTCTCACTAATGGAATCGATATTCTACCCAGGGAATCCACTGCATGACGGAGGGGTTGTCGTCGATAAGAATGTAATTCTATCCGCAGGCAATATTTATCCTACCGCACAGTTTTATGAAGGGGAGGAAATGCTGGGGACACGTCATCGTGCGGCCATTGGGCTGACCGAACGAACAGACTGTCTTGTACTGGTCGTTTCAGAGGAGACGGGACGCGTGTCGTTTGCTATTCAGGGCAAACTCTATCCTGTTCAACCGAGCGGCTTGCTGTAGACGTTACGGTTTAGTCGGTGATTGTCTTGTGATTGCTTCTGTCATAAAGAGCCTTGACAATCCATCAGTTTAGTTATAAACTAATACTCACAGAAGCATATCAAAGCATTGCTTCACAAGAAATTATCTTAATTTTAAAATACTTTACTTGTTTATAATATCTAACTAAGGAGATGACATAATGAATCATTTAAAAGGAATCCATCACGTAACTGCAATCACCAGCAATGCAGAGAAGAACTATGAGTTCTTCACTTATGTTCTGGGCATGCGTCTCGTTAAGAAGACCGTTAACCAGGACGATATTCAGACCTATCATCTGTTCTTCGCAGATGACAAGGGAAGTGCAGGAACCGACATGACCTTCTTCGATTTTCCCGGCATCCCGCAAGGCAAGCATGGTAACGATGAAATCTACAAGACTTCATTCCGGGTGCCGAGCGATGCAGCGATTGAATACTGGGTCAAGAGATTTGACCGCCTTGGCGTCAAGCATACAGGAGTGAAAGAGCAATTTGCCAAAAAGACATTGTCCTTTGTTGATTTTGATGATCAGCAGTACCAGCTCATCTCGGATGAGCATAATGAAGGAGTGGCTACTGGTACACCTTGGCAGAATGGTCCAATCCCACTGGAGTATGCCATTACGGGTCTCGGGCCGATCTATATTCGTCATGCACAGTTCGATTACATTAAAGAATTGATGGAGCGGGTATTATTATTCAAGGAAATTGCCTCTGAAGGTTCGCTTCATTTGTTCGAGGTCGGTGAAGGAGGCAGCGGAGCTCAGGTTGTTGTTGAACATAATACGATGCTTCCGCCTGCACGCCAAGGATTCGGAACCGTTCATCATGCCGCATTCCGCGTAGAGGACCGCGCCGTGCTTGAAGAATGGATTGAGCGGATGTCGAGCTTTGGATTTACAACCTCAGGTTACGTAGACCGGCATTTCTTCGAATCGTTATATGTGAGAGTAACACCGCAGCTACTATTTGAATTTGCAACGGATGGTCCTGGTTTCATGGGGGATGAGCCTTACGAGACATTGGGAGAGAAGCTGTCCTTACCTCCATTCCTGGAGCCACACCGTGAACAGATCGAGCGAGATGTGCGTCCGATTAACACGATGCGAAGTGATAAAGTAATTGAAAAGGAATATGAGTAACGGCTAGGGAGAAAGGGTTTGTACTTATTTCACGCGGGATTGCATATATAAATAATATCTTTTAGTGAAATAGGGGGCGGCCCTTAGTGGAATGGAGCGCGATATGGGAATTGATCGATCCAAGATTGATCGGAGTCGTGGCGGCATGCTGGGTGGTAGGGTATATTCTGAAGTCAACTCCATCCTTCCCTGACTGGACGATTGTTTATGTCATAGTCATTGTTGCTGTCGGTTTGAGTGTATGGATACTGGGCCTATCGCCCGACTCTGTCATACAAGGTGTTCTTGCAGGAGCATTCTCGGTATATGGACACCAGGTTGTGAAGCAGACAAAAATTGCGAGAAGCACGACGCCTGGGGAGAAAACATAGCAGATAGAAAAACAGCAAATAGCAAGATGCAAGAAGAATTGCTAAGCCCTCACCATTTGGACATCAAGATTATAATCTTGCGCCATGGAAATTCAGATCCGAAACAGAAAAGCCGCAGTGAACTAGGTATTCCCTAGATCACTGCGGCTTTATGCTGTCAGCTTACTTCAAATCTTCAATGGAATCAATGTCCATGTAAGCAGGTACGGTAAGACCCGTCTTGGCGCCTTCCAGGTTAACGCCTAAATCATCGATTTGATTCTTGTATTTCTCCAGGTAAGCAGCGGAGGTAACCGGCAGCCAAGCAGCAAGGGATGCATCTACATCTCCGCTGGCTACGCCCTGCCACATCGGTCCCATTTCAACCTGAAGTGAAGTGACATTATAACCGAGCTTCTCGGACAGAATGTAGTGGGCGAGGTTGGTACTCGCAATTTCGGAATCCCAAGCTACGTAGCTGAGCTTGATGGAATCACCATTAACCGGTGATAAACCACTTATCCATTCATCAACTTTATCCGGATGAGCTTCAGCCCATTCAGCTGCAGCCTCCTCAGCAGAATTGCCATCTTGAATGGCAATCATAATTTCACCCATGTCCTCAGGAGTCCATTGGAACCGATCCAGGAACTCATAAGCGGTCGGAAGGTCTTCTTGAAGTCCTTTGCGTGCTACGGTATGAATTTCTTCTGCTTCACCGTAAGACTTCTTCGGATCTTCTAAGTATTTCAGATCATATTTGTTAAACATCCAGTGAGGGGTCCAGCCGGTTACAATAATCGGCTGTTCATTCTGGATTGCTCTCTCCAGCATGGCGGTCATCGCTGAACCGGAGCCTTCGACAAGCGTCCAATCCGTCAGCTCATAATCTTCAATTGCTTTATTGGTGGATGCCATAATGCCGGCACCCGGGTCAATTCCGATAATCTCATAGTTTACTTCCTCACCAACACTGCCGCTGGCGGTAGTCCCGCCTGTATTCGATCCGCCGACAAAATATTGGGAGAATCCCGCAATCAGTACAATAGCTGCTGCAGCTGAACCGATCCAGACGCGCTGCTTGGAAGTAAGACGGCTTTTCTTCTTTTGTCCTGGCTTCCCGACCAGGTTCTGTGTAAAGCGGTCAAGCACAATGGCGAGCACGACGACTACGAGTCCCGCTTCAAAGCCCTTACCAATCTGAAGCTGGCCTACCGCACGGTATACTTCTGCACCAATCCCTTGTGCACCGATCATGGAAGCAATAACGACCATGGACAGTGACAGCATGATGGTCTGGTTAACACCGCTCATCAGTGTAGGCATGGCAAGCGGGAGCTGAACCTTTAACAGCTTCTGGCTTGAAGTTGAGCCAAATGCATCTGCAGCCTCAACCAGCTCTTTCGATACCTGACGAATACCGAGATGGGTCATTCGAATCGTAGGCGGTATGGAGAAGATAACGGAAGCAATAACACCCGGTACAACGCCTAGACTGAAGAAGGTTACTGCCGGCAGCAGGTATACGAAGGCAGGCATTGTCTGCATCAAGTCTAGAATCGGTGTAACGATCCGCTCTATAGAACGGCTGTATGCAGACAGAATTCCAAGAGGAACCCCGATCACAATAGATATAATACCCGAGGTAACGACAAGTCCAAGTGTATCCATGGACTGCGGCCAGTAGCCCAAGTTATAGATGAGCAGGAAGCCCAGTACAGTAAACAGGGCGAGCTTCCATCTACCAAGCAAGTAAGCAAGGGCCCCAATAATGATAATGAACAGAATTGGGTGCGGGAGCATGAACAGCCCTGAGAAAAATCCAACGACACTTTCAATAACTGTTGAAATGAGACGGAAGAATCCGGCAATGGATACATTCAGCCAATCAACTATGGCATCAATCCACTCCGCAATAGGTAATTTAGGCATTTATAGATTCCTCCTTCGTTGCAGACACTTCTCCGCCGAGCGCACCGAGGAGTGCACCTCGGACAATAACGCCTTCCAATCTTCCGTTCTCATTCACGACAGCGAGCGGAACCTTCGCTGAGCTTGTGATTTCGAACAGTTCATTCATAAGCGTTTCCGGCGGTACTTGAGGTCCATCGGTTATCAGAATATCCTGAATGGTTTGTCCATCCTTGGATGCGCGGGCAGCATCCTCAGCGGTAATAACACCAAGCAGCATCTTCGAACGATCGATAACAAATAGGTTGGATATCCCTCTCTCACGCATCAGCTCAAGAGCAACACGAGGTCCGCGGTCCAAAGTAATGGTCTCCGGTCTGCGCATGACATGAGCAGCAGTCAGGACCTTGGACAGATCCACATCTTCCACAAATCGTGCTACGAAGGAGTTCGCCGGTTGGATCATGATTTCTTCCGGTGTTCCAATCTGTTCTACTGCACCGTCTTTCATCAGTGCGATTCGATCCCCGATGCGGAGCGCTTCATCCAGATCATGTGTAATGAAGACAATGGTCTTCTTCATCCGGTCCTGCAGCTCGAGCAGCTCGTCCTGCATATCACGGCGAATCAGAGGGTCAAGTGCACTGAACGCTTCATCCATGAGCATCACTTCAGGATCATTGGCAAGCGCTCTCGCGAGACCAACACGCTGCTGCATACCACCGCTCAGCTCACTAGGCAGCTTGTCTTCCCAGCCCTTGAGACCGACAAGTGCCAAGGCCTCTTTCGCTTTTTCAGAACGAATGGATTTATCGACTTTTTGAATTTCAAGTCCATATTCTACATTATCAAGCACCGTACGGTGAGGCAGAAGCGCAAAGCTCTGGAACACCATGCTGATTGTTTTCCTTCTAACTTCACGAAGCTGTTCTTTGTTCATCTTGCGAAGATCCTTGCCATGAACGAGGATTTCACCGGAGGTTGGTTCAATCAAGCGATTTAGCATTCGTACAAGGGTAGACTTCCCGCTGCCGGACAAGCCCATGATGACGAAGATTTCTCCCTGCTTAATTTCCATATTGACTTGGTTCACACCAACAGTGATTCCTTTTTCTTTGCCCAGCCGTTTCTTATCCCAGCCTTGACTGAGAAGCTTTGCGCCTTCGCTTGCGCCGGGACCAAACAGCTTGCTGACGTTTCTGACTTCCAGAATGGTCATAGGTACACTCCTTTATATTTAGCTTGCAGAGCGATGTGCAGCTCTTTGAAGCTCGTTTTCTGAACATAAGCCTTTGCCAGTGTAACAAATAAAATGTATAATTTCAAACGAACGTTCAGAACGTAAAGTATGTACAGAAAATACTGTACAAAGTTTAAAGTGTTGGTGCATCAAGGGAAAACGGTATTTTTGATGTCAATCTAGGGCCGTGGTTTCTTTACTTTTAATGATGCTTTTTCTAAAATAGATCATGTTATCTGAACAGACACTTTGTTTATCTTTGAGATCTAACGATCTGCCTTTGGTAGACAATTTGGCGAATATATTTTGTCCTGATTGGATTCAGTTTATGACGGTGAGAAGATAAGACCTCTTATCTTAACTATCTTTAGTACCTGACGATTTAGAATGGGAGGTTGCAAGCATGAGCTTGGACCAATTAAATGAACAGCAGCAAGATAAACTAATGAATATTCGCAAGCGGGTAATCCAAACCGTTGGTAAAAATATGGACTTGTATGGACTCAGCTCCTCTTCCGGGCACTTATATGGATTGCTTTTTTTTGCCGATAAACCCATGACGCTGGATGATATGGGGCGAGAGATGGAGATGAGCAAGACCAGCATGAGTACAGGAGTCCGTAATCTCCTTGATATGAAGATGGTAAACAAGGTATGGAGCAAAGGTTCCCGCAAAGATCAATATGAGGTTGAATATGACTGGCATCAGACATTTACGGACTATTTTGCTATCAAATGGAGAAAAGCAGCGGAGAGTAATCTGCTCTCTTTCAAGAAGGCCATTGAAGAGATTGAGCGCATGCTGAAATCGAATGAGGATGATGAAGCTCTGAAGGAGGTCCTGGCCCAGGATATGGAGAAGATGAAGGCGGCTGTTGCTTATTACAAATGGTTGAATCGTCTCATTGATACAATGGAATCGGAAAAAATCTTTGATCTGGTTCCTAAGGAAGAAGATCTCGAGTAGCAGCATGCTGCAATCATAGAGCCTTAAGGGGCTCTTTTCGTATTATTAGGTCAGCCAGAAACTTCTGGTTGGCCTATTTTTCTTTATGCTTGTCAGGCCAGTCTGCATAAATCGAACAAGTCCCTCATAGACATGTATCAATCAGTTGAAATCAGTGTTAAAGGGGATGATGTCATGCGCCGGATATCATGGGTCCTAGCCATGGTTCTGTGCTTTTCAGGTCTGCTTGCGGCTTGTGGACCAAAGGATGCAGATTCAGTAGTCAAGGATTTAAACGAAGTCGTGGGTGGTCTTGAGAGTTATCAGGGATCGGGTGTAATGACCTTCTATTCAGGAGAGACGCCTCAGGAGTACAAAGTTGAAGTATGGCACCAAAAGCCTTCGTATTACCGTATTGCCCTGACGAATGCCAAGAAGGACATCACACAGATCGTGCTGCGTAATGATGATGGTGTATTCGTCCTTACACCAAGTCTGAACAAGAGCTTCCGCTTCCAAAGCGACTGGCCGGATAATCAAGGTCAAGTGTATCTGTACGAAACACTGGTACGCAGCATTATTGGAGACAACACACGCCAATTTGTCGATGAGGAAGAAAGCTATGTATTTGAAGTCGCTGCCAACTACAATACCCATTCACTTGTACGCCAAAAAATTTGGCTGAACAAAGCAGACTATGCGCCGAAGCAGGTATCTGTATCCGATGCCAATGCGAAGGTCGTGGTGGATGTGAAATTTGAGAAATTCGAGTTTGGTACCAAGTTTGAGAAAGAAGCCTTTGATATGCAGAAGAATATGTCTGTAAATACAGGGGAAGGCCAAGCGCCTGCCGAAGGCACAATTACCGAGCCTAGCGAGAGCGGTGAAACTGTACCGCAAGTAAACGAGGAGGTTGCGACACCTGAGAACAATGTGGGAGAGGCTGATCCGGAAACAGAATCAAGAACTCCAGAGGCCAATGCGCCGGGTGCTGAGGTCGACAGCGAGCAGACACCGGAAGGGGATTCAGCAGAGGCGCCAGAGAGCACCGATGAAACGACAGGAGCAATCGAAATTCCTGAACTTGGAGACTTCGGTGTGATCGAGCCTACCTATCTGCCGGAAGGTGTGGATTTCAAAGGTGAGCCGACCATTATGGAGACTGAAGAAGATTACGCGGTTATGCTTCGATTTGAAGGAACATATAATTACACCATTATCGAAGCAAGACCGCAGGACCGCGCATCTTCATATGCGGTAACAAGCCCGGTCGATCTCGGATTCACGATTGGCATGATTACCACTGAGCTGCCGAGGACCCTGACCTGGTTTGATGAAGGAATGGAATACAGAATTACGAGTGATGATCTGCCAGAATCCGAAATGGTGAAAATCGCTGCTTCAATGCAGGATCAATCGGGTAAATAATTTGGCAAAATCTGCTTAATGACTGAGAACCAAATCATTCTATATAGAATATAATGAATTAGCCGTTATTTATGGATGTCTTCCGTAAAATAACGGCTGTTCGCCTCTTTTTGGACGGATCTATGATTTTTATCTGCGGAAGTATTGGGTATGTTATGAGTGTATTCTCTTTTTCAAGTTCCATAATTAGAAACACCTGTATTTGACAGAGGTCTCCCTGTTTTATACGATAAGACTTATTGCTGAAGTGGAAATGTAAATCAGGGAAGGTGACTGCGGGTGCAAGGACAGTATCGCCCGACCCAAGCTGAAATCAACTTGGATCATTTAAGACATAATGTTGATGGTTTTCGTAAGGTATTGCCAGAAGGGGTGCTCTTCAGTGCATGTGTGAAGGCTAACGGCTATGGCCATGGAGCAGTGGAAATTGCAAAAGAGCTGGAAAGGCTGGATGTGGACTATCTGAATGTCGCATTCCTGGATGAAGCGCTTGAGCTGAGATTGGCAGGTATTCACGCACCGATTCTAGTCATGGGATATACACCGCCTGAAGGCATTGAGGTTGCTTATAAGCAACAAATTACGGTTACAGTGTTTAGTGAAGAGGTGCTGCAGAGCATTGAAGCTCTGGAACCTATCGCCAAGAATGCTCATCAAGGTAACCCATTGAAGGTCCATCTTAAGATTGATAGTGGAATGGGCCGAATAGGTGTCATCACAGCGGAAGATGCTGAATACTATGCTCAGCGATTGAGTCGTTTGTCTTATGTCATGCTTGAAGGGGTATACACCCATTTTGCCAAAGCAGATGAAGAGGATAAAGCCTATACACTTATACAGTACCAACGATTTATGGATGTGGTGAGTGCACTGCGAAATCAGGGCTACAGCATCCCGATCATACATACAGGGAATAGTGCAACTGCGATTGATACGCCGACGCTTAGTCTGGACATGGTTCGAGTAGGCATCAGCCTATATGGACTATATCCGTCAGCCGAGGTGGATCAGCATGCGGTTCACTTGCTCCCAGTGCTGACACTTACGACGAAGATTGTATACGTAAAAAAGGTTCCTGAACACTGGGGTATTAGCTATGGAACAAGATACTACTCGTCCAAGAACGAGAAGATTGGAACCTTGCCTATTGGTTATGCAGACGGTTTTTCACGTATGCTCGGCGGTAAGGTAGAAGTATTAGTACGCGGGCGCCGCGTTCCAGTCGTTGGTACGATCTGCATGGATCAGTGTATGGTGTCATTAGAAACGTTAAGTGAGGAACAGGAAGATATTAAAGCAGGTGAAGAGGTTGTTATCATCGGTCAGCAGATGGGCAGTACCATTAGTGCCGACGAACTGGCCTCCAAGCTGGGTACCATTAATTATGAAGTGATCTGTATGCTGGCGAATCGAATTCCACGTGTGTACATGAGGTCCGGTCAAGTCATATCTCGAGTAAACTCGCTCTTATCCTAAAAATTTCCGGAAATTTTTCGCTTTAGAAAAGAGGATTTTCGTCTAATGTCCGCGAAAAGTGTAGTTATTCGCAAAATGGATGATGTACGTATGATATCATACCGTTTATAATGAGTAATGCATAGTTGATATACGCGGGGCATATATATCCTCTTGTATAAATTTCCTTAAATAACGTTATACTGGTTCACAGTGGCGTAAGGTTTTGTGTGGGGGTGGAAGAGAACTTGACCAATGTACAGAACACCAAACGGATTATGATTAGTTTGCCGGATCATCTCTTACAAGAAGTGGATGGTATTGTAGCAATGGAGAATTCGAACCGCAGTGAATTCATCAGGCAAGCCATGAAGCTGTACTTAAACGAACGGAAGAAGCGTTATATCCGGGAGTCGATGCAGCGAGGTTATATGGAAATGGCCAAGATTAATTTGACCATGGCTTCCGAAGCTTTTCACGCGGAGGATGATGCAGACAGCACTCTGGGCCGCTTAGTGAGCGGGGTGTAAACATTGATCGTTAAACGCGGCGACGTTTTTTTTGCGGATCTTTCACCCGTTGTCGGTTCCGAGCAAGGGGGAGTCAGACCGGTGCTTGTGATCCAGAATGATATTGGCAACCGTTTCAGTCCTACTTGTATCGTTGCGGCCATCACGGCTCAGATTCAGAAGGCGAAGCTGCCGACCCACGTGGAAATTGATGCAGAACTGCACGGTTTTGATCGGGATTCTGTTGTGTTGCTCGAACAGATCAGAACGATTGACAAACAGCGTCTGACTGACAAGATTACGCATCTGGATGATGATACGATGAAGCTTGTTGGTGAAGCTCTACAGATCAGTCTGGGATTGATTGATTTTTAATAGTTGTTCGAGTAAAGAGAGTGCATGGTCTTATATAGGCCGTGCACTCTCTTTTTTTGCAGGCAATATTAATGGATTGGTACATTTTTTGGTTGAAGACTCTAACAAGAGACGAAGATAATTCATTGCATTCCGCTCTATAGAAATCTATACTGATGAGAGAAAAAAAAGACGTCTCATGTTGTTGAAAGCGCTATTATTTTTCCGGATGATAGATCATACGCTGGAAACCAGGAGGCCATGGAGGGTAATATGGGGATTTTCTATACCGAGGAAAAGCGATTATTTCATCTGCAAACCGTAGAAGCAAGTTATGTATTTCAAGTAATGCCTACAGGACATTTGACCCATCTGTATTATGGAAAAAAACTGAGACACGGTGATTTAAGCTGGCTTCAGGTGCGTCAGGAGCGCTCCTCCTTCAGCCCGAATCCAGTGCCTGAGGATCGGACGATATCGTTTGATACGCTGCCACAGGAATATCCGGTATACGGCACGAGTGACTTTAGAAATCCGGCGATTCAATTGAAACAAGCAAACGGTTCCACCGTAACCGAGTTCTTATATACAGGCCACAGTATTGTGCGCGGCAAGCCGCAGCTTGAGGGTCTTCCGCAGTCCTATGTAGAACAAGAGGAGGAGGCAGACACTTTAATTATTCAGCTGGAGGATGCTGTTGCTGGAATCAAGCTTGAACTTAGCTATACTGCCTACAATAACTACAATGCCATTACCCGCTCTGCCCGAATTACCAATACAGGAGAGACGACCAGCGAGATTTTACGTGCGCTGAGCGCAAGCATTGATTTTCCTCATGCCGATTATGAATGGCTTCAGTTATCCGGTGCTTGGGTTCGGGAGCGGGAAATTATACGCAAACCACTGACGGTGGGCACGCAAAGTGTCGAAAGCCGCCGTGGATCCAGCTCACATCAGCAGAATCCATTCGCAGCGCTTCTTACGCCTGGAGTAACGGAAGTGTCCGGTGAAGTATTTGGTTTCAGCCTTGTGTACAGTGGAAGCTTTGTTGCAGCGGCAGAAGTAGATCAGTTCAAGACGACGAGATTGTCCCTTGGCATTAATCCTTTTGAATTCGGGTGGCAGCTCACGCCCGGAGCGTCGTTCCAAACACCAGAAGTCGTCATGGTATATTCTGATCAGGGCCTTGGCGGCATGTCACGCAGCTACCATGCATTGTATCGTGAGAGATTAGCCCGCGGGAAGTTCAGAGATCAGCAGCGTCCAATTCTGGTCAACAACTGGGAAGCGACGTATTTCAATTTCAATGCGGACAAGATTGAGAGCATTGCAGCAGCCGGCAAAGAGCTGGGCATTGAATTGTTCGTCCTGGATGACGGCTGGTTCGGTCATCGTGACAGTGACAACTCTTCACTAGGGGATTGGACTGTCGACAAGAAGAAGCTGCCTGATGGACTCGATAATCTGGTGAAACGTGTGACCGATACCGGAATGCAATTTGGTTTGTGGTTTGAACCGGAGATGATCTCCCCAGACAGCGATTTGTATAAAGCGCATCCGGACTGGTGTCTGCATGTACCGGATAGACGCCGGACAGAGGGCAGACAGCAGCTGGTGCTCGATATGTCACGGAAGGATGTACAGGATGAGATCGTACGCATGATTTCGGACATTTTATCAAGTGCACCGATAACTTATGTGAAGTGGGATATGAACCGGAATATGACCGAAATTGGTTCTGCACAGCTTCCTGCGGAAAGACAGAAGGAGACGGCACATCGCTATATGTTAGGTCTATATGATGTAATGGAACGCATCACATCTGCTTTCCCTGACATTTTGTTTGAGAGCTGCTCCGGCGGCGGCGGACGTTTTGATCCGGGGATGCTGTACTACATGCCACAGACCTGGACGAGCGATAATACCGACGCGGTATCCCGTCTTCGCATTCAGTATGGTACAAGCCTTGTCTATCCGATAAGTGCGATGGCTTCGCACATCTCGGCTGTACCTAACCACCAGGTAGAGCGTACGACATCACTTGAAACTCGCGGTAATGTCGCAATGTCAGGCAATTTTGGCTATGAGCTGGACCTGACCAAGTTCACAGATGAGGAGAAGTCAATTGTAGCTGCACAAGTTGAACTATATAAGGAAATTCGCGAGCTTGTACAATTCGGTGTGTTCTACCGGTTGTTAAGTCCCTTCGAAGGAAATGAAACGGCTTGGATGTTCGTATCCAAGGACGGCACCGATGTGGCTGTATTCTACTTCCGTGTCCTTGCAGAGCCTAATGCTCCACTGGCCCGCCTCAAGCTGACCGGATTGGATCCAGAGCGTGATTATGCACTGGTTAATGGAGAAGGCGTATATAGTGGAGATGCACTGATGTATGCAGGAATTTCGGTGGGAAGCAAGAATGGGGACTTCCACAGCGAGCTTCATCGTTTCAAGAGAGTGTAAAGCCTTGAGTTAGACTTATATTGAACACAAAGGACTGTTTTGGTCATCACTTTGATGTGCCGAAACAGTCTTTTTTTATCTTGAAATTGGCTGTAGAGCGGGTCGGATGTGGAAATTAAGGTCAAGTTCTGTGATAATAAAGTATCATCATTCATTTACGGATGATAAAATCATTATTTAAACACCAAAAAATAAAGAGAATGAAGCGGGGAACAAACCGACTTCTACTAACCTTGGGATTTATGCAAAATCCTTCACCTAAAAAATATGTGCAGTATATAAAAAATAAAAATTGGACGGCGCGATATTTTTTGGAGGACTCATCAGCAATACACGGAGCGCTGCGGAGCAAGTGAGAATGGGCTGTAAGAGCGAATGCGTTCGCCATTGTTCTTAGAGTTGAACCTTGTTAGGTCTTATTAAATCGTATAACTCTATGAACAACAGCGATGGGAAGACCATACTCACAGGCGCAGCATTTAGCTTCGTGCGTTTTCTCTGATGTCTCCAACTCAAGATCGCCCCAGGTAATCCTACAGGAAAGAGGGATTTTTTTGACGGAACCAACAACGATGGAAGTAAATGAAGAACAAGTAAAACAGGAGCGTGAAGAGCGAATTGTTAAGCAGGTGGCGAAGGAGCTGTCGCTTACAATCAAGCAGGTTAGAACAACGGTTGGCCTTCTGAACGAAGGGAACACGATCCCCTTCATCGCCCGTTATCGTAAGGAAATGACAGGTGAACTGGATGAGAACGTATTGCGGCACATCGAAGAGCGTACGATTTATCTGCGTAACCTGGAGGACCGCAAAGTAGAAGTCATCCGAATTATTGATGAACAGGGTAAGCTTACAGCAGAACTTTCCACAGCCATTACCGAAGCGGTGAAGCTTCAAGAGGTAGAGGACCTGTACCGGCCTTATCGTCAGAAAAGAAAGACCCGTGCCAGTGTTGCCAAAGAGCGAGGTCTTGAGCCCTTGTCCGAATGGATATGGAATCAGCCCAAGCAGGGGAATGTGCTTGATGAGGCAGCGAGCTATGTAAATGAGGAGCTGGGCGTAGAGAGCGCAGAAGCAGCACTAGCAGGAGCACTGGATATTTTGGCTGAAAATATTGCTGACGATGCGGAAATTCGCAAATGGGTTCGCCGTTATACTCTGGACCATGGAGTGCTTACTTCCGAGGCGAAGGATACAGAAGTCGAATCCGTGTATGAGAACTATTACAGCTATCGCGAGCTGGCCAAAAAAATGCCGCCACACCGCATTCTAGCTATTAATCGGGGAGAACGGGAGAATATTCTCAAGATCGGTCTAGATGTTAATGCAGAACCGGTGCATAACTATATTGGACGCCAGATTCTGAAGCCGTCTTCGGTCGTAGAGGAGCAAATCCGGTTTGTTATTGAGGATGCCTACAAGCGTCTGATTGCTCCTTCCATAGAGCGAGAGGTAAGAGCCGAGCTTACGGAAAAAGGGGAGAACCAGGCGATCTCAATCTTCTCTGGTAACCTGCGCAGTCTGCTTCTGCAGCCGCCGATCAAGGGCAAACGTGTGCTGGGAGTCGATCCTGCTTACCGTACAGGCTGTAAGCTTGCGGTTGTGGATGATACCGGTAAATTGCTGGAGGTGGCTGTCACCTATCCAACACCGCCAAACAATAAGAAGCAAGCAGCGAAAGAGAAATTTAACGAGCTGATCCACAAGTATGATATTGAGCTGATCGTGATTGGTAACGGAACGGCTTCTCGCGAGACGGAACAATTCGTAGCCGAAGTTATTCAAGATCTTGAAGCCAAATCTCTCGCTTATCTGATCGTTAACGAGGCAGGTGCCAGTGTATATTCTGCTTCCAAGCTGGCTCAAGAGGAGTTCCCTGACCTGGATGTTGCAGAGCGCAGTGCTGCCTCGATTGCCCGCCGTGTACAGGATCCGCTCGCAGAGCTCGTCAAGATCGATCCCAAGGCCATTGGAGTGGGGCAATATCAGCATGACGTCTCCCAGAAGCATCTGGAGGACAGCTTGAAGGCTGTTGTTGAATCTGCAGTTAACCATGTAGGCGTAGATGTAAATACGGCTTCTCCTTCCCTGCTGTCGTATGTGGCAGGCGTTAATTCAACGATCGCCAAAAATATCGTGAAGTTCCGAGAGGAAAACGGCAAATTCACTTCACGCAAGGAGCTGCAAAAAGTACCTCGTCTAGGAGCGAAGACCTTTGAGCAATGTGCAGGCTTCATGCGAATCTCTGAAGGAGTTAACCCGCTGGACCGCACCGCGATCCATCCAGAATCCTATGCTGTTGTGGATCGGCTCTTCCAGGAGCTGAAGGTGGACCTGGACAAGCTTGGCAGTGAAGAGCTTGCACAAATGCTGGATGAGCAGCGGATCGAAGAGCTTGCAGGCAAGTTAGAGGTTGGTGTGCCTACACTGCGAGACATCATGGATAGTCTTCAGCGTCCGGGCCGTGATCCGCGGGACGAGCTGCCACTACCCATCTTCCGTACTGATGTGCTTAAGATTGAAGATTTGGAAGCGGGAATGGAGCTGCAGGGAACCGTTCGGAATGTGATCGACTTCGGGGCTTTTATTGACATTGGAATTAAGAGTGATGGGCTGGTCCATATTTCGCAAATGAGTGAAGGGTTTGTTAAGCATCCGATGGACGTTGTTTCTGTAGGAGACAATGTGACGGTATGGGTACTTAGTGTCGAGCTGAAGAAAGGCCGAGTAGCACTGACCATGAAGAATCCGAATAAAGCTTAAATCGACGCAGACGCATGAATAAAAAGCAGCCGGTGAGCTCAAGCAAGAGAGGCTCATCGGCTGTGTATTAATATTAGAGCCTGGAATTATTGGTCTCTATTCCTCCAGTATTGCCCGGACGGTTGCGATAGAAGAACCAGCATTCGTTCAACAGCTTAATTTGACGACTGTCCTTTTTGTGGAACGCACGCATAAGTTGGTTACTGAGCCACTGTGGCAAGGGAATCCCTCCTAACACCCGTTAACATCTGTACGTTAGCATATGGGGGAAACGCCCGATTAGTGCAGGTCTACATCAAATAACCGTTCTAGACAGATAGGCTAAAGAAGACATCGGTCATTTCTTTAGTTCGATCTGCAGAACGGTTATTTTTTCATTTCTAGTTCACGATAAGTTGATTAGATCAGTTCTTCTTCCTCATACCATTGTTCGAGCTGAGCCTGAAGGGCGCGAATCTCTGTTAACAGGGCTATCAGGGGGTAATGCTCTTCTTTGACAGAAGCAAAGGATTGCTCCAGCTGGTTAATATAATCGAGACCGCCTGTGATTGCGTGATGCTCTTCCAGCAAATCCAGCTGGTCGCATTCAGCAATGGCTCTTGGTAATCTTGGAACAGCATCTGCTGTAAGCTTGCTGATCTCCTTATGGAGGCGCAGATTCAGAGCACTGAGCTGATAGGCATAATCAGATGGCATTTCTACAAATTCGAGCTGATCAGCATGTTGCAAAATGATGTAGCGCATCTTGGACATAACGATGATTCTCCCCTTTTGGTCGTCGTTCTTAAACGTTCCTTGACAGTGTATCCCAAGGTATAGTTACAATCAAGTAGAAACGATGCACGGAAGTGAGCTGAATAAGAGTGAATCTAATGACAAACGAAGAACTACAGGCTTGGATTGAGCGAATATCTATGGATAGCTTCGGTGTGCCTTTTCGGCATGAGGCTGTCTTTAACAAACGCTTGACGACAACAGGCGGCAGATATATGCTGCGCAGCCATCGTATTGAGATTAATCCGCATCAGTTGGCGGTGCATGGTGTTGATGAGGTAGAGAAGATTATTAAACATGAACTATGCCATTATCATTTGCATATCCGTGGAAGAGGCTATAAGCATCGTGATCCCGAATTCAAACAGCTGTTAGCTCAAGTAGGAGGGAGCAGGTACTGCCAGGGCTTGCCCGGCGGTAAAGCTCGCAGAACACTTCCCTATAAATATGAGCTGATCTGTCAGAGCTGCTCGCAGGTGTACAAGCGTAAGCGTAAAGTGGATGTTCGCAAATATCGCTGTGGACGCTGCAGTGGCAGGCTCAAATTATCGGAGCTGGCGAAGGCTTGACTCTCGCCTAAACTTTTGATAAATTATTAATTACAGCTGACGTTCCCTGATAGCTCAGTTGGTAGAGCACTCGACTGTTAATCGAGTTGTCACAGGTTCGAGTCCTGTTCGGGGAGCCATGGAGAGATACCCAAGTGGCTATAAGGGGACCCTCTGCTAAGGGGTTAGACTGCGTAAGCGGTGCGAGGGTTCGAATCCCTCTCTCTCCGTCATAAAGAATAAAAGAAGCCCGTGAGGGCTTTTTTTTGATTTATGACTTGAAGATGGGATGAGAACCCATAGGGGTTCGCCGGAGCTTAAGCTTCGATAGGTAAACATCGCAGTCTCGACCGAAGGGAGAGTATCCCTCTCTCTCCGTCATAAAGAATAAAAGAAGCCCGTGAGGGCTTTTTTTGATTTATAGAACATGAAGGATGATAGGCGAACCCAAGGGTTCACCATTTTGTTGTGATAGAGCAGCCTTAGTAATATCAAATTAAGATAAGGATGACTCCAAATTCATGCCGGCCAGCTTACGTTCAATAGCGTAGGCAACGCCATTCTCAATATTGGTAAGTGTAACCTCTTTGGCGATAGCCTGAATGTCCGGGTGTGCATTGCCCATCGCGACGGAGCAGCCTGCAATGGTAAGCATGGATACATCATTATTGCTGTCTCCAATAGCCATTGTATTTTCCAGCGAAATGCCGAGCCTAGCAGCCAGTTTCCTCAGCGCATTTCCTTTAGAAGCATCTGGATGCTCAACTTCAAAATTGTGATCTGCTGAAATGACCATTGTCACCTCTGGATTATTCCGAAATTTCGCACGTCCGAGCTCAAGCTTCTGTTTATCAAAGGAAAGAGACAAGATATTATAAATTTCCGCATCCTCTGGAATGCTGAGATAAGAAGGGATACGCACGATACCTGTTTGTTCATATTGCTTCTCTGCCATACGGAGCAGGCGGTCCAGACTTTCTTCCGGATTCGCGCTTAAGGCCCGGTCAATTTCTATAGACATGAGCTGATGGCCTTCATTTGGCGAGTAAATCGCTTGGTCAGTGAGGACTTCATAATAGAACTGGTTCTGATCAAGCCATTCCAGCACGGACATGGCTGTATTTCTATCCATTGGAATGGATTCCACTCGGTTTGAATTCTCATCATGCGTTGTAGCTCCATTCGCGCCGATAACCGGTGTATTGATTCCAGCTTCTTTACATATCGCTTTGACGTCAGCATGAGCTCGCCCTGTGGCAATCGTGACGTGTACACCGAGGTTTTGAGCTTTGCGGATAGCATTTGCATTTTCTTCACTAATCTTACTGTCACTGTTTAGCAGTGTTCCGTCCAGATCTATAGCAATAAGTTTAATCATTATATAACCTCCTGATCGTCGTCGGGAATTAACACTTCGACCTGATTTTTTTTGAAAAAATCGAGCATTTCTTTGTCTGGAGAACGATCTGTAATAATGATGTCGACCATGCTCCAATCTGCGAATCGGTAAAAATAATTACGCCCGAACTTCGAGTGATCCGCGAGCACAATGACGGTATCGGCTTGTTCCATCATCTTGAACTTTACCTTACCTTCTTCATCACCGGAGCTCATGCCATCGGTTGTCACACCACCTACACCTATAAAAGCCTTCTCGACATGATAGTTGGATAAGGTTTCAATGACGGAGGCGCCATAGACATAACGATGCTCTTTATGCAGTATTCCTCCCAGGAGCCTGATCTGAATGAAATCTTTATCTGATAGCAGGTCTGCTGAGTTAATGGAATTCGTAATCACGGTGCAATCTTGTGGATGTAAATATTCGGCACAGGCCTGAACTGTAGTTGAGGAGTCCAGAATGATCCGATCTCCCTTGCGTACTAAAGCAGCGGCTAGACGGCCGATCGCCTTTTTCTCATCCGACACCGTAATCAGACGGTCCTTATAATTTTTAAATTCCTGAATCGGGGAGGGGAGCAGTGCGCCTCCTCTGGTGCGTACAATGAGATCCTGCTCTTCAAGCTTGATAAGATCTCGTCTTGCTGTATCCCGGGACACGTCAAAGATCGAGCATATATCTTCTATGGAGATTCGACCTGACTTGGCTAGATGATCCATGATAAGCTGCATGCGTTCTTCCTGATACAAGCGGATACCTCCTTACGTTGATGCATCGTTATAAGTTATTTTAAGTCAAGTTAAGCAATTATGCAACAAAAATGACTTACCAAGCTTGTTAACATGCATTATTCTGCATCAATATGGAAAAATATAGAGAATAATTTTGATTTATAATTTTTTTGTTTTTTTGAAAAAAAAGGGCTTGTCAAATGCTTTATTTATTTGATATACTCTAAAAGTCGCCAATGAGCGATCGAGAAATTAAGGCCCGTTGGTCAAGGGGTTAAGACACCTCCCTTTCACGGAGGTAACAGGGGTTCGAATCCCCTACGGGTCACTTTAAACTTTAGCTTCGATTGGGGATGAGAACCCATAAGGGTTTGTCGAAGCATCAGCTTTGGGAGGATTGCATCGCAGTCTCGAACGAAGAGAGAGTATCCCCTACGGGTCACTTTAAATTTATCCAAGCTTTATGTACCTCGCATAGTGGCATACAACATTGGATTACACAGCAAGAGCCATTAGCTCAGTTGGTAGAGCACCTGACTTTTAATCAGGGTGTCGAAGGTTCGAGTCCTTCATGGCTCACCAGTTTAATATTTGCGGTCGTGGTGGAATGGCAGACACGCTATCTTGAGGGGGTAGTGGGTGTATACCCGTGGAGGTTCGAGTCCTCTCGACCGCATCCTAACTAGTGAAGGAGTCTTACGTGTTTATACGCGTAAGACTCTTTTTATGTTCTGTCGATGCTTATTGTATTGTATATACAAGCTTGAACCAAGTGCTTACTGCTAAATCGTACATCGAAAAAAGGACTATTTCTTGATGCGTCGTAGCTGCCTCAAGAAATAGTCCTTCTCTTATCTTAACTCGAATAATAGATTAGTTCCGGTTGAGCTTACCCGCAATAATAAACAAAGCCGATTGCTCCTACACCGGTATGCGTACTAATAATGGGAGAGGTATAGCTGATATCAACATCCTTATGACCTGTCAGATCCAAGATCGCCTGCTTCAGCTGCTCTGCCAATTTATGACCTTCTGCATGGGCGATTCCTACTTTATGAATGGTCTTGCCTTTCACATCTTCTGCAAATTGTTTAGCCAAATGTCTGACGATTTGGGCGTGACTGCGCAGATTGACGACAGGTGTATATTTTCCCTCTGACAGGGTAGCTATCGGTTTAATATGAAGCAGAGAGCCGATGAGACCCTTGCTCTTGCCGATACGCCCGCCCTTCACGAGGTTCTCGAGGGTATCGACTGCGACAAATAGCTTTGTCTGATTGCGGATTTCGGTAATCCGATCGACAATCTCAGAAGTCGTCTTACCTTCTGCGGCCCATTCTGCTGCTTCAAGCACCTGAAACGAGAGACCCTTCGAAATGTATTGGGAATCTATAACGGTTACTTTGGCACTGGACATCTCGGCAGCCATTTCTGCTGAGCGTACCGTGCCGCTTAAGCTGCCTGTCATGTGAATAGATATAATTTCATAGCCTTCTTCATGAAGCCTGTTGTAACGCTCCAAAAACTCGCCAGCTGAAGGCTGAGAGCTCTTTGGCAGCTCACTGCTTTGCTTCATTTTTTGAATAAATTGTTCCGGGGTGATATCGATCCCATCGATATAGTTTACACCATCAATAGAAAAGGAAAGAGGCACCACTTCGATGTCATGCTTCTGAATGACGGATTGAGGTATATCCACTGTAGAGTCCGTCACAATCTTAATTTTCTTCATTCATTCACTCCTTATGCCAAAATCCAGACAGATCTATGTGTTTCACGTGATTCAGCTTATCCTAAAGTTCGAATAGGCGAAGTTGTTTAGCACTTTGGCTCAATCTATCTGGACATTTATATTAGTATATACGAGCAGGCATATTAGGTTCAAATGGAAGGCTGAGGATGGAATCTGTGTGTGATATAATATGGAATTATTGTGAATTTTATTTACAAAATCAACTACATAATGACATAACTGGAAGGCGGTCTTTTATGAATTCGATTTATTCACGAATTGAGGAATTGATTAATAAACGAGGGATGACAAAAAAAGCCTTCTGCGAGGAACTCAAGATTAGCACCGGGAATCTGGGTGACTGGAAACGGGGAAAGTCCGTACCAAGTACGACCAAGCTGATTGAGATTGCTGCCTTTTTTGATGTCAGTCTGGACTGGATCATGGTCGGGAGAAGTAAAGTGATCATTAAAGAGCAGAATATGACTTATAAGACAGGAGATTATCCAGAAGGGCATACTGACAGTACAATTTCAGAGTTAACGGTAAAGGAGCAGGAATTCATTAAGGAATATATCGAATTCACCCGTTATCGGAAGCAGAAGCGAGCTGACATAGGCACTGACGAATCTTCTTGAAAATAATATTAATATATTATACATAACAGGCCATGATTTGCTTTGCAGCAGATCATGGCCTTTATTTGACTCTATTTTCTAAATTGCAGCGGAACCTTACCTATTATTGCAGGTCTGATTTGATTCCACAAAGAGATGCAAAATTCCTGAAGCTCGTAGGCTGCTCTCCCGAGCATGCGTACGGCGATCCCTTGTCCACCTGCGAGAAGGGTTGCACCTGCTAGAATGCCACCGTTTGAAGGAAGGTCTTCACGTATAGCAGCAAGTTCCTTCTGTCCAATATTGTCTCCTACGATCCATAAAGCAGCCATGTGCGTATAATCGAGCATGCCTGATAGGTTATTCACTTGCTCATGACCAGGCTCTAGAGAGAACCGATCCCAGACAAGGAGTTCTTGCTTCTTCCATACCTCTGTGTGGCCTTGGAAGTGAATGAAGTCAAATTGCTCTCCGCGGTGCACCCGACCAGCTGACCACACATCTGCATAGACCAGGGTGGAGCTCTCACCGAGATGGAATGATGTCGTCAAGGTGGAGCGGCTTCCGGCAAAAGGGATGACACATTCTGGGAAATACTCAAGTATTGCACCTTGCTCCAAATGAAAAGTATGGCTTACAGAGGAAGGGAGAGTCGGGGTGGGATGCAGTCTCGTAGCCGAAGTACTTGTGAGAACAACATGAGCTCCTTCCTTGAGCAGCCAATTGGAATCATACTCATCCCCATTCATCACACCGGGTGATACATCTGAGGTGTATACACATAGCTCTCCGTCACTGCCGGGAAGGCGAAAGGTCCGGCTGATTCTCAGCGGCACGGCATGATATCGGTCCGTAATATAAGTGAGGCCACCTTTGTTCTCAAAGGTGGCATACAGCTCACTTCGTTTCATACCGGACGGATACAGGTCTGTCCGCTCTTCTGATCGAAGATTAATGGGAGTGATGATGGCCATGCTCATGATCGTGCTGATGGGCAGCAGCTGCCTCATCATCCATGAATTGGTGCTCAAGCCAATGGATAATTTCGGATACGCCTTCACCGCTCATCAGATTGGACATTACATAAGGGCGGCCTTCACGCACTTTTTGCGTATCTGACTCCATGACGCTGAGGTCTGCGCCAACGAATGGAGCGAGGTCGGTCTTGTTGATGAGCAGGAGGTCCGAACGTGTAATACCAGGGCCGCCTTTACGAGGGAGCTTCTCACCTTGTGCTACATCTATAATGTAGATAAACACATCGGCCAGTTCTGGACTGAAGGCAGCGGACAGATTATCTCCTCCACTCTCAATAAAGATCATTTGCAGATCTTCGAAACGTTCTTGCAGCTCCTCTACGGCTTCGAAGTTCATGGAAGCATCCTCGCGAATGGCGGTATGCGGGCAGCCTCCAGTCTCAACACCGATAATGCGGCTGCTATCCAGAGCATTCTGACGAAGAAGAATTTCGGCATCCTCTTTGGTATAAATATCGTTGGTAATTACTGCGATGCTGTAACGGGTGCGTAGTGCCTTGGACAGTTTTTCCACAAGGGCCGTCTTGCCGGAGCCTACCGGACCGCCGATACCGATCCGCATGGGACGACTGTGGTCAAACGGAATTCTCTCCCAGTTTGCGTGATGCTGATGATTTGAGCCTGTTCCACACATATGAATCATCCTCCTAAAATTTATGGATACATCTAAATTAAGACATAAACAATCTGGCTGGCAGTGTTTCGTGCCTCATGGCGTAAATTTCTTGAGCAAAACTATAGCTGCTCATCCCCATAGGGTCGGTATCTTTGACTGCGTTCCAGGCTGCTTCGATATTAAGAATGAGCTCCTGGATCAATCTCTGCGCTTCAGTCTGGCCTATCGGCATAAGCCGTAACGCACTGTTTACATATGCTGTGACAGCGGTATACAAATGCCCGGTTACTGCTTCATCCAAACCAATCTCCAGTCGAAAGGCGATATAGGCATGCACTGTCGGCAGACAACATAGAGCACCATGGTCCCGAACGGAGATATCGAGCAAATCAAGCTCTAGATCGGGGTATATGCTTCGTGCCAGCTTCATCAGACGCTTTCCCATTTTGTGTGAGCTCTCTCGCAGCTCTCTTGGAGAGCGCTGGGCAAAGAGACGTTTGTCATAGAGGGCGATTCCTACAGGGTTGTTATTCGCTGCTGCCTCGTACACGCCCTTCATGGCAAGCCCGTCTAATCGGGTGAGACTCCCGGTCAGCTGGCTGCGAATGAATGAAGCGAGTTCTTCGCTTGTCCGGATTACCCCTTCGGCGGTATAGGTTTCGAGTCCCGAAGAATGGGAGAAGCCTCCTATGGGAAGTGCCGAATCCAGCAGCTGTGCGTATCTTAGTAATTTAATCGTAGAGCTGGTCTGCAATATGTCACCACTTCCTTAAGTCTGATGAGCTGATCAGAACATAAAATATCGCTGTGTCATCGGAAGACTCTCCGCAGGCTCGCAAGTAAGCGGCTCTCCGTCTGCTTTGACTTCATATGTTTCGGGATCAACTTCTATGACCGGCGTGACATTATTGTGGATCATGTCCTTCTTGGTCACGCTTCGGCAGCCTTTAACAGCCTCAATACGTTTAGTCAAGCCAAGCTGTTCACCTATGCCTGCTTCTTTAGCTGCTTGGGAGACGAAGGTGATCGAGCCTTTTTGCAGCGCTTTACCGAACGAACCGAACATAGGGCGGTTAAACACGGGCTGCGGTGTCGGTATGGAGGCGTTCGGATCACCCATCTGTGCCTGGGTTATAATGCCGCCCTTCAGCACCATCTCTGGCTTGACTCCGAAATACGCAGGGCTCCATAGCACAAGATCTGCCCATTTGCCGACTTCAACTGATCCGACAATATGGCTGATGCCGTGAGCTATTGCAGGATTAATTGTATACTTGGCAACATAACGTTTAATCCGGTCGTTGTCCGATGGTGAACTCTCGCTGATCGAGAGCTTGCCGCGCTGCTTCTTCATCTTGTCGGCGGTTTGCCAGGTACGAATAATGACTTCGCCTACCCGTCCCATAGCCTGAGAATCCGAGCTGATGATACTAAATACGCCGAGGTCGTGAAGAATATCTTCAGCCGCAATGGTCTCTGGACGAATCCGTGAATCAGCAAAAGCAACGTCCTCAGGTATGGATGGATCAAGATGGTGGCACACCATCAGCATGTCCAGGTGTTCTTCAATCGTATTACGAGTATAAGGTCTGGTCGGATTGGTGGAGGATGGGATAACGTAGTTCTCTCCGGCAGCACGAATGATATCAGGCGCATGTCCGCCGCCCGCTCCCTCTGTATGATATGTATGGATGGTCCGGCCGTTAATTGCGGCAAGCGTGCTCTCCAAGAATCCAGTCTCATTGAGTGTATCCGTATGAATTGCGACCTGTACGTCTTGCTGCTCGGCTGCAGTCAGACAAGCGTCGATCGCAGCGGGTGTTGTGCCCCAGTCTTCATGCAGCTTCAGTCCGATGGCACCTGCCTTGATCTGTTCGATGAGCGGTTCCGTTGTGGAGCTGTTGCCTTTGCCAAGGAACCCGAGATTCATTGGGAATCCTTCCGCAGACTGCAGCATCGTATGAATATGCCACTCGCCTGGAGTGCAGGTTGTGGCTTTGGTGCCTGTAGCAGGTCCGGTTCCACCGCCGATCATCGTCGTAATACCCGAATTGATGGCGGTACGTATCTGCTGTGGTGCGATAAAGTGAATATGTGTGTCTATTCCTCCAGCAGTTATGATATGCCCTTCGCCGGCGATAATTTCGGTTGCTGCGCCAATAACGAGAGCAGGATCGACACCGTCCATCGTATCCGGGTTTCCGGATTTCCCAATGCCGCAAATAAACCCATCTCGAATACCGATATCCGCCTTTACAATACCCCAATGGTCTATGATGACGACGTTTGTAATAACAGTATCCGGTGTTCCTTGGCTTCGCAGTGCAGAAGCCGATTGGCCCATGCCATCGCGAATCACCTTGCCTCCGCCAAACTTGCTCTCATCACCATATACGGCATAATCCTTCTCGATTTCTGCCCACAGTTCCGTATCTGCGAGTCTGATGGCATCACCTGTTGTCGGACCGAACATGGATGCGTATTGCTCACGAGTCATCTTTTTCATGATGGGTCACCTTCGTTATTCGCTGCAGGAGCACCGAACCTTTCGATAAATGTCCTAAGCTTGACTTCATCAGCAGGCTGATCGAGCGATCCGTTGGTCAGATTGTTGAATCCCTGAATTCGACGTTTCCCGCCAAATGTAGTAAGATCGACCGGCTTCTCCTCACCAGGTTCAAAACGTACGGCGGTTCCTGCTGGAATATGCAGCCTGCGTCCGTAGGCACTCTTACGATCGAAATCAAGCTGGGCATTCACCTCGTAAAAATGGACATGTGATCCGATCTGCACTGGCCGGTCTCCCCGGTTGATCACGGTGAGCTGAATCGTGTCACGATCAGGATGACAGATGATGTCGTCCTTCTTTAACCTGTATTCTCCTGGGATCAAGATGAATTCCTGCCTTTCTATGAGTGTATTCCGTTACTAGTGAGTAAGAGTCAGCGAATCGGCTCATGAATGGTTACAAGCTTCGTCCCGTCAGGAAATGTAGCTTCCACCTGTACCTCCGGAATCATATCCGGAACGCCCTCCATGCAGTCTTCTTTCGTTAATACCGTCCCTCCATAACGCATCAGCTCTGCTACAGTCATGCCGTCGCGAGCTCGTTCAAGCACTTCAGAGGTCAGGATGGCGATGGCTTCGGGTACATTTAATTTGAGTCCGCGTGCCTTGCGCTCCCTGGCCAAGTTGGCAGCTACGGTAACAAGCAGTTTGTCTTTTTCTTCCTCAGTCCAGTGCACATGAATCCAACCTTTCTGCCCTGCATTCTATTTCTAGATTTTTCAAGTTTTGATATCTAACATCATAATACAACGGATGGCTTGAACAAAAGTGTTCATTTTGTCCGTTGTGCAATTAGACAATTCAGATTGCTAGTGAGGATCGAAACTCGCTGCCGTTGCTAGAAAAGATAGAATTGAAATAGATCATTTTATGTTAAATATACTCACACAGATAAGAATGCTTTGTCAATGATAATCATATCATTTTGTGAAGATGCATGATCGCGTTAGGCGAAAAATAAAATTATGTAAGGAATATTGACACAACAAAATCGATGCACCTATAATGTGATCACCAAACATTGTTGGAAAAAATTATGAGAATGTTCGGTCTGAAGGAAAAAACAAAGGGGAGTGGAGTCAATGTTAAAGAAAAAGTTCGGCAAATGGTTTCCTGTTATGATGGCTGGTGTTCTGATGCTGTCTGGATGCGTATCCGGTGGAGAAACAGCTACACAGCAAACAACCGGTACGAATGGAACGGAAACGGCAGCTGGTTCAGAAGGGGATACGATTAAAGTTGGCGTGCTGCATTCTCTTAGCGGGACGATGTCCATCAGTGAGGTATCGGTTAAGGATGCGGAGATGCTGGCGATCGAGGAAATTAATGCAGCCGGCGGCGTGCTTGGCAAACAGATCGAACCTGTCATAGAGGATGGCGCGTCTGACCCGGCGATCTTTGCAGAGAAGGCAGGTAAGCTGCTCCAGCAGGATAAAGTGACGGCTGTGTTCGGAGGATGGACTTCCGCGAGTCGTAAAGCGATGCTGCCTGTCGTTGAATCTAACAATGGACTTCTCTTCTATCCTGTTCAATATGAAGGCTTGGAGGCTTCGCCTAACATCTTCTATACAGGCGCGACGACGAATCAGCAGATTGTACCCTCGGTGAGCTGGCTTCTGGAGAATCGGGGCAAGAAGTTCTTCCTGCTAGGCTCAGACTACGTTTTCCCTAAGACTGCGAACAAAATTATAACGGCTCAGCTTCAGGCTGAGGGCGGAGAGGTTGTAGGAGAAGAGTATACTCCATTAGGACATACGGACTACAGTACAATCATCAGCAAGATCAAAGCGGCTGATCCAGATGTCGTATACAACACACTGAATGGGGACAGTAACGTTGCCTTTTTTAAACAATTAAAGGATGCGGGCATCACCGCTGCGGATATGACGACTCTATCTGTCAGCGTAGCGGAAGAAGAGATTCGAGGCATTGGTGCTGATGTGCTGACGGGTCACCTTGCAGCATGGAATTATTATCAAACAACTGAAACGCCTGAGAATACAAAATTCACAGAAGCTTACAAAGCAAAATACGGTGAAGACCGCGTAACGGCAGATCCGATTGAAGCGGGCTATACGGCGGTCTATTTATGGAAAGCTGCGGTTGAGAAGGCAGGATCTACGGATGTGGAGAAAGTGAAAGAAGCGGCGAAAGGGATCGAGTTTGATGCGCCAAGCGGAAAAGTAACGATTGATGGCGACAATCAGCACATTTACAAAACGGTTCGAATCGGTGAAGTGCAGTCAGACGGACAATTCAAAGAGCTGTGGAATTCAGGCGAGCCTGTGAAGCCGGACCCATATCTTGAAACCTATGAATGGGGCAAATCACTTAGCGCTGAATAAACCGCTTATCTTCTATATTGAGGGAAGGAGGCAGAACTCGGATGGATATGTTTATACTTCAAGCCTTTAATGGACTTAGTGTAAGTTCGATACTGCTCTTGATTGCACTGGGTCTTGCTGTAACCTTTGGGCTCATGAACGTCATCAATATGGCGCATGGGGAGATGATCATGATTGGAGCTTATGCGACATTCGTCACGCAAAACCTGTTTATCTCCTACATGCCTGCTTCTTGGTTTAATACTTATTTTCTGGTGGCATTGCCGGTTTCTTTTCTGATTGCTGCAGCTGTAGGGTGGCTGCTTGAAGTTCTGCTCATTCGCCATTTATACGGACGTCCCCTGGATAGCCTTCTGGCTACCTGGGGCGTCGGGATGATATTGCAGCAGCTGGCACGGACGATATTTGGTGCCCCGAATGTCGGGGTAACCAGTCCTTCGTGGCTGAGCGGGGGGTTCGCAGTGACTGGTTCAATCGTTCTCCCATATACAAGATTGTTTATCATCCTGCTAGTCGTTGTGGTGCTGCTACTAATGTATATCTATATCTATAAGACAGCTCAGGGGCGTCGTATGCGAGCGGTGATGCAAAACCGCAATATGGCGGGGTGTCTCGGGATTTCCACTAGACAGGTAGATGGACTTACCTTCGCCATAGGTTCTGGCATCGCGGGGATCGCGGGCTGCGCACTCACACTGCTCGGACCGATTGGCCCATCCCTTGGAACCTATTATATAGTGGATGCATTTATGGTTGTCGTTCTTGGCGGTGTTGGCAAGCTGGTAGGTACTGTTGCTGGTGCGCTTGGTATTGGAGTATTTAATACGTTGTTTGAAACGTACACAAGTGCATCGATTGGCAAGGTTCTGGTATTTGCTTGTATTGTTGCATTCTTGCAATGGAAACCGCGGGGACTCGTGGCGCTGCGCTCACGCAGTTTAGACTAGAGGAGGGATACCGATGCCGATTGTTAACAAACTTGGAGTTCGTGGACAGCGTATCGCCTGGGGAGTAGTCCTCATTCTAATGAGTCTTGCGCCGCTTGTCTCCACGGAGTTCCGACTAAGTCTGCTTGCGAAATTTTTGGCAGTGGCTATTTTGGCTGTAGGTCTGGATCTTATATGGGGGTATGGCGGCGTGCTCAGCTTGGGACATGGCGTTTTCTTCGGTCTCGGAGCTTACGCGATGGCGATGTATTTAAAGCTGCAAGCAAGCGGTGCTTCACTGCCTGATTTTATGGTATGGAGCAGTGTTGAGAAGCTTCCTTGGTTCTGGGAGCCCTTTCGATCCTTTCCGATTGCGATGCTGCTAGGGATTATACTGCCGGCACTGCTGGCATTTCTACTCGGTTTTTTCACTTTCAAAAATCGGATCGCCGGCGTGTACTTTACGATTCTGACGCAAGCGCTTGTCATGATTGTTGTTACCTTGTTTGTCGGCAAACAGGAGTGGACAGGTGGAACGAATGGTCTGACCGGCTATACCCACATCTTCGGAATGCAGCTGCACCATCCAACCACCACAATTATGCTGTATTATGTAACACTGGTGGTCCTGGTCCTCGCCTATATCCTGTGCAGACGTATCGTTCGCAGCCGGTTTGGTCAGGTGCTTGAAGCGTCCAGGGACGGGGAGAATCGTGTACGATTTCTGGGTTATGATCCTGCTTGGTACAAAACATTGGCTTTTACCTTGTCAGGAGCGCTTGCCGGTCTTGCAGGAATGCTGTATGTGCTGCAAGTAGGAATTATCTCTCCATCTATGATGGGCATCGTTCCTTCTATTGAAATGGTGCTATGGGTAGCTCTTGGAGGCAGAGGCACTTTGATTGGTGCTGTAATTGGCGCTGTCATTCTGAATGCGGCGAAGACGGGGATCAGTGAAGCTTATCCAGAGGGCTGGCTGTTCGTTATGGGTGGTTTATTTGTAGCCATCGTCTTGTTTATGCCGCGTGGACTTGTCGGGGTGTATCATAATCTGTCCAGATGGTGGAGACGAAAGAGAGGTGCTCAAGATGCCAAGTCCGTTGTTGAAGCCGAGCAAGCCGCATCCTAAAGGGGAGTCAGTCCTGTCCGTTCAGGACATAACCGTGTCCTTTTCGGGATTTGTCGCTGTGAACGGGATGAACCTTAACCTGATGTCGAATGAGCTCCATTTTCTGATCGGCCCCAACGGGGCAGGCAAGACCACGATGCTTGATGTCATATGCGGCAAAACCAAGCCGGTGTCCGGCAAGGTGGTGCTTCCCGATGGAACGGACTTGACCCGTAAAAAAGAGCATCAGATCGCAAGGCTCGGGATCGGACGGAAATTTCAAGCGCCTTCCGTGTTCGGTGGTCTAACCGTCAAGGAGAATCTGGAGCTTGCTGATGATCAAAACAAAGGGGCGTTTCATTCTCTGCGAGGCCTTCGTGGTGGCGAAATGAGCCAGGCGATGGAAGAAGTGCTCGCCCAGATCGGTTTAACGGATCGGATCAAGGTGAGGGCAGGAGCGTTGTCCCATGGAGAAAAACAGTGGCTTGAAATCGGCATGCTGCTGCTCCAGGAGCCTAATGTTCTGCTCCTGGATGAGCCGGTAGCTGGGATGACTGATGATGAAACACTGAAGACGGGTGAGCTGCTTCGCAGTATTGCCAAGAAACGCTCTGTTGTCGTTGTTGAGCATGATATGGAGTTTGTCAGACAATATGCAGAAAAGGTTACAGTGATGCATGAGGGCAAGCTGCTTACGGAAGGGACGATGCTTGAGGTTCAGCAGAACCCTGTTGTGGCCGAGGTCTATTTGGGCAAAAGGAGGAAGCAGGATGCTGTCACTTAAAAATATTGAATCTGGCTATGGCGAAAGCATGGTACTCCGTCGTGTCCATTTGGATATTGAGCCAGGGCAGGTCGTGTGCTTGATGGGCAGAAATGGTGTTGGTAAATCGACTCTGCTTCGTACGCTAATGGGTGTTCTCAAGTCGAGCCAAGGTGAAATACGCTGGGAAGGTACGGATATCTCGGATTGGAATTCAGCGAAGAGAGCTCGTGCGGGCATCGGGTATGTTCCTCAAGGTCGAGATATTTTTCCACAGTTGTCCGTGAAGGAGAACCTGATGCTGGGCCTTGAAACAGCTCCCCAGAGAAGCAAGGTATTCCCAGAGGATGTGCTTGCTATGTTCCCGGTGCTGCCTACGATGTATCAAAGACAAGGCGGAGATTTAAGTGGAGGGCAGCAGCAGCAGCTAGCCTTTGCCCGTGCGCTGGCTGCAAGACCTAAGCTGCTGCTGCTGGATGAACCGACAGAAGGAATTCAGCCGTCGATCGTAGATGATATTCGTGATGTCATCATTCGGATTAAAAATCAGGTAGATACAGCTATTCTACTCGTTGAGCAGAGTGAGGAGTTTGTGCGCAGTGTGGCAGATTATATCTATGTCATGGATAAAGGCAGTATTGCGATGCATGGCAAGCCTGAGGAACTTGATCTGGCAGCATTTGAGCACTATCTGACCGTCTAGATTTAAACTTAAAAAATACGGTATCTCAAGAAAACACTCACCCTGATTCGGATGGAATCCGTTCTAGGTGAGTGTTTTGACGCTACACGAGATTTGTAAACTGATGTTATTAGCTCAAAGGTGGGGATCTAAAATCCTTGCATATTGCGGATACAGCTTGCGAATGCATTCAGGGCATATATCATGCGTGAATTCGGCATGCGTATGCTTCTCTACAAAGCTCTCGACGGTATTCCATTCATCTTCTTCATCTCTAATGCGCTTACATACAGCGCAGATCGGCAGCATCCCTCGAAGAGTTCGTATTTGGGAAGAGGCATCCTGAAGATGGTCTTCAAGATGTTTCAAGTGTGTGATATCGATGTGTGTAACGATAAGTCCTCTAAAGTCATTTTGGAGGGAGGTTTCATAAAGAGATGCTTCTAGACGAAGCCAAATATAACTGTCATCACGTAATATCCTGACTTCACATACGTAACCTGTCATGTGGTTATTTAATACTTCCTTGAGGTGATTAATGATGTTGTTCATGCTGTGGGGGCACGCCCCTGGAAATGACGCCATTATATTGAAGTAATTAGAGCCCAGCCAATTCTCACGGGTAAGACATTCATAACGGGACATTTTCTCAGGAAGAGTGTGATTGTACGAGCATATCGTTCCGAAAGCATCAATAATGACAGTGGTCGTCTTGAAATCTTCGGACGAGGTCTTTATAAATAAGGGTTCGGCTTCGGGCAATTGTAGTCTCTCCCTATACATATATTGATATTTTTAATGGAACTAAGGTGTTATGTTGATATTTGAGTCCTCTTCCAAAAAAAAGTATGATCATATTATATACGTTATTACGTCATCTAACAATCATTAATCACTTACATACGTCGTTCTTTTTTGACAGTATAGGGTGGTATTATGACGAAAAAAAGCACGCTGGCAGAGGAGGGAGCCTGGCGTGCTTTTAAATATAGGGAGGGGCTTGGGAGGCCTGAAGAGGTGAGCTGGAGGGGAGTTAGGCTTAAGCTCTTGTATGTTCAATACCGGATTCGTGGAAGGGGAAGCCCGGTATGAGGGATTGCATTGACAGAATCGAGCTCTGGAAGGGCTGTAGACTTGCGCTTCTGGCTCTATTCCATTCTTCCTCGAGGTCACCGTCCAGTACGCTGGACAAGGCATTAATTTCACAGGCCTCAATATTTAATAGTCGTCTTGCGTGGATCAGGCATACATCCTTGGCGGCATGAAGATAACCGGAAGCTGCATCGTCAGCGGTAACCTCAAGCTGGCTATTGATCCAGGCGTGAACGACGGGGAGTGAGCCAACAGCATCATATCGATGGATAAGTTCTTCGAAATGCTCAAAGTCCATCCATGGATGCAGCGCTTTAGATAATTTGAGGAGGCGCTTTCCCATGGCTCTTGAAGATTCCCGTTTGTAAACGGGGGTTCGCTTGTTGTGAATGATCTTATCAATGAGGGCGATTCTCCACTCATCCTTCTGCTCCACCGCTGTGTAGATGGCTCTGATCGCCATGCCTTCCAACTGCACAAGACTTGGATGTAGCTCGCATCGCATGAATGTCTCCAGGTCGGTAGTCGTTTGAATCGTACCTTCCTCAATGTATGACTTGAGTCCGAAGGAATGAGAGAATCCTCCGACCTGCAGTGAGGAATCAAGCAGTTTTACATAATCTAGAAGCTTATTTCCTCTGTTCACCAGATTCGCCCCCTTATAGTGTTAAACGTGGTAACCATCTTGGTTGGAATTACGCGTTATGTATATGTCAACTTATTATATAATATCATTATGTTTGATATGTATTTTTACATAAAAATCCGATTTTTGTCAATAAAAAACTAAACATCAATATGAAAAGAGGTGACAAACCTTAATTCATGTTAAATATAATAACATATACATGACTTATTATTCTCTTCGGAAAAACTACAGCATAATTTGAAATAAACCCTTTACTTATAGGTTGTAGTTGTGTATAATATATTTTGTTGGCACGAAAATGCTATACAAGATGCGCGGTCGTGGTGGAATGGCAGACACGCTATCTTGAGGGGGTAGTGGGTGTATACCCGTGGAGGTTCGAGTCCTCTCGACCGCATCATAACGAAAGAGCTTGAAGCAATTGCTTCAAGCTCTTTTTTGGTGTGCCCAGTATGGGCTTCAACACGATATGACATAGAAGGTGAACAAAAAGAAGAGAAGTCTCTACTGAGGCTTCTCTTGGGGGATGATGATTTAGTCGATCGATTGTACATATTAGGATTTATGCAGGAATCCTATTTTAACAGCTTGGCGATATCCGCTCCAATCTTGTCCGGTGTCGTTTGTGGGCTGTATCTTTTCACGATATTTCCGTTCTGATCAATAAGAAACTTGGTGAAATTCCACTTAATTGTTTTGGATCCAAGTATACCTGGTGCATTGTTCTTCAAGTGCTTGAACAGCGGATGCGCCTCGTCACCATTCACTTTAATCTTCTCAAACATCGGGAAGCTTACGCCATAGTTCATTTGGCAGAACTCAGCGATTTCCTCATTTGAGCCGGGTTCTTGTTCGGCAAATTGGTTGCTGGGGAAACCGAGAATTTCAAAGGATTGATCATTGAATTTGTCATATAGCTCCTGAAGCCCTTTGTATTGAGGAGTTAATCCACATTTGCTTGCTGTATTTACGATCAAGAGTACTTTTCCTTTGTACTCCTCCATGCTTAATTTCTGACCCTTTAGTGTATTCACTTGATATTGATAAATCGACATGCCTTCATCCATCCCTTCCTAATTATTATGGAATATATAAATGATGCTTGTATAGCCGCTCTTATTCAATCTCTATATATATATATTGATAACAATTTAATTTTAAGCAATATATGAAGAAAGTCAAACATGGCTTAGAAAATGAATGAATATATTGTTGATGCCCAACTTGGTTATTTGAATTAAGCGAGAAATCGAGATAAACTTAGAACAGATTAGCTAAATGCACAGTGGTGAATGTTTTATTCTTATTCTATCCCAAAACAGCCCTAGATCGTCAAAATGAACTACTGCAGGAGCTTTACATCGATTTTCTACGGGTGTATGATTCATATCGTAAATCTTGAGCAAATGAAAACCTTATATTAGAGTAGTTTCTCATTGCTATGATAGCTTAATTTCTGCCTAATCTGGCGGAGAGCGGGGGAACCAAAGTTAGCAGAGTGCTTGATTCGGTGTGAGAGCCGAATGAAACACGCTTGCATGGGGTGAATTCTGAACCGAGGATTCATGTGGGAATCTCCATATGGAATCATCAGGAACAGATAGGACGACTCTCACCGTCCGAATCCGACAGCTAACCTCGTAAGCTGTACAGAGCTAAACTAAAGATGTGGAAGATACGCAAGGTTCTTCCTTCACTTCTTTACAGTGATTATTCTTTAGTTATCTTCTGTACGAACGTTTGAGAGAGGAATGATAAATCTTGTGAGCGATCAGCCACAGGGGTTTAGTCCTCTGTGGTTTTTGTTTGTGCGCTGAATTTTTGTCGATAGCAAAAAGCGGGGGACCCAGATGTGGATGCTTCAGATCCATGGGGTGAATTTCATGGCTCTTGCCATGAATAGGGCAATCTCTCTTGTCCGAATCCGACAGCTAACCTCGTAAGCGTAAAAAAGGGAGAGGCAGCAAGCCGCGTAGCATCTTATAACAGGTCATGTTTTGCCATGTTCTGATATAAAGGTGGGAGAGCACCGGGCATGCCTTTGATCTGTCGGTGTTCTTTTTTTGTTGTCTTTTTCTAAAACAGGGAGGATATTATTGTGATGAGTGATGAAGTTATTTTAGTTACGGCGCCGAATGAAGCCGCCAGAAATTTTATTCGATTATTAATGTACAAGAAGCTCTCTTTTGCTGTCCTGACAAATAGTGCGCAGGAAGAGAAGCAGGTCAAACGACTTGGAGTAGAGCACATTATACGTATGGATACTGCGTTTGCAAGTAAATGGCTGCTGCCTAATGCAACGGTAGGGCGTATTTTTATTTTTGAGAACAGCTTGAATCTGACCTGTCGGTTCTTGCAAATATGCAGACCATGGACACGTAAACCGATTACGATTATTACACAGCTGAATCATCCTCGCGGAGTATACCGCGGTATGGGTGCAGACCACGTTATTTTTACAATCAAGGGCGAAGTTGGATTCTTGCTAAATGGCGAACGGGCTGCCGTTAATTAATTGATCTGTACGTACACAGCAATAGAAGCAGGAGACTGCAGCTTGCAGCTAGTGTAGGTGCTTACGATACAGTTTGCGTAATTAGATATAGGGTTGATATACTGGAGTTAAAGAAAACATAGCATGTGAGACTCGTGATATAACCATGGGTCTCTTTTTCTATATTTACAGATGGAAAGGTTGAGAATGGCAATATGGGGAAATTTGATCATGTGAAATGGCTCTTTTTTGATATAGGAGATACTCTCGTAAATGAATGGGTTCCCGTTGATCACATTATCGGTCAATTTGTAAAGGAAGCAAATGGACTTGGGTATAACATCACGATGGAGGATGTTCGCAGTAAATTTATTCAGAGCTATTCGAATTATATAGCTTCTCCCATGCAATACGCGATTTCAGAGCTCGTGCCTTCCGAGGAAGACAGAGAGTATATCAAGTCAAGGCTCAAGTTTCAAAAGGAGCTGGAAGAGCCGTATGCTGAAGCTAGGGCCGTTCTCAAACAGCTGGGTGAGCGCTACAGGATCGGTATCATTGCCAATCAAAGTCCGGGTACGGAAGAGCGGATGGTGAAATATGGACTCCGTTCTTATGTGGATGTTATCGCTTGCTCGGCCGAACAGGGATTGTCCAAACCGGATATGCGCTTATATCAGTATGCTTTGAAAACAGCTGGAGCAGAGCCCAATGAATCCATCATGATTGGTGATCGAATTGACAATGACATTATCCCAGCCAAGTCACTTGGGATGCTTACAATTCGAATTATGCAGGGTTACGGCCGCTATCAGCCTTCCACTGATGATAAGGATACGCCGGACTTTACTGTAAATGATCTAAGCGCACTGACTGCACTGCTTCTATGAGCTATGAATCATAATACCGAGATTCTCTAAGCAGTGGATTTTGCAATATCCTCAGTCTAATAAGCTGTAGAGAATCTCAAGTTTATTTTGGTTCAAGTGACTTAGTCTAGAATAGGCAGAACTTCTTCCCACACCGCGTCAAGGATAGACTGTATACGATCTTCCTCGCTGTTAACAGCAATCACGGCTCTTCGATCTGGAATGATGACGAGAAGCTGACCGTGTGCCCCATCTCCTCGATAAGCTCCATGGGAACACATCCAAAACTGACAGCCATAGCCGAGCGACCAGTCTCCTTCACCGACAGAATCAATATGCTTGCGTGTCACAAATTTAATCCATTCAGCAGGCACCAGCTGTCTGCCCTCATATACGCCCTCGTCCAGCAGCAATTGACCGAATCTGCTTAATTCTTCAGTGCTGATCACGAGGCCCGCGCATCCCAGTGTGACCCCAAGAGGCGAGGTTTCCCATTCGACATGATGTATACCGAGAGGATCAAACAAACGAGGCTTCAAATAACGATGGACAGTCTCAGCGACTGCTGCTTGAATCAACGCCGAGATCATGAAGGTATCCCCGCTGCTGTAGGTGAACTGCTCACCGGGAGGTCTGTTCAGCGGCAGAGATAAGTAGTATTTGACCCAGTCTTTCTCAGCCAGTGATTTCCTCTCTGGCAGCCATAGCGGTGGAGAGTCATGTCCCGAAGACATCCGAAGCAAATCGTAAAGGGTGAGCTCATCAGGAGAAGGGATCATAGGGTCCTGAGAGTGATAAGTTGTATTATAGTTAAAAAATTCACCAAGCTTCGTATCTAGTGAGAGCTTTCCTTCCTCAATGGCAAGACCAGCGGCCATGCTCGTAAACGATTTGCTGATCGAATGCTGCTGACGACGTATGTCAAGGTCCTGGTTCCATTCTCCAATCGTCCTGCCATCCTGCAGTACACGAATCGAAAAGACGTTTAAGTCTTGCGATCTAATCTTCTCCACAAAGCCGCTTAATGTACGTATCATAGGTTCCTCCATTCCTGTTCCGCCAGCAATCATCTGACTCAGGATACATGAAAGTAAAAAGCTTCGAAACGTTTAGAATAGTACTCTGAATTTCGTGAATTATGGTATTACAGGGGCATATGAAAGTCAATATCTCCAGGTAAGCTTTTTAGACTGTTTGAAATCGGATTTAACTACGTTCGATGGTATTATAAATTGAAGGATGACATGCTCGTCATCACGAATTTTACATCAGTGGACCGTCCAGAAGTTCAGCTTCAGATTCATTCTGAGAACGGCTGCAGCTATCGGTATTTGTTAACCAATCAGATGACAATGAATGTCAATGAGTATGAGGTACCCGTGCACTGTACAGCGAAAGAGAGCAAGTTGATATTTACAGCAGATTCATCTGCCGTAAATCATGAGGTGTACCCTGAGCTAACCTATGCAATGTGGATTGATGGCGCGGAATTTCAGATTCATGACGAGACTTGTCTTGCTGAAGGGGTAATGCCGGGAGATGCATCTCTGACTGTTTTACAAATTTCGGAAACGAAGAACTGGACTTTAACGATGCAGGGATGGCTGGACGGCAAGTCACTATCCCCGAATACTCCTAATTTTACGGATGAGAAAGAAGAGTACCGTGCATTTTTTCGCAGTGTAATGAATGGGTTCCATTTGAAATTTCCTGATCAAGAGCGCTCTAAAGCGTTATTCAAAGTTAATTCCCTTGCCTGGTGGTATACGCATAATATGCTGGTTCATTATTCGGTTCCGCACGGACTTGAACAATACGGAGGAGCTGCATGGGGGACGAGGGACGTATGCCAAGGTCCTGTGGAATATTTCATGGCGACACAGAAGTATGAACAAGTCCGAGATATTCTTAAAATGGTATATGCTCACCAATATGAGGACGACGGAAATTGGCCGCAGTGGTTTATGTTTGACCGATATTACAAGATCCAGCAGGAAGAAAGTCATGGCGACATTATCGTATGGCCTCTGAAAGTGCTCAGTGATTATCTAATAGCTACACAAGATTACAGTATACTGAATGAGCGGGTTCCGTATACGTTAAAGCACAGCTTTATTTTTAGCAAAGAAACCTATACAACTCATCTATATGGAGAATCCAGAGGAAATAAAGCCTATGCTCCATCCTTCCGATGTGGAGACGGGGATTCAGTATCGTCTGCTCCCGATGACGAGAAGTATGATCGCTGAAATGCTTAGTCCGGAGCAGGCCGAATCCCATTACGAATTGATTGAAAGACGTTTATTTTGCCCGGATGGCGTAAGACTGATGAACAGACCCGCCCTTTATGCCGGAGGTGTAAGCACGCATTTCAAGCGGGCTGAGCAGGCGTCTAACTTTGGGCGTGAGGTTGGTCTCCAGTATGTTCATGCCCACATAAGATACGTAGAGGCCATGGCAAAGCTTGGCTATAAGGATGAGGTGTGGAGCGGACTTGGTTTAATTAACCCGATTGGCATCACCGAAGTAGTTCCAAATGCTGAACTGCGGCAAAGTAATGCTTACTTTAGCAGCTCTGATGGCAAATTCAGCAACCGATATGAAGCTCAGGAACGCTTCGATGAGCTTAGAGCCGGAAAAGTCAAAGTAAAGGGCGGATGGAGAATTTACTCCAGCGGTCCAGGAATTTATATGAATCAGCTCATTTCAAATGCTCTCGGCATCCGTCAGGACGAGCAGGATTTGATACTTGATCCTGAGCTGCCGTCCGATCTGGGCGGTATGGAGTTTGATTTTGAAGTATCGGGCAAAAACGTAACCTTCGTGTATCATTTGGGCGGTAGTCAACCCGCACGAATTGTTATAAATGGTAAGGAAGCAGAACCGATTCGTTTAGATCATCCATATCGGGATGGCGGATTTCGGATTAAACGCGATATTCTGGAAGAAGAGCTGGATCAGAGGGAGAATGTAATTGATGTATATATGTGAATCAATCATTAGAATTAAAATTGATATCAAAGAAAGCTCTAAGCAAAAACAAGGCTTGGTTACAAATGAGGGAGCATAGGACTATTGGTCAGTATTAAGGACATTGCCAAAAAAGCCGGGGTTTCTATTTCTACGGTCTCTTATGCCCTTAATGGGAGCAACAAGGTGACGGACGAAACAAGCTCTAAAATTCTGGCCATTGCCAAAGAATTGAATTATGTGCCTAATGCGGCGGCACGGAATTTGAAGAAGCGGGAGACCAAAATCGTTGGTGTATTTCTGACGGACTTCCGCGGGGACGTGTATGGTGATCTTCTTCATGGTATGAAGGGGATCAGTAATTTACAGGGATATGATCTGATAGTATGCAGCGGAGAACAATCTCACAAAATGCTGCCAGAGCGGATGATCGATGGTGCAATTATATTGGATAAGATGTTTGCAAGCGAGGAATTGTTGAAATATGCCGATTTGGGTCATAAAATCGTTGTGCTGGACCGCGAGCTCGATCATCCGAACATTAATCAGGTGCTCCTTGATAATAAAGCAGGCGCTACGCTTGCGATGGAGCATCTGATTGAACTTGGGCACAAGAAAATCTATGTGGTGACCGGTCCGGAAGGCTCTTATGATTCCATGCAGCGGATGAAAGCAGTGCGGATGGTCTCGGAGCGTTCTCAGGATGTGGAATGCATCGAGATTAGCGGAAACTTCGAGAAGACCGGAGGAGAGAAGGCTGCCGATCAGATTATAGCTGAATACAAAGAGCCTGTAGCTGTGTTCTGTCTTAATGATGAGATGGCCATTGGATTATGGAATCGTATATCGGAGACTGATCTGAAGATCGGCGAGCATATCCATTTGATCGGTTTTGACAACATTGAGCTGGCAGGTTATATGCAGCCGAGGCTATCTACCATTAACTACTCTAAGCAAAAGTGGGGAGCTCTCGCCGCGGAGCAGCTCCTTAAGCTGCTCTCCGGAGATATGGTCGAGAATGAGCGGATATACGTAACTTTGATTAAAGGAGAGTCTGCTAAGCGAGTGTGATTGATAATTATCGTGCGTGCACACATGTTTAATTTATACATAACAAGGTTAAGAAAAAAACATAGGTAAGCGGATGGGGCATCAGATGCTGCATCAGATGCTGCATCAGATGATATACAGCTTGCTATGGTTGGCTCTTGCCTTGTTTATGAATAACAGAGCAACGAGCAGTGCACGATAATCTAAGATTACAGAAGAGGGAGCGATTATAATGGAAGCATTGTATACAGCAACAGCGACAGTACGCGGTGGCAGAGACGGTAAATTCGAAACATCGGATGGGGTATTGCGTCATGACTTGTCGACTCCCAAGGAGCTCGGCGGTGCAGGCGGCAATGCAACGAATCCGGAGCAGCTGTTCGCAGCCGGATATGGAGCATGCTATGAGAGCGCACTTTCCAACATCGCCCGCAAAGAAGGCGTGAAGCTGAGTGATGTTGAAGTAACCAGCAACGTTATGATCGGTAAAGACCCGCAGGATGACGGCTTTCAGCTCGCTGTTCGTCTGGATGTCAAAATTCCGGGTATAGATCGTGCGCAGGCAGAGGATCTTGCTCAAAAAGCGCATGAGTTCTGCCCTTACTCCAAAGCGACACGCGGTAATATTCCGGTTGAGCTTAATGTAATCTAAGATCCATCCAATCTCGCTTAAGATGCCGGGGCTCTTGCATAATGCTGGAGTTCCCGGCTTTTTTATTGAAAATACAATGAAATATTTCAGATAGTAGGAAGGTTTCTTTATTTTTAGTGTATATGGATTTGACATCAGGGTTAAAATTCTTTAATATGACTAAGTACTAATGCGCTACGTGGCATGAATAAATTTGAAATCACAGGTGATTACATGTCTTATAGACCACAGATTGTAGACTTAACAACTGCCAGCCGAAATGAAGAAGCCGGACTTTACGAGTTTACAATGAAGCTCGCGGACGGAACACTGTGCCGTGTATTCTATTCCCGTGATAAGGAATGGAAAATGACAAGCATCAGCCGTCTTCAGAAGACACCTTGTCCGGTATGCCGCAAAGACTTTATCTGCAAGTGCATGGAGAAGTTTGCAGGCGAGATCCATGAGCAAATTCAAGATAATCAATTGATCGAACAAGCGACGAAGTAAGAAGTTGCTTCGATGACAAGCGACTAGGAAGAGCATCCTAGCGCTTTTTTTCTATATATAGGTATATGCATTCATTATAATCCGGGAGAGATGAATGATGCAGAATTATAACGACAAGCATATTGTCCTCATCGATGGGGTGTGTCATTTATGCCAGGGCATAACAAAATGGATTATTCAGCGGGATCCGGAAGGTGTATTTTATTTTGCATCGCTTCAGTCTGAAGTAGGAAGGCATTTACTGGAGCAAGGGGGACTATCCGTGGATGCGCTGGACACCTTTGTATATATAGAAAAAGGAATATATCACACGCGCTCAACGGCTGCGCTAAAGGTAGCCCGAAGATTGAAGTTTCCTTATTTCTTGGCTTATGGATGCATCATTGTACCGAAGTTTATTCGAGATAGAGTGTATAACCTAGTTGCCCGCAATCGATATCGCTGGTTCGGACGAGATGGGGAAGATGCCTGTATGCTGCCGACACCGGAAATTCGGGAGCGATTTTTGTAATACGCGTAAAAAATCCGTCCTTCAGAACATTTGAAGGACGGATTTTTTTCTGAGCTGAGAAAGCTATTAGAGTTGTACATGCTGCTAGAGTTGTAAACTTTTCCGGATTAGTCGTGTGTGGCTAATAAATTCAAGCTGCATCTCCACTGGGTTATTTTTTGGGTGCACGAAAACCGGCCAGTTCAGCCTCTTCTTCTGTACAGAACCATTCCTCAGGTATGGTTGCTGTGTATTGAGGGGACTCCTTGGTGTGGTATATTTTCTCTCCGCTGGAGTTGATATTACCTTTGATAGTACAAGAAAGATCGGGCTGTTGACCGGAATAGTCATTAGGTGCACTGTCGTCATTTGAACCTGAGGCAGGTTCGGATTTGTATTTTTCCTTGTGGAAGCCGTCTTCCTGGACATAATTTTCATATTCCCATATTCCAATGGCTTTGTTCTGGCTGTCTTTCTGTATGGCTTCGAATTGATCTACATACCGCACATTCGGCGGATAGATATAGGCGACTCGTGCATAGCCTTGTTCAAGCAGTGATTCCTGAAGCATGACACCATCGACATACACATAAGCAAGCAGTCTAGAATATTTATCCCGATTGGGCCCAATGTCAAACTCCAGCTCGATCTGGTCTGCTTGTTCAAGCGCCTGTTTGGTATACTCTTTCGCTTCATTACCCAGAGGCTGAACACCAAGCTTCGGATGAGAGGTTTCCGGGGTATCCACGAGCAGCATACGAACTGATTGGCTCTTGCCTTCGTACATGACATTGAATGTATCTCCATCTACGGCTCGATCCAGCGTAACGGGAACCCGTGGGAATTCATGTTCATCTTGCGGTGTACAACCCATCATGATTACGAAGATACATAGAATGCATAGGACTGCCCACTTCTTCGACATATTGATCACTCCATTCTAAGGTGTTGTTATGTAGGGAGCAGGCATCTCAATATTCTACTATATAATCAGAAAAAAGAGAACAAATGTTTGATTTGACAGAGAAGGATAATAAATTGTGCTTGCTCAGCATGGAATATTATGCTAATCTATCAATAAATTAAACAGCACGTGACGGAAGCACCGTCCATTTTACCGTATGAGATACGGGAGATGGACGGTGCTTTTTTTGTGCTCGAAGGGAGAGGTGCATCTGGTCATTAGGAAGGTAGTGCTGGCAAGTAGAACACGTGAGTACGTAGATGCAGTGCTTGATTATGTGCAAGGAAGCGAATATTCAAGGAAGTTTCATGTCACGGCCTTCTCGCAACCGGAAGCGATGATGAGATATATGAGTGAGCAGACTCGTGCATCGATGCCGGATTTGATTGTTGGTGAATTGGAATTTATAGAGCTGATGCGGGATGGATTAGATCAAGAGCGTGTCCCGATTCTATTACTGGCTGAGCAGCGTTCTACTGATGGAGACCTGCCCCTTGTGATGAAGTACCAGCCTTTGTTTGTTTTGCTTGGAGCTTGGGAAGAAGCTGTTTCAAACTCAGGCACCGTTCGTTTGGTGAGCAAATTATCCGGAGATGAGTCATTGGTGATTGGGGTCACGTCGGCATCCGGGGGCTGCGGCAAAACGACGGTTGCCTTAAACCTTGCGAAGCAACTAGGCCGTGCAGGATATTCAGTATTTTATTTGAATTTGGAGACACTCGACAGCACCAAGCCTTTCCTGCAGACAAGCCATCAGGCAGCGCGTGAAGAAGAGCTGGAAGAAGCCTTCTCAAGGCTAATGTATCTTATCAGAGCAAGGCGTTCAGGAGGAAAGGCTTCGGAACATAGAGTTGATATCAGATCCTACGTTATGTGGAATGAACAGATTAAATCACACTATTTCTACCCGGCCAGGAACCGGAATGAGATGCGTCAGCTCACGAAGTCGGATGTTTATGCCCTGCTAGAAGTCCTGATTGAATCAGAACAATATCAATATATCATTATTGACCATGACTCGGTATGGGATGAGAGAGCTGAAGCCTTAATGGATAGTTCCAATCTGCTGATCTGGCTTCTGTCTGATGATATCCTTACGTTAGGTAAGGCCTCGGAGTGGGTGAAGTATCAAGAGCAGCTTGATCCTACGAGGTATGCTCAAATTCAGGAGAAGTCCACATATGTCATTAATCGGTATACGGGAACGGTTGTGAATACGATGCCTGATGAGTATATACAAACCTGCTTTTATTTGCCATATATTCCTTCATGGAAGCAGATGAGAGAGCCGGAATTGCTGCTCGGGTCACCGATTTATCAAAAAGAAATGCGGAGATTATGCGAGGCTGCCGGAATATTGGAGAAGGAATATTCGTTATGAAGGATACTTCGTTTAGAGAACTAAGAAACTCGATTCGAGCAACTCTTGATGTCACTTCTGCGGCGGGTGACTCGGAGCTGATGGAGCATATTGAGGCAAGGGTATTCCACCATTCTGCGCTCACTCATTTAACCTCTGGTGAGAAGCATGCACTAATTAGAAGACTATATGATTCCTTTCGTGGTCTTGATGTGCTTCAGCCGCTGATTGACAATCCGCATATTACAGAAATTATGATCAATGGGCATACCGAGGTATTTATTGAAGAGCGTGGAGAAGTGCGCCAAGCACCTGTTATGTTTGAATCGGAAGAGCGGCTGCAGGATATCATTCAGACGATCGTCTCCGGTGTAAATAGAATCGTGAATGAATCCTCTCCAATCGTGGATGCCAGGCTAAAGGACGGTTCAAGGGTGAATATAGTGCTGCCGCCTGTCGCGTTAAAAGGGCCCACGATGACCATTCGGAAATTTCCGGACAAGCCAATGCGTATGGAGGACCTTATTCGAATAGGAGCCATTAGCGACGAAGCTGCAGAGCTGCTCAGAAAGCTTGTTCGAAGCAAATACAACATCTTTATCAGTGGAGGAACCGGGTCGGGGAAGACAACCTTCCTTAATGCATTGTCTCAGTTCATACCTCCAGACGAAAGAATCATTACAATAGAAGATTCAGCTGAGCTTCAGATCGTTACCGTTCCGAATCTCGTGTCGCTGGAGACACGCAATGCAAATACAGAGGGGAAAGGGGAGATATCCATTCGGGATTTAATCCGCTCCTCTCTGCGTATGCGTCCCAACCGAATCATTGTCGGTGAGGTCCGAGGAAGTGAGGCGCTGGATATGCTGCAGGCCATGAATACTGGACACGAAGGGAGTCTGTCCACGGGCCATGCAAACAGTATTCGGGATATGATCTCACGACTGGAAACAATGGTGCTCAGCGGAGCTGACTTGCCTGTTGCAGTGGTCAGACAGCAAATCAGTTCTGCTATCGATATTGTTATTCATTTATCACGTCTCCGGGACCGCTCCAGACGAGTGACGGAGATTAGTGAGGTTGTTGGCATGAAGGACGGGGAGATACAGCTGAATTCCTTGTACCGTTTCGAGGAGCTGCATGAAGTGAATGGACATATCAAAGGGCAGCTTGCACGTTCCTCCGGAATTCTTGTACATCAGGATAAACTCAAGGCGGCAGGGATTCAGGACCCTGTTCTTGAGGGGGAGAGTGAGGTAAGGAACGTATGAATCGTCAAATGGAAGCAGCGAGGATTGCAGATAAGACTGTGAAGGCTTCTGCTCTTCAGAAGCTACCACGTTATATGGAGCACACGTTGTCCTTTTGGCAGAGAGCCGGCTGTATCGCGGCAAGTGCCATTTTATTTTTCGGGATAGGCTATTTGTTTTACCATCACTGGATTCTGGGACTGCTTCTGTCAATCACTGCTCTTCTCACACCGAGATACTATAATGTCTATCTGCTTAACAAGAGGAGAGAGGCGCTTAGTCTTCATTTTAAACAGGCGCTGTATTCATTATCATCGTCTCTTGCTGCAGGTAAATCGGTGGAGAATGCTTTTCGTGAGGCGGTGCATGATCTTAGAATGCTGGACCCTCAAGCAGACCACGATCTTATTAAAGAGTTGATTATCATATGTACAAGGATGGAATATGGCGAACCCATTGAAGATGCATTAAGAGATTTTGCTGACCGTGCACAAATGGAGGATATCACTAATTTTGCGGATGTGTTTGTTACCTGCAAACGTACGGGTGGCGATTTGGTTGAAGTCGTACGCAGAACCTCATCCGTCATTGGAGAGAAGCTGGATATTAAGCAGGAAATCGCTGTGACCATTGCGCAGAAGAAGTTTGAATCCAAGGCCATGTTTGCAGCACCATTTTTATTTTTGATTTTTTTAAGCCTGACTTCACCCGATTTTCTGACACCATTGTATTCTGGGGCTGGATATATCATATCAAGTATCGCACTTCTTATCTTATTTGGCTGCTTCATCTGGGTTCAGCGAATTATGGATGTACGGGTGTAGGGAGAATATAAAACATGATGATTACATGCAGTGTTATTACTGTCATTATACTCGCTCTAGGGTGGATCATCTTTAACCAACGGGCGGGCTCAAGATACCGCGTACTGGATTCTATCGTAATGAAAGGTATTCGTTTTCGAAGACTCCATGCTCCTTTTTTAAATTTAGTAGAGAAGCTGCAGATGACGAGAAGGCTGCCAATGCTGGTGTACCGGATACAGCACTCGGTGCAAAGAGTGTATGGTCTGAAGCATAGCAATGAGAAGACTTTAATGTTTATTGCGGAAATGCTCGTATACAGCTGGATGTCTCTTATCGCGGGGGCGCTGCTCACTTTGTGCCTTGAGGGAGATCCCTTAGGATTCATTGCCGGAGCATTGCTTGCAGGCGTAATTCCGTTTGCCCAAATGAAGGATCTGCATAACAAGGTTAAGCTGCGGGAGCAGGATATCTTAATGGAGCTTCCTGAATTTCTTAACAAAATTGTCCTGCTTGTTAGCGCCGGCGAGACGGTCCAAAGAGCGATTCTTCACTGCACGGAACGAAAAAAAGGTTCGGCTCACCCTCTCTATATCGAGCTAGGCCAGATGGTGGCAGAGTGGAACAATGGATACTCATTTCAACAGGCATTTGAGCAGTTCAGCAAACGATGTGGAGTCCAGGAGGTCTCCATTTTTACCACAACCGTGCTTCTGAATTTTAGACGAGGCGGGGGGGATTTTGTTCTTTCACTCCGTGATCTTTCGAGAGTGCTGTGGGACAAGCGCAAATCACTCAGCAGAACACGCGGTGAACAGGCTTCCTCCAAGCTGGTATTTCCAATGGTGGTGATCTTTTTGGTCATTGTCGTTATGGTTGGAGCACCGTCATTTATGATGATGAATTTATAGGGGGATACGATAATGTTAGCATTGTGCAAACGAAAAATGGCAGACTTTTGGAAGGAAGAGGATGGGTTGGGAACGCTTGAGATGATCCTGATAATAGGTGTGATCTTGATCGTAGCTCTTATTTTTAAGGATCAGATCCAGGCTTTGGTTGAGAACCTGCTTGAGAGTGTTACGAACAAAAGTAATGAATTCTTCTAAAGGCAATAACCATTTGAAAGGAGAGGAGGGGAGCTTCACAATTGAAGCTTCTCTCGTATTTCCTGTCATTCTGTTGTCCTTGTGTGTGCTTATGTTTTTTTGTGTGCTGCTGTACCAGAAATCGGCACTTATGCAGTATGCTTCAGCAACAGCAGAACGTGCATCATATAGCTGGGATAACAGCCACAAAGACGCCAGGACCGGATCTTACCCGGAAGGTGAAGCTGATCCCCTGTATTGGCGTTTTGCAGACGATCATATGATTGGTGCGCTCTTCGGGTCAGTCAGCGGTGGTCAAATCACAAGGATGGAGCTTCCTGGAGGAGCTGCAAGTGACGATCTGCCCATCAAGAAGCTGAGTCAATCCGGAGCAGCTCTGCCAGTGTTGTACAGCGGTCAGATGGAATATGCGAATCAGATGCTGGATCGCCAAGTCTGGACCAAACTGAACCAAAATGTGAGGCTGCCTATGGTCGATTTTTTATTCTCGGGTGATCAACGGATACAACATTCAGGCAAATCCACGGTTGTAGAGCCCGATGAATTCATTCGAAATGTAGAGCTTATGCGATATTACGGAGCAAGATTTGGGGGAATGGGTACACCGGGGAATCCTTCGGAGGTCGCACAGATTTTGCAAAAATTTGCTGGGATGTGAAAGAGCTTGTTTAGACGAGGTGACTCCGAGTCCGGAGCGGTGACTATATTTTTGGCGATGGTGCTTGCCGTCGTGTTCTTGTTTGTCGCTGTATTTATCGACTATGCCCGAATTGCTGCTATGAAAGTACAGGCTGAGAGACTGGTCCATGCTGCGGCTCGGTCCGTGATGTCCTCTTATATCCCTGAGCTTCAGGAAAGGTATGGGCTGTTCGCCCATGAAGGCGATCAAGGAGACTATGTTCTTGCCAAAGTGCTAAATGACAGTACTAAGCCCACGCCGCATGAGGATGGATTTCCTTTAATCGGTATGGAGGTTGTTCAGTCTGGACTTGCTCTTGAGCGGGAGCTTGGACAATTCGAGAACTTCAATCAGCAGATACAAGAGGAGATGAAATATAAGGCTCCAGTTGATTTTATGGTAGAGGCTGTGTCGAGGTTCAAACCGTTATCAGCGGAAATGAAGCAGGCTGCACATTCGGTAGATGTCCTGCGGAAGCTCCAGAAGCTGTATGACCAGCGTGAACGTCTGCTTGAAGAGGCAATTCAAAGAAGACGAGAAGCTGCCAAAACGGCCGCGCCATTGGCCAAATTGGTGATGAACCCGCCAAGTACATACTTCAGTGACAGCCCGCTTGGTGGGGCAATTAACAGCGCAGCAGATGCCTCTGCGAAGTATCGCGATTATTATTCGAAGTATACGGAAGATGAGGCCAGGGAACCGCTTGATCGAATATATATGTTTGAGCTGAGCGAATATCGGTCAGATGTGAATCGGATCGTGGCAAGCATTAATCGTGAGAATCAAGAGGCTCTCATGATACATCAGCAGGCATTAAGCCAAGCGAATGATCGAGTTGAGGAAGCCAAGAGTATAAATGAACAGATGAAGCAGGTCATTAAGGAAGGCGAGATGAGAGCGGCTAATGCCGCATACGATAACGTCGGTAAGGCCAAGACACCAGGTACAGGCGCTTCATCATCCGGTGTTGGCAGCTTCGGAGATGAACTTCGCAAGCAGACAGATCAGTTAGTCCGGAAGGACTCGGAGTTTGCTGAGTTTACAAATGGTCATGACGAGCAGCTAGGAGATTTTAAGGCGGCTCATCAATCGATTACTGTCTCTTCCAGCTCGATTAGTCAATTAAGTGATGGTGATTCTCATCGTAAAAGACAGCATGTTCTGACTGCGAACCGTGAAATACAACAATATATCGCCAGATATGCTGCAGCCGGCAGCGGAAATGTGATCGATCAGGCAGCCAATCAGATTGATGATTACCATTCTGCAGACAAAGAAAGAGCCAAGGTGGACAAGCAGTCAGAGCAAAAGCTGAAGGAAGCGCAGAACAGAATCAAGCTGCTGGTTGCTACTGCCGGGATTGAGAAGGCAACAGAGCAATTCAAGCAGCTGGAAGGATATTATAACGAAAATATTAGCTTCAATCAGAATCAGGCAAGCGGTGCAGCTCCTTCGGAAAAACAGATTTCACAGGATCCCTATGATGCCGGAGGTGAGGCGATGGCAGATATGGATCAATTATTTGGTGGAATGTCGAATCTCCTTGATGTAGTAAGTGATGAGCTTTATCAGAATGAGTACGCTCTGCACTACTTCAAATCGGTTAACTTATCGATGATTGCTGGCAGCGATATGAATAATAGCACGATGAGTCCAGAAACGTTCTTTCTTCCGGAAAGTCAGGAGCTGGAATACATCATTTATGGATTCCACAATCCATACGGCAATATCGTTGCTGCTTATACAGAGGTGTTTACGATTCGGCTTGCGATAAGAACAATGGAAGGCCTTGTTGAGAACAGCAAGCTTGGAAATCCGCTGCTCGTATTATCAAAAGCAATTCTCCATGGTCTTACAGAGGCTCTCGCTGATATGCAGAAGCTGGCGGATGAAGGTCAGGTAGAGCTGTCCAAGTATGCGAAGCAGATTTCGATTACATATAGAGATCATCTTCGATTGTTTTTACTGGCGCACAGCAATAATGACAGGAAGATGTCTCGTATGAGTGCCATTATTCGCCTGAACACGAAGATCGACCTTAACAAGACGTACACGTATGCAGCTAGCCAGGCCGAAATGAGAATGAGGCTGTGGTTTCTACCTGGCATAATGAGAGCAATAGGGACTATGAGTGGTAGCGCCGACCGAATAGAGGATGGACACATTTATATTTCACTCCAATCAGACTATGCATATTAACTGAATTGCTTCATAACCAGAGGAATTAGGGGTTTGACTATTATGGCATATACATGGAAAAGTCGAGAATCTTCTCAGAGATCCAAGGATAATATAGTCAATCGTGATGGGAAGGATCAAGGCAGCATTGTTGTTGAAGCGTCTCTGGTTCTACCTGTCTTTATATTCTTTATTGTGTTCTTGATCTACTTCGTTCAGATGACATTGTTCTCAACCGCATTGCAGACAGCAGCTTCCGAGACAGTCAAAAAAATATCGTCACATATCTATCCTGTAGCTATCGCCATAGAATCTGCGGGTTCGATAGAGTCAGGTTTAGGAGAGGTGCTGCCCGGAGACTCACCTGCGGATGTACTCATGCCCAAGCTGTCGTTAACGGATTGGGTGACTGAATATGCATCCACTCTGCCTGACCCGATCGGATCATGGGCTTCCATGGCTGCTTCAAGCGGACAAGAGCCGCTGGATCATCTTCAGGCCTCGGTATCGGAGGCGGTTCTAGATCCGGTTATTAAACCGTTAATTCAACCGGTGATTGAGGATACGATACTTGAGTACGATTCTCTACACGTCAATGGAGTAGACATTCCTAATCTTCAGGACAAGTCCAATCCTTATTTTGGTATAGAACTCACCTACGAATTACCAATCAAAGTTCCGTTTCTGAATAAGAGCCTGCGGGTTCAGGCCGGTGCAACAGAAAGGATCTGGATTGGTGCTACAGACGAAGATGATCAAGGCACAAATGGGGATAGCGGCACTAAAGGCAGCGTAGAGATTATTGCCAAGCCCAATCCCGCTTATGTAGCCGGGCATGCGACGATACGTGCCAAAATAACACCTGGCGCGTCAGCCAACTTATCTGTCTTCTATAAGACAGGAGAGAGTTCAGCACAGCATGTGGGCTGGGCAACTGCGGACGAGAACGGATTCGTGGAATGGACATGGTTTGTGGGGACGAGAACGACGCCTGGGACTTGGCCATTTGTGATCGAGACTAGCGACGGTTCCAGAATTGAGGTAAGGTTTGACGTTGTCAAAAGATCATGACGAGAGAGGATAAGTAATGGAGATAGCTTATATAGCTTGTGGAGGTTTTGTCATAGCAGCGTTTATAACGGATATTCGGTCCATGCGGATACCTAATATCTTGACAATGTCTTCGATACTGAGCGGCTTGATTGTACATTTAATCTTGGGAGGAATTGCAGGCTTTAGTACAGCGGCTATTGGTCTTGGAGTGGGCTTTGGACTGATGATGATACTATACCTTTTAGGTGCGGTAGGTGCGGGAGATGTTAAGATTTTTGGCGGTATTGGAGCTTGGACAGGGGCCTTGTTCACAATGCAAGTCATGTTGTATTCCATTCTCATATCCGGTGCAATTGGTCTTCTTATCTTGATATATAGAAGAAGAGCGGCCGTATTCAGAATGAGAATGAGAAGAAGCCACAGCGTTTTGATGTTTGTCCAGAGACTGACAAGGGCGGTTAGTGTCGGCAAGACGGGAAATGAAGGGGTTATAAGCGTTAACAGTACGGAGGCATCGGTTCGATTTCCCTTTATGCTTGCCGTACTTCCCGGGGTAATCATTGCTTATGTACAAAATTTTCATTACTAGAATCAATTTCATAATGCCTTTGGCTGCTTAAATCAAGGGTATTTATAGATCAAAATGATTTAATTTGTCTATATTTAGTCTCGAAATCACCTTTTTAATGAGTTATGAAATTGATTCACTATAAATAGGTTCGACAGAGCTATGGTCTGAAGGTATTTAGCAGATATGAAGGAGAGGTACCATGAAGGGGCTATCCAGAGATTTTATACATAACGACAGAGTGTTGATGATTGTGGGGAAGAAGGAAGGCATTGCAAGTAGCGACTTGAGCCAGGTCCAAGTAAACATGATTATGCATAATGATATTCCCGGGCACTTGAGAATGCAGATGAGGGATATCGATGGCACTATAACATTCAGCTATGATATTACGGGACGTAAAATGCTCTCTCACGTTGTGAAAAGTGAAAGGGTAACACTTTCTGCACTTTATAATTTGCTATTGCAGGTGACTCATACTTTGATCGATTGTCGTTTGTACATGCTGGATGAACGTCAATTTCTACTGCATGAGGATTATATGTTTATGGAAGGTGAGATGGAAGAGGGGAAGATCAAAATTTGTTATGTGCCCTTTCAAGCACAGCCTGATCAGGAGAAGGTCTCCGAGCAGCTGTACCAGTTGATCGTAAGATTAATGCCTTATGTTACAGAGTTAAAGGGGAACGGGCTGCAGAGTGTGCTGCAATTATGCGCCGGAGATCATTTTCACCTGTCTGCATTAAACGAGTTGTTGCTTGAATTGTTGACGGAGCATACATTAGGTGGCGCACTCCCTCAGATGCACGACATGCGTAAATTACAGATGCTTCAAGCAGGTGAGACTCATATAACGCAAGCAAGCAATTCATCAGCACAACAATCACACGGTTCTAAATCACAAGGTTCTCAAGCACACGGCCCAAAAGCACGCAGCCCACAGGCACACAGTCCTATAGCATATAACCCACAGCCGCATCACGGAAATCCTCAGACAGAACAGCGTAGTTCTCAATTTCAAAGAACTGGTGATGCATATGCGCCGCCGTTGCAGTCACGCTATCCGCAGGACGATGCGTTTCAGCACCAGAAGAAGATGCAGGCAAATAAGGCCGATGGTTCAAACGAGCATGAAATGAGGCTGCACATGGATATGCCGCTTGCTGCAGAAGGTTCTATTTTTACAGCGTTTGATACACCAAGCTTTGAAAAATCAAATAGTGTTGCGTTGTCTTTAACAGAAGGGGATACGGTTAAGAAGCCTGTTAATCCAATGTATTACTGGCTTGCTTGTTTGCTGGCCTCATCTGTCGTTTGGAGATTTATATACATGGATAGGCCCACTTCTACACGTCTTATCGTATGTATGGTGATTACCATCGTATTCGTGATTCTTGCCTATGTGTCTGCTCGGGGGATTCGTCTGCCTTCTTTTACAGTAAAAGACAAGTCTTCAGAGACCGACACGGGAGAGCATTCATCCACTCTAACAGCAGCAAGGGACTGGCTTGCCGTCAGGAAGAAGGGGGAGTCTCGCGAGTGGTGGCGATGGAATAAGGGAAATATGGCTGCGGAAGCTGGCCTTGGGACTATGAATGCTTCAGCGAATGAGTCAGCTATATATGAGAGCTCGAATGACGTGACTCACAGCCGCTATGATATGCACAAGACAGCCATGGATCATTCAAATGATGTCATACAAGAAGATAGTGAAGGCTCTGATACCAGCTACTATGATTCGCTGAAGCATACCACCCAGATCCTATCTGCCGCAAAAGTACAGGCTACGGTGCTTCTATCTAAGATGGGACAGGAGACGACAAGCTCAAGTATGGCGAACGAGAGTATAGCTTATCTGGAACGCTGCTCACCAGAAGGAAGTGTGGATACAATCCCTGTTGGCAAAGGCAGCTTCATCATCGGAAGGTCCAATGACGTCGCCAGTTATGTTGAAGCAGGAGTCGGCACTTCCCGTGCTCATGTAGAGATCAGCAGATCGGATTCAGGGTACGTAGTCAAAGATTTAAATTCAGTGAACGGAACTTTGTTTCAGGATGAAGCGATGGTTCCTTACAAAGAATACATTCTCCAAGATGGAGACAGCTTCGTTATAGCCAAGGCAAAGTATACTTTTCATCTTAATATTTCGCATCATTGAATTAGCTAAGTTAACTTCGTATCTCATGCACAATGGCTTCTGGGAGTTCCGGGTAGTTGAATGTAAAATGGTAATTCTGTGCCTTCTGCGGCAGAACCTTCTGTCCCTTAAGTATAAGGAAGGACATCTCACCAAGGACCGTCTTTAGTACAAAGGAAGGTAGAGGGAACCAATGGGGCCTGTGGAGAACTTGTCCGATGGTTTTACCGAACTCATCATTGCTCACCGGATAAGGGGCTGTCGCATTCAGCGGCCCTGAAATTTTTTCATGCTGAACAGCAAAATCAATCAATCGCACCATATCCGCAATATGAATCCAGGACATGTACTGTCTTCCACTGCCAATCGGTCCGCCGACGCCTAACTTATATGGAAGCTGCATAAGTGGAAAAGCGCCCTTGCTACCCAGTACTAGACCGGTTCTTACAATAACTAATCTGGAATAGTCCAATCTCTGTTTAGCTGCATTTTCCCATTGATGACACACATCAGATAAGAAATCTATAGGCTCAATTGAGGAGGCTTCCGTATATATTTGGGTATCCGAGGTTCCATATATACCGATCGCTGAGGATTGTACAATAACCTTCGGCTTAGACTCCAATCGATCTAACACATCAGCCAGTTGGTGAACAGAATGTAGCCGTGACTGAAGAATTCTCTGCTTTACTTTGTCGGACCAGCGCTGGTTCAAACTTTCTCCGGCTAAATTAACGACTCCGTCCAAGGACTCCAGCGTGCTGGGGTCCTTATTGATCTGTTCCCAGGTGACATAAGAGATTCCCCGGCTCGCAGAATCTCTCGCCTTATCTGCATTCCGGGTAATGATCATAACCTGATGGCCTTGTTCTAGCCATAGATTCGCGAGATGACTTCCGATGAATCCCGTTCCTCCACTGATTGCATAATTCATGGTCTCTAGTCCTCCTGACTTGAAAAAAAGACAAGCCTCCTGCTTCGTGTTCCCTTGGACGGCATGGATTACGCCAATGCTTAGTTAACCCAAGACAACCAAATACAGAGGCTGACTGTTTAAGACACATTACCTTCCAATAAGCATTTGATGAACGAAAATTTCATATGATCTCCATATTAGAGTGCTGCTCGTTATTTATTCATTAAATGTTTGTATGGCTGATAATCAATCTGTTTCTTGTCGAGGAAATGAATCAGAAATTTATTATCTCTGGAGGGTGTCGCCACGATATATCCCTTGATGCAGTGATCTCGGGTAACTTCGGCAGCACCGCACTCCAAAGCGATCTTTCCAATCTCGGCGGCAATAGAGTGCTTCGCGATATCCCGGAAGGGTCCTGGAACAGGCTGTACCAGCTCATCTAAGAATGATTTGGCATCCTCTGTCCATAAGTGCCGGCTTGACTCGACCCAGTGGTTCTGCCAGTCCAGCTTGGATTTGCCGTCAGCCTTTGGAAGCACCTTGAGAAACTTGCGAAACATAAAAAATCCGCCAATGACCATAGAACCTAACAGGATAAAGGTCCAGAATGCAATCGAGTTCATAAACCAGTTATTGATGACTGGAACAGACAGCGTTAACTTATCATTTAACAAGAGAAAGTCCATTTGCTTCACCTCTAAGTTTCAATAGAATAAGAGACAGGCCACAGAAATTAACGAACATAGCTAACGTATTATAAATTTGAGTCATACTATGAAAATAAGGATTTTGCATAAATCCTGAAATAAATCTATCAGGTTTAAAATGGCATAAATATGTAAATGAATTTTTCATGAGACATTAGAGAAGGTTTATTGTAAAAAATGCCCTGTTATAGAAATTATATCGCACACAGGCTTCTTTTTCGATAGCTTCCTTCACGCTTTCATTTCTTGATGATATTGCTTGACCTCCTCAATCAAGTTACAATAAGCAATAAATCTTTGGATACAGTACTTGTGTTCATTCTATTAACTTGGATATTGCACAATCCTAAATCCTAAATTATAGGGGGAGTAAATTAAGATGCTCAAAATAGGTTCCCACGTTTCCTTTTCAGGTAAGGGTCTGCTGACAGCTACGGAAGAAGCGGCAAGCTACGGTTCTTCTTCGTTCATGATATATACAGGAGCTCCGCAAAATACACGCCGTAAACCAATGGAGACGATGTTTATCGAAGAAGGCAAGCAAGCCATGCTTAGCGGAGGCTTCGAGGATATTGTAGTCCATGCACCATACATTATTAATCTGGGTTCATACAAGGACAACACTTATGAGCTTGCGGTCAGCTTCCTGCAGGAAGAAATTCGTCGTACCCACGCGATTGGGGTGAAGAACATCGTTCTTCACCCGGGTGCTTTTACAGATAAGGATGCAGAATATGGCATTCAGCGTATTGCCGAGGGCTTGAATGAGGTGCTGAACGGTGTGCGTGAAACGGATGTCAACATAGCCCTTGAAACGATGGCTGGCAAAGGCACAGAGATGGGCCGCAGCTTCGAAGAGATCGCACAAATTATTGATAAAGTCGAGCATAACGAGCGACTGACCATATGTATGGATACTTGCCATATTCATGATGCCGGCTATGATATCGTCAATGATCTGGATGGTGTGCTTGAGCAGTTTGACCGCACCGTAGGATTAGACCGGATCGCTGTGGTGCATATCAATGACAGCAAGAACCCTACAGGTGCACGGAAGGACAGACATGCTCCGATCGGCTCCGGCTGGATTGGTTTTGATACCATTCATCGAATTGTTCATCATGAACTGCTTGCTGGTCGCCCATTCATTCTTGAAACGCCGTGGATCGGTAAAGATGCGAAGACGCAGCGTCCAATGTATGAAGCGGAAATTGCGCTGCTTCGCGGCAATGTAACGGAACGGTTTGGCAACGCTTTTTGGGGAGATGTAGAGAAGCTGGACCATTTCTTCAACGGACAGGATATTCATTCACGCAGCTTTATTCTAGACACATGGACTGTACTCAAGAATGATGCCAAAGCCAAGAAGGCTGACCCGCGGGAACCACTGGAGCGTTTATATGATCTTGCTGCCGGTGCGGACCTGTTCCCTGAGCTGTCTGAGGAGGCACTGAATCATCGCCTGGTTGCCTGGCTTGCAGGCAAGGAAGCTATGGTCAAAGCATAGGAGTTATATCAAGGGGGAGAGTATTTTCACAATGGATATTCATACTAAAAACGTAACTGCACACCCAGCACACGAACACCCGGATCGTGCTCGAATGCTGATTTCTTGTCCTGATGGTCCGGGAATCGTGGCCACGGTCTCCAAATTTCTATTCGAGCACGGAGCCAATATCGTTCAATCCGATCAATATTCAATGAACCCGGATGGCGGTATGTTCTTTATGCGTGTAGAATTTGATCTGCCTCAGCTAATGGGTCGTCTTCCTCAGCTGGAGGCTGACTTTGGAGCAATTGCTTCCCAGTTCAAAATGGAATGGAAAATCTCCAGCGTAAGCCGCCGGAAAAAGCTGGCGATCTTCGTGTCCAAAGAGGATCATTGTCTGGTAGAGCTTCTCTGGCAATGGCAAGCCGGTGATCTGGATGCAGAAATTGCGCTTGTTGTAAGCAATCATCTAGATATGAAGGCTTATGTAGAGTCCTTCGGTATCCCTTATCATCATATTCCGGTGACACCGGATACAAAAAAAGAAGCAGAGCAGCGTCAGCTTGAAGTGATCGGCGCAGACATTGATGTCATTATCCTTGCCCGCTATATGCAGATCATTTCACCAACATTTATCGAACATTTCCGCAATCGCATCATCAATATCCATCATTCCTTCCTTCCTGCGTTTGTCGGCGGCAAGCCATATGCCCAAGCTTACAAACGGGGAGTTAAACTGATTGGAGCTACAGCCCATTACGTTACAGAAGAGCTGGATGGAGGGCCGATCATTGAACAGGACGTTGAACGTGTAAGCCATCGGGATGATGTACCCGAGCTGAAGCGGATCGGCCGCAATATTGAACGAGTTGTCCTTGCGAGAGCTGTAAAATGGCATGTAGAGGATCGTGTTCTCGTTCATGAGAACAAGACCGTTGTATTTTAATCTATTAAAACCCAATATAGAGTAACAGGAAGAATCGCCCGGTGACGTGAGCCGCGGCGATTTTTTTTGCTATGCGACCCGAAATTGTTGTGTGTTCCAGAGTTTTTGTCATGTTCCAGAAATATTCGTATATGAATCAATTTCATAATACTTTTAGCTGCTTATGTGTTATGAAATTGATTCTTTTACGCGGAGTTTGTTTTGGTTTAATGAAAGTCGGATAATGTAGAAGAGAACTGTCTTATTAGGATTGATGCATAAGTCTTGTTTACAAAAATTTTGCTATTTTTCATTGCCTATTTTTGTATTCCTTCCAATCAGGTATGCTTTTCTCCAAAGAGGAGATACTTTTGTCGATGTGTGGATGAAATTTATTGGATGTGAAGAACGGTATGGAAAAACTGGACGTGAAGTGATACAATAGCAAACGAATAAGTCAAATTGAAACATTCAAGCGGATTAACTTGCTTTAAATCAACTCGTTTGTCATTTTAAGTTAAGTTTTAAGTCGCCTGAGTGTAAGTCCGTTTGCTTATCCTGACATCTTTTTTGAGATTATGAGGAGGACAAAAAATGACTGATCAACAAACGAAAGAACAAAGCATTCACAAGAATGAAAATTCGACAATCGATAACTTGTCTATTACTACAGTACGTACTCTAGCGATTGACGCAATTGAGAAAGCCAAATCCGGTCATCCAGGTATGCCAATGGGTTCTGCGCCAATGGGTTACCAATTGTTTGCAAAAACAATGAACCATAACCCTGCGAATCCAACTTGGATTAACCGTGACCGTTTTGTGCTGTCTGCAGGTCATGGCTCCATGCTGCTGTACAGCCTGCTGCACCTGAGCGGATATGATCTTCCTATGGAAGAAATCAAGCAATTCCGTCAATGGGGAAGTCTGACTCCAGGTCACCCTGAGTTTGGTCATACTGCAGGTGTCGACGCGACTACAGGTCCGCTGGGACAAGGTATTGCAATGGCAGTAGGTATGGCGATGGCTGAAGCTCAGCTGGGTGCGACTTACAACAAAGATAAATTTGATATCGTAAACCACTTTACTTATGCGATCTGCGGCGACGGCGACCTCATGGAAGGGGTTTCCCATGAAGCAGCATCTCTTGCGTCTCACTTGAAGCTTGGCAAACTCGTTGTATTGTACGATTCCAACGATATTTCTCTTGATGGCGAACTGAACCTCTCCTTCTCTGAAAGTGTACAAAAACGCTTTGAAGGTTACGGCTGGCAAGTTCTTCGCGTAGAAGACGGAAACGATCTGCCTGCGGTAGAAAAAGCGATCAAGGAAGCTCAAGCTGATCTCAGCCGTCCTACGTTGATTGAAGTGAAGACTGTAATTGGTTACGGCAGCCCGAACAAACAAGGTAAAGGCGGTCATGGCGGTACACACGGTTCACCACTGGGTGCTGAGGAAGCGAAGCTGACGAAAGACTTCTACAAATGGGTATATGAAGAAGATTTCTTCGTTCCAGACGAAGTTCGTGCTCATTTCGCACAAGTTAAAGAACGCGGAATTGAAACGAACAAAGCATGGGATGCGCAATTTGCTGAGTACAAGAAAGCTTACCCTGAGCTTGCAGCTCAGTTCGAAACCGCAGTAGCTGGCGAGCTTCCAGAAGGATGGGATCGTGACCTTCCTAAGTACAGTGCCGAAGACAAAGCAGTTTCCACTCGCGTTGCTTCCGGTAATGCACTGAACGGACTGGCTCCAAACGTTCTTAACCTGACAGGCGGATCTGCTGACCTTGAGAGCTCTACCATGACACACCTGAACAACATTGCACAGTTCACACCTGCAGACTATTCTGGCCGTAACATCTACTTCGGTGTACGTGAGTTCGGTATGGCAGCAGCAATGAACGGTATGGCGCTGCATGGCGGCGTTAAAGTATTCGGAGGTACGTTCTTCGTATTTACTGACTACCTGCGTCCAGCTGTACGCTTGTCTGCAATTATGAATCTGCCTGTAACTTATGTTCTTACACATGACAGTATCGCTGTTGGTGAAGACGGTCCTACGCATGAGCCGATCGAGCAGCTTGCTTCCCTGCGTATTATCCCTAACCTGACTGTGATCCGTCCTGCTGACGGTAACGAAACTTCTGCAGCATGGGCTTATGCTGTTGAGAACAAAAAGAATCCGGTAGCTCTGGTATTGACTCGTCAAAACCTGCCGATCCTTGCTGGAACAGTAGACGCTGCTCGTGAAGGAATCAAACGCGGAGCATACGTTGTATCCGAAGCAAAAGACGGCAAAGCTGTTGCACAAATCATTGCTACAGGTTCCGAAGTTCAGCTTGCAGTCAAAGCTCAAGAAGCGCTTGCCGAAGAAGGTATTGCGGTACGTGTTATCAGCATGCCGAGCTGGGATCTGTTCGAGAAACAAGACAAAGCTTACAAAGAATCCGTTATTCTTCCTGATGTTAAAGCTCGTCTTGCTATTGAAATGGCTCATCCAATGGGCTGGGAGAAATATGTCGGCGACGCTGGAGATATCCTCGGAATCTCTACATTCGGTGCATCTGCGCCTGGCGATCGCGTAATTAAAGAATATGGCTTCACTGTTGAGAATGTTGTCAGCCGCATCAAAGCATTGCTGTAATTGACAACAAGCTGCACACAACAAGAGCTTAAGTAAATAGGTAAAGCTGCCCATACGGCAGCTTTACCCTTTTTAAATAACGTGACTATTGTCATGTGAGCGCGTAGCACCAGCACTTTATTAGGCTCCCATTCGGTCAGAATGACGGATGCCTGTTAACTTGCCAGCTTATACAATTTACAGTATTCTAAGTCATAAGTTGTTCCTTGGCTTAGTTTTCATTAATGAGGAATCAACTTTATAGGGAGGTATTTATTATCATGGCAAAAAAAGTAACGTTTGATTATAGTAAAGCACTTGAATTTGTTGGACAGCATGAAGTGGACTATTTCGCAGAGCCGATTCGTCTTGCACATGAACAGCTTCATAACGGAACAGGAACAGGTTCCGATTATCTTGGCTGGATCGATCTGCCGACAAATTATGATAAAGAGGAATTCTCTCGTATTCAAAAAGCGGCTGCGAAGATCCAAAGCGACTCTGATGTGCTGATCGTCATCGGTATTGGTGGTTCTTACCTCGGTGCACGCGCAGCGATTGAAATGCTGTCTCATTCCTTCTACAATGAGCTGCCGAAAGAGAAGCGCAAAACACCAGAGATCTATTTCGCAGGTAACAATATAAGCTCTACATATGTCAACCATTTGCTTGAGCTTATCGAAGGTAAAGACTTCTCCGTGAACGTCATTTCCAAATCCGGTACGACAACAGAACCGGCGATTGCTTTCCGTATATTCCGCGCAGCGCTGGAGAAGAAATACGGCAAAGAAGAAGCTCGTAAGCGCATCTATGCAACGACAGACCAAGCAAAAGGCGCACTCAAAAAACTGGCGACTGAGGAAGGCTATGAGTCCTTTATCATTCCAGACGATGTAGGAGGCCGTTATTCGGTACTTACTGCGGTAGGACTTCTTCCGATTGCTACAGCGGGTATCAGCATTGAAGAAATGATGCAAGGTGCTGCTGACGCTTCAAAAGAATACAGCAATCCGAACGTAGCCGAGAACCAAAGCTATCAATATGCGGCTGTTCGTAACGCTCTATACCGTAAAGGCAAGGGTACAGAAATTCTCGTGAACTACGAGCCGTCTCTGCATTTTGTATCCGAGTGGTGGAAGCAGCTGTACGGGGAGAGCGAAGGGAAGGATTTCAAAGGAATCTATCCTGCTTCTGTCGACTTCTCTACAGACCTTCACTCCATGGGTCAATTCATCCAGGAAGGAAGCCGCAATATCTTCGAAACGGTCATTCAAGTCGAAGAGGTTCCAAGCCATATTACGATTGAATCCGATCCGGACGATCTGGATGGACTGAACTTCCTGGAAGGCAAAACGATGGACTTCGTTAACAAAAAAGCGTTCCAAGGAACACTGCTCGCGCATACAGACGGACAAGTACCGAATCTTATCGTAAATATTCCAGATATGACTCCATATTCTTTCGGATATCTGGTATACTTCTTTGAAAAAGCTTGTGGCATCAGCGGTTATCTGCTTGGCGTGAATCCATTTGACCAGCCAGGGGTTGAAGCTTACAAGAAGAACATGTTTGCTCTCCTTGGCAAGCCTGGCTACGAAGAAGAAAAAGCGAAGCTTGAAGCAAGACTATCTGAATAATCAAGGGTATCAGGAATATATGTAAATTACGTGTTTAACTAAGAAAGCAGTTCACCCGCACTTGGATGAGCTGCTTTCTTAAAAATATAAATCTAGTTATGTTAGCAGAAAGGTAGTAGAAATGATGATTGAGCGTTACCGTACGGTTCGAATGTCGGGAGATAAGGAAATTGTAATCAAGAAATCGCGTTTCATCGGCCATATCAAGCCTGTGGAAACCGAGGAGGAAGCAGTTTCTTTTATCGAAGAAATCAAGAAAAAGCATTGGAATGCAACGCATAACTGTTCAGCCTATATGATCGGTGAGCGTGATGAGATTCAGAAGCAGTCCGATGACGGCGAACCAAGCGGAACCGCAGGTAAACCAATATTGGAGGTGATCAAGAACCAGAGGCTCAAAAATGTCGCCATTGTCGTTACTAGATATTTTGGCGGTATTATGCTTGGTGCAGGCGGTCTTATCCGTGCATATACTGACGGTGCGGTTGCTGCCATTGAAGCCGGTGAAGCCATTACGAAGGTGCTGCATCGCGAAGTATTTGTAGAGATTGATTACACGTGGCTTGGAAAAGTGGAGAATGAGCTGAGAGGCAGAGAGACTCGGATGGGTGAAACAACATTTACTGACAAAGTCAGGCTGACATGTCTTCCAGTCGATAGTGAAGCAGAGCGTTTTATAGATTTTGTGATCGATCTAACACAAGGTCAATCTGTAATCACGGAGGGACAGCAGCTTTATTTTATTGAAGGGGAATAAGATATGGCTAGAAGAGCAGTGGAACAGGAGTTGTCAAGGGAACGTATATTGGAAGCGGCGAGGCATCTGTTCGTAACGAAGGGCTATCGTTCGATTTCCATGCGTAGTATAGGACAGCATCTAGGGTACAGTCATGGTTCTTTATATTATCACTTCAAGGAAAAAGCAGAACTGTTTTACGCGATTGTGATTGAGGATTTTAATCATCTGGGACAGATGCTGCTGCAAGCCATGGCGAGAGAATCAAGCGAAGGATTGTCTAAGCCTGAGCATGTCATGATGGAATTTATCCGGTTTGGACTGGAGAATCCATATCAGTACGAAATCATGTTTATGATTCGGGATGAAGAGCTGCTGGCATATTGCCGTGCAGAACAGAACCGATGTTATGAGTTATTCGCAACCATTATCCGCTATCATATGAATGGTCAGGAATATACGCCAGATCAGAAGCTGAAATTACCTCACAGTATGTTTTTATCTATTCACGGTTTCATTTCTTATTATATTCAAGACCGCTCTCAATTTGAGGACGTAAGACAAGAAGCCATTTCCCACGTAAAGATTATGTGCAACAGAATTTAGTTGTCATTATCACTCATCACCATTGGTGGTTGGACAGCCGTTATGCATAAACATTGTACCCCGCTGTGCCGCCTCATTATCTGTGAAATAAGTCAATAAATGAAATCATAAGGCCTATTCACGCTTACATACTTCAGAGCGGTGAAATGTCATAACGTTGCATTGTCATAACGGTGAAATGTGAAAGTGCTTGTCTTGTTTATAATAACGACTTTAAATGATTGACGTAATCCCCTTATATTTGGTAAAGTATCAAATAAAGTAATTCCTAGCGCTTTTCTAGGGAATAAATTGGGGGATGGGGAAATATGCACGTTGAAGTCCGTGGGTTAAATAAACATTTTGGGAATTTTCATGCGGTTAAGGATGTTTCCTTTGATATTGTAAAAGGTCATCTCATCGGTTTGCTTGGACCGAGTGGTGGAGGTAAAACTTCAATCTTGCGCATATTAGCCGGTCTTGAACATCCGGACGCAGGTGAAATCCGTTTCCATGGACAGCTCGTTAATGACCTTCCTCCACAGGAACGGGGAATCGGCTTTGTTTTTCAGAGCTATGCGCTATTTAAACATATGACGGTATTTGAGAATATAGCGTTTGGACTTAAGGTCAAGAAGCAATCGAAAGCACAAATCCAGGTTCGGGTTATGGAGCTTGTGGAGCTTACCGGTCTAAGCGGCTTTGAGAAGCGTTATCCTCATCAACTGTCCGGAGGACAGAGACAGCGTGTTGCATTTGCAAGAGCGCTGGCTCCTGAGCCGCAGCTGCTGCTGCTTGATGAGCCTTTTGCCGCGATTGATGCAAAGATCAGACAGGAGCTTCGTTCGTGGCTCCGTGAATTGATTGAGCGGGTTGGAATTACTTCGATCTTCGTTACCCACGACCAGGATGAAGCTATAGAAGTAGCTGATGAGATTATGATCATTAATCAAGGTGCTTTGGAGCAGAAGGGAACGCCTTGGGACATATACAAGCGCCCGGAAACACCATTTGTCGCTTCGTTTATCGGAGAGTCCACTATTGTCGAGCATGCTCGTGAACTAAAAGGTTTTGATATCGAAGCTGTTTCTAGTGATGCGAAGGCCCTCATCCGTCCTGAATATATTGAAGTAGGTAAAGAGAATGAGTTCACACTTCTATCTGCCACGGAGGAAGGCGTTGTAAGAGCTCTTCATTTCCGTGGGAGTGAGTGGCTTGTGGAAGTCACGGTAGGCAAGCATCGGCTGATCACTTATCGTTCTCTTGAGAAAGAAACCCTTTCGGTTGGCCAGGAGGTTCGTGTGCTTGTTCATCGAGCGTATCTGTTTAATGATCGGGACAACTGGATGGTGGAGAATAGTTTGAAGCGTGATCCAATGCCAGTAACGATCTAGACATCACGCTGCTAGGACATTAATCACATAGGAAGCTGTGTTATTACCCTGACGTGTGATACGTGCAGGGTTTTGTTTTGTTCAATCCGCAATATTTAATCATCGCTTCATATTCAAGAATACTGGAATAATCCCCAAGCTTTAAAAGAAGCGTTCATTCATTTTATAATAGGTACAGATTCGTATACTACATCATTTAATACATAATTCAGGGGTGTATCATCAACCATGACCAATCAAGTTAAATTATCTCAGTATTCAGCAATATTATTAGAACATGCGCGTCGTTACGGTGTCACAGAGGAAGAAATACTTGCTGCTCTTCGTACCGGGGATTTGACCGCTTTTACCAAAGCAGAACGCGAGCATTATTCTTACGAGACTTTTCTTTCGTATGCCAAGGAGCATGGGGAGGAGCTTGAACGGGCCATTCAAGATGGATATCGCATCACGTTCAATACCAACAATGGACTTAAGAATTGGATTGCAATTACGTTTAATCTGACGCCGGGGAAGGATTTTAACGCAGCAGAAGGTCTTGTAGACCGTCTCGTACTATCTGAAGAGCAGGCAGAGAAGCTTAGAGAGGCGCTTGCTTCCAACTGGCATGTAGCAGAAGAGAGCGATACGGCAGATGGTTATATAGAGCTTACTTTAAGGCTCCGGGGAATGTCATAAAAAAAGCCTTAAGCATCGGCAGGAAGGACAATGACGACGTATGACGACAACGGATAAACTAACGTTTCTGGGCACAGGAGATGCGATGGGAGTTCCAAGACTATACTGTGACTGCGAGGTATGCATGGAAGCGAGGGGAACCGGGATCAACCGCAGGTACCGTTCCTCCGTGCTTGTCCATGGGCCAGAGGGTGAGTTCATGATTGACGGAGGTCCGGATTTCGCGCATCAAATGGAACTGCTGGGCAAGCGCCAGCTGCACACGATGCTGGTCACGCATCCTCACTTTGATCATATCGGTGGACTGCCGGAGTGGGCGGATGCCTGCAGGTGGCTTGGGGAAAAAGGGGAGCTGTACGCCCCGCAGGAGGTACTTGAAACGATCCAAGCGCAGTTCCCCTGGCTGTCCCGGCATATTAGAATGCAGCCTTGTGATTCTGGAGTTGAGCTGGCCGGATATCAGATCCGCACCTGGAAGGTCAATCATGGCAAAAATGGATACTCCTACGCATACCGCCTGGAGAAGAACGGTTACAGCTGGGTTTATTGCTCGGATTCCATCAATTTGAATGAACAGGAAAGGCAGCAGCTCCATCATCTGGATCTGTTAGTGCTTGGGACCAGCTTTTATCATGAGCTGGCTGAGTTTCATACCCGCTCTGTATATGACATGATGGAAGCACAGGAGCTTCTTCGGCGGGTTAAGCCTAAGCAAACCATTTTTACACATATGTCACATGATGTGGATGTCCGGCAGAAGTATGATCTTATGCCGGACATCACACTTGCCCGGACAGGAATGACTCATATTCTAGTGTAGTGCGGCATTACATGTTCGAATTGATGAGCCTGGATGCAAAGACACGGTCAGGATGGGGAGTTCAGCTTGTAATGAAGCTTGTTACAGAACATGAGATCACGGTTCGCTTTTGTGCAGTCTGTTTAAGAAGTGCTATTGCAGCTTCGCGTACGCTATCAGCAGTCGCTCCATTCCTTCTTCAATTTGCTTCTCGCTTGTATAACAATAGCTGAGCCGGATATAAGCTTCCGAGCCGTGCGGAAGCGGATCGCAGAAGGGACCGGGAACAAAGGCAACCGACTGTTCAAGGCTCTTCTCAAGCAGGGTGATTGCATTGATGTGAGCAGGGAGCTGGACCCACAGGTCGAGACCTCCGTCTGGGCTGATCCACTGACAGTCTGTCTCTGTCAGCATTTGCTCCATCTTTTCTTTTCGTAAGCTAAGCGCAATTCGCAGCTTCTCCATATGAATCTGCATACGGGATGAAGTGAAGTAATGCTGAAAAATTTTCTGACCAAGCAGCGGTGAGCCGCCGTCCGTCAGTGATTTAAGAGTCAGTGCTTCCTTCATAAGCCATGGTTTGCACAATATGAAGGCAATGCGTAGACCTGGCGCCACGTACTTGCTGAAGCTGCGAATGTACATGACGACTCCTTCCGTATCATAGCTGTAGATCGGCAGAGGAGGCTCTTCTTCAAAATACATATCATACGTCGTATCATCTTCTGCAATAATGAACTGATATTGTTCAGCTAGCTCAACCAGCAGCTTGCGCTTCTCCTCTGGGAGAACATATCCTGTCGGGTTATGATAAGTGGGATTAACATACATAAGCCGCGGGCGTGATTCCACAATAATATGCTCAAGCAGCTCCATATCATATCCGTCTGGCCGCATCTCTACAGTGACGATACGCGCACCAGCCTGTCGTAAGATATCAATGGCCGTACTGTAAGTGGGACGCTCAACGAGCACAACATCGCCAGGTTTAATGAGCATCCGTGCTGCAAGATCGATGGCCTGTGTGGCTCCGGATGTGACGAGGATATCCTCTGGTGACAAGAACATGCGGTGCCGTGCGTTAAAGTATTCTGCCATGACTTCTCGGAGCTGGAAGTCTCCTTGCACGGTGGAATAGGTGCCGAGCAGCTTGGGATACATATCAAACACCTGCTTGACGTACTCGGACATATAAGCATTAGGTAGCAGAGAGGGGTCGATCAGTGCCTTGGAGAACTGATACGTAACCTCCTGCTGATGCAGTGCTGATAACACATGGGTTCGCCGGGTCAGGGATAGGAAGGGTAATGATTCCTCTTTCTTCAGCTGGCTTGTGGCTGTACGCAAGGGCTGTGCCGTGAGTGTCTGCACTGGATTCCCCTTCTGACGCGAACGGAATACATCTGCCGAATCTATACTGCACGGGCATACATAATAACCTGAACGATCTTTAGCATAAATGAAACGATCCTTGACGAGCTGCTGATACGATTTATATACGGTCAGTCGATGTACTCCAAACTGCTCTGCGAGCGACCGCACTGAAGGAAGCCGGTCATTTGGAGCATAATCCCCCCGCTCAATCCGCAGATGAACATAGTCGTATACTTGCTGTGATAAAGGTTCCTTTGTTAGAAACTCCGAGCGTTTATTTTTCATCTTATCCACCTCATCCACTGATGCCTTTATTCCATTGTACGATATTATGATCATAAACTGTTCTATTCTGTACCTCCTGTTCTATTCCATTTCGCTTACAATGTGGCAATAGACGAGGAGGCTGGAGTAGAATGCGTTTATTTATTGCTTATCTGAGCATGTGTTTAATTTTTGGTACGACCTTCCTGGCGATCAAGATAGGAAATGATGCAGGTCTTCCGCCGTTTTTTGCGGCTGGGGTGAGGTTCTGTCTCGCAGGAGCCATTCTGTTTGTATGGTGTCTATGCAGCCGAAAAACAAGCATTAAGCTGCTACTTCGTAAAGAAGTTATTATTATAGGCAGCTGCTTAACCTTTATGACCTTTGCTGGGCTATACTATGGAGAACAATATATCAGTTCTGGCGTGGCGGCTGTCTTGTCTGCTACCGGACCCATCATGATTATAGGAATTCAGACATGGGTTCTCAAAAAGAAAGCCTCAGCGCTCTCTTTGCTGGGCTGCTTAACCGCATTTGTCGGCGTTATTCTTATACTGGTTCCTGAACTGACGATACAGGCAGGGGGAATGTGGCTGGCAGGTGCCTGCGCGGTATTGATTGGTGAGGTATTCTATGCCTCAGGTTCTGTATATTCAGGAGCAACGAGATCCAGACTGAGCGGTTATTCGCCGCTTGCGGTGAATGGTGCTCAAATGCTGTATGGCGGACTTATGCTGCTGATTATATCCTTCATCACAGAACAGCCTGATCCGGAAGTTCTTCTGTCGTCTGGAGCAGCGGGGTCGGTCCTCTATTTGACGATATTCGGCTCTATGATTGGACACAGCCTTTTTTATTTCTTGGTCACGAAAACAGGGCCGCTCTTTCCGTCGACCTGGCTATATATTTCTCCAATGATTGCACTTGGTGTAGGTATGTTATTTTATGGAGAACATGTAACCCTATTGACTGCTTTCGGCTCGGTAATCATTATTGGCGGCCTTATCATGGCGAATTGGCATACACTAACAGAGTGGATCCTGCTTAGAAGTCATCGGAAAAGCGAAGCAGACGGAAGAGGCATGACAACGTAATACGAATGACAATTGGAGATGCATGACAATGTAATAAGAATGTCACAATAAGTTACGCTTTACGCTTGCAACCTAAATACACCGACCAGGCATTTATTTCTTGATTTTTTATAAATCATTCTGCGTATCTTTCTGGTGGTCTCAGACGTCTTCACAGTATAAGTACTTATAAGGACTAAACAAAGGGGGGCCCCGAATGATGGCCTTTGTAAGATCCGAACCGTATCAAATATTTCTAAAGTCAGCGAGTGGTGACGACCATTTGCGGATGGTGGGATTAACCGAAGGGATGATGTTATCCCTGTATAAATACTGCCTGTCTCTAACCGGATCAAAAGAGGATGCTGAGGATTTGTGCCAGGAGGTTTATGTCAGATTACTGCCGCATGCCGCGGGTTTGAGCAAAAGAGAAGGTTTTTCAATGGAGGGTTATCTGATTCGTGCAGCGCATAACGTCTGGGTCGATGGCTTGCGTAAGGAAGCAAGGCGAAGAGAGCTCTTGGATCAGCAAAAAGAGCAGTACAGCTGCTCTCATCAAGAGCTCGGCGATGGCCTGGCTCTGGAAGAAGCATTCCAGGTGCTCCTGTCGCAGCTGACGGACTGGCAGCGGACAATATACATTCTCTGTGAGCTGTTTAACTATAAGGCGAGAGAGGCCGCTAATTTGCTCGATTCTACGGAAGGAGCCGTAAAGGCAGCTCTTCGCAGGGCAAGAGAAGTCATCGCAGAAGAAAGACAGCGGCAGTTACAATTGGATGAACCCGGTGTCTTAGTGAGCCCCGTCTTTGAAGAGGATGCAGAACGCCTAAGAGATTACCTTGGTGCTTTTCGTATAGGTGACACCGAGCGTATCATACAGCTGGGGCTTGGCGGCGCAGCAGATGTGATGATGGTGACAAGTCAAGTACTCGGCATGAAAATGCACAGCAGCACAGCTCCTCAGCTTACGAATGCAAGGTACGACAGCCTGCAGCTGATCTCACGGTTAGAGATGGTGGCATAAAAAAGGAGAGAAACATAAATGTCTACCATTCCTTATGTTGTGGAGCAAACGAGCCGGGGGGAGCGCAGCTACGATATTTACTCCAGGCTTCTGAAGGACCGAATTATTATGATCTCGGGCGAGATTGAAGACCAAATGGCGAATTTGATCGTTGCCCAGCTGCTGTTCTTGACGGCAGAAGATCCGAAGAAGGATATTCAACTGTATATCAACAGCCCTGGGGGCTCTGTGACCGCAGGGTTTTCCATCTACGACACCATGAAATTTATTGAACCTGATGTATCCACCATATGCACGGGGATGGCGGCAAGCTTTGGCGCGATGTTGTTAACCGCAGGAACCAAAGGCAAACGGTTTGCTTTACCTAACAGTGAGATCATGATTCATCAGCCGCATGGCGGCAGCCGAGGCCAGGCCTCTGACATTCGTATTCAAGCGGATCGAATCCTTAAGCATCGAGAGCTGCTTAACCGGATTCTCGCGGAGTCTACGGGCCAGCCAATCGAGCGCATTGAGAAGGATACCGATCGCGATCATTTCATGACTGCAGGAGAAGCTGTAGAATATGGCCTGGTGGATAAGGTGATTACTAGGCCATCATAACAAGTTTGGTATATTGAGATATAAAAATACCCGGGTGCCATACTGCATAGTACAGGACTATGTTTGTAAGCAGCCGGGTATTTGTATTATCTATATGGTCTTAAGCCTGTAGAATGAACTTCTCAATGACATGCTTCACGCCGTCCTCATTGTTGCTCAGCGTAACATAGCCCGCAATTTCTTTCAGAGCAGGAATGGCATTTCCCATGGCAACCCCGAGACCTGCAGCTTCCAGCATCTCATGATCGTTCCAGGAATCGCCTACCGCAATCGTATCCTTAAGATCAACGTTAAAATGATCCGCAAGGAAGGTCAACGCATGTCCTTTGGTTCCTTCATGATGCATGATTTCGAGAAAATGCGGCTTGGACTTGGTAATATGCACTTCAGGACCAAGCAGCTCGCGCAGATCAACAGCCACCTTGTCCAAATAATCCGGATCATCAATGATAAGCAGCTTAGGTGCTGGCTGTTCAATCATTTTTACAAAATCAGCTTCAATGTAGTACGGAGTTTTGTTCAGCTTGCAGTAATCAACCAGCTTCTCATTCTCTTCACGGGAATATAGCTTGTCGTCAATATAAGTCTGCAGGTGCAGATTGTGCTCCAGGCAATACTCATACAGCTTGCGAGCAGCTTCCATTGGAACGTAGCGCTCATACAGTACTTTCTCGTCCATCAAATTCTTGATCAGAGCTCCCTGGTACGTAATGATCGGTACGTTAAGTCCAGTTTGACGGGCAATCGCTTGTGCAGAAGCATAAGCGCGTCCTGTCGCGAGAGTAACTACGACATCCTTGGCCACAGCAGCCTCGAGTGCTTTTTGTGTGGGATTCGTAACTTCCTTCTCATCATTAATCAGTGTGTCATCGATATCGATGGCAATCAGCTTGTAAGTCATGGCTTCTCTCTCCTCAATTATCTATCTATATTTAGTGGGTCAGTTCTACTCCTCCAGGAATACCAGACCGATGAAATCATCGAATTCCAGATTGCCGAAATAATGCTTGATATCTGTATCTTTGAGAGCATCACGTACTTCCTGTTCTTCATAACGCTTGCCGCGGAGCAGATCCTCGATATCGGCAACATCGCCTACTCCGAAGAAATCTCCATAGATTTTGATGTCCTCAATGCGGCCTTCTTTAATATTCATACGCAGATCGATGATCCCGACCGGGAACTTCTTAGAATGCTTCACATTGCTTTCGGGTGACAAGCCATAGTTCCAATCCCAGTTCTGGTAGCGTTCCTTGGAAATTTCGTGAATCTTCTCCCAGTCCTGCTCGGTCAGCTTGTACTCAGGAACTTCATTTGCCTCCATGCCAAAAATATGTCGAAGCAGCTCCTCACGGAATTCCACTATCGTCATCTCTTGATCCATCAGGGAGCTGATGTTAGCTACGCGGCTGCGAACAGACTTGGTGCTCTTGGATTTGAACTTCTCTGGATTGACCTTGAGGGAAGCGGCCACGTTCTCCAAATTAAGGTCAAACATCAAGGTGCCATGGCTGAACATCCGGCCGCGTGTGGCAAACTGTGCATTGCCCGAAATCTTTTGTTCGCCGACTTGAAGGTCGTTGCGCCCTGTAAGCTCTGCATTCACGCCGAGGCTGTGCAGCGCCTCAACCACCGGCTGGGTGAATTTGCGGAAGTTGTGGAATGAGTTGCCGTCGTCCTTGGTGATGAAGCTGAAGTTCAGATTGCCGAGGTCGTGGTACACCGCACCGCCGCCAGACAGCCTGCGAACAACCTGAACCCCATGCTCCTGCACATATTCCTGGTTGATTTCTTCAATGGTATTCTGGTGCTTGCCGATGATGATGGATGGAGCATTAATGTAGAACAGCAGATAGCTCTCATCCAGGGATAAATGCTTGAGGGCGTATTCCTCAATCGCGAGATTGATGCGCGGGTCTGTAATCCCTTGGTTGTCAATAAACAGCATGGTCTATTCCTCCAATATATAGTTCAATATGTAGGCAAGGACAGGACGTATGCCTGAAGCCTTGGTGTCTTGTAACACTCCATCCCTATTGTAAACGAATTGGGTGTAGGACACAAAAGGAAATGCTGTTGACGGGTGATTATTTGTAGCTTCATAATGTATAGGATACGCGAGTAAGAGTCGCGGAGAGTTTACATTAAATTGTATAGGATACGCGAGTAAGAGTCGCGGGGAGTTTACATTAAATTGTAAAGGATACGCGAGTAAGAGTCGCGGGGAGTTTACATTAAATTGTATAGGATACGCGAGTAAGAGTCGCGGAGAGTTTACATTAAATTGTATAGGATACGCGAGTAAGAGTCGCGGAGCGTTTGCATTAAATTGTATACGATACACGAACAAGAGTCGTCTAGCAGAAAGGAAGGGACACCTGTGATAGAGGTTTATGGACATGGCGGTGATGTGGAGACCGCGGCAGTAAAATACGGACGATCACCAGCGGACTTCCTCGACTATAGTGCCAATATCAATCCGCTTGGTCCGCCTCCTGCGGTTACACGAGCTCTCACAGAAGGGATGCATCACATCCTTCGCTATCCCGATCCGGGCCATCGCCGTCTTAAGCACAAGCTTGCAGCCAAGCTGAAGCTGTCTCAGAACCAGCTTCTGATCGGCAACGGGGCTGCCGAATGTATGGCGCTTATTATCCAGGCATTTACACCTGCAGCAGTAGGCATCATTGAACCGGGATTCTCGGAGTATCGTCAGCTGGCAGAGCAGTATGGAAGCCGAATAGAGTACATATATGGGCATAAAGAGCTGAATTATAGAGCTGAGCTGTCTGAGATTTTGCATCTTCTCAATAGAGTAGAGCTGCTATTTATCGGTCAGCCAAATAACCCGAACGGGAGCCAATATTCCCGAAGTGAGCTGGAAGCGATTGCTTCCCATGCAAGAGGCCGGAGTGTCCAGGTTGTAATTGACGAAGCTTTTATCGATTTTATACCAGAGCATGAGCGTGAGACACTGACCGGGTCCCTGGAGCAGTACCCGAATGTCATTGTGATTCGTTCCATGACGAAATTTTATGCGATCCCGGGACTTCGCCTTGGGTATGCGATAGGCCATCCTGATATCATATCGGCAATGTCTAGAAGACAGGTAACCTGGAGCGTAAACGGACTGGCTCTGCTGGCAGGTGAAGCTTGTCTAGAGGAGGACAGCGCATATGAAGAGCAGACCCAGGCTTGCATTAAGGAGCAGCGAAACCGTCTGATTACCGAATTGACCTCGCTTGGATTTCAGGTATATCCGGGTGTGGCTAATTACTTACTGCTGGAGACACCGGAAGGCTGGAACGCTCTATCCCTGCAAGAGTCGATGGGGAAGCAAGGCATTCTTATTCGAAACTGTGCCATGTATGCAGGTCTCAACGACAAATCCGTTCGTATCGCGGTGAAGGGGCGGCAGGACAATAGCCGGTTTCTTGAAGTGCTGCGATTATTATTGGGGGAGCAATAGATAATGACAACACCTTTTTTACATAGCTTAGCTTCTAACCAGGCTATTCCAGCAATTTATTCCTCTACATTCTGGCCTGGCCTCAAGCTTACGAAGCACCACAATGCGTATCTGCTAGTGGAATCGCCACAAACTGTACAATCGCTGTCGAGCAGTGTTTATGGCGGAGGCATGAGCCGGATTGATCGTGCGGTCAATATATATGTAGATAAGCATTTTGCGTCAGATGATCCTGCAGGAGAGATCGAAGTGCGTTTAAACAAGTGGCAGCTCCCAGCAGCAAGCACGGCTGGTCTTTTGACAGCGGTGAAGCTTACACATGCATCTGTCTTAGAGGAGATTACTGACCATGCCGTTGTCTTCTGCTGCACGACAGCGGGTGCCGGCAATGCAGCCAGAGCGTCGTCTCCAAGAACTGTTTTTCCCGCGGCTTATACTCCGGGCACGATAAATACGATGCTGTTTATTGCTGGTGAGCTGACTTCTTATGCCATGGTCAATGCTCTGCAAACGGCAGTGGAAGCAAAGGCTTGTGCCTTGCAGGACCTCGGAGTCAAGGATGCTGAGAGTGGAATGATCGCTACAGGAACAACAACAGACGCCGTTGTACTTGGTGTCAGCGGATTGAGACCGGATGGAAGCATACCGGACAAAATCCATGCTTATGCGGGCACAGCTACAGAGCTTGGCTCCTGTATCGGACGCCTCGTATACGCGACGGTAACTGAAAGTCTACTGGCTGGAAAGGAGAAGGCAAAATGACACTGGCGATTATTCTTCTCTCTGCATATATTCTTGACCGGATCATCGGTGATCCAAGATGGATTCCTCATCCGGTCATTGGTATGGGCAGAGCGATCTCGGCACTGGAGAAGTCGATTCGTTCCAGAGTAGCTTCAGATAAGGGCTTATTGTTCGCAGGATTGCTGTTCCCGATTATCATCGCAGGCGGTTCTTTTCTTATCACCTGGGCTGTACTGAAGCTGCTTGCGTTAGTTCATCCTTATCTTGCCATTACTGCCGAAATCGTCCTGATTGCAACCACGATTGCAGCCAAGGGACTGAAGGAGGCGGGAATCGAGGTATACAAGCATTTAAGAGTCAGAAATCTTCCCGAGGCAAGGAAGTCGCTTGGTATGATTGTAGGCCGGGACACGGCACATTTGGATGAGCCGGAGATGGTCAGGGGAACGGTGGAGACGATTGCGGAAAATATCGTCGATGCCATTATATCTCCCTTATTTTATGCTCTGATCGGCGGAGCTCCTCTAGCGATGGCGTACCGTGCAATCAATACGCTTGATTCGATGGTAGGCTACAAGAACGAGAAATATTTCTACCTTGGCAAAGCCTCAGCCCGGCTTGATGATGCAGCCAACTATCTTCCTGCTCGAATTTCCGCACTGTTGCTGTTTGCTTCGGCTCGCATTCTAGGACTGCATGTCGAGAATAGCATTCGTACGGTGAAGGAGGATGCAAGCAGGCACCCGAGTCCAAACGGCGGATACCCCGAATCGGCAGTCGCAGGCGCAATTGGAATCCGGCTCGGGGGATACAACGTATATCACGGCGTGGAATCCTTCCGTGCTTATATGGGTAAGCCTTATCATACGCTTGAGGCTGCACACATCAAGACGAGCATCACAATGATGCTTATCGCTTCCGGTTTGTTTGTCTTGATTCTCTGTGCTGCTCTATCTGTTCTCTCCATCTTCGGTATCGAATGGATGTGGTGGACATGAACTCAGGCCTTGATCTTTATCTCGTCAGACACGGGAGGACCCAATGGAATATGGAGAAGCGATATCTGGGGCATACCGATGTGCCTCTCCTCAGTAATGCCGCATCTGAATTGAAGCCGCTCCGACTTCACATTGAGCAAGAGAAGCTGACATTCCAGTATGTGTTCGTTAGTGATCTGATTCGTGCGGAGCATACCCTTCAGATCATTGCGCCGCATCTTGTGGATCAGGCTATAAGGGACCACCGGATCCGAGAGTATCACTTTGGTGAATGGGAAGGCTCGACCTATGACATGCTCAAGAGCAACCCCGCTTACCGCAGCTGGATCGATCATCCGGAGCGGATCACGCCGCCGGGTGCAGAGGCTTTTACCGCCTTCCGAGAGCGAGTATCTCAATTTGTGGACAACAGGTTGCTGCCAATTCTGGAGAACAAGCATGGGATGGATCATCGCTCAGAGCATACTTGTGCAAGTAAAGATATTTCATATCCGAAGGTACTTATGGTTACGCATGGCGGTGTCATCAGGCAGCTGATGTCAACGTATGTACAGAATAGCAATTTCAACTCTGTAGTGTCTGGTCCAGGAGAATTGCAGGTGCTTCGACTTCGTCTTCAAGCAGGACAGCTGAGCGGAGAGATTTTGTATAAGTAATCTAGGGGGGAAGCCCTTCTTCAAGGGAAAACTTGGGTTGTAGAAATACAGCCATTCCCCTATAATCAACAACAGAAGTTAAGGCCACTAGGCACTTGAACAAGGATGCATGATTTAGAATTTATACTGCAAAAACGAATAAGAGCCGACAAGGTCCTGGCAGCAAATGACGTTAATACAGCTGTTCAGGTTAAAAGGGAAGCCGGTGCAAATCCGGCACGGTCCCGCCACTGTATACCAGGGGCAGACAGCGAAATATCCACTGTTTCTTATGCGAGAAATGGGAAGGGAAGCTGTCCAGCCATACCAAACCTGGGTAGTCAGGAGACCTGCCTTGACGGAAGGAAGCGTGCGATCCTTCGAGGAAAGGATACGTTTTGCGATGTTCTATGCCCATTTTTAAGGGGCAGATGCGAGACGTAACCTTGATCCTGGCTTATGGACCAAGGTTTTTTTGCTATGGGATTGGAAGTCTCAGGTGGATAGTTTAAGGACTTAGGCTTTGTAATTATTACTAATTAACCAGATCTGAAAGGGAGAGAGTCATGAATAAAATGAACAAAAGCGTATTATCCTTGCTGCTCACATTAATGATGGCATTGATGCTCGCTGCATGCGGCACCGAGACGGAAACGTCTGAAGGAACGGGACAAGCTACCCAGCAGGAAGCAGGACAAGCAGCCGATCAAGGGTCGGAGACGAATAGTGACAGCGAGACCGAATATCCGCTGACCTTAACGGATGCAACCGGAGAATCGTTTACGTTTGAACAAGCACCAGAAAAAATCGTGTCCGTATCTCCAGCAGAAACAGAGTCCCTCTTCGCCATTGGACTCGATGAGCAAATTGTAGGGGTATCTGATTTTGACGATTACCCGGAAGCAGCAGCCTCCAAGCCAAAGATGGGAAGTCTCTATGAACCAAATGCCGAAGCCATTATCGCGGCTGAGCCTGATATCGTGTTCACGGGAATTTCCATGGATGAGGCAGCAGTGCAAAAATTGCGAGATCTCGGCATTGTCATCTTCAAAACAGACCCTAAAACAATCGATGATGTCATGAAGAATATTGAAGTATATGGCCAAATTACAGACCGCCAAGCGGAAGCTGCAGAAGTTGTAAATAAAATGAAAGCTGATATCCAGGAAGTATCGGATCAAGTTGCTTCACTGTCGGATGAAGATAAGAAGCAGGTGTATGTTGAATTCTCCCCAGGCTGGACAGTAGGCAAAGGCGAATTTATGGATGAAGTCATAACCCTTGCCGGCGGCGTGAATGTAGCAGGTGATACAGAGGGCTGGAATGAGATCAGTGAAGAGAAGATTATTCAAGCTAATCCTAATGTGATCCTGTATGCAAGCGATGTTGTTGATGATAACAACCAAACGCTGGATCAAATTATTAAGGCTCGCGATGGCTGGAATGAAATTTCGGCCATTAAAGAAGATGCAGTCTTCTCTATTGACGCCAATCTGCTCAGCCGTCCGGGTCCACGTGTAACCGAAGGCTTGAAAGTTGTAGCTGAAGCGATCTATCCGGATCTGTTTCAATGAAATCGAAGCTAGCAGGATTTGGAATTGCCGGCACTCTCCTGCTGGTGCTGACCTTGCTCTTGTGTCTGGCTATTGGAGCAGTGGATCTGCCTGTTCGCCATATTGTGGGAATCCTTGTCAATCATTTACCTTGGGTTTCGGAGCCAATTGAGCCAATCTGGAATTCTTCCTCGGAGCAGATTATTATGAAGGTCCGGCTTCCCCGAGTACTGCTCGGTATGCTGGTGGGGGCAGCGCTTGCCACGGCAGGAGCTGCCTTCCAGGGCGTGCTGCGAAATCCGCTGGCAGACCCGTATATACTCGGTGTGTCCTCCGGTGCATCGGTTGGCGCAGCAGTGATGATCTATTTTGGCCTGCAATATGCGGTTCTTGGAGAATGGATGCTGCCTCTGGTTGCTTTTGCAACAGGGATGTTCACGTTGTGGGCGGTGCTCGCTCTTGCAAGTGAAGGCGGTAAGATTCCGACGCACAGCCTGATTCTATCCGGTGTAATCATGCAGTCCTTCCTTGGGGCGTTTGTGTCCTTCTTAACAGCCATGTCCAAGGATACAGTGAATCAGATTCTATTCTGGACGATGGGAAGCCTCAGCTTACGAGGATGGTCCTATACGGCCATCCTTTTTCCATACTTGGTGATTGGAATTTTATTCCTGTGGAGCCGGGGAAGGGCGCTTAATCTGCTTGCTCTCGGTGAGAGGCAGGCCGCACATTTAGGAGTCAAGGTAGAATGGCTCAAGCTCTCTGTTCTTATCGTTGCTACCCTGCTGACCGCCGCTGCTGTGTCGGTAGCCGGAGTCATCGGATTTGTCGGACTCGTGATTCCGCATATGCTCCGGCTATTGGTCGGACCGGACTATCGTCTCCTTATTCCGCTATCGGCAATACTGGGAGGCATCTTTCTGGCGTGGGCCGATATGGGGGCGAGAACCATTCTTGCACCGGTCGAGATCCCGCTAGGGGTCATTACTGCGTTTGTAGGAGCACCGTTTTTTGCTTACCTGCTGCACCGCAATAAGAAACTGCGAAGGGGAGGAATGAAATGAATTCACGAATTCAGGCTGAGCAGCAGATCATCTGCTCTAATCCACAAGGCTTGCCCGCGCCAGCTCATTCCTCCACGCCGGTGCTTGAATTGAAGTCAGCTGCCAAAGCATATGGAGACCATATGGCACTTCGTAATATTGACTTCACGGTACATCCGGGTGAATGGTGGGGCATCGTCGGACCCAATGGCAGCGGTAAATCCACAATGCTTCATTTGTTGTCCGGTGTTCTACTCCCGAGCTCCGGCTCTATTCTAATCAAAGGCAAGCCGGTTAGAGAATACAGCAGGCGAGCGTTATCCCGCCTTATTGCTGTATTGCAGCAGGACGGGCTGCCCGAGATTGATTATTCTGTAAGAGATGTTGTAGCCATGGGCAGGTATCCTTATCAGGACTGGCTGGGACGGGATCAGGCTGATGGGGAAGAGGTGGTGGATCGCGTGCTTGAACAGCTTGAGCTGTCTCCTTTTGCCGATCGTCTGCTTACTGAATTAAGCGGAGGTCAGAGACAGAGGGTTGCAATCGCCAAGGTAATGGCTCAGGAGCCGGAAATTTTGCTGCTGGATGAGCCGACGACCTATCTTGATATCCATTATCAGCTCCAGTTCATGGAACTCCTCGCTGATTGGCGTAGAAGAACGGGGATTACCATTGTCGCCGTGCTGCACGATCTTAATCTGGCTTCGCTTTTTTGCGACCGCATCTATGGACTGCAGGCAGGAGAGAGCTTCATGCAAGGGAACCCCGAAGAATGTGTCACAGAGGAGCATTTGAGAAGTCTGTTCCAGGTCGATCCCGTCATGATTCATCATCCACACCATGAGCTTCCACAATTCCTGCTTAAGAAAAAAGACTAGGCTCGGTATAAGAGCGACAATATAGCAGCTCGTTACTTTATTCGAGAAATCCAAAAATCCACCTCTGAAAAGAAGGGGTTGTCTATATTCAGAGGAGCTTCATCTATAGTGCGTATGCATTTAGGTGGAGAGGTTCACGTGCATGCCCTTTTTTCGTTATAATCTATTAAAAAAGAGGATTTAACATAAAGGAAGTGCGTGGAGATGGAGAGAGAACAAATATTGATGGATTGGATACATCAAATTCGGCCGCTTGACTCATCAGCTGGGCAGGCCGCAGCTGCGCATTTGGAACAGCTGACCAAGCCGCCGGGGAGTCTTGGCAAAATAGAAGAGCTGGTTGTTCGGCTGGCGGGAATTACGGGAGAGACTCATTCGTCCTTTGACCGTAAAGCGGTCATTGTTATGGCGTCAGATCATGGTGTAGTGGAAGAAGGAGTCAGCGCATTTCCGGCAGTCGTAACCCAGCAGATGGTACATAATTTTCTTGCCGGTGGAGCGGCGGTGAACGTTCTTGCCCGTCAGGCCGCTGCAGAGGTTATATGCGTAGACATCGGGATCAATGGAGACATCGAGCATTCTGAGCTGGTTCAGCGATCTGTTCGTGAAGGAACAGCAAATATGGCGCATGGCCCTGCGATGAGCAGAGAGGAAGCGGTGACGGCCATTCTTGCAGGGATTGAGGTCGTAAAGGATGCGTATGACAGAGGTGTTCGACTCTTTGTCACAGGTGAAATGGGCATCGGAAATACGACACCGAGCGCTGCAGTAACCAGTGTGCTGACCGGAGTTCATGTGGAAGCTGCTACAGGCTGGGGAACGGGAATTGACGATGCGCGTCTGAAGCATAAAGAGCAAGTAATAAAGAAGGCTATTGAGCTGAATCGTCCCGATTCAAACGATCCGCTGGGTGTACTCGCGAAGGTCGGTGGTCTTGATATTGCGGGACTAACCGGTGTTATTATCGCTGCCAGCGCATTGAAATGTCCTGTGGTCATTGACGGCTACATTTCTACAACAGCTGCGCTGATTGCTGCAAGACTTGCTCCTCTGTCCATTCATTATATGATTGCCTCTCATAAGTCGGAGGAGCGGGGACATGCAGGACTACTGAAGGAGCTGAACCTATCACCTATGATCCATCTGGACATGCGTCTCGGAGAAGGGACAGGCGGCGTACTATGTCTGCATATCATTGAAGCTGCCACCCGATTAATGAAGGAGATGGCGACATTCACAAGCGCAGGCATTTCCGGGAGCAATGTGGATCCCGAGGTGAGCACACCATGACCATACTTATTACTGGCGGCGCGCGCAGTGGAAAAAGCACGTTTGCGGAGAGGCTGTGTATGAGTCGTTCATCTGAAGCGATCTATCTGGCAACGGCACAGGCGTTTGATGAAGAGATGAAGGAGCGCATTTCAGCGCACCGCCTTCAGCGATCTGATGAAGCCTACCTGTGGCACACCATAGAAGAGCCGATCGAAGTCGCGGATACACTGGAGAGCATTGGGCAAGCGACCTATCCGGCACCGACAATATTACTGGACTGCCTGACCTTATGGCTGTCCAATATGATACTGTCGAAGGAAGAAGAGGGCCATGATGTCATCCTGCAGGAGATGGACAGGCTGGTAAACAGTGTTCGAACTTATCCGGGTCTTATCATTCTAGTTACCAATGAAGTAGGGGACGGCATTGTACCGGAATATCCGCTGGGACGCTTGTACCGGGATATGGCCGGAATTCTGAATCAGAGAATGGCGGCAGTTAGTGAAGAGGTATTTCTAGTAACCGCAGGAATTGCCATTGAATTGAAGAGCAAGGAGTACAGAGTATGAAGGATGAAGTAAAGGCGGCGGCAGCCGCTTTTCAATTTTTATCCCGATTTCCGGTGAAGATGAATCTTGATTTTACACCTGAACTGATGCAGCGTAGCACCGTTTATTATCCATTGGTTGGCATTTGTATCGGGCTCATCCTATGGGTGGCGGGTATAGTGTCAGGATTGGTGCTGCCGTCCTTGCCTGCTTCCATCGTTACGCTGGTCGTCTGGGTATGGCTTACCGGTGGACTGCATTTAGACGGGTGGATGGATTCGGCGGATGCGCTTCTCAGCTACCGTTCGAGAGAGCGTATGCTGGAGATTATGAAGGACAGCCGGGTTGGAGCCATGGGGGTCATCGCCTGTGTGCTGCTACTGATGCTTAAGGCCTCCTTGCTTGTCAGCTTCATTCATCAGCCGATCATGATGGGGATGGCAATCCTCCCACTAATATGGAGCAGGTTCTTCATGGTGTATGCAATATTTAGATATCCTTCTGCACGAGCCGGAGAAGGACTTGCAGCGATGTTTGGCACAATCCCTACCCGTTTTTTTAACCAATCGCTTGGATGGGCTATCGGTATGTCTATGGTCTTATTAAGTATGATCAGCATAATTAATCATTCGCCGAGTGCTGTTGCACAGGTTCCTGTACTGATTGCCTTTATCATCGTTCCGATCGTCATGTGGGCGATAGGAAGACTGGCCGCTGACCGAATGAGCACACGTCTCGGGGGATTATCAGGGGACACCTACGGAGCGCTTAATGAAGGCCTGGAGACGCTCGGTCTGCTGATGCTGACCATGGTTCTACATATTGCAGCTTAGGGGGAGGAGACATATCGTTATGGCAGGAATCAACTCGGATACAAAACAAAGTAAGGAGCAGAAGGCGAAAAATGGAGCTGTTCTCATGCTGCAGGGTACGGCTTCAGACGTTGGAAAAAGCATTGTAACGACAGCGCTATGCCGTATATTCCTGCAGGATGGTCATCAGCCTGCTCCGTATAAATCGCAAAATATGGCGCTCAACTCCTATGTAACACTGGACGGTAAGGAGATTGGCAGAGCTCAGGGAGTACAGGCAGAGGCATGTGAGATTCCGGCGACGACGGACATGAATCCGATACTTATTAAGCCAGTCAAGGATATGCATTCTCAAATTGTCGTTCATGGAGTGCCCGCGATGCAGATGAGTGCGATGGATTACCGCATGAAGTTCCTTCCCACAGCGAAGACGATTGTGCTGGAGGCGCTCGATCGATTGCGTGCAGAACATGATATCGTCCTGATGGAAGGGGCGGGCAGTCCGGCAGAGATCAATTTGAAGGATCGTGACATTGTCAATATGAATCTTGCGGGCTGGGCAGATGCTCCGGTTATCCTTATTTCCGATATTGATCGGGGAGGCGTATTTGCGTCCATCGTAGGTACACTTGAGCTGCTTGAACCGCATGAAGTCCAGCGGGTCAAAGGCTTTATCATTAACAAATTCCGGGGAGACCTTGCTCTGCTGAAGCCGGGGCTGGACTGGCTTGAAGCTCGTACCGGTATTCCGGTGCTTGGCGTGCTTCCGTATATTCAGGATCTGCGGATTGAAGCTGAGGATTCGGTCGTGCTCGACGAGCTGCAATATAAGAAGCAGCAGGAGAAGCAACTGGATATCGTCGTAATTCGTTACCCTCGCATCTCAAACTTTACGGATTTTGATCCTTTACGCTGGGAGCCGGATACGGTCCTTCGTTACGTGAATTCTGCTGATGAGCTAGGCACACCTGATATCGTCATTCTGCCGGGCACCAAGGATACAATCAGTGATCTTCAGTTCCTGAAGCAGAGAGGACTGGATCAGGCCTTATTCAGGCTTTTGGAAGAGCATCACACCCAAATCGTCGGGATTTGCGGCGGTTATCAAATGCTTGGGTATTCACTCTCCGATCCTTATGCGGTGGAGAGTGGTGTTCAGGAAGAAGCAGGGCTTGGACTGCTGCCGATCAGGACTACATTTTTGAAGGAAAAGCGAACGATAAGAGTTTCTGGAAAACTGCTGGATGGACAGATGTTACCGCTGGAGAGTACATGTTCGATTATCAATGAAGCTCCGATCGAGGCCTATGAAATTCATATGGGAGTTTCCGAGCGAATGGACCAACATCAAGTGGATTATGACTATAACGCCTTGTTCAGGCTGACTGAAACAGACCCTCCGGCAAGGGATGATTCCTCTAACTCTAATCCTTATGCTTCGCCCCATCTAGAAGGTCTGGTTAGATCGGATAATATGGTGTGGGGTACCTATTTACACGGATTATTTGAGAATGATGCTCTGCGCAGGTCCTGGCTGGATCAGACTCGGAGCCGGAAGGGACTTCCTCCCGTTCTCTCGACCTTCTCGGCGAAGGAGCGGAAATACGAGGAATTTGATCGTGTAGCAGGTGTGGTAAGAGAGCATCTTGATATGGAGAGAATTTATCAGATATTGAATTCCTAGATGAACCATGAAGAATCCAGTTATAACTTATCGAAAAGTAAATCCAAAAGTATATAGATAACGGAGACAAACCCGGAGCTGTCCATCATGAACAGCCTCGGGTTCTTGTGCATGGATATTATTGAGAATTATTAACGTAACCTTCGTCTGATTATATATAATTATGCAATATTTTGAAGGAGAAGGTATAACCAAAATCAGTATAAACCATCCTAAGCATAGCTAAAAATTAAACATCGAAATAAGCTTGAAATGAAAATAAGTAAGTGACTATAAAATTTATTTGAAAAAAGTCTACCCGAATAGTCGGCTTTATGCTATAGTAACATATGCTGTAAGGTGCTTACCGGCCCTTTTGAATAAAGCATATTGAATATATACATAAGGGAACAGCAAATCATTGTAAGTTGAAGGGAGTCAATTGGATGGAAACTTTACAGGTAATCATTAACGTAGCAGTGATGCTTGTGTTAATTGGCCTTCTGTATTGGATGCAGAAGAAGCATATATCTTTTACAAAGCGTGTATTTACAGGTCTGGGCTTGGGTCTTGTATTCGGAATACTACTACAGCTAATTTACGGGGCAAACTCTGGTGCCATAGAGACGAGTATAGACTGGTTCAGTATCGTCGGTTCCGGCTATGTAAGCCTCTTGCAGATGATCGTCATTCCACTAATTGTGGTATCTATTATATCTGCCATCATGAATTTGAAGGGTAATCAAAATATCGGGAAGATGAGCTTCTCGATTATCGGAACATTGCTTATTACTACCGCCATTGCTGCAAGCATTGGTATCGGTGTCACGCTTGCTTTCGACCTCGAAGGCATCAATGTTGAGAGCGGTGAAGCGGAAACGGCGAGAACCCAAAGACTTGAAGAGCAGCTCGTTGATGTAGAGGATATGACCATTCCTCAGCAGGTTCTGGAGTTTATTCCCAGCAATCCATTCGAGGATATGACAGGTGCACGCAGCACCTCGACAATTGCAGTCGTTATTTTCTCTGCTTTTGTAGGTATTGCCGTTCTTGGACTTGATCGGAAGAAGCCAGAGCAGGCGGATACTTTCCGTAAAATGATTAATGCACTTTATGCCGTTGTCATGCGTATCGTAACTCTGGTGCTGCGATTGACGCCATATGGTATTCTAGCTCTGATTACGAAGGTTACCGCAACGACAAATGCACAGGAGATCTTGAAGCTCGGCGAGTTCGTTATCGCTTCTTATGTTGCCTTGCTGCTTATGTTTGTGGTTCATCTTATTCTCGTTACCGTATTTGGATTCAATCCGATAGCGTATCTCAGAAAAGTGATGACCACGCTGGTCTTCGCGTTTACGTCCCGTTCGAGTGCCGCAACCATTCCGCTAAATGTGGAGACTCAAACGAAGAAACTGGGTGTATCCGCAGGAATTGCAAATCTGTCCGCTTCCTTTGGCGCAACGATCGGCCAGAACGGCTGTGCAGGGATCTATCCAGCTATGGTTGCGGTTATGATCGCTCCTACCGTAGGCATTGATCCGCTCAGCTGGGATTTTATCATTACACTCATCTTGGTTGTCATGATTAGCTCCTTCGGTGTAGCTGGTGTAGGTGGCGGAGCGACATTTGCTTCACTGATCGTACTCTCCACGATGAACCTGCCTGTTGCTCTGGTTGGGCTCCTGATCTCTGTGGAGCCGCTGATTGATATGGGGCGTACGGCGCTGAACGTTAATGGTTCAATCACGTCCGGTCTCATTACCAGCAAGATCTTGAAAGAGAATGATCGAGATACGTTTAATCGTCCGAATACGGAATTGGATGCTCCAGCAGAAGCTTAAAATAAATGAAGAGTGCGGTCCCTTGGCAAAAATCGAGGGAACCGCGCTCTTTTTTTTGGATTACATTATAGTCGCAACCAATCACAAGTCCTATCAAGCGATCTATGGCAGTTTGTCTCTATGTGAGACCTTAGCCCAATATTTGCAGCTCTTTCGGGAAGCTGGTTAGCAGTTTGACTCCATCTGCTGTAACGAGGACTTCATCCTCTATGCGTACTCCCCCGAGATTCGGTACATAGATGCCAGGTTCAATGGTGAAGGTCAGTCCTTCAGTCAAGAGCTCCTGATTCGCTCCATGCACGGATGGATACTCATGCACATCGATACCCAGACCGTGACCGAGGCGATGGAGGAAGCGTTCGCCGTAACCTGCATCAATGGTCACTTGTCTTGCTGCCAAGTCGACTGAAGCAAGAGTAGCCCCTGGCTTAACGGCTTTAATCCCCTTCAGATTGGCTGCAAGGACCGTGTTATATATGTTCGTAAGCTCAGGTGACAGCTCGCCAAAAGCGAATGTACGGGTAATGTCAGAAGCATATCCATTCGCATATACCCCCATATCAAACATGAGCAGATCGCCGTATTGCAGCTTGCGGGTGCCTGGAACTCCATGAGGTAGAGCGGTATTCGGTCCTGTTAGCACCATAGTGTCAAAAGACGGACCGGAAGCGCCGAGCTTCTTCATTTGATATTCCATCTCTGCTACAAGCTCGATCTCCGTTACGCCTTCCTTCACATGGGACAAGCCTCTCCGCAGCACTTCCTCAATCATTTGGGCAGCGAACTTCATCCGGTCCACTTCGTGCGGAGCCTTGCGAACACGCAGCTTGCGCAGCAGTGGACCTGCATCGGCATAGCTCTTGGCATTGGCATATTGAACGAGCTCTTCGTAACGAGCGAGCGACAGATTTTCTTTTTCAACCCCCATCGTATCCAAGTGTTGAGGAAGAAACTTCTGCAAGATGAGATACGGATTGTCTGTATCTTGATGTGTCGCAATCTTCTTCACAGAGGAAGCTGCCGCTGCTGCGTCTTCATCGAGGCTAGGTACGATCAGAGTAGGTTCTTCTCCTTTTACCAGCAGTAGCCCAAGAAAGCGTTCGTGTGGATTGCTTGCAAATCCAGTTAAATAATAGACGTGCTTAGGATCTGTAATGAGCACACAGTCGTATCCTTGTTCTGAAATAGCCTGCTCCAGTAAAGTAATAGGTTGATTTGTCATAATGGTCCCCCGCTTTTATATTTAGATTATGAGATACCCTTAAAATTTCGTCATCGCTATTTATTATAAAGCTTATGAGGCAAAAACCCAAAAACAAACAAGTGATTCCCATGAGGCAGGTTAAAGCCAGTCATCTGCAGTAAAGATTGGGGAAGTGCCCAACAGGGTAATATTTGAAAAAATTGGAGAATAGGGAGAGTGAAGAATGAACAAGAAGTACTTGATGATGCCAGGGATCAGTCTCTTGTCGCTGGTAATTGCCGCTTGTTCTAATCAGACAGCTCAAGAGCCGGGTCCAAGCAATCCTGCACCGACTGCACCGGATACTCAGGTGGAACAGCCTGCTTCGGAGGAGGAGCAGGAAGACGGCAGTTCATTTCCTTATGAAATAACGACCTTGGCTGCCGGACTTCATGTGCCTTGGGAGCTTGATTTTTTGCCGGATGGTCGAATGCTGTTTACGGAAAGGCCCGGCACGCTGCGTATGATTGAGAACGGACAAGTGCTGAGTGAACCGGTGCTGGCATTTGACGCTCCTTTTGCAGATGAAGGAGAAGGCGGCCTGTTAGGACTCGCTGTGGATCCTGATTATGAGTCGAATCAATATGTATACGTATATCACTCTTACCGTGAGGGACAAGACATTCTCAACCGGGTGCTCAGACTTAAGCTGACGGATCAAGAGGCCGCGATAGACAAGGTGCTGCTGGATGACATACCAGGCGGTGTGAATCATAACGGTGGCCGTTTAAAGATAGGCCCAGACGGGATGCTGTACATCACGACCGGAGAACGCTATGAGCCCGACATGGCTCAGGATGAAACGATCCTTGGGGGCAAAATCCTTCGTATTCACCTTGATGGTTCGATTCCTGACGATAATCCGATGAAGGATTCGGAAGTATATAGTCTTGGACATCGTAATGCGCAGGGGCTTGCCTGGCATCCTGAAACAGGGCAGCTGTACAGCTCAGAGCACGGACAATCGAATTATGATGAGCTGAATCTTATAGAGAAGGGATCCAATTATGGGTGGCCGTTAATCGAGGGAGATGAGCGGGCGGAGGGGATGACCTCGCCGCTCGTTCACAGTGGAACCGATACATGGGCTCCTTCGGGAATGACGTTCATTACTCAGGGCCCTTGGCAGAACTCGCTCATTGTAGGCGGACTTCGGGGAGAGGCACTGCTCAGATTTGAACTGGATGAAGAAGGCAGGGCAAGTGAAGAGCCTCTACTAGAAGTGCTGTTCGAGAACGAATGGGGCCGGATTCGAAGTGTAAGTGAGGGTCCTGATGGCACGATTTATCTGCTGACGAACAACAGGGACGGAAGAGGAGATCCAGAGGAAGAGGATGATCGAATCATTGCTTTAGAACCTACTGAGTGATAGCTTTTTCCTATTTGATATTTATAAGTTGAATCAATTTCGTATACCCTGAGTTGCTTTTAATCAAGAGGATATATAGATCAAAATGGTACTGTTTGTCTATATATAGTTTCAAATTCTCCGTTTAATGATTTATGAAATAGATTCAGGTATGATATAGGAAGTCCGAATCAACCAACCTCATTATATAAGCTATAACATGAACAACAGCTGCATGTTTCCTGCTGAAAGGATGATTAGCAAATGAAATCAAAAACAGCCATCGTAACTGGAGCCAATTCCGGCATGGGCCTTGCGACGACAATTGAATTAGCACTGCAAGGGTATCATGTTATCATGGCGTGCCGAAGCGAAGAGCGAGGACGTAAAGCGCTGAATGAAGCTATAGCCGCAACGGGCTCAAAGCAGATTGAGCTAATGCCACTTGATCTGGGTTCCTTGAACAGCATCCGCCGCTTTGCTGAACAATTCCAATCAGTCCATGAGAAGCTGGATGTGCTTATTAATAATGCAGGTGTGGTCTCACTGAAGAGAGAGGAAACATCGGATGGGTTCGAAATGGCAATTGGCGTGAATCATCTAGGCCATTATTTACTGACAAGACTGCTGCTTCCAAGTCTACTGCATGCGATAGAAGGAAGAGTAGTTAACGTGGCATCAGGTGCCTATAAATTTGGCAAGATCCATCAGGAAGATCCGCATCTAACCAAGGGGTTTAACGTGGTGAAGAGCTACGGTCAGTCCAAGCTGGCCAATGTGCTGTTCACTAGAGAACTGGCCTATCGGCTGGAAGGCACAGGCATCACAGTCAATGCACTTCATCCCGGGGCGGTAGGTACCAGTATCGGTGTTAATCGCAATACGGGCTTCGGTACGAAGATCATGGCCTTTTTAGGGAAGACACCTTTCTTCCTCTCGCCGGAGGAAGGGGCCAGAACCGCCATCTTTCTAGCGATTCGTCCAGAAGTGAAAGGGGTTACAGGCGAGTATTTTTATGAGGAGAAGATTCAGGAGCTGAAGCCGCATGCGATGGATGAGGCGACATCCCAGTTCCTATGGAACTGGAGTGCAGAGCAGACCGGGCTGCCTTACGATCTGGAGCTATCCAGCAGGGCTTAAGCATTTTGATGAGGATTCTTTTCTGAAAATGAATCTCTATTGATCATCCTTGGGCTTCTCTGTTATTCTAATCTTTAAAAAATGATTTTAGTGGGGGATAACAGCAGTGAAGGAACCGAACATTACATTCAGCTATGCACAACTAGAGGATTTGCCTGCTATTGTTGCGATCTACAATTCAACCGTTGCAGGGAGAATGGTTACGGCTGACCTCGAACCGGTCACAGTTGAGAGCCGTATACCTTGGTTTGAGGAGCATACACCGGATAAGCGTCCCCTATGGGTGATGAAGTATGATGAACAGATAGCAGGCTGGGTCAGCTTAAGCTCCTTCTATGGAAGACCTGCTTACGACGGTACGGCAGAGGTCAGCATCTACGTTGACGAAGCCTTCAGAGGAACCGGAGCGGGAAGCCGACTCATTGAAAAAGTAATTGAGGAAAGTCCGCGGCTGGGCGTTACGACCATGCTGGGCTTTGTATTCGGACATAATGAACCAAGCCTTCGCTTACTGAAGAAATACGGCTTTGAACAGTGGGGCTACTATCCAGAGATTGCTGTTCTGGACGGTGTAAGGCGTGATCTAGCCATCCTGGGCAAGAAATTGGATTAAACTATTCTGCTTGATTAGGGCTAGCACATGTTAATCTGCTGCACACGGTAAATGCCAATATAAAAAGAACTCAGGTCTAGAGGTGTACGGATGTTATACTCCTCAGCAGATCACGAGTTCTTTTTTTATAGCTGTAACTAAGCTGGCTTTCTGCGGAAAGCCTGGTTGAGCACCTCGGATAAGATCAAACCGACAGCGATGCTCCCTGCAATCATGAGCGCTTTGGCAGCTAGCTCCACGGCAGCCGTATACTCGTTCTGTACAAAATAACGCATGGCATTGTATGCCATTCCTCCTGGAACGAGTGGAATAATACCCGCTACGCTGAAGATAATGACCGGGTGCTTATAAAGTCTGGCAAAGACTTGACTTAATACACCAATCACCAGTGTTGCCATCAAGGTAGCGGAGACGGCCTCATATCCAGGTTCCATAATATCGTAGATGATCCATCCGAGCATACCGACTATTCCACAGGGGAACAGCATTTTTCGAGGTGCGTTAAAGATGATTCCAAAGGCAAGGGAAGCGATAAAGCTGGTTACAGCTTGTTCCACGATATGAATAAACATAATGTTCGTACCTCAGCTTTCGTTTACATAATAGTGAAGACGACGGCAATTCCAGCACCGATCGCGAACGCCGTCAGAAAAGCATCTGCCCCTTTGGAAAGACCTGACACGAGATGCCCTGCCATCAAATCCCTGACAGCATTCGTGATGGCAAGTCCAGGTACGAGCGGCATGACGGAGCCGATAATAATCTTGTCCAGCTCGTTGCCGACTCGTATGAGGACCATGACAAGAGCTAGAAGACCGATAATAAATGAGGCGGTGAATTCCGCGAAAAAGCGAACCTGTGACAGCCTTTGAAAAAGGCTCACTGCTGCGTATCCGACACCCCCGCACAATACGGCGGGCAGAAAGTCTGTCCATCCACCTTGAAACATGATGGTGAAGCAGCCACTGGCCAGTGCAGCGGCACAGGTGCGCGCGATAACTCGGTACAGTACCGACTCGTTCTCAATATCCTTCAGCTGATGATAAGCTTCTGTAGGACTTGCCTCGCCTCTACCGATTGTGCGGGAAACGTTGTTGACGGCAGCTACCTTATGCAGGTCGGTCGTCCGTTCCGATATGCGGATCAGCTTGGCTGGCTGCAAACCGTCAGTGGAGAAGATGATTCCCGTTGGTGTAACGTAGCTGTGCGAGTTAGACATTCCATATGCAGAAGCGATTCTCATCATCGTGTCTTCTACACGATAGGTTTCAGCTCCGCTTTGGAGCATAATTTTTCCGGCAAGCAGACATACCTCGATAATCTCCATCGTTATGCTGTTCCTATCTGTTGTTATCGAAGGTTCCATCGATTTACGCATCCTTTATCATTAATTTTCCTGACAAATCAGAACTTTTATTCTATCATAACTTCCATTATTTCCATATGCACTATGATGCAGACGATAGGTATTCCCTCTGATACAAGTAATAAAAGCCTGCTAGCTTCGCGAATTATATAATTAGCATCGCGAGTGCTGCAGACCTCAATGGGGTTATGAAGCTTTATAGGATTGTAAAGCTTTATTCGCCTTCGACAGTATACAATACGCGCGCCAGAATGTCCTGGCTGTAATTGCCGAAATGCTTGCCGTATACGGTAAGGCCGCCTTTGTTCACAGGATGATCGGTTACCGCGATACGGAACAGAATATCACTCTTGTAGTTAAGCGCGATATCCTTCAAGGTGACATCCGAGATTCGGCATCCGTCAACATAGCTGCCTTCCTCGTTAATTCGAATCAGCTTGAGCATACCATACTGGTTCAGATGCGGAGGCCACCATTCAGGGTTAAATGCTCCTCTCTTATCTCCGAAATCCCCCGGACTCGTCCAGCAGCCCAGCTCAATTCCGTTCAAATAGAAATAGAGATCGGAAGGATAGTTGTTATTAAATCCGGGAGCTTCCGAACCCAGCTCCATCGAGAATTGAATTTCTTTGAACGATTCATTTGATTTGAGGTAATTGGGAATCCGGTATTCGAGAAAGCCTTCCGACAGCCAGATCAGCTCAGCGTCAATTCGCATCGGATCAGCAAAATATCTCGGTTCATCAAAATCGCCCACGATGCTGTCTTTCGTAGCAAGGCCGCAGGTAGGTACAGCCTTATAGTTGCTGTAATGTCCTACTTTGATTTCGGCTTCATATCTGTTATGTATATCCTGACTCCGTATATCGACCATCAGCTTATCGTCATTCAGATAACAGATCTTCTGGATCCCGTGCTTGCCAACAGCAGTATTAATGTTGATCAGGCCGCTCTCCTCAAGCTTCTTGATGTGCATCGTAATTGCACCGTTTGTCAGGTTAAGCCTAGTAGCAATATCATTCAGGTTCAGGCTTTGGTGCTTGGACAGCATATCTATAATTTGTATTCTGACATCCGAACTAAGTGCCTTGAATATATGAATGCCGGACATTAAATCTTTTATGTAGATCATATGTAGAATTCCTTTCCACGAGTAATGAGAGTTTTGTAGATTATGTAGTGAGTCAGCATACAAATTACCAGATAAAATAGCAGACCATGGTAATAATGTAATATTGATGATAATTGCATTCTAAGCTATTTTTGCCAAGCGAACAACATGAAAGAATGAGAAAGGACGAGAAGTGTAAGCGGCACTTCAAAAAAGATGAACAAAATGTAAAATTTTAGTTGCAGCAAAATGTAAACGCTTTTATAATCTTATTGAGTATAAAATGATTTAAATTTATTTAAATTAAATTGAGTGACTCTAATCCATTCATGGCGGTGATATTCAGTGAAAAAGTTAAAGAAGTGGCTGCTTACGGCAGCACTCGCTACATCGGTGTCCGTGTTCGGACTCAGTTCACCCGGCTTTGCAGCTTTTTGGAATTTGACAGGCGATATTGGGGTACATGATCCGAGTATCATTAAGGAAGGGAACAGCTGGTATACATTCTCGACAGGGCAAGGCATTCAGGTGTTGAAATCAGACAATGGCACCCATTGGTACCGGGTTCCTCAGATCTTCCTAAGTCCTCCTTCATGGTGGAGCTCCTATGTACCGAATCAAACCCATAACGACGTATGGGCACCGGATATTCATGAATACAACGGCAGAGTATGGCTTTACTACTCTATCTCGACATTCGGCTCCAACCAGTCCGCGATCGGTCTTGCATCCGCTTCCAGTGTAGGGGCAGGGCAGTGGAGAGATGATGGTTTAGTGCTTCGGACTACGACGTCTAACAATTATAATGCGATTGACCCGAATCTCGTCATTGATGCGAACGGCGAACCATGGCTTGCGTTCGGCTCATACTGGAGCGGCATCAAGCTTACGAAACTGGATAAAAACACGATGAAGCCGACGGGCAGCATCCATTCCATTGCTGCGAGACCTTCGAACAATGGAGCTATTGAAGGACCAAGCATTGTTTACCGTAACGGCTATTATTACTTATTCGCTTCGATTGATTCCTGCTGCCAAGGGGTGAACAGCACTTACAAAATTGTATATGGCCGCTCAACCAGCATCACCGGGCCGTACGTGGATAAGAACGGTGTTAATATGTTGAACGGCGGGGGTACAGTACTCGATTCGGGTAATGTGAAGTGGAAGGGACCAGGCGGACAGGACATCTATAGCACCAATGTGATTGTGAGACATGCCTATGATGCGGACGATAACGGGGCTCCTAAACTCTTGATCAGTGATCTGAATTGGCCGGACGGTTGGCCGAGCTACTAATTGTGATTCGTGAGAGTTAGGAATTTTAGATTTAAGTTTAATACTAACTAAAATAAAATGATAAGAGTATTACCAGAACAGCTAACATGAGTGAGAAGAGTTTAGCTGTTCTTTTTGTTATTTTGTATAATTAGGCAAGCTAATAGTCTCGGTCTTCACCGAAATTCGACTTATAAATCAGATCCATAGATGGCAACCCATTGATTCATTATATATTCCTCCGTTTTTTCCAGCCTATGTGACATCGAAGGATTAGGTGAATACCTATGCGCCGATGATATGCAGAGAATTACCGGAGGCTTGTGAGCGTGGACAGATACGTATGGAGGGATAATACAGGGGATAGATGTCAGTTTGAGCTATTGATCATAAGAAAGGCCTGCGTATGTACGCAGACCTGTGTGTAATTTAATTAGTTCTATGAAACTACACACCCGAATAGGCGTTAAAGCCTCCATCGACCGGTATGACAGTACCTGTAACAAAGCCGGATGCATTATCATCGGCCAGCCACAGCAGTGTACCAAGCAGATCTTCCGGTTTGCCAAACCTGCGCATCGGAGTGTGGGAGATAATCTTGTTCGAACGTTCGGTCAAGCTTCCATCTTCATTGAGCAGCAGCTTCTCATTTTGTTCTGTGAGATAGAAGCCTGGTGCAATTGCATTGACGCGGATGCCTGCTTCAGCGAGGTGAACGGCCAGCCATTCCGTGAAATTGCTGATCGCTGCTTTTGCCGCACTGTAGGCAGGAACCTTGGTCATGGGGGAGTAGGCGCTCATCGAAGAAATATTGATAATGGTTGTGCCTTCTCTGCCCAGCATTTGTTTGGAGAATATTTGAGTCGGAATCAGCGTGCCTACAATATTCAGATCAAAGACGCCTCGAAATCCTTCGACTTTCAGATCATAGAAGGAGACGGTATCCTCACTTGTGAGATCCTTAGTCTGAAAAATCTCATTCGTCGTGATGGCCGTCGGACGGTTGCCTCCAGCCCCATTAATTAGAATGTCACAGAGGCCAAGCTCTTGTGCGACCGTGTCGGCAGCAGAGATTACGCTCTGTTCGTCCGTTACATCGCAGGCCACCGTAATGGAGGTGCCGCCATTCTGATTAATCTTATCAGCGACTTCGGTTCCCTTCTCCGCCGTTCGGTTCAGAATGGCGACTGCGGCTCCTTGTCTTGCCAGCTCTTCAGCCATTACACGGCACAGCACACCGGAGCCTCCAGTGATAACGGCCACTTTTCCGGCAAGGCTTGCGTGGTTTGGCTGTGATTTCAGGCTGCTCATATACTCTTCACCTGCTCTTCCAGCGTATTTCCTTCTTTAATTCGGGCGTAGGCGTCCCATAGGCCCCACAAATACATAATGCCAAGCGCACGATCATACAGCCCGTAACCAGGTCTGCATTTCTCATCCCATATATGCCGTCCATGATCTGGACGTGCATAACCGGTAAATCCGGTGTCATGGTATGCCTGGACAATTCCCGTAATATCGACCGTTCCATCCTGAGTACGATGGGAGGTCTCCATGAAGTCACCGTTATCAAATACTTTGACATTGCGGATATGGGCAAATGGAATTCGATCCTTGAACTCGTGGATCATGGAAACAATATCATTCCCTGGATTTGAGCCGAGCGAGCCGCTGCAGAGCGTAATGCTGTTGTTCGGACTGTTATAAATAGAGAGGAAACGTCGGATGTTGTCCTGACTCGTAATAATCCGCGGTAGACCGAAGATGGACCATGGCGGATCGTCCGGGTGAATGGCCATTCTAATGTCATGAGCCTCAGCAAATGGAATGATCTCATTCAGGAAATATTCCAGATTGGACCACAGGTCTTCCTCCGTTACATTCGTGTAGGCCTCAAATAGAGTGGTCAGGTGCTTCAGGCGCTCAGGCTCCCAGCCAGGCATTGTCAGCTGTGAATCCTGATTGATCTGATGAACCAGATCAAAGGGATCAATGTTGTGAATTCGTGCTTTCTCATAGAAGAGAGCAGTCGAGCCGTCAGGTCCTTCCTTGTATAAGTCAGTCCGCAGCCAGTCAAAGATGGGCATGAAATTGTAGCAGATCACTTTAACACCGACCTGGGCAAGCTTCTCTATTGTTCTCTTATAATTCTCGATGTACTGATCCCTGGAGGGAAGACCCAGCTTGATATCTTCATGAATGTTCACGCTTTCAACAACATCGAGATGAAGTCCGGCCAGTTCGGCTTGAGACTTTATCTCGAGAATTTTGTCCATCGGCCATTCTTCACCAGCAGGAACATCATGCAGTGCCCATACGATACCTTCGACGCCTGGAATTTGCCTAATCTGATTCAGAGTGACCGTATCGTTGCCTTCGCCAAACCAGCGGAACACCATTTTCATGTTAGCAGCCACCTTTCATTGGTCAAGGTTTGAAATAATTTGGAAATTTTTCTCTTAAGAAACGCTCATCGTGAATAGCCAGGTTCATATGATCCTTCATGAGGGCTACCGCGCGCTCCTCATCCTGTCTGGAAATAGAATCCACCATCTGCTGATGCTGATCATAAATATGCTGCCAGTCCTGATCGGCTGCAAGACGCAGCTTGCGGATTCGATTCATGTGAACATTCATTTGCTGCATGGCGGCCCAAGTATTACTCTTGCTGCATCGTGTAAATAAGGTGCGGTGAAAGGCTTCATCGAGCTCAAACATCGATTTGTTATCCTGTGCTTCCATGGAAGCACGCTGTCTGATAAGCAGCAGCTCAAGCTCCTGGATGTCCACTTCCGAGAATTGATGACACGCAAGACGAACAACGGCGCATTCCAGTTGCTCTCTCATGAAGCGGGCCTCCTCAACGAGGGATAGATCAATGAGAGACACCATCGTACCGCGCTGAGGATACACGTCAAGCAGTCCTTCTCCGGCCAGCCTGAGAAAGCTCTCTCGTACAGGTGTACGGCTGACATTAAAAGCTAATGCAATTTCTTTCTCGGATATGCTTGTTCCCGGAATGAGGTCAAAATTCAAAATTTGGTCCTTCAATGCATCGTACACGGCTTCTCTTGTGGAAGTCGGCTGAGGACGAATATGTAAATCCATTTAAAATTTCACCTCATTTCTTCACCATACTACCATACAAGTATGGTAGTATGAAAGAGGAAGCTGTCTTTTTGTTTAAGAAAACTTGAGAATAAGTTCTGTGGCAGGTTGAAGAAGCTAAAGATATTTAGCTGTACTACCTGATCAACTGGGGAACTGAACCGTAATTATGTAACCGCGTTCATTTTTAATTCCTTCAATTCATACGATCAAGGAGAGTGTCTATTATGGAGAAACTAAAGCTAATGAAAGCAGCAATTATGGATAAACCAGGTCACATTGAGCTCAAGGAGCTGCCAATACCTGAGGTGAAACCGGACGAAGTGCTGGTCAAGATTATGGCGGTTGGGGTATGTGGTTCAGATGTTCATTATTATGAGCATGGCAGAATCGGAAGATTTGTTGTGGAGAAGCCGATCATTCTGGGTCATGAATGTGCAGGAATTATAATAGAGACTGGAGATCATGTGAAGCGTGTGAAGACAGGAGACCGAGTAGCCATAGAGCCCGGGGTAACCTGCGGCAGATGCCGTTATTGTAAAGAAGGCAGATATAATCTGTGTCCTGAGGTTGAATTTTTGGCTACTCCTCCTGTAGATGGTGCCTTCGTTCAATATTTAGCGATTCGGGAGGATTTCGTATTTCCGATTCCGGATGAGCTCTCTTATGAAGCAGCAGCACTTGTTGAACCGTTCTCGGTGGGAATCCATGCTGCGAATCGCTGTGAGCTTAAACCTGGCGCTACGGTTGCCATTATGGGGATGGGGCCGGTAGGCTTGATGGCGGTGGCTGCCGCTAGATCCTTCGGTGCGAGCCAGATTATCGTTACCGATCTTGAGGATATTCGGCTTCATGCAGCACTTAGGCTGGGAGCCACACATGCCATTAATGTATCGAAAGAGGATGCCAACGCTAAAATTAAGGAGCTTACAGGCGGAATCGGTGTAGATACGGCTTGGGAGACCGCAGGGAGTTCACGGGCGCTGAGTTCAGCTCTGTCTTCGCTGCGCCGAGGAGGCAAGCTCGTCATTGTCGGACTTCCTGTCCAGGATGAAATTCCACTGAACGTTCCGTTCATCGCAGATAATGAGATCGACATTTATGGTGTATTCCGTTATGCCAACACCTATCCGGATGGTATCAAGTTCCTCGCTTCGGGTGAGATTCCAGCCGATTCACTAATTACAGACCGTTATACCTTGGAAGAGACTCAGGAAGCGATGGAGCGGGCTATTCATAACAAGAGCGGGAGTCTCAAGATCATTGTATACCCGAATGGAATGGAGAATTAACCGGCTGAGTCAATAACCAGAACCCTCGCAATCGGTATAGCTCAGGACTATAAGCTCCATAGGAAACGAGTATTTAAGGTAAGCCCAGCCGCTGTGTCATAATGGGATCATTCTAGAATGTCAGGATGAGGAGTGATTCCCGAATGAATAATGATCAAGTATGGGCTTCAGAGCTGTATGACAGCAAGCTTTCATTTGTATCGGAGCTGGGGAAGGGCGTTGTTAGCCTGCTTGCACCGGTCAAGGGTGAACGGATTCTGGATATCGGCTGCGGGACCGGTGATCTGACGAATGAGATTGCTGGCTTCGGGGCCGAGGTTACGGGGATGGATATGTCTCCTGATATGCTGGCCAAGGCTCGTGACAAATACCCTCATCTTCGGTTTATACAAGGAGATGCGGAGCAGTATATTGGAGATAAAGCCTACTATGATGCTGTATTCTCCAATGCTGCGCTGCATTGGATGAAGAACGCGGAAGGAGCAGCAAGAAGCATCTATCAGGTGCTGAAGCCTGGAGGGAGATTTATGGCGGAATTCGGAGGCAAGGGTAATGTGCAGATCGTAACCCAGGCAATCTATGAGGTGCTTGAAGAGGAGTACAATATCCATGCATCTGAGTTGAACCCGTGGTATTTCCCAAGCATCGGCGAGTACAGTACACTCCTCGAAGCGCTGGGGTTCCATGTAGCATATGCTGTTCATTTCGATCGGCCGACGCCGATGCATGACGGAGATGAGGGGCTGCAACACTGGCTTAGTGGTTTTTCGAGTTCATTTTTTAAAGGGATAGATGCAAAAGAGAAGATCCATATATATCAGAAAATCGCGGACAAGACGAGAGCAGAGTTATTTCATGACGGAGTATGGTATATCGATTATAAGCGGATTCGAATCAAAGCGATTAAATCATAAATTATAGCGCATATTGGCAAGCTAGATATGTGAGACCAACTCACGCAGCCAGAACTATATAGAAGCTGCAATTACCGGAGCGTGCGTCATTCTTGGATGATGTTGTGTAAGAGTATGTAGATAGGCTTGAGGCATGTTAGTCTGAGATCCGGTATAGAGAGGAGTTACATATCATGAGTGAAATATTGCAGGGAGCCAATGAGTTCTACGTAGAGCAGAATGGCGAAAAGGCCGCGACCATTGGATTTGAGCCAGGGCGTGAAGGTGGAGAAGGGCCAGGCGTCATCATGATTACCCATACCTTTGTGTCAGAAGAGCTACGGGGTGAAGGTGTCGGAGTTGATCTGGTGAAGCGGGTCGTTCAATATGCGAGAGATAATCAATTAAAGGTTGTTCCCATGTGTTCTTTTGCCAGCAGTGTAATGGATAAGCATACGGAACTGCAGGATGTGCTGGTTTAACGAACCGGTAGAAGTATGCGACAAAAAAGATAGATATGGCATACACTTTATATGCTGTATCTATCTTTTTTAATATCGTGATGTTTGCAAAACCGACTACTCATAGGAGATCAGGATGGCTGGCGAGCTTCCCATTCTTCTCTCAGCAGGCCCATCAAGATTCGATCGTACTTCTGACCTCCGCGCAGGACCGCTTGGCGCATACGGCCCTCTTCGACGAAGCCGGCTTTCTTATAGGCATGATAGGCAATCTCGTTATACGAAATGACATCCAGGCTGACCCGGTTCAAATTCAGCTCGTAAAAAGCGTAGCGCAATATGAGCTGAAGTGCATCACTGCCGTATCCTTTGTTGCGGTCCTTGGCCTTACCGATACCAATGGCAAGTCTGGCCGACTGGTTGTTCCACTCGATGCTGTGCAGAGCGACAAAACCGATTAGGCGGTCTTCATCAATCGTACGCAGCATAAATTCAACGCCGTGATCCATCCGGGCACTCTTGGGTTCATTCTCCTGAACGGTTTGCGGAACAGCATAATCGGTATCCAAATTTCTCAAATATTCATAGTCTTCTGTATAACCTGCAAGTGTTTGCGCATCCTGCTGAATCGCTGCGGCAAGCCGAACCTTATTTCCATGGAACCAGTTGTTCGGGTTCGAAGTATAATCCATGTCTACTCAGCACTCCTCTCGTAATAACACTCATTCTAACCTATTATAGTCTATTTTTGCTGGATAATCTCTGCGTTACAAGAAAAGGCTGTACCTGCCTAATGCAGATACAGCCTTTATGCGAAACTTTTAAATTCGGATACGTCCAATTAAAGTGTAAGACCGCCATCAATCGTCACAATCGAGCCCGTCATGTAACTGGAAGCAGGGGAGGCCATGAAGGAGACGACACCGGATATCTCGTCTGACTCCGCAGGGCGTCCCATTCTCATGTTGGACAGCTCTTCAGGCACGTACCCGCCTTACTGGAACGATGCAGCTACACTTCTCCGGATTCCGTATTATAATCGACGAGAACAACGGTATAACCGTCCTTCGCCAGCTGGATGCTGCTCGCTCGGCCGATTCCGCTACCCGCACCTGTAATGACTGCGATTTGTTTATGATTAGACATGATACCAGCACTCCCCAGAATAGAATTATTTCGCGAAATATCCTCCGTCGATGGGCAGCTCCACTCCAGTAATATAGGAGGATTCATCCGATGCCAGGAACAATACGCCTCTGGCGATATCTTCCGCTTTACCAAGTCGAGGGAGCGGGGTTTGAGACTGGAACCATTGTGTCATACGTTCGTCCTTGAACATTTCAACAGTCATCGGTGTTTCAATATAACCAGGGTGAACAGAATTGGCACGAATATTGTGCTTCGCATAATCGACTGCTGTCGCTTTAGTCAGCATCCGTACAGCACCTTTACTTGCTGTATAGGGCCCTGCACCGCTGCCGCCTGTCAAGCCGGCGATCGAAGAGATGTTAACGATGGAGCCGCCTCCTGCTTCGATCATATGTGGAATGACATACTTCTGACCCAGGAAGATGCTGGTCACATTGATGGACATGGTCTTCTCGAAGCCCCCAACTGTAAGATCCATATAAGGAGTCGCGTTGGACACACCAGCGTTGTTGACTAGAATATCGATCCTCCCAAACTTGGCAGCGGTTTCATTAACAATGTTAATCCAGCTTTCTTCGGAAGTAACATCATGCTTGAATCCGATGGCTTCTCCGCCAGCAGCATTGATCTCGGCTACGACTTCTTGAATTTTGTCTTCTTGAAGATCGGTAATGGCTACCTTAGCTCCTTCCTGAGCAAAAAGAATGGCGTCTGCTTTGCCCATACCACCTGCTGCTCCTGTAATAATCGCTACTTTATTATCTAATCTTCCCATGACTTGTTCCTCCCAAGTAATGAATTTCAATTACAAGCTGCTTTAATTGACAGTTTCTGATCGAGTAGAAGCTGTGTGTTGATCCATGTTCTGATGCTTGATCATCTTCTTATAAGCGGCAATGAGCAGATCGAGCTCTTCTTCTGAGAAATCGGACCACAGTCCATTGGTGAGTTCCTTATACCGATCCAGCATTTGTTGCTCGAATGCCATGCCTTGTTCCGTAATATGCAGCACGATCTTGCGTCTGTCAGACTCAGAACTCCGTCGCTCAATATAACCTTTGCGTACCAGCTTGTTGCTAAGATTCGTAATGGCTGGCATCGTCACATCTAGTGAGCCTGCAAAATAAGTCGAAGTCTGAGGACCTTCCCGAGCAAGTGTGCGAAGGATGAAGTACTGTGAGGACGTTAGCTCGTTGTCCAGAATCTTTGCATATTTCGCCACAAAATTCATCATATAGCCGCTAATTAGCTCAGACAGCAATTCTTGTTTCACTAATCGTTCACCTCGAGATCTAAATATTATTTATAGTGTTTAATTATTAAGAGCTATTAACAATTTTAGTTTAAATAAATTATTAGCTGACGTCAACTTGGTTTATGCTTCCATATAGGCCGAAATTTATACATAGTCTGTGAAACGGGCTTGCTAGTTTTATGGTCAACGGTTATCGTTAGGGCAAGGAAACTTTTAAGGGATAGAAATGGAGAATCGAATTAGAATGGTACAAATGACATCTAAAAGAGCAGCTGACTTACTTGATCAATGGATTGTATTCCTGGATATGGACAACCCGAAGGCTTGGGATCGTGACGAATATTCTTACATCAAGGAGAGTCTCAGCGTCGTTCGTTCTGTAGTCAAGTTACTTAGAGGTAAAAATGCAGGCAATGCGCCTTCTAAAAAGGAGCTGGCGGAGCTGCTAAATGAATTCATAGAGGAAATTGCCTTGGATGATGAGCAGGAGTGGGAGAAGGAAAACCGGGCTTTTGTGCAAGAGGTGCATGAAGCCGCCAAATTTGCTGTGAAATTCATGCGTTAATAAATTGCGCAATTATTTGAGTTGAAGTGATTCAAATCATTGCGTCAATAAATTGCGCAATAAATTGAATTAAAATATATCCATTTGTTGCGTCAATAGAGCAATTTCATCATCTAACAAAAAAGGATAGCAGTCGCCAAAGCTCCAGTCTCTGGCGAGGCTATCCTTTTTTCATCCATCTCATGTTTCCATATCAACTGCCCGCTCGTAAATAAAATCTTCTTCTGCATTTTCGTCAATGACGCCAGCATCCATATTGATGCCATAATAAATTTCGTCCATCTCTGTCTTGAGCTGCTCCGTAATTTCCTGTTGCTCCTCTACACTCAGCTTGTCCTTCGTATAGCCAAACAAATAGTTGTTCAGATCAAATTCCTTCAATTTACATTTGGTGTGAAAAATATGATGCTGGTACACATTGATGTCAATCATATCAAATTGCTGCTGGATACTGGCTGGAATGTAGTTCTGAATGGAGCTAATGTCATGATCAATAAACAGCTTGTTTCCGTCAATATCACGGGTAAATCCGCGGACACGATAATCGATCGTCATAATATCGGTATCAAACGAATGAATAAGATAATTCAGAGCCTTCAGCGGTGAAATCTCTCCACAAGTGGATACATCGATATCCGCACGGAAGGTACTGATTCCTTCGTATGGATGGAATTCCGGATAGGTGTGAACGGTAATATGGCTCTTGTCCAAATGCATCACCACATGATCTGGAAGAGGACCGGGTGATTCTTCAAAAGATTCCTCTTCAGCATCGCCTACAGGTCCCTCGGATACGAGCAGGGTTACGCTTGCCCCTTGAGGAATATAGTCCTGCTTCGCCACATTAAGCACATGCGCTCCAATGATGTTGGATACATTCGTCAGAATCTGGGTCAATCGGTCTGCATTATATTGTTCATCGATATATTCAATGTAAGCTTCGCGTTCTTCCTTGGTCTTCGTATAACATACATCGTACATATTGAAGCTGAGGGATTTAGTCAAATTGTTAAACCCATGGAGTTCAATACGCTGTTCTGGTGTAAGTGCCATTCATGCTTGCCCCCTGTCGCAAGTATCGCTAGTAACATGTACAGTTCTGTACTTACTTTACCCAGAAGAGCATGGAATTAAAGAGACTTTAGATAATTAAATGAAAAATTAGTGCAATGAACCGCGGCTACGCATAGACGCGGTTTCCATTTTATCCGAAGGAATTAAGTTTACTCCGGATTACGAATAAAGTATATATTTCGGAGAGTATTATACTCCAGAGAGTCCAGAACAGTAATTATTTGAAGCCTTTGCTCGCTCGAGTATATGTAATTTGTAAAGGCTGTTCCCTGAACCAATGTGAGCATTGGGAAATGGGAACAGCCTTTACAAATAAGAACCATCCAATTATTTAGATGGGAAAGGTCTGAGAAATGCTTTTGGAATCGGTGTCTCGAACCGCATCGGCTTACCTGTTCCCGGATGGGTGAAGGCCAGCACTCTCGCATGAAGAGCGAGTCTGCCAATACCACGGCCTTTTGCACCATACTTCTTGTCCCCTGAAACCGGATGACCCAATTCCTCCATATGAACCCGGATCTGATTCTTGCGCCCAGTCTCGAGCTGTATCTCAAGCAGTGAATAATCACTTCCCGTCAGCAGTGTTTTGTAGTGCGTTATTGCCTTTTGTCCATCATTTGCATAAGGAGTGGAGTACATTTTAAGTGTTTTGCTCTCTTTTAAATAAGAGGTAATTGTTCCTTGGTCCTGCTTCACTTTGCCTTCCACAAGTGCTACGTAGGTTCTTTCTTCGACCGTATCGCGCCAAGCATTTTGCAAGGCTTGCTGAATTTCTTCGCTCTTCGCAAACATCATCACACCCGATGTATCTCGATCAAGACGATGAACGATGAAGATTCGGTTAGCAGGATGAGATAAACGCACGTGGGCCATCAGCTGGCGATAAGCTGTGAGCTCCTGTTCCTTATCAGAAGCAACGGATAATAAGCCGGAATCCTTGTTCACGATAATGATATCGTCGTCCTCATGCAGAATCGTCAGTCCGATGAGAGGAGGAGCTTCTTCTTTCTTCTCTTGATCAATCGTGACTCTCATACCTTTGGTTAAAGGATGGTTAAAGGCGGTTACTGCCTTCCCATCAACAGAAATCTGGCCGCGTGACAATAGTGCCTTGACTGCATTACGGCTCTTATTGGACAAGATGGACAGCAGGTAGGAGAGCAGCTCGGAGTTCTCTTGAACGATGTAGGCCTGCAGGGTCGTCTGCTTTACGGAAGCTGACTTGCCCGAAGGGGATTTGGCAGTTCTTTTGAAGCTGGAAGTATGTCCTTTGTTGGCTTTATGTGATCTGGTATTAGAGCTTGACGGCGGACGGTTGCTGTAGCCATCCTCTGTACCTTGGTAATTCGTTTTTTTTCGCATGCCTTAAGGCCTCCTGGTTCGGTTAAAAATACGGCAAATCCATCAAGCGTTTAGTTCTTGATATCCTGGTTAATATACCACACAAGAGGTAAAGTTTGCACGGATCGCCTGAGTTCGGGGAGGTTGCTCGTGCAGACATTATTATGCATAGAATAAGCTCTAGTATGAAACCTTATTAGAGTATGAAGAAAAGGGAGAATAGGACATCATGAATATGAAGAAAAAGAAGTTTCATCTATTAGCACTTCTCGCTATACTTAGCTTGCTGCTCGCCGCCTGTGGTGATCATTTGGTAGAAGAAAACAGCAATGACCTAGGCAAGGAAAGCATCGATGAGGATCAGCAAATCGTGATTGCTGGTAACAGCAAGCCATTTGTAGACAAGACAATCAAGGATCTGTTTGAGAAGCAAGGGTACACCTTGCAGGTAACGGAAATAAAGGATCCTTCTGAGGCAGCAACGAAGCTTGAAGAAGGTACAATTGATGCCTATATTAATACGTTTATGGATAATCGCAAGGAACAGCTTACGACCTTAACAAGTGTTCCGAGTGAGCCGCTTGCGCTGTATTCAAATACTTTTAAGGACGAGGATCAGATTGCAGACGGCAGTACGGTCATTATTCCAGAGGATCCACTCATGCAGGGACGAGCTCTGATGATGCTGGAGGACGAGGATCTGATTGGCATCCGCAAAGGCGCGTCATTATCCGAGATGTCTGTGGAAACAGACGTAACAGATAATCCGAAAAATTTAAAGTTTGAGAAGGCAGCAAATGATCAGCTCGCCGATCGTATCAAGAATGAAGCACTTATTGTTGCACCGCTGCATATTGCTGTGGAGGCAGGGCTTACTGAACAGGATGCACTTGATGTGGAGGATGTTCCGGGTCAATTCTTGGACCAGCTGGTCGTGCGCAGCAAGGATCAAGGGACAAACTTTGCTCGCAGCTTGAAGGAGCATATTCAATCCACCGAGTTTAAGAAGCTGGTGGATGAGCATTTCCCAGGCTATGACGAACCGGAATGGATGGATTGATTAATATATCTAATATGTTCAAAAAAGGAAGGAAGTCATCCCCTTGAGATGGCTTCCTTCCTTTTTTGTGTTATATGATTAATCTGAAATTGAATTGAGCAGTTTCGAAATGAAATGCATCAGGTATCTTGATGTAGAGCAGGGAAGTTCGGTACACTTAATAGATTGAGAGATGATGTTTTCTTTTTCCTTAAGCAAAGTCAAATTGGGCATATTAGGAAAAAGGTGAGGAGTTAACGGACAATGAGTATACAAGAGCGGACAATGGATGAAGCGCGTGAGCTGCTTCAGACGTATTTCGGCTATCCCGACTTTCGGGAAGGACAGAAGAAAATAGTAGAGAGTTTATTGAGAGGGCAAGACACGCTTGGTATTATGCCGACAGGCGGCGGGAAGTCGATATGTTATCAGATTCCTGCACTTCTGCATCCGGGATTGACCTTGGTGGTGTCTCCTCTTATATCACTTATGAAGGATCAAGTGGATGCGCTGCTCGCGATGGGCGTGCCTGCAGCATATATCAACAGTACACTTACTGGACGTGAGGTGAATGACCGAATTCGGGCAGCACAGCGCGGAGAGCTGAAGCTGTTATATATAGCGCCGGAGCGTCTTGAATTGGATTGGTTCCGTGATGAGATGGCTGCCCTGCCGATCTCCTGCGTTGCTGTGGATGAAGCACACTGCGTATCCCAGTGGGGACACGATTTTCGGACGAGCTATTTGGCGGTAGCACCGTTCGTGGATTATCTGCCGCAGCGCCCGATCGTGGCTGCCTTCACAGCAACGGCAACACCTGCCGTTATGGACGATATTCTGGAGCTGCTTCGGCTTCGAGAGCCTGAAACATTCGTCACCGGACTTGGACGGGACAATCTGGCGATGCAGGTGCTGCGCGGTGAGAACAAGAAGGAGTATATTATGGATTACACCCGTGAGCATGCGGATGAGGCGGGTATTATCTATGCCGCAACCCGTAAGGATGTGGATGATCTGTACAGCCGGCTCACATCTGCGGGGATTGCAGCAGGGCGTTACCATGCCGGTATGACGGATGATGAACGTGCGGGGAACCAGGAGGCTTTTCTATTCGATGATATAAGAGTCGTTGTGGCAACAAATGCATTCGGCATGGGGATCGACAAGAGTAACGTAAGATACGTCATTCATTACAATATGCCGAAAAATATGGAAGCCTATGTGCAGGAAGCAGGCCGTGCAGGACGGGATGGCGAGCCGAGTCAGTGTATTCTTCTGTTCAGTGCACAGGATATCATGACCCAGAAATTTCTGATTGAGCAGGGCGAATTCCAGGACGAGGATCGGAAGCGCAATGATTATCGGAAGCTCCAGCAGATGATTGATTACTGCTACACGACCAAATGCCTTCGCAGTGCACAGCTGGACTATTTCGGCGAGGTTCACGACGGTACAGGCTGCGGCATATGCAGCTCTTGTACGGATGACCGGGAGCAAATCGACATGACCGTTGATGCGCAGAAGATCTTCTCCTGCATACACCGGATGCGTGAAAGGTTCGGCATTACGATGGTATCTCAGGTGCTGAAGGGGTCGCGGAACAAGAAGGTGTTGGAGTATGGGTTTGACCAACTGCCTACGCATGGCGTCATGTCCAATCGCTCAGAGAAGGAAATATCGGAGATTATTAACGTCATGGTGTCGGAGGGATATCTTATGCTATCCGAAGGACAGTATCCCGTAGTAAGATTGCAGCCGCTGGCGGTAGAAGTACTCAAAGGGCAGCGTGAAGTGATGCAGCGTGTTGCCCGCGTAGTAAGTGCGTCAGCGTCCTCTCGCAGCAGCAGGGGCAGCCGTGTGAGCCGGGATACATCGCCTTCGGCAGTCAATGAAACGGTGTTCGAGCAGTTAAGGCTGATTCGCAGGGAGCTGGCGGAGAAAGAGCATGTGCCTTCTTATATTATTTTCAATGATGCGACACTACGAGAGATGAGTGTGGTATGTCCGCAAAGCGAACGTGACATGCTGAAGATAAAAGGGGTCGGGGAAGTAAAATTCCGGAAATACGGACAGCCGTTCCTGGATTTCTTCGTGAATCAGGGCGTAGCTCCTGAAGATGAGCGTTATGATGATTATGATTTTTAGACGATGATTAATTGTATAATACCCCAGGGAAAAGGTTGTGCAGAATGAAGGTTATTTTATCGACACTGAATGCGAAGTATATTCATACATCTCTTGCGATTCGCTGCCTGAAGGCTTATAGCGAGAAAGATTTTAATATTGAGCTTGCTGAATATACGATCAAGGACCCGGTCATGAACATCGTATCCGATTTGTATCAGCGCGGGGCAGACGTTATCGGATTCTCATGCTATATATGGAATATCGAAGAGACGATCAAGGTCATTAATATATTGAAGAAGGTCATGCCCGAGGTCAAAATCATCCTTGGCGGGCCTGAGGTGTCTTATGATGTGGAATACTGGATGGATCGTCTGACAAACGTGGATTTTATCGTTGTGGGCGAAGGGGAAGAGACTTTCCACCAGCTGCTGACGGAGATTGAGACGACGCAAAAATACCATTTCGTGTATGGACTTGCCTATCGCAAGGGCGATGAGGTCATTGTTATGCCGGGTCGTCCAAAGGCTGATTTGAATGAACTGCCATCACCACATCGTTTTGTAGAGGATATTCCTGATCTGGGCAAAAGAGTCGTGTATTTCGAAACGAGCCGCGGCTGTCCGTTTAGCTGCCAGTTCTGTCTGTCCAGCATTGAGGTCGGTGTGAGGTACTTCGATATTGAGCGTACCAAGGCGGACATTCTATATCTGATCGATAACGGCGCTAAGCTGATCAAATTCGTGGATCGGACGTTTAATATCAAGCGTGATTATGCGCTCGAAATGTTCCAGTTCCTTATTGAGAACCACAGGGGCTGTGTGTTCCAATTTGAAATCACGGCCGACATTATGCGTCCTGAGGTGCTGGATTATCTGGCTGAGCATGCCCCGCCTGGCATATTCCGGTTCGAAATCGGCGTTCAGTCCACGAATGATCCGACGAACGAGCTCGTGAAACGCCGTCAGAACTTTACGAAGCTGAGCCGTACGGTGAGCAAGATCAAGGAGAGCGGTAAGATCGATCAGCATCTGGATCTCATCGCCGGACTTCCACTTGAGGATTACGATACGTTCCGTAAGACCTTTAACGATGTATTTGCACTAGGTCCAGAAGAGCTTCAGCTCGGATTCTTGAAAATGCTGCGGGGGACGGGCCTCCGAATTGATGCGGACAAGTACAATTATTCCTATATGGAGCATGCGCCGTATGAGATTTTGGGAAGTGATGTGCTTCCATTCAGCGATATCGTCCGATTAAAACGGCTGGAGGATGTACTGGAGAAATACTGGAACGCACACCGGATGGATCATACACTGGGGTACTTGATGGAGCAGGAATTCACCTCGCCATTTGATTTCTTCCAGGAGTTCGGGGATTACTGGGAAGGGCAGGGCTGGCAGAAGATCGGTCACCAGCTGGAGGATTTGTTCACCCGTCTGCGTGCATTCCTGGAGGATCGGGGTACGGCGAACATGGACGTCATTCTTGGTCTGATGAAGCTGGATTACTTCCTTGGACACAAATACAAGCCGCGCAAAATATGGTGGGATCTTACGCTGGAGAAGAGCGATTGGTCAGGGTATATCAAGCGCCTAATCGATCATCCTGAAGAGATTTCTTCGGTATACGAGAGCATGGCACTCAGTGAAAAAGAGCTGCAGAAGCATGCTGTACTGGAGATTTTACCGTTCCATCTGGACAAAGTTCTGGCTGGAGGCACTCCGGGTGCTGCCGAAGGCAGAACATTGCTGCTGGTGGTATATCAACAAAATGAAGCGCAAAAGCCGGTTTATTTTACAATGCCGCTTGGAACGGAAGCTAAGGCTATATAGGCTGTTAGAAGACCTGCGAACGAGTTCATCTATATGACTTGTTCGCAGGTCTTTTTTGATATGATCGGTTGTCAGATTAGTCATCACTAAAGGAATTTAATGAAGTGCAAAAAAACGTAGTCATAACCGCGTTTCTAAAAAAAGAAACTTCCTGCCTAGCAATGTCCCAGGCATTGTTCATACTTCTTTCATAGAATAATAGAATCAAAGATTCTGGAAAGGAAGATGTACGATGTTGTGCAATTCACAGGCGGTAGGAGCATGTTCCACAGCGGAAGGGACCAACACGGTGGCAATCGGTAGCTCGTCACATACAGAAGGGCTGGATACGATAGCAACGCAGACGGCGGCTCACACTGAAGGCTACTTAACGCAAGCGCTGGCAGATGCCTCACATGCAGAGGGAGGAGCATCCATCGCCTCCGGGCTATACTCTCATGCCGAAGGGGAGCAGACCATAGCTGGTGCAGAAGCAGCCCATGCTGAAGGATATTTTACGTCTGCATCTGGATCGGCTTCTCATGCGGAGGGCGGCGGTACGATGGCGCGTGCGCTCTATGCGCATGCGGAAGGCCAAGCCACCATTGCAGATGGGGTCAACTCGCATGCCGAGGGATTTCTAACATCAGCGCTTGAGCAGAACTCCCATGCCGAAGGCGGACTTACGATCGCAGCTGGCATTAATGCACACGCGGAAGGTGAATTGACCATTGCGAGCGGTCTTGATTCGCATGCTGAAGGCTTGGAGACGACTGCATCTGGACAGGCAGCCCATGCTGAGGGCGAGAACAACACGGCAAGCGGCAGATCTTCTCACGCCGAAGGGAACCTGAATCTGGCCAGCGGTGCTTTTACTCATGCGGAAGGACAGCGTACGGTGGCGAGTGGTGACCAGTCTCATGCGGAGGGTAATCAGAGTGTTTCCAGCGGTCAAGCGGCGCATGCCGAAGGAGCAATCACCACAGCTGGTGGACTCGCTTCTCATTCAGAAGGCGTCAATACGGTAGCTGACAGCAACTATGCTCATGCCGAAGGACAAAGTACTACTACCAATGGACTTGAAGGTGTTCACATCATGGGAAGATTCGGAGCAGCCAATGAGCTGGAGTACTCTTGGTATTTGGCGAATGGGACAAGCGCTGAAGCACCTGGGCTGGCTGTCAAGATACTAAGCAATGGAGATGTAAGAATCGACGGTACGGTGAGCAGCCCTGCTGCGGATTATGCAGAAATGTTCGAGACGGTAGATGGGCAGCACATCGAACCTGGCTATTTTATTGCCCTGGAAGGCGATCGGGTTAGAATTGCTAGTCCGGGAGATCGATATATCTTGGGCGTGAGCAGTGCGGTTCCTGCTTATCTTGCGGATTCAGGCGAGATGGGCTGGCAGGGTAGATATGTAACCGATGAGTGGGGTAGAACGAAATATCATGAAGTAACCGTGCCTGCCCTATTGGACAAACAAGGAGCCGTCCTCGCTCCCGAGCGAACAGAGCTTCAACCCATGCTAAATCCTGCTTGGAATCCGAAGCAAGCGTACATTCCTAGGATGCAAAGACCGGAGTGGGTTGCGGTCGGAATGCTTGGCAAGCTGCGGGTCAGAGATGATGGATCGTGCAAGCCGGGGCAGCTGTGCAATGTTGGTCAGAATGGTATCGCAACCGCTTCGACAGAAGGTTATTATGTGCTGCTGAGAACAGGAGAAGCACAGATTGTTGTGCTGATCGGAAGGACTTTTTAGGATGATGGGGAATGTTGAAGTGATGCTTAGTTTCCATCCCATCAAAACCGCAGATATGTATAGCGTCAATATTTTTACATTGTCTGCAGTAATATGTTGTTTCACCAGATTGTAACTCTGTCTGGAGGATGCAAATCTTCTACTTCTGTTATAAGCTTAAGCAAACATAATGAACCAGAAGAGGTGGCCTATATTGAACGAGATGATGCAGCAATTCAAGACACTGAGCGGACCGATTCATTGGGGAGCTGTGACGGCTCATTTGAATATAGAACAGACTCCGGATGAATCGCTGATCAGCAACATCAGTATCATTCCTGTCGTTGGTGATCAGTATGTCGTCATGCAGCTGGAGGATGGCAGATGGGAGCTGATCGGCGGTACACTCGAACCGGGTGAGCATTATATGGACGGCTTAAGACGTGAGCTGATGGAAGAACTCGGGGCAGAGCTTGTATCCTATCAGCCGTTTGGTCATTTTCAGTGCTCCTCTTCAGCCGAAGCTGCCTATCGCCCGCATATCCCGCATCCGAACTTTATTCGTCTACTTGGGTATGGAGAAGTGAAGATCGTAGCTAAGCCGCTGAACCCCGAAGATGGAGAGAAGGTATCTCTGGTGAAGCTCGTAGATATTGATGAGGCAGTAAGAAGATTTGAGTCGATCAAGCGGTATGATATTGCGGAAATGTATAGGCTTGCCCATATCGTAAGGACAGGGAAGTAAGTGCCCTAAGTTAGTTAATAAGTGACTCAGTCTCACACAAAAAAGTCCAAGGCTGGGTCATCATTTTTATATACTTTTAGAGAAAGTGGGGATCTCATGAAGATTGATTTTGCAACCGAAGCAGGTTATACATACATCGCAGACCGTGATAAGCATATCGCTAAGTCGCTTATAGCCAGCAAGATTAGAGATAATGAGATTTTTATTCTCAGGGATTCCTCTGAGGTCATGGGGTGGATGAGATATGGCTACTTTTGGGATAACATTCCGTTCATGAACTTGATCTGGCTTGATGAACCTTACCGTGGCAAAGGCTACGGTAAAGAGACTGTCCTCTATTGGGAGCAGTTAATGAGACAGCAAGGCTACAATACAGTAATGACCTCGACACAATCGGATGAAGGCGCTCAACATTTCTACCGCAAGCTGGGGTACAAAGACACCGGCTGTTTGATGCAAGAGAATGAACCTATGGAGATCCTGCTTACCAAGAAGCTATGATATTGATCCATAACAGTTACGCTATGACCTGAAAAAGTATGTGTGATAGGCTGTAACGGTGGGGGCAGCATTTTTTGAAGTGAATCCAATTTTATTCCGAATCCAACATATGTGTAACTATAAACGTTCATACATATGTAAGGAGCTCCAACATAAACATCATAAACACAATGAGCAGAGGAGAATGCAGTCATGGAAACGTTCGGCAGAGGTTGTCTCTGGCTTATTTTTGGAGTTATCGGATTAATGGTTCTTGCCTTCATCACACAGAGCACGATCAACATCCCTTGGTTTATTTTCATTCCGGTAGTGATTCTTGTCTTCTGGATGGCTTCTAAGAAAAGTAAAAAGTAAAGATCTAACATTGTCTGAAAGTATCGGCACTGACAGGCTCGTGATGAGGCTGTCTTTTTCGTGTTGCAGAAGTGTCTGAATATTGTTACAAATCTTGTGCTTCTATCCCGGATAAAACTTAGAAAAGGAGACCAATTAAATAATGAAAATTATTGTAGATATTCTGAAAAATCGTATGGAAGATCAACAGCTATCCATCAAGCTGGATCATTTTGATCTATCTGACGTTAAGCGGCTTAGAAAAATAGAAGGAGGCTGTTGGAATCCGGAAAAGAAGCACTGGCTCTATCCTTACACTGAGAAAGTGGTGATGGAGATATATCACTGTTTTTCCACACTGGAAATTGTCGTAAGTGATGCGTTGAAACAGCATGAGATCTGGTCAGTATTAATGGAAAAGGTTAGGCCTATGCAGAATAGGAAACTTAACTTAGAGACTAAGTATAAAATCCCCTCTAGTGAAGAGCATCAAGCTCCTGCATCTATGACATCAAAACTATTCGAGAGGAGCCAGGGAGTAACTATTAATAGAGCAGAAGCATCTAAGGCATCAACCATTGATGAGCTAACTGAAGGGCTTATTGAACCTGAAACTTTGATTAACAAAGCTCAGTCATTCGATGATACAGCCGTACTTGCAACCAGTATTAATCAAAAACTTCGGCTCGCTCTCAGGCTGAAAGGATACAGTGCAAAGACAACAAAAGCTTATTGCGGACATGTAAGGAGGTATATAGAGGCCAAGAGCACAAACATGCCAGATGAGCCTAACGGAAAAGCTGTTCATTCTGGGCGGCTCGATGTACAGTGGTATACTCAGTATTTGCTTAATCAAGGGCACTCGCACGCTTATGTAAATCAGGCGATCAGTGCGTTACGTTTTTTGGCTAAGGAAGTATTAAAGCAAAGCGCCCAAAAACATGAGTATATCCGGCCAAAGTCCGAAAAAAAACTTCCCTACGTATTGTCCGAAGAGGAAGTGATGCTAATCTTGCAGGCAGTAGATAATCTAAAGCATCGAGCCATGCTCTATCTGGCGTATTCTTCAGGGCTACGAGTAAGTGAGGTTGTACGTCTTAAGATCAGCGATTTGGATATTTCCCGAAGTACACTTCTTGTACGGCAGGGTAAAGGCAGGAAGGATCGGTATACGATGCTCTCTAATGCGGCATGGGAAATTGTTCAGGCGTACATCCTGAGTGAAAAACCGGGTCACTGGCTCTTCCCTGGTCAAACAAAAGGAAAGCATCTCACAGAGCGCTCACTTCAAAAAGTGTTCAACCAGGCCTTGAAGCGGTCAGGAATTAAGAAGGATGCAGGAATACATGTACTTAGACACTCCTTCGCTACCCATCTGCTTGAAGCAGGCACGGATCTAAGATATATTCAGGAGCTGCTTGGTCACTTAAACTCATCGACAACTGAACGCTACACCCACGTAAGCAATAAACATATTCGCAAGATCCAAAGCCCGCTCGATCGGATAAGTGATGGGCTGAAAACCTAGCGGTTACAAATATATGGTAATAAAGTATAATCATTATGGAAGATTAAAAGGTTCGGGAATCATCAACATGAAGTGTTATTCACGAAGTTCAGAGATAAAAGAGTTATACGCAATTACTGCAGTGCACATAAAGAATAAGGGGAGCATATGAATAACTATCATAAACTAATAATCGCAGGGATTCCTTGTATACGGATTGATCCTCACATTTCATCTAACGGCATTGTCATTTTATATCACGGATGGGTTTCAAATATTAATGATTACATATTCTTTGGATCACTGATTTCTGATTGGGGTTTCACGGTCATCATACCTGAAATCCCGTTTCACGGAACTAGAGGAAAACTTAACTACTTTGACCCCAAGGAAGTGCAAAAACATTTTTGGAATGTCGTTATTCAGACGGTTGAAGAGGCCAGAAATCTTATTACTGAATTAACTGCAAAAGAAATGATAGTGGGAGTTATAGGTAATTCTGCTGGCGGCTTTTCAGCTGCTGGTATTTTTTCAAATAACTTAAATATTAAATCTGCAATCGTAATGAATGGTTCATGTGCTTGGGAAAGATTTGAGGAACTCACATGTGAAAGGGACAGAAGAAGTCCTTGGATTTCAATAGATAGAGATTCAATTCATAAGCTGGACCCGGCTAAATCAATAGAAAATTTGAAGAATAAATCATTGCTAATTTTACATGGAACAGAAGATACGACTATTCCGATCGATAGCCAGAAATATTTCATGCAGATGATCGAACAAAACAATCTATTAGATTCAATAAAATTTGTTGAGTATTCTAAGGTGAATCATCAAATTACATTAAGCATGTTAGAAGAAGCTAAGAAATGGTTGTATGAACGGACGGACATTTAGCAACTCAAGATGGCAGTAACTGCTTATAACACCATATTCACGCATCGGGACATTCGTCCCTCGGTCCGGCTGGAGTTAGAAGCCGATTCGGGGATGAGCATTTCAGCAGCAGGGAAGCGAATTCAGCCGGACACATCCCTCCACCTAACCGCATCGCGGCCGCCCTTCAGGCTTAAGGTGGAGGGACGTCGTAAATACAAGAACGTTATACGAAACCTCCGAAACTAGCAAAGTGATACAAAATATGAGCATTCTCAGGAGATAAGATTAATGAATAAACAACAAGAAAAATTACTTCGGTACATTTGGATCGGTATTATTTTTTCACCTTTTATTGTTGGACTTATTGTATCAGTCAAAATTGTGAATATCACAACTTCAAACGATTGGATTGGATTTTATGGGGCAATTATCGGAGGGGGAATTACCTACTTTAGCATTTATTTAAGTATGAAGGGGGTTAGAGACCAGGTAACAGTACAAGAAGAAGCAAATAAGTTGACAAAGATTCAACTTAACAATGAGAAGATTAAAATTGAAGAAGAACGTAGATTGAGTGTTAGACCATATATAAATGAGTATTATGGTAATACCGACCAAGCTATTAAATATTTATCGGTTTTCTTTGAGGAACATAATCCAGCAGTCCCTACTCCTAAAAATTGATAGTATTGCCTGATTTGCAAGGGGGAGCAGAGAGTGAAGTTAATTCAACTCACAGACCTGGAAGGCTATACTCGTCTGATTCAGAATTGGAATAAAGGAGGCGTAGAAAGGTATGAATTATAAATCTATTCTATTAGATCAATTAAACGCTTGTTATAACGATAAGAGCTGGTTTATTCCTCTACATGAGATCCTAATAGACTTAAATGGAGCACAAGCTGCTTGGGAGACGGAAAGTAAATCATCAATCTGGTCGATCGTGAATCACCTTATTTTCTGGAATGAGAAATGGCTTGAACGATATAACGCCGGACATTTTGAGTTGGAAAGCTCATTAAATAATGATGATACGTTTTATGTTGATCCACATTCTATAGATGATCTTGAGTGGAAGAAGACCCTTCAGAGACTAGAAAACGTCTTTTATCGCTGGAATAGGGCACTTGAGGAAAGCACAGATTCAAAACTTATATCTGTAATCCCATCATATTATAATGCTCCATGGTGGGGAGTGGTATCTAATCTAAGTATTCATAATGCATATCATATTGGACAGATCATGTTACTGAAAAAACAATTGCTAAGTTCAAGGAAATGATGGATCAAAACATGGAAACTCTGAGTATCATTCCTGCTCAACTAGGCGATCAGCAGTAGGGTATGCCTTATACCAGGAAAGAGAGGACATAAATAATAGGGAGAATAAAACCTACTATATAAGACAGTATTATATCAGTAGGCAATATCGAAGTTAACCCGAGGGGCAGAAGGTTTTGGGAAGAGATCGGATTCAATGCATACTATACAAACATGAGGTTGAATCCGTAAGGATATAGGGTTAGCTCAAGAGAGCCGGTGTATAACAAACTAACTATGCTGCGGACCGAAAGAAGCAATTGAATGGAAAGGAAGTGGATCGATCCAATGAAAATTTTGTTTTTATGTACAGACAATTATACTCGCAGCATAATAGCTGAGTTTATCTGTAAGGATTATCTGAGGAAGAATCTTATCTCGGATGTACAAGTGGCATCTGCAGGAATAAGAGCAAATAGTGATATTAGTAAATATTCGGATCTTCATTTTAAAATAATGAATAGCATGAATATCGATACATCTGAGTTTAAAAGAACACAATTCGATAATGAAGCATTTCTTAAATATGACATAATCATTGGTATGAGTGAACTACATAAGGAATTTATAAAGAATGAATATAATAAAGACATTTATCTATTCAATGAAGTATATAAAGACCAGAGTACAGCTATAAACATTGGTGCACCCGATAGTGAAGATTTTGAAGAGAAGATGAGAGAGTTAATAATATATTTTATGGATGCAATGCCAGAAGTGATATCGAATCTAAACCATATTCATCCATTCGGTACCAGCCCTTCTATAAATCGAGAGAAAGGGGACTAAAGATGACAAATCCAATATCAATTAGAAAACTTTCAAATGATGAAGAGGTATCCTTATTGGACATAGAATTCTCAAAGAGATATCCATGGTATACCTCGAATGATTATTTTTTTAATTGTTTAGAAGAGAATTTGGAAGGAAAAAGAGTTACATTACTAGCCTACTATGAAGATACCTTGGCCGGTTGCTGCCACTTATTGTTCGAATCGGACTATTCATATTTTAAACGAGAAAACATACCGGAGATAAATGACCTCAATGTTTTTCAGGAGTTTAGGAGAAAGGGAATCGCAAGTGTGATGTTTGATGAGTTTGAAAGAATAGCATCAAAGAAATCCAAATCTATTGGTCTAGGAGTAGGACTATATAAAGATTACGGGAACGCTCAAATTATGTATAACAAGCGCGGATATGTAATGGATGGCAGAGGTTGTATATAAGAATATTGAAGTTAAGCCTGAACATCAAGTGAATGTTGATGATGATCTGCTGATGTACCTAATCAAAGAACTAAGTAAATGATTGATGAATGGAATATCCCAAAGTTATGAGGTGGGTCATTAAATGACAGATATACTCACTAAAGAAACAAACCTTCTTTACTATAAAAGATATAAAAATAGGGTAACAACTACAGACTATTTGAAGTGGGCTAATTCTTTAGCAGTAGCTGATATTGATTCAATAACTTTATACAAGATCTTATCAATGGATTCTAATGAAAGTTTGTTTAGTTTCGAAGATTATTTCAACAAATTTTTATTTGAATTAGGAATTAGTATTCCTGTTTATGAGGAGTGTGCTAGAACATATTTGTATTACCTTTGTAAGGAAATAATAAGTAATTCAAGGAATACTAATGATATTGTATGGGATATATTTAAAGTTGTTTCTGAACTGGATTACCCAGAAGATTTGATAACTTGGGTGAACATTGATGAAGACCTTGACCGAATTAAGTATGATGATCAGTATCATAAACCAAATGAAGTAGAAGTAAGGAAGCAAATCATATTAGAAGCAAAGAAATATATAGCTAAAGTTGACGTTAGTAGAAGTTAACTAACATACACAGAAACCCACTCTGTTAAATTACTAATAAATCATGCATTTCTTGAACTTAAACTTAACAAAATTGAAATTGGTGTAGCTACCGCTAATACGAAGAGTCGTGCTATTCCTGAGAAATTAGGGTTTAAACCTGAAGGAGAATTAAGAGATTACGAATATATCAATGGAAGATTAAAGAGATTTGTGATTATTAGAGTGGAAAAAGAACAGGAGAATAAAATAATGGAGCCTTTTCCTCAAGAACATGAACTAATGGAACTCTTTGAATCAGAACCAACAAAACTTGATGAAGAAGTACCATTTTTTTATAACAACAATACATATAAATTATGTAGACCCAATGGGGAATTATACTTTGAGATCGAACCTAGTCATCGCTGGAGCAGGGTCGTATGGAAACAAGGTACAGCCTCTTTAGTCGATCTAACTTTAGAGAATATTAAGGGAATAGACATTGAAAAACGGTCTGGAATGGAATTTATGAACTTCTATTTTGATGAAGAACAAGGTGTAAGAACACTACTATTAAAGACGAAACCTGCAATATCAGTCATATGGGGAACACTGAGTGATTAATGAGGCTATATCAAAGAACATAATAAATCTATGAAAAGAGTGGATTGAGTTATGGAACTAGAACTTAGATTATTTGATGGAAATGACATCTTACAATGTGTAGATACTTTTATAAATGTTTTTAATCAAGACCCGTGGAATGATGAATGGTCAACAGACACTGCTTATCGATATTTGATAGATTTCACGAATACCCCTGGATTCACAGGCGTTGTTGCTGTAGATGGGGAAGAAATGATTGGTTTTATCTTTGGTACTTCTAAGCATTGGTGGAGTGGAAAAGAGTTTTTCATAAACGAAATGTGTGTCAGTGTGCAGAAGCAGAAAACCGGTGTAGGATCAGCTCTTATGAGATTCCTAATAGAAAAGCTTGAGTCAGATGAGATAAGTAACGTAACGTTGTTAACGGATCGAGGAATACCAGCTGAAGTTTTTTATAAAAAGAATGGATTTACGGAGATAGATAGATTGGTGTTTCTGAATAAGAACTTGAGTTAAGAGAACCAGAAGGGGATATCCATTGTCTAATCGGTATTCAATTCACAGTGCGTGGCTACAGGAACGTTAGTATTTATTATGAAGGGGTGTTCTAATGGATATGGCATCCGAAGTAATTGAAAGTATGTTAGTCAAATTTCAGTCTGAAAGGAAATGGACCCTTCAAGTCATCGAACAACTGTCAGATGAAGATATTACGTGGTCACCGAATGCGGAAAGTAATAGTATTGCTAATCTGGTTGCTCATATTCGAGGTTGTGTTCACTCGCGAATTGAAACAATCCTTTATAATATACCTGATTCAAGGGATAGAGAGAAGGAATTTGAACGTGGACTAATAATGACTAAAGAACAGGCTTACATAATGATAAAGGAAGCATTTGATATCATCATCCAATATCTCGAACACCTCAATGAGAATCAAGAATTGTTGTTATCTCTACCCTTTATCAATCGTCCGCCTCTCACATATAGCCAAGTAAATAATCAAACAACTGTTCTTAACCTAATGATCGCAATGTTAAGAGAGATTCATTACCATACAGGGCAAATAATATATGCAGCAAAGATAAGAAAGGGTCAGTTAGTATGGCATTAAAAGTAAATCAGCATGAAAGTAAATACGGAAATGATTAAAGGATTATTCGAAACACATTTAAATGTGAGTAACTATGAGATTTCTGCAGAATTTTATGAGAGATTGCTAAACATAACTCCACTTCATGAAGATCGGAATCGAAAGTCGAAGTTTTACTGGGTTGGCAAACCTGGAGAGTCTATGCTTGGTATCAGAGAAAATTATCCTACTAGAGACATACAGCGTCAGCATTTTGCTTTTAGAGTTGAACTAGAGGATATCATCAATGCAATGGATTATTTAAATGACCTTGGAATCGAATCCACTAATTTCTATGGCGATCGTTCAGATGATTTAATGGTATTCCCGTTTATGGCCGCTGTTTCAATCTACTTTGATGATCCGGATGGTCACTCCGTCGAATTTATTGCTATGTTAGATGACGAGCCGAGACCTGATCTAGAAATCATGTCTTGGAAGGAATGGGATAGGTTACACGAAAGATGATTGATTCCAAAGTTACGTACAAGATCGTTATTTCAAAACATTACCAGCCGCTGAATGCGGTTTTTTTTGTTATACAGTGTCAAGTTATGTCCTAGAAATTAAAGGAAATTACTTGAAAGTATGGAATATTAGATAGTTATACAATCAAGCATAATGAAGTAAGTAAATGAGTGAGAAAGGGTGATCGATCTTGCAAAAAGCCATTGTCGTTTTATTTCTTAACAGAAAAGAAAAATAATCTAGAAGAGTTGAATCAAATGCTATCCGAAGGCTGGAAAGTTGTTAGTCAATGTGGAATGAGTGGAAGCCAAATGAATGCTCCTTGCTCTTTAGTAATCTTGGAAAAATAGAGTAATAAATATTCGTCCGATTTATTTGGAGAGGTGATGACGGGATGTCTCAGATCTTAAAAAAGTTTGTAGATTTTATTGCGAAGGTTGATGCAACAATAAATGGTGAAACATTGGATAAGATGATCGGCAGGTGAGAATTCTGAATCATTAATGCAAGATTTTAGAGATACAAGACGTGAATTAGTAGAATCTTTACGGAATCTAAGTCCTGAGTTACGGTTTGCAATTGGTAAGGGAAAGCGAGCATACACTGTTGAATCTTATACAAAAATATTTGTACAACATGACGAACAACACATGAAACAAATTCAAGAAATTATGTGAGCAACAAGAAGATATGTTTGTTAGAGAGCTATAAGAGCTATAGAACGAATCGGAGGTAGTTCTGGCTATGGAGGTTGGAAAAATCCTAGGCATTGCCTACAATGTGATCCCTGTTAAAGATTTAGAAAAATCAGCAAATTGGTTCGTTAAACATTTTGGTTTTAATATTAGAAATCGGAGAGAAGGATTTTTAAGTCTTTTTAGGGATAACAGACCAATACTAGACTTGATTCAGAGCGAAAATAATACACGAGCCATGTTTGAAGTGCGCAATCAAAAAAGATGGGTCATCACTTTTTTCACGAATGACATCCTATCATTACATAACTATTTAAAATCAGAGGATGTTAAAGTCGGAAATATTAGTGATGAAGGACAGTATGGGAAATTCTTTGTAATAGAAGATATTGACGGTAATTTATTTGATGTCTGGGAGCATCATGATTGCGAGTTGATATATTGATAGTAAAGGACCTTCGATAGAGAAGGTCCTGCGGTATTATTTTTCACATGCAATAAAATCTTTGTCTCGATCGCTTTTCTTGTTCGCTTCATATAATTCTTTGGATACGTAGGGCTTATATTTAGTTTTCCCGCCTTTGTTCTTAACAGAAGCAGATTTGGCTACCCCGCCTTTATAGACTTTGTTTAACTCAGTGCAGTTCTTGTAAGTAATCACCTCAGGTTTGGCAGCGGCAGAACTAACGGATCCAACAAAAAGAGTGGATACCAGCAAAAAAGCGAACGTTTTTTTCAATGGAAAACCCTCCTGCGATATTCAAGTGTCAAACAAAAAGATATGTATAAAAATGTAATAAACAAACTTATGTGCTAATTATGCACAAACATCATATGAAAGTCGAGCTAAACATTTAAACCTAAGTGAGGTTAATAATGAGACTAAAAAACAAGCTTGCTTCGCATAGAGCCGGTAATGTTCTAGAGGTAGGTACGGGTACAGGGAGTTTTATCCCAACCCTATTAGATATATTTAATTAAATTGATCAGATGATACGCATTGATATGGACCATGTTTTAATACCCTAAGCAAATAATACATATATAGAGGAGAATTCATAATGCACATGGAGACCTCAAGATTAATGATTCGTGATTTCATCATAGAAGATTGGATTGATGTACATAAGTATGCATCCTGCCCTAAAGTAACGGAATATACGCTTTGGGGGCCTAATAATGAAGATGAGACGAAGTCATATGTAAGTCAACAGATTGTATTGCAACAATCTAATGATCGAACAGATTTTGAATTTGCTGTCATTCTAAAAGAAACAAAACAATTAATAGGTGGCTGCGGAATTTATATCAGAGAGAAAAATGCGGAGATTGGTTACTGTTTTAATTCTGAGTATTGGGGCAGCGGCTATGCTAGTGAAGCATCCAACGCATTACTGAAACTAGCATTTGAAAATTTCAATATACATAGAGTCTATGCAACTTGTCGTCCAAGGAATATTGGATCGGAGAAAGTATTACGAAAAATTGGAATGAAAATGGAAGGTCACTTAAGGGAGCATATATGGGCTAAAGGTGAATTTCATGACTCCTATTTATTTTCTATTTTAGAAAGTGAATATAGAGAGAGGAGTGAACAGGTTGGTATCTGAAGTAACTCATAAAATATACACGATGTGTATGATACAGGACGGATCGAAGGTCCTATTAATAAATAGACCCGATAAGCTTGGATTTCCAGGATACATAGCTCCCGGAGGAAAGGTGGATTTTCCAGAGAGTATAGTTAATGGTGCGATTCGTGAAGTACGTGAAGAGACAGGATTAATCGTTAAGGACATTATTTATAAAGGCCTCGATGAATTCTGCGAACCGGATAAAGGCTTGAGATATATGGTATTTAATTATCTGGCGACTTCATTTGAGGGTAATCTGCTGGATCATCCTCCTGAAGGGGAATTACGTTGGGTAGAGATTGAAGATGTACCAAAGCTGCCTATACAGGATTGGTTTAAACGAAGATTTCCTTTGTTCTTCGAACAAGGCACCTTTGAAATGAGTTTTATTTGGAATGAGAAAAGCAATGAGACATTAGATAAAACCATTAAGAATTATGGTTCAGGTACTTTCAATAAATGTTGATTCTATCAGCTAACCTTGTATCTCCTGCGGTTCTATACTCTAGGTTACCAGAAGAAGATGTCTGAAATCTTGCAAGGCTGAGTGGATTGTATCTGGTCTGTATGTTTTTTAAGTCTCTTGCCTGCCTTCGCTGATATAAGTACAGCAGGTGAAATCTTTTTGCAGAACCGTATTGAATCATTTAGGATATAATGGAGATAAATTCTTATTTCATTGAGGTGATGTTGATGATGCGAGAAGAAGTTAAAAGAATACTCAAAGAGCAGAAAGAGTTTTTAAATCGAGAATATCATGTGAGTAAGATTGGAGTGTTTGGATCATATGCGCGAGATGAGCATTCTGAATCCAGTGACATTGATATATTAGTTGAATTTACACGACCCGTCGGATTCGAATTTATAGAGCTCAAAGATTATTTGGAGACTATTTTTAATAAATCAGTGGATCTTGTTACAGTAAAGGCATTAAAACCATACATGAAGGATGAAATTTTGAGTGAGGTACAATTTCAATGAATCGATTAAGACAATCTCTATTGAAAGCTCTTCAAGAAGAAGAGGGGATCACTTAGAAAATATTCCAGAAGGAAATCATACTTGCTATCATTAATAAGGCCGGCCGCTTAAGGTGGTCTCAATGTCGTAAATGGCTAAACAGGGATCACCCAATCATGCCAAATATGTTGACCAAGTGTTAGAGCACTTGGTCTTTATTTGAATATACAAAGAACGCTGTTGGATCGCAAGAGTGGTAATTAAGCGGATTGACTCATAAATCTACGTTGGATGTAAGAAGAATCGAATACTCGTTTGTCGAGAACAAGTATGAACACACTTTAAGAGGGAGCAAATAATAGATATGCTACCGTTTCGTTATTATTCAATGACAGAAGAATACGCTGTGTCAATTGCTGGATGGACATATGAAGAATCCTACTCGTTCTATAACATGGATGGCACCGAGGAAACGATCTCTGAGTTAATGAATGGTGAATATTACTACGTATTAAATAGTGATAATGAGCTGTTTGGATTTATTTGTATTGGAGAATCAGCCCGTGTATCAGGAGGTTATGAAGTAGGGATTTACAATGATGATAAGTGTGTTGACCTTGGCCTGGGATTAGCTCCTTCACGCACTGGTATGGGCAATGGTGTTGATTACGTGGATAGTTCTATCAGGTTTATTACAGAGAAATATCAAATATCTAGCATTCAACTCGTAGTCGCTGCATTTAATGAGCGCGCAATTAAAGTTTATGAACGGGTTGGATTTGTAAAATCACAAGGGTTCAAAAGTCGAGTAGGAGACGAAAAAGTAGATTTTGTAGCAATGAAATTAACAGTAAGAAATGAACCGGCAGATACATAAATGCATGTGAAGTATGAATAAGTTTTACTGAGGAGAACAACCATGATCTCAATTCAAAAGGTTAAATATGAACAAAAATCTATACTACGCAATCTTCTTGAGCTATACAAATATGATTTCAGCGAGTTCGATCCCGAGGATGATATAAATTCAAACGGATTATACGAATATAAATTCTTAGATCATTATTGGACAGAGGATGGCAGATATCCCTTTTTCATTATGGTGGAAGATAAACTAGCAGGTTTCGCTCTCGTAAGATCATTGGTTGAGGACGAATCAAATAAGATGACATACTCGATGGCAGAATTTTTCGTAATGAAAAAGTACAGAAAATCAAGAGTAGGTGAGACTGCAGCCCATAAAATTTTTGATGATTTTAGGGGGATCTGGAAAGTAGCTGAAATTGAAGCAAACACACCGGCGCAGGCGTTTTGGAGGAAGACAATTGAAAGATATACAAACGGGAATTACGAAGAAGTAAGGGAGGAAGATTGGGAAGGGCCAATTCAAACATTTTCGACTTCAAACTAAAGAAGAAATAAATTTCTGAGCGTATTATCAACACGCAGCGCGGCCTGACGCATCTTAAGTTCATCATCTCATCATAAGATTTTGATAGCGAATTTATTTCCTGATAAGTTCGACAACGTTATACCAAAGATTTTAAAAACATACGAAAGGACACGAGAATGAAAATATCTGATATGTCTGTGGATCGTATTTCGATGGATAATAAAGATTTGCTAACCCGCATTCTTTTCAATGGAATTGAAGATGATGGCAAGCCGGGTGATCTTATTTTTGTATTTGGTAGCCTGTCAGCCAATAAATATCGAGTTCCACACGCAGTTGAATTATATAAATCTGGACGTTCGCCAAGATATTAATGTCTGGAGGAGCACTCGTGGAGCCCGAGGCTATATCTATGAAAAATAAAGCGGTTGAACTCGGAGTGCCCGAGCAAGATATTATAGTTGAGACTCAGTCCAAGAACACGATAGATAATGTCTTGAAATCCAAGGAATTACTCGATGAGTATTTTGGAATCCATAATATTAGAAGAATACTCATAGTCACTACTTTTTACCATATCAGACGTTGCTACTTAACATTGAAGACCTATATGCCGGAGCACACTGAGTACTCATTATGTCCTGCTCAAGATAACAGTACGAGACCCACGAACTGGTGGGAGAGTCGGCAAGGTACTCAAAGAGTAATGAAAGAAGTAGAAGGACTAATATATTACACGAAAACAAATAAGATCATAGATTATGAAATTTAGTTCCAAAACGGCATCTAAATAAATCGATCAAAGTAGGTGTGAAAATGATCTATCGGAGGAAGACTTACATTGTCGCTAGTTCAATTGTAGATGAGTTTAATTCTTTAGAATCAATTTCATAATACTCCAAGTTGATTCATTATGAAATTGATTCTATTTAACGAGGTCTTATTACCAACCCAGCTGAAGTACGGAGTAAGACTCATTGGAAGATGGCAAACAACATTGAATGAAGATACTAGTGAAATCTTTGCTATGTGGGAATATGATTCGTTAGAACAATATGATGAAATTGAGAGCAAGATTAAGTCTGATGTAGAGCATGTCAGCAAGGTTCAACAACGGTTGGATGCGATCGGAAGAGATCGACTACAGGAAGCATTGCTGAAGGATATTAAACAGGAGTTTTTTACAACAACAGTAAAGAGGGAACAAACCATTTTAAAAACTTTGATATAGGTGAAGGTGGTAACGAGCGATGAATTATAGTATCAGACCTATTGAAGCAGGGGACATTGGTTTCTTATGGGATATGCTATACGAATCGCTGTATGTTCCAGAAGGGCAGGTGCCGTTTAGCAAAGAAATTATCCATGATCCGTTCATTTCAAAGTATGTAGAAGGCTGGGGACGGGATGGAGATTTTGGCTTTATTGCAATCAATAAAGAAGGCAAGTCAGTTGGATCAATAACAGCTCGGTATTTTAATGAAAGTAATAAAGGATTTGGATACGTCGATCATGACATACCGGAGCTAGGAATGGCGATTATAGAAGAATACAGAGGACTCGGAATTGGAAGCGCTTTGATGTATGAACTCTTTAAAGAAGCCAAGATGAGGAACATTGAAAGAATCTCATTAAGTGTAGATCCAAATAATGAGGCAGCGATGAGACTCTATCAACGATATTACTTTGAGAAGGTAGGCAAAGTAGACACATCGATAACAATGGTTGCAAAAGTGAATATAATCTAAATTCCAAGATGGTGATCTCAGGATGAAAGACCCCGTAATCATAGAGCCTTAAAATCATAGCTGGCCTAAATTGTATAACGAAATTCGATGTCAGATCGTAAGTGAATTGGGAAGTAGCATACATAGGATTGATCATATAGGCTCCACAGCTGTAGTGGGATTAGCAGCCAAGCCTATTATTGATGTACAAATTTCAGTGTCGGACTTGGACAATATCGAGGAAGTCATTTCTGGACTTCAAGAGATTGGATATGAATATCGTAAAGACAATCCTGATTTAACTGAATCAATTTCATAAGCAACCAAAGGTATTATGAATTTGATTCGACCAAGAGATATTTTAGAGAAAAAAAAGGAATGAGAAGAACACATATTCATGTACGACAAGTTGGAAGTTGGTCAGAACAGCTAAATTTACTGTTTAGAGATTATTTGAGAGAGCATGAAGATGCAAAAATGAAGTATGCTGAGGTCAAATATGAACTCGCAAATCTATACAGAGATCAACGGGGAAATTATGTAGAAGGAAAATCGGAAATCGTATGGGACATTTTAATGAAAGCAAATTTATGGAGTCAAAAGATCGGTTGGAGACCATTCAAAGAGGATTATTAAACACGTTTCTCAGCCAGCCATACATAGGTAAGATAATAAACAAAGAAGGAGCAGAGTGATGAACCCACCAAAGCATATCGTTTCGGCAGCTGCCATTGTAATCAATGATAATAACGAAATGAAAAAGAGCAACCAATGACCTCGACCGATATCAAGCTATGTATAGTTAAATAGTTAGATCAGGCTGGAGGCGAAGCAGTATGGAGAATAAAGAAACCTTCAATTATATCGTTAGTGAATATGAGAGGTTTAGACCAGCTTATCCAAAGGAAATGTTCAATGACATTGCTGATTATTCCAGCCTGAAACAAGGCCAAAAGATCCTCGAAATTGGCTGCGGGACTGGACAGGCGACCGGAGGCTTCGTGGCTAAAGGTTTTACGGATATCACATGTGTTGAGCTTGGTGATCAATTGGCGCAGTTTACTGCAGAGAAATTCAAAGGGTATCCTTCGGTAAAAGTAATTCATACCGCATTTGAAGATTGGAATGGAGAAGGTTCACCTTTTGACCTCGCGATATCGGGAACGGCTTTTCATTTTATTGCGCCTGAATTTGGATATCGGAGAGTGTGGGAGCTGCTTAAACCTACAGGTTCAATGGCATTCTTCTGGACGGTACACGTTCCGATGTATGATGACCTCCATCAGGAGATTCGTCTTCACTACCGTGACCTTGCTCCTCATTTGAATGACGCTGCTCTTCCTTCTCCTGAGGAAATCATTGAAGATAGAAGAAGGATTACTGACAAGTCGGGGCTTTTTAACAATCTGCTTGTAAAAGAGTATAAGGAAATACAGACACTCACCAGCTCAGATTATGTATCCTTACTTAATACAAACTCCAAGCACAGGCAGCTTCCGAAGTCAGTTAAAGATGAACTGTTCCACCGAATCCAGGAGTCCGTTGACCGAGCAGGCGGTACAATCCAAAAGGATCATAGGGTTGCCTTATATTTGGGCAAAAAAGCTTAGACGATAGGAAATATTTAGATGGTTTTTCTCTATTAAGAGAGAAAGACCATCTTTTTTATACAGTCTCCAAAAATCGAAGTGTAGTTACTACGATAAGATGGGAACTTAGATCTTCATCTTGTTTCAGATTCATTTAAGCAACCCTTTATATACTCTGCCTTAGAACATATGTAAAGGGGACTTCTTATGAAAGCTTATCTGAAGCAAGGTCGAATACGGAAAAGAAAAGGGTTGATTATCTCTTTAATTATCCTGATTATCGTGGGAGCTATATTATATGGGCTTGCCAATCGCTATCTCATTGAACATGTCGAGGTTGTTATCACGGATGAGATCGTAGATTCCAATCAAACAGCTGAAACAGTAGGAACCGAGCCTGCCGACACCGCTGCATCCACCAGTACTACTGCCAAGTATGATGACTGGAACTATACGAGTGATGATATTCAGATTCAGATCGAGCAGGTACAAACCGGATCGGGTGCGGATCAGATTACTTACTATGTAGCTGACGTCGTACTTAAAAATGCGGAGATACTACGCACGGCATTCGCGAATGACAGCTTTGGAACGAATATTATCGAGAATACCTCAAGTATCGCTTCAAGCAAAAATGCGATCTTTGCGATCAACGGAGACTATTATGGATTCCGGAGCGACGGAGTCATTATCCGAAATGGAACGCTATATCGGGATGCTCCGGTGAGAGATGCTATGGCACTGTTTACGGATGGGTCCATGCAGACATATAACGAGACAGAAGTTTCTTCCTCTGAGCTGCTGGCCGACGGGGCAGTTCACACGCTGTCCTTTGGACCGATTCTCATCCAGGACGGTGAAATTGCCGGAGATTTCAGTCATGTTAAGATTGACAATAATTTCGGTAATCGATCCATTCAGGCGGCGAACCCGCGAACCGCGATCGGTATGATTGAACCGAATCATTATGTTTTTGTCGTGGTGGATGGGAGAAAAGAAGGCTACAGTCGCGGAATGACGCTGGACGAGCTTGCAGAGCTGATGGATAACCTCGGTGCAACAGAGGCTTATAATCTGGATGGCGGCGGCTCCTCAACAATGGTATTCATGGGCAGGGTCGTGAACAATCCTCAAGGTAAAAATGAGGAACGCGGTGTCAGCGATATCCTGTATGTAGCGGAGGGAGAATGAGATGACCATTCTAATTCCTGCCTATGAACCGGATAACCGTCTGCTTGAATTGATTATTCAGCTTCATCGCTGCGAACTGGGACCGATTGTCGTTATCGACGATGGCAGCGGCCCGGCATACAGCAAGATTTTTGCATTGGTAAAATCTCTGCGTTGTACCATCCTCACCCATGAATCTAATCTTGGCAAAGGACGCGCATTAAAAACAGGTTTTGAGCATATTCAAAAAAACGGACTCCCTGGTCCCATCATTACGGCTGACAGTGACGGTCAGCATCTTCCGCATGATATACAGCGAATATATGAGGCAGTACAGAAGCAGAACGCACCGGGCATTGTGCTCGGCAGCCGCCGCTTCAGCGGCAGGGTCCCTCTCCGAAGCCGTTTCGGCAACACGGTAACGAGATCGGTTTTTGCATTGACGACGGGAAATAAAGTGTACGATACGCAGACGGGACTAAGGGGATTCCCATTATCTATGCTGAGCTGGCTCTCTGACATCCCCGGCGAACGATTCGAATATGAGATGAACATGCTGCTGACCGCTAACAAAGCAGGTTATCCTGTAATTGAGGAATATATAGATACAGTTTATTTGGATGAGAATAAGTCATCTCACTTTCGCCCTGTTGCTGATTCGCTGCGGATCTATTATCCGATTCTGCTGTTCAGCACTTCGTCGATGTTGTCTGCGCTTCTCGATTTTGCATTATTGTTCATCGTTCATTACTTTAGCAGCAGTCTGCTGCTATCGGTGGTCGCCGCAAGGCTGTGCAGCTCTGTGTTCAACTATTCAATGAATCGAAGATATGTGTTTACGGGAGCCCATGCAAAGAGAATTTATCAATCCCTTCCCAAGTACTTTGCACTTGTCCTGCTTATATTGCTGCTGAATTATGGACTGCTTTACTTTTACAATGAAAAATTAATTATCCCTCTGCTCGCAGCGAAGGTGATGACGGAGGCGTCCATCTTTGTGTTCAGCTATTGGGCACAACGCAGGTTCGTCTATTAACCGGCTAGCTTAAATGCTTGAAGGGTATCGGTTGTGGAAAATGAATAAACCGTGTTTAATGAGGATGCGGGGTTAAGCATGCTGCTTGTCTTTCAGTATATAGGAGTTCGTCCTATTGAAGTCAGGAGGAATAGTGATGGAGGTATCGACTGTTCATCGCAATGGAGTTGAGATTGCTGTTGTACGTGATCAGAGCTTATTGATCGAAGATGTTCAATCTGCCTTGGATCTTATGGCAACAGTGAAGTATGAGACGGGTTCCAGCCGAATTGTGCTGAATAAATCAGCTATTGCAGAGCCGTTCTTTGATCTGAAGACGAAGCTGGCCGGTGAGATCATGCAGAAATTTGTAAACTATCAGACGGCGATCGCGATCGTGGGGGATTTTTCAATATATGAGAGCAAGAGCCTAAAGGATTTTATATATGAGAGCAATAAGGGCAGACATATCTTTTTCCTGGACAATGAGGAGCAGGCGGTTGAGAAATTAAGCAGGGTTTAACAGTTCGCATAATCGAAAGTCGTGGAGGAAGGGAGCAATCTCTTGAGCAATGTACAAGTAATATCGGTGGCTTCGGTGGATGTCGAGAAGGTTAATTTTGTTTTTGAGAAGACCATACCGGATACGTTTGAAAAAGAAGGCATCGCCCATCTGGAGGAAGATCTTCGCGAGGAAATTGAACTTAAGAAGAAGCTTCTACAGAGGGCGCTTCAATCCGATGCTGAAGATACCCTTTTTCTTGTTGCGATGCAGGATAATACGGTCGTGGGTACTATCTCGTATTCGCCTTGTGGAGAGGATATTAAAGCATGCACAGGGCATGCACTGGATCATGTGGGTGAGTTGGGCAGTTTATATGTACTTCCTAGTCTTCAGGGGCAGGGTATAGGCTCGGCATTGATCAAGGCGCTGCTGATACTGCTGAATGAACAGGGAGTCGATCAGTTCTGTCTGGACAGCGGCTATAAGCTGGCACAGCAGAAGTGGCTGCGAAAATTCGGCAAGCCGTATGTTGTTGTAGAGGATTACTGGGGGGCAGGCTCAGCACATATGGTATGGCTGTGTCAGGTGAACGATTATATAGACAAGTAGACTTAATAGAAGCAGGTGATGGCATGTTGCTGGTATTATTATTTATTTGCTTTATCTTTTCTCTAATCTTTATTTTCAAATCGGAAGATGAGCAGTATGGGTCTAAGCTGTCTCTTTTTGTGTTTGGGTTCTCCATGATCCTAAGTGTTTTGTTGTTAAACGGACCGACTGATGGAGCGGGATTTACCTTCCTTTTCCTATTTGAAATTTCTCCAACAAGCTCTAAGGATGAGTACGTAGAGATTTTGACGGGGATATCCATTATTTCTCTATTATGTTATTTTGGATTTAAAGTTTATAGAAAATAATGAAGTTTATACAAACAGGGGTCCGTAAGGACTTCTTTTTTATAGGTGAAAAATACTTATGTACGTAGGAGCAGACAAATGAGCAAATATATTATCGGTGTCGATCTAGGTGGAACTAATACGAAAGCAGCTATTTACACAAAACAATTTGAGACATTAATAGAGCTGAGTGTGGCGACGGAAGCTGCAAAAGGCCCAGCCTATGTATTATCCAATATCGCAGAAACTGTACAAAAAATGCTCGCTTCCGTGAATTTGCCGCAGACGGATATCGCGGTTATGGGAATGGGAATTCCGGGACTGCTGGATCCTCAAGCAGGGTTCTCTATTTTTTCGCCGAATTTTCCAGATTGGGAGGACATCCCTGTTGTGGAACATATGAAGGAGTATTTCAATTTCCCTGTCTATATTGATAATGATGTACGTGTAAATCTATATGGAGAATGGCGTCATGGGGCAGGTGCAGGTTACCAGAACATCTTTCTAATTACGCTGGGAACAGGCCTTGGATCCGGGATTGTCTCCGATGGAAAAGTCCTCTATGGCACGACCTCCAGTGCGGGTGAGATTGGACATATGAATATGTATAGAGAAGGACGTCCTTGCAGATGCGGCAGTTCGGGATGCCTTGGCAGATATGCATCGGCTGTCGGAATGGTAAATACGCTGCTTGAGAAGCTTGCCCCGGGTCAGCAGAGTATTATTCAGGATTGGGTGCAGGGGGATTATACCGAGATTACAGCCAAGATGATCTCAGATGCTTACGATCTGGGCGATCAGACTGCCAGGGAAGTAATGCATGAGACAGGTGAGATTCTCGGGTTCGGTTTAGCTAACGTCATTAATTTGTTCAACCCGGAGATTGTCATTGTTGGAGGCGGTATGTCGGCGGCAGGAGAACGGCTGCTGGGGACCGTGAGAGAAACGGTTCATCGTCATGCGTTAAAATTATCAAGAGAGACCTGCAGGATTGAACAAGCCCGGCTTGGTGGAAGAGCGGGAATGATCGGCGCAGCAGTGTATGCACTTGAGAGATTACAACACAGATAAATTAGAGAATGGAGTGTTGCCATGAGTAATTTACTATTTGATATTCGCTGGGAGGAAAAAAATGACCTGGTCGATGTGCTGTGTAAGCCAAGCAGTTCTCCAGTGATGACCCCGTTAGAAGCGGGTCTAGAAGCCGAAGTCTTCCAGATTGTGCCGGATGAAGAGGATGACAGCCTCGTGCTCAAAATATGGAACCGGGATTCCAGACCGGATATCCGGCGTCAATACAAGCTGCTTGAGCTTCTGCACAGTCATGGATTGCCTGTGTCGAGGCCGCTAGGCTGGGGCTATGATCTGAACGGCAATCAGGTTCTGCTCACTCCTTATGATGGAGCACCTGTTACCCGGTTGGGTGCAGCGGTTGTCCGAGAGCTTGCCAAAATGCTGACCGATTTACATAAGCTGCCGGTAGAGATGGAGTATAGTGACTTATTGCCGAAGTATGATTTCATGTCCTATTTTTATCCGGCGATTGATCAGCATGAGGATATTAAGCGCCTTCTAATACCGCTGCTTGAGCTTGCAGATCTGAATCATCACTGTGTGATTCATGGTGATTTTAACCTTGGCAACATTTTGGAGCTGGAAGGGCAGTACAAGATCATCGATTGGACGAATGGGCAGCTGGGGGATGCGAGATATGATATCGCTTGGTCTGTCATTGTTATGCGGATTTATGCGGGAGACAGGAATGCATCCGTTTATCGGGCCGCATGTTTATCGGAAACCGCTTATGCGGATAAAGAGCTGGATCTGTTTGAAGCGATTGCCACGCTCAGATGGCTGCTGCTCAGCAGAGGGAGCGATCTATTGAAAGGAAAAGACACGGTGAAGAGGGTCAGGAGCATATTTAAACTAAACAAGTATCTCACCGAGGATATAAGTTTATAAAACAGACCTTAAAAAAGAGCCGAGACCTGTAAAAGCGAAATTCCCTCGGCTTTACACAGTCTGGCTCTTTTTAAACTTTATAATATCAGCGAGCTTCTACTTCCAATTTTCCGCGATAAACTCATCGCGTCCTGATTTCTCACGGTCTTCCTTGTAATGCTTTTGATTCTTCTTATGGTAGTCCTGATGATATTCTTCAGCAGGATAGAAAGTTGCGGCTGGCAGGATCTCGGTGACAATCGGTTTATCAAAACGCCCGCTTTCTGCCACCTCTTTTTTGGAAGCCAGAGCAAGCTCCTTCTGATGCTCATTATGATAAAAAACAGCTGTCTTATACTGACTGCCGCGATCATGGAATTGCCCGCCTTCGTCAGTCGGATCAATTTGTGGCCAATATAACTCCAATAGCTTCTCGTATGGAAATAGCTCTGGATCGAACGTAATTTCAACGACTTCATAGTGACCTGTCGTTCCGGTTTTGACCTGTTCATATGTAGGATTCTCTACAGAGCCCCCTGTGTAACCTGATACGATACCGTGGATGCCGGGCAGCTCCTCAAATGGAGTCACCATGCACCAGAAGCATCCGCCTGCAAATGTTGCTTTTTCCATGTGTCCAACCTCTTTCAGTAAGTCTAATAATGTATAGTTGTCATTCAGTATACCAAACTTCATCCCTCTGAGGACAGATGGAATTGATATACCGTGCTATTACTCCTGGGATTTCTTGAATAGAAAATATTTAAATATTGAACTAAAGGGGATGTTTGTTTCATGAAACCCGTTGTTGGAATTCTGGGAACGATTCATAATGAGAGCTTAAGAGAGCAGTATCATTGTTCTCTTGATCTGTACCGAGAAGTGATCCATCGCTTTAAGCCTGACCTGATATGTGGTGAAGTTCATCCTGACAGTTGGCAGAAGTACTTGAATAACAAGCAGGATAGGGGCTATTGGGGCGAGCCTGCGAGCGAATACTGGGAGCTGATCTTTCCATATTGTGAGGAGCAAGCCGTTGAGTTCGTCCCCATTGACTGGTTTGAGCTGGATGTATGGAATGATTTCGATCCTTTTATGCCTTTTCCGGAAGAGAGACGGCGAGAGCTGGAGAAGCAGGATGATGAATGGTTTAAGAGGCAAATGGATACTTGGTCATATGGCCATATTCCATTTAACTCCACTGAATTTGATCAAATAACGAAGCAGAAATATGAATGGATGTATGAAATTAATCCGACAGCAATGAATTTTAGATGGGTAGTAAGGAATCAGATTATGATTCAGCGAGCTAAGAATGCGATCAAGGCGAACCCACACCAAAAAATACTATGTGTCATTGGCGCAGACCATAATTATCTTTTTCAAGAAGAGCTGAAGAGCGAGCAAATCCTTCTTCAATATCCACTATAGGAGAAATGGTCGATCCCTGGCTGAATACATACGTACGATGAAAGGAACAGGAACCACTCATGGAACAAGTCATTATTACTCCATACAACGCGGAGTGGAAGCAGGATTACGAGCATGAACAGAAGGAAATACTAGATAGCTTTGGAGGTCTTCCAGTCTTTATAGAACATATTGGCAGCACCTCTGTCCCTAGTCTGGATTCAAAACCCACCATTGATATGATGGCCGGAGTGGAGGAGCTGAGTCTGGTGAACGAGGCGGTTATTGAGCATTTGGCAGAGATCGGATATGAATATGTGCATAAGCCCGAATTTCCAGAGAGGCTCTTTTTTCGAAAAGGAAAATGGAGAGCTGGGACTCATCATTTGCACGTGTACAAGTTCAAGGGTACACATTGGAGCAACCAGTTGCTGTTTCGCGAGTATCTGAAATCCCATGAAGAAGTCAAGCAGGAATATGATCGGCTCAAGAAGAAGCTGCAAGCAGTGCATACATATGACCGTGTGGCCTATACCGAAGGGAAATCGGATTTTATTACTCATACGATCCAGCAGGCGAGAGAAGATAAGGGATTAACCACAAGGCTTCATAGCAAGGGCTTGATGTAGTGATCTAGTCCATATTAAAAGGGGATGCGTAAATGGAACAGCTTAAGTGGCTCGCATGGGCACAGCAGATTCAGGCCATTAGTCAAACGGGTCTTGCCTATTCGAAGGACGTATATGATTTAGAACGTTTTGAGCAGCTCAGAGCACTCAGCATTGAAATCATGAGAGAATATGTGGATGTGGAAGTCGATCAAATCCGGGATCTATTCGCGAGCGAGACAGGATATGCAACACCGAAGGTGGACATTCGAGCGGTTGTTTTTCAGGACAACAAGATTCTAATGGTGAAAGAAAAGATCGATGGTGCATGGGCGCTCCCTGGCGGCTGGGCGGATATCGGTCTGTCTCCCAAAGAGGTCGTTGTTAAGGAAGTACGAGAAGAATCCGGATATGAAGTAAAGGCTGTCCGCCTGCTTGGCGTATATGATAAGAAGTTTCACGATCATCCGCCGTCCCCTTTTTATATCTACAAGTTCTTTATTCTATGTGAGCTCATTGGCGGCAAACCGCAGGAAGGTGTGGAAACGTCGGAGGTTGGATTTTTTGATGAGTATCATTTGCCGGAGCTCTCGATCGACAGAAACACCGAGAAGCAGATTAAGGAATTGTTCAATTTCTTGAGAGATCCTTCAAGGGACGTATTTTGCGATTAGAGTGGAAATGTAGTATAAGCTAGAAGGGTAAATCAACAATGAAGAAATTAGTTATTATTAACGGAGCGATGGTTGTCGGCAAAACAACGATAAGCAAAGAGGTCCATAAATCGCTGGACAAATCCGTCTGGCTCGATGGAGACTGGTTCTGGATGATGAATCCTTGGGTGTTCAGTGAGGAGAACATTCGAATGGTCATGGACAACATTACCTATCTGCTTCGTAATTATCTTACGAATTCCACATTTGATTACGTCATTCTGAGCTGGGTACTGCATAACGATGGAGCAGGTCGTAGAGCAGGTACGACATATCATCACTTCATGTTGAGACAAGAAGGACAGCGTTTAGCCTGAAGAATGTACTATGTAAAATAGGTATAGAAGTTTACTACCAAGACGAAATAACCCTGATGAAGTATAGTAAATTACAAGGATGAAATTGAATGGGGGATACAATTTGAAGATTGCTTTACTTATCGTGGATATGCAGGAGTTATTACTGAAGGACCAGGTTAAACCGCAGGATAAGGACAATGCCTGCGAATATATCAATTACGTAGCCGATCGGCTTCGCTTGAATGATCAGGTTGTCGTACATATCAAGGATATAGAAGGTGCAGATCATCCAGACGATGCAGCTTATGATTTTATATCAGACATACATATAGAAGCTGGAGATATCACCGTTAACAAGGTCAATTCCAACGCCTTTTGGCAGACAGAGCTTGAATCGATCCTTAAAGAGAAAGGTGTAGAGCTTGTCATCGTTTCCGGTTTTGCGGCGGAGCACTGTGTCCTCTTCACATATAACGGAGCAATTGAAAGAGGCTTCAACACCGCGATGCTGCAAGGAGGTATTCTAAGCTCGAGAGAAGATGCGGTTCTAACTACATATCGTGACAGGCAGATTATATCTTATTCTGTCATTGAGCTATTTGCAGCCAGCCTGACCCACCCGAAGAGTTAACACACGGTGGGCTTTTTTATGCGGATGAAAATGAGATTGGGGGAAAACGATGAGCTATATCATTCGTAAAATCAGGACTCCAGACGATTATGCTTCGATCGCGGAGATTCTGGGCTATGTCTTCTCTGAACCAACAACTGCAGAGAATCTGGCTGATGAGGATGCTAAGATTCCTGATACCGGATCACTATGGATCAATGAGGACGGGCTGCTTGCCGGATTCGACCGGTATCGCCTGGTAGCAGTGAATGAGAAGGGCGAGATTGTAGGCTATGGTATATCCTGGAGAGCACCTTGGACCGAGGCAGGAGAGCTGAATCATCTTCTGGCCGTTCATCCGGATTACCGCAAGCAAGGCATTGGCCGAGCACTTTACAAAGAGCTTGAGAATTGGGCTGTCCTGAATGGAGCAAGCAAGCTGAATTATGAAGTGAACGATAATGATGCTTCCTCCATTGTATTTGCCGAACATCGTGGATTTGAGCAAGAAAGACATCTGTTTGAATCTGTCTTGGAGCTGCCGAATGATAGCTGCTTGGGATCGATGTATTCACCACCCCAGTCCTCTATTGTTATCAAACCTTTATCCGAGATGGAAGAGTCCGATGCGGAACGGAAGCTGTATGAGCTGTATAAAGTAACGAGCAGAGATATTCCAGGAATTAGCGGAGATTATTTTGATTATCATGAATGGAAGAAGTGGACCTTGGAACTGCCCGGCGCAAGGCCCGAGTATGTTCTGATCGCCCTGGATGAAGATCGGTTCGTTGGAGTAGCGCATCTACTGCATCAGTCTTCCACGCAGAGCATGTACCACGAATATACAGGAGTAGATAAAGCGTACCGAGGCAGAGGGATTGGATTCGCATTAAAAATGAGTGCTGTAAAGCTTGCGGAGCAGTTGAACATCAAGTACTTGCGAACGAATAATGACTCTCTGAACCATCCCATGCTTCACATCAATCGAGACCTGCTGGGATATAAGCCGGTGCCGGGAAGATATAAGATGGTAAAGGCACTGCCTAAACAGATTGATAATCTATTGAACAACGAAACAAATGTGAAAGTAGAAGTATTACAGGCACTGACGGCAGATAAACCAGTAATAAAGAATTTAGTGCAGTTCTATATATATGATTTTACTGAGTTTACAAACGAGCAAATTAGTGAACAAGGTACTTATCCCATATTATCGGATCTCAATAAATATTGGGAGAATCATGAGGACTATAATGCTTATCTGATCAAGGCCAATGGAGAGATTGCAGGCTTTGTACTTGTAAAGCAATTGGAGGATGATCGGAGCTATAAACTTGCTCACTTTTTTATCCTTCGTAAATTTAGAAGAGCGGGAGTTGGAACTCAGGCAGCCAGAGCTGTCCTCTTTTCAGCTAAAGGGAAATGGGAATTGAATCAATTACAAAATAACTTTCCAGCAATACTGTTCTGGAATCGGATACTACTCTCTGGGGCTGTAAGCGAGAGTATTACGGTCAGATACGAACAAGGCAAGAGAATTCAGAGCTTTATTATTAACTAATGCAGAAAGTGAGGATAGGGCAAATGCTTGAAGTGTTCCCTGCAAGATTATCGGACAGTTCAGAAATATTGGATCTGTGGAAAGGAGCAGCCAGCTGGATCCAGGCCAAAGGAATCAACCAGTGGCATCCTGATGAATTTAACCTCGCGATGACCGAACAATTGATTATGGATCGTGAATTAGAACTATTTGTGGCAAAAAGGGAAGGTATCATCGTAGGAACACTGTACATTTGCTGGTCTGACCCAGTTGTCTGGGGAGAGCTGGATGATTCAGAATCGTCTGGATACATCCACAAGTTTGCTGTCAGCAGATCACATGCGGGTCAAGGAATAGGCACAGAGCTGCTGTTGTGGGCCGAGGATTACATACGGAGTAAAGGAATGAAACAGATTAGGCTGGACTGCATGGCAGAGAATGACAGGCTGAATCAGTACTATGCAGCGACCGGATATTCACATAAGAAACTGCTCCACTGGGACAATGGCTGGAAGATTAACTTGTATGAGAAGGAGTAACTCCTCTTTCGCTAAAGTGAAATAAGCGGACGAACTATATGCATGAGTATGATTGTAAATAGCAATGTATTAATCAGGACCTCATCCGTTTAACTAAACATGATTCGACAATCATTTATAATTTTTATCGAGATTTCAAGTGAAATATAGTCTTATAGTATTAAAAAAACAGTGAAAAAAACCGATTAGAAAAAGTGAACACTAGTTTACTTTTAGTTGTGGTAAGCTTAGGTAGTTCTTAAGTACTATCTGTAAATTGAATACGTGGCAAAGCTGTTGAAAAGCAGTGACGCAAAGCTAGAGGGACTACTTCCGCAAGGAAATGTCAGCCAGTTGCTTGAATGAGCCATGGCCTTATTTTGTCCATAGGTTCATTTTTTTGTTTACTAAGCGATCCGTGCAAGAAAGGAGGAAGAATGAGCCAAGAATCAAGGATGGAAGGTTTAACATGCGATTCAAGATGAAGTAGAAACTACATATGGATGAGTAGGGAGAGAAATGTCAGACATGAGTAAGTTAAAAAAATGGAGCTTCAAAAACCTGAGCATTGTTACTAGAAATATGATATTAACAAGCTTCTATATCATTATTACAGGTGCTGTCGTCATTGGCTGTAGTCAATTTATTCAAGGCAATGTATTAACCAAACAGCTTCAATCGGATTCCGGAAAATTAATGGAGGCTCTGGGAAGCCAGATATCTGTGGAAGATGCGGAAGCAGCGAAAAATAATCCGGATCCGAATTCTCCAATCCAACAGCAAATCACAAGTGTATTCGATGAGTTATCCAAGACACATCCAAACGTAGCACAAGGATATATCTTTGGACCGGAGCTGGAAGGCGGCACGCAAACATCAATTATCGCCTTGCCAACCGCTGTTCTGGAGATTTTTGCTGCAGAAGATATGAACCTGGGTGATATGTATGCTCAGCCTCAAATTCATGCAGACGGCGTGAAGGAGATGCTCGAAACCAAGGAAATAGCCTACACCGCAGCTTACAACGATGATTACGGTACATGGATTACGGTACTGTATCCATTTGTGAATGGAGCTGGCGAAGTGTTTGCATATATGGGAATTGATGTGGACGCAAGTCTGATTGCAACGGGCAAGCAGGAGCTGCTGACTTATACACTTCTTGCACTGCTTATTACCTTAGTTGTCGTTCTGGCACTGCAATACATCACAATTAGACAGACCTTCAAGCCAATCAAAGAGCTGATGGGAGCACTAGATAAGCTGAGTAAGGGCGACTTTACCGTACAGCTGAGAACCAGTGATGATGAGCTTGGACAAGTCAACGAGAAATTCAACACTACGGCTAGTAACATCAATAGTCTGGTTACTACAATTAAGAAAGTATCTGAGCAATCAGCGGAGCAATCCAAATTCTTGTTCAATGCCGTTGAAGTTAACAATGAAAATACCGTAGATATTACGAAAAATATTGAAGAAATGTCCGATAGTGTCGCGAAGCAAAGTGTGTCGATATCGGAGAGTGTCATTTCGCTCGAAGAAATCTCATCGGGTGTAACTACAATTGCAGGGAATACTTCCGAGCTGTCCGAGATCTCCTTGCAGATGAAGGAGCAATCCGAGGTTGGACATCAGAATGTGGATCAGGTCATTGAGCAGATGAACTCAATTAATCGTTCGGTTAAGAACTCGGTCGATATTATTGAGAAGCTGCAGATGCGTTCCGGCGAAATTGGCCAGATCGTTCAAGTGATTACAGAGCTTGCTTCTCAGACGAACCTGTTGTCTCTGAATGCAAGTATTGAAGCGGCAAGAGCCGGTGAAGAGGGACGTGGATTTGCAGTTGTAGCGGATGAAGTGAAGAAGCTGTCCGAAGCATCCAAGAAATCAGCAGATCAGATTGCCGAATTGATTGGATACATTCAGGATGAGACGGCACTCGCTGTAGAGGCGATTGGTGATGGAGAACAAAATGTAGCCAAAGGAATTGAAATCGTCAAAGAAACAGGCTCGATCTTCAAAGGCATCCTGGTTTCAACCGATTCGGTCACAAGCCAAATTCAAGAAGTGTCTGCAGCTACACAGCAGATGGTAGCGGAGACCGAGCAAATTACGGCTGCGATTAAATCACTTGCGGATATGGCTGAGAAAAATTCGGCAGTCTCCGGTCAAATTGAGCGAAGTGCTCAAGAGCAGCAGGCTGCTTTTGCCAAGATTTTTGATTCTGCGGAACAAATGAACGAGGTAGCAAGCGAATTAGAAACACTAGTAGACAAACTTAGAGTGCAATAAATAAAGGGAGCTGATATCTGTTGAATACCACCATGTTGTTAGAACAAAGCAAGCAGTATTGGTCTGACGAGCTGCAGCTGCCTTTGCCCGGATTTCATTTGTATACAGATGGGTCATTGAACTATGCAAAGCAGGCAGCAGCTCAGACAGAGCATGTACTGAACCTCGAGCCCGTAATGCTGAAGCGTTACAGTGAACTATATGATATGAAGGCATGGATGCTTGCCGGATACGCGGTATTCCTGCACCGAATGACTCAGGACAATGATATGCTGATTGGTGTGCAAAACAGAAGAGAACAGCTTCTTCCCCTGCGTATCTCCATAAGTGGAGCAGATTCGTTTAGACGTGTTTACGAGCTGGTGCGGGATAAGCTTGAACATATGGAGTCGACAGAGCTGAGCCATGCGGACATGGAGCATATAGCAGGGTATACGGTTAATTATCAAACGACATACGGTATCAATCCACGTCATGGAGCCAGCAGACTAGATTGGGATGTGCAGGAGGGGCCAGATTCTTGGCTCCTTCATGTATCGTATGATTCGCGGCTGTTCAAGCAAGATACAATTCATCGATACATTCAGCACTTTGAGCGGCTAATGAGCGGAGTGCTTGAAGATATGGATACTTCCATTTCCAGTCTGCCTATTCTGACTGATGATGACTGGAATGCCTACGATGAGTTGAATGACACGAAGATGGATCTCCCTGAGCAAGCGACGATCGTGTCCATGTTTTCTTCAATAGCAGCGCAGTTTCCAGACCGGACAGCCTTGTCCGCGAATGCAGATCAGCTTACGTATCAAGAGCTTGATCTGTTGTCCAGCAAAATTTCAAACATGCTCTTGGAGAAGGGAATACGTAAAGGAGAATTTGTATCCCTCTTTATGGAGCGAAGCTTAGAGACCATTATAAGCCTGCTAGGTGTAATGAAAGCTGGAGGAGCTTATATTCCGCTTGATCCGACCCATCCGGAGGAGCGAAATGCATATATCATTGAAGATACGAAATCGAAGGTGATTCTAACAGAGAGCAGCTATATTCAGAAGCTGGACTCACTGCTTGCCGGATTTGAGCATAGACCAGAGATCGTCTGCCTGGATCAGCTTGACGAGTCATACTCTGAGAAAGCTCCAGCGATCCGTATCGAAGAGGATGATCTGGCCTATGTCATTTACACTTCGGGATCAACAGGCAAGCCGAAGGGAGCACTTATTGCACATAAAGGTGTTGTCAATTTGGCGATGGCTACCAAGCAGGATCTTGGCTTGACGGAAGAGGACGTAATACTGCAATACTCTACCTTCAGCTTCGATGCCTCCGTGTATGATATATTCGGTTCAATCGGGAGCGGTGCCAGGCTGCATTTGTTATCCGATGAAGAGCGATTCTCTATCGATGCTTTTACAGAAGCCGTCGAGCAGTTAGAAGCGACCCGTATTGCCATTTTGCCAACCGTATTCTTTAACCGGCTTGCCGCTTATCTGCCCGAAGATGCGGGAATGAAATTTCAGAAGATTAAGAGTATTACCGTCGGTGGAGAAGCACTGACGGGTGAAACGGTAAGAATGTTCCAGAAGAAGCTGCAGATCCCTGTAACGAATCTATATGGTCCAACTGAAATCACTGTGGTTGCTACAGGACATAAGGTGGACTACCAAGTGTCTGAGGATGTCTCGACCATTGTGATCGGGACTCCGCTTGCCAACTACGAGCTGTATATTGTGGACGGCAATAATGAACTATGTCCGATTGGAGTTACAGGAGAGCTGCTCATCAGCTCGGTTGGAGTAGCTAAAGGTTACTTGAACCAGCCGGAGAAGACGAAGGAAGCATTCATCTCAGATCCGATCAGACCGGGTTCAGGGAAGAAATTTTATCGCTCCGGAGATTTGGTGAGGCTGCTGCCGAATGGACAGGTTGAATATAGAGGAAGACGAGATTCGCAGATTAAGATCAGAGGATTCCGAATCGAGATTGGCGAGATTGAAGATAGTTTTGCCAAGCACGAGAATATAAAGGACATTGCTGTGATTCCTGTTACGGAGGACGGTTCGAAGATATTAGCTGCATTTTATACAACGAACGATGGTGCTGTCATACCTAAAAAGGATCTTGTTCAATATCTTAGCAAGAAGGTTCCAGGGTATATGGTTCCTACGTATATGCAGCATGTAGTGGACATGCCGTTGTCTCCTACAGGCAAGATCGACCGTAAACAACTCGCAGCCTATGAACTCATGGCAGATGAGGATGCTGCAGTATATGTGGCACCGGAGAATGAGACTCAGCAAGCCGTTGCGGCGGCCTGGGAACAGGTGCTGGATCAGCAGAGAATCAGCATTCATGATGATTTCTTTGAAATTGGCGGGTATTCCCTCAAGATTCTTGAGATTTTGGTTCTGCTGAAGCCAAGCTATCCATTGCTCAAGATCAATGACTTCTTCCAGTATCCAACCATTGCGAAAATGGCCGAGCGGATTGAGGAGCTTGGCAAGGTGATTGAGAAGGAAGACAAGGATGCGGCTATCGTCAATCGCCCGGTTGAGGATTTAGCGGAACATCCGGCGGTCATTGGTACTGCAGATCACTTCAGTACGAAGAGCTATGCACAGAAAAACATTCTGCTGACAGGAGCAACCGGATATTTGGGTTCTCATTTACTGGCAGAGCTGCTTCATCGTTCAGATGCCATCGTGTATTGTCTGGTTCGTTCTTCTTCGGGGGTGGATCCATATGCACGTTTGGTTCAAATCATGCAGGGCTACTTTGGCAGTGAATCTGCGGAATGGATCGAGAACCGGGTTGTCGTATTGGAAGGTGATCTGGAGAAGGAGAACCTGGGAATGAATGAGGCAGACCAAATGCTTGTGGCTAAGCAGATTGATTCTATCATCCACTGCGGTGCCGATGTGAGACACTTTGGAGATGCCGAGCATTTCGCCAATGTGAATGTAGAGAGCACCAATCGTTTGCTGTCACTGGCAAGAGAAGGAAGCGACATCCGGTTCCACTTTATTTCCACACTTGGTATTCCGGAAGAGCTCGCTGAGAATGGACAATGGGCTGACATTGTTCAAGGCACAGGCTACATGACATCATCTGTCGAGAATGTATATACGAACAGCAAGCTTGAAGCGGAGAAGCTGGTCATTAAGGCGGGCGAAGAAGGGATACCGGTGAATGTTTATCGGGTAGGCAATTTATCCTGTCGATCGGATAATGGAGTATTCCAGAACAATATTGATAACAACGCTTTTTACCGAATGCTGAAGGCGATGCTTCTGCTCAGAAGAGCACCTCGGGTCAGATGGGAAGTGGATATGACTCCGATCGACTACGCAGGACAAGCCGTTACGGCGCTTGCGCTTCAGGATGAGACCGTAGGAAGAGTCTTTCACATATGTAATCCGGTTACGATTCCATACGAGCGCATGGTTGAGTACTTTACGGACGCTGGCTATGACATCACGCTAATGGACTTGAAAGAGTTTGAAGGCTGGCTGCTCAATCCCAATGAACCGAAGGATTCAGCAGGAGTTGAGCTCGCGATAGCTCAGCTGGAAGGGGATGGGGCGAAGAATTCCATGTTCCGGTACACTTGTCCGCAGACGATGGAGTTCCTTGAAGGCACCGGGGTGCAGTGTGCAGAGCCAGACGCGGCGTACTTTAATAAGCTGATAGATCATGCGGTTGAGATTGGATATTTTATTAAACCTACCATTTGATAAGTTGTGAAATTGATTGAACTCAAAGAAATAATAGGGATATCCTGAATATCGAGTTTAGGTTTCCAAGCCGTATTCAATAATTGTATAATAATGGAACGATGGGCTTTCAGTGAGCTCGTAATGACTTCCGAGGCCCGGCCCAAGATAGAAGCTATCTGAAGGCCGGGTCTTTTTTTACCCATTGGAATAAAGAAGGTGAGGGATCTATGTGCCGGTAAGAGCACTGAATTTTGACCTGGACGATACATTATCCGATCGACAAGCTTCCATTGATGACTATATCTCGAAGTTCATTACGATGTATTTTCCCGAGGCCGATGCTAACATATCGAACATAATCCTTACAAATCTATCAGGAACCTACTAGAGTTAGTGCAGATATACGAGAACGCATTAGGACTAAATGAAACAGCGAACGATGAATATGAACGATGAATATATAGTATAGAAGTGAGGTTATCATCATGGAGAACTATTCGAAAATTATGGGCATTCCGGTTCCAAAGATCACGATGACAGAAACGGTTCAAATCTTGAGCGAAGTCATAGAGAAGCAGAAAGAAGAGCTTTTTCACGTCGTTACCTTGAACCCGGAGATCGCAATGTCCTGTCAGCATCAGGCTGGGCTTCGTCAAATTGTAGATCGGGCAGGGCTGCTAACTGCGGATGGTGCAGGAATCGTTATGGTATCCCGGGTAAAAAGAGATCCGCTACCTGAGCGGGTAACGGGCTGTGATCTTCTCTATCATCTTCTTGCTGCGGGGCATCAGAAGAAGTGGTCCTTCTATCTCCTAGGTGCGGATGAAGAGACCAGCCGAGCAGCGGAAACGAACATACGAACAGCCTATCCCGGTGCCATTATCAAAGGGAGACATCATGGTTTCTTCCATCCTTCTGAGGAAGGCCGTATCTTAGAGGAGATCAGCAGCGCAAGCCCTGATGTGCTTGTTGTCGCTCTCGGAGCGCCCTATGCTGAAGAGTGGATCGATAAGCACAGAGATCAACTGAATGCACGGATCGCGATCGGCGTTGGAGGCACGCTTGATATTATTGCCGGAAAAGTAAAAAGAGCGCCGCGCATCTGGCAGAAGCTGAACCTGGAGTGGATGTACAGACTCATGAGCCAGCCTTCAAGGTGGAGACGACAGCTGATCTTGCCAAGATTTGCAGTGAAGGCAATTCTTTACAAAGATTCGAATTAAGACATGTGATCAGACAACAAGATAACGAATAGGAGAACAACAATGTCCGAACCTGAATATCAAACGATCGACAGAATGCCGAGCGTGAAGGAGTATATAGAGCTATGCAGTTCAGTGGGCTGGGAAGAGGTGATGAATTTTGATGCAGCTGAACAATCATTGGAACATTCCTGCTATGGCGTTGTTATTGAATATAGAGGAGAGGCAGTAGGCATGGGGAGAATCGTGGGCGATGGTATTATGTATTTCTACATACAGGATATTGTCGTGAAGCCTGAGCATCAGAGCAAGGGGCTGGGCCAGCTGATCATGAGGGCGATTCAGCAATATTTAAGTGCCCATGCGGCTGAGAAGGCATTTGTAGGTCTATTTTCAGCTCAGGGCAAAGAAAGCTTTTATCAGAAATATGGATTAAATGTGCATCAAGGCATGACCGGCATGTTCGGCGTCATTCATGACCGAGAGATAAAGTAATGTAGGAGGCAGGCGGATATGGAAAAGCTAGTACATTCCAGCAGTGAGAAGCTAAGGGAAAACGGGGACTTGCTCACCGTACTTTATGTGCTGCTTCAGTGTATTCATTTCGTTAGCTTTCGCCGGATTCAAGTGCTGGATTCGTACATTAATCAAATCAAATTAAAGCTGGAGGAACAGCGAAGAATTCACATGCAAGTGAAGAGCAAGGGGGATAAATGAGACAGAGAGGAATAATATTTGCTCTAATTTTGTTACTACTTGGTTCAATCATTACCGGCTGTTCCTTTGCAAGTGAACAAGAGAAGGAAGGTCTTGAAGTCAGATCCTTCCTTCTTATGTTCGGCGGAGGAGCTGACGGAACCGTCGTATCCTATAATTTTCATTTATGGAACTGGAGCGAGGAGCCCGTCAATGTTTCATCTATTGAACCGGTACTGTCGAAAGCGGCAATGGATTTATTAGAAGGTCAAGGCATCCGTGTTGAGCTGAATGAAACGATAGAGTCGGAAGCTTCCGTGTATATTGAAGGTCAGTTTAATGTAAACACGGAAGAGATGAACAAGCATCAAATCATTGATGCGGACCTCGACTTTGAAAATTTTAAAATTACAACCGAGCAGGTATTACCAGTTCATTGGAAAGATGTCTCTTGAAAAGTAATTTCTGTGAAGGATGGTGAGATCTCACGATGTATATCCATTTCCGATTATTGAATCTATCTGCCTGGCTGACCGTGTTATTGGTATTATTCATTCCGGGAAGACAGGCATTTGACGGTAACCAAAGAACAGAAATTGCTGCAATTTATAGCTTACTGCTAGTAATAAAGTCGATTAGGCAAAAATATAAATCCAAGATTCAGAACCGGATCAATTCATAAACTTAAAGAGTAAAGATGATCTTGAGTTCGATAACCGATTTTGTTGAATGGTGAGATCGCTGTTATTTCAAATGCTTCAAACATATGATTATTGACTTGTCTGCTCCATGCTTCGACTTCAATACCTTCTTGTATGACACCAAAATCAGATTCTGTTCGTTTGACATCACTTATTTGTTCAAAGAACATAGTATTTTTGGTTACTGTTAGCACATCTCCGGTGTCGAGCTTTATAGAATGAAGTACTTTATCACCATCAATTATAGAATTTTCCTTAACTATTTCAACAATAGTACCTGTGTAATATTCCTGTTGCTTAGATGGAGTTGACCATCCTAGCAAAATATGAGAACTTAAAACGTACCAAATACCAAGCGCCAGCACCAGAACAAGACTACTCGACAGTACAAACCACTTCTTTTTTGTCTTCAACTTATATTTCATCCTTTCCTAAAGGTACTTACAGTATATAGACACATGACTTCGAAGAAAAGTTAGGAAAAGGAGTACAGGGAGGATGCAGTAATGGACTCTATTCTTGAGAAGCTTACCTTAAACATGACAATGACAGGAGATTTAAAGTCAGTGTATATCAATTCCTGCTCTCCAATCATTGCCCAAAGACAGCGGAGCATTGTATGGAAGTTGGAGCAGAGTCACGTCGAGTAGCTGCAATGGTTGGAGCGGATGAAGAACAGGCGGAGATTGCAGGCTGGCTGCATGACATCAGTGCTGTTTTTCTAAATAACCAAAGAATAGATGCAGCTAGAGAGCTAGGTATTAAGATATTATCCGAGGAAGAAGCTTTCCCGATGATAATCCATCAGAAGCTCTCTAAGGTGATGGCGGAACGTATTTTTCAAATTTATGATTTGGAAATACTGGAGGCAGTGGGTTGTCATACGACCGTGAGATCCCATTCTACACAGCTGGATCAGGTATTGTTTGTAGCAGATAAAATAGTCTGGGATCAGGTGGGCGAACCTCCATACCTGAAGCAATTGAAGGAGGCATTGGAGATTTCTCTGCCTCAAGCGGCATTTTGCTATATTCAATATTTGTGGGAAAGAAAAGACTCACTTAAGGTCATTCATCCTTGGCTTCGGGAAGCCTACGAGGAACTGAATGCCTGGAATATAGCGATTCTCAGTCTTTAGAAGTTGTTTTACTTAAAGAGAAGCACGTAGAAACAAGTCATACAAATCTATGAGCTAGCTTTCATTTTCAAATGAGTATTCTCCTGTTACATTAGATACAAGGTACATATGAAAAATTGTCGGTAGGCGATCATTCAGACGAAACAAAGACCAAGGACATAAGGATGGTCGGAATAAGAGGTGGTAGTTTGTACTCGCAAACGAAAGAGCCGCAGCAGCGATTAGCAGACAATGCGGTCAAAATATGGTGGATTAGTGCCGTAATCAGTAATGTTATAGGCTTTGTTATACTCGGGGTTTTGTTATTTCTGAATTTTTATTTCTCCTGGTATGCCTGGATCGGCTGGGTTCTCATTGGACTCACAATAATCTTAGTATTGTTCGCCGTCTGGGATATCTTGATCCGTCCGAAGCTGCTATACGCCCACTGGCGCTATGATGTGTCGGAGCAGTTTCTACAGATGAAGTTTGGTACACTGACCGAGGTGCATCAGCTGATTCCCATGACCAAGATTCAATCGGTTGCTACCCGACAGGGACCGCTGCTTCGCAAACACAAGTTGTATGCATTATCGGTGGATACGATGGGATCTTCACACAGCATTCCCATACTACCTGAGCAGGTTGCACTGGACCTGAGAGATCAAATCGCTTATTACGCTAAAATAAAAGAGGTGGATGAATGACCGAAGATCAACGTTATCATCCACTGTTAATTTTGTTTGAAGTATGGAAGCTGATCAAAAATACGTTCTCGGTCATTATTCTGTTATTTGTTATCCAAATGGGTTCCGAAGCGAAGTGGGTAATCTACGGAAGATGGATGTTTTATCTTGTTATTGTTGGCTCGCTTATTACCATCGTGTGGCGATGGATCACGGAGCGTTATCGCCTAGATGATACCTCCTTTTATCTTGAACAAGGGGTATTCGTTAAATCCAAGCGAACGATTCCATTTAGAAAGATCCAGAATGTGAACCGGCATGCATCTTTGTTTCATCGGATCTTTAAGGTGACCTCCATCAGGTTCGAGACAGGGATGACGGGTGACGAAGCGGCTGTAGAGTTTCATGTGATTTCTCGTGCTGAAGCAGATCGCTTGGAGAAGTACATCGCTGACCAAGTAAATAAAGAACGTGTGGCTTCTGCTATGAACTCCAAGAACACGATAAACGAAACGGAGACTGTCCCAAGCGATGCAAGCGAGATAGATTTGGAAGCAGATCAGGCAGCAGAAGCCTCGTTTGATAAGGTCGAAGACACTGCCTTTAATGGTACCTCTGAACAAACTCCTGAAGTACAGCAGCGCACGCTTCATTTCAAGCCGACCAAGAAGGAGGTATTAAAAGCTTCCTTTACCTCACTTAGCTTCCTGGTGCTTATTCCCATTGTGGGGACGCTGTATTCTAATGTGCAGGAATTTATCGATATCGAGGAGCAGGCCGAGGGTATACTGTCTACGGTGTTGTCCTCTTGGTGGATGACCACATTAGTGATCGCCGGAATCATCGTGCTGGCTGTCATGCTTGGGATCGTGACTACATTCCTCAAGTATGGAAATTTTGAGATTTCTTCAGATGAAGAGCGGATATATATTGCCAAAGGGGTTATGGAGCAAACGGCGTTTTCCATCGCAAAAGAAAAGGTACAGGCGATTGAAATCACGCAGTCCTTTATCAAGAGGCTGCTCGGACTTGCAGAGGTCAAGCTGGTCACGGCAGGCAGTGTCGGGGAAGCGGAGCATGAAGTAAACAGCCTATATCCTTTTTTACCGGTAAGTAAAGTTCACTCCATTATCCCAGAGATGCTGCCGGCCTACGAAGTAACGCTCGAAATGCAGCGTTTGCCTCGTACATCATTAGGGCTGCGTCTTGTGAGGCCAAGCTGGATCTGGATCATTGCTACGGCGCTGCTTGTTTATTTTAGGCCGAATCTATTTGGCTGGAATGAAGCTTGGTGGGTACTATCCGCTAGCTTGCTTGTCTGTGTAGTGGTATGGAGAGTGCTGGATTATCTCAACTGCAGATACAGCATTGGAGAGCATTTCGTTCAATTCAAGAGCGGAGGATTTTCTACAAGTTTGTTTATCTCCAAAAGAGCCAAGATCATAGAAGTAAAAGTAACACAAGGCATTCTCCAGCGGCGTCTCGATCTGGCTTCGATCCAAACAACCAATCGAGCTAAGCCTGTCCTTCATCACAAAGCTCAAGATGTGCCTGTGGAAGCCGCAGATCACTTTTACATGTGGTATATGGAACGGACTCAGGATATTTCAACACTTCATGAGCGTTGAATAACAAGTACAATAACAATAGCGGATATTTTTAGAAAATAGCTCAGCCTATATTCCACGTGGTTTACGGCTGGGTTATTTTTATTTATTGAAGGGAGCTGGTGCTTTCATGGATTCACTACGTTATCCTATAGGTCAATTTGTACCCACTGGGCCTGAATGCCTATATTCGGTTTAAACGCGCACTTACCGAGGATGTGCCGATCGCAAGCTCTTACAAGGAAGACCGATGGGCGGATCTTGAAGATTATAGGGGAATTGCGGTTGATGAGTCCATAACTTTGCTTGCCATCTTACACAAGCGATTCTATGTTCTCGTAAGCAGCCTGTCAGATGAAGATTTTAGCCGGAAGCTCCGAACCGAAGTGCTGGGAACGATCACTCTAGACACGGCACTGCAAAGATTCATTTGGCATAATAAACATCACTCCGCTCAAATTGAAGCATTATTATCTCGCAAAGGGTGGCTGTGATTGTTAACTGGCTTAATACTGGGTAAACACTTGCTATGAGGACAATTCAATCTCGATCAATTCAACGCCTGCAGGAAAGGTAGACTTGATCTTCGATATATTAGAGAAGCATGGATCATTAGATAGGACAGAGAGAAAATCACCGTCGTATCCCGGCCAGAAGATCGTTTTGGCTTTCGTCATATCAATGACAATCGTATCCTGGCTCAGATTACCGCTCCGATTTGCCACAGATTTTGCCTCAATGGTAAAGGGAATCTCGTTCGTGCCAATCGACCAGACTACCAGTTCATTGCAGCTTGCCATATGTAGAAGCAGCGGCAGTGCGCTGGCAAGCTGTCCCTTGTTTGTAATACGTAATAACGTGAACTTTTTATCAAGCACCACGTGTTCTAATGAATGCTGCGTACACAGCTGTGTGAGATCCTCCTGCCAGATAGATGAGACATTCAGACAGAAGCAGATCGGATAAGTATTCAGGTTGTTCATCCATTCCAATAATAGCGGAGCACTGGATTCATAGAAGTAGACAGAGTCCGTACTTATGAAATCCATAATATACGGAGCATGCTCCTGATTAAATGTAAACGGGAAATAACCGCCCGGATTAGGCAGATCAGCATAATATGTTGGGGGTAAATAAGCAAATTCAAGCTGCATGGAGACACCTTCTTCAATATCGTGAGTTCTAAGTACAAGTGTAGCAAAGATGGCTGAGAAAAGAACTTCATTTTTTTCTTACTAAACTTGAGGTGAAATGATATAATTATTCAGTCGATGAACCAATGCAAGTATGCAATCATGAAGATTCATGCAAGCCAGGCTAAACGAGCAGACTGAGTAAGCTCTTAACCTGTTAATACAATAAACTTCAATGAGTTGAACAGCCATTTCCTTGTGGGACCTGGCTGTTTTTTTATCCTGCCGTTGCATTGTGCAGCATGTTGGACGTGTGTTGTTCATGTTTATTTTTTGAAGGAGGCTTCTACGATGATTAAGGATGAATGGTTTACGGTACAGCGCATCGACAATCGCACCTACGCAATCAGTGAATATGGACATTGGGAGAAGGTGCATTCATTCCTATTGCTGGGGGATGAGCGGGCTGCACTAATTGATACAGGTCTCGGCATTGATAATATTAGAAGAGTGACAGACCAACTTACGACCTTGCCTGTGGATGTCATCACGACACATGTCCATACAGATCATATTGGAAGTCATGGGGAATTTGAACGGATCTACGTTCATCCCGCAGATGAAGATTGGTTAGTCAACGGAATTCAAGGCTTAACCATCGAGCAGATCAGAAAGGATATGAGCAGAGATATTACATTGCCTACACCACAAACCTTTAATCCGGATACATATAAACCATTTCAGGGGAGGCCGACAGGTCTGATAGAGGATGGTGATCTCATCGAACTAGGTAACAGAAGGATTGTCATATATCATACGCCTGGGCATTCGCCAGGTCACATCTCTATATTTGACGAAAATAGCGGTTATTTGTTTACTGGTGATCTGCTCTATGACGAAACCCCGGTATATGCTTTTTATCCTTCTACGAGCCCGGTGGATCTAGTTCATTCCTTAGAGAGAATTGCGGAGATCCCTGGCGTCAAGATGGTGTATGGTTCTCATAATACATTAGGACTTGACCCAAGTATTTTAGAGGAAGTAAAAAAAGCGGCAACGTATATGAAAGAGAATGATCTCGTTAAATTCGGAACCGGAGTACATCATTTTGGCAGGTTTAGTGTGCAATTTTAAAAAAAGGAGATGAAACCATTTCTATTGTAAATAAAGTCAAGCAATATGAAAAATATTTTATCTCTGCCTGCCTTGCCTTCGTTATCCTCGGTCTGGTTTGGTATCACCGCGGTACTCCGTTCGAACGAACATTTAATAGCGTAATTTATTCCACAGAAGATTCATATGAGCAGAAGACGACGATACATATAGTAGGTGAGAGGTATAAACGGCTCTCGGGCAAACATCGAATTGTAGGCAATGTAACGGTAGATCAGGAGTTGACTTATCGCATTGCGGCTGACTTAAATGCTCGGGAATATGTTCATCATATTGTTCGATGGGGCGAAGATAAAGTGCAACAGACGGCAGGTTCTATTCACATTTCAAAGGATTTCAGTTCGATATGGATAAAATCCGATGATATTGATACCAGATACAGTATAATGGATGGATATGCATTGGGGCCAACTGAAGCGTGGAAGAGGTTCGAAAGTACAATGCCAAGAAATCGAGAATAACAAGGCACCAAGAACAGGGGGATAAAGTTGAGTATTATCATTTCGATTATCGGGTTTATTATTACATTTTTTATGATTAAGCTCGCAATTGATGATTCCAAGAACACCCGATATAATAAGCTGATCTTAAGAGAACTAAGAGAGATGAATGAATATCTGAGAAATAGGGATGAAGAACTGCGTACACCGCGCCAAGACTCAATAGATCAATGATAACAAATGCCGGGCAGATTTGTTTCGCGGCAGCTTTCTATTAAAAGCTGGTGCAAATCAGAGATAATGGAGTATCATAATAGGGATTGCCGAAGACAAGCTGTCATCGGACCGAATACTGAATAGGCAAGAGGAGTATTAGATGAAAATTAATATAGACTTTACAAAAGACGATTATTGGAAGCTCAACAAATATGTGATGTTTCATATGCCTCAGTTCAAGAATATGATCCTTCTGGTTATGATCCTATTGCCAATCCTGATGTGTACTGCACTAAAGGTGCTCGGCAGGTCTTGGGAGGTATCAATTATACTTGGACTGCTAATTGGCATACTTGCAGATTTATATCTCGTCTTTTCTGTGAAGTTTAAAGTACAGCGACATGTAAAGACAAACAAAGGCCTTATCGGTGAGCATACGATTGAAATAAATGAGCAGGGCTTTACGGAGACAACATCAATTAACCAAACGAATTACCCATGGAGCAAGGTAGCGCATCTTCGTGAAGATACTCAATACTTTTATGTTTTTGTGAATGACACACAGGGCATTGGTGTTCCGAAACGGGGATTTGCTAACACTGCGCAGCAAACTGAATTTAGACAATTCGTGGAGAAGTACGCCAATCGTCGTTGGGGATAACGGCTATGGGTTTATAATTTTGAGAAAAGCTCCTCTGAATTCGGATGAAGCTTTTTTAATTCCAACGAAACTTATTCCCCTTCGTTTCGTTATATAAATATTAATCATTCTGAATACAATCTAGAAGATACACACGAAATGGAGTGAATGTCATGGTAAATGAACCGGCTGGGTTTTGGATTCGTTTTGGTGCTACTTTGCTGGATGCGATTATAATCGGTATCCCTTTGGCAATTGTGACCTCTTTCATAGTTGGGAACGTAGAGGAGAATTGGCTGAATAATACGCTTAGCTTTTTGTACACCTTGCTTATGCCTGTATTCTGGGGCGGACGTACAGTAGGCAAATACATTTGCGGTATTAAAATTCGTAAGGTATCTAACGAAGGGCCTCCCGGAATTGGCACCATGCTGCTGCGCGACGTCGTTGCCGGTCTGGTTTATGCGATCACGTTTGGAATTGGAATAATTATCAGTGCACTAATGATAGCGATAAGGGAGGATAAACGCTCAATCCATGATTTTATCGCAGGTACGGAAGTCGTACGAACATAAAAAAATGGTATGGCTGCTCAATACGCTAAGAGTATCGTATTAAGAACTCTATAGGCGGGTTGGGCTTTTTTTTTCACAACTCTTTGTATATAACAAGCGTCCATCTTTATATCATCATTTGGAGGACAGAATACTGCTTACGAAATTCCGGAAGATATTTATGCAGAATTAATAGCTTCATGCTGGAGCACTATCTCACCAGTCCTTCCACTCAGCACATCATGGATGGGACGATCACCCTAAATATGCTGGGAAAACCGTTGATGCAATGGTCAGAGCTGAAGGACCCGGTCATTTTTTAGGCTAAGCGAGGAAGGAGGCAACAGCTGTGAGTTCTGTAATTCCGATTCTGATCAATGATTTGATTCAAGCTCATGAGGTGCCTGATTTACGGCAGTCTGTCGGATGGGACAGGAGAGAGCAGGACTATCCGATCTTATTTGAGAGATGTTTGTTATGGGGAAGCGCACGAGATAAGAATGGTAGACTTATCGCATTTGGTTATATTGCCGGCACAGGACTTGAGCATGGCTATATGGAGGATATTATAATCCATCCGGATTTCCAGAGACAGGGCCTGGGCAAGCAGTTAGTTCAGGCGTTGCTGAATGCGGCAGATACTGCACGAATACCCATTGTTACTGTCACTTTTGCGGATCAGCATGAATCGTTTTACATAGAGAGCGGATTTAATAGATGTAGAGGAGGCGTATGGAGATCAAGGGGAGAGGAGCATTAACTTGATGAAAAACAGAGCGATATTAGATGGAAGGAAGAAAAAATATAAAATTGTATTGATCATAGGTTTACTGATTTTTCTAGGATATGTGCTTGCTGTCCTTGCGGGGATCTTCTCATTTCAGTCACAGACCCATGAAAGTATGGGTGAAACGACACCGAATGAAGACGTAAAAATGTATATTCTAAGGGGCAGCGGAGATCTGTGGGATGTTAAGGACTATACAATTCTGATTGGAGCAGGCCAGATTATGAGAGGGAAAGCACAGCTGTCCTACATGGGGGATTCCGAGGATCTTCAAAAAATTCGCCACTTTGATGTGAGCTTCTACGAACAGCTGGACACGGGCAGCAGAGAAAATGTATTTGGCTGGTCAGCGAAGGCTGTAGATGAGGCTTCAATGGAAAGTATTGATATCGAAGATAATGTGAAGCAGCTTGGCACCAATACCGGGAGTTATGCGTATGATGAGCTGAAGAAGAATGCAGATACCTATGAGTCTACAGCTGTATTAATTACATGGGAAGATATTGAAGGCCGATCATATTCAGATACAGTGGAGCTATCGATTTCCCATTCTGCTGAATTATTGGACAAGCCATAGACATTAAATGAATGAGGGGTTGAAGGTTTGAAATATGTAATTTCAATACTTTTATTCGTTTTGTTTATTGGATGTTCTGAGAATAATGAGATACCAGAGGAACAACTTTTTCTAAAAAGTTATCTTGAGAATAAAGGATATCGTGTCATATCTTATGAAGGACGTATTGATGAATACGAACTAACTAAAGAGATCATTGTCTCTTTACCATATATGATGTATTGGGGGTTACAGAGTTCCAGTCCCTCCCACTATTTCGGAAAGAACATAAGTATTGAAAAGTTCATTGTTACAAATCATCCGCTCACAGCTCGGAAAGTTGATGTGTATGTTTATAATGTGGACGAGAGGCCCATAGGAGGAACATCGCATCCACATGGGGAAGCCCTATCTGCTGGTGGATATTGGTCATTAGAAGGGAAAACTCTAGAAGAGGTTCAAGCTGTATCTTATGTAGAGTGGTCAAAGGACTGGATTCACAAATATAAAAATATGAAAAGATGAGCGTAGAAGTTTACGATCATCTTTTCATATTTTTCAATAACCGTATTGGTTGTAATGAAAAATGAATTCTCTATACCGCCTTCACATTGATCATGACTATACGACTGTGCGGCAGAGAGGGCATCTTATGGAAGCTGAAGCTCAGATCCTGCTGTGGGATGTCATACTCCATTTTGTTCGCGAGATAATCGAGACTTTCCTTCATGATTTCGATTGTGATCCATTCTCCGGCACAGCGGTGTCCGGTGTAGTGATCTCCGCCGCCTTGCGGAATGAAATTGAACGGACTTCCGTTCCAATCCCGGAAGCGATCCGGTCTGAACTTCTCAGGATAATCCCACAGATCCGGGTGATGGTTCGTACCGTACAGATCAAGCAGAGTTAGAACACCCTTCTCAAATCTATATCCTTGCCAAGTAAAATCCTTGGTCGGACGTGCAGGCAGGAACGGGAAAAAGGGATAGAATCGGCGTACCTCCTGCACAAAATTCTGGAGAGCGCCTTTCTCGGCCTTCGTGAGCTTTTTGCGTTCCTCAGGCTGCTGAATAACCGCGAGTGCCGTGAAGCAGATATAAATGGCTATCGCGACGATCGGGCGCAGGATGTTAATGATTTCTACGGCAGCAGTTTGTGAATCGAGAAGTTCTCCCTGCAGATCACGGTGCATGGCGAACGTGTGCAGTGTGCTCTGTTCGGGTGCTTCTATTTCACCTGCGCGAACTTGCTCAACCAAGCCGCTGATCCATTTTTCCGCCTTAGTGCGGGTGTTCTTGCCCTTCATGTGCTTCATACCTATCGCAGCGGTTGCTTCAATCATAGCACCAAACCAAGCTGCCTTTTCCTGTGCTTCATCTTCTCGCAAAGGCACACCTGCCCACTCGCAGGCAGCCCGGCACAGAAGCTCCTGTGCCTCTTCGTAGAGCTGCACCTTCGGCATGGACTCCCACCGCTGAGCTGCGAGAGCCCAGTGCTTGCGAGTGATTGTCCGCATTTGGGCAAGGGCTTCCTTTGACATGACGGACATGAACATGTTTTTGCGATGATGATGTTCTTCTCCGTCCAAGGTTTGAACGCCGCCTTTACCAAATAGAGTGTTGATGACCCGCTTCGGCGCTGCGCCAATTCTTTCAAATTTATCGTTGTCATAGAACAGCTTGGCGGCTTCCTCTCCCCGCAGACAAATCGCGCGTTCACCAAGAAGCCTTGTTTCAAAAATATCTGACTGAAAACCAATCGTCCGATTTGTTATGTATAGATAGCCTTCACGCAGTACACTTAGACTGTGGTCCAGGCCTTCTTCTTTAGGTATGAGCTTCTCTTCAGCCAATGTTTACGCCTCCTTAGTAAGGGGAATGACAAGATACATCATTAAGTACCCTTCTCCAGTAGAATTAAACAAGACAGAGAGCTTTATGTATTATGTATACAAAATAGTTATATATAGCTACGAACTTAGAGCTTAGAGAGAACGAATCTATTATGTGCAGCGAAGCGGCTATTGAGGCAGCTTAGCCCCTTTGAACACTGAATAGGTCTGATATGTGCCATCCTCCGCAATTTCGAGACAGTTCAGCTGTTTACCATAAGCACATGCACCGTCAATCCCAATCTTATCTTCCTGAAACCAAATGCTGGCCGTTTCGTGCAGATGCACAGTCGGTGTATGACCAAAAATGACCGGTTTATCCAGATTCGTTGGATGATGATGAAAAAGCTCACGTATCCATATAAAATCCTCCTCCGGCTGTTCTTTGAAATCCGCATAGAATGGATTAATGCCTGCGTGGACGAACAGATGGGTGTCGGTTTCATAGTAGTAAGGCAAGCTTTGAAGAAATTCCAGATGTTGAGGATAATGCTCCATAATATAGGCTTTGGCTTCTTTATAGGCATTTTTATTAAAATGGTGATCCTCGAAGTAGGAAACTCCCATATAGCTCTCGATCGTTTGGTAGCCGCCGTTTTTTAGCCAGCGATCATCCTCCTGCAGCAGCATCGCATCCAGGAACAGCTGATCGTGATTTCCCTTTAGTGTAACGACACCATATTCCTGATGAAGCTGTATAATTTGGTTGAGTACTTCCTTACTGTTCGGTCCGCGATCTACATAATCACCGAGGAGTATGAGCTTGTCCTGCTCTGATATGTAATTTGCTGTATGCAGCAATGCGTTAAATTCATCGTAGCAGCCATGAATATCACTGATGACCAAGGTTCGAATAGCAAGCTCTCCTTTCCAGATATATCTTGTTACAGCAGCCTACATTATAGCTAAAAGAAATTATGTATCAAATAGTGGAAAATGACGTTGTTTTCTGTAATTTAAGATAAATATACTCGGATGGCAACAGGGAGAGGAAGCTATTATCGCTGGACAGATGCTGTACCTCGCCAAAATGCTCAAGGATCAGGATTTCATTACGGCATCCATACCAAAAAGAAAGTAGTAAGGAATGAATTCTGCCTTGCCTGTCGTTTATAACTCTCTTTAAACGTTTATATAAGTATCAAGATAACAATTAAGGGAGAGACTTCATATGGCAGGAAATAGAGAACATCTTACCAAACGCAAGAAGAAGATCACTGTCGGAATTATTGTTGCTGTTCTATTGTTAGCTGCATTTATGCTATATTACTTTGGTAATTTTACAGCTGTAGATGTTTAGGATCCTAAATAGGATATAAGATTCAGCTTGAATCCCCTCGCATGTGAATGCGGGGGTTTTTGAGTTGAATACATTAGTGTAGAATAATAGAAAAACCAATATTTTCAACATAATCTAAAGGTTAGAAATTATCGAGTTCGCGTCGAAAAAGGAGGGAGGATAAAATAAATGAATAAGAGGGTACTAATAGCTGCGGGAGGGCTATTGTTCCTCGCTGTCATTTACATAACTTCTAGGTCTTTCTTTTTAACTGAGCCTCCTGATCTGATTGGGCGTTTGGATGAGCAGGAAATTCTGTTCCATAAAGGCACATATGTCTGGACGAGTGGGGTAGCAGATGCACCCGAACCAACGGAATTAGCCAACCAGTATGAGAGATATGAGGTAACTCCTGAAACAGATATAATTCTCTCCTTCTCTGTTCAGCCTTCCGAGTATTCGGCTGAACAAGTGACAGCTGCGGAGCGGATCAGCCTTCCGATACAAGATAATAAGATTCGAACCCCTTCTGAGCCGGGCACCTATTTCATCGTGGTATATGGAGAGTGGCCTGCTGGGACAGGTACTTATGTCGTCAAACTTAAGGTGAACCCAAAGTAATGCGAATGCACAAAATATCAGGTAGAGGATGTCATCCATATGGATCTTAAACCGCAGCTTGTGCTTGATGCCGGTGGTGTCATAACGGCTAATTTGTCGCCTGGCTACTGGAGTGAACTGACGTTAACAGATCTAGTCTCTGGCGAAAGTATAGTCCGCAGATTCAAACAAGAGCTTAGGGAGTCGTTATGGTCTGGTCGTGTTTCGGAAGCGGAATTCTACGTGTGGGTAAGAAGGCAGAGCAAACAATTAAACCAAAGTGATGAGTTAATGAGGAGGATAGTACAAGCGCATTTGAGGCTTTTGCCTGCTGCGGAATGGGTAGCGAAATGGTCTGAAAAAGCTAACATACATATATTAAGTAATCACAGACATGAATGGTTAACTCCAGTATTGGCACCGCCTATGCCCTATATTACATCCTGTACCATTTCGAGCGAGGTTGGCATGTGCAAACCGGATGCTTCTATTTACAACAATTTGCACGACAGGCTGGAACAATTTGTAGAGATCTATTTTGTTGATGATCAAGAGCGTAATTTGATTCCTGCAAGAGAGAAGGGATGGGAGACTATATTGGCAGATTCGGACGGACAGTGGATTGAGACAATTAATGAGCTATTAAAGTGCTGAGCCAGGAATCTTCCGCCTTCGATATGAATACGGTAGTATGTGTACTTGATCAGATCATGATGTTGATTGCCTCGCTGGTGACGCTTCTGTCCGGCATTCATTATATCGTGAATAATCTGAAGTTATTGAACCGGGATTAAAGTTACTATTCTCGATACTTGAGGAAATAAGAAAACTAAAGGGGGCACTTTATTTGGATATTCAAGTAAGCGAGCTGCACGAACGATTTAAGGCATCCAATTTACCATCCAGATACACCATTCATGAAGCGGACACACGATTGAAAACCAAATTTGGTGTTGTTGTAGTGAATCCACTAGAAAAGACGGATTTAAAAAATGACCCTCTAATCCAGTACGATCATATCGTAAAAATCTATCATGTGAATAACAGTCAGCTGCTTTCGTCCATATTTACTTCTCAGGAGCAAGAGATGATAAAGGAAATGCAGATCGCACATAAAATGGATTCATCCGATGAGGATTCCCTGACAGGTGCAGAACGGCTGTGGAGAAAGATAAGGCAGGGCAGACTGCTTCGGATCATTATAGAAAGTGCAGATAGACAGTACATTTCTGGGTTTACACTTCAGGGGATGAGCCAGCAGCTGCAGCAGGAATTATACATACTAAGAGGTGTCCATGAAGCCGAATGCCATTTAGGTAACGACAATTACGAAGCCTATCTTAAGCTCCTTCATCAACGTGACTATATTTAGCGAGAGTCCATGGATGAAGGACGGCTTTTGACGAAGTCAAAGGAGAGTGCTGATATTGAAAAAGTTTATATTCATTCCGGTGTTAATGGTGATATTATTCACCTTAGCAGGTTGTAATTTGATTTCATCTAATGAAAAAACATCGCTCGAAATGGTGGCATACAGCAGCCTTACAGATGAAGAGCAAGATTTAATACCTGTCAGTCCGAAAGATTCCATCGTAGAGAAAGTAAGCGTTAACGAGGAGAACGAGTCCTATATGTATAGTAACGCAGGCCATGACCACGTGTATGCTGTAACTTTTAATCATACCGGCACGGATACTATGGGAGATCTCGTAGTTTATGTTGACTTGGATAATGAAACCGTTGTTGGCAAAGGATTTACACGCAGATAGCTTCATCAGAGCTGTGTAGAAATCCTCACTAAATAAGGTAAGCGCGGATAAGTTTGAGATACATAAGCTTCTTTTTTCATATATAACCCTTCCTTACTATGCAACATATGCAACTCTAGCAAATAAGGAATGTGTAATATCATTAGAATGCATAGATTGATAGAATTAACATATAGAAGGGGCAGTTCCATCCACGATTAGTAGCTGAAATGAATAGATAACCATAAAAAAGAAGCACTCTATTACCTCGAAAGGTAATTGTGTGCTTCTCTTCAAATTAATTACTCGCTTTGAAATTGTACAGCGGCTTAATAATCTCTACAATCTCCAATGCATCTGCTGTATTCTCTAGAATCTCTTCCATAGGCTTGTAGGCCATGGGCGCTTCATCGAGAGTTGCGGTGCTTACGGATGAGGTCCATACCCCGCGCATGGTGTCCTTGAAATCGTTCATATGCAAAATATCCTTGGCTCTGGAACGGCTCATCAGTCGTCCTGCTCCATGCGGGGCTGAATGATTCCAGTCTGGATTGCCTTTGCCAATGGCGATAATGGAGCCATCACGCATATTAATAGGGATGATGACCTTCTCACCTGCTTTGGCAGAGATAGCCCCTTTGCGAATAATTTTGTCCTCTGGATTAATATAGTTATGGATAGTCGTAAATTTCTCTAGTTTACTATAGTTCAAATTCAAGAACTCCGAGATGGCTCTGGACATCCCTTGCCGGTTTAAGAGGGCGAATTCCTGCGCTGCATACATGTCTGCTAAATACTCATCGGCCCCGGCTCCTTCTAGAAACATGAGCGGTTTGGGAACCTGGTACACTTCCATCAGCGCTTTATATTGATCAATAACGGCAGGGATCGCCTCGAGATTGCCTGATTTTCTGAGTAGACCGATCTCCTCGTTTTGCAGATGTGTCAGGTCCTTGATGCGGTCTGTACAGTAGAGCTCGGCTTTTTTCTGATGATATTTGGCCACCTGAAGTCCAAGATTGCGGCTTCCGGAATGGATTACCAAGATTTTGTTGCCTGCCGAATCCTCATTAATTTCAATAAAATGATTGCCTCCGCCCAGACTTCCCACACTTCGCAGATGCTTCTCGTAAATCGTACCTGTTTTACTGGAGATGTGCTCAATTTTTTGCTCCAGCACGAGCTTATGAATAGGGTGGGCGACTTTTTGGTGAATGGAATGGCCATGCGGCACTTGATGACGTATAAAGTGATCCAGCTCTTCGAAATTTATATCCATCGTTCCGAGATAAGTAACTTCCATTCCGCAGCCGATATCCACACCGATGAGGTTGGGGACGACGCGGCCCGCAAGCTCTGCGGTATATCCGATCACGCAGCCTTTTCCTGCATGGGTATCGGGCATGATGCGGATCTGGACACCTTCAAATGCCTTCTGATTGCACAGCTCAAGCACTTGAGCATATGCCGTTTCATCGATCGTATCCGTAAAAATTTTGGCCGTGTTGTATTTTCCAATTGCTTCAATCATATTGATAACTCCTTTTACTTTGCAAACGCAAAAAACCAAGATTGTAATAATATAACATTGATCTATTTCTGACAGGAATAAAAAACCGTTTAAATTATTTTTTCTGTGTGATGAATTACTCCTTGATGACCAGACCAAATATTTTGGAGAACAGAAGTGCCTGTGCCGGTGCAATAATGCAGCCCTGCAAATCCTCCATCGTCACACCGAGGTTGAAAAATTCAGTTTGGCTAAGATCGATGCCTTTTAGCTTCGCACCGGTGAACTGTGTACCGTCAATCATGCAGCCGATCAGCTCAATGCTGGCAAATTCCGAATGATAAAAATCCGACTTGATGAGTGAGCATTTCTGAAAAGAGATATTTTTCATGTTGGCAAAACGAAACGTTGCATAATCTCCGGCACACGCTTGAAAAGACACATTCCGCATCGTTGCAGCGGTAAGGTCGATCCCGATAATTTTGCAATGCGTAAACTGAACCCGATGCAGGACGGAATCACTGAAGTTGATATTGGATAAATCACAGTTCTTGAAGACGACATCTGTTAATTCTGCATGCAGAAGAGAGGTACTGCTGAAGGTGATGTTCTCAAATACCATCTGATCAAAGGTTACTTTCTCGGCTATGACATCCATGATCTCTTCATCCTGACACAAGGCCTGGCCATATTCAGCGCGATCAAGAATCGTGGAATTAGCCAGTTTAACGGACGAGAGCTGCTTGGGAAGCTTGGGTTTGGCGATTTTGACAGGTTTAGTTTCGGAATGGGACATGATACTCCTCCGTTCATTTCAAATAATTCACATACACATTGATTTTCATTGTATCAGAAATAGCAGCTTTAGCTGACGGTTGACTGGCATATAAGCTGAGATATGGGGTGAAGATTTAATTCAATCAAGTTATAATATGGGAATCCAATCGAACGAAAGAAGCAGTCTAAGAAGCATCTATCTTATCGAGGAGCTGGTTGTCTATATGTCAAAACAACAAACTACGGAGGAGCGTTTGCGAGAACTCGGGATAAAGCTTCCTGCGGCGAGCAATCCGGCATAAGAAAAAGTTCGAAATTCCTCGTTAATTGTGATGGTTTTTTGTCTAATAGATATACAAGCTTCATCTTCATGCCCAAACATTCGAAGATTAGGTATGAGCTTGTTATAATAGAGGATAATATCACCCAAGCATATAAATGAGGGAGTTATGAACGATGAAACAACAATTACTGACAGAATCATGGAAAACAGCATATAAGATGGCGGCTTCCTTCTTTAAGTCAAATTGGTCTCTTCGTGACTATCCGATTGAAATTATAAATCAAGAAATTCAACCTGAGTCAGACTCCTATTCTAAAAAGTATCCTTGGGAGGCCAGAGTACTCAATTGGTACTGGATGCGAGGCGAAGGAGACACGAGGGAGGCGGCCTGCTCAAATCTGCAGAGAAATTTTGAAGCCTATTTGGAGCGGGGCGGAGAGCTTCCTCGGCCGGGAAGCAAGGCGGGCATCGTATATGCAAGCGTAGATCAGATTAATGAGCTGGAGCCCGAAGGGATTATCTTTTTCAAAGAAATCTTTGGGCTGGAGTATTACGGCATGTTCATTTCAGACGATGCATCCCTGTTTGATTTTTGTGACTCAAAATTTTCGCTTCTCAAAAAGATTACCCGGATTCAGGAGAAGTATGGAATTACGGTCAGTGATGTGGAAGGACTTCGCATTGTTGGAATTCTCCAGCGGATGAAGGAAGCGGGTATCTAAACCTCATTTAGGCAGATTGCCATCCATTACGTTAACATTCACATAAACCTTCCTAACATCTAATTAGACACAGTAAACAGTGACCCTCGAACATTAGCCCTACAGAAATACATCTTTCTTTAAACAGTTCCTTCGGAACTGAGGGAGAGGTGCTTTGCCTTTTGAAAATATATCACTTTGGTCCTGAGCAGGGTGAGCTGCATGAAACAAGAAGTCAAACAGGTCTAACCGAATTCGTATTAGAAGGAGATCTATGAGACCTCAAAATGAAGGAAGTTGAATGGAATAATACCTAGACCGCAGAACTAAGGAATACATAGAGAAAGAGATCTACAGGGAAGAAAACTGGTTGACTGGTAAGGATAAGAATATACTCATAGGAGAATGATCAAAGCGGAGCGCAGAGCTCCGTTTTTCTTTTGTAATTAAAATGAAGTAGTATTGTGCAAATGCACAATAAAAATCGTCCGTTTATCAATATCTCTTACCACCAATTCATCTTATACTGAAAGCGTATTCAAAAAGAAAGCGAATTCATAAATAAACATAAGGGGGCATACAAAGATGGACGGATTAACCATCAGTTGGATCGGGGCGCTCGTCGGGCTTGCCATTGCGATCATCCTCATCTTGAGAAAGCTGAATCCGGTGTATGCATTATTTTTGGGTGCAATTATTGGAGCATTGATTGGCGGAGCCAATCTGCAGGAGACCATAGATGTACTGGTCAGTGGAACACAAAGTGTCATGGGTACGGTTCTGAGAGTGCTCGCCGCAGGGGTTCTGGCCGGCGTAATGATGGAGTCAGGTGCAGCCGAAACAATTGCTCAGGCGATTGTGAAGAAATTTGGCGGCGGCAAAGCGATTCTCGCCCTTGCACTTGCCACGATGATTATTACTGCCGTAGGTGTATTTATTCCCGTCGCAGTACTGATCGTCGCACCGATTGCTCTGTCCGTGGGTAACAAAATGGGCATTTCGAAGATTGCTCTATTGCTTGCCCTCTCAGGCGGGGGTAAGGCAGGGAATATTATTTCACCTAACCCGAATACGATTGCAGCGGCAAACGGATTTAATCTCGATTTGAGTCAAGTAATGATCGCAGGCTTCATTCCTGCTCTGTTCGGACTCGCTGTAACGGTAATTGTAGCATCCATGCTCAAAAATAAAGGTGTGATGGTATCGGCTGAAGAAGCGGTAAATGATGATGAGGTCGATACTTCCAAATACCCGCCGCTCAAAACAGCCGTTGTGGCACCGCTCGTCGCTGTCGTGTTGCTCATGATCAACCCAATTGGTTCTATCCTGGGCATCGATTTGCTTGCCAGCTTTAAAGTAGACGCAATGTATATCCTGCCGATCGCAGGGATTATCGGGATGCTGGCGATGGGAAAAGCAAACAAAATCCTGGACTACTCCGCATCCGGACTTAATAAAATGACCGCAACGGTTCTCATCCTGCTCGGTGCAGGTGGAATTGCAGGACTTATCTCAAATTCGGATCTATCCATCCAGGTCGTAGGTATTATCGAAGCTTCCGGTATTTCAGGTACTTTCCTTGCACCGATTGCAGGTATTCTGATGGCCGCAGCAACCGCTTCAACTTCAACAGGTGTTATCCTAGCAACCGGATCATTTGGTGAAGCCATCCTGAATATGGGTACTGCACCTCTTGCAGCGGCGGCAATGGTTCACACAGGTGCGACAGTTATTGACTCCTTGCCGCAAGGTAACTATTTCCACGTGACCGCAGGAAGTATGAACATGACGATTAAGCAGCGTATGGGACTTGTGCCATATGAAGCGATTGTCGGCGGTACGATGGCAATTGTAGCTACATTGCTCTACGGATTTTTATTATAAGAGCAGCTAAGAAATTAAATTCACTTTTATGAGAATAAAAAATATGAACTTATGAGGTGAGAGGATGCAACAACCGACATTTTTGCTGGCACCCGATTCTTTCAAAGAAAGCATGACGGCAAAGGAAGTCTGTGTAGCAATGGAGGCAGGCTTGCGCAAAGCATTTCCAGAAGCGAATTATGTACATGTTCCTATGGCAGATGGCGGAGAAGGAACCGTTCAATCTCTCGTTGACGCAACAGGCGGTAGAATGGTGGAAAAAAAGGTCGCAGGACCGTTAGGTGAGACCGTTACCGCAAAGTACGGAATTATGGGAGATGGCGTGACGGCTGCGATTGAGATGGCCTCCGCAAGCGGGATTCATCTGGTAACGAAGGAAACGAAAAATCCTCTGATTACAACTACCTATGGCACAGGTGAACTGATTAAGGAATGTCTTGATCAAGGTATCAAGAAGATCATTATTGGTATTGGCGGCAGTGCAACAAACGATGGCGGTGCGGGTATGGCAGAAGCGCTTGGTGTGAAGTTTCTGGATGAGGAAGGACACACGCTGCCGCGCGGCGGCGGGAGTCTCGGTAAACTTGCCACGATCGATATGAGTGAACTGGATGCACGCCTTGCAGATGTAGAAATCATCGTTGCTTGTGATGTTACGAATCCACTGTGTGGAGAAACGGGAGCCTCGCATGTCTTTGGACCGCAAAAAGGAGCAACTCCAGAGATGGTGCCCACGCTGGATGCTAATCTTGCAAATTATGCAGCGGTAGTTAAGGAACAGCTTGGCAAAGACGTGCGTGACATTCCTGGAGCAGGTGCTGCAGGAGGACTTGGCGCAGGCTTGCTTATCTTTACACAGGCGACGCTGCAGCGTGGAATCGACATCGTCATTGAGTACACCGGACTTCGCAGCAAGCTGGCATCTGCGGATTATTGTCTCACCGGGGAAGGCGGTATGGACTTCCAGACCCAATTTGGCAAGACGCCTTATGGTGTTGCGAAAGCAGCCAAGCTGGAGGGCAAGAAAGTTATTGCACTGGCTGGATATATTGGTGAAGGTGTTGAAGTGTTATACGAAGAAGGAATTGATGCGATCTTTGGCATCGTGCCAGGTGCTTCAGATATCGAGAAGCTGTTAGCTGATGGACCCAAGAACGTGGAGAGAACCTGTGAGAACATTGGCCGGATCTTGAAGCTGGCTTAGCACCAAGCCAGAGTGATATGCAGAGTAAGGATAGGATAGATAAACAGAGTAAAGTAGAGAGAGATTAATTAGGAGCAGTTAGAGAGTACGAGAAGGAAAATAGAGAATAAAGAGAAGCACACACAGTGTAAAAAAACGCGGTGTGTGCTTTTTTTGATATGTTAGCTGGGGCAGTGCCTTGTTTATTTATACAGCGCGAGCAGTCCATGAGTCAGCTCAAACAAATCAAACGTATTTCTCGGGTCCTTGCCCGTAAGATCGTGGATTCTCTTCAGTCGGTATTGCAGCGTGTTTCGGTGAATCGTAAGCTCTGCGGAAGTGTCGGATACACTGCAGTTGTTATTGATATATACTCTTAGGGTATCGAGCAGATCTACGGATTCCTTGTCCTCCAATTTGGTTATGAGATGCTCGGAGCCGCTAAGCTCAGTCTCGCTTAATTTCACCAAGAACTCGATCTGATCATACAGAATGATCCGTTCGGGAAGATGCAGGGCATGGGCTGCCTTCATTGCGGATTTGGCTTGATGATAACTGTCTGCTATATGGGCTTCATGCCGTGAGACACTGATCTTAAGAATAGGCTGGCTTTGCAGCAGCTGCTTGATTACTTTCTTAATCTCTTTCACATCCTGAACAAGAATGATGCATATATCTTCCTCAATGATAAAGGAAGGATACATAAGGAGAATATTGGAAATATCAGCATTCATCCCCGCATGATCAATATATAGGATGGTTGTCGGCAGCAGCAGGTCAATGTTGTAGGCGAGCGCTTTTTTCTGCAGCTTCTGCGAGTAGATCCCTTGATGGTGCAGCAGTACCTCTAGAAATGCCTTTTTTCGATTAGCTTCATTTTGCATCGATTCTAGTGCCATCCCTTGCTCAATCAGCAGCACGACGGTTGTTCTTACAATGCTGCAGAAGGGGCGTACTTCCTCCGGGCTGCCCGAGATGCCGATAACGCCTACGCGGACTTGATTAATAACGATGGGCTCATTCGTTCCCTTTTTTTCATAACGCTGATCCTCCCATACCTCCACCATTTCCCCGCTTTCAAGCGCTTTGATGGCTCCGCGATGCTCTGTGCCAATTCGGCTGGGATGGCCGCTGCCAATAATAATGCCTTTGTCATTCATAATATTGATATTATACGGAATGTCCTTCATCATGCGGTCTACAATATCTTGTGCTAATGCCTCGGATAATTGATACATTTTCTTCCCTTTCTAGTGTATAGCTTCTCAGCTTCATGCCTATCTAGTCTATCTAATCAGAAGTATAGCTTATTTTGTGCAGTTGAACGAAGGGTTGTGAGAATAACATGTGAATAGAGAGTGGAGGGAGCCTATCCCTTTTTGAATAAAATATGGTAATCATATCTTGGTCGATGTTAACATATTGGAAGCTGCTGAAACTTTATCATGTAAAGGAGCTGTTCCTAATGCTGAAATCTTCCTCAGAGGACTTATGTGCAGACTCGCTTCATCACATCATGAAACAGCTTCATCCGATGATAGAACAAGCCCATCAAGGTGGCATACGTGTGACGGTCAGTGTGGTTGATCTAAGCGTTAATGCAGGAAATGTAGGCTTCTTGATCGGATCAGAAGAGCAGTACAAATCAGCAAGCACGATCAAGCTGGCAATTGCCTGTGCGCTATTGCAAATGGTTGATCGGGGTGAGATTTGTCTTGAAGATCAGACTGTCGTGAGAAGTGAGGATGTAGTGGGAGGCTCGGGCTCGCTTCAGCAGGAAGTTATGCCTTTGAGAGCTACCATAGGAAGGCTGGCAAGACTCATGATCGCACAGTCAGATAATACGGCAACGAATGTCCTAATTGATGTTGTTGGTTTTGAGCGGGTAAGAGCTTTGCTAGAAGGACTTGGGATACACCGGACGCAGCTGGGACGCAAAATGTTTGCGCCTGTTCATTCTCCTGAATTGGACAATTATGCAAATGCTCAAGAGCTCACGCGTCTTCTTAAACTTGTATATCAAGGGGAGCTTCTCTCGGAATATTCTCGCCGGCTGCTGCTTATATGGATGTCCAAGCAAGAGGTGAATACGAAATTTGGCGCTGTGCTTGGTGACATGCTGATCGCACATAAGACAGGAGAAGCGGGCAATGTTACACATGATACAGGGTACTTCTTGATACCAGGCAGAGAGCTTGCCGTGGCGGTGATGACAGAGGTTATGACAACGGAAATATATGAGGAAGCTCAGCGTATCGGTAATCCCGTGGTTCAAAGAATCGGCAAGGTCATTTATGATCAGCTGCTGAGCGACAGTCAAGAATTGGATGATTGAGATAGATTCCGTGAACAGGAGTGATCTCACATGGAGCTCGTGTTTATTAGACATGCTGAAGGGGAACATACCTCGGATTGGCCCAACCAGCTGCATATGATGCAGCCTGCTTTGACAGAGAGCGGGATTCAGCAGGCAGAACAAATGGGCACTCTGTACCCGCTTAGTTCCGAAGATGTCGTCGTAGCAAGTCCTACAAGAAGAACCATAGAAACGGTAAATATATGGAGTAAGGACATCTCTATACAGAAATATGTTACGCCGCTTCTCGGGCCAAGAATGTTTCCGCAAAATCCAGAGTGGGAGCCCCTTGGCTGCGATAAGATATACACTTTGGATGAGCTATCCACTTACTATCCTGAGTTTACAGTTTTGTCGTCCGAGCAGGCGCTCTGGAAGGAAGGAATTAATACCATCTCCACTGAGCAATTTGAAAATCAGGCAGACAAGTTTATAAGGTGGATCAGCAGCTTTAAGAGAACAGTATATTGTGTCAGCCATGATGGGACCATTAATAGCTATCGGCAATTTCTTGGGGAGCCAGACGTCACGAGAAATGATTTTTTAAGGGAAACCGGCATCTTCAGAATTAGGATCTGAGCACCCATAGACAAACAAAATGAATGAAAGTGAGATGATATCGAATGCAAACAGCCTCAGCGTTTGGATTTTTTGGTTTGTTAATATACTTAGGTACACTTGCACTTGGAATATACTGTCTCATATTATTTATCAAGCTTGCTCGCCGTGGAATCAAAGCATTAGATATCTATCTGAATAAACACAATGATCGTGGGGATTATGGAGACAGAAGTAATAATTAAATTCTAATGAAATCAAACTCTTGTTTACTCAAAAAAAAGCGATCCTGATCAGTTAGCCTGAAAGGATCGCTTTTCATATAAGCTTTAGCTTATTTCTTCTTCACAGTGATGGTCCAAGAGGCATCGTCCAGCTGCTCGTAGTTGGAGATGGTGTGTCCATCTTCAGCAGCCCAGCGCGGAATGCTCTCTGTCGCTTGTGTACAATCAAAATCAATGACGAGCTCGTCGCCGCTATTTAATGTTTTGATCGCTTCTTTTGCCTCAATTAGTGGAAATGGGCATACCATTCCGAGAACTTGTAGTTTCTGTTGCATGTTAAATTCCTCCTAAGCAGTTGCAGTTGTTGAAGCGGCGGCACCAGCGCTCGCTTTTTTGCGTGGACGTATGAATACAAAATAAGATGCAGTCCATGTACCCAGAATCATAAAGACCAGAGAAATCCAGCCCTGCCATGTCATCATTGCCGTCATCACGAGACCGTTACCGATGGAACAGCCTCCGGCCCAGCTTGCGCCAAAGCCCATAAGCAGTCCGCCGCCGAAGCTGGTTACGGCTGTCTTCGCATCCGGAGCGCGGAAGCGGAATTCCTTGCTTGCCTTCGCAGCAGCAAAGGATCCAAGGAAAATACCTAGAACGAGGAAGACTCCCCAGTTGATAAACCCGTCATCGCCGGTTACGAGATACTGCAAGATATTTGCGGAAGGTGTAGTTACACCCAAGCCGAAGTTTCTTCCTGTATCTGCGCTGAGCGGCCATGCAAGCAGGGCAATAAGTCCGATCAGAATAGCAGTGACAAACGGATGCCAGCGTTTCTCGAACAAGAGGTGGGCAATACCCTTGCGTTTAGGCTTCAGTGTTGGAATGAACACTTTCGGCTTGCGCAAATGTCTCACTACCAAGAATACCGTAACGGCTACCAGTAATACAATAAACGGCCATACCGACAGACCAAACGTTGCGGGAATGGAGTTCGTGGTCGTGGCAACCTCATTTAAGCTGGAGTTAACCGGAGACAGCGGACCGGATTTCATAATCGCGGCCATAGCCATGTAACCGAAGAGCGCAATCCAGCTGCCGATCAGACCTTCACCTGCACGGTACCAAGTGCCTGTCGCACAACCTCCTGCAAGAATAATGCCGATACCAAAAATAAACGAGCCAAGAATGGTGGCTACCCATGAAAATTCCCCAGCATCATATTGAAGGACACCTGTCTGAATTAATGCGAATACCCCGATACTTTGTACAGAAATTGCAATAAGCAGCGCATAGAACATGCGATTGTCTTTGGCAATGTACATATCTCTGAATCCGCCTGTCAGACAGAACCGGCCGCGCTGCATGACGAACCCCAGCAGGGCGCCGCACAAAAGTCCTGTAATGACCATTTGTAACAACTTGCTCACTCTCCTTATTCTCATAGCATTTATTATTAAATACTAGTAAACTACTATGCTTTCTTTGTATTCTGATTCTAACATATAAAAGTGCAACGTCAACAGTGTATCTTCAACCATAAAATCCATAGATTAGAAGATATTCCACATATAAGTATGATATATTTTGAATAGGTCCGATTTCCGTAAGGAGAGTGCTATTTTGATCCAATGTAAAGTGTATTTAGTAAAACCCAGAGTACGGATCGAACATGACAATGGGAATGGCGATAAGATCGAAGTGTTATTAAAAGAACCATCCAAAGGTTACAAGACCTTGATAATGATAAGGATATGAAGCGATTGATCGAAAGCGGCAGGTTTGATCCATCTTCGATGCAAATGACATTTGCAATTACTGATGATGAGAAAACGATTATCCGGTTGATTTTCGGAGTGGATATAATATTTTGGAAGAGTTATTTAGCAGCAATAGAACAAGTAGGAAGGAAACAAATGCTTAACCAAAGACGTTTAACAAGTAAGAGTTATCACATGCAGCGTATTATTGCTTGGCGGAGGAGAGAGTCCCTGGATGAACGCTTACGGCAAGATTATAGTTTTGTTGTTATACAATTTCATCCTCTCATTACTTACGTATTATTGGCTCCGTTTGCTTTATTGGTTAAGTGAAGGATATGTCCCGCTAATGCTCGTAATTGCTTCCCTGGTTCTTATACTGCTGGCGTGGATACCAGGCAATCTGTTGTTCATCAAAAGGATGAAGATCCGTGTATCCCACGCTCTTCTGTGGATCGGATTGGTTATCCTTATTGTCCTGTATGAACCGACGGCTATGCCTCTGTACAAACATGCGGTTAATCATCAAGCGATGCTTCAGTCATTTGATATTTTGTTATATTTCAGGAAATGAAGGAGCTGAATCGGTATGGTTTCACTGGAAACGAGCATCATCATCCAGGCACCAATAGAACATTGTTTTGATGCTGCCAGAAATATCAGCCTTCATCCCAGAACGGTATGGAAGCATACCAGAGAGCAGGCTGTGGCAGGAGTGACTAATGGCTTCATTGAATCTGGACAGACAGTAACCTTTGAGGCCACTCATTTTGGCGTCAGGCAAAGATTGACCTCCGAAGTGACAGCTTACAAGCGTCCGCTATATTTTACTGACGAGATGCAATCAGGTGCTTTCCGCAGCATGACACATCAGCATTATTTCTCATCCATAGATCACGAGTATACCCAAATGAAGGATGTACTAATATTTGAAGCCCCTTTTGGCGTGTTGGGAAAAATGGCGGAACGATGGGTACTTGAGTCGTATATGAAGCGATTCTTAGAGCATCGGAATGAACAGTTAAAACGATGGCTTGAGAGTGGAGAGTTCAGCAAAATTCGAAGTATGGATAATAATTACATTGACACAGGACTGATTTTCTAAAATAATAGGACGTAATTAAATACTGGTACCTTTAAATCAGTCCAGAGAGGCTGGCAAGGACAGCGGATTTTCGTAATCGGCGTGAAGTAGGGCGTATTCTATCTAGAGATGCTCTGTATATTCGCGCGGATTATGATGTATAAATGAGGCTAATTGTCAGTGTAACGACGGCAATTAGCCTCTTTTTTCTGCTCTTTTTGGTATCAGGAAACTTTTATTTGGGGGTATTCTGATGAGTAAGAACGATCAAGAGTTTTCGTTGCAGGCGGTACCGAGAACGCAGAGAAATCATTTTTGGAAGACACTATCTGTTATGCTGGGCTTTACTTTCTTCTCAGCAAGCATGCTGGCGGGCGGAGAGCTGGGCATTGGCCTCAGCTTCACGGAGTTCATGCTGATCGTGCTGGCAGGAAATCTGGTGCTCGGTATTTACACGGGCGCACTCGCACATATCGCAGCCAAGACGGGGCTCTCGACCCACTTGCTGGCTAAATATTCTTTTGGTGAAAAAGGCTCCTATCTGCCTTCCTTCCTGCTTGGCTTTACACAGGTCGGCTGGTTCGGCGTAGGCGTGGCAATGTTTGCTGTTCCTGTAGCGAAGGCAATGAACTGGGATGTAAATTTACTCATCTTCATCTTCGGTCTGGCGATGACGGCGACGGCGATCTTTGGTATGAAATCATTAGTTATTCTGGGCTACATTGCAGTTCCGGCTATTGCTATCCTCGGCAGTTACTCGATGTTAAAGGGCGTTGATACACTTGGCGGGCTGCAAGGCTTGCTTGAGTACACACCAACACAAACCTTGTCCGTGGCCGCGGCTATGACGATCTGTATCGGATCATTTATCAGCGGGGGGACACTGACTCCGGACTTTACCAGATTTGCCAAAACGTCTAAGCAAGCCGTCATTGCAACGGTGATTGCATTTTTTCTAGGGAATTCATTAATGTTCCTGTTCGGCGCTGTGGGAGCGATGGCATATAACCTGGCCGATATTTCAGAAGTCATGTTCCTGCAGGGTCTGCTCATTCCGGCGATTATCGTACTGGGCTTGAATATTTGGACGACCAATGACAATGCTTTGTATGCATCGGGTTTAGGCTTTGCGAACATTACGAAGATTTCCAAGAAGTTCTTTGTTATTATAAACGGGATTGTCGGCACGGTGTTTGCAATGTGGATGTACAACAATTTCGTCGGCTTTCTAAATGTACTGGGTGCGGCTGTTCCATCCATCGGTGCCATCATTATTGCAGATTATTTCTTCGTCAAACGCAGAACGTACAAGGAATATGCCACCATGAACTTTAAAAAGGTAAACTGGCTGGCGATGCTCGCTTGGGCAATCGGGGTTGCTTTTGCACAGCTCGCTCCAGGTATTACACCGCTTAATGCGCTGATTGGTACAGCAGTCGTGTACATTGTACTCATGTCCGTATTCTCTACAAAAGTATCTAAAGAAAAGGTGATGACAAATGATCATACAGAACGCGAAATTGCGGGGTAAAGAGGGCCTGTGGCATATCCTTGTGAAAGACGGTAAGTTTGAACAAATTACACAGGAGCCGGTAACTGGCACTAACGATGAGGTGCTGGACGTCAGCGGTTCACTTGTACTGCCTCCATTCATCGAGCCGCATATTCATCTCGACACGACCTTGACAGCAGGTGAGCCGGAGTGGAACCTGAGCGGAACGCTCTTTGAAGGAATTCAGCGCTGGTCGGAGCGCAAGGCATCGTTGACGCATGAGGATGTGAAGACACGCTCCAAGACAGCGCTCAAATGGCAGATCGCTCAAGGCATTCAGCATGTCCGTACTCATGTCGATGTAACCGATCCAAGCCTGACCGCAGTCAAAGCGATGCTGGAAGTGAAGGAAGAGATGGCACCTTATGTGGATATCCAGCTGGTGGCTTTCCCTCAGGAAGGGATTCTCTCCTACCCGAATGGGGCCGAGCTGATGGAAGAAGCACTGAAGATGGGCGTTGATGTGGTCGGCGGAATTCCGCATTTCGAATTTACGAGAGAATATGGCGTAGAGTCGATGAAGATTGCGTTTGATCTTGCCGAGAAATACGACCGGCTCGTAGATATCCACTGTGATGAGATCGATGATGAGCAGTCCCGGTTCGTAGAGGTTGTGGCAAAGGAAGCCTATGAGCGCGGATACGGTGCACGCACGACTGCAAGTCATACGACAGCAATGGGTTCCTACAATGATGCCTATACGTATAAGCTGTTCAGATTGTTAAAAATGGCCGGACTGAACTTTGTCTCCAATCCACTGGTGAACATCCATCTTCAGGGACGTTTTGATACGTATCCGAAGAGAAGAGGACTGACGCGTGTCAAAGAGCTTCAGGAGGCGGGTCTTAATATTTGCTTTGGGCATGATGATATTTTTGATCCATGGTATCCACTCGGAACAGGCAATATGCTGCAAGTGCTGCACATGGGAATCCATGCATCACAGCTCCTTGGCTACGATCAGATCGTCAATTCGATCGACCTTATTACTACAAACAGTGCAAAAACACTTCATATCGAAGATAAATACGGAATCGAAGCCGGGAAGCCGGCAAGCTTCATCGTTTTATCTGCAGAGAATGAATACGAGGCTGTCCGCAAACAGGCTGCAGTTCTGTATTCCTTCAAAGAAGGCCGTAAAATTGCGGAAACGAAGCCGCAGGAAACTTCAATTGTATTAAATGAAGGTCCAGAGAAAGTAAACTTTAATCGATAAATGATTTTGAATCATATACATTAACCTGTTAGAAAACCTGTATGGAGCGTTCCATGCAGGTTTTTTCCTTATTCGTGGGCTCCGCACACAGGGCCACTCCATGATTGATCTTCATGGAAAAGAAAGGCATTGAATTGTATACTCTAAATATACAACGATAACTTACCCCATATGCTGCTGGCTTTGCTGTGTAGATCGTGAGGTACGGTTGTTGTACAGATAAATTGAAGGGGTTAACCACCATGGAAAACAAACATTTATATAAAGACATACGTTATTTAATAGATGGGAATGAGGCGCAGCAGGATGCATTCCGAGTTCTTAAACAATTCAAAGTCATGGAAATATTGCAAGTCTACGACCCCACTCTTACAGGAACTGTCCCCATTGCACTCAATATTGAGGGAAGCGATTTGGATATCATTTGCGAGGTTTACGATTTTGCTGAGTTTAGAGAGCGGCTGACAGATCAGTTTGGAGAATGCGAAGGCTTTGAAATATCCGAGAAAATCGTAAGCGGTATTAGACGGATGAAAGCCGGTTTTAGATTAGAGGGTTGGGATATTGAAGTTTTTGGTCAGCCGATTCCTACCTCTGAACAGAATGCTTACAGGCATATGCTCATTGAAGACCGGGTATTGAAGCTTGCTGGCGAAGACTTTCGAAGCTTAGTTGTATCCATGAAGAGAGGAGGAACGAAGACAGAACCGGCATTTTCGAGTCTTCTTGGACTTGAAGAGAAAGGAGATGCTTACGAGGCCATTTTAGAATTGGAAAACTGGACAGACGAGGAGATCAAGCAGGCATGTGGTGTATATGAAAGCAGTTCTAATCATATCAGAAGTATAAGTGAGCTTGTGAAAAAGAGTAAGTATTCTTATAAACCATCAACGGCTGACATTGACCCTGATTTTGGACCTAATCGAGAGTACAGTTTTCAGCGTTACATAGAGAATCATGCCATTCATGTCTCTCAAGGAGTTAATGAGAACTATGCACATCTGACCATTTATGGGAAAGATGAATTTACCTTCAAATGTACCTTGGTCGATGTAAAAAAAGAAACCCCCTCGCTCATTCCAGTCTTGGAAGCAAGTGTGATCGAGGATGATCATGAAGATTATGAATTCTATGATACTATGCCTCACATTGGTGCTGTTGAAGTTCGAGATGTGGAATGGATATGCCATCTACCCGAAGAACCTAAGAAGCTGGGAGAGAAATTTTTCACTTTTGTCAGCTCCTTTATATTGAATTATTTTTATAATTTATCCGCTCATATTAAAGAATTTGAGCCTGTTAAAGAGTATATTGTGAAGGATCTTCAGTTCATGATGAAGTTTCCGTATGAAGGCGAGACCTATATCCGAACAAGACAGCTATGGTAAGACACATTTAGGCAGAAGATTACGGGATATCCTGTTATGGAATAAGGAGGGGAGCAGCTTGAAGCATATACTTGGCATTGCCATTTGGGTCACCGGTGTACTGATTCTTGTTGTTTATTTGATATACCCTCTATTCCCTAAGAAGATTCATGTGGATGTACAAGGAGTGAAGTATCGCCTAGGCAGCCCTTCCATTGAGAAGCCAGTACAGGTTCAGGTAAATGGAGAGATCGATACGACCTTCCTTGGTAAAAGAACCTTTGAAGGAGAGATTGAGATTGAGGGCGAGGTCAACCCGATTTCAAAAGAATCAAAGTATACGCTGCAATTATCAGAATTGGATTACTCCGGGATGATTATGTATCACTATCCGTATAGGGATGAGGCTGGCGATCAACACGCGGGATCATTCATGTACGGCTTGCTAAATCAGCAAAATGATTTCCAGCAGGGGGCGATCCAGGTAAATCAACAGAAGGAAGAAGGGGCTAGTGCATGGAGCGGTGAGAATGGATACGTTATTGCTTATCCCGCGAATGACAGGGCTGAGGCGCTTGCACTTACGAATGAGATTTTACTTCCACAATATCGGGAATACGATAGTTCGTTTCCTGCATTGCAATGATTCGATGGAATATGAGGAGGAAATATGAAGATGAATGCACCGAAGCAGATTCTTGAAGTATGGCATAAATTCGATGCTTTCCCCATGGAAACGCTGACCAAGGCATGGTATTATGATCAGTCCTCCGACCGTCAACGCAGTGTAGCACTTATGAAGGAGCATCGTGAGAGATACGGCACCTCGGGTAATTGCTTTGATCTGGCCATCTGGCTCATTGATGAGTTCCAGCAGGCCGGGATTGAGGCTTATGCCATAGGAGAAGGCTTTGGAACAGAGGAGGCTCATGCAGCGGTATGTGCGCTGGACGAGCAAGGCCGGAGGTATTTTTGTGATTTGGGGGATCAATGGATTGAACCGATTCTTATGGACTTTATGCCTGACGAGTACAGAGGAGAGGCGCTCAGCGGATTTATTACAGGTGGCAGAATAAAGCTTAATAATCAGGGAAGCAATCACTTATCCTTCACCTGGGTCAGACCGAATGGCAAGACGAGCAGCCAGGTCTTTGATCTCACGCCGGTTGTGCTTCAGGATTTGAATGCTGCAGGAGAGCATTCCCAGTCCTTGCTGCGTAATGCACTTGTAGAGATGAGAGTCCCGATGGAGAATGAAGTGGTCCATTGGGAGTACGAAGGGGGAAGGAGCTTTATTAGCAGCAACCAAGAACTCATCACGGAATCTCCCCTTCATCACATAGAGGATTGGGCTCAGCGAATATATAAAATGACCGGAATTCAGCCCGATGTGTCTGTAGCCGCTCTTAAGAAGTATAGACAAATTGCAACAGCTAAACCATGAAAAGAGCCGCTCCTATAATGAAGTGCTTCCTGTCGAGTAAACAGGGAGCACTTCACTAAGGAAGCGGCTCTTATTACATATCAATGTTAAACTTTATTCGTATGACTGGACTTCAGTAAATCCAATGAAAGCTCTGATGTGGAGGATACTATGAGGTCAGCCTTCTGCATCTGAGCAGGTGTACCCACACCAACGGCATACATACCAGCGGAGAGAATAGACTCGATGCCAGCTTCTGCATCCTCAACGCCTACACAATCGGAAGGCAGGACGCCCAGCTCGGCTGCGCCAGTCAAGAAAATTTCTGGGTCAGGCTTGCCATTCTTAATCTGTGTTACGTCCACGACATGATCGAAGTAATGCGTCACTTCAAGCCGATCCAGAATAAACGGAGCATTCTTGCTCGCAGATGCGAGTGCTATAAGAATACCGGCTTCTTTTAATTCCTTGAGCAGGCTCTCAATGCCGGGCAGAAGATCTGCCGGTGTTACTTTCTTGATCATTTCCTTGTACAGCTCATTCTTCTGATCGGCAAGCTGATATTTCTGCTCATCTGTGTACTCAGCATCTCCAAGTGCAAGGATCAGCTCAAGAGACTCCATCCGGCTTACGCCTTTGAGCTTCTCGTTATATTCTTTATCGAAAGGAAGTCCAAGCTCATCTGCAAGGCTCTTCCAGGCAAGGTAGTGGTACTCCGCTGTATCGGTTATCACGCCATCTAGATCAAAAATAACTGCTTTCACGTTAACATTCACCCGTTTCTTCGCTTAAGATGCGATTGTTGTTACTAACGCAGACTCATTCGTAATCTCGACTTCTTCTCCATACAATTCCATCGTGAGTGGTTCACCGGTTACCAATGTAATCTTCACTTCATCCTGTTCTACACTGATATTCAGCAGACGATCCCGGTAGTTAATATGGAACTTGTATTTCGTCCAGCCTTTAGGCAGGAACGGAGAGAAGCTGAGTTTTTCGTTATAGGTGCGCATCCCGGCAAATCCTTGGACGATCGCAAGCCAGCTGCCTGTCATGGATGTAATATGCAGACCGTCTTCAGTATCGTTATTGTAGTTATCCAGATCAAGACGCGCTGTGCGTTTGTACATTTCCACTGCTTTTTCTTCCATCTTCAGTTCGGCAGCAAGCACAGCATGAATGGAAGGAGACAGAGAAGATTCGTGTACCGTCATCGGCTCATAGAAGCTGAAGTTGCGTTCTTTTTCCTCGATCGTGAACTGATCCCCGAAGAAGTAAATGCCTTGGAGTACATCTGCTTGCTTAATGAACGGTGAACGCAGGATTTTATCCCAAGACCATTTCTGGTTTAGCGGCAGCTCTTCCTTCGCAAGCGACGATACCGGACGCAGATCCTTATCCAGGAAAGTGTCATGCTGTACAAATACACCCAGCTCTTCATCATACGGGAAGTACATATGCTCTACGATATCCGACCATTTCGCCAGTTCGCTCTCGGTTAAGCCAAGCTCTTGTGTTCTTGCTTCAGCTACTTTAGACAAGCTGTCCATTGTATATTTCAAGACCCAAGCTGCGATCTTGTTCGTGTACCAGTTATTGTTTACGTTGTTCTCATATTCATTAGGTCCGGTTACACCGTGAATCATATATTTGCCAGCACGCTTGGAGTAGTGAACCCGATCTGCCCAGAAACGGCTGATTTCAACGAGGACTTCGATGCCTTCATTCACAAGATAGCTGGTGTCTCCGGTATAGTTCGTATAATTATAGATTGCATAAGCAATAGCTCCGTTACGATGAATTTCTTCAAACGTAATTTCCCACTCGTTATGACACTCTACCCCTGTGAAAGTGACCATTGGATACAGCGCGCCCTTCAGTCCTTGCTGACGTGCATTATGATGAGCACCTGCAAGCTGATTATGACGATAACGAAGCAGGTTCTCGGTTACGCGCTTATCTGCAAGCGCCAAGTACATAGGTACTGCATAAGCTTCTGTATCCCAGTACGTTGCACCGCCGTATTTCTCACCCGTGAAGCCTTTAGGACCGATATTCAGACGCTCATCATGACCATAATAGGTGGAGAAGAGCTGGAAGATGTTGAAGCGAATTCCTTGCTGAGCTTCGATATCACCAGAGATTTCGATGTCCGCTTTGTCCCAGCGCTCAGCCCAAGCATTGATATGCTCCTCTTTCAACATGTCATATCCTTTATTCATGGCTTCCATCATCATGCTTTCAGCATTAGGAATCAGCTGGTCTGTAGCCATATCACGGGAAGTAGTGACAACGACAAATTTCTGAACCGCTGCTGCTGCCTTTGGAGCAACGTCATAGACATAATGAACTGCGGCGAATAGGCCGGCTTCTTCTGTCTTCTTGGAAGTTACGTTCTCTGTGACAACGCCCATTGTTGAATTGACGGTGAAGCGTTCCACACCAAATGGATTTTCTTTCGTTGTGGCTGCAAGGCTAACATAGGGCTCGCCGACTTTGCGGTCCGCTTCAACCCAGAACGTTTCCTCGTAGTTCGCGTCCTCATTCTTTGTATCTGCATCCAGATAAGGGATCAGCTCAACATTCATGTTTTGATCCGTCAGGTTGGTCACACGATAATCGATCAGGCACAGCTCCAGCTTCGATATGCTGAGGAAGCGCTCCGTTTCAATTCGAACCTGGCCATTGATCGTAAATGAACGACGAAGAATGCCTTCCTTCATGTCGAGCTCCTGATAGAAATCTGTCACTGTATCTTTATACAGATCGACTTCAGCACCGTTGATAAGGACACGGATTCCGATAAAATTCATGGCATTGATTACTTTGCCGAAATAATGCGGATAGCCATTTTTCCACCAGCCGACCTTCGTCTTATCCGGAAACCATACGCCGGAAATATAAGTACCTTGATGATGATCACCAGAATATGTTTCTTCAAAATTCCCTCGCATTCCCATATAGCCGTTACCTATGGAGGTCATGCTCTCCTGCAAGCGCAGGTCCTCTTTATGAAGCTCCGTTGTGGAAATCTTCCAGGCATCGATATCAAAAATACGTTTATATGACATTTGAATCCTCCTTGGGCAGCGTATAAGCACGCCATACCTATTTGGTTGGTTTTTAGCAGTGAAGTGGGCGAATCTTAAGTAGTGGTTATGAACATTGAACTCTTCTCTGTCAGCATATGTCATAAGTCTGCATTTTACTTCAGAGTCGGTGAGCTTAAAACCAAAATGTAAGTGTTATCATTTGATTGCGATTACAGTATATAGTGCAACCGGTTGCCCTGTCAATAAAAAAACAGCCTGCATGAAAAAAAGCTGTCTGCATTCATGAATGCAAACAGCTTGCTCAGGTATCTTCAGACTATGATGGATCTTCATTTATCCTCGTACATGAGGCACGTTCCACGATTCGGTGGGGCACAATAATGTGCTTGGTCATTTCTTTCGGATCCTGAATTTTCTCAATCAGGCTCTTGGCAGCCTGGTAACCCAGCTTGAAAATATCGATATCGACAGATGTAAGTGGCGGGTTCATCATATCAGCAAGTGTTAAGTTGTTGTAGCTGATCAGCGAGCATTGTTCCGGAAGTCGAATCCCGATTTGCTGCAGCGCTCTTTGCAAAGGCAGCGCAATAATGTCGTCACCGACGATCATGGCCGTAGGGGGCGTGTCCAATTGGAACAGGGCGGCAATATCTTCATTGGTGTACGATGTCCCGAGCAAGTAACGGGAATCCCACTCCAGATTCAGTTCGGCAAGTGCAGCTTGATATCCACGTACCCGTTCCTTGTGCACCGTTCTTGCTGTATCTGCTCCAACATAAGCAATTCGGCGATGACCGAGCTCATAGAGGTATGTAACAACATCTTTCCCTGCCTGGAAATTGTCATTGTCTACATGGGTTGTTTCACTAACATATTGCTGAGGCTTACCAATAACGGTATAGGGGATTTTTTCATTGTGAAAAAAATCAACAACCGGGTCTTCGGGCTTGGAGTACAGGACGATAAAACCGTCCACACGGTTGGCCCTCGTCATCATTCTTACACGAGACAAGAGCTCTGTATCGTCTCTGCCGGTCACAATGGCCATTGTAAAGTTTTTTTCATTGGATAGTTCACTGATGCCCCGAATGCTCTCCAGAAAAAACGGATTCTGGAATATAGTTACATCCGCTTCAGGCATAATAATGCCAAGGGACTGAGTCATCCGGTTAGCCAAACTTTGCGCCGAATAATTGGGTTCATATCCAAGCGCTTTCATCTCTTTGCGAACCCGTGCCTTGGTGGCTTCACTAATCTTGGGGCTGTCCTGAATGACACGGGATACGGTGGAAGTAGCAACATTGGCTCGTTTAGCAATATCTTTAATTGTTACTGCCATCGCTGAATCTCCTTTAATTTGCGTTATTCTGATGTATTTATCATACACACACATAGACATATAAAACAATGCAGGACAAATAAAAAAATTAGGAACTTTAAAAAATGGGTTGCAAAATGAAAGCGAATAATTTTATAATAGCACTGCAACCGATTGCACTAAAGTTGCACGATCTTGCAATAACTCCTTTTCTTAAGCCATGGCACATTTTTAAGGAAGATGAAATCGCTTTTTTATCAATCTCAGTGTCACCGGCTTTATAAACATAGGATTTTGTAAGGGATTTCTGAATGCGATATCAACAGGGCATTCAGACCAAGCTGCACAATAAAAAACACAAGAGGTAACGCATATGAAAAAACTTCTGTCTTTTGAGTTTTGGCAAAAATTCGGTAAAGCCTTGCTAGTCGTCGTTGCCGTTATGCCGGCTGCAGGAATCATGATCTCTCTTGGTAAAGTGATCGCGATGTTTGCAGAGAATATTGCCTTCCTTGTCACCGTAGGTAGTGTCATGGAAAACCTGGGTTGGGGTATTATTAACAACCTTCATATCTTGTTTGCCGTCGCGATTGGTGGATCGTGGGCTAAAGAAAGAGCAGGAGGGGCATTTGCAGCACTCATCGCCTTCATTCTGATTAATATTACAACAGGTACCATTCTGGGTGTATCAAATGATATGCTTAACCAGGAAGGTGCAACCACAACGACGCTGTTTGGGCAAATGATCACCGTAGATGGTTACTTCACCTCCGTACTTGGTGCTCCTGCACTGAATATGGGTGTGTTCGTCGGTATTATTTCTGGTTTCCTTGGAGCCGTTGTATTCAATAAATACTACAACTATCGTAAGCTTCCAGAAGCTCTGGCATTTTTCAACGGTAAGCGATTCGTTCCGTTCGTTGTTATTCTGTGGTCTGTTATTGTTGCGGTAATCATGTCCGCTTTCTGGCCGTTTATCCAAACGGGAATTAACAGCTTCGGTAAATGGCTTGCGACTTCAGGTGAATCTGCTCCATTCATTGCACCATTTCTGTACGGAACGCTGGAGCGTGTGCTGCTGCCATTCGGGCTTCACCACATGCTGACCATTCCAATTAACTACACAGAGCTTGGCGGTATTTATACAGTACTGACTGGCGGTAATGCTGGCGGCACGGTTGCTGGACAAGATCCGCTCTGGCTTGCTTGGGCAAGTGACCTTGCCAATCTGCATGGTGCGGATCCAATGGCGTATCAGCAGCTTATGGACTCCGTAACTCCAGCACGTTTCAAAGTAGGGCAAATGATTGCAGGCGCTGGTATTCTGATGGGTATTGCACTTGCGATGTATCGCAGAGTGGATAAGGACAAGCGTTCTAAATACAAATCCATGTTCTTGTCAGCTGGTCTTGCGGTATTCCTGACAGGAGTTACTGAGCCGCTTGAGTTTATGTTTATGTTTGCTGCTCCTGTACTTTACGGTGTATATGCGGTCATTACTGGCCTTGCCTTCGGTATGGCTGATATTATTGATCTGAGACTTCATTCGTTCGGTATGATCGAGCTGCTGACTAGAATTCCGCTGTCAATCAATGCAGGCCTTGTTGCCGATATTATTAACTTTGTCATTACTACCGTTGTATTCTTTGCAGGCTCCTACTTTATCGCTTACTTCATGATTGGGAAATTTAAGATGGCTACACCAGGACGTCTTGGGAATTATACGGATGAAGAGTCCGATAAGACAGCGTCTACTGCAGAAGCTGCGGGAGAGAACATTCCTGCTGCTGCAACCGCTGGAGATGATCTCCCTGCCCAAATCATTGCCACGCTCGGCGGCCCATCCAATATTGTCGATGTGGATGCCTGCATGACTCGCTTGCGGATTACTGTGAATGATGTGAATGCGGTGGGTAATGAAGAGGAATGGAAGAAGCTCGGAGCTCTTGGACTGATCAAGAAAGATAACGGAATTCAAGCCATCTATGGTCCAAAAGCCGACGTTCTGAAGTCCGACATTCAAGACAGACTAGGGTGATTACAATTTGAAGATTCTAACATTGAACACGCATGCCTGGATGGAGGAGGATCAGCTGACCAAGATTGATCAGCTGGCCGAGTTCATTCGCACACAGGATTTTGATATCATTGCGCTGCAGGAAGTGAATCAGTCACAGCGTGAGGTACCATTGTCCGATGACGATCTGAAACACTTCTACGTTACAGATGATCAAGCGGTAGTGAAGGCGGATAATTATGCTCATGTATTGCGCGCTCAAATCGGTATGGATTATTACTGGACTTATATCCCGATCCATGTGGGATTTGAGAAGTATGATGAAGGACTTGCTTTCTTATCGAAAACTCCGATCCTCGATGCCTTTGAAGCCTATGTTTCCGAAATGAGGGACTATGACAATTACCGTACCCGCAAAATATTAGGGATCAAAACGGTCATCTCAGGAGAAGAAACCTGGTTTGTGAATGGTCATTATGGCTGGTGGCATGATGAGGAATCCTTCAGAGGACAATGGGATAACTCACTGGCTGTACTAGAGAAGGTGAAGGGTCAGCCGGCCTTCATTATGGGTGATTTTAATAATGCAGCCCATCTTGAAGGTGAAGGCTACGACTATGTTACACAGAGCGGATGGTACGACTGTTACGAGATGGCAGAAGAGAAGGATGAGGGTTATACCGTTGTGAAAGCCATCGCCGGCTGGGAGAATAATAAGCAGAAGCTGCGGATTGATTATGTATTCAGTAACCGTAAGCTTGCTGTTAAGTCCTCCAAGGTCGTACTGGATGGCAAACTCAGCCCGATTGTCTCTGATCACTCCGGTGTGGCTGTAACGATATAAGTGTATTCGCAATAAAATAGACCGGATCAATAAAAAGCACACGTTTCTGCAGGAAAGTTCTGCAGAGCGTGTGCTTTTTATTTTCGCAGGATTTTGCAAATTCGAATTTATTCTTTTTCGGACTATGCAAGTTCCGCTCAGATTGCTTGATGAAATTGACTGGTAAACAGCTTGTAATATCGGCCTTCCGGTCCGATGGCAAGCAGCTCCTCATGCGTCCCTTGCTCAACAAGGCACCCCTGCTCCATATACAGAATGCGGTCCGCATCTTGAATAGTACTGAGCCGATGGGCAATAACAAAGCTGGTTCTGCCTTGCATCAAGGTCTTCATCGCTTCTTGAATATACATCTCAGTTCTGGTATCTACACTACTGGTGGCCTCATCCAATATGAGAATGGCTGGATCTGCAAGTATTGCCCTTGCAATCGTCAGCAGCTGGCGCTGACCGTGGCTCAGATTGCCGCCTTCTGCACTGAGCTTCGTATCGTAGCCGTCCGGTAATCTACGAATAAATCGATCGGCATTGGCCATTTCAGCAGCCTGTTTAATCTCTTCATCTGTTGCATCCAATCTTCCAAAGGCGATGTTGTCTCTAATGGTTCCAGAAAAAACATGCGCATCCTGCAGCACCATACCGAGCTGCTTGCGGAGGCTCTTCTTATCCAGTGTACGAATGGATTCGCCATCCACTAAGATATCCCCGCTCGCTGTATCGTAAAAGCGGGTCAGCAAATTGACGATGGTCGTCTTGCCTGCTCCGGTCGGACCAACCAGGGCGATCTTCTCACCGGGATGGGCTTCAAAGCTAATATCCGTTAGAATCGGCTTCTCCGGCTTATAATGAAAGCAGACCTGATCAAACTGAACAGAACCTTTGATATTCATAATCGTCTTGCCGCTATTGTGATCTTCCTTATCGTCCTCATACTCCGACTTCATATCCATAATCTCAAATACTCGCTCAGCACCGGCTACAGCAGATTGTATCAGATTGTACTGATTAGCAAGCTCCGAGATAGGACGGCCAAATTGCTTGGAGTAGTTCAGGAAGCTGACGACAATCCCGACAGATACCATCTCATTCTGAAACACCATCCATCCGCCTACAGCAGCAATAAGCGCAAAGCTTAAGTTGTTGATGACGTTCATGAAGGGGCCCATCATACCCGATACGATCTGAGCCTTGATTCCGACCTTGTTAAGCTGTTCGCTAATGTCCTTGAATCTTACGATTTCCTGCTCCTCCCGCCGGTACAGCTTGACGACCTTTTGGCCGCTGATTGTTTCTTCAATCATGCCATTCAATTGGCCGAGCTGCTGCTGTTGTCCTTTAAAATAAATACGTGTGAGCTTGACAATCTGACGGGTCGAGATCAGGACGAGCGGAATGCTGATCAGTGCGACCAGTGTAAGCGGCACATTCAGGCTGAGCATGATCAGGAAGGATCCGACAAGGGTAACAAGACTATTCAGCAGCTGGGTAACACTTTGGTTGAGTGTATTTGATACGTTCTCAATATCATTCGTCGCCCGGCTCATCAGCTCACCATTGTTCCGTGTGTCAAAAAATTGAACCGGGAGGTCCTGATATTTGGCGAATAAATCGCTTCTGAGATGGAGTACCGTTTTTTGTGAGACACTGGTCATTACATAAGATTGAATCCAGGTAACGATACTGCCTAACAGATATATTGCAAGCATGATTAAGCATAAACGAATCAGTCCTGTGTAATCTCCAGGAACAATATAATCATCGATTGCTACCCCGATTAGATAAGGTCCAGCCAAAGCGATCACTGCGCTTAGTATGGTGAACAGGTAAACGATAAGTAAGGCAGACCGCTGCTTGTTCAGATAATTCCATATTCGCTTGATGGTCGCCGCTGTATTCCTGGGTCTTACTTTAATTGAACCGGCGGGCTGTCCTCCACCAGGACTTCGTGGCCCGGGCATTGCAAAAGCGGGTTTGTTCGTCTCCTGCTTATCAGACATAAGATGATTCCTCCTTACGCTGAGAGCGATAAATATCCTGATAGACCTGGCTCGTCAGCATCAGCTCGTCATGGGTGCCCATGGCAGCGATTGATCCTTGCTCCAGCACAATAATCTGATCCGCCCGCATGACTGACGAAATCCGCTGAGCGATAATCAGCCTTGTCATATCTTTCATTTCCATCTCCAGAGCCTGCTGAATTCGAGATTCTGTCTTCAAATCGACCGCGCTGGTGCTGTCATCCAGAATTAATATGGATGGTTTCGTGAGTAGTGCTCTGGCTATAGATATCCGCTGCTTCTGTCCGCCGGACAAATTGATGCCTCTTTGTCCAAGCAGCGTATCATATCCATGCTCCAGCTGTCGGATAAATGGGTCAGCTTCAGCGGCCGCTGCTGCACGAAGGATCTCTTCATCGGTTGCATCCGGGTTCCCATAGCGGATATTATCTCGAATGGTACCGCTGAACAGAAGAGCCTGCTGCATGACCATGGCCACTTCCTGTCTGAGGTAGTTAAGATCGAGATGCTGGACATTCACACCGTTCACAACAATTTCTCCACTGCTTGCTTCATATAATCGCGGAATCAGACTAACGAGCGAGGACTTGCCTGACCCTGTAGCACCGAGGATGGCCAAAGTCTCCCCTGGCTGAACAGTGAAGCTGATATCTCTTAATGTAAGGTCACCGCCATTAGAGCTGTACGCAAAAGATACATTTTTAAATTCAACACGGCCGCGCTTATCACCATCCGGATAAACAGGAGAGGAAGGATTAGCGATTTCGGATTTGGTCTCCAGCACTTCATTTACGCGATCAGCCGATACCTTGGCACGCGATACAAAAGCCAGCATGTTGCTCAGCATCAGCATGGACATGAGCAGCTGGGTCACGTAGTTGATAAACGCGATCAGCTTACCGATCTCAAGCCCCCCACCCCAGTGCTGCAAGCCCCCAAACCATAACACGGCGACAATACTGAAGTTAAGAATCAGCGTCATCAGCGGCATGTTCAGAGCCATTAGTCGATTGGCGCGAATTGCAGCGTCGGTATATTCCTCGTTTGCTGTACCAAATCTTTGCTGCTCATGACCTTTCCGAACGAAAGCCTTAATCACGCGAATGCCGGATAGATTCTCTTGAAGCACTGTATTGACGCTGTCCAGTTTGGACTGCATTTTGGTAAAGAGCGGAAATGAACGCTTCATTAATATAAAAAGGATAAGGAAGAGTGCAGGTACGGATACGAACAAGATGGTGGTCAAGCTTGGGCTGAGCAGTATTGCCATTACAAGGCTGCCAATCAGCAGCAAAGGCGTCCGGACAAAGGTTCGAAGGATCATCTGCACAAAAGTTTGCAGCTGAACAACGTCATTCGTTAGACGTGTAATGAGTGAGCCTGTCTTCAACACATCGAGATTAAGAAACGAGAAGGATTGAATGCGCTCAAACAGTTTAATCCGTAGATCCTTGCCAAAGCTTTGGGAAGCGATACTGGAAAATATGCTGCACCCCGCGCCGCCGATCAGCCCGATGAGTGCTACACCAATCATCAGCAGTCCCGTATCTCTGATATGGGCAAGATCATTTTTCATGATGCCTTCATCTACGATGCTCGCCATAAGTCGCGGCTGGAGAAGATCCATGCACACTTCTAGCAGCATAAGCAGCGGAGCGAGGATGCTGGCCGCAAGATAAGGCTTCAAAAATGGAAGCAGTCTGGACATAAAGTTCACCTTTCAATATGGTTTAATAGTTATTTTTTTTCTACTACAACGATATGCTGTTAACTTATACGATATATCGTTTAATGTCAATTGACTCATTACTGTTTTTTATATAGCCAGGTCATATAGTTTGGATTCAGATTTGAGACAGGGATATGCCACATTGGATTAACAAAAATATAATTTCTACAAATATATAAATAAGCGTTTACACAGTGGTTATATTAGGTTTATTATGGATACATAGTTGGATGAATTACTTTAATGGATTTATTATTTTGTTAATTCAATTGGAGGTAATATCATGGTTAAAGTTGTTGTACATTCGGATGTTCGAAAAAGTCAGATTAACAAAAATATCTATGGTCAATTCTCAGAGCATCTGGGACGCTGTGTATATGAGGGAATCTGGGTCGGTCACGATTCACCGATACCTAATACGGATGGGATTCGTAATGATGTGATTGGAGCACTTAAGGAATTGCAGGTACCTGTACTTCGCTGGCCGGGCGGCTGCTTTGCAGACGAATATCACTGGCAGGACGGAATCGGTCCTTATGAGAATCGTCCTCGGATGCTGAATACGCATTGGGGTGGTGTAGAAGAGAATAATCACATTGGTACACATGAGTTCATGCGTTTGTGCGAGCTGATCGGAGCCGAACCTTATATTTGTGGTAATGTGGGCAGCGGGACCGTCTATGAAATGCAGCAATGGGTCGAATACATGAACAACGGCGGCCAATCCCCAATGGCGAGTCTGCGGGCACAGAACGGAAGAGAAGAGCCTTGGAATGTTAAATATTTTGGTGTCGGTAATGAAAGCTGGGGCTGCGGCGGTAATATGAGACCTGAATATTACGCGGATCTGTATCGTCGTTATGCAACGTACGTACGCAACTACACTTCCGAGTCTGTCTACAAAATTGCTTGCGGGCCGAATACAGCCGATTATCATTGGACAGAAGTGCTCATGCGTGAAGCGGGTAAATTTATGAATGGGCTGAGCCTTCATTATTACACAACAGGCACAGGCATCTGGGAGAAGAAGGGTAGTGCGACCGGCTTTACTGCGGAGGATTGGTTTACGACATTAAAAGCTACATTATATATGGAAGAATTAATTGTTAAGCACTCTGCCATCATGGATAAATATGATCCTGAGAAAAAGGTAGGTCTCATCATTGATGAGTGGGGCACATGGTTTGAGGTTGAACCGGGGACGAACCCGGGCTTCCTGTATCAGCAAAACACACTGCGCGATGCGCTCGTTGCAGGTATTAATCTTAACCTGTTCCATGAGCATTCAGATCGTGTCCAAATGTCGAACATCGCTCAGATCGTTAACGTGCTTCAGGCAATGATCCTGACAGAAGGTGCAAATATGGTTCTTACACCGACGTATCATGTGTTTAACATGTTTAAGGTGCATCAGGATGCACATCTGCTGCAAACGCATTATGTGAGCCCTTCCTATTCCAATGGAACAGATGAGATACCGCAGCTGAGCATCTCTTCTTCGGTGGATGCGAACGGACATATTCATGTCTCTGCTTGTAATCTCAGCCATCAGGATTCCCTTACCGTAGATTTGGATTTGGTAGGCTTAAGCGGAGCCGAGATTAGTGGTCAAGTGCTTACGGCTAGCGAGCTTGATGCTCACAACTCCTTTGGCAACCCAGAGCAAGTGGCGCCAAAAGCATTGGAAGGAATCACTGTAGAACAGAACGCTGTACGGTTCTCACTTCCAGCGGCTTCCGTTGCGGTGATCAAAATCGTCTCTTAAGAAAGGGTGGCTTCCAAGATGACGACAAGATCTGAAACAGAGCTCTGCAAGGGCTGTACCGCAAGCGTCCATGTCAGTGAATCTGAGCTGGAGCAGCTGGAGGAAGCTTATACAGAGAGCAATACAGGCAAGGAGGAAGCCAGCCGTGAGCTATACAGAGAGCGCCTTGCCGCATGCAGAAGCTGTGATGGATTCATATATGGGACGACCTGCCGATATTGTGGCTGTCTCATTCCGCTGAAGGCCAAGGTGCTGGAGGCGACCTGTCCTTATCCTTTTGAGCCTAAGTGGGAGAGGTAAAAACAGACCAAAGGAAGCGTCAAGGGCCGGCTCTTGGGTGCTTCGTCAACGAATGCTCAAGTACGATCGTTCTTGGTCTGGACTGATAGGATTGAATTTTAAGTTGTAATCATTCCCGTCCAAATACGAACGCTGCCGCTTCTCCCTCTGAGCATTTCGTTTCCTCCGCATATGAGCCGGCGAAGAAGGAAGCTCCCACCTATCCTAGGTAGTGGGGAGGGTAAATAGGTCCGACACTGCAATTCTTGGTAGAAGCAGAGGTCGGACCTTTTTATTTTGTGGGAGCCGGCTTGTGGGGTGCTGCGTCAACGAATGCTGGGGTCCGATCGTTCTTGGCCTTGGTGATTCTTGCTCCTCATCATTGGTGAATGTACATTGATGAGGTTTCAAAATCACCTTTTGAGTTATGAAATTGATGCAAATAATACAAATTAACCTATAATAAGGGTGTAGTGCCTTTTCAAGATCATTTTTCGAGAGAGGTGTTCGATGTGAAGATAGCTATGGTAGTATTCAACGGCATGACTTTTTTGGATTTTATCGGTTTTTATGATGTAATTGCCAGATTGAAATCTTGTACAGAAACAAATAACACCACATGGGACATATGCGGGATTCAGGAGGAAGTTAGTGACGAGCATGGGATGACGGTGAAGGTCACGAAAGTAAAGCCCGATTTAAAGGATTATGATATGGTATTTGTCCCCGGAGGATCAGGAACACGAACCCTTCAATCCGATGATGAGTTTATGAGCTGGTTTAAAGGAGCGGCTGATACGAAATTCAAGGTGTCCGCATGTACTGGCTCTCTGCTGCTCGGCGCCGCTGGGTTTCTGACGGATAAGAGAGTGACAACGCATCCATTTCACTATGATCTGCTTGCTCCTCATTGCAAGGAAGTCGTTAAATGCCGGCTGGTACGGGATGGGCATGTTATTACCGGCGGAGGTGTAGCCGCTTCGATTGATCTCGGCCTGTATGTGCTCGGTCTATTTGTTCCAGATGAACAAGTTCAACAGATTAGAAAGCAAATGGATTACCCATATAGACAACGCGATATTGTAACTGCTTAGCATTTCAATAGATGGAGTTGATTGATTTTGAAAATGCTGTTTGAATATAATTGGCAGGTACGTGAAGAGTGGTTCGACTGGTGCAGCCAAGTCCCTGAAGAGGAGCTGGTTAGGGAGCGTGAAGGAGGCTTGGGCAGCATTTTAAGAACCCTATTTCATATCGTAGATATTGAACAAGCGTGGATAAATGGACTCCAAGGGGTTCCGGAGTTTCATTATACTTACGAGGATTATTCTTCGTTAGAGGAGATAAAAGCGTTATCACAGCGCTGCCGTCCTCAGGTTGAAACGATCATAAGACAGTGGTCTGATGAGATGGATCGTAAGATGTTCTATTCATTCTCATATGCCGAAGTCATTCGCCATGTGGCAGTTCATGAAATTCATCATGTAGGGCAATTGTCGGTATGGTCTCGCCAGATTGGCCTTCCTCCGATAACTGCAAATTTAATACTGAGAGGCCTAAGCTTGGATGGTTCATACAACGAGAAACTACTTTGACAGCCTGCCATCTGGGAATGATATGAAAATTGGAGAAGCTCAGGAAACATAAGGTATGTAATAAATGCAAAGGCTTATATGCTCGGATGTTACACCTCTTTTGTACAAGCAAAAGAGGTGTTTTCTATTCAAAAGTTAGCTGGAACCACACTGGAAAATCCAGTAAAATAGTGAGAGCACATTAGAGAAAGAAGGAATATCCATGTCATTTGAACAAGTGCTCGACAAAGGCTATGTCAGGCTGGTGAATCATATGGGCTCTGACCTGACCATTGTCAACGCGGCTAGAGTATCCTATGCGAAGGAGTCCACGTCATTATCGGATCGAGATGTCCGTCTTATTCAGTTTCTGGCAAGAGAGGGACATACCTCTCCATTTCGGCACGTGATGCTTCAGTTTGAGGTTTATGCCCCGCTCATGGTGGCCAGACAGTGGTGGAAGTATGTCATCGGGTCTGGTCATATGGAGGGAACAGGGGATTGTATGGAGGCCTGGAATGAATCCAGCCGCAGATACATAACGGAAGAGCCGGAATTCTACATTCCACATCATCATGAATGGAGAAGTACTCCGGAGAATTCAAAGCAAGGCAGCGGGGATCCACTATCCATAGAAGAGGGAACGAAGCTGACTCAGGAGTTAGTGGAATACATAGAGCTTGGTGTACAAAAGTATGAGGAGGCTCTTAAGAGAGGGGCATGTGCCGAGCAGGCCAGATTGTTCCTGCCTTCTTACGGCATGTATATCCGCTGGTATTGGACGGCATCTCTTCAGTCCGTGTGTCATTTCCTGAACCAGCGTCTTATGCATGATGCTCAGAAAGAAATACAGTTGTATGCCAAAGCCATATTAAACTTATGTGAACCGCTTTTTCCGCATGCCCTTAGAGAGATGGTCGACCTAGATAGCATAACAGTGGAGGAAGCCTAACATGGTTGAATTTCGTGAGATGAGAATAGAAGACTATGAGGACAGCATCGCTCTCTGGAATAGGACAGAAGGGATGGGGCTCAGCAGTGCAGATTCCAGAGAGTCCATACAGCTGTATCTGGAGCGGAATCAAGGGTTCAGCCAGGTAGCGGTGAACAATGGAATCGTAATAGGAACACTGCTCTCAGGTCATGACGGAAGAAGAGGATATTTGTATCATTTAGCAGTGGAGCCTGAATTTCGGGGACAGTCCATCGCCAAAAAATTAGTTTGCCATGCTCTAGCCACACTGCGGGAGGCAGGCATACAGCGTGCGCATATCATGGTTCTTGATACGAATGAGATGGGGAAGGCTTTCTGGTCTCGTATGGGCTGGACTAGTCGTAACGATGTTCTCCTTCGTTCATCTGACACGGATGTAGAATAGAGCTGAACAGGAGGCCTGAAGGATGGTTCAATCGGACTTGCACAGTTATTTGTTTGCCATGGCACAAGAGAAGTCAGAGAGCATCAAGAATCATGTGCCTGATGTTAAAGCGATTGCTATTACAGGCTCAGTTGCTTCGGGGATTGTCTATCCCTCTTCAGATATTGATATTATTGCCTATGTAGAAGGCTCAATCTCTGACCAGTTAGTGAAATATGTGGAACAAGATCTTCAAATTACTCAGGGCAAGATCATAGCTGAAACAGAGGAAGTTCTAGCCGTCAATTATTGGTTACATCAGATCAAATGTGAGGTCGTATATTTCTCAGAGAGGTTTGCCTGTCGTAAGCTGAATTCAGTGCTAGAAGATTATGATATTAGCTTGAATACCCATACGGTTGTGACAGGTATTCTTAAAGCTAGAACATTATATGATCCTGCAGGCTTGATCAAGGGCTGGAAAGATAGACTTAGTCAATATCCTGAGAGACTTGCTATTGCTCTAATTGAATCGAACCTCAATTTCTTCCCTGAGCCAGTGCTTAGAGCATCCTTTACGGAACGAAATGATCATTTATACGTAATAGAAGGTAAGCTTCGAAACCAAGAGAAGTTGCTGTCCATTTTATGCGGTTTAAATCGAATGTATCATCCGGGGAAGTGGAAAAGTGTGTTGCAAGTATATGAACAGATGTGCATTAAACCATCAGATCTGGAACACAGGATGATTCAGGTTTGGGAACAGCCTATGGAGGATTCAATCGAGATGCTGACGGAACTCATCTACGAAACATTGGATTTGATTAGTATACACCGACCCAATATCGATATAACAAGCGCTCGTAATGAATACCAAAGGTTCTGGTAATAGAAACATCATGCTAAATTGAATGTAACGCCTTGGTTGTTATCAGCTGAGCGGACGGGAAAGACAGCAAAGAGCTCCTCTAACTTAAGCTGTGAAAGGGAGGGTGCCTATGGATATGGAGAATCTTGTGGTGTTCAGCTTTGTTGGGGTTGTTTTTATCATTCTAGGACTATTCATGAGAATTAAACCCCCAAAACGAGTGAACCACATTTATGGTTATCGGACGAATCGTTCCATGAAGAGTGAACGCATGTGGAAGGAAGCCAATCGTTATAGTGCAGCCTGGATGATTGGAATAGGTATCTTCTATATTATTATCGGTTTGTTCGTATCGAGGTTTGTCAGTGGAATGGAGGGCTTTGGCATTCTGGTCGGACTTATGCTGATGTTCAATCTGCTCCTGTTTGTGGTCGTCGAGCGCAGACTGAAGGAACTGGAAGACAAAAGCTTTTAATGGGAGGAACACAATTGACAGATTTGACGACGATTTACATCGTAAGGCACGGACAGACGGAATGGAACGTACTGGGCAAAATGCAGGGGCATCAAGACTCACCGCTAACAGAGCTGGGAACTCGTCAAGCGCGCTGGCTCGGTGAAGCGCTTGCTGAGGAGCCTATTGATGTGATCTATTCAAGCTCAAGCGGCAGAGCAGTTCATACTGCAGAGGTAATCCGTGGCAGCCGCGAGATACCTGTGACTCTAACGGATAACTTAAGGGAAATGAACCTGGGTCTGTGGGAGGGCCGGACCGGAGACGAGCTGAAATTGGAGGAACCGATGAAGTACCAGCAATTTTGGGAGGAACCTGAATTGTTCGCTGCAGACGGTGGAGAAACTTACATCGAAACGATGGACAGGGCGCAGCAGGAACTGAAACATATCCTCAAAGTAAACCAGGGAAAGACGGTTCTTATCGTAACTCATACGGTAGTGGTTAAACTGCTGATGACGTGGTTAGAACAGCGCTCACTTGAAACCTTATGGGATTTGCCTTATATCCATCCCGCTTCCTTGTGCAAGATTGTATTTAATGAAGAGAACAAGCCTAAAGTTGTGCTTTATGCGGATATTTCGCATTATCCCGAGACAGCCGGAATGAATGGAATTTAAATAAAGGAGCAGATGCAATGGTGCACTGCTTCTTTTTATTTTCTATAAAGAAAATCAGGCATTATACATTTGATTCTGTCTTAGAAAAAAATAAAAATAAATTACGAAAAAATCAAACTATTCCCTTACCAGGCTTGTTATTATATTTACGAATGTCTTTATAACTAGGCATGGATAGGACGGATTTGAGAGAAGCTATGTATATTGTGGGACGAATAGACTACCGATCTTCATTCAGTCGCTTTGTATCTAAGGAGGAATAGTGATGATGATATCCTATGAACATGAATCAATTCAATATCACACAACAACAGGAGGAATAATCATTCACGAAGGCAAAGTATTGCTGCAAAGAGAACGAAACCAGCCTTATTGGTTTTTGCCTGGAGGCAGTGTAGAGGCTGAGGATTCTCCGGAGTACACTATTGGAAAGATGATTTATGAGTGGCTTGGTGTGCCTGTAATCAGCGAACAGCAGGTATGGCTGATCGAGAATGTGATTGATTTGCCAATTTCACCGACAACACAGATACATGAGTCAGGAATGTTTTTCCTTCTTGAGCTTCCCTTTCAGCATCCGATCTTTAAGAAGACTTCCGAGTTTGAAGGAACAAATAAAGATTACGTGTATAAATGGATTCCGCTAGATGAATTAGAGCGGCATATGGTTGTACCTGTATTTGTCATTTCTGAGTTGAAGGACATTGATACCGCCAAAGGCATCAAGCATATCGTGAGTTGATCACCATCTGCTCTCTTTCAAGTCACGCCCCTAGCCCTTTCTGTGTATAGAAAGGGTTGTTTGATTATATAACGAGGTGTGGAATAAATATTATTTCCTGATAGAGGAGGATATATGGTAATAAGTTAGAACACATAATATGAACTCATCCATATTATTCATAGAAAGAGGAGAGCTGAGGAGTTACTTCAAAATGAGAAGAGAGTGAGCTGAGCGAAGTATGCAAAGTGGCAGTAGAATGGACTTGGATCGCATCGTTTTTATTGGGCGTTCCTATGAAGAGTATGAGTATATGTTTCACCTTTCTAAAGAAGACATCGTAACAAAGAGCATTTTGGATTGTCCTGGTGGAGCTTGCTCCTTTACGGCTGTTGCTAATAAGCATGGGGGTCATGTGAAATCCGCGGATATTGCCTATGTTTATCCATGGGATACACTGTATGAGAAAGGCAAAGAGGACATTAAGCATGCGATGGAGCAAATGTCTAAGGCTAAGGATCAATATGAATGGACGTACTTCTCCGAAATGAAGGAACTCCTGGACCATCGTACTCAAGCTCTTGAAACCAGTATAATAGATATGAAAGCCAATCCAGAGAATTATATCGAGACGGAACTTCCGCAGCTGCCATTTCAAGATAAGCAGTTTGATCTGATCTTATCCGCACATTTTTTGTTCATGTACGGTGAGCGTTTATCTATGCAATTTCATCTCGATACCCTGCAGGAGATGATGAGAGTTGCCGGAGAAGAAATTCGGGTGTATCCCATTGTTCAGTTGGATGGTAGGAGGTACCCGTTTCTAGAAGACATCCATTCATATGTGAGAAGAGAGGGCTGGACAAGCGAATTGGTAAATGTAAATTACGAATTTCAGCGCGGGGCGAACCAAATGTTGAGATTACGTAAAATGTAATACATTAAGGACACCTGAGTTCTATGAACCCTGAACTTAGGCGTTCTTTTGTTTTTTTGCATCTTAGGCTGTGAGAAGGTATTGTAGATATTAACGCGTTAGGGATTCATATGGAGGGAAATATGGCAAAGCAAAAGTATTATGTAGTATGGGAAGGAAAAACACCGGGAGTCTACACTAGCTGGCCAGCGTGCCAGCAGCAGGTGAACGGAGTAACTGGGGCAAAATATAAAGCTTTTGAATCCAAAGCAGAGGCTGAAAAAGCTTATGCAAGTGGATGGAAAGGCATATGGGGAAACAGCGCGGGCAAATCTCAAGGCAGTGGCAGCAGCAAGGGAGCATCAGCTTCAGCATCTGTCTCTGAAGTAGACTACAATAGTATTTCTGTGGACGTAGGAACAAGAGGCAATCCTGGACCGATGGAGTATAAGGGTGTGGATACCCGAACGGGAGATGTCTTGTTTAGTGTGGGTCCCATTCCGAATGGAACGAATAACATTGGAGAGTTCCTTGCCATTGTACATGCTCTGGCCTATTTGCAGCAGCAGGGCAGCGGCAAGACCATTTACAGTGATTCAGTTAATGCAATGAAGTGGGTTAGACAGAAGAAGGCGGCTACGACATTGAAGCGGGATGCTTCAACCCAGCAGGTTTGGGATATGATTGATCGGGCAGAGAAATGGCTTGCAAACCATACTTACAACAATAAAATACTAAAATGGGAAACCAAAGTATGGGGAGAAATCAAGGCAGATTACGGTAGAAAATAAGTGCGCCATGCGCCTGCAATAAACAAGCGAAATTGTACTTAGTACAGCGACTGGAGGATTTTACAACATGACATATAAAGCCGTATTCTTTGATATCGATGGAACACTAGTCAATGATGAGAAGGTGATCCCTCAAGATACGATCGAAGCGATCAACGAATTGAAGGCCAATGGGACGGACGTCTTTATTGCTACTGGAAGAGCACCCTATTATTTTACGAAATACATGTCCCAGCTGGGTATTGATTCTTTCATTAGTCTTAACGGTTCTTATGTTGTCTATAAAGGCGAGATGATTTATTCGCATCCAATTCATACGAATACACTTGAGAAGCTGGAGAACAGCGCCCTGTCTTACAATCATCCCATTGTCATGCAGGGAGCAGAGGCAGGATTCTCCAATATGGAGCTCCACGAGTTCATAGCCGCTTCCTTCCAAACGCTTCAAGTTGAAGTACCGGGGTATAAGACAGGTTACTGGAAGGAAGCTCCAATCTACCAAGCACTCCTGTACTGTCAGGAGCATGAAGAGCATCATTACACGGCAAAGGAAGCAGGTTATGACGATCTTCATTTTGTCAGATGGCACAAATATGCAATGGATGTCATTCCAGCGGGCGGTTCAAAGGCTAAGGGAATTGAGGCAGTTCTTAAGCATATCGGACTATCCAAGGATGAGGTTGTTGCTTTTGGTGATGGCTTGAATGATGTAGAAATGCTGTCTTATGTTGGACTGGGGATTGCCATGGGGAATGCAAATGATGAGGTTAAATCCTATGCCAGCCATGTGACAAGCTCGGTGGACGAGCATGGAATTCGCAAAGGCCTGGAGCATGCAGGCTTGCTGTAATCTAATCTATATATGTTGAAGTGAGCAGAAGATGGATCCATATAAGGATCCGTCTTTTTTTCTGTCCCGTGAAAACCATTAATGCTATTTATTTCACTTTAAGAAAGTCTTATGAGTAACCCATTTCATATTTCATATCACAATAGGACAAAAGGGGTTACTTCGCTTTTTACTAAAAAATTTACATATAAGGGGTGAACCATTACATGAAAAAGTGGATATATATGTTATTATTATTGGTAGCCTTATTTATGCTCCTATGGGATTGGATTGATCGTCCACGCCCATACGACGACGCTGAAATGGTGAGCAGGCTTACAGAAGCTCAAGCAGGAGAGCGCATCAAATTTGCTGAACTGACCCCATTTGCATGGGAAGAGCTGTACATATTCGGTCCTTATCTTGATCCTTCGTCTATCGACGTTCGAAATATGGATGAAGTACCTGACTCTATTCGACATCTGGACTCCATCACGTTACTTGTCTTTGTCCAGAATAACACAGCAATACGTTATATCGAGCTGTCACGTTCAGCCTGGGACTTTGAGATGGGCTTGTACGAGCGAGCAATCAAGCAGAAGAACGCTGTATTTATACAAAATAAAGATTCTAAGTTGTGGAAGCTGGATGATTAGAGTATATCTCGAGAAGGAGGATGATTATGTTCTACGTTAACGCAAGAGCCTTTGTTGAGCGGGACAGCAAGCAAGGGACCGAGCTTGTTATCCAGAGCCGGAACAAAACCGGGCAGGAATGTCTTGAACTCCCTGGAGGCAGAATTGAGCTGTATGAACCGATTCATCAAGCGTTAATCAGAGAAGTGGAAGAGGAGACAGGGCTTAAGGTGACTCGCATTGAGGGCGCTTCCAAGAGAGTCGATACAACTGGCATTAATCCAAACTTTGAAGTCGAGGTCGTTGAGCCCTTCTGTGCACATCAAACAACGAAGGGCCCCATTGACTCGATAGGGATGTATTTTATATGCAAAGCAGAAGGAAAGCTCCTCGAAGCAGGAGATGAATCGCTGAACCCGGCCTGGGTAAACGTGAAGACTATAGCCTCCATGATGGAACAGAATCCACTTCAATTTTCAGATATCGACCGGGCAGCATTGATGTTCTATCTGAAGCATAGAGTCGTTCGCGATTAGTAGATCAAGGTTTCGCTTTTCTGACACGAGAATGGAAGCGATGACGATCTTTCTTTAGCTGTTCAATGAGATGTTTATCCGTCTTGTGCTTTTGATCTTTTTTTCCTTTTTTACTCCAGATCTTGCTGTGCATAAACCAGGTTATCACTCCAATACAGGCGATGAACAAGAAGCTGATCCAGAAACCTGGCCGACTCGTGCTATGGAACAGTGTTCCTGTTATCGCTAGCAGGATGAGAAGGATGCCCCCGTATCTTTTGATCTGTCCAAAAGTGGTCAGCTTCAGGAGTTTGCCTGCGGTGATTAGGATAAAAGTCCAGTTGAATAGAAGCATCAGGCCAGCAGCCGTAGTGACATATTCGTACAGGGTCCCTGGGAGCAGTAGTGCCAGAATGATGGATGCACACAGTGCTGCTGCAGTCATTCCAAAAGAAAAAACCGGAAAACGCTTCTTCACCTTTTTGGCAAAAAGAGGAGGGGCGTCTTTATCTTGTGCAAGTGTGATTAGCATTGTCGTTACCGCATACAAGGATGCAACCATCGTAGAGAACCCAGCAACGATAAGGACACCATTCATAATATGCGGTATAAAAGGGAGATTATAGGTGTCCAAAGCCTGGATAAAAGGACTTTCCTTCGTACCAAATCCACGCCAAGGCGCGATGGAAACGACCAGAAACAACGAGATAACGTATATGACCGCCAGCAGAAGTATCATCGTTCTGCCGGCTTTTGGCGCTTCCTTGGGCTCCTTTAATCTGAGTGCCATGAGCCCCATGACCTCAATTCCCCCAAAAGCATAAAAAGAAAATAGAAGTGCTGCCCATGCTCCCGTCAATCCATTAGGGAATAATAAGCCGGGAGATAACGGCATTTGGGGTTGGATGCCTCCCGAGAGCCACCCGAATAACGCTGCTGATCCGAGTACGATGAACATGAGAATTGCTGCGATCTTAATAACTGCTGCTACACTTTCCAGTGGATCAAACAGCTTGTTTCCGATGATAACGACAATGAGTCCCAATATTGCAAATCCAGTGGCAAACACCCACACAGGAATTTGGGGAAACCAGAAACGAGAGAACAGTGAAAGTGCTGTCAGCTGACTTCCCATAATAAGCAGCTCGGAGCACCAATAAACCCACCCACTGCTGAATCCAGCCCAGCGCCCATAAGCCTTTTTGGCATAAGATCGGAAAGAGCCCTGTTCTGGTGACTTGGCTGTCATTTGTGCGAGAACATCAAATACACAATATGTACCTGCAGCGGCCAGCAGAAAAGTCAGGAGAACGGAAGGACCACCTATTTCAATGGCTAGAGCAGAACCGAGAAAATACCCTGTACCAATTGTACAAGCCACTCCAAGCAGAGACAGCTGCCACCATTTTAAGCTTTGCCCACTCTTGGCTTGATCGTTTGCACTTTCTTTGCAGCTGCTCATCTAAGAAGCTTCCTCCTCTCGTGGCATATCTCTTTTGCAATCGTGTCTTAATATGGAGCTGATGACGACAAATGATACATGTATTTGTTTCATGTCTAATTTTCTCGAAAATGCATAAAAAAATAGTCTGAACCAATTGGCAAAATATTGTAATTCGTCTATGATAGATCATAGGCAGGAAAATTCAGTCGTTTCGGGAAAGTTGTCAGATTGTGTTCCAGATCATACTCCAATCTAATACTGCTAGAGGTGTAGCACAGAGATGCAACGGACAACAATGATACGCATTCTTCTTATAACATACAGTTTGCTGCTCCTATACTTCATGTTTGCAGGCTTTAATTGCTCGGTCCAGCTTGATTACCGCTATAATACGGTTCCTTTTCACACCATATCTAAATATTTAACGAATGTTTCAGCCAGTAATCTGATAGAAACGAATCAATTTCATATTTAATGAGTTATTAATTTAATCGGCAATGTCGCAGTGTATCTTGCTGGAGACCGCCCAAATGCTGTTTAGAGTGGAACGGGGGACATTGATGATCTGTTCTTGAACGTCATAGGCGGATCGATCGGATACGGAATCTACCGTTTCTTCACAAATGCCGGTAATTAACCGATAAATGTAGTATTTACTTCGTCTTCCTAAACTTCGAAAAATAAAGAACGGATCATGCAACAATTCATGCTAAATCGCGTTTTTAATAGTAGATGATGTAAAAGGATGCAGGATGCTGGTGATTTTACAAGACGACCAAAAGGATGTGTTAGAGTTTGAAGAGGATTTTGCTGTTTATGTTGTTTTTTGTAGGGTTGTGGGTGCTTCCTGGTATGAGTCATGCGGAGGATGGACAAGCGAGTATATATCTGAATGACAATAAGCTCGGCGGTTCAGACAGTTCCAAGGTTGAGATCATCAATAAATCAGTAATGATTCCAATCCGTATGGTCGCTGAAGAAATGGGATACACTGTCGGTTGGGAGCAGAAGACAGGAACGGTCACAATACAGCAAAATGGCACCGTCATCAAGATGGTCATTAATGACAATAACGCACTAGTGGACAACCAGTCGGTTGTTCTTGATAATGCACCTGTCATCAAGAGTAAGACAACACTTGTACCGCTGCGCTTCGTTGGTGAACAGTTTGGCCTACAGGTAAGCTGGGATAACAAAACGAAGACAGCAAGCTTGAAGCAGCTAAGCGGATCAGGGGGAGAGAGTCAGCCTCCAACAGGATCGGGCAATGCGGGACAAGGCGAAGAAGGGACGATTGATCAGATTGATCAGGGGCTTGCTCAGATATCCGGTATTAGTTTTAGCGAGAACAGGCTGCTCGTAGCAACTAGCAGCAGCGTCACCCCGCGTGTATTTACCATGAGTGGACCGGATCGCATTGTCGTCGATCTTCCGAATACGGAATTCGCTGCAAACTTTGGTAATGACCTTAATGTACAAGCCTCGGGTTCACTGCAAGTCACAGATTATCCGCTGGTATCACAGATTCGATATGCTCTATTCAGCACAGATCCTTCAACCGTTCGAATCGTCATTGATATGAACGAGGTTACCGGATACAAGGTGACACAAGAGGGGACAAGCCTTCTGATCGTAGATTTGAATCACGACACAAATGATCTTGATCCTGAAATACCGGAGGCACCATTGCCTGAAACACCAGATGCGGGAACAGGTACAGGCTCTGGCTCTGGCAAGAAAATCGTCGTTCTGGATGCGGGACATGGAGCTCATGATGGAGGAGCTGTTGGAGTAACGGGGAAACTCGAAAAAGATTTTACCTTGTCACTCACCTTAAAAATTGAAGCTCTGCTCCAAAATAATTCCAATATCGAAGTGATTATGACTAGAGACGGTGATACGTACCCGGAGCTTGTGGAGCGTGCAAAGATTGCAAATAATGCGAATGCAGATATTTTCATTTCCGTTCATGCGAATTCCGTAGCTGGAGCCCCATCAGCAAGCGGCACCGAGACTTATTATAAGAAAAGTGAAGATAAAGCACTCGCCGATATTATTCATAAGCATATGGTCAAAGCAACAGGGCTAAAGGATCGAAAAGTGAAATCAGCCAATTTGTCGGTACTGCGAAATACGGATATGCCTGCAGCTCTTCTCGAGGTCGGCTTCTTATCCAATAAAGCAGAGGAAGCCATCTTGTTCGATCAGGATTTTCAGGATAGAGTTGCTCAAAGCATTGCTGACGGAATTAAAGAGTATTTGAAATTATAAATAATAACTCTCTACGTAATAGAAGGTATCTGCTCACGAAGCAGATGCCTCTTTGCTTTTCATTTGTATTTAAAAAGCCATTAGCTGATTTGTTCATAAAATGGATTCTTTTATTTTCCATATTACGATATAATGGGTTGTAATATTGCGGAAAGCGAGGTGTAGTTCGTGGAACATCATACTTTTTATGAAGAATCATATTGGGGTACAGATGTACGAATCAGACAAACAACACAAGGCTCAGACACACTTGTTATATTTCTCCCTGGACAGAACTACTCCTGTGAACTGCCCGTTCTGCATTATGCTGCTCAGAGCGCGATTGAGCAAGGTTTGGACGTATTGCTAATGGAATACGGATTTCAAAGCGCGCGTGTTGCTCTGGAGCGTGAACAGCGATCTATTCTTGAGGAAGAAATATTAGAGACAGTACAGGACTACAGTGAAGGCTACGATCAGCTGGTATTTGTAAGTAAGAGCTTGGGAACACTTCTGGCTGGCTATGCCTCACAGCATATTGAAGCTCGGCGCATTTCGCATCTATATCTTACCCCGCTTGACGGTACACTGGACTACATTCTGCGTTCTTCCGGACTCGTTATTTATGGAACGAAAGATTCGTTGTTCAGTGAGGAGAGTAGAGGGAAGCTGGAAGCACACGCTGCCGATAAATTGGAAATTATTAAGATTCCAGATGCTGGCCATGGCTTGGAGGTAATGGACGTCAGAAAATCTGTAGAACATTTAAGTCAGCTGGTCGGAGCATATACGAATTTTTTTGACATGATTAAGAAGGAAGCTTATTTATAAATAGAAGGTAACAACAAAAGAGCGAGTGCAGGGGTTTCCCGCTACTCGCTCTTTCTAATTAAGTCATTTCCTTCTTAACGTGCTTGATAGCGTTCATATGCATCCTGGTTGATCTTGATTACTTCCTCAATTCCCATGCCCTTAATCGTTTCCACATACTGATCAAAGTTCGTAAGCGGTTCGTCGCCCAAGATGAACTTGGTCATCATTTCATCCAAATAAGTGGTTATCTGTCCCATAATCTGTGCCTCTTTTCGAGCCTCTTCCTCCGTTTTGCGCAAAGTTGGCAGTGCCAGGGAATAATCGGCTTCCATCCAGACCTTATTCGCTTCCTGCTGCTGCTCAAATGCCATCAGACCATCCAAATAGCGTGTGTCTTGGTTCATCGGTCCATCCATAATGGACAACGCGTATCCGGCCAGTGCTTGGTCATAAGTCAATCCATCCGGATTATTAAGGATCGTGTCAGTAAATTTAATGCTGTCTCCATCGACAGTGTAGCTTTCACCTTCAATACCGAAGTTAAACAGATCGTGGCCTTCAGGACTATAATTGTAATCCATCCACTGAACGATGGCTTTAATCTTGTCTTCATCGGCTGAAGTGGTAATGGCTTCTCCATACGTGAGGACTTTGGTATCGAAACGGAAGGTGCTGCGAGAGATTCCTTCTGAATCCTTCGGCCAAGGAGCTCCAACGAGATCAAATTCCGGATCATCAGCCATTAGGTTGAGATACTTGGCCATACCGCTGAATACCCCACCGTAATATGCGCCTGCCTGGTGGTTGGTTATTTTATAGTCAAATGCTTTACCGTCATTGGTCATAATTTCAGGATCAATTAATCCTTCGGCATACCATTTCTGCATGGTCTCAAGGAAATCTTTGAACCCTGGCTGAATTGGACCGTATTCTACTGTATCTCCATTGAGCTGAAATCCGCCTATGACTCCGAAGGAAGGTGCAAAATCATACAATTTGCTCATATTACCGGGACCCCAGTTCGCAGTGAAGGGAAGCTCATCCTTCTTGCCGTTACCATTTGGATCTTCTTCCCGGAAAGCTTTGAGCACCGTATACCATTCATCAATGGTTGCAGGCGTATTTAAATTCAGCTTCTCAAGCCAGTCCTTACGAAGTACAATACCTGTCGTGGCATTCAGCTTCACTGCATCCGTGCGAAGATAGGGGAACATGAAGATTGTTCCATCATCCAGTGAGATTTGTTTACGGACAACCTCATCTTCTTCAATAATCTTCTTCAAGTTAGGAGCATAGAGATCAATGTATTCATTCAGTTTAATAATTCTGCCGTCTGCGAGAAGCTTCTCAGGTCCTCCCGATACGTCAGCCCAGTTGTAATAGATTACATCAGGCAGCTCATTCCCTGTAACGAGCAGGTTGAACTGGTCCTTCTGCTGTCCGAGGGGAGGATGCGTGAAGTTGACTTTGATGCCGGTTCTTTTTTCTTTTTCCTGATAAGCCTTCACATCCGAGAATCCGTTGCCAGAAGCAATCTTGGCATCATTTGCACGCCAATAGTTAATAGTCATCGGCTCATCTACAATCGGAAGCGGTATTTCCGTAATCGCCTGCTCGCCTTCTTCTGGCGCTGGACCATCTGCACTCTCGGACCCTCCGCAGCCGGCTAACAGTCCCGTAGTCATCACTGCAGTTAACATTAAGGACAAGAACTTTTTCATATGAACCCTCCTTGATTATCTATAGATTAAAGCGGGCGGCAATAAGTCTACATGTATGCACCAGCTTTATTCTTTAATGGCTCCGATGAGTGCTCCTTGAACAAAATATTTCTGGATGAAAGGATAGATCATCAGAATAGGAAGCGTAGAAATAATAATTGTGGCATATTTAATATTCTCGCCGATTGCAAATCCGGTATCGTTCGCAGAACCCATCGCTTCCGTACTGTTACTGAGCAAAATATCCCTCAGCACAATTTGAATCGGATACAGTTCCTGTGATCTCAGATAGAGAAGCGGACCCATAAAATCATTCCAGTGGTCTACCGCATAGTACAGTGTCATTACAGCAAGTATCGGTTTAGATAGTGGAACGACAATCCGCAGCAGAATTTTGAAATCATTGGCCCCGTCAATTTTGGCGGATTCAATAAGTCCAAGCGGGATATTCATAAAATTCGTACGCATGATGATAAAGTTGAACGTATTAATGGCTGCGGGAAGGATCATCGCCCATCTTGTATCCAGCAGACCTAAATTTTGAACGAGCAGGAAGGTAGGAATCATACCGCCGCTGAAGAACATGGTGAATGTAATGAGCTTCATGAAAAAGCTGCGTCCGTATAAGTCAGGCCTCGACAGTGCATAAGCTGCGAGAGTTGTCATCACCAGGTTAAGGGCAGTACCGACAATCACATAGAACAATGTATTTAAGTAACCGCTGTAGATCTTTGGATTCTGAAATACCTTTGAGTAGGCTTCAAAAGATAGACCTTCAGGAATCAGCATAAGTGAGCGGCTGGCCAGCAGCTGTTCTGGATCACTAATAGAAGAATTGAAGATATAGAGCATCGGATAAGCGCACAGTACCATAATCAGAATGAGCAAGATATAGTTGATGCTGTCAAAGATATGTTCTCCAAATGATTTTTTCATCGTATACACACCTCTCTACCACAGACTGGTTTCATTAGCTTTGCGGCTGATATAGTTCGCGCCGAGTAAGAGGGCAAAGTTAATGACCGAATTAAACAAACCTATAGCAGTGGAGTAGGCTTGATCCCCTAGCAGCATCCCTTGTCTGTAAACAAAAGTCGAAATGACATCAGAGGTTTCATAAGTGGCTGCAGTCTGCATTAATAGGATCTTCTGAAAATCAGCATTCATAATGCTGCCCATACGCAGGATGAGGAGCACGATAATCGTTGGCATAATACCTGGCAACGTGATGTGCAGGAGCTGTCTCCAGCGGTTGGCACCGTCCATCTTGGCTGCTTCATACAGCTGAGAATTGATTCCGGCTAGTGCTGCAAGGAAGAGTATTGATGCCCATCCTGCGCCCTGCCATACATTGGATAGAATGTACAATGGCCGGAACATATCTTTATCTGTGAAGAACATAATAGGCTCAAAACCAAAGAAGCCGCGGATGATATTAAACAAGCCGCCGTCCAAAGAAGAGAAGGTCTTAAGCATACCAACGACAACGACAACGGATATGAAGTGAGGTAAATAACTGACGGTTTGGACTGCACTCTTGAAGTAGCGATTACGTACCTCATTGAGTAATAGTGCAAGAATTATCGGAGCAGGGAAACCAATCACCAGACTAAGCAAGCTAAGGATCAAGGTATTGCCCATGAGCCTCCAGAAGTTATAGCTCTCAAAAAACATCGTGAAATTCTCAAATCCAATCCAATTACCGCCCATAATCCCTTTAGCAGGACTGTAGCTGCTCTGGAAGGACAGCAGTATTCCGTACATCGGTCCATAACAGAAAATAAGATAGAACAAGAGAACGGGAACAAGCATCAGATACACATATTTGTTACGTATGATCTCTCTTTTTAGAAAGTGAAACTTGCTCTTGGTTTGTACGGTTTGTTTCACCGCCAAGGGATTGTTCATTCCCATGGTTCAATTCCTCCCCCAGTAATGTACGACATCAAACTCAAATGAACCTTAATGAACAGACTCGATGTAAATAAATACTAATTTCAAGCGCTTACATTGTCAATATTTTGTTTTAAATATACTTAATGTAAATATTTGCGAAGATGCTTAAGAAGAGCGTAATATTCTACTGTTCTGAGCATAGAGGTGTTTTTTAGAAGGATATAGGCTGCAAAAAAGTGATATAAGAGCAAAATTGTGTTATTCACGAATCAATTTTCATAACTCATAAATGATGAATTTGATTCGATTTATGCTTGTTTAAAATAAATGCTTCCGTGAAGCGCAATAACAACTGATCTTGTGGTTCTGAAGAGGAGGTGTAGTGAGTTTATGTATAAAACAAAAGAGCGTCGATGACCCGTGTCGGTCATGACGCTCTCTATCGCTTGACTAGCTGATTATCGGTTAATCATCGCCTCGTGCAGCTGCTGCATAGCCTCTTCCAGCATACTTCGAGGACAAGCCACATTCATTCGCATAAAGCCTTCGCCTTCCTTGCCAAAATCTGTCCCGCTGCTGAACACGAGCCCCGCCTTGGTCACGAGAAAATCAAACAATTCCTTATGCTCCATTCCTAAATTGCGGAAGTCAATCCAGAGCAGATAAGTCGCTTCAGGCATGGTCACCTGGCATTCTGGAATGTAGGTCTTGAAGTAGTTGACCACGTACTCGAGGTTTCCATGAATATATTCGAGTGTGCTCTCAAGCCAAGGCTCGCCTTCCCGGTAAGCTGCTTCTGTAGCGGCAAGTCCGAAGAGATTCATTGAACCCATTGAACGCTTATCGATCATATTTTTGAATTTCAAACGCAGTTCTTTATTGGCGATAACGACACTGGACGTATGCAGTCCTGCAATATTGAAGGTCTTGCTGGCAGCTGTGCAGATGATAGAGTGCATCTTGGCTTCTTCAGAGAGTACAGCATAAGGGATATGCTTCCCTGATTCAAATACGAGATCGGAATGGATCTCATCCGAGATCACGATAATATCGTGCTTCACAGCAATCTCCATCACGGCATTCAATTCTTCACGACTCCATACGCGGCCTACGGGGTTATGCGGGCTGCACAGAACGATCAGCTTCACTCCATCCTGTGAGGCGGCCTGTTCTAGATGCGTAAGATCCATTCTATATTCACCCTGCTCGTGAATAAGCGGATTCTCTACCAGCACTCTGCCATGTGTTTTGGCAAGTTTGTGGAAAGGACCGTATACTGGAGGCTGGATAATAATTTTGTCACCTGGTTCAGTGAAGGCTTCAACGGCTATATTCAGGGCTGGGACGATACCGGGGGTATATACAAGCCATTCCGGCTCTACTTTCCAGCCGTGACGCTTGGCCATCCAGGCAGCGATAGCCTCATTAAATGATGGAGCAGGCATAGCATATCCAAGAATGCCATGATCTACGATATCACGAAGCGCCTTGAGCACGGGTTCAGGTGCAGTAAAGTCCATATCGGCAACCCATAGCGGGATTGCATCAGGTGCACTAAATAAAGGCTGAAGTCCGTTCCATTTGACAGAGCTTGAATTCTTGCGATCTATTCTTTGATCGAGCGGATGATTCGTATCCTTGTTTTGCATGTTGATGTACCTGCTTTCTCCAAAACGGTTTGATTGTATATGTAACGATGAAGGATATGGGTGTCCGGTTGTGAATATTATCTAATAAACAGCGGGCTAACGCAATGTGACAGGAGTGTTGTGCATGAAGTCTAGAAAAATTGTATTTACCGGCGGGGGTTCTGCGGGTCATGTCACGGTAAATCTGGCTCTGATTCCTTATTACCAGGAACTAGGCTACAGTGTTCATTATATTGGGTCAAGACAAGGGATTGAAGCCGAACTGATTAGTAAGATTGAAGGTGTGAAGTACAAGGGAATTGCGACGGGGAAGCTTCGCCGATATTTCAGCATCGAGAATGCAAAAGATTCCTTGCGTGTACTCAAAGGTGTAAGAGAAGCCTATCAGTATTTGAAAAAAATCAAGCCTGGCGTCGTATTCTCCAAAGGGGGTTTCGTATCCGTACCTGTGGTACTTGCAGCTAGAATACTGCGCATTCCGATTGTCATTCACGAATCGGATCTTACTCCGGGGCTGGCCAACCGAATTGCACTTCCCTGGGCGGATTATGTATGCACTACTTTTCAAGAAGCAGCAGCACAGCTGAGAAGACCAAATGTGGTTCATGTAGGGGCAATGGTGCGGAAGGAGCTGAGAGAAGGCGATCGTCAGCGTGGCAGAAGCCGGCTCGGTTTATGCGATGATAAGCCGGTACTGTTCTTTATGGGGGGGAGCCTAGGCGCCAAGAACTTGAATGATGCACTGTATCGAATTATTCCTGACCTGATTCATGATTATCAAATTATTCATATTTGTGGTAAAGGACAGCACAGGGAAGCTCCTGTAGCAGATGGTTATCATGTATTCGAATATGTACATGATGAGCTGCCTGATCTAATGGCCGCATCCGATTTGGTCATCTCCAGAGCCGGTTCAAATTCCATCTTTGAATTCCTGGCACTTCATAAGCCGATGCTGCTTATCCCACTTTCGGATAAAGTCAGCCGTGGTGATCAGATTATTAACGCCCGGTCATTTGAGGCCTCAGGTTATGCCAGTGTCTTACTTGCTGAGGATTTGAATGCGCCCAATCTCCTGAATGCCATACATGAACTTGATAGAAATAAAGAGAAATACATTCAGAACATGCTTGCTTACCACCCACCTGATGCGATGAAGAATATCATTAAAGTGATTAGGCAGGCAGAAGTGAAATAAAAGCAGGAACCCCACTTTTTTTGACGAATATCCACTCTAACATGATTAATTTTTGACTGATTTCTCTAGAAGAGGGGATGAAAGCCGTGAATAGAGTGCAAAAGAATTCTTTGATTGCTTCATTTCATGAATGGCATGACTGGATTCGCAGATGGAGTATGCAGCAGAATGCGCCTTGGGATCAGCCTATTGCAGAAGGCAAGTGGACTGCGCGTGAAATGGTGTGCCACATGATGAGATGGGACCGGTATTTTTGGGAAGGGGCTATATCGCTGATTGCGTCGGGGGAGAAAGAACAGATTCAGATTCAGCATCTGGACTATGATCTATTTAATGAAGCTGCGCGAGAGTATGCCCGTAAGATATCAATTGAAGAGCTTATGCAGGAAACGCTGAAATATAGAGAGCTGATCATTAGAAACTTATACGGTCTTGTTGATGAGGATTGGGCTTATCAATATCAAGGGCTGGACGGAAATCCCTTTACAATACAGAGTTATGTTGAAGATTTTATATGGCATGATAGGCATCATATGAAGCAGCTTGAAGCTATTGCAGCGGCTTGAGGCATAACATGGTTTGACCACATCGGAGGGATATAAGATTATGATTCTCGAAAGCGCCATGCTATATATTAAAGCAGGATTAGAGAGTGATTTTGAACAGGACTTTGCCAAGGCGTCTACTATTATTTCCAGTATGCCGGGTTATCTCGGTCACGAATTATATAAGTGTATGGAGTCAGATCATCAATATCTCTTGCATGTCAGATGGAACACTTTGGAGGATCATACGATCGGATTCAGGGGGTCGGCTGAATATTTAGATTGGAAGCAGCTGCTTCATCATTATTACGAGCCGTTTCCAGTGGTTGAGCACTTTCAGAGAGTTAATCTTAGCCCAGCATAATATAGTGGATAGGGATTGAGTTGTGTAGATATGATCCGGCTGGCGATGGAACTGTAGTCAGGTAGCCGTCCAGTAGCTGCTGATCGTGAATAATGGACAACGAGCCATTCCAGCATAAGGGATGGCTCGTTTTTTTGTGGAAATAATAAGGATTAATTAAATCCTTCTGCAAGAATGTCCTCAGTCTTGATCAATTGAACAAAACGCCCGCCCAGCATTTGATTATGGTGCTTGATTATATCTGCTGCTGGAAGTACTTTACTATCAAATGTACTATGAGCATCGGAGACCAGCACATTATGATGATAGCCAAGACTATATGCGCACCGTGATGTGGTATCTAGACAGAATTCGGTCTGCATACCGCAAATAACCAGCTTTTGAATATTCAGCTTTTGGAGCTTGGCTAACAACTCCGTTTGATAGAAGGCATCCCAGCTCGATTTTCTGACCACCCATTCATTCGGCTGAGGGGCAATGCTTGGATGGATGTACCAGGTTGGTGTGCCTTCGCTATATTCGTCGTCAGTTTGGCTGGTATGCTGGATGTAGATGACAGGCAGGCCGTCCTCACGGGCTTTCTGTAGAAGACGCTGGATATTGCTCAGTACTTGTTCTCCATTATGCAGTGATAGATCGGGATAGGAGAACATGGCATTTTGGACATCAATGATCATTAAAGCAGTAGACGAAGTCATGTTTTACTCGCTCCTTTGTTATCAATGGATAATCATCCTCCAAGAATATAACAAAGCGAATGGTATGGGAAGAAAAAAAGCCCTCTTCTCTTAATGAGAACAAGGCTCTGTGCACTAGAAATCCGGAATGATGATTTCAACTTCTTTTTTGGCAGCTGAAGAACGCAGCACTCCGTCAATAATCGCCTGATTATATAAGATTTGCTCACCTGGAATGGGGGCGGGCAGCCGTTTCTGGATGGCCTCAGCATAATCAAATACTTTGGCATGGAATAGATTGATCTGGTGATGCTGTATTGGAATCGGGCTCTCTGTGTGATGACCGGCGATATCGTGGTACAAGGTCATGCTGCCTACCCGTCCTTCCCAGCCTCCGCTCCAAGGTCCGCTTCCAGCAGGAGTCACTTTAAGCCCGGCGTCCGTCCCGAGGAACATCGTGGGACCTAGTGTGTCCATGTGCATGGCCCAGGAAATTTTGTAGCTGAGAAGAATATCGCCTTCAAGTCTGACCATTGCTGCTCCAAAATCTTCAACGTTAAAGATGTGGGATTCCGGATGATATTTTGGGTTCGTGCCAAAATAATTGGAGGTATAAGCAGAAACGGTCAGCGGTTTGGGATACCCGAGCGCATGAAGGACCATATCAAGCGAATAGCAGCCAATATCAGCCATAGCTCCTGCTCCGGCCAGATCCTTACGAATGAAGGTACCGCCGGGCATTCCGCGTCTTCTGCCGCCGCCTGCTTCTGCATAATACACTTTACCGAGCTGGCCGTCCTGAATCAGGCTGCGGATGGCTTGCATATTAGGGTCATAACGAGGCTGGAACCCTACGGATAGCATTTTTCCAGTACGCTGTGCGGTCTCTACCATTTCAATGCCTTGATCTAGTGTGACTGACATTGGTTTCTCTACCATCACATGCTTGCCTGCATTCAAAGCATCAATGGTGATGCTATGATGCGAGAAATTAGGTGTGCATATGCTGACTCCGTCAAGATCCAGCTCCAACAGATGCTGATGATTGTCGAAAGCCTTTGCCGTCGGAAGGTTGGTCTGTTCAATGAACAGTGCGGCTTTTCCCGGGATAATGTCTGCCACGGCTACAACTTCAACATAATCAAGCTGTTTATAGGCCTCTGCGTGAGCTCTGGCAATTCCGCCGCTCCCGATAATGCCTATTTTAATTGTACGATTCAAGCATCATTCCTCCTTTAGGCTCCGTGATACGTATATAGGGGCAAAGAATCTGTTGTTAACGTCTAAATGACAATCAATATAGGTTACCACCACGAAACGAATTGAAACCTAATCCTGGATGTTTACGGTAAATTGGTTTTATTATTCTCTGCTTACCTATTTAAAATATTCAGTCAGAACCAAACCTGTATAGCAATTTTTACATATTCTCTTTAATCAAACGGATAGCTATAGTAAAATTTGAACTATTCTTTACAAAAAAATACCGAAAAGAGTGATGGGTTTTCTTCGCAGATTTTTCTCCTACTACAGGCCGTACCGACTTCTGTTTACGATTGATTTTATGTGCGCAGTCATCGCTGGACTAATGGAGCTTGGATTTCCTCTCGCCGTGAATTATGTAGTGGACGAGCTGCTTCCTTCTGGTAATTTTGAGAGCATTATTGTTGCCTGTACAGGCTTGCTTGCAATCTATGTGATTACTGCATTTCTTCATTTTGTAGTTACCTATTGGGGTCACATGCTGGGCATTAATATCGAGACAGATATGAGAAGCCGGATGTTTGATCATCTTCAGAAGCTTGGTTTCAGGTTCTTCGACAACAACAAGACAGGGCACCTTATGTCACGCATAACCAATGATTTGATGGATATCGGAGAGATGGCTCATCATGGACCAGAGGATTTATTTATCGCGGTCATGACCTTAATTGGAGCATTTCTGCTCATGCTCGGCATCAATTGGAAGCTTGCAGTGCTCACCTTTATTATAGTACCGATCGTCATTTTGCTTGCACTGTACTTTAATACCAAGATGACTAAGGCGTTCCGTAAACTGTATGGCAACATTGCCAATTTCAATTCCCGTGTAGAGAATACGATTGGCGGAATTCGTGTTGTACAAGCATTTGCCAATGAAGGATTTGAGAAGCAGCGGTTTGAACTGGATAATCGTGAGTTCAGGCTGACCAAGCTGTTCAGCTACAAGATTATGGCCCAGAATATTACGATCAGTTACATGCTGACTAGAAGCATCAATTTGTTTGTACTGATCTGTGGAACGTGGTTTATTTTACAAGGGGAATTAACTTATGGACAGTTTGCGGCCTTCTTATTGCTGACGAATGTGTTCTTCCGTCCAATCGACAAGATTAATGCGATTATTGAGAGCTATCCTAAAGGCATCGCCGGATTCCAGAGATACATTGAACTGCTGGACACTGAGCCGGATGTTAAGGACAGCAAGGATGCGAGAGAAGCACCGAATTTTGAAGGCAATATCCACTATGAGCAGGTTTCATTTGGCTACGATGACGGCTCCAAGGTGCTCAATAAGATCAATCTTAATATTAAAGCAGGAGAGACCGTGGCTTTTGTAGGTCCATCCGGCGCGGGCAAGACAACAATCTGCAGTCTGCTTCCGAGATTCTATGAGGCAACTGAAGGCAGGATCACCATTGATGGTGTGGATACTTCGAAGGTCACTCTCACTTCTCTGCGCAGACAGATTGGTATCGTTCAACAGGATGTGTTTCTGTTCGCAGGTACGGTCCGGGAGAATATCGCCTATGGCAAGCTCGATGCAAGTGATGAGGAAATATGGAGAGCGGCTAGACTTGCTCAGCTTGCACCAACAATTGAAGCGATGCCGGAAGGAATGGACACCGTGATCGGTGAGAGAGGTGTGAAGTTATCCGGAGGACAGAAACAGCGGATTGCGATTGCACGAATGTTCTTGAAAAATCCGAAGATCCTCATTCTCGACGAAGCAACCTCTGCACTTGATACGGAAACAGAAGCGGCGATACAGCAGTCCCTTGCTGAGCTGTCACAGGGAAGAACAACACTTGTCATTGCCCATCGACTGGCTACGATTAAGAATGCAGACCGAATTATCGTGGTTACGTCGAATGGAATTGAAGAGGAAGGTAGTCACGAGGAGCTGGTAGCGAGAAGAGGTGTATACAGCCGGCTGCACACGGCACAATTCAGTGAGCTTAGCTAGTCAGGATTTTGCATAATTCGGTTTTAGTTAGATGAAGAGGTATAAATCTAGTTGAATCAAACCCTTTCATCTAGCTATTATCGATGGATTGTTGTTTGGGATTTCTGCAACATGCACAAGTATAAAACGAATTGAGTTAGTTAAAATTGAAGAGAAGACGAACAATTTTATAAAAACAAATCAGTTACATAACTCATTAAGAAGGTGAATTTGAAACTGTATACTCTTGATCAAAGCAGCTAAAGGTATTATGAAATTGACTCAATAAAGCCCACTTTTCAAAACAAATGTCTTTATTAATTGAAAGGGCTTTATTTTTTTGTCATCTTCATCACATTTTGATAGAATCAATATTTGCTGATATAGCAGGGGTTTGCAGTGATTCATCTAAAAAATGCATTAATTACCTTTAAAATTGGAAATGCTCTCAGCAGCAATAGTTTATAAAATAAGAGTAGAAAATTACAGCTTAGAAGCATTATTCACAAATTCATCCAGCTGCCTTTCTTGCGGTGGGATCTCTGGAGGAAACAGCGATAGATGTTTTCTTCGGAAAATTGATTTATAATTAGAAATTGAGTTTATTTTTATGAAATTTAAGAAATGATTTTCCGTCCTGGCACAAACCAAATATTTTGACGGAGGGAACGTTAAATGGCTAACGAAGATGGCAATATGCAAAGCCCATGGAAAACATACTACGGACCAAACTTCGGTTACGTACAAGAACAGTTTGAGATTTATAGTGCTGACCCAGAAGCAGTTGATGCTGAGTTCCGCACGCTTTTTAAAGAATGGGGACCGCCCCCGGTGGATATTGGCCCCGTTAACAATCACGGACTTGCTTCACCAGGCACAGGGAGTAGTGCAAGTTCGGGAGTTGCAGATCTACAGCTGTTACAGAAAGCGGTTACAGCGGGCAAATTAGTTCAAAATATCCGAAGATTCGGACATTTGGTTGCTGATATTGATCCGCTCCAGCTGGATGCCAAGACAGAAGAGAGCCTACTTACTCCATCCAAACTGGGGCTTAGCGAGCAAGATCTACGAGCTATTCCTGCTTCAATCATTTGGGAGAATGCAGATTCACAGACCATGACTGGATTAGACGCAATCCAGCGATTGCGTGATATATATACAGGGCCTCTGGCTTATGAGTTCAACCATATTCAGGATGAAGAAGAGCGTAATTGGCTGTATCAGAGTATTGAGTCAGGTACATCGGTTGCTCAGCTGACTTCGGATGAGCGTAAGTCACTCCTAGCCAGACTTGTGGAAGTAGAGCAGTTTGAACAGTTCCTCCACAAGAACTTTGTAGGGCAGAAGTGGTTCTCCATTGAAGGGAACGATATGCTCGTTCCTATGCTTGATGAGATAATAGAGATTATGGCCGAAGCAGGATCAAGTCATATTCTCATGGGTATGGCCCATCGGGGACGTCTGAATGTACTTGCACACGTACTTGGTAAACCATATAGCAAGATCTTCTCGAAATTCCACCAGGCAAACAATAAAGATCTGGTTCCTTCCGAGAGCTCATCTGGCGTTAATTACGGCTGGACGGGAGACGTGAAGTACCATCTTGGTGCAACACGTTATGTGAAGAAGGGTGAGGTCGTTCAAGCCAAGATTACGATGGCTAATAACCCGAGCCATCTTGAATATGTGAATCCCGTGGTGCAAGGCTTTGCGCGTGCAGCTCAGGATGACCGAGGACAGGCGGGTTATCCGAAGCAGGATGTTACTAAGGCAGCTACGATTCTAATGCACGGGGATGCTGCATTCCCGGGAGAAGGTATCGTTGCCGAATCCCTGAACTTGAAATCTCTAAAGGGTTACCAGAATGGCGGTACGATTCATATTATCGTAAATAATCGAATCGGCTTCACGACAAACAGTGATGCATCACGGTCAACGATGTACTCCAGTGACTTGGCCAAAGGATATGAAATTCCGATCATTCATGTAAATGCCGATAACCCTGATGCTTGTATGGCAGCTATACGCCTAGCGAGCGAATATCGCAACAAGTTTAACAAAGACTTCCTAATCGACTTAATCGGATATCGCCGTTATGGGCATAACGAGACAGACGATCCAGAAACAACTCAACCACTCGTGTACAGCAAAGTAAAGAACCATCCAACGGTATGTGAGCTATATGCAGATGTTCTGATTCAGTCGGGAGCTGGGGAGAAGGAGCTTCTGACGAATCTGAGAAATGCGGCTCAGAACCAGTTGAAGCAGGCGTACGATGAAGTGAAGCAAGGAACTGTAAGCCATGAGGAAGTGCATGACAAGGTCGATGCCGGCAGCACTGAGCTGCAAAGACCGGAACGGCTGACGAATGCGCAAACAGCGGTCCCGATCGAGAAGCTGCGCGAGATTAATGCAGAGCTGCTCAAATGGCCGGAAGGCTTCAAGGTATATCCTAAGCTCCAGCGTATTCTGCAGCGACGCCAGAATGCCCTGAACGAAGGTGAGAAAGTGGATTGGAGCTTGGCGGAAACACTCGCTTTTGCTACGATCCTGGCTGATGGCAAGCCAATTCGTATGACGGGGCAGGATTCCCAGCGAGCTACGTTTGCTCATCGAAACCTGGTGCTGCATGATTCCGAGACTGGAGATTCCTATAATGTGCTTCATCGTTTGCCGCAAGCCAAGGCCTCCTTTGCTCTATATAACAGTCCTCTGTCAGAGGAATCTGTAGTAGGCTTTGAGTATGGCTACAACGTTTATGCACCAGAGACGCTGGTGATATGGGAAGCACAATTCGGTGATTTTGCCAACTGTGCCCAAGTATTGTTCGACCAATTCGTATCGTCAGGACGTGCAAAATGGTCTCAGAACTCAAGCCTGGTGATGCTCTTGCCTCACGCAAGTGAAGGCCAGGGACCTGAGCATACGAGCGCAAGACTGGAACGCTTCCTGCAAATGTGCGCAGATGATAACTGGATCGTAGCAAATCTGTCCAGCAGCGCGCAGTACTTCCACCTGCTTCGCCGTCAGGCTGCATTGACGGAGACAGATGATGCTAGACCGCTCGTACTTATGTCGCCGAAGAGTTTGATCCGTAACCCGCGCGTAGCTTCTCCAGCTAAAGAGTTTAGCGAAGGCAGCTTCCAAACGGTGCTCCAAGAGCCGATTCTTGGAGCTGCTCCTGACAAGGTGGAGCGTATCATTCTTTGCAGCGGCAAGATCGCGATCGATCTTGAAGAGGCGATTGACAAGGAAAAAGGTGAGGATTGGTCCTGGCTGCATATCTTGCGTGTGGAACAATTATATCCTTTCCCTGAGCAAGAAATCCGTCGCTTCCTCGCCAGATTCCGTAATGTGAGGGAAATCGTTTGGACGCAGGAAGAACCTAAGAATATGGGAGCTTGGACGTATATGGAACCAAGACTCCGTGAGTTATTGCCTGCAGGTGTTAAGCTTGATTATGCAGGCCGGCCTGAGCGTTCCAGTCCAGCAACCGGCTTCCAACATGTACATGTCGTGGAGCAACAGCAGATTTTGTCCAAAGTATTGAAGCAAAGTTCAAAGAAAAACATTCCACTGGGGAGGTAGCTTGCTGTGAGTGAAATTAAAGTACCGGCTATGGGAGAATCCATCACGGAGGGGACAATATCCAGATGGATCGTTAAAGAAGGGGATACCGTCAATCAAGGAGATGTACTGCTAGAAGTGGAGACGGATAAAGTCAACATTGAAATCAGTGCGGAAGAGAGCGGAGTAATTACAAGCATCCTTCATCAAGAAGGGGATACGGTTCAGATTGGTGAGACAATTGCACAGTTAGAAGCAGGAGCAGGAGCCAAAGAATCAGCTGCGGCTTCTGCACCACCGGCACCAGCACCACAAGCTTCAGAAGCAGCGCCGGCTTCGGCACCAGTGAAGAATGAGCCGGCTCCCAAAGCGGAAGATGAAGGTGCGAATGGCTATACAGCTACACCTTCTGCTCGTAAATTAGCTCGTGAACGCGGAATTGATCTTGACCAAGTACAAGCTCGCGATCCGATCGGACGCATTCATTCCGATGACGTGAAATCTCATGGTTCTGTACCTGCAGCTCCTGCAGCTCCTGCAGCTCCAAGCAAGGCTGCTATTGCTCCTGCTCCAGCAGCAGAAGCAAGCCCTGGGAAACCGGTTGAACGTTCCAAGATGTCCCGTCGACGTGCAACGATCGCCAAACGCCTGGTTGCAGCTCAACAAACAGCGGCGATGCTTACTACATTTAACGAAGTGGATATGACAGCTATCTTGGATGTTCGTAAACGCCGTAAAGACAAATTTAAAGAAAAGCATGATGTCGGCCTCGGCTTTATGTCTTTCTTTACTAAAGCGGTTGTAGGTGCACTCAAACAATTCCCGCTAGTTAATGCTGAGATAGACGGCGATGACATTGTAGTGAAGAAGTTCTATGATATCGGTATTGCAGTATCCGCGAAGGAAGGGCTTGTCGTTCCGGTGGTACGTGATGCAGATCGTCTCAGCTTTGCTGAGATTGAACGGAATATCGGAGAACTGGCTTCCAAAGCACGTAATAACTCGTTGTCTCTCAATGAGCTGCAGGGTGGAACATTTACGATTACGAATGGTGGAATCTTCGGATCATTACTCTCTACACCGATATTGAATTCACCACAGGTTGGTATTCTCGGTATGCACAAAATCCAAGTACGCCCGGTAGCGATTGATGATGAGCGTATGGAAAACAGACCTATGATGTATATCGCGCTGTCTTATGATCATCGAATCATTGATGGAAGTGATGCGGTTCGATTCCTGGTTACGGTCAAAGAATTGCTTGAGGATCCAGAATCCCTCCTGCTAGAAGGATAATGCTAAGTATCTCTTGAATAATTAAGGACAGGCTGCAACATTTGCTGCGCCTGTCTTTTTTATTCTGTGTCGTAATCTAATGAAGTACATATAAGGGGAGGATGGAAATGAACAATGATCTGAGGTATCCTATCGGTTTGGAAGTTGAAGATACACCTAATAACGATAACCGCAGGATTTGGATGGACAATATTAAGAAGCATCCAGCGAGACTTCAAGATGCGGTTGCAGATTTATCTAATGAACAGCTCGCTACCCCATATCGACCTGAAGGTTGGACGATTAACCAAGTTGTTCATCATGTTGCTGACAGTCATATGAACAGCTTTATTCGTTTCAAGCTTGCGCTTACCGAGAATGAGCCCGCTATTAGACCCTATGAAGAGACCTTATGGGCAGAGACAACAGATGTGTCGGATGTGCCTATAAGCGCTTCATTATCGATTATAGAGGGTCTCCATTCGCGTTGGACCGCTCTGCTTGAGTCCATGAGTCCGGAACAATACGATCGCACCTTCTATCATCCTGGATTACAGAAGTCGCTGACCCTTGGGGAATGTTTGAGACTGTACTCATGGCACAGCCTTCATCATACGGCACATATTACATCGCTGCGAGAACGTATGAATTGGTAACGAAGAATGGCCTTTCTTGTCCAATGCAACAGTTCGATGGCATTGAACAAGAAAGGCTTTTTTAATACACGAGATTACTCGGGCTTTTAGTTCCATAGATGAATCGGCTTCAATTGTGGTATATCTTCAGCCAGATGATTATCCGTTTCCAAGGATACAGGAGTTCTGACTCACTGCTACACATGCTGTTCCAACCAATCCACAATATGATGCTGCACTTCCTTACGGTTCACTTCGTGGAGCATCTCGTGTCTTCCGTCAGGATAGAGCCGATATTGTAGATCGGCAAATTGCAATTTCCGATAAGTCTTAACCAGACTCATGACCCCTTTACCATACATGCCCACCGGATCCCGCTGACCCGAGAAGATATAGACAGGCTTATCCTTGGGGATCTTGCTCATATGTTTGGGCAGATGGATCTCCATTAACAGATCAAAGAAGCACCGGAAAAAACGGGTGGTGCATATGGCCCCGCACATCGGATCCTCAACGAATTTTCTAACTTCGTCTTTATCATTAGACAACCAGTCAAAGGGAGTGGCGGCAGGGCGAAAGGCACGATTGTATCCGCCGAAGATAATTGCATTCAAGAGGAGGCTGCGATGCTCTTGTCCCTGTAAGCCTGCTTGCAGTGCAGCCAGCCTTTGACCGAATTTGAGAAGTCTTCTTTTGCCATTCGTTCCGGAGAGGATATAGCCATCAAACAGATCAGGATGTGCATACATCAACTTCTGAGTAATAAAGGAACCCATGCTGTGTCCTAACAGAAATAGCGGTAATTCAGAATGTTCTTTGCGTATATGTTCTCCGAGCTCCGCTACATCCTTCACCATCCAATTGCACACATCCGGACCACCGTCGCCCAGCATGCCTTGTGCCATGCCGGTTAGACCGTGGCCGCGATGATCGTTACCATAGACGATAAATCCATGGTCCGTCAATGTACTGGCCAGCTCTTCATAACGCTTCGCTGTTTCACACATACCGTGAGCAATTTGTACGATCCCTTTGACCGGTATATGATCTTCCGGAGTCCAGCGATATACAAAGATATTGACTTCGTCACTATCCTGTAATTGAAACATGTACTCCTGCATGACTGAGTCGCCCTCCTTGATGTCTGGCTTGTGCTAGCCATAATTTACGGGAGATAAGAGCGAAGCACCGTAGCTTCACCAGACAATTGGTAGCTCCCAAGGCTGGATGGAATCAGGTAACATTGACCCGCTGTAAGGGCAAGGCTTGCTCCACCATCCCATACAAGACGGCCTGTTCCGTCACATACGACGAGTATAGTAAAGCTGTCCTCGGTCGTATTCAGCTCCCATGTACCGGAGACAATGCCTTTCTCAACCACAAAATAAGGACATGTTGCTAGAGTGAGCCACTCTCCTGGAACGGCGTGATCCGTCTTCATGGATGTTGCACCTGTAGATTCAAACTTCGTTACATTCAGTGAATCTTCAATATGTAGTTCCCGTGCTTTGCCGTCGAGTCCTGGTCGATTGTAATCAAATATACGGTACGTTGTGTCCGAATTCTGCTGAATTTCTGCGACAACAACTCCAGCGCATAGAGCATGGACTGTACCTGCAGGTATAAAGAAGGAATCTCCCGCCTCGACAGATACTTCTTGCAAGGTATCCATTACCGTACCGTTATTCAGGGCAGTGCGTAGCTGCTCGTAGGTTACTTGTTCTTTGAGCCCGTAAATGATCTTGGCACCAGGTTTAGCATCAAGTACGTACCACATTTCCGTCTTTCCAAGCTCTCCCTCCGGCAGTCCTTTATAATCATCAGTTGGATGCACTTGTACGGACAGATCATCATTACAGTCGAGCAGTTTAATGAGCAGCGGGAATCGGCCGCCTTTTTCGGAAACACCTTTTGTACCTAACCATGATTCACCATATTGCACTCGAATCTCATCAAGTCCTGTTCCAGCAAGCTCGCCATTCATGACTTTGGTTGTTCCATTCGGATGGTCGGCGATCATCCAGCCTTCGCCAATATGACCCTCGGGAAGAGACAAACCGAATTGCTCAAGAGCGCGTCCTCCCCAGACTCTCTCTTTAAATTCAGGTTCAAATTGCAATGGATATGGTGCTGTCATACTGTCCTCTCCTTAACATATGAAGTTTATAGTGATTTTACCCGGCAACCTTGAGATTACTTTTTCTCAATGGCAATAAGATAAGGAGATGTTTCTCGCTGCAGCTGTCTATAAATGACCGCCTGTCCAACGTCTGTAGGCAATTGAGCAGCCCACTTAGAGACACTGGACGCTTCTTCATCTCCACCTTTGTGTCCTGGGTAAAGAACTACTGTGAGTATACCTTTGGGTCTGAGAAGTTCCAGAGCAGCTGTCAAAGCCGTGATTGTGCTTGATGTTTCAGTTATTACGCTATGATCGGCATGTTCTACAGGAAGATAGCCCAAATTGAACATCACGGCACCAATCTGACCATGCTTATCTGTCGGGATCATCTCTTTCATATCGGCATGGCTGCGACAGAAGAGGGAGACGGCAGCGAGTTTATCCTTGTTCGCTGCACTGTTCAGCTTGCTAGAAGACAAGCGGATTGCCTCATCTTGAATATCGAATCCATAGACATGGCCTTTTGCGCCCACTGTCTGAGCCAGGAACAGCGTATCTGATCCTGTCCCTAATGTTGCATCTATTGCATAATCCCCGGAACGCAGTCTTGCAGCGATCCACTGATGGGCACAGCTTAGTACCGAAATAAAACCCATATTAAGCTTTCCTCCAATATTTACCCTGCCATGTATCACGTGCGCGGAGCTCGGCATCGATTCCGTTTAATACTTCCCATTTCTTCATCGACCACTGGGGTCCAATCAGCAGATTTCTAGGGGCATCACCGGTTAACCGGTGTACAATCATTTCCGGCGGTAAAATCTCTAGGGAATCCACGATCAGCTTAATGTACTCATCCTGTCCCAGGAACCGAAGCAGACCCGCCTCGTACTGCTTAACCATAGGTGTCTTCTTCATGAGATGAAGCAGATGGATCTTGATGCCCTGAACGTCCATATGGGACACAGCGCGTGTCGTCTCAAGCATCATTTCATGTGTCTCTTGAGGGAGTCCGTGAATGATATGGGTGCATACCCGAATGTTTCGTTTTCTCAGCTTCTCCACCGCATCCTCATAACACTTCGTATCATGAGCACGGTTAATGAGCCGAGATGTGGATTCATGAATGGTTTGAAGTCCCATCTCAACCCACAAATAAGTGCGCTCATTAAGCTCAGCCAGATAGTCCACAACATCGTCCGGCAGACAATCCGGTCGTGTCGCAATGGATAACCCAACGACTCCGGGCTGCTGGAGAATCACTTCATAATATTCGCGAAGCAGCTCAACCGGCGCATAAGTATTGGTATAAGCTTGGAAATATCCGATATACTGGGCGTTTGGCCATTTTTGATGCTGACGGTCTCTAATCGTATTGAATTGGGTAATTAAATCATCGCGTCTCGCACCGGCAAAGTCACCTGAACCGCGCGCGCTGCAGAAGGTACAACCGCCTTTGGCAATGGAGCCGTCCCGATTGGGACAGGTAAATCCAGCATCCAGCATGACTTTAAATACTTTATTATCAAACTGCTTATGCATCTCATGATTCCAAGTGTGAAATCGCTTCTCTCCCCATAGCAGCGGAGGAGTTGAAACAGGCATATTCATAAGGAAACTCCTTTGTTGATTCATTAAACTAAATAAAGGTGAATGAAAAGAAAGGGATATTTAAATCCCTTTTTTCACATTTTCTATTGTAACAAAAAGCGCCGATAAATGGGAATTCTCCTTTAGAGAAACCAGAAATACTTCAATAAAAAGGGCATAAAAAGATAGCGCTTACCTCTTGCAAAACATTACACAGTTATGTTATATTTTAGCTGAGGTCAGACCTTGAAAAACACACTATTTTTTCGCAGAATTCATACATTTTTTTCGTCTCGGCCATACTATTCGTGAGGTGATTAACATGAATTCAAGTCTAAAATCAGGTGGGCATAAAATCTCTGTTGAGCTTACTGCAGATGAAGCATTGGCACTAACTGGCGTTAAATTTAATGGAAATCCTCAGTTAGAAGCTATTGCTAAGAAAAAAATAAGAAAGGCTTTTGAAAAGACATTTGATTTTTCCACCCAAGATAAGGTAGACTATGAACTGTTAAAGTAGTTGGACCCCAATTCCAAATATATTTGAAGAAGGGATCGTGCTGTACACTCTAAGTGCAGCGAACGATTCCTTTTTCTTTTGAATTGGTCCTCATTTCGATCGTATTTAAAGACTTTACATTTGAACGATAATTAGGCACAATTAATGCCGGAACATTTTACTGAAAAATCGGAGGAGAGACATGCGTTTACGCGGCAGAAAAGGGATTCGCGAAAATCTGGAAAGTCAAACGGATCTGGTTATATTAAATCCAGAAGAATATAAAGGCAAATGGGCTGACTTGTTTGGTAACGGGAAGCCGATTCATGTAGAGTTCGGCATGGGAAAAGGTCAGTTCATCAGCCAGATGAGTTACCGCAATCAAGATGTAAATTATATCGGTATTGATATGTATGATGAGCTCGTTCGTCGTGCCAGCGATAAGGCAAGAATAGCTTGGGCAGAGGAAGAGCTTGAGACGCCGCCTAATTTGAAGCTGGCTCTTGCCAACATTGAGAACATCCTGGATGTGTTTGAGCAGGGGGAAGTGGAGAGAATCTATCTTAACTTCAGCGACCCATGGCCAAAATCCAAGCATGCTCGGAGACGTCTGACGCATCCTCGCTTCTTGGACAAGTATAAGGAAGTACTGAACAGCCGGGGTCAAATCCATTTCAAAACAGACTCAGAGACCTTGTTCGAGTTCTCGATCAATTCGTTTGCGGATTATGGTCTGCAAATGACGAACATCTCTTTGAACTTGCATCGGGATGGTCTAAATGAGGAGCATGTAATGACGGAGTATGAGCAGAAGTTCATGGGTAAAGGCATGAATATTCACCGTGTCGAGGTCTTGATTGGTGAGGATGCTCTTAAGAAATATAATGAGATTCGTCTTAAAAAATATCGTTATCAGGAATCCACTTCATAAATTATGAAGTTGAACCACTCCTTAACACCTTTTCTTCAATTAAGAGAAGGTGTTTTTTGTATCAGCTGAGGTATACGGACTGGAAAATGAAAGCCTGACGGTATGATTTCCGGCTTGTCCTCATAAATATAAAAAAGGGTGCCTCATGTAGGCACCCTTTCTGATTCAACCAGTTCAATAATGCTTCTAGCACTCTGCATGGGATGGAACTTTTCGATCTCTCGGATATGTTTTCTTCGCTTTTGAACGATATCAGCATAATTATTCAGAAGCTTGTTCATCCATTTTTCAACCACGTTAAGCGAACTTATGGGTTCTCCAAGTCCTAGACCCGTGAAATATTGACAATTTTCTTGTTCTTGGCCTGGAAGGGGATTATGAAACAGCATCGGGATACCTTTGGCCAGACCCTCTGAGCAGGTCATACCTCCCGGTTTGGTCACAAGAAGGTCCGATACTTCCATTAGTTTGTCAACCTCTCGTGTGAAGCCCATCACGTGAATATTTGGCTGCTGATAAATGGGGTTGCGTTCCATGGCAATTCGGGATTTTTCATTGTTTCCCAGAACATAAATAAATTGAATATCTTTATGCCACTTGGCTAAGTATTCGTTGACAATTTCATCCGTCATCAGCCCCCAGCCCCCGCCCATAACGAGGACGGTTGGCATGGGTTTCAGATTGAACTTCATTCTAATCTCATCATGGCTAGGATGTTCCCAGAAATTAGGGTGAACCGGAATCCCAGTTACTTGAATCTTCTCGATGGCAACACCCCGCTGGGTTAGCTTATCCAACACATCAGAAGTTGAGACCAAATAACGATTCACCTCGGGACTGATCCAGGTTCCGTGAACATCATAATCTGTAATGACCGTACATAATGGAACCTGTAATCCCAGTCTCTTCAATCTGGCAATGACCGCACTCGGAATGGGATGAGTACAAACGATGATATCCGGTTTTAACTGTCTTATGATGCTTCGAGTATGTGTATAGAACAGCCTGTGCAGAGCAAGAGTCGTGAAGCGGTTGATCGGTTTCTTGTACTGACTCTTATACATTAGTGCTACTAGTCTGGGTTGATTGGTTACGGTTTTTTTGTATGCATTTATGATCAGTGGAGCAACATGGGGATTAAGAAAACTCCCAAGTTCAAGCACTTTCGTCTGCACATCAGATGAGAGTTTCCTTAAACTGCTCGAGAGTGCGTATGCGGCTTGAGTATGTCCAGCTCCGAATCCTTCAGATAATAACAACACTCTTTTTTTGCTCACTCTCTGTTCACCTGTTCCTTGCTCTGATTTCTGTCATTCAAAGATACTCTAGGTTAGGGCCACAATGCAACCGTGCCGAATGCGACTGAAGTACCAATAAGTGCCCCGGCTAGGACATCAGAAGGATAATGGAGCCCCAAGTAAATTCGGGAAAAACCGACGATGCAAGCGACAGGAAGCAACAATATGGTCACTTCAGGAAACGTAAACATAAAAGGCATCGTTACTGAAAAAATTGCGGTAGTATGACCTGATGGAAATGAATGATCGGATAACGGATTGCGGAACGTATTGGTTTCTGGTATGGCTAAATAGGGTCTGATTCTCGGATACAGCTTCTTCGCTGCTGCAACTGGAATATGACTTATAGCCAGTGCGGTGAAGGCCATGTAACCGGCTTGTCCCAAGGGTTCCGGTGCGATAAAGCCAACCAATAGAGAAGCAGTGATCGTAAAGGTGGCTCCACCGAGATGAGTTAGATAATAAAGCCAGAAATTGAGAAATCGATTATGAAGGCGTCCGTTAATCCATATGAAAATTTTTTGCTCCATCGCCTGAAGTCGTACGAAAAGACGGTCCATTATAAGTCCCCCTGCTTGATGTACTGTCCACATAGGAGTCAGCAGGTTGTTGGTGATTTACCGACATGCCCCGTGTAAACCTAAGTTTATCATATTTTTTAATCATGTCCTTATCAAGAATAACCCATGTGTATTATACAAAAAAACGGGAGTTTTGACTTTGAGGTTCAAAAAAATATAAAATGATTCAAGCTGCTTGAGATGGTTTAAAAAAAATTGAGTTATAAAAACTCAAACTTTTTTGTTCTTTGATCCGTTTAAGATTTAGAAGATTGTCCTCTTTATGGAATTTCAATGTGTGCTTCATAAAAACAGAAGAAATAAAGAGAGCATCCAAATAAAAAACGTGAAAATGGATGAAAATAAGAACAAACCGCTGTGAAAGAAAGACCTACCGTAGTTTCTGTCAGGTTTCAGTCCAAAAGAACGTTTTCTTCGCTCGAAGATGACTTATGGCGATTTTGACAAAATCAAAGAAAGCATACAAAATCGAGTAGGCAGTAAAGAATAAGTGGCAAAGATAAAAAACGAAACAAAAAAGGGTCATGAAATTAAAAAAAGATGTGTGTTAAAAAAAGAGATGCTCACATTTAAAGAGGGGGTAGCAGAGAACAAATGTTTAATGCGATATTTGTAACGTTTCAAGTGATCTTGGCGTTCCTAGCTGTGTATCAGTTTGGTTTTTCTCTGTTCGGCTTGATTAAAAAGAAAAAGAAACAACAGTTTCCGCCGAACAAGTCTTTTGCTGTATTGGTTGCTGCTCACAATGAGGCAGAAGTCATTGGAGCATTGCTGGAAAATTTGAAGAAACTGGATTATCCCAAAGAACTGTACGACGTGTTCGTTATTTGTGATAATTGTACAGATAATACGGCCGAGATCGTTCGGGCACACGGTATGAATGCATGTATCAGAACGAATGCCGATCAGCGCGGTAAAGGTTATGCTATTGAATGGATGCTTAAAGAGCTCTGGAGCATGCCTAAGCAGTATGATGCGGTGGTCATGTTTGATGCCGACAATTTGGCTGCGAAGAACTTCCTTCAGGAAATGAACAATGACCTGAACAGAGGAGCTAGGGTTATTCAAGGCTATATCGATACTAAGAATCCTGAAGATTCCTGGATCACAGCAGCTTACGGAATTTCCTATTGGTATATTAACCGTTTGTGGCAGCTGTCCCGTCATAATCTCAATATGGCGAATTTCCTTGGCGGTACAGGGATGTGTTTTGAGAGCAAGCTGCTTAGAGATATGGGCTGGGGAGCCACGTCTCTAGTTGAGGATCTGGAGTTTACAATGCGTGCTGTAGATCGTGATGTATATCCTGTATTCAACTATGATGCTAAGGTATTCGATGAGAAGCCTTTATCATTTAAAGCTTCGGCAAGACAACGTCTTCGCTGGATGCAGGGGCACTTTACGGTAGCCAGAAGATACTTCTTCCCATTGATCTGGAAAAGTATCAAGCAAGGCAGCTTGGTCAAATTTGACCTCGCGGTATACAGTGCTAACGTGTATGTAGTTCTGCTGACCTTTATCATGACAGCAATCAGCTTCGTGGATATTATCTTGTTCAATGGACCGAACATTACTAATATTTATGGTTATCTGCCGATATGGGTTGGATTCCTTGCTATTGCGGCGAACGTAGTTACGTTTCTGTTGTCTCTGGCTCTGGAGAAGGTGCGCTTCAAGAAAGTGTACATTTCACTTATCTTGTTCCCGATCTATTTGTTATCGTGGTATCCGATTACGCTGTATGCCTTCTTCACGCAAAACAACAAGCAATGGAGCCACACGAAGCATACCCGTGTCGTTCGATTGGAAGAGGTTCAAAGCAAGCAAGGATAAATATTTAATTAAGTGTTGACAAAGCTATTGTGAACATGTATTATTATTTAGGTGATTGTTTTGGAATATGGATTCAAAAGTAGAAGGTCCGACTTCTCACCTGATCGGCATTAAGCTGACTGGTAACGATCCAATGATTTATGAATGAATTTCATGAAGAATTGTTGATTGTTCAGGGATGTCGGTAGATTGCCGGCATCCCTTTATTTTTTATCTGTATAGGGATTATCGATAACGATCTGGAGGTGGACAGTTATTAGTAAAGAACACATGATTAATGATGAAATTCGGGTGAAGGAAGTTCGTTTGGTCGGAGCTGAAGGAGAGCAGATCGGCATTAAGCCTATTCGCGAAGCATTGCAGATGGCTGCAGATCTTAATCTGGACCTGGTTAATGTGGCGCCGCAGGCTAAACCGCCAGTGTGCCGTATCATGGATTACGGTAAGTTCCGTTACGAACAGCAGAAGAAAGAAAAAGAAGCACGTAAGAATCAAAAGATTGTGGACATCAAGGAAGTTTGGTTCCGTTCCAACATCGAGGAACATGATTACCAAACAAAACTTCGCAATGTCGTCAAGTTCCTGAAGGAAGGCGACAAAGTGAAGTGTTCCGTCCGCTTCCGCGGACGCGAGATCGCCCATGCGGATATCGGTCAAAAGATTTTGGAACGCGTGAAAGTGGAAGTTGCTGAACTCAGCACTATCGAACGTCAACCTAAACTTGAGGGCCGGAGCATGATTATGATTTTGGCTCCTAAAGCCTGAGCCAGATAAACTTGGAGGAGGAAATACACAATGCCTAAAATGAAAACTCACAGCAGCCTGAAGGGTCGTTTCAAAGTTACTGGTACTGGTAAAGTGAAACGTTACAAAGCATACAGAAACCACTTGCTTTCCCACAAATCGAAGCGCGCGAAGCGCGTTCTTGCAGGCAGCCCGGTTATGGCACCTGGTGACGTTAAGCGTCTGAAACAAGGTTTGGCTAACCTGAAATAGTCCACTGATTACTAACATATATTTTCTGGGAGGTCTTTGATATGGCAAGAGTAAAAGGCGGATTCGTTGTTCGTCGTCGTCATAAAAAAGTATTGAAACTTGCTAAAGGTTATTTCGGTTCTAAACACCGTATTTTTAAAACAGCTAACGAACAAGTTATGAAATCCATGGTATATGCATACCGTGATCGTCGTCAGACAAAACGTAACTTCCGCAAATTGTGGATCGTTCGTATTAACGCAGCAGCTCGCATGAACGGATTGTCTTACAACAAATTCATGCACGGATTGAAACTCGCTGGAGTTGACATGAACCGTAAAATGCTTGCTGATCTTGCAGTAAACGATATTAATGCATTCAACTCTTTGGCAGTTGTAGCTAAGGAAAAAATTAATGCTTAATTTCTTCAAGTGATAAGAGCCGCCGCATAGGCGGCTTTTTTATGGGGACTAAGTAAAAGTGCATGTCTTGGTGGGTCTCTAGGCTTAATTAAGGATAGTCGAATTAGAGTTACATATTACAAATAATACAAATGAAAAGTTTTAAATACTCTATAAATGTCACGTTTAAGGCAGATTATATTACACATACTAACCCTAATTGTGTTAATTATAACTTATAAAGCGCTTACAATTATGAACATTCTTAAAAAAACTCATAAATAAGTCATGAAACTGCTGGATTTTAACATGGGTTGATTGTATAATCACCTCTAGTAGGACAGTCCTATTGAATTGTACTTATAAATAATGATTGCCCGGACCAGCTTATAATCCGTAAATCTGAAGATTAAAGTATGATATCAATTAGGGAATATATTAAGGGGGAACAATTCCAAGATGAAGAAAGTACTAAGTTTGTCTTTAAGCATGATTCTAGCAGCTTCCGTTGCACTCGCTGGTTGCGGCAATGACAACGACAGCAGCTCGCAAGGCAGCGGTGAAGGAGGAGGCAGCGCAGCTGAATCTTCTGCAAAAATCGGAATGGTTACTGACGTCGGTGGTGTAAACGATAAATCCTTTAACCAATCTGCTTGGGAAGCGCTTGAAGCAGTTAATGCAGAAACAGGTGCAGAAGTTAAATATCTTCAAAGTAAATCCGATGCGGACTACAACACAAACTTGAATACATTCGTCAAGGACGAGTACTCTTTGACTTGGGGAATTGGATTCCAGCTGGCTGAAGCAATCAAGACAGTTGCTGAACAGAACCCTGAAGCTAAGCTTGCGATTATCGACAGTGAAGTGGATGCTCCAAACGTCAAGTCTGTAATGTTCGCTGAAGATCAAGGCTCCTTCCTTGTCGGTGTCATTGCAGGTAAAATGACAAAAACAAATAAAGTTGGATTTGTCGGCGGAATGGATAGCCCGCTGATCAAGAAGTTCGAAATTGGATTTAGAGAAGGCGTGAAGGCTGTAAATCCAGATGCTGAGTTTATCCCTAACTACACTGGCGCATTTGACAAGCCTGACCTGGGTAAAACAGCTGCTGCTACAATGTACAATGAAGGTGTGGATATTATCTTCCATGCATCAGGTGCAACGGGAACAGGCGTATTTAACGAAGCGAAGTCACGCAAAGATTCTGGACAAGATGTGTGGGTTATCGGTGTAGACAAAGACCAATCACTAGAGTTTGGTGATGAGATTACCCTGACTTCTATGATCAAGAAAGTAGACGAAGCAGTTAAGAAAGTATCCCTTGATGTTGTCAACGGAACTTTTGAACCAGGATTAGAAGTGCTGGATCTGGCTGCTAACGGTGTTGGCGTAGCTGAGACTTCTACAGCAAACGTACCGGCAGACGTACTTGAGCTGGTCGAGGAATACAAAGAAAAAATTATTAGCGGTGAAATCACAATTCCTGCAGAGTAATTACGGCGATTGATTGATTCGTGTGAGAATAATATTGAATTTTACATGTAACGGATGTAAAACAAGGCTGGTTTATATAACTAGCCTTGTTCTTACGTCTAGGGTTAATACCATCAAATCAAATTTATAAGGGTGATCTCATGGGTGCAGCAACTCCTGTCGTTGAGTTGAAGCAAATTACTAAACGCTTCCCGGGCATTGTCGCTAATGACTCTATAAGCTTGCAGCTGCATAAGGGAGAGATTCATGCACTGCTAGGCGAGAACGGCGCCGGAAAATCGACGCTGATGAATATTGTATTTGGTCTATATCAGCCTGATGAAGGTGGAATTGAAGTTGGAGGACAGCCTGTAATTATTGATAGTCCTAATAAAGCCATCGAGCTAGGTATTGGAATGGTGCATCAGCATTTTAAATTGGTGCAGCCATTTACAGTAGCAGAGAATATTATATTGGGTTCCGAGCCTAAGAAATTGCTGGGCCTCAATATTAACTATAAAAAGGCAGTGGCAGAAGTTAAACGGTTGTCTGAGCTATATGGACTTAAGGTCGACCCTAATGCAAAAATTGAAGAGATCTCTGTAGGAATGCAGCAGCGTGTCGAAATTTTGAAAACCCTTTACAGAGGCGCGGAAATTTTGATTTTTGATGAACCGACAGCGGTATTGACCCCTCAAGAAATTTCGGAATTGATGGTGATCATGAAGAAGCTGGTCGCAGAAGGAAAATCCATCATTCTTATTACTCATAAACTGAAAGAAATCATGGAAGTATCAGATACAGTTACGATCATCCGCCGAGGAAAAGTAATTGATACGGTAAAAACGTCAGAGACGACTCCTAACGAGCTGGCAGAGAAGATGGTTGGCCGTAACGTTACTTTCAAGGTAGATAAAAAGCCCGCTGTTCCTAAGGAAACGGTGCTCGATATCCATGAATTAACCGCAAAAAATAAAGAAGGTATGGCCGTACTGGACAAGCTGAATCTGCAGGTTCGAGCAGGAGAGATTGTCGGAATAGCCGGAGTTGACGGTAACGGACAAAGTGAGCTGATTGAAGCGATTACTGGCTTGCGTAAAGTGAATTCAGGCAAAATTATGCTGAATAACAAAGAAATTACGAATGAGCCGCCCCGTAAAGTATCGGAAGCAGGTATCGGACATATTCCCGAGGACCGTCATAAGCATGGTCTTGTGCTGGACTTCTCTGTCAGCGAGAACATGGTGCTGGAATCCTACTACAAGGAGCCATATTCAAAGAAAGGGTTCCTGAATTTCAAAGCGATACAGGAGCACACGAAGAAGCTGGTTCAGGCCTTTGATGTAAGAACACCAAGCATTGATACCTTATCACGCGCATTATCCGGAGGTAACCAACAGAAGGCGATCATCGCCAGAGAAGTGAACAAGAATCCGGATTTGCTTATTGCTGCCCAACCTACACGTGGTCTTGATGTAGGGGCTATTGAGTTCGTTCAGAAGCAATTGATTGCTCAGCGTGACCAAGGTAAGGCAGTGCTGTTGATTTCTTTTGAACTCGATGAAATTATGAATGTCTCGGATCGGATTGCGGTTATTTACGAGGGACATATTGTAGGTGAAGTGCTTCCAGAAGAGACCAATGATCAAGAGCTGGGTCTAATGATGGCAGGTAGCACCGTGAAGAGAGGTGCATCTAGTGAGTAGCGTATTAAAATGGTTCACTAAGGATTCAATTATATATCCACTCGTTGCTATTATTATGGGTCTTCTATTGGGTGCAGTCGTTATGCTTATTGGCGGTTATAATCCTATAACGGCTTACGGAGCATTAGTCGAGAAAGTATTTGGAAGCACGTATAACATTGGGGAAACATTGCGTGAGATGACCCCGCTCATTATGACGGGCTTGGCGTTTGCCTTTGCTTCCCGTGCAGGACTCTTTAATATCGGTGCTGAAGGACAGTTTATCGTAGGTATGACCGCATCCGCATTTGTCGGTATTAAGCTTACAGGGTTACCACTGATTATCCATGCGCCGCTTGCATTAATTGTAGGGGCTTTGGCTGGCGGTCTGTGGGCAGCTATTGCGGGCTATCTCAAGGCAACACGAGGAGTCAATGAAGTCATTACCAGCATTATGATGAACTGGGTTGCACTTTATCTGGGAAATCTCGTCGTAAGACAATTTATGCTTATGCCGGGTGAGAATCGCTCTGAAGAGATTCAACCATCTGCCTCCATTGCGATCGGTTGGTTGTCCGAGCTAATGAGTAATTCCCGTGTTCATTGGGGAACGCTGATTGCGATTCTCGCAGCGGTGGTATTCTATGTATTCATGTGGAAAACAAAGCAGGGCTTCGAGCTTCGTGCTGTAGGCCATAACCACCATGCAGCAGAGTATGCGGGTATGAAGGTGAATCGTAACATAGTCAAAGCCATGTTTATTAGTGGTATTTTGGCAGGGCTTGGCGGTGCCTTTCAAATTCTTGGTGTGTTCGGCTATCAAACGATTCTCCAAGGCTCTCCGGGTACGGGATTCGACGGTATTGCGGTAGCTCTTATCGGTATGAATCATCCATTTGGTGTAATCTTGGGAGCCTTCCTATTCGGAGGATTGACATACGGATCTGCCGGAATGAGCTTCGCAGCAGATGTTCCACCGGAACTGATTCGTATTGTGATTGGCTCTATCATATTCTTCATTGCTGCACAAGGTATCGTGCGCTGGGTGCTTAAGCCCTTCTATGCGAAGCGCAAGAAAGAGAAGGTGTTGTAATTATGGATTTCATAACGCTCTCCGGACAGCTGATTAATACGACACTTGTCTTTGCAACAGCTCTTGTATTTGCTGCACTTGGTGGTATATTCTCGGAGCGTTCCGGTGTAACGAATCTGGGGATTGAAGGATTTATGATCTTCGGTGCTTTTGCTGCGGGTGTATCCGCCCATTATGCTCAAGAAGCAGGGATGACAGGTGGACAAGCGGCTTGGGTTGGTCTGATTACAGCAGCTGTATTGGGATTGGTTGTATCTCTGATCCATGCTGTAGCCTCTATCACTTTTAAGGCAGACCAGATTATAAGTGGTATCGTCATTAACTTCTTGGCAGCAGGAAGTACATTGTATATGGTTAAGCTGCTGTTTGATGGGTCAGGGGAAACTCCGCTTATTGATGGGTTCAAAAAATGGAATCCAGTAATATTCGATGTGAAGCTGGCAGAAATTCCGTTCTTCGGTAATGTTTTTATTCATCATTATCCATCGACTTTCTTAGCTGTACTTTTTGTTATATTCACATTCTTGTTCCTGTACAAGACGCCATTCGGGCTGCGTCTCCGTTCCGTAGGGGAGCATCCAAGTGCTGCCGATACGATGGGGATTAACGTAACAAAATACAGATACCTTGCTGTTATGGCCAGTGGTGCGCTTGCCGGAATTGGAGGAGCTGTTCTTACACTCACGACAACAAATGTGTTTGCACACAATACAATTTCCGGGCAAGGATATATTGCGATTGCTGCCATGATCTTTGGTAAATGGAATCCGATTGGGGCCTTCGGTGCAGCTCTCTTCTTCGGGTTGTCCCAAGCAGTCCGCAACTATATTCAAATGTTTGAATGGGCTCAGGCTATTCCCCAGGAAATTATTTTTATGCTGCCGTATCTGCTTACAGTCATCGTACTCGTAGCTGCGGTCGGACGTTCAGCGGCACCTGCTGCACTGGGACAGCCATACGATCCAGGCAAACGATAACTTCATATTTAATCATCTATATCAGGTGATGCTTGCTCTAAGATGCAAGCATCACCTTTTTTTTGTACATGCAGGACATTGAAACATACATTCAGGACGATTTACGAATATGATGATTCTGAATCCTACGAGAAGAAGGAGGGTAAAAGATGAATAATTCTGTTAGTCTTAAGGACGCAAAGCGACTGATCGGACAGAATATCGTAGCCGTTCGCAAAGATGGTACAAAAGTGACGGGCAAGCTCGTTAGCGTAACAGGAAATAAAATTATGCTTCAGCCGACGGAAGAAAAAGATGCAGGTACACGGGCGATTCTTCCGCTTGTCCTATTTGATTTATTGGCAGTTGGAACTTTGCCATTCGCAGGTGGATTTGGCGGGGGCTTCGGAGGCGGATATGGTCCGGGAGGATTTCATGGCGGATCTGGATACGGAGGCAAAGGTCCAGGTGGCGGATATGGTGGCTTCCCTGGTTATGGACCTGGACCAGGATATGGACCGGGGCCAGGTTACGGACCAGGGCAAGGCTATGGAGGATTTGGGTTTAAAAATAAATTTTTCTATTAAATATTTCTATAGTAATGATAATATATTGTGTTCATTGTTTTCGATATTCTAGCATTCTTCTAATACTTTCTCGAACTCGTAGCAACGACCGATATCAACATATCGAAGCAACTTATATCCCATCTTCTGATAAAAATTAATTCCCTTCTTGTTTCCTTCATCCACCATAACTTTTGACTTCTTGCAGCCACGGGAAACCGCAAATTGTTCGGCTTTATTCAGTAATTCTTTGCCATGCTGCTTGCGCTGCTCTTTGGGATAAACTGCCATCATGTCAATGTATAGTAAAGAACCATGCATCATGAAATGTACAAAACCAACAATATTGGATTCATAAGTAGCAGATGATACCAAGGTAATCCCTCGGGACAATCGGCTTGGAATATCCTGAATGATCAAGTTGAGCTCATGCTTGCTCATATGTGAAATGGGCACAAGCTGGCTATGAATTAATTCCATGATAGCTGCATCATCTTGCTTAGGTCTGCGATTACGAATCATGGATAACCCTCCTTTGTTGGGGCATACGGTATGGATGGGGCATTATATGCCTAAGGAGCTTGGTCATGTTCGGTTTTTCGTACAAAAATAGCTGATACAGTAAGGTTTGTACATGGATTGACTATATTTTGAAAAATAAAGTGTTGACTATTTCTACAAATGAATCTTATAATGTTCCTAACATTTAACCGCTATAGTTTATCGGCAATGATGAGGACGAAGTTTTAAGGGCACTTATGTGCAGAGAGTGGACAGTTTTGGCTGAAAGTACCACCATAATCCCTTAAATACGAGCTCACCTCGGAGCTGTTTTCCTGAAAAGCAAGCGAAGTCCTCGCCTAATAGGGAAAATCGTAAGTCTACGTTACAGACGACAGGTATGAAGAATGGGTAGGTCTGTTGACCAACATTTCTTATTACTTGCTAAGGTCAGGTTCCGTGAGGAATTTGACAAACCTGGGTGGTACCACGGAAGTAACAACCTTTCGTCCCTCGCGAGGCATATATTATGTCCGCAGGGATGGAAGGTTTTTTTGTTGTCTAACATGTCAGATTAATGTAATCCTTAAGAAGGGGGAGATCTTCATGAATGCGCATAATCCTGAAATGCGATCAACTGATCAACTACGTGAGAAATGGATGAAACCGGAAGTCATTACAGGCTCGGAAATTCTGCTTCGAAGCTTGCTATTAGAAGGTGTTGAATGCGTCTTTGGCTACCCGGGGGGCGCGGTCCTATACATCTACGATGCAATGTACGGATTTGAAGATTTCAAGCATTTGCTTACCCGCCATGAACAAGGCGCAATTCACGCAGCCGACGGATATGCTCGGGCAAGCGGCAAAGTAGGCGTATGTATCGCAACCTCCGGTCCGGGAGCAACTAACCTGGTTACAGGGATTGCAACAGCCTACATGGACTCGGTTCCACTCGTTGTCATTACCGGAAATGTCGTTTCGAGCTTGATCGGTACGGATGCATTCCAAGAAGCCGATATTACAGGGATTACGATGCCAATCACGAAACACAGCTATCTGGTTCGTTCAGTTGAGGATTTGCCGAGAGTGATTCATGAGGCATTTCATATTGCGAACACAGGACGCAAAGGTCCGGTACTCATCGATATTCCTAAGGATGTATCAGCTAACAAAACGCTGTTTATTCCGCAGACAGAACCTGTGAATATGCGAGGTTACAATCCAACAGTTACGCCTAACAAGCTTCAGCTTGATAAGCTGCATCAAGCGATTAAACAAGCAGAGCGACCAGTAATTCTGGCCGGCGGCGGCATTGTATACGCTGGAGCACATGAAGCATTGTTCGAATTTGTGAAGAAGACAGAGATTCCAATAACGACAACATTACTTGGGCTTGGCGGATTCCCAAGCGGTCATGAGCTGTGGATGGGAATGCCAGGGATGCACGGCACGTATACAGCGAATCAAGCCATCCAGCAAGCAGACTTGTTGATTAACTTTGGTGCCAGATTTGATGACCGGGTAACCGGTAAGCTGGACGGTTTTGCCCCTCGAGCAAAGATTGTGCATATTGATATTGATCCTGCGGAGATTGGCAAAAATGTACCTACAGACATCCCGATTGTAGGAGATGTTAAGACGGTCCTTGAACTGCTCAATCATGAAGCAGCTCGTGCAGAACAAGCAGATGAGTGGCGGAACCAGATACGGGAGTGGAAAGGCGACCGTTTGTACAACTATAAAGATTCAGATGAAGTACTCAAACCACAATGGGTTATTGAGATGTTGAATGACACGACGGAAGGCAGTGCAATTGTAACTACTGACGTAGGTCAGCATCAGATGTGGGCAGCTCAGTATTATAAGTTTAATCAACCGCGTTCATGGGTTACTTCCGGGGGACTTGGTACGATGGGCTTCGGATTCCCTTCGGCAATTGGTGCTCAAATGGCACATCCGGATCGCCTGGTTATCTCTATTAACGGAGACGGTGGTATGCAGATGTGTTCTCAGGAGCTAGCGATCTGTGCAATCAACAAGATTCCGGTTAAGATTGTGGTTATCAACAATCAGGTGCTCGGAATGGTAAGACAATGGCAAGAGCTGATCTATGACAACAGATATAGCCACATTGATCTAGCTGGAAGTCCTGACTTTGTCAAACTGGCAGAGGCTTACGGTGTCAAAGGTCTTCGTGCTACTAATAAGGAAGAAGCGCAGAAGATTTGGTCAGAAGCGCTCGAAACGGAAGGTCCGGTTCTTGTAGAGTTTGTAGTTAACAAGGAAGAAAACGTATATCCGATGGTAATGCAGGGATCGACCATTGATCAAATGCTGATGGGGGATGCATAAATCATGAATAGACATACGATTGCCGTACTGGTAAATGATCAGCCAGGAGTACTTCAACGGGTATCAGGTCTGTTCGGTCGCCGCGGCTTTAATATTGAAAGCATCACGGTCGGTCAGTCTGAGGAAGCTGGATTATCCCGAATGGTTATCGTGACACTCGGCGATGAACATTTACTTGAGCAGATTGAGAAGCAGTTATACAAATTAATTGATGTGATCAAGGTGGTTAATTTGAGCTCCAATCCGATGGTTGCGCGTGAACTTGCACTGATCAAGATAAAAGCCGAGCCTTCGGTTCGTCCGGAAATTATGGGTCTTGTCGAAACCTTCCGTGCTTCGGTTGTAGATATTGGCAACTCCAGCTTAATGGTGCAGGTCGTAGGAGATACAGATAAGATTGACGCGATGATCGAGCTTATCAAACCTTATGGTATCAGGGAATTATCCAGAACAGGTGTAACGGCAATGATCCGAGGAAACGTATAAATATACTATTCGTATTCATTAGCCAGCCTGTTTTAACATCACATTTTAGTCATTTACCGCGACAGGAATTTGCAGTCCTGAAGAATGGGCGGGGGTTTGAGGGGACCACAGGCATAGACTGCGGACAGTTCTATAGTCCCTTGAAACACCCGCTCATTCATGCAGGGTTTTCTTTACAATACAAAGGAGGGCTTTAACAATGGCAGTTACAACTTATTATGAACAGGATGCAGATCTTAGCGTATTGAAAGGTAAAACGATCGCCGTTATCGGTTATGGAAGTCAAGGACATGCTCAGGCACAAAACTTGCGTGACAGTGGTCTAAACGTAGTTGTCGGTTTACGCGAAGGTAAATCATTTGAAACAGCTAAAAATGACGGCTTCGAAGTATTGTCGGTTGCAGAAGCAACTCGCCGTGCAGATGTTGTGCAAATCTTGATGCCGGATGAAACACAAGCTTCCGTTTACAAAAATGAAATTGAACCAAACCTTAAAAAAGGAGCAACTCTAATGTTCTCCCACGGTTTCAATGTTCATTTCGGACAAATTGTTGCTCCTAAAGACAGTGATGTAATGCTGGTTGCTCCTAAATCCCCTGGACATATGGTTCGCCGTACATATGTTGAAGGCTTTGGTGTGCCTGGTCTAATTGCTATTGAGCAAGATGCTACAGGTCAAGCAAAAGAAATTGGGTTGGCTTATGCAAAAGGGATTGGTTGTACACGTGCTGGTGTTATTGAAACTTCTTTCCGTGAAGAAACAGAAACAGATCTGTTTGGTGAACAAGCTGTGCTGTGCGGAGGTGTAAGTGCTCTTGTAAAAGCAGGTTTTGAAACTTTGACTGAAGCTGGTTATGCTCCAGAAATGGCTTACTTCGAATGCTTGCATGAGCTAAAATTGATCGTTGACTTGATGTATGAAGGCGGTCTTGCCAGCATGCGTGATTCCATCAGTAATACAGCGGAATACGGTGACTATGTTACTGGACCACGCGTTGTAACTGAGGACACCAAAGCAGCAATGAAAGCAGTCCTCAGCGATATCCAGCAAGGTAAATTCGCTCGCGACTTTATCCTGGAGAATCAATCCGGACGTGCATTCCTGACAGCGACTCGTCGTAACGAAGCGAATCATCCAATCGAAGTTGTCGGCGCACAATTGCGTGAAATGATGCATTGGACTCATAAATAAGATTATAGTTGTCTATTCTATGAATCGTCGTATCAACAACAAGTAAAGCGGCCGTGCTGTTATAGCATAGGCCGCTTTTTTGCTGCTGTATTTGAATGCTGTAAATGAATTGCAATTTCATTACCACGCGTAAGCGTTCGGTGCCTGACCGCCTGGACCTGGGAATATTTCATCCAGTCGTTTGAGAACAGACTCGTCCAGCTTGACCTCTAGTGCATCCAGTGTGCTTTCGAATTGCTCGAGTGTGCGAGGTCCAATGATTGGCGCGGTAACCGCGGGATTTGCGAGAAGCCAAGCCAAAGCCACATTATCCTGCGGTTCTCCAAGCTCGCGGCACAGTATGCTAAACTCTTCCAATTGGGTACGATGCTGCTCCACACGTTCAGCAATACCTCCACTGCGGGTTCCTTCGATCTTCTTGAGTGCATTTCGTCCGAGCAAACCGCCATCAAGCGGACTCCAAGGAATGATGCCAAGTCCAAGTTTTTGTGCTGCAGGAAGTACTTCGAGCTCAGGGAGTCGGCAATTCAGGCTGAATTTATGCTGTTCTGACACAAGACCCAAGAAGTTTCGATTTTTGGCTTCCATTTGAGCGACTGCAATCTGCCAACCTGCAAAATTGCTTGAACCGACATAGCCGATTTTCCCCTGATGAATTCCAACTTCGAATGCTCCCCATAATTCTTCCCAAGAGACATTAGGATCGACATGGTGCATTTGATAGAGCTCAATATGATCGGTTTGAAGACGTTGAAGCGAGCCTTCGAGATGTCGACGGATTTTGTATGCTGACAAGCCTGCTTCATCATTAGGTCCATCTGCTCTGTCATGCATGGAGCCGTATACTTTGGTGGCAAGTACGACTTTTTCTCTGCGTCCGCCGCCTTGCTTAAACCATTTACCGATAATCGTTTCTGTCAGCCCTGCATTTTCACCCCATCCATAGATGTTAGCTGTGTCAAAAAAATTGAGGCCTGCGTCAACAGCAGCATCCATAATACGAAACGCTTCCTTCTCATCCGTTGCTGGTCCAAAATTCATCGTGCCCAGACACAGACGGCTTACCTTGAGCCCTGATCTTCCCAAATACGTATACTGCATCCACCCTCATCCTCTCATTTAGGGAAATTAAACCATCATAACAAGTCTATTGTAATCGGATTCTTTGGTCTCTTTCAACTGTGTTACAGTGAATTTTTAACGATTGATAGAATGGAATAGCGTCTTATAGCCTTTACCTATAAAAGCGATAGCTTCTATATCTTGGTCAAATCTACCCTGATTATGTTACAAAGATATATAGCAGATATTATTTAGAATGGAGCGTGCAGTCATGTCAGAAGTCAAAAAAATCGCCGTCATTGCTGGAGATGGTATCGGACCAGAGGTTGTTGCAGAAGCAGAGAGAGTGTTGAAACGAACGGAAGAAGTGTTCGGATACACTTTTGAAACGAATCACGCTTTATTTGGCGGAATTGCGATTGATGAGACAGGAACCCCGTTGCCGCAAGAAACACTGGAAGTTTGTCAAAGTGCTGATGCGGTTCTGCTCGGAGCGGTGGGTGGTCCTAAATGGGACAACAATTCCAAAGAGCTTCGTCCAGAAACAGGATTGCTGGGTATCCGCAAAGCGCTAGGATTATTTTCTAACCTAAGACCTGCTGTCGTGTTTGATTGCCTTAAAGATGCTTCTACATTAAAGCCGGAAGTGCTTGAAGGTACAGATCTGATGGTCGTTAGAGAGCTGACAGGCGGAATCTATTTTGGAGAGAAGTTCCGCAGACAGGGAGATCATGGAGAAGAAGCGGTAGATACTTGTGTTTATAATGTAACTGAAGTAGAGCGGATCGTTCGTCAAGCTTTTGAAATAGCACAAAAACGCAGAAAGAAATTGGCATCGGTCGATAAAGCAAATGTGCTCGAGACCTCCCGCTTGTGGCGTGAAGTTGTAAACAAAGTTGCTCCAGAATATCCAGACGTTGAAGTTGAGCATGTACTCGTAGATAACTGTGCAATGCAGCTATTACGCCGCCCATCAAGCTTTGATGTCATTGTAACGGAAAATATGTTTGGCGACATTTTAAGTGACGAAGCGGCTATGCTCACAGGCTCCATCGGTATGCTGGCATCCGCGTCTATGGGTGAGGGAAGCTTTGGTCTATATGAACCGGTACACGGATCGGCTCCTGATATTGCAGGTCAAGGATTAGCGAATCCGATTGCGACTATTCTGTCTGTTGCCTTGATGTTCCGTTTGACATTTGGATACAGTGATGCAGCAGATGCGATTGAGAGAGCAGTAGCGCAGGTGCTGGATGCAGGACATCGGACAAGTGATATTGCAGTAGACAAGAGCAAGGCGATCAGTACCTCTGAAATGGGAGATCTGATTGTAGCGGCGATTGTAAAATAAGAGTTTCATAGAGGCCTTATTAATGAAGAGATTTTAAAATTAATATGATAATTCAGGAGTACAGTAGGGAGGATAGAGGCCTTACTGTGCTTCTTTTTTTCTTAATTATAATAATTATCAACAAATAAGATTTATAATATTGACTTTGAAACTCGGCGATGATAGGATTTTAATTGTGCTCTTTTTGAGAGTTTCATAAACTCTTCATTTATATTAAGAGTTTCACGGACTCTTCATAATTTAGAGAGAAAACGATTTTTGGTTACATAGGAGAAGGAGGACTTTAATCATGGCAGAACGTTTAGTTGGAAAAACAGCTCCTGATTTCGTAATGGAGACCGTAACTGGTGATGGTAAAGATTTTGGTAAGGTTCAATTGTCTGACTATCGCGGTAAATGGCTGGTATTTTTCTTCTACCCGCTAGACTTCACATTTGTATGCCCAACTGAGATCACAGCACTCAGCGATGCTTATAATGATTTTAAATTCTTGGATACAGAGATTCTTGGTGTGAGTGTAGACTCTATCCATAGCCACAAAGCTTGGATCAACACTCCAAAAGACAGCGGCGGCCTGGGTCAAATCAACTTCCCGCTCGCTTCCGACATCACTAAGCAAGTTGCTCGTGACTACGGCGTATTGATCGAAGAAGAAGGCGTTGCATTGCGCGGTCTCTTTATCATTGACCCTGAAGGCGAGTTGAAATATCAAGTTGTTAACCACAACGATGTGGGTCGTTCAGTAGAAGAAACACTTCGTGTGCTTCAAGCTCTTCAATCCGGCGGATTGTGCGCAATGAACTGGAAGCCAGGCGACAACAACCTGTAAATCGTTATATCGCTTCTAAGCTAAGTGAGCCCTCAAGGCGGTTATTTCCGCTGAGAGGGCTTTTTTCACCGTATAAACCTATATTGTCCCGATTTCTTATTAGAATACGGATTAATGTGGGTTATTATCGTGTTATAACGAGTATAGCCTTTTTTTATGGAGATTCGATTAAGAAAGAGGAATTAGGATTGTCATAACGAATAGGGTAAAAGAATACGCTATTGAACATAATGTATACAATGCTTCCGGTTTTGTGTCTACAAGGAGGGTGAACAAAATGAGTTTTTGTTGTGGAGCAAGTATGATCGGAACAAAGGGAACATTAAAACATTACCGAACGCAGGTCCACAATGTTCCCCTGCTCTTTTGTCCGGTATGTAATCGGGTGGAAGTTCACTATAAGGTTGAGAATGAGTATGAAATACTCGCTGAATATGCACATGGTGATGGTGCATCGGAGATTGATTTTCAGGATTATGTTATGGAAGATGAAGATACGATTTACGAAAACTGCGTAAACCGGGAGAACGAAGATCCTCTAGAAATTATACAGCGTCAGATCGATACTTCATTGGATTTGCTATCCATTGCTAAGGTCATAGAAGATCATAAATGGGAGAGTGAGCTTAAACGAAGGCTTGCTGTCATGAGTAAGAGACGATCCAAGATCAAGCCAAATCAAACAGGCCGATAACCTGGTAATACCTATGCATGAAGATGAAGCCTCCGTTAATAACGGGGGCTTTAGATTTAGGATGAAATACATTTTAATTTCTACAGAAAAGGTTATATCTGCTTAATATCCAATGATTCGACAGTATCTTCGGTTGACTCTAATTGGTAAACTTGTCTATGATTAAATAGACATCCCCAAAAAACTCTGCATGACGGTAGATCACGGTAAACATAGCTTAACAACGAGTAAGCATATGACCAGCACCGAAGTCGAACCTCATAGACCTCCATACTGCAGTGATTCATACTTTATTCCAGTTCTTATGTTAATGGTGCCTTATCTGAAGCGTATCGTAAGTAGCATGACACGAAAGACCCCTATTGTCTGTATGGTCGACGCTGGTTTAGTTCTATAGCGGGAAGCCTCGTCATCATCTATGTGACGATTAGTAGTCCGATCGGCAAGTTCCATTTACATGTAAAGGGGGAGCCTGAGTATGATCAGTGAGTTTCAGAACACATTGATTTCTGCAAACGACGTATTTCCACTCCAGCATCTAGATAACAGCAATTATGAGAATATTCTAGAACATTTGGATAGCGGAATCATGTTATTTGATAGGGATGGGGTTCTTACTTTCATTAATCTGCAGATGGCCAGATTGCTAGAGCTGCCGCGCCATCAATTGCTCGGCTGTGATGTAGTTCAGCTCGTACGTCATCCATACATTAGCCGATTCAAAAAGAAAAAGATTATGAGGATATTTAGGGAAACGATTTTTCACCGTAAGCGCTATCATGAGGTACTTGATGAATATGGGAAGCACTGGCTCATCACAATGACTTACGGAGATCAGATGGACGGCAACTTTCTGCTGAGTGTAAAGGATGTCTCTGATTTCAAACAAATCGAGCAAACTGCATATCAGAACGATAAACTGGCCATGCTGGGGCAAATTTCAGCCTCCATCGCTCATGAAATTCGCAATCCTCTAACCGCCATTCGAGGATTTATCCAATTGTTAAGACCTCACCTTATTCAGTTAGGCAAGGATGAATATGCGAGAATTATACTTACAGAAATTGATCGAGCGAATGATATTATTTATGAATTCCTTAATTCATCTAAGCCTTCGGCCCCGCAAAAAACCGTAATCCCGGTTCAATCTTTACTTAAAGAAGTGGTGCTGCTTACAGAAAGCGAAGGCTTGATGAAAGGATGTCAAATAGAGCTGTACAATGCTGATCATCCACTGTATGTGTCTATTGACGTGAAACAAATTAAGCAGGTCATGCTGAATATGGTCAAGAATGCAATGGATGCCATTGAGAATGTAGGTGAAGACCATTCAGGACTTATCCAGATTGAGACTCAGCAGGAAGGCCAATATGTTATGGTCTCCATTAGAGACAATGGGCAGGGAATGGATCACAATACACTAGTGAGGCTGTTTGATCCTTTCTTTACGACCAAGGAAGCCGGCACGGGGCTCGGACTGTCCGTCAGCTATCGAATTATCAAAAACCATGGAGGTACCATATCGGTGGACAGCAAATCTGGGAAAGGAACGGAATTCAAGATTTCTTTGCCTATAGTTTAAATCGGTGTAGGTACTTCAAGAAGATCAGAAGCTTAAATTGCTTCTGGTCTTTTTTTTCTTTCTGGCAGCAAATTTTGCCTATAAATGAATAACACTAGTACCTATTTTTTAATTTGTCATGGCGGGTATATTAAAGGAGTAGTATGAAAATATAGCGGTATACGATGAGATCATATTTTAATTAGATAGCTGAAGGATGGATATTATGATGAATGCGAAATTTGAAGCAATATGGAGATCGGACATTCCGATCGAATTGATTGAAGCGCAAGCAGTCATCTGTTTGGTAAGCGAGGCGGAGTGGATTACGGGACATTTTCCTGAGGCATGGAAGGAAGCGATTGCCTCTGTAAAGGTACGAGGCTTGTTCAAAGGCTCTGAGAGTCAATTATTTACAATACCGGTCATGCAGTCAGATATGCCAATAACCCTAATATTAGTAGGAACTGGACAGTATCCTTTGAATCCTGAAGGTCTTCGCCTTGCTGCAGTGCGTGCTGCAAAAATGGCAGTGAAGATCAATGCAGATCAAGTCGTTTTTGCATTACCTTCCTCCTTACTCACTTATTCGCTGTCCCAAGATATTGCTGCCGTGGCTCATGCTCTCACCGAGGGATTTATATTGGGAACTTATCGCCGCAAAACTTACAAGCGTAATCAACAGGCCTATATAGGTCCCGAGCGGCTTATTTTCCACCAGGATAAAGTGTTTCAGGACGAATATGAGCAGCAGTGGTATATAGGTATGGAGAGGGGCAAGGCTTTCGCAGAAGGAACGATATTAGCTAGAGATTTGACAAATCTTCCTGGTAATATGCTTGTTCCCCGTGATCTCGCAAGTGCGGCCGAAAGGCTCGCTGAGCAGCATGGGCTTGAATATGAAGTGCTGGATGAGCAGGAAATGGTTAAGAAGGGGATGGGAGGGCTCCTGTCGGTAGGGTCCGGGAGCGTGAACCCTCCTCGAATGATTGTCCTGAAGTATCAAGGGAAGTCCGCCTGGGAAGGAGAGATTATCGGTTTAGTCGGAAAAGGCATTACGTTTGACACAGGTGGAATATCTCTAAAGCCCCGTCTTGGGATGGAGGAGATGATAAGTGATATGGGCGGAGCGGCTGCGGTGCTTGGTGCGCTTCATACCCTATGCCTGATACGTCCAGCGCAGAATGTGGTTGTTGTCATTCCCTCAGCCGAAAATATGCCGTCCGGCAGTGCCTTCAAACCGGGAGATATTATCACTACACTCAGCGGAAGGACCGTTGAGATTCTAAATACGGATGCAGAAGGAAGGCTCGTGTTAGCTGATGGATTAACGTATGCGAAGGAGCTGGGAGCCACACGGATCATTGATGTAGCTACGCTGACTGGAGCGGTTGTATCAGCCCTCGGCGACGTCGCTACAGGAGCAGTATCTAACGACGACCCGTTCATGAATGAATTCATATTAGCCTCCAAACGAACAGGTGAGAAGGTATGGCCGCTGCCTGCCTATACGGAATTCGAGGAGATGCTGCGAAGCGAGGTCGCCGATCTGCGGAACAGTACGGGAAGATACGGAGCTTCCATTACTGCAGGTCTATTTATAGGTACTTTTGCAGAAGGAATGCCGTGGATCCATCTGGATATTGCCGGGACTGCCTATGTATCGAAAGAGAGAGGCATTCATCCCAAAGGAGCTACAGGAGCGATGGTGAGAACCATTGCAGATTATGTAATAAATCAATAAGTAATGCTGGCCTTGTGACTCACAAGGTCTTTTTCATTTGGAAAAACATGCATGGATTATAGGGTTATGGTAAAATCACTGTATCTATATGGAAACGCTTACGAATAAGGGGAGGTCATGACATCGTTATGGATATTCAAGAGATCGCACAGGTGGCGGCCAAGCTAAGATCAAATATGGCAAAAGTCATTGTGGGCAAAGAAGACACGGTAGATCTGATGCTGATTGCTTTGATTGCCTCCGGGCATATTCTGCTTGAAGATGTACCGGGTACCGGGAAGACTTTGCTGGCCAAAACGATGGCAGCTTCGTTAGATTGTATATTTAGACGAGTTCAGTTTACTCCTGATCTACTGCCCTCCGACCTGACGGGGATTCATTTCTATAATCAAAAAGAAGGAGAGTTTGAATTCCGAGAAGGCCCTCTGTTTGCTAACTTGATTTTAGCTGATGAAATTAACCGGGCCACACCGAGAACACAGTCGAGCTTGCTGGAATGCATGGAGGAGAGGCAAATTAGTGTCGATGGACATACACATGAACTCAAAAAGCCTTTTATTGTCATTGCCACGCAAAATCCTGTAGATAATCAAGGTACATTTCCGCTGCCTGAGGCACAAATGGACCGCTTTATGCTCAAGATGAGTATGGGTTATCCTACTCAGGAGGAAAGTGTGGAAATTTTGCGGCGTACGGTAAGCGGGGATTTCAAGACAGGTGTATCTGCGGTTGTAGCCCAGCGTGATATCGTCGCTGCACAATCGGTGTATACAGCTGTTCGCGTACAGGAGGATCTGATGCGCTATATTATAGCTATTGCTGACGCAACAAGACATCATCCAGATATTGCGCTAGGCGTAAGCCCGCGAGGGACACAAGCGCTGCTTAAGGCCGCACAGGCCCGGGCTGCAATACAAGGCAGGGAATACGTGCTGCCCGATGATATAAAGGCTTTGGTGCTGCCGGTACTGTCGCATCGGCTCGTATTCAAGCATCGATCCAAGCAGCAGGAGGGTAAGTCAGAAGCGCTGCTCAGCGGTATAATCTCACAAATTCCTGTGCCGAGTGACAGAATGAGTGTAGAAAGCAGTGTGCAATAAACGATGGAGCTTCTATGGTTTCTTGTTGTAGGACTCCTGCTTATTCTCGCTCAAGGCATTGTTCTTGGCGTACCCGCATTGAAGAGAATTTCTTATCAGCGCGAGTTTGCAAAGAAACAGTGTTATGCCGGGGATGAGCTCGAGATGGTCGAGAAGATTTCGAATGAGAAGAGACTTCCTGTTCCCTGGCTTCGCTTAGAGGCAATGATGCCGGCATCATTTATATTTCATACCGGTGCTGAGCTCGGAATCAGCAGAGGAGATATTTATCAGAATCATCAAAGTCTGTTCTCGCTTAAACCCTATACTCGAATTACGCGCAAGCATTTCTTTACTTGTCAGCACCGCGGTGTGTATCCGTTGGAAACGGTGACGATGACAGGTGGTGACCTTCTGGGTGTCTATTCCAGTGCGAGGAAGCAGCCTGTATCCGAACAGATTACCGTATTCCCTGCACTTCTTGCTGATCACGAAATGCCGACGAGCTATGAAGTTTGGCAAGGCGAGCTTGAGGTATCCCGCTGGATTGTGGAGGATCCGTTTCTGATTCTGGGTGTCAGGGAATATGGAGCGAGTGATCCTATGAATCGGATTCACTGGACAGCAAGCGCGAGAACGGGTCAACTGCAGGTATATAAACAAGGCTACAGCTCGGATCCGCAAACGCTCATTATATTCAATATTCAGGAATCCAGTGACATGTGGAGTGTCGTAACCAAGCCGGGTATGGCGGAGAGAGGCTTATCATATGCTGCAACCGCGGTGAATGATGCAGTGAGCAGAGGACTGAAAACAGGATTCATGCACAATGCGTACACATTAGGATCGAATTCATTGGTTCGGATTGATGCTGACTATGGAGTTCTTCACGCAGAATATATAATGCAGGCCATGGCGGAAGTACAATTGAAGTGCTTGATGCCGATGGAGCAGGTGCTTATGGATGAGGCGGACAGGCAACTTCATTCAGGAGAGCAGCAGGATTATTTATTAATCACTCCTTTCGTATCTCCTGGCATGGAGGAACAGCTAAGCCGTCTGAGAATCGGTGGAAACAAAGTCAGCATTGTATATGTTGATTCGGCTCAAGAGTACATGGAGGCGGGGAGATGAGAAATGATCGTAAATCGTAATCAAGCGGTACGTATTCAAGTTTATATGCAGGGCTTGATGGAGCTTATCTATCTCTATCCACTGATTGTACTGCTCTCTGTTTTTGCGCTGCAGGTGAGCCCTGTTTATACGTTCTTCATGCTCCTGCTAGGTCTTCTTGCAGCGATATGGCTTAGCTCACCAATCAATAACAAGTTTATGGCCGGATGTGTAGCAATGATTGCTGGAATGTTAATCTCCGGTGGCGGAACGCTCCTATCCCAAGCAGACCAACGTATAATGATGCTCTCTGTTCTTCTGGCAGCTGCGGCAGGAGGCGGAGCGGCATATCGCGTATTCGTTCTGGTCAATCGAAGAATAAGATTTGCTCTTGCGGATCGTCTACAATATATGGGACTTATTTCGTTGCTAGCGCTGAGCTTGATTGCCACGAGAGTGCCTAGAATAGACGATTATGCGATGAGTATTTATGCAGCTGGTATAGTCGGATTTTTAGTCTACGTTTGGACAAGGCATTCACGTGAGATGCGGCGGGCAACGTTAGACGCTGAAGGCAAGAGACCACAAATAAAAAGCTTCTCCCAGCTGAACCGGATACGGATGGTACTCTTCCTGGTTATAGTTATCATCCTGGGGACATTTAATTATCTATCGGAAATGTTTAGTTACTTATGGAACGGATTTACGAGCTGGTTTCGTTCTTTGTTTGATGGGGAGCCCTCTAAGGAAATACCCGAGACTATACCCCAGCTTCCTTCAGAAGGACTTCTATTCCCGCCAGCTGAAGCAGAACCTTCGAGTGAATCATCACCCGTATGGGATTGGCTGCTGAACGCGCTGGTTATGCTCGCTGTTCTTGCCTTCTTTGTATTCATTGGTTATGGACTGTGGAGATTGCTCAAGAAGGTGAACCGATATTTGCGATCTAGAAGCCAAACCAAACAGGAGGCTGCACTGCCAGAAAAAATAGCTTATATCGATATAACCGAGACCATCCAGAATAGACCGAAGAAAGACATATTTCGCATGTTCCGTAAGCAACGAGTCCCGGTGGAACCAGAACAAAGAATTCGTTATTATTATAAGTCTGTTGTAGAGCAGGCTGGTAAGGAAGCGGGACCACTGCCTTCATCACTCACGCCTAATGAGTTTGGCCAATGGCTTAAAGAACATGAGACGAATTATAAGCATTTTCCGTACAGAGGAGATCGGATACACCAGTTGATTGCTTTGTATAATAAAGTTAGATATGGAGAACAGCAAGTATCTCCCGAGGAGATTCAACCGCTTGATCAGGCGCATAAGTAAGCTTAATGTCAGATTAGGCCAAGCTTCACTTTACTTTTCATTCCACGTTCAAGTATCATGATAGAAATAAAAGTAGGCATACAAAGGAGCTTAGCAATGAAGACGATGACTAATCATAGCAAGATTGTAGACTGCACGATTCGAGACGGCGGCCTCGTGAACAATTGGGATTTCAGCGTGGATTTTGTACAGAAGCTGTATGAGAGCTTAAATGAAGCAGGCGTTGAATATATGGAAATCGGATATAAAAACTCCCCTAAGCTGCTGAAGGGTGCCGATAAAGCTGGGCCTTGGCGCTTTCTGAATGACGATTTCTTAAGAAAGGTCATCCCGCAAAAAGGCAACACGAAGCTGTCCGCACTGGTAGACATCGGAAGAGTAGACGAAAACGACATTCTTCCTCGGAGCGAGAGTATGCTGGATTTGATCCGTGTCGCTTGCTACATCAAGGATGTGGACAAAGGTCTAGAGCTAGTGCGCATCTTCCATGAACGCGGCTACGAAACGACACTAAACATTATGGCATTATCTAATGTAATGGAGAACGAGCTTCTTGAAGCTTTCGAGATGATCAATGAGAGCGTGGTTGATGTCGTATATATCGTTGATTCCTATGGAAGCCTGGATCACAGTGACATTAAATATCTTGTTGAGAAGTTCAAGCTTCATTTGCCTAATAAACGGCTTGGGGTTCATACCCATAACAACATGCAGCTGGCATTCTCCAATACGCTGATCGCTTCTGAACTTGGGGTTGAGCTGCTGGATGCTTCCGTATACGGAATGGGCCGTGCTGCCGGAAATTGTCCGACTGAACTATTGATAGCTCATCTGAAAGGAACTAAATATAAGCTCCGTCCTGTACTTGATGCTCTGGAGCAGCTGCTTGTACCTTTGCGTGAGAAAGAAGAGTGGGGCTATATCCTTCCGTATATGATAACAGGTCATCTTGACGAGCATCCACGCTCTGCCATGGCGCTTCGCAGTTCAGATGACAAAGATCGGGTTGTCGATTTCTTTGACACGCTAACAACACCCGAAGTGAACTTTGATAAGTGATTGTATATATCTGATTAGGAACAATTTAATCGACTAAATCCTGAAGTGAGCACTGGGTATTTTGCTTCCTCATTCCATGACTAGGCACTCTCTACTGAATTGTAGAGAGTGCTTTTTATTTTTAATGACCTTAGACCTATTATTTTCGTATTTACGTATAGATAAAACAAAAAAATAGTACAAAGTTTGCTGATAAAATGGTATTATAGTCCAGTGGATATTGAAGAAAATGTTGGATTATGTCAGATCTAATCGGTGAATTATAGAATTACCATTGATATAAATGTACTTTATGGACAATATTTAGGAGGCATCAATAAATGCTATGAGCATTAAATTGAGACATCCCAAGTTCCTATGGACTGCGGGTGCTGGTCTTATATTATGTATCTTGAATCCATGGATAATGCCTTCCTTATCTTCAGAGCTTAGTCAGGAAATTATTAATTTATTCGGAATGGGCATCTCTCTATGTTCGTTGATTATCTGCTTCTCGGCATTTAACCAGGCAAGGCTGCTTGAACAGGGGCAGAGGACACATAATGGGCAATATATCGCTTCTGTTTTTTTTGCTGCAGGTTTTTTGGAATTGCTATTATTCATTCATTACAGCGGAATCACCTTCAGAAACGGCTTGCTGGTGGATTCATCCGATGTCATTCTTATCGTATTTTTGACGCGTTTGCTCTGTGTAATGGGGATGCTTTATCTCGGGTTTTCTTCTCCAAAATCCCAGGAGCGTCCCATCCATAAATCTATAGGATTATGCGCTGCCCTGTTATATATGGCAGTCCTGCTTCTCCTTCTACAAAACAACGACAATCTTGATTACATCTTTAGCATTTATGACCCCTTGAACGAGATTGTAAATCCAATTCATTATGTAATACATATTGCTCTTTTATCTTTTCTAATGCTGGCTCTTTTGGGGCTGCTATTTTCAAGAGTAAAACGAGTAATGAATGTGAACAAGAACCTCAGACTTGGTATGATATTTTGCATTGTTAGTCAAGGCTTTATATTGCAGGTTCAAGAGGTAACTGATCTCTCTTTTACGCTGTCCATGATCTTTCAACTGCTGGCCTATTTTATTTTTCAAGAGGTATATTTCAACGTATATGTCACGATCCCGCTTGAGCGGCAAACCGTCACCCGAGAGCAGTTGAACTACATGGCTCATTATAATGAAGTAACCGGATTGCCGAATCGGAGGTCTTTGCTCTTACATTTGAGTGATTGTATGCATTATGCATATTCTGAGAATCGGACGGTGGGTCTGCTTGTCATCAACATTAACCGATTTAAGATCATAAATGACTCGTTAGGTTATCAGTTCGGCGATCAATTGCTTAAAAAAACAGGGGAACGCCTAAAGCAATACAGAGGCGGTAAAATAGAGGTGTTCTCACTGGACAGTGATCGATACGCTGTTGTCTTAAGCGAATTTGTAGAAACGAAATTATTAAACAGGCAAGTAAGTGAAATCCTACAGCAATTCAAAGAGCCATTACTATTGAGAGACCGTGAGCTGTATCTTACCCCTTCTGCCGGCATTAGCTTGTTTCCATTTGACGGAAGCTCACCTGAAGAATTACTTCGAAATGCGAATACAGCACTTCATTTTGCGAAGGATCATGGAATGGACTTGAACCGATATGCAGCCTCGATGAAGCGGGAAGCGCAGAAAAGCCTGCAAATGGAGCATGATATCAGAAAGGGCCTGGAGCGAGGAGAGTTTTACTTGGAATATCAGCCGCAAGTCGATCTAAGAACGAACGAGGTCGTTGGTGTTGAGGCGCTGGTTCGCTGGCAGCACCCGGTAAAAGGGACGATTTCGCCGGCAGATTTTATTCCTATTGCTGAAGAGAGTGGGCTTATTGTTCCGCTGGGGGAATGGGTTCTTGAGGCGGCATGTGCACAAAATCGAAAATGGCAGCAGCAATACAAATCTTTATCTATCTCTGTGAATCTGTCCATCAGGCAATTTCAGGATGTGCATCTGATCGATCGGATTCAGCGTGTTCTGCTCGAAACGGGGCTTGATCCGACATGTCTGGAGCTGGAAATTACAGAAAGCACGATGCTGGACTATGATCAAGGAATTGATGTTCTCGATCGGATCAAGAAGTTAGGTGTACAGATCAGCATTGACGATTTCGGCACCGGCTACAGCTCATTGCATTATCTTAAGAAGCTTCCGATCGATCGCTTAAAGATTGATCAGTCCTTCGTACGTGAGCTCATGGAGGATCGGAGCAACAAGGCGATCGTGTCCACCATTACTTCTATGGCTAAGCATTTACAGCTAAAGGTGACGGCTGAAGGTGTAGAGAATGAAGAACAGCTGCAGTTTCTGCAGGAGCAGCATTGTCATGAAGGTCAGGGGTACTTTTTCAGCAAACCTCTAAAGTCTGAAGATTTTGAAGCCCGATTCTTAAAGGCGGTAGTATGTATTTAGAATTTACTAGATAGAATGAACGTGATACGTACATAATTATATTAGTTAGGATCAGCATTATTGCTCTAATGATTTGAGAAATGGATTCGCAGCATTGTGTTTAATTTAGCACCGAAAGGGTACAAATTTCATCTTTTTAATCTGTGAGTTCATTCTATCTAGAAAGCTTCTAATGCTTCTCTTCATCAAAAAAGTATTGCAAGGAATACCTTATAGTGATATATTAATATTTGTCACCAAATAATCAATGTAGTACATAACGATGACGGGATGTAGCTCAGCTTGGTAGAGCACCTGGTTTGGGACCAGGGGGTCGCATGTTCAAATCGTGTCATCCCGATTGTATATATGCGGGTGTAGTTCAATGGTAGAACTCCAGCCTTCCAAGCTGGTAGCGTGGGTTCGATTCCCATCACCCGCTTCACATTTATAAAGACTTTAAACCCTTGCCCTGCAGGGGTTTTTTGTTTGCTTATAATTCGATATATTCTTTCAGTATGCATTATTCGAAGTAATAGAGCGATTGCCTATAATTTCAGACGTTCATTTTTTTGATAGGTTGTAAGCTATTAGATTATTATATTTATCTGCGTGTTTTTGTTCATCAAGAATGATTCCCCAAACCGTATCTTTGTATATACTTTGTGGAAGGCCAAACCAAATTTTTCTGTATTTCTCAACCGCTTCTAATTCTCCCTGAAAAGCTTTTTGCAATTCACTAAGATAAGATTCGACTTGTTCGGGCTGCTCATTACTCACTCCCGTAATTTCTTGTCCCGTTAAATCTGTATACATTTGTCGAAACATTCTGTTGTGTTCACGTTCATCATTTCTTATTCCAGTGATTATTGTGGCTTGATATGGATCAGGAGCAAGATTAATTAGACTGTTATAGAACAATTCATCGTTTCTTTCGCCTTGTACAGCCTCTTTGATTAATTCGATGGCTTCAGTAGTGGAGATTGACCATATTGGTGTGAAGGCAGATCTATAGCAATAAGGGTATGGTAAGTACATATGAATATCCTCCAAGTTTTATAATGGTCAATATATGCACTAATGCCTAAAAAGGTAACTGAATCATCTTCTTATGCATAATAATGAATGTACCCTGAGCTATACCATATATGACCAAATAAAACTCGCGGCAATTCTGGGTTTCAGATCAGTAAATATACTCAAATCCTCTTTCATTTCATTCATCAGATCTCTTCACTGGCTGCAATCACTATGAGAACATAATTATGTGCAGGGTGTTTAAGCCAGTAATTTGCATTAAGCATACAAAAACCTCCTTTTACTTAGAACAGCGTTCCCTATACAGTAAAAATATATGTAAATACAGCTAATATCCGGTCATTTTACATATGGTTCGTCGTGAGGCTTTTTACCCATGTGGAGTAGCAAAGTTTTTTGAGGCTGGAGTATAATGGTGAAGATTAGTTAAACTTGACCCAATATCATCATGAATAAAAGGATGGATCGAAATGCTAGGGGAATACGTATCTGCAACTGCCGTGTCAACGGCAACGAATTTTATAATGATTCAGGAAACCGCATTCACACGTACATATCGAACGTACATCAGGCTTAGAGAGAACGGTCCGCTGGAAATGAAATTTTGGCATAGCAATGCGGTGGATTCCACCTGGGATGTTGGTGCTATAGCAAGAGGGAGCATGGCTGGCGGAGAATGGAAGATCGAGTCCGCCTATGTGGCTGTCAGTCAGGAAAATCGAGATGGGAGTGTTGTTCCAGGCTCGGGCACCCCGATCACATTTGAAGGGGAATATACCAAGCAAGTACAGCCGGGAGAACAGTTTTGGAGTGATGCTGTCACGATCGATGTGCTGCCGGGGCGTGATCTGGTATTTACTTGGACTATTACGACGGAGGCGGCAGGGAAGTCTTTTCCATACAACACAGAAGGGCTGCTTGTCTCTTCCTATGCTGCAGAAGGGATCCATGCTTCCGAGGACACGGGCACATCCTTTACACCGCTGGAGAACCAGCTGGTCTTGCCGGCATTCATAGGATACAAACGAGATGTGAAGCATCGAATGATCTTCTTGGGAGACTCTATTACCCAGGGAGTAAGAACTTTAAAAGATGGCTATGAATACTGGGTAGCACGTATAGCAGCTGGATTAAATGCAGAAAACAGTGTTTGGAACATCGGTTCAGGTTGGGCAAGGGCCTATGATGCGGCTGCAGATGGTTCGTGGCTTCAGAAAGCACGGCAAGGAGATATTGTAGCATTGGTGCTGGGTGTCAATGATATTGATATTGGCGCACGCACCAGCGAGGAGCTGCTAGAAGATCTGACATCCATTGTCCAGAAGCTGAAGCAGAAGCCGGGGGCAGAGCCTCAAATTATTCTTTTCACCGTACCTCCGTTTAATTTTGCAGAGCACAGGGAAGAAAACTGGCGTACGGTAAATGAGACGATTCGCACGAGACCGCCTGAAGGCGTGGATTATGTATTTGATATTGCGGAGTTATTGTCCTGCACAGCGCCAGAGGAGTACCGTATTCAGCAAAAGTATATGAGTAATGAATTTGATCCACACCCGAATGGGGAAGCAGGTAAACAGGTAGCTGACGCTTTCCTGAAATGGTTTCAGGAGAAGTCGTTGTAGTCTTAAATAGGCATTTGCATATTTGCCTTTCTAAAAGTTCATGCTATACTAAGAACAATGATGATGAATGAGAGGTAACCACACGTATCATGGAGTAAAACACACGAAATCCTGAAGATAACTGTAAACCGATGGTGAAGCAGGTTAGCTGTATGCGGCTGACGTATCTAGGGGCAAGTGTGCTTAATTCTACTGATGGAATGCGTGTGGTTATTTGTGCTGTCCGTTCATGGCTTGGCTGTATACTTGGACCGGTCAGCTCTACTGTGCTCACGTTAAGACAGGTGTACTTACCTGTACTCCCATCCTCTAAAGTACGCTTTTTCTATAGACGAACGTCTAAGCCGCAGGCTCCTTGCCTGCGGTGTTTTAGCTTTGTACAGAAAGAGGGAGATACGGTATGACAACACTTATTCATATGCGTGAGATTAGTAAGGATTGGAACGGTAAGACATTGTTCGGGCATGTCAATATGGAGGTTAACGAGTCTGAGCGTATTGCACTGTTTGGGCGTAATGGCTGTGGTAAGACTACGCTGCTAAACATTCTGACGGGTAGTGAGCAGCCGACGGCAGGTACTCTGACCGTCCATCTTGAGTCTGAGGAAATCGGATTCATGCGTCAGGACTTTAAACCCGAGGAGCATTGGAGTGTTAAACAGATTGCCTTTGTAGAGAGTGGAACTTGGGGAGCATTAAAAATGGAGCTTCAGGAGGCCGAGGAACGGCTCGCTTCTGAGCCTGATTCTTCCCCGGCTTCGCTTGAGCGCTACGGAGAGATACTCGAGCAATACGAAGCCTTCGGTGGTTATGCTAGAGAAGCAGAGCTTGAGCGAATGATGACACATCTCAGTATTGGCGAAGTGCTGTGGGATCGCCCCTTCTCTTCACTTAGTGGAGGTCAGAAGACCAGGCTGCGCCTGGCCGCGCTGTTAACCAGAAAACCGAGACTGCTTATTCTGGATGAACCGACCAATCATCTCGATCATGAGAGTATGACCTGGCTGGAAGAGTGGATGCTGTCCTATTCAGGCACGCTCGTCTTTGTATCGCATGACCGGACCTTCTTGGATCGGGTAGCCACGAGTATTTGTGAGCTTACTTATGAGGGAACCCGTAAATATCCGGGGGGCTATGAGGAATACAAAGAGCAGAAGGAGCGCGAGAAGAGAGAGCAGGCTGCTAAATATCGTCAACAGGAGCTTGCCAAAAAAGCACTGGAGGAGTCCATTCGGAAATATCAGGAATGGTTTAAGATATCACACCGAAATGCAGGTAATGTCACAGAATCAAGAATAGCAGCGAGCTATTACAAGGCAAGAGCCAATAAAAATATATCAAGATATCATGCGAAGCAGAAGCAGCTTGAAAGGCTCGAGGGAGAACGAGTTGAAAGGCCGCGAGAGGGACCTAAAGTCAGTGTGGAATTAAAGGAAGGGGAATTTGGAGCAAGGAACTTTGTACAGCTAAGAGACGTAGAGTACACTTATCCTGGTAGTCAGACTCCTGTATTCTCCGGTGTCGACCTGGCCGTTGAACGGGGAAAGAGGATTGCACTCCAAGGAATGAATGGTGCCGGAAAAACAACCCTGTTAAAGCTTATCACGGGAGAGCTGTCTCCGCAAAAGGGAGAGGTAAACCTTCATGCCAGAACCAAAATAGGTTATTTTTCGCAGGAGCTTGAAGGACTTCAGCCCGAGATGACCTTGCTGGACAGCTTGCTCATTAATCCATTCATGACACAAACGGAAGCACGGACCATGCTGGGCAATTTCTTATTTTCACGGGATGATGTGTTTAAGAAGATTGGCGATTTGAGCATGGGCGAGAAATGCAGAGCAGCGTTTATAAGGCTGTACTTCAGCGGCTCTAACCTGCTCGTCCTCGATGAACCAACCAATTATTTAGACATTGATACTAGAGAAGTGATGGAGGAAGCGCTGCTCAGCTACGAAGGCTCTTTAGTATTTGTGTCTCACGATCGAACGCTTGTTCGAAAGCTGGCCAATCAGCTGCTTCAAATGGGTAAGCATGAGCCCTTGCGCATATTTGATGGAACGGTAGAGGAATATGAAGAACATTTGGTTAGGAAAAGTGAAACGCCTGAGGAGCGTGAGGAGGAAGACCTGCGCATTCAGCTGCAGCATCGTTTGAATGAATTGCTGACAGGGTCTAGTTATGATCAAGCAAATCCTGGGCAACCCGCTGATGTACAATCTTATTATATGGACAGTGCAACGCTGCAGGAGCTTCGGGAGCTTCGCTCCAAACTGGCTGCGCTGCAGAAGAAGGATAAGGGTTCGTTCAAATAGAGGAGACAGCCTATTTTGCCTGCAGGGCTTGCGAGAGAAGACACATTTGCGTATAATAATGTAGCAAACTAGGCAAGACTTAAATGAACAAAATGCTAAGATGGAGAAGAGTACACAGTGCTTTTGTACAGGGAGGAAGCGCCAGAGATTGAGAGCGTTTCTACGAAATCAGGCTGTCGAAGTTCGCTCCGGAGCTGTTCCTTGAACATCGAACAGGGTATAACGGTATGTGCCGTATACTGTGTTTGTCAGTAGAGGATACCGGTTCACGTCCCGTTATGAACGTGCTAAAGTGAGATTGAAATCGTATAGCGGATATGGCTGAACATGGCCATGTGAACAGCTGTACATGAATCTAACAAGGGTGGTACCACGGTCTTTTCGTCCCTTCATCGGGAGAGAAGGCCTTTTTTTGTTGATCAAAATCTTAGGGCTATGAAGGAGGCTATTTGAACGCCATGAAAGAAAGATTAGAAGCTTTAAAGAGCGATGCGCTTGCTGAGCTCGCAGGCGTAAATGATGCACAAGCACTTGGCGATATCCGAGTGAAATATCTAGGAAAAAAAGGTGCGCTTACTGAAATTTTGCGCGGTATGGGTGCCCTGAGTGCAGAAGAACGTCCGGTAATTGGACAGGTGGCAAACGACGTTCGTGGTGCCATTGAAGCAGTGATTGAGGAGAAGCAAGAAGCATTCCAAAGAGCAGAAACGGAGAAACGTCTAGCGAAGGAAACCATTGATGTTACGCTGCCGGGACGCCGTCTGCCAGAAGGCGGGCTCCATCCACTAACGAAGGTTATTCAGGATCTTGAGGATATATTTGTAGGTATGGGATATCAAGTGGCTGAAGGTCCAGAAGTTGAAATGGACTATTACAATTTTGAAGCGCTCAACCTGCCGAAGAATCACCCGGCCCGTGATATGCAGGATTCCTTCTACATCACAGAAGATATTCTGATGCGCACACATACATCTCCTGTACAGGTTCGAACGATGCTAGCGATGCAAGGCGAATCCCCTGTAAAGGTCATCGTTCCAGGTAAAGTGTACCGGCGAGATGACGATGATGCTACGCATTCCTTCCAGTTCCATCAGGTAGAGGGAATTGTCGTCGGCAAAAACATCCGGATGAGTGACCTCAAGGGTACTTTGCTCCAGTTCGTGCGTGAAATGTTCGGTGCACATACCGAAATTCGTCTTCGTCCCAGCTTCTTCCCATTCACGGAGCCTAGTGTTGAAGTCGATGTTACCTGCATTAAGTGTGGCGGAGCTGGCTGCCGTTTGTGTAAACAAACCGGCTGGATTGAAATTCTAGGAGCGGGTATGGTTCATCCTAACGTACTTGAGATGGGCGGCTACGATCCTAAGGAATACAGCGGCTTTGCATTTGGTATGGGTGTAGAACGGATTGCGATGCTGAAATATGGTGTTGACGATATTCGCCATTTCTATAACAGTGACCTCTCATTCCTGAAGCAATTTGCCAGACTATAATTACATTTAACCAGGCTGGATTAGAAGCCTATATAAATAGAAGGAAGTGATCGTAACGTGAGAGTATCAACAGAATGGTTATCTGATTATATTTCTCTAGAGGGTGTTGCACCGCAGGATTTGGCTGAACGCATCACACGTGCGGGAATTGAAATTGATATTGTAGAAAATCGGAATCAAGGTGTGACCAAAGTTGTCGTGGGTTACGTAACCAGCAAGGAGAAGCATCCAGATGCGGATAAGCTGAACATTTGTAAAGTCGATGCAGGACTTGCGGAAGAGCTTCAGATCGTATGCGGAGCGAAAAATGTAGATGCAGGTCAGAAGGTTCCTGTAGCTCTTGTCGGAGCAAAGCTGCCAGGCGGTCTTGAAATTAAAAAAGCCAAGCTTCGCGGTGTCCTGTCACAAGGAATGATTTGTTCTGCCAAAGAGCTCGGTCTAAATGACAAGCTCTTGCCTAAAGAGCTGCAGGAAGGGATTCTCGTTCTTCCAGCTGAGCTTGAAGTAGGAACACCGATCGAGCAGGTGCTGGGTCTAAATGATCATGTGCTTGAGCTTGATCTTACGCCAAACCGTTCGGATGCATTGTCCATGATTGGAGCTGCTTACGAAGTTAGTGCCATTTTGAGCAGAGATGTTACTTTGCCGGTACCAGAAGCAGATATCAATGAGTCTGGCTCAGCGGCAGCGGATCATATCTCGGTACAAGTCGATGCGCCTGAGCTGTGTACTCATTACTCGGCTAGATATATTAGTGGAGTTACGATTAAACCATCCCCACTGTGGATGCAAAACCGCCTGATAGCAGCTGGTATTCGTCCAATTAATAACATTGTGGACATTACCAACTACGTGATGCTGGAATATGGTCAGCCGCTGCATGCCTTTGATGCGGATCAGCTGTCGGGGGGCAATATCGTCGTTCGTCAAGCAACAGATGGTGAAACATTTGTAACGCTCGACGATCAGGAACGCAAGCTGAAAGACTCGATGCTGCTGATTACGGATGGTGTTAAACCGGTGGCGATTGCCGGTGTAATGGGCGGACAGAATTCTGAAGTTACGGGCGATACAGCCAATATCTTGTTGGAATCGGCTAAGTTTGACGGCACGACCGTACGTAAGACATCCCGCGAACTCGGACTGCGCTCCGAATCCAGTCTTCGTTTTGAGAAGAATGTAGATCCTGGCTCTGTTATTCCTGCACTGAACCGTGCTGCATCCCTGATCAGTGCGTATGCTGGAGGAAACGTACATCCTGGAATCGTGGAGTCCACAGCAGGATCAAATGAAGAACGAGTTATTGCCCTGTCTGTTTCCAAAGTGAATAGCTATCTAGGTACATCGCTATCTGCTGAGGCAATTCAAGCCATCTTTGATCGTCTGCATTTCACATATGAAGCTGCTCCTCAGAATGAGCTTCATGTCACTGTACCTACACGCCGGGGAGATATTACTCGGGATGTAGATCTTATTGAGGAAGTTGCCCGTCTATACGGCTACGATAATATCCCAACAACGGTTATCGAAGGACCTACTACACCAGGATCGCTCACCAAGCCTCAGGTGATTCGCAGAGCACTGCGTGGTCTTTTATCTAATGGAGGATATCAGGAGATGATTAGTTACTCCTTCGTTAATCCTGAGCGGGCGACACAATTTTCAGCATTGACAGCAGGCAGCTACTCTGTGAAGCTCGCTATGCCGATGAGTGAAGAACAGAGCGTGCTCAGAACAAGCGCACTTCCTCAAATGCTGGAAGCAGCGCAGTACAATCGCAATCGCAAGCAGGAGAGCCTCGCCCTGTATGAGATCGGCAGCGTTTTTTATACAGAAGAAGAGACGCTGACGAAGCAGCCTAAGGAAATTCCAGTGCTGTCACTGCTCTTGTCCGGCAATCGAATTGAGAAGCAGTGGAATATTACAGCTGAGAAGGTCGATTTCTTTGATCTTAAGGGTGCTGTGGAATCCATATTTGCATACCTCGGACTCGAAGGACAGATCAGCTACGCTGCGAATCAGCCGAAGGACTATCACCCTGGACGCTCGGCTTCCATTTATCTGAATGTTTCCGGGGAGGATCAGGTCCTCGTAGGAACACTTGGTCAAGTCCATCCTGAGCTTCAGCTGGCCTATGATCTGGGAGATACGTATATCGCCGAATTGTCACTTGAAGCCTTGTATGATCAAGCTCTTCCTCCACTTGTCTATCGTGAACTGCCACGCTTCCCTGCAGTTTCCCGTGATATTGCAGTGGTTGTAGAGCAGTCGATAGAAGCTGGCGTCTTGATGTCTTCGATCCGGGAATCTGCCGGTGAATTGCTTCAATCTGTTCAAGTATTCGATATTTATACAGGGGAGAAAGTGGGAGAAGGCAAGAAGAGTATAGCCCTTGCACTAACATACCGTCACAAGGATCACACACTAACCGAAGAAGAAATTACAGCGGTTCATACAAAAGTGCTGACAGATCTGTCCGATAAAACAGGAGCGGAACTTCGCAAATAAGCTTTTTTCCTGATTTACCCTTTATTTTTTGAGAAAAAAATTGCAGGAATTGCCCTAAGTCACATCGAATCCTTAAACATCAAGGTTCGATGTGATTTTTTTTCAACTTAGAATCAACAAGACAGACATGAAGGAGGGCACAACTGTGACTACACCTAATCGTACTCGCGTCACCGTAGACATCTACGGGACTTCTTATAAATTGGTCGGCAGCAGTGCCGAATATATGAAACAGGTTGCAAGCCTGGTTGACGAAAGAATGAACGCCATATCAAAGACCCATTCCAGACTGGATACGCCGAGACTTGCCGTTTTGACTGCAGTACATATGGCAGAGGAATCTTTGCAGGTTCAACAGGTTAAGAATGAGCTGAAGATGGTAACTGGCGAGAAGACACAGCTGGGAAGCGAGTTGGCTAAGCTTCAGGATACCTATGAACAGCAGATGGAGAAATTAAAGCAGCTCGAACAAGCAAGAGCTGCTCTGGATAAAGAGAAGCAAAATGCCCAGCAGGCACTCGCCCAGCTGGAGAAGGTGCGTAATGAAGAGCAGCGTGCATTAAAATCTCAATTGGAAGAAGCGCTGTCGAAGACACTCCTTCGAGAGGAGGAGCTGAAGAAAGCGGAACACAGCTATAATGAGCTCCTCAATCGTTCGCAGCAGAATGAGAAGAAGTGGCAACAGCAGACACAGCAGAAGCAGAAAGAGCTGACAGAGCAGTTTGAAGCAAGGCGCAAGAATGAAATTGCCGAGCAGGAAGCGAGGCATAACAAGCTTATCGAAGAAGCTGCTGCCAAGGAGCGGGAGCTTCGGAAGCTGCTTGAGCAGAAGACCGCACAAGCGGACAAAGTTCTGGAGGAGCGGAATCAGTTAGAGTCAAGACTGCAATCGGAGAAGGCAGCACTTCAGAAACAGCATGAAGCCAAGCTGAAGGAACTAACAGATCAAGCAGCAGCTAAGTATGACAAGCTGGAGCAGCAGCTGAATCTGAAGGAACAAGAATGGCAGAAGACGCTCAGTTCCAAGGAGCAGGAATGGAAGAATGCACTGAAGGCGAGCGAAGATAAGCTTGGTCAGTTAAATATCAAAATTCAAGAAGTACGGACATCGGCGGATGCGCGTATCCTCCAAGCAGAGGAGGATGCTGCAGCGAAGTTAAATGCGTTCAAGGAAGAACAGCTTCAAGAAGTCGAGTCCATCAAGGCTCAGGCAGCGGCCGAAGCGCAGCAGGTTGATGAAATAACACAGATGCTGCTGGATGAAGAGGCTAAGGGTGCCGATCTCCTCAAAATCAAGGCTCAAGCTGAGGAGCAGATCAAGGTGCTGGAGAAATCCGTTAAAGAATTGAATAGTCAGCTTCTGCAAGCAGACAGCGATCTTGCCGAAGTCAAGGAAGCTTATGAGGAGCGACTGAGCGAATCGAAGAGCGAGATGGAGGAACGGCTTAAGGAAGCGGAGAGCTTGGCTGTTCAAGAAGCGGAGCGAGCGGAAGCAGCAGCTTATGAGCAATATCGAGAAGAGCTGAACTCCGTTAAGGAAGAGCTTATGCGTTCGCATAATGAGCGAGAACATAAGCTTAAGCAAGATATTGAACTGCTTCAGAAGCAGCTTGAGGAAGAACGGGCTGAAGCGGAGAATCAGCTTGAGGAAGCTCTTGCCCAGCTTGCTGAGGAAGAAGATAAGCTGAAGGGGCTTACCGGAAGATTGGAACAGGAGCAGGCTCGTGCTACCGAGCTTGAATCCATTGCTTCACAAGGGCAGGATACGATCCTTAAGCATACTCGCCGTATCCAGGAGCTTGAACAGCAGATATCCGATGTGAAGAATAACAGTTCCTCCCTTCAAGCTAAACTCCGCACAGCGGAGCAGGAGGCAGCCAAGGCACAGGAGACGGCTGAGCAGCTCAAGCTCAAAATACAGGATGCAATAGATAAAGAAGCTGCAAGCGCTGCTCAGCTTCGCAAGGTCCAGGAACAGCATACCGTCAGTCAGCGCGAGATTTCCAGTCTTAAACAGGCAGGTGAGAAGGCTGAGCAGGAACAGCGGCGACTACAGAAAGTGCTGGAACAGGCTCATGCGGCAACCCGGCAATTGCAGAACGAGGTAGCCTCCCTATCGGGCAGCGAGAAGAGCTGGAGAATGGCAGCCGAGCAGCATAAACAAGAGATCAGTGAGCTGGAGACAGAGCTTCTTGAAGCGACCGAACGTTTGGAGCAGACACAAGCAGAGCTGCAAACTGTACGCAGCGAGCTGGAGCAAGCAGCTGTAGAGATGGAGCGTGTACAATCAGAACGAGAAGCACTGTCCAAACAGCTCCCGGATCTGCAGAAGCAATATGAAGCACTGCAGGCTGATTATGAGCAATCGGTTAGTCAGGAACAAAAGTACAAGCAGCTCATTTCAGAATACGAACAAGAGCAGGCTAATATTCGCAAACAATGGCTTGCTATTGAATCCGAGCATGTCAAAGTCAAGGATCAATTGTCGAAACGTCAATCTTTGCTGAATGAAGCTGAGGAAGAGGCGATTGAATGGCAGCTCAAATACGAGGAGCTTGAGGAAGCCGTATCCTCACTGCGTGCGGAGCAGAACCAATGGAATGAACATGAGAAGAGCTTAAGGTCTGAGCTCGAAGAGTGGTCTCATAAGGAGCAGCATTGGATGCTTCTTCAGGAAGAAGCGCTGCGTCAGAAGCAGGAATTCCAGTCCAAATATGAGAAACTGGCTGCACAGCAGCAGGAATGGGAAGAAGACCGCAGCAAGTTAGCTGATGAGGTCAGCAGCTGGCAGAAGCAAGTTGCCGCAGGTGATGATCGGCTGGCTGAGCTGGAACGACAGAAGGATACAGCCTTATCTAGCTTGAATTCCTTACAAGGGGAGAAGAAGGCCCTTGAGTCCGAATTGCAGGATGTCGTTGAACGTTACGAGGTAACGGCTCACCAGCTGCGGCTTCTTGAAGTGGAGCGTGAGATGCAGCAGGACAAGTCGGAGAATCTGGCTCATGAATATCGCCAGCTGCAAGATGAATACACGAAGCTTCAGACAGAGTATAACGAATGGATCGAGCTGATTGAGCAAGATCAGAGCTGATTCATTCTCTATAGAAAAAGCCTGTCTTAAACATCTAATCCGATGCTGGACAGGCTTTTTACCCATTATTCTTCTACTATGATTTTAGATATCATTGTGGAATGACCCGTGCCGCAAAATACGGAACATGCGATTTCAAATTCACCCGTTTCTTCCGGTGTGATGACTTTTGATGTTGTATTCCGATCAAGCTGAAGGCTTAGACCGGGTACAATGATTCCGTGGTTTCCTTCTACATTCTCATATACGACACGAACAGGAACTCCTTTTTTGATGCGATACTCTGGTTGATCAAATTCGTAATTCGTCGCTTTAATGACGATTTCGTCACTTGCAGCAACTTCAGGCTCAGTGATACCGCCGCCTTGATCCTCCGCAGGATTTTGACCGCACGCAGCGAGCACGAAGAGCAACATCAGGGTGAACAGCAGAAAGCTGGCTTTTTTCATAACGCAGTGCCTCCCAAGTAATGGATAAAATAATTATGCATTACAATGATACCTCAGAAGGATGGGGGCTGTACATTTTCTTATGTGAGAATTTTGCAAACAAATCGCAAACAGGGTGATGTTCATCCATGTTACGGAAGAAGCAGTAAAGCATGAAAAGAGTCTCCTTACATTAATAAGGAGACTCTTTAAAACGAGTGCGCAGATGATGATACATCTGCTTAATTATTTGCGATTTCCTTTTGCTGCATCAAACGGGGTTGGTACAAAAATGTCAATGATCCCGATGACTAGTGCAGCAAGGATGGCTCCAAGGATACTGGCGGAAACGTCGCTAACGATATATTGAGACAGCCATATAACGAGCGCACTCACCAAGAATCCGACGATCCCGCGGCCAAACGGCGTAACTCTTTTACCGAAGATGCTCTCGATGACCCAGCCTAACAAAGCGATCACAACGGCCAAGATCAGTGCACTGCCAAATCCACCTACTGAGAATCCCGGAACGATCCAGCCAACAAGTAACAATACGATTGCGGCTACAATAAACCGGACTATAGCTCCTAAAATGTTCATGATTTTGTCCTCCTTTTTTAATGAACAGACTCCGTATGCAATATTATTATGTAACAATACCGCATTTCTTATGTGCGGCATCATTCTCAAATGGCACAAGTCCTGCTCTTTCGCTATAATACAAATAGAGCCCGAGAGGAGTTGTCACATTGGATTCAAAAATTTTGCATACGTTAGAATATCGTAAAATTTTAAATACATTATCTCTATACACGCAAACAGAGATGGGTAAACACAATGCTGAAAATTTAGTTCCGATCAGCGATCTTGATGAAGTTAAAAATTTGCTATCTGCAACTGATCAGGCCGTTAATGTGGATCGATTAAAAGGGATACCTTCCTTTACCGGAATTGTGGACATCGGTTCTGCGGTGAAGAGAGCTCGAATCGGTGGAACGCTAAGTCCTCATGAACTGCTGTCCATCCATAATACGGTTCACACCGCACGAAGACTTAAACGCCTGCTTGATGGAATGCAGGAAGAAATTCAGATGGACAAGTTAATCTTTCTGAGTGAACAATTGTCAGAACAAAAACCACTCGAGGATGCGATCAAATCATGTATTGATGATTCGGCAGAAGTATTGGATTCGGCGAGCGCTAATTTGTCGCAAATCCGTCGTGAACTGCGAACGGGTGAAGCAAGAATTAGAGAGAAGCTCGATTCCATGATCCGCTCATCTTCGGTGTCCAAGATGCTTCAAGATCAGCTTGTCACCATTCGTGGGGATAGATTCGTCATTCCGGTTAAGGCGGAATATCGTGCCCATTTTGGGGGGATTGTTCATGATCAATCCGGATCAGGTGCAACGCTCTTTATTGAGCCTGAATCCATTGTTGCTATGAATAACAAGCTTCGTGAAACCAGAATGCGAGAAGAGCGAGAGATTGAAGTGATTTTGCAGAAATTGACGGCTCTTGTTGGAGAACAAGCGGACTTGCTTGTCATGGATGTCGATTTGCTGGGAGCATTGGACTTTATTTTTGCAAAAGCACGTCTTGCCAGGGAAATGAAAGCAACCCTGCCTATCATGAATGACCGTGGCTTCATGAAGATCAAAAAAGGACGTCATCCGCTTATATCCATTGATAAGGTTGTTCCAACGGATGTCGAATTAGGCAATTCATATACATCCATCATTGTTACCGGTCCAAATACGGGTGGTAAGACAGTCACGCTCAAGACGGTAGGTTTGCTTAGTCTGATGGCCATGTCCGGCTTGTTCGTATCTGCAGAGGATGGAAGCCAGTTATGTGTATTTGATGCCATATATGCCGATATTGGCGACGAGCAGAGTATTGAGCAGAGCCTTAGTACTTTTTCAAGTCACATGACGAACATCATTCGAATATTGTCGGAAATGACACCGAAGAGCCTTGTGCTTTTTGATGAGCTTGGGGCAGGTACCGATCCTTCAGAAGGCTCGGCGCTCGCTATCGCTATCCTTGAACATATTCATTCAACCGGATGCCGTCTGATTGCGACGACACACTATAGCGAATTGAAGGCTTATGCATATGAACGCAAAGGCGTAATTAATGCGAGTATGGAATTCGATGTGAATACATTGAGTCCGACCTACAGACTATTGCTTGGCGTTCCGGGACGCAGCAACGCATTTGCCATTGCAGAACGTTTGGGACTTCCGGCTGATATTCTTGATTATGCCCGCGGAGAAGTAACAGAGGATGATCAACGGGTCGAGAATATGATTGCTTCGCTTGAGCAGAACCGACTGACAGCAGAGCAGGAGAAGGAACGTGCGGAGAAGCTGAGAAAGGATCTGGAGCAGCTTCGGGATCATCATGAACGAGAGATTATGAAGCTCGAGGAACAGCGGGACAGACGGATCGAGAAGGCGGAGCAGGAGGCCCGGGAGATCATTGCCAAAGCTCGCCAGGAGTCAGAGCAAATTATTAGTGATCTACGCAAGCTGGCGCTTCAAGAAGGAGCTTCTGTTAAGGAGCATAAGCTCATAGCTGCACGCAAAGCATTAAGTGATGCCGAACCCGCCGAGCGCAAGAAGAAAATTAAAAAAGTGGCTCAAGCTCGGAGAATCGAACCTGGTGACGAGGTTAAGGTTGCTAGTTTGAATCAGAAAGGTCATGTCGTTGAGTTAGCGGGCAAAGAAGCCTTGGTTCAGCTTGGCATTATGAAAATGAAAGTAGCACTTACCGATTTGGAGCTGATCGATACACCTCAGGCTCAGAAGCAAGGCGCGGGCGCAACAAGACATGTAACAGGTGTCAAGCGAACACGTGATGAGCATGTCAGATCTGAGCTCGATCTCAGAGGTGCCAATCTCGAAGAAGCCTTGGTTGAGGCAGACCGGTTTATAGATGAAGCCTTCATGGCTAATTTGGGTCAGGTTTACCTAATTCATGGCAAGGGAACCGGCGTTCTCCGTTCTGGAATTCAGGAATATCTTCGCAAACACAAGAACGTTAAGAGCTACCGTTTAGGTAACTACGGAGAAGGCGGTACAGGAGTTACCGTTGCTGAACTGAAATAAATATCTTATTACAGGAGGCACCCATGAAAAATTTAATCAGGGCCCTGTTTGCTGCGGCTGTTATTTTTTTCGTAGCAGGGATCGTGTATATGATGAATGGGTAATAGGCGAAGATGAAAATGGGATAAGAAGAAAGGATTGAAATAGAGTGGAGACTACTGTATGTCCATGGTGTCAAACTGAAATTGTATGGGATGAGGAATTAGGACCTGAAGAGGAATGCCCGTATTGTAACAATCCCCTCCCATTAGAGGGAACGGTTGAAGTGGGAGAGGATACATTGAAGGAAGAAGCCAAGGCTTCTGATAAGAGCGACTCCAAAACCGAGCCACTCGAAGGATATCGGACTCTAAATGTGACTATTACAGAAGATGAAGAGGAACTGCTTCACACGGAATCTGATCAGACAAACGAATCGGACGAAGATTACAGTAACCTGTGGGAGGATGAGACAGATACGATTCTTCCAAGTGTACGAGCATTGGATGCTTATGAAGATTATGGTCTGAACATGGCGAAGTATGGAGAGAGTGTTCAATCCTTATTGGATCATCAAGAGGAAGTCCCTGAATGTCCAAACTGCCGTGAGTTCATGCTCCATACCGGAGTAATGACGGTGAAGACAGATCAGTTTGTTCCTGTCCAATCTGTGATTCAACCATTAGAAGCGCCATTTGGCATCCAGATGTATGTATGTCCTGCTTGCTTTACGACCACACATAGTCTGGCCACCGAAGATCGCCTGCGTATGGTGAAGCGGCTTAGCTCAAAATAACAAGTAAATTAATTTTTCGTTTGACGTACAAAAAGCACATGTCTGCTTCATAGCAGCATGTGCTTTTTTAATGCTCGCCATATCAAAATCCAATTTACGGTAAATAATTGAACGAAACAATTTTTTATACTTGAAGGGACATATTAAGGGTTGATTGTTTCTGGGGGAGACACGCTTGTGCCCCCAAGCAATAAACATAATTTGTGGAGGTGGATTAGCATATGATTAAAACTCCTCTCGACAAACAATCGCGGCTTCTCCTATTTATTAATGGGCTGTTTGTTCTTGCTGGTGCTCTGTCTGGTACTTTTCTTAATGTTTTTCTATGGAAAAGCAAACAAGATTTTGCCATGATCGGCTGGTTCACCATCAGTCAGCAAATTGGGCTGGTATTCACGTTTTGGCTTGCTGGGAAATGGGTGAAGGAACACAACAAAATGAATGCGCTTCGGTTGGGCATTTTGTTATCGGGCATGTTCTATCTGCTTGTCCTTGGTTTGGATAAGCATGCAGTGGATTATATCTGGCCGCTAGGCTTACTGCTTGGAGCGTCCCTTGGATTGTTTTGGCTTGCCTTCAATGTCGTTTACTTCGAGGTCACTGATCGTGATAATCGTGATGTCTTCAACGGCTGGGTAGGCTTGATTGGATCATTTGTCGGGATTATTGGCCCATGGATTTCAGGGATGATCATCTCCTTGTCCTATGCAAACCAAGGGTATCGGTATATCTTCATGATTTCTCTGCTCGTATTTGGAATAGGTGTTTTGTTCAGTTTTTTCTTAAAGAAAAGGAAAACGGAAGGCACGTACAGCTGGAAAGAGCCTATCAAGCAATTAAGCGAAAAGGGGAACCCTTGGAGATGGGCAGCTCCTGCACTTGCTGCTCAAGGGATTCGAGAGGGGGTATTCTCATTCTTGGTGAACCTGCTCGTGTACATTGCGACAACGCAAGAAGCAAAGCTGGGACAGTTTTACCTGATCACCTCCTTCGTAGCGTTAATTAGTTACCATGTGGTTGGGAAATGGTACAAGCCGGGTTATCGCTATTACGGGACTCTGGTTGGTGCGGCTTTACTGTTCTTCTTCACAATTCCACTATTATGGACTGTAAATTACGGAACGCTACTTCTGCAAGGGGTAGGCTCAGCTATTTTCATGCCATTTTATATTCTGCCCATGATTTCATCGGTGTTTGATTTGATGGGAACGAGCGGTGAGAATGTGTCCAAGAGGGTTGAGCTTGTCGTATTGCGAGAAATTTGTCTAACGCTCGGGAGAGTAGTCGGCATTGTTATCTTTATTGTTGTTCTTGAGATTAATCAATCAACTCAGACAATCACCTGGCTTATGATTATTCTGGGTCTGTCTCCTGTACTAAGCTGGTTTATAATCCGAAGGCTGTTACAAGTTCAGCCGGTCAACAAATCAGCAGCAAAGTGAACTCATGTGCATAGCACATAATCATTTGTTCGACAGGACAAGCTACGTATAGGCGCTATGTAAAGATCCCCTTGAATGGATAAGTGCTATTCAGGAGGTCAATAAACTGTACTTTCTTAAGGAGGATATTATGCAATCACAACAGATGCAGGCCATTACCGGTAAAGAACTCAGTTATATAAGCGATTCATTGTCCAATGAAAATTTGCTGATTAAACAGTGTGCTGCCACAGCAGCAAGTATTCAGAACCATGCGATTATACAAGTCCTCGAGCAGCATATCATGGCGCACAAACAGCATGCAGATACGCTGATTCAGTCACTGGAGCAGCATCAACCATTGGCACCGACGCAACCTATGAGCTAACGAAGGAGGAATACACATGAACAATCAGCAAAATAATCAATTTATGCCCGAAAACGATCTGATGCAATCCATTCTAGATAACCTCAAGAGAACGGTAAGAGAATATACGACAGCTACTACAGAAGCCGCTTGCCCTGAAGTTAGACAGATGTTCACCAATCTCACGATGGACACGCTCAAGCTGCAAGGTCAAATATTTAACGCAATGCAGCAGCATAATATGTATCAGACACCGGGCAACGCACTTCAAATGGATCTGAACAAGGAGATCCAAACGCAAATGCAGACGAAGCAGGAACTTGCGCAGTTTATTCAATCTAAAAATGTTGCAGCAGGCAATGCTCCCTATGTACAAAAGCCCAACGTCGATTTACACACGCCGAATTACATGTAAGGCCGATGGTGGCTGCTTGAAGTTGACACTTCTTTTAAATACGCAGCAACGAAATTTGTCCAATTCACTCGAAAGCCGTTATCTTCTGTTGATTAAAGGGAGATACGGTTTTTTTATTTGCAGTAATAATAAATTCATGTAATATTATACTTAATCTTCGATAAGAAGTGTTGCATGGCCCGTTAGAGCGGACCCGTATAACCACTGGAGGGAAATGCATGACAGAACTCAATGATTTGAAATTGAAAGTACTTGATTTGCTCAAAGAAGATGCAAGAAGAAGCCCTGCACTGATCGCGACGCTCCTTGGAGCCTCGGAGGAAGATGTGAAGAGTGCGGTAGCGGAACTTGAAGAAGACAATGTTATCGTTAAATACGCAACGGTTGTAAACTGGGACAAAGTGGATGATGAGAAGGTAACCGCCCTAATTGAAGTACAGATTACACCGGAGCGCGGCAGAGGATTTGAAGGGATTGCGGAACGTATTTACTTGTATCCACAAGTCAAATCGGTGTATCTCATGTCCGGCGCGTATGATCTTCTTGTCGAAATTGAAGGACGCAATCTGCGTGAAGTGGCTAACTTTGTATCCGAGAAATTATCACCGATCGATTCGGTGCTATCGACAAAGACGAACTTTATTCTGAAGAAGTACAAACAAGACGGCATTATTTTTGAACCGCATCAAGAAGATAAGCGGCTCTTGATTTCGCCATAAAAGGAAGTATGAGATATGTTAATTAACCAAGATCAGCAGAAGGATGCACAACCTAGGTCGATGAGTTCTTATCTCGCTCCTCGTGTTCAGCAAATCCCGCCCTCGGGGATCCGGAAGTTTTTTGATCTCGTAGGTGATAACAAAGGAATCATATCACTTGGTGTGGGTGAGCCGGATTTCATTACCCCTTGGCATATGCGCGAGGCCTCAGTATATTCACTCGAGCGCGGATTTACAAGCTATACTTCAAACGCTGGAATGCCTGAGCTAAGAGAAGCGATCAGCGAATATCTGGATAAGAACTTCCATACGCCTTATGACCCTAAGGATGAGATCGTTGTTACCGTAGGAGGCAGTGAAGCCATTGACCTTGCTTTGCGAGCATTGATTGTTCCGGGAGATGAAATCCTCGTACCTGAACCATGTTATGTAGCTTATTCACCTATCGTATCCATTGGCGGGGGTGTTCCAGTAGGCGTCGAGACCAAGGCAGAGAATGATTTTAAGCTGACGGCGGAGGCACTCGAAGCCAAGATTACCCCCAAATCAAAAGTTCTTATATTGTGTTATCCAAGTAACCCGACAGGGGCAACGATGACATATGAGGACTGGCTGCCCATTGCAGAAGTTGTGCAAAAGCATGATCTAATCGTCATATCCGATGAAATTTATGCGGAGCTTACTTATAATCAAAAGCATGTCAGTTTTCCTTCAATTCCAGGAATGCGTGATCGTACGATTCTGGTGAGTGGATTCTCCAAGGCTTTTGCAATGACCGGATGGCGGATTGGTTATATGTGCGGACATGCTGAACTGATTTCGGCAATGCTCAAGATTCACCAATATACGGTAATGTGCGCGCCATCCATGGGACAAATTGCAGCGCTTGAAGCATTAACAAACGGCTTGGAAGAGAAGGACCGGATGATTGAATCTTACAATCAGCGCAGACGGTTGATCGTTCAGGGTTTTAGAGATATCGGACTGGATTGCCATGAACCGCAAGGAGCATTCTATGCGTTTCCGAGCATCCAACAGACCGGTTTATCGTCGGACGATTTTGCTCAGCGACTGCTTACGGAAGGAAAAGTAGCTGCAGTTCCTGGAGGTGTTTTTGGAGCTGGAGGAGAAGGCTTCATACGCTGCTCTTACGCTACATCTTTAGCTCAGCTTAATGAAGCTTTGGAAAGAATCGGAAATTTTGTTTACAAACATGAGAATCAGGTTTAATAAATATGTAAGCATAACAAATATTTTCCGAAAAATGTCACTTTTATCACTGTTATATGTTAAGTTGTATGTTATAATCCATTAGGATATAGATTCTGGGGAGGGGTTACCTTGTTTTGTGCTGAATATGATTTGCCGACATATCGTGGTCAATATGCTGTTGATAATGAAAGCAGCGGAACTTGGCTCACCAACTCGGAGAAAGCATCTTCTCGTAGTCTTTCTTTGGAAGATGAAATTCATATCCTGCGCAGCAAGATGGAACGAATCTTTCTGGAAGAGAAGTCATTTACTTCGGACGTTGTGATCGAAATCAGCAGTTTGCTGGATTTGAAAATCAATGAATATATGAAAGCCTATCCTAAAAAAGCTTAGCTTATATGATGTATAGAGAAGACCCAGCCAAGGGTCTTCTTTTTTTGTCTATCTTAGTTGTGATATGATGTGAAATAAGGGAAAAAAGGAGGAGTCATATACATGCGAGGCAGATGGAGTATGGCAGCTATATTGGCATTATGTGTCGGATTTTTATCTGGCTGCGGCAGTGAAGATAAGTTCTCCATATTTATGATTGACAACCAAGGTAACATGTCTGTTATTGCCGAAGAACTTGAGACAAAACTGCAGGAGAAGATCGGAGAAACTCCCGTAATAGAAATCTCTGCCAGCCCAATGTATTCCAAGGAAAAAATATTGGTGGAGTATGCAGCAAGGGAACATGATCTCATTATTTTGCCGGAAGAGGATATGAAGATGTATGGCAGAGATGGATCCAATATTCCCCTCGAAAATGATTTCGATCAGGAAACATATAGCCGCGGCGTCTTCGAAGGAGGGACGTACACCCGAGATGAGAACGGCGATCTGTCTAGTGACCCTGTCGTAGGGGAGCACTTATTCGGAATTCCGCTCGAAGAAATGTCGATGTTCATAGATTTGCAGTATGCAGCGAAGAATCTGTTTGCGACGATTCCAATCTCGACTCAGGATGAGCAAATGTCTATCGAAGTTTTAAAGGCGCTTACAGAATAGGATGAAGGAACTGCTCAGCAGGGCTGTAATTTATTTTTGAGGTAGGTGGTTTTATAAAATGCTGATTATGGTAACAGGTGGATTAAGCAGCGGTAAAACCCGATTTGCCCTTTCCTACGCCTCAAGACTAGCCCGTGAAGGGATCTATGTTGCAGCAACTGACAATCATGACAGGCTCGATGAGCTGAGAGCACCTGCCAGACTTCGTACAATACATATAAATGCTGGACACTCACTGCCGGACGTGCTGGATCATATTAATCGTGAATCCAACTTGTTTGCAGCGGAGAGACGAATCGTCGTTATTGATAGCTTGACGGCTTGGCTCGCAGGTGAAATGAAATCATGCTGGAATACAGCAGATCGAATAAAAATCAAGGCTAAAGTGGAATTGTTAAAAGAGGTTATTGTATCCTATCAGGGATTGCTTCTCATCGTGACAAATGAAATGCATGGAAGCCTCCACCCTTCCAAGGAAGAGAAATGCTTTGTCAGCTGGATGGCTGACGTGAATCATTTGATAGCTTCAAGAAGTGACCAGGTATTTGTACTGAACTCAGGGATTGCGGCGGAAGTCAGCAAGGGTCAGATACGCTATTAATTGGAGGTAAATAATGAAAATATATACCAAGTCGGGAGATAAGGGCAAAACATCGGTTATCGGAGCAAGAGTGTCCAAGGATGATGATCGAATTGAGGCTTATGGAACGATCGATGAGCTCAACTGCTTTGTAGGTCAGGCAATCAGCCTTGCCGAAACCGATTCGAAGTACGATGATCTGTGTAGAGAGTTAAGTCAAATCCAGCAGGAGCTGTTCGATTGCGGATCAGACCTTGCTTTTGTAAAGATTGAAGAAGGGAATTACAAAGTATCTGCTGAGCTGGCTGGCCAGCTTGAAGAGTGGATCGATCTCCATCAGGAAGAGAATCCTCAAATTGAGAGGTTTATTATTCCAGGTGGGAGCCCATTTTCTTCAGCCTTGCATGTGTGCAGGACGGTATGCCGTAGAGCAGAACGTCGCGTGGTAACACTGGGTTCACATACGGATATTAATCCAGCTGTAAGGCTGTATATGAACCGCTTGTCGGACTATTTCTTTGTGATCGCCCGTACAGCTAACGTTCGTGCAGGCATTTCTGACGTTGAATATATTCGAAGTAAAAAGGTGTTCCGCAGTAAATGAAAACGTATTATGAACCTATTATCTATACCGTACAACCAGAAGATGAAGGGATGCTGCTGAAGACGATCCTGCAGCGCAGACTAGGAGTTTCACGTAAGCTGATGTCGAAGCTTAAGCTGACAGAACAGGGGATACAGTTAAACGGTGAAAGGGTATATATTAGTGTCAAAGTTCGTAACGGAGATCTTGTAGAGCTGCGTATGGAGAAGGAAACATCGACAGATATATTGCCCGAGAATATTCCCTTCGACATATTGTATGAGGATGAGCATCTGCTCGTCGTGAACAAGCAGGCCGGGATTATTGTTCATCCGACGCATGGACATTATACGGGAACGCTTGCGAATGGAGTTGTCCACTATTGGGAACAAAAAGGGGAACAGGTTCGCTTTAGACCTGTGCACCGGCTGGACCAAGAAACTTCAGGCGTGCTATGTATCGCCAAGAACCCCTATATTCATCAGCATATTTCAGAACAAATGATTGCGGGCACTGTTGATAAATACTATACGGCCATTGTGTTTGGTAATCCTGTGCCTTCTGAGGGAGTCGTGGATGGACCTATTGATCGCGATCCGAATGAGCCTCATCGCCGGATCGTAACGGCAGATGGTTATCCTGCTAGGACTTTATATCAAGTAGAAACAGTATATAAATGGGCCAGTAAAGTACGCATCAAGCTTGAGAGTGGACGCACGCATCAAATAAGAGTCCACATGAAGCATGTGGGCTGCCCGTTAATCGGTGATTCGTTCTATGGACAAGCTGAACCGGATTGGTCTGACTCGTCCAAGGCGCTGCTTGCACTGGGTCACACTTGGATTGATCGTCAGGCGCTTCACGCAAGCGAGCTAACAATCGTTCATCCAATTACAGGCCAAAGAGTACGGTTTATCGCTCCACTGCCTGAAGATATACAGGCATTGGATCAGAAGCTAAAGACAACAATTGATAGTTATTAATGAGGAGAAATTAACGACATGAGTAAACTGACAGTATATCAATATGCAAAATGCGGCACCTGCCGCAAAGCTGTTAAATGGCTGGAAGAGCGTGGGCATGAGCTTACGCTGATTCCAATTTTTGAAGAGCCTCCAGCCCCAGATAAATTAACAGAGCTGGTTAATAACAGTGGGCTGGATCTCAAAAAGTTCTTTAACACCAGCGGCGAAGTATATAAAGAAATGAACCTGAAGGACAAGCTGAAAGAGATGTCCAGCAAGGAGCAAATCGAGCTGCTGGCCGCAAACGGCAGATTAATCAAGCGTCCGATTGTTACTGACGGCAATAAAGTATCTGTAGGCTTCAAGGAGGAGCAGTACCAGGATATGTGGAGCTGATTGCCAATTTTAGCATAAGGAAGCAGCGTTCTTTCTAAGCGATTAACCCCCAACAGTGGATGTAGCTGTGCTATAATACGGGGAGTAAAGATTAGGATGGAATAGAACAGGAGCGTTAACAATCGTGAGTATAGAAACAAAAGATCAATCGGTATTATTAGTCGATGGTATGGCAGTGTTGTTTCGGGCGTATTATGCTACAGCTTCAGGCGGTTATATTAGACGGACCAAGGACGGTATTGCAACCAATGCGGTATATGGATTCATCCGTTATTTCTGGGATGCAGTACAGACCTTTAATCCGACACATGTGGTATGCTGCTGGGATCTTGGCGGCGGAACGTTCCGCGGCGAACATTACGCTGAATACAAAGGAAACAGACCAGAAGCTCCGGAAGATCTTGTACCACAGTTTACTATGATTCAAGAAGTAATGGATAGCTTGGGTGTTCCAAATATTAGTGCTGCTGGTTATGAGGCGGATGATTGTCTAGGTACACTCAGCCGTTCATACAATGAAGAGCTGGATATGAATGTGATGATCCTGTCTGGCGATCATGATTTGCTTCAGCTTGTAAACGAACGAACCAAGGTTATTATTATGAAAAAAGGTCACGGCAATTATAAGGTATATACTCCGGAATCGCTGTATGAAGAGAAGCAGCTGCATCCACGGCAAATCATTGATATGAAGGGCTTGATGGGAGATGCAAGCGATAACTATCCGGGCGTGAGAGGAATCGGAGAGAAGACTGCGATGAAGCTGGTCCAAGAGTACGATTCCATTGAAGGAATTCTTGAGCATATGGATGATCTATCTCCCTCAATTCGCAACAAAATTGAAGCAGATATGGATATGCTCCATTTATCACGCAAGCTTGCGAGAATCCATTGTGAGGTTCCTGTTGCTTGTTCGCTTGAGAACAGTCTGCTTGTTCTGGATCATGCGCAGATCATCAGCAAATTTGAAGAGCTGGAGATGAAGAGTCTCTGCTCATTGATGGGAGTAGCGATCGGCTGAGTGAGCTTTTTCTTGCTGATCAGGATTTACTAGGCAATATGGAAGTGGAGTGCTGGCTGTTAATGGCCGGCACTCTTTTACATAAAAAATAGCATATTACCGATTGACCTAAAATCGATTTCGGGAGATGATAGTACTTGAGTTACATATCCTGAAGGTCCAAACATGTCGGTAAGCGATTACATAAAAGTGAAAGCAAATGATAGACGGAGGCGTTTAAATTGACGAGCGATGTTGCATCTTCCCGTGTGGTTTCGTTAAATGTAGGAAGTAAAGTAAAGATGATGAATGGCAGCAAGGAGATATATTCAGCGATATTCAAATCCCCTACAGCGGAGCAGCTGTTCTTATCCAGAACAGGATTTCATGGTGATGAACAAGCAGATCTAGTCAATCATGGTGGTGCAGACAAGGCGGTATGTGTCTTTAACCATCAAGCATACGCTGTGTATGAAGATTTGCTGGGACGTGCTCTAGATCCTGGAGCGTTCGGCGAGAATGTTACGGTATCGGGATTTGGTGAGACCGATGTATATATCGGGGATACTTTTCAGCTGGGTGAAGCGGTCGTACAGATCAGCCAGCCCCGGGTGCCATGCTTTAAGCTTGGACTGAAACATCAGCACAAAGAGCTTCCGCTTCATTTTCAGACGACGGGATTGACAGGCTACTATTATCGCGTATTGACAGAGGGCAATGTGTCTTCAGAGGATTCCTTGACGCTGCGATCAAGAGAACAGGATTCCTTAAGTGTAATGGAGGCTAATGTTATAATGCATCACCGGAAGTCTGATATTAGCTCTATTAAGAAATTGCTATCGCTCTCCGCTCTTGCAGCAAGCTGGAAAGAAACACTCAGCAAACGGCTGGCAAAGCTGGAGACAACCTAGAACGATAACGGAGGGGTAATCATGGGAGTACTTGGTGCAATAGAAGCTGGAGGAACCAAATTTGTATGCGGTGTAGGCAATGAGCAGGGTGAGGTATTTGAAAGAGTCAGTTTTCCGACAACTACGCCGGAAGAGACGATGGCTCAAGTCATTTCTTTTTTTGAACAGCATGAGATTGAGGCGCTTGGTGTAGGCTCTTTTGGACCCATTGATCCCATCAAATCGAGTCCTACATATGGTCACATTACGACAACACCAAAGCCCTTTTGGGGCGGTTATAATATAATCGGGAAATTGAAAGCGCATTTTCAGGTTCCGATGAATTTTGATACAGACGTTAATGGAGCAGCTTTAGGGGAATATACCTGGGGAGCGGCAAAAGGACTGGACAGCTGTATTTACATCACGGTAGGTACCGGCATTGGGGCAGGAGCCGTAGTGTCCGGGCAATTGATCCACGGCTTGTCACATCCTGAAATGGGGCATATTAGTGTAAGACGTCATCCCGATGATACCTACGAAGGATTTTGTCCATATCATGGCGACTGCCTGGAGGGGATCGCTGCAGGTCCTGCTATTTCTAAACGTTGGGGCAAACAAGGGATAGAGCTTCCTGCAGATCATCCGGCATGGGAGATGGAGGCTTATTATCTGGCTCAAGCTTTGGTAAATTACGTTCTGATTCTCTCTCCGCAGAAGATTATTATGGGCGGCGGTGTCATGAAGCAGGAGCAGCTCTTCCCTCAAGTGAGAGCACAGCTGAAGAAGCTGCTCGGAGGATATGTACAGCATCCAAGCATTATGGAGCGAATCGATGAATACGTCGTTTATCCTGAACTTGGTGATAATGCAGGGATCTGCGGAGCGCTAGCGCTGGCCAAGCTGGCCAAAGAAGAAGACGTAAAAATTGAATTGGGCTTGAACTAGAACAATTAAAATTTTGACCGCATAGCATTTATGTTCTTGAAATATTTATTAATTATGGTATGATGTTGACTAACAGAACAGTACGGAATCCAAGAGGAAGCACCTCTCTCGCATTTATATGTGGGAGGGGTGCTTTTTTTGTTATTTTATCGTACGTGCTGGGCTGACTTAAGGAGGAGGGCAAAAGGCTATGAAGATTGTATTTATGAATCAGCTTTCAAATACGGTTCCTGGAGTGGAAGTGAATTATGCACAGTTGTGGATTGGAGAAGAAGAAGGATTGTGGAAGCTGGGCTGGAACAAGAACAGTTTGGATGAAGATGTGTCAGACATCTGGTATGAAGGTACCTCATGGAATGAGATGATGCATATTTATCGCTTGCAGCTGGCAGTCAAAATGAGTGAGGGATATAGACCCCTCATTGAAGGTGTGTTTCATGAAGCAGGTGACACAAGGACGAGAAATCAAGGAGCGACCAAGCTGCAATGCTATAGTGAACTTTACGGACGTGAAGAGTTATACCAGGAATTGTGTGTATGGCGGAGAAGGAAGGCTCAGACAGAGCGTAAAGCCCCTTATTTTATTGCCAGCAATCGGTTGCTTCGGATGATCAGTGCCTATGTTCCGCATACGCTGGAGGAGCTGCGCGAGCTGCCTGGTGTCGGTGATAATAAGGCGGCTGAGTATGGGGAAGAGATACTAGCTATTACTGTAAATGAAGCAAGAGAGCATGCATTTCCGCTAGATTGGGTAAATGAAGTGCTGAATGAAGAGGAGTATGAAACCTGGGTATTCAAGCAAAAGGAGCAGAAGTATAAGCAAGAGCTGGAACGTTTTACTCTGAAGAAGACTGTACTAACAGGTATTGCAAGCAGTCTTTCCTTGGATGAGATCAGTACAAGCTCTGGATTGACACGAAGAGAATTGGTCGATTTTCTTGAGGAGCTGGAGAAGGGCGGATATGATACAGAAGCGCTGATTGCCAAGGAGCTAGTATGGATGACCGATGAAGAGCAGGAGCTGATATGGAATGCATATGACGAGCTGGGCACGGGCTTCTTGAAGCCGGTACTGCAGCGTGTATATGGCGAAGATCCTACTTCTGTCGGGCCGCTGGATCAGCTGTACGAGCGTCTGCGTATGGTTCGCATTCGGTTTAGAAGACAGACAGAAGCAGATCGACAGGTCGGATAGATTATCAAAATAAAGGGTCCGAACTCTGTCTAGGACAGCTCCGGACCCTTACGTATCCATATGATAATGACGGAGATTTCATATCCAGTCTTTCTTGCGGAAGATCCAGTACATGGATAGACCGAGTACGACGATCACTCCAATGACGATAAAATAAGCATATTTATAATTTAATTCCGGCATGTTGTTGAAGTTCATCCCATAGATTCCTGTGATCAAAGTTAATGGCATGAACACCGTAGTGATCGCGGTGAACACACGCATAATTTCATTGGCACGGTTTGAAATACTAGATTGATAAGCCTCTCGCAAGTTACCCATCAGATCACGGAGCGTATCGAACGTTTCAGATATTTTCACCGCATTTTCATAAATGTCGCTGAAATATTTCTGTAACTGGTCATCAATAAGCCGCAGATCTTTTTTGTTGAGCGTATTGATGACTTCTTTTTGTGGCGACAATGCCTTTCTTAACCACAGAATTTCGCCTCGAAGTCCAATAATTTCGTTCAGATGCGACTTCTTGGTATGCATCAGAATGTCTTCTTCCAGCTCATCAATCCGTGCTTCAAGCCGGTCACCGACTGTAAAATAATTGTCGACGATCGAATCGACGAGGTAATACAGGAAACGGTCAGGTGTGCTGACTTCTTCTTCCCACAGTATAGGCTTGAGTGTGCGCAGCTCATTGACCTTCTGCTTCGTAACGGTAATGATGTAATGTCGTCCAAGAAAAAGGTTTACGGCACGCAAAAATATTTCTTCATCATCAAACCGGATGCTGTTAACGACGATAAAATAATGGCTTTCATATATTTCAAGCTTTGGACGCTGTTCTTCCTCACTGAGACAGTCTTCAACGGCCAGATCATGCATGGAGAAGAGCGGCTGCAGCACAGCCAGATCATCGACATCTGCATCAATCCAGTAGAATCCTTCAGCGGGAGGAGTAATGGTATCTTCAATGTTGTCAAACGGAGTAAAAACCCCTTCATTCACCAGTCTTATTTTCATGTGTATCCACTCCTTATTAATCTCCCGTAAACAGCTGAATAGCGAAGGAAAGTGAACGCATCAGTGCTGGACAGGTGAAGGGCCACACAAATTAAGCAGGTATAGAGAAGAGGATTCGCTCGTAAAATATGCACTCCCGTCCACCCGGCAAGCTGATGGTACATCCTATATGGTTATCTTTATTCGGCTGCCAGTTAGGCCTCGGGTCGCCTTCCATTTTACGTCACCCCATCATTTTTTATATTTAACACTTGACTAGTATAACGCTCTCGAATTAAGCAATCAAGAATGAAAATATTACACTATTTATATAGGCAGTCTATGTATATTAAGCGAAACGGGTGCTTTATCTTCTTGGGCTGTCGTCTGGCTGTCGTCTGATCCTATTTTTGAAATTCCAGTTCTTGACGAATATCGCACTAATCATTATAGTAATGGTTATATGACAACAAAATATAGCGAAATCTTATCAAGAGTAGGTGGAGGGACTAGCCCGATGATACCCGGCAACCGGCAAATATGCACGGTGCTAATTCTTGCAGTCGTCTGATCTTATTATTAAGGCTACAGACGAATTGAGAGATGAGAGAGGCGCATTTTCGAATACGAACAGATGACCTTTCTCGATTACCGAGTAAGGTCTTTTTGTGTTAGGACGAAATATTCTCGCTCCCCCATGCTCTCATGATATTCGCTCTTCAAACACCACTAAAGGAGGAGTATTAATGCCAATTAAAATTCCAGACGCTTTACCAGCCAAGGAAGTGCTTGCAGGAGAAAACATCTTCGTCATGGACGAAAGCCATGCGTACAGGCAGGATATCCGGCCCCTTCGTATTGGGATACTGAATCTCATGCCTACGAAGGAAACGACCGAAACACAGCTGCTCCGCCTGATCGGTAATACACCAATTCAAGTCGATGTTGTGCTCATTCATCCCAAGTCTCATGTATCCAAGAACACGTCTCAAGAGTATCTGGATATGTTCTACAAGACATTTGACGAGATTAAGCATCTTCGCTTTGACGGCATGATCATTACTGGAGCGCCCGTTGAGCAAATGGATTTTGAGGAAGTCACCTATTGGGAAGAGATCCAGCAGATTTTTGAATGGACCAAAACGAATGTAACCTCTACAATGCATATATGTTGGGCCTCACAAGCCGGTCTATACCATCACTTTAATGTGCCGAAGGTGGGCCTTCCTGAAAAATGCTTTGGCGTGTTCCATCATACGATCAACAAATCTCATGTGAAGCTGCTCCGAGGCTTTGATGAAGTGTTCCTCGCACCGCATTCACGGCATACGGAAGTGACAAGAGAGGATATTGAGCAGGTCCCTGGTCTTGAGATCCTGTCTGAATCAGAGGAAGCCGGGGTTTATATCGTAGCTACTGAGGATGGGAAGCAGATTTTTGTAACAGGCCATTCCGAATATGATCCATTATCTTTGAAATGGGAGTATGATCGGGATAAGGACAAAGGGCTTGATGTGAAGCTACCGTATAACTATTTTCCAAATAATGATCCTTCAAAGGTCCCGCCATCGACCTGGAGAGCCCACGCCAATCTGCTCTTCTCTAACTGGCTCAACTATTATGTATACCAAGAGACGCCGTATGATATTGGACCACAAATTTAAGTTGAATTCTACCTAACTTAGAGGAGGATGTTACGAATGGGAGACAATAAACTAAACATTGAAAGCCGATTAGCACAGATTGGGTCAGTGAAAGAGCCGGTGACGGGGGCAGTTAATTTCCCGATCTACCAATCTACTGCCTTCAGACATCCAAAGCTTGGTCAAAGTACTGGATTTGATTATATTCGTACGACGAATCCAACCAGAAAGGTTCTGGAAGAAGCAGCAGCCGAGCTGGAATCTGGTGATGCAGGGTTCGCATGCAGCTCGGGTATGGCGGCAATTATGACGATCTTTGCCAAATTCGGGCAAGGAGACCATCTGATTATTTCGCTTGATCTTTATGGCGGTACGTATCGTTTGGTGGAGAGGATCTTGTCCAAGAACGGCATTACCGCAAGCTACGTGGACACGAATGATATTGACGCACTCGAAAGTGTAAGAAATGAAAATACCAAAGCCATTTTTATTGAGACACCGACCAATCCCCTCATGATGATTACAGATATTGAGAAAGTCTGTGGCTGGGCAAGAAAGCATGGACTATTGTCTATTGTGGATAATACACTGCTTACACCGTATTTCCAGCGTCCCATTGAGCTTGGCGCAGATATTGTTATGCACAGTGCTACCAAATATCTGGGCGGTCATAACGATGTACTCTGTGGCCTCATTGTAACGAAGGGTAAAGAACTGTCGGAAGAGATGGCTTTTCTACATAATTCAATTGGAGCTGTACTCTCTCCAAGTGACAGCTATCAGCTGATGCGCGGTATGAAGACACTCGCGCTGCGTATGGAGCGGCATGAATACAACGCGACCAAAGTGGCAGAATTTCTACTCGAGCATTCACTAATTACAGATGTCTATTATCCTGCACTTACGGATCATGCAGGGCATGAGATTCAAAATAAACAATCCAGCGGCAACACAGGTATTCTTTCCTTCAAAGTGAAGGATGCAAGATATGTGGAGCCGATCCTGAGACATATCAAGCTGGTCGCTTTTGCGGAGAGCTTGGGTGGAGTAGAGTCGCTTATGACCTATCCGGCTGTACAGACCCATGCGGATATTCCGGTGGAAATTCGCGATGCGATCGGTGTTGATGCGAGACTGCTTCGTTTCTCGGTTGGAATCGAGCATATTGATGATATCGTTGCTGATTTAAGTCAGGCGTTTGATAAGGCTCATCAAGAGATTGAGGGAGGCGCAGCACATGAGTAAGACAGACCGCGGCGACTCCTATAAATTTGATACGAAGCTCCTGCATTTCGGGGCAGAGATTGATGAAGGCACAGGCGCTTCCAGTGTGCCGATCTACCAGGCTTCCACTTTTCATCATCATGATATATTCTCTCCACCGGTTCATGATTACAGCCGTTCAGGGAATCCGACACGCCAGGCGCTAGAGGACTATATTGCTTTACTGGAAGGAGGCGTTCGAGGATTTGCTTACTCCTCTGGAATGGCCGCCATCTCCAGTGCACTAATGATCTTCTCTGCGGGAGATCATATTATCGCTACTGAGGATGTATATGGAGGTACTTACCGCTTGCTCAGCACGATTTTGACCCGGATGAATATTGAAACCACATTTGTCGATATGACGGATCTGGACAAGGTCAAAGCTGCATATCGTTCGAATACCAAAGCTGTATTTATGGAAACACCGTCGAACCCAACGCTTCGTATTACCGATGTAGCAGGAGTGACAGCTTGGGCTCAGGAGAAAGGTCTGATTACACTCCTTGATAATACGTTCATGACTCCTTATTATCAGCGGCCGATCGAACAAGGTGTAGATATTGTTCTGCATAGTGCAACCAAATTCCTCGGTGGACATAGTGATGTGCTTGCCGGTCTTGCTGTAGCCCGTACAGAGGCCATTGGCAACGAGCTGAAGAAGCTGCAGAATGGTCTTGGCACGGTTCTTGGTGCTCAGGAATCCTGGCTGCTCATGCGCGGGATGAAGACACTGGGTGCAAGAATGGCACATTCAGAGCAAAGTGCCGCCAAGCTTGCCGCATGGCTGACGAATCGTTCTGACATTGATGCCGTGTACTATCCTGGCCTGATAAATCATCCTGGAAGAGAGATACATGAGAGTCAATCGACTGGATATGGGGCAGTTGTCTCCTTTGATGTAGGGTCGGGGGATCGTGCTAAGCAGGTGCTGAATGCAGTGAAGCTTCCACTGGTTGCCGTAAGTCTTGGTGCGGTGGAGAGCATACTCTCTTACCCGGCGATGATGTCACATGCAGCAATGCCGCAGGATTTCAGGATTGACAGAGGGATTACAGACGGACTATTACGGTTCTCTGTAGGACTTGAAGATATCGATGATCTGATTGCGGATCTGGATCAGGCCTTGGGAGCCAATTAATAATGGCAACGGATAAACGTATCGGTAATCTAAAGTTTATTGTGGAAAGAGAATTCAGTAGTTCAATGTGAACATTGTGATAATCTGAACAAATCTAACTACGGTAGAAGAAGCATGCTTGTAATAGGTGCTTCTTTTCACATTTAACCTATGTTACGATAGACAAGACAATATTTCTATTTATTGTTACATATTAACGATAAGGGAGGCTGCCGTATGAGCGGAGTAAACCATATCTTAGATAAAGCTTTGAATGGTGAGCGTCTGACGGTGGAGGACGCAACTCTTTTGTTTGAATCGGATGAAGTCGAAAAAATTGGTGAGGCTGCGCATGTCATCATGAAGCGGATGCATCCCGAACCGATCACGACGTTTGTCATCGGCCGGAACATCAACTACACGAATATATGTGATGTGTACTGCCGTTTTTGTGCTTTTTATCGCAGACCAGGCTCAGATGAAGGCTATGTGCTGCCGGATGAAGTGATTTTCCAAAAAATTCAGGAAACCCAGGACGTGGGCGGAACAGAAATACTAATGCAGGGAGGAACCAATCCGAACCTTCCGTTCAGCTATTATACTGATCTGCTGCGCGGGATTAAAGAACGGTTCCCTGATATTACGATGCACTCCTTCTCTCCAGCTGAAATTATGAAAATGCGCGAAGTGTCCGATGGTTTATCCCTTGAAGAAGTAGTTAGGCAGATTCATGAAGCGGGACTTGATTCTCTTCCAGGCGGAGGGGCCGAGATTCTTGATGACCGCACACGCCGCAAGATCAGCCGGCTCAAGGGCTCATGGCGTGACTGGATGGATGTAATGCAGACCGCGCACAGAATCGGCATGAATACGACAGCAACGATGGTTATTGGATTTGGCGAGACGATGGAGGAGCGGGCGCTTCATCTGCAGCGTGTTCGTGACGCCCAGGATGAATGCATCCAGAATGGGTATGATTCGGAAGGGTTCCTTGCGTTCATTCCTTGGACCTTCCAGCCGGATAACACCAATTTGAAAAAAGAGCGCCAAACTCCGGAAGCATATCTGAAGACAGTTGCCATCAGCCGTTTGTTCCTGGACAATATTAAGAATATTCAATCTTCTTGGGTAACCATGGGACCGGAAGTCGGCAAGCTCTCCCTTCGTTACGGCTGCAATGACTTCGGAAGTACGATGATTGAGGAGAATGTGGTTTCTGCAGCAGGTGCTACACACAAAGTGAATATTAACTCCATTCTTGAACTGATTCGGGAGACAGGCAATACCCCGGCACAGCGGAATACGAAATACGACATTTTGCGCGTATTCGATAGTCCTGGCAGCAAGATTGAGAATGATTTTGTGATGCAGAATTAGATCAACCCAAAAAAAGCGCAGCAGGTACAGTGACCTGCTGCGTTTTTTTCATAATTTGTTATGATTTTTTGGCTCATCCATATTAAAGATCACACTAGCATGTGGGTCAACCGAACGAACGATGGATTTGAATGCTCTTGTTTCAAGCACATGTATGGTGTAATAGAGAACCGGTATTTGATTCCAATCCGTTTCATGCGCTCGATTGGCTGTTGCAAAAGGCTCAGGTACTCTGTTAATCCTTGCTTTAATTGCCTTCTGCAGCTTATCCGTTTGCATACTGGCAATACAAACTTTGCGGTTGAAGGTGAAGCCTCTCATTGCAAAGTGGACGGCTTCAACAGCAACTAAGTAAGCAAGTATCGAGTACATGGCCTGCTGTGCTCCGAACTTGATGCCTGCTCCGGTAAGAATGAGAAGATTCATCACCATAATGATGCTTTCAAGCTTAATCTTCAATCTCTTCCCAGCCAGATTAGAGTTGGTATGGCTTACAGCCAGTGTATCCAGTGTACCGCCATTATTGAGCACGAGCCCAATGCCAAGTCCTAGAAACAAGCCGCCTAATATTGCAGCTGCCAGCGGATGAGTCAGGACTGCAGGCAAAGAATGGAGCATTAATGCACTTAGTGAGAACACCGTTAAGCCTAATACAGTGACGATGGCAAATTGTTTATGAACTCTCCCATAAGAGAAGAGAATGAATGGCAGGTTGAACAAGAATAAAAATAATCCAAGCCGCATTTCCATTTGATATGCAAACATAGCGGATATGCCGGTGACACCGCCGACAATGAGCTGATTCGGATGCAGGAAAAGCTCCAGCCCGATCGATGCCAGAATGCTGCCCAAGGTCACGAGCAACAGCTTCTTCAACCAAACACGATGTGGCTTAGATACCTTGGATACTGCATCGATGAGACGAGTAGAATGTGGAGGCTGTTTCATTCTATTCCTCCTTTATTCATTCATCCTTGCTTTATCACATTACTCGATCGTTTTTTCTTGAAGCATTTCAGACTTCTGCTGCTTCTTCGTGTTCTTAAACTTGAAGACTTTATCCAGTAAACGATAAACTTGCTTGGACTCTTTGGTTAGAAGAGGTCCGAGTATGGCTAGAATAAGCACGTAGATCGCAGCAAAAGGCTGAATGATTGCCATAAGTCCGCCCGTTGCGGCCATGTTTGCCAGCAAGATGGAGAATTCTCCGCGGGAGACGATGGTCAGACCAATATTGGAGGATGCCTTGGGAGACAATCCCGCACTGCGTCCGGCAAGCATTCCCGCTGTAAAGTTACCGATCAAGGTAATAATTACTGCGATGAGTGCCAGCCATACAGCTTCTCCTCCAAGAGACAATGGGTCGATAGAGAGACCAAAGCTAAAGAAGAAGATCGCACCGAAGAAATCCTTGAATGGCATAATTAGATGCTCGATCCGCTTCGCATGCGTAGTTTCTGCCAGAACAAGTCCGACAAGCAGGGCTCCGATGGCTTCAGCGACATGAATTGTTTCTGAGAAGCCGGCTACCAGGAATAAGGATCCGAAGATTACGAGTGAGAATAGCTCATTGTTTCGGATATTAAGCAGTTTATTCAAGAGAGGTACCAGCTTGCGTCCCAGGATAATAACAATCAGCATGTAGCCGAGAGCAATGAGTGCTGACATAATGACGCCGCCAATGGATGACGAGTCACTGAGAACCAGACCGGACAGAATAGAAATATAAACGGCGAGGAAGACGTCCTCAAACATGATTATACCTAGAATCATTTCCGTTTCCGGATTGGCTGTACGTTTTAGATCGACAAGCACTTTGGCAACGATGGCACTTGAAGATATGGTTGTAATACCTGCAATGATAAGTGCTTCGGCGACGGGGAAGCCACCGGCAAAGCCGAGAACGAGTCCGAGTGTAAAGTTAATACCTATATAAATACTGCCGCCTACGACGATGGACTTGCCTGACTTCAGCAATCTGCCGACTGAGAATTCAAGTCCCAGATAGAAGAGCAGGAACAAGACGCCGATACGACCAAGGAATTCAATAAGACCGGCGCTCTCGATAAAACGAAAGTCGAGATGCCATATTTTAGCTGCATGAGGTCCAACCGCCATACCAATCAAAATGTAGAATGGAATAACGGAGAACCGTAGTTTAGAGGAGATCAGTCCGGCAGCTGCGATGAGAGCAATCGCCAGACCGACTTCTAGTACCAAATGATCCACGTTCTCACCATCTTCCATCCTTTAAAATTTGTTTTAGTTTCTGTTGCTGCTGTCTTTCACCTACTGCGATGAGAGTAGAGTCGGCCGCTATCTTCAGATCCGGACCGGGGCTGATATGCTTCTTATTACTCTTCTCCATAACAGCAATAATGGTCGCGCCGGAATTCTGACGAATGTCCAGCTCACCAATGGTTTTGCCTACACAATTGTAATTTCCATCAATCTTATACCATTCAATAATTAAATCGTCCAGCGTCATCTCTACACGCTCAAGCTGCTTAGGCTTGTAAGTCATTCCACCAACAATCGCCGCCAGCTGACGTGCTTCATAATCCTCAAGTGAGATCATGGAGATGCTTTGGTCTGGATCCTCATATTCAAAGTGATACATTTCACGACGACCGTCGTCATGAATAACGACAACAATTTTATCTCCACTGCTGGTTGTAGCTTGAAATTTTCGGCCGATACCCGGCAGATCAGTTTCACGAATTTCCATGGTTGTTAATGCCTCCTATAAATCATGTTTTAGTTCTAATAGTATAGGCTGGGGCGTGTCTTAAAACTCACATATAGGCAGATCTCAATACCTATTCATCCACTGCTAAGCCTGCTAAAAGCTGAAAAGGCACCTTGCTTAGAATAAAATGGAGTCAAATCTGTTTTCTTTTAAAGTCTTAAGACACGACCTAGTTAGACACCAACAAAAATAGAAGTGAATTTTATAGGCTCTAGGTAAAGCTTTCGCTTTATAAGGCCGTAATACGCCTTGAAGGGCGGATTAATAATGAGGTATTCGAACAGCAAGAATACCGCCAGCATCATGAACAGGTAATTCGCCTCATTCAGCGCTTTAGGCTGGAATCCTGGTGACTTGATCATCGACTTGGGATGGTTGCTCATTGTATTATCCATCGGTTCTTCATAGATCAGATCGCTTTTGCCTTTCATCTTAAGAAGATGCGTAGTGTCAACGTCTCCTTCAATCACCGGATACTGGAATGAGATGATCGGGATAATACAAATAAATACAATAAATATGAATTTATATACTGTTCTGTTGTATTTCATCTCTTATCCCTCCTAGCATGATACTGTTATAAAAATAATAACACAAATTTATGTCGACTCCAAATAGGTATTTATTTTCTTTTATATTGAGAAAACATGACATACTTTCCAAAAAGCCGCTTCGTATATCCCCTTCTTGCTGACCATATAATAATTCTAAGAAAGAGAAGGGAGTGAGCCTTGTGGAATTGTTCGTGGTATGGACGGAGGCCCAGGATCAAGATACAGCGGAACACTTTTACCGATTCATTAAAGATAAGACCAAGGGGTTACATATAAGTAAACAAGGGTTCCGTTTCTCATATCGTCAGCATGAGGGCAAGGCAGCCTGGATCTGCAAAGGATATGAGAACCACCCGGGATTCGAAGAAGGATTGCCGCGTATGTATGAAATTATGGCTTCGGGTCTAGCTGATTATGTCATTGAATGCAAAGAAGAGCAGCAGCTGAAGCGAATGATTGAAAGGGAATGCATCAATATGGACCCGGATGAGATGGATCGGGTGAAGCTTATATGTGCACCTCTGTTGAAATCAAGATTGGAGACACAGCAGGGTACACGCGAGCTAAGACATGGCAAGCTCACAAGAGGCATTCTGGATACACTTCAGGACGTACCCGTTGTTCACTTGGAAGGAGCTATCCAATTTCGTCTTCAGGAATACAAGAATGAACTGCATGAGATTGTGGAGTATGCGTTAGACGAGTTTTATATGGATCGTCAATATGAAGAATTCATGAGCTTATTGAAATACTTTGTTTATTTTCAGGATCCCAAGGTCCCTTTAATCCATGTGGTTCATAAGGGCAAGCATGATTTTATTTTGCTTGACGAAGCTTATAAGCCGATGCCAATGCCTCAAGAAGATAGTGTAATTATGGAAATACCGGGTATGGAGCTGGAGATGGAAGTTGAGGATATGATTATAAGCAGATTAATCTCAATTTCTCCTAAAAAAATGAAGCTGCATACAGCAACTCCGGAATTTCCGCTCATCCATGCCATAACTCAAATATTTGAAGATAAGGTGGAAATCTGCCGAAGCTGTGTTCATTGCCGGAGCTTAACGGATTCTGGTTCATTGTCACTTGACGAAGAGGAAACTTTGGAATTATAATACTGTTTATCAAAAGCGATGACAAAGACAAGGGTCTTAGAGAAGGACAGTACAGAGAGAGGGAACATCAGGCTGCAATTTCCTCCGGTTACCTGCTACAGACTTACCCCTTTGTAGCTGCCGTTCAGAACGTTTATCCTTACGAGGAAGCTAGTAAGAACCGCCGGAATCATGTCCGTTATCATGCATGCTTAAATGAGGGCTGATTAGTGCAATTTATGGCTGAAGCAGCTGAATTAGGGTGGAACCACGAGTATAAACACTCGTCCCTTGCCGGGACGGGTGTTTTTTGCGTTCGCGTAATATACACTCTTTCGTCACCGGCTTATACAAGCGATGAGGAGGAAGTAAACATGTCAGTTAGTATCAAATTGCCAGACGGATCTGTCAGAGAGTATGAGAATGGTGCCAGCATTCTTGATGTTGCAGCTTCCATTAGCAGCGGACTGAAAAAGAATGCTCTAGCAGGAAAGATGGATGGAATTGTGGTGGATCTGTCCACTCCGCTTCGTGAGGGAGCCGTAGTGGAGATCGTAACAGGCGATTCTTCAGATGGGCTTGAAGTGCTTCGTCACAGTTCCGCTCATTTGCTGGCCCAAGCGGTTAAACGTTTATTTGGAAACAAAGAGGTTCACCTCGGTGTAGGTCCCGTCATTGAAGATGGATTCTATTACGATATGGATCTTGAGCATGGGCTTAACCCAGAAGATTTGCTCAAGATCGAGAAAGAAATGGAACGAATCGTGAATGAGAATCTTCCGATCGTTCGCAAAGAAGTGAGCAGAGAAGAAGCGCTTCGCATCTTTGATGAGGTTGGTGATCCTTATAAGCTGGAGCTGATCCGTGATCTCCCGGAGGACAGCATCATTTCCATTTATGAGCAAGGTGAATTCTTCGATTTATGCCGCGGACCACACGTTCCTTCCACTGGCAAAATCAAGGTGTTCAAGCTGATGAACGTGGCCGGAGCTTACTGGCGCGGTGACAGCAAGAATAAAATGCTGCAGCGTGTATACGGTACTGCGTTTGCCAAGAAAGCTCAGCTTGATGAGCATTTGCATTACCTCGAAGAGGCAAAGAAGCGTGACCATCGTAAGCTGGGTAAAGAGCTGGGCATGTTCACTTTCTCTCAGCTCGTAGGTCAAGGTCTGCCGATCTGGCTGCCGAATGGTGCCAAGCTGCGCCGTACACTGGAGCGTTACATTGTAGATTTGGAAGAAAGCCTTGGCTATCAGCACGTATATACTCCAGTACTGGGCAATGTCGAGCTCTACAAGACTTCGGGTCACTGGGAGCACTATCAGGAGGATATGTTCCCGACAATGGAGCTGGATAACGAATCGCTTGTCCTTCGTCCAATGAACTGTCCGCACCATATGATGGTATATAAAAATGAAATGCACAGTTATCGTGATCTTCCAGTACGTATTGCGGAGCTTGGTATGATGCATCGTTATGAAATGTCAGGAGCACTGACTGGATTGCATCGCGTACGTGCGATGACGCTGAACGATTCCCATATTTTCTGCCGTCCGGATCAGATCAAGGAAGAATTCGCACGTGTTATTGAGCTGATTAAGATTGCTTACAAAGATTTCGGAATTCAGGACTATCGTTTCCGTCTGTCGTATCGTGATCCTCAGGATACAGAGAAGTACTTCCAAAACGACGAGATGTGGGAAATGTCGCAGCGCATGCTCAAAGAGGTTGTAGAAGGTCTCGATATGCCGTTCTATGAAGCTGAAGGAGAAGCGGCATTCTATGGTCCGAAATTGGATGTCCAAATTAAAACAGCACTCGGTAAGGAAGAGACATTATCGACTGTACAGCTTGACTTCCTGCTGCCAGAGCGTTTCGAACTCGAATACGTTGGGGAAGACGGCCAGAAGCATCGTCCAGTTGTGATCCATCGCGGAATTCTGTCTACAATGGAACGCTTCACTGCGTTCTTGCTTGAGAACTTTGCCGGCAGTCTTCCGCTTTGGCTGTCTCCAGTTCAAGCCAAAGTCATTCCGGTATCCATTCACTTTGAAGAGTATGCTCGTCAGGTTGAAGACCAGCTGAAGCGTGCTGGAATTTCCGTAGAAGCCGATCTGCGGAATGAGAAATTGGGCTACAAAATTCGTGAAGCGCAGCTTGAGAAGACTCCTTATATGTTCATTGTTGGGGAAAATGAAATGAACGAGGGCAGTGTATCTGTCCGCAAACGTGGTGAGGGAGATCTCGGAGCGAAGCCGCTTCAAGAGGTTGTAGCGATGCTGAAAGAAGAAATTAATTCACGTACAGTGTAGAAAAAACCAGTTAAGAATCAATTTCATATTTCACTATGAAATTGATTCTTTTTTGCATAATATTTATTTGATATGGAGAACCTCTGCTAATGAAAGGGAGGTTCTTTCTTATGGGATATCGCATGATTCGGCGACGTATGATGTTACTTCAATTTCTGCTCATCTGTTACTCCTTATGGTGCTGTAATCCGCAGGCTATGGCTCGGGACACTCAGAATTCAGAGGCTGTTCTCGCTCCCAAAAGCGAGCAGGTGCTGCACACGATACATGTAACAGCTACTGGTTATACGGCAGGATATGAATCAACAGGAAAACGACCGAATCATCCTGAGTATGGAATTACTTACTCCGGCGTCAAAGTGCACCGTAATAAAGAAGGAGTTTCGACCATTGCTGCTGATCCCAAGGTGTTTCCGCTTGGCACCGTCCTGTATATTCCTGGTTATGGATATGGCATTGTAGCGGATACAGGTTCTGCCATCAAAGGCTCCAAGATCGACTTGTATTTTCCCACGACAAGGGATGTGTATAGTGAATGGGGAAAGCGGGATGTGCAGGTGCAAGTCGTGAAACAAGGGAATGGAAAATGTACAGAGCAAATGATCAAGCAGCTAGGAGAGGCGTTAACGGTTAATAAATTTATCCCGGATGCACTGCTTGACAAGGAAATCTAATAGCTGCTATATCAGGCGAGTCCGAGGAAATCGACAGCATTTTCTGTGCATTTCTTCGGGCTTTTTTTGTGTTGTTATTATTTTTAGCGAGCTGAATAAGATCACATATATCGTCACATAATATTTTTCGGGGATTGAAAGACACCCCGCCCAGATATCAGCATGCAGATCATTCACTTGCGTGAAAAGGGAGGTGAACCAAGTGAAAAAAGCAAATTCTCAAAACGCTCAAGGTTACCAAACACCAAATGAGAAGTATGATGCGGAATTTGGAGCAGAGCAAAATGATGTTGCACAAAAAGTTCAACAAGCAAAAACGAACAAAGTGCAAGAGAACTTCCAAACACCGAATGAGAAGTTTGATGCAGAATTTGGCACAGAGCCAAACGCTACTGCACAAAAAGTTCAACAGTCTAAAATGAACAAAAAACAATAATGCATAGAGGACAGGCCCTTCGGGGCCTGTTTTTTACATTAAAAGGAAATTTATCGGTCTAGAGACTGAGATGAATTTCATTCCAGCGCCGCTCCTTCATTTCATTTCGTTGACATATAATGAATACATACAAGCAGTGTATATGAATAAGCAATTCGTAAGGGAAAGTCAAAAATGAATTGAGGAGATCAAAGCTATGTTTAACAGGATTGTAGGCGCGGCCCTTCTTATTGGTGTCGGGATTATTGTGTTTCTTCGGCTTAGGGATACAGGAGATATCAACTTGGGGTATATTATTTCGACATTCTGGCCGGTTATCTTATTGTATCTCGGTTTTAACAATTTAAAGGAAAGGAATAATGTTGGCGGTCTGGTGCTGCTCACGCTAGGTATTTATTTTATGGGCAAAAATCTAGGGTTTGTGTCGCTCTCGTTCGGTGACTTATTCCGGTATGCAATTCCTGCTGCCCTTGTGGGAGGCGGCTTGTATGTCCTTCTTAGCCCGCGAAGAAGAGATCGCAAAAAACATAAAGAGCACTCGGAGTCTCATCATTCCGCACCATTCCCGAATCATATCCCGGTTGAGCCTGAGCCCCCGATGTATAGTGACCTAGACCAACAGTTCGAGCAGAAATTTGGAAAGACTTACGATCATGACGACAGCAGTGAAGGTAAAAAATCTTCAGGGGAAGAAGATTACCATTTTGAACACAATCAGAAGCATCAACATAAGAATAAGCATCATAAGAATAATCATCATAAGAAAAAGCATGAGTACAACTACAGCTATGAATGGGACAACAGCGAGAAGAACACCGGTTACACGTATAATGACGGCTCGAAGTTAAACAAATCTACATTTATAGGTGAAATTAAGCTGGGTGACGAATATTATGAACTCAAGCCTACCAACATATCTCAGTTTATCGGTGACACCGTCATTGATTTAACCAAAGCACAAATTCCTTATGGAGAAACAAGAATTAATATATCTGCGTTTATTGGTGACATCAAAGTATTTACACCTAGAGATATGGACCTCGGCATTATCGTCAACTCCAATTCTTTTATTGGAGATATGACCGTGCTGAGTGAAACCAAGAGCGGGTTTATGGGGAATGTCAGTGCACAGACACCGAATTATAAAGAAGCAGAGAAGAAAGTACGTATCGTCGTCAGTGTGTTCATCGGTGACGTTAAAGTAAACTCGGTAGGTTAAAATGATGAAGATGATATTCCGTACAGCCAAATGGGAGCTCTTGTTGTTTTTTGCCATAAACAGTCTGATTACGATCGGAATTATCTACACAGCGCTCAGGAGGGGATTTGTAGACTTTATGCAGTCTCCATCCTGGATCTATTCAGTGATTACGATTGTGATCACAACCATCATTATCGGATATATTGCAGGGCTGCGCATTCAGCGCAAAATTGATATGCTGGATTTAAGCATGCTGCAGGTTACAAAAGGGAATCTTTCCACTCGAATGAGTGAAACGGAGGATTCCTCTTTTTCCAGTATATATCGCCAGTTTAACACGATGATGGATGCCGTCGAGCACAAGGTAAAATGGGTGCAGAAATGGGGAGAACAGGAGGTAGTGGAGAAGGAGAAGGCTGCTGAAACCGCGGTGCTCGAGGAAAGACGGCGAATGGCCAGAGATTTGCACGATACGGTTAGTCAGCAGCTATTTGCCATTCATATGTCTGCTTCTGCTTTGCCAGCATTGCTTCAAAATGGAAATGAAGAGCAAGGTAAGAGGGTCCTAGATCAGCTTATTACGATGTCTCAGACGGCCCAGAAGCAGATGAGAGCACTCATTGCACAGTTGCGGCCGGTTGAGCTTGAGAATCGAAGTCTTGCTGAGGCGCTTGAAATCTGGTTCCCGGATTATTGTAGGCAAAATGGGCTGAAGGGTGTTAAAGAGCTGGAGATCATAGGTGATATTTCTGAGGCAATCGAGCATCAAATGTTTCTGATTATACAAGAAGCGATGGCGAACATTGTTAAGCACTCGGAGGCCAGCTTTGTAAGCCTGTCGCTTAGAGAAGAGCTCAGACAAATTGCGTTTAGTGTAAGTGATAACGGCAAGGGATTCAAGGCAGATGCGTCAGGAAGACAGGGGTCATACGGACTGATGACGATGAAGGAAAGAGCGGAAAAGCTCGGAGGTCATGTAGATATCATTACACTGCCAGGAGCAGGTACAACAATAAGAGTGCATATACCCAAATTTCCAGATATAACCTAACCTAGGTATTTACTACCATTAATAAGGAGAAGGAACGGATGAACGTACAGAAGACAAAGATTATGATCGTTGACGATCATGATATGGTAAGGATGGGTTTAAAAACGTATCTTAGTTTGGATCCTTCATTTGAAGTCGTTCTCGAAGGAACAGATGGACAACACGCCATCGAGCTTCTTCGAAGCTGTGCTGCAGACGACTTGCCAGAACTGATTCTAATGGACTTGATGATGCCGCGGCTGAATGGAGCTGAGGCGATCAGAGCAATTCTGCCTGAATTTCCGAATGTAAAAATCATTATTTTGACCAGTTTTCTGGAAGATCATCTCGTGCTCGAAGCTATTGAATCTGGAGCGGTCAGCTATGTATTAAAAACCGTCTCTGCGGAAGAGTTGATCTATGCTCTGCAAGGAGCAAAGAGAGGCATGCCTGTCATGACCAATGATATATCCAGAGCGCTGACAAGAGGACTGCGTCAAAAAACCGTGAAGGAAGATGATTCAGGGATGACGGAGCGGGAAAAGGAAGTGCTGCTGCTCATTGCTGAAGGAAAGAGCAATAAGGATATTTCTGAAGAGCTTCATATTAGTATTAAGACCGTGAAGACGCATGTCAGCAACCTGCTAATGAAATTTGAAATGGAAGACCGAACACAACTTGCTATCTATGCCCATCGAAAAGGCTGGGTAAATACATAAGCGATATTTACGATCTTTATAACGTCATTTTTATAATACGTTCTATGAATTTATGCGGTTTTATCTCCTTTTTAATTGTTTTTAATGTGTACTTAAGGTTTAAAGTACAAAATAAAGACAGTTAATAGAACATCTCTTCTGTATGAGATTAGGAGGTCAAACGACATGAGCGACAGTAACAACAATAACAGATTCGGTCGTGAAGATGATGAGCGTGAACAATCATTAAATGAATCCCGCAAATCCGAAAACAGCGGCTCTTACTATTATTCCTATGGACCATTTCAATCTATGAATACCGATAAGGAGAATCCGGCTCCTGAAGCAAACGATGTTGAGGTCACACCTCCTGAGCCGATTAAGCCTATACCTACCATGGTCGAAAGAAGCTCAAGCAATTTTACTCGTTCAGGCGGCTCTTACATCCGTCCCGATAACGAATCTCAAGGTTCGAGCGGAGGCGGCGGAGATCAGCGGAACTGGAATTATAACCGCAAGCCCAAATCGAGATCAAACTTCAAGACAGGTGTATTTTCCTTTATTGCAGGCATGTTAGTTATTGCTGTCCTGATGTTTACATCAGATCGTATGAATCTATTTACCCCGGAAGCAGCGTTTTCGAACAACACAACTTCTGCAGGCGAAACGGCCAGCAGTGAACCAGCCACCTCAAGCGGCTCAGGTGTAACGACTTCATTGCCTGTGGGTTCACAAGACATATCTGGTGTCGTTAGCAAAGTAAGTCCCGCTGTCGTAGAAATTGAGACCTTCTCAAACTCAGCATCAAGTAATTCAAGACAAAGTCCATACTATAACGATCCACTATATCAATACTTCTTCGGTGGTAATGGTGGTGGAAGCAGCTCGAACAACGGTAACGGAAACGGAAGCAGCGGACAATCCAATCAGCTGACTCCTTTGGGAGTAGGATCAGGATTTATCTTTGAAAAAGACGGTTACATTCTCACCAATGAGCATGTTGTCTCTGGTGCTGATGTTATCCAGGTTACACTTGAGGACAACAATAAACCGTACGAGGCGAAGCTGCTCGGTAGCAGTCCGGATCTGGATCTGGCCGTGCTCAAAATCGAAGGAGATGATTTTCCAGTAGCAGCTATGGGCAATTCAGATGAGGTAGAGGTAGGAGAATGGCTCGTTGCTATCGGTAATCCAGGCGGATTTGAGCATACGGTAACAGCAGGAGTGCTGTCCGCGAAGGATCGTACGATTACTATTAATGATGAAACAACAGGAGCAGCGAATGAGTACAAAAACCTGCTGCAAACGGATGCTTCAATTAACCCAGGGAACTCGGGAGGTCCGCTTCTCAACCTGCAAGGTGAAGTTATCGGTATGAACGTGGCTGTAAGTGCAGATGCGCAGGGTATTGGATTTGCCATTCCTTCCAGCGTAATTCTGAATGTCGTTGATAAGCTTAAAAATAATGAAGAAATTCCGAAAGAGCCAGAACCCTTCATCGGTGCGTCTCTGATGGATTTGACTCCGGAAGTAGCTAAACAAATGGGAACTGATCTTACAGAAGGTTCTGTTGTCATGAACCTGGTTTACCAATCTCCGGCTTATACTGCAGATCTTCGTCCGTATGATATTATTACAGGGATCAACGGAGAGAACTATGCAACAACAACCGATCTCATCGAACAGATTCAAACTCATAAAGTCGGGGATGAAATTACGCTGAATGTAAACAGAGACGGTAATACGATGGATGTCAAAGTAAAGATCGGCGACCGGAATGACTTTGACACCACTGAACAGCAAAATTCGCAGAGCATAGCGCCGTAAGTGAAAGAACGTCAGTATTAATGTCTGATAAGCTGAAAGCGAAGGGGAGGCGCCCTTTCGCTTTTTTGCCTTCTTCTATGAGATAGAAAGCAAACGCGATGCCTGATACAATATAAGGTAGAAAGAGAACCATTCAAATGAATGGGATAAAGAAGGAGATGCTGGGGTGCGTTCGAAGATCTTGATTATTGATGACGACGATAAAATTATATCCATGCTTAGAAGAGGTCTTGCCTTTGAAGGTTATGACGTGCTTACGGCATCAAATGGGGCCGAGGGTTTACAAAAAATGCTAGAGGTCGAACCTGATGTTGTGGTCCTTGATGTAATGATGCCCAAGGTGGATGGATTTGAAGTATGCAGACGGCTTAGGGAAGGGGGAAGTAGTGTCCCTATTCTGATGCTGACCGCAAAAGACGAAATTGAGCAGCGTGTCAAGGGTCTTGACCTTGGTGCAGATGATTATCTTGTTAAGCCGTTTGCACTGGAGGAGCTGCTTGCCAGGGTTAGGGCGCTATTAAGACGTAAAACGGAAACAAATGGGAGCAGCAATAATCGACTGACATTCGAAGATGTGATCTTGGATTATGATGCGCGTGAGGTGCATCGTGCAGGACAGCGCCTAGATTTGACGGCAAAAGAGTTCGAGCTTCTGTATTTGTTCATGCAGAATCCAAAACGCGTGCTGTCCAGAGATTTGATTATGGATAAAATATGGGGATTTGATTACAGCGGAGAATCAAACGTACTTGAGGTATATATTGCTATGCTTCGGCAAAAAACAGAAGAACACGGAGGTAAACGTATTATTCAGACCATTCGTGGCGCGGGTTATATTCTGAGAGGAGACAACTAGTATGTCTATCCGGTTACGGCTGACTTTATGGTATTCAGGCTTGCTTGCTGCCGTACTGCTTCTATTTGGTTCTGTAATATACGCCCTTGTGCATTATTACGCATATGAAGATGTAGAATCCGAGATCCTCACCCAGACCAAGAGCATCAGTCAGCGAATTAGTGCTGTGCTCGTTCGAAATCCGGATTTTACTGAAGAGCTGAACTTGATTCTTCCAGAGAAGGCCAATCAGCTTGCAGATTTGCAGATTTACGTTCAGTTATATAACTATACAAGCGACAGAGCGGTGGCTTCTGATAATTTGCGTGATTACCGGTTTAGCGTACCTGATTTTAGTAAAGCGGGAACGAGCGAAGGTTGGGCAAGAATGACTGTGGACAATTCGCCTTTTCTCGTATATCAGTTTCCATTGGTATTACAATCGACCGATCAGGTTATTGGCATGCTGCAAGTTGGTACGATTACGGCATCAGAAGATCGTTTAATGGACAGACTGTTGCTTATTCTGATCTATGTATCCAGTATTACTCTTGTTCTGGCGATGAGTGTCGGATTGTTTCTTGCCCGCAAGTCCATGCGTCCGCTTATCCATATTATTGATGCGGCAGATGGTATTCAGTCCGGAAATGATCTGAGCATACGAATTGAGTATAACGGACCAAATGATGAGATTGGCAAACTGATCACTACGGTTAATAACATGCTTGAACGTACAGAGGGATTCTTCAAAGAGCTGGAGGATGCTTATGCAGCTCAAAGACGGTTCGTCTCTGACGCTTCTCATGAATTAAGAACTCCACTGACAACCATCAGGGGAAATACGGATTTCTTAAAGAAGCTATGGGACCCCGATCCGGAGGATCGCAAAGCGCTGACAAATGAAATGAAGGAACAAATAACCCTTGAAGCAATTGAGGATATTGCAGATGAGGGCAGACGTATGAGCAGGCTCGTTAATGATATGCTGTCTCTGGCTCGTGCGGATACGGGGCAGACAATTGATCTGAATCCGACTCCGCTGTCGATCCTGGTGAAGGATGTAGCGCGCAGAGCTCAGCATCTTCCTCGTACGGCTGAATGGAAATACAGCGATTTTGAAGTCCTGAATGGCACCTATGTTCTAGGCAATAAGGATTATTTGCAGCAAATGCTGTTTATCTTTATAGAGAATGCCTTTAAGTATACCCCTGAGGGGATAGTGACCTTGGATGCTGTAGTGTATAACGGACAAGTTGGTCTACGCATTAGTGACACGGGCATTGGGATGGACAAGAATGAAGTGCCTTATATCTTTGACCGCTTCTATAGAGCAGATGAGTCAAGGGGGATAACAAAGGGCACTGGACTTGGATTATCCATCGCAAAATGGATTATTGATGAGCATAACGGCTCAGTGGAGGTTGTGACTAAGCTGGGAGAAGGGACGACATTTATTGTATGGCTCCCGCTCGAGTTGGCTCCCCCTTTAGAATAAGGTATAATACGAAATGCGGAGCTTTTTTCTAAGTTGATGATTTAAGGCTCCATTATGTGTAAAGAAAGCAGGTGGCAACATGGAAGTACTACGAATTTCTCCTCGCGGTTACTGCTATGGTGTGGTAGATGCTATGGTGCTCGCAAGACAGGCGGCGAACAATTTGGATTTACCGCGGCCCATTTATATACTTGGTATGATTGTTCATAACAGTCATGTGACGAATTCCTTTGAAGACGAAGGCATTATTACGCTCGATGGCCCGAATCGGATGGAGATCTTGAAGCAGGTTGATAAAGGTACGGTTATTTTTACAGCTCATGGGGTTTCTCCTGAAGTCCGCAAGCTGGCAAGAGACAAAGGTCTTACGACCGTTGATGCAACATGTCCGGATGTAACTAAGACTCACGACCTGATTAAAGAAAAGTCTACGGAAGGCTATCAAATTATTTATATCGGCAAAAAGGGGCATCCTGAACCGGAGGGAGCCATTGGTATTGCTCCGGATTGTGTTCATCTTATTGAACGTGAGGACGAGATTGATACTCTAGATGTTCCAAACGGCAAAATCATCATCACAAACCAGACGACGATGAGTCAATGGGATATTAAACACATTATGAAGAAGCTGCTGGACAAATACCCGGGGGCAGAAGTGCATAATGAGATATGTTTGGCCACGCAGGTTCGTCAGGAAGCTGTTGCAGAGCAGGCAGGTCAAGCAGATCTGGTGATCGTTGTCGGTGATCCGCGCAGCAATAACTCAAATCGTTTGGCTCAAGTATCGGAAGAGATCGCAGGAACTACAGCATACAGGGTATCTGATGTAACTGAGATTAAACAGGAGTGGCTCCATGGCATTAAGAAAGTTGCCGTGACTTCGGGAGCATCCACGCCTACTCCGATTACAAAGGAAGTCATTACCTATCTAGAGCAGTATGATCAAGAGAACCCGGAGACTTGGGAAATTCGACGGACCATCAACATGAAGAAGCTGCTCCCGCAAGTTCGGGTAAAAACAAATTCATAAAACCATCATGAGGAAGGTCGGCATCTCGCTGATCTTCCTCTTTCATTAAGAATTAATTAATCAGAGAAGTGTCAAAATGATAAGGAAATACATACACTAATCTAATTATTGACGAAGGAGACATAATGATGTATAGTTGCTTTAACGTATAAAAGCTTAAAAGCGAACAAGCGTTTAAGTGTGAATAAGTTCTACAGAATATGAGGTCATTCATAATAAAACAGACTTTAATTTCTTATTGAGAGGCAGGTATCGATTATATATGATCGTTATAACTGGAAACACTACGCCTGAGGAGCAGCTTCAGGATATTATTGCCGTCATAGAGAAGGAAGGACTCCAGGTTCATCTCTCTAGAGGGAAGGATCGGACCGTAATCGGACTCATTGGTTCCGTTGAGCCTAAACTTGCAGAACATTTACGACAAATGAAAGGTGTAGAGAACGTGGTCAAAATTTCGAAATCATACAAACTAGCAAGCAGAGACTTTCATCCTGAGGATACAGTCATTTCAATAAAAGGCGTAAATATTGGCGGCGGCGAGCTGGTCGTCATGGGTGGTCCATGTGCGGTTGAATCCGCTGAGCAGATCGATGAGATTGCGGGGCTCGTTAAAGCAGCAGGAGGTCAAATACTTCGCGGAGGAGCATTTAAACCACGGACGGGACCTTACAGCTTCCAAGGGGTTGGTGTGGAAGGACTTATCATGATGGCGGAAGCGGGGAAGAAACATGACCTTCTAACCATTACTGAGGTCATGACCCCTGAATATGTAGACATTTGCGCTGAGTATGCAGATATCCTCCAAGTCGGAACACGTAACATGCAAAATTTTGATTTGCTTCGCAAGCTTGGAACTTGCGGTAAGCCTGTGCTTCTTAAACGCGGCTTCAGTGCTACTTATGATGAATTCTTGAATGCGGCCGAGTACATCCTGGCTGGAGGGAATCCGAATGTTATGCTCTGTGAACGCGGAATCCGCACATTTGAGACCTACACTCGGAATACACTGGATTTGTCAGCAATTCCTGTGCTTCAGCAGCTCAGCCATTTGCCGGTCATTTCGGACCCAAGTCATGGAACGGGACGCAGAGAGCTTGTTGAACCGATGACGAAGGCTTCTGTAGCGGCAGGTGCAGATGGTTTGATTATTGAAATGCATACGGACCCTGACAATTCGATGACTGGCGATGGCGTTCAATCATTGTTCCCGGATCAGTTTGCTCATTTGCTTCAGGATTTGGAGAAGCTTGCTCCAATTGTAGGTAAGTCATTTAATACAAAGAAATCACCTATAACTGCAAGTCTTTAATAATGACAAAGACGAAAATTTATTGATAATAGGTAAAATATTAATAAAATGTAAAATTAAATGTATCATTCTCATGTGATAAATTGCCTATCTTTCCGGCTTCTAAACCGGAGATTTAGGCTATTTGTCTATATTCGTATTTTTTCATTAAAGTGTGAGTATATCTTACACTAGTATAAAAAATACCTGACATAAGTATTGACGATGTAAGATTTGGGATTTATACTTACCTCAGTTAAAAATTCGATTTAATGAACATTCACAAGGCTTAGCTCGTCAAATGTTCGGAAAATTTGGGAGGAAGAACACATGTCTGTTGAAAATGTATTGAAATCAATTCAGGAAAACAACATTGAATGGGTAGATTTTCGTTTTGTAGATCTATCTGGCCGCGCTCACCATATCTCACTGCCAGCATCTGAAGTTGAAGCAGAAACCTTTGTTAACGGGGTAGCATTTGATGGATCTTCTATTCCAGGTTTCCGTGGTATCGAAGAATCCGATATGGTAATGATGCCGGATCCAGAATCCACTTTTATTGACCCATTCACAGCACATCCTACACTAAACGTAATGTGTGATATTTTCACTCCAGACGGAGAGCGTTATGAGCGTGACCCGCGCGGCATCGCTGTTAAAGCCGAAGAATATCTGCAAAAAGCAGGTATCGGTACACGTGCAAACTTTGCTCCGGAATCCGAATTCTTTATCTTTGACGACGTTCGCTACGAAAGTGGAACGAACAGCTCTTCTTACTATGTTGATTCTGAAGAAGCAGCTTGGAATACAAACCGCAAAGAAGAAGGCGGCAACCTTGGTTTCAAGATCCGCACTAAAGGCGGATACGTTCCTGTAGCTCCAATGGATACTCAACAAGATATCCGCAGCGAAATGTCCCGTCTTCTTGATGAAGTAGGGATTCGCGTAGAGCGTCACCATCATGAAGTTGCGACTGCGGGTCAAGCAGAAATCAACTTCCGTTTTGATACATTGAAGAAAACAGCAGATAACCTGCTCGTTTATAAATACATCGTTCATAATACAGCTCGTCAATACGGCAAAGTGGCGACCTTCATGCCTAAACCGCTCTTCGGCGATAACGGCAGTGGAATGCACGTTCACCAATCCATCTTTGACGGCGATACTCCTTTGTTCTACGAAAAAGGCGCATATGCTAACCTAAGTGAAATGGCGCTTCACTACATTGGCGGTATTCTGTACCATGCTCCAGCGCTTATTGCACTTACTAACCCTAGTACAAACTCGTTTAAGCGTCTTGTACCTGGTTATGAAGCGCCAGTTAACCTTGTGTACTCCAAAGGTAATCGTTCTGCAGCGGTACGTATTCCAGTTGCAGCTGTAACACCTAAAGGATGCCGTATCGAGTTCCGTACTCCGGACTCTACTGCTAACCCTTATCTTGCTTTTGCAGCTATGCTTATGGCGGGTCTTGATGGTATCAAACGGAAGATCAACCCTACTGAGCTTGGATATGGTCCAATCGACAAGAACATCTATGAACTGTCTGATGCAGACAAAGAGAACATCCGCAGCGTGCCGGCTTCCCTCGATGAGGCGCTTGACGCTCTTGCATCTGACTTTGAGTTCTTGACAGAAGGCGGCGTATTCACTAAAGAATTCATTGATAACTACATTGAATTCAAACGTGGCGAAGCTAAAGCTGTATCTATCCGTGTTCATCCGCACGAATACAGCCTGTACTTCGACTGCTAATCAGCACTCATATCACATAATGATTAATCATAAGCCCTCGGGAAATTTCAATTTCCCGGGGGTTTCCCTTATTCGTAAAGATACTGCCTTATATTCGTGCGAAAAGCACTTGAAGACACGAACGATAACTGCTATCATACCAATAATCATACGTATCATAAGATGTTATATATGGAGAGTCTAACTTGGAGAGAAGGGCGGTTTTTATATTGAGTAAGAGAGCATTTAACTTCAATGCGGGACCTGCGGCACTGCCATTAGAGGTGCTCAATCGGGCACAAGCTGAATTTGTCGATTATAAGAACACAGGCATGTCGATTATGGAGATGTCCCATCGCGGGGCAGTTTATGAGGCTGTGCATAACGAAGCGCAGGAACGCCTTCTTGCGCTTCTCGGTAACCCGACGGGTTATAAAGTGTTATTCCTGCAAGGCGGTGCAAGCACACAATTTGCTATGATACCGATGAATTTCCTGTCTGCTGGCCAAACAGCTCATTATGTACATACAGGGAGCTGGGCGAAGAAGGCGCTGTCTGAGGCAAAACTGATCGGCGAGACGAGCATTATTGCTTCAGGTGAGTCCTCGAAGTTCATGAAGCTACCAGAGCTCTCTGATATTGAACTGAATAGCAATGCCGCTTACCTGCATATGACTTCAAACGAAACGATAGAGGGAACACAGTTTAGAGACTTCCCGGATACAGGAACGACTCCTTTAATTGTAGATATGTCCAGTGATATTCTAAGCAGATCGCTTGATATGACGAAATTCGATATGATCTACGCAGGTGCTCAAAAAAATCTTGGACCATCCGGGGTTACCGTCGTCGTAGCTAAAGAGGAGCTTGTTAACGAATCGCCTAAACATCTCCCTTCCATGCTCCGTTATGATACATTTGTAAGCAACAATTCTCTCTATAATACACCGCCATCCTTTGGTATTTATATGGTTAACGAAGTTCTGAAATGGATAGAAGAACAAGGAGGTCTTGCCGGCGTTGAAGCGAAGAATGAAGAGAAGGCAGGCATCCTCTATAATACAATAGACGAGAGCAATGGCTTCTTCCGAGGCTGCGCCCATTCTGGAGATCGTTCAAGAATGAACGTTACATTCCGGATTGCGGATGAGGGACTGGAGAAGGCATTTATCAAGCAATCTGAGCAAGAAGGATTTATCGGCTTGAAGGGACATCGCAGCGTAGGCGGCCTGCGTGCTTCTATTTACAATGCGGTTCCAATGGAGAGTGTAAAAACGCTGACTGATTTTATGAAACAATTCCAGCAGACACATGGCTAAGATTCAATAAAGGCATCGGAAATACGGGGCACTTCCTGCAAATATTGTGGGAGGTGCTTTTTTATATTATAATTTTATTTTATACGATTCGAATTTTCATCATTATTCAGGTTTTGCTGCATGATATGGCAAAATTCTGCAGTCCATTATAAGAGGGGATTAGAGTCAAATGGCGTTACATATCGTACTTGTGGAACCAGAGATTCCAGCAAACACAGGAAATATTGCAAGAACCTGCGCAGCAACAGGAACACATTTGCATTTGGTGCATCCGCTCGGATTTAACACGGATGATCGCACCTTGAAACGGGCGGGATTGGACTATTGGCATTCGGTAAATATCGAATACCATAATTCGTTTGATGAAGTTAGACAGAAATATGCAGATAGCCGATTTTTCTATGCAACCACCAAAGCGAAAAATCGTTTCAGTGATTTCGAGTTTAAAGATGGTGACTTTCTAGTATTTGGAAAGGAAACAAAAGGTCTCCCGCCTGAACTTATTAATGCAAATCCAGATACCTGTATGCGAATGCCTATGACGGATGCAGTCAGATCGCTAAATCTGTCGAATTCAGCAGCGATTATCGTTTATGAAGCGCTTAGGCAGCTGGATTATCCTGGCATGAATTAAATCCCAACTTTTGGTATCTTACTTTCAAAAAATGGGTACCTAAAATAAAGTTAATATTTTTATTAATTCTTGCAGGATTCGACAAAAAAAGAGCGAATGTATAGACATAGTACAATTGTACCTACAAAGAAAGAAAAATGAACAGGAGTGTGTACCGTTAATGAAACCTGCTGGAGTCGTACGTAAGGTTGACCAGCTCGGAAGAATCGTGCTGCCGAAATCTTTGCGTAAAAGATATCAAATGAATGAAGGAGATCCCGTTGAAATTTTAGTGCAAGGAGATCATATTATTTTGGAGCGTTATCGTCCAAAATGCATTTTCTGCGGATCGATGGAAGAAGTAAGCGAGTTCAAAGATCGTTACATTTGTGGTGTGTGTCTTACAGAGATGACGGGTCTTCAAGAGAACGCCTAAACTTAAAACCAAGCCAAGCCCAAGCACAGCATAGGCTTATAAAGAAAGAAGCTCTCCTCAGCAGAGGGGAGCTTCTTTGGTGCATTTTATAGACCCTTCGTCTTGTCATCATTGTAAGAAGAAGTCAGTATGCCTCCCAAATACAATACAAGCACCAGGGTGACGATCCAGAAAGTCAACGAAAATGACATGTCATCCACCTCCTGTTACCTTGTGAATTCTATTATACTGATACTTGTCTCAAAAAGGAATCTTTTTCCTGATTCGTAAATGTTTACTCGAAGAAAAGAAAATGTGTTGGCAGCTTTCGTAGGACACCGTCCGAAGGCTTATTCACGACACGTCCATTCAGAATCAGTGAAGAGGAGCCGCCGCCATCCAGGTTATAGCCATTTTGCACTCCAAGCTTGTACATTTTATTCTGAAGCTCTTGGAGTGTTGCTCCCGAACTTCCTTTTTCATCGTATCCATCCACGACCAGGATGAGCAGCTGGTCATCCTTATAGTTGCCAATGACCGTTCTTGGTGCACGCTTCGGCGTTGTTTTCCATTTGGATGGGATGATCAGCTTCTTGCCGTCTTTAAGCAGCATGGGGACGAAGGTGGCGCCAAATGAAGGCTCTAGCTTGTCTAGATCGGCTTGTTTGGTAAATCTTCCTCCAATCAGCTCGCCTTTCTTGTTCAAGCCGACAAAGGAGAGATCCTTCGTGCTGGGATGAAAGCCAGTCAAGTATTTGCCGTTAGCTACCGTTGTGCTAAGTGGATACCGGCTGCCGCCTGCGTCAGCATATCCCCCGGCATTAATGCCTGCAACCGCACCACTGCGTGCGACAGCCTGCATCGTCGTTTGGGATTTGCCGACACCTTCACCGATCGACATCTTCATGGCACTCGGATCCTTAAGCTTGATCTTCATGGCATAGCCTTGATAAGGTCCTGGGTTCATTTGGTATAGTTCTATCCGAATCCTGTCGCTGTTGACTTGTTCAATCGGTGTGCCAAGCTTTGCAGATATCCGCTTGTCATAGATCGCTTCAGGTTTTCTTGCTTGTGCTGCGGTCATGTTCGCAATGCTTTCCATCGTTTTAGTCGTATTCTCATACAACTCGGTTGTTTTTTGAATATAAGAAGAGGTTGTTTCCGCCAGCACTTTCGCTTCCGCCAGACCTTGGCTAATATTCTCTGTTTGGGAGATAATCGTGTTTTGCGGAATAAGCTCGTCCTTTGGCGAAAGCGAACTTAAATCGAGCGGCGGCTGCAATAAGAGCAGGTATACAAGCAGTCCGATAAAGGGAGCTGTAATCAGCATGAAAAAGCGATTTACTTTTTGCAGTGAAGTCATCATTTTAACAGATCCATCTTCTTCTGCAGCGTATCCAGCTGCTGCTTCACTTCTCTAAGCTCAGAATATAGCTGATTACTGTTATCGGTAGTATTGCCGGCATTGTCCTTTGTGAAGGTCAGCAGTTCATTGAAGGTCTGAACTTGCTCCTGCAAGCTGACCAGCTCACTTGAGATTTCATCCAGCTGTGTCTGATACTCCTGCTTGACGACCAGCAACTGCTGATCATTATAGGTCTGAATTTCTAGTATCATTTGTTCTCTTAAATGATTGCTGTATAAGTAGGCTGCGGCAGCTCCTAAGGCAATAATAATAATCCATAATACTAGAAACAGACGGACAGATCGCTTGCTTCTCCTTGCAGCTTGCCGGGTGTGATGGCTTGTGTTCTCTTCTGTTGATGGATTCATTTCATCACTCCTCGTGTTGTTCCTACAAAATTCTATAAATTTTCCAGTCCTCATTCTATCATGCGGCCGCCCTCTTACGCAAAAAAGAACTTCTTTAGCGGAAAAAGGAAAAAGAGATTGCATCGGAAGGAAGTCCTAGGATACAATTTCATATATAATCCAAATTAAGGACTTAAGAGGGATGTCTTTTCTGGTGAAATGTGATTTGTTTTTATCCTTTTGGGCTGTGCTTCCTCTAAACTATGATTGACGCACGTTCTATCAATTTTCATAAATTATATCTATTAACGAACTAGGAGGAGCTTATATGAGAAAGGTATGGCAGGTGGTCTTGATTGATATTCATCCGACCAGCATGCTAGGAACAAAATTAATATTGGAAGAACATCAGGACCTATTAGTCCGGGCGATGGTTTCCACTGGGGTGGATGGATTGGCAGAAGTAAGCAGCTTGAAGCCGGACCTCGTTCTAATCGACTATAAATTGCCTGACGGAAATGCGGACCAATTTATCGTAGAGATGAAGCAGGTCTCTCCAAACACTCATATTGTCGTGATGACGGATGAGGATAATTTGAACCTGTATAAGAGAAATATAAGTCTAGGCGCAAGCGGAATGCTGTCTAAGCAATCTTCGCCCATGAAGCTTATTCATATGATTTCCGGTCTGCGTGAGGGGCTGGCCTCTATTCCTTTGCATTGGTTGACTAATGACGAGTGGTCGAACACGGTGGACCAGGAACTAGATATTCATCTTCAGCTTACAGATATGGAAATCTTCATTATGGAACGAATCGTTCAAGGTGTGACATACGATAAGATCGCTAATGAAATAGATGTCAGCAGAAGATCAGTAGACAACTATCTCCGCAAAATATACACAAAACTGGGCGTATCTAGCCGGGCTCAAGCTATTGAACAGTTCACCTTGTATTCCAAAATACATAAGAAGCAGTATGTGTAACAAGGCATAATAGATGTGTACGGCGAATAGTCTTTATACGTCCCGATAGAGAGAGGAATCATGAGATGGGACGATTACCCGGATAGGGGGGAAATACATGGAGTTCTCCTTTGCTTCCCATTCCTCCAGGTTATTATCTTCACATGCGAACAGGACGAACAATGTCAAAAGACAAGGTTCGTTTATCTCGCTGGCTGAAGAGCTTCCTGCGGAGGAGTTTTTCCCGATCAAACGATTGGGTGAAGCGGCACATGCTGTCTTCTCGTCTGATCCTTCAGTTCTACAATATGGTGAGCCAGAAGGGTTCTTGCCGCTTAGAGGCTGGATTCGTAAGGATTGGGAGTTACGAAAAGGAATTCGTACCACAGAGGAACAAATACTGCTGACGACAGGTACACAGCAGACGATTGATCTGGTCACAAGACTTCTGGTCGATTCTGGTGATACGGTTGTCGTGGAGAGTCCGACATCACCAGGATGTCTGCAGGTGCTGCAGATGCAAGGTGCGGTCATATTACCTGTTTTTACCGATACGGAAGGTATTGTCCCGGAACATCTTGAAGAGCAGTTTCAGAAGCATCGTCCGAAGCTGCTTTTTGCTGCACCCAGTTTTTCAAATCCAACGGGAATTTTATGGAGTCTTCCCAGACGTAAAGCCGTACTGGATCTATGTCGAAAATACAGTGTGCTGATTATCGAGGATGATTCCTATGGAGAATTGCATTTTGGAGCAGACGATCCGTCAAATCCCTTCTCAGAGAGCTATCCTGCTCTGTATGCGATGGATCAAGCAGACAATGGGAATCATGTGCTGTATATAGGTTCTTTCAGTAAAACTATTGCTCCTGCTCTGCGTACGGGATGGGCAACCGGTGATAAACGGTTGATTCAAGGTATGTCTTCTTTGAAGCAGATGGCTGATTGGCAATCCAGTCCGATCAATCAACAAATATTGTACCAATTGCTGGGCTCCACTTCCTTCAAATGGAATGAACATCTTGCTCTGCTCAACAGAGAGTATGAGGTAAGACTAAAGCTGATGCTTGAGCTGTTAAAAAGACCGGGGTTCAAGAATGTGAAATATCATCCGCCAACCGGGGGAATGTACCTCTGGATTGAGCTTCCTCCGGGACTAAGCAGCGAAGCTCTGCTCAAAGCTGTGCTGCACAAAGGTGTATCGTTCCTGCCTGGCTCCAGGTGTTCTCCTGGCAAACAGACAGAGCACTATATTAGGCTCAATTTTAGCAGACCTGGAAGGGAAGAGCTGTTACTCGGGATGAATTTGATCAGCGAAGCGATATCCGAGTTTACGGCTCGAAGTTAGAGAGACATATTGTTGACATAAGGAGAGGGGCTTCCTCTCTTTTTTTTTCGTTTTGATTTATGTATACTTTTGATTAATGCAACTAAAGATATTGTGAAAAATAATTCAAAATATAATTTATTTATTGAACTTACTAACATTTTTATATATTATGTTTATAAGTCAGTTGCAATCACTTTATTAGTTGGTTTCAAATGACATATAGAGATAACTACACTTATTTAGGGAGAGAATTTACTATTATGGCAAACGTATTATTTATCAAAGCGAATGACCGTCCTGCGGATCAAGCGATCAGCGTACAAATGTACGACACATTCTATAATGCATACAAGGAAGCAAATCCTACAGACAGCATCATTGAATTGGATCTGTTTGCAGCTAACCTTCCGGCTTACGGAAACAATGCCGCAACAGGCACGTTCAAAGTAGCTAAAGGCATCGAAACGACTCCAGCTGAGCAAGAAGCTGCTGATCTGGCTGCATTTTATCAAAAACAATTCTTGGAAGCTGACAAAGTCGTTGTGGCATTCCCGCTCTGGAACTTCACTGTTCCTGCACCGCTTGTTAACTACATTTCTTACCTGAGCCAAGCAGGTGTGACTTTCCAATACACTGCTGAAGGCCCAGCGGGTCTTGTAGGCGACAAGAAAGTGGTACTTCTGAACGCTCGCGGCGGCGTATACTCTGAAGGACCTCTGGCAGCTGTTGAAATGGCTGTTAAATACGTAGCTTCTGCATTTGGCTTCTGGGGTATTCAAAACCCTGAGGTTCTGGTTATTGAAGGACATAATGCCTTCCCTGACCGCTCTGCAGAAATTGTACAAGAAGGACTTAGAAAAGTTGCAGAAACGGCTTCCCGTTTCTAATCGATACTTTTAAATTTAAGGCTGGATGCGAGAATATTGCATCCAGCCTTTTTGCAGCTCAAGGTAGTGGATGTTGCTGAAGTACCGCATAATACTTGTCCAAATCCTCTCTTCCCTGCTCACTCAGTGTATACCGGCCGCGCTCAATTCTGGTAAACCAGCCATAATAATTTTTTTGCAGGATGGAAGCTGTATTCGTTATCCCTGTCCGTCTGGCAAGCTCGGCAGGAGAGGCGGACGGAATGGGTGCAAGTGCCTGCGCAACTCGAAGTGCACGTTCCCGGTAGGCAGTGACTAGCTTGGCTTTATGGCTGCCGCCCAGGTTGTAATCTCCGCTGCGTCCATCAAATTCCTTAAGCAGGAGGTCTTTGCGTCTTTTGATTGTTTTGGAGGAAGTAAGGGCAGCCTCGGGAACACATAAACAATCGACAAGAGCAGGTTTTGTTTTGTACCGTATTACGGTGATGAGTCCCAAACCGAGCTTTCTGCATAGGTCTGTAATCTCTCCAAACCGCTGATTGGCAGCCCCGCGCTTCACCCGGTTACGTTCAACGGCAAGATAAACATTGCTGCTCGTTTTTAATCTTTGCATTCCTTGCAGAAGAAGCGATAGATTAAAGGTCTTCTTGATTTCCACAATTAACGGGTCAGGCATATCCTCTCTTACACCCACCAAATCACAATAATTCACTTCAGATTTAATATGGTATCCTTGCTTCTCAAAATAGGATTTTATCGGCTCGTATAATTCTGTTTCATATTGAACGGCCATTCTTGATCAAACTCCTTTATTGCTGTGCAACCCTTCCACCGTATGAATTGCATCCATGTACGCTTAATCCTTTATCGAGTTCATGTCTAATTTAATGGAGGAGTACATAAACGTATTAGTTAAGCTCTTTCATAAACATCCATATTTCATCAAGTATAGCATATGACTTGGAAGGGTTCATTTTAAGATCCATATGTTTTTCAGTCTCGAAAAGAGAACCTGTCACAAAAAAAGAGGCAACTTATCCGAATTAACGCATAGGTATGTAATACACTTTTTTTAGATCAAATCGTCAAGCTTCAGGGTAGGCGAGATGATTGCATATTTTAACGCTAATGGGAAGATTTGAAGCAGGGGAGCTTATGAATTGACCTTATCCTTATTCGGAGTGGATGCTGAATCATTATGGAGCCATGGGAGGTACGAAGGAGCATGAACATATTTGAACGCGTTGCTGAATTTCGGGCTGAGAGTAATCGTTTATCTTGGTCGGGTACATTCAAAGAGTATATTGAAATTCTAAAAAAGGATCCAACACCTGCAATGACGGCTCACGCAAGAGTGTATGAGATGATCAAATCGTACGGTGTGGAAGAAATCGGAGGGCATAAGCGTTACAAGTTTTTTGAGCAGGAGATTTTTGGACTAGACCGAAGCGTGGAGAAGCTTGTTGAGGAATACTTCCATTCAGCAGCTCGGAGACTGGATGTCCGTAAGCGGATTTTACTCTTGATGGGTCCTGTCAGCGGAGGGAAATCGACGCTCGTGACTCTGCTTAAACGCGGATTAGAGCAATTCTCCCGCACAGATAAAGGTGCAGTTTACGCGATAGAAGGCTGCCCAATGCATGAGGACCCGCTTCATTTAATCCCGCTGGAGCTAAGACCTGAGGTAGAGAAAGAGCTGGGTGTAAGAATCGAAGGGAATTTGTGTCCTTCCTGCCAAATGCGACTGAAAACAGAGTATGTTGGTGACATAGAAAAGGTACGTGTAGAACGGGTATTTATATCGGAAGACAATCGAATCGGGATCGGTACCTTTAGTCCTTCTGATCCGAAATCTCAGGATATTGCTGACCTAACAGGAAGCATTGATTTCTCAACCATTACGGAGTATGGTTCTGAATCCGATCCACGGGCCTATCGTTTTGATGGGGAGCTGAACAAAGCAAACCGCGGATTAATGGAATTCCAAGAGATGCTCAAGTGTGATGAGAAATTTCTATGGAATTTGCTCTCGCTTACTCAGGAAGGAAACTTCAAGGCAGGCCGATTTGCACTGATCAGTGCCGATGAGATGATTGTGGCACATACGAATGAATCGGAGTACAAGGCATTTATATCCAACAAGAAAAATGAGGCCCTTCAGTCACGGATGATCATTATGCCGATTCCTTACAATTTGAAGGTGTCAGAGGAAGAGAAAATATATAAAAAGCTGATTGAACAAAGTGATATGCGCCATATTCATATTGCGCCTCATGCTTTGAAGACGGCTGCAATCTTCTCTATTCTCACTCGGTTAAAGGAATCCAAAAAACAAGGCATGGATCTCGTTAAAAAAATGAGAATGTATGACGGGGAAGAGGTCGAGGGCTACAAAGAAGCAGACCTCAAAGAAATGCAGAATGAATATCTGGAAGAGGGCATGACCGGTATTGATCCCCGTTATGTTATCAACCGCATTTCGAGTGCGCTGATTAAGCAGGACTTGGAGTGCATCAATGCACTGGATATATTAAGAGCCATCAAAGACGGATTGGATCAGCATGCCTCCATCACGAAGGAAGAACGTGAGCGGTATTTGAACTTTATCGCGGTAGCACGCAAAGAATACGATGAGCTTGCCAAAAAAGAAGTGCAGAAGGCTTTTGTTTACTCCTTTGAGGAGTCGGCCAAAACGTTGTTTGAGAATTACCTGGACAATATTGAAGCCTTCTGCAATTGGAGTAAAATTCGTGATCCTCTGACCGATGAGGAGATGGATCCAGATGAGCGCCTCATGCGTTCCATTGAGGAGCAAATCGGTGTATCTGAAAATGCAAAAAAGGCCTTCCGTGAAGAAATTCTAATTCGGATTTCAGCCTATTCCCGCAAAGGCAAGAAATTTGAATACAGCAGTCATGATCGACTTCGTGAAGCGATTGAGAAGAAGCTGTTCGCTGATCTGAAGGATATCGTGAAGATTACAACTTCAACCAAAACACCAGATGCAAATCAGCTGAAACGCATTAATGAGGTCAGCTCCAGACTGATTGACGAGCACGGTTATTGCCCGGTCTGCGCAAATGAGCTGTTGCGTTATGTGGGCAGCTTGTTGAACCGCTAACTTATATTTTTTTACACCTATCCCCTTGCAAACATCTTAACCCCATTTCATAATGCGCTGTCTGATTATTGCAAATTGTGCAACTCAGATAGCGTGTTTTTACTTTTTTCCTGTAATGAGAATAGGAAGATAAATGCAAAATAGGACTTTAGGATTATGATATTGTGGTATTAAAGGTCTATAATGATTTTTCGAAGCAACAAAATACTAATATAAGGAAAAATAGTGGCAAGGAGGGAGAATTTTCGAAATGATTGAGGTTTCCGAAGATCGAGAACGACAGCTGGCCTACATAGGTATTACCAATCTGGAGCTGGAATTGCTTCAAAACCACCGTCCTATTTTTGAAAAAATAGTAGAGGAGGTTGTTGACCGGTTATATGACCGAATAGAACAAGTGGAAGAACTTAGAGGCATCATTACCAAATACTCCACGATAGAACGTTTAAAGCAGACACAACGGTGGTATTTTATGTCCCTGACCGATGGGCGTATAAATGAAGATTTTATCGAGAAGCGTATACAAATCGGGCTTATCCATTCCAAAATTGGACTTAAATCCGATTTTTACTTGGGCAGTTATATGGTGTATCTGGATGTGGCCACCAGCATCGTACAGCAAATCATGCCAAATGGATGGTATCCTGTTATACATGCTCTTAGCAAGATGTTTAATTTTGATTCCCAGCTTGTGCTCGAAGCTTACGAAGGGAAGGAAAAGCAGAAGATAACCGATATTGCAGATGAGCAGGAGCGTCTGCTGCAGGCTATTACAGAGGTGTCTCAGAGACTGACCGGTATGATTGATGAGCTGCATAACAATACGGAGCTGATCGCCGAAACAGCAAGACAGACGGCAGCTTCCCAGGAATCTGCCCATAAGCTGATCGATGACCTGAATCAAGAGGTAAAGGAAATTCAAAAGATGGGTAGTCTCATCCGTGAAATTTCAGACCAAAGCCATCTGCTGGGACTAAATGCAGCCATTGAGGCTGCTCATGCGGGAGATAGCGGGAGGGGCTTTGAGATCGTGGCAGGAGAGATCCGCAAGCTGGCTACGGGTTCCAAGAAGGCAATGGAGCAAATCCAGAGTGTGCTGAACAGTATTAGAACGAAGCTGGATCAAGTACAGAGTGAGTCCGATAATACGAAGGACAACGCAAGTAAGCAAGTATTCAGCTCCAGTGAGCTTATGGCATTCGTTCAGATAATGGAATCCGTATCAGGTGACCTCAAAGAGCTTCAAGCCTCTCATTCGTAGCTTCTAAGAACGGTTCAAATCAACTAGATATATACCTCTTCACTTCGCTAAATCGAATTATGCAAAATCCTGAAATAAGAGCAAAAGGCATTGTAATGTCTTTTGTCTCTTCTAAATTCGTTTAAATTGTAAATAGTAAGCGCATACAATTTAATTCTATGAGGATGACACCTTTTAGGCTATAATGAATTCATTCATGCAAAACCAAGTTAACCAGCATGCAAATGCATTTAGGATAATGAGAACGTAGAGGTGATCAAATGGCATCGATCCATGATGTGGCTAAAGAAGCCGGGGTCTCAGTTGCTACCGTTTCAAAGGTGCTGAATGATTATCCCGATGTAAGTGACAAAACACGTAAGAGAGTAAACCTGGCTATTGAGCAGCTGCATTATCAACCGAATGTGGTGGCTAGGGGATTAGTAAAAAGAAGATCATGGACTGTAGGTGTGTTGTTGACCGTCCCCTTTACGAATCCATTTGTAGCCGAACTGTTAGAAGGTATTAAGACAGCGCTTGAGAACAGCGGATATGATCTGGTTCGTTTATCCACTCGTTTTGATGATCCGCATTATTCTTTTATTAAGCATTGCCGAAGCCGTAATGTGGATGGAGTAGTCGTATTTGGAGTGGAGCGCGATAATCGCAGCATCGATGAATTGATTCATTCGGATATTCCAACCATGTTTGTCGATATGGATATCGTTGGTAAGCGGGCAGGGTATATTACAACAGATAACCAAAATGCAATTCATAAGGGTGTAAAACATCTTTACGAGCTCGGTCATCGTAAAATAGCCTACATATCGGGCACCTTGGGGCCTTCTATTGCTAATATGCGGCTTGAAGGATACAGACAAGGCTTAATAAGCTGCGGATTATCTTATCTGACCAGCTACCTTGAGGTATGTGATTATACATTTGACGGCGGAGCGGCTGCGATGCGCAGACTGCTTGCACTCAAAGACACGCCGACAGGCATTGTATGCGCCTCTGATCTCTCCGCTTTTGGGGCAATTCACGAAATTGAGAAGCATGGACTGTCCGTTCCTCAAGATATCTCTGTTGTAGGCTTTGATAATACTTATCATGCACAAGTATTCAAGCCGAATTTGACGACAGTGAATCAAAATATTTACTCCATCGGCATCAAATCCATTGAATGCTTGATTGCCCTCATAGAGAATCGGGACTATTCTCCACCTGTGATTATGGAGCCTTCTGAACTGATCGTTAGGCAAACAACAGGGAAGGCTAAGCTTGCCTGAAGCAATGCTGTTGTGTACATTTTTTTATAGAAACAAGGAAACACCTTCTAAACCCAATCTCATGAAGTTTTTTCATGCAGATCGGTCAGAAGGTGTTTTTTTATTTCGATGTGATCTTTGATCTATATATACCCTTGATGTAAGCAGCTAAAGGTATTATGAAAATTGATTCATCCAATTAAAAATAAACCTTTCAAGAAATTTACCCATTTATTACGAGAATGACTATCTTATAAGTACAGAGGAGCTATATAATGGGACAAGGACAAGTTTAAATTTTGCACATTCGAATTAATTTCATAAAGGAGTTAAATTTTCATTGAATAGATTAATAAAAGCAGTCATTTTACTGACTTGTGTCATGTTTGTGGGAAGTGCGCTTGTGTTTGCAGAGTATAAGGGGAATTCCCTTTCAAATATAGAGAATACAGATGAAGTTAGAATCGAGCCTGCAATGGATGCAGTAGCCGTTGTGCCTGGCACCGATAATGCGTTGTATCCGGTACAAGAAACAGATGGAATTTATGAGGGAATGATATTGGCATGGGGAGGGAAATATCTTAACTTTCCTTGGAGAAGCGTGGCCTCGGAGACAGCATCTGCACAATTAATGGCAATGGATGTTACGCAGGATGGGGTAGAAGATGCGATTATATCCTTAACGTCTGCTGATGGAACAGGTGTTTATGTAGAACAGCTCCATATCGTCGATGGAATGAAGATGATTGAGATCATGATGAAGGATCCCGTAGATGCTGCAGAAGAATACATACAGATGAGTGCAGAATTTGATGATGTTGGTCCTGTATCTGTAGGCAATTATGTCGATTATGAAGTGAAGGGGAGCACAGTGACGGCAACGCTCGGTGTTGCCCAATCCATTACTCAATATATTGGCGACCTTGTAATTACCTATCAATATAATTCTGAGCTGGAAGAGTTTGAGCCGCATTCAGTAATGTATACAGCATTTTAAATAAAATAAATCCGAAAGGACCTGCTCAAACAGGTCGCTTTCGGACTCTTCGATTCTAGACACTTTGGCTTGCAAAGGAAGTTTTTTCTACGAATTCAGACAGCTGTCCAATGCTCTTGGAGAGGGTTGTAGCAGATACTTCGTGTTTAGCAGCAAGCTCGGATTGACTAATGGTGTTACCTTGTTTCGTTGCAGTGACATATTCTAATGCACCAGCAAAACCTCCTGGCTTACGATAGCGGGGAGCTTCACTATTGCTGTAGCTGTTCCATAGCAAGACAAGTCCACTTGTCTCTTCCTCGTTCAGCTTGTACTCTTCTGCGATTGCAGGAATAGCAGATTCAGCAAGTTCAAGGTGCATATCGTGTTCCCAAGTCATCTCTGTAAAGTTCAGGACAGAATCCTGAAGGTTCTTATCAGCTACCAGAGGAGCAGGGGGTGCAGATACAGCTGCTGAGGATGTTACAGGGCGGCGATTGGTAATGACTTCGACTGAAGTGGCTACCCTTACATTACGCTGCTTTTGTCTATCTTTCTCGAGGCAGCATTTTTTATATTTCTTGCCACTGCCGCAGTGGCACGGTTCGTTTCTACCTAGGTTGATCAAGTTCGTTCGCTCCTTTAATTCTATCAAAGAGATTCTAATGATGAGCGCAATAATGTAAGGCGCTAACAAAAGTAGATTATATCATATTTTAATGGGTTTAGATGTAATGCCCCCTATATTTCAATGTACTCCATGAAAAAGCCTGTTTCAACCCAAAAATGGGCTAAAACAGGCTTAAAACGGGGCAATCGTGTTAATTTAACAGTTTGCGGTAGATCTTTTTTCCATCAAATGTAAATTGCACCGGTTTATCTTCGATAATGGTTTCAAGATGCACCGTTCGACCCCATAATCTATATACGTAAGGAAGCGTACGTTCCATATATTTCAAGTCAAGTTCGATGCCTTCGTACTGATGTTTAAGCATGAGTTCTCCAGTACGAAGATAATCTCCGTCTTGCACGACAAGATACGGTGAGCCGCCATTGACTCTGGCATAGATCAGTTGATCACGAATATTTTCCCAAGACTTGTCGGTAATTTTCCATTCGGGTCCTTTTTTCTCAAACACATACAGGTCGAGATCTTCGACTAAATCCTTTGTCATATAGTTGCGGATGAAGGAGGTGTCTGAATCGTACTCGCGAACCTCAAACATTTTGGACCTTCCTTCCCCCGGCTTGCGTCCAAAGCGCTCCTGCACCTCAAGGGTCGGGTGATCCCAGCGGCGTTCGATATCCTCGAAGATTTTGACTCCGAGATAATAAGGGTTCAGGCTTTGCTTCGATGGCTGCACAACAGAGGCATTAAGCATGGCATATTCCACGGTTTCTTCACTTGTCAGGTCAAGCTCGCGTATAATACGTTGATGCCAGTAGGAAGCCCAGCCTTCGTTCATGATCTTGGTCTCCATTTGGGGCCAAAAATAGAGCATCTCTTCACGAAGCATGCTCATGATGTCTCTCTGCCAATCGGTTAGTGTTTCGGAAAATTCCTGTATGAACCACATGATGTCCTTCTCCGGTTCGGGAGGAAAGTGGTGAACCTTATGCTGTGATTGCTCTACTGTTGATTCAGCAGGTTCGCCGATGGCCCATATATCGTCATATCGTCCGGGAGGGCGGATGACTTTGGTTTCTTTTTGCTGCTTCATTTTCATTTCCATGTACCGCTGCTTGTCGAGATGCTGAGGCTTGATCAGCTGCGGATCTACATGCTCCTGAATAGCGAGTACAGCATCAATAAAGGATTCGACGGCTTCCGTACCGTATTCAAGCTCATACTGGCTGATTCGGTCTGCAGTCGCTGACATGCTCTCAACCATATTGCGGTTGGAGGCTGAGAAGCGGGCATTGTTTTTGAAAAAATCACAGTGTGCAAGCACATGGGCTACAATGAGCTTGTTCTGAATCAGAGAGTTCCCATCCAGCAGGAAGGCATAGCATGGATTGGAGTTGATCACAAGCTCGTATATTTTGCTCAAGCCAAAGTCATACTGCATCTTCATCTTTTGAAACGTCTTGCCGAAGCTCCAATGGCTGAATCGAGTCGGCATACCGTAGGCTCCGAAAGTATATATGATGTCGGCAGGGCAGATCTCATAACGCATCGGATAATAATCAAGCCCAAATCCGTCAGCAATTTCCATGATTTCTGCAATAGCATATTCCAGTTCTGTAATTTCATTGCTCATGAAGCACTGCCTCCTTCCTTCTTATGGAAAAAGTTTCGCAGCGCATTGTAGACTTCGCCCTTCTCCTTGATCACGTAGTACATAAATTGATCCATTTTAATATTACGATAGGCGGACATCAGCGTACTGCTGCGGTTATATTGGTTCACTTCTCCATAGCCAAACATATTGCTTCGCTTCAACAGTTCTCCGATGAGCTTCACACAGCGTTCGTTGTCAGAGGTGAGGTTATCTCCATCCGAGAAGTGAAAGGGATAAATGTTATAGCTTGAAGGAGGATAGCGACGGTCAATAATTTCAAGAGCCTTCATATAAGCAGAGGAGCAGATGGTACCGCCGCTTTCTCCCCGGGTGAAAAATTCTTCCTCGGTCACTTCTTTGGCTTCGGTATGATGGGCAACAAACACGATTTCTACCTTTTCATACTGCTTTCGAAGAAAGCGGGTCATCCAGAAGAAGAAGCTGCGCGCGCAGTATTTTTCAAAGGACCCCATAGAGCCGGAGGTATCCATCATTGCGATGATGACAGCATTAGAGTGCGGGATTACAGTATCATCCCAGGTTTTGTAGCGCAGATCATCCGGACTGATGTGGTGTATGCCTGGATTTCCACTAGTGGCGTTCCGTCTCAGGTTCTCAAGAATGGTCCGTTTCTTATCAATATTGGATTGCATTCCTTTTTTGCGAATATCGTTAAACACGATGTTATGCGTTTCAATTTGTTCCTTATCCTTTTGCTTTAAATGCGGCAGTTCCAATTCGGAGAACAGCATGTTCTCTAGTTCCTCAATACTGACCTCAGCTTCAACGATATCGTGACCAGGCTGATCTCCTGCCTTTTCACCCTTGCCGGACTTTTGACTAGCAGGATCGCGGCCGATTACATCACCGACCTGGCTGTCCCCGTCACCCTGGCCGACATGCTTCTGCTTCTGATAGTTGTACACAAAGTGATATTCGTCCAGACTCCGGATTGGAACCTTGATGATTTGCTTGCCATCGGACATAATTATGTTTTCTTCTGTAATGAGATCGGGCAGGTTTTGCTTAATGATTTCTTTCACCTTCTGCTGATGGCGCTGCTGGTCTTGGTACCCTTTACGGTGAAGCGACCAATCTTCTTTGGAGACGACAAACGAGTAAGGATGGCGAGAATCTGGCATGTTAGGCACCCCCCTTGGATTACGCGGCACAGTTTGGCCTGCTGTAAATTATGTATATTCACGGGCAGGGACGTTATGTGATGACATATATAATAAATAAAGAATATATCGAAACTTTTTTTTCAAGATGCCATGGTATTGACGATTTTTGTTAGAAAAAGATTCGCTTTTATCCAAGATAGTAGTATTATGGTTAAAAAGAAAAAGTAGAGGTCCAGTGAAACGAGAATTGGGTCCATAATGCAGGAGGGAAATAGATGCAATATCATAGTACTCGAGGACATGTAAACGGGGTTGGCTTCATTGATGCATTTCTAATGGGGCTGGCTACGGACGGAGGTCTGCTTGTACCAAGCACGATACCTTCGTTACCGACAGAACAGCTGGAGGCATGGCGGAATCTATCCTTTCAAGATCTCATGCTCGAAATTTTCTCCTACTATACGAATGAAGAAATTCCGGAAGCCGAACTGAAAGAAATGGTGTATGCGAGCTACAGCACATTCCGTGATGAAGCTGTTACACCTGTTCGTAAGCTGACGGATCAAATATATTTGCTTGAGTTGTTCCATGGGCCTACCTTTGCGTTCAAAGATGTTGCTCTGCAGCTGATGGGCAATCTATATACTTATGTCGCACGCAAATACAATAAACAGATTAATATTCTCGGAGCAACCTCAGGGGACACCGGTGCATCAGCGATTGAAGGGGTTCGAGGAAAAGAAGGCATCAATATCTGCATTCTGCATCCAAATGGTAAGGTCAGCAGGGTTCAAGAGCTGCAGATGACGACAGTGCAGGACGACAATGTATTGAACCTTTCCGTCGAAGGGAATTTTGACGACTGCCAGCGTATGATTAAGCAGCTGTTTGCGGATGTAGAATTCAAGCAGGAGCATCATCTCTGTGCAATTAATTCTATAAATATTGTGCGAATTCTCGCTCAGACGGTTTACTACTTCTATGCCTATTTCCGGGTGACAGACGAGCGTCCGGAACTAAAGGGTTCACCGCTTCATTTCAGTGTTCCGACAGGAAACTTTGGTGACATTTTTGCAGGGTATCTCGCATCCCGGATGGGTCTTCCCGTGGGCAAGCTCATATTGGCGACGAATGAGAATAACATTCTTGAGCAGTTTGTTAACAAAGGGCTGTATAAGCCGGATCAATTCCATACGACCTACAGTCCATCTATGGATATTCAGGTCGCTAGCAACTTTGAGCGTTATTTGTATTACGTTCTGGGAGAGGATGCTGCTCAGACGGAAGAATATATGAAGTCTTTCCAAGAGAAGGGTCAAATTCAAATTCCGGAAGATGTGCTGGCGAAAGTACAGCAGGAATTTGCAGCCTATGGAGTGCTTGGTGAAGAATGTCTGGATACGATCAAGAAATATCATGAGCAAACGACCTATCTGCTAGATCCTCATTCGGCTTGCGGTGTAAGGGCAGCTGAGCAAACGACAAAAGAGCAGGAAGTGGTAGTGTCGCTAGCTACAGCACATCCAGCCAAGTTTAATGAAGCCATTGAGCTGTGCGGTATTGAGCAGAACTTCCCCGAGCAGATCGCGAAACTTTCGGATCTGCCTACACGGAAGAAGCTTGTGGATGGAAAGCTTGATGCTGTTGTGGCAGAGCTTGTTCCTTTCTATAACAAATAATCGTTGAAATACATTATTTTTTCATAATTATGAAGAGAAGCATAAGCATAAAAGTCTGTTTCCGAAGATAATATCTTGGGAGCAGACTTTTTTTGTTTGTGAAACGAGATATGAAAATACAACTGTGAAAAAGGATGAAAAATAAAGCATTGACATGATACAAATTGTATCATAAAGTAGGTTTAATAATACATAAAGTATCATTATTTTAAGATAGATGCACACATCAACAAATAATCTACAGTTATTTGTCGGAAAGGAGACGCAGCATTTGAAGCATTTCCGTGATGATCAACTCGTATTTTTGCTGTGTACGCCCAGAAGCGGAAGCTCACTCACGACAGTGATGCTGCAGAACCATGAGGAAGTCTACGCCGCACAGGAGATGTGGTATTTGCTCTCACTTGCGGATTTGCAATTAGCGCCTGTACGCCCCTACGGAGGTACAGGAATTATTCGTCAATTCTATAATGGAATTGTTTCAGAAGAGCTATTTCATAGAGCAGCGCGCAGCTTCGGAATTGAAATATATGAAGGATTATTAAATCTGAATGGCGCCAGCAAAATCATAGATAAGTCGCCAAGATATTATATATTGCTAGAGTTTCTGGATGCCGTATTTCCTGAATCGAAAAGAATCGGATTATTTCGCAACCCGTTGTCTGTAGCTGCCTCCTACAAGAAAGTCAATGCATTCAGCGGAGAAGCATTTTCACTGATCGAAGATCTCAAGCAGCCTGTTCCTGGAATGAAGATCGTAGACCTTACAGCCGGGCTGTTCCGCTACGCAACGTATTTCAAGGGTGAAACCGCATATTCTTATAAGATCAAATATGAGGAGCTCGTACGCCAGCCTGAACAACAATTAAGCATGCTGTGCGAGTTCATCGGCATTCCTTATCGAGAAGGAATGGAAAAGTACGGCAATCCGGTAAGCGAAGAAAAATCAGATCTTTTTTACAGCATGGGAGCAGGAGATCCCTTCTTGTTGAATCATACACATGCACATGTGCAGTCCATTGACGCATGGAAAGATCAGCTTCGCCCTGATGAGGTTGATGCCTATTGCCGAGTGCTGGGAGCACAAATATTTCATGATCTTGGGTACTCGGAAGAACTGGAAGAGGCACAGCGGATGACGGGCGTGAGGTATGAGCTCTCGCCTGATGAAGCGACCATTGAGCGGATTGAAGAACAATTTCTGAAGTCGAGCGGTTATACATGGAAGCCGGATTATGAATTAAGCACAAGCACTTCCGATACGGGGTCGCCGCTAATTGAAGCAGTTGATGGCCTGGAATTAGAGGCTATGCAGATGAACCAGATAAGTGATCACAGGCAGGCTTCGATCCAGATCGCTCAGCTTGAAACGAGAGTCAGGCTGCTGGAGAACAGATTAACGAAGAGCTATATGGAGAAGAACCATATTGAAAAGCAGCTGATCCAGCTAAGAAGCAAGCTGGATCGAATTAAATCCATACTTCCGTTTGGGAACCGGCTATCAACTTGGGCTCAGGGGTACTTGTCTGGAAGGGAGGGGAAATCATGAGCGCCATCATGGGATGCTTTTCCCGAAGAGAACCGATCTTGCCTGAAGATATGGACCCCGCAGGAGCATATTTAACAAAATATAAGTGGGATCGTATTCATTCGTGGAGTGATGCTCATGTGTTTTTTAGCTGCCATATGCAGTGGGTGACCCCGGAGTCCGTCCATGAAGTGCTGCCTCTATATGATGAAAGGCGTGATATAAGTATCACAGCGGATGCGATTATCGATAATCGCAGTGAGCTGTTTGACAAGCTGCTGATTCCTCACAAAGAGCGAATGACCATTTCGGACAGCCAATTAATACTCGAAGCCTATGTGAAGTGGGGAGAGGAAGCTCCGAAGCATTTATTGGGTGATTATGTATTTATGATCTGGGATCCAAAGAAGGATCAATTGTTCGGCGCACGTGATGAGTCGGGACGCAGGTCCTTCTACTATATTGATGATGCTGTACATTTTGCGTTCTGCAGCTCTATGACCCCACTATTCAAGATGCCGTATTTCAACAAAGAGTTAAACGAGCAATGGCTGGCGGAATTTCTTACGATCCGAGGAATGTATGAATCGTATGACGTTCATGCCACTGCGTATCGCAATGTAAGGCAAATTCCGGCTGCACATTGGATCAAGGTAAGCAGGCATGGAGTAGAATTACGGCAATATAGTAATTTTGAAGAAGTAGAGCCGCTGTATTTGAAGACGGATGGAGAATATGAAGAGGCCTTTCGAGAAGTGTTTGACCAGGCTGTCCGAGCAAGAATAAGAACGTATAAGCAAGTGGGTACTGCCCTCAGCGGTGGACTCGATTCAGGAACGGTTGCGAGCTTTGCCTCACCGATGCTGAAAGCCGGCGGCAAGGAGCTTCATGCATACAGCTATGTACCCGTATCTGGGTTTGAAGATTGGACATCCAGCCGTTTAATTGCAGATGAAACGCCTTACATTCAATCCACAGTGAATTTTGTAGGGAATATTCGAGAGAACTATATGAATTTTGCAGGCAAAAGTCCGTTGACGGAAGTGAATGACTGGCTGGACATTATGGAGACCCCCTACAAATTTTTTGAAAATTCATTCTGGATTCGCGGATTTTATGAACGTGCACAGGAGCAGGGAGTAGGCGTAATGCTTACTGGGGCTATGGGGAACTTTACGATTTCGTGGGGACCGGCCTTGGACTACTACGCTCATTTATTGAGGAGAGGCAAGCTGGTTCACCTTGCGAGGGAAGTTCAGCAATATAGCCGTCTGGCAGAGGTGCCGCACGGGAAGCTGCTCCCCATTATCGGGAGGAAGGCATTTCCAATGCTTCGCAGGCAGCGTGCGGTAGCAGGGGAAACAGTCAAGATGCCTGAATTGATCCATCCGGAATTTGCCAGAAAGATGGAAATGCATCGTCAAATGAAGCCATACGTTGTAAATAAAGAAACTATGTATATTAACGCATTAGCTGCACGAAAAGAAAATATAAATAACTTGGCCGTTGCCAACAAGAATGGGGCGATGGCTACTAAATTATCTATGCGTTATGGACTTATTGAGCGGGATCCAACCAACGATCCGAGAGTTGTTCGTTACTGTCTATCCGTTCCACTCGAGCAATATGTTCAAAAGGGGCGAGATCGCGCTCTGCTGCGTCGCTCCACCGTGAATTACTTGCCGGATAACGTGAGACTCAATCAGACGATAAGAGGAGTTCAGCCTGCGGATTGGATTTATCGAATTATGCCGGAATGGGACATATGGGTATCAGAGCTAAAACGGATGACTAATGACAATTCCATCTCAGGTTACTTAAATATAGACCAGATTCTCAAAGGTATTACTAAGCTGAATAATCCTCGTCTAGAACTTGCATGGGATCCTGAGGTTCGAATGCTGATGCACAGCCTGATTGTTTATCGTTTTTTACAGCAATTCTAACCTCTTGTAAATTGAGCTGTGTATCCGAAATTATTGAAAGGAGGTGAGAGGAATGCATACCAATAAAATGGAATGGCAAGTACCTAGCCTAGAAGTTCTTGATATGAGTGAAACTAAGCAAGGAACTGGATTCAGACAAATTGACTGGATTTCCGAGCATGATGCAGATTTGTACGATCCTAGCTAATATGAATTAATGGAGTCATTTTTACTTATGCATACTGACAGCTTACAGCTATCAGCGAGAACGATAGACCTGCTTTCGTTGATAGCTGTAAACCGATTTAGAATAGCTTATTAAATAGATGAATTAGGAGGATTACATGTTACAAGATAAACCAGCTGTATCCGCCTATTTAGCTTTTGGATTAACCATTCAAAGTGAATTGCCGCTTCCTGAACTGACTCCTTCCGTAGTTTCGGGAGAGGAAAACATTGATGTGACTATTCAGTTTGGAGACTTGTCCTCTGTATGCATTGACTGGAGATTGGCTGAACAGAACTTTCAAAGCAGGAATGATCAATTTTTATTTCAAATTCCTGAAGTAGGAGCGTTTCATGTGGTACAAGGCAGAGCTGTGACGGTGATGCCGCATAAAGACAGTGATCTATCCAGAGTCAGGTTATATTTGTTAGGAACTTGTATGGGCGTATTGTTACTCCAGCGTAATATATTACCTCTACATGGCAGCGCAGTAGCTGTGAAAGGATATGCATTTGCTTTTGTCGGAGAATCGGGTGCAGGCAAATCAACGTTATCTGCGGCTTTTGTAAATAGAGGTTATAGACTTATTAGTGACGATGTCATTGCTGTATGTACGGATCAATCTATACTTAAGGTTTCTCCAGCATATCCCCAGCAAAAACTTAATGCATTGAGTCTTGACCTGCTAACCATGAATTCCGATGGACTCAGCGTAATTAAGGACGAATGGAAGTATGCAGTTCCAAGGAAAAAGGACTTTAGCCAAGTTAAACTGCCATTAGCAGGTGTATATGAGCTTATTGCTTCAGAGCAGCCAGATGTACAGTTGCATCCGGTATCTTCCCTCGAGGGCATTCAGTTGCTCCAAGCACATACTTATCGGTTGCCTCTTGTCAAGAGAATACAAAGTATGCAGTGGCATTTTAACAAGGTGACAGAGATTGCAAGTCAAGTAGAATTGTGTCGACTGCATCGTCCAAAGAATTCCATAACAATTGAGCAACTCGTCAATACTGTGCTGCAGACCATTGAAAGAGGAGTGAGGATGATCAGATGAAATTAGAAACGATATTACAAGATGTCTACTATATTCATAAAGAAGGACATGTTGTCAGTGATATGAATGGTGATAAAGTGATGATGTCCATTCAGTCAGGAAAGTATTTTAATTTGGGTCGTACAGGTGGACGTATTTGGGAATTGCTTGCTGAAGGCAATACGATTTCAGGAATTGTTAAGACCTTATCCACTGAATATTCGGTAGATCAATCTACATGTAGTCAACAGGTAGAGCTATTCATGAATTCCCTCCTAAAGGAAGGACTTATTAAACAAAAAGAGGTTTAATATGATGCGGAGCAAAACTTTATTACTTCGCTCTTTCACCAAGCAAAAGCCTGCCATGAGAAAACTGATCATAGAGGCTTTCTTTTATTTGGCCTATGCGAGAGTGATTAACCTGCGGCCCTTCTCAAAAGTTGCTCAGATGTTAGGTTGTGAAAATGAAGAAACATCATATGATCAAAGCTCCGTTTTGGATCCGGTACGGCTGAGGGTTGCCAAGGCCATTGATATGACGGCTAAACATACGCCTTGGAGGAGTGAGTGTCTCGTAACCAGTATTGCTGGGATGAGGATGCTGAATAGGCGCAACATTGAGAGTACGCTTTATCTTGGTGTTGCACGTAACGAAAGCGGAGGAATGAATGCGCATGCTTGGCTTCGGAGTGGCCCGATGTATGTAGCCGGAGCAGACGGAATCGAAAAATATACGGTCGTAGGGATGTTCTCTAATAAAAAGCTGAACGAGAGTGAAGTCAGAGGGTGATGAAATTCATGAAAGATCTAAACAATAGTATTTTTGCCGGAGCAGCAATGGAATTTCAATTTATGTGTGATTTACTTGCAGAGGATCGTATAACAGATCAGGAAATCCGGGAAAGATATGAGGTCGGAACAATAGATTGGAACGAATTTAGTAGATTAATTTACCATCACCGCATATACCCGCTTATTTATACACGTTTGCATTCACTGCGCGATGTAGTCCCGTTGGGCGTAATGGATCAACTTCAGAAGGCAGTGAGACATAACACATTTTATATGATGAGGCTGACGGCCGAGATGGAGCGAGTGACAGCAGCCTTGGAACAACAAAATATTAAGGTGATGTTGTTAAAAGGGCCGGTTCTATCCTATGAACTATATGGCGACCTAGCGCATCGAACCTCCAAGGATCTTGACTTACTGATCAACATTGGTGATGTTGATGCATCCCTGATCGCTTTAGAAGAAGCAGGTTATACCAAAAAGTATGACACCCCCTTTATTATGGAAGGCTGGAAGTGGAAGGACCATCATATTTCAATGTTTCATCCGGAGCATAGAACCCAGATCGAGGTGCATTGGAAGCTTAATCCATCCGGGGCGAAAGACATTACATTTCAAGAATTGTGGAATAGAAGACAAACGATAACTTTAGTTGGACATGAGGTATCTTATCTGGGCAAAGAAGATCTATTCATGTATCTTGTCAGTCATGGGGCAAGACATGGATGGTTTAGACTTCGTTGGCTGATGGATATCGATCTCATAATACGTAAGGACAATACCTTTGATAATTTTGAGTATTATGCAGAACTGCATGAAAGCAAATTCTATACGGGGCAAGCTTACTTGTTGTGTTCAAAATTACTGAAAACGCCGCTTACACTCAAAATGAGAGAGCTTGCGGAGCATGCCCATTCAATAAAATTAGCGGAATATGCATTGAGTTTGATCCTTGAAGAGCCTGATAAAGAAACAGGAATGAATTATCTGAAGCAGATCAAATCTCCTAAACGTCGAATGATCATGCTGCTAGGGAGGCTGTATCCGGGTCCGATGGATGCTCAAATGCTGCCGTTACCCCGGAAGCTGCATTTTCTATATATACCTTTGCGCCCGTTTCTATGGATGTGGCGCCGAATCAGGCAGCGTGTGGTTCTCAAAGGGAGACATGAATATGATTGAACTACGAACCTATCTAAAGAAGCTGTACTCCATTACAGGTCCCAAGCTGATCGCCAGCATCTTGTTCATGGTCATTATCAGTATATTGGAAGGGTTCGGAATCTATATGCTGGTTCCCATGCTATCTGCAATTAATATATTGGATTCCGGTTTGAATGATTCGGTCCCGCTGGAATGGGTCACCGGTCTGCTTGGCTTCGTACCGCAGCAATCACAGCTTCTGCTTGTACTACTTATTTTTGTAGTCATATTGACAATTCAGGCTTTGATGCAGCGTAATCAGAACATTCTCAGCTCTCAAATCCAGCAAAATTTTATACATACATTGCGTTATGAAACGTATAGACTATTAATTTATTCCAAATGGGAGCTTTTTTTGACGAAGAAAAAATCGGACTTTAACCATATCCTCACATCTGAGCTGGCGCGTGTGAGCCAAGGAACGAACGTCTTAATTCAGCTTACGGCGTCGGTCATATTTACGGTCATTCAGATTGGGTTTGCCTTTTGGCTATCCGTTGAATTAACTCTGATGATATTAGGTTTTGGAGTCGTTCTGTTTATGGTCCTCCGGCCGTTTATACGCAAAGCCAAAGCATTGGGGGATCGCACTTCCGATCTGTCTCAACAGTACATGTCTGAGATCGTAGAGCATTTTAACGGGATGAAGGATATTAAGAGCAACAATTTGGAGCAGCAGCATGAAACAGGCTTTAGAGCCTTATGCAAGCGAATGGAGCATAACATGGTGTCTTACATTCGTCTTAATTCTGCGACACAATTGATTTATAGAATCGCTGCGGCGGTCATTATTGCTTTGTTTGTGTATGCATCCCTTAACCTGTTTTCTTATCGTGCTGAGCATTTGTTATTGATGATTGTCATATTCTCCAGATTATGGCCCCGGTTCTCCATGATCCAAACCAGTCTGGAGTATATCGGTTCGTTGATTCCTGCCTTCCGGAGCTTGTTGCAGCTTCAAAACGAATGTGAGCAGGCTTTGGAAACAAGCAGCATGGAGACTTCGATGAGCGGTACTGATATCAAGCCGATTGCTTTGAAGACAGGAATTCGCTGTGATGATGTATTCTATCGATATCCAGGACAAACGCAAGATGCGCTGCAGCACGTAGATACTGTTATTCCGGTAAACGGTATGACCGCTATTGTGGGACGTTCAGGTGCAGGGAAAAGTACATTTATTGATCTGCTCATGGGGTTGATTCAGCCGACAAAAGGAACAATTCGCCTGGATGAAGCTCCTTTGGAGGAATCGAGGCTGCGAGCTTGGCGACAGTCAATCAGTTATGTTTCGCAAGAGCCTTTCTTGTTTCATACATCGATTCGGGAGAATCTTCTTCTGGTCAAGCGGGATGCAACGGAGGAGGAGCTGTGGGAATCGCTGCGATTTGCCGCCGCTGATTTTGTTATAGATTTGCCTCAAGGGCTGGATACCATCATCGGAGATCGGGGAGTCAGATTATCTGGAGGAGAGAGGCAGAGGATTGTGCTCGCAAGAGCGATTTTGCGTAAGCCGGCCATTCTTATATTAGATGAAGCAACTAGCGCACTGGATGGAGAGAATGAATTAACCATACAAGAAGCGCTTAAGGCGCTGCAGGGACGGATGACAATCGTCGTCATTGCACACCGTTTGTCTACGATCCAAGGCGCAGATCAGGTCATCGTGCTTGAAGGCGGCAGAGTGATGCAGCAAGGAGCATATGATGGGCTATCTACAGATGCAGAAGGTGCTTTCGGTCAATTGCTGTCTTATCAGACGAGAGCATCTTTGTAATCAAGATGCTCCAGTCATAGGTTGAAGTATGAGAAGTAATTAGGCAAGTGCATGTCTTTGTAACGCGGCTACTAGTAATGAAATGGACAGCTCTACATCCTGAAGCTCGGTATCAATGATGATATCGGGCTTGTTTGGTATGTCGTATCCTGCGGATATGCCGGTGAAATTCGGAATTTCGCCGCGTTTTGCTTTTTGGTATAATCCCTTAGGATCTCGCTGTTCACAGACTTCAACAGAACATTTCACATACACTTCCACAAATTCCCCAGGGCCAAACATGGATTTCACCATTTCCCGATCTTGTTCATGTGGAGAGATAAACGCTGCAATGATATGGGTACCCGAATCTAGAAATAGCTTAGACACCTCTGCGATTCTTCTTAAATTCTCCCTGCGGTCTTCTGGGCTGAATCCCAAGTCGCGGTTCAAGCCGCGGCGTACTTGATCTCCGTCCAGCACGTAGCAGGGAATCCCTTCTCTCTTCCAAACTTGTTCCAGATGGGAAGCAAGTGTCGTTTTGCCAGATCCAGATAGGCCTGTAAGCCAAATTACTCGCGGATTCCTATTAATAGACAAGGCCCTTCTCTCCTTAGAAAATATGTATTTTAGAAGCAATATAGTTTTCTTCAATTTGATTATAACGGATGAAAGGAATTAGCAAAATACTACATAAAAATATAAATATCTGCTTATATTACTTAAAGTAACAGCAAGCGAATGAAGTATGCCTGCTGTGTTCGTACGATATCACTCAAGTGAACTGGGCTAGATCAATTTGAAAAAAAGGGGCAGATAACAAATGAAGAAGTTGCTCATCTTGGGCACGATAATCGCAATCCTCATTTCGGGGACACAGATGGTACACGCTTCCTCAGTGAAGGATGTATTTCATTTTGGGTTTAAGAAGAGTAAGGACGGACAATCGGCTTCCATTAACGAGGAAGGCTTTAAACATATTTTAGAGAAGCACGGCGCTATTTTTATGGGAGATACGAAGCAAAAAGAATTGTATCTCACCTTCGATAATGGGTACGAGAATGGCTATACGCCTGCAATCCTGGATGTGTTAAAAGAGAAGAAGGTGCCTGCCGCCTTTTTTGTAACAGGTCATTATCTGAAAGACAAGCCAGACCTTGTTCGGAGGATGAGTCAAGAAGGACACATTGTTGGGAATCATTCCTGGAGCCATCCCGACCTCACGGTAACTTCGAACGAGAAGATTAAGATCGAGCTGGATCAAGTAAAGGAAGAAACGAAGAGGCTTACAGGCAAAGAGTATCCTTATCTCCGCCCGCCTCGGGGAATATTTAGCGACCGAACGCTTGAAGTAAGCCGTGGTCTCGGATACACGGATGTATTTTGGTCCATAGCATATAAGGATTGGGATACGAATGTTCAGAAAGGCTCGCAGTATGCTTATGATCAAGTCATAAAGCAGCTGCATCCTGGTGCTGTTATTCTGCTGCACTCTGTTTCAAAGGACAATACAGAGGCACTTGGCTCCATCATTGATGCTGCGAGAGCTCAAGGGTATACGTTCAAAAGCTTGGATGAATTAAAAACCAAGACATACTGAAGCCAAAGGCGAATCTCATCCAAACTGACAATCTCAACCTATTTAGAGGGCTTCATTCACCGCTGATCAGCATAAATAAGGTCAGCGGTTTTTTTATGCGATTGTAGAGCGGGATCATGCTTTTGCATATTTAACCTTGTATACGCTTTATTCCCATTATATAGTTAAAAAGTAAAATTCAATGCTTGAACTCATCCAGTCGAAGATGAATCATGAATAAAAATCATGGGAGGGAAACCGTTTGGATATCATTTGGTCTACTCGGATATTGGATTCATTCATGAACCGTAACAAGCAATTGCCATGGGGAGATTTTCATTCAAGACTACACTGGAATTATGAAAATGGCTGCATTATGACGGCTGTTGAACGAGTATGGCGGGCTACGAACGATCCAATCTATTTTGATTACCTCAAAACAAACATGGACCTATTCATTCAGGATAATGGCCATATTCTTACATATCGATTGAATGAATACAATGTCGATCAGTTAAATCAAGGGAAGACGCTGTTTACGCTGTATGAAGAAACAGGTGAAGAGAAATACCGAATCGCGATTGAGCACCTTATGACACAGCTTAGAAGCCATCCACGTACGGCTGAAGGAGGATTATGGCATAAGAAGATCTATCCATTTCAAATGTGGCTGGACGGCGTTTATATGACTTGTCCGTTGATGACGGCTTATGCAGATCTAAATGGTGCAAATGAATGGTTTGACGAGGCTGTGCATGAAATTTTGTTGATGGAAAGAGTATCACGTGATCCTGACACTGGATTACTATATCATGCTTATGATGAAAGCAGGGAACAGGCCTGGGCCGATGATGCTACAGGCTGCTCACCGCACTTTTGGGGGAGGGCTCTCGGGTGGTATGTAATGGCGATAACCGATGTACTGGATACACTGCCCTTAGATCATCCTAAACGCGGCGAAGTCATCGGAATATTCTATCGGGTATGCGAGGCGATCATGAAGGTGCAGGATACAACGACTGGCTTATGGTACCAAGTGCTGAATCTACCTGAACAGGAAGGCAACTACTTGGAGGCGTCGGCATCTTCAATGTTTGTATGTGCACTATCAAAAGGGGCTCGTCTCGGTTATTTGGGCAATCATGCACTGGAAGCTGCTCGAAAGGGACATGAAGGAATAGTCCGCCAGTTTGTTAAAGCACGTGAGGATGGTTCATACGCATTGGAAGGCATATGCAAGGTAGCCGGTCTTGGTGGACAGCCGTATAGGGATGGATCATTCGAATACTATATTGGAGAACCGCTGCGTACGGATGATCCGAAGGGATTAGCGCCCTTTGTAATGGCATGTCTGGAGATTGAGGCGCAAATGACCGAAGTCACAGTATAGAACAAGAGAAAGAGAAGACCCTGCAAAAGATGCAGGGCCTTCTCTTTCTCTTAGTATGATTTTGTATAGATAATTCCAATGGTTTTGGGTCCGCAATGACTGGAAATAACACAACCTGCAGTAGCCAGCACAACCTCTTTGGCATTCGTTTTTTCCTGCAATACCTTTTGCAAATAAAGCGCATCATCCTCACACATGGAGTGAACAACGACAATAATATCATTGTCCATTTCATCTGTTTTACTCAGCGCATTTGACAGCATCTGATCCATCGCTTTTTCACGCTTGCCTCTGACTTTGTAAGCAGGTGTCATTTTTCCATCCGTTACTTTGATGACCGGTCTAATCTTGAGCAAGCTACCGATCAAATTTTGCATTCCCGAGCAGCGGCCACCCATATATAGATAATCTAATGTATCAATTACAAATTCAGTATCAACCTGTGGTCTGATTTGGGTAAGGCGGTCAACAATTTCCGGAACGGAAAGCCCTTCTTCCACTGCACGTACAGCCTTGAACACCTGAAGACCGATCCCTGTGGATAAATTTAATGAGTCAAATACGGTAACTCTGCCATCAGGGTATTCAGAAGCAGCTAACAGTGCGTTTTGATAGGTGGACGACAACTCTGAAGAGAGGCTGATAAATAGAATATCGCAGCCTTCTTCTATGTATGGGCCAAAACAGGCCATAAAATCGGCCGGTGATGGAGCTGCAGTCTTCGGAAGTCGTCCTTCCGTTTTGACACGCTCGTACAGCTCTTCAGGAACGATATCTACACCATCCTTCAATGACTCGTCTCCGAATACGGCATAGAGAGGGACAATGCCAATGTCATGCTGATCGACCCATTCTTTTGGCAAATCACTAGTACTGTCCGCAAAAATTTTAATTCGCGACATCTCAATCCCCTTTATACAAGTTAATTTCTTCTTCACGAAATCACGTCATAAAAACAAATATGAAATGGATTCATTTCAAACATTATAATGCATATCTAGCATGAGTAGCAAAAATGGTAGTGAAATTGCTAGAGACGTAGAGATTTTTTCTACAACACAACTGTCATGCTAAAAAAACCAATAACGATAAGCAGAATCAGTCCATTTAAGATAAGGCCAACCAGTGGAAATGCTTTTTTCCGATTCTTTAATGCCAATCCTATAATAGAAAGAATGACACCAATGATATTTAATCCAAGGCTGGCAAGAATTAATAGTCCGATAACGATCACATATAAGTTGTTCAGCATTGCTTCAGGATCGGGGTTCTCAAGTATTTCAGCTGCTGCAGCTGGTGATAGGGCGAGAACAACGATGTAAAGCACTAAGGAGAGGATGCCAACAATTAGAGATGCAATACCAGGACCCGAATGCTTGACCTTGGCGGGAGGCGGCTGAAAAGTGCCGTAGGGATTGTTTACTTCTTGAAGTTGTTCGTTATCTGGTGCTGGGTTCTTATCCATGTAGTCGCTCCTTTATAGATATACAGTTAACTTTTCCATAATTCAAATTAAAATGCAAGCTGCATTCTCTTACCGATCTGTCACATTGTTAAAGGGATGTTCACTAGTAAACGGCGTGCAGATTAGGTTAAGATGATTTAGAATACATTTCATTTGAGGAGTGAACATATCAAGTGGCAAAAAAATGGATTGCCATAGGTTCCATTCTAGCGATGCTATCTGTCCTGATTGGTGCCTTTGGTGCACATATTATTGAACCGATTATTGGTGAAGAGCGGCTTACTACGTATGAAACCGGTGTGCAATATCATATGATGCATGCGCTTGGAATTTTGCTTATTGCACTAATGGCAAACAGCTTTGGTCCAAAGAAGGCACTGGAATGGGCGGCAAGACTGCTGTTTATCGGCATTATATTATTCTCAGGAAGCTTATATGTACTTAGCATGACGGGAATCGGCATTTTTGGGGCAATTACACCATTAGGGGGAATTTGCTTCATTACTGGCTGGATTCTTGTCATAATCTCTGTATTAAAAAAATAAATGGTTAGGAACGGTCATTCTCAGTAGATGAGAGTGGCCGTTCTTGATTACTGTTAGATGTATTTCTCGATCTCGGACGTGTGAATGGAGTACACCTGCTTCTCATCCACATGATAAATGCTGACCAGCTTGGATATCGCATCAAAATTGAGAACACGGCACGGAAGGCTTTTGCCTTTTCCACTCTTATCTCGTATATCGAGCCTGATCAGTCGCCCTTCCTTCATGGCTGTGACAAACCATTTCTCAGAAGGACTGCGGTCCACTTCTTCTTTATATGTCGATTCGGATGAAGAGTCAGGAGCAGATTTGTGAATCGGTTTTAAGTTTAGATCGGATACAGCTGATTGTTTCAAAGCTTTCTCAATTCTTGTGCCCAGTTTAATGCCGGACTGAATTCTGAAATCTGCAATTTGATCTAGTGCATTGAGCATTTCGAGAAGGGATTGCAGTGCAAGGGCATTTGACTTGCTGTGGATCATAATGTCAACGTTAAAAAGAAATTCGCCCTCGTTATTGGTGTCTGCTGACGTCATATTTTTCATAATATTATTTACCTCACACTGCTCTTATTATGGAATATTTATGTACATTGATTCTATAACTATATCATCAAAACGCAATCATGAATACTACCTTAGACGCATTTTTATACGAATACATCGTTTTTTTTATGAGAAGAGGATTGTAATGATAGGTTTTAAGACATAGTTCTTTGCGCATGGAGACTATCCGCTACTGTCCACACCATATAGAAGAACCAGGAATAAACTGTCGGGACGGATGAAGTGAAGGGGGTGTTACACTAATGGTAACATTGGAGCCGGTTCAAGTTGGAGACCATACCCTTGTGGCAGTTGAAGTAAAGCTGCCTAAGACTACACTGATTACAGTCTCGACTTCAAAAGGATACATTATGTGCGGAGCGCTTGATGTAAGTCTGCTGAACGAGCGTTTGGCAGCACGTAACATTATTGCAGCCCGGGCAGTTGGCGTGAAAACCATTGCTGAACTGCTTGCTGCACCGATGGAATCTGTGACAATCGAAGCAGAGAAATTAGGAATTGTTCCTGGAATGAGTGGGGTAGAGGCGCTGGAAAGAATGCTGTGATCTGTATACTAGAGTAAGATGAGGAGCAAGTGACCATAACATTTGATAGCAGTCCTCTATGGGGCGATGCGATGCCAATGATGCCGTAGTTTTTACTGATGAGTCGTATCTGTCGATAGGAGACTGCTTTTTATGATGAGTTTCTACATAAGATAAGACCAGCCTTCAAATAAGATCGCCAAAGATTTCTTTTCGCAATTATTGCATAATGGGGAGTCTGATGGATCATGATATTTTTGTCGGAGTTTGCTTTGTCAGATTGAGCAGCTTTTGTTTCATTTAAAGTGTACGAGGGTAACTTAGGACTAGTGGCGAAAGATAATGAGATCATAAAATATACGATAAAGGATGGGATCATTATGGCAAAATCAACAAATAAAACGAAAACAGAAACCAAATCAACGATTGAGCAATTGCTGAATCGTGAAGTAGCGAACCTTAACGTATTGTATGTTAAGCTTCACAATTATCACTGGTATGTTAAGGGATCTAATTTCTTTACCCTTCATAATAAATTTGAAGAGCTGTATAATACAGTTTCTCTTCAAATGGATGAAGTGGCCGAACGTCTTCTTACTATTAAAGGAAGTCCGGCAGCAACGATGAAGGAATACCTGGATTTGGCTTCCATTCAAGAGGCATCCGGTGGCGAAGACCCTAAGACCATGGTTCAGAATCTGATTGAGGATTTCGCGACACTATCCGAAGAATATGTAGAAGGCATTGAAGCTGCGGAGGAAGCGGGCGATGGACCGACAGCAGATATGCTTACCGGCTTCCAGGCCGATCTGGAGAAACATATCTGGATGCTTCGCTCTTACCTGGCATAAAATAGATAACTTCGTTAGTTTAAAGTCTGGTCGACAAGACCAGACTTTTTCATTATATGAAGGAACAATAAAGGTCTGGTAATTTCTTAGTGAAAGGGGGAAGGATCATTTGATTTGCCTCCTTATTTATTATAGAATTCATAAATATTGGACCACTTAGGAAGCACCTCGGGAAGCTGTGTCTATTTAGTTTGTGTGGACAAGGGTATGTTGTTTACGGCGTCTGTAAACTTTCCCACATAAATGACTTGAGAATCAATGAGAATCAGTTTAGAATTATTATAAAGTGACACTTATCGAGTGAAGCTGGAAATCAAGGGGATACCCTATTAAATATACTTCATGATTTCAAGTTGGAAATTCATTTCTATTGGAGGTAAAGGCACATATGGCTACAAATTTCGTCATTCAAGGACTTAAAGCAGAAATAGAAGGAAAAGAAATTTTGAAGGGCATTAACCTCAACATGAACGGTGGAGAAATTCATGCAATCATGGGCCCGAATGGTACGGGTAAAAGTACGCTTGCTTCAGCACTGATGGGTCACCCTAAGTATGAAGTAACAGGCGGCTCTGTTACATTGAACGGCGAAGACGTTCTGGAAATGGAAGTTGATGAGCGCGCTCGTGCAGGTATGTTCCTAGCGATGCAATATCCAAGTGAGATTGCGGGAGTAACAAATTCTGACTTCTTGCGCAGTGCAATCAATGCACGCCGTGAGGAAGGTAACGAGATTTCTCTGATCAAGTTCATCCGCCAAATGGAAGGCAAAATGAAAGAGCTTGAGATGAACCCTGAGTTTGCTCATCGTTATCTTAACGAAGGTTTCTCTGGCGGTGAGAAGAAGCGTAATGAAATTTTGCAAATGATGATGCTGGATCCGAAGCTCGTTATTTTGGATGAGATCGACTCTGGTCTCGATATTGATGCACTTCGTATCGTTGCGAATGGTGTAAATGAAATGAAGAGCGAAGACCGCGGCTTCTTGATCATCACTCACTATCAGCGTCTGCTTAACTACATCAAACCTGATTATGTACACGTTATGATGCAAGGACGCATCGTTAAATCCGGCGGTCCTGAGCTGGCAGAACGTCTTGAAGCAGAAGGTTATGACTGGATCAAAGCAGAACTGGGAATCGAAGACGAAACTGTTGGCCAAGAAGCGTAAAGAATAAACGGAGGAGGATATCTTAAATGACGACACAAACCATTCTTCCGGTTGATTCCGAAGCGCTTCGCGCGTTATCCGAAGGCAGAAATGAGCCGGCATGGCTTTCTGAAGGGCGCCAAGCAGCACTTGAACTTGCGGGTAGCCTTGCGCTTCCGAAACTGGAAAAAACAAGAATTGAACGCTGGAATCTATCCGCGTATGGACAATATAAAACAAGCAATGCGATTTCGTTGAATGAAGCACCCGAAGAAATTGCGAGCCTCATTAAAGATGAGCAAGATGGAACTTTGTTGATTCAACGTGGCTCCAGCGTCGTGTATAGCAATCTTTCCAAAGAGCTTGCTGATCAAGGTGTAATTTTCACAGACCTCGAAACGGCAGTTCGTGAACATGAAGACCTTGTTAAGAGTCATCTTCACACAGCAGTTAAATCTGACGAACATCAGCTTGCTGCACTGCATTCAGCGATCTGGAACGGAGGCGTATTCCTGTATGTGCCTCGTAATGTCGTGATTGATAAGCCTGTTCAAGCTATTTTGCTTGCTGAAGATGGAACGGCAACATTTGCACCTCATGTGCTCATTATTGCGGATACAAACAGCTCGGTCGTATACGTTGATAACTATGTATCCGGTAATCTTGAAGCACCCGTCTTCCATAATGGTGTAGCTGAAGTCTTTGTTAAACCAGGTGCGAAAGTTCGATTTGCTACCGTTCACCAATTCGGAGATCAAGTAACAGATATTACTTATCGCCGCGCTGTAGTTGAGAACGATGGTACGATCGAATGGATCGTTGGTGAAATGAACACGGGCAATACAGCAAGTGATACACTTTCTATCCTTAAAGGAAATGGATCGAATTCGGATCAGAAGACGATTGCTGTAGGTGCAGGTTCTCAGAAACTGAACTATACTACGCAAGCGAAGCATTTTGGTAAGAGCTCTGCAAGCCAGATGATTACTCGTGCGGTTATGCGCGAAGAAGCGTCTGCGATCATTAACGGAATTACCAAAATTGAGCATGGCGCAACAAAAGCTGACGGTCAGCAAACGGAACGTGTTCTGATGCTGAGTCCTAAAGCACGCGGAGACGCGAACCCGATTCTTCTGATTGATGAGGATGATGTAACAGCAGGTCATGCTGCGTCTGTAGGTCAAGTAAACCAAGAGCAAATCTACTATCTGATGTCACGCGGTATTTCTCGTGAGGATGCAGAGAGATTGATTATTTATGGCTTCCTTGCTCCAGTCGTATCCGACATTCCGCTTGAAGAATTGCGGGTGCAGCTGCAGTCCCTTGTTGAAAGGAAGCTGGGACAATGAACGCTGAGGCGATTCGTGAACAGTTCCCCATCCTCCATCAGGAAATTAACGGACACCCATTAGTTTATCTAGATAATGCGGCTACTTCCCACAAACCTCGTGTAGTGCTTGATGCGATCAAGCGCTACTACGAGTGGGAGAATTCCAATGTTCATCGTGGAGTTCACACACTTGGAAGTCGTGCTACGGATGCATATGAAGGTGCTCGTGAGAAGGTAGCCAAATTCATCAATGCTAAACGAACGCAAGAGATTATTTTTACTAGAGGTACAACGACGGCGCTTAACATTGTTGCTTCCTCATATGGTCCTTCTGTACTGAACGAAGGCGACGAAATTGTGATTACTCCTATGGAGCATCACAGCAACTTGATACCTTGGCAGCAACTTGCCATAAGAACAGGTGCTGTGCTGAAATATATTCCCCTTCAGCCGGATGGCAATATCGAGCTGGCAGATGTGGAAAAAACGATCACTCCAAACACGAAAATTGTCTCTATGGCATATGTTTCGAATGTTCTTGGGGTCATTAATCCAATTAAGGAAGTTGCTGAAATTGCTCATCGCAATGGTGCAGTTATGGTTGTTGATGGCGCACAAAGTACGCCTCATATGAAGGTTGATGTACAAGATCTTGACTGTGATTTCTATGCCTTATCCGGACATAAAATGTGCGGACCGACCGGTATCGGTGCACTGTATGGCAAGAAGGCGCTGCTTGAGTCCATGGAGCCGGTCGAATTTGGCGGCGAGATGATCGATGATGTTGGTTTGTATGAGTCTACATGGAAGGAGCTTCCTTGGAAGTTTGAAGGAGGAACTCCAATCATTGCAGGTGCGGTTGGTCTTGGAGCAGCGATTGATTTTCTATCGGAGATAGGGATGGATGAAATCGCACAGCATGAGAGCAAGTTGTCCCATTATGCAATGAGCCGTATATCTGAGGTCGAAGGCATTGAGGTCTATGGACCTAAGAAACGTCATGTAGGACTCGTAACCTTTAATCTTGACGGTGTACACCCGCACGATGTAGCAACCGTGCTTGATGCAAGCGGGGTTGCTATACGAGCAGGCCACCATTGCTGCCAGCCGCTGATGCGCTGGCTTGAGGTAGGATCTACAGCAAGAGCGAGCTTTTATCTATATAATACAGAGCAGGACGTAGACCGTCTTGTGAGCGCCTTAATCCAGACAAAGGAGTATTTTGGTGATGCAACTTGATGATCTGTATCGGCGCGTAATTATGGACCACTATAAAAATCCGCGAAATCGGGGAAGCTTTGACGGTGAATCGGTGACGATTGATTTGAACAACCCGACCTGCGGTGACCGGATATCCTTGCAGCTAAAAGTTAAAGATGGAATTGTGGAGGATGCAAAGTATACTGGAGACGGCTGCTCGATCAGCATGTCCTCCGCATCCATGATGACAGAAGCTATCAAAGGGAAGTCTATGGATGAAGCTTTGAACCTGGCAGATCGTTTCTCCTCCCTGATGCAGGGAGAGGAACAGGAATTTGACGAATATGAAGATATAGAAGCCCTATCCGGTGTAAATAAGTTCCCTGCACGCATTAAATGCGCAACACTTGCATGGAATGCGCTGCGCAAAGGGATAGATGAAGATCACAAATCACAATAACGATAGGGAGGTAGACCCACATGGCTAAAAAAGCGCCAGAAATGGAAGAATATAAATATGGTTTCCGGGATGAGCACAAGTCCATTTTCCAAACAGGTAAAGGTCTGACGGAAGAGGTTGTAAGAGAAATTTCCCGTATTAAGGAAGAGCCTGAATGGATGCTCGAATTCCGTCTGAAATCCTTGAAGCAATTTGAGAAAATGCCTATGCCTCGTTGGGGCGGCGATCTTGACGAGCTTGATTTTAACGATATTCAGTACTATGTAAGACCTTCGGAGAAGCAAGGTAAGACATGGGAAGAGGTTCCTGCAGAAATCAAGGAAACCTTCGACAAACTGGGTATTCCAGAAGCAGAACAAAAATTCTTGGCAGGGGTATCTGCTCAGTATGAATCTGAGGTTGTATACCACAACATGCAGAAGGATCTTGAGGATCAAGGCGTAATCTTCATGGATACCGATACAGCTCTGAAAGAGCATCCAGAGATTCTTAAGGAGTACTTTTCAACCGTTATTCCTCCGGCTGATAATAAGTTCGCAGCTCTGAACAGTGCCGTATGGTCAGGCGGAAGCTTCATCTACGTGCCAAAAGGCGTGAAATGTGAAATTCCGCTGCAGGCTTACTTCCGGATCAACTCTGAGAATATGGGTCAGTTTGAGCGTACGCTGATTATTGCTGACGAAGACAGCTTCGTACACTATGTAGAAGGATGTACTGCTCCAATTTACAGCACAAATTCTCTGCATAGTGCGGTTGTTGAGATTATCGCGAAGAAAAATGCACGTGTTCGTTATACTACGATTCAGAACTGGGCTCCGAACATCTACAATCTCGTTACAAAACGTGCAGTTGCAGAAGAAAATGCAACGATGGAATGGGTTGATGGCAATATCGGATCCAAGCTGACGATGAAATATCCTTCCGTTGTTCTTAAAGGTCGCGGAGCGAAAGGCTCTGTACTCTCGATCGCTGTCGCTGGTAAAGGTCAGCATCAGGATGCGGGTGCGAAGATGCATCACTTGGCGCCAGATACGACGTCTACGATTGTGTCCAAATCCATCAGTAAGCATGGTGGTAAAGTAACTTACCGGGGTCTCGCTTCCTTCGGACGCAATGCGGATGGTGCTAAATCGAACATCAAGTGTGACACTCTGATTTTGGATAATGAGTCCACTTCGGATACGATTCCTTACAATGAGATCATGAACGATAACATTACACTTGAGCATGAAGCTACCGTGTCTAAGGTATCTGAGGATCAGCTATTCTACTTGATGAGCCGCGGTCTCTCTGAAGCGGAAGCAACACAAATGATCGTTATGGGCTTCATTGAGCCGTTTACGAAAGAACTTCCAATGGAATATGCGGTTGAGATGAATCGTCTCATCAAATTCGAGATGGAAGGCTCTATCGGTTAAGCAGAGCTATATCAACATTTGGATTATAAAAAATACGTGTCCTGGCCACTTATGGTTGGGCACGTTTTTTTTTATATGATGATACTAGCCTTTAGACCAATAGGGGAATCAGAGAAGATAAAATAGAGGCCATCCGTAATGGAGGACCTCTACTTCGATTGATGTTCTAAGGAAAGTATGTTCTACACTGCTCTTTCTAAACAGCTCTAGTTGTTAATGCTGAAGGGTTATGTAAGGTATGTTCTAGATATAGATTTCTACAATAGCGATATCTCGTTGTTTAGCTAAATCCACAAAGCCTTGTCCACAACGGACGAGTGGGCGGAAATAATCATTGGGATTATTCATGACAATCGTACCTGTATCTCCTGAAGTCAGTAATACCTGCTTGCCAATAAAATTAGGCAGGAGATGCTTGATAAAGCTCTGAGTCACTTTTGCGTTAAGCTGCCCGAAGCTTAATCCATAAAGTTCACATAATACGGATATATACTCTTGCTTGGATTGGTACACGCGATGAGTCGTCATTGCACTATAGACATCAGCCACTGCTGCGATCCGGGAATAAGGATGAATATCATCCTTACGCAATCCGTAAGGGTACCCACTGCCATCTTCTCGTTCATGATGCTGCAAGGCAGGAATCGCGAGTGTCTCATTACCCGTAGACTCCAATATAATATCGTAACCTTGTTTAGCGTGTTTTTTCATAACCCGGAATTCCTCTGTACTTAACTTGCCGGGCTTGTGAAGCAGCTTCTCAGGCACCATTGATTTCCCTATATCAATGAGGTAACCAGCTTTGGAGATGGTGTAGCTATCTTCCGGAGAATAACCGAGCCATGAAGCCATATAGTATGTAAGGATGCCTACCTGGACTGAATGGTTGTAAGTATACTCATCATCGCGATCAAGCAGCAGGAGAAGTGACACGACGTCCTTCTGCTCAACCAGCTGTTCAGCCATTGGATTAAGCAGTTCATCTACCTGGGATATCGAGAAGCGTCCTGATGTGGTAGCTTCCTTGAAGATAGAGGCTGTTCCCATCATGGTTTCATCGAACATAGGAACAAGCTTAAGCAGTGATTCTCCTGGGGATGATTTGAAGACAGGTGCAGGCTGGGTGGCTGGCTCTGTGATGTCTACATAATCAATACCGTGCATGATCAGTTTGTCGATGTCCGAATCATCAAGTAAAGATCCTGCTGACATCAGCTGCACTCCAGAAGGATTAAAAGTATCCGATTGAAGCAGTAAACCAGGCTTTAAGTCGGTGACATGTAATCTCAAGACAATTAACCACCTTTAAGTGTAAAGTTTTAAATTTATCATATCAAGAAAAAAATGGACAGACAACGACTAGTTTTAATTATTAGTCATTTTTCTGGGTCCCAGGGCCCTGTCTGATGTCCTTTCCATTCTGATCCATCCTCCCAGATTTCCTTCTTCCAAATCGGGACAATCTGTTTCAGCCGCTCAATTGCGTACCGGCTCGCTTCATAGGCATCGTTACGATGGGGGGAAGATACCGCAATCACAACACTTGTCTCGGCAATATCCACTTTGCCCAATCGATGAGATATCGCACATCGCGTGCCAGGCCATTTTCCTATAATTTCATCACCAATTTTCTTCATTGTCGATAATGCCATGGGTATGTAAGCTTCATATTCAAGGTGGACAGTGCGCTGATCGCCGGTCATTTCTCTTGTTGTTCCTATAAAGGTTAAGGTTGCACCATGATTGGCTGTTATGACTTTGGCCGAAGTCTCATCTATAGATAGTGGGGCATACCCAATAGAATATAGTCCATCATCAGAGCTGTGGGTTTGCTGAATGGAATCCGATGAATGCGTGTGATCTTCACCGCCGGAAACGGGGGGGATAAGAGCTACTTCGTCTCCTTCGTTAATCACCACATGTCCTGGTGCATAGTCCATATTTATAGCGATTAAGGAGGAACGGATGAGTGTGGAAGCTTCAGGATAAGCCTCTGCGAGATACTCCTTCAATTCGTTTACTGTTGCTGCATGATCTATATTCAATTCAATGTTGGATTGCCCAATTCTCTCTGCGACACCAGCAAATAATAGCACGGACAGTTTCAAATGATTTCACCTCGAACGATTTATTGATAAACCCTTTAAATATATCATATCCTTTCTGAAAATGTTATTCTTATCTTTTAGATAGACCATATGGACCAGCACGAGCAAATGACCTGACTTTAGTTTATATAGCGCATCAATCTATGGCTAATAAGTATCCGGAGGAGGAATACAGAGATGACGAACCAAATGCATAAACAAACCTTGACTATTCTTCACACGAATGATATTCACAGCCACTTTGAAAAAATGGGTTCCATCGCTGCAATGATCCAAAGGGAGAGGGAGCAGGCTGTACCTGGTGAAGAGATTTTGGTATTGGATATTGGAGATCACATGGACCGGATGGCAGTCGAGACCGAGGGTTCCATGGGCGGAGCAAATATAGATGTCCTAAATATAACAGGCTATGATGCAGTTACGATTGGTAATAATGAAGGATTAACATTTACACCAGACATTCTTGATCAGGCTTATGCAGGTCTGTTATGCAAGGTCGTATGTGGTAATCTCATTGAAGAACGTTCAGGACAGCCTCCGGCCTGGATGGAGCCATCGGCTATTTTGACAAAGGGTGACATACGAATAGGAATATTGGGTTCAACCGCACCGTTTAGAGCGTTCTATGAACTGCTTGGGATGAAGGTGCTTAATCCAATCGATACGTTAAAGCTTCAGGCAGCTGGATTAAGAGAGCAGGCAGATATCGTTATTCTGTTATCTCATTTGGGAATTACAACCGATCAGAGAATCGCTGAAGAGATAGATGGAATTGATATTATATTGGGAGGTCACACGCATCACGTATTAGAGAAACCACTGGAAATAAACAAGACACTCATATGCGGTGCAGGGAAATATGGTCAATACCTAGGAAAAATAACAGTTGAACGATCTAGTGAGGAAGATCATTTTAAACTGGTTTCAGGTGGATGCATGCCTGTGGATGATCATCTTCTGCATGAAAATGTGGCGGCAGCTATTATTACACATCGGGAACAGGCCGAAAATAAATTAGGTAGAACCATTGCTGTGACGGACCGCCCCCTCACTATTCATTGGGACAGAGAATCGTCATTTGGTAATTTGTTAGCTCAGGCAGTGCGGCAATTTACGGGTACAGATCTGGCGGTTGTCAATGCAGGTCAGCTGCTCGGTGATCTGGAGGAAGGTAATATAACGGAGGGGATGCTGCATGCTTTGTGCCCTTCACCGATTAATGCATGCACCATTCTATTAAAGGGAGCTGACCTTCGTACAGCTATGGAGGAGAGCTTGATTCCGGAATATAGAGACCTCGTGTTTAAAGGCTTTGGATTTCGAGGATACCAGCTGGGAGTGCTGTGCATTGATGGTGCAGAGGTACATTATGATCCAACAAAACCTCCTTATGAGCGAATTACCGAGCTGAATATACAAGGTATTCCGCTGAATGATAACCAGTTATATCGAGTGGGGACACTGGATATGTTTACATTCAATGTAGGTTACCACAGCCTATCGCTGGGTTCAGAGCCCGCTTATCATTTACCTGAGTTTATCCGTGATTTGATTGCCATGGAGCTCAAAAGACCAAATTCGCTTGATGAATGTCTGAGGCAGAGATGGATTCTTGAATAAGAAAAAAATGAAATCTGCTAATAGCATCTGATTTAGGCAGGAGAGATTACTTTGCGTTTAATACCCATCCATATGCTGCAGCCCGGAATGAAGCTGGGCAAAAGAATATATAATGACGAAGGAATGATATTATTAGGCGAGCAGGTTGAATTGACCACCAATTTGATTAATCGTCTAGGTCAATTAGGTTTAAGCTATGTGTATATTCATGATCCGAATACGGTTGATATTGAATTTCCGGAATTATTGCGAGAAGAAACCCGTATACAGGCCATGAAGGAGATCAAAACTCAGTTTTCCATGCTATCTTCCAGTGGAACGATGCGTGGCTATTATCCTCATCTGGGCAAAGTATTTGTAGGACTCATGGAAAAGATTCTTGAAGATATCAGCTCTCGTCAAGATGTGATGATTATGCTCACCGGGATGCAATCAATGGACCATGCTTTATACGAGCATTCATTAAATGTATGTATTTATTCGTTAGTGTTAGGCAAGGCACTTGGTTATGACAATAAGAGATTGATGGAGTTAGGGCTCGGAGCCTTGCTCCATGATATCGGAAAAACCCAGATCCCTCCCCACATTCTGCAGAAGCCGGGTAAGCTCACCAAAGAGGAATATGATATTGTGAAGAATCATACCGTTTATGGATTTAAGCTTCTCAAAGACGAACCCGGCATCCCGCTTATTTCGGCCCATTGTGCATTACAGCATCATGAACGAATGGATGGAAGAGGATATCCTCAGGGCTTAGTGGGACCCGATATTCATGATTACGGCAAACTAATCGCATTAACCGATTCTTATGATGCAATGACGACAAACCGAATTTATCAGAACGCTCTTCTTCCTCATCAAGCGGTCGAAATGCTTTTTGCAGGATCGGGTACGCAGTATGATCAAAAAATGTTAGAATTGTTTCGGGACTATGCAGCTATATATCCCGTAGGTCTGACCGTTGAGTTATCTACAGGGGAAACGGCTGTCATTGTACGATTGCATCCGGAAGCACCGCAGAGGCCGGTGGTTCGAATCATCATGGATCAGGAAGGCAACACGCTTAATGTCCCTTACGAACTGGATCTGTTTCATCGACTATCGGTGATGATTACAGGAGTTATGGGGGAGTCTTCCTCGGTATTATCCATAGCTGAACAGCCACAGTTTACATAAAGTTGTGTGGTCAGTAGGACAGCATAGTCCAAATTAGAAAATAAGGTGAAATAAATGACTTTAATGAATCATGAAATGAAGAATATTCGTGCGCTTTCTCCGGCATATGATCCTTGGGATCCAATTATGTCGTTAAGAAAATATGGGAAACATGTGCTCACAAGCGTGGAAATGACCGTCACTCATCTATGCAATATGCGCTGCGAGCATTGTGCTGTCGGTGAGATGCTCGTTATGAGAGAGGCCCCCTCTATTCCTGTGTCTCAAATGATTGAGGCTTTAGACCAGGTGGAACATCTTGAAACGATTAGCCTGACGGGTGGGGAACCGAGTTTCTTGGAGAAAACGGTGGATGAAATGATTCTTCCTCTGCTTAAGTATGCCAAGGAGCGTGGTATTCGCTCTCAGATCAACTCTAATTTGACGATGGATATCAGTCGATATGAGAAGCTGCTGCCTTATCTGGATGTTATGCATATTTCATTTAATTATTTGAATGCCTCTGACTTTCATGAGGTTGGATTTGCCAATAGCAATCGCCCGGTCAGCTATAATACGGCGGCCAAAATGTACAACCGTATGATGGAAAATTCTTTAAAGCTGAGCGAGCAGGGAATGTTTATCTCCGCAGAATCCATGATCAATTATCGTACACACCAAAAACTGGGTGAAATACACAAGCTAATAGGACAAATGGGAGCAAGAAGACATGAAGTTCATCCCATGTATGCTTCAAACTTTGCTGCGGCACTGCCTGTCTTGTCGCTGGATGATATGCGTAATGCGATTCATGGACTGCTGGACGTGAGAGATCAGGAGATGTGGATGCTCTTCGGGACACTACCGTTCTATGCGTGCAATGGGGGAGATGAGGATCGCAGGCTTATTTCCCGCTTATATAAAGAGCCAAATGTAACGGTAAGAAATGACCCTGACGGTCGAAATCGAGTCAATGTGAACATGTTTACCGGCAACGTCTATGTAACGGATTTTGCGGATATTCCGGAATTCGGAAACATCAAGAATGAACGATTGGATGACATTTTTGAGGAATGGACTTCAAATCATCCGTTAAATCAGACCGTTAATTGTTTCTGCGATGCGGCGAAATGCTGTGGACCGAACTTGCTCGTAAGAGATATGTACTACAAGGATATTGACTTCAAGACCCGCAAGGCCTTTCCTAATCTAATCGGATAGTTTGTATAAAAAGGGCTGCCACACCGTGAGGTGAGGCAGCCCTTAATTTGTTATTTACGCTTTGCTGCCGTATTGCGAATCAGTTTAATGATCTCCATCAAAATGACAGCACCCAGCGATAAGCCAGCGGCGATGAAGAACTCATTCCAGCCAAATGCATCAGGAATAGAGAAGATACCTCGCACCCCTGGAATCAAGGTGATACCGTACAGCACGAAGCATACAGCTACAGCTCCGATGACGTATTTGTTCGAGAACAGTCCCACTTGAAAGATCGTCTGCTGCGTTGAGCGCGCCGCGAATGTTTGCAGGGTGCGGGCCAAGATTAAGGTTGTAAAGGCCATTGCAACGCTCATTTCAGGTGAATGGGATAGTCCGATATATTGTGAAGTGATAACGGCAATCCCGATAAGAATTCCGCGTGTGAGTACGGCACTAAGCGTACCTCCAGCAAAAATTCCTTCGTTGATGTCCCTTGGCTTACGAGACATGACGTTCGGCTCCGGCTTTTCCATACCAAGCGCAATGGCAGGTAGCGAGTCATTGGCTAGGTTAATGAATAGAAGCTGTATCGCTGTAAAAGGATTGATCCAGTCAACGATGAGCGCGAACAGGATGGCAATGATTGCACCTAAGTTTCCTGCAAATAAATACGCGATCGCTTTTTTAATATTATCAAACACGGTTCTGCCGACACCGACGGCCTTTACAATCGACACAAAGTTGTCGTCAGTAAGAATCATCGCAGCGGAATCCTTGGCTACATCCGTTCCGCTGCCCATTGCAACACCGATATCAGCTTGCTTCAGGGCAGGGGCGTCGTTAACGCCATCCCCGGTCATGGCAGCAATGTTTCCTTTTTTCTGCCAAGCTCGTACAATTCTTATCTTGTTCTCGGGCGAAACACGGGCATAGACGGATATACTCTCAAGCTTCTGATCCAGCTCCTCCTCCGACATGGCGTCTAGCTCTTGTCCTGTCACGGCGATATCATGTGCATCCATAAGTCCAATATCACGCCCAATGGCCTGAGCAGTCGTCTTATGGTCGCCTGTAATCATAACCGTACGTATACCGGCCTTCTTCGATTCAATGATCGAATCGTACACTTCCTCGCGTGGCGGGTCAATCATGGCGGTCAGACCTACAAGGGTAAGATCGTACTCATCCTCGACACCGAGCTCATTTTTATCACTCGGTATTGTTTTATAAGCATAGGCTAACACTCGAAATGCTCTTTCAGAGAAATTCTCATTAGCTTCTTGGAACTGGGTGAGCAGCTCGTCAGTGAGCGGCTTTTGCTCCCCATTCATAAATACATGCTTACAACGGCTGAATAACACATCAGGTCCGCCTTTGGTTAATATTGCTTTCTGACCGGCAAAAGTGTGAATAGTGGACATCAGCTTTCGATCGGAATCGAATGGAATCTCAGCTTCTCTTGGAAACTGATCGCGAATTTCACGATAATGCTTGTTCTTACTGTTACTAAATGCAATCAGTGCAATCTCGGTCGGATCCCCAAGCTCCTTACCTTCTTCATTAATATGAGAATCGTTACATAACACCGCAATATGAAGGAGTCGACGTTCTGCATCGTTCCATTCCTGCGGATTATCAGGAAATTCTTCCTTCGCTCCTTCAGGCAGGAAGTAATCAACAACGGTCATTCGATTCTGAGTCAGTGTACCGGTCTTATCTGTACATATGACACTTGCGGAACCGAGCGATTCTACCGCAGGCAACTTGCGGATAATGGCGTGCTGCTTAGCCATTTTGTTGGTTCCCACCGAGAGTACAATCGTCACAATGGAAGAGAGAGCTTCCGGTATGGCTGCAACCGCTACGGCAACGGCAAACATTAGCGCATTAAGGATGGAGCTCGTAACGTCTCCTGTATCATTCGACAGCCAGATACGACCAGCTTCTACACCGAATATAATGATGGAGAGTATTAATATGAACACGCCGAGTTTTTTACTGAATTTATCAAGCTTGCGCTGAAGGGGCGTTTGTTTCATCTCTGCTGTTTCAATTAGCCCGGCGATCTTACCGATCTCCGTATTGCCAGCGGTTGCCGTAACGACGACCGTTCCACGCCCATACACTGTCAGTGCACCGCTGAATACCATATTACGCCGATCACCGAGAGCTGCATCTCCTTCGATCGGGTCCGTATGCTTCTCCACGGCTTCAGATTCACCTGTCAACATGCCCTCATTTACTCTAAGACTTCCGGATTCGATGATGCGTCCATCTGCAGGCACATAGTCTCCTGCCTCTAGCAAGACGATATCGCCTGGGACGAGCTCCCTTGCTGGAATGGTAACCCTGGAACCTCCCCGAATGACCTTGGCTTCAGGAGCAGATAAATTACGAAGCGCATCAAGAGAGCTCTCGGCCTTTCGAGTTTGAACAACACTGACTATTGCATTTAGAATAAGTACAAGAAATATAATTAGTGATTCAATGAATTGTCCAAGGATCAACTGTACAATCGCAGCTATCAGCAGGACGATAACCATAGGGTCTTTGAAGTTTTCTACAAACAACTTCCAGATAGGGTCTCGATCCTTTGCCTTCAGTTCGTTGTATCCTGTTGTTTCAATCCGCTTCTGTGCTTCATTCTTCGACAGGCCCTCCAGGCTGCTGTTCACTTCTCTAAGTACTTCCTCTTTGTCTATCTGGTAGTATTTCAAGCGGTTAAACTCCTTTCTGTTCTCTATTTAAGTATGTGCTCCTGCTCCTAAAGCCCGCATATGTATGTGGAATCTAGAACTATAAGAGAGCTTGACAAGTATAATTTCTCCCGTTTCTCCTTTCCTTATCCTTTGCCATCCTTCGCCAATATATATACCCTTTTTTCTTTAAGTTGAAAGATCAAACTGAGGTATAATACGAGCAATCGGCACACAGAATAGTCGGAAGTATGCCTGAAATTTTACATTGAAAGGTTTACATGTATGAGTTGGAATGCTTATCATAGACAGGTAGACTAACGACTTAACTGTTCGTTAATAGTGAAACTTATACAGAATAGAATAGGGGATGCGGACTAGTGGAAAAAAATATCATACTTAATAAACCTGAGGCAATGATTTTTGATATGGATGGCACACTGTTTCAAACGGAATCGCTGCTTGTTCCTGTGTACCATAAAATGTTTGATGTTTTAAGAGAAGAGGGACATCATCAAGGAGAGACACCGCCTGAAGAGATTATTCTCGGCAGTCTGGGCATGCTGCTGCCTGATATATGGAAGCGGGTAATACCGAATGCGACAGAGGCAGCGAAGCTGCGTGCCGATGAACTATTGCTGCAGTTGGAGCTGGAGGGATTAGAACAGGGAATAGGGGTGTTATATCCTGGAGTTGTTGATACGCTCAAGGCTCTGCACGATTACGGCGTTAAATTGTATGTTGCGAGCAACGGACTGGAGCATTATGTAAAGGGTGTAGCCAAAGCTTATGGTATTGCGCATCTGTTCGATGATCTGTATAGTGCGGGAGAGTATTCGACGGCATCAAAAGTTGACTTGGTCAAGCTATTGCTAGATAAGCATCAAATTCGTTCGGCTTGGATGGTAGGAGACCGATCCTCTGATGTTGAGGCAGGTGTGGAGAATGGACAGACGGTGATCGGCTGCGCATATGCGGGGTTCGGACGCGAGGATGAGCTGAAGGGCTCCAGCGCGCTTCTGAATGATTTTACGGAATTATTGACCTTGTATAAACAAGCTGAATAATAAGGGCTCGCTTCTTATTGAACTGAGTAAACCGCATATGAAATTCCCTTGGAAGATGTCATTTGCTTTCAAGCTTTCGAAGGGGATTTCTCATATGCGGTATTATGCAAAATCCTGAATCAATGATGAAGCTCACGTCAATTATAAGATAAGCTTCTCTGATTATACAGCCAAAGGGAGTACTCCAGTGGTTTCACTATCGCTTGCTTGTAAACTTCGTTCTGGCCTATTTGAGCAAATACTTCCCTGGCCGGCTTGGGATTTACCTCAATCAGATAAATATCGCCGTTTTTGTCGATGGCAATGTCGAGTGCCAACTCGCATAGCGCACCATAAGTGGCTTCTAAATATTTGGCAACATCTACCCCAAACTGTTCAACAGCAGAACGAACCTCAGCTCTCTTATCCGAATCGGTAAGCCACTGCGACAAGAGTTCGTTCATTTCAATAGCCGTTCCCCCGCCATGAAGATTGGAGGTAACGCTCTTGTAACCTCCGATTCGGCCCGCGCACCCAGTGAATTCCCATATCCCATCCTGATTCTTCTGAACTAGCATCCTGTAATCATGTACCCGGCCATTAGATAGCTGGAGCTGAACCCCTTCCTGGATAATATAGCGGCTCTTTACTCCCCAGTTCTTCAGCAGCTTCGGGAGGAGCGAATAGTGCATCTGTCTCGGCTCTAGAATCTGTCGATTATGATCTCTACCTTGAACGAGCAGCAGACCGCCTCTGGTCAATCGTTCAATTCTGAGAATTCCGCGGCCTCCCGTACCATTAATCGGTTTAACATATAGCAGGCTGTGCTTCTTGAGCATGCTCTTCAGATCTGTATTACTGCTGAATAATTTGGTGTCCAGCAGATAGGGTTTGAATCGCTGCTTCTTATGCAGCACCTGATGTATAGTCCATTTATTGCGTAACGGCCGATTCAAGAAGAGGAGATGGGCATATTTTACTCTGAAATGTTTCAGCTCTTGGAAACGGGCACTTCGCTGGATTCTGCACCGGTCAAATATCATATCAGGGAACTTTCTCCATTTTCGAGCCCATCGTTTATGCTCTGTCTCATAAATCAGGGCATGAATCATTTCTTTGGACGGATGGACATCGGATGGAGTGAATACATAAACATCAAGCCCGAGTCGTTCGCCTTCCGAAATCATTCGTTCGTATATTTTCTTTTCTTCGAGTTGTTTTTTGTCATTGAGGTACAGGGTCAGTATGCCTAAGACAGGTGACGGCATAGAATGATCACCTTCTTTGATAGTAAAATTTGGATGGTTTATCCATTTTGTTTCGCCAGGTGCGTACAGTATTGGATTAACCGTTCTAGCGATCTTTTGCGAATGGCAGGCTCATCGAATTTCATTGGTTTGGAGTTGGCTTCAAAGAACCATATGCCCCCGTCCTGGTCAATGCCAAGATCCATCGACATTTCACCCAAGGCGTGACCCGATGATTTTTCAATTTGTCTGGCTATCTCCAACGCGGTGCTTTTTACATCGTTGAGAATATTGCTGGCCTGCTGTGTATCAAATACGCTGCTGAGAAGCAGGATTGGATCTTCTATAGTACCTCCGCGTGGAACGTGAGTCGTGATGCTTCTGCGTCCGGCAAGGCGAGCTCCTACACCCGTCATGCGCCACTGACCATTTGCATTTTTTTGCACGAGAACCCGGAGATCAAAGGGGCGTCCTTCAAAAGCTGCCAGCTGAATTCCTTGTTGGATAATATATTCGTTTTGTTTTATATTTCGTTTAATTCTCTTCCATAACGACTCCAGATTTGAGGATTTGTAGGTCGTGCTCTTGGTATGATCCTGAATCTTGAGTTTATAAGGAAGCTTATCTTCCTCGCGATATTGAAGCATCATAATCCCTTTGCCGGCCTTGCCGCTTTCTGGCTTGAGATAAACCGTAGGGTGTGATTTAAGAATATTGCTGATGACTGTGCTGGATTGCAGCTTCCGGGTGTGTGGGATATATGATTTCGTTGACTTTGCTTTGCTCAGCCATTCAAACAGATCCCATTTGTTGAAAAAGTAAGGGTTATACAGCTTGATCTTGGGATGGGCGATGCATTCTTTGATTTTTTTTTGCACAAGCGGACGGCGCTCATCTTCACGAAGCGGAATCCGATTGTAAACAATGTTGGGAGGAGGGTATTTGCCTTGGAGCCAATCCTTCCGCTCTGTACTATATTTGTATCCCTTAATGAAGTTTGCAGACAGGTTAAGATCACGAACAGTAACGACGTAGACCTGACACCCCAGTTGTTCGCCTGTTTTGATAATGTCTTTAAAATTTTTATGATTCCCTCGGAATTTTCTTTTTCTATCATAAACTGTTAAAATCGCGATTGTTGGCTTTGCGTTTTTTTTGCCTCCAATTATGAACTTTCCTTCTTCTGGAATTTGCTCAGATACATGCAGTGCGCCAGGATATGCTCCACCGATGCTTTCCCTTCTGTCCGAAGGGATGGGTGACGAAAAATGGATCTGCCCGGTTTGGCGTTCGCTTCGAACATCCATACTTGTGCCTCCTGATCAATACCGAGATCAAAACCGATTTCACCGAGAAGATGTTTATGATGAAACTCGATAGCCTCAGCTAATTTAATCGCTGTGTTTTTAGATTTTTGCAGGATTTCTTGCGCCCGGTCTCCAAAGGTTTTACTAAGAGCGTGTTCTGGTGTCATAAGGGAACCACCGTTTTTAATGTGAGTGGTGATTGAGCCCTTGCCGGCTTTCTTGGCACCAACCCCGACAACAACCCACTCGTTATTCCCGTTCTTATGCATGTGGAAACGAAAATCTATAGGGCAGCCATCAATTTCAATCAACCGAATCCCTTGCTGAACTACATAATCCTTCGTTCTGGACCCGAGCCTGGCTTGGAGCATCGTAGCAAGCTTCTTGAACGAAGTGAACCGGAGAAGGACATTGCCGCCTGGCTTTCTAAACCTGGCATAATAACCTCTCTTAGGCAAGTAAGTCAGGCGAAAAATACCTTGACCGAGACTTCCTGCGGAAGGCTTATAATATACAAATTGATGACGGTCCAGCATTTCCTTGATCTTATCCATGCTTGGATTCATATGCGACTCCGGTACATAGATGTTGACAGTCTGATCATTTTCCAGCAATCGATAGATATCGGATTTGTTAAAGAAGCTCCAATTGAAAAAAGGGATGTTCTTCCGTTCAAAACGATCGCGAAGCTGATTGGTCGATTGGGAGAAGTCGGATCTTCTGCTGGGCAGCCTGTTATAAACGACGTCAGGAAGCGGCACATATTTTCTGGAGAATCCACCGCTGCTGTTCAGGAAATAACCATATACTCTCTCATTTGCCCAATCGATATCTCTCGGTGTAAATCCGAAGGTATATGAATTCTGATTACCATGCTTAAGCAATTGCTTCACAAATCCTGTTCGTGAGCCGAACGGTTGTGATGCAGAGGTTGGTCCGTCGGACAGGATGCCGATGAGCGGACCAAGCTGAACTTCATCCCCCTCGACTCCTTTGATAAGAATATTGCCTGAATTCGGAATATGAATTGCGTGGCGGACGCTGTTTGATAGATAGATGTGTTTTCCGGATTTCTTAAGTGGTTTGAGATGGACAGGGATACGCTGTTTGCCAAGCCGGACATGAACTGTTTTTTTACCGGATAGTTGGAAGTTGTTGATTAACGTATTGGATATATAGATGACCTTCTCCGGCCGTTTAGTAAAGTGCACATTACACAAAGTCAGACTCATTGATTTTATCCTCCTATCCTGAAACGCTGCTGATCTTAAGCATAGCCATTTCGTCTCAGGCCAGCTGTGCTGGATGTATTCGGCTATTTTAGTGTGCTTATTCGTTTTGCTTATTGTTATTGGGTACGAAGCAGTAAATAACGGGCGTATTCGAGAGGCCGGTTGTAAGCAAGACTCGCGCTATCCACATCACCGGCAAGTAGAAAGGAAGAGCGCCCCGGCTTGGAATTAACTTCTATAATCCACAGCTTCCCATCTCGGTCTATCCCATAATCGATACCAAGTTCGCTTAAACGCCCAAACCTGCCTTCTAATACCACTGGTATGACGGCGGAGAGCTCAGCCGCTTTGTTAATAATGAGTTCAGCTTTATCCTTGCCGTATTCCGTTTCCAGAAAGGAGCGGCAGTTCAAAGCCTTTCCGCCTCCGTGAAGATTGGAAGTAAGGCTTCCATGACCGCCTTTACGAATCGCTTGACCGCTTAAGCTCCATTTTCCCCTGCCATTTTTCTGAACGAGAACACGTAGATCAAATGGTTTATCTTCCTGATTCATGAGTGAGAGATACGGCTGAATGATAAACGTTCGGGTGGAAAGGATACGGTGGAGCTGGCTCAGTCCAAGCTCAGGATTGGTAAAACGTTTATTGAACATGTGGTTGGAGCGATTCCGTCCCTGGATTAAGAGTTTGCCATTCTCAGGTTGTTTACTAACGAGAACCGTCCTTTTGCCGTGTGTTCCTGCATGCGGCTTCAAGAATACACCTTGAGGATACCGGAGCAGCCATTTTTTTAGCTGTTCTACATTCGTGTAGATGGCAGTTTCGGGCAAATGCTCTTTGAGTAGACCGTTTAAACGAAGGGAGTTATAAACATGCCATTTACCCGGAAGACTCCGGGACAGATATCTGACCTTGTGTGAAGCGGATTTCGAAGCCTTGTTTAGTCTTCGTCTGAATATGCCGGGCACAGGAGACAGGCATCGATCATAGATGAGATCGGGCTGTTCCACCGGAAGCTCGAACCAGCTGCCTTTGATATATTGATAACCTAGATAATTGCCGTTTGGCTCCGAGCTTCTGGGGGTTAACACAACCACATTCACACCAAAGTTGACTCCTTCTTGACAGAGCTGTCTGCAGAAGGCTTCATCTGCAAATGGAGGTGTTCCATTTCGTTCATTCACGAGTACACCGAGCGTACCAAGCGGCTTTTTCATGGATCTGATTCCTCCTTTCTAGTTATTAGAATCCGGCAAGGTAAGCGGAATAATCGAGCATGGTAATGACCGATGGCCGAATCTTATTGTCATTAAGCGGCGTGTTGTCATTCTTGGAAGGCTTAGAATTGACTTCAATGAGCCAGACCTTTCCCGAGTAATCCATCGCAAGATCGATTCCTAGCTCCCCAAAATGCGCTGGAATGGTCGCGTCAATTCCCTCCGCGATACTAAGCGCAGCCTTATGCAAAGACACGTAAGCATTTTTTTTGGCATCACCAGGTAATAAGCTCTTGTTCACGGCCTCTCTTACAGTGCTGAGTGAGCCTCCTCTGGCGAGGTTTGATACAAAATGGCTTCCGCCGGCAATGCGGGCGACAATGGAGGTCACCTTCCATTTACCTGCACGGTTTTTTTGAACCAATGCTCTGAAATCGACCGGTTTTTTGCCAATATCAATGAGGTGTAGTCCTTGTTGGATCTGGTATTTGGTTGTCTTCATCTTTCCGGACAATCCTGCAAATAATTTGCTTAGGCTGGGGTATGCCTGCTTTTGAACACCGCCAAGCTTAGTGGAAAGGGTCATGTACGTTCCGTCCGATTGTCTGGATATGCGTATGATGCCTTTGCCTAGGCTTCCTCGAACAGGCTTTAGAAATATAACCGGATACGTTTGGCACATATTTTTGAGCACTGCAAAAGATTTGAGGGAGTGTGATTCTGGTAAGTATCTTTTTAGACTGCTCTCCGATTTCAACGCCTCGAACACTTCATTCTTGTCGAGAAACTTCTCATTATACGTTACAGTTCCGTAGCGGGATTTTACTTCCTTTACAAAATGCTGTACGCTAGGTTTGTTCTCAAGCTTGCGTGAAGTCAGTCGATTGTTGACGACATCTGCAATGGGCATCACCTTTTTTTTCCAGCCTTCGTCATATACCCAACCTTCGATTTGACCGGTAACGGAGTCGATATGGTCTGGTGTAATAAAGTACACGTATGCTCCCCGTTTCTGACAGGCTCTCACCAGTTCACTGCAGAACATCGTGATGGAGCCGAAAGGTCGATCAGGCTTATCAGGATGATCGCGACTGATCAGGACACTGATGAGGGGACCGATACGCAATGTCTGGCTGCTATCGAAATATCGGATCTTCAGAACAGCACGAGAAGTGAGACCGCATCGCTCGGCTAATATGGGACTCACTCGCATACCTTCAAACTTGGGTACGGAAATAATGGTAACTTCTTGTTTAAAGCTTCCGAATGCAAGCTGGAGCGGACGTCCGGCAGGAATTTTCCAATGCTTTAGAAATTTCTCACCGATCATCACGACGTCATCCTGCAGGATGCCCGATCCGCTGATGTGGATCGCTACTTTTTTTTGGGACATCGTGGATCTCCTTCCAGGGGGCAAACATGATGTCAGTCGTTTTTGGATGTAAGCTGAGTATGAGAAAGTGCATGTGCTTCATCATATGAGGACATATATCCCTTGGTGATTGACCATTTTTTGCAAAAATTGATTTAATTTTGGGTTGTTGTACGAAAATATGGGGATGGATGCAACATGTACAGCACTACTTTATCGACAGAGAGGAAAATGAATAATGAACGTTTATGACAAAGCACACGATTTGGCAGCTGCACTTAAAGACAGCGAAGAAGTGAAGGAAATCTCACAAGCGATGAAGCTTGTTGCTGCAGATCCGGATTCTCAGCGCATGCTTGACGAATTTCGCGTTCGTCAGAATGAACTCCAGCAGCGGATGATGACAGGCGACATGCCTTCACAAGAAGAAATGGAGACGATGGAAAAATCCTTCGAGGTATTAAGCCTGAATCTGAATATTCGCAGACTGTTTGAAGCAGAACGTCGCCTTAGCGTGATTATTGAAGATGTCAACAAAATCATCATGGAAAGTCTGCAGCATTTGTACGGTGGAGAGCTGAAATAATTACTTCTATACTCTTTCTCTAATTGAACTCACATGAATCAATTTCCAGCTAAAGGTATTATGAAATTGATTCACATAATCTCATTTTTTCGTTCATAGAATAGATATATAGATTCTAAGGAGATATGAGGAGCTGAATGAAATGAGAGGAAAGAGAATGAATTTTGTGAAGTGGAAGCACACGCTATATATGCTCGTTGCGGGTGGCATGCTGGTGTTTGCATTACCAAAGCTTTCATTTACAGGCTGGAGCGCAGGCTTTAGCATAGCCTGGTTGTTTTTTATACTGCTTGTCATCGGTGCAAACCTGCACTTTATATTGGGGGTTGACGAAGAGAAGAAGCAGGCGCTTGACCGTGTTCGCAAAGCCAAGCTGCGTCAGTGGGAGCTTAAATGGACTGACAATGCGGAGCAGGGCAACAAAGTTAAAATTGTACCAGCGCAGGCCAAAGAGCATTCACAGTGATGCTAATAAGGGTTGTCTCTACAGTGTTCCTGCTGTTATGGAGACAACCCTTTTTTATTTGCTGATGCACCTCGAGTTATTACGGGCTCTATTTTTAACAGACCTAAGGTGAGTTATCTCTCTCTTTAATGCTATAATCGGATGTAACTATACTCTTGATAAACGCAGCCAAGGTTAATATAAAATTGATTTTAATGTAGTATATTTGATTAAACTAATCGTAAAATGTTTTTCGTCCGAGGGGTGTCTAAGTTTGGAAGGATATGAAGAAGAAACCGTAACAAAGCATGTGCAGCTTCTGCAATACATAGAGCAGTTAAAGATCGGCTCAAAGATATCGGTTCGAGGCCTTGCCAGAGAAATGGGAGTGAGTGAAGGGACGGCCTACCGTGCTGTTAAAGAAGCGGAGAACGCAGGGCTTGTCGTAACCAAAGAACGGATCGGTACGGTACGTGTGGAGAAAAGGCTGCGCGGAGCCTCTGAGCAGCTGACTTTCGGGGATGTCGTAGAGATTGTTGGCGGACATGTTCTGGGCGGTAATGAAGGGCTTGGTAAACCTTTGTATAAATATGTCATTGGGGCTATGAAAGAAGAAGCCATGGCAAAGTACATCGATGCGGGCAGCCTGCTCATCGTCGGGAATAGAGATAATGCGCACAGTCTTGCGTTAAATCAAGGTGCAGGGGTGCTTATCACCGGCGGCTTCGGTACAGATTCAGAAGTGATGAGTCTTGCGGATAAGCTGAGTTTACCCATTATCTCTTCTAAGCACGACACATTTACAGTGGCGTCGATGATCAACAGAGCGATCTTTGACCGGTTGATCAAGAAGAAGATTATGCTGGTTGAAGATATTGTCGGCGGAAAGCCCAAAACCTACTATTTGAAATTGAGCAGTACGGTGGCAGATTTCAGTCGTCTGGTACTTGAAACGGGGGAGCTGCGCTTTCCGGTAATTGATGAATGGAATCGGGTCATCGGGATTATTAGCCGCAAGGATGTCGTAGACCTGGATGAACACCAAAGTATTGATAAAAGCGTTGTGCGCAAGCCTGTCACGGCAACACTCAAGACCTCACTCGCATCTGCTGCCCAGATCATGGCCTGGGAAGGTATTGATTATTTACCGATCGTTGACCGGAACCGTAAGCTGATTACTTCAGTCAAGCGTACAGAAGTTTTGAATGCAATGCGGGACACCCAGAAGCAGCCTCAGCTTGGAGAAACCTTTGATCACTTGATATGGAATGGGTTTGTTGAAGAGAGAGGAGAGCAGGGAGAGATCAAGTACAACGGCGTGATCATTCCTCAGATGGCGACAGATTTAGGCACCATTTCTGAAGGGGTCCTCATTCATTTAATGACACAGGCCGGACATCGGATTGCACGTGAGGTTACTGGGAATGACCATATGCTGGAGAATATTTCTACCTATTTTGTGAGACCTCTTCAAATTGAAGATAAAGTAACGATATCTCCAAGCGTAATGGAGCTCAGCAGACGCAATTGCAAGCTGGATATTGATCTGATGCGTGATGGTCAGCTGATATGCAAAGCGATTATGACGCTGCAATCCATCGATCTGTCTTAGATCCCTGATCTTAAGAAAAGTCTCCTATATAGGAGACTTTTCGTTCTTCATCTGAGAGTAATGAATGCGATTGCGAATACCTGCAAACAGATTAAAGGCACCCAGCACAAGGAACATTCCCTCAACAATGACGGCAACCGTAGAACCGCTGAACATAAACATCTGTATAAGGGCCAGAACAATCAGCATGATTCCCATCCATATGTTTGTCATTGCCTGGTAGAGGCCTCTCTTAAGAACATCACTGGCTCTGCGCCCACGAATACTTGTGAAGCCTGCACAGATGGTAGAGAGGATAAACAGGGCAAACAGCAAATAACGAACGACATCCAGCATAGGAAGAAGGACAACTCCTTTATGTTACATAAATATGGAATTCTCACTTATTGTAACATGATTAGATCATTCTGGTGCAGGTGAAATATCAACCCATACCTGAAGAACGCCTTCCATTACAAGCATAGTAGTAATCTTGACGGAGTAAGAGTGTCCTCTGACGTTATATGTTTTCTTGTTCAGCATAATGCGCGTCATTTTGCTGTATTCATCAATGTTATAAACATCTCTTCCCCGGAGCACCTCAAGCTCATCACTAAGCAGCTGAATGATTTCTTTGACATATACGGAATCTGGAGCCTTATCGGACTCCTCGGCACGGATATTGATTTCTTTGATCACCGTCTGTCTTTTGCTATATTTCTTCAAGGAATTAATAGTCTCAATATATTGCTCTTCCTGAATCTTGAGATCTTTATTCTCAAGCCACAATTTATTGTAACTGGCATGAAAAATCGCGTTGTAGACGATGCTCCCTACAATCATTCCGAGAACGAATACGCCAGAGAGCTGTATGAAGGGCCGGAAGCGACGATACTCGGGTACACGCATAGGCTGACATCCTCCTTACTTAATTCCGGATGGTACACACCCATTTAACCAGCTCAGTTCCCATATGTGCTCCGAGAAAAGCGAATATGAGGTAGAGGATCTGCTTGATGGCAGGTGACAGATTTCCATCGAGCATATTGCTTTCAATGACTCGCATCGGGTCAATCGTACCCCCTACAGCTGCAGCTAGAGCCCAGATCTTTATGCGGCCGGCAACATCCAGCATCGTTTGTGTAGGCGGCTGCATGGATATTACGGCTCCAATGCCGCCGAGCATGGATCCACCTAGAACGATGCCGAAGGCGATAAAGAAATCGAGAATTACTTTTGACATGAAACTCATTATTCGCTACACACCTTTCTTAAATAGCACTTAAGCAAGCTGTTCTTCTAATTGGTATCTACAGAGTCTGCCGGCTTGTACTCTATTCTATGGGCGGAGCCTTGCCTGATATGATAAAATAGTAAAGATAAAATGCGTAAAGTTGATTTAAGAATTACAGTGTAGAGAGGAAGAATTGAATCATGAGTTCATTTGTGCATCTGCATGTTCACAGTGAATACAGCCTGCTAGATGGTGCGGCGCGGATTGCAGAGCTCGTGGACACAGCAGCAGGATACGGGATGGAGGCTCTGGCGCTGACGGATCACGGGGTAATGTATGGAGCCATCCCTTTTTATAAAGCATGTGCAGCTAGAGGAATTAAGCCGATTATTGGCTGTGAAGTGTATATTACAGCGGGTTCAAGGCATGAGCGGGGCAGCCGCAAGGATCAGCCGATCTATCATCTGATATTGCTGGCGCAGAACATGACAGGCTATCAAAATCTGATGAGGCTGTGCTCAATCGGCCATTTAGAGGGCTTTCACTATAAGCCGCGCATCGATATGGAGAGCCTGGCGAAGTATAGCGAAGGATTAATATGCCTGAGCGCTTGCCTCGGGGGAGAAATTCCACAGCATCTTCTAATGGGACGATATGAGGAAGCCAAAAGTGCAGCCATGAGGCATAAACAGATATTTGGTGACCGTTACTATCTTGAGCTTCAAGACCATGGGCTGGCAGAACAGAAGCGAGTGAATCCTCAGCTAATGGAGCTTGCCAAAGAACTGTCCATACCCCTAGTAGCAACGAATGATGTGCACTATATATCACAAGAGGATGCCGAAGTACAGGATGTCCTTATATGCATTGGTACGGGGAAAACGGTGGAAGATGAGGAACGGCTTCGCATTCCCTCAAGCCAGCTATATTTGAAGAACGGTGACGAGATGGCTCGTCTTTTTCCTCATGTGAGAGAGGCGGTAGAGAATACGCGTAAAATTGCCGACAGTATCCAGCTTGATCTGGAATTTGGGCATTCCATTCTGCCAGCGTACCGGCCGATTCCGGAGCATTTGACACCTGGACAGTATTTGCGTGAGCTCTGCCTTAAGGGGCTGGAGGAACGCTACAAGGCTACGGATAGCTGGCATCAGGAAGAACAGAAATCGGAGCTGTATAAACGGCTGGATTACGAGCTGTCTGTCATTGATAAGATGGGCTTCTCTGATTATTTTCTCATCGTATGGGACTTTATTGCCTATGCCCATAGAGAGGGAATAGCAACCGGTCCGGGGCGGGGCTCCTCAGCAGGAAGTCTCGTTGCGTACGTGCTGAATATTACGAATGTGGATCCGATCAAATACAAGCTTCTGTTTGAACGGTTTCTCAATCCTGAGCGAGTGACCATGCCAGATATTGATATTGATTTCAGTGATGAACGCCGGGAAGAGGTTATTGAATATGTAGCGTCAAAATACGGTCGCGAGCATGTTGCACAGATTATTACTTTCGGTACGCTTGCTGCGCGTGCAGCAGTTCGAGATGTAGGAAGAGTGCTTAATATTCCGTATGGAGAAGTCGATAAAGCTGCCAAGCTCATTCCCGGACAAGTCGGGATGAATATTACAAAAGCTCTAGAGATGAGCGATGAGCTTAGAATATTGCATGATACAAAAGCAAAAACAAAAGAGCTGCTCGCGATGGCCAAAAAAGTCGAGGGGATGCCCAGGCATGCTTCAACTCATGCGGCGGGTGTGGTTATATCCAAAGACCCGCTGACAGATGTAGTGCCGCTCCAGGAGGGCAGTGAAGGCACCGCGCTTACTCAGTATTCCATGGAGAATCTTGAAGCCATTGGACTGCTCAAGATGGATTTCCTCGGTTTAAGGACGCTCTCCATCATTGAACGCTGTATGAGATGGATTCAGGATCAGCAGAAACAAGTTCCTGATTTCAAATCGGTACCTGATGATGATCCTTTAACCTATGAAATGCTCGGTTCCGGAGATACGACAGGTATATTCCAGCTGGAGTCAGCAGGAATCAGAAGAGTGCTGAAGGATTTGAAGCCGTCCGTGTTCGAAGATATTATCTCTGTAGTTGCTTTATATCGTCCGGGTCCTATGGATTTCATTCCTAAGTATATCCAGGGGAAGCATGGGGAGATCAAGGTAGAGTACCCACATGCTGATCTTGCTCCCATACTGGAGGACACGTACGGTATCATCGTGTATCAGGAGCAGATTATGCAGATTGCTTCTCAAATGGCGGGCTTTTCTCTTGGAGAAGCCGATTTGCTGCGCAGGGCGGTATCCAAGAAGAAGAGGGAAGTGCTTGATAAAGAGAGAGAGCATTTTGTAAAGGGGAGCCTAAATCAGGGTTATAGCAGCGAGGATGCTGAAGCTGTATACGATATGATTGTAAGGTTCGCCAATTACGGTTTTCCTCGGGCTCATGCTGCTGCGTATGGGGTTCTAGCCTTTCAGACAGCGTATCTGAAGACACATTATCCTGTCGAATTTATGGCTTCGATGCTGACAGCGGTCATGGGAAATCATCGAAAAGTGGCGGAGTATGTTGTTGAATGCAGACGAATGAATATTCCTGTGCTGCCTCCCGATGTGAATGAGAGCAGTGTACTGTTTACTCCGGGCGGTGGTGAGACTGGCATTCGATTTGGTCTGGCTGCAATTAAAAATGTAGGTACACAGGCCGTAGACAGCATTATTGCGGAGCGGACTAAGGGACCTTTCGAGAGCCTTCTCGATTTCTGCAGAAGAGTAGACTTAAGGGTGTGTAACAAGCGGGTCATCGAGTCTCTTATTCAGGCTGGGGCATTTGATACGCTTCCTGGTCACCGTGCACAGCTGTTCGCCATGCTCGATGAAGTGGTAGAAGCGGCTACGAAATGGCGGAAAGAGAGAGAGGATCTGCAGATCCAGCTGTTTGATTTTGTGGAGACGCCGAATTGGGAAATCGAATATCCTGATATTCCTAAGTATACAATTACACAGCAGCTGGAATTAGAGCGTGAACTGCTTGGATTATACTTATCCGGACACCCGCTTGATGATTTCACGGAAATTTTGGAGGAGCTCGAAGCGGACAAGCTTATGGAGCTTCACGATGCGGAGGATCATGCGCAGATTGTTACAGCTGGAATGGTGGTTTCTGTAAAGTCGATTACAACGAAGCAAGGCAAAGCGATGGCCTTCATGGAACTGGAGGATCAGATTGAACGAACCGAAGTTGTATTGTTTCCGGAAGTATGGAGAAGAAGCCAGAATTGGGCTGCAAAAGGTCAACTGGTTGCTCTCCGGGCTAAAGTTCAGCTTCAGGATGAGGGCTTCAAGCTGCTTGCTGATGAGGTGGATGAGCTTACTTTAGATCATTTGCAGCGAATGATGTATCAGCGCAGCAAAGGGAGCGGAGGTAAGGAGCGGAGCGGTTCGGGAGAGGCTTCACAATCTAGATCCAGCAGAGATAGTCGTTCTCCTTCAAGTCCATCAAGCAACAGCTTGGTGCAAAATAAGTCAGAGAGACTGCCGTCTGAACCGGATAAGAGGCCTGCCAGAACGGAGCAGCGAGTATTCATCAAGATCAAACCTGACATAGAGAAGTCGGGTATGCTAACCAAGCTTAAAGTCTTGCTACAGGAACATCCGGGAGATGTAGCTACGATCCTTTTTTATGAAGAAACTAGGGCATATCGGGCATTAAGTGACAGCTATCGAATCAAACCGTCTCCTGAATTGATCCACCGCATGGAACAAATGCTTGGGGAAGATACGGTTATCGTGAAATAATGAACATAATTTATATGGCATCCTGTATATACATGAGCACATTTTACGAACTATTTTTGAAACTATCGCATACACTTAGGAACACCATATAAGTACCGATTGTAGCGATGAAATGGTGCAGTCGAAGGTATAATGGCGGGCTTTGAAGTCTTGAAGCGAATACCTAAGTTAATGTGGAATTCCTAGTTTCGAAGGATGGGGGAATCAAACGGATGTCATATGAAATTGCGGAAGCGATGCTGAAACGCAGAGGTGTAAGCGTTGAATCCATCGCCAAAATAGTCTATGATCTTCAAAAAAAGTTTCATCCGGAGTTAAAGGAAGAAGAGTGTATCACAAGCGTACGGGCTGTTCTTGCCAAGCGGGAGGTACAGTATACGCTATATACGGGTGTGGCACTCGATGAGCTGGCGGAACAAAATCTGCTGCCTCAGCCACTTCAGGCTTTGATGGAAGCGGATGAGCCGCTGTATGGTGTGGACGAGACTCTTGCACTTGGAATTACCAGTGTATATGGTATGATAGGGCTTACAAGCTTTGGATATTTAGACAAGGAGAAGACCGGAATCATTAAGTGCCTGAATGACAAAACTGCCGGGATTCATGTATTTCTAGATGACCTGGTAGCGGGAGTTGCAGCGGCTGCATCGGCCAGAATTGCACATCAGAATACGAATGCGAAGATTTATCCACTGTAACAAGAAGGTTTATATTCTACTAATATGGAGATAACGAATGTTACAGTAAGATGTAATGAAGGAATATTATGGTTATAATCGTCCCATGCCTTCCTTTCCTTCCTTGCGGAAAAAAAGTCAGTTATGTTATCATTAATCCATTATACGGGCTTTGAACATGAGGCTTAGGGGGCGTACAATTGCATGTGGACGGTGATATATATTGCACCGACGGCAAAGATTGCTGACAGAATTACAACTCGGCTTGCGGATGAAGGATTTTTGGTACAAGCCCGTCCCATCAGCTTATCCAAGCAACAGTACGAAATTCTTGTACCGTCCGGAGAATTGGAAGAGGTTCAGGAGGTATTGAATTCCATTCTGCATTCATAATACTGAAGGCGGTGGAATTCTATTCATTATTTTTAGGACCTGCTTCTAATTGGACAAGGGCTACGGATGCAAAGGTGAAGCGACTCCCCACATGTGTCATTCTTCTCTTTTTTTTGCTTATAGGGCACATTTTATAGCTGCTCATGTTAACTTTATTTATGCGATGTCGATCATACGAATTGACTGCATGGGCCACAAATTTACGGCTGAAGAGGTGTAGTTGTGTTCAAAGATATTTTCCAGAAAAAACGGAAGTACGCGACCATTCCTTCAGATCGTGCACAGCGCACAGATAATCCTGAAGGTGAAGAGCGACCGCGTCGTGAGATTCCAGAGGGACTCATGAATAAGTGCAGCAAATGCGGCACGATACAATACAGCAAGGAACTTGAAAAGAATTTGAAAGTTTGTCCGTCATGCGGTTATCATATGCGTTTGAACGCAAGAGAGCGTATTGAGATGACGCTTGATGAAGGATTCGTCGAGTATGACAAGGATATGGTGTCTGTTGATCCCCTGGATTTTCCAGGATACAGATCAAAGCTGGAGCAGCAAACGATGAAATCAGGCCTGAAGGATGCCGTTGTTACAGGCGAAGGTACAATTGATGGTCATCCTGTGGTCGTTGCTGTCATGAGCTTTGATTTCTTTACAGGCAGCATGGGTTCGGTTGTTGGAGAGAAGATTACGCGTGCCATAGAGAAGGCAACCGAGAAGAAGATTCCAATCCTTATTTTTTCTACGTCAGGCGGAGCCCGTATGCAGGAGAGCATCCTGAGTCTGATGCAAATGGCGAAGACGAGCAGTGCTCTGTCAAGACATGATGAACAAGGCGGAATGTTCATATCTGTTATAACCGATCCGACGACAGGCGGCGTTTCCGCCAGCTTTGCTATGCTCGGAGATATTAATATTGCGGAACCGGGAGCGATTTTCGGGTTTGCGGGCCGAATTGTTATTGAACAAACGATTCGCCAGAAGCTTCCTGAAGACTTTCAGACGGCTGAATTCAATTTGCAGCATGGACAGCTGGACATGGTCGTAAACCGTAAGGAATTACGGAACACGCTGGCAAAACTGCTGGACATGCACAGCGCGAAAGGAGAGGTCTAAATTGGCGGGAGAGTTGCCATATGAAGCGCCTCTTATTGAGATGCGCAAAAAAATTGAAGAGCTTCAGCAATTCGGTATTGAAAAAGGCATTGATTTTGCTGAAGAAGTGGCTCGTCTGGAAGAGCGGTATACCAAATTGGAAGAGGAGATCTATTCATCGATTACGGCTCCACAGAAAATGCATCTGGCAAGACATCAGCAACGTCCAACTTCGCTGGACCTGATATCGCTCATATTTACGGACTTTATGGAGCTTCATGGAGATCGTCAGTTTGGTGATGATCTGGCCGTGGTTGGAGGACTTGCCAAGCTTAACGGACGTCCTGTTACGATCATCGGGCAGCAGCGAGGCAAAGATACGAAAGATAATATTGCTCGTTTTTTTGGGAGCCCGCACCCGGAAGGGTTTCGTAAAGCGCTCCGTTTAATGCATCAGGCCAACAAGTTTGGCAGGCCTATTATTACTTTTATAGATACAAAAGGTGCATATCCGGGCAAAACTGCGGAGGAACGTGGTCAGTCCGAAGCTATTGCCCGTAATCTCCTTGAAATGGCCAAGCTCTCCGTGCCTGTGCTATGCGTCATCATTGGAGAAGGAGGAAGCGGCGGTGCTCTTGCGATGGCGGTCGGCAATCGGGTGTTAATGCTTGAGCATGCGATTTACTCTGTTATATCTCCGAATGGCGCAGCTTCGATTCTGTGGAAGGATGCCTCCAAAGCGGATCAGGCTGCTGAAGCGATGAAAATTACAGCACAGGATCTAAAAGAGATGGAAGTCATCGAGGAGATTGTTCCCGAACCGCGTGGCGGTTCTCATCGGGATTACGAAGCGACAGCAGCATCGATTAAGGAAGCTCTTGAGAAACACCTTAGCGAGCTGCTGCAGATGGATGGAGAGGCCCTTCGTCAGGATCGCTATGAGAAATTCCGTAAAATAGGTAAATTCCAAGAAAATACAGCTAAGGAAACTGTGCTCGAAGATTCTTCGTTAATTAAAGATTAAATATGACAAAATTCCTATACAAAAGGCGAATTTTGTAGTAGATTTAATTGTTGGAAAAGATATATAAAGAGAGATTTTGAAAACGGAGGAAACTAGAAAAATGCGCAAAACTAAAATTGTATGTACTATTGGTCCTTCCAGTGAGTCGTTGGAAAACACAAAAAAATTGATTATGGCGGGTATGAACGTAGCACGCTTGAACTTCTCCCATGGTGACTTTGAGGAGCATGGCGGACGTATCAAAACCATTCGTACAGCTTGTGATGAGTTGAATAAGTCAGTTGCTATTCTGCTGGATACGAAAGGTCCCGAAATCCGTACAGGCAAACTCGAGGTTGAGCCTATCGAACTGGTTCAAGATGAGTGCATTACCCTGACAACGGAAGAGATCCTTGGCAATAAAGACCGTTTGTCTATCACATACAAAGACTTGCCAAGTGATGTATCCCCAGGATCAACGATTTTGATTGACGATGGTCTGATCGGACTTACGGTTGAGGAAGTAAACGAAACGGATATTAAATGCCGTATCGTAAACGGCGGCACCATCAAGAGCAAGAAAGGTGTTAACGTTCCTGGTGTTGCAATCTCTCTCCCTGGTATTACCGAAAAAGACGCTAACGATATCATTTTTGGAATCGAACAAGGCATCGATTTTATTGCGGCTTCCTTCGTTCGTAAAGCAAGTGACGTATTAGAAATTCGTGAACTGCTTGACAAACACAACGCAGGGCACATTCAAATTATTTCTAAAATCGAAAACCAAGAAGGCGTAGATAACTTGGATGAGATCCTGGAAGTATCTGACGGCCTGATGGTTGCACGCGGTGACCTTGGTGTTGAAATTCCAGCAGAAGATGTACCGGTTGTACAAAAACGAATGATCGAAAAATGTAATATTGCCGGCAAGCCGGTTATTACAGCGACTCAAATGCTGGATTCTATGCAGCGCAACCCGCGTCCTACACGTGCGGAAGCAAGTGACGTTGCGAATGCCATTTTCGATGGAACTGATGCAATTATGCTGTCCGGAGAAACAGCTGCAGGTAAATACCCTGTAGAATCTGTACTGACAATGGCTCGTATCGCTGAAAAAGCAGAGTCTGCACTAAACTACCGTGAACTTTACAAGAAACAGCGGATTGCTCAAGAAACAACGGTGACTGAAGCAATCAGTCAATCCGTTGCAATCAGCGCATTTGAACTGCATGCAAAAGCAATTCTTACTTCTACGGAATCCGGATATACAGCTCGAATGGTTTCCAAATATCGTCCAGAAGCTCCGATCGTTGCTGTAACGAACGAAGACCGTACAATGCGTAGACTCGCATTGACTTGGGGCGTAACACCTGTCAAAGGCGTACCATGTGAAACGACTGACGGACTGTTTGAAAACGCAGTAGTTGGCGGCAAAAAATCAGGTATCGTACAAGATGGAGATCTGGTAGTTATCACAGCGGGTGTTCCTCTTGGACGCTCGGGATCTACGAACCTTATCAAAATCGATAACATTCACTAAGGTTTCCTGAAGAATTAAGCATATAGATTTTGTACAAAAGCAATGGGACAATATTGTCCCATTGCTTTTTTCACAGTGATTTCTGCAAGGAAGGTGAGAAATTTGAAAGCTGAACAGACAGACCCAACGGCCTGGTATGGAACAAGGTTTAGAGTGCGTTATCAAGAAAGTGACCAAATGGGTGTCGTCTATCATGCGAATTATGTGAACTGGTTTGAGATCGGCAGAACCGAAATGATCCGAAGTCTGGGATTTAGTTACCGGAGTATGGAGGAGCAGGGGGTTCTGCTGCCTGTAATTGGACTTGATCTGAAGTATAAACTGCCTGCGAAGTATGATGACTATATTACAGTATGGACGCGTATAAATAATTTTAGCAGTGTCCGACTTCATTACGAATATGAAGTAAGAAGAGAAGACATTGCAGCAGACAAGATACAGATGGATAATAAAGAGGTTGTATGGATGACTGAAGAATTGCCAGGTGAACTGCTTGTCACAGGATCGACGCAGCATGTGTGGGTAAATGCGGACTTCAAGCCCGTCAGGCTTGATAAAAGCGTTCCAAACCTGTACGATGCTTTAAAGAGAGCTGTGTCAATTGGAAGGGAGTAACCGTACATGCGAAACTGGAAGTGGGCGCTTCTGCTGCTCATTCCTGCAGTGGAACTGTTCGGGTTCATATGGGTAAGCGAACAAATAGGGGCAGGTTATACTTTACTACTCATTTTGGTCACCTCAATTATCGGGATGGCGATGATGCAATTCGAGGGGCGCAAGGTTCTTCAGGATACACGTAATGAAATGCAAAATGGTCTGGTACCAGGTCGAAAGATGCTGGATGGATTATGTGTATTTTTGGGTGGCAGCCTGTTGATTATACCTGGATTTGTAACCGATATTGTTGGATTCACCCTTGTATTTCCGCTAACAAGACCCATATACCGTTTGTTCCTGCTGAAATGGATCGAGAAAAAGATGAAAGACGGAAAAATCACGTTTTATAAACGTTTTTAAGGAAGGACAGAGAGAAGTTATAACTTCTTTCTGTCCTTTTTTAGGTCTTTTTGTCGTTAATTCTGAATTCAAGCTTATGATCACAACATTCCTGTATTGTCAATGAAAGTGATTACAAAAAATGCTTTATGGTATTGAAAAAAAACTTTGATATCCAAATCCACCTCCAAATTGTTCACAGGAGCGACAAAATCCAGTATGATGATTCAAGAAAGTAGTTTACACAGCGTGTCTGATTCCAGTAACGTTTCGTGGATTTACCGTAATGTGAAATTGTAATCTATAATATTGTAAATGTTTTCATTGAGAATGTTGTAAATTTTTGATAAAAGGAGAGATGTTAAAGATGACAGCTACCAAAGGCCTTGAAGGTATCGTTGCAGCAACTTCCTCAATTAGTTCTATCGTTGACGGCGTTCTTACCTATCGCGGTTATGATATCGATGACCTCGCTGCGAACGCTTGCTTTGAAGAAGTTGCTTACTTGCTGTGGTTCGGCAAGCTCCCTAACAAAACTGAGCTTGATCAATTGAATAAGAGCTTTAGTGAATTTGCACCAATTCCTGATGAACTGATTGCTCAGATCAAACTCTATCCTCGAGACCTGAACGCGATGGCGGCTTTGCGTTCTGCGGTATCAGCACTTGGGCTGTACGATACGCAGGCAGAAGACGATTCTCAGGAAGCGAATGAGAATAAGGCAGTGAAGCTGCAAGCTCAGCTTCCGACGATCGTAGCAGCCATTTCTCGTATTCGCGAAGGCAAGGAGCCGATAGCACCTAAACAAGGGGTATCCATAGCCGAGAATTTCCTTTACATGCTTACAGGGGATGAGCCGAGTGAAACAGCAGTCAAAGCGCTTGATCAGGCACTTGTTCTTCATGCAGATCATGAGCTGAACGCGTCCACTTTTGCTGCCCGTGTAACCGTAGCTACCCTTTCTGACATGTACTCCGGTGTTACTTCTGCGATCGGTGCGCTTAAGGGTCCTTTGCATGGCGGTGCGAATGAAGCTGTTATGAAGATGCTGAATGAAATCGGTTCCAAGGATAAGCTCGAAGCCTACATCCAGCAGAAGCTGGATAATCGTGAGAAGATTATGGGCTTTGGACACCGTGTGTACAAGAATGGAGATCCTCGTGCGAAGCATCTGCAGAAGATGTCTCGTGAACTGGGTGAACAGAATGAAAACACAGAGCTGTATGAAATGTCAGTTCGGATTGAAGAATTGATTACTGGCCAAAAAGGTCTCAGACCCAATGTAGATTTCTATTCTGCTTCGGTTTATACACAGCTGGGCATCCAAAGAGATCTGTTTACTCCGATCTTCGCAATCAGCCGTGTATCGGGATGGACAGCGCATATTCTGGAACAGCTGGCGGATAACCGTATTATTCGTCCACGGGCAGAATATACAGGACCAACAACCCAAAAGTACATTTCTATTGAAAATCGATAATTTTGATAGACTCTCTAGGGTTTTTGATGAAGAAATATGTATAATAGAGTCATAGCATCCTTGGGTAGCAGGAGAATCCCTCTTGATTACCCAGGGCACTGCCATGCTTGTCAGCCTATCTAATACAACCCGCTAAATAATAAGGAGGATATTAACAATGCCGAACTTTGAAAAATTCGCACTACCTACTGAGGGCGAAAAAATTACAATCGACAACGGTTCACTTCAAGTACCTAACAATCCAATCATTCCTTTCATTGAGGGTGACGGGACAGGCCGTGACATCTGGAAGGCATCGAAGCGTGTTCTGGACGCGGCAGTAGAAAAGGCGTACAACGGTGAGAAACAAATCGCCTGGTATGAAGTGTTTGCTGGTGAAAAAGCATTCAATACATACGGAGAATGGCTGCCTGCTGATACACTGGAAGCCATCCGTGAATATATCGTAGCTATTAAAGGACCACTGACTACTCCAATCGGCGGTGGAATTCGTTCCCTGAACGTTGCTCTTCGTCAAGAGCTGGATTTGTATGTATGCTTACGTCCTGTACGTTATTTCGACGGCGTTCCTTCTCCAGTGAAGCGTCCTGACTTGGTAGACATGGTGATCTTCCGTGAGAATACAGAAGATATCTATGCAGGAATCGAGTACAAAGAAGGATCTGAGGAAGTGAAGAAAGTCATTCAGTTCCTTCAGCAAGAGATGGGCGCGAACAAGATCCGTTTCCCTGAAACATCTGGTATCGGTATTAAGCCTGTATCCTCTGAAGGATCCAAGCGTCTTGTACGTGCTGCAGTTGAATATGCAATCACTCATGGACGCAAGAGCGTAACTTTGGTTCATAAAGGCAACATTATGAAATTTACTGAAGGTGCCTTCAAGAACTGGGGTTATGAAGTAGCGGAAGCTGAGTTCGGCGATAAAGTGTTCACTTGGGCACAATACGATGAAATTAAAGAAAAAGAAGGTACGGATGCAGCGAATGCCGCTCAAAAAGCTGCAGAAGAAGCAGGAAAAATCATTGTTAAGGATGCAATTGCCGACATCGCTCTTCAGCAAGTACTGACTCGTCCTGCAGAGTTTGATGTCATCGCAACACTGAATCTGAACGGTGACTACCTGTCTGATGCTCTGGCTGCACAAGTTGGCGGAATTGGTATCGCTCCAGGCGCGAATATCAACTATGTAACAGGTCATGCGATCTTCGAAGCGACTCATGGTACAGCTCCGAAATATGCAGATAAAGATGTAGTTAACCCGGGTTCCGTTATTTTGTCCGGTGTCATGTTGCTTGAGCATTTGGGCTGGCAAGAAGCGGCTGATCTAATCTACAAAGGCATGGAAACATCCATTAACAACAAGACCGTAACTTATGACTTTGCTCGCTTAATGGAAGGCGCTACAGAAGTGAAATGCTCTGAGTTCGCAGACGAGATTATCAAAAACCTGTAGAGGAGAGCGGATACTGTGACCATTCAGCGTAAAAAGATCACCGTAGTCGGTGCTGGTTTTACTGGCGCGACAACGGCACTTATGTTGGCTCAAAAAGAACTCGGCGACGTCGTGCTTATAGATATTCCACAGCTTGAGAATCCAACTAAGGGTAAAGCGCTTGATATGCTGGAAGCAAGTCCTGTTCAAGGATTTGACAGTAATATAACCGGTACATCCAACTACGAGAATGCCCAAGGTTCAGATATCGTCATCATGACGGCGGGAATCGCCCGTAAACCGGGAATGAGCCGTGATGATCTCGTGAATACAAATGCAGGCATCGTCAAATCTGTTTGTGAAAATATAAAAAAATATTGTCCTGATTCCATCGTGATCATCTTGAGTAATCCAGTGGATGCAATGACCTATGCGGCGTATCAGACACTGGGCTTCCCGAAGAACCGTGTCATCGGCCAGTCAGGTGTTCTGGACACCGCTCGTTATTGTACGTTCATTGCTCAGGAACTGAATGTTTCTGTTGAAGATGTCCGTGGTTTTGTACTTGGCGGTCATGGTGATGATATGGTTCCACTCGTGCGTTACTCCAGTGTGGGTGGTATTCCAATTGATACGCTGATTCCTCAGGACCGAATTGAAGCTATCGTTAAGCGGACTCGTGTCGGCGGCGGCGAAATTGTGAACCTCCTGGGAAACGGGAGCGCGTACTATGCACCAGCGGCATCACTTGTCCAGATGACGGAAGCGATCTTGAAGGACAAGAAACGGATTATCCCTGTGATTGCATACCTGGAGGGAGAGTACGGATACAATGATTTGTTCCTTGGCGTACCTACAATTCTTGGCGGTAATGGGATCGAGAAGATATTCGAACTTGAGCTCACGGAAGATGAGAAGGTAGCTCTGGATCAATCGGCAGACTCCGTACGCAATGTAATTTCTGTGATCCGTATCTGATTTCAGATGTTGATTATGAAAAATCCGTGAATTATGATAGGAAACCCTTTAATTATTTGAGGGTTTCCTTTTCTTTATCCTTGCCTATCAAGTATAATTTGGAAGAGTATTACCTGTATATATTCCTTATGGGAATAGACTGATTACAGTATTATTCTAATGGGTAATATGATGATATTGTTTTCAATTTTTATAGAAAGGAGAGGTCTGCGAATATGGGCGTTATCATGTATTTTGTACACATTCTTGGAGCCGTTTCAGTCGGCTTTTACCTGTTGCTTCCTTTCGTGGTTGCAGCAATCAGCAAGCTGTCTGTACCTGCGCAAGAAGGCAGTATTGCAGCTGTAAGAACGTTTAATCGTATTGCTCAATACGGCTTGATCATTCAATTGCTGTCTGGCGGATATATTATGTCTCAAGGAGAGTATGGCGTTTCTTGGATGATCCTTGTTGTTGTTATTTTCCTTGCTATGCTAGCGATTGCAGGTATTATGGGGAAATCTCTTCGCCTTGGTATTGCAGGTATCCAAGAGAAGAAAGACATCAGCAGTGAAAAAGGAAAACTACGCGCATTTAGCATCATCCTGGCTGTACTGCTATTGGTAATGCTGTGGATTATGGTTAATCCTTGGTAAGTTGAAAAGATACATAATAAATGTATTAACAAGGACAATGGTTATTTGCTTATAAGCAAACGATCATTGTCTTTTTTGTGTTGATATTCTTTTTTGTATTAATAGATTTAAGATTTGGAATTTGAGATTTAATCATTCAAATTGTTTGATCCTATGAAGAGAGGGTAAAACCATATTGAGTAGGATGAAATAATACGTTGCTGTATCGATCTCTAGGAATAATGATGAGAGGAACAGCCATCCTAAACCTGTTAATGAAGTGAATAATTGAGGATTGAAAGGAGAAATCAAAGATGGGACAGAATCAAGCGAATCAAACTTTGCCTCCACAGCATCAGAATCAGCAGCCGGGAATTGAATCTGAAATGTATCCTAGGCCTGAATTCGAATCTGAGCAGTATAAGGCAGCAGGCAAGCTTACAGGAAAGACAGCGCTTATCACAGGTGGTGACAGCGGTATAGGCCGAGCTGTAGCGGTCACTTTTGCCAAAGAAGGTGCCGATGTAGCCATCGTGTACTTGAATGAACATGGTGATGCAGAGGAAACGAAGCGCCAGGTTGAGCAGGAAGGAAGAAAGTGTATTCTGATAGCAGGGGATGTAGGTGATTCAGCCTTTTGCCAGCAAGCGGTGAAGCAAACGGTAGATGAATTGGGACAACTGAATGTATTAGTCAATAATGCAGCAGAACAGCATCCTCAGCAAAGCTTCGAGGATATTACCGATGAGCAGCTTGAGAAGACATTTCGTACCAATATCTTCAGTATGTTCTACTTGACTAGGGCTGCAATGCCTCACTTAAAGGGTGGAAGCTCCATCATCAATACGACCTCAATTACGGCATATCGCGGCAATCCGACTCTCATAGACTATTCCTCTACGAAGGGGGCTATCACCTCCTTCACACGTTCCTTGTCCATGCATTTGGCAGAGAAAGGAATTCGAGTGAATGCAGTCGCTCCAGGACCGATCTGGACCCCGCTTATTCCTGCTACCTTCGATGAGCAAAAGGTAAGTGAGTTTGGAGCGACCCAGCCGATGAAGCGCCCAGGTCAGCCGGAAGAATTGGCACCCGCTTATGTTTATCTGGCAACAAGTGACTCTTCCTATGTGACGGGTCAAGTTATTCATGTAAACGGCGGCGAAGTTGTTAACGGTTAACTAGTATAAAAAGCTCTGTACAGTATAAACGAACTGTACAGAGCTTTTTTTTGAGTTCTCGATTCGATCTAGACTTGGAACGCAGGAATTTTTCAGATAGAGATGTAAGCATAAATGGACCGTTGAATCGTTTTCAATTTAGATTTTACATAATGAACGAAAATGAGCTAGTAATCTATGATATGATCAATTAAAACTGAGCATGAATTTACATAAGTAACATAGAGAGGATCTGTTGCAGCATGAGAATAATGTCACTACGCTTTACTGCCGGATTTGAAAAATATATGTTTATCATTATGCCACTTACATTATTGCTAGGCGTTATGCTGTCAGACCAGCTGATTTCATATGTGTCGTGGGCTCCATATTTGTTTGGCTACGTTACTTTTGTAATGGCGATCGGATGTGGAGTACGTCATTTGAAGAAGGTTGTTCAGCGTCCGGCCGTCATGGTTGTTACTCTGGTTCTGTCACATGTGCTGGCTCCTTTGATTGCATATTTTTTGGGTACGATGTTGTTCGGCGCTTCTTCGGGATATACGATTGGTCTGGTTCTATTTACGATCATACCTCTGGGTGTATCCTCGGTACTATGGGTGTCAATGTCTTATGGCAGTGTACCTCTGATGCTTGCGATGGTCGTGTTGGATTCAGCTCTAAGTCCGCTGGTCGTTCCGGGTCTAATCGAATTATTTTTTGGAGCAGAGGTTCAATTCGATACGCCCAGTCTAATCAAGGATCTAATGCTCATTATTGTTGTACCGACGATTCTGGGCGTAATTGTGTATGAACTATCTAAAGGGAAATTCAAAGAATGGTCTGCCCCAGTTACTGCACCAATATCTAAACTATGCTTTATGGCCGTAGTTCTGCTCAATGCGGCAGCTATTGCACCTCATGTAAGTAGTTTAGATTCAAGTGTGATCATGGCGATCATTTCGATTACCTTTGTCGTTGCTTTGTGTTACATCATCGGTTTTGCCGGCTCGTTCTTATTGCCATATGTTTCCCGGGAAATAAGCGTAACCATGTCTTATGCCTCCGGTATGCGGAATATATCACTCGGTCTTGTACTAGCCATGGGGTATTTTTCACCGGAAGCAGCCATACCAGTTGTACTCGGGATATTGATTCAACAGCCCTTAGCCACGGTGCAGCATGCTGTACTCAAGCGTTTTGCTCCGGTAAAAGACCAGAGTCTTGCTGCAAGGTGACATATGTTCGATTATTGGAAAGTGGATATTTATCCGGAAATAAATTAGAGGGAAAGCGCAATGCAATTGTAGTCAGTCGCAACTGATTTAGCCAATGGATGAATAGCCATAGGTTTTGTGCACATGATTAATTACTACTATACAAAGGATGATTACTAGCATTTATGAAAAATTTTCGATTCCGACTCACAATGATCATGATGGTGCTGATTGGGCTTTCTGTACTGACCTCTGGATTGGCTTTGGGTCAAGTATTTAAAGATCTTCATATCAAAAATCAGGAAGAGAATATGGTGAGAGAGATCAATCTGCTTCATTCAACATTCGATTTTAAAGACACTTCACTCAACAAGGAGGAAGTCGTTGCATACTATACGCAGCAGGCCGAGTTACTGGAGCGCTTAACCGACTCGCGGACGACGTTCATCTTGAAGGATGGAACGGTTATTGGAGATTCCGAGTATGCTGCTGAGCAGATGGACAATCATCTTAATCGTGAAGAGATACAAACAGCGAATGATCATGATTCACCTTACGGTCGTTCCATTAGGACGAGTGATACGTTGTCACAAAAAATGCTGTATGTAGCACTGCCGGTTACATCTCCCGACCAACACTTTGATGGATACATTCGACTTTCCCTAAGCTTGGACTCGGTTGATGAAGGACTTGAAAGAGGCTGGTACTTAATTGGGTTAACGCTTCTTGCCCTCTATATCATTGCGGCTATTGTCTGCTATAGAGTAGCCAGAGGCTTGACCCAGCCTATTGAGCATATCACGAAAGTAGCGAATCAGATTTCGAATCTTGATTATGATGCCAGAGTCAAATTTGCCCGAAATGATGAGATAGGACAGCTAGGGAATGCCATTAATGGAATGGCTGACAGCCTGCAGGCTCAGCTGAAGCTAATTCGTGATAATGAGGATTTGGTGCAAAGTGTCATGACTAACATGGCAGGTGGTATATTGATGATTGATGCGAATCAGAATATAGCGGTGTTGAACAGAGAGAGCCATCGTATGCTGGGGCTGCATCCCGATCGTGTGACCGGAAAGCCGTATCATGAATTAAAACGTCACTATGAACTGACAAAGATCGTTGAGACAAGCATTTTGCAGCGAAGTAAAGTGCATGACGAAGTGCGAATCTACAGCCCGGAAGAAACTATTGTTCGAATTGACGGTGTACCGATGTATGAGAATGATGGAAGTTACCGGGGAATGCTCTTCCTGCTGCAGGATATTACAGCCATCCGCAGGCTGGAGAACATGCGAAGTGAATTCGTAGCGAATGTATCTCATGAGCTGAAGACGCCGGTTGCAGCTGTTAAGGGATTTGCTGAGACTCTGCTTAGCGGGGGGGTTAGGGATGAAGAAACAACGAGATCCTTCCTGCAGATTATTTATGACGAAGGGGACAGACTTAATCGCTTGATTAGTGACATATTGGATCTGTCCAAGATTGAATCGAAGCGAGCGACACTGGATTGTTCACCTGTACATCTCATGCCTTTCTTTGAAATGATAACGGGAACACTTGGCAATGCCGCAGAGAAAAAACAGATTCGCTTGATTCTGGATGTACCGGAAGAGCTGTTCATTGAAGCAGATGAAGACAAACTGAAGCAGATCTTCTTGAACCTGGTTAGCAACGGGATCAACTACACCCTTGATGGTGGTCGTGTTAAGATTACGGCACAGATCAGCAAGGATGAGGAGAATATTGTATTCCAGGTAAGTGATACAGGCATTGGCATTCCAAAAAGCGATCTGCCTCGCGTATTTGAACGTTTTTATCGGGTGGACAAAGGGAGGTCCCGCAATTCCGGAGGAACAGGGCTTGGTCTCTCCATTGTGAAGCACCTCGTGGAGCTGCATCATGGACAACTGGCGGTCGAGAGTGAGCTTGGAACGGGGACTACATTCACAGTGATTCTGCCCATGCTGCAGGATTCTGTCGAAGAAGCAGAGGAAGATTAAGCACCGGGCCTTCTTTTTACACAACGATAACAAAAGAGTGCTATGATATGAGCAGATTTAACATAAAGAAAGCAGGGGATATACGATGGCACAAAGATTGCTTGTTATAGAAGATGAACCTACACTTGCTAGATTGCTTTCCTACAATCTTACCCAAGAGGGCCATGACGTGACCGTAGAGGATCATGGTTCCTCTGGTTACAATAGAGCTTCTTCTCAAGAATTTGATCTTATACTGCTTGATTTAATGCTACCAGGAATGAACGGATTAGAAATACTCAGTAAATTGCGGGCATCGGGTGTGAAGACACCGGTTATCATTCTGACTGCCAAGAACGGAGAGAACGAGGTGGTTCAGGGTCTTAAGCTCGGAGCCGATGATTATATAACGAAGCCATTTGGGGTGTCCGAATTATTAGCTCGTGTAGATGCGGTGCTTAGAAGAGTAACTGGCGTTGAAGAGACACGCAGCGTCGAGAAGGACGATGAATCCCGTATTGTTCTTGGAGAGCTGGAGATCTATCCAGAGAAATATGAAGTGCTGCTGAGCGGGCAATCCATTAATTTGCGGCCCAAAGAGTTTGAGGTGCTGTTATATCTGGCCAAAAAGCCGGGAGTGGTCCTAACTCGGGATGATTTGATGAATGCAGTATGGGGATTTGACTATATCGGTGGTCAGCGTACTGTTGATGTCCATGTTAGCTCTCTTCGCAAGAAGCTTGAGCTGGACCCGGAGACGGTGCATATCGATTCGATTCGCGGTGTAGGGTACAAGCTTGTTGCAGGGAAGAAAAAAGTACATCAATAATGTAAATCACACGAATCAATTTCATATTATGAAAGAAATTGATTCACATTTTAATTTTATTCTCCCTTTACAAAATACAAGATCATACTTCATCACATTTATATAAAATGAGCCTTTAGAACTAATTCTAAAGGGGTGTTTACGATGAGAAAAGATCTGGAAGTAGCGGCCTACTGCCGCCAAATGCCGATGGTTCCGCAAGATATGGCAGGTAAGTCATTGTTTACGATGATGAAGCAGGATGAAACACTCTCCTGCGTTGTCATTGGAGATCAGAATGATTCGATCGTAGGGCTGATTATGCGAGATACGGTGTTTCAAAAGTATGCGAACCGATTTGCTGCTGAACTGTATGATCACAGATCCGTTGTATCCTTTATGACAGAGCACCCATTAATATTAAGCACCCAGCTGTCTGCTGAAGAGATCGTAGATCGGGCAGTAGATCGGGAGGACGAATCTTTTTATCATTGTGTCATTATGCATGAAGAAGGGCGTTATGCGGGTGTGCTTACGGTTCGCGACTTAATGAACATGTCAAGAGATATTCAAAAGATGGCAAGAAAGTCCCGAACAGAGGTTATCGTGCACAGTCAATCCAAATTGCATGAGGTGGATACTGCCGTTCAGAAAGTAAGACAGGCTGTACTGAAAAATACAGAAGGTATTGCACAATTGACCCAGCTAACGGAGAAGGGCAGTGTTTCACTTGGACACATCCAGGAATCCTATCGTTCTGTTCTAGATCAGACGAAGGCTCAGCGCTCACAAGCAGAAGAACAGATGGTTAAGGTCAGCGATATATCTGCTCTTACTTCTTCCATTCGTGAGCTCGCAGAGAGCAGTCATTTGCTGGCGATTAATGCATCCATTGAGGCAGCACATGCCAAGGAATATGGCAGATCTTTTCGCGTCATTGCAGATGAGGTCCGGAAGTTGTCGGGTCAGACAGGAACTCTTGCCGATCAAATTACTGAATTATTAAACGTCATCAGAGACAAAATACATCTGACTGCGCTTCTTGCAAAAGAAAGTGCAGATGAGATAGCTTCCAGCGCTGAAGATATTGCTCTTGGTAATAAGGCTTATGATTCTGTTCAATCTACGACGAGGGAAATGTCCCGTACGAGCGAGCAGATTCTGGCTTCGATATCCGATGCTGCTCATGTGACAGATATGGTCCACAAGACGCTCACATCCCTCGCGACTGATTGAGACAGGCACTGAAGGGAAGAGATCTGTGAGACCATATTTTACATAGCGTTAACAATTGTTTATACAGCCTTGACAATAATTTGATACAATTAAGCAGTTTCTGACGACTAAATTAATGGATTTTTGTATTTCTTATTTTGTTAGGCAGTAAAGGAGATAGCATACGGATGAACACTACTATGATTGATATAAAGAATTTAAACTTATATTACGAATCCTTCCATGCTTTAAAAAATGTGGATTTGGATATCCCTAAGAACACGGTTACCGCTTTTATTGGACCATCCGGATGTGGTAAATCGACACTTCTGCGTACGTTAAACCGGATGAATGATATGATTACAGGAACCCGTATAGAAGGAATCGTTGAACTCGATGGCAAAAATATATATGGTGAGGACATGCCTGTAGAGAACCTTCGCAAACAGGTAGGGATGGTATTCCAGCAGCCCAACCCGTTTCCTAAATCGATCTATGACAACATCGCTTACGGTCCTCGTCTTCACGGAACGACGGATAAGAAAGTTCTTGATGAATTGGTTGAACAGAGCTTACGACAAGCGGCCTTATGGGAGGAAGTAAAGGACTATCTTAAACGATCAGCACTCTCTCTCTCAGGAGGCCAGCAGCAGCGTCTCTGTATTGCAAGAGCGATCGCCGTTCAGCCTGAAGTTCTCTTGATGGATGAAGCGACTTCCGCGCTTGACCCGATCTCTACACTCAAGATTGAAGAGCTGGTGCAGGAGCTTCAAGAAAAATACACAATTGTGATGGTAACACACAATATGCACCAGGCGGCACGTGTGTCTGGAAAGACTGTCTTCTTCCTCAATGGGGAAGTAATTGAAGCGCAAGATACGAATGAAATCTTCTCTAACCCGCAAGATTCTAGAACGGAAGATTACGTATCCGGGCGATTTGGTTAAGTAATGTTTGTACCAGCTTAGCTTGACTCATCCAAGGGAGGAACTGCAATATGATTCGTAGAAAAAGTTTTGATCGTGAGCTAAATGAGCTCCGTGATTTGCTGCTCCAAATGGCAGAGCACGTGAATAAGGCACTAGTTGATTCTATTACAAGCTTGAAAACCTCGGATCAAGGGCTGGCACAAAAGGTAGTAAGTGAAGACGTGGAGCTAAATGCCATGGAAGAACGCATCATGGATATCGGCACCAAATTGATTATTACACAGCAGCCTGTAGCGAAAGACCTTCGTAGAATTATCGTTGCCTTCAAAATTTCCAGTGATCTTGAAAGAATGGGAGATTTGGCACTGGATGTTGCGAAGGTGACCATGCGTTTAGATGGTCAGAAGCTCATCAAACCGCTCGTTGATATTCCTCAAATGGCGGATATCGTGAAAGTGATGATTGACGAGTCCATTCAGTCTTATCTTGAAGAGAATTCAGATCTGGCGTATCAAATGGCAAAAAGAGATGATGGCGTAGACCAATTGTACAGCCGGATCATTACCGATTTGTACAGCTACATGGCAGGTCATCCTCAAGATGCATCCCAAGTAATGCTGCTCATGCTTGTAGGCAGATATATCGAACGAATTGGTGATCACGCAACCAATATCGGCGAGAGCACCGTATACTTGGTTACCGGCAAGCGTCCGGACCTAAATCAATAAGCACGAAAGAACAGATTTATACCGAAAAAAAAGTTTTTTCAACTTTTTCGGATAAATCTGTTTTTTTATGCTCAAAATTGGGTAATAATACTTTGTCGGTTAAGCAACTCACCAAGCAAATGGATATGGCGGTTTGATTTGAGTCCGTTATACAACGGCTCTTTTTGTTATTTACGTGACATTGAATATGGTGAGTAATTCTGAATAGGGGGAACGTATTTGTGATTGAATTCAAAGGTGTTAAGAAAGTGTACGATGATGGTTTCGAGGCATTAAAGGGGATAAACCTTGAAATCAAGCAAGGCGAAATTACAGTATTTATCGGACCCTCGGGATGTGGGAAAACGACGACAATGAGAATGATTAATAGATTGAATGTACCTTCACATGGACAGATCCTAATTAATGGTGATGATATTTCTAAGATGGATGCTGTTGAACTTAGACGGAAGATTGGATATGTCATTCAAAGTGTAGGTCTATTCCCAAATATGACAATAGCCAAAAATGTAGGAGTTGTACCTCGCCTGCAGAAATGGGATAAGGAAAAAATTGATAACCGAGTGAACGAGCTGATGAATCAGGTTAGGCTGAGTCCTGAAACTTTTGGGAACCGGTATCCTTCTGAGCTTAGCGGCGGTCAACAGCAGCGAATTGGAGTTATTCGTGCCCTAGCTGCAGACCCGGATATTATCCTCCTAGACGAACCGTTTAGCGCCCTGGATCCGATCAGCAGAGAAGAACTGCAGGATGAACTGATCAGACTGCAGACAGAGGTCAAGAAGACCATTGTGTTCGTAACGCATGACATGGACGAGGCGATTAAGCTTGCAGATACGATCGTGCTTATGAAAGATGGTCAGATAGAACAGGTTGGGACACCTGACCAAATTTTGCGTCACCCAGCAAGTCCTTTTGTCGAGAGCTTCATTGGCAAGAATCGTATGATCTCGAATAACGACAGTGATTTTCCGAATGTTGAGGAGGTTATGATTGATAATCCTGCCACCGCTTTCCCAACCCGGGGAATTGCTGAATCCGTAACGATTCTTCAGAGACGGAAGGTTGACTCCCTCGTTATTGTCGACAAATCCAAGCAACTCCTTGGTACCGTTACGATTTATCAGTTAATCAAGCATTATCGCGAAGAAGATAAGAAAATTGCGGATATTATGACTCCGGTAGAGCATGTCGTGCTGCGTGGTACTTCGGTTACGACCGCACTGGCGATTCTGAATGAGCATCATTTATCCAATCTCCCTGTCGTGGATGAGCATGGGAAATTCCATGGTCTCATAACAAGGGGAAGCGTGGTGAGACTTCTGGCGGATGTATACACTCCGGATACAGAGGAGGCAGATGCCAGTGCAAATCTTTGATGCTATAGCCAATTTCTTTGTATTTGTAGGTGAGCGTTATCCAGATATCCTCAGTGCTGCAGGACAGCATGCACTCATTGCGTTGATTGCAACACTACTTGGGATCGTAGTCGCTATTCCCGTGGCAATCATGATCTCAAGAAGCGAGATCAAATGGGTTAACTCGATTGTGTTTAGCGTTGCTAACTTGTTTCAGACCATACCGAGTTTGGCGCTGCTCGCACTGATGATTCCGCTCTTCGGAATTGGAATGACGCCAGCGGTCATTGCATTGTTTCTATACTCATTGCTGCCTTTGCTGCGGAATACCTACGCTGGCCTGCAATCCGTAGACCCCGCACTCCGGGACGCATCTAAAGGTATGGGGTATAGCAGACTTCAAAGCTTATTCCAGATTGAGCTTCCTTTAGCAATTCCATATATCATGTCAGGCATCCGAATTACGACCGTATATATTATCAGTTGGACCACCCTTGCAGGCCTTGTTGGAGCCGGTGGCCTTGGCCAATTAATTGTGTCAGGTCTAGGCGTGAATAAGACAGAGCTGATTGTAGCAGGTGCCATTTCGGCTATTCTTTTTGCATTGCTGGCTGACCTGGTGTTAAGCCTTGTCGAGAAATCATTCACACCCAAAAAGAATAGTGCGAAAGCAAATGCATCATAACGCTGCATCAACAGAATGTTCGCACTTCAAAGCCATGGAGAAAGAGGGAGATATGGAAATATGAAAGTACTAAATCAAAAATGGTCTAAAGCTATACGTTCGTTGTTCACCCTGGTCTTGGTACTTACAATATTTTCAGTAAGCGTCCCAAGTAAGGCTGCGGCAGCAGATGTAACCATCGGAACCCAGACATTTACGGAAACGAAGATACTTGCCGAAATGTATAAGGCCTTGATTGAAGATCGAACCGATCTGAGTGTAGATATTAAGACGGACCTGGCTGCCTCCAGCGTCGTTCTCCGTTCCATAGCTCAGGGCGAAGTGGACATGGGTACGCTGTACTCAGGAGAAATATTTAATGGATATTTTGAAATCGAAGACACCAAGGATCGAGCAGCGGTGCTGAGACAGGCACAAGAAGGGTTTGACAAACTGTACAACCTAAAATGGTATGATCCGCTTGGATTTGAAAATACGTATACCTTGGCTGTAAGACCAGAGGTAGCTGAACAATATGGTTTAGGTACAATGTCCGATCTCGAAGAGCATGCAGGGAATATGAGTATCGGTGTGGATACAACCTGGCTGGAACGTCCTGCTGATGGTTATCCTGCCTTCACGAAGGAATACGGCTATACATTTGAATCTACCTCACCAATGGAAATTTCACTCGTATATCAAGCTGTGGCGGATAAGATGGTAGATGTCGTACTGGCTTATACAACAGACCCTGGACTCAAGGAGTTTAATCTCGTAACACTTGAGGACGATAGGCAGTTCTTCCCGCCCTTTGATGCATCGACTGTCGTGAAAAAAGAGCTGCTCGCTGAATACCCTGAGCTCGATGAAACACTATCCTTATTGATTGGCACCATTGATGCCGATACCATGACGGATCTCAATTATCAGGTTGATGTTAACAAAATGGAGCCGAAAAACGTTGCTCTGATGTATTTAGTGGACCAAGGACTGCTTGATGAATCCAAGCTTCCTGCGTCCGTTATGAACCCGGATGCATCTCCATTGCAGAAATTCGGATATTATATAACAGAGAATGCTTCCTATCTATGGAATATGACATGGGTTCACATTGTAATGGTACTATGCGGTCTGGGGCTTGCCCTTGTTATTGGTATACCGCTGGGGATTATAAGTGCGCGTTATCAAAGAACGGGACGTGTAATCATGTTCATTACCAACATTATTCAGGTACTGCCTAGCTTGGCATTACTTGCGCTTCTCATGGTGCTTGTTGGATTAGGTAATGCAACGGTGGTTGTTGGTTTGTTCCTATACAGCTTGAATCCGGTTGTTCGAAATACCTACGTAGGCCTTTCAGAAGTCAATGCAGGCATTAAGGACGCGGGGAAAGGGATGGGCATGAGTCCACTTCAGTTACTATGGAAGGTAGAAATGCCATTATCTCTGCCATTCCTGATGGCTGGTTTACGTGTAGCAGCCGTCATTGCGATTGGAGTCGCTACCCTTGCACCGCTCATTGGCGGGGATGGACTGGGACGTGAAATTTATGCAGGCCTGAACCAGCGACACAATATAAAAATCCTGGCAGGGGCCATACCAGCCGCATTGCTGGCGATTCTTGCCGACATCATTCTTGGAAGATTGTCGAATCGATTTAAAATTGCGAAGTGATAAGATATCCGAAGTCTGAAATACAGGTCCGTCACCATACTCTGTTGGCGGACTTTTTCGTGTGATAAACAAAATTGACGCTTTAATCCTGAGTTGATATAGTTGGTATATTATAAATTTGGAAGGAAATGTGTATGAGCCAACCTTTATATCAGCAAATTATTACATCACTTCTAAATGAAATCGACACAGGTCGACTGCAGCCTGGCGATCAGGTTCCCTCAGAAAAAGAACTAACAGATCAATTTCAGGTCAGTCGAATTACTGCCAAAAAAGCACTGGACCTGCTCGCTGAAGAAGGAGTCATTGTAAGAATCCGCGGCAAAGGATCGTATGTCAATGTCTCTGGAGTTCCAAATGATGAAGAGGTTGAAGGTAGAAATGGGAAGGAGACAGGAAGAAGTGACCGTTTGATTGGAGCGATCTTTCCGAGCTATACAGATGGTTATGGATTATTGCTGCAATACGCAGTTGAGAAGACCGTGGCTGAGCTTGGCGGTTCTTTAATTATCAAGCGAAGCAATCACTCTGTAGGAGAGGAAGAAGCAGCGATTGACACTCTATTGGGTCTTCAGGTGGATGGCATTATTGTATTCCCTACAGACAGCAGAGAGTATAATCAGAGGCTACTGAAGATGATCCTGGATGAATTCCCCGTCGTGGTGGTCGACCGAAATTTGAAGGGGATACAGGCGTGTACAGTACATACGGATAACAAAACCGCGGCCTATAAGCTCGCTGCTTATTTACTGGAAACGGGACATAAGCATATCGCATTTATATCGCCGGACCCTAATCGAACTTCAACGCTTGAAGATCGGCTGGCCGGTTTCCAGCAAGCCTTCTTAGCTAGTGGGACAAGGCTTTGTTCCGATTATTTGATAACAGACTTTCCGAGCGGCTACTCATGCAGATCGATTGATAATAATTCAGCAGAATATACGCTGATCAAAAAGCTGCTTGAGGAGCACCCTCAAATTACTGCTTTTGTATGTGCTGAGTATGAAATTGCAATTTTCCTCTACAAGCTGCTGGAATCCATTGGCTTACGTGTGCCGGAGGACTGCTCCATTGTCTGCTTCGATTGCCCGGATGATCCGTATGATCATTTGAACCGACCGAGATTTACGCATATCAGACAGTATGAAGAGAAGATGGGCAGAAGAGCAGTTGAATTACTGTATTCACAAATTGATAATAGGGAAGTTCCGAAGCTTACCTTGCTCGGATTTGAATATAAGGAAGGGCGCTCAACATAAGAGCGGCTCTTTCTTTTTTTGTTGGCTCCATTTTGGAATAAAAATATATTTATTCTTAATATTGCAAAATGAAGTAAGGTCTGATATTGTACTGTTTACAGATGACTTAAGTTGATATATACATTACATACTAACTCAGTGAACTTATTTTTTTTCGCATATTAGTAAGCGCTTACAGTTATCTGAACTAATCATGGTAAAGGCGGTGTCAGAAGAATGGCTGTACAGAAAGGATTCTGGAACTTTAGCTTGCTTATTCTGTTACTCAGCACAGTATTGTCAGGATGTACGGGCGGGGATGCAAACGGGGGTTCAGCAGACAATGAGGGAAAGACAACAATTACTTTTTGGCATTCTATGACGGAATTAACGGGGGACGCCATAGCAGAGGTGATTAAGGCGTTTGAAGCTGAACATACGGACATCAAGGTGAATTCTGTCTATATCGCCCAGCAGGGTGAAGGGAAGAACGAGAAGCTGCTTGCGGCTGTCGCCGGGGGAAATGCACCGGATGTGGCCTACTTTGACCGATTTGAAGTAGCTACATGGGCGAATCAAGGCTCATTGACGGATTTAACCGAATTTGCGGCAAGGGATCAAATAACTGAAGATGGCTTCTACCCTTTCGCCTGGGAAGAAGCAAGCTATGATGGCAAGCTATATGCGATGCCGACTTCCACGGATGCACGTCTTGTGTTCTATAACAAAGAGCATTTCGAACAGGCGGGCCTAGATCCGGAAGTGACGCCTAAGACCATAGAAGAGCTGGAGGCCATTGCTGAGAAGCTGACGATCAAAGAAGGCAACCGGTTCAAACAGATTGGTTTTATCCCTTGGTATGGGCAGGGATGGTTCTATGGCTGGGGATGGGCCTTCGGAGGTGATTTCCTTGATGAGAACGGAAATGTGACCGCAGACCATCCGAAGAACATTGAAGCTCTTGCCTGGATGGTGGATTACGCCCAGAAATATAACATTGAAGATATCGCGTCTTTTACAAGTTCTCAGGGAACTTCAACAATGGACCCTTTCTTCACCGGTCAATTGAGTATGCAGGTGTCAGGGCCATGGACCGTATCTCAGGCCAAGAAATTTAATCCTGATTTGAAGTATGGCGTGTTTCCGATGCCGACCCCTACAGGTGAGAATCACACAACCTGGTCCGGAGGATGGGCGACCGTGATGCCGAAGGGCTCGAAAAATCAGGATGCAGCCTGGGAATTCATGAAATTTTTATCGGGTGAGAAAGGCCAAGAAATTTTCAGCAGAATCAGTGGTGATTTTTCTATCAAGGACAAAGTGAATGAACAGCTTGGGTATAAGGAGGATCCGATCTTCAAGGAATTCATTGATGTGCTTCCTGTCTCACATGCAAGGCCGGTCATGACTCAAGGGTCTTTGTACTGGAACGAGCTGGCATCCGCAGTAGACCTGGCTACGCGTGGCAAAGGAACACCGGAAGAACTGCTGAAGAAGGTAAGCGACAATGTATCCAAAGCATTAACCGAATAATGTATGCTTGCGCGAAGCTGCACATCTATCATTCCTCACTTCACTCAAGTTGAAACGGAGGCGTAAACTTGATTAAATCGGAACCGATTAACACAGAACATGTGAAGATGAAAATGAGACAAAAGGGCCGCAGACTCCATAGAGACAATATGTATGGCTGGCTGTTCGCTTCCCCGTGGATTATCGGACTTGTGGTGTTCTTTGGAGCCCCGCTTATCTCATCCCTGTATTTCAGCTTAACCACATACAGTATTCTGCAGCCGGGAGAATTTGTAGGCTTTCAAAATTATGCAGGTCTCATGAAGGACGCTGTATTCTGGACATCCATCAACAATACCATTTACTTTGTCGTGTTTTTTGTTCCGCTAAGCATTTTCTTTGGAGTGGCTTTAGCGATGCTGCTTAATATGAAGATCAGAGGAATGGCTGTTTACCGCACAATCTTCTTCCTCCCAACGCTAGTTCCGGCTGTTGCTATGGCTGTGCTCTGGATGTGGCTGCTCAATCCTGGCTTCGGACTTGTGAACGGAATTCTAGACGGGATGGGCATTCAGGGGCCGGCTTGGCTTGGATCGGAGACCTGGTCCAAGCCGTCGCTGATCCTGATGTCTCTATGGGGGATCGGTCAATCGGTTGTAATCTACTTGGCTGGTCTTAACGATATTTCAAGTGACTATTATGAAGCTGCCGAGATTGATGGGGCAGGATGGTTTAGCAAAGTGAAGAGTGTGACGCTGCCACTGCTTACCCCCGTTATTTTCTATAATCTAGTCATGGGTGTTATCAATGCCTTTCAGCAGTTCACGCTGCCCTACACTCTAACGAATGGTCAGGGAACGCCAGCTGACTCCATGAAATTTTATGTCATGTACCTGTATGATAATGGTTTTAAATTCTTCAAGATGGGATACGCATCGGCTATGGCCTGGATCTTGTTTATTATAGTGATGGTACTTACAGCCGTGATCTTTGGTTCGTCAAAAAAATGGGTTCACTATCAAGGAGAGTAGGGGATGGATATGACAGCCAAAACTGCACGCAACGTAAAACGAATCAGTGCACACCTCTTTTTGCTTATTGCAGCTGCATTCTTTCTGGCCCCGTTTATCTGGATGGTATCCACTTCACTGAAGCCGCTTGAGCAGGTGTTCACTTTCCCGCCCGAATGGATTCCGAGACCCTTCATGTGGAGCAATTATGTGGATGCTATGACCTACATTCCATTCTTCACTTATTTGAAAAATACATTGATCATTACCGGCTTCAGCACGCTGGGTGTTGTACTAACTTCACCGCTGGTCGCTTACAGCTTCGCTAAACTGCAGTGGAGAGGCAGCAAGACTTTATTTCTCATCACTATAGCCGTAATGATGATTCCAGGCCAGGTTACTATGATTCCGTTGTTCCTCTTGTTCGATAAGCTGAACTGGATTGGTACGGTACTCCCTTTAATCGTCCCTGCTTTTTTTGGGGTACCGTTCTATATTTTTTTGCTGCGGCAATTTTTTATGGGATTACCTAACGAGCTGAAGGATGCTGCGAGAATCGATGGTGCCGGAGAGTTTCGGATTTACTGGCAGATTATGCTGCCCTTGGCCAAGTCTGCCGTGCTCGCTGTAGGCTTGTTTCAGTTCATGGCGAGCTGGACGGATTTCATGGGACCGCTGCTCTATCTAACGAATCCAGAGTCTTATACTTTATCGCTTGGCCTGCAGCAATTCCAAAGTCAGAAAGGGACGGAATGGGGACTGATGATGGCGGTATCTACCATTATGACAGCACCAATTATTATTTTGTTTTTCCTCTTGCAGAAGACATTTATTCAAGGGATTACCTTCAGCGGGATTAAAGGATAGGGGGAATATAGCACATGGACAAAATTCGTTTCTTAATGATCGGAGTCGGAGGGATGGGGAGAGAGCATATACGCCGAATTCTTCAGCTCCCCGAAGCAGAAATTGCAGCACTAGCAGATCCCAGTACGGCTGCACTTGATCAGGCTAAGACTGATTTTCCCGAATTAGAGAAGGCGGGCGTTTATATGGACTACAGAGATGCACTCACAAATGAGTCGCTGGATGCGGCAGTCATCGTATCTCCCCATCGGATGCATTATGAACAAGGAATGGAATGCCTTGCAGCAGGATTACATGTACTGATGGAAAAGCCTTTTGTAGATGGCGCACAGAATGCAGAAGCGATTATTTCCCGGGCGGCAGCCAGTGGCAGGCATCTTGCGGTTGCTTATCAGCGTCATTTATTAGGTCCGTATATGTATATGAAGCAATCCGTTTCGGACGGAAAATTGGGTCGCATTCAATTTGTGAGTGCATATCAGGCCCAGAGCTGGCTGGTAGATCAGAGAGGAACCTGGAGACAGAGCCTTGCTTTATCCTGTGGTGGACAGCTGAATGACTCCGGCAGTCACTTGCTTGATGCTGTATTGTGGATTACCGGATTATTGCCTCAGCAGGTCTCTGCGGTTATAGACACAAGGCAAACCGAAGTCGACATTGATTCAGCAGTCACGATTCAGTTTGAAGGAGGAGCCATTGGTTCGTTTCATGTTGTAGGAAGTGCAAGCATTAAGTGGCAGGAGGACTTGTCTATACATGGAGATCAAGGTACATTGCTCTTTCGGAACGGCAGGCTGTATGAAGCCTTAGACGGCGAACCGGAAGTTCGAGAGGTGCCTCCAGAACGATGGCCAGAGTCCAGTAATCCGAATCATGATTTTGTTGAACTACTGCTTGGAAGAAGAGAGAATGCTTCTGCACCCGCTGAGAGTGGTCTTTACATTGCAAAGGTAACGGAGGCTGCAATGATCAGCAGCGCAGGGAAAGGAATCCTGACACCTATATCCATCGAATAAACGCACCTTAATAAAAAAACAAGTAATCAGAGACATTATTACGTGGTCTGGTTGCTTGTTTTTTTTGGAACAGAAGTTCCCTTGTGTTATCATATAAACAGCAAAAACACAGTGTGAGGTGTCTAATGGAAAAGTTTATTTTAATAGATGGAAACAGCATTATTTATCGGGCGTTTTTTGCAATGCCGCCGCTGACGAATTCAAGCGGACTACATACGAATGCGGTGTATGGTTTTACGACGATGCTGCTAAGACTGCTTGAGGAGCATAAGCCGACACATATGATGGTTGCTTTTGATGCAGGCAAGGTCACGTTCCGTCATGAAGGGTATGAGGAGTATAAGGGCGGTCGTCAAAAGACCCCTCCAGAGCTGTCCGAACAATTCCCTGTGCTCAAGGACTTACTGAAGGCTTTCGGTATCGCTCAGTTTGAACTGGGAGGATACGAGGCAGATGATATTATCGGTACGCTGACCAAGCGGGCGGATGAGGCAGGACGAGAAGTGCTGGTCGTTACCGGAGACAAGGATATGCTGCAGCTTGCTTCAGAGCATGTCAATATTGCACTGACTCGAAAAGGCGTTTCGGAGATCGAAGCCTATGGTCCCAAAGAAATTGAAGAGAAATATGGACTTACTCCATTGCAAATTATTGATCTAAAAGGTCTAATGGGCGATGCATCAGATAATATACCGGGGATTCCTGGCGTAGGAGAGAAGACCGCGCTTAAGCTCCTGCACCAATTCGGGTCGGTTGAAGCTGTTCTTGAGCATACGAGCGAGCTGAAAGGGAAAATGAAGGAGAAGATCGAAACCCACGCAGACGATGCTCGTCTCAGCAAGAAGCTAGCTACGATTTATCGCGAAGTTCCATTGGATCAATCATGGGATGACATGGCATTCGGTGGACTAAAAGAAGAATCAGCAGCCCCAGCTCTGGGTAAGCTTGAATTCAAATCACTTCTGGAGCGTTTATCCTTTACTGCAAAGCGGGTGGATGAGGATTCAGAAGCCTCACAGGAGGCTGTTCCGCTAGATATTGTAATTGTTAATGAAGATAATGCCCTTGAGCTCGCTTCGGTGCTTACAGAAGTGAAGGTTGTACATGTAGAAGCACATGGCGACAATCCCCATCACGCAGAAATTACAGGCATCGTGATCTTCGCACAGGAGCGTTATTACTTCCTGTCTCCAGAAATACTGAAATCAGATGCTTGTGTCAAAATAAGAGAATGGTTTGCGGATACCCATCAGCCGAAGCATGGCTATGATCTGCACCGGGTTGATCTGGCCCTTCATGCGATTGGCATCGAATTTGCGGGTGCTGCCTTTGATGCTCATTTGGCAGGATATCTGCTTGATCCCACGGACAGCGATCAGACCCTGGCAGGGCTTGCTGCCAAATATGCACTGCCGCGGCTTGCTTCAGATGATGAAGTGCTGGGCAAGGGAGCGAAGTATAAGGTTCCTGAGACCGAGGTCATGGCCGATCACTTGTCCCGCAAGACGGCCTCACTGCTAGCGATCATCCCGCTTCAACAGAAGGATCTGGAGGAGACAGGGATGCATGAGCTGTTCTACGATTTGGAAATGCCGCTATCCAGAATACTGGCTGATATGGAGAAGCAGGGTATCAAGGCGAACATCAACGATCTGAAGGAGCTTGGCGCAGAGTTCGAGAAGACGATCCGCGGCTTGGTGGAGAAGATCTATGAAATTGCAGGTACGGAATTTAATCTGAATTCTCCGAAGCAACTGGGTGAGATTTTATTTGATAAGCTTGGACTGCCTGTAATCAAGAAGACAAAGACAGGTTACTCGACAGGTGCAGACGTGCTGGAGAAGCTGGCTCCATATCACGATATTGTGCAGTATATATTGGAATACCGCACCATTGCCAAATTGCAGTCGACATATATAGAGGGACTCTTGAAAGAAATTTCTCCAGAGACCAGCAAAGTGCATACCTATTATCGTCAGACGATCGCGGCTACAGGAAGACTGAGCAGTCAGTACCCGAATCTGCAGAACATTCCGATTCGTCTTGAAGAGGGACGGAAGATACGTAAAGTATTTGCACCTTCGGAGGAGAACTGGTACATTCTGGCTGCCGATTACTCTCAGATTGAACTGCGGGTTCTGGCTCATATTTCAGACGATGAACGTCTGAAGGAAGCTTTTGTACATGACATGGATATTCATACGAAGACGGCTATGGATGTGTTCGGAGTGGACAAGGATGCCGTAGACAGCAATATGAGACGTTCTGCCAAAGCCGTCAATTTCGGTATTGTGTACGGAATCAGTGATTATGGCTTGTCGCAAAATTTAAATATTACACGCAAAGAAGCGGCTCAGTTTATCGAACAATATTTTGCAGTATTCCAGGGTGTACGTAAGTTCATGGATGATATTGTGAAAGAAGCCAGAAAAGATGGTTATGTAACGACTCTCATGGGTCGACGCCGATATCTGCCTGAGATTAATGCAAGCAACTTTAACCTGCGCTCCTTTGCAGAACGGACTGCAATGAATACACCAATTCAGGGTACAGCTGCAGACATCATCAAGCTTGCCATGGTTCAGATGGATGCTGCTCTTGCTAAGCTTGGACTGAAGAGCCGGATGCTGCTTCAGGTGCATGACGAACTTGTATTTGAAGTCCCTGAAGATGAATTAGAAGTGATGAAGAAGCTCGTTCCGGAAGTGATGGAGCAGGCGCTCGAGCTGTCTGTTCCGCTCAAGGCGGAGGTCAGTTACGGAAGAAACTGGTACGAAGCGAAGTAATCTAATTTTAGGTTACAAGTCAGCACAAACTTCCGGTATAATGGTACGTGAGGTGAAGACATCATGCCGGAACTTCCGGAAGTAGAAACTGTCAGAAGAACGTTAAATACACTCATTGTCGGAAAGTATATAGATCGCGTTACCGTACATCTGCCGCGAATTATTCAGCGGCCGGATGACATTGAAGCTTTTGCAATGGAGCTTGCTGGCCACACCATTCAAGGTGTTGAGCGAAGAGGGAAATTTTTGCGTATCATGCTTGATGGACTAGTTCTTGTCTCTCACTTGCGAATGGAGGGCCGTTATGGGATGTATCAGGAGGAGGCTCCGCTTGAGAAGCATACCCATGTTGTGTTCCACTTCTCGGATGGGACTGAGCTGCGTTACAAGGATGTACGACAATTTGGTACCATGCATCTGTTCAAGATCGGTGAAGATCTGGCGAATAAACCGCTTATGAAGCTTGGACTTGAGCCGCTTGATGAGGCCTTCACGCTTGAATCCTTCATCAAGGTGATCGGAGCAAGAACAACGAAGATCAAGATAGCTTTACTTAACCAAGAATATGTGGTGGGGATTGGCAACATCTATGTAGATGAGGCATTGTTCAGGGCAGGAATACATCCTGAGCAGCCGGCCAATACGATTAGTGATGAGAAGCTTGCTCTACTGCATCAGTCCATTATTGATACCCTTCTTGAAGCTGTACAAGCCGGCGGCTCATCCATCAAGTCTTATGTGAACGGACAGGGTGAGATGGGAATGTTCCAACATCAGCTCAAGATATATGGAAGAAAAGACGAGCCTTGTACGGAGTGTGGTACGATGATTGTCAAGAGTGTCGTCGGAGGACGAGGTACGCATACTTGTCCTAAGTGTCAGGTTCTTGTTTAGCATGTCATAGAGAGCAAAATGCATTAATAGGCACCCTTTAGACCAGGTTCCCATATACTGCTAGGGCAACGCAGTTTTAAGGCAAACATTCGCTACCTTTAGATATACAAAAGGGTAGTGTAACTTGAGCCGGACGGGAGGAATGGAGGGTGCCTCATTTATTAACACTGCTAATGCTCGCTTTTGCATTAAGCCTTGATGGATTTGGTATAGGTGTTACATATGGTCTTCGAAAAATGAAAATACCTTGGCTGTCCATCGTCATCATATCGGTATGCTCAGGTCTAGTTATTGGAATGTCCATGCAGCTTGGCGTGCTGCTGTCTCATTTAGTTTCAGCTAATGTTGCCTCTTATGTAGGAGCCATTATTCTTATTTGTATGGGCGCGTGGTCGCTTATTCAATCGCTCAGGGCTTCAGAGCAACCGGTGCAGGAGGAGGCCTTAATAGGCGGACCTGTATCTGAGCAGCAAGAATGGGATGAAGACGAGCAGCATATAATGAAGGAATCGAAGAAGACGGTGTTCTTTTTGGAAATCCAGAAGTGGGGCATTGTCATTCAAATATTAAAAAAACCTTCGGCTGCAGATATGGATGACTCTGGCAGTATTTCGGGATATGAAGCGATGTGGCTAGGTATTGCTTTGTCACTTGATGCATTTGGAGCAGGACTTGGAGCAGCATTGCTTGGACTGCCTCCACTGTTAACATCTGTGATGATTGCACTTTTCAGCGGTACATTTCTTGTGTTAGGGTTAAGAGTAGGATTTCGGTTTGCAAGTGCAGGCTGGATTCGGTCTTTCACTGCTCTCCCGGCTGTGATGTTAATTATTATGGGTCTATTGAAGTTGATTTGAGGTGAACACATGAATATAGGACTTACAGGCGGGATTGCTACGGGGAAGAGCAGTGTTTCCAGGTATCTTGTGAGCCTCGGAGCCATTCTTATTGATGCCGATCAAATTGCTCGGGAAGTGATGCTTCCCGGGCACCCCGTGCTCGCTGCTGTTATTGAAAGATTTGGACAAGCTGTTCTGAATGAGGATGGAACGCTGCATCGAAAGAAACTAGGAGAGATCGTATTTGGAAACTCTGCTGAATTAAAGGCACTAAATGACATCACTCATCCTGCCATTCGTCAAGAGATGCGGGAACGTATGCGAATGTTTGAGCAGGAACAGCCTGATAAGCTGGTTGTATCCGATATTCCATTACTCTACGAATCTAGGCTGTCAGAGCAGTTTGAGCAGGTGATGGTGGTCTATGTGCCAGCCGAAGTTCAGCTGAAGCGACTGATGGAAAGGGATGGAATCAGCAAAGAGGATGCTCTTAGCCGATTGAATGCACAAATGGATATCGAGGAGAAGAAGCGAAGAGCGGATATTGTTATCGACAACAGCGGAAGCATGGAAGAAACGAAGGCGCAAATATTAAAGTTTTGGCATGACAAAGGCTTATCATGAAGTTATTACGCAAAAAAAGAAGTCTGCTTGTCCTATTTATTGCCTTTGTACTCTTGTTATTTTTAAATACAAACTGGATGTCATGGTTTTATCCTATCCATTATAAAGAACAAATTCGCACCCATTCCGAGAATTACGAGGTGGATCCTTTTTTGGTCGCCTCCATTATTCGAGTAGAGTCCAATTACAAGCTGAGCAGGGAGTCTAAGAAAGGCGCGATCGGATTAATGCAGCTCATGCCCGATACAGCCAATTGGATCCTTGAAACAGCAAAACTAGACAATGTCACACTCGAAGAGCTGAAGCATGAGCCGGACGCCAACATTCAGATGGGAACCTGGTATCTAGACTATCTGTCAGATCATTTTGAAGGCAATCCCATAGCAGCTATTGCAGCCTATAATGCAGGACAAGGGAATGTAGGGAGCTGGATCAAGGAAGGTAAATGGGACGGTCATCTGGATACCATTGGGGAAATTCCCATCGGTGAGACGAGACATTATGTCCAGCGCGTCATTTACTATTATAATCAGTATAAGGACATTTATAAGGAATTTTAATTATAGCGTGAATAATAAAAGAAGCACTGGACAGGCTTAACAGGTCAAGCCATGCCCAATACTTCTTATGAAATCTTATTATTGAAATTGTCCAGCTAGTTGTTGTTCAGCGATTGTTACAAGACGTTTAGTGATGTAACCACCGATCGAACCGTTCTCATAAGATGTCATGTTACCTTGGTAACCATCTTGTGGAATACTGATTCCAAGCTCTTGAGCAACCTCATATTTCATTTGTTCGAGAGCGCCATGTGCTTTAGCGACTACCAATTGGTTGGAGTTACCGCTGCTACCTTGTGCCATTGCTTTCACCTCCTTGCAGGTTGGTAAAAGTATTATGTCTCGCATCTCGATTTTTCATGACTTTTTTATTTAAAAAGTGATTGGTAACTATATGCAATTAAGGAGGTGAGTGAGCTTGAAGTGTCCGTACTGTACTTATAGCGGTACCAAAGTGCTTGATTCTCGCCCAGCCAATGAAAACAAATCCATACGCCGCCGCAGAGAATGTGAAAAGTGTAATCGAAGGTTTACTACCTTTGAAACGATAGAAGAGACGCCTCTGATTGTAATCAAGAAGGATGGAAGCAGAGAGGAATTCAGCAGAGAGAAATTGCTGCGAGGACTGATTCGTGCCTGTGAGAAGAGGCCTGTATCCGTGGAGCAGCTCGATTCCATTGTGTCAGAAGTAGAGAAATCTCTGCGTAATACGGCGATTGCCGAGGTTGAGAGTCGGGAGATTGGAGAGCTCGTCATGGAGCAGCTATACCCTGTGGATGAGGTCGCCTATGTTCGTTTTGCTTCGGTCTACAGACAATTCAAAGACATCAACATGTTTATGAAGGAATTGAAGACGCTGTTGTCTAAAGGTGTAGATGAAGACTAGATCTTAAAGCTTTGGTTGATCAGGTATAAATTCAAGCAACTAAAATGAAAGCCTTCAGGCTCATTACTTTGAGCTCCGAAGGCTTCTATTTTAAAGTGATTGATGTAAGTCTAATACAATGCATTTTCAAATTACTTTTTAGTCATTGTTACGTTGTCCATTTCCGATGATTTGACGGGAGTAGCCATCTTTTTTCATCTGGCCTGAATAGCTTTGAACTCCTTGCATACTAGGAGGACCCTGTATCATATGTTCTTGATATCCCTGCGGTGCCATCATGGGATTGTTGTAGGATGTTCCCTGAACTCCGGTTTGCGGCTGATGGTATTTGTTGCAGTCTGCAGGAGGGCCAATGACCGTCGTATCTTTGATTGGAGCAAGCGTTTCTTTCAACATGGCTTCATCCAGACAATAAGTATGGGCGATGGTATTCGTTGGTGCCAGGCGCAGGAAATCAGATATTCCGATAAATTCAGGCTGCCGGGCATCAAAGATGGCGATGATCTTTGTATTGTCCTTATTCGCAACCTCCCAATGAATCCACCCTTGGGGAACAAGTACGGATTGACCAGGACCTGCAGTAAAGTTAAGTACCTCTTTGGTAAAAGGATTAATAAAGGAGACCACCGCTTCCCCAGTCACAACATAGACAAGCTCGGATGCATTTTGATGCACATGGGGTTCCACTACATTGCCTCTGGTTAAATTGATATCTAGAAGAGAGGCTTCTCCGATTGTATTCATCTGTTGTCTGCCAAGAACGTTGATATAGTTACCACTGTCTTTGGTAAAGAACCGATTCTTATTTACATCATCAAAAAACTGCACATTTGGTGAAGTGTAGTCCATATAAGTCACTACCATTGTTGTCACTCCTCCGCTTCGGTTTCTGTTTTACTGGTAAATGTATTCAATTGGGCGTAGGATGGTGCCTAGAGATTCAACACTTATGACAAGGGGAGGAAATTAGTAATGAAACCGTATATAACCGTCCTTACACTCGGGGTAAATGATCTGGAGAGATCGCTTGAATTCTATAGAGATGGACTGGGATTTCCTACTGAGGGAATTATCGGTAAGGAATTTGAGCATGGAGCGGTTGCTTTTTTTGAATTGCAGGCTGGTGTAAAGCTCGCGATTTGGGATCGAAGAGACCTTGCCTATGAAGCTAAAGTACCGCTGACTTCTCCGAGCTCAGCTGAAATGACGATTGGACATAATGTGGGCAGCAAGGAAGAGGTGGATTCCGTGATGGAGCAGGCACGTAAAGCCGGGGCCACGATCTGTGATCCTGCACATGAAACGTTCTGGGGAGGATATTCCGGGCACTTTATGGATCCCGACGGACATTTGTGGGAAGTGGTGTGGAACCCTGCTTGGGATATAAGTGAGGAATGACAATGATGAAAAAATGCAGATGGGCCAAGGTATTCAATATAAGTGTAATTAATTAGCTTAAAATAGCAGGGTGACATATTGCCTAATTATACCGAGTTATGTTACACTAATTTTTGCGTACTAGACGAATGATTTTAAAGTGAGTCTTGTAAATATAGCTTCATATGATGGGGCCTTAGCTCAGCTGGGAGAGCGCATCGCTGGCAGCGATGAGGTCAGGGGTTCGATCCCCCTAGGCTCCATACTCGTAGAAAAACCGCTATTTTAGCGGTTTTTTTCGTTTTTCTAGTCGGTGACTGTCTACGGGGACACTTCGCAGATATGCGCTCCCCTTATCGCAGCGATGGGCGCGGTTCCTGTAATTTGTTAAATATTAATCTACACCTTTGAACGCGAAATTGAATAAGAATAATTATTTTGGTAGCGTAACTAATGCATATCATATATCGTATAAAGAGATCCGTTCAGGATATGACAACTGAATGGACTTTCACTTTTACAAACAAAATTATATATAAATCGTTACCCTCGAACAAGTATCGGCAACGCTAATTAATTTATGTTGAATATCCGTGTTAATTTTCTAACAAGGAGCTTGATATAACATTGAAAACGAAAATTTTATTGCTTATGATTTTAATTTTACTAATCCTTTCAGGATGCTCTGATAAAACAGCTCATGTGAGTCTTCAAGATGAACTAGATAATGTGCTTAAAGAAGCAGATATACATGCTGAGCGAATACTACATTATGAAATAAAAGGGAATGGAGTGGTCGCTTTTTATGTAAAGGATAACGGCATTGATTCGAGTTATGTGGAGTATAATTCTGGAAAGTGGCAACTTGTAGATAGTTCTGGCAGCGCGTCTTTAGTGGAAACAGATCTGCCGATTTCTTATGTTTGGGAGTATACAAATGATAAGCCGTTTAGGGCTGTTTTTGGCTCAGTAAATCAAGAAAGAATAACCCAGGTGAAGGTAAATGGGGAGCCTGCAAAAATAATAAAGTTTGGAGATGGGACCACATTATGGTACGCAATTCTAGAAGAACCTTACTCTAACGAAGATAAACTAGAGGCATTCTCCGATAGTGGGGAAATGGTCTATAAGAAAGAGTAGTAGTTTTATTTGTGTCTGATTCGGATTAGGGGGTTCGATCCCCCTAGGCTCCATAACTAACAAACCCATTAAACACTGGTAATTCTGAGTGTTTAATGGTTTTTTTATGTCCAGATCGTGAAGAAACAAGAGTGAAGTCAAACGTTTGACGACCTCGAGAATTTTTCCTTACCTCCATAACAAATATAATTGCTGGACGTGACTGAACCCGCCTTTGGTCTAGTTCAAGCGCAGTCTGCGGGCGGAGGTTTTGGCTCATCTAAATTTATATAATCAACTTGATTATATAACTCATCGGATCCAAAGTTGGCGAAAGATCAGCACAATCCAGGATGCCGGGAAGGAGACGGAAGAAGTGAAAACATTAATTGAATTTAGAAATGTAGCGAAAGAATGGGGAGGCGAACAGCAAAGAGTTGCCCTCGCGAGAGCTGTGGCGAAGAATCCCTTGCTCTTACTTTGTGATGAGCCCACCGGAGCGTTGGATTACGTAACAGGCAAAGCTGTTTTGAAGCAGCTTCAAGATTTAAATAGAAATATGAAAAAGTGTGTAGTCTTGGTCACACATAATTCCGCTATTGCTCCTATGGCCGAAAAAATTATTAAGGTTAAGAGCGGAAGGATTGAGAGCATCACGCTAAATAACACGAAGCAAAGCGTTGAAGGGATTGAGTGGTGAGTATGAAATTATATCTAAAGCTAGTTATGAGATATTAAAGAGCAATTTCCGGATAAATCATTATTAATTAATGTCAAAAGCAGTGATCCTGCAGAAGGAGAGCTTCTGGCCGCATATTTATCACTACGAAGCAACAGAATTTACTGTCGAAGGACACGATGAAGAGTTGTTTGCTTCCTTATCTGTCTGTTGGCTGGACCGGTTATATGCCTGCTGCATGCGAGCATACTCAGCTCCATATTTCGGATAAGCTTGCACCTCTGCTATGGGGCTGGCCTGATAAATTTCTGAGCCGGATGGATCAAGCTGATTCTCGTGTTAATGTCGTCGTAGGCGATGGAAGTGACTTTTCGGGAGGATTTGATACGCCAGAGGATATCAAGAAACTTCCTGATCATTATTCTGGTGGTATATGGACGAACCCGTATTAATCAGATTTCTTCTCCTATATCAATAAAATGCTTGATTTATTATTTTAATCTGTTATAATAGATTTTACTGAGTTGTTAACATTAATTTATGTAACAACTGCCTTTAGCGGCATGAGCTTACGGACTCTTAGCTCAGTTGGTAGAGCAGTTGACTCTTAATCAATTGGTCCAGGGTTCGAGTCCCTGAGAGTCCATATATTTGACTAAAACCCTTACGTAGTAAGGGTTTTTTTATGTTTTCAAACTCAAAAGGATATTGTTTTTCGAATATAGAAAGATTCGTGTCCCTCAGCTCTTGTGGTTTACAATACATAATGGGATATTCAGGGCATATATATTGCTTAGCAGTTATGGCTCAAGGGTAAAATAAAGCAATCTTACCATACATAACGTACGACATTGTTAATTAATACGCTTCCTTATATAAGGATGAAGTACAGGAGGAATCAGACAAATGAACCCTCAAGTATTGATTGTCGGCGCCGGTCCAACGGGCTTAGTGCTGGCTTTGGCATTGCAGAAGCAGGGAATCCCGTTTCGTATCATTGACAAAAACAGCGGAACAGGAGAAGCCTCTCGAGCGATTGTCGTTCATGCGCGAACACTGGAGTACTACCAGCAGCTTGGACTTGCAGATGAATTGGCTCAGCGGGGAATTCCCATCCAGGAACTACAAATTCGTAAAGACGGGGAGCTTAAAGCGCGCATGAAGATGGGGGATATTGGACTTGGGATAAGTCCCTATCCTTATGTGCTCAGCCTTCCTCAGGATGAGCATGAGGAGGTTCTTGAAAATACGCTGAAGGAGAGAGGGGACCGTGTGGAGTGGAACACGGAGCTTGTTTCTTTCAGTGAAGAAGGAAATGCGGTTCATGCAGTGCTTTCGAAGGACGAAGTGTACGAGGAGGCCCTATTCCAGTATATGTGCGGCTGTGACGGCGCTCATAGTACGGTGCGCAAAGGACTGGAGCTCTCATTCTCCGGCGGAACCTATGAGCAGATATTTTATGTGGCTGACGTGAAGAGTGCTGTCCCCATTCATGGCCTGCATGTAAGCTTTAACAATGACGGATTCTGTCTCACAGCACCGGTGCGCACGACCGGATATGTCAGATTGATCGGAATTATTCCGAAACCGGTGCTGGAGCAGGGACTTCCGGAGGATTTTTCCCCTATTGCTCCCTATGCGTCTCATAATACAGAGGCGGAGATTCAAGATGTAAACTGGTTCTCTACCTTTAACGTTCATCACCGGGTCAGCGAGCATTTCCGTAAGGGACGAATCTTTATTGCAGGAGATGCAGGGCATGTCCATAGTCCCGCAGGAGGACAAGGGATGAACACAGGTATTGGGGATGCGATGAACCTGGCCTGGAAGCTTGCCGCTGTTCTTCAGGGAGAAGCAGACGAGCAAATTCTGGATTCCTATGAAACGGAAAGAATCGGATTCGCAAGAACCCTTGTAGCAACGACAGACCGAGCATTTCAGATTATGGTGGGCAAGGGAATCAATACCAAATTAGCGATGGAGGTGGTCATTCCGTTTTTTGTACCTGTCCTGTTCCATCTCCCGCCAGCCCGGAGAAAAGCATTTGAAATGCTGTCCCAAACACAGATTCATTATCCTGACAGCCTGCTAAGTGAAGGCAAAGCCGGCCATCTGCACGCAGGCGACCGTTTGCCATGGGTAGAGATGTCAGAGGACAATTACAAGCCGCTGCAATCCATGAAATGGCAGATACATGTCTATGGTCAAGCAGTTCCGGAATTGGCTCAGTTTGCTGTCGATAATTCCATCCCAATCTATGAGTTCAACGACCGAGCAGCGATGAAAAAAGCAGGCATTCCACTCAGCTCCCTATTTCTTGTCCGGCCGGATGGATATATCGGCTTTGCTCAAGCGGTGCAGAATGTGGAACAGCTTGTCACCTATCTGAACAAGATAAAAGTTAAGATGTCGAACTAATTGAATACGGTCAAACTTATCATAAAATCCTTACACTCAGCGGATAGACGTACGGCTGATCGGGGGCTGTTGATTTCTTCCATTCCGTGATGCGAATAATAGGCAGCTTGGTTCCGTTATGCATCGTCGTATCGATCACACCGGTAGCTTCAATCCATGTATCCTCCTCAAGCGGAGCTGCTTGTGGAAATTCAGCCAGAAAACCGATCAGTGCGGCATCTGCGATACAATGGGTAATTAAAAACCTCGATATAACGAGTTGGTTTTCCGAGAGTTCTTCATCCCGAAATACAAAACCGGACAGCTGAATGGATCTGCCAGTGTAAGCATCCGGCGTGTTAGCAATACGTTCATAATAGGAAGCAAAAAGATGCTCCTGCATCACAATGGAGCGTTTCTCCTCCAGGTCCGCCATGATTTGCTCGAATTCATCCCTCGATACCGTGTTCTCCATAACGCCTTCATCCTCAGCATGTTCATCAATGATGGCTCCTTCAGATGAAGGGGCTTCCGCAAGCTCTGTATGCTGGTTAGCCAAATCAGGCTCTTCATTTAACGCTTCGGATCTGGCTGTTTCTGTAGCTGCTGATTCTTGCTGTGAGCCGGTTAACAGCAGCATACCTCCTTTTTTATCTGCGATGGAAGCGTTCAGAACCTGAGGAGGTACAAGGAATCCAGCAGCCAGTGGGAATATAATAATTGCATAACCGATGAGTTTCTTATAATTTATCTTGCCATCTCCGTGATCATGATGACAGTGCTCCTCTCCGCAATGGTGAGATTCATGCGGCTGGATTAAATTGCCCTGTTTTTCCTTAGAAGGAGGATGATGAATGTGTTCATGATGGGTATAGTTATGCTTCATTATTTCCCAGCCTCTACTGAGCTGAATCAGAAACAGGCACGAAAATAGGATAGCGGCGCTTAGACTGAGCAGCTCATATTTTGGATTAACGAACTTTAAGATTTCACCGGTGAAATGCAGCCGGAACAGCATGATCGAAAATAGCAGCAGGATGCCAGCTCGAAGGAGCTGTTGTCCATTCCATTTGATGTTCATGAGCGGAACGAAGCCTCCTTATATATAGGGATTAAGCAGCATAAGTGATGTAAATATGGTAAGTATGACGAGAGCGAGAAGGCACACAACAAATCGGGTACGAAATACACTAAGCATCATAATTGTGTTCTTAAGATCCAGCATGGGTCCGAAGATAAGGAATGCGAGTATTGGTGTTGTACCGAATAAATGGCTAAAGGAAGAACCGATAAACGCGTCTGCTTCCGAGCATAAAGACAGAACAAAGGCGAGTCCCATCATGACAAGGGTAGATGAAGCCATATCTGTGCCCATACCGAGCAGAGTTTTGGCAGAGACGAAGGTTTGAACTGCTGCTGCGATAAAGGCTCCGATAATGAGAAACTTCCCCATGTCAAAAAATTCGTCAATGGAATGATGCAGCATATGCTTGATGCGTACAGCAATAGAAGACGTTTTTTGCTGACTACCGTGTGAATGATACTGAGCATTGGACACGGATTGGGCCGAGGTAAATCTGAATTGATTCCCATCAAATGACATGCTCACCGCAAAGGTAATCAGCAGAGCAATCAAGAACCCGATGCCCATACGAAGCGCAGCCATTTGCAAATCGTTGCCAAAAGCCATGTAGGTGGAAGCAATGACAATCGGGTTAATGAGTGGACCGGTAAGCATAAAACCGACACCCGCGTAGAGCGGCACTCCTTTTTGAATGAGCCGTCTTACGATGGGTACAATACCGCATTCACAGGCGGGAAACAGCGCACCGATAACACAGCTCATGACTATAATGGCAGGCTTGCTTGTGGGGAGCCATCTCCGAATATGATCTTCTGTCACAAAAATTTGAATAACGCCGGCGATCAGTACACCAATCAGTACGAACGGAAGTGCTTCGATGAGTATGCTTAAGAAGATGGTGTTCAGCTGAAGAAGACTGGATGGAATATGAAGTGCTCCTTGCCACATGGAAATGAAGAGAACCAGCATTAATGAGAAGCCTAGCAGGAGGAATCCGCTGATTCCTACATATGAAGCACGTGATAAACGGTACATAATGACCTCCCCTATCTGGAATGGAGTTATGATTCTATCATTTTGCTCTATTATTCTTACTATATGAAAGCCGATGAAGAATAAGAACTTCATAGATTGATAATCGTAACATTTCCGAATTGAGATCCGAATCTGATTCTCTTAAGAAAGATTTAAGAATTTATTCCCTTGATCTTAAAAAGAATCAGATACTCTGTACTCATTAGGAATTTATGTACAACGAGGGAGTAATGATTATGAAACAAAAAATTCATCTGTATCCTGTGCTCATACTAGGTTTGCTGCTGCTATATTCCTATGTAGTGATCAAGGTCATTTTGTTTAAGTTCGGAACTGTTGATCTTGATATACTCGGCGAGCTGTTATACAGGGTCATAGAGAATCCAGCTTCTCTGAGTCAAACGATGAGCTATAGATCCAATCTGATATTGCTGCATACGATAAAAGATAGTTTGGAGCATCCAACAACACATAATTTAATCAACCTGTTTGGTAATGTAGCCATTTTTATCCCGTTTGGATTTTTGGCAGGGACGATGCTCAAGCAGCTGAGCTTTGTCGTTGTCATGCTGCTGTCCTTCAGCTTTAGTCTGCTGCTCGAATGCGCACAGATTGTTTTTAGTATGGGGACCTTTGACGTTGATGATCTGCTGCTGAATACATCGGGAGCATTTATCGGATATTTACTATGGAAGCTGTGCAAGGTGCTTATCAAGAGAGAGGAACCTTCAGCATCTCCAAATAAAGAAGTAGATGGATAAGTGTAAGTAGAATAAGATCTGCCGCTAGTGGACAGGCTGTTTTCAAACTTAATTACAACTGGGACTGGGATTATAACCCTGTATTCTACTCTATTGATAAATTTGCAGTAGCTGGGATGGAGGATATTCTATAAGACCTGGATCGCTAGGGTGGGGCGGAGTAAAGCTTGATATTGGACACGATCATAGTGGAAATCTAGTAGTTAACAATGCAATCGGTGAGTATTGGCATAAAAGACTGCAGGTTGGCACCCCTTCAGTCACTTTTAGCGTGAAGGATGGACCATCTTTAGGTCTTTCTGTATTATGGGTATGAGGGAACAAATACTGCATTCACTCAAATGAAGTGGCATCAGTATGATTACTTAATTCAATAATGAAAGTAGGTATGACATATGGACGGCTCCGATGTCCTAACACTACTCATTGTGTAGTCGTTTCCTTTGGTTTTATATGGAGTTTAATTGATTCTATACGTGAAAATAAAAAACAACAAAGTTAATCTCATGCATTTTATTTACTTTGTTAACTCTCATTTTCGTCTTATCAAATTAAAAGCGGCTGTCCCAAAAGTAAAACTTTTGAACAGCCTTAGCTTTAAAATAGTATAGAGTGTAAAAGGCAAGGAGCTAAGCGGTATATTATCGCTTAGCTCCTTGGATTTTTGGCGTTCACCACTATCCTTTTCAAGGGCGAGGGAAAACCACCCACCCTCGGGCAGTGTAATTATCTTCTAACATCTATTGCAGCTGTTTTCGTTTCGTTATCCACATAAATGTAAGCGCCAAGGCTTCACCGACTGCACGCAGAGGTACATAGGTACGACCATTAATCAGAACTCCGTTATTGATTCTTTTTTTCGGATGTCTCTATGATTAATGCTGTTTGTTGTGTGGAACGAAAATAGTGATCCACCAAAATAATATATACACGTATCCAAGAGAGACATAGATAGACCATAGTGATCCTTCGCTCAGTTTGTGCAATAGATGCTCAAATTCGTTATATCCTGCGGATCTCCCAATGCTGTTATATATACTGACTAAGGGTATAGTAAGAGTCATTATTATCGCGATGATCGCGAAGGGGACTCTTTTCTTTCGAAACAAGCTAATAACAGCCGTCACAAGAGTAGCAAGCAGTAAGAGATATAAGAGAATCCAGAACCAGTCAGGCAGCGTTTCCCATTCCATTATATACCCTCCATACCGTTCAATGATCAAAGCTTATTATAACCCTCTCAATTATATACAAAATAAACAATATGATATCCTTTATTTAGTTGATTATTGTCCGACACTAACCGTCGGCTCAATGACCGTGAGTGTATTCTCATAGGTGTTCAAATTTACCGTCGCCCCGATCGGTATTGCGGCTTTGTATATTCCGTGAGCGGTGGTCACATTGGTCATAAGCGGCTTGCCTAGCGGTACGATGACTTCTTCAATTAACTGCTGGTAGGAGACTCCATAGGCCTCTAGACATCCCGTGCATTCTCCCATCACAATACCCGCACATTCCTGCAATTTATTCGCCAGCAAGAGATGGTTCAAATAACGGTAAATCGTATTCGTTGGTTCATGCGTTTCTTCAAGCAACAATATTTTGTCCCGTACATCAATCTCATAGGGAGTTCCAATTGAATCTATAAAGGAAGCTAAATTCCCTCCAATGATAGGACCGGTTACATTGCCTTGAATCCTGCTGATTTGAGGAATGCCGGGAGGGTTCGTAATCTGTCTTTCAAGCTGAATAGTAGAGGTGGCGTTAAAAAATTGGTCGAAGTTATATGCAGGTGTTTGCGGTGCGAAGTCAATAAGCATGAGGCTCTGCAGTGTAATAAGGTCCGCGTATTGATAGAGGACATTCAGCAGAATTGTAATATCACTATAGCCAGATACAATTTTGGGATTATTGCGAACCACATTATAGTCAAGGTAGGGAAGAATGCCGGCAACACCCGTGCCGCCGCGCGTAGCCAGAATTAATCTGACCTCTTCATTCTCAAACATGCTCATAAGGTCTGATGCCCGCTCCTCATTGGTGCCTGCGAGGAACCCATTCGAATCATATACATGGTTGCCAATAACCACATTAAGTCCTGCTGTCCGAAGGATCTCTATGCGGGCATCAATGGTGGCGGCGCTTAATGGGCTTCCTAATGTAACTAGACCCACGGTATCTCCTGCTTGTAAAATAGGGGGAGCAACAGCCATATTTCGACCCTCCTTATATGAATCCCGATTCCAAGTGTGCATTTAATGATGTGTATGGAGATTTACGATGAATTATGTTCTTCGGTCTTCTGTAAATGAGTATTAGTTTAATTTACAACCATTAGAATGATAAAATAGAGCAAGGCATATGTGAGCACTAGCGAAGAAAGTAGGAGAGTTATGACGACACTACAGCAGTTAAAATATGTTATTGAAGTCGCGAACCGCGGTTCCATGAATGAGGCGGCCAAGCGGCTGTTTATATCTCAGCCGAGCTTGTCCAAGGCGATAAAAGAGCTGGAGGAAGAGATTGGTATCACCATATTTGAGCGGACAAATAAAGGAATCACCCTGTCAATGGAGGGCGCTGAATTTATGGGGTATGCCAGACAGGTGACAGAACAAGCAGAGCTGCTAGAGAGCAGATACCGGAACGCGAAGCCGTCCCCGCAGCACTTTTCCGTCTCTACCCAGCATTACGCCTTTGCCGTCAATGCTTTTGTTAAGCTGGTGAATGAGCACGGATTAGATGAATATGAGCTGGCGCTTCGGGAAACCAAGACTTATGAAATTATTGAAGATGTCAAAACACTGCGCAGCGAGATTGGAATCTTGTATTTGAATGAGTTTAATGCCAAGGTAATCAATCGACTCCTGGATTCTGCCAATTTGCAGTTTCACAGTTTGTTTGTCGCGAAGCCGCATATCTTCATTAGTGTCCATAACCCGCTGGCGAAGAAGCCTATTGTTACCATTGAGGAGCTAGAGGAATATCCTTATTTGTCCTTTGACCAAGGCGAATATAATTCTTTTCATTTCTCTGAAGAGATCTTAAGCACGCTTTCACATAAGAAGAGCATTCGTGTCAATGACAGAGCAACGCTGTTCAATTTGCTGATCGGTCTCAATGGGTATACAATTTCAACCGGCGTCCTCAGTGCAGACTTGAACGGAAATGATATTATTCCCGTACCGCTGGATTGTAAGGAAACGATTAACGTGGGGTGGATCGCTCATAAGAATGCAATGATGTCCAAGCTGGCGGCGGCTTATGTGGAGGCACTGCATGAAGCGATTTTATAAAGAACTTTCTTCGTCCGGAAGCCTTGAAGAAAGCAAGAGCACAATTTCAAAATGGAGAAATCTCTCAAGAACAGCTGACACATCCTTGCATACTATAAATTCTTGAAAGACGTTGCAGGTGATGATGTTGTAGCCGTCAAGCCATTCCAGCTCCTGCTCAGTTCTTGTTTGAGCTGAAGCGCGGAGAGTATCGTGAGCTTACAGCCAAGATATATCCTAATAACGATAATCTTGTCAGAGACACGGCAGAGGCATATCGCCAAACGATTCTGGCATTCTACGAGCTCGGCTGCCGTAGTATTCAGCTGGATGATTGCACATGGGGCGCACTCTGCGACCAGGGCTTCATTGGTATGTTTACGAACAATGGAGGAGATATCAAAGCTCTTGCTGAAACTCTTGCCCGTGTCAACAGTGAAGCGATTGCTGACCTCCCACAGGATCTTGTGGTCACGACGCATGTTTGCCGCGGTAATTACAACTCTACATGGGCTTCCTCCGGGGGATATGAGCCGATTGCTGAAACATTGCTTGGCATCAATAACTACGATGCGTTCTATCTTGAATTCGATACGGATCGAGTATGTGGATATTAATCGGATTTGCCTTAGCCCGCAATGCGGATTTGCTTCAACAGAAGAGGGCAACCTGCTTACGGAAGAACAGCAGTGGAATAAGCTTGTCTTCATTAAAGAAATAGCAGACGAGATATGGAAATAATAGATTTATAGCTGATTCATCAAAACGTAGGAGACAAGGAGCAGCCTTTGTAAGGTCTGCTCCTTGAATGAGTTGTGAAATGGATTCATCTATTGAAATTTGCTATATAACTTGCAATGTATAGAACGAATCGCTATAATATGAGAGTGGTCTATTAAATATGCGGTCGTGGCGGAATTGGCAGACGCGCACGGTTCAGGTCCGTGTGGGCTAACCCCCGTGGAGGTTCGAGTCCTCTCGACCGCATCACTTTATCAATGACAGGTTTCTGAACTGCTTTTTCTAGCAGTGAAGGAACCTTTTTGTTATTCGATATCTTTAAGCTGGTGCTCATTACCTGGGCAGAAGAAATCGTTGAACTGTAATCCAAATGAGCGTAAATATTAGCTGTAGTGAAAAAATGACTATGACCGATCCATTCCTGAAATTCCTTCATACTCACGCCATTTGCCATTGAAGAGTAGAAGGCCGAGTTTCAGTCGGAACCTTCAGGTGAATTCAACTACAGGTAGCTTTGAGCATAAACTGCAACAGCGGCCAGGCTAGGTCTTTCGCATCCTAGTCCGCCGCTGTTGCTTTTTTCGGATCGGTTTTTTACTTTTCGGCAGTGCTCACGGAAATAGCAGCTGGTTGTTTTTCTTCAGACGCTTTTGGACTCGTATTAAAGTCGACCGGCGTAATGCCTTCCGCTTTCCACACCGTGCCTCTTTTCTCGTACTCAAATAACTTTTCTACGGAATTCGCGACTTGGGGCCCTAATTCACGATCGACCAAATACAAGGCCACGTCAAGTCCCGAAGTCACACCTCCCCCGCTCACGAAACGAGGACTATCTTCAACGACTCTTGCTTCAATCGGAATTGCACCGAGAGCTCCTAACGCAGCCATGCCGATATGATTGGTTACCGCATGTCTATCTTTCAACAAACCTGCCATTGCAGGTATCAATGTACCTCCACATACGGTAGCCACAGTGATTTCTTTATTGTTAAAAGCTTGTTTCAACATACCCGGTAAGTCTGTCTTCATGGCCTGCGCTAATATATTCGGAACAGCATCTTCCGAATTTCCCGCCGGCTTCCCTGCAGCTCCGGGCACCAAAATAATTCCCGGACGGTTTGGGTCTAATGCGGCTTGCGCTTCGAGAGCGGGCCCATTCAGACCGCTCGGGACAGAACGCTTGCCTTCTGCAGAAACCAATTCTACAGTAACTGCTCCTTTTGAGTACATTCCCGCGGCAGCGAATACTTCATATGGCGCTAATGCGTCCAGCAGATCGAAACCATCGAATAATACGACTTGAACATGCGTAGTTTTCTTGTCCTTGGATGCATCCTTGTAATCTTTTGTATTCGCACTTGCTGCAGAGGCAACTAGACCTAGAACCAGTGCAAACGACATGAGCAATCCCAATATTTTGTTCATCCTTATACCTATTCCTTTCGTTTAGCTCAAGGCATACAACTGAACGTAATCCCTTACCCTTAAGCGATTTTTTTGGTGTTGTTAATAAAACCAGTACACTACTCAAATCATGCGGATGTGAGTGGGCCACCTCATTTAAGGGGTAACCACTGCCTCTCTGGATCGGCCGATCATTCTGATTATAATGTTAGGAATGACCAGCAGCAGCACAATGGAGCCGTAAACACCAATGATATAGCTGGTAGCGTAAACAAGACCGAATCCCTCATGAAAAAGAGAAGTGATGAGATGAATCAACATGTTCGTAAAACAAAAGGCGTAACTTCGGATCATCCAGTTCCGGTGCCGGATGATGCGTTTCTTTTTGATTTGTACGAGCGCCATACTGGTTATGAGCAGCCATATCATGTTTAGCGCATTGAACCCCATGCTTGTTATTTTTCCTCCGGTAGCGTAAGGCGCCATGTACCCGGAAGTCAGCACGACAAGAAGTACGGACACCAAATAAATGTAGCCGTTTATGCGATGGAATTTGCGGCTTTTTTCAAAGATTCGATTGGAAAAGTTGAGCAGCCCCGCCGCCATGGCGATGCAGGCAAACGCAACATGAACGCGCATAACGTTTAACCAGACCGGGAGATTAAGCTCGCGCTTCAGTCCGGTTTTATGGCTTAAAAAATCCCCGGCTCCGGGATCGATCATATAATTCTGCGTCAAGGCGTACATGATGTATACAATGCTGACACAGGCCAATATTCCGTATAATGTTTTCCGCTTCTTCATGCAATCCAATACCCCCGCGGCTTCACTTTTATTGCTTATACACATTTCCGGGTTAGGATACCCGTTTGCCTGTTAATTTGGATGCCGGCAGTATGCCGGCCCTGGCGAATCCGGTCATGTGATCTCCGCCCACGGCAGCTTCGAATTTCAGATTTAAGCGCATGGGTTTCGTGATTCGCAGCGACCAGGTAAGCTTATTGTCCTGTAGTAAAGGGTTTAAAAACTCGACGGTCTCATCCCCTTGTGTTGCCTTGCCTTGGATCGTCCCATTCCTTATGGAGATGGAGAGCTTGACCTCCAGTTTCCCAACAGGCGTAGCGATTGTCGTATCCCAATCCCCGTCAAAGTCAGATTCCCTGGATGATTTTATATCCAGGGTATCGTAAGTCATCCCCGCTTTGTTCATCGCAATGTTCGTTTCTTCGTCGGTCACTGCCATTTGAGAGCTAGGCGCAATGCCTTCTTCTCGCCAAACCGTTCCTCTCCGTTCATATTCGAACAGTTGCTCTACCGCGTGTGCGATGCGCGGTCCAAGCTCGCGTTCCACGAGATACAGCGCTACATCGAGTCCCGAAGTAACACCGCCGCCGGACACCAGGTTGCCGTTGTCCACTACACGTGCTGAGACGGGAATGGCGCCGGTTGCTCCAAGTACATCCATGCCCAGATGATGCGTTACCGCCGGTCTGCCCTCCAAGAGCCCTCCCATGGCCAGCAGCAGGGAACCGCCGCAAACCGTGGCGACGATGAGGTCTTTTTGCCCGATTGCCTGCCCAATCATTCCAGTCAATTCTGTATTCATTGCCCGCGACAAAATAGCCGGGGGCGAATCGGGGCCATCTCCTTCAACGTCGCCCGACGCGCCAGGTACGAGAATGATGCCCGCACGTTCCGGGTTCAGTCTGCCGCTTGCTTCAATTCTTAACCCGTTGATGCCGCTAGTGACTGATCTCGGCCCTTCAGCGGTGACGAGTTCTACGCTTAACGCGTTATCAGCATATATTGCAGCGGCGCAAAAAACCTCGTAAGGCGCAATGGCATCCAGAAGGTCAAAGCCATCAAAAAGCACGATTTGTACCGTTAACATCCATAAACCTCCTCGTATTCAAAGTCAGTACGTTGATCCTCGAACCTGCGGGTCGATCAGGGGAAAGTTATTTTGTCAGAAGATCCTTCAGCCTGTGATATTCCTTCTCGTCGATTTCACCCCTAGCCATCCGGCCTTTTAGAATCAATGCGTTGTCACCGTCTTTTTGATTGGATTCTTTGTAGCGATGACGAATCGCATAGATTCGAACTGCCACCAAAGAAAAAAGCGTGAGACAAAATAGAGCACCGAATGGAAAAAACGAGAAACTGCCGTGTTCCAAGCCCATGTCATCCTCCTTCATCCGTTTTGCGTAGAACGAGCCCTCACTTGCGATATTTGCTTTCCGTGCCCGCAAGAAGAAGCATAACAAACGAGTCTCTCAAACGAAGTTGCAAAAAGGTCACAAAACAATAAACAATTCATCACAAATCAGGTGGTTCCGTTAGTTTCTTGGGGAAAAATGATAAACTAGTATTCAAAGGTGGGATATTCATGAGCGAAGTAAGTACGATACTGGTTGTAGACGATGATCAAAGCATTGTCGAACTATTGAGGGACTTTTTAGAGTACGAAAATTTTCGCGTTATAACCGCTTGCGATACCGTTCAAGCGTGGGCTTTATTTAAGCAAAGTTCCATTCATTGTATAGTTCTTGACATCATGATGCCGGGACAAAACGGGTTTGAGCTATGTCGCAATATTCGGGCGGAGAGTAACGTTCCGATCCTTTTCTTGAGCGCACGCAGCGACGATGTGGACAAGATTCGAGGGCTGACTCTCGGCGGCGATGATTATATCGTCAAAACCGCTTCACCCGGCGAGATCGTAGCCAGGATAAAAGCTGTATTGCGGCGTTCCGTTTCCCAGCTGCAAATGGATGAAAGGATCTTGGATTTTGGCCGCATCAAGCTAAATCTATCCACAAGAGAAGTGATCGTGGATGGGAAGAGTGTAGTGCTCACGCCGAGGGAATATGAGTTGTTGCGATTATTTGTCGAACACCCCAGGCATGTTTTTTCATATGAACATATACTTTCAAAATTTTGGGATGGGGTGGGCGACAGGCATACGATTCGGGTGCACCTCGGTCGACTTCGCGAAAAAATCGAATCCGATCCGAACCATCCTCAATACCTGGTCAACGTATGGGGAATAGGGTATCGCTTTGAGGGAGGATAAAATGAGAACACTTCGCATTCGTTCGTTTACTATACTGCTTTTCTTCTTCATACTGCTAGTGCCGTGGATCTTCTATGTGACAGCACATTTCATGGAGACAAAAACGCTCAGCTTTGCAAAAAACGGGTTGCAAGACGAGATTCTGCAAAGACAACTGTTCGAGACCGTACACCTGATCGAAACCAATTCGGACAAATGGAGGGATCCGAATTGGCAAAACCAATTGCATAATGAGTTGCGGCAGGCGAAGATGGAAGCGGCTATTCTATCCGCGTCAGATCAGGAAATTTATCGGTCTAATCCGCAGAGCCATGGCAAATTGTCTTCCACCGAACGGTTCACCATCATAAAGGACGGTCATTTACTTGGAAAGGTCGTTATTTATCTGCCGAAGTCAAATGCGGTTCAGATAATTTCGATATTTGCCGGACTATTGTTAGCTTTCTTTATTATCGGTGTTGAAATGCGAAGGTTTCTTCTTAAGCCTCTCGAAAGGATGAGCTTTGCAGCTAGAAAAATCGCCGCAGGAGATTGGGAGGTGGAGTTGCCTGGATCCAGGATCACTGAAATTTCTGAAGTGCGCGATGCATTCGCAGTGATGGTGAATGGAATTCAAAAAGCTTTTCAAAAACAAGCGGAATTGGAAGAAGAACGTCGATTCGTGATCGCAGCTGTCGCGCATGATTTACGGACCCCTCTCTTCGCATTACGAGGTTATTTGGATGGTCTGGAGCAGGGCATTGCCCAATCTCCGGATAAAATAACCAAATATTTGACGGTTTGTAAGGAAAAATCGGCGCAATTGGACCGGTTGGTAGAGGACCTTTTCACATTTACAAAGATGGAGCATCTGGAGATGAATCTTCATTATCAGAGGATTGATTTTAAACTTATCATCTTGAAATCAATTGAAAGTTTAAGTCCGCAAGCTCGGCAAAAGAACATCTCGATCTTGAACCATACTGTAGACGACTGCTTCGTTAACGGTGACATGCACTTATTGGAACGTGCGATGAACAATTTTTTGGATAATGCCGTCAGACACACACCCTCCTATGGTGAAATTGTTGTTCAATGTTATAAAGAGGGTAACAAAATAAAGTTTGCGATACGTGATACAGGTCCGGGCTTCTCCCCGGAAGAACTATATCGAGTTTTTGAACCTCTATATCGTGGTGAAGTATCTAGAAATCGTTCAACTGGAGGTAGCGGATTAGGGTTGACCATTTCACAAAGAATTGTAAGGCGACACGGGGGTGAACTTTGCGCAGGTAACCATTCGGAAGGTGGAGCACTGCTTACAGGCTGGATACCTGCAGCTGGGCCGGATTAAAAATTGACCTCTTGCGTCAGCCGCTCTTGTTCAGCAAGCCCTAGTTCGAAATTATGCTAACTGTCTTAGGCACGTGGTCATGACTCCCGTCAATTCTGGAGGGAGTTTATTTGTTGGCCACTTCCGCCAAAACGGAGGAGGAATTTGCTTTCCTCAAGAGAAAGTCCCCCTCTAGACAGCAGCTTGCTGTCTTTTATTTTTGTTTGACAATTTGTACGTACATATTAGAAACTGAGAATATAAACGATCATACAGGAGGTAAGGGTAATGAGTATGAGTATGAGTATGAATGATTGTATTGCCGAGTGGAATGAAGAAGCGAGTCAGTGTACATGCGGCAATCCACACCGTACGGTAGAAATGCATATTTGCTTGGAGGATGGAGCACTTGCGCAAATGGCTCCTTATCTGATCAAGCAGGATTATAAAAAAGTAACGGTCGTATTTGATGAGCATACCAAACAAGCAGCAGGCGATGAAGTCATCTCTTATCTAAAAACGGCGGGAGTCATTACTGACGAGCTGTTTCTGCCTGGAAACACCGGAGGTGAGGTTGTTGCGGATGAAGTATTTATCGTTAAGGTTCTGTTAGGCATCTCCAAGGATACAGAGGTGATCATCGCAGTTGGCTCTGGCACCATACATGATCTTGTCCGTTTTGTTTGTTTCAAGATGAATAAGCCTTTTGTATCCGTTCCGACAGCAGCATCTGTTGACGGTTTCACTTCTGCAGGCGCCCCTCTTATCGTGGATGGCACGAAGCAGACGTTTCAGGCGATTCCACCGGAAGCGATCTTTGCAGATTTGAGTGTTCTTGCGAAAGCTCCGCAAGTCATGACGGCTGCTGGCTTCGGAGATATGCTTGGTAAATTCACATCTCTTGCTGATTGGCAAATATCACGGGACCTTGGAGGCGAACCTTATTGTCCGCTTGCCTACCGCATGACGGAAGAAGCGCTGATGGATTGTGTTCATCATGTGAATGAGATCGCTGAGGGCAGCATACAAGGAGTTAAAATTTTGATGGAAGCATTGATTGCTTCCGGCATCTCGATGCTGATCATTGATCATTCTCGGCCAGCTTCCGGTGGTGAGCATCATATATCCCATCGTCTGGAGATGGAATTTCTTCAGCAGGGTAAAAAAGCGATTTTGCATGGGGCGAAAGTGGGCGTTGCATCCGCACTGCTCTCAGATATATATCGTGGGCTCTATAAGAGCGGGCAGGAAGAAGCTTTTGATGCTTATAAGGATCTGCCTAAGAAGGAGCAAATGCAGGATTGGCTCAGCCGCACCGGAGGTCCATCAACTATACAAGAGCTCGGTGTAACCGATGAACAGCTGGAGCGTGCGATGAGGACCGCACATACCTTAAGAGCGAGATACACAGGACTCAAATATATAAATGAGACAAAGACAGAACAGAAGGATTAGCTGGCAAAAATACAGGATAAAAATATCTGACTTGTACGTACAAATTTATAATAGATTATGGTACCGAATCTGGACGTGCTGTGCTTGTGAAGCTGTCTGAAGCACCACGCGGCTCAAGAGGAGCTGACCGAATCAATGAGATCGCCGCCGCACGCGGGGAAGCCTTTCTCAAGCGGTAAGGCGGTAAATCCTCATCGGAGATGAAATAGTAAAAGAAGAGCATTCCTTGCAAGAGCAGATAGCTCATGCAGGGAATGCTCTGTTACCCATACGGGAGATATTATGAATTCTGTTTCAAAATAATGTCTGCAAAAAGTATCGACTTTGGAACTTTGAAAAATTGCTCTGCCTGATCCTGGAACGCAGAAGAGGGCATGGTTCCTTGATGGAGCCATTTACGGAATGTTCCCGGATGAACCCCGATCCAGTGACTCACATCCGTAACGGACAAGTCATGGACCATGCATAATCCAGTCAATATCCGATTACTTACTGGCGAGCGAGTAACCGTTCGCTTCATGAATCGGGAGGATTCCGGCTGACAAATGACAGGACTGTTTCTAATGACATCTTCGTTAAACAAAATATGGCGCGGATAACCGAGTAAGTGACATACTTTATCCAGATTAGTGCTTCCTGGGATTCGACCTTCATACACCCATGCGCTGACACTTCTTGATGAAATCGACAGATCTTCAGCTAACTGTGATAATTTGATGTCGTTTGCCATGAGAACGGCAAGCAATATACGGTTGCGAACCTGACAGCGTGTCGGCCTGCGAAATCGCTTTACGCGTACGCCTTTTCCCAGATATTTGCGGTTGATCAGAGACCACGCCTGGATCGAATGTTGTTCTTGTTGTTTAGGCATATTTCCTCCGATTTTTTAAACAAATACTACAACAAAATAAGCGGTCGTTTCAAGTGTCGACATGACCACCTTTGAAAGCATATTCATATGCGAGGAGCCTTGTTAAGGGAAAATCGGACTATGGATGAACCCATTTTTCTCCTATTAAATGTATGTGGAGTTAGTATAGACCAATGAAATCAGGGTAAAACCGTTTAAAAATAGGCCTTAAGACTCAAAAATGGACAAACAATTGATTTCATAAAAATCAAAATAAATTCGTGTCACTTTTCCATTATTTTCATAGATTAATAGAGAGAAAAGGAAGAGGTGGGGGCATGAATGAATCCGGCATTAATCAATATGATCCTCGGATTTGTATGGGCTTTCTTCACATTTGCGTTTGGGGGATGGACGCAGCTGCTTATCTTGCTATGTATTGCGATGGCCATTGATTATATCACCGGAGTTGCGGCTGCAATCCGTACAGGCAGTAGGTTGAACAGCAAGATTGGCTTCTGGGGACTGACACGCAAAGGTCTGATGCTGCTTGTTATTTTACTTGCACACCAGATCGACCAGTTAATCGGGACAGATGTAATTAAAGGCGGGGCGATGTACTTTTACCTGGCCAATGAATTGATCTCCATTACAGAGAATTACAACCGCATCGGACTTCCTCTCCCTGCAAAATTAAGAGAGATCATAGAGCTCGTTAAGAAGCAGGCGGATGATGACGAAGAGGAGGTCTTGCGCAGACGTGCAGGGGATGATGAAGGGACTGAATTGAGACGAGCAGTAGAGAACGGCAGCGAATCAAACACTATCCAATCAGACACTGAAGATGAGGAGCTTGAAGCGATCAAACACTCTGTAGACGAAGATATATTAAGTCAATTTGGACCGCGGAAGGATAGAAGAGAGAAGCATGATGCAGATTCACAAGGGCCTGAGTAATAGAGGCCTTTTTTGCTAGAAACTAAATATAGACAAACAATACCGTTTTTGATCTATATACTCTTAATTAAAGCAGCTTAGGGTAATATATAAAATTGATTCGTTTACCACTTTATTCGTGTTTATGTTATATTTTTTGTAAACGGAATCAAATTCATAAAATGATGACATGGGATAAGGAGCTATTATAATGATTAAACATATCGTGTTCTTTAAATTAAAGGATCGCTCAGACGCAAGCATTCAGGAGACAGCTCGTATTTTGCGCAGCATGGATGGCAGAATTGAGATGCTGAAATCACTGGAGATCGGAGTGGATGTCTTGAAATCGGAGCGCTCTTTCGATATTTCTCTGACAGCAGTTGTTGATTCCCTGGAGGCATTGGAGGCCTATCAGGTCCATCCCGTTCATCAAGAGATTATTAAGCATATGAGCGTTGTGAAAGATTCTTCTGTTGCAGTAGATTACGAAATCTAACTTACAAAGGGGAGTAGCAGGTGGGCGATTTAAAAGATGTAATGGAAACGATGTTTTTGCTGATCGTCATTTTAATTGCATGCCCGGTAATGTTCTTTTGGCTGAAACGAAAAAATAGACGTAACTGATTACCGACGAAACGGATGTGAACGTATTGTACTATGTAAATACAGATCAAATTGAATTGCGCTTGTCATCTATTCCCGAAATCACGGCTGGGCTCCGCCATGCACAGGCAAACTGGGATGGAGGAATTATCCTTGGCTTAGTTCAGGAACGTTCTCTGCATTTGGCTATAGAGATTGTTACAGACGTAGGCAGTTACCTGATCGATGGTTTTATTCTCCGGGATGCGAGCAGCTATGAAGACATCATTGAAATCGTTTATGAAGCAGGGGCATTTGATGAAGAGAGCTATAATCTGTTTATGGAGCTCGTGCCGCTGCGGAAGCCACTGGTACAGGATTATTACGCATGGGAGCGGACAAGCCAGCATAAGGTAACGCGGACTCTTCCTGATGTGCTGGATCGGTTCGCAGAACAAATTCGCTTATACCTCGAAAAAGAACTGGGGCCGTTTCAACAATCGCGGAGCCAGAAGTAATCGATATTCAAAAGTTCAGTTGAATCAAATTCATTGGTAAACGAATCATGTAATGGATTCACCTATTTTGTTTGGAGGAAATATCATGTCAGATCGCAAGAAAGAAAACTCCGGATTTCATCCGGTATATATGGCCGAGCTTCTGTTTAAGGATCTCCCTCAGCTGAAGGAAGAGAGGCTGATGGAGGTCATGAAGCGTTTGACCGGGAAAGCAAGAGTGATGAAACGACCTGTCAACAAGGACGCAGCGAATAAGGTTCAAAATCAGGCTGAGGTAACAGACAAAGAGCAGGAACTGCTTGTCATTATGCATATGGAGCATATGGTTAATTTTGAAGATGGGACTGTGCCTGCGCAGACCTGCATTCTGCCTGTCCACAAGATTCAGGACAAGAACCGCTTCAAAGGTGCTGTGGAACAGTCCTGGCATTGGAAAGAAGCAAATGATGTTACGGGTACATGCCAGTATCAGATTCGAATACATGATATGTTTACGGCGGCCCTGCCGCATAAAGAGCGACTGAAGCTGTTCCAGCAGGCATTGCTCGCTATTGTAGAAGTGACGCCTTGTGAAGCTATTTACTTCTACGGCAGCGACAAACTGGTGAAGCCCTCTGCCTATATCAAAGCTATCGAAGATGGCGATCATCTGTATGGTGCGATGAATGTAAGGCTGTATCAAGCAGGAGGCAGTGCAGCTAGACGTGAGCTTGTGATGGATACAGTAGGATTATCCTCACTTGGGGTGCCGGATTTCCAATGCCACTTTGCTGGTATGGACCCGGATGTTGTAGCTCGTACCTTATACGGTGCCGCCTATTATATATTTGATCAGGGTGATGTGATACAGGACGGTCAGCTGCTTGGTTCATCAGGGGAACATCGCTGGCGCTGTGAGCATCAGGAATCACTGGTTTCACCTCAAAGATATGTAATTGATCTGGATCCAGGAGCACCCTATTACGCTGGAAACATCTTGTCTTAATCGGGCTTTTTTGTAATCCATAGAATTTTGTTGTGTCAAGTCAGGCTCCTCCTGCTTATAATGCATTAACTAAAAAATGGGCGTTCGCCCGGTTAGCAGGAGGGTTGGAACATGGTCGAATGGAGTGTAGCGCTGATGGCAGGGGCATTTGTTATCCTGGCAGCTGCTGGTGTAATGATGCTTATTGAAGCAAGAAGCTTGATGAAGCAGGCTAAACGCAGTATAAGTCAGCTTGAAGAGAAAACCAATATGCTCGCTGTAGATACCTCAGCGATGATTCAAGGTACGAATAAAGCAATATCGGATATGCAGGGGCACCTGGAGAAGTCAGCGCCTCTCTTTGAATCTATCGCTTCACTTGGAACGGTGCTGCAGCAAGTTAACCGCACGATGGATGAGATCAGCGTCAAACTGTCTCGTTCAGCACACAAGCATGTGGATGGCGCACACCAGGACAATGAACAGCGTCTGGGTCAAATGTTCCGATACGTTGATGCAGCTATGACGGTATGGCACTCATGGCAGCGTAACTCTCCTGCTCCGGGTAATACTAGCCCGCGTGAGAAGGAGTGAACAGGCATGAAAGATACGAATAAAAGCTTGTTATGGGGTACTTTGCTTGGAACGATTGCCGGATCTATTACAGCGCTGCTATTTGCCCCAAAATCAGGTGCAGAGCTACGCGAAGATATAGCGGAGAATGCTAAGCTTGTTACAGAGAAGGGGCAGAATCTGATTGAGAAAGTCAGCGAGCAAAGTGTGAAGATCGCTTCCAAAGTAAAAGAATCAACCGAAGGCTTATTGCAAGAAATTCGGGGCAACAGTTCAGAAATTGAGATCGCTACAGTATCTGGGATAAGTAAACCTGCAAAGGCTGAGCAGGCTGCTGAGGATATAGCAGAGAACGATACAATATAGGCGAAAAGATGCGTAACAAAGGCCTGACTGCCGCTCCCCTGTAGATAAAGGGATGAGGCAAAAGGCCTTTTTGCGCTGAGCTTGGTTGAACGTCTATATTAAATCGGGTAAGATGTAGGTACCTTTTTGCTGTCCAAAACATAGGGTAGGATTGAAAAGGGATGGAAATATGTAAAGAAGGAAGCGGTGTGTTCGTGCAACAAGCTATCGCAATATTAGATTCCGGTGTTGGGGGGCTGACTGTAGCCAAGGAAGTGATGCGCCAGCTTCCGCGGGAAAAAGTCATTTATTTTGGAGATACGGCCCGCACACCATACGGACCCCGTTCGTCCGAGGAAGTAAAACAATTTACAGAACAAATCGTAGATTTTCTTATTCAATTTGATCCAAAAGTCATCGTTATTGCCTGCAATACGGCCACAGCAGCTGCACTGGACCATATATCGCAGAAAGTGGATATTCCGGTGATCGGTGTCATTCATCCCGGTGCCAGAGCGGCGATTACAGCCACCAAGACAGGCAATATTGGAGTCATCGGTACCATTGGTACGATCAACAGCGGGGCGTATACAGCAGCACTTAAGCAGCTGTCTCCATATATCAATGTTATGAGTCAAGCTTGTCCCGCTCTTGTCCCACTGGTAGAACAAGGGGACTTCAGGTCTGAGCATACGAGATCCACTGTTAGTGAGTCCTTGAATGGTATGAAAGATAAACCAATCGATACCCTTATACTAGGCTGTACTCATTATCCCTTCTTAATGGAGCCGATTGGTCAGGTTATGGGTCCTCATGTCAAATTAATCAGTTCGGCGGATGAGACCGCTAGAGAAACGAGCACCATCTTATATGATAAAGGAAAGCTTGCCATTGGGGATGAAACGCCGGTGCATCAGTTTTTTTGCTCGGGAGATCCAGTCATGTTTCAAAGTATTGCGAGATCCTGGCTTGGAGAGCAGATTCGTAACACACCAGTCGTATGGCATGTATCTAAACTGTAGCGGGATCATTTCATTATTAAAAAATAAGACAGCCAAGGAATTGAACAGTAAAGTTCAAGGATATGGCTGTCTTTTATACATAGCTAATTCCATAGGGATCTATCACGAATATGATGATCAGCAGCATATAATGCACGTAATATGGTTCTTGACCTTCACTTTGTTCATAGGAGGAGATAAGGGATGAATCTATACGGGTATCAGGAGCTGGAACAAGACCTGGATCGCTTAAGAAACCGAAGGCTGTCGATGTGTGAGCTGGGAGCTATAGGGCACAGTGTGCTTGGAAGAAGGATACCTTACATCCAAATAGGAAAGGGTCCGATTCAGCTCCATGTCAATGCAGGTATGCATGCGAATGAGTGGCTGAACGTTCCTTGTCTGATGCATTTTGTAAAATGCTACGTGACAGCGCTCGAAGAACAACAGGACTGGCATGGCTGCTTATCAGATGGATGGCCTGAACAGGTGACCTTATGGGTTGTTCCGATGCTCAATCCTGATGGCATAGAATTGGTACAGAACGGAGCAGACCACCACCCCTTTTGCAAGGAGCTCCTAGAAATGAATGGTGGCGATCCTGACTTCTCAGGCTGGAAGGCGAACATTCGGGGCATCGATCTGAATGATCAATTTCCTGCTCATTTTTACGAGGAGGCCAGACGCCGTTCAGTGACTTGTCCAGGACCAAGAGATTACGGAGGAGAACATCCCCTGACTGAACCGGAGTCCAGCGCACTGGCAGAATGGACGATGGACAAGAAATTTGACGCGATCATAGCTCTGCACAGTCAAGGTGAGGAGATATACTGGAATTATCGTGATTACGAGCCTGAGTTCAGTGAGGCTTGGGCACAGCATCTTGCTAACGCAACGGGGTATGTTCTGGTTAAATTGACGGAAAGTGATGCAGGATATAAAGATTGGTTTATTCAGAAGTATGGTAAACCTGGATTTACAGTTGAAACAGGATTCGGTACCAATCCGCTTCCGGTTAATCAATATACTCAGATTGCTGCTGAGGTCGAGCGTCTTATGGTGTCCACCATGCGATTGCTGCTTCGCTGACATTTGACGGTAAGCTATACACTTTGGAGCTTGAGCAGTGGGAGGTATGGAAACCTCCCCTGCATATTACACGTATGTTATGATAGTAATATCCCGTTGTAACGGGGGAAGGAGTATGATCATCATGAAATGGAAGAAGCTATTATCGCTAAAGTCTTGGGCTCATGTGTTTAAAGGGCTGCCTGCTCTTCTGATGTCTTCAGAGGTTCAATTGCAGGACAAGCTTCTTTTCTTGGTTCCTGCCGCGGTATATTGGGTTATGCCAGATGTGCTGCCGCTCCTCCCGATTGATGATATCGGAGTCACGATGTTTCTCATGAACTGGTTTGTTCAGAGGGCAGAACGAAAATACCCTCATGTTGCGGGGCGAAAATAGGTTTATATAGAATAGACAAATCAAATCATTTTGACCTATATATCCCCTTGATTTAAGCATCTATAGGTATTATGAAATTGATTCAATCCGCAGATATTGCTAAATACACTCATCTTGATTAAAATAAATGGTATTGAATTTTTGTTAACTGAAATCATTTCATAATACCATTTTGATACGTTATGAAATTGATTCAACTATAGATGGTTAACCATTTCTAGAAATAGATCACACTAGGAGATGAATTTACAATGAATGCAAAAATAACTCGTAATGCGGCTAAAGTACTTAAACGTGAACTGGCACTCCCTGAAAACGAAGGTAAATATGTACGCGTTCTGATCACGCTCGATCATGGAGATCATGTTCACTATGGGATTGACTTTGATACACCTAAAGAGAATGATGAGGTTGTATCTACAGACAAAGAAATCGACTTGGTGCTTGAAACAGGCAAGCCGATGCTTGATGGCATCAAAGTGGATTATCTGTATTTCCCTAAGGAAGGTTTCGTCATTACACACCCTTCGCAAGGAAATCACTTCAATAACTAATTGTTAAGAAGCCATTAACGATATTTTTCTGGTGAGAAGGGAAGTACATGGCTAACGATATTCGAGTTTGTGATAAATGAAAGCATGTTAAATTAAAGTCTATGGTGCCTAAGCTTCAGAAGATGGCTCCGGATGCCGAGATCAAGGTAGGCTGCAAATCGTATTGTGGACCTTGAGGTAAAAGAGCCTTTGTCTTTATTAATGGACGATACATCAGTGCGCCGACAGAGGAAGAAGTAATTGCCAAAGCAGCTCCATTTATTAAAAATTAAGTTCTGTGCATAACGACCTTTCTTAATATCCATGCTAACAGGTGTAGCAGGGACTTTGAGAGAGGAGTGTGCTTCTATCTATGAAACACGATCATTCCAGTCTGCAATCCTATACGACGGTGGCGCAAGCCTCCAACTCAGTAAAAAAACTGCATCATGCGGTATCGCAAGCGATGTCACATCCTACACCAGAAATGATCGAGCAAGCGAATAAGCGATTGCTGCGTGCAGAGAATGCGGTAGCGGTAGCCCGGCAGCAGCTGAACTTCAGCGGAACTGAGTTTGCAGAGGAAATTCTCTCAGAAGAAAAGGAACGTCTTTCATCACTTCATGCCAGCATGGCATCGACTGAAGACAACTGACCTGCATACCAATGAACCCCCGTTCTCATAAGAGACGGGGGTTTTGTTGATGGACTGGTTGGTATTTAATTCATTTGATCCTTATTTGGATGAAGAACGAAGCTTGGCGATGAGGTCGTAAGTAATCACTCGATCGGATACAGACAGCTGTTTTTTTGCTTCGTCAAATGTAGCTTCGCATGCGTTTACGTTTGTTTTTTCTCCTGACTCAACATCATAGCAGCTGCTATGTTCAAAGCGGTAGTCGTCAGAAGGAATGTAATAGTGCTCTCTTGTAGCAAAAGCGCCTGTACGAAGTACAACCGTCCGATTACGGCTATTCAACAGGTCGTTGCCCATGAAATACATTGAATCTGACTCAATGCCGAGCAGATGTAGAATTGTCGGTGCAATATCCATTTGCCCGGCAGGCTCCAGATATACTCCGGAACGTTCTCCATCAGGTAAATGGAGGAGAAAAGGTACCTGGTTCATGATTTGATGCATTTGGAGCTCATCCATATTCTTGCCGAGGAAGGCTTCATAGTTGGTCTGCTCTTTAAGAGAATTGTCGTGATCGCCATAGATCATAAAGATGGTATTTTCCCACAGCCCCTCCTCCTTCAGTCGCTCCACCAGTTCTCCGATTGCCGCATCTGAATAGTGCACGGCCTGCAGATAGTCGCCAAACAGAGTTCCATTAAACTGGCCCACATCCAGCTCTTGAATGGAATCGGGGAGAGTATATGGATGATGATTCGTGAGTGTAATCATAAAGGAGTAGAAGGGCTCCTGTTTGATGCCCGTCAGTTGATCAAGCGATTGCCGGAAAAATGACTTGTCTCCAAGCGACCAGCCGATCGGCTCATCCATTGTGTAATCATTTTTACTCATGAATTCGTCATATCCCATATTGTTATACATGGTGTACCGGTTCCAGAAGCTGCTCTCGTAAGCATGATAAGCAGCGGTATAATATCCCTGCTCTCCTAGAACTGACGGGAGAGAATCATACGTATGATCCGGATAGCGGGTGAATACAGACCCTTTCGGCAGGGGGTGTAACGATATGTTGGCAGATAAGTCAGCATCGGAGGTGCGTCCCTGTCCGGTCTGGTGGTAGAAATTTTTATAATATAAGCTGTCCCTCATTAACGCATTGAGATGCGGGGTGATTTCCTGTCCGTTTATGTTTTTGTTAATAACAAAATTCATCAAAGCTTCAACCTGTACGAGCATGACATTTTTACCCTTATATTGGCCAAAAGTGTCCGATGAGACAGCTGTTAGTGCCTGCTGCTGCTTATGATCAAAAAATTGTTTGACCTCGTTCATTTCCTCATCCGTCAGGTCTGCTTGGCTGTTCTGCTGCTCCTTGTTATACCGGTATAGATCGTAACCATGGAATCCGAGCAAGCCAGTCACATTATATAAGCTGAGGTTCCACCAATTGCCGTTAAACAGACCGACGGCCCATGTACGGTTGTAAAATTCAATGGGACCGAATGTAAGAACCGCACCGATGACAAGAGCGAGGGTGCCGCTGATGAATCGCTTCCACTTCGAGGTATGATACATAGGTAAATGATGTTTATCTGCGCTTCGCACTCCACCTGTACGTTTAGTGAGGACCAGCAGACACAAGAAATAAACGGCTAGCAGCAGTAGATCTGCAAAAAACCAAAGATCGGCGAATCTCATAAGTGAGAAAATACTGTCATCCAGCGAGCTTAGTTGACCGGCCTGCAGCAGTACAGGAATCGTGATGAAATCTTGAAAGTACCGATAATAGACGAGGTCAGCATAGATGAGTGAGCTGAGCAGCACATTCAGTACAATCAGGGCGATGAATCTTGCACGCTGCGGCAGCCACAGCACCCAGAAGGAGACGAGCAGCAAAGATCCGAAAGTAATGACATAATCGAGAAAATTCATATCTATATTTCTGGCATTGAGCTGGCTGTGGAAGTATCCCAGCTTGAGAATCATCAAGATCACAAATACGAGGTAATACCAATATCGTGAACCCTTCCACTTCTTAGACAAGCATTATTCCTCCTTTGAACGTACATGCTACAAGGTGCATTATATCCTCCGTCCTGTCGTTTATTATGGACTAAAAAAAGAGTAAACGGCATAAGGTTTACTCTTTTGTGTTCATGATGCTCTAGTTACGATCTGGTTTTGGAGGCAGAGGACCTAGAAATTGATAATACTGAGTCTCAATTCGTCCGTTAAACAGCTTTCTGCGCTTATCCGCCTTCTGATTGAAGTATCGTTCAAACGATTTGGTCGACGTAATGGCAAAGAAGGACCATGTTGGTACCTCGGCTGCCACTCTGCCAAGCTGACGAATGAGCTTCTCAACCTCGGCTTGTTCTCCAAGTCGTTCGCCGTATGGAGGGTTGGTAATAAGACATCCGTAATCTCCGGATAAGCGAACTTTTGCTACAGGCAGAACATCAAGCTTAATTTCCTTGGCGAATCCGGCACTCTTGACTGCAGCTTGAGCAACCTCGATCACGCCCGGGTCCATATCGCTGCCGGCAATTTGCAGAGGTATATCATCTTTCACAGAGTCAAACGCTTCCTCACGGGCTTCATCCCACAATTCTTTGGATACGAGCGGCCAATGCTCGCTATTAAACGAACGGCGAAGTCCAGGGGCGATATTCCAGCCGATCATTGCCGCTTCAACGAGCAGTGTTCCCGACCCGCAGAATGGATCGTAGAAGGGACGATGCGGGCCCCAGCGGCTGAGCTGAATGAGAGCAGCTGCCAAGGTCTCTTTGAGCGGAGCTTCTGTAACCAGCTTGCGATAGCCCCGCTTGTGAAGGCCTGCTCCGCTTGTATCCAGGGTCAGAAGTGCGATATCGTTATGAAGGTTAACCTCAATGACAAAACGGGCTCCGTTCTCCGGAAACCATTCCGTATGATAGGTTTGCTTCAGCTTCTCAACGATTGCTTTTTTGACAATACCTTGTGATGCAGGCACGCTGCTCAGCTGAGATTTATGGGATCTTCCTTCTACGGGGAACTCACCATTCTGAGGTATCCATTCCTGCCAGGGAAGGGCCTTGGTTCCTTCGAACAATTCGTCAAAGGTTGTAGCCTTGAACTCACCCATCTTGACAAGAATTCGATCGGCGCTTCGCAGCCATAAGTTACACCGGGCAATATCGATAAAATCGGCTGCAAAAGTAACTCTTCCGTTCTCTACAGTTATATCCTCATAACCGAGCAGCTTTAGTTCTCTGGATACGACGGATTCAAGTCCCATTGGTGTCGTTGCGATTAATTGCAAAGGTTGCATTGAATTGCTTCAGCTCCATCCTGGTGACATTCTATTTTTAGATCTGATACGAATAGGATGCCCCAATATATTTTCAGCAAGCCTTGCTTGCCAAGGCTTGTACCAGTACAATAAGGTACGCGCCTATCTCGGCTTATTTAAACAAACATTTATTATAAATTAATTGAATGAAGAAGGAAAGTTATTTAAGGAGGATTCCATATCCGATGATGATTACACCCGATGATTATGTTTCTAAATTATATGAAGAAGATGAAATGCTGAAGGAAGTGCTAGAAACGATTAAAGAGCGCGGCATGCCTGAAGTATCGGTCGCAGCGGCATACGGGCGGCTGCTCACGATGCTTGTGCGAACCTCGCGTGCAGAACAGATTCTTGAGATTGGTGCACTGGGAGGATACAGCGGAATTTGTCTGAGCCGAGGACTAGGGGAGACAGGTAAATTGACCTCTCTTGAAATTAAAGAAGAATACGCTGCGCTTGCTTACGAGCATCTGAGCAAAGCGGGCTTCGGCGATCGAGTGGAGTATCGTATAGGGCCTGCAGCAGACAGCTTGAGAAGCATGAAAGAGGAAGGAAAGAAATTTGACTTCTTTTTTATAGATGCTGATAAACTGAATTATCCTGTATACTTGGAATTTGCGATTGAATTGTCGAATCCAGGTGCTCTCATTGTTGGTGATAATTGCTTCTTGCGTGGGAGGACTTTGAATCATGAGAAGAATGGTCCTTCTGTCCAGGCAGTTAGAAGGTTTAATGAGCTGATGGCTTCCGATGACCGGTTAATTAGTACATTGATTCCGGCTTATGACGGACTTGCTATTGCATATGTAAAATAAACAACGAACCCCCTCGATTGCTTTATAACCGAGGAGGTTCGTTCATGTATTAGGGATTTGAACAATATAATTCCGTTTATACTTCGGATTTTCCGTATGTTTCAAACCAGCCTTTGATTGTATCGAAGTCATCTGTGAATGCTAAGGAGAGAAGAAGCAGAATCCGAGCATGCTGCGGGCTGAGATTATCCCCAGATATGATTCCCTCACCGCCGCTATAGACACTTCCCGAACCTGTGCGTGTCGTAGTTACGAAGACTACACCTTCCTCAATCGCCGTTCTTCTTTCGGCACTCATCGCACTGGAGATTCCGCCAGCACCTGTTCCGGAGGTGACAATACCCTTTGCTCCGTTCGCCACAAATCCGCTGATGGCGCCTCCGCCTGCTTGTTGATAAGAGATGGCAATTTCAACTTTGGTATCAGCCAGTTTTTCTTTCGTAATTTTGGAGAGATCGAAGACAGGCTTAGCTGTACCTTCCGGCTTCATTGCCCGTGCAGGAGCACGATAAATACGGATATTATCTCCATCTATGTATCCGAGAGCGCCGAGTACAGGGGTCTCAAAAGTGTCCGTGCGATAAGCGTTCGTTTTGGTTACACCGCGTGCGGAATGAAGCGTATCGTTAAGCATCAATACAGTGCCGAACGATGTTGTGCGTCCGCTTGCAGCCAGCTTTATCGCATTAAACAGATTGGCTTGTGCATCAGAGCCTATAACCGTCCAAGGACGCATGGAACCTGTAATAATAACGGGCTTATCGCTTTGGACTGTGAGGTCAAGGAAGTAAGCAATCTCTTCCATGGTATCCGTACCTGTTGTTACTACGACACTGTCATAAGTTTCAAGCGCTTTATCAACCGACATCGACAGATCGTATAGGTCGGGTATGGTGTAAGCGGAAGAACCCGAATTGCCAAATTGCAGTGTGTTCACTTCAGCAAGCTTGTCCAGGTTAGGAAGGGAGCCCACCATATCACCTATGGCAAGAGAGCCTGCTCTGTAATTGGTGAAGCTGGTCTCATCTGTGGATTGTCCGGCAATCGTACCGCCTGTGCCAATGACAAGAACATTGGGCAATTCAGAGGTTTTGGCAGACTCAGTGAGAGGAGGGATCGTCGTATTGCGGATAGGTGCTGTGGACTGAACAGGAGAGGAAGTTCCCTGCACGACAATGGTAGCCGCGCTTGCAGTAGAAGCGATGGGGGATAGAGAGAGGGTTAGTGCGGTTAGTGCGGCTGTGCTCCAAAGGACAAAGTGTTTGCTGATTCTGTTGTTAGGTTTCATTCCGTGTCACTCCTCTTATGCAAATGTTGGAAGGTATTCTTGAGGAGTATTCTATATTAATGTTATATAAAATGACAATCTATAGAAATGAGAGTAAATATAAGTAATTCATCGTAAATAAGAGATAATGCTATAATTATTAAGATAATTGAATAAATATAAGTGTATTTTAAATGGATATGAGTATTATTTGAAAGTAATCCACGAATATTAATGTTATATATACTTACATATGAATTGTGTCTGAATATCATTCATATATCAAAAAGACATTCTAACCTGCTCAACTAGAGGTAGAATGTCTTTTTTTGATAACTCAGTAATGGTCTGCTATACAGATGACTTTTTCCGCGAATATAGCTTCATACGAACCCATATCACATTGATCAACAGAAGCGAGCCCGAGATAATGAACAAGCCTTCAATACCTATAAAGCCTGATAGGAAGCCGCCTGCTACAGCACCAATCATATTTCCTAGTGCCAGAGTGCTGCTGTTGAATCCAAAGGCACGACTCTCCATTCCGTCTGGTGTATAGGATCGAATCAAGGAATTGACACTTGGTAGAAGACCACCCATAAATATACCCATTAGGAACCGAATCAGGATCAGCTGACCTACATTTTGTACAAAAGCTTGAGGTATCAGGGTCACTGCTGCTCCAATAAGGGCAAAGGTGAGTATACGATGCGAACCGATCTTATCACTTAGCTTCCCGAGTAGCGGTGAAGCAACCATATTTGATATTCCTGCAACAGCGCTGACCATACCGGCAAAAAAAGCGAGATTCTCTACCGTACCATTCAGTTGAAGCACATACAGCGGAAGCAGAGACATGGGACTGATCATGGCAAACTGCAGTAAGAAGGTGACGGCGAACAGCGCAGGCAGCTGTGGTGTTTTGGTTAGCTCATGCAGCCCTCCGAGCACCGACTGCGCTGGCAATTGTGCAGCTTCTTCACGGTCGAAGTTCTCTCTGACAAGGAATAGCGCCAGTAGTGATGCAGAGAAGATCAGAATGCCTGTGATATAGAAAATAGGTCTAAAGCCGACGAGGTCAGCTAATATGCCTCCGATTAAAGGACCGAGAATGGTTCCGGCAACCTGACCCGATTGGACAGTTCCCATGGCAAATCCCATTCGGTCCTTGGGTGTTGTCCCTGAAATGAGCGCAACCGAAGCAGGATTAAAGCCTGAAATTGTACCATTCAGCAGTCTTAGAAACAGCAAATGCCATGGGTTTTGCGCAAATCCCATGAGGGTAATAACAATCGCCATGCCGAAGCCTGAGCGTAGCAGCATAATTTTGCGGCCGTATTTGTCAGCAAGCTTACCCCACAGAGGTTGAAATACAAAGGAGGTTACGAAATTAGCTGCAAAGATAAAGCCTGCCCATAGTCCGATCTCACGTTCTCCAGTCACTCCCAAATCCTGGGCAAGGTATAAAGATAGAAAGGGAGTAACCATTGTCATGCCGGCATTTACTAGAAATTGTCCGAACCATAGCACGATAAGGTTAATTTTCCATGATTTCAATAGATGAGGGTCACTTCCTTTCTGCCGTTCCTTACGGTTCAATTGTTGCCATTATTTTAGTATAACACACTACCGGAAGAACCGTTTCTCGAACGGAGCTTCATGAATAATCGCTTTATCGGTTCTTCAGAAGGCATTCATATGCTTTAGAGAACCTTCATCGAATTGTCAATGGATGTTCGATTTCGCTTACTTGTTAGTGAGTTTTAAAAAGGGCATAATGGAAATTATAGAAACGACATTATTGGAGGCCAAGAAATGGCATATAACGATAGGTTCATCAGAGCAGGGTATAAACAACCTGTAGATCAACTTCCAGTATGGTATATGAGACAAGCTGGGCGTTACGATCCCGAATATCGCAAGGTCAAAGAGAAGTACACTTTGCTTGAGATTTGCAAGCAGCCGGAGCTTGCTGCCGAAGTAACCCTGATGCCAGTACGTAAATTGGGTGTAGACGCGGCAATTCTATATTCAGATATTATGAATCCGGTAGCCTCGATCGGAATTGATTTTGATATTGTGAAGGATGTAGGTCCTGTTATTCACAACCCTATACGGTCTTCAGCAGATGTGGAGAAGCTTCGTCCAATTAACGTTGAGCAGGATTTGTCGCACATTATGGAGACGATACGTATTCTGGATAATGAGCTTACCGTTCCTCTCATCACTTTTGCCGGCGCTCCGTTTACTATTGCGAGCTATCTGATCGAAGGACGTCCTTCAAAGGGTTACATTCGAACCAAAGAAATGATGTACAGTGAACCGGCAGTCTGGTTTCAATTGATGGATAAGCTCGGCGATATGGTTATTACTTATGTAAGACATCAGATTCAGAATGGCGGTAAAGCATTTCAGGTATTCGACAGCTGGGTTGGGGCGTTATCTCCTGCAGATTTCAAGGTTTATGTGCTGCCGACCATTACGCGCATTTTTGACGAGTTATCTGATCTTGATGTTCCAAAAATTTATTTTCCAGGCGTCAGCTCGGGTGAGCTGCTTCCCACACTTTCAGACATCAAGGCGAATGTAGTCGGCTTGGATTGGAGAGTATCCATTAATGAAGGTCGAAGAAGACTGGGGAATAAGTTCGCGGTTCAGGGGAATCTCGATCCTTACGTGCTTACAGCACCTATTGAGGTTATTAAGAAGTATGCGAAAAGTATTATTGATGAAGGAATTCAGCAGCCTGGATACATATTTAATCTGGGACATGGCTTGTTTCCCGAGGCTTCCATTGACAAGCTCAAGGAGCTGACAGATTATGTGCATGAATACTCAGCCGAAGCGCTGAAAGTACAGAATGTACACATATAAACAATAGAGACAAGGTGGGAATTACTATGAGCAACCAAGTAGGCGTGCTTGTCTTGTCATACGGCACACCCCAAAGCATGGAAGACATAGAGGCGTATTATACACATATTAGAAGAGGGAATAAGCCATCTGAGGAGCAGCTTCGCGAGCTCACTGAGCGATATGAAGCCATTGTCGGCGGGGTCTTCCCTCTCCGTGAGCATACGAACAGTCAGGTTGAATCGCTTGAGAAGACGTTAGCTCAGGATGAGAGAACTTCCGGGATTCAATTCCGTTGTTACCAAGGATTAAAGCATGCGAGTCCGTTAATTGAGGACGGAGTGGATGCCATGGCTAAGGATGGTATTAAGAGAGCGGTTGGTATTGTTCTTGCCCCTCACTATTCCATGATGAGCATTGGGTCATATATCAAAAGAGCACAAGCGAAGGCTGAAGAGCATGGGATTGAAATGAGCTTTGTTGAGTCCTATCATCTGCATCCGAAGCTGATTGAAGCATTGTCTGTACGCGTGAGTGCCAAGCTCGATCAATTTGAAGAAGCGGGAGCGAAGCGGGATTCGGTTCGAGTTCTGTTCAGCGCGCACAGCTTGCCTGAGAAAATCGTAGAGATGGGAGATCCCTACCCGGATCAGCTGCTTGAAACCTCCAAGGCAGTTGCGAAGCAGGCGGGTATAGAGAACTGGCAGTTTACTTGGCAAAGTGCCGGTCAGACGGCCACCCCTTGGCTTGGACCTGACATACTCGATACTCTGCAGGTGCTGAGTAAAGAACAGGTTGAGGATGTCTTGGTGGCACCGGTAGGTTTTGTATCCGATCACCTTGAAGTGCTGTATGATCTGGATATTGAAGCGAAAGCAATCGCAAAGGAGCTCGATATGCGTCTAATGCGGATCGATTCACTCAACAATGATCCATTGTATATGGAAACACTGAGTGACTGCGTAATTAAGTCATGGCAAGGCAGAAACTGAGCTTATTGTTACAGCTATAGGGGAATATAAATAAGAGATATGCTAAATTAGAGGGCTTGCATCCATTACGGATGCAGGCTTTTTTTATTCTCAATCTATGGGCAGCCTGAGTATAAAGCCGGATTCAAGAAATATCCTTTAACTGGTATAATAGATTTGGATTTTAGTAGAGTCAATTTCATAACAATTTCATAACTCAATGAAAAGGGGAACAAAAGGAGAGAATATGCTGCCGTCAAGATCAGAGAGGCATTCGGCTGCGAAAAAAGAGAAACAGCGCAGAAGAAGCAAAATGTGGGTTACATTGAACGTTGTCCTTATTTTATGCATCGCAGGTATTATCATATACTTCAATTTAGTAGGGGGTCTAACAGGTCCTGTTGAAGATGCGGACGTATACTCATCTAGCAGTGAGGAGAGCCGCGATGAGCAGGAGTCGAATAAGACCGGGAATACAGCGGAGGAGGATAACAGAGAGAGCTCCTCATCAGAAGATGACCATCCGAACCATTCATTATCAGAAGATAAGGAGCTGAACGAAGCTTCACAGGATGAGACTCCACCCGCCTCCGAGCAAGCGGAAGAGAATCCAGACCCGAAGTCTGGTGAGGTCGAACCCGCCGATAATTCCGGTGAGCCTGCGGATGGAGAATTGGTTGTTATGAGCTTTGCGGGTGATGTACAGTTCTCGGGCAAAGTCGAGGAATTGCTTGAGAGGGAGGGCTTTGATTATCCTTATCAACATCTGGGAAGTCTCTTTCAGACCGATGATCTAACCTTCATCAATCTGGAAACACCGGTGACAACAGGAGGAGAGGCCGCGCTTGGCAAATCCTACGTTTACAAATCATCGCCGAAGGCCCTTGAAGCGATGACGGAAGCAGGTGTGGACATCGTCAATCTAGCAAATAATCATATATTGGATCAAGGGCAGGCTGGTCTTGCGGATACACTTAATTATCTGAAGGATTATCAGATTAAATATGTTGGCGCTGGTATGGATCGAAAGAATGCCTATGCCCCCGTTTATTATGAGATCAAGGGAATGCGAATTGCACTGCTCGGCTTCACAAGAGTAATACCTGAAGCGGGCTGGCGAGCTGAATCAGGAAAACCCGGCGTTGCCGATGCATATGATAGTACAGATGCTGTTAAGGCGATTGAGCAAGCGAGAAACGATGCGGACCTCGTCGTTGTCATGTCTCATTGGGGCGAGGAGCGTCAAACGATGCCGAATGATATCCAAACATCGCTTGGACGTGAATTTGTTGATGCAGGAGCAGATCTGGTGATTGGCGGACACCCTCACGTATTGCAGGGACTGGAATCCTACAAAGGAAAATGGATTGCTTATAGCACAGGCAATTTCATTTTCTCAAGATCTACAAATGAGGAAACATGGAGAACCGCTGTATTCCAGGCGAGCTGCCAGAAGAATGGAGCTTGCACGATGAAGGCCATTCCTTATCATGCCAAGCTGGGACAGCCGGTCCCTATGGAGAATGAGGAAGGAACTGCTCTTCTGAAAGAGCTGGAGCTTAGATCGTTTGATGTGAAGGTAGGAGCAGATGGTTCCATTTCGACAGCAGATTAAATTACAGGTGTAAGGAGATGGAGATGAACAATCCTTGTGTAGCACACCGTGGTTATTCCTCACTTGCTCCGGAGAATACAATAGCTGCCTTCGGGCTTGCAATGGAGCAGGCACAGGTAAAATGGATTGAACTGGATGTTCAGCTATCCCGAGATGGTTATCCTGTTGTCATCCATGATTATCGGCTTGAGCGAACGACAGACGGCAAGGGGTTTGTGAAGGATAAGACCCTGCACGAGCTTAAACAGCTTGATGCTGGTAGCTGGAAGTCGAAGAAATATGCGGGCGAACGAATTCCAACCTTGGCTGAAGTACTGGAGCTGGCAAGAGGTAAGATCAAGCTGAACATTGAGCTCAAAACGACAGGGGATATGTATCCTCACATGCCAGCAGCAGTGCTCAGAGAACTGTTCGGCAGATGGAATGAAGAGGATTATGTGATTACTTCATTTGACCGCAGATCACTTGTTAAAGTAAAGTTAATTCACCGGTTTGCTCGAACAGGACTCATCATCAATTCATATCCGCCGGATTTGGCACGTCAGCTTAGTGAGCTTAGATGCGATCTGCTGTCTATAGGATATCCGCATGTGAATAAGCAGCTCATAAGTGACATGAAGAAAGAAGGAATCGATGTTATGGCGTGGACTGTGGATTCGTCCAGAATTATGCGCAATTTGGCAGCAATAGATCAGGACATTATGATGTGTACGAACAATCCGGATTTATGGCAAAAGGCTTTTGCGAAAAAAGCGATGAAATGGTTTAAATCTTAAAAAATTAGACGATAAGGCGAAAGGATGAAGATGAAGATGAAGATGAACTCACAGATCAGAAATGTCTATTGTGTTGGCCGCAATTATCGCCTGCACGCAGAAGAACTAGGAAATGCAGTACCTGATGAACCCATGATATTCATGAAGCCCTCCCATGCGGTAGTGCTGATGGAAGATCAAGAGCTCATGCTTCCGGGGGGCCGGGGAGACATCCATTATGAGGCAGAGCTGGTCGTTAGAATTGGAGCAGAGCATACACCCGGAATGAATGTAGATGTAGTCATCGATGCGTATGCTATGGGTATCGACTTTACACTCCGTGATGTACAGACCGTGATCAAACAAAAAGGGCACCCTTGGACAGCGGCAAAGGGATTCAAAAATTCCGCGCCAATATCCAGATTTAAGCCTGTTCAATCTGTTCAGTCTTTGGCCGATTTCGAGTTTACACTGAATAAGAACGGGGTAGAAGTGCAGCGTGGGAACATTCGCGACATGATTTTTACCATTCAAAACATAGCGGATTATGTTTCGGAACACTATGGACTAGGTCCGGGAGATATTATATTTACAGGAACTCCGGCGGGTGTTGGTCCTGTAGAGTCAGGTGATCGACTGGAGTTAACCTGGGCAAATGAAGCTATAGGTAGTGTTACCGTCCGTTATTAATGAACTTATAGATTGAACAAAAAATTCTTAGTTTACTTTAAGATGATCGGCTCATAACCGAGTATTTACTGCAGTTTGTTTTGTTCAATCTACATCATTCTTGTTTAAAGTTATGGACACGCTTATTTGATCCTTCTTCGGATTGAATAAGGCGTGTCTTTTTATCTATATCTCCCTAAATCAGGCTTTGTCATGGCTGCACATGTTATACTATATTTAAAATAACTATAGAATCAGGAGACGGCAGATGGATTGGATCATTGGAACGCTGTGTGCATTCCTTGTCGCTGGGGCTGCATATTACAAGAAGTCGCTCACTTTATCTGGCGGCATAGCTGCAGTTATAATGGGGTCCGTGTATTATGGTGCAGGCGATCTAGTGTGGTTTGGAACGCTGCTTCTCTTCTTCATAACGTCCACCGTATTATCCAAATACAAGAAGCGGGAGAAGCAGGAACTTGAACAATCGTATGCAAAAACAGGAAATCGGGATGCAGGACAAGTGCTTGCGAACGGCGGGCTTGGTATGGTGCTTGTCCTTCTGCATGCCATATTTCCCCATCCTGTTTGGATATTTGCCTTCATCGGCATTATGGCGACCGTTACTGCAGATACCTGGGCAACAGAAATTGGAAGCTTAAGCTCTAAGCCCCCTCGTTCAGTAAGAACATGGAAGGTCATTCCTCCGGGCTCATCGGGTGGTGTCACTGTAACGGGGAATGTGGCTGCAGCAGCTGGAGCCCTGATGATTGGTGGATGTGCGTATCTGTTTCTAATATTAAGCTCTGAAGCGGATGGATCGATGACTGCGCTTATCGCATTTGCGGTCATCGGAGCGGTATCCGGTTTTATTGGAGCGTATGCCGATTCTCTAATGGGGGCGACCATTCAGCGGATGTATCACTGCACTGTCTGCGGCAAGGACGTAGAGGTTCATCATCATTGCGGGCAGAGCACGGTGCGGGGTAAGGGACTAAACTGGATGAGCAATGACCTGGTCAATCTGTTTAGTTCACTCATCGGAGGCGGTATCGCCATCCTGCTGGGATTATTATTAATTTAGACCTCAGGTACATGGTGTAATCTGTTTATAATCAATAGAGAAGAGTAGGGACATATCAAATGAATATAATGACAGTTGAAAATATATCTAAAAGCTACGGAGAAAAGATTCTCTTCAAAGATGCATCCTTCGGAATGAGCGATCAGGATAAGATCGGGATTGTCGGAGTCAATGGCACAGGCAAATCGACCTTTCTTCGCGTCATTGCGGGTCTTGAACAGCCGGACGAAGGTAATATTGCGATCGGTAATCAAGTAAGAGTTCAAATGCTTGCCCAAAATCCTGAGTTTGATCCGGACATGACGGTGCTGCAGCAAGTGTTTCAAGGTGATACACCTCAAATGCGAGCCGTTCGTAATTATATGGAAACGATGGAGCTTCTCGCGCTCAAACCGAGCGATGAAGCTCTTCTAGAGCGTCTAACGAAGTTGAGTGAACAAATGGAAGCCTATGATGCCTGGCAGCTTGAGAGTGAGGCGAAGACCATTCTGTCCAAGCTGGGTATAACGCAGTATGATGCACCAATGGGATCACTATCAGGTGGACAGCGCAAGAGGGTGGCGCTAGCGGCGGCACTTATCCATCCGTCGGATCTGCTGATTCTGGATGAGCCAACGAACCATATTGATAATGATTCAGTTGAATGGCTTGAGCAATATTTGCAGAAGCGCCGCGGTGCACTGCTCATGATCACGCATGACCGTTACTTCCTGGACCGTGTTGCCAATGTCATGCTGGAGCTGGATCATGGCCGGTTATTTCGTTATGAAGCGAACTACACCAAGTTTCTTGAGCTAAAAGCAGATCGTGAAGAAAGAGAAGCGGCTTCTGAGCAGAAACGCCAAAATTTACTGCGAAATGAGCTGGCATGGATTCGCAGAGGAGCTAAGGCAAGAACGACGAAGCAGAAGGCGAGAATTGACCGCTTTGAACAGTTAAAAGATCAGGAGGGCGTCCAGCGTTCAGGCAATCTGGAGATGTCTGTTGCTTCAACCCGACTCGGGAAGAAAATACTCGAAATCGAAGGCTTAACCAAGAGTACGGAGCACAAAAAGCTGGTAGATAATCTTAGCTATATCGCTGTGCCAGGAGATCGTGTAGGTATTGTGGGACCGAATGGAACCGGTAAATCCACACTACTGAATATGATTGCAGGTGGGATTCAGCCGGATGCAGGTGAGATCATCGTTGGACCTACCGTCAAGCTAGGGTATTTTACGCAAGAACATCAGGAGATGGACGAGAACCTGAGAGTTATTGAATACATCAAGGAAGAGGCAGAGGTCATCCGAACCGGGGAAGGGGAGACGATTACAGCCGCACAGATGCTGGAACGGTTTCTATTCCCTCCTGCAGCTCAGTGGACCTATATTTCAAGATTATCCGGAGGGGAGAAGCGACGGCTGTATCTGCTCCGTGTGCTGATGTCCGCGCCTAATGTTCTGCTCTTGGATGAACCGACGAATGATTTGGATATCCAAACCCTGAGCGTGCTTGAGGCGTATTTGGATGATTTTCCAGGAATTGTGTTCGTTGTATCCCATGACCGTTATTTCCTCGATCGGACGGTTGACAAAGTCCTTGCTTTTGAAGGAGAGGGCCAGGTACGGGTGCATGTAGGGAACTATTCAGAATATGCAGAATGGCTGTCAAAAAACGTACAAAATCAGCAAAAGCCGATCAGCAAAAAAGAAGAGCCTGTTAAGCCTGAATCGTCTTCAGCAGCTGCATCAGAGCCACCTAAGGTGAAGCTGAAATTCAGTTTCAAGGAACAGCGTGAATATGAACTCATTGACAGCCAGATTGAGGAGACTGAACGTAAGCTTGAGTTGATTGCGACTCAGATGGAGGAAGCCTTCAGTGATGCAGCGAGGCTTCAGGAGCTGATGAAGGAGCAGGCGGAAACAGAGAAGCACCTGGAGCATTTAATGGAACGCTGGACTTATCTGAATGAGCTTGCGGAGCAAATTGAGCTTAGCAAGAAGTGAACTACGGATATGAAACAGGAGGCGAGAGGAGACTATGTATCAGGAAGTGAATGAACGACTGGCATTGCTGAAGGAAAAGGGAAGGCTGCTGTCTAAATGGAATTCTCGGCTTGATCATCTAGGGGAGCTTGAGCAGCAAAAAGAAGAGCTGGTAGCCGTACGCAAGGAGCGGCTGGCAGCAGAACAAAAAGATGTTGACACCCTCACTCGCACTTCAATTGCTTCTGTATTCTACAGCATTATGGGTAAAAAAGAGCAAAAGCTGGAAAAGGAAGAGGCTGAGCTCATCGAGAGCAAAGGACTGTATGATGAAGCAGTTCGTGCCTTAAATGACATCCGTGAGCAAATGAAAGGCGCAAGAGAAGAGATTGCTGCACTGTCAGAATGGCAGAACTGGGAGCGGCAATATGATCAGCTGATGAATGAGAAGCAGGATACCCTGCTGGATTCCTCTCCATTCATTCTAACCTCGCTTGAGCACGAGGCTAAGCTGAAGGGCCAGATCAAAGAGGTTGGTGAAGCAGAGAGGGCAGGACATAAAGTGCTGGACAGCCTTCATGAGGCTGAGGAAGCGCTCCGTTCCGCTGGGAATTGGGGAACCTATGATATGCTCGGCGGGGGAGCGATTTCAACCTATATTAAGCATAGTCGTGTAGATGAAGCAGAATCTCACGTTCATGCTGCACAATATCATCTGCGTGAGTTTCAGGAAGAGCTTAGAGACGTAGATCTCTCCATTCAAGGTCATCTAAAGATTGATGGTATGCTGAGCTTTGCTGATTATTTTCTGGATGGGTTCTTCACGGATTGGCTGGTACAGAACAAAATTAATGAAGGTAAAGAGGAAGTTGGCCGGGGGGTAACGGAGGTTAATCGTGTCCTGTCGTCCCTATCGTCAACAAAAGACAGCCTTATGCTTGAACTTGATAAGTTACAGCAGGAGCGTAGAAGCTTTGTAGAAGAGGCTGAATAGCCAGTAGTAGCTGCTGGTGATGACCATTTATCTCATAGCATATAAGAAGGACTCGCCGTAAATAGACCAGGGATTGGTCTGCGGTGAGTCCTTTTATTTTGATGAATGAATTCGTTATGTTCTAACAACCTAGCTGTTAATGTATGCTCCAAGCAATCGAGCCGTGTTGAGAACGGCCTGTTTATGTGTTCTCTCCATTGCATGGGAAGCATGTACACCTGGACCAATCAGAGCTGCTCGAATATTGCTGCCTCCGCGCAGTGCAGCTGACGCGTCAGAACCATAATGAGGGTAAATATCCACTGCATAAGGAATGTCGGCGCTCTTAGCCAGCTCGATCAGACGAGTCGTCATTTCATAATCATAAGGACCGGAGGAATCCTTCGCACAGATGGATACATCGGTCTCCTTACAGCTTAGATCGTCACCCATGGCACCCATGTCAACCGCGATCATTTCGTCTATATCCGAAGGGATATAAGCCGTTCCGTGTCCGACTTCTTCGTAGTTGCTGATCAGCAGTTTAACCTGATGCCTTGGCTTCCAGCCTTCACGCTTTGCGGATTCAAGCAGGGCGAACAAGGCAGCGATACTTGCTTTATCGTCGAGATGCCTTGATTTGATATATCCGCTAGATGTGAATTCTACGCGGGGATTAAAGGAGATGAAATCACCTGCCGCTATCCCGAGATTAAGGACATCCTGTTTGTTCTCAACCCGCTCATCGATCCGAACCTCCATTACACTTTCTTCACGTTTGAAATCTCTTGCTCCACTGTAGACGTGAACGGAAGGCTGAGTAGACATAATAGTGCCGGTATATACCTTGCCACTGCGAGTATGAATCTGACAGTACTCATTCTCAATGGATTGCATCATGAAGCCTCCGATTGAGGTGAGCTTCAGTGTACCGTGAGCCGTAATCGAGCGGACCATTGCGCCTAGAGTGTCTACATGTGCACTTAGCGCGATAGTACGACTGTTGTCTTCGCCAGGCATCGTAATAATGAGTCCGCCCTTGGCATTACGTTCATAAGCGGTACCATGGTTTTTGGCTTCTGCCTCAATCAGCTCCATTATGTGGTGAGTATAGCCGCTTGGACTAGGTGTCTCCAGCAGCTTCTTTAACAAGTCCAGTGAATATTGCTCATTAATTTGAATCGTCATCGTCCGAGATCTCTCCTTCATGTTTACATAATCAAATCCCTTGCCGATGTGGGCAAGGGATCATGGGGAATGAAGCTTTACTTAGTAAGCTGCTCCATTTGCGATATAACATCTTCGAACACAGCCATAGCTTCACGAATCGGCTCAGGAGAGGACATATCCACGCCTGCTTTCTCCAGAATATTGATCGAATAGTCGCTGCCTCCGCTTTTCAGGAAGCCGAGATAACGCTCAACGGCTGGTTCGCCTTCTTCCAGTATTTGCTTCGCAAAGCTGGTCGCTGCCGAGAAGCCAGTTGCATATTTATAAACATAGAAGCTGGTATAGAAGTGGGGAATACGTGCCCATTCCATCTCAATATCCTGATCCACGACCATTCCTTCACCGTGGTACTTTTTGTTCAGATCATAGTATATTTCAGACAGCAATTGAGGAGTCAGTGATTCCCCTTGTTCTGCCCGCTCATGAATAATCTTCTCGAATTCCGCAAACATCGTTTGACGGAAGACCGTAGTGCGGAATTGATCCGCATAATAGGTCAGCAGATACAGCTTCTCTTTAGGATCTGTGGATTTGTTAAGCAGATAATCCATAAGCAATGCTTCGTTTGTTGTGGAAGCGACTTCTGCAAGGAAGATGGTGTATTGTGCATCTCTGTATTTCAGCGCTTTGTCTGAGAAATACGAGTGCAGCGCATGACCCATCTCATGCGTCAGAGTGAACATGCTGTTCAGATTATCCTTATGGTTCAACAGCACGTAAGGGTGAGTGCCGTAAGCACCCCAGCTGTATGCACCTGTACGTTTGTTCTCATTCTCGTATACGTCGATCCAGCGGTCATCATAGCCTTCCTGCAGTGCAGCCAAATACTCTTCTCCGAGCGGCTTCAAGCTTTCTTTTACTGTCGTCTTCGCTTCATCGTAAGTGATGTCCATCTTGTATTCCTCGACCAGTGGCGCGAACAAATCATACATATGGAGATCGTCAGTACCCAGCAGCTTTTTGCGCAAATTCATGTATCGATGCAGCAGCGGCAGACTCTCGTGAATGGTGTCAATCAAGTTCGTATACACTTCCTTCGGAATGTTGTCCCCATAGAGAGACATTTCCATAACAGAAGGATATTTACGTACCGTCGAATAGAAAATATTTTTATTTACATTCGCATTCAGTGTAGCTGCAATCGTATTTTTGTTCTTGGCATAGGTGCTGTACACAGCCTTGAATGCGCGTTTCCGGACTTCACGATTCGGGCTCTCTAGAAACTGGATGTAGCTGCCGTGAGTGAGATCCACTTCATTTCCGTTCTCATCCTTGATCTTAGGGAATTTCATATCCGCATTGTTTAGCATACCAAAGATCGTTTGCGGTGCTTGAGACAGATTGCCAACTTGGGCAAGCAGTGCTTCTTCTGTCTTGGAGAGAACATGCGCCTTCTCACGTTTCATCTCCACGAGCGTGAATTTGAATGGTTTGAGCGTAGGGCTTGCGATTAGGGCGTCTAGCTTATCCTCCGGTAATGCCAGAATTTCTGGCACGACAAACGACAGGGACTCGCTGACCTGAACGCTTAATTTTTTCGCTTTTTGCAGAAGTGATTGATATGTAGGATCGGCTGTATCTTCATCATGATGCATATGAGCGTATACGTACAAGCGCTCGGTCTTAAGTGAAATGTCATCCTCCAGCTCAAAGCAGGACTTTATGCTGTTCTCGTTGTCCAGCTTCCCTTGATATTCCCCAGCCTGCTGAGCCAGCTTCTTGACTTCTTCATATTCCTTGTCCCAGGCAGCTTGGTTCACAAAAATATCACTTAGTTTCCACTGGTTCTCTTCAGGTACTTCACTGCGTTTTAACACTTTACTCATATTCATCCTCCTTTGATGATTATACGATAAAGACAGTTCAGGTCGGTCAGGCTGCGCATATGCTGAAGCGGTCTGAGACAGAATGCATGCAGCTATGATTACAATTGAGATTGTTTTTCTCGCATTCACTAGAGCGTATCCTCCTTATAATAAGGCACTAACGCTTAGTATGACCGACATTATACTGAAATATTTGAAAGGGAGCATTTGTATATGACCAATCTGAAATTTTGAGGTTCAGAGGTTAGCTCCCGAGTGATACCATGCTGTATACAATCAGGATAAAAGCGAGCACAACCATTAACAGCGCGGCGATGGCAAGCGGTCGTCGCAGCTTATCCGGTATGCTGTCTCTCTTGGCGATAATGACAAAGCCGAGCAAGAAGGCGGCAACGATAAAGATGACATAGTTCATGCCAACATCCATTATAGTTACACCTCTTTGAAGGCTTTCATAATCTCGATCCATTCTTCTTCATTATCTTTGTAGTTCTCCTTCGGGAAACGGTTCTCAGCCCATTGCATAAGTGCGGGTCTGCTCATAAAGGTGTGGGTTTCCTCACCCCATTGATCTGAGATTTCACGAAGCACGAGATAGCGCCCTTGAACCTCTACGGTCATCATATTCCACTTGTCTTTTTTGTAAATTTGATGTTTTTTAATCATGTGCATTTCTCCAATTTGCGGTTTTGGTAAAATGATACCTTACCCTTGATGCCAAAGCAAATTATTTTACAAAAACAAAAAAAGTTTAATTGCAAAGTAAAAATCAATAAAGTATAATGTAGATATTCGCCATAGATGGCGGCATTTTTAGGAGGTTGTTCATTTGAAAGGTACAGTTAAATGGTTTAACGCAGAAAAAGGTTATGGCTTCATTCAAGTAGAAGGCGGAGACGATGTATTCGTTCACTTCTCAGCAATCCAAGGTGATGGCTTCAAAACTTTGGAAGAAGGTCAAGCAGTAGAATTCGAAATTACTGAAGGCAACCGTGGTCCTCAAGCAGCTAACGTAATCAAACTGTAAGAATTGTTCCGGTTACCGGATTTCTTATACAAGTTTGTATGAAAGCGAAAAATTGAGAGCACAGTTCCCCCTCTTGGGGGACTGTGCTTTTTTGGTCTTTTCTGTGATTTTATTCACACAAGCTTCACATATATTTATGGATTAAGTATCTACGGATGTGTTCGGTGACGATTTTGATTGTAAGCTTGGCTCGCGATTTGTTCTGCGAATGACCATCCATACGATCAGCAGCTCTGCCAGCAGTCCGATAGATTGAGCCACTGCGCCTATAACTCCGTTCAGTCCTGGGGCGGCAAAGACGAGGATAACGAGTACGATAGTTGTGCATACAGCATTTGCTGTCTGCGAGCGGAACAGGGTCTTGGTTTGTCCCCGTAGGAGGATGAGTCCATTACTGTAATCCAGAAACGGTGTAATGAGTGTGAACAAAATAAAGGCCCTCAAAGTGCGCAAGCTCTCCTCAAGCAGTTCTCCACGAACATTCATTGCATGTTCAAGAAACCAAGGACCCAGAGGTGTATAAGCTACGGTCAAAGTTAGTATAAATGGAATGAACCCCATTGTTAGTGCAAACTGATTTACTTTCTTAGGATATTCATTGTAGAAATTCAATACGATTTGATGAATGTAGGTGAAGAAGCTCAGCATGAGCTGCATGATGCTCCCTGCAATAGCGAATGAAGAGATCGCCAGGGCAATTCCTTCTGTTTTTCCAAGCATGATATTGATGATCGGACCTATAAACATGGCGACAAGGCTCGATAAGAGCAGCGGCTTATAGAAGTAAAATACTTGTCCCTTCATCTTGATGTGGTGCCCTTCTTTGTGTGCAGGCATTTGCTGTACAATTTTACGTCCTTCCAGATAGCTGACTGCAGCTTCGATCAGCATTCCCGCAGCGAAGATAATCGCACCGACCGTACCGCTTGTTACTGTGTCAGTCCATATAAAGTACAGGGATAACGAATACATGCCCGCAAGCCGAATGATCATTCCAATTGTTAACCATTTGGTCTTGTTGTTTGTAATAATGACCCCCTGATAGATATTGCGTATGACAGAGAAGATGCTGACAAACATGAGGATTTGATAAACCTGGATAACCGGTTCGAGAAGAGTTTCATCCACACCAAACAGGTACTTGAAGATCGAGGTTCCAAGAGGTGTGTATACAATAGCACCGCCGAGCAGCAGCACAGCCGCAAGAAATACTTTGGTGACATAAATGAGTGCATGAAAAGAAAGCCGATCCCTGACCAGAGCAGAGCATGTTTGGCGCAATAGGGTAGAGGGCCGTTCAGTAACAGCAAGCAGGCTTCCTGCCAGCGCATAACTTGCGATGACGACCTCGGCATGGTCGGATCTGGCCAGTGTGCTGTTGATAATGACATGAGAGATGGTCACTAGAGAGGCGGATATGCCCAGAGGGATAAAGAAAGTAAGTAGTCTTCTCCACGACAGGGGTTCATCGGATGACATGTTGTGTAATCTCCTTTTTAGATTGAAATATGGAAATTATATCATAAATAGTTAGAGGGACAACCTAATTTTGAAATATGATTCCTGAATTCCTGTGAATAAGTTATGCGCTTCCATATATAGATTAAGAAGTGGCATGGATTTTGAGAACTATTGTTTCTAAAAAATGTATCCGCTTTAAATGGTAATATGGACTTTTACCTATCGTTTATTTGTACAAATTCACATGTCATATTATAATGATAATGGTTTGAACAGGTATGAATATGTAGATAACATAGTGGAGGCACCGTTATTTGATTAAACAAAAACAACATAATCGCAATGTTCCACGGGGGCCCATCGGATTGATGAATCGGGTGTATAAATATATACTGCCTGAAGCAAGAAAAGAGCTTAGACTAATAAAGACGAGAGCAGAACAAATTTCTGACCAGGAGCTTAGAACCCAGGCGCTTGCAAGCATAGCAAGCAAACAGTTCCACTGTGAGGGTGGCTCAATTTATGCAGCTGTTAACTTGCCGATGCGGAATGTGCTCATTCCTCTTATCGTTTCTTATCAGACGATTAGTGACTACCTGGACAACTTATGTGATCGGAGCACTTCCATGGATGAAGGAGACTTCAGGCTGTTACATAAATCAATGCTTGATGCAGTTAATCCTGAAGCGGAGCTGTCGAACTATTACGCTCTACGTGAAGAACAGGAAGATGAAGGATATTTGCATAGCCTGGTACTTACGTGCCAATCCTGCATAAAGAAGCTGCCGGGTTACGTTCAAGCACAATCTTATGTAACGGATCTAGCTAGTCTGTATGTAGATCTGCAGGTGTACAAGCACATTCATCCCGAGCTTCGCGAGAAAGCCTTGCTTGAATGGTGGGAGCTTCACAAGCACCGCACGCCGAAGCTGAACTGGAATGAATTCGCAGCAGCCACGGGTTCCACACTGGGAGTATTCATGCTATTCCTTGCTGCTTCAGACCCGCATCTTGATGATGATGGAGCTTCCTCCATACATGCTTCTTATTTTCCGCATGTGACGGGACTGCACATCATGCTGGATTATTTGATTGATCAGGAAGAAGACAGGCAGGGCGGTGATTTGAACTTTTGTAATTATTACAAAAGTGAGAATGAGATGATTGAGCGTATTGCCTACATTGTTGACAAGGCACAGGAGGATGTTTCAGTTATCCCTGCAAGCTCATTTCATCGTATGATCATTGAAGGGTTGCTTGCCCTGTATTTATCTGATCCTAAAGTCAGTGAGCAGCAGGAAGTTCGTTCCGTATCCAAAAGGTTGCTGAAGAACAGCCCTGTCACAAGGCGCTTTTTTCTAGCAAATTCCAAATGGATTCGTAAACATATGTATTGAGAATTAAGAGGAGGAAGTCATTCATGACAGCAGTCAAAAGAATCGCAGTATTGACGAGTGGAGGAGATTCGCAAGGGATGAACGCGGCTGTTCGTGCCGTAGTTCGTAGCGGTCTGTATTTTGGTTTGGAGGTTTATGGTATTCAGCGTGGATATCAGGGCCTTCTGAACAATGATATTTTTCCGATGGATCTGCGCAGTGTAGGGGATATCATTCAGCGTGGAGGAACGGTTCTTCAATCTGCCCGCTGTAAAGAGTTTATGACGCTTGAAGGACAGCAGAAGGGTGCAGATGTGTTGCGCTCGCGTGGTATTGACGGTCTCGTAGTTATCGGTGGTGACGGGTCTTATCAAGGCGCTAACAAGTTGAGTAAGCTGGGCATCAAAACAATGGGGCTTCCAGGAACGATCGACAATGACATTTCTTTTACAGACTATACGATTGGTTTCGATACAGCGGTCAGCGTTGTAGTGGATGCAGTGAACAAGCTGCGCGATACGATGTCTTCTCATGAACGCTCCTCCATTGTTGAGGTTATGGGACGTCATTGCGGTGATATCGCGCTGCATGCAGGACTTGCTTCCGGTGCGGAAACAATCCTTGTACCTGAAGTACCGTTCGATATGGATGAAGTAGCTCAGCGTATGCAATCGAATTTTGAGCATGGCAAGCGCCATAGTATTATTATCGTTGCTGAGGGCGTTGGTAAAGGTGAGGATGTAGCCAAAGAGATTATGGCTCGCTGCCCATCATATGAGCCGCGTGTTACGGTGCTTGGACACATCCAGCGCGGTGGTACTCCGACTCCGTTTGACCGCAACCTTGCAAGCAAATTAGGTGATTTTGCTGTACGCAAGCTGATTGAGGGCGAATCAGACAAGGCTTGTGGGATCATTAATAATCAATTGACACTTACTGATATTGATCTTGTTGTGAATACGAAGAGTTCCATTGATATGGATATGTATGAGCTAGCGATTCGTCTTTCTCAATAACACAAAAAAAGCTGATTCGAACTACCTCTCACGGGTAATAACGAGTCAGCTTTTTTGATTTAACCTACGAATTCACGATTTGTCTTTGCGTTGAATTTACGCTGAACCGCGATCAGTCTCCACATTAGAGCCACAGCGCCGACCGCGAGACCTACGATAAATCCGATCCAATATCCGTAAGGACCAAGTTCTGTAAAGGTAGCTGTTAAATATCCGACAGGCAAACCGATCAGCCAATATGCGACTAAGGTAATGAAAAATGCAGGGTTCACGTCCTTATATCCACGTAAAGCGCCTTGAACCGGTGTTGCAACAGCATCAGAAATTTGGAAGAAGATAGCATAAACGAGAAAATGCTGTATTAGTGCAATGACGGTTCGGTCCGAAGAATAAATTCCAGCCACTTGTTCACCATACACCATTAGTATTATCGCGGTTACAAGTGAAAGTATCACTGCAGAACCGATACCGATATTGCTGTATGTTCTCGCATCTTTTGCCCGTTTTGCTCCAGCTTCGTATCCAACAAGGATCGTTAAAGCCATGCTAATGCTTAGCGGGAGCATATACAGAGTTGAGGCGAAATTCATGGCGGCCTGATGCGCTGCTATGGTGTTGGTGTCAAACTTGCTCATAAGCAGCGTAACGGCAGAGAAGATCGAAGTTTCAAAAAAGATGGCAAACCCGATGGGTACTCCAATCTGCATCAATTCTTTCCATTTGCCGATCGAAATTTTATGTCGTTCACGAAATAGGCCATACTGAGCAAACGGTTCGATCCGATGAACAAAACATATAGAGATGATAAAAATAAACCAATAGGTCACTGCCGAGGCAAGGCCGGCACCAATGCCCCCAAACTGAGGAACACCTAAATTTCCAAAGATGAGCAAATAGTTCAGCAGAATATTGACTGGCAATGAGATCAGGGTAATCATCATCGTAATTCGGGTTTGTCCCAGAGCATCCATGTAATTCCGGAGTACGGTGTATCCGAACAAGGGAACGATTCCAAAGGCCATGGCAGACAGATAGTAGAGGGCTACCTCCTCGACCCTTTGATCCAGCTTCATATACTGAAGAATAGGATTTAGTATTATAATGCCGGCAGCAATAATCAGTATGCCAAGAGCTCCAGCAAGATACAGAGCCTGTAATACATTATACTGGACTTTATTTTTCTGTCCGCTTCCCACAAGCTGTGAGACAATGGGGGTGATTCCCATTAAAATTCCGCTTAGTCCAGTTTGAATAGGTATCCACAGACTGCTTCCAATGGCTACCCCGGCCAGATCCACCGGACTAAAATGTCCAGACATGTTCGTGTCAAAGAAAGTCATGGCCGATAACGAAATTTGTGTGATGAGTATTGGAAGCAATATAACTAAGAATTGTTTCCATTTTTGAACGGTGGTTAGTGTCTGATTCATATGTTGATCTCCAGGGGATATATTATAGTTCACGTATTGAACGCACGCCCAAAAAAATATTTTAAAACATAACGTTTGATTTGAACAGATTAATTTAATAAGGGTGGAGGAGAGGGAGCGGATAAGCATTAAAAAAACCGCTCCCCCGGCAGCAATGCGACCGAAAAAGCGGTGGTTAAACTTATAAAGATTATTGAAGATAAGAGTCGTCTTGATGCTCGCAGATGCTGTATTGAATAATTTCCATTGCATCTTCTGCTTCGAGTAATCCGAAACCATCCCTCAGCACAATGAATGAGTTCAGTTCGTTCTGCCGCAGGGTCGGAAGCATTTCAGGATACCACTTCATGACGATTTCTGACAGTTTTACCCTTTCCATTTCCACATTAATCACCCTTTCCTAACTAAGAATCATTCGAGAAGAATCATTCATTGCCTCGGAAAAGCCAGTTGCCTGTGAAATACCCGGATAAAAAAGGTCTCATGAGAAGTTTTGCGCTTAATAGGAACGACGCACCATTATTATATCACAAAAATAATTAAAATTATACTTGACAGATTATCTAGTTTCTTCTGAATGAGCCCATTATTCCTACCGTTTCCACGATGTTGACAAAAGCGTTGGGATCGGTAGTTCTAATGATCTGCTTCAATTCATCGAGCTCGTATTTGGTGGTAACCGTCATAAGCATGTCTTTTTCATGATCAGTAAAAGCACCCTGGGTCTTGATTTTGGTTACACCTCTTTGTCTTGGTAACAATTGTTCAAGCATTTTATCTGTCTCATTGGTAACGATAAATAGCGTAACCTTCACATGCCCAATATGAATCAAATCAAGCACTTTACCAGTAATGTAGATGGAGAGTACCGAGATTAGCGCGATATTCCAGTCATTGTTCAAATAACCGGCGAGCAAAATAATAATCCCGTTCATGACGGCAATGACGGCTCCTACTGGAAAATCACGAAACCTTGTAATAATGGACGCGACAATATCAAGACCGCCGGAGGAGCCGCCGGCACGAAATGCAAGCCCTGTTCCAGCTCCAATAAGCACACCACCGAATACAGCAGAAGTTAACTGATCATGAGCAATTGCAGTAACGGGCAGCATATTTAACATCCAGGTCGTTGCAATAACGTTTATGATGCTGAAGCTGATAAATCTGCGGCCCAGCAAGAACCACCCTGCAATGAGCAGTGGAATGTTAAATACGAAATACATGACATTAAAGTTTAGTGGAGTAAAATATCCGATGAGCATAGATATACCAGATATTCCTCCGCTAAGCAGCTCATGAGGCAGCAGAAATAGGTTGAATCCTGCTGCAATAATAGCACCGCCTAGAAATACGATTAGCGATTTTGTAGTTAATTTAAGCACCAATTTCACCTCAGAAGTATCATACTATATTGATTACTGGTAATTGTAAATTGTTTTGTGATATAATATTTTGTGGATGTTCTTGAGTAGATCGCCTTTTTTCGCAAAAAAGCATGTTTTGTTTCAGTAAGTTTCAATAAACATCATATGTAGTTTAGACGATTCGGGAGAGAATCTATTCTCTCTATAGTGAAATTGTGAGATCATGCAATCCCATATCTATCGTGCATGATGGGACAGCCTATATATTAACGCTACTTAAGAATACAGAGAAATGAAGTGGATTACTGTCCACCATAATAGAAGGAGTTTGAATAAATTTGACAACTTTCTCAGAATTTAATTTGGAACCTAAGGTTCTGCAGGCAATTACCGAACTTGGATTTGAAGAAGCAACACCGATTCAAGCAAAATCCATCCCTGTTGCTCTCGCTGGCAGCGACTTGATTGGTCAAGCTCAAACAGGTACAGGTAAAACCGCAGCCTTTGGTATCCCTCTTATCAGCAAAATTTCCAAAACAGATGAGAAGATCCGTGCGCTGATCATGGCACCAACTCGTGAGCTTGCCATCCAAGTGGCAGAAGAGATTGAGAAGCTATCCCGCTTCAAAGGTATCCGTACACTTCCTATATACGGCGGTCAAGATATCGTTCGCCAAATTCGTGCATTGAAGAAGAAGCCTCAAGTTATTATCGGTACACCTGGTCGACTTCTTGACCATATCAACCGTAAAACCATCAAACTTGAAGATGTACAAACTGTCGTGCTGGATGAAGCAGATGAAATGCTGGATATGGGCTTCATGGAAGACATTCAGTCTATCTTGAAGCAAGTTCCGGATGACCGTCAGACAATGCTGTTCTCTGCAACGATGCCTCCTAACATCCAGAAGCTCGCTCAGCAATTTTTGCAAAATCCAGAACACGTATCTGTTATTCCAAAGCAAGTAAGTGCACCACTCATTGATCAAGCTTATATTGAGGTGCCTGAACGTCAGAAATTTGATGCGCTCAGCCGTTTGCTGGATATGGAATCTCCTGAGCTTGCGATCGTATTCGGTCGTACTAAACGCCGTGTGGATGAATTGTCTGAAGCGCTGCAAAAACGTGGTTACTCTGCAGATGGGCTTCATGGAGACCTGTCTCAGAATCAGCGTGATAACGTAATGCGCAAATTCCGTGATGGAAGCATTGATGTGCTCGTTGCAACGGATGTTGCAGCACGTGGTCTAGACGTGTCTGGCGTGACTCATGTTGTTAACTTCGATCTTCCTCAAGATCCGGAAAGTTATGTACACCGTATCGGCCGTACAGGTCGTGCGGGTAAAGAAGGATCTGCATGGTCATTTGTTACTCCTCGTGAGATTGACCACCTGCATTTCATTGAGCGTGTAACACGTCATCGTATCCCGCGTAAACCGCTTCCTACACTTGCTGAAGCGATTGAAGGCAAACAACGTGTTACAGCTGAACGCCTTCTGGAAATTGTACAAGGCGGAGAGCTTAACGAATACAAAGGTATTGCTATTCAACTATTGGAACAATATGATTCCGTACAGCTCTTGTCTGCATCGCTTAAACTGCTTACAGGTGACAAGAAGGATGCCGCAGTTGAATTGACTCCTGAGGATCCAATCCGTGCTAAACGCCGCAAACCAGATGTTCGTTCTAGCGGACGTAAGCCTTCGGGCGGTTATGGTAACCGTACTGGCGGTGGATATAACAGAGGCGGCAGCGGAAATAAAGGTGGATACGGTAATCGTAAAGATGGCGGAAAAGAAGGTGGAAGCGGTGGTTACAATCGTGACCGCGACCGCGATCGCAAATCCCGTCCATTCAGTAACAATAACGAAAATCGCAGACCAAGCCGTCGTGACGACAGCTCGTTTCAATAAACAATAACAGACAAGACGAAGCGTTTAATGCTTCGTCTTTTTTTTAATTAGAGCTCGGATGGGACTCTTCTCCAGGTGCTGAACTACAGGTGCTGAACTACATGTGATTATTAATAGAAGAAAGTTCTGGAAATGATGACAAGCAGAATGAACAATACGAGAATTGTTCCAATAGAAAACCATCCATCGGTTCCACAGCCAGTGGAAACACCACCAACCTGACCTCCGCATCCGTATCCATAGGACATTGCATTCCCTCCTTTACAAAGTGAAGTGGCTCATCGACTACGTAATATCCTATGGTAGAACTGTACCTCTTGATTAGACGCCAGCCCATGAACCATGAAATCAAGTTGATATCTTGATCATCCCTTCTAAAGGGTGTATTTAAGTGGAGATTTCAGCGTTGGTCTAGCTTTTGCGTGTGGTTATGCTGTATAGTTATAGTTAGGTTATGTTAATTTGAATTAGCGAGGGATTATCACCTAAGATGATGCATGCAGACGAGAGAACGAGCTTCGTGCATGTGTTAAGGAGGAGGCGTGTTTTGGAGTTTAAGGGAGCTATGGGTGGTATATATCGCCTGACGGAGTGGATTACAAGATTCGCGGCATCGAACCTATTGTGGGTACTGTGTGCCTCGCCATTTTTCTTCTTTTTGGTGCTCAAGGTTCTTGTTATGGGACAAGGAATGACGAACGAATCCATTCAAATGAACTGGGCATTGGGTATTGTGGCACCGTTTACATTTTTCCCTGCGACATCTGCTTTGTTTAATGTAGTTCGCAAATGGGTCATGGGTGATACAGATGTACCAATTATGAGAACATTTTTTACAGGATATAAGGAAAACTATAAGCAAAGCATGATCGGTGGTGTTTTCTATACGCTGCTGGTAGTCATTATGTATTTGGATTATACGGTTTATATGACTCAGTTTCAGAACCTTCAGTTAATTGGAATTATCATGTTGATTCTGCTGCTGCTGCTATGTGTGTCGATGTTTAACTTCTTCTCGATGGTTGTCCATTATCATATGTCCATTGGTATGATCATTAAAAATGCTGTACTGATTACTTTGATACGTCCGTTTCGTGTGTTTTCATCGTTGCTTGGCGCCGGCTTATTGTGCTACATCGGCATGCAGTACCCTGCACTATTCTTTTTCTTTATTGGAAGTCTGATTGCATGGTTCGCCTTCTTTAACTTCTATGCCACTTTCACTAAGATGCAGGAGCAGGCAGAGAAGCTGCAAGCCAGTCGTGAAGAAGAAGGAAAGACACAGGAGAGGGATTCAACAGAGGCGGACTCCAAGGCACAGGACATTACAAAATAACGGCAGTACAATGGGAATCGGTATCATAACTGTTTGGAACGTTGAAATTGATGCCTAGCAAGAATTTTAGCAATTGCTGATCATACATTTACTTTTTTGTAGAATAGCGATATAATGTTTCTACATCCTGCGATGTTCGTTTCGGTTATTCGTTGTTTTGAACCAATGACTATGTCTCGGGAGATCAACACGAAATGCGGCTGACATGCCCTGTCTATATGACATGGGGACTTCATAAACATTTCTGCGGTCACCCACCTGCTACAGCAGGTTCAGAAGACAATATAATCGGACGGCATTAGCGGGTTTCCTTTTTGGATGACATTTAGAGACATCTCACACGTACTCTACATAAGGGTGCATTTGGGGATGTCTTTTTTGTTGTTGTCAGCATAATCAGCGAATATGTGTTTCCTTACTGAGGAGTACATTATCTCTTTAGTTAAGGAGTTAACAATGATACACTAAAGAGAGAATAACGGTACGGCTACATACAAAGGAGGAAGGGTCTTGTCACTCAAAAGAACACTTGTCGGCATTGTTCGCAGTATGGAGGGAACAAGTGACCGAGCTAAGGATCCAAAGATGAAGACGCGCTATTATAACTTGTCCAAGGATAAGGCATGGGAAGAAATTTCATCGCTTATGAAGAAGGTCCCTGGATTCAAAGTTCTTCATGAAGTGCCGTCAGTCGGGGAAATTACGATGGAGAAGCGCACATCTTTTGGACGTACGCTAGATATTACCGTGTCAATCATTCAGGTCACACCTGTTCGAAGCGCCATTGATATTTATTCTGCTTCAAGAGGTTCGCTTGGTGATCTGGGGTCCAACTATCGTATTATTCTTCAGTTGTTCGATATCATAGACAAGAAGATCGGCAAACACAAGGTTGTAGGCGAGTAAGACCAAAAAAGCGAGATAAAGGTAGGTCCTTTTCTCGCTTTTTGCATGTGATGTGTTGCTATCGTATCCTCTGCGTTAATTAGAGCAGTTCTTTAACAGCTGCAATTGCTGCTTCGTAATTTGGATGCTCTGACATTTCAGGCAGGTATTCCACATAAGTTATTTTGTCTTTAGCATCAATGACAAATATCGAGCGCATGTTGAGCTGGAATTCTTTGATCAGTACGCCATAAGCCAGACCAAAGGACTTGGACTTATAGTCAGATAAGGTAATTACCTTATCTACTCCTGCTGCACCACACCAGCGTGCTTGAGCAAATGGAAGGTCGACACTAACGGTGAGGACTACGACATTGTCGCCCAAACCAGCGGCTTCTTCATTGAAACGACGAGTCTGTGTATCGCAGACCCCTGTATCCAGAGAAGGGACCACACTAATCAGTTTGATTTTGCCCGCATAGTCGGACAACTGCACTTCTTCGAGCAGATTCTTATTCAGAGTAAAATCCGGTGCTTGATCACCAGCCTTAAGTTCCGGGCCGATCAGCGTAATGGGATTTCCTTTAAAAGCTGCTACACCTGTACGTTCTTGAGTCATCTATTATGTACCTCCTTGAGATTGGTGATCTTTGACACTATCTATTATAATCTTTATAGGAAGCTCGTGTCCAACACAGGACAATGGAAGGATGAGGCCATGATTTTTTTACGTTATGAGAACTGGAAAGGGTATTTGCGATATTACCCAATAACTTCAATATTGCTTGCGGCGAATATTATTATGTATGTGGTGCTGTTAATAGACGGCGGGCCGAATACTGCGCTTACTCTTATGAAGTATGGTGCGCTCACCAATATTCCACCATGGAATGAAGAGGTATGGCGGTTGTTTGCTTCTATGTTCCTTCATTCTGGTTTTTCCCATCTCTTATTTAACTGCTTTGCTCTATTGGTATTTGCGCCACCGCTTGAACGGCTCCTTGGGTTCTGGCGGTATGCGATACTTTATATTGGAAGTGGTTTGGTAGGGAATATCATTTCACAGGCTTACTATAACAATTTAACGAATCCAACCCTGTCCATTGGGGCATCAGGAGCGATCTATGGAGTATACGGGGCATTTCTCTATATCGTTCTGTTTCAACGCCATCTAATGGATGATGCATCGAGAAAAACCATTTATACGATTCTCGGGTTTGGTATTATTTTTTCACTGGGTGTGGCGAATATCAATATGGCTGCACATCTAGGTGGACTGATCGGCGGTTTTTTCCTTTATGGTTTGATAATCAGACTGTTAAAGCGCCGTTGATTCATACTGGAGGTCATGATACATTAAAGACATGAACTTTTTCTATGGAATTATTTGGGATTGTTTTAGCAGATTGGAGCGATTGAACGAGTGGAACTTAGACAGTTGCAATACTTTTTAAAAGTTGCACAGAAAGAGCATGTAACGCAGGCTGCGGAGGAATTGCATGTGGCACAATCCGCAGTAAGCAGGCAAATTCATCATCTAGAGGAAGAGCTCGGAATCGACTTGTTCATGCAGAAAGGGCGTAATCTTCAGCTGACCCCTGTCGGGCAATTGTTTTGTAAAAGAGTTGAGGGTATTCTGAAAGATCTGGATCGAGCTGTTGGAGAGGTTCATGAATTTCTTGATCCGGAAAAAGGAGAGATTCGAATTGGCTTCCCACACAGTTTGGGTATTCATTTGATTCCTACAATCGTTTCAGAATTTCGCAAGCGCTATCCTAACGTTAAATTTAAATTCAAGCAAGGGATGTTCCCGACTTTAATTAGAGATGTATTATCTGCCGAGGTTGATCTCGCTTTTGTGTCCCCGTTCCCAGAGAAGCATGATCAAATTGCAGGGGATATTGTATTGACAGAAGAATTATTTGCCATATTACCTCAGAACCATCCGCTTGCTATGGAAGAATCGATCACTTTAGATCAACTGAGAGAGGATAAATTTATATTGTTCAGTAAAGGGTACTCTCTTAGACCCATTGTGTGGCACGCGTGTCTGGAGGCAGGATTTACACCTCGAATCGCTTTTGAGGGTGAAGAGACAGATACCATTCGAGGTCTGGTTGCGGCTGGAATGGGGGTAAGTGTATTGCCAGAGATGGCTTTATTTCAGACGAATCCGCTTCAGCCCGCAAGAGTACGCATTAAGAGCCCGACGGTAACAAGAACGATAGGGCTCATCCACCGTAGCGATGAGAAGCTGCCGCTAGTGGCACAGTCATTTCGATCCTTCTTACTCGACTATTTTGGACTAGATAATAGCAAAACCCCGGTCAAATAATTGACCGGGGTTCTTTATGCTGGTTCTATTCGCGGTTGCTAGTAAAAATACCGATGTAGCGAATAAGTTCAAGTAACGAAATCAGTGCAGCTGCTACATAAGTAAGAGCTGCGGAGTTAAGCACTTTGCCTACGCCACGTTCTTCTTCACTTCGTACATACCCTTCTTCGACGATAATACGTCGAGCCCGGTTACTGGCATTAAATTCGACTGGTAGTGTGATTAGCTGGAAAGCTACTGTTACTGAGAAGAAAATAATACCAAGACCAATCAAGTTAAATGCATTGAAGATAAAGCCTGCAAGAAGAAGGAAAGGAGCAATTCCTGATGCAAAGTTAACGATTGGGAAAATCCGGTGACGAAGGGCCAGCATAGGATAATGCTCTTTGTGCTGAATCGCGTGACCGACCTCGTGAGATGCAACGGCTACAGCGGATATGCTTCTTTCATAATACACTGGCTCTGATAACCGAACAACACGATGGATCGGATCATAGTGATCTGATAAGGCGCCTCTTACAGGTTCAATCGGAATGTCATGCAAACCGTTCGTGTCCAGCATATGTCTAGCTACATCATAACCGGTTAATCCGGTTGAGTTATCTACTTTAGCCCATTTCTTAAATGTCCCTTGAACGCGGAATTGCGCCCAAACCGACAGTATGATGGCTAAGATCAGCAATACAAACATCATTTACACCATACCCCCATACTTCTATTATGATGAAATTACATCATGGAGCTCTCGAGCATAATTTTTAAAGCTTCCATGCAAGCAGCACTCTTGGTAAGAAGAGCAGTTACTACCTTACGTTGTTGAGCTGGCTTCATTTCCTGAAGAAGAGGCTTGAGCTCATTCATTTCACGTTCAAGCTGCTCTACATGAATTTCTAAGCTGGTAAGCTTGCTCGTTACTTGTTCATTAGCCGATACATTGCTCCACTTATCTAAAGAAGTCTTAATCTCTTCGAGACTATATTTCTCTAGTTTCATCTGGATAATACGTTCAATTCGGTTTAAGGTTTCACTATTATATAATCTATAATTTTTTTGAGTACGCTGCTCTGGAGTAATCAATCCGAGCTTCGTATAGTAGTCAATTGTACGTTCGCTGACACCGGCAGCCTTTGACAATTCACCGATTCGATACAGCTTCATATCCCCATCCCAAAACACTCACCTTTCCATATAACTCTACATAAACATGATACATGATCTGGAACCATACAGTCAAACGTGACGCTTTTCCGGTAAGCAAGAGTAATAACGTTGAATTTCATATCCTCAAGAGGGAGACATCCTATTAAAAAACTCGTTTAAAAATATCCTTGTCAATATATTGACGTTCTTTTATAATTGCTATGGAAATAAATTTTTCATTATATGTTACTTAATATAACATACATCTATACATAAACAAGAATGCTTTTATTTTATATGTAAAATACTGCTAAATTTTGGTGCCAAGCGCAAGCTTAACTCAGTTTGTCGAGTCATCTTACACAATAAATAGAACGACACCTTTTCGGCCTATCATGGTATGATGAAGAGGAACACGTCTAGGGGGACAGATCTATGGAACCTCTGAAATCTACGGGCAAAGTTTCATTCTTATTGGATGATTTGAAGAAAGTGCAATCCGTACCCGCACTGAAACAAGCTCGAATGCAGAAGCAAGAGGAATTGCAAGACCTAGCAGCAAACGTATCTTTGATTGAATGGTACCAGATGGTAAATGATTTGCATGATTATATTGCTAGACAAGTCATTGAAATATGTGAAAACGAGATGGAAGCGGAAGGTTATGGGCGTCGGCCTGTCCCTTATGCCTTTGTTGTATTTGGGAGCTCTGGCAGAGGCGAGGCTACACTGTGGAGTGATCAGGACAACGGTATGATTATTAGTGACTTGCCTCATCCAGATAAGGAGGCTTACTTCCAGGAGCTGGGCATTCGGATATCCAATTCACTGGAGGCGGTAGGTTATGCCAAGTGTGAAGGAAAGGTAATGTGCTCTGAGCCTTTATGGAGACGTACGCTTGACTCATGGAAGCACCAGCTTGCGGATTGGACGGATGATTTGAAGTGGGAGCCTGTTCGATACTTGATCATTGCTGCGGATCTAAGACATGTAGGGGGTGACCATACATTATCAGAGGATTTCCGCAGTCACTTTGGCCAATTGTTCCAATCAACGCCAGATCTTGCCTCGGCAGTGTTGCGAAATACGGTAAAGCATAAAGCAACCTTGAATATCCTCGGGCGGGTCGTAACCGAAAGATTTGGGGAGCATGCGGGCGGATTTGATATTAAATACGGCATGTATATTCCACTCGTTAACAGTGCCCGCTATATGGCCTTACTTAATGGCTTGAAGGATACGAATACGATTAAACGTCTTACCAAGCTCGCCAGGCTTGAAGCGGTTCCTCTTCATTTTGTGGATGCATGTGAGGATGCCTTTAAGATTGCTTTAAAGCTTAGGAGAATTACTGAAGTTGAAGATGAGAATGGTATTATTTCGAGCAGTGGCTATATAGGAGAAGAACAATTAAAACAAAGAACGATTCTGTACGAGCTTAGGGAAGGTTTGAGTACAGTGAAGAAAGTGCATCGAAACCTACAGCGACAGCTTCGATTTGTGGAGAGGAGACGCTCATGAAAGACCCGGTAAGGGGCAATAACGGTTTTTGGAACTCGTTTAGGCAGGGAGGGGTGCCCTCGGCAATCGCTTCTATGCTCGGCGCCCCTACCGCACAGCAGATGGCCTTTTTACGTTCATTGATGCGAGAGAATCGTAAGCCTGAAGCGCTTAGAACACCTTTATCCGAGCTGGATGCTGTTGTATTCGATCTGGAGACGACAGGCTTTGCGCCACAACACGGAGACGAAATCTTATCCTTCGGTGCAGTTCGGGTAGTAGGCGGTGAGATCATAGAAGATGAGCAATTCTATACGCTGGTCAAACCAAAAGTCCCTATACCAGAACATATCACCGAACTGACGGGCATTACACCTGATATGACTCATGATGCTCCGCCTATATTGGAGGGACTGCATGACTTTATGTCTTTTGTCGGTGGACGTGTTCTGGTAGCTCATGCAAGCGCGCATGATAAATCCTTTTTGAATGCGGCACTATGGAAGACTTCTAGAGTTAGACTTAGTCATCGGGTTATTGATACGATGATGCTGGCCAGATGGCTTGAGCCTCAGCGGAATGGATATGGACTTGATGAATGTCTTGAATCTCGAGGGATTCCCATTCACGGAAGACACCATGCGCTTAAGGATGCAATGATGACGGCCCGCTTATGGGGTTGTTATTTGGATGATATCGCCGAGATGGAGGTTCATACCTTATCCGATTTGTATGATCATTTAAGTCATGCTTAGGGAAGATTCGGTAAGAGTCAGCTTCTCTTCATCTTTCCGGATAGTGTAACCTCTGAGCTCCATATGCTTCTTATCGTACGTTAGTGAGCCAATGAGGTATACTTGGAGCAATGCGCCATATTGCTGGAGTGATTCCAGATCATATGGCGAAGGACAAGGTGCTGAATTAGGATGGCTATGAAACAGGCCTATTAGATTGGGAGTCCCAAGTACATGGTTAATCCAGATTCCCGGATCCAGCTCAAAGTGGTGTAATGGGTTAGGTGCGGTGTTGGGGACCGGAATATATTGAAGCAGGCGGATGACTTGATGCTGATCCATATCACCGAGAAGTATGCCGCATGCTTCATAAGGATACTTATCAAGCAGGTGCCTCTCCAGAGCCGTAAATAATTCTTGTGTAATAATCATCTAGATTCTCCTCATTATTCGAATCAATCTCAAGAAATTCACTGAGAACGATTCATTCGCTGCAATTTTATACTTTTTTGAGAAGGCTCCCTTCGCAGGAGCTTTTTTTATTTTACTTAGGCCGTTCTTTTATGATTGGATTGATACAATCTTCGGAAAAAGGGTAGAATGATAAAAAATACTCTATATACTCCTGATTGTAGCAGCTCAGGGTATTATGAAAATGATTCCATTACTTTATAATAACTGAAAAGGGACGGACAAATGAAACGTAACCTATACATTATAGTCGGAGTATTGCTGCTCTTTGGCATTGCTATATGGCAATCCGGTGTAGGAGCAGGCCTAATTCAGCTTCAATCCGTATTTCAGACAGAAGAACCAATGCCAACAGAAGTAGGAGCAAAGGCCGGGATGCTTGCACCTTCTTTTCAACTGAATGGAATGGAAGAAGGCACATATGAAGTAGGGGGTAAGCGTGAAAAACCATTGATGCTGAACTTCTGGGCTTCATGGTGTGAGCCTTGCAAGATGGAGGCGCCCACGCTGAATCATATATCTGCAGCTTACAAAGATGAGCTTGATATTTACGGGATTAATGTTACCAAATATGACAGTGAAAAAGATGCTGCTGAGTTTGTTGATACCTTTCATGTCAATTTCCCAATCCTGATGGATACGGACGGCGCAATCTATGATTTGTACAAAGGTATGGCATTTCCTACCAATGTATTGATTGATGAGAATGGAGTAATTCAGGAAGTTATTCTCGGTATCCTGTCAGAAGAAGAGCTCGAAAATAAAATCAAGGATCTGCTGAAGTAATCCATATAGACCATATAACATAAACAGGCTGCTGACGATCTCAGCAGCCTGTTTATGTAGATCCTAATGATTGACCATTCCTTGTGCCAATGTATCCGGCTCTATAATCTCTAAGGGTACTTCGTTCAGCAGAGCATATCTAAAGCTGTCGACGAGTGCTTCCCAGCTGGCTTCAATGACATTCTCCGATACACCGATCGTATTCCAGCCATTACTGAAGTTCTTTGATTCAATAAGTACTCTTACTTTTGCAGCCGTCGTATCCTTATCATCAAGCACCCGAACTTTGTAGTCAGACAAATGCATTTCCTGTAAAGAAGGATAGTACGTGACAAGGGCTTTGCGAAGCGCATTATCCAGTGCGTTTACAGGCCCGTTGCCTTCGGCTGCTGTATAGTGGCTTCGACCGCCGACACTCAATTTAACAAAAGCTTCAGATACGACGGGTTTGCCTGCGGTTTTCTCAACAAGCATTTTGAAGGATTCAAAGGTAAACAGTTCCTTGACTTCTCCATTGGCCTCCCGGATCAGAAGCTCAAGTGAACCGTCAGCTCCTTCAAATTGATAGCCCTGATGCTCCATATCCTTAATTCTGTCAATCACTTGGCGTGAGTGGGAGCTGAAGGGATCAAGTTCAATGCCCAGCTCCTGGGCTTTGGATATAATATTACTCTGACCGGCCAGTTCGGATACAAGAATCCGCTGCTTGTTCCCGACTTGCTCTGGAGCAATGTGCTCATAAGTGCGAGAATCCCGCAAAATGGCCGATACGTGTATGCCTCCTTTGTGAGCGAACGCTGCACTGCCTACATAAGGCTGATTCACCGGCATATTAACATTGGCGATTTCACTGACATAACGTGAGACATTCGTAAGCTGTGCCAGCTTGTCTTCCGCAATACAATGGTAACCTAATTTAAGCTGCAGGTTCGGGATCACAGAGCATAAATTGGCATTACCGCAGCGTTCTCCATAACCATTCATCGTTCCCTGAACATGTCTGGCCCCGGCAGAGATGGCGGCTAGTGTGTTGGCAACTGCTAATTCGCAATCGTTATGGGTGTGAATGCCAAATTTTGCTTCCGGAAGATGAGAAACAACGGCTCGAACGATTTCCTGAATTTCATGAGGCATCGTTCCTCCGTTCGTATCGCACATCACGAGCCAATCCGCACCAGCTTCATAGGCTCTTGTCATTACGGATAGAGTATACTCTGGGTTGTTCTTGTAACCGTCAAAAAAATGCTCGGCGTCAAAAATGACTTCTATACCGTTTCGTTTCAAGTAATGTATCGAATCATAAATCATGTTGAGATTCTCTTCCAAAGTCGTCTGCAGCGCCGTATGAACATGAAAATCCCATGACTTGCCGACCAGCGTAGCTGCCTTAGCACCGGATTCAATAATTCGGTTCAAGTTAGCATCGGTCTCGGCGTTTCCGCCCTTCCGGCGAGTACTGCCAAAAGCAACAATCTTCGATGTTAATCCCAATTCTTGAACACGCTTAAAAAATTCAATATCTTTCGAATTGCTTCCTGGAATTCCGCCTTCAATGTACTCAACGCCCAGAAAATCGAGCTTTTTGGCAATGTTCAGCTTATCATCAACCGATAGACTAATTCCCTCCCCTTGCGTACCGTCACGAAGTGTCGTATCGAAGATTGAGATGTTCTTAGACATGTTGATCCCCCTTTGGAAGTCCTCTAAAACCGTTTTTAATTGTTTATTATAGCAGTTCTCACCTGGAATGTAAGATGGAAATTTGATAATTTATAATTATAAATCATAGGATACAGAATAGTTGTATTATTTGAGGACTTTGCATAATCCCAAAACCTTAATAAATTTATAAATTTGAATCAAGCAAATACTGTTATTATATAGAATGAGCTACATTCTTTCATTATTCTATAGGGTTTCGGAAAATTCAATCTAATAGTCAATGTGGCTTTTTATGTTACTGATGATCAATGATCCAAAATAAACAATATTCAGAATAAAAAAGAGGGTACGTGATGTGAGCAACGTTAAAGATTACTATCCTGCGAATGGACGTGTTATTTTGCATGTGGATATGAATGCTTTTTATTGTTCGGTCCATGCCGCAGAAGAACCTCATTTATATGCAGGCAAACCAACGGCTGTCGCAGGAAGCAGTGAGCAGCGTAAGGGTGTAATTGTCACATGTTCATACGAGGCACGGGGTCGTGGAATCAGCACGGGAATGGTAGTTAATCAAGGACTCCGCCAGTGTCCTGAGCTAATTGTCATTAAACCTGATTTCAATTTGTATCGAAAATACTCTAAGGCCTTCATGAGCATTGCTTATGAGTATACTCCTCAGCTTGAGGCCACCTCGATTGATGAATGTTATCTTGATATTACCGGCTCCAAGCAATTTGGAACACCGGTGGATATTGCAGAGACGATTCAAAACAGGATTAACGAGGAGCTGGGTATCCCATGTTCGATTGGAATCGCCCCCAATAAATTGCTGGCCAAAATGGCATCAGATATGAAAAAACCGAATGGGATCACGGTGCTGCGTCTGCGGGATGTCCAGAATAAATTGTGGCACAGACCGTGTGGAGAGTTATTTGGCATTGGCCGCAAAACAGCAGAGAAGTTGCGCAAGATCAATATCCATACCATTGGAGAGCTCGCAAACGCAGAAGAGAGCTTGCTGCGGGATTACTTTGGAGTGCTCGGATCGTGGATGAAACAGGCGGCTCATGGAATCAGTGATTCTCAGGTGAGTCCGGTGAGAGAACCGAACAAGTCCATTGGTCACACCACAACGCTTCCGGAAGACATCTCTAGCGAAGAGGACATCAATCGTGTGCTTCTTAATATAAGCGATCAGGTTACACGTAGACTTCGCAGGCATGCCATGATGGCAGAAGGGATTCAAATTACGATCCGCACGCCTGATATGAAGACGATTACTCGCTCTCAAATGCTGCAAACGCCGACCGATCATGAGCAGGATATTTATAAAGGAGCGACAGCACTCTTCTATCGGCAGTTTGGAGCAGGCAAGCCGCTTCGACTGCTCGGGATTACACTGCACAGCTTGATTCCAAAGAGTGAATCCGCAATACAATTGGACCTGTTTGACTATGAGCAGCAGTTCAAGCGAGAGTCCTTAACCCATGTCATGGACGAACTTCGAAATAAGTACGGAGAGAATGCAGTGCTGACAGCGGGCATGCTTGGAGATGACCCTTCGGTACTGATCAGAAACTACAAAGAACGTGGTACTTCCTTGCAAAAAGACAATCTTCCTAGACCTGAATAGGGCGGATTATAAAAGGTATAATAACCCAAAATGGATTTGTATTTGTTTTCACTTTGTATTAATATGATTGTTAGCATAGTTGAACCTACTGTTTGTGTGTTAATTAATAGGAGGCAGAGAAGAAATGGCTAAATATACTTGGGTAGAGAAAGATACATGTATCGCTTGCGGAGCTTGTGGAGCGACTGCACCTGATATCTACGACTACGATGACGAGGGTTTGGCGGAAGTCATTTTTAATGGTGATTCTAACCGTGGTGTTATAGAGATTCCTGAAGATCTTCATGATGATATGCAAGATGCTTGTGATGGTTGTCCTACAGACTCCATCAAAATTGCGGACGATCCTTTTAACAAAGAAGGTTAATGTCTTGCTTTCATTTGAGGCCTGATACCAATATGGTATCAGGTTTTTTTTGTATTATCCGATATATCATTCATAACCTATATCAAGGGGAGATAAGTCATGCGCATGCCGCACGATCTGAAATCCTACGTTCAGAAGCATCCCGATAATCAAATGGCCTGGTATCTACTGGGGAAGGATTATGAACGATCCGGTCAGACAGCGAAGGCCAACTATTGCTTCGAACGTTCAGGAGGTATATATGAAGCATTTGAGCACAGCAAAGCTCCTGCCCAGGTGTGGATGGAATATCAGCATAAGCTCATGCAGTTGGAACAGCAGCGAAGTAAACAACAGATCAAGCGCAAATCTGCTGCCATTCTGTTATGGCTATTGATTCTTGGCATTGTTCCTTCAGCGATGGCACCTGATGCAATGGATGTTGACGTTGTTACAGAGCTTGCAGAAGAATCATCATCAGAACAAGGGCTTGATAGAATAGTGTACTCTGAAGAACAGGATGCACCAGATGGATCAGAAGCAGATGAGATAGATCCAGGACCGCCGATGTTTACCGGAATTCCCCTGATCAACGGAGAGGCTACGGATGAAGACACTGGCAGAATGATGAATCAGCTGCGCCGGACTGACGCGACGATTATAACGCTGGGGCTGGAGCGGGAGAATGAATTTCTCTTATGGGGGACTTCAGCTGCAAGGCAGCCGGTGTACCAATTCCATAGTAATGGGGAGGGTGCAGTGATGAGCAAATCCTTGCTGCCTGAGTGGTGTAAATGCACGCCTGAGGATCATAAAGATTTGTCTGCAAGTGCCGTAAGGTGGGGACAAAAAGAGGAGCAGGCGATAGCTCTACTGAGTGCAATAACAGCTTATCAACAGCAGAATGGTGTTTATCCAGAGCGCATAGAGCAATTAATGAAGCCTTTCCCTAACAATCGTATTGGCGGTGTAAGCTCTTCCATGCGGGAGCTGTATCCTGAGATGCTTGATTATATCAAATCTGTAGCAGGAGATGACAGAGATTCTGGGCCTGATTCGATCGATGTAGAGCAATCCAGCGAAGATGGGGCGGCCCTCCCCGGCTTTGAAGATACATATGGCGGCGAACCTTATATGAAGGAATCCCTCTCCATCGTTGTTAATAAGGAGACACATCGATTGACGCTGCTCAGTGGAAACATGGTATTGCGGAATTATGAAGTAGGTCTAGGAGGCGAGAGAACACCTGAAGGGGATTTCGTCATATCAGACAAGGTAGTGAACCCCAATGGACGTACGGACGGCGAGTTCGGTACCAGAGGCATGCAGTTGTCAGATACGGATTACGCGATTCATGGCACGAACGATCCGGGAAGTATTGGGCTTGATGAATCCCTGGGCTGTATTCGCATGCATCAAGAGGATGTAGAGGAATTGTTTGCACTTGTACCACCGGGTACTCAGGTTACGATCAAGAACAGTGCCAATACCCCTGCAGGGATTATTGCTCCGGAACAGGCCGGGGACAGATTTCAGCCGGAGCTTGTCCCCGGACAGACGAATCCGGACAAAATATATCACTGGCTCAATTAAGTGATTGTCATTTCTCCAATAATAACGAGTACAACAATGAGGATGATGAGCAGCAATACACTTAGTGCGGTCCAAAATATAGCCTTGCGGTTCACTTCTTCTTTTTTTTGCTGCAATGAGGGCTTCTGACGTTTGGTTGCCATGTAAGGTGAATCTCCTTTCTCGTATTGGAAGAATATAAACGGACGTTAAAATATATAAGTTTCTAAGTTGAAGCTTGACGGTTTACTTCATTGTAGTCAATTTGCAGTTTATTTTCAAAGTTGCGTATTCACTTGGTTCCCTCTCCCTTTTCTTTTAGAGCGAAAACAGCTAAACTGAAATTTAGAAGGAATGCTGCTCGTTTATGAACAGGACTTTTTATTTGTATCCATTTCATTGATACATTTGGTGAATGTTTCCTTTTCATGAGTGCAGTTTATCCATAAGAATATGTAAACGGAGTGGATCATTTGCTGTATCGTAATATTGGTAAACCTCTATTCTTCAAAATGGATCCGGAAAAAGCACACCATCTCGTTATTGGAGGAATGAACCAAGCAGGCTCATTTCCCGGAGGCACGAGCCTTCTCAAAACCATGTACGGTGTTGAGGAAACGCCGGATCTCGCAACCGATGTGTTCGGACTACATTTCCCATCACCTGTAGGTCTTGCAGCCGGCCTTGACAAGAATGGGGAAGCGGTGCCTGGGTTTTCTTCCATCGGATTTGGATTCATGGAAGTGGGAACGGTAACACCAAAGGCACAGCCGGGAAATGACCAGCCCAGGCTGTTTAGACTTCCACCGGATGAAGCGCTTGTGAACCGTATGGGCTTCAATAATCATGGAGCTGAAGCAATGGCGGGAGTCTTATCCAAGCTTAAAGATATTGCCATCCCGGTTGCTATCAACATTGGTAAAAATAAAGCTACCTCTAATGAGGATGCTCCAGGTGACTATCGCAAATGCATCCAAATTTTGTATCCATATGCAGACTTTTTTGTAGTGAATATTAGTTCTCCGAATACACCGGATTTGAGAAGCCTGCAGCATGGCAGTGAGCTGACGGAATTGTTATCCGCGGTTATGGATGAAATGGAACAGCAGTCACGCTCTTTTGGGCGTTCCAAATCGGTACTGGTTAAGATTGCGCCAGATGTGACGGAAGCTGAGCTCGAATATATGGTCGATACCATTTCAAATAGCGGTGTTTCGGGCATCATAGCTACCAATACGACCATTAGCCGCGAAGGTTTAACCCATGCGAATGCCAAGGAAACAGGCGGACTCAGCGGCAAACCATTGCGCGAGCGGTCTACTGAGATTATTAGCCGCGTATATCGTCAGACTGGGGGAAGTCTGCCCATTATTGGGTCTGGAGGAATCTTCACGAGTGAGGATGCCTATGAGAAGATCAAAGCCGGAGCCAGTCTGGTGGAAATTTATACAGCCTTAATTTATGAAGGACCCGAAATTAATCAAAAGCTTCATGCTGGATTACGTGAACTGCTGCGCAGGGACGGATACCGTCATATATCGGAAGCCGTTGGTGCTCTGCATAGATCGTGATACCGGATAGATATGAAGGATTGAAGCAGACGACAGGAGGCATACTTATGGACGGTAGAGATTGGGGGACATTTTTGCTTCCTTACGAACAGGCCGTAGAGGAACTTAAAGTTAAATTTAAGACGATGCGGGCAGAACTCAAAAAACGTGAAGAATATGCCCCTATAGAATTTGTGACGGGAAGAGTCAAGAAAATATCGAGCATCCTGGATAAAGCCAAACGTCTCGATGTGCCAATGAACCAGATCGAAACTGGCATTGAGGATATTGCAGGTATTCGAATCATGTGCCAATTCGTTGAAGATATCAGAAGGGTCGCCGAATATATCCGGGAGCGTAAAGATCTGAAGGTGCTTTATGAGAAGGATTATATTACGAACTTCAAGGAGAGCGGCTATCGCAGCTTCCATATGATTGTGGAGTATCCTGTGCAGACTGCCCTTGGTCAAAAGCATGTACTGGCCGAGATTCAAATACGGACGCTGGCGATGAATTTTTGGGCTACGATTGAGCACTCCTTAAATTACAAGTTTAGAGATTCTTTGCCGGAGGATGTAAGAGGCCGGCTGAAAAAAACAGCAGAGGCTGCCTTTATTCTGGATAATGAGATGTCAGCCATCCGTCTTGAAATTCTCGATGCGCAGAAAACATTCGAAGATGAGTCCAACATCATTACCAAAACGCTTGCCATCATCCACCAGCTCTATTTCTATCATCTTATTGATGAAGCAATTGATGCCCAGGCTAAATTCAATGAATATTGGCAGCAGCACGATATGGAAGCCATCAAGCAATTGTCTGGCGAAGTTAAGGAATTGCTGAGCCAAGCTAGGAAAGGCAGCGACAACAGTGATGTCTAAATATGAAGCACTCTATTTAGAATATCTGGTGTATTTTAATCGCGACAGGGATTATTTCGAATGTCATGAAGTGCTTGAGGAGCTATGGCTTGAACAGAATAAAGAGCCGGTCTATAAAGGCTTGCTGCAAGTCGCCGTGGGCATGTATCATTTTAGAAATCAAAATATACGCGGCGGCTACATGATGCTTGAGAGTGCCGTGGAGATTCTGGAGAAGTATCCGGCACAAACACTTGGTATTGAGCTGGAGCTGCTTGTCAATACAAGCCGTAGTCTTGCGGAGAAGCTTCGGAATTATGATAGCCATCCTACCCCTTATCACGATTTCACGATTGTCATCTGTGATGAAGAGCTGGAAGAAGCGGTCCGTATAAAGGCCCAAGAAATCAAGCCGAATGTTCCCCAAAGGCGCAGTCCAACACGTGGACGAATATATGAAGAACGAATGAAGGCTTTAGGTCAGAACTTATAACGCTTATTTAAAATATTATTTACGTAAAAAAGTAATCCCCCGGTGAGTGGACATTGTGTCCAGCCAATCACCGGGGGATTACTTACTTATATGACGGGATGCACTTCACTAGATGCTGGAGCCCCATCCGGGGCATACTTATCATCAATAAACTTCTGGATTTCTTCTAAGGATTTGCCTTCAGCCTTCAGACGAGCGGCATCCTTAACCTCTTCCAGGCAGATGCCGCATTGTGCACCATGATCGGTCCATGTTACTTCAGTCGATGTTGTCGATGAAATGAAGCAGCGATAGAGTGAATCATGCGCTGCTTCATAGTCCATACAGCCACAGTAGCAGTTCAGCATTTTAAGTTCTTCCTGCACTTCGGATACAAGCGCATAGGTTGCTTGAGTATTATCCGTGTATTTGGCAAGGAAGGCCGGCATTTCTGTTATAGATGCACTTGCCTCATATTGCTCGTTATCCTTGCCATGCATACTGTGATCGTGAGAAGCTTCCTTCTCACCGCATGCAGCAAGCACCAAACTGCCTACCATCAGACCTGTAAACAGAATTCCATAAGTTTTTGGCTTCATTCCGCAGCAGTCCCTTTATATTTGGTAAAGAATTCTTCAATTTGTTCGGCCGTATATCCTGCACTTGCACCTTCGGCCTGCATTCCGCCTTCCAGGCGTTCCTTCTCTACGCCATTTTCAAAATAAACGAGAGTTGGTGTAAACTCGATATTGTAATCTCTCCAGCCATCCTCGAATTCTTTAAGGTTAAATTGAGGAAGATCAACACCTGCTTCATCAGCAATCGGCATCAGCTGCGGTGTTGTTGCCCGGCAGTGAGGGCAGTCAGAGGCGAAAAAGTAAGTAAAGAAGCTTTCTTTATTTGAAATTTTAGTATCGAGCTCCTCAGGTAATATGATATTCTGATAATTTGGATCCTCCAAAATTTCAAGCGTCGCAGGAGCAAGATCTGACTCTGGAAGACCATATACTTCATTAATGTTATTTTTATTCAGCTCATTCATGGTAATCAGTGCACCAATCAGGATGACAAATACGGCAATAAAGGCGATAATGGCCTTGTTTGGCTTTTTGTTAGCCTTGGTATTCGATTTCACTTTAGAATTTGCGGTGTTTTTCGTTTTTGAACTCATATTCATCCCCCGTCATTTTTAATACTAAGGACAAACCTTAGATGCCATTCATTATACAACATTACACTGTGTAGTGAAACAGGGGGAAGCGAGTTATAATTGTGAACTGAAGTGATGTAATTAAAAAAATGATGATTAAGTCAGAACAGGATGATGAGTAAATGGCGATACGCCTGCCTATACAGTTTGCTGAACGAATGAAGAAGATGCTTGGCGATGAATATGAACTTTTTGTGAAGTCATATGATAGTGCACCTCATGCAGGCATTCGTGTTAATACGTTAAAAATTGATCCTGCATCTTTTGCCGAGATCTCTCCGTTCCCTTTGAAACCAATCCCATGGTGTGAAACAGGATATTATATCCCTGCCGGCAGTAAGCCAGGTCTCACTCCATATTATCATGCGGGTCTCTATTACGTTCAAGAACCAAGTGCAATGGCTCCGGTAGAGCTGCTGAAAGCACAGCCTGGTGATCATGTGCTTGATCTATGTGCTGCGCCAGGCGGGAAATCAACTCAGATCGCAGCAGATCTGAAGGGCAGGGGCATACTGGTAACAAATGATATCAGTACAGACCGGACCAAGGCTCTTGCCAAAAATATAGAAATGTATGGCGTTCGAAATGCAGTTGTTCTAAATGAAAGCCCAGAACGCATTGCCGATGCTTTTCCTCATTATTTTGATAAAATATTGATTGATGCCCCCTGCTCAGGTGAAGGAATGTTCCGTAAGGATGAGGACATGATACGCCAATGGGACCACCACTCCATTGAGCGCTGTGTGCTGATGCAGCGTGATATATTGGATACCGCAGCGAGGCTGCTTGCTCCAGGGGGAAGATTAGTATATTCAACTTGTACATTTGCTCCTGAGGAGAACGAGGCAATGATCGGAGAGTTTCTATTGAAGAATTCTTCGTTCCGAGTGGTTCCTATTCAGCATGTGAGCGGAATATCCGGCGGTCATCCTGAATGGATCGAGCAAGCTGCGGCTGTACATGAATTTGAGGGACTTCAGGTCGAGCCTGTATTGCAGGAAGAACATCCTGATCTATATGCGCAGCTTCAAGGCACAGGCAGATTATGGCCGCACTTAGTTGAAGGAGAAGGTCATTTTGTTGCGGTGCTTCAGCATGACGGCACTCCTCTTAATGAACCAGCCGATCAGCCATTATATGTGCACAATACAGCTGAGAAGGAAGCTTCTCATGGGAGAAACGCCCTGAAGAAGAAACAGAAGCATAACGTGAAGCATGGGGGAGCAAAGCAGAGAAATCGGTCTGATCAATTGCCGGTGGATGCTGAGACTGTCTTTCGAGAATTTGTTACTGAACAGCTGAATGTACAGCTTCCAGGACAAACGGTATTGTATGGAGAGAAGGTATACCAAACTCCCGTGGAACCTGAACGGCTTGCAGGTCTTCGGGTCATCCGCGCAGGATGGTTTATGGGATCAGTCAAAAATGGGCGATTCATGCCTTCCCAGGCATTAGCATCGGCCTTGAATGCAGAGGAAGCGATAAGAAGTGTACAGCTTACCGTAGAGAGAGGCGAGGCAATCAAATATTTAAAGGGCGAAACACTGGAAATCGGTGAGGACCGGTTGGTTAGATCAGGTACAGCTTCCTCAAAAGGATATACACTCGTGACTGTTAACGGGTATTCCGTTGGATGGGCGAAATGGCAGGAAGGCAGACTGAAAAATGAATATCCGGCAGGATGGAGGTGGACCTCGGTATGAGTGAGAATACGATGAAAAAAACAGGCAAAAAGCTGCGGATTGATAAAATACTGAGCCATATGGGTTACGGAACTCGATCCGAAATTAAGAAAGCCGTCAAGAACGGCTATGTTACGGTGGATGGCAAAACCATTAAAGACAGCGGTATGCAGGTCGACCCAGACCGTGATATTGTAGAAATTGATGGTGAAGTAGTGAAATATAGAGAGTATATCTATTTGATGCTGCATAAGCCTCCAGGAGTTATTTCGGCTACAGAAGATTTAAGAGAAGAGACGGTTATTGATCTGTTGGATGAAGAATACGTCATTTTTCAGCCCTTTCCCGTTGGAAGGCTGGACAAGGATACAGAAGGTCTGCTGCTGCTCACCAATGACGGACAGCTTGCACACAATCTGTTGTCTCCGCGTAAGCATGTTCCAAAGACGTATGAGGCTAAGGTCCTCGGAAGGATTGGAGATAAAGAAATTACAGTCTTTCAGCAGGGGGTTACTCTTGATGACGGTTATGTCACCAAGCCAGCAGAACTGATTGTTATCTCGGAAGAACGGACAGATATGGGCATTATCTCGAATGTTCAGGTTACGATTCATGAGGGCAAATTCCATCAGGTCAAGCGGATGTTTGAAGCCGTGGGATCTAAAGTGCTGTATTTAAAACGGATCTCAATGGGAAGTCTTGCTCTCGATCCGGAGCTTCCGATGGGATCCTATCGCGAGTTGACAGAAGAAGAACTAAACAGCCTTATCAATTGATCCTTGATGAGATGGTACAAACAAATAGAGAATAAGGATGGATAGGATATGACATATCGATTAATCGCACTTGATGTGGACGGAACACTGTTAAATGACCATCATGAATTGTCAGCGGCAAACAAAGAGAGTATTCAGCAGGCTGCAAAAAATGGAGCGGAATTTGTATTATGTACGGGAAGAGGTCCTGTCAATACAATTCCAATCATGGAGGACATGGGACTTAACGGGTTCGTAATTACTCATAATGGTGCAGCAACGGTGGACATTAAGACGCGTAAAGTGGTTGACCAGTTTCCAATACAAGCTGAAGAGCTGGTGCCATATATAGATTACTGCCGTCAGCACGACATTCATTTTGATGTGAATACTGCGTTTGGGCTATATGTTGACCGTGCAGACGAAATGACGCTTGAAGTTCGCAGCATGTATGAGGCTGTATTCCTTACGCCGATGGACCTTCCTTTATGGGCTGATCTGAGGGAGCCTGTCGTGAAATTCTCGGCATTTGGAAGCTTAGAGGCCATGAATGCACTGGAGAAAGAGTGGAGTACGTGGAACAGTCCATTCTATATGGTTCGCAGTGGTGATTTTTTTCTCGATCTGATGCATAAGGATGCATCCAAAGGGGCGGCTTTGCAGCGGTTGGCTGAGAAAAGAGGATATCGCCCAGAAGAAGTACTGGCGATGGGAAATTATTATAATGACATTACAATGCTTACATTTGCGGGTAAAGGTATTGCAATGGATAATTCTCCTGTCGAAGTGAAGGCTGCAGCCGATGAAATTACATTGTCTAACAATGATAGTGGGGTTCATCATGCGTTAGTTAAGCATGTGGTCAACTTATAAGTAATATTTTTCCTCTCATTAGGGCATTCTAGATACATAGCCAGCTTAACATGGTTACAGTAATAATTTCCGGCATAATTAGGAGGTAGTAATAACGTGAGCTATCATATTCGGCTAAGACCTGATCTAAGAACATCGAATGGTGAAGTCCATGACATTATGGTAGAACATAAATATGCAGGCTCACTTATCCTTGTATTCCGGGAAGGTCAAAGACTGGCAGGCAGTGTCCAGCTGGATGCAGAAAGTATTCCAAGGGATGCCAAAGATGAGATTATTGCTTATGTGCAAGAATATGTGCTTCAATTCCGTGATGCGGTGTCAGCTGAGCACTTTGATATTATGTTATCCTGGGGCAGGGTTGAGAGCGTACTGGGAGATGAAGAGGTATATGATGAGTATACTTTTGAGGATGGGTTTGATGAGAGATCTGAAGAAGGCCTGATTGAGTATGGGGCTTTTCATACGGAGGAGCAATCGGTTTTTCGGTATGAGGATGAGACGGGTGAAATGCAGATTGAACTGATCAGTGCGGGCCGGAATGTGTCTTCATACGAGCTGCAAACAGGAAATGGCCACAAGATTGCTGAAGCTGTACTTAAGCAGTATGGGGCGGATATTAAGGGAGTAGTGGACTGGCTCGTAGTTCCTGACGAAGAGGATCTTGAAACAGCTGAAGAGCTGCTCGTATCCGAGGTTAATGATGAAGAGATTGATACAATAACGATAGATATGCAATTTGAAGGCTATCGTGTTGCGCTGTTAGAGCTGGAGCATCGAGATTTCACAGAGATGGATGATGAGGAGACCCGTGAGGGACCGGATTGGGATGAGGATGGCATGGAGCCGAAAATGACGAGTCATGGACCTGTCAATCAGGACTATTATGCCTCTCTAATTCGTCATGACCGCGATATCCTGACATACGAGCTGTTCTTTAAGGAAAGTGGCGGATACCCGGCAGCAACAGCGACGGTTGATATTAGTGATGCTGAAATTTCAGGATACATCGACTATTATATCCATCCAAGTGAAGAGCAGCGTGAACAGCTGTTTCTGCTCATGGCTCGGGAGCTTGACAAAGAAACGGATGTGAATAAGCTTCATTTGACGATGCTGTACCGCAATGCCGTAATCGATGAGATTGAGCTTGCTGAGTTGGATTAGAACTTGATTTCTAAGTACAGCATAATATGCAGTATTGTCAACTTGAAATAAAACAGCACTCGCCATAATTTATGGCTGGGACTCCCCTTAGGGGCAAAGTCCCGTTCGAGTGCTGTTTTTGTATTTGATATGGATTAACCATGTGTCTGAGCTGTTTATCGGATCTGCTTATACGTTAATACGCAGCCCTTTAGGGCGTTTATTCTTAAGCTGACCATTGCTTGCTTTGGCCCAGCCCACAGGGTAACCTCTCGTTGTCACCATTACCCAGCCTTGAAGCAGGGGATCGAGAGTAAGGGTCTCACCGCGAAGATAAGCCTGCAGCTCCGTGGAATCAGGCGGAAGATCATAGGATAGCAATGCCTGTTCTGGAGCAGCTGACATCGCCAGTGCATGCGCTGGCTCGAACCGCCCCCTCTTCCAATCTCCGAGATGAAGTCCGGGGCGGGGAGTTTTTAATCCCTTCAGTTGTTCGTCTGAGATTTTCAGTTCGCTCGTTTCGGGCAAGTAGTACAGTGCTTCTCCATACAACAGAGGTCTTCCTGGCTGAAGTGAAAAACCTGGGAGATTCGTGCCCGCCCATTCTTGATATCCCGCCCAGGCTGCAGTAACACCGGCATCGGCGATCTTTTCCCCTCTTTTTCGCGGCTTAGATGTAGGCTGCTCTCCAAAGGTTCGTTCGGCTCTCCCACCTGTGGCTTTTTTCTTGAGCAGAGCGACAAAGTGTCCCTCTCCCTCACTCTGATGCGGCCAGATTCGTTCGGTCCGAACCCATTCCATATCCTTATATTCGTTTATGAAACGCTCAACAGTATCTTCATTTTCCTGTCGGTTAAATGTGCAGGTGGAATAGGCGAGATGTCCCCCGGGCTTCAGCATTATGTAAGCTTCCTGCAGAATGTCCCACTGGCGGGCGGCGCACATTTGAACAGATGATGGAGACCATTCGTTAATAGCTTCAAGGTCTTTACGAAACATTCCCTCACCAGAGCAAGGGGCATCAAGCATAATTCGATCAAACACCTCTGGGAACCGAGCGGACAGCTCATCAGGTGTCGCATTAACGACAACCGTCCGGGTAAGGCCGATTCTCTCTACGTTTTCAGCTAATATTCGAGCCCGTCCGTTATGAATTTCGTTAGAGACGAGCAGCCCCGTATCCTTCATCTTTACAGCCATATGCGTCGTCTTGCCGCCAGGTGCTGCAGCAAGGTCTAAGACGGTCTCGTATGGCTGAGGATCTAGCAGCTCGATGGCGGACATTGCAGAAGGCTCTTGAATATAATATAGTCCGGCTGTGTGATAAGGGTGTTTGCCAGGTCTGACTTGACTATTGTAATAATATCCTGTGTTGCACCAAGGGACCTTCTTAAGCTGGAACTGCTGGGCAATGGGCTCTATGTGTTCTTCCTTGAGCTTCAAGCTATTGAGCCGGAGAGCTTGTGTACGCGGCTTGTCGTAGCTATCAAGAAATGCAGTAGTCTCCTGCCCGAGCATGGATTTCATCTGTTCGATAAAGTCCTGGGGCAGTGTTTCCTTACTCATGTTTTTTCAAATCTCCTTCGTATCTTCTTTACTGGAACATATGAGCTAATATATCATGATTAAAGACTTGCTTTCAAAAGAATCCAAGAAAGGGGCACTAAATGATGCGACTGCTCCAAGCTTTATTTTTCCCTCCTGAGCAGCCAGGGGGAGTATCATCTATGATTCCTTACCTTCAGGAACGCTTCAACAGCCCAAGATGGGAGATGGAGCTGTTCTCGCTTCCGAAACGAATCCGTAACAAGGGGAGCGAAGAGATTCGCTTTGATACTTTTGACTGGACAACGTACGGTGAAAGCCCAATTGTTCAGAAATATATCCAAACCTTCCGCGATTATTTATGGTGGATCAAGCTTCGCATACATAAGCCCTATGATTTGATCCATGCACACCATCCGATAGCAGGACTGGCGATGAAGAAGGCTTTTCCATCAACGCCTTTGATTCAAACGATTCACTCCAGCTATGAGCGGGAACTGATTCTGAATGGAAAAATCGAAGAGAACGGGTTAGAGCATCGCTTCCTGACCTCTCTCTATGGTGAGCTGGAACATGCGGCCGATTGCATGTTAACCGTATCTCAATCGTTCCGCAGCTATATGTCGCCGTATGTTAAATTTCCCGAAAACATCGAAATTGTACCGAATGGCTTCGATGAGAAAAGATTTAAACCGATTCCTCATGAGAATGAGGTGCCTCAGCTGGTAACGGTGTGCCGTCTCGTTCCGGCAAAAGGGATTGATGTGTTGTTTGAAGCCTGCTGCGAACTGAAAAAACGGGGTCATGATTATGTACTTCATATCATTGGAGATGGTCCTATCCGTTCCGAACTGGAGGAATTGGCCCAGAAACTCGGCATCTACAATGAAACGATATTTTATGGCTACACACTGCATCCTGAAGAGTTCGTCCCGTTCTTTGACATCTTTGTCCTCCCATCAAGAGCAGAGGCGTTTGGTTCCGTATTTGCTGAGGCAGCACTGAGTTCACTGGCTTTAGTCGGAACCAATGTTGGAGGAATAGGTGAACAAATCGAGGATGGCGTTAACGGGCTGCTCGTTCCCAAAGACAATGCTTTGGCACTTGCTGATGCATTGGAGAAGGTAATCCAGGATCCGTCATACCGTTATGAGCTTGCCAGATCAGCGAGCGAAAAGGCGAAAACAGAGTATTCTCTAAGGCGCTCCGTTCATATGCTGAAGAAGCTGTATTTGAAGTTTGAGCGTTCCAATTGACCTCAGCTGTTATTCATTTTTCCTCTTATCTCTGAAGGAACCGAGCGGGCTCTTGATCAAGTGAGTTACCCATATAACGGCCAGCATCCCATAGATCGGGTACAAAATGGACAGAAGCGAACTGAAGCCAAACTGGCTAAGCAAGAAGCAGGACAGCATAATAAACAGCGTGATGAGCTTAGGCGATACTTTGAGATGCTCCCGTACCTGTAAGGTTATCCCATAAATATCGGCGACAAAAGTGCTGAAGATTTCCATAAATATCAGAAAGATATACATGAGCTGGATGGCTGCGCCCAGAGCAAATGCAATACTTCCCATCGGAACTTCAAACTGCACAATGCCAGGCATATAAGCCGACATGGCAAAGTGGGCTGTCATGAGCATGAATCCAATCCCGATTCCCCCGAGTATTCCGCCGTATTTAATGACTCGTCTGTCAGTGATCTGACTGCCGAGCGGCACGAGAATGGCCTGAGCCATGGCAAGATTGAATGAGCTGTACAATATGGGTGACAGCCAAGTCGCGAACATGCTGTGGTCGGTCTCCAGCCGCACGAAATTGGCTGCGCCCGGATGACCGGCGGTATGGAAAAGTATAAATAGAGACAGAGTCATCATGAGCGGAACGACAATGCTGTTCATCTGCAATATGGCATGGATACCTCGTCCAAGAAGAAGATATGTGCCGACCAGTGTAATTAAAAGTCCGGTTTGATAGGACAGATGCAAATGCTCCATAAACACCGATCCTGCTCCTGCAAGAATGACACTGTTAACACCAATCAGCACGAACAAGGTGAAGAAGCTGATCCACTTTCCCGCTTTTTTCCCGAACAAGTGGCTGTTCAGATCTTCGTATGAATTGGCTCCAGTATCATGTGCCACCAGCATCATTTTAGTACCCAGCCAAACAAAGAGCAGGCAGGACAGCAATATCGTAAGAGTTGCCCATTTTCCATATTCCGTAAAAAACTGCAATATTTCTTGACCGGTGGCAAATCCTGCACCAACAATAGTTCCAACATAAGTGAATGCGACTTGCAGCACCTTGGTACTCTGTCTCATGCTTATCCTCCTTGTTAACTACATATACAGAGCAGCACCTTCATGGGTGTAAGAAAGCCCTCTTACAAGGTATGCACTTGTCCACTTGGACATGACCCGGCTGCGGTATGAAGATAAACTTCTTGAAAGAAGCTGGTGAGGTATGATACTTTTACGTCATAGGATAGGCTGGGAGGTCATATGCATGGAAATATTAAAACAAAAAATTGTAGAGCAAGGTGTGGTCATATCAGATCAGGTGCTTAAGCTGGATGCGATACTCAATCATCAGATTGATCCTGAACTGACGATGCAGATGGGACGAGAGTTCTCTAGGCGTTTCGAAGCCGAAGGCATTACACGAATTGTAACTGTTGAGTCTTCGGGAATTCCGGTTGCCTTTGCAACAGCGGTTCATATGGGAGTGCCCCTTGTGTTTGCACGGAGAAAGAAGACGCTGCTGGCCGATCCTGACGCCTATTGTGAACGGGTGCCGTCTTTTACGAAAGGTATTGTGACAGATATTATGGTTTCACGGGAATTTATAGATCCGAATGATCGAATATTATTTATAGATGACATTATTGCAAACGGAGATGCTGCAAAGGGGATCATCAAAATCGTTGAACGTTCGGGTGCCTCACTTGCTGGATTTGGTGTCGTTGTTGAGAAATGCTTCCAGTCCGGAGCGAGTACGATACGTGAACAAGGGATTCGGGTTGAATCACTGGTAAAAATTGAATCTCTCAAAGATGGGTTTGTAAGGTTTGCTTAAGTTCTTTTTCAGGATTTTGCATAATTCGGTTTATGACTATTCCTTACATGGGTAATTTTCCATTAATAAGGCCTAATTTTGCTCATTATCTTTGCACGGGGCAGGATAATGGCTTATAATGAAATAAGATTAGGGAGAGGAGGCAACAACAATGGGGAAAGAAGCAAACGAACAGTTTTTCCTTGACAAGTTAGTCAAATCCAAAGTTCATTTTGAACGGGCCCTTGATTGTAAGCACACGGAGTTTGATGACCTTTATCCCTATATGCTTGAACATCCTCAGTTCTTCTGGTATAAACGTTACGTCGCATGGTCGGAGCTTCTAACAGTAGTGAACCTGTGCGAAGAGTTATCCTTCTCATGGAGAGAACAGTTTACACCTCATCAGGTAGAGTATGTTGAGCAACGGGTAATGTCGGCGAAGGTGCTTGATTTCTGGTTTGAGAAAAATGACAGTAAAGAGCACGCTTCACGTTAAGCTATATAAGGTTTTATCACGTAAATAACACGTAAGACCTAAATGCTCGCATTTAGGTCTTTTTTTGTACAATATTATGATGTACTGGAGGGAACAATTCATGATTAGTGATGAGGAATTAAACAATCTGCGAGAATCAGGTGAGCGAATTCGTGTGGTGCGAGACGATCTGGAGAGCAACGATGTAATCGGTATTATTGTTGCTTGGAGCAGCGACCAGATTCTTGTTCGCCGGCGCAACCGAAGAGTCGTCAAGCTGGATCGGAAGTACAGCATCCAGCTCTTTTCAGAGCCCAGACAAAAACCGACGGAGCTGTAAGGATAAACAGTCCAGATATTACCTCGTCAGGGATTAGCATAGATATGGATCAAGTGGAGAAAGTACCAATGATACGTCTATATAATTCTTTCGACGAAGGATGTGCTGATGTGACATTAATCAATAATAAGGTTCATGCTTATAAGGATCAGATTGGGCACTTGTCAGAGACGCTGCCTGATGTCCTTAAGTCCTATCATGATTTTACAGGGGAATGCTTTAAGGAAGGCGAGCTCGATCTGAAGACGAAGCAGCTCGTTGCTCTTGGAATCGGATTATTCGCTAATAATGAAGTATGCACCTTATATCATGTGCAAGAAGCGCTCTCCAAAGGGGCCAGCAAGCAAGAAATTATGGAGACGGTGGCTGTTGCTGCTGCCATTGGCGGGGGACATGCTTTATCTCAAGGCGTCATGCGTGTCCAAGCTGCATTGAACAACTAACCGCTGTTATTTAGTGAATCGGTTACAAACACCACCGAATCTATGCTGCTCTCAGATCTAACTTGAGATGCAGGCATCGATTGCGGTGGTGTTTATTATAAAGTCAAGGAAGTGCCTCCTAAATAAATTTGCATCCGTTTGTACAGCTCATCTTTATATTTTGTCCCAGGGATGTGAATATGAACGAGATGTCCTCGTATAGAAGCCATTGCCTGAATCTCACCGTCATATAGATTTACACTGTTCAGGTGTATATCCATACGTCTGAATTCTTCCTGTACCTCATCAAGCAGAACAGCTACACGCGCAATTCCCGCTCGAATAATCTCCATATACAGCTCAGGGGTCTTCAGCTCGGCATGATTACTCATGACTTGAAGATCGCGATTAAAAATTTTGATGACCATCAAGAGCTGAAGATAGCTCTTAATTAGTGTATGTTCTTCCGTTAGCATTTTCGCTGTCATCGGGATCCCTCCTTGTTGTAAGAGCGAACTCATGTTCTTATTCTATGCTAAGGAGCTTCACTTTATCAACTTATTGATTGTATTTTTATTAGAACCTTACATAATTCGTCCCGTTTATTCAAATAATGTATATATCTTCAAGAATTCACGAGGAGGACTGTTAAAGCGATGACGATACGAAAGCAAAGAAGAAGAAAACTGAAAAAGAAAGTGCTCTCTTCCTTTAGATGGGGGAGTTTGCGAATGTTCGTTATGATGCTGGCTGTGAGTATGGGATGGATGAATGCGGCCGGATCTACGGTACATGCTGAGCCTCTGAAGAAGGTCGCGATTATCATTGATGATTTGGGAAATGGGATGAAGGGGACAGAAGAAATCATGAGTTTACCGACAAAGGTAAATGTTGCGATAATGCCGTTTCTGCCTACAACCAAAAAAGATGCTGAACTTGCGCACCAAAAGGGGATCGATGTGCTTATACACATGCCGATGGAGCCGCACAAAGGAAGAAGGGACTGGTTGGGGCCAGGAGCAATTACTTCGGATCTGTCCGATGGAGAGGTACGGAAAAGAGTAGAGGCTGCTATTGATAATGTTCCCTATGCCATCGGTATGAACAATCATATGGGTTCTAAAATTACGACAGATCGGCGTATTATGTCCATCGTGCTTGATGTATGTAAAGAAAGAGGTCTATTCTTTGTTGACAGCAAAACAGATTATAAATCTGTCGTGGCAGAGCTGGCTGAACAGAAGGGGCTGCCGCCAGTAGTTAATCATATCTTCCTGGATGATCATCACTCGATTTCTCATATTACGGGACAGATGAAGCTCGCAGAAAAAAAGCTGGAGACTCAGGACACCTGTGTCATGATCGGTCACGTAGGAACGCAGGGACATATGACTGCAGGTGTGATCCGAGACTCCATATCTCGCTGGTCAGGCAAGATTGAAACAATCAGTATTAGTGAGATGGTGAAGCAGGTCTGGAATTGGACTCCGGATTCTACATTACCGACAAATAATAAATAATGCCTGAGCTAATGGCTTGAGCAATTTTCTTTTGTCCCGCGATACTGCTAAGGAGAGCACGGTCTTCAGGATTGCTGATGAATCCGGCCTCTACAATAACAGACGGCTTATTAACATGATTAAGCAGATAAAAGGGCTTACCCCATTCTACTTGTCGATTGGTATCATACATTTCATTGAGCGATTGCTGGATGGAATCCGCAAGCATATAGCTTCTTGCTTCTTGTTGATGCAGCACAATGGGTCCATGTGTGCGTGACTTCTTGCTCCAGTTGACATGGATGCTGACAACCGGATCGGAGGGCACATGATCACTAAGGCCCTTGCGCTGTGCCAGATCTCTCATATGGCGGGAGTGACTCCGCAGCCAATGATTATCGTCACTCAGCGCGTAATCATCGTCTCGATTAAGAACGACAGGATAGCCTTTACTTTTAAGGATCATAAATATTTTTTGCGAAATGGCAAGGTTGATATCCTTCTCCAGCAAATCATCTGCAGAGGTTCCTCCGTCAATGCCGCCGTGACCGGCATCGATAATAATGACAGGGTGGCGAAATAAATAATTGGATATTTCAGGCTCCTTGTTATGTTTAGGTTCTGCAGCCGTAGAGGGTGTCTCCTGAAGCAGCAATATACATAAGATGGCAAGGACAATGGACGATTTTTTATAATTAAGCACGCGGCTTCTCTCCTTTCTGGCATATGAAAAGACTCTTCCTATAGACTGCGCAGATTTAATGGTTTCATTCAGGTATGTCTGAATTTCACAATAATAGTGATTCATTAAACAGGAAGGTTTATTTCGCGTTGCTCCTGTACAAACTAATAAGAGAAGCTTCAAATACACAATCATGGGGAAGGGAGAACAGGTCGATGGCCAAGGGAGATGAGCTGGTGAGATACATTACAGAACAGGTTATCGGATATATAGGAACGCCAAAGGAAGAGCGGAAATATAAACGGAACAAAGTGAAAGAACCGTGGCACATGAAATGGTTTGGAATGATGCCTATGGGCGTTTCTATGTGGGTGAAGGACATCAAAAAACCAATTAAGCGGAAAAAGACGGACATGGACTCCAAATTATAAAAGAAACAGCGCCTCTATTCGGCGCTGTTTTTGATTTCGTTAGATGAGGGTACATAAAATGAACCACTTCCAAGGAGCTTATCCATCGGAATATAACGAATCTGTGCAGAGGAAGTTCCCGTCCGAGCAAAGGTTACAGCATGTTCAGATTGCTTGCTCTTCCAGGAGTGATACCCGATAATCGCCAGCGGTCCACTATACCACACATTATCCTTCCGTGCAGTAAATATAAGCCGCTTATGTTGATCGATCTGATTCATGAGCCCGGCACTATTTCGTACCTTCAGCGCATCTGAGAGCAGCCACTGCAAGTTGGATGATGGGTTAAAAGGAATTGAGGCAAGCTTCAGGCGGCCAGGCTGTTCTTCGATCTGAATGCCAGCAAGGCTCTCGCTGTGAGTAATCGGGGAGGATTGATATGAAATAAAGTCAGGTAACTGATCTCCATTAGAAGCATCAATATGGATTGAATTACCATCACGGTCTGTTAATTCCCAGTAAGCCAGCAATCCCTTGTATTTCATGAACTTGGGATCGTACATGTCAATTGAAAATGCCATATCTTCCGGATACAGGAGAGAGCTGAACAATGGATTGCTGCCTGTACCATATTCCGTAACGGCATAACCACTGGATTCTGTTGCTGTAATCATGAGATAACCAACCGGCTCAGCCGCTTGAAGAATATGAACAATATAGCTGTGCGTTCCTGGACCCAAGGGCATAATCAGCAGTTTTGCATTGGTAAATTGGCTGAACTCTTGTTCCAACGAGAGCTTGGACAGTGTATCGTGTGCCAGTTGTTCGACTGCAGCCGGTGTTAGACTCTGATGAGCTGTGAATTGGGCTGAAGCATAGACGGAAGGAACATTTGTCAGAGAGCATGAGATGACTAAGCTGGACATCACCAGAGCTATACGTTGTAATAGTCGTTTCATAAACGTTTCAATACCCTCATTTCTTCGGGGAACTGTTAGATGAATAAATACTGCACCCGTTGTTCATAACCCAATTGTAATAATAAGGAAATGAAAAGGATGCTGTATGGTGTTATGAATTTGGGCGGACAAGCACTATTTTTGACGAAAATAACCTATTGGCTCGACAAGACACCTACTTTAGATGAAAAATACCGCAGCTGATCGTATTTACATTGATCTTGGGTTCATATTGCCATATCATCTCACTGCGCCTGGTATTATACTGATCCTGTACAGCCTGTTTCTTTTCTTCTTCCTGTTCCTCTTTCAGCAGATCCTCATAATAAATATCAACGACAGCCAGTTCTTCCTCAAGTCTTTGCTTCGCTGCATCTGCCCAGCTGTAATCGACAAGTTTTAATCTTGCATAGATGTGTTGTTCCAGCATTTCTCCTGCTGTTGTCAGTGGGATTTTGGCGGCCTGCGCATGCATATTCTCAGGAAGGCGAGGACTGAGCTCCTTCTTATTCAGCACTTGTCCAAAATTCTCGACAATCCTTCCAGTTAGCAGGGATACACCAAGAAAATGAAGCTCTTCCTTACGCATGTCACAGGAAAATTCAATCTTGAAGCACACTCCAAGCCAGGGCTCATAGGATTTGGGAGTGGAAGCACTGATTTGGCGCTTGGAAGATTGTTCAAACAGGTTAACGTAAGCACCGCCTTCACGCGAAGCAGAAAATATCTGTTTTAGCCTCGAGCTTCCATAGACGATATTCTCGCGCAGCACTCTCCCTGGACCAATCTGGGGAAGAGAAGGCGTATGACCAAAGTAGCGACCCAAGATGCTGTCTTTACCTTCATTAGCTGCATTCTCAGATGCTTTTGCAGTCTCGGCTTCAGCCTTCTTCTTCGCTGATTCTTCTGCCTGAAGATGAGCTTCTGCATCAAATATAAACGTAAAGGACATCGTTTCTGCAGGGGCACCGGTTCTGTCAACAAAGCCCCAATAATACGGACGGTTAGTCAGCGCTTTATCTGCTTCAATGGACAGTTTCACGGTAACATGAGCAGGAGACTTTTCTAAGATTTGGCATTCCATCGCTTCCAGATAAGTTATAACGTAGGAGTGAACTTCCTCTTTCGACATGGTCACTTCAATAATCCCCCTTTTCCCACGGCTTTCTTGACGGGGGACGCTTCCTCCAGATGCTTAACTTCCTGTTTGATCGTGTTTAAGTTTTGCGACAGGGACTGCATTTTACGATTAATCTCTTCATCACTGCTGGATTCCAGCATGATCTTGGTCAGACTCTTCTCAAAAGATTCCTGCTTTTCATAACGTTCGAGAATGACATCCAGTCCGCCAATGACCATTTCAAACATGTTGATTTTTTCATGAAGCAGATTTAGGATATGCTCCTCAATCGTTCCTCTGGTTGCAAGATTATAAATTTTGACATCATTTTGCTGTCCTAATCGGTGTACGCGGCCGATTCGCTGCTCTACACGCATGGGGTTCCATGGCAAATCAAAATTGATCATATTGTGACAGAATTGAAGATTAATGCCTTCTCCGCCAGCTTCTGTCGCAATCATAACCTGAACCCGTCCGCGGAATAGATCCATCATCCAGTCTTTTTTGCCTCGATTCATTCCGCCTCGATAAGGTACGGCTGTCAAATCGCGCTCGCGGAAATAATTGAGCAAATATTCCTGTGTAGCCCGGTACTCGGTAAATACAATGACCTTCTCATTCATTTCTCTAATGAGCTCCATTGTTTTTTCCGCTTTTGTGTTAGACTTGATTGCTTTAATATTGGCAACCAAATCCCATATGCGATCTCTCCAGGGAGAGTCCAGCGGCAGTTTCTTAGATAAATTGACAAGGGTAACGAATACGGCATCCCGGCTGCTGCACACCTCTCTTTGGAGGGTGACCATAGAGAACATACTGCTCAGATTTCCGCCGGCGGAATGGAACTGGTCTTTGACGAAGGACGTTACACCGTCATATAGAGCCTGTTCCTCGGGTGAAAGTGTCAGATTAATATTCGTTACCTTGCGCTTCGTAAATTGAACAGGGCCTTCACCCCGCCGGTTCCGAATCATAACCTTGGCGAGCTCATCCTTCAATTGATCCTCGTTCTTGGCAAGCCGCTTATCCACTACAAAGTTAGCTGCAAAGTCGCCTTGTCTTCCAAGCTGCCCAGGCTTAAGCAGTGTAATTAGATTAAACAGCTCGCTGAGGTCATTTTGGACCGGTGTTGCGGTTAAGAGCAGGCAGTATTTCTTACGCAATTTCAGCATGAACTGATAGTTGGACGTTTTTTTGTTTTTTAGCTTATGAGCTTCGTCAATAATGATCATGTCGTAGTCATTGCTTAGCAAGATTTCCTGATGAGGATCTCGCTTGGCCGTGTCAATAGACGCAACCACAACGTCGTTATGCCACGAATAAGCTTTCTTTTGGGCAACCGCTGGTATTCCGAATTTGGAATTCAATTCCCTTACCCATTGCAGTACGAGTGATGCCGGAACTAAAATAAGAACTTTGGAGACAAGTCCCCGAATCATATATTCTTTTAAGATCAGACCTGCTTCAATGGTCTTTCCGAGTCCTACTTCGTCCGCCAATATCGCTCTTCCTGACATTTCAAAGAGCACTCTGCGCGCTGTATCGATTTGGTGGGGAAGAGGTGTCAGATCATGCAGATGCTTTAAGCATTGTATATCATCGAAACTGGGAACCAGAGATGCTTCTTCGGCTTTTACAGCAAGCTCGAACAGGCGATAATCTCCCCAGGGTCCTCCTTTGTTAAGGCGTGTGTTGAGTTCTGAAAGCCAATTTTGATTAAAGTGAACAGGAACTGGCAGTGAATGTGTTGCTTGTTCTGATGGAATTGCAGTTTGTTTTCTATTCATTTAAACGAAGCTAGCCTCCCCCGTTTTATGTTTAGCTGATTTGCATTTTTCATAGTATGGACGAAAGAGAGGATATTCATAACTGAGATGAAGGCAGCGCCAGAATTCATGCTGTGGATTCGCTAAAGAGGCAATGCTTATTTGTGATATCGATGTGAAAGGCAGTGGGATTTTCATTGCATATTTTCATTATGTAATCTTATAATGTTATGAAATGATATTTCCCATTGAATGAAAATGTGTAAAAGGAGTTATGCTTAACTTGGAAAAATTAGTTATAAATCAGATTGTTTCTGAACTATTGTTTCGTTCAGGCAGCAGCGCTGCCGTTACTATAGAGCCTTACTTTCCCGGTGGACGCCTGATCGGTGGAAAATATACCTTGAATTCTCATTGCATTACGATGTACACCGAAGTTATTAAACAGCAATGCCAGCAGTTGTTTGGTTCGAATGAACGCGTATATGATTATTTTAAGGTTGTTCTAGCTCACGAACTAGGTCATGCGGCAGATGTTTATTTGGCTTCACTGAGCGATGAATTAGATGATGCTGACGATGAGAGAGGCAGACAGATTGCTCTCCGAATCGAGGAGAATGCATGGGAGAACGGGATGAAGTGGATTGACGATATTGAACCAGTCTTTATCAACATCATATTGGATCAATCTCTGGCCGCATATCGTCAGGTTGTTCATTATGAGAGTGCTTAGTCAAAAAATCCAAACAATGCGAAAGCCGACTTTTGTACAGAAGCCGGCTTTCGCTATATGAATAAGTTAAACGAATGTTTTACAAATCCGATGCTTAAACGCTCCAATTAACGTGATTCCCCACCTTTTTTGCCGATTTCTTGATAAAAGTCTTTGTCATGGTTTTTAGAAGTAGCCTCTCCGCCTTTTTCACCGATTTCCTGATAAAATTCCTTATCATGATTTTTTGCCGTTGCTTCTCCACCCATACGACCTGCTTCTTCGCGACTCATTTTGTTTCGGTTGTTGTTATTGTTTGCCATTGTAATCACTCCTAAATTTTATTTTTTTATGACATGCTTGAGATCCATTTCATATCCTATTAAAAAGGCGGATTCGAAACTATATATACTCTTGATTAAAGCAGCTTAAGGTATTATGAAATTGATCGCTTGTCATAGTTTTTATATAACCTCACATCAAAATATCAAACATCGCAGCTCTAAATTTTCTGAAGATCAAGTCGTGATCTGAATTAAATTTGACTTCGGGCAGGCGCGTATACATAATGACTTCATACTATATAATTGTATATAATGATTAGGCATCATGAAGGATTTGTTCGTGCAGCAAGTAGGAGGGAAACACGTGAATACACACAAACAGGAATCATTAATTCAACACCATGTGAATTTATCATCTTATTCAACTTATGAGATTGGTGGGAAGGCAAAGTACTTGGCCGCCCCTGAAACCATTGAGGAGTTAAAGACCGTTCTGGAATATGCAAGACAAGAGAAGCTGACTCCCTTCTTGTTCGGAATGGGCTCAAACATTTTATTCCCGGATGAACCGAAGGATCAAATGTTATTTATCAGCCTGAAAGAGCTGAGAGAAATGAAGATTGACGATAAAGGCTGGTTTGTCTCTGCAGGCATACCGATGTCGCACCTTGCCCTGATCGGTCTATCGTCAGGCACTTCAGATTATGATTTCTGTTTCTTGCTGCCTGGTACGCTGGGCGCGGGAATTTATATGAATGCCAAATATTATAACCGGCAAATTTGCGATATTCTGGACACGGCATTATATATTGATCTGAACGATCCAGAGTTCAAGGTTCAATCAATCCATGTGGATACCTGTGATTACAGCTATAAGAATTCGATCTTTATGAAAAATGACTGGATCATCGTCGGCGGTTATTTAAAACATCCTGACTATGAGGCCCTGGCCAAAGGTATGAAAGAGATATCCAGACTTGAGAAGATCGTTGAATATAAAAATCCTTCACAGCTGCCGAATTTCTTCAAGTATTACACAACGCTTGCGAAGACTTGGGCTGAGGAGAATAACGGAGAAGTGCCAGTATCATTTGATAATGTCGTAAAGGACCGGGGAAGTAAATTCCACTTTGACTATCCTTCCTGCGGTTCGGTGTTCAAGAACAACTATGATTTTGGTGAGCCAATGGGCAAGGTTGTGGATCGATTGAACATGAGAGGGACCGTGTACGGTGGTGCATCCATATCCGCTTGGCATGGAAACATGATCGTGAACCAAGGTAAGGCTAAGGCGAAGGATATCGTCTACTTGGTTGAACAGGTTAAACAGTCTGTTAACGAAGCCTTTGGCTTTGTTCCAGAGGAAGAGCTTATTATAGTGGACAGCAAATCATAAGCAGATGTACAGCTTGCATGGATACTCAATCTGATTGAGGACATGCAAGCTTTCTTTTTTATTGTAAAGATGCATTTCATAACTCACAAATGGATTCACATGAACGACTTAATTCTACCTGGAAATTCAGTTTCCATCTGGAGCTGTTGTTGTAGCTGCCTAATGACTTTACTCACACGCCTCGCCTGCAAGTCCTTTAATTTCTCTCTTGTGGAGTATTGCGAAGAAGCTAGCTCTTGTAGCAGCAAAGACAATTGATAGGCATCTTCAAGTGCTGCATTGACTCCGAATGCACCGGTTGGAGTCATCGTGTGCGCAGCATCCCCGATAAGCACAACGTTATGCTTGGTCCAGGTTTCGCTTAAACTGCTGAACACCGGTAGTAGTACGAAATCATTTTCCGAACGGGAAAACCCACCACGATGCGGCAGCCCCCTGTTGGGGTGGGATGAGAGTAAGTTCAGATACGGAATACCACTATAACTGTAAGGTTATGAGGTGCTTCAAGTATCTGAAAATTCAACTCTATACTGATTGGGGATTAATTTCTATTTCTGCTCAGATAGGATATGATAAGCATAGAACTAAAGGGGAAAAGGAAGTGAGTAGTCATCATGTCACTTGAGCAAGAACTCCAAGCACAAGAATTGGAAGCATTTGATCATTTTCTGACGACGTTTGTACGTTATAAGAATAAAGTGTATGCCCAGCATCAAAAAGACCTAAATCACAAGCTTAACGCTACGAAAATACAAATCATTTATATGCTGTCTCGTGAGCGGTTGATGGCTGTCGATATTGCCAAGAGACTTCAGCTTTCATCGGGAGCGACGACCATCGTGCTTAATCAATTGGAAACTGACGGATACATTGTGCGAGAACGAAGTGCTGAGGACAGAAGGATTGTGTGGTTGTCTTTAACGGAAGAGGGAGCATCAACAGCGAATACGCTGCGTGCCAACCGGAGACATTTCAATGAGGAGCTGCTTGGCTTGTTAACACAAGAGGAGCGGAATCAATTCCTGGATATTGTCAAGAAAATTGAGATCAGGATGATGGATGTCTTGAAATAATGATGTGGCTGAACTCTTGGGGCGTCATAAGCCTCAAGAGTTCTTTGCCATTACCGGTATCTATAGCCGGAATCTTTCGATATGCTCATCGAGCTGTTCTTTTTGGAGAATTTCCTTCTGCTTTGGACCTAAGAGATCGAAATGTGGAAAAGGATTGCGATGATGAATGTATTTTGGATTGAGTCCGTTTTCGATACACCAGCTCCGTAATCGTTCCAGATCTGCACAGCCCACCTTAGTGACCGTAGTGATTCCTGGAAAGCGCGGGTCAATCCAATAGTGAGTTAAATAGGCCAGCTTCCCGGATTTCACCTCATGCTTCCAATTCTCCAGCTCCTGCCGTGATATGCCAAACGCCATTTTTAGCTTCATCCTTATCTGTGAGTGATTACGAACTGTATTTTACTCTAAAAAAGAAATGACGTGAATGCCCAATCCCCATAATAAGAACAATAGGCTTTTGAGAGAAGAGAAGAGAAGAGAAGAGAAGGGAAGGATGATTGCCGGATACGGCATACATATGCTGATACCGAGTATCCCGTTACCAGCAGCCTTTGCTCTTGCGGATTCGAAAGTCCAGCCGAATCAAAGCACAGCTGCTTCGTGAAGAGTAAACTCAATATGGATTCATCCCCAATGTCTCCTTTAGCGCTGATACCTGGTTATATATTTCTTGAGCAGAAGAGATACTAAGACAAAACTTCGATTACGAAAACGAGGAAGAGGAATAGGATGAATCTTATCAGATTAAAAATAGCCATCGCAGCAGCGACCTTCATGCAGCTGGTTCATCCCATGATGGATCATAGCTTAGCTCCTGTTGTCAAAGACCGTGCTTATTATGAAGCAAGAGGAGAAATTGTCTGGGAGGCCCCAATCAAGGAGAAACTGATTGCCTTAACCTTCGATGATGGTCCGGATCGGAATGAAACTGCTCAAATACTTGATATTCTAAAGAAACATGAAGCAAAGGCCACTTTCTTTGTGCTGGGAAAATGGGCGAAAGAAAGACCAGAGCTGATTGCCAGAGAGATAGCCGAAGGACATGAAGTAGGAAATCACACTTTTTATCACACATTTGGAGACCAAATTAAGGATAAGGATACGTATCTTAAGGAACTTGCAGACGCGGATCAAGCAATTGCGGATGCAGGCGGCGTAAGACCTACGCTTTTTCGGCCTCCGGGAGGAGTATATAATGATGTTGTGGTAAGAAGCGCTCAGGAGAGAGGCTACTCGATCGTTCTATGGTCTTGGCATCAGGATACGGAAGATTGGAACCGACCGGGAAAACAGCGTATTATTAACAAGGTGCTGCGAAATGCTCAAAATGGAGACATTGTGCTCTTTCATGATAATGTACACGGGAAGAGTCAGACGATTGAGGCATTAGAGCATATTTTGCCTGAGCTTGCGAAGCAGGGATTCAGATGTGTTACGGTCACCGAGCTGCTAGAGGCCAAGCAAAGAGAAGAGATGGAACTTCCTTAAAGCTGTCAATGATTACTTAAGGGAGAGGAAAGGGGAGGTGTTTTTGAATGAATGGTAATCATCGTGCCGACATCAAGCCCGGTCTTGAAGTCGATATTGTGTTAAAACAGGATCAGAGAACAGGCAAGCTGACCAGGGGGATTGTGAAGGATATTTTAACGAATTCACCAAATCATCCACATGGCATCAAGGTCAGGCTACAAAGTGGAGACGTAGGCAGAGTTAAACATATCATTCAGCCGTAATACTGGAGCCTGCAGATACGTGAATGCATCACCGGATTGTCCAGACCTGATAGAGTCTTTATGCATAAGCTACTATATGTCTTTCTAACTGATGATATTAGAGACATATGAGGAGGAATGCGGCTCTTGAGCATAGACGGACCGTCTAATAACGCTGAAATCCAGGTATATGATGCCGTGTTTAGTCTTGGATCCAACTGCCAGACAGCATATCAGCTGAGAAGAATATCTCTTCGTCCGGAAGCGGGTCCACTCGACTGGTTTGTATCCAAGAACATAGATCAGCTCATCAGATTAATAGAGGCCAGATTTGCAGGACTTATGGACAGAGATAATCTGGAGAGGATAAGTGCTTTTAGGACTTGCTACTGTGTGCGAGACACAAGGTATGGAATTTTATCCTATCATGATTTCCCGATTACGGAGAGAGCTGCAGATTGGGCGCTGGCATATCCTGAATTCAAGTCTAAGTTATGCCGTAGGATGGATCGAATGCTGCATGCTTGGGAGACAGGGGAGAAGATACTGTTTGTTCGTGTCAATGGTGGACATGACGATTGTGATCGGCTGTACTATAGTTTAAAAAAACAGGTCAAGCACTCCTTTGATCTGATCGTTATTGATACGCTTGCCGATGAGGATGCACCTGTGACCAGATGGGTTGAAGCTTCGGGATGCATCAGGTATTCCATCTCAAAGGGTAAGGACTGGCGCGGATCCGATGAGGCATGGAACAAGCTTCTCGAGTCCGTCAGATTAAGACAGCGACTCAGCGATTAAATCAATTAATAGAAAGAAGAGCCGTTACGTGCGCAGTTGAAGTACTCACTGTCAATTAGACAGGAAGTACTTCATTGCACAGCAATGACTCTTTTTTTTGTTATATAAGGATAACTGCACTTAAATTACTACATGAGCAGAATCGCAACAATGGTTGTAACCGTGAGTCCGCTAATGACAGGAATCAAATTGCGTCTTGCAAGCTCAAAGGGACTGACGTTGCAGATCGCAGCAGCGGGAATAAGTGCCCATGGAATCAGAGTACCTCCGCCAATCCATATGGCTGCAATTTGGCCAAGTGCAGTAAGCATAGGGGTTGAACCGATGGACGCAGAGAACATCTGAGCAATCGAACCTACAAGTGATATTCCGGAGAATCCAGATCCATCCATCCCCGTAATAGCTCCAACGATAGTCATGCTGATCGCCCCGACAGTTTCATTCAATGGGACCACATGTGCGAGTGCCAGGCCAAGGTCATTCACGATGCCATGCGAACCTTCAGGCAGAGGGTTAGTGAATATCGCCGTGAGAGCCGCGTCTCCCAGATAAAAGAATGCAGCAATGGGAATGACAGGACCAAACACCTTAAAGCCGAACTGAAAGCCTTTGATCAGATAATCCGTTGTCTCCTCCAGACCTTTATTTCGGTGGGCGATCATGGTAACCAGGATCAGTATTACAATGGCCGTACCACCAATGAGGGCTGTTGCATCCCCACCTTGCAGATTCAGCAGGTACATGGCTGCCAGATCAAGTACAAAGAGCAATGGAATGGCATAAGCGATAATCCGTTTGGTTCGAAGCGGAATATGGATGTCATTAGATGGGGACAGGTCAGAAGGGGATTCCTCTTGAGGGGTCGTTGAATTCTTCGCAATTACACCGCGGCGCATATCTCTGCGGAGCAAGATGTAGGCAGTGAGGGTGGCGACGAGCCCTGTCGTAATGACCAGCGGTATACTCGCGGTTACTACTTCAGAGACCGGGATACCCGCTGCGTCTGCTGTTAATTTGGGTGCGCCTTGGATTACATAATCACCTGATAAGGCAATACCGTGTCCAAATAAATTCATGGCCATGGCTGTGCCCACCGCTGGAAGGCCGACTCTTCCAGCTACGGGGAGCATGACTGCACCGATCAGAGCGACTCCGGGAGAAGGCCAGAAGAAGAAGGAAACGATCATCATAATAATCCCGATCCCCCAAAATGCGAGAGCTGGCGTCCTCAGCAGTTTTGTTAAAGGGGCCACCATAATTTCATTGATCCCAGTCCGGATGAGTACACGGCTCATGGCAACAACAATTGAAATAATGAATATTGTGCTAATCAGTTCTTTCGCTGCATAGATGAAGCTTCCGAAGATCCCGGAGACGGAGGTTACGATGCTGTCCGAGGCTAGGAAACCTAAGGCAATAATACCCAAAATGCAGATGACACTTGTATCCCGTCTGCGTATCAATAGGATCATAATAAAGATAATGAACGACAAATATACGTAATGGAGCGGCAATAGATGAATGTCCACAATGTTTCACCCTCTCGTGCTATAGCGAGTATGCTTGTGCTGTATCGTATGCTGCTGCCAATGTGGGTGTTCTCCTACTTTTTCTAATAAACGAATCGTAATTTCACTACTGAACGGCATAGAATGTAGCGTACAAACAAATGAGTACACACATGGAAACGAGGGGTTCGTCTAATGAATTTTTTTTCAAAAGAAATTATGAATAAGACCGAACGTTTTGGAGCCAACAACTACCATCCTTTGCCTATAGTAATTCAACAAGCAGAGGGTGTGTGGGTTACAGATCCGGATGGGCATCGCTATATGGATATGCTGAGCGGATATTCGGCGCTGAACCAGGGCCACCGTCATCCTCGCATTATAGATGCTCTGAAACAGCAAGCCGATGAAGTCACTCTGACATCTCGGGCATTCTATAATGCACCCTTGGCAGAGCTGATGGAGTTATTAAGCGGACTCACCGGCAAGCAGATGATCTTGCCGATGAATACGGGAGCGGAAGCGGTCGAAACCGCCATTAAAGCGGCAAGACGCTGGGGGTATGAAGCAAAGGGAATTCCTTATGATCAGGCTGAAATTATCGTCTGTGAAGGGAATTTTCACGGAAGAACAACAACGATTACTTCCTTTTCCTCGGATCCTTATTACCAGAAGGGGTTTGGTCCGTTTACTCCGGGATTCCGCCTCATACCTTATGGTGACATTGCTGCATTAGAGTCTGCGATAAACCAGAATACGGCTGCATTCTTGGTCGAACCGATTCAAGGGGAAGCAGGAATCAATATTCCTCCAGAAGGATATTTGACAGAGGTTCGCAGGCTGTGCAGCGAACACAATGTCCTTCTCTTGGCAGATGAAATACAGACTGGATTCGGAAGAACAGGACGAAGATTCGCCTGTGACTGGGAGAAGGTAGTCCCGGACATCTACATTATGGGGAAGGCGCTTGGCGGAGGTGTGCTGCCTGTCTCGGCAGTGGCGGCGGATGAACCGATTCTTGGCTTATTTGAACCTGGGTCGCATGGTTCAACCTTCGGAGGGAATCCGCTTGCCAGCCGGGTTGCCATTGCAGCACTTAAGGTAACAGAAGAAGAGAAGCTTGCAGACCGTTCTCTTGTACTTGGAAACAGAATGCTTCAAAGACTGATGCAAATAACCTCCCAAGATATTAAAGAGGTAAGGGGAAGAGGGTTGTTCATTGGAATCGAAACAAGAACGCCGGCGCGGCCTTATTGTGAGCGGTTAATGAAACAAGGGCTGCTATGCAAGGAAACCCACGATACGGTCATACGATTTGCTCCACCACTGATCATTACGGATCAAGAACTGGAATGGGCGACCCAGCGAATAGAACAAGTGTTTACGTAATATTTGTGATGGTTAACTGACAGGATATGACCCATAATGACAGTATGGAGAATAGTGCAGAATAGAGGCGATTCGCTGTTCATATTCAGCGGAATGGTTCGACAATCACATTCGGGTATTCCGGAGAATTTGTATATCTTTCGACTCATTTAACCTTTTTCTGTGGAGGTCTGCTCATATCCTCCTTTGAATTAAATTCAACAATGACCTCATCGTAGCTGCTGAGCAGATGATCAAATATCGGAACCCAGGAACGCTCCAAGCTGTACTTTCTTCCTGCTTCAGCCAAGCTCTTACTCAATTCAGGATGATCATAGAGGCGGATAATGGAGTTCACAATTGAAGAATGATCTTCGGGCGGGCACAATATGCCCGTCTTTTCATGCTCAATGATGTCAAGTACGCCGCCTGCACTGGCTGCGATAACCGGGAGACCGCTGGCCATCGCTTCAAGAATGACATTGCCGAACGTTTCCGTAGACGAAGGAAATACGAACAAATCAGATAGAGCATAGATGTCCCGAAGCTCATTTCCTCGTAAATATCCCAGCCACTTGATATGCTCCTCTGTAAGGCTGTGGGATATTGAGGGAGAGAGACCATATAGGGGACCATCTCCTGCAATTAGGAGCCGGGACTTATCCAGGATGCGGGAGGGCAGAGAAGCATAGCTGTTGATCAGATGTTCGATATTTTTCTCTGGAGCCAGTCTGCCGACGTACAGCATATAAGTCAGCTCTGGATCCAATCCTCGGTTACGAAGAAGACTTGCTCTTTCCTCAGCGGACACCACTGGACGAAACTGCTGTGCATCAATTCCTCTGCTCCAAATTTCTACTTGCTTCATTCCTTTTTCCTCTAGTTTGAGCTTCGTTGACTCCGAAGGCGCATAGATTCGTTCACAGTTTCGATGGAACCACTGCATGTATTTCCACAATGCTTGTTCCATCCATGCTAATTTGTAATGCTTCAAATATTGATCAAAGTGGGTATGGTAGGATGCCACAAGTGGTACACCGTGCTTAGCAGCATATCCTGCTCCGAGCAGACCTAAAGCGGCAGGAGTGGCGACATGAATCAGCGTAGGCTGAAAATTGTGGAGGATCCGCTCTGTTCTCATACGGCCCGGAAGCGCCAGCTTGCATTCTGGATAGAAGATCAGAGGAAGACTGAAGAATCGCTCGACATGTCCGCCTTCTGTATTCAGGAGGCTTCCATGCTGTGGAGCGAACACAAGAACAGGGATCGAGCGTGCACGTAAATATTCCACCCATTTGCCAAGTGTATTCGCGACCCCGTTGACCTCTGGTAAAAATGTGTCCGTAAATATAGCAATTCGCATCTCGATCCGCCTCCCAATAAATATTTCTATATATCGTACAGCGGGATCCAGCGGGATATGTCTGTTCGTGGCCGTTTTAACACAAATCACGATAAAGCAGAGTCAAGTTAATTTTGATTTAATTTTTTATATAAAACGCTTACAATAGTCACATCGACATCATTCTACGAGGTGTATATTCTACTATGATCAGATATTCTTTGTTTACGAAAATTGTGCTGCTAATTATTATCATGCTCATTCCCGTTGTGTTTTTGTACAGCTATTCCAACAAAATGGCAACCGATACCGTGGTTAGTGAGCTGAACAAATCCAGCAGTAATCAGCTTGCTTTTTTCCAAAGCCAGGTTAATACGAGTATTGACGAGTTATCTTCCTGGACGAATCTGCTGATTCATGATCCCGATATCGAGAGCTTCAAAGATATTTACTTGGACAGCGATTATTTGAATCTGGACCTCATTAATCAGGTCAAGCGGGTACAGAACAAGCTGAGTATTCAGGAGAGCTCATCCAATTGGCGGAGCAGTCTTACCTTTTATTCTCCCTCAATGGAGAGGATGATTACAGAAGGCAATGCAAAGCGGTATGACTCGGACGAGCTGAGAGAAGAGATCAAGCCGGGGTGGCAGGTAGAGAAGGTGCAGCGCCTCAACAGTGAGCAGTATCTATTTTCTTGGTATACGGTTTCTCCTTATTCGGTTCAGGATCCTGCGAAGGATGCAAACAGCATCGTTAAGATCGAATTTGACAGTACGAATATACAGGATATGCTGGACAGGTTTAAGAGTAATGGAAGAAGAGACCCTTTCTATTACAAACCAGGTACCGGTGTTATCTATAATCGCACGCAGGATATTGCACAAAGCAACAAACTTCTTACACAGCTAAAATTTCCCGAAATGAATAATGTCGATTATCGGACGGTAGAGCTGGACGGTCATATATATAGCGTGCACACGGTTCTATCCCAAGCTACAGGATGGTACTTAGTGGATTATATCCCTCTAACGGATGTGCTTGCGCCGATTGAGAAGTCCAATCAGCTATTCTATGGGGCAGTAGGGACTTTACTGCTCATGAGCTTCTTGGCTGCTTACTTACTGTATGTACAAGTCCAAATCCCTGTCAAAAGTCTGATTCGCGGTTTTCAGCGGCTTAAGATGGGGGACTATTCTGTTAGAGTGGTACCCAAGGGAAGGAATGAATTCAGCTTCCTGTCGGAACGCTTCAATTCCATGGTAGAGCAGATCCAGGAACTGTTTGAGAATGTATATCTTGAGCAAATTCAAGTAAAAGAAGCCAGGCTGAAGCAGCTGCAGTCTCAGATTAACCCCCATTTTTTTTATAACTGCTTCTCCTTCATCACGAGTATGGCAAAGCTCGGTAAGATGGACGCGGTTGTGGCCATGTCACATAATTTATCCCGTTACTACCGGTATACCACTCGGCAGGAGAAGGAGCTGGTTTCCCTCCGCGAGGAGCTGGAATTTGTAGTGGCTTACTTAAAAATTCAGAAAATGCGTATGAACCGCCTTGATTATGTGATCGAGATTCCAGAGGAGATGCTGGACCAGTCAATTCCACCACTAGTTATTCAGCCGCTTGTTGAGAATGCCGTCATTCACGGAATTGAACAATCCCAGGATGCCGGATTCATACGAATAGAGGCTTGCCAGGATCCAAACGGGATGATGCGGATTGTAGTTGAAGACGACGGACTCGGTATTACCGAGAGCAGACTTCAGGAATTGAGGAGCTGCCTTACGAAGGCCATGGATGAGAACTCAGGCTGCGGCTTGTGGAATGTGAATCAAAGAATGCAGTTAAGGTACGGAGATAGCAGTTATTTGTCTATCGATACATCGACGATGGATGGGTTCAGGGCTAGCATTCAATGGGAGAATACGAGTAGAAATGAAAGGAACGATCATAATCATGGACATCTTGTTGGTTGATGATGAAAGCTATGTAACGGAAAGTCTGGAGGCTACCATTCCATGGGAGAAGTTAGGCATAAGGCATGTGTACAGAACAGATTCGGCTGCAGCAGCGCTTCAGCTGCTTCAAAGCCATCCTGTAGATATATTGGTGACCGACATTCGAATGCCTGGAATGGATGGTCTTGAGCTGATCGAGAAGGCTGGTGAAAAATGGCCAGAAATCCGATCCATTCTTCTAACAGGATATAGTGACTTTCAATATGCCAAAAAAGCAATTCAATTACAGGCTCAAGATTACATACTCAAGCCCGTAGACGATGAAGAATTTATCAAAAGTGTGAACCAAACGATTGAAGCCATCAAAGAAAGAGAAAAGGAAACAGATAAATACCATCAGCTCATGTATCAACGCAAATCCGATTATGTCCTGCTTCGAGAGAATATGCTGCAGGGACTGCTGCTTGGCACACCACATACCATGTCGCGAGTCAAGCAGCAGCTTCAGGATTATGAAATTCCTCTGCAGACAGATTTTGAATCCATCATGATATTAGTTCAGCTGAATCAAGGATTTATGGATTTGGATTCCAAATCCCGGGTGCTCATTGAATATGCTATCGGTAATATTTCAGAAGAGATACTCGGCGCTAATTATAAAGTATGGCAAGGAAGAACACCCCATCACTGCCTGGCGGTACTGATCCAGACGGACAATGCTGCCGGCACAGAAATGAAAGATAGAGACAGGAGACAGCTTCACTCGCTCTTACGGACTTTTCAGGAGAATGTCAGACAGTATTTACACGGAGATATATCCGTTATTATAAGCTCTGGCTTTCAGTTTCCGAATGACGCCAGCTCGGTCTATCACCAAATGCTAAATTCGATGTATCTGGCAAGCACGGATGAAGGAGCAGCGGTTCTGTATTCTCCCGATGATCAGCATAGGGCTCTTTCCGGTACTACAAAAGAAGTGTTCAATTTGCTGTACAAGCCACCGGTCCTTCAGCAGCTGCTTGAGCTCGGGCAATGGGGATCAGTCCGGGAGAGACTGTCCGAAGTATTTGATGTCATGGATCGACATCCGGTTTCCAGAGAGCATATGTATGAAATTTATCTGGCGATTATAAACGCCTGTTTGTATATCACACACCGGACGGATATCCGGATCAGCGAGCTGGATGTGCATGGCATGGAGCCCCATCACGTGGAGAGACTGATTCAGTACCCGGCAGAGCTTCGAAATTATACATTTCGGATTCTTGACAAGCTGGAAGAGGATCAGCAGGATAAGCCCCCGTCCAAGGGGCACATTGTCAAGCAGGTCAAGGATATGGTCGCATCAGAGTATGGTTACGAACTGACAGTGAAGATGATTGCAGACCGGGTCTTCCTGCATCCCGTATATTTGTCCAAAGTATTTAAGGCAGAGACGGGAGAGGGGTTAAGTGAATATCTCATCCGAATCCGGCTTGAGAAGGCACTATACCTGCTCAAACATACCAATAAGAAAATTTACGAGATTACATCAGAACTGGGATACCAGAATCCGCAGTACTTTAGCAAGCTGTTTAAGAAGCATTTTGGAATGTCACCGAATGAATTTCGAGAGCAATAAGTGTCGCCGAATGAATTTCAAGAGCAACAAGTTGAAAAAGGTGCAGAAACCTTAATTTAGTATCATAGGAAAAAAGACCGACACCTCTCATAATAAAAGTGTAAGGATCAAGTTCTTTAAGGGGGAACTCAAATGGGGTTTAGATGGAAAAGATCATCACTTTCAGTTCTTGCAGTGACCATGGTAGCTAGTGTCGGTCTCATGGGCTGTTCCGGGCGGGGAGCGGAGAGCGCAAACGAAAGCGCAACAGCGCCGGTCACTACTGAAAACGTATACAAAGAAAAGTATGATCCGGAAGTAACGATATCCACCGTGTGGGGAATCGATCCGGCCGTGACGTTCAAGAATGGTGAAACCATTGAGAACAGCGTAGCAACCCAATGGGCAAAAGAAAAATTCGGCATCAATATTAATTCACTCTGGTCCGTAACTGATACGAATGGGGCATTCGCCACAAAAGTAAGATTGTCGATGTCTTCAAGACAAGACATGCCGGATATATTAACGATTGGCGCTGACCAGACGCAGCTGGTTCAAGACTTGATTGAATCTGGAATCTATGGTGAGGTTGGCGAGTTGTTCGATAAGTATGCTTCAGATACATGGAAGGAAGCAATGAATATTGATCCTACCGTTTGGAATGCCTATACGCGTGACGGCAAGAAGATGGGGATCCCAGTCCTCGATTATGCATACAACAATGACTATCTCCTGTGGATTAGACAGGATTGGCTCGATAAGCTGAATCTGCAGGCACCGAGCACAATGGATGAGCTGGAAACGGTTATGGAAGCTTTCAAGAATAACAATCCTAGCGGGCTGTCTCCGGATAAAGTAACGCCGCTTAGTATTGGAATCAAGAATTCAATGAACACATGGATGGCTGATCCATCCTGGATCTTCGGAGCCTATGGCACGATTCCACAGCAGTGGAACATTGGCGAGGAGGGTAAGCTGGAATACGGCTCTGTTCATCCAGGTATGAAGCAAGGACTTCAGAAGCTGAGTGAATGGTTTGACAAAGGCTACATTCCTCAGGAGGTTGCTCTGTGGGATGAGAACAAGACCGCTGAGCCCGCAGTTGCAGGAACCGCCGGAATCATTCCAGGTCCATACTGGATGAGTGGATGGCCGCTTGTTGATACCGTCAAGAACGATCCTGAGGCCGTGTGGAAGCCGTACCCGATCCCTACTGGTGAAGATGGAACCGCAATGCGTCATGGAACTCATTTCTCTAACGGAGTAACGCTGATTAAGAAAGACATGGAGCATCCTGAGGCATTCTTTACTTATCAGAATTATTTGTTTGACAACTTTGCAGATCCTGCCGCTGGCAGTGAGCATGATTTTGGCTTGTTTGATGGCTATGACTATCAGCTGGACGCAGACGGCAACCAGGTGAGGTACGATGAGATTGAAGGCGGATATGTAAATGTGCTTCGCTATCTCCTGGTCAGAGACGGAGCCAGAATACCGGATGCACAGATGAAGGCGCTGCTTAATTTGGCCGATGGCAAAGAAGCCGAGACAAGACTTGAGCGTGAGGTACAAGCGAACTACGGACTGGAAACTCCGCAAGCAGCTAAGGTCCTTATGTCGCAGGAGGATATTTCCTTTAAGGATATGTTCACGGGCCCTCCGACAGAAACGATGAAATCGAAGCTCGATTATCTGAACAAAATAGAAAACCAAACGTTTAACGAAATCATTTATGGTAATAAGCCAGTTGATTCATTTGATACGTTTGTTGAAACGTGGAAATCCGGTGGTGGAGATCAAATCACCCAAGAAGTGAATGAATGGTATGACAGCGTAAAATAAGGCATGGCAACGAAAAAGCAGCATGCAATCATGTATGCTGCTTTTCTATACCTTATTTCTAGAGAAAGAATCCATTGTGATTGAAATTAGGAGGTACTAGGATGAGAACACTCAAAAAGACATGGCCATTCCATATCATGCTGCTGCCTGCAATGGTATTTCTATTCCTGTTCAGTTATTTGCCCATGGCCGGAATTGTTATGGCATTTCAGGATTATAAACCGTGGCTCGGAATTGCTGGCTCCGAATGGGTTGGACTGGATAATTTCCGCTACCTTTTTGAGCGGGAAGACAGTATGCAGGTCATTTGGAACACTGTAATTATTGCGGTAGCCAAGATGATCTTCAATCTGCTTGTTCCGTTTGTATTTGCCATACTGCTTAACGAAGTACGAAAAGTAGGGCTTCAGCGCTCAATTCAGACATTGGTGTACTTGCCTCACTTCTTATCATGGGTAATTCTTGGCGGCATCTTGGTGGATCTGCTCGCTCCCGCAGGGCTGTTCAATCGCGCGCTTGGAGCCTTCGGCATCGATCCGATCCTGTTCCTTGGAGACAACAACTGGTTCCGATTGACGGTTATCATATCCGACGTATGGAAAGAGTTCGGATATAATACGATTATTTTCCTGGCGGCACTAGCCGGGATTAATCCCGCACTTTATGAAGCTGCAGAGATGGACGGTGCAAGCCGATTTAAGCAGACGATGCATATTACGGTGCCTTCACTTATTCCAATCACGGTTGTTGTCGGGACACTTGCGCTCGGGAATGTTCTGAATGCAGGCTTCGACCAGATCTTCAACTTATACAATCCCCTCGTATATGAAACGGGAGATATTATCGACACCTTTGTCTATAGAACAGCGATACTTAATGGAGAGATGGGCTTTGGTACTGCGATTGGACTGTTCAAATCGGTCATCAGTATGGTGCTGATTCTCATATCCTATCGACTTGCTTACAAGTGGGCCGGTTATCGTATCTTCTAGAGGATTATATTAACCTGAGAGTGGGGGAGAAACCATGTATCACAAAACAAGATCATACCGCATATTCACTGCGTTCAATAACCTGTTTCTGATATTGCTTGCCATACTTTGCATCATACCACTGATCCATGTCCTTGCCGTATCGTTTAGCAGCAAAGCAGCGGCTGATGCCAATCTGGTCTCACTGATTCCGATCGATTTTTCACTAGAGGCTTACAAAAAAACGATTAACAATCCGGCCTTTCTACATTCGATCTGGGTATCCGTGCTGAGAACCGTCATTGGTACGGCGATCACATTAATTGTGACTTTTCTCGCTGCCTATCCGTTGTCCAAAGAAAACTCGGCATTTAAAGGCAGAACGCTGTACTCCTGGATCTTTGTGTTCAGCATGATCTTTAATGGAGGGCTTGTTCCTTTCTATGAAGTCATTCAAACGCTTCGTCTTATTGATACGTTCTGGGTACTGGTGCTTCCTTCGGCAGTGAACACATTTCTGGTCATCTTGATGCTGAATTTCTTCAGAGGGATCCCGAAGGAGCTGGAAGAAGCATCACTGATTGACGGAGCGGGCCATTTCAGAACCTTATTTTCGATTTACCTGCCGATATCGCTGCCATCGATAGCTACGATCAGCTTGTTCAGTATGGTATTTCATTGGAATTCATGGTTTGACGGTTTGCTGTATTTGAATGATTCCGGCGACTTTCCGCTTGCAACCTTTCTCCAAACTGTCATTATTCAGCGGGATATGAGCACGATGAGCATGAATCCGCAGGAGATGGAATTGATCAGCCAAACGACGGTGAAATCTGCACAGATCTTTATAGGTGCGGCTCCAATTCTGCTTGTGTATCCTTTCCTGCAAAAATATTTCGTTAAAGGCATGACCGTTGGTTCTGTAAAAGGCTAGGTTTATAGATAGTGGATCGACCTCTATCAGCTAGTAAATGAGGTCTAGCGGCCAAAGTTCACTAAGAAACTCGCACTGACGAAAGTTGTTTGTACCTGCTTCAAAGTGTAAGATTAAGTACAAGGATGTAATCGTTTCCAAATGAGAAGGAAAACCGATTCGATAGAGAGGGAGTGGGCTTGTATGAATTTGAAATATTCACCCTTATTTGCGAAAGCACCTGTAATGCTGCATGGTGCGGACTACAACCCGGAGCAGTGGCTTCGATATCCGGAAGTGTTGAAAGAAGATATCCGGCTGATGAAGCTTGCCAAATGTAATGTGATGTCTGTAGGTATCTTCTCCTGGGTAGCTCTGGAGCCGGAAGAAGGCGTATTTACCTTTGAATGGCTTGACCTGATATTGGACACCTTTGCCGAGAACGGTATATATGCACTGCTGGCTACGCCAAGTGGTGCAAGACCAGCCTGGATGTCACAGCAATATCCGGAAGTGCTGAGGGTCGGAAGGAATCGAGTGCGTAATCTTCACGGCTTCCGTCATAATCACTGTTATTCCTCTCCGGTATACAGAGAAAAGGTACATACGATGAACAGCAAGCTTGCTGAGCGTTATGCTCATCACCCTGCAATCATCGGCTGGCATATTTCGAACGAGCTTGGCGGAGACTGCCATTGTGAATATTGTCAGGCAGGATTTCGGGAATGGGTCAAAGCGAAGTATGGAACTCTAGACGAGCTGAACCATGCCTGGTGGACAACCTTTTGGAGCCATACGTATACGAGCTGGGATCAGATTGAATCACCGGCACCGCATGGTGAGACTCAAGTACATGCGATGAATCTCGATTGGAAACGATATGTTACCGATCGGACGCTTGATTTCCTGCAGCACGAGCTGGCGCCACTCAAAGAAGCGAATCCCGAGCTTCCAGCAACGACCAATTTCATGAGCTACTTCGATGGTCTTGACTACTGGAAATTTGCTGATGTGCTGGATGTATTATCATGGGATAGTTATCCAACCTGGCATGATGCCCAGGATGACAGCCATCAGGCAATGACCGTTGCACTTATGCATGATATTGTTCGCTCCATTAAAGGCGGTAAACCTTTTATGCTGATGGAAAGCACGCCAAGCATGACGAACTGGCAGGAGGTCAGCAAGCTGAAGAAGCCGGGAATGCACCTTCTGTCTTCCCTTCAGGCAGTGGCGCACGGTTCAGATACGGTTCAGTATTTTCAGTGGCGCAAGAGCCGGGGCTCCAGTGAGAAGCTGCATGGAGCTGTCGTCGATCATGTAGGCAGTGAAGATACTCGTGTATTCAAGGAAGTAACAGAGGTCGGGGAGGCATTAACCGGTCTCGAAGAGGTTATAGGTACAAGTGTTCCTGCGGAAGTAGCGATCATCTTTGACTGGGAGAATAGGTGGGCAATCCATGATTCGCAAGGACCTCGTAATGTAGGAATCAAATACGATGAGACGGTTCAGTCTCACTACAAGACATTTTGGGAAAAGGGAATCTCAGTAGATATGATCAACATGGATGCTGACTTTGCCAAATACAAACTGCTCATAGCTCCTATGCTGTATATGGTAAGACCTGGTGTTGGTGAACGTATTGAGGCGTTCGTTCGGAACGGCGGAACCTTCGTTGCCACCTACTGGTCGGGAATTGTAGACGAGAATGATCTCTGTTTCCTTGGGGGCTTCCCTGGACCGCTGCGCAAGACGCTCGGCATCTGGTCAGAGGAAATTGACGGTCTGCATGACGGGCAGATGAACAAGGTCGCAGCCCTTGAGGACAATGCACTCGGTTTAACCGGAGCCTATGAGGCGATAGAGTTGTGCGATCTCATTCATCTGGAGACAGCGACCGCAATCGCGGCATATGACAGTGATTTTTATCAGGGACGTGCTGCGCTTACCGTAAATGCACTCGGATCAGGCAAAGCTTATTATATTGCTTCACGTAATACTTCTCCATTCCATCAGGATTTCTACAATCAAGTGATTACAGAGCTTGGCATCACTCAGGCGATCAGTGGGGATTACCCTCAAGGCGTAACAGCGCATGTTAGAACAGATGGTCAGACGGACTATGTCTTCCTGCAGAACTACACCGATGAGATACAGTTTATGCCTTTGGATGATCGTTCCTATACGGAGATCGGCACTTCATTGACGGGAACAGAAGGAGAGAACACTTTTACAGAAGGGACCAAATTAGCCCCTTATGGGATTCGTATTCTGAAACGCCCTTCACGGTAAATAGATTCAATTGATTGTTTAATGGTAATAAGGCTCTTCTAGCGTATGGTACTTACTTCATCTTGTAAGCTGCTGTCGAAGGAGAGTCTTTTTTATGTAAGGATAGAAGGAAAAGCAGGGGTGTGTCTCGAAATCACAGTTTATAAATGCTTTGACTACATCTCACGGGAGGGACCCGCATGATACAGCGCAATCTTGACGGAAACAGCATCATTATTCGACTTGAAATGAAGACAAAGACCATTAATTTTGGAGAAGTGGCATCTGCAATCTCGCAGGCTGGAGGAGATATTGTTGCCATTGACGTAATCTCAACAAACCAGGATATCACCGTTCGAGATTTGACAGTTGCGGCTGCTCATGCAGATGATAACAAAAAGATTGTAGAGGCGGTCCGAAATCTTAATGGAGTATCCATTATCAACGTATCTGACCGTACCTTCCTGCTGCATTTGGGCGGAAAAATTGAAATCGCTCCCAAAACACCGATTAACAATCGGGAGGATTTGTCCAGAGTGTACACACCGGACGTGGCCAGAGTATGTAACGCGATTGCAGAGGAGCCGCAGAAGGCTTATTCATTAACGATTAAACGAAATACGGTAGCTGTTGTATCTGATGGAAGTGCTGTGCTCGGTCTTGGTAATATTGGCCCAAGAGCTGCCATGCCTGTAATGGAAGGTAAAGCGATGCTGTTTAAACAGCTCGCGGGTGTAGATGCTTTTCCAATCTGCCTTGAAACCCAGGATACAGAAGAGATTATTCGTACAATCAAAGCGATATCGCCAGCTTTTGGCGGTATTAATCTTGAAGATATCTCCTCACCTCGGTGCTTCGAGATTGAACGAAGACTGAATGAGGAGCTTGACATTCCTGTATTTCATGATGATCAGCATGGTACAGCGGTCGTATTATATGCCGGGCTGATTAACGCACTGAAGCTGGTTGGCAAGTCGATAGAGAACACAAAGATTGTTGTATGCGGTATTGGAGCCGCAGGGGTTGCCTGCAGTAATATTCTGTTGTCTGCGGGCGCTCGGAATCTGATCGGAGTGGATCGAGAGGGAGCTCTCGTGAAGACGGAAACGTATGATAATCCGATCTGGCAGGATTATGCCGGGCGAACGAATCCACATCTTCAGACAGGCTCACTTCATGAGGTTATTAAGGACGCGGACATTTTCATTGGTCTCTCCAGAGGGAATCTGCTTACTAGAGAGCATATCAAGACGATGGCGAAGGACCCAATTGTATTTGCTATGGCCAATCCGGTACCCGAAATTATGCCGAGTGAAGTAGAAGATATTGTGGCGGTCATGGCTACAGGAAGATCCGATTATCCGAACCAAATTAATAATGTCTTATGCTTTCCAGGGATGTTCCGTGCTGCACTGGACTGCAGAGCTATTGAGATTAATGAAGCGATGAAACTTGCTGCTGCTACAGCCATTGCTTCATCCATATCGGATGAGGAGCGGACAAAGTATTATATTATTCCCAGTGTCTTTAATGATCGAGTCGTCAAATCCATTCGTGAGAAGGTCGTTGAGGCAGCGCTGCAAACCGGAGTAGCAAGAAGAGTGCCGAGGAAGAGCAGCGACATTTCCGGGTAATCGATCCGTTTGCGCCAGTTATCAACACTGAACATATAAGTAAGAGCCCGGGCTCCCTTGCAAGTGCATGCGGTGGAACCCGGGCCTTTTCGTATTATTAGGTCAGCCAGAAAGTTCTGGTTGGCTTTTTTAGCGGTGTTTCTTATCTGATTTATGTGCCTGCGGGCTGTCCATCAGAGACATAACACTGTATTCTTCTTCTGGATAAAGAGAGAATGCATCGGCGATGAGCCAGCTTCCATCTTCTGTTTTTACCATGTAGTACATGCCTGTCAGATCACCTTCAATATCCGATTCCTCAGCATGAACAATCGCAGTATTCGCATCATATTGAACAATATTAATTGAAGAAGCCGAGAGATTATAGTCTACCTCATTCAAAAAGCCGGAATCGAACAATTCTTTAAGACTGCGATAAATCCATGTGGATTGATCGTGGGTTGACAATACAAGGTCTGCATCCTTGTTATTGTAACCTTCGTATTGAGCCCTAAGTGTTTCTTCAATACTTGTTTGATCCTCAGCAGGAACGGCCGGTGTCTGGCCAATCAAGTCCAGCGCATGATAATATCCATAACCACTGAGTTCATCATTCAGCTTCAAGCTTCCATCTGGCGATTCTGTCAGGAACAGCCACACATCATCTTCAGTGAGGTCAAAGAAGAATGGACCTCCCGTCCAAATTTCCGTACGGGTAACCGAGGCTAGGATCATGCCTTCATCTGCATCAATAATCTCAATGTTGGAGTACGTTGTCGTTCCCTGGGATTTGAAGAACTCTTCGTAATACTCCACAATGAAATCGTAGTTGAGTGATTCCGGGTCGAGCATTGACTTAACCTTATTAAGATCACGTTCACTCTCAGCAGTACCAAACTGTTTAAGGAAGGCATCTACCTTTTGCTGAGTCTCTTCATCTCCTGCTGAGGTGGAAATATGAATCGTTTTATTACTTTGATCCCAGGACACAGTGTAGCCTGTAGCTTCAGCAACAAAGCGGAGCGGAATCAGCGTGCTTCCTTTTTCTATGTAAGGTGCGGCAGGAAGGCTGGTTCTTTGACCATCAATATGGGCTGTTGTTTTTCCAGCGTAGAGCTGGAGCTTCACATCGCCGTTATCTGCGTTGATGCGTTTCTCTGCATTGTTCCATTTCACCGAGTAATCAAATGCTTCGAATAAAGCACGGAAGGGAACAAACGTTACCCCTTTCTTGATGGCTGGTGTCACTGGAAATGTCATTAATTCGTCGTCCAGGTATACCTTGATTTTTTGCGGCGCGGCTGCTGCCGATGCGACTCCACCCATAATGGTAAATACCATGATGAATGCGAGTGTAAGCAGGCCTAGCTTCTTTCTGAACATGTTGTCAACCCCTCTAAGCTGTACAGTATTTTTACTATAGGAACAGCAGTCTGCCTGTCCAAAAAATATTGGAAATGTTCCCATGTGAAACCATAATACTCGGCTTGGAAAAGTTAAGCAATCGAGGTGGAAGGATTTTACCAAGGTAATTATATACAATATGCGACTTACCTTATTAAGCGAAGTGTACGCTGCTTTCATTGTTCATTGATTTGTTACAAATGTGCTCGAAAGTTCAGGAAAGTCATGGTACAATAAATCGTTCATTTGAGAAGAACAGGTTTACGTAATTTGTGGTTTTGGGGTAATAATACAAAAATATCTAATCTTGATTCCTAGAAGGAGGGCTTTATAGGGATGTCTTTCGGCGCTCGGGTGTTGAAGACCGGGATTGCAGTCACACTGGCTTTGTATATAAGCATGCTGCTGAACATTCCCCAGTCGCCTGTGGGTGCGGCAATTGCAGCCATTTTTGCAATGCAGCCCTCTATATACCGATCCTGGCGATACTTTCTTGATCAAGTCCAATCTACGACCCTTGGCGCAATCGTTGCACTGATCGGAGGGATGGTGTTCTCTAATGAACCCATTGCAGTCGGATTGGCTTGTATACTGGTTATTAGTATTTGTCTCAAATTAAAGATGGGCGATACAATCGGTCTTACTCTTGTCACGGTTGTATCTATTATGGAGGCCTCTGGGGACTGGCATTACGCAGTAGACAGATTCATTCTGACCCTGATCGGTATCGTGTCTGCATCGGTAATTAACGTCACTGTATCTCCGCCAAAGCCCAAGCTGCAATTTGTAATGCAGATCAGAAGTGTCTTTGACCGCATGTCATTGCTGCTCAGAACGTCTATATCGGATGAAATTAAAGAATCGGTGTTTCGGGATGAGAAGAATGATCTCGAAGGTCAGATCAAATCACTTGTGGATAAGTATCATCTGTTTGAAGAAGAACAGCAGAAGCTGAAGCGGGCCAAGTTCAGCTCAACGAGGCAGATGGTCGTCTACAAGCTGATGTTATCCAGTCTTCAAAAGGGCTTTGCCGTACTTGATGCGGTGGATCGTCACTATTTCCAGGCGGAACGCACGGACAGAACAGATCAGTATTTCGATGAGCATCTGGAGAAGCTGATTAAATTCCATGAGCATGTTCTGCTCAAGTTCGAAGATAAGCTTAAGCCCAATGAACAGGAAGGCGAAGAACTGGTGCGCACGAATGTGGAGTTCATGGAATCTGCGATCGAGGGCATTGATTTTGAGCGGGAGGGAATGCTTCGGCTGTCCATCGTTGCAGCAGCAATGTATGATTACGGATATCAGCTAGAACGTCTAAACCGCTTGGCTGACCATATTCTAGACTCTGAAGAAACGAAGGATAGCTCTGAAGGGTTATCGGCATGGCTGAAAAAATAAGAATATGGTGTAAAATGTATACTTGCGTGGACGAAGTAAATTCGTTTATGATCTTTACAATATCTAATTCGGGGTAATTTAGTAGACTTTTCGCTAGATAATAATCCTGAATACTCATAAAGAAGGTGTGTTCCGTGGAGAATAAAGTGGATGTCATTATTATTGGCGCAGGAACCATGGGACTTAGCAGCGGCTATTACCTTGCTAAGTCAGGCAAATCTGTATTGATGCTCGATGCCTATGAACCGCCTCATACGCAGGGGAGCCATCATGGGGATACCCGATTGTTTCGTTATGCATACACTGGAGACCTCGTATACAACGCAATGGCAGTAAGAGCACATGAACTGTGGAATCAGCTGGAACGAGAAAGCAGCAGTACGCTGTTGATCCCTTCAGGTGTGCTGAACATAGCCCCAGATCATGATCCGTTAGCAGAAGAGAAGTGGAATAATGCCCTTGCATTTAATCTTTCGGTAGAACGAATGAGCACCATGGAAATCAAACACAGATGGCCAGGGTTTCATTTGCCGAAAGGATATGCAGGTATACTGGAGCGCAGGGCAGGGTATCTGCTGACGGAGCCTGTACTCCATGCCTATAAGGTGCTTGCCGGGCAGCATGGCGCAAGACTAGTTACTGGTGCCAAGGTCAAGCACTGGGAAGCATCTGGCTCCGGATTTATCGTACATACGGCTACAGAGAAGTATGAAACAGATCAGCTTGTAATTACGACGGGAGCCTGGGCTAATAAAACTGCAGGATCTATTCAGCCGCCTGTTGCTGCGGTAAGACAGGTCATCGGATGGTTTGAGGCGCCTGATCTGTTTGATGTATCCCAATTTCCCGGTTTTACGCTCGATACAGAGAATGGACTATATTACGGGTTCCCCAGCAAGGATGGATCTGGATTAAAGATCGGTCGCCATGATTGGGGGACATTAATAGATCCGGATGCTCCACTGCTTCCGTTTCAGGCAGGCGGGACAGATGAAGAGATTCTTCGTCAAGCGCTCCAGCAATATCTTCCGGAAGCGAGTGGCAGGCTGATTCGGGGAGCAGCTTGCAAATATGAGAATACGCCTGATGAGGATTTTATCATCGACTATCACCCTGAGTATAAGGGAGTGGTTCTTGCCTGCGGGTTCTCTGGACATGGATTCAAGTTTGCCAGTGCGGTAGGTGAACTCATCTCCAAGCTTGTGAACGGTGATTCCATTCGTTATAATTTATCCGCATTTCGATTGGACCGATTCCAGCACTCGTAAGATTATGAAGCAACAACTTGAACTTATCCTTGTTTATTTGCATGATATCCATTCATTGGCTACAATAATAGAACAGCCCGGGCTACTGAGAAAGTCGCCCGGGTTTGTTCTTGTTGTTTGTTTTTCTGTTAAAGAGTGTGTGGATACTTTGCTTAACATCGGGAGATTGAGAAGAGCAACATGGGGGAAAAATATGAATAAATATATATCGATTCCTGAACCCTTGATGAAACTGTTGGACGGAGATCGCCTTCCGTCTAAACAGAACGAAGCATTCATGCTGCAGACGGTAACGGAGGAAGGCTGGCCGCATACAGCAATGATCAGTGTCGGTGAGATTGTAGCAATGGATGATTATACATTAAGGCTGGCATTATGGCGCGGTACGATAACTTCTCACAATATGCAACGCAGCGGCAAAGCTGAGCTGGTTATTGTGTACGCAGAACGCGTCTATTATCTCAAAGTAGCTGTTAAGCCGCTTGCTCCATTAATGTCTGCCAAACATGAAAGAGACAGGTTCAGCGCGCATATTCATGCGTTAAAGATAGATCAAGCGAAATACGCTCATATTGAAGCTGGTATTCGGGTTCAGCTGATTGATCCAGATTCAGTGATTACACGATGGACGGAAACGGTGGAAGAGCTGAGGATGGACTAATGTTTGGTTTATGAGTTTACAGCTATGGTATGAAAATTAAAATTACAGTTAGAAAATGATCAAAAAGGAGCGGATCACTTGAGTACGGACAAGGAATGGCGACTAGAACAGTCTAGAGTGGACGAAGTTACCGAACAAATTCGGCAATCCATTAACAAGCTTGAGAGTGAAGTAGGTTCTGTTCGCGGAGAAGTGGTTGAAATGCGAAAAGAATTTTGGGATGAGGTCACCATTAACTTTAGTGAAGCAGATGATGTTGGTGAGACTTCTACAAACTTAAGGCAGCAATCCGAGGTACTGTCTGAACGGGAACGAAGCCACAAAAACGCATTTAATGCACTCAAAAAACTCAATAAGCTGGAAGGAAATCCATATTTCGGACGTATTGATTTTGTGGAGAAGGGTTCTGATACAGCAGAACCGATATATTTGGGGATTGCCTCCTTTTTGTCAGAGCAGGAGAACGATTTTCTTGTCTATGACTGGCGCGCTCCGATATCGAATCTGTACTATGACGGGGCTCCGGGGCCATCATCCTATCGAACACCTTCTGGCCTGATTGAAGGTGAAATTACGTTAAAACGGCAGTTTACCATTCGTGATGGGGATATCAAGTTCATGTTTGATACCGGAGTTACGATTGGCGATGAGTTATTGCAGGCCGTGCTCAGCCAAAGCTCTGATGCGTCCATGAAAAGTATTGTGGCGACCATTCAAAAAGAGCAGAACCAGATTATTCGAAATGATTCAAGCCGTTTGTTAATCGTTCAGGGTGCAGCTGGAAGTGGAAAAACATCGGCAGCTTTGCAGCGCGTCGCCTATTTACTATACAAAGATCGGGAATTTCTTAAGGCTGACCAAATGATTCTGTTCTCACCGAATCCGATGTTTAACAGCTATGTATCTACCGTCTTGCCTGAGCTTGGCGAAGAGAACATGCTGCAGACTACATTTCAGGAGTATTTGGAACGAAGAATCGGCAAAGAATATCAGCTTGAGGATCCCTTTGTTCAGCTGGAATATGTCTTATCTCAATCTGATGATCCTGGTTATGAAGCTCGAATTCAAGGGATTCAGTTCAAGTCCTCACCCGAGTTTCTTGATTTGATATTAAGCTATAAAGATCGACTTGCACATGCGGGAATGATGTTCAAAGCGCTTCGTTTTCTCGGAAGAGAGGTCATTTCCACACAGCAGATCACGCAGAAATTTTACGAATTTGACAAGGGCATTCGAATCGCGAGCCGGCTTGAACTGCTCAAAGAATGGATGCTCAAGGAGCTTGCTGCTTTTGGCAAAGGCGAACTTACAGCAGCTTGGGTAGATGAACAAATTCAGCTGCTTGGCACAGAAGACTATCACCGGGCCTATCAGAGATTACGACGGAAGCAGCGCGGCAAGCAGGATACATTTAATGATTTTGACGTGGAAAGGGATATATTGGCCAAAATGGTAGTATCAGATCGACTTAAGCCCCTTCGAAAATGGGTGAAAGCAACTCGATTTGTCGACATGAAAGGCCTCTACCAAGCTATATTCAAGGATGCCCAGTCATCTTGTGGGGTTGATCATTCACGCCTTCCGGCGGCTTGGAATGATATTTGCAAATTTACGATAGATAAAATGAATAACCAGGAGCTTGCATACGAAGATACGACTCCGTTCCTGTACCTAAAGGATTCATTATTAGGGTTTCGCGTGTTTACGAATATCCGCCATGTGATCGTTGATGAAGCCCAGGATTATTCTCCATTCCAGCTCGCATTCTTCAGACAAATGTTTCCCCGTGCGAAGATGACAGCGTTAGGAGATTTTAATCAGGCGATTTATGCCCATTCATCTGTACTTAGTGGGACAAGTGAGCTAAGGGATATATACAGTACAGATAAGGCGGAAGTGATAAGGCTAACGCGCAGCTACCGTTCAACGAGGGAAATCGTAGAATTTACAAAGTCATTGCTGCCTAATGGTGAGGCCATCGTTCCATTCAATCGTGAGGGAGAGAAGCCATATGTATATGAATATGGGAAGAGAGATGAGATGGAGGAAGCAATGGTATTGAAGCTTGAGGAGCTTCAGTCACAAGGGCACGAGTCCATCGCTGTCATCTGTAAGTCCGCAGGTCAAAGTCTTAAGGTGCACGAGCGACTTCTGGGCAAGCTGAGCACAGCGCCCAAGCTTATTAAAAAAACGACGCTTGGTTTCGAAAAAGGAATACAGGTCATTCCAGCATACCTGGCTAAGGGTGTAGAATTTGATGCAGTCATGATTTATGATGGATCGGCCAAAGCGTACTCAAGAGAAAGTGAACGCAAACTGTTCTATACAGCGTGCACGCGTGCGATGCATTTGCTGTACATTTACTCCAAAGGTGCAGTCAGTCCATTTGTATCAATGGTTGATTCTCAGCTGTATCAGCATGAACTTGAATATTCGAAATAACCGTACCAAAAACCATCATCTAAGCATGGTCAACTGGAATAGTCCAGCAGCACATTCTCTTTATGGGAATCGTGCTGCTGTTTTTTGCAACAAGGATCTAATTGAATATTATTACATATAATGAAAGATTATAGAGAGGGTGATGTAAGGAAATGGAGGTTGTTCTCATCATTTCCTGACGAATTATAAACTCTTAAGTCAATTATGTTTACATGTAACCTTCAGACTACTATAATCATTAACAATCTACTTTTTTACGGTGAATGGGGGAAATTCAAATGATGAAAAAACAATTTGCAAGGCCAGCATTGGCTGATTGCGTGAAAGAGCTCGTTGCTACGGCTAGAGGAGATCAAAAGGCTTCTTTAGTTATTCAGAACGGGTCCTTGGTCAATGTCGTGTCAGGCGAAATATTGCAGGGCATGTCTGTTGCTGTGCAAGGCTCTCGCATTGCATATGTAGGCAAGGATGCTTCACATACGATTGGACCGGACACAGAAATTATTGACGCGAGCGGGCAGTATATTGCACCTGGGCTGCTTGATGGTCATTGTCATATTGAGAGCACCCAATTAACCGTAGCGGAATTTGCAAGAGCTGTGCTCCCATTAGGGACGACAGGCGGATTTTTTGATGCGCATGAAATTTCCAACGTACTTGGTCTGAACGGTCTTAAATATATGCTCGAAGAGGCAAGAACTACACCGCTCGCTGCTTATATGCAGGCGCCTTCCTGTGTACCGTCTACAAGTCCTGAGCTGGAAACGACGGGAGCATATATCGGTCCTGATGAGGTAGCTGAAGCATTAAGCTGGGGTAATGACATGATTGGTTTAGGGGAAGTAATGAACTTTCCGGGTGTCGTGTACGGGGAAGAGAAGATGATTGGAGAAATAGAAGCTACGCTGCGTGCGGGTAAAGCGGTTGACGGTCACTTTACTTGGGCAGCTGATGATTGGAGACTGCCTGTATATGCTGCGGCCGGTGTAACAGGAGATCATGAATGTGTGACCAAAGAGGATGTACAGGAAAGAATCCGTCTAGGAATGTACGCCAAGATGAGGCAAGGTTCAGCCTGGCATGACGTAGCAGAAACGATTAAGGCGTCGACTGAGCTGGGACTAGATACAAGACGGATGATGCTTGTTACTGATGATCGCAGTTCAGAATCTCTGCTGAATGAAGGGCATATGAATTACGTTGTACGTCTGGCCATTTCACAGGGAGTCAAACCGGTAACGGCTTTTCAGATGGCAACGATCAATACGGCAGAACGGTTTGGCGTCCAGAGAGATGTCGGTTCAATTATACCAGGTTCAATTGCAGATATTATTCTGCTGGATGGAAGACTCGCTGATGTGAATGTACACACGACTATTGCGGCTGGTCAAGTGGTTGCCCGGGAAGGAAAAATGGTGGCTTCCTGGGATAAGTATCACTATCCTCAAAATGCACTGGGTACTGTTCAATTAAAGGCCGACATTCAAGCGGATCATTTTGTGATCAAGACTCCTGTTCAGGAGGGTGAGCTAAACGCGCGCATTATTCAAGTGACAGAGAACCATGTGGAGACGAAGGAAGTCTTCAAGACAGTCCGAGCAGAATCAGGCCAACTCATCCTTAGTATGGATCAGGATGTATGCAAGATTGCTGTTATTGAACGACATCATAGAACAGGAAACAGGGCAGTAGCTCTTGTTAGTGGAGTAGGCTTTAACCGACCTGCCGCGATTGCCATGACGGTCGCTCATGACAGCCATAATCTGATGGTGATCGGAACAGATGACAATCTAATGGCTGAAGCGGCTAACCGGGTAGTGAGTATGCAAGGCGGAGTGGCCGTCGTAACCGATGAGGGAACGACAGAATTTCCGCTGCCGATTGCAGGCCTTATGTCACCGGAGCCTTTTGAAATCGTAGCTTCGCAGTCTGAAGCCATTAGCGAGGCGCTTCAAGCCTCTGGATGCTGCTTGAATAATGCGTTTATGACGTTGTCATTATTGGCCTTGGTTGTTATACCAGAGCTGCGGCTGTCCGATAAGGGGCTTGTTCGTATTTCTGCAAACGGAATTGAGATCGTTTCTTTGTTTGAGCACTAACAGAAATAACCTATATATTTACTCGTCTAAAATAGGTAAGTAGACATCTGTCTGCTTGCCTATTTTTTCGTTCGAGTGAAATTTAAATAGGTCGGAATCATTAAATAAGCAAAAAGTCCTATAAAATGCTTTCGTATTTCTCCGAAGAATATAAAGTAATACTTTCGTCCTTTGAAAATTATCGAAGCGTAAGACTAAGGTAATTACCTCATGAGACAAAGGGACGTCATTGTATACGAATTGGAGGCAAATTTGCTGAAAAGCAAAGACGCAAAGCCATGGGTCTAAGGTGAGTCTAATGACTTATGATGACAGCCGGTTGCCGATTTATTAATAGAGAACGGGCATGATATAAGGCATCGTTCCTAAAATCGAAGGAGTGTACGTAAGAGATGTGGAAGAAGACAGGTAAAAAAGCGGCGGTACTGTTGGCTGCAGTCATTATGGCAGGATCAATTACAGGGGGAGCAATGGATGTAGAAGCTACAGCCTACTCCAGTAAACAAACAGGAACATGGTTATGGGATACAACACAAATCAAAAGTGAGCCCGACAAAATATTGGATTTTGCAGAAACACAGGGGATCAATGCAATCTATTTGCAAATAAATAGAGATGTGGCTATACCGTATTATAAAGATTTTATCAGCAAGGCTACTGCTGAAGGGATTGAGGTTCAAATTTTGGACGGCAGACCTGCATGGGGTCTATCATCGGGGCGTGAAGGATTAATGAGCTTTGTAGAATGGATAGAAGCGTATCAGAGCGGGGCTGAAGAGAACGAGCGTTTTTCGGGAATACATGTGGATATTGAGCCCCATGTGCTTGCAGAATGGAAGTCAGATCGAGACAGTGTTGTCGCTCAGTGGCAGTCTAATGTATCGTATCTAACGAATGAAGCAAAACGCATGGAGTTGAAGATTACTGCGGATATTCCTTTTTGGCTTGATAATTATACTGTACCTGGTGGGGATATGAAGATCAGCAGCTGGATGATTCGCCAATTTGATGCAGTCGCTGTCATGGCGTATCGGGATACGGCAAATGCCATCTACAATGCAGCAGCCAGCGAACTGAAGGAAGCCTCCGAGCTTGGTAAGAAAGTATCCATCGCCGTTGAAACGAATCGAAGCAATGAAGGGAATTTTATTACCTTCTATGAAGAAGACTGTGATTACATGCGTGCAGAATTGCAAGAGCTTGAGCAAATGGCAAATAAGCATGATTCCTATATCGGAATTTCGGTTCATGATTATGGTAACTGGTCTAAACTAGCGAGCCGTTAATTGTAACAAGGGTGAGTTGGTAAGAACTGTGTGTTCTTACCAACTCACCCTTGTTTTCTTCAATTAGGTTACCGAAATGGGATCCAAAGAGATTTGTTCAAAGAACAGCTTGCGATATTGTGAAGGAGTCATCTTTTTTTGTTTCTTGAACAAAGTAATAAAGTAGCTGAGATTGTCGTAACCAACCTCCATCGCAATATCTACAACCTTATAATTTGTATTTTCCAGCAGCTTGCATGCTCTTTGGATTCTGTAATTGTTAATGTAATCGATCGGGCTCTTCTGGACCATTTGTTTGAAGAAACGGCAGAAGTGCCCCTCACTCATATTAATATGTTCCGACAAGTCCTTGAGCTTGATAGGCTCACTATAGTGATCATGAATATAGCCAAGAGCGGTCTTTAGACGTTCAATCTTGTCCGGACTGCCGGCGGCAATGTTATTTCCTAAATCCGCTGCCTGCTGCATATAAGTGTACATCTCTGCAAGAATCAGATACAGGTGTGCCTTGGTCGAGAGTTCCATCGTCGGCTTCATTAGCTCATGCTCCAGCAGAATCCGATCAATGTGTGAGAGGACAGATCTGCCCCATTCCGTATGACGTGAAATATGGCGAGGAGGGAGTAATTTCCTCTTCAATATGGGATCCATCATTTTCTCCTGCAGTGAATCAAACGAAGCACTGGACAGCCAGGCTGGATCGAATACGATGGCTGAAAAGACGCAGCGCTCCTCTCCTTGTAAATAGCCGGCATGAATTTCGCCGCTGCCTACAAAGATGGCATCGCCTGCTTGTGCTTCGTAAATATTCATATCAATATGGAAGACAGCAGAACCACGCTCAATAAGAATAAACTCCATCTCATCATGCCAATGGCAGTCAAGAATGCTGTCTCCATTCAGCTGATCTACTGACGGATAGACACTAACAGGATACATTGGGTTGCCATGCACGCGATTCTCTTTTAACAATTCTTTATTCATATCACCAAGCTCCTTGTTTCTCTTCTACTTATATAGTAGAAATCCTATATATAGCAGATAATAGCTTCTTATGTTGAAATCGCTTCCATAATATGTGCGTTATGTTAATATAAAGTGGCAATCCGGATGAAAATATATCAAAATATTGATACTATTCATCAAAATAACGTAAGAAAAACGATAATAATATCAATATTATTATAGTATAACCGAAGGGGGAAAGAAAACATGAAATTTACTGATGGATTCTGGTTGACTCGTGAAGGGTACCATATTCAAAACCCGACTGATATTCGTGATATTATACAAAAAGATAATTCTCTAACCGTTCATGCGGCTACTAAATATATTCGCACCAAAGGCGACACATTGAACGGTACATTGCTCAAAGCAACTTACAGCTCTCCTATGCCGAACGTTATTCGTGTAACGCTTAACCACCATAAGGGCAGAGTGAAGAAAGGTCCTGAGTTCGAGCTGAACAGTCAGGATGCTAACGTTGAGATCTCGGCAAACGAACAAGGCGCTGTACTTAAGAGTGGCGAGCTTGAAGTTCAAATCGACAAAACAAACGGCTGGGACGTAAGCTTCCTATACGGAGGCAAACGTATCACTGGCAGTGGTCTCAGAGCAGCTGGCTACATCACAGGACCGAATAAGGAAGCTTACTTCCGTGAACAGCTTGACCTGGGTGTAGGTGAATACGTTTACGGTTTGGGTGAACGGTTTACTCCATTCGTGAAGAATGGTCAAGTGGTTGATACTTGGAATGAAGATGGCGGTACAAGCAGTGAGCAATCCTACAAGAACATTCCATTCTATCTATCCAACAAAGGCTATGGTGTATTTGTAAACCATCCTGAACGTGTATCCTATGAGATTGCGTCCGAGAACGTATCCAAGGTTCAATTCAGTGTTGAGGGAGAAACTTTGGAATACTTCATCATCGGCGGTGACAATCCGAAGGATGTGCTTGACAACTATACGAGGTTGACTGGAAAACCGGCACTTCCTCCAGCATGGACATTTGGTCTGTGGCTGACGACTTCCTTCACTACAGATTATGATGAAGGAACAGTAAATCACTTTGTGGACGGTATGGCTGAGCGAGATCTTCCTCTCTCCGTATTCCACTTTGACTGCTTCTGGATGAAGGAGTATCAATGGTCTGATTTCGTATGGGACGAAGCAATGTTCCCAGATCCGGAAGGCATGATTAAGCGTCTAAAAGACAAAGGACTTAAAATCTGTGCTTGGATTAATCCATATATTGCGGAAAAATCCTACTTGTTCGATGAAGGTATGGAGAACGGATATTTGGTCAAAACAGCGGACGGAAGCGTATGGCAATGGGATATGTGGCAAGCCGGAATGGCTCTTGTCGACTTCACGAATCCAGATGCTGTTAAATGGTATAAGAGCAAGCTGGAAGTGCTGCTTGATCAAGGTGTGGACTCCTTCAAAACAGACTTCGGTGAAAGAATTCCTACAGATGTCGTTTACTTTGACGGTTCTGATCCGGTTAAAATGCACAACTATTATACTCAGCTGTATAACAAAGCCGTATTTGAACTGCTTGAAGAGAAGCTTGGCAAGAATGAAGCTGCATTATTTGCTCGTTCTGCAACAGCAGGCGGTCAACAGTTCCCTGTTCACTGGGGCGGTGATTGCTCTTCGACTTATGAATCCATGGCTGAATCGCTTCGCGGTGGATTGTCACTTGGACTGTCCGGCTTCGGCTTCTGGAGCCATGACATCAGTGGCTTCGAGAATACAGCAACGCCAGATGTGTACAAGCGCTGGGTTCAATTTGGACTACTGTCTTCCCACAGCCGTTTGCACGGCAGCACATCCTATCGTGTGCCTTGGCTCTTTGACGAAGAATCCGTGGATGTTGTACGCGACTTCACTAAGCTTAAGATCAGCCTGATGCCTTATCTGTACAATTCTGCACAAGAATCGTCTGAACGAGGCATTCCAATGATGCGTGCGATGATGCTTGAGTTCCCAGAGGACCCTGCAACATATAGCTTGGACACTCAATATATGTTTGGTGACTCCGTTCTTGTTGCGCCGATCTTCAACAAAGAAGGCGATGTTACTTACTATCTGCCCGAAGGAACTTGGACCAACTTCCTTACAGGAGAGAAAATTCAAGGCGGACGCTTCGTTCGTGAGAATCATAGCTTCCGCACATTGCCGATGATGATCAAGCCGAACAGCTTGATTGCAGTGGGTGCGGTTAATGATGTGATTGAATATGACTATGCTGAGAATGTGTCGTTGCATTTGTTCGAGCTTGGTGAAGGTAACCAGGCAGAAGCGAATGTGGTGAGCACTCGTTCTGAACAAGAGCTGAATGTGAAGGCCGTTCATTCTGGAGCTGGCATCGAAGTAACGGCTGAAGGAACAGGTAAAGCCTGGACGCTTGTTCTTCGCGGTATTCATGAAGTATCTGCTGTACAAGGCGGAACGGCTGCGAATGGAGAGCATGGTATTGTTGTCACTCCTGACGCATTTACTGGCAGGATTTCAATATCACTTTAAAATCATTTGATTTGACACTGCGGTGCCTTTGGCACCGCCTTTTTTTGTTCACTTCGCATATTCCTCCAATACTCTTCCAATTTAGTAGTTCCTGATCAAGCGCGTATAATTTAAACAGGAAACAGCCACATTAATATAGTCGCAAGCAGAGAATACTCACATGATGTGCTGATTGGCAGGCACTTATTGCATTTTCCAACTTTATAAAGGTGGGTAAACATCCAATGGAAAACAAGAAGCTCGATCTGGCAGCACTTTCATCCATTCCTCTAATTATGACTTTGGGCAACTCAGCGTTGATCCCGATCATGCCGCAAATATCAAGAGAGCTAAAAGTCTCGACCTTTATGGTTAGTATGCTCATCACCGTCTATGCAGTCGTTGCCATTATACTTATTCCGATTGCGGGGTATTTGTCGGATCGATTTGGGCGGAAGGCCGTAATCATTCCGAGCCTTATCATTGCAGCTGTCGGAGGAGCTGTATCGGCAGGTGCTGCCTGGTGGCTGACGAATGGCGCAGCGTATTGGGTCATCCTTGGCGGCAGGCTCTTGCAAGGCGTTGGAGCAGCCGGAGCTTTTCCCATCGTCATTCCGCTGGTCGGAGACATGTTTGAAGATGAAGAGCAGGTAAGCAAGAGCCTGGGTATTATTGAAACTTCAAATACTCTAGGGAAAGTGCTAAGTCCCATCATTGGCGCCGCACTTGCCGTATGGCTATGGTATGCTCCATTCTTGATGATTCCGGTTCTATGCCTAATCTCTGTGCTCCTCGTCATCTTCTTGGTTAAAAGTCCGAGTACCAAAAAGGAAGCGCCTTCTTTCCGGGAGTTTATCGGATCTATAAAAGACATTCTTGCCGAGAAAGGGCGCTGGCTTTATGCGATTTTTGCAGTAGGCTGTATTTGTATGTTTGTTATATTCGGAGTGCTGTTTTATTTATCCGAGGTTCTCGAATCCCGATACGACATTCATGGAGTGACCAAAGGTTTTATCCTTGCGATTCCTCTTGCTGCTCTATGCCTGTCTTCTTTTTGGAGTGGCAAGATCATTGGCAAACATAAAAAGCGAATGAAATGGATTGGCTGCTTCGGACTTATCTTAATGACGGCATCGCTGGTTGTCATGGGCTTCTCAAGCCAGATTTACTACGTCATTGGTGTATTTACCGCCGGTGGAATCGGCATTGGCGCTGCGCTGCCTTGTTTGGATGCACTGATCACGGAAGGGATTGAGGAGGAGCAGCGGGGAACGATTACGGCATTATTCAGCAGCATGCGGTTTATCGGGGTATCCTTAGGTCCGCCAGTTATCTCAATTCTGCTGGGTACATCGCATTTAATCCTATTTATCACGCTTGCCGCTGTGGGAGCAGCAGGCATTCTGCTTACCTTGTTTGCAATCCGGCCCTCAGAGGATGGGGACGATAAGAATGGAGATAACAAAAAAACAAAAAATGTGCATTACCGTTTAGGTGGAAAGAGCATGGTCAGAGTTAAAAAGAAAGTTTAAAAAGATAAGCCTGCATTTCGTTTAGAAATGCAGGCTCTTTGGTCAACTCTAGCCTTCTTGTGTGGCTGCACGCTGTTTGGTCAAGCGCGCATAAATCACATAAATCACAAGCAACAGAACGATGAATAGTGCTGAGTAACGGTACATATCTGCATAGCTGGTAACAGAGGCGATAATGCCTAGCAAGAGAGCGCCGATGGCAATTCCGAAATCAAGGGTGTTCAAAAACATACCATTGGCCAAGCCACGCTGAGAAGGGTGTACGACTTGAATCATCCATGTCTGGAAGGTTGGCTGAAGTGAGCCATAGCCTAATCCAAACAAAAAAGCAGCAAAGAATAGACTGAGCGTAGAACTGGTGAATGATAAAATGACGAGTCCGATAATAATAAATATGGAGCCGGGAAGTATCAGTGCACCATGTCCTTTTGAATCATAAATACGTCCTGCAATCGGTCGAATCATTAAGATCGCAATGGCGTTAAACAAGAAGAAGAGCGCTGGATTTGCAATCCCTTGTTCTGCACCGAAGATAGCGATGAAGCTGACCAGGCCTCCATAGGATACGGCCATGAGTCCGTTAAGAAAAGATGGAATAACAAGCGCAGTATTGAAGCCTTTTTTCTCAGGCACTGCAAAAGGATTGTTCACTTCCTGCGGTTTATTTACTTTTTTGGAAGTGAGCATATAACTAAGCGGAACGATGACAATTATAATGATGGCAGTTGACCAGGTCAGCAGTCCAAAGCCGTAAGAGTTAAGCAGTGATAATCCGACTATGGGTCCTATAGACATCGCGAGGCTCGTGGACAGACCGAAGTAACCCATTCCTTCTCCCATCCGTTTTACAGGAATAATATCGGAGGCCATCGTAGGGAAGGCGGTGCTGCTCATGCCGAAGCCTACGCCGAACACCATGCGCAAGACCAGGAGAGTACCCATCATGGCTGCAAAATGATAGCTGAGCGTAGCGAGCAGGGCAACGAGAATACCAAAGTAGATCATGAAGTTGCGCTTTCCTTTTTCTAACTGCTTAGCAGCGAAGATTCTGGCAATAATGGCGCTAAGTGCAAACAGGGTAGTGAACAGGCTGACTTGTAAGGAATTGGCGCTGAATTCGCCCTGCACATACGCTGGCAGCGTAGAAACGATCATATGTAGCTGTAGAAACAGCAAAAAATTACATAGTGTTAAAATAACGAATTCCTTCGTCCATAATTTCGTTTGTTCATGCTGCATGTGTTTTGTTAAACTCCTTCTGTGTGTGAGATGTTACTGTGTACATATTTTAACTTGTATTACTTCGCTTGGGGTTCCTTCTCTAGAAGTGTATCAAGATAAGATCCCATCTCCGAAAGTACATTCCAAAAAACCTCCATATCCTCCTTCGGAATGATTTGAGCAATTTCTTCATTAAAGCTGTTTTCTAACGGCAATAATGTGCCGGAGAGTTCTCTGCCGAGGTCAGTAAGAAAGAGCTCGAAGGCACGGCGGTCCTTTTGACTGGGCTTGCGTATAATCAGGTTCTTCTTCTCCAGCATATCAAGTATTCTTGTTGTGGTGGGTTGATCTTTATAGGCTTTAACGGCGATTTCACGCTGATTCAGGCCTTCGTTCAAGTAAATTTGCAGCAGGACAGACCACTGCTCTGTCGTGATGTCATAGGCTTTGAGCCGCTGGGTCATTACACTAACTGCACGTCTATGAATAACACCGAGCATGAAGCCGATGGAGCGATCTGATATGGATGTGTTCAAATGGAATAGAACTCCTTTCAATGTAAACCTTTTTGATCATTTTACTTGTCATGCTAATATTATTGAATGTGATAATATCTGTCAATCGGTATTCCAATCTTTTAACTAAAATGGATCCTATATATGTCAGCATGATGAAGAAATGATATATTTAAAATGGTGTATACGAAGGAATCAGAGGAGGTGCGGTTATGGAATTATCGAGCAGACAACAGGAAATTATCGACCTGGTCTCACGTTACGCCCCGATCACAGGAGACCATATTGCAGAGCAGCTCGGTTTAAGCCGTCCTACCATCAGGTCTGACTTGTCTATACTGGTGATGCTCGGATTGCTGGATGCGAAGCCTAAGGTTGGATATACTCTTGGAACGGCAATAAGTGAGCTCAGTCAGATGAATGAGCAAATATCCAGGCTGACGATTAACGATGTGCTGACACCACCCATTCTGATCCAGGAGCATCGAAGTGCATATGATGCAGTCGCTTTGTTATTTCAGGAGAATACAGGAACACTTTTTGTGGAAAATGAAAGCCTTGATTTTGTAGGTATTGTTTCTCGAAAGGATCTGCTCAAAATCACACTCGGACATGCAGATTTAAAAACCATTCCAGTTAGCCTCACCATGACCAGACGAGCGCAAACCGTCGCCCTTGCGCCGAGTGATCCGGTCGGGCTCGCTGCCCAAATGCTGATTCGCTATCAAGTCAATTGTCTCCCTGTAATACGTGGTGAAGGAGAAACAAGAGAAGCAGGTGAGCATGAAGTGATTGGGAGAGTGTCGAAGACGACTTTGCTTCAGTTATTCATTGAGCTGGCAGGAGTCTAGCGAGGGGAACTTATACATTATCGATCTCCCGGGAGGGAAATAGAATTTGATCTTTATCGGTATTGTTTTAATTATTCGATTCTTTGGAATTATTGGAAATCAGAATTTGATGTTTACTCTGCTTATCCTTAATTGTAGAATTTCCTCTTCAGTGGGATAATAGATGATTATGTACAGGAAGGGGACGGATTAAGTGCACTGGATTGCTATGATCACCATGCTGATTGACCACATAGGGGCGGTGTTTTTTCCCGAACATAGCGTTCTTCGCATTATAGGAAGAATTGCTTTTCCCATATATGCGTTTTCCATATTTCTTGGGTATAAACATACACGTAATGTAAAGCGTTATTCCTTCCGTTTGTTTATTATTGCCGTTGTATCTCAGATCCCGTTTATGGCTGCATTTAACCAATCAACACTAAATGTCGTGTGGACCTTGCTGGCTTCGCTTCTTGTACTACAGGCGCTGGACAAAGTAAAGAATGAGGTTGCAGCCGTCTTCATAGTTTTCTCAGCTGGGTTTATTATGGAAATATCAACAATGGATTACGGAATGTATGGTTTGTTACTCGTGCTCATCTATAGATATACCGAAGGCTTCGTGATGGTGTTCGCACATCTGTTCTTGAATATAATAGATATGCTGCAGTCACAAATTCAGATATGGAGCACGATATCTTCGTTATTTATTGCCTTTGCCATTTATAAGGGAGCTTTACTCAGATCTTCCGTTCCACGCTGGTTGTGGACAAGCTTCTATCCTTTACATCTCGCCATCATAGGCATTGTCCGGATCTATCTAAGATAAGGGATTACATGCTGGTAAACAGATGGAACAAACCGAGTTATTCCTGTATAATAATTCAAAATGTCAAAGTCTGATGGCTTATAGAATACGTAAGAACATATATTTCATACGTAACATGAATCGGTTACAATAGTATATAAATGCGAACAAGATTGGGAGTTGAACTCAGGGTGGATTTAAAACGTTTAGCTGCTGAGAGAGCAGTAGAGTATGTTAAAGACGGGATGAAGGTTGGACTAGGCACAGGCTCAACGGCTTATTGGGCAATTCAGCGCCTTGGTGAGCGGGTAAAGAATGAAGGACTGCAAATTGAAACGGTGGCTACTTCACAAGCATCGGAGGATCAAGCAAGAGAATTAGGAATTCCATTGGTCCCTTTCTCAGAAATTGGACGGCTTGATATTACCATTGATGGAGCGGATGAAGTAGATGGTCGTCTGAATCTGATTAAAGGCGGCGGCGGAGCACTATTGCGTGAAAAGATTGTTGCGATGAACAGCCGGCGTCTCGTTATTGTCGTTGACGAAAGCAAAGTAGTACATACATTAGGGAAATTTCCACTGCCTGTAGAGATCGTTCCATTTGCTTGTGAATGGACTTACCATGCGCTGGATCAAATGGGCTGCCATCCTGCATGGCGAATGAACGGGTCGGAAAAATACAAGACAGACAACGGGAATTACATTGCAGACTGCAAGCTGGGCCGCATCTCTGATGCAGAGTCGTTGAATCAGAAGCTCAACATGATTCCTGGTGTCGTTGACAACGGTTTATTTGTAGATATGGCAGATACGATTGTTGTTGCACATGCAAATGGAACAATAGAAATTAAACGCAAGTGAGGAAAGAAATCCATAGACAGGGGGTGATAACTTCATTTTAGCTATGGAGTTTATCAAACTTCATGTGGAGTATAGTTACTGGAGGCAAGGTTATGTCTAATATTAGCGATGACAAGGATTTATCGCTTCAGCTGTTTGTGGTGCTTGCAAGAGCATATAATTCAGTCACCGCACGATCAAACCGTGATATTCAAAGCCATGGCTTGAATACGACTGAATTTGGTGTTCTTGATCTCTTGTATCATAAAGGCCCTCAGCCGCTTCAAAAAATTGGAGAGAAGGTCTTAATGTCCAGCGGCAATATTACTTATGTAGTGGACAAGCTTCAGAATAAGAAGCTTCTTATACGCAGAGCTTCTCTGGAGGATCGAAGAGTGATTTATGCTGAGCTTACGGAGGAGGGAACTGCGTTCTTTGAGCAAATCTTCCCTCAACATCACGAAGTAATCATTAGAGCCGAGCAAGGGCTCTCGGAGGATGAAAAAAGAGAAGCCATTCGTCTTCTCAAGAAGCTCGGTTTATCAGCAAGCGGCAAGCTGTCAGAAGTGAACGAAAGCACATAATAGGATGGACCCTGCTCATAGGGTCCATCCCTTTTTGCTGTACCTTACGATGCTTGCATGTATAATCATCTTATGGGACAATCGAGTCATCATAAGGTAGAAGAATAAGAATCCATTTTATAAGCACGGAAGGAGCTGCATGATTTGTTCAATTCATTGCAATATGCAGCTGGTAAGGTTTTCGGCTGCTTACGGATCAAGCAAACAAGCTTTATATCTGCCAAGTAATATAAGAACCCTTCGTGTCACTAAAATGGATAAAGGAGGGATATTATGAATTCTTATCATGGTATAGAGATGAATAGACTGCGGCACCTCATTGAGGATCTGAATAAAGAAATCATCCGCAGCAAGGAACAGGAACACCGATTGCTCGAAGAATTTACGAGCATGAATAATGAGCTGGTTACCCTTCGGCGTGAGCTGAACAAGACCAATATGAAATTAACGGAGGCAAGAGAGAATGCCGTACATGCAAATGAGGTAAAGACCGAATTTCTTGCTCTCCTGAGTCATGAGTTCAGAACCCCTTTAAACGGAATTTTAGGCATGGCTGAAGTACTTTCCTTATCCAATTTATCGGAGGAGCAAAGACAGTCCGTGTCGGTAATTCAGGAATCTTCTCATATACTACTCCATCTTATCAATGACCTGCTAGATCTATCCAAATTAGAGGCTGGCGAAATGAAGATTAACCCTTCTTCCATGGATCTAAGAGCCATCGTTAAGCATGTAACCCTTCTACTATTCCAAAAAGCATCAAGCAAAGGGAATCGGATTGTTGCCGATATTGACAGATCTTTATTCGAACGGTTTGCTGGTGATTCAGCGCGAATGACTCAAATACTTACGAATCTCGCGAGCAATGCGAACAAATTTACTAAAAATGGTTTGATTCGAATCCGCATCATCGTATTGTCTCAGACGGAACAAGAGCAAAGCTTGCGTATTGAGGTAACGGATAACGGTATAGGGATATCACAAGCGGAGCAGGACAAGCTGTTTAAGCCTTACTCGCAAACAAGAGAAGGGCAGAAGTCAGAACATGGTGGAACAGGACTTGCGCTATCCATTTGCAAATCCTTTGTTGAGCTTATGGGCGGTAAGATCGGTGTCTTCAGTAAACCGGATTCAGGTTCAACATTTTGGATTGAAGTCAGTCTTCCATCTGCAATGGAAACAGCAGAGTCCAGTGATGCTACGACATACAGTAATCGTCGGACGAATTCATTGCACGGAACGGATCAGCCTAAAATACAACATCCGATTCTTCTGGCAGAGGTTAATGGAATTAACCGCAAAGTCGTGCTGGTGCAGTTAAGAAAGCTGGGCATTACAAATGTTGAGACTGTAGAGAACGGAGAAGCAGCCGTATCTGCATATTTGAGCAAGCCTTACTCTCTTATCTTGATCGATAACCTGATGCCGAAACTTGGTGGAATAGAGGCGACAGAGAAAATACGGCAAATTGAGCGTGATGAGATGAAGCGTCATACGCCGATCATCGCACTTACGGGCAATATGTTTCAGGGAGAGTGGGATAAGTGCATACAGGCAGGAATGGACGATTACATCGCTAATCCGATCTCTCTGGATGCACTGAAGGAAATTATACAGCGATGGGTCACAGGCAGGGATGAACAAATTTTAAATCAAGAAACGATGGCTGAGCTGATGGATCTGGGGGAAGATCAAGATAGTGAGCTCTTATCGACACTCCTCGAATTGTATCGAAATGATACTCCTGACAAAATTAATCGATTGATCCAATATGTGAAGGAAAGAAATTACAGCGGTGCAATTGAAGCTTCGCACGATTTGAAATCCAGCAGTTTATGTCTTGGCATCCATTATTTATCTACCTTGTTTGGTGCAATAGAGGAGGCGGCTAAATCAGGCCACCTGGATACGATAGATGGCTTGCTTGAGGCACTTATGCCTGCTTATATGGAAGCTTGCACAGCAATGGAGCAGCACTTGTGATGGAGGTTCCATAGCTGAATCAAATGGTGAGGTATTCTTTAGCAGAATGCCTCTTTTTTGTACGCGATAGCCAGCACAGCTGGACACCACTATACTTTATATATCACAATACAGAAAGATAGAATGTTTGGATAAAAGGGGAGAGTTTGAATGTGGTGGATTGTTATCATTGCTCTAGTCATCATTGTTATCATGTCGGTCGTCGTATCACACTTTTATAAAATGGCTGTAAAACGTACCCCCAAAGCTTTCTTGGCGGGAAATGCAGATCAGGCAGCTGGTGATCAAGTCGTTTCCTCGGGTCCCGATTATGCCTGGATTCGTTCACAGAAACGGGAGGAGCTTGAGCTGACCTCCTTTGACGGCCTGAAACTTAAAGCCACATGGATTGAAGCAGGAACCAAGACTAAGAGAACTGTAATATTGGCACACGGCTATACAGGGAGAGGTTATGACATGTCTGCCTTTGCCAAGTTCTATGTGGAAGAGATCGGCTATAATGTGCTGATGCCGGATGACCGTGGACATGGAGCGAGTGAGGGAAACTATATTAGCTTCGGATGGCATGACCGATTGGACTATATCGACTGGATGCAGGTCGTCATTATGCGGACTGGTGCGGACAGTGAGGTTATACTGCACGGTATATCCATGGGTGCGGCAACCGTTCTTATGGCCAGCGGGGAGAAGCTGCCTCCACAAATAAAGGCCATCATAGCAGATTGTGGATATACCTCAGTCGATGCGGAATTAACTTATCAATTGAAGCAAATGTTTAAGCTGCCCCCTTTTCCATTTATCCCGCTTACAAGCTTATACACAAAGCTAAAATCAGGCTACAGCTTCAAAGAGGCGTCTGCTCTGGAACAAGTGAAAAGAACTAAGCTGCCCATTCTATATATACATGGGGAAGAGGATGACTTCGTACCTACATCCATGGTGTATGAACTCTATGAACACAGCGGAGGGGACAAGTATTTGTTCACCGTTCCTCATGCCGCACATGGAACAGCATTTCTTATTGATCCGGATGGTTACAAGCAGGCCGTACGAGAGTTCTTGGGCAGGTATTTAGAGATAAATGTAAGGCCGGCTAATGAGAGAGGAAGGGTATTATGAATCCGAATCGGAGTTGTCCGGGATGCGGGGAACCACTTGACGAACATGTCTTTAAATGCAGGAATTGTGGTGAGCTGGCCGTCAAGAAACAGCAGTCGCTGGACATGAATGAGTTGCCAGGAGAGGAGCTGTTCTATCTAGATAAGTATTCGATTGTTCTGCTGGTTATACTGACGATTGTATTGTCGCCTATTGCCATCTTAACGGGCACGTTTCTCTTGTTCAACGACGATGAATATCGCCGGGACGTTGGCAAGATGATAGTAACCGGAGGTCTGATCGTTACCCTTATTCTGGCCATTATTATTTTTGGTTTAATATAAGTTATGAAATTGATTGTTTTATAGATATTTTTCCATACTGAATTAGAGGCCTTTGAATGGGTTAAAGAGTAAATACATCCTACAATGAACTTATGACGGAGGTGTCTGCTCTATGGGCAAACAATTTCAAGAAGCTCGTAAAATGGAAGAGAATTACCATAAACAGTTTTATCAAGAGCATGATATTTATGAAGAGGGAACTTGGATGGCCGGTCCTATGCCGATTGTGATGGAAAGTCTTGCGCGCTTAATGCGTTTGAAGCGGGATCTGACCATACTTGATCTGGGAGCTGGTGCGGGAAGAAATACGATTGCAATGGCAGATCAACTGAAAGGAACGAATAGTGAGCTGATCGCTGTTGATTTGCTGGAAGAGGCTGTTCAAAGTCTAGTTGATCATGCGAAGAATTATAAGGTAGATCATATGATATCAGCTGAGCGGGCAGATATTGAGCATTATGATATTGCAAAGGATCGGTATGATTATATTGCAGCTTGCTCCTGTTTGGAGCATGTGTCCTCCGAGGTGGCTCTACAGTCAGTGATTCAGAGAATGAAGGAGGGTACCAAGCTCGGCGGGATTAATCTAATCACGATGAGCACGAATGTAGAAGAAGTCACATTGCAAGATAACAAGCCAAGAGAACCCTTGATTGAGCTAAATCTGCCTACCCTGGATGCGGAAGAAATGCTTGCAGATCAATACAAGGATTGGGAGATATTGTTCACTGAACGCGTAACACAAGCCATACCTGAACAGAAATATGATGAGCCCACTGAATTTCGCTGCCAGCTGATTCGTTTTGCAGCCCAGAAGCGGTCAGCGTAAAGTATGAGGCAGATCGCTTGAATCTGCCTGGATCGTTAGAATGCAAGAAGGCAACTAACTTTTGCAGGTACAGTTCAGGAGCCGGTCTGCTTCTTTTTGCTAGGTCAAATACGATCTCCTCCTTTGTAAAAAAGTGCAAACTATTCATTGAATGCCTATGAACATATAGACTATAATTTATAGAGCAAGGAGGGACTTATGAATTTAAGCTATGAAGAGCAGCTATATCATATCATGAAGGATGTCCAGGTGTTGGACGACTTGAAGCGTGTTCGAGAACTAAGGCTTCCTGAAGGCTGTATCGCTGCAGGATATGTCCGCAACCGTGTTTGGGATGTGCTGCATGAATATAAACAACACACACCGCTTCATGATATTGACGTCATCTATTACAACTCTGTCGAGACAGAAGAATGGATAGACAAGCAGTATGAGAAGCAGCTTGAATCTGGTCAGATCAGGCGCAATTGGCAGGTCAAGAACCAGGCCCGAATGCATGAATACAACAATCGTACGACTCCATACCAATCAGTAGAAGATGCAATGAGGTATTGGCCTGAAACGGCAACCGCAGTGGCGATCAGACTGAATGATCAGGATGAGATGGAGATTGTCAGCCCATTTGGTCTTGCAGACCTGTTTGAAATGAATGTCAGGCAAAGTCCCTATTTCCTCCATACCGGGCTTTTTAAGCAGCGTGTGTTTGAGAAAGAGTGGCTGGATCACTGGCCTTTGTTAATTTTGCACGGCTGAATCGATGCATTATAGCAAAACCCACCTATTAGAAAGACAAGAGAGAGCGCAATTTATAAAAAAGGGGAAAAGTGGGGAATTATTATGCCTTGGCCAATGGTTCATTTAACGATTGCCCATCTGGTAAAGCAAGGACGGCCTTCACCGTCTTTTGTACTTGGCAGTATCGCACCCAACGCTTTTCGAGTTCGGCAGGGCGCGAATGAACAGATGAAATGGGCGAGTCATTACTGTCCGTCTGAAGGTGTGCTGCCCAGGGTGAGGGATATTCAGCTGTTTCATGCGGCTCATGCGGACCGAAGCCTGGGAGAAGAATACAGCGAATATTTATTGGGATATGCTGCGCACTTGTATGCAGATGTAAGGTGGGCAGAAACAGTATATAAAGGGATAGAGAATTATGTTCAGCGATTCATTGTTTACCGCTGGTACAGTCAGATCAGATCGTTTCAGAACTTATACCAGCGCGATGTGCTGCAGCTGGAATACATACTAATGGATATACATCCGGAAACCAAGGATTTACTAGAGGCACTGGAGTGCGCTCCGGCGCTGTCCATGGGTGCTCTCGTTACAATGGACGAAGTCGATGATTATAGGTTTGAGATATTAAGGAAGCTGGAAGAACCCGTTAAGCCCCGCTCCCTTCGGTTCATGGATGTGGAACGTGTGGAGCAGTTCATTCAGGATACGGCTGAGGAACTGAACTGGCTGCTCCCCTCCTGGCAAGCTCAAAGTGAGAATGATCGATATGTTTATCAGGAGGTTATTCATGAATAATAGGGCTGACATCGTAATAGGGATCGACGGAGGGGGAAGTTATACACGAGTCACTGTGGCCGATTTTACAGGACAAATTCTGGCACAAGTGCGCAAAGGCGGTACGAATCATCTGCACAATGTACAGGCGGAAGAGCATCTTCGAACCGGTATTCTAGATGTCTTAGATGCAGCAGGAAGACAGCTGGACCATGTGGCTTCGATTACGGCAGCGCTGGCAGGGATCGATAAGCCTGGAGATGAGAACTGGGCATTGGAGGTGCTTCATGATCTGGGTATCTCCACCAATGGTCAGGTGGTTAATGATACACTGGCTGCCCATCGTTCCATTTTTCTAGGACGTCCGGGAATTGTAGCGATTGGTGGAACTGGCTCACTTATTTTTGGTATTAATGAAGAAGGCAGAATGGTGCGAAATGATGAATTTGCTCACTACGCCCGTGTAGCTGCCCGATTCATATCCTATGAGACGATTTATGCAATCATCTCAGGCTGTTATGATGAGGGCGACCGGCCCTTAATCGGCCAAGTGCTGCAGCATTTAGGCTGCTCATCAACACGTGAGCTGGCTGAGCTTGCTCTCCGTGGATATGGAGTGGACAAACACAGCCAGAATCGTCTGCTTGGGGATATGGCACATATCATCACAGAAGCAGCTGATACGGGGAACCCTCTGGCCGTCAGAATATGCAACGAGGCAGCAAGACAAACAGCCGTCGGCATCCGACTTATCGCTGCTACGTTTCAATCTTCTGAGGTTCTCGTGTCATTCAGCGGGAGCTGCATTACTTCACCATATTTAAAGAAGGCCGTGTTTTCGCAATTGAAGAGCAGTATAAAGAATGAGAGTAATCCTTCCTTCGTATATGTAGAACAGAAGCTCCCGAGTGATATTGGTGCTGTAATGATGTCCTATGAAGCAGCAGGTTTAGTAATAACAGAGGGACTGATGAAGAAGCTTGTACAGCAATATCCTATCAAAGAACTTGAAATCTGACGCCAAAAGTCCTAAAGTACGTATAGTTAAGGATATTAGGACAGGAGGATTTTCATTTTGTTAGTTTCTATTAGAGATCGTATAAATGATGTCATCGTTCAGGAGCTGATCGGGTATTCGACGCTTCCTGAAGAATCTCATATTCAAGCAGCTCTTGCGATGTATAAAAATAATGATTCCACGGAGTTACTCGGTTTCGAAGATGAAGGGCAGCTTGTTGCACTCATCGGAATTGAGCAGGATGGGAACAAAGTGATGATTAAGCATTTGGCTGTACTTCCAGAGAACCGGGAAAAAGGATACGGCCGCGGGATCATCTCAGAAATGATCAGCAGTGTTCAGCCTGAGACGGTTATTGCGGAAACCGACGAAGAAGCGGTTGATTTTTATCGCAATGTGGGTTTTGTTGTATACAGCTTGGGTGAGAAGTATCCTGGAGTTGAACGCTTCCGCTGTGTCTTTGAAACTGAAGAAGAGGAATAAGTCTGCTTGCTGATCAGAAGCATTAGCAGTGTTAGAAGGATAACTTAGGAGCGAGGAGCAGAGTATATTGTCAACCGCAGTGTACAGAATCATAGGTTTATTGCTTGGTATAGCCGTTCCATTCTTAGTTTTGTGGCTGAAGCTGATCATGTTCGTACTCTTTCTTGCAGTTATGTATGCTGAATTGCGCAAAGTAAAATTTCCCCTAAGCGGCGTCTATTTTATCGGAGGCATGCTGGTCGGAAGTATTGCTGCTTACTTCATTTAGAGTTATTGTATCTCAAGTTTCATATTCTTCTTTTTAATGAGTTATGAAATGGATTCATAAGAGAACACATACTGAACGTTTCGGAACCTCTATTCGAATCGTCAGTATGTGTTCTTTTTGTGAGAAGTGAGCTTCTCAAGGACAACTTGCCGTGCCAAAAGCCTGAATTCCTCCATAAGCTAAAATAGATCGGCAGCAAAATAAAAGGAGGGAGTCATATGGTGTACCGATATTTAGCCCTAGGAGATTCACTCACCGTTGGAATCGGTGCATTGTTTGGCAGCGGATTTGTACCTCTCTACCGAAAAAGACTAGAAAACCACTTAGGCAGCATGGTGCTTGTAAGCAATAGAGGAGTGAACGGATTAACCTCACAGGGACTATTGTCCATGGTAAAATATAATGAGCACCTGCGCCATCTAATTAAAGAGGCAGATGTTATTACAATTTCGATAGGCGGGAACGATCTGATTAGGGCTGCACGTTCGGCCAAGGGGAATTTGCTCTCCCCTGTGCTGATTGAAACGCTTGAGTCCTGTGAGAAGCATGTGTCAGAAATTATTTCTCAGATTCAACAGCTCAAAAAGAAATCACGCCCTTACTTTATTCGTCTGGTCGGACTTTACAATCCTTTGCCGCAAAGTGAAGCAGCTTATCTATTTGTGAAGCAGTATAATGAATTTTTGATGGGCTTTACGAGCAAGAATATTGCCGCAGCCCCATTATTGCATGCTTTTCAGGGAAGAGAGCGTGAGCAGCTGTTTATCGATCATGTGCATCCGAGCAGCAAGGGCTACCGTGTAATTGTTGACCAGCTTACTAGACTGGGCTTTGAACCCTTAATATCTATAGGGAATGTAAATGTTCGAAGAAAATAATAAGAGCAGAGGGGAATGCAGGACTTGCTGCTTGTGTTCCTCCCTTCATAAAGTGGCTGAACATAAGGAGAGATTGGTGAATGAGTGTTGACGAGAAAAAACAGGATGATGAGCTGTGCATCCTTCGGACATTTGGAACAGCTATTTTGCAGGACCATACCATGAAGCGGCAGCAGAGCTAAGTATTTAACCGACTTCGTGGTGGAATGAATAATTCATCGTATCAATTACGGATCAGGAATCGAATGTGTGTACTCAGCTGTATGAATCACATCAGGATCAGGATAGATGTCGTGATGCACTTCATTTCAAGGTGGAGAAAGGGCATAGACTCCTATTCTGTAGTAGAGCAGCAATTGGAAGAGTTGTATGCACGTTTGAAATGGATGGACAAGCATAAGGATCGGCTGGAAAGTGTTTTTTTATATGACTAGACAAGAAAGCAGCTGTATTTATGGAATCCAGCTGCTTGTGTATGGTATAAAATGATTCGATAAATGTTAAGAGCTACAATAACCTAATTCGTCAGCCTACGAAATAAGCTGCGAACCGCCCAGCGCCGTTCTTGGCGCTTCTTGTACTTCGGCAAAGAACGATAGACCAGAATCGACTGACTGAACGCCTCCTTGGCTTCAGACGACTGTCCCAGTGCACGATAGACCAGACCGAGGTAGTAATACGATTCGCTGGAAGAAGAAGAGATTTCCTGAAATTGTTCGACATAGCGAAGAGCCTTGCTATGATCCTTGTCTCTATAAGCAGAGGCAAGCCGCAAATAAGGCTGCCCATATTTTACTCTTGGGTTGATATCAAGCGCTTTGAGAATATTTCGTTCTCCAGATTCAAGCTGCCCGAGACTAATCTCTGTCGTACCAAGGGCATCCCAATATTCAGCCGAATGCTCATAGGCATCTTCTATGGATCGAAGCAGCTCATGCGCCTCCTTAAACTTTTTGCGTTCAATGAGCAGTCTCGCAAGATCAAGCTTAGCCGTCACATCATTCGGGTTCATCGCGATTTGCTGACGATTTTTTGATATATTCCGCATCCGTTTAAATGGCTTGGTAAGGCTTGGGAACACACCGACAAATCTGCGGTCAAGTAAATAAACAATGAGTAGTAGTACGATTATGGCAACAAAAGGATTGCCGAAAATGTAAAGTAGAAGTCCAAACCCTAAAATTTTGCTCATAAATTTCCTCCGTAAATGTTCTATCTTATCTATAGTTATGACGAACTGATGGCATTGCGAACAGCAAGGATGTAACGGGACTGATCCCGTGGATCTACTCCCCGTCTTTTACGAGTTGCCAAGATGCCTTCAGGGCATGCCTGATAGCCCGCATAGCTCGTCGTCATCATTCCGCTGCCTTTCGTCTCTGAACGAAGCTGAACCGGATAATTCAGGGAGGTGGCTGCAGGTATAGTACCTTCAACGGTACATCGTCCATGTGCAATATAAGGAGCTTCAAATATTGCGCGCATATGAACGAGATCACTAAGCACCTTTCCACCGTACTCCTCAGGCACCGTTATACGAAAATGCTGCATCGGCTCAAGCAGAGTGGTTCTTACTTGATTAAGTCCATCCATAATGCCCATGGGAGTTGCCACCACAAAATCGAGTGGATGTGTGTGCCACACATGATGTTCTCCATAAGTCAGCACGACTTCAAGATCCGTGACCTCCCATCCATACAACCCTTGCTCAAGCGCTTCTGGCACACGACGTGCCACTTCATTCTGATAGCGTTCCAAGAGATGGTCGTAACGAACCTCTGAGCGATATACAAGACCGCTGCCTCGTGGAAGAGGCCGAATGGCAAATCGGAGTATAGCCCAGCAAGGCTTAGGCATGGTATAGGCAATGAAGCCCTCTCCGTCAGCTGCTGGTGTTTCTTTATAGATAACAGATGGTGGATCAAAAGTGACAGCTAACCCGAATCTGCTGAGCAAGATACTCTCCAGTATCTCAAGCTGAATCGCTCCCATTACTTTAAGATGAAGCTCCCGTTCATCCTTGAGCCATGTAAGGCCGAGCAAGGGGTCTTCATCCGTCAATTCCTGAAGGGCTGCAACAAGAGAAGGATACTGTGCAATATCCTTGCAGTGCACCTGAACAGTTAGAAGCGGGACTGCCATACCTGGCAGCGGAGGAACGGATGTCTCTGTCCCAATGATATCTCCGATCTGAGCTTCATGAAGACCGTAGACAGCAGCGATATCACCAGCTTCAAAATGGGTAAGATCGACTGCTCTTCGTCCTTCGATTTTGCGGATTTGAGATACTTTCTCCTTCAGTCCCCGGTTCATAATGGTGACGGTATCCCGGGTATGCAGTTTACCATTATAGAGTCTGACATAGACAGCTCTTCCCATCGTTTTATCTCTTTCTACTTTGTAGACGACACCCGAGAGAGGACCATCAGCATCTCCCGCTGGTGCAGGAAGATAATCGATGATGGCTTCCATTAATTCCCGAATACCGATTCCTTTTTGAGACGAGCCAAAACAGACAGGAAATACGTTTCCATGTCTTGCTTCCTCTGCAATCCGGTCACGAAGCTCATGAACGGGAAATTCTTTACCTTCAATGAATCGTTCCAAGAAGATCTCATCCTGATCAGCCAGCCATTCGGCAATCGTGCTATGTTCCTCACGAGCGTTACTTCCATCCTCATCGAAGATAGATACTGTCTTACATAACGCCTCTTGGTCAAATTGTACCTGTTGAACAGGCAGGGCAGCTGGAGACAGAAGTGAAGTCATATTGTCCATGATTTCAGTGAGAGAGATACCCGGCCGATCCATCTTATTCACATAAATTATAGTGGGTATATGTAGTTTGCGAAGTGCTTTCCAAATGGTTTCAGTCTGTGCTTGAACCCCGTCAGCAGCGGATACGATCAAGATGGCTCCATCCATAACTCGGAGACTGCGCTCCACCTCAGATATAAAATCAATATGCCCAGGCGTATCTACTAGATTTACCGTGCAATCCTTCCATACAAAGGAGGTAGCTGCAGCTTTGACGGATATCCCTCTTTGTTTTTCGATTTCCAGCGAATCTGTGAATGCGGTTCCTTCATTTACACTGCCTAGAGCGCGGATGACGCCACTTAGATACAATATTTGCTCGGTCGTCGTCGTTTTGCCAGCGTCGACGTGCGCGAAAATACCAACGTTACGATGATGATGTTTAGCCACGATCAAACCCCTCAGTATTTCAGCCCTAATGCATCAGCCAATTTTTTAGATTAATTATACCACAGCGGTTTGATAATGAGAGGCTCTAATCTAGGAGACAGCTTCCATGTTCTTCAGGACTTGGCTTCAATAATCCCAGAGTGGTATGCTTAACAGCAGGTTTAGATGAAATACGAAAGATAAGCAGGACAAGGAGAATGTAACAATGAGTATGGAACGAGTTGCCCAACAGATTGAATTTATTCGCGAGATTGATGAGCTTAAGCATGTGCTCCGCCAATCGTATCTGATGAACGGGTCACGGCGGGAGAATGATGCGGAGCATACCTGGCATATCGCAGTCATGGCTCTTCTCTTGAAGGAGCATGCGATAGATGATCAATTGGATCTGAAGAAAGTAGTTCATATGCTGCTTATTCATGATCTGGTTGAGATTGATGCAGGAGATACATTCGCTTATGATGTCAAAGGCTATGAGGATAAATGGGATAGAGAAGTAGCGGCTGCCAAACGGATCTTTGGTCTTCTTCCGGACGAACAAGCAAGCGAGTGGATGAATCTGTGGCTTGAATTTGAAGAAGGGCTGACGAATGAGGCCAAGTATGCTGCGGCTATGGATCGTCTTCATCCGGTACTGCATAACTTTTACACAGAAGGGAAAGCATGGAGAGCACATCAGGTGTCTGTCAGCGCAGTTAAGGTGCGTGTTGCCGTCATAGCAGAAGCATCCCCTGTACTGGCTGAATATGCAGCGAGCCTGCTCGAGCAGGCAGTTGAAAAAGGATATTTACTGCCCTAAATATGCTGCGCAGCTATGAGATAATTCTATTATAGTATAATCTGGAGTTATTCAAGTGGATGCTAGGTCTAATAAATAGTCTCGGAGAAGTGAACTTTGCTTCCTCCGGGACTTTTTTATTATCAGATGCTGACTATTCTCTCAATAACGTATTTCAGACAGCATCTGTCTCTACATCCGGATGCTGAGACGATAGCTCGCGGGCGTCATTCCGGTATGCTTCTTAAACATGCGGTAAAAGTGAGGAAGACTGTCAAATCCGCAGCTCTCAGCAATGACGGCCATCGTCTGCTCGCTATGCATCAGAATTTCCTTAGACAGGATAATCCGTCTTGCACAGATGTAGTCTGTCGGCGTCATTCCGGTATACTGCTTGAACACGCGGCTGAAATGGGCGGGGGACACGGATGCCTCCTTAGCCAAGTGCGCAAGCGAGACCTTATCACACAGCTTGTGCTCTATAATGGACAAAGCTTGGGTAAGCCATTCAGGACCTGACATCACCGCTGGTGCTTGATCCGTGACAGAGCTGAGCCGGGTTAAGTATATGAGCAGAAGCTGCAAGTGAAGGAGTGTGGAGTAAGATCGCATCGGTTTTCGGCTGTTCATTTCGTTATAAATGTGATCAATTATTTGGCCAACATCGTCTAACTCCAGCATACTGAATTGCCGCTTATAAATTTTGGATTGGCGGTGTCTCTCAAATAGCAGCAAGGTTGAAGCAGCTTCACTTCCCATACCCTGAAACAAGGCAGGGCTGATGTAGAAGGCGGTGGACGTCAGGAGATTATCCGGATCGGGAAAGATTCGATGAATCGTGTTGCCTGGAATAATAATCAGATTACCAGGCTCCATATCCAAACTCATATGATCGATAAATATTTTGCCCCGTCCTTGATGAACGCAGATCAATTCGTGCCAATCATGGAGATGATCGGGGAGCTCGTGCTCATATGGCTTGGTCTCATGATAGAGCATCCGGAAAGGGAGCTCGATATCAGCAGGAATCCGGGTATCAACAGGTGCGTGCAGCGTGTTTCGCATAGGGGATCGCCTCTTTTTCATCAATATCAAAATAGAGTATATATTTGTCAAAATCGGCAATTTCACTTCTTTATATTGATGATACAATGAACAGTATCAGGAAACAATATGTCATTTATTAGAGGAGAATGAAGCATGGCCGTAAGCAATGATCTCCCTAGACTGGGACGGAAGCTTGAAGGTGTGACAGATAGCGCGAAGCTGGCTAGGTTTCAAGATATGCCGGTGAAGGTGCTTCAGATCGGAGAAGGGAATTTTTTAAGGGGATTTTTCGACTGGATGATTTATGAAAGCGCTGCACGAGGGCTCTTTGAAGGAAGTATTGCCGTAACACAGCCGAGAAGATCGGGGCGTCACAAGCTGCTGAATATTAGAGAACAGGATGGTTTATATACGCTTCTTACTCGAGGTATTGAGAATGGGGCAGCGGTCGAGCGGGAAGTTATTATTCCTGTGCTGTCACATATGATTGATCCTTATGAAGAATGGACCGAGTTCTTGGCTTTGGCTGAAGTACCAGAGCTTGACATCGTCGTGTCCAATACGACAGAGGCCGGACTTGCTTATGAGAAGACAGAGTACCATGAAGGGACCCCAGTAGATTCATTTCCCGGGAAACTAACGGTATTCCTGCATCATCGCTTCCTTCATTTTCAAGGAGATCCTGCGAAAGGATTCATTCATCTTCCTTGCGAGCTGGTTGAAGGCAACGGTGATTTATTGAGATCCTATGTGCTTATGCATAGTGAAGACTTTGGATATTCGGATGAATTTCGCCATTGGGTCATTAACAGCAATCATTTTCTAAATAATTTGGTTGACCGTATCGTCACAGGTACACCCTCGAAGTCCGAAATCGCGGATATCGAAGAGAGGTTAGGGTATAAGGATTCATTGATTAATTGTGCGGAGCCCTATCATTTGTGGGCAATCCAGGGAGACAGCGTACTTGCCGACAAGCTGCCGCTGGCACAGGCAGGACTGAATGTGCACTTCACCGATGATTTGAGGCCATTTCAGCTGAGAAAAGTCCGTATTCTTAACGGTGCTCATACGCTCATGACACCGCTCGGTATTTTGCAGGGCAAGCGCTTCGTTCGGGAAACGATGGAGGACAGCCAGCTTGGCGAATGGGTGAGGACAGCTGTGTACGAGGAGATTACCCAAGCGCTGGATCTTCCACAGGATCAACTGCATGTTTATGCGGGTGAAGTGTTCGATCGGTTTATGAATCCTTATATTGATCATAGGCTTCAGGATATTATGCTGGGTTCCTTAAGCAAGTTTAAAGTTCGTTTACTGCCAACCATGCTAGAGTACTACCGTAAGAACGATGTGCTTCCAAAAAGTATTGTAACAGGATTTGCAGCTTTGCTGCGCCTGTACCGGGCAGTGAAGACAGAGGAAGGATTCAAGACAGTGACTTACAGTGGTGAGTCTATACTGCTTAAGGATAATGAAGCACATCTTGAACTTCTGGAGAAACATTGGTCAGAGCTCGGTCAGGGTCAATCTCTTGATTGCGTAATTGCTCAGATCTTAGCAGAGGAAGTCATCTGGGGACAGGATTTATCCTTGCTGCCTGGACTTACCGAGATAATATGCGAATCGATTAGAGAATGGGAAGGGGAAAAGGTATGAGCACCATTCATCGAACACAGGACTTCACCATGATTCGGGAGAAAGATGATGTCATTATTGCTCTTCGCGATTATAAAAAGGGAGAGGTTATTGAACTGAGCCAGAGTCCTTTATCCGGTATCACTCTGAATGAAGACATTCCGAAGGGACACAAAATCGCTGTTAGACAGATTACAGCAGGAGAGAATGTACTCAAATATGGCTATTCCATTGGAATTGCCACAGAAGATATCTTGCCGGGCAGCTGGATTCATACGCATAATCTTGCGACAGGCCTGTCTGGACTCCTTGAATATGAATATGCCAAAACAGAACCAGAGGCGCTTCCTGCTCCGCCAGCTCATCTTCTGACATTCGATGGCTATCTGCGTGCGAACGGGGAGGCGGGAATCCGTAATGAGATCTGGATCATTAATACGGTCGGCTGTATTAACAAGGTGTGTGAAGCATTGGCCCGGATGGGAGAAGGTGAATTCAAAGGGCGTGTGGACGGTGTATACCACTTTCCTCATCCCTTTGGCTGTTCTCAGCTTGGCGATGACTTGAAGTATACACAGCAGCTCCTTGCTTCTCTCGTTGTACACCCGAATGCTGGAGGGGTGCTCGTCATTGGACTAGGCTGTGAGAACAATCAAGTCGATGATTTCAAGACGTTTATCCCTGCTGAATATCAGAATAAAGTACGTTTCCTCAAAGCACAAGAAACAGATGATGAGCTAAGCGAAGGAATGAGATTGATCGAAGAGCTGGTCGAGCAGGCCGAGCGCGCACATCGTGAGCCGCTTCCTTTATCCAAGCTGAAGATCGGACTTAAATGCGGTGGATCAGATGGCTTCTCCGGCATTACGGCCAATCCACTCGTTGGTGTCGTGTCCGATCTGCTAATAGCAGCGGGAGGTACAGCCATTCTAACAGAGGTCCCTGAGATGTTCGGAGCTGAGACCATCCTGATGAACCGTGCAGCAAACCAGGGGGTATATGATGAACTGGTTAAGCTGATTAATGGGTTCAAGCAGTATTTTGTAAACCACGGTCAGAACATTTATGAGAATCCATCTCCAGGCAATAAAGCTGGAGGCATTACTACCCTGGAGGAGAAGTCGCTTGGATGTACTCAAAAAGGCGGGCGCTCAGAAGTCGTTGATATTCTATCGTATGGAAACAGGACGACAAAGCCTGGACTTAATATTGTTGAAGCTCCCGGTAACGATCTAGTCTCTGTCACGGCACTGTCCGCAGCGGGCGCGCACATCGTTTTGTTTACGACAGGCAGAGGGACACCGTTTGGCGGGCCCGTTCCTACGGTGAAGATCGCAACCAACTCCGACCTGGCTCGCAGGAAGAAGCACTGGATTGATTATAATGCAGGGCAGCTGCTCGAAGGAAAAAGTATGGACGATGCGGCCGCCCAGCTGTTAAGTCAGCTCGTGGATATTGCATCAGGTCGTGCAGTGACAAACAGCGAGCAGCACGGATTCCGGGAAATTGCCATATTTAAGGATGGAGTAATCTTATAGTATAAGGGGTGTTGCATTTCCCAATAAAACAATCCATCGACTATCCAGAATCCTGAGATAAATGACGAAATAAGCTTCCGGCTGTTTCTTTGCAGCGGAAGCTTATTTTGCCGTTATATTCGGCCGTAGCTTGAGAGCGTCTTCAGCCGCTCAATCGTGAGATGCCCCCGCCATTCGTTCTCGGCAGCTGAGCTCAGTGGCTCCCATGTAATCGGCCACCCGCCATCATCCTTTTGTTCTGAGATCAAATGATCGAGATGGAGAGAGATAATATGCTCAGGGACGAACTGGACGGCATAACTGGTTGAATCCGGTGCCCAGTCGAGTACTTTATGCACATACCCTTCAGCCTTAGGATCAAGTTCGATGACACCCGGCTTGGATAAGTACTGATCTACCCGAGCCTTCACGACGGTAGCACGAGGTTCATCTGTCTGTTGTTCGAGAAAATGGACAGCTTGGATGCAGTTGTGGAATCCGGTTAGATCGGAACTCTCTACAGTGTCCCACACATATTGAATAGCTCTGTTCAACCATTTTTCTTTGAGAAAGGGATGCCAGTTTCTTGATTTCAGCAGGAGGGCTACGATCGAGCCGGAAGGATTAATGGAAGCCGTATCATCTGATTCCGTAGTCCACCAAGGAGCATGAGGATGCTCGTTTACGCTGCGGAAAGAGTACGGCCATCCCCCTGTAACAGGATTAGATTGTCGTTCAAGAAATTGCCCTAGTCCTGTCATTATACTCTCAGGATAAATTCCAACTTCGTCCATCAAATGCAGTGCAAATTCTGCCCCCTGGGGCTGGCTGTATGGACTGCGAATGTCAGGTTCAAGGGCATGACCAAAGCCGCCATCCTTGTTCTGATACGCGGCTAGTGCCTGCAAGACCGCTTCAGGCGATCCTTGTCCACTGAGATGTGCGAATCTTAGACGATCCAAGAGGCGCGCGTTCTTAAAGATAAAGTCACTTGCTTGTTGTACGGTGGGGTGAGACATATCCAGCAGGGGATACTTTTTCATCACAGAATCATCTCCTTAGGGAATCTGAATCAAGAGATTATTTGACTTCCAGAATTTGAACGTCACGGCCTTCAATGGATACTGTACCGCTCAGCTGATGGCCACTAATTAAATCTTCAGCTTCTAATTGGCCCAAATCATAGGATACGATCTCCGTATTGTGATTAAGCACAAACAGATAGGAGATGCCATCTTTGACACGACGGCTGACCTCGACACCCGATGGAGCTGAGAGGTTAGGCTGTATTCCCTTATCCGTTGTAATCTTCTCGATCAATTCATCCAGGAAGCACTGTTCTGGATCAGTTGCTACGTAATACGCTTCACCTTTGCCGAATGTATGGCGAGTTACCGCAGGCATCCCCTTGTAGAAATCTTCGCCGTATTCTGCGATAACCTCAGCACCTTCTGTATGCAGGAGATCACATAGCATTCCGCATTCGTAGCTTCCCTGAAGCTTGCCGAACTTGTCTTTCAGAACGACCTTGTTCTTCTGATCCGGGAACAGGGCATCGATCTCCTCGACCCATATGCCGAGCATTTTCCGAAGCTCTCCAGGATATCCTCCTACCGTTACCAGATCATTTTCGTTTACAATACCGCTGAAGAATGTCGTCAGGAACGTTCCGCCATTCTCCACGAAGGCTTCCAGTTTCTCAGCGAATCCAGGCTTAACCATGTACAGAACCGGAGCAACAACAAGGTCGTATGCACTGAGATCTGTATCCACACTCACCATGTCAACCTGGACATTGCGATTGTAGAAGGCAGCATAATATTTGTGAATCTGCTGAACGTAATTCAAGGCAATGGTTGGACCGCTTGATTTCTCAATAGCCCACCAGTTATCCCAATCAAACACAATCGCGGCTTTGGCGTCGGCACGCGAGTCCAGCAGACGGTCTCCAATACGCTGCAGCTCCTCACCAAGCTGAGCTACTTCGCGGAATACACGTGTATTCTCATGTCCGACATGTTCAATAACCGCACCGTGGTATTTCTCACAGGCACCGATGGATCTGCGCAGCTGGAAGAACATGACCGTATCTGCTCCATGCGCTACAGTCTGGTAGCTCTGCAGACGCATAACACCAGGACGCTTAAGCGAATTGTATGGCTGCCAGTTCTGCTGGCTTGGTGTTTGCTCCATCAGCATGAACGGCATCCCGTCCTTAAGTCCGCGCATGAGATCATTCGCCATGGCTGTTTCGCTTGGCGGTGTCGTCAGACTCGGATAGCTGTCCCATGAGATAATGTCCATATACTTGGCCCATTTGAAGTAATCCAGCTGCTTGAAGAAGCCCATCAGATTGGTAGTCACGACAGATTCGGGTACATGCTTTTTGATCGCATTGTACTCCAGCTTGTAGCAGTTCAGCATGCTGTCAGAATTGAATCTGGAGTAATCCAGAGAGATTCCCTGGAAGTTCGTATAACGGTCTCCCCATTCCTCACTCAAGTTGCTTGGCAGCACAATTTCATCCCAATCATAGAACGTATGACCCCAAAATGCCGTATTCCAGGCTCTGTTCAGCTGATCAAGTGTCTGATATTTCTCCTTCAGCCATACACGGAATGCACGTTCACAGTTGTCACAGTAACAGTCGCCTCCGTATTCGTTCGATACATGCCAGACAAGGACCGCAGGGTGATCCTTATAACGTTCTGCCAGCTTGTCCGCAATGCGCTCTGAATAGAGCCTGTAAGTCGGACTGTTCGGGCAGGAGTTATGGCGTCCCCCAAATTTGCGTTTGCGTCCATCCTTATCCACACGCAGTACGTCGGGATATTTGGTTGCCATCCATGCTGGATGAGCGCCTGTGCTTGTTGCAAGGCATACATAGACACCGCTTTCATAAAGACTGTCAATCAGCTCATCGAGCCATCCAAAATTATATGTGATCTCGTCGGGTTGATTCTTGGCCCAGGAAAAAACGTTAATCGTCGCAATATCGATACCTGCGAGCTTGAACATGCGCAGATCTTCTTGATGTGTAGCCTGATCCCATTGCTCAGGATTGTAGTCACCGCCGTAGAACATTTTAGGAAGCTTCGTACTAATCAAGTGAATTCACCTCTTGTATAAGAATAATTCAATCATATAATATGAATTATATTTTTAAAATATAAGAATTGTTAAGGACTATATAATAATATGGAAGTAGAGGATTGAAGGTTATGTGGCTGAGCAAAGACCATCAGCGATTTTTTATGACAGGGAAGGAGCATCCGCTGCCTCTGTTTATAGAGAGCATAGGAGAGAACAACAATCAGGAGCCGATTGAGAGAGCTGCAGGCTATCCCTGTTATCACTGGCTGCAAACGGTAGACGGCGAGGGAGCATTCTCATTTGAGGGCAGAGCCTATCCACTTCCTAAGGGGACGGGAATCCTGCTTGCCCCTAATGTGCCGCACAAATATAGCGGAAGAGGCGAAGGCTGGTCTACGATATATATTACATTCAGCGGTCCCCAGGCGGCAGCGATCTTATCCTCACTGGATTTGCATGAATCAGCTTATTATCAGTGGAAAGTGAGCTCTGCGCTCCAGACTTATGGCAAAAGAGTTCTCGATTCCATTGGCAGCGATTTTGATCTAACGGGGCTCGATGCTTCAGGAGATATTTATCGATTCTTATTGCTTCTCAAGAAGCATGGAACGACAGGTAATACCCTCTCCTTGTCTCATGCTATGGATCGATTGGCCCCTTTGCTGTCATTTATGGAAGAGAAAATAAGTGATCCCGGTGTAGGGCTTATGGAAATGGCAGAAGTGCTCTCGGTATCTCCAAGATATCTGAATATGATGTTCAAGCAGTCATTTGGTATTACAGCGTACAGTTATTTTATTTTGAAACGGATACGTAAATCTAAGGAGATCATGACTTCAGAGCCTCACCTCACCGTGAAGGAGACGGCGGGCAGAGTAGGCTTCCGTGACGCGAGTCATTTTGTAGCTACTTTTCGGAGAATAGAAGGAATTACCCCGGAGCATTTCCGAACGCTCTACTAAATAAGGGATTGATGAAAACGATTTAATATAGGATGATGAATACAAATCAATCTATTTCTAGCTTGGGAGGGATAGCTGTGCAATCGATAAATCTATGGTCCGGAGAGCCGCCGTATGCAGCCGCTGGACTGGAACAAGATTTTCCCGCATTAACGCCTTATTTGGCCGAAGGAGCTGACAGCTGCGTTATTGTGTGTCCTGGCGGCGGTTATTGTCATTTAGCCGATCATGAAGGCGGACCTGTTGCGGAGTGGCTCAATCAAGCAGGTATTTCGGCCTTCGTCCTTAAATACCGAATTAACCCTCATCGTCAGCCAGCAGCATTGTCTGATGCAAGGAGAGCTGTTCAGTATGTGAGAGCAAACAGCGACAAGTACGGGATTAACCCGAACAAGATCGCGATGCTCGGTTTTTCTGCTGGAGGTCATTTGACTGCAAGTGCAGGAACGATGTGGGTGGAGGGAGATCCTGAGAGCAGCGATCCGCTCGAGCGGGTCAGCTCAAGGCCGGATCGCATTGTGCTGTGTTATCCTGTCATTACAATGGAGGAATACGGTCATCAAGGTTCAAAAGATGCACTCCTTGGCGACAATCCTGATGAGGAATTGGTCAGACAATACAGTGCTGAACGTCAGGTGACGAGCGTGACACCCCCCGCCTTCATATGGCATACCCATGAGGATGCGGCCGTACCGCTGCAGAACAGTCTGGAAATGTCGCTGTCCTTGACCAAAGCAGGTGTGCCCCATGAGCTTCATGTATTTGAAGCAGGACGTCATGGCCTCGGGCTGGCAGAGGAGCTGGCAGAAACGACAGGCCGATGGAAAGGCTTGTGTATATCCTGGCTTAAACAGCAGGGCTGGTAATTTTATCACATTGAATATCTGGATAGGGAGATGGAGATATGAAGCTGGGTCAGGATGATAAGTTAGTCTTTATTGGGGATTCGGTAACGGATTGCGGAAGAGCACGTCCAGTTGGTGAAGGAAGCATGGGTCTTGGCAATGGATATGTACATAATGTGGATGCTTTGCTTCAAAGTGTATATCCGGAATTAAATATTCGTGTACTTAATGTAGGAATAAGCGGGAACAATGTCAGAGATTTGAAAAATCGCTGGCAGGAAGATGTGCTTGATCTACAGCCAGATTGGCTGTCTGTAATGATCGGTATCAACGACGTATGGCGTCAGTTTGATAGTCCACAGCGCAGAGAGCTTCATGTGTTTCTGGATGAGTATGAAGCTACTCTGCGTGAGCTGGTTGCTTCGGTGCGCCCTCAGGTGAAGGGCCTCATCCTGATGACACCTTATTATCTGGAGCCAAATGTAGAGGACCCAATGCGCTCGACCATGGATCTGTACGGAGCTGCTGTTAAGCGTGTTGCTGAAGAATATGATGCCGTATTTGTAGACACACAGGCTGCATATGCACCCATCTGGGATCAGCTGTACCCAGGGGCGATTGCCTGGGACCGGGTACATCCTAACCACACGGGTCATATGGTTCTGGCACGCGCCTTCTTGAACGGCATCGGTTTTGATTGGAATAAATAGAGGAGGGATTGGATGACAGAAGTAGAACTGGTCATTGACGCTAAGGCGAGACTTGCGGAGGGGCCCAGCTGGGATGCAGAAGAGAAGCGCTTGTATTGGGTTGATATCGAAGGCTTCAAGCTTCACATTTATGAACCGGATTCAGGAAGAGATACGGTGCATGAGATGGGACAGCATATTGGAGCCGTTGTTCCCTACGATAGACATCACGTAATGGTTGCCTTGAAAAATGGATTTCATCTGTATGATCTAGCTTCGGGGAAACTTACCCTGCTTCACAATCCGGAAAGCCATAGGGACGATAACCGATTTAATGATGGAAAATGTGATGCCAAAGGCCGGTTTTGGGCAGGGACGATGAGTCTTATTGACAAGAAGAATCAGGGTGCATTGTACTGTCTATTGAATGATGGGCATGTTAGAACTGTGCTTACGGAAGTATCTCTCTCTAATGGCATTGGATTCAGCCCAGATCATAAGAAGATGTACTATATTGATACACCGACAGGCCGCATTGATCAGTTTGATTTTGATCTGGATTCGGGTGAAATTTATAATCGAAAATCCTTGTTCTCTCTACCGGAAGGAACCGGCTTTCCTGATGGTATGACGGTAGATGCCGAAGGTATGATATGGGTGGCCCACTATGGCGGTTCACAGGTATCTCGCTGGAATCCGGACACAGGCAGCCTGATTCAGCATATTGAAGTGCCTGCTTCACAAGTTACTTCCTGCTGTTTTGGAGGAGAAGACCTTGATGAACTGTACATCACGACCGCTCGTAATGGACTTAGTGAAGACAAGCTGGTCGAGACCCCGCATGCGGGCGGCGTATTTCGAGTTAGACCCGGCGTCAAAGGTCAGCCCACTTATCGTTATAAAGATATTAAGTCGAGCGGTATCTAATAAAAGCTGATCCACTTGGCAGTCATTGGTGCCATCCTTTTGTTAAGCCGTAATCTTTAATATTCGTATAACCCGATTGGGACGAGGATCAAGTCTTATCCGATTCATTCTTAATCAAATATGAACAAAAGCCTGCCAGGAAATCCTGACAGGCTTTTATTCGGGCGCCTCTTTCGAGACGCCCTAATCATGGGAGAGGAGAAACCGGACGAAGAGCTTATGGGGAAACGTAAGTCTTCTCCGCGGTTGTCTACGGCACTTTTGATGCCGATAACTACATCATGACCGCCAGCCCTCCAGTTTATACATCGCATGGTTAATATTTTTTACTCTGTGTTTTTTAAGCTTTCGTTATTTTCACATCTTACTTAGATTGTGGTACGATATCGGTGTATAAGGCACTTACAAAGAATGAAACAGGGTGAAATCAACGTGAGAGTAATATCAGGCACTGCAAAAGGTAGACCGCTTAAGGCTGTTCCCGGAACCGGAACCCGTCCAACAACCGATAAGGTTAAGGAAGCGGTCTTTAGTATGATTGGACCTTATTTTGATGGAGGCGTCGTGCTGGATCTGTTTGCAGGAAGCGGGGGCCTCGGCATAGAGTCGCTCAGCAGAGGTTTGGACAAGGCTGTATTTATCGATCTTGAACCGAAGAGTATTGAGGTCATCCGGGCGAATCTGAAGGCAACAGGTCTCGACGGCAAGGCTGAAGTGTTTCGAAATGAAGCAGGCAGGGCACTGAAGCTTCTGTCCAAACGAAATTATAAATTCGATTTGGTCTTTCTAGATCCCCCTTATCGAATGAAAAATGTGGAAGAGTATCTATCCTGGCTTGAAGAACACAATATGGTCAACGATGATGCCATCGTTGTTGTAGAACACGATGCCGATCATGAATACGGAGAGAGAATTGGCTCCTTTGAGCAAACACGCAAATCTACATATGGAGATACGGCAATTACGATATATGAGTATTTTTCGGCCATAGATGTGCATGATGACACGAACACGATATTGAACATTGACGACAACATTCAGGAGGACTAGGGCAATGAATGAAGCAGGACATAAGACGGAGAGAGTAGCCGTATACCCCGGGAGCTTCGACCCTGTTACATTGGGCCACCTGGATATTATTACGCGAGCCTCCAAACAATTTGATCGGCTAGTTGTGGCTGTGCTTAATAATAAGAGCAAGAATCCGCTGTTCACTGTGGAGGAACGTGTTGAGCTGCTGCAGATGGTTACAGCGGACCTGCCGAATGTTGAAGTGGACAGCTTCCGTGATCTAACTGCCAATTATGTAAGGGTCAAGGGCGCACAGGTCATTATGCGTGGAATTCGTTCGGTTACTGATTTTGAATACGAGCTGCAGCTGGCATCACTTAACAAAAAGCTGAACAAGGATGCAGAAACGATCTTTATGATGACCGATCCCAAATATTCGTATCTGAGCTCCAGTGTAGTGAAGGAGATTGCGAGCTTCGAAGGAGATGTCTCCGAGCTGGTACCTGCCGAGGTAGAGGATGCGCTCAAACGTAAGGTTATCGAGAAGAAGAATGGCGGGTAGACTGCCATTTGCCGATACACAAAGAGATGACGATTAGGGTTGCTAACAGTAACACATGGAACAGCCCTAAGGTACCTGCTGCTTGAAGACCTCCTGGAGAGAAATGGGCTTGCGTTAAAGGGTTTTGTTCGGTATTAAGAAAGACAGCTTTTGAATGATCGAGCCAGCTCTGTATTGGGGGCCACAGCAGCAGGACAAGTCCATAGGAAATACCTGCATGCAATATACGCCCTATTGTAAAAATATGCGTGTTTATTCCGTATGGAGCAAGCAGTGCAGTTGCCTGTAAATGTGAGCTGAGCCCTCCCCAGCCGATTGCGGCTGCAAGAAGTGCAAATCCGACCGCATGTGCGGTAATATCGAGTGAACGCATCGAATAAGCTCCAAGGTGAAGCTCAAAAAAAGAGGACCAGATCCATTCAGGAAGAAATGGCGTTACATATTTGCCCAGCAGCCGGATGAACACAGAGAAGATGATCATGTAGCCGCCGGTCATCATTAATACTTGAACCGCATGACTTACCGTATCTCCCAGTAATCTGCCAAAGCTTCTGCCATCCTTTTCTTTAGCCTTCATCATAGCTTCGAGTGCAGACACGGGTTCGGGCTGCTCTTTTAGCTCGCTTATTTTTGTTGTTTTTTTTGAGAAAAGGGTAACTCGTCCGAGCAAAATTCCTGCAATTATACCACTAATCCAGTGAATACATGCTAAAATATACCCGATGGCAGGCGCTTCATAGAAGGCTGCCCCAATAACAACAAACAACGTCATGGGACTTGCAAAATGGGTAATGGAGGCAAGAATGGCAGCGTCTCTTCCCGTGACAAGCTTCTGCTGATACAGCCTGGCAGCTGTGTCTGCGCCTGATGGGAAGCCGCCGGTCATCCCTACAGCCAGACCAAGCCCTGTTACACCGGGTAGATTGAAGCCTTTACGCATTAAAGGTTCTAACAGCACACCGAGTCCATGGGTGAACCCGAAGGCAGTCAGCATTTGCGACAGCATAATAAAGGGCAGGAGAGCGGGAAAGACCATCTTCCACCATATTTGAAGACCTTGCATCGAGGCGTCAAATGCTTCACTTGGAGAAGTGACAACCGCAGCCACGACCAGCAGGGCACTGATACCGAGAATCATCGTTTTTACATAAGAAGGAATGTCTTTTTTACTAGTCATTTCCGAATTCAATGGATCTTCACCCCGATCAATAACTTAGATGGCTGACGAAATGGTAAACAAATTGCTGGTATAGAAGAAAGATAGAATGATATCAGAATCAGCCTGTACATATGCATTTATATGTGATCAGAAGGGAAAGAAGAACAAGCAGTCAAGTAGGGGAGGAGGGCAGCGATTGAGTAATATCACCAAGAGAAGCGGGTTTCGCACCGCAGTATATATTTTAAGTTTGGCTGTCGTTGTGTATGTGCTCGTGTATATGCCGACACCTTATATTGTCACTCAGCCGGGAACGGCGGAATCGGTTAAACCGATGGTAGCTGTGAAGAACGGTGATGAAGAGGAAGAGGGCAAGTTTCTGATGACCACCGTATCGGCCAGCTATGCGAACCTCTCGCTGCTGTTTATTTCAGCATTTAATGAACATGCACAGATCGGCAAGAAGGAAGAGCGACTTGCTGGCAGAACACAGGAGGAATATTCGGCAGAGCAAGTGTGGTTTATGAGTGATTCGCAGTCAGCTGCGATGGAAGCCGCTTATGAACAGGCTGGCATCGCATATGATATTGTCCCGGAATATATCTTTGTACTTGGTCTATCGAAGGATTCGCTTCCCGAAGGAGATATTAAGCCCCAGGATAAAATTTTGTCGATTAACGGAGTTCCTACTCCCGACAATACGGTACTGGCCCAGCAGCTTGAGAACAAGCAGGTAGGGGATAAGGTTGAGGTTCAGCTGGACCGTAAGGGAGAGACCATTACAAGAGAACTGCAGCTTGTTGCCATCAAGGACACTGAAACGGGTGAGACAAGGGCCGGACTCGGCGTAATGATCGGCACCCTACAAACGGTGAAGCCCAAGGACTCTGCACATCAAATTACATTTACCAATACGGAAATCGGCGGACCTTCAGCAGGCCTGATGTTCACGCTGGAAATATACAATCAGCTGACCCCTGGAGATTTGACTAAAGGCCATATTATCGCAGGTACAGGAACCATTGATAAAGAAGGAACTGTCGGGCCGATCGGTGGGGTCGTACACAAGATCGTCGCTGCAGATCGGGAGGAGGCCGAGGTCTTCTTCGTTCCAGAGGCGAATTATGATGAAGCGAAGAAGAAGGCCGAATCCATCAAGACGGACATGGAGCTTGTCCCAGTGAAAACTGCCGACGATGCGCTGGATTACATCGAGAAGCTAAGGGTGAAAACCGAGGTTTAGTGAATATTTAATGTAACGAATATAGATGAGTGCTGCAAATGAATAAAGCCAATCGAACCCGCCTGATTAATGTCAAGCGGGTTCGATTGGTTGTGGCGGCGAATTGTACTGGATGAAAGGCTGAGACCTGACGAAGACTAGATCCGAACAGGGGATTGATAGTAGTCTCTATACATGAATTGCGTGTCAGCAGCAGCACCCATCCCGAGGGCATATAGAGCAGACGCCTGAATATCTCTGGTCAGCTGAGGGTGGCTGAAGGATGAAGGCTTGATAATGACCGGCAGAGTTGCTTTTTTCTTCATTTCCTTGAGCAGGGCTTGTCCTCTGTTATTGAAACCAAGAACTCGAATATAATGCGGTCCCTCGGCCAGTACAGAGGGCATCAATTCCTCTTTGTTATGATGAAGCAGAATATGAATCAGCATTCGTTGGAGCTTGGTCCGTGTATAACGTTTTGTTTTTAACGCTTCAAGGAGAGAATCGACTGACAGCTCCGTGAGCTTGGGAAGCTGATTTAATATGCGGTGCTCAAGCCCTTCGGTCACCTCGGCATATTGGGCCAGCTCTGCTGCGCTTGTGGTCACCAGCTGGGCAAGCAAGATGTCTCTGAAGCACTCCAGGTGAACCGGAGCGCGTCCTTCCTGCCATTCGCGCTGCAGAATGGCAAGTGTAGCTGCCGGCACATAAGGCGCCGCTGCCTCGGGTCCATCGCCGAGGAGCAGCCGGCGGATGGCCGTTGCGCTCGCAATGCTGCCGGGACCTGGCAGCATATCGTGATATCCGGCGCCGGTGCGCTGCGCCGTGAAGGGCAGGATCGCGCTGCCCAGCCGTTTCAGCGCGATCATATAATGCAGCCCAAGTGTATTGTTGGGCTGCTTGAGCAGTGCCAGGGCCCCGGCTACGTCTCCGCCGGGGGCCAGCCCAGCCGCAGCTGCTGCGTAGGCTGCGGGGTAGCTTGCGCCTTGTTGCAGCTGCTGCTGGATGCCCGCAGAGAGCGCCTTCGGCTCGCTCGCGAGGAGATCTGCCAACGCAGCAAGCGGCGCAAGCTCTCCGGATTCGCTGCCGAAGCACAGCGAATCGACAATCCCTGTATGGTGCAGTGTTGCCACAGCACCATGGGCAAACCACTCTGCCGGTCCTACTGCATAAGAGACCGGCAGCTCAAGCACGAGATCGACGCCCATGGCGAGCGCCATCTCGGCCCGGGCCCATTTGCTCAGCATCGCAGGCTCGCCTCGCTGCAGAAAATGACCGCTCATCACAGCGACGCTGGTATCTGCCTCTGTAATTTTTTTAGAAGCTTCAAGATGATATACATGTCCGTTATGCATCGGATTATATTCAACGATCAGGCCCACGGTTCTACTCATAATATAATTCACACTCCCTGTTGCATTCAGTAAGGCATATCTGATAGGTTTATAGAGTCCATTATATCCAAGTTGCAGCAGGTCTGATGAATGAATTACACAATTTGTTCCTGATGATGTGCATGTTGCCTGGATAACTGGATATACAGGGTGTAAAGTTTAAAGTGTTGACAAACCTCTTTCAAAATCGGTATAATGATTTTTGTTTGTTAGACTGTTTTTCAACATAACTAGCGCTGTATTTGAAGCATACTACAAATGTTGTTAAAATGGTTTATCGTCTGGAGTGATGAACGTGGAAATGTCATTTCGCAAGATGGCCTCGGCTGCTGGACCGATGAAGCTTACAGAGTCGCTGGATATCAGCCATCTAATTCGAAACAACAATGAAATCACAGCCGTATCCCCGATGCAGGTGGAGCTCACAATTACTGCATTGCCGGAAGGCGTGGTAGATGTTCAAGGAACGTTATCAGCCGAAGCAGATATGCTCTGCTCTCGTTGTCTAGGAAATGTCCATGAGCATTTAAATATGAAATTCGCCGAGCAGTTCAAGCAAGGAACAGAGCCGGAGGAAGTTGAAGAAGAGGACGATACCTTGTACATGGAAGAGGATACCGTGAATCTGGTTCCTTTTCTGGAGGAGTACTTCCTGCTTCATCTTCCGTTTGCCCCGCTGTGCAAATCGGATTGCAAAGGGCTGTGCCCAAGCTGTGGAACCGACTTGAACGAGAGCAGCTGCGATTGTGACAATACGCCAATCGATCCGCGGCTTGCTGGGCTTAAGGATTTCTTTAAATAAGAACAAGATTATTTCTTTTTCTTAAGGTTTGACTTTGATAAGGAGGTGGGAATTGTGGCAGTACCTCAACGGAGAACATCCAAAACTCGTCGTGACAAACGTCGTACTCACTTTAAATTGGCTGTGCCAGGCATGGTGAAATGTGAACAATGCGGAGAATTGAAGCTTGCTCATCACGTATGCAAAGTGTGCGGAACGTACAAATCTAGAGAGATCATCTCTCAATAATATTTTTGCTCAAAAGTAGCGCTTCATCTATAGCGGATGAAGTGCTATTTTTTTTGCGAAAAAGTAGCGGCCCCTTTCTTTTTGGTTCTACATGTTTTATACTAAGCATTAGTACCTGGTTCTAACCGGTGTTTCTTTTTTATTTAATCCATATTTGAATCAATTTCATAAATCATTAAACAGGTAAATTTGAAACTATATATACCCTTGATATAAGCAGCTAAAGGTACTATGAAATTGATTCATTTTTATAAAGTTTGCGTACATACGAACACAGATGGGTGATGAACAATTCAGTCGCTCAATGACTCCTGAGATAGTTATATTAAGAATTGTCCACCTCACGAGGTAAAGAGCTGTACGCTGGTGTCATATAGATTGGACTTGAATCTTGAATATAAATTAATGGGTCTTTGAAGTCACATAAGCGGGGGGTGCTTGATCATAGAACGAATACCGAAGCGACAACGACAGCAGCAGCTAACTCAAATGATTGAGGATAACCCTTTTATCACCGACCAAGAGCTGACAAGATTACTTAAGGTGAGCATTCAGACGATTCGACTGGATCGGATGGAGCTCGGCATACCTGAACTTCGTGAGCGGATGAAGCTGATGGCTGAGAGATCGTATGATCAAGTGCGCTCATTGCCTTTGCATGAAATCATCGGGGATATTGTTGACCTTCAGCTGGATAAGAGCGGTATTTCCATTTTTGAGATTAGAGAAGAGCATGTATTTTCAAGAACAGGAATAGCACGTGGACATTATGTATTTGCACAAGCCAATTCACTTGCTGTTGCTGTCATTAACGATGAGATTGCGCTGACCGCTTCTGCGGACATCCGGTTTGTAAGACCGGTGCATCTAGGAGAGAAGTGCATTGCGAAGGCATATGTGCGTTCCACTCCCGAGCAGAAGGGCAAAGCCAAGGTAGAAGTGTTTGCATATGTCGGTGAGGAAATGGTGTTTCAAGGAAACTTCGTCATTTACCGATCCGCCGGGCAAGATAGTGACGAAGGGGGAGTTCATCATGAAGATCGTCATTGATGCAATGGGAGGCGATCATGCACCGGAAGCGACAGTCCAAGGTGCAGTGCTTGCTGCAAAAGAATGGAACGATACGGAGATCGTACTTGTCGGCGATGAAGCCAAGATTAATCCTTTGCTGGGCGCAGATCGTCCATCGGGTATAACCGTAATTCATGCTTCAGAGGTCATTGGTTCAGATGATGAGCCGGTGAAGGCGGTTCGGCGGAAGAAGGATGCATCTATGGTTGTTGCGGGGCGTATGCTTCGCGAAGGACAAGCGGATGCCATGATCTCTGCCGGCAATACGGGAGCGCTCATGACGACAGGACTCCTTGTCGTTGGCAGAATGGAAGGCATCGAGCGTCCGGCTCTGGCCCCGATGATTCCTACGATCGATGATCGTGGAATGCTTGCTCTGGATCTCGGCGCCAACATGGATGCCAAGCCTGAGCATCTGGCTCAGTATGCACTTATGGGAAGCTTGTATCGGCAGAAGGTGCATGGAATTGATAAGCCAAGAGTAGGACTCTTAAATGTAGGTACTGAAGAAGGCAAAGGAAATGAGCTCACCAAGCATACTTTTCCGCTACTGAAAGAGCTGCCTATTCATTTTGTTGGCAATGTTGAATCAAGAGAAGTGCTGATGGGCGGATGTGATGTACTGGTATGTGACGGATTTGCCGGCAATATCATGCTGAAGACGCTTGAAGGCACGGCTGCGGGCATTTTTTCTTTGTTAAAAGAGCAGTTCTCCTCGTCGCTTAAGAGCAAGCTGGCAGCTGCAATGCTGATGCCGGAGCTGCGTGCGCTCAAGGGCAAGCTTGATTATAAGGAGCATGGAGGTGCACCGCTGCTTGGCCTTAGTCGTCTAGTCGTGAAGAGCCATGGCTCTGCCGATGCGAATGCAATTAAAAATGCGGTGCGTCAGGCAAGGCTTGCCATCTCCAACCAGTTGGTTGAAAGTATATCTAAGGAAATTAGCGGGAGAGTTGAGTGACATGAAGAATACACATTTGCGTCCAGTCGGTGTCATTGGGACAGGGAAATACGTACCGGAACAGATTCTGACGAATCATGATATGGAAAAAATGATGGAAACCAGTGACGAGTGGATTGTCTCCCGTACGGGTATTCGCGAACGTCATATTGCGGCCCCTGAAGAAGCGACCTCGGATCTTGCATACGAAGCTGCCAAAGCGGCTGCTGCATCTGCAGGGATTTCACCAAGCGATATTGAGTTGATCATTGTTGCTACTATAACTCCGGATAGTGCGTTTCCATCAACGGCATGCATTTTACAGGATAAGCTGGGAGCCAAGGGTGCTGCTGCGTTCGATTTGTCTGCAGCCTGCTCCGGCTTTGTATACGGTCTGGCTACTGCAACAAGCTTTATTCAAACAGGAATGTATAATAACGCGCTTGTGATTGGTGTAGACTGCTTGTCTCGCATTACGGATTATACAGATCGAAATACGGCTGTTCTGTTTGGAGACGGAGCAGGCGCCGTCATCTTGGGAGAGGTTCCTGAAGGTCGTGGATTCAAATCCTTTGATCTGGGTGCAGAAGGTGCCGGCGGGCCGCTTCTTAACATCCAAGCAGGAGGTTCGAGACTGCCTGCATCTGAGACTACACTAGCTAACAAACAGCACTACATTTATATGAACGGTAGAGAAGTATTTAAATTTGCAGTGCGAGTAATGGGAACCGCAACGATTGATGTTCTGGAAAAAGCAGGTTTAACCAAAGAAGATGTCGACTTGTTCATTCCGCATCAAGCCAATATTCGTATTATTCAGTCTGCTATGCAGCGTCTTGAGCTTCCTGAAGATAAAGTCGTCATTAATGTTGATAAATACGCGAATACTTCCGCCGCCTCGATTCCATTAGCATTGGTGGAAGCTGCTGAAGAGGGCCGGATGAAGGCAGGAGACACCATTCTAATGGTCGGATTCGGCGGCGGACTCACTTGGGGAGCCTCTGTGCTGGTGTGGTAATAGCTTGCCATGCACACATTTCGTGGTGCCTCACTGCAAGCTTTTCACTTTAGATCGTAAAAAGGAGCAATGAATAGATGGGGAAAATCGCTTTTGTATTTCCGGGTCAAGGCTCACAGACCGTTGGGATGGCGAAAGACGTATATGAGAATGTAACGTCCTCCCGCAATGTCTTTGAGACTGCGGACAAGAAGCTTGGTTTTTCGCTGAGCTCGCTGATCTTTGAAGGTCCGGATACCGAACTCAAGCAAACGAAGAACACACAGCCAGCGCTCTTGACAGCGAGTATTGCTTTATATGAGGCACTTCGTGAGAAAGGAATTACCGCTGATTACACAGCAGGCCACAGCTTGGGTGAATACAGTGCGCTGGTCGCAGCTGGTGTAATGTCCTTTGAGGATGCGGTTGCTGTTGTTAGGGCGAGAGGGACCTACATGGAAGAAGCCGTTCCGGGCGGACGTGGAGCTATGGCTGCCGTGCTCGGGGCCGATCGTGATCAGCTAGCTCTGCTATGCGAGAAAATTTCGGCTCAAGGGAAGGACTATCTCGTTGAGTTGGCGAACCTTAATTCACCGGGACAGATTGTGGTATCCGGTCTTAAGGACGGAGTGGCACAGCTGATAGATCGTGTCAAGGAAGCCGGAGCTAAACGGGCAATTCCTCTTGAAGTCAGCGGCCCTTTTCATACTTCACTGATGAAAGAGGCATCTGCTAGGCTTGCTGACCAGCTCTCCTCTGTTGAGCTTCGTAATGCAAGCATACCTGTGGTGGCGAATGTGAACGCTGAGCCCGTAACTGAGGGTGAAGTTATCCGTGATCTTTTGGCGCAGCAGGTATATTCTTCGGTCAAATGGGAAGATACCGTGATATGGCTGATGGATCAGGGGGTAGACACTTTTGTGGAGATCGGCCCTGGCAGCGTACTCAGTGGACTCATCAAGAAGGTAAGCAGAACGGTTAAAGTATACAACGTAAACAGCTTGGATAGCTTGAATGCTCTTGCTGCTGAGCTGTAGAGATTGAATCATTTCCACAGGTATATTTGGGGAAAGGAGGAACAACAAGATGACCACAACACTTAAAGGCCAGGTTGCTCTTGTAACAGGTGCATCACGCGGAATCGGTCGCAGTATCGCATTGGCTCTAGCCGATGCAGGCGCTGATGTTGCTGTGAACTATGCGGGCAACGAAGCAGCTGCGGCCGAAGTTGTACAGCTCATTGAAGCCAAAGGAGCCAGAGCCATCGCGATCAAAGCCAATGTAGGCGTTACAGCTGAAGCGGACCAATTGGTGAAAGAAACGGTGGACCAGCTGGGCAGAATTGATATTCTGGTGAATAATGCAGGTATTACTAGAGATAATTTAATCATGCGTATGAAGGAAGAGGAATTCGATCAAGTAATCGAAACCAATTTGAAAGGCGTCTTTAATTGCCTCAAAGCGGTGACTCGACCGATGATGAAACAACGCTATGGACGAATTATCAATATTTCATCTGTAGTCGGTGTGCTGGGTAATCCAGGTCAAGCCAACTATGTAGCTGCTAAAGCAGGAGTCATTGGTCTTACTAAATCCTCAAGCCGGGAGCTTGCATCCCGCGGAATTACGGTGAACTGCATCGCTCCTGGATTTATTGAAACCGAAATGACACAGGGCTTGTCATCCGAACTCGTAGAAGGTATGTTGTCTGGGATACCGCTCTCAAGGCTTGGACGTCCGGAAGAAGTGGCAGGGGTTGCTCTATTCCTTGCTTCCGAGTCTGCATCCTACATGACAGGTCAAACGCTGCATGTGGATGGCGGCATGTACATGTAATTTTACCCGTAATGGATGACCAGCCGGAGTACTTGTTCGCCCCTTGATATGAAGGTGATGTAGGTTCTATGGCATTTTACGATTGATTCTCGTATAATACGGAAAGGGAGGTGAACCGGATGTCCGACGTATTGGAACGCGTAAAACGTATCGTTGTAGATCGTTTAGGCGCTGACGAAGCTGAAGTAACATTGGAAGCATCATTCAAAGATGATTTGGGTGCTGACTCTCTAGATGTTGTTGAATTGGTAATGGAACTCGAAGACGAGTTTGATATGGAGATCTCTGATGAAGATGCAGAGAAAATCACGACCGTAGGTGAAGTTGTAAACTACATACAATCTCATACCTAAGTCATATGAGGAAGCTCCGTGAGTTAAGCAGGTCTTATCTCATACGGAGCTTCCCCTCCAATTTTGCAAGCTAAAGGCATAGAGCCCTTATGAAGGCCCATTTTATAGGTGTTTGTTATCATAACGACATGTATAGAATGGGTTTCATTACATTAAAATCTGTTAATTGCATAGAAATATGCAGTCAATATAGAGGTGAAATGGATTTGAAACGAAGAGTTGTTATTACAGGCATGGGTGTCATGACCCCGATTGGTAAAGACCTGGATACGCTATGGAACAGTCTGATGGAAGGTAAATCTGGAGTATCGCTTGTCGAAGCCTTTGATGTGAGCGACTACAACTCCAAGATTGCAGCGTCGATTAAGGATTTCAATCCTGAAGATTATATGGACCGCAAGGATGCACGCAAGATGGACCGCTTTGTTCAATTTGCCGTTGCCGCTGGAGGCCAGGCGATCAATGACAGTGGGCTGCAAATTGGTGAGAATATCGAAGCCGAGCGCATCGGTGTATCCGTAGGTTCTGGTATCGGGGGTCTCGGTACTTGGGAAGACCAGCACAATATTCTTTTGGAAAAAGGTCCGAAGCGGGTAAGCCCGTTCTTTATTCCGATGATGATCGCGAATATGGCATCAGGCCAGCTGTCTATTAGCTTTGGTGCGAAGGGTCCAAATACGACCCAGGTAACGGCATGTGCTACAGGCAGTCATTCCATTGGGGACTCCATGCGAATGATTCAGCGCGGAGATGCGGATGCCATGATCTGCGGCGGAGCAGAAGCTACGATTCGTCCAACAGGCATGGCAGGATTTAATTCCATGCGTGCGATGTCTACCCGCAATGATGAGCCGGAAAAAGCAAGCCGCCCATTTGATTCAGGCCGTGATGGCTTCGTAATGGGGGAAGGGGCTGGAATTCTTATCCTCGAATCACTAGAGCATGCGCTTGCTCGTGGTGCCCGTATATATGGTGAGGTTGTCGGTTACGGACTATCTGCGGATGCGAAGCATATGACTGATCCGGATCCGGAAGGCGGCGCACGCAGCATGAAGATGGCGATAAAAGACGCTGGCATTAATCCTGAGGATATTGATTATATCAACGCTCATGGAACATCAACTCCGGTTGGTGACAAATCCGAAACGGAAGGCATTAAGCTTGCACTCGGTGAACACGCCTATAAAGTGGCAGTAAGCTCTACCAAATCGATGACAGGTCATATGCTCGGAGCAGCTGGTGGTGTAGAAGCAATCATTTGTGCGCTGGCACTTAAGAATCAGAAGATTCCGCCAACGATTAATTTGGAGAATCCTGATCCGGCTTGTGATCTGGATTACGTACCGAATGTTCCGCGTGAAGCTGAACTGGAATACACGCTATCAAATTCCTTCGGATTCGGCGGACACAATGCAACTGTAATTCTCAAAAAATATGAATCATAAGGGGTCCGATTCGATTGAATGCAGATCTGAAACAATTAGAGCGCAAACTTCAAATCGAGTTTAACAATCGCAAATTGTTAAAGCAGGCCTTTACTCATGCTTCATATGTGAATGAGCACAGATTCAGTCAAAGCCAGGATAACGAACGACTCGAGTTTCTCGGGGACGCTGTACTTGAGCTGACGGTATCGGAGTATCTATACAATGAACATCCGAATCGTCCGGAAGGAGAACTCACCAAGATGAGGGCAGCACTTGTACGCGAGCCCTCACTCGTGAAATTTGCTGAGGCTCTGGAATTCGGCAAATTTGTACTTCTGGGCAAAGGGGAAGAACTGACAGGGGGCAGAAATCGTCCCGCTCTCCTGGCAGATGTCTTCGAATCATTTATCGGTGCTCTTTATTTGGATCAAGGCCTTGTTGCAGTGAAGAAATTTTTGGATAAGCACATCTTTGCCGGCCTTATTGTGGAAGGTGAACTCGTGCTTACCGATTTCAAGACTGAATTGCAGGAATTGACCCAGCATCATAATATGGGTGTGCTCGAATATCGAATCGTTGAGGAAAAAGGTCCCGCTCACGAGAGGGAGTTTGTCTCCGAAGTTTATATGGGCAGTCAGAGATTAGGCCGTGGTAACGGCCGCTCGAAAAAGGAAGCAGAACAGAAGGCGGCACAAATCGCGTTAAGTACGCTGAAGCTTCCTTAGGAATGGATCGGCAGACCGCTTTTGCGGATTCTTAATTCATAAGAAAATCTAACGGAGTAGTGAGATCTTCTTATATCTCAAGAACAAGAAACCAGCCGTTGTATTGGCGGCCTGTCTTTTCTTACAAACGAAGAGCAAAGAGCAGCCCGCTTTAGTTATCAGGCTAATGATGGAATGGGAAGGACTGCTTTTTGCTCTTCTTTTTGTTGCTTAGGGATTTTGTATAAATCCCAAATGAAGTTATGGTATGCTCTTAGGATGTAGAAGAAATGGACTTCAAGAGACGTTTCCCCTACAATAATAACGGATGTACATACCCGTGTAGGACCGTGGCAAGAAGCTTGGAGGTGTCAAGAACAAGATGTATTTAAAACGTATTGAGCTGTCGGGCTTTAAATCGTTTGCCGATCGAACAGAGATGGAGTTTGTTCGCGGTATAACCTCTGTTGTAGGCCCCAACGGGAGTGGGAAGAGCAACATTTCCGACGGCATCCGTTGGGTTCTAGGAGAACAGAGTGCGAAATCACTCCGCGGCGGCAAGATGGAAGACATTATATTTGCCGGCAGTGATACTCGCAAGCCTGTGAATTTTGCCGAGGTGTCACTGACCTTGGATAATGAAGATCATGTCTTATCACTCGATTTTGGTGAAGTCACGGTAACACGCCGTGTTCATCGCAGCGGTGATAGTGAATATTTTATTAACAAACAGTCCTGCAGACTAAAGGATATTACGGAGCTGTTTATGGATACCGGTATCGGTAAAGAAGCTTATTCGATTATCGGACAAGGGCGGATTGAGGAAATTCTAAGTACGCGTTCCGAGGATCGCAGAGGGATCTTTGAAGAGGCATCCGGTATTGTTAAATATAAATCACGCAAGAAAGATGCTGTGCGGAAGCTGGACGATACCGAGCAAAATTTGCTGCGGATACATGATCTGGTTACGGAACTAGAGGATCAGATCGGACCGCTTAAGGAGCAGTCTGAGAAGGCGAAGCACTATAAAGAGCTTAGAGCTGAACTGAAGCAGAAGGAGCTGTCTCTATACGTATACCAGATCGAGCAGATTCATACGGCCTGGAGTGAAGCGAATGAGAAGCTGCACGAGCTTAAGGAACAGCAGCTGGAATTATCTACGATTGTATCAAGACATGATGCTATTCTGGAACAGGATCGGACAGAGCTTCGCCAGGTAGAAGAGGACGTGGAGCGTCTTCAGGGCGAGCTGCTGCACTACAGTGAAGCTACCGAGAAGAGTGAAGGATATCGTGAACTGCTCAAGGAACGGCTCAAGAATCTCGAAGCAAACCGGGAGCAGCTGCTTAATTCCTTAACCGGCAGTGAGGAGCGGTATGCGGAGCGTGAGGCTGAACTGGACGGTCTTAAGAGCAAGCTGGCTGGAATACAGCAGGAGCTTGATGAGCTGCGTGAACAGCTGTCTGCCGAGGAAGCGAAGCTGGTAGGTGTAACCGGAGGGATCAGTCAGGAGCAGGAGGAGAGCCTGAAGGGGAACCTCTTGGAGCTGATGAACCAAATGGCGCAGGCACGTAATGAGATTCGCTATGCTGATCAGCAGAAGGAAGCTATCGAACGGAGACTGAACCGTGCCGGTGAAGAGTCGGACAAGTGGGAGCTCCAGAAGACAGATATTCTTAAACGCAAAGGAGAGCTGACCCAGCAGATTCAGAAGATTGGTACGGAGATCAGCTCATTGCGAAATGGATATATAACAGAAAGTGAGCGGCTTCAATCACTGCAGAAGCTGTTGTCTGAGAGTCAGAGCACTGTACGGAAATGGGAGCAGAAGCGGGAAGCTCAAGTTTCAAGACGTGACACGATGAAGGAAATGCAGGATGACTTCGATGGGTTTAACACCGGTGTCAAAGAGGTACTTAAGGCATCGCGGAAGAATGTGCTGCATGGCGTACATGGTGCGGTTGCAGAACTGATCAAAGTGCCGGAGCGAGTAGAGATGGCCGTTGAAACTGCACTTGGAGCATCGCTCCAGCATGTGGTGATGGAGAATGAGTCCGTCTCCCGCCAGGCGATCTCCTTCCTGAAGCAGCGTCAGCTCGGAAGAGCTACCTTCCTGCCGCTGGACGTTATCAGGCCACGTGCGATCGGCGCCTCTGATCGGAGTATGATCTCTGAATTGCAGGGGTTTGTTGGTATCGGGACCGAGCTGGTGCAGTTTGATTCTAAATATGAAGCCATTGTAGGAAGCTTGCTCGGCAATGTAATTATTTCAGAGAATCTGGAAGATGCGAACCGAATCGCAGCCCGCTGTCAATATCGTTACCGTGTCGTTACGCTTGAAGGTGATGTGGTGAATGCAGGCGGCTCGATGACCGGGGGAAGTCAGTACCGCAAGAATACAAGTCTCTTGTCCCGTAAGCGTCAGCTGGATCAGCTGGATCATGACATTATGGAGACGGAGAATCAGATTATTAAGCTGCATCGAAGCCTGGAAGAAGTGAAGGCTCAAATGGAGCAGTGTCAGACCAGTCTCGACACGCTTCGTCATGATGGCGATGAGAAACGGACAGAAGAGCAGCAAGCCTCGCTGTCGCTCAAACAGCTTGAGCATGAGCTGGCACATGTGCTTACTCAGGTTGAGGCTGCCGGTGCGGAGAAATCGGGCTTCAAGGATGAAATTAAAGCGCTTGAAGATACCCGTGCAGCTGCTGAACAGTCGCTGATGAAGCTGGAAGAAGAGGAAAAGGCGACACATCAAGCCATTCATGCTGCAGAGTTTGCCCGCAAAGCGAATGAATCTGCCAAGGAGGAGCTCCAGAACTCGCTGACGATATTGAAGGTTCGTGAGGGCAAGCTGGATCAGGAGCGCTTCTCCGTAGAAGAGCAGGTTCGCAGAATGGAGCGGGAATACGAGAATTCGGACAAAGAAAGATACCGGAATCGTACGATGCTGGCCTCTGTAGAAGCGGACCTCAAAACCAATGCAGAAGAGAGCGTTAAGCAGACGGAGGACCTGAACCGCTACCGTCTCAAGAAGGAGGAAGCCGGAAGGGAGCTTGATTTCAAACGTGCAGCTAGAGCCCAGCTTACGAAGAAGCTTGAGCTTGAAGAGAATGAGACCAAAGAGCAGCGTATCAGTCTGAAAGCATGTGAAGACGAGCTTCGTCAGACGGAGATCAGTGTGAATCGTCTGGACGTGGAGCTTGAAAATATTTTGAAAAAGCTGAATGACGAGTACGAGCTGTCTTATGAGCTTGCGAAGCAGCACTACTCCATTCCTGAGGATATTGAAGGCAGTAAGGCAGAAGTGCAGAGGCTTAAACGAAGCATCTCCGCGCTGGGAGAAGTGAATCTTGGTGCGATTGAGGAATATGAACGCGTTAATGAGCGTTATCTCTTCCTCAGTGAGCAAAAGGACGATTTGATTGAAGCCAAGACGACACTCTATCAAGTCATCAAGGAAATGGAAGATGAAATGTCCAAACGATTCAAGACGACATTTGATGCCATTAAGCGTGAATTTGGCACCGTGTTCTCGAAGCTGTTTGGCGGAGGTAGAGCAGATCTAATTCTGAATGAACCGGACAAGCTGCTTACGACAGGGATTGAAATTGTCGCACAGCCGCCGGGCAAGAAGCTCCAGAACCTGCAGCTCCTCTCTGGTGGCGAACGAGCCTTGACCGCCATGGCACTGCTCTTTGCTATTCTACATGTTCGTCCTGTGCCGTTCTGCGTATTGGATGAAGTCGAGGCAGCACTGGATGAAGCTAACGTCGTTCGTTTCGCACAGTATTTGCGCGAATTCTCAGAGCAAACCCAATTTATCGTTGTAACGCACCGCAAGGGAACGATGGAGGAAGCAGATGTGCTGTATGGTGTTACAATGGAAGAGGGCGGCGTATCGAAGCTTGTCTCGGTGAAGCTGGAGAATGAGGAAGCGGAAATCGCTTAAGTACGAATCAAATTCATAATACCTTCTCGTTAATAAGTTATGAATCTGATCCAATGTATTGTAATTTTGAGTTGGAGGGAACCTATGAGTTTCTTTAAAAAGCTAAAAGAAAGCATATCAACAAAAACAGAATCGGTAACCAATATCTTTAAAGATGGTCTTGAGAAAACGCGCAAAGGCTTCGTTGAGAAGGTGTCCGATCTCGTCATTCGCCGTAAGAAAATTGATGAGGAATTTTACGAGGAGCTTGAGGAGATCCTGATCGGTGCTGACGTAGGTGTCAACACGGTTATGGACCTGATTGATGATCTGCGTGTCGAAGTGAAGAAACGGAAGATCCAGGATGCGGCTGAGCTGCAGCCGGTGTTGTCGGAGAAATTAACAGCGCTTCTCCGTTCAGAGCAAAATAATAGTCTTAACATGAATAAGGATGGCATCACAGTAATTCTTTTTGTTGGTGTTAACGGAGTCGGCAAAACAACAACAATTGGCAAGCTGGCCCATCGCTTTAAGAATGAAGGCAAGAAGGTTCTTCTCGCGGCAGGAGATACATTTAGAGCGGGTGCCATCGAGCAGCTGGAAGTATGGGGACAGCGCGCAGGGGTAGACGTGATCAAGCAGCAAGCCGGTTCTGATCCAGCGGCAGTCATGTTTGATGCGGTTCAGGCCGCGAAGCAGCGCGGCGCTGACGTTCTGCTGTGCGATACGGCAGGAAGACTCCAGAACAAAACAAATCTCATGGAAGAGCTGAACAAAATCTTCCGTGTAATTCAGCGTGAAATTCCAGGTGCGCCGCATGAAGTACTCATGGTGCTTGATGCAACCACAGGACAGAATGCGCTCAGTCAGGCCAAGCTATTTGGAGAGAAGAGCGGAGTTACAGGTCTCGTGCTCACGAAGCTGGACGGCACTGCCAAGGGTGGTATCGTTATCGCAATTCGCCAAGAGATGGATATTCCAGTCAAGCTCGTTGGACTCGGAGAGAAGGCAGACGATCTGCAGCCGTTTGATTCGGAGCAGTTTGTACACGCCTTGTTTGCAGGATTGATTCAGGAAACCGAGACTGAAGATGCAGACAGTGAAGTAAAATGATATAGCGTTAACTGAGATAACAAGAAGAAGACCGATCCATTAAAGGATGCGGTCTTCTTTTTCCTTTATTAAAGTGCTATGTGCTATCGAATGCTGCAGCGATCTTAACCCCGATCCTATGCAGCCAGAACGCGCACAAGCTCAACGGAAGACAATGGAATGACAGCCACATCTCCAGGCGGCCCGTAGATAATGGGTGGAATTTGCAGGACAAGCGTAGTTTCATCAATGGAGATGAGTGTTCCGTCCAAATAATCGTTACCCGTCAGTACCTCTACCTCGCTTCCCAAGAAGCCGCGAATCATATCTCTGAAATTCATATCAAGTACCTCCTTAGACTTATTGGCATGTTTCCGAAGCATTAATATAGTCATTACATTATTGAACGACCGATATTTGTGAAAAAGGAATGATGACGATATCACCGCTCGTTTCGCGGATTTCAACAGCATCCGTACCTACAGCGAGCACCGTGCCAAGAACAGTAACGCTGCTGGTGCTGATGCTGATGTATTGTCCGATTTTGCTCTCCAGAAATTGCTGCAGCTGTGGATTAACAACGATTCCAGAGCGGACTTCGGCTTCCAATTTTTCAATGCGGGCATTTAACATATCCACTCTTTCAGTCAATAATGCCTGCTGGACCTCCAGCTGCTTGATTCTTGCCCATAGACGGGAGTGAAAAAAGAAACACATCGTTACATGACCTCCTTGATGTTATCTACTTTAGAGACTCTATTTCTGACACGAGCTGGGTCAGCTCGCAATAGCTTTCATGCTCAGCCTGACGAATGAGTGGCAATGCCGCCCTAACTTCATCAGGACCGCTCTTAATGAATTGTTTGATGATGTCTTCATATGCTTCAAAAGGTTGTGCGTAATCGCAATAGTAATGGTTAAGATGGAAGCGCGACAGCAGATGCTTCACCTTTCCCATCTTACTGAAGGCAAGCACAGGTACACCTGCCCGAAGCGCCACAAGTGTGGGATGCAGCTTGTAGCTGATCAGATAATCCATGGATTGAATCACGTTATAAGTGATATCTGTTTCGAGCAAGAGTGACAGAGTCTGAACCGACGCGGCACTGTCTATTTCCTTCATCTTCTGCTCAAGCAGTTTACAAGTACTGTAATCCGAGAAGCGGTTCGAAGGATGGTTAATGACAGGGATGAGCACGATATGGAAGCCCTCTGTACTTAGCCTAAGCAGCAATTGAACCATAGCTTCCATTGGGAATGAAGGATACGAGAACAGACATACACCGATCGTTTTGCGAAGAGAGAATCGATTCATGGGGAACGGATGCTCCTGGTAAGCGAAGACCATATCCTGTGCCGTTTCAGGCTTCGTATGAAGCTTGGCGATCGTGGCAAGCTCTTGTGACTTCTGGTCTCTAAAAATGGCACGTCTCGCCTTCTCGATATACTGCTTGTGAAGCTCGACTTGATCCGCCGGCCACGTTTCAGGAGGATACGTATCCACGATCCCGACCCCATACAGCCACATGGGATGCTCGGCAAGTGCAGCTGGAAAATAGTAGCTGCTGAACTTGTAGGGAGTAATCAGATCTCCGCCGCCTATGATAACCGCATCCACTTTTGCCGGATCCATGTAACCATTCCAAGGAAATAAGGTGTGCTTGCAAAAAGCCTGCTGCAACGTTTTGAGAAACAAATCGTCTCCGAAGTTGCCCATGCCGTAATATCCGCTAGCTGCAATTTTCATATCATTTCACCTCCTTCTCCAAACGTTCCTTCCACTGTGGATATAGCGGCAAATACTGCTGGCTGATGCTTCTTGGATGGATGACCCGGTGATATACCGTTTCGTCTGTCTGTACATAGGAATAATGCTTGAGTAATTTCTTGCAGACCGCGATATCCTCGAATATTCTTCCATAAAGGCCAGGCAGCACGGGCCATCCGCCGATAAACTGAAGTGCCGTTATGTCATACATGCGGGGAACAGGAGGGTGAGCATGGTCGGCAGATTCCAGATTTCCGTCAAAACAGTCCGTACTTCGGTAATACAAATCACCATTGTTACTGCGGCGCCATATTCCGCATGCACCTGTAGCAAGTCCTGAATCTGGATTCAGTGTCATGACTTTGCCCAGTGCGTCAAGGGCGAATGTCGGCAGCCAGTCGTCACCGTCCAGCTCCAGCACATACTTCCCGTTCGCATGTTCAAGCAGATGATTCATCATTACTGCCTTGCCTTTGTTCGTATTGGAGTGAAAGATTCGAACGCGTGAATCCATAGCGTATTCGTTAATAAGCTCAGCGGTATTGTCCGTTGACGCGTCGTTGCCGATGAGGAGCTCCCAGTTCAGATAGGTCTGTGCAAGCACAGAGCGAATCGCCCACTCTACGGTTCTCCCCATGTTGAATACACTGAGCATGATTGTTATGAGTGGTGTTTCTCCAAGCGAGTTCATTGAATGGGAAGTTAGAGAGAGAGCTGTGGAACGTCTTAGTATCGAAAGAATGGGATGACGGGAACTTTCATAGTTGCTATCGATAAGAGTAGGCGGGAAGACGGGATCCAGATATCTTTGCTGCTGTATTGCGGACAGGAACATAGGCTGAAGTGCTTCAGATAGGCAGGCTGCATGTTCCGAGGCTGAGCACTGGGCGTACAGTTCCCAGCTTAGCCAGAAGGCGGAGGGTAAAGAACGTACGAGACTTGTATCTGAATGAACGAAGCATTCCATTCGAAAAATAAAGCTGTTGCCCGGACAAACTACACAATGGGTATCGGGAGATAGAGTATTCAGTTCGGCTTCAAGCAGCTGCTTGTTATGATTGGATAAATGAAGAGCATTGGGAGACCATACGAGCCAGTGTGCAGAGGATTGTAATAATTGGTCACGAATCGATTGATATAAATGGAGAGCGTTGTTGGCATGCGCGGCGGCTTGTTTCCTGTAGACAGCTCCCGTAAGGTAGACGGTATATTTATTATTCATGAAATCCTTTGAGCTGAAGCGTCTTTCGGATAACCTCATCTGCTGCTTCTCCGCGCTGAACCCACGTATTTAGTCTTGCGTATGCTATTCGTGCCAATCTTGCCGCAGGATCTTCCTGTTCATTAAGCATCTGTCCCAGCTTACCAATAAAATCCTCATGAGTCGTTGCCGTAGTAATGTACGGCTCCATCCGAATACATTCCGGCAGTGCGGTAGAGAGGACCTTGACTCCAGTAGCCATGTATTCATAAGCCTTCACTGGATTGGTGGCAAGGGTAATCGGATGATAAAGGAACGGAATGACCGCAACATCAATATGCTGCAAGTACTTTTTTAGTTCACTGTGCGGCTTCTCTCCAAGAATATGGACGTTCGGCAGAGTACCGTAACCTGGGATGTCTCCGTATGGTGCACCAATTGAGACAAACTGCACATTCGGATATTGCTCAGCTGTCTTTGCAAACAATGCATGATCCACCCAATAAGCCCAAGCGCCAATATAAGCCACCGTTGGACCTGCAGGCAGATCATGGGGTCTTGGGACAACAGGCGCATCAAACATGCTGACATCAGCGGCATTGGGGATAAGGGTAAGGGGTTTGTCCGGATAGGCCAGAGAAAGACGTGTACGGATCGTTTCGGCAGTGGCGACCAGATGATCGGCAGATTCAACCATCCGATGCTCATACTTTGCCCAATGCGGAAACTCATCACAGCAATCGTAGATAACGGCATCAGGTTGATAGATTGCAGAAAGTCTTGTTCTCTGCTTAGCCCAGGTCGTCCATACGACAACGGGATGCTCTTTTCTTAATTTGTCCAGATGTCTCTTCACAAATGAATGGTGATCTGTAAATAAATGTACACCAGGTTCTACTTCCTCCAGTTGACTGTTCATGGGTGCAAGATTCTCGAAGAACACATGGTGTCCTCTAGCTCCAAGCTCAGTCATCAGCTGCTGCGGACGCTGTCGCATAAACTTCCAGTTCATCGTCTTAGGATAGATGATAACTGCCATGTGATGGATAACCTCCTTTGCGTCACTCTAATTACAGGTTATGCATTGATAGATTAATAGAAACCGACAGTTGTCCTGTTCAGAAATAAATAGTTTAAGGTCCTTTTTCATAGAGTGCCGTTACGAGATGGAGAGACTCTATCATATATAGATAAGGGATTGAATCAATTTAACTTATCAAAAATGAAAGGGGGCCTGATCAAATGGAGGAACATCGAATCAGGGTGCTTGTTGTGTTCGGAACGAGACCTGAAGCTATCAAGATGGCGCCCCTAGTAAAAACACTAGAGGCGGCACCTGACATCGAACCCATTGTGTGTGTTACCGGACAGCATGAGGAGATGCTGGCTCAAGTATTGAAAGAATTTGATATCGTACCGCATATTGAATTAAAAGTGATGCGTGAGGCGCAGACGCTATACGCTTTGACCGCCCGTTTAATAGAATCGCTTGAGCCAGTAATGAAGGCCGAGAAATATGATCTTGTGCTCGTCCATGGAGATACGTCGACGGCTTTCTCGGCCGCACTCTGTGCATACTATGCTCAAATCCCGATCGGTCATGTCGAAGCCGGACTGCGAACTTATGACAAATATGCGCCCTTTCCGGAAGAGATGAACAGGGAATTCATTGGCCGGGTTGCGGATCTACATTTTGCACCAACCACGACGGCTGCGAAAAGGCTGGCAAACGAGCACCGGAAAGAGCATGTCTACGTGACAGGCAATACATCGATTGATGCCCTGCGCTGGACAATCAAGAAGGAATTCGACCATCCGCTACTATCGCGGCTTCATCCAGGGACAAGAAAGATATTTATGACCATGCACCGGAGAGAGAACTGGGGCAGCCCGATGAAACAGGTGTTTCAGGCTGTGAGAGAGATCATTGAACAGGATCGGACACTCGAATTAATCTATCCGGTCCACCCGAATCCGGCAGTAAAAGAGCTGGCGTTCGAAATGCTCGGCGGGACGGAACGGATATATTTGATTGAGCCGCTTGATATGAGCGATATGCATAATATGATGAATCATGCTTACGTTATTTTGACCGATTCGGGAGGTATTCAGGAGGAGGCGCCATCGCTCGGTAAGCCGGTACTCGTCCTTCGTGACAAAACGGAGCGGCCGGAAGGTGTCAAGGCAGGTACGCTTCGCTGTATAGGGACAGAGTATGACAAGGTTAAGAAGGAGATCAATCTGTTATTGTCAGGAGGAAAAAGGTATCGGAGAATGACAAGAGCTGCTAACCCTTACGGTGACGGCCATGCTTCAGATCGAATTGCATCTATTATATTGAAATATTTTGCACGTTGAATCCTAAAGATGAACATTAGCCGTGAACGTAGTATAATATGTAGAAAGATTTCGGTTCTGCTGAATAGCAGGCAGCGGATGTTGAAAGGATGATTCTATGGCTAACACCTATACCTATACTCGGAGAGAGGAAGTCGCGAATGCCATTACCCATGGCATTGGAGCTCTCCTCAGTGTTGCAGCGTTAGTAATGCTTATTGTTGCCGCAAGTATGAATGGAACAGCCTGGCATGTCGTCAGCTTTACGATTTATGGGGTGTCCATGCTGCTCCTCTATGTCAGCTCTACCTTCGTACATGCTCTGAAGGATGGCAAAGCGAAGGATCTATTTGAGATTTTTGATCATTCCTCCATTTATTTGTTCATAGCGGGAACGTATACTCCTTTCTTGCTGGTCGCGATTCGGGGAACACTCGGCTGGACGCTGTTTGGAGTCATATGGGGGATTGCTTTGTTTGGTGTGGCCTTCAAGGCTTTCTTCACCAAGCGGTTTCTGTTTATGTCTACCTTGTTTTACATTGCGATGGGCTGGTTGATCGTCATTGCATGGGCTCCATTAACCGCCGCAATCCCTTCAGGCGGAATTGAGCTGCTTGTTGCCGGAGGAATTTGTTATACCCTGGGTACAATTTTTTATGTATGGCGGGGATTTCCGTTCCATCATGCCATCTGGCATTTATTCGTTCTGGCAGGTAGTGTGCTGCATTTCTTTACCGTTATTATTTATCTGACGCCTATCAGACTATAGGTGCTCATAAGTCCAATTGGTGAGTGTAGGGATCAAAAATAAAATGAATGAGAAGATGACAAGGATTTATGCTTGACATCTTCTTTTGTTTTTTGTAAGATAGAGAACGTTAATGAGTGTAAAGTGTTTTTCCTTGACGAAGGGAGTGTCCCTCAAGATGAGTCAGGAGAATCGGCTTGAGAAGACGAATCGAATCAACCTACTGTTTGATTTTTATGAAAACCTGTTAACCGAGAAGCAGCAGACTTTTCTGAAGTATTATTTTCATGATGATTTTTCCTTGGGAGAGATTGCGTCAGAATTTGAGATTAGTCGGCAAGCGGTGTATGAGCACATTAAGCGTGCAGAGCAGGTACTTGAAATGTATGAGGACAAACTCGGCTTGCTTGAGAAGCATGAATGGCGGCTTACTGACCTAGAGAAGCTTAAGATTATGATTGAATCAAGCGGGATGACGAGTGAAGACAAACATAGAATGAATGAAATTGTGAACCACCTGGAGGTTCTGGAATAGGGATTACCCTTCGCAATATGGACTTTAGGAGGTGTGTTTATGCCATTTGAAGGATTAACAGCTAGACTTACGAATGTATTCAGCAAGCTTCGCGGCAAAGGGAAAGTAAGCGAGGAAGATGTCAACGAAGCGATGCGAGAGGTGCGTCTTGCCTTACTTGAAGCCGATGTTAACTTCAAGGTCGTCAAGCAGTTTATTTCGAAAGTCAAAGAGAAGGCCGTTGGTAAGGAAGTGATGGAGAGCTTCACTCCTGGCATGGTCATCATTGACATCGTAAATAAAGAGCTGACCGAGCTGATGGGCGGAAGCCAATCGAAGCTGGCCAAGGCAAACAAACCGCCGACAGTTATTATGATGATCGGTTTGCAGGGTGCCGGTAAGACGACAACCACAGGTAAGCTCGCGAAGCTCTTGCAGAAGCAAAATGCAAAGCCGCTGCTTGTGGCAGGCGATATTTATCGTCCGGCGGCGATCAAGCAGCTGCAGGTTCTTGGAGAGCAGCTCAAAGCACCGGTATTTACATTAGGTGACAAGACAAGCCCAGTAGAGATTGCGAAGCAAGGCTTGCAGCATGCCAAGGATAACGGCCATGACTATGTCATTATTGATACGGCCGGTCGTCTTCATGTAGATGAAGAGCTGATGGAAGAGCTTCGGCTGATCCACAGTAATGTAAATCCGGATGAAGTACTTCTCGTCGTGGATGCCATGACGGGTCAGGATGCAGTAAACGTAGCAGAGCATTTCAACTCACAGTTATCACTAACCGGCGTCGTGCTTACGAAGCTGGATGGAGATACTCGCGGTGGTGCTGCTCTCTCCGTTAAGGCTGTTACAGGTTGTCCGATTAAATTCATCACGCTCGGTGAGAAGCTGGATGCACTTGAGCCGTTCCATCCGGAACGCATGTCCTCCCGAATTTTGGGCATGGGCGATATGCTATCCTTGATCGAGAAGGCCCAGTCAAACATTGACACGGCTAAAGCGAAGGAAATGGAACAGAAGATGCGGACCGCATCGTTCACGTTCGAAGATTTCCTCGAGCAAATGGACCAGATCAAGAAGCTGGGACCACTTGATCAGCTCATGGACATGATTCCTGGGATGAGCAATATGAAGCAGACCAAGGATCTCAAGGTGGATGACAAGCAGATGAACCGGATTGAAGCCATCGTATTCTCCATGACAAGAGAAGAGAAGCAGAATCCAGAGATCATCAATCCATCCCGTCGCAAACGGATCGCAGCAGGCAGCGGTACTACCGTTGCGGAAGTCAATCGTCTGATTAAGCAGTTCGATGAGATGCGTAAAGTAATGAAGCAATTCAGTGGTATGATGGGGCCGAAGGGCAATAAGAAGGCAATGAAGCAGCTTAAAGGACTCAGTAAGGGAATGAAATTCCCTTTCCGTTAAGCCGAGCTTACAATATATTTATTTTATTGAAGGAGGTGAATTTTCGTGGCAGTTCGTATTCGTCTGAAACGTATGGGAGCTCATAAAGCGCCTTTCTATCGTGTGGTTGTATCGGATTCCCGTTCCCCGCGTGATGGCCGTTTTATCGAGGAAATCGGTTACTACAATCCGGTTGAACAACCAGCAGTGGTTAAGATCGATGAAGATAAAGCACTCAAATGGCTTCAAAATGGTGCGCAAGCATCTGATACAGTTCGCAACTTGCTTAGCAAAGCGGGTGTAATGAAGAAGTTCCATGAGCTTAAACAACAGAAATAATTAGGTGCTGAAAACGGAGGGTATCTATGGAACAATTAGTCGGCGTTATTGCGAAGGCTTTGGTAGATCATCCGGAAGATGTGTCGGTCCGGACACTGGAGAAGGATCGCCTTGTTGTCTATGAATTGACCGTGCATCCTGAGGATGTGGGGAAAGTGATCGGCAAGCAGGGGAAGATCGCGAAAGCACTCCGTACGGTCGTCACATCTGCAGCAGTTAAGATGGATAAACGGGTTACCGTCGATATCATATCTTAAAGATATACGAAAGGGGGTTAGGATGCATGTCCTAGCCCTTTTTCGTACATGCTTATATAACTTAGCCTTGTCTAATCGAAATTCAGGAGGACCTATGTCACAATTTTTTAATGTAGGAAAAATCGTAAATACACACGGAATTCATGGTGAGCTGAAAGTACTTCCGCTGACCGATTTCCCGGAGGAGCGCTTTGCCAAAGGGAGCAAGCTGGTTATTGATACTGGAGAGGGACATCTGCCTGTAACGGTAGAGTCAGCAAGACTTCACAAAAATATGTATGTCGTGCGTTTAAACGACTTCACAAACATTAATGAAGTTGAAAAATATAAAGGCACGATGTTAAAAGTGTCTTCTGAGTATCAATCAGAACTGAGCGAAGATGAGTTCTACTTTCACCAAATTGTCGGCTGTGAAGTGGTAACAGATGAAGGAGAGACGCTTGGTACGATTAAGGAGATCTTGACTCCTGGAGCAAATGACGTGTGGGTGGTCAAAGCGAATAACGGCAAAGAGATTCTGCTTCCTTATATTGACGAGGTCATTCTGCATGTCGATGTTGTTAATCAAAAGGTAACCGTGCATCTGATGGAAGGATTAGTGTAATGAAGGTTGATGTGTTAACCCTGTTTCCGGAAATGTTTCACGGTGTATTTGGTACAAGCATATTAGGGAAAGCACAAGCCAAAGGAATTGTTTCCTTGAACGCTCTGAACTTTCGTGAATATGCGGGGAACAAGCATGGACAAGTAGATGACATGCCATACGGTGGCGGCGGCGGGATGGTGCTGAAGCCGGAGCCGATTTTTGCCGCAGTGGAAGATCTGCTGTGTAAGAAGGAAGCGAGAAGAAGTGGGTCTAATATGCAAGAGCATGCGGAATCCGTTCTAGATGTGGAATCAGATTCAGCGACATTATCAATTGCGGAGATCCAGTCGGAAGCATCATCTGCCAAACAGCCGCGCATTATTCTGATGTGTCCGCAAGGAGAGACCTTTACGCAGAAGAAGGCTGAGGAGCTATCGAAGGAAGAACATCTTATATTTATTTGCGGTCATTATGAGGGCTATGATGAGCGAATTCGTGAGCATCTGGTGACAGATGAGATTTCCACCGGAGATTATGTACTGACAGGGGGAGAGCTGCCAGCTATGGTCGTTATCGACAGCGTGGTGAGACTTCTTCCAGGCGTGCTTGGTAATGAAACAAGTGCGGTTACCGACTCTTTCAGCACCGGTCTGCTGGAGTACCCACACTATACGAGACCTGCAGAGTTTAGAGGTCATAAGGTACCGGATATCCTGCTCTCAGGCCATCATAAAAACATTGACGCTTGGCGCAGAGAACAGTCCTTACTTCGGACGCTGACGAGACGTCCAGATCTACTGGAGCAGGTGGAGCTGACGAAGAAGGAGAAAGCATGGCTTGAACAGCTCGAACGGAAAGAGTGAATTCATAAGCCTTAAATAATGACAGATAAGCCGAGTTCTAGTCGATGGCCAGATGTTTTTACGCCACAGTTAACCTAAATGCTATACTTGCATCTATTATTTGACTGTCCCCAGACTATACGTATTGGGCTGGAACGAGGCTGTGGCCACTTCAGGCACAAGCTGACGAAGTGATAAGTCAAATGCCTTGTTCTTTACGAGCTCCCAAGAAGTACAGGATTTATGAGTCAGAGCACGGGTGGGATTGTTCGCGGCAATAGCATATGCAGCAAGGGTAGATCGGATTTTGCTTGGTTCATGTCTAACATTTCTCTATCACAAACGATACAATATGCTGGATTGTAATATTTTGGATACAACAAATTTACTGAATCAGACAAGAAGTGGCATGAATCAGCATTAACTAATGGTTTTATGAAAAATAGTGCTTAATACTTGCATTACTTTGCAATTACATGTTATAATTTTTCTGTTGTGTGGAATACGGTGGTCCGCTGTGGATGATGATGGATGACAGAAGGTTATCCGGAAGAGACATGAACACCTGTACGGAAGGAGGGAGTCATAGATGAATATCGTCCAAGCGATTACACAAGAACAATTGCGTAAAGATTTGCCGAACTTTCGTCCTGGTGACACTTTGAAAGTGCACGTTAAGGTTATCGAGGGAACTCGCGAACGTATCCAGTTGTTCGAAGGTGTAGTAATCAAACGCCGTGGTGGTGGAATTAGTGAGACTTTTACAGTTCGTAAAATTTCTTACGGTGTAGGTGTGGAAAGAACTTTCCCGCTTCATTCCCCAAAAATCGATAAAATCGAAGTGGCTCGCCGTGGTAAAGTGCGTCGTGCGAAGCTTTATTATCTTCGTGAACTTCGCGGTAAAGCAGCGAGAATTAAAGAAATTCGTTAATATAACGAATAACGGAAAGGGCTTGGAAACAAGCCCTTTTCGCTTTTTTTTATGTATAGTTTGTGCAGAAGCAGAATGCGATTGTAAACGATCCAGCTCAATTGATTATGAACAATATAGAATTTTTAATCTATTTATGTGATATAGAGGAGCTTTCGCCCTCCGATCGAAGGGACGAAGTTGTATCCGGTTAAGATTTCTCTTACAATATTTTCAGAGGAAACGATCTTGACAACAGATGGTATGTCTCTAACAAGATATCATACATAGAATATGTCTAGATGCATCGTTTCGATGATGACATGGATGAGGAAGTGAGGACAAGCGATGGAGCAGGATGTGCAGAATGAACGTTTGAATACACCGGAGAATGGGAATTCTAAATCGAAAAAGGTAAAGAACGAGATTTGGGAATGGGTCAAAGCCATTGCAATTGCGTTGGTGCTCGTGTTTATTATCCGATTCTTCTTGTTCAAGCCTTTTATTGTTGACGGGCCATCGATGCAGCCGAATTTTCATACAGGTGAAAGAGTCATTGTGAACCAAATCCTGTATGACATCAGGGAACCCGAACGTGGAGAGGTCGTTGTCTTCCATGTGCCTTCTGAAAACCGGGATTTCATTAAGCGGGTCATTGCCGTTGAAGGGGATACGGTTGAAGTCACGGGGGACACCTTGAAGGTAAATGGTGAAGTTGTGGAGGAGCCTTATCTGCAAGAAGCGATTGCAGAAGCACAGGCGAATGGCGGACAGTACAATACGTACAACTTCCCGAATGAGTATTTCCCGGACGGCACTGTGCCGGAAGGTCATATTTTTGCCCTTGGTGATAACCGCGGGAACAGTACAGACAGTCGTATGATTGGATATGTACCACTTGAGGATATTGTAGGACGAGCCGATGTTATTTTCTGGCCGCTGAAGGATATCGAATGGATTAATCACTGAAATTGAAATATATGACAGAGGTTGAAATGGATTCAACTGTTTGTGAAAAAGAAGGTGAATAGCGATGACCATACAATGGTTTCCAGGACATATGACGAGAGCCCGTCGTCAAATTCAGGAGAAGCTGAAATTGATCGATGTCGTCATTGAACTGGTGGATGCACGGCTTCCATTATCCAGCCGTAACCCGATGATTGATGAAATACTGCAGAACAAGCCACGAATGATCCTGCTGAACAAGTCGGATTTGGCTGATGCGAAGGTAACGGAAGAATGGATTAAGTATTTTAAAGAAGAGGGTCATACTGCACTGGCTGTCGATGCTAATACAGGAACAGGTGTTAAGGATATCCCCTCGACTGCCAAGATATTGTTGAAAGAAAAGATCGACAGGCAAATTGCCAAAGGCATGAACCCGAGAGCGATTCGCGCACTAATCGTTGGCATACCGAATGTCGGTAAATCTACACTAATCAACCGTTTGGCCGGTAGAAATATTGCGGCTACCGGTGATCGTCCAGGCGTAACCAAAGGTCAGCAATGGATTAGAGTAGGTAAGGAAATTGAGCTCCTGGATACGCCAGGTATTCTGTGGCCTAAATTCGAAGATCAGAATGTGGGTTACCGTCTGGCCGTTACGGGTGCCATTAAGGAAGAGATACTTAACGTGGAGGACATTGCCTTTTTCGCGATAAAATATCTTGCCCAGTATTACTGGCCGGCAATGCAGGAGCGTTATGGCTTGTCTGAAGCTCCGAAAGATTCGGAAGATCCGGATCAGATTGTAGCCATCATGGAAGAAATCGGACGTAAGCGCGGTGCCGTCATGAGCGGAGGACGAATCGATCTGGAGAAGGCTTCCTCTTTGATGCTTAGAGAGCTGAGAGGCGGCAAGCTTGGTCGATTTAGTCTGGAATCTCCTTTTTAAAGAAACCATCTATTAAATCATCAAAATAGGATTTGCCGTTAATCCCCTGCAGAGTACTGCAGGGGATTGCTGCATTACTCGTGCTTCTATGTGGTTCTCGCGTAAGTATACATATGTTATGATAATGGTTATGGGTTGTGCCGTTAGGGGGAAATAACAAATGACAGAACTAAATTTGGAAATACAGGGGACGGATACGTTCGAAGAACCTGAAGTTGATATGCTAAGGTACGAAAGAGAAGCTTGGGACAGTGGGGCGGAATATATTGCAGGCATTGATGAAGTAGGAAGAGGCTGCTTGTTCGGCGATGTTGTAGCAGCTGCCGTTATTTTGCCTAAAGGTCTGGTGCTTGAAGGGGTCAATGACTCCAAAAAGCTGAGTGATAAGAAGAGGGAATTGTTATTCGATATCATCATGAAGGAAGCTGTCGCTGTAGGTATAGGGATTGTGGATGTGGAGACGATAGACCGGATTAATATTAGACAGGCATCAAGGCTTGCCATGAAACAGGCCGTTCAGTCGCTTACCCCATCTCCGGATCATCTGCTCGTGGATGCAGAAACCGTGGACATTCATCTGCCGCAATTATCCATTATCAAAGGGGACGCTAATAGTCAATCGATCGGTGCAGCATCCATTATTGCCAAGGTTACGCGAGATCGGATGTGTAAAGGGGAGTGGGATGCGCTGTATCCTGAGTACGGAATTGCTATACATAAGGGCTATGCAACGAAGCTGCACAGAGAGCAGCTCCTTGCCTTGGGACCGACACCGCTGCATCGCAGAAGCTTTCTTGGAAAGATATTAGGAGAGCAGGAGCAGCCTACATTGTTCTAGTAGATAGGGCGTAATGTAGCAAATAAGCAGTAATTAAGAAGTAGATGAGACGAGTGCCTCTGATGTCCATGCCTTATCATAGTATGGGTTACAGGTTAGCATAATACAATGAATAATAGATTGTGAAGCTCCTTGGAATGCACTTATCGTGATCTGTGTAATTCATTTCATTTTCATATGATCGATGGATATCAATTATGATAGTCATATTAAATTTTATGCAGTACTGTGTCTAAGAGCAGTACTGCTTTTTTACTAGGACAGCGTTCTTCAGTGTTCTTTCCGTTATACCGATAAGATTAATAGTGTACTTTGGTAGATTAGACATAAGTATTTCAATGATACCCGTTTATATAGAATGGCACGTCATTGTTTATGGAAAGGAGCGGATGCTATTTGAATATAGGTCAAGCGATCAGGGGAATGCTCGGCGATCCCAAGCCTCTAGGCGGAGCTAAGACACTCGAGCTGAAAGAAGGAATGGTTGTGCGTGCCGAGGTCATTCAGGTGTCACCGGATCAAAAGAAAGCCGTGCTTCAAATCAAAGGGGTGCAGGTGAGGGCAGCATTAGATGCTCCGCTAGTAGCTGGGCAAAATGCGCTTCTTCAGGTGGGTGGACAGAACAAGGACGGCATGATGGTGATGAAGCCTTTTCAAGGCACGCTTGCATCCGTATCGACAGCAACGCTTGCAGATCTACTGACGAATCTTCAGCTGCCGGATACGAAGGAGAACAGAACACTGGTTAGCGCAATGCAGCAGAGTGGAGTACCGCTGACCAAGGACAATGTGAAGCTGGTTCAATCCCTTATGAATTTAAAGCCGGCTGCAGCAGGGGATATAGAGTGGATCACCTCGGCAAGTCTTGCCATGCAGAGGGGACTGCCTGTCACGGGGGCTACCGTTTCCGGTTTATATTATGCGATGTTTGGACCCGCATTAGATGAAATGCTGGGTCAGCTAGATGCAAGGTTGAATGAAGCTGCTGCGAGTGGGAAGGTACTGAGCGGCGTCTCGGAGACAGCTAGAGAGATGGCTGGCTCACAAGAGAATAGTCAAGCCCGGATACATGCTGGGAGCGAGGGGAGTAGACCATCAAGTGCTGGAATGGCGCAGCAGCAAGCAGATATTCATAAAGCTGCGGGTGCAGCAGCGTTAACAGGTCAAAATGCCGGAGCTGACGAACCCGAACTAATGGTGCCCATGAAGGAAGGGAAAACCGATCCAAGGATTGTCCAAGGTAACGCCGTAGAAGCTGTAAAGACAACTTCAGCATCTGGTCCTGCAGCCGCAGAACCTAATACGACGTTTCGCTCAGCGGGCACAGGCGCACCAGGATATAATGTAGCTGGTACACTGCAGGCAGAGCTGGGTGGCGGTGATCCGGAAGTTCAGGATCACCGGGTGTATACGGGCAGCCAGGCGCAAGCGGCTGCTGCTGAACGGGATGAGGCAGGCAGAGTGACGAGCCTGCCTGTGGGGGAGGCTGAAGAGCCGAAGACGGCGACTTCAGCCACTCGCAGCCTGGACAGAGGCGAAGCTCCTGTCCAGGCTGCAAGAGGCGCAGCAGCGGGCGGGGGCGAGCTTGTGCTGCGTACCGCAGCACTGCTTGCCCAGCTGCGAGCTGCGCCGCAGTGGCCGGCCGGAGCTGATTCGGCCGGCACGGGGGTGGCTGCGGCAGCGCAGGGCATGCCGCAGCAGGACGGTGCTGATGCAGTGCCAGCACCGGCAGTGCACACGCCTGCCACCACGAGGGATGACTCGTGGGTGGCGCGTGTGCTGAAGCTGCTCGGTGCGGAGCACGAGCAGCAGGTGGTGCGCGGGGCGCTGGCACCCGCGCAGGCAGAGGTGTCCGCTGTAGAGCAGGCGGACACGCTCAAGAGCGTGCTGATGCAGATTGAAGCAAGTCCAGAGCTGCCTGCTGGTCTCAAAGAGACCGCAGGACAGCTCGTGCACTTGCTTACAGGGCATCAGCTGCTGATGAACACCGACCGAACCGCTCCTTTTGCCCAGATGAACTGGTTCATCCCTCTGAGCGGAGCGGACGGACAGACGACGGCGAATGTCCAGATCCAGTCCCGCCGCGGACCGCGCGGTGAAATGGATGCATCCCATTGCCGAATATGGTTTGACCTGAACATGAAGCGGCTCGGCCCCACACTAATCGACATGCAGGTGGCAGGAAAGGTCATCAGTCTCCATATTCGCACGGATAATGAGATGGCTGCGCAAATATTTGAGCTGGGGCGTGCACAAGTGGACAGTGCCCTGCGGAGCACAGGTTATCAGCTCTCGGTATATAAGTCAGAGGTGGTTGAGAATCGTCATGAGCCAAAAGAACAAGGAGAGGCTTCCTCTTCCTCCGTCATTAACAAAATAGCCTCCTATGTGCCAGAATCATATAAAGGGGTGGATATGCGAGTATGAAGCAGCAATCACAAGAAAGCGTGGTTCGTAAGAAGGCGGTTGCTCTCAGATACGCACCTGGCGAGGCAGAAGCCCCTGTCGTGGTTGCAAAAGGGGACGGAAGGCTGGCAGAATCCATCCTGGAGAAGGCACTGGAGCATGGCGTTCCGATTCAGGAAGACCCCGCTCTTGTCGAAGTGCTGTCTAAGCTGGATTTGGATGAACAGATTCCTCCTGAATTGTATCAGCTCGTTGCCGAAGTGCTTACATTTGTATATCAGGCCGAGCAGAAGGCAATTGCATCATCAGGACAGGGAAATGAGGTGTAAGCGACGATGAAGGAATATTTTAATTCCAAGCCGGCTGCACCTAACAAGAGGAAAGATTCTCGCAAAGAGAAAGGTGGAGCTGGGGAAAAGGCGGCTATGCAATACCTTAAGCAGCAGGGATATGACATTATGGATACGAACTGGAAATGCAAGAGCGGGGAGCTCGATATCGTTGCTCAGAAGGACGGAACCTATATTTTTGCGGAAATCAGAAGCCGGACAAGCCTGGATCGATTCGGGACTCATCTGGAATCGGTCAACCAACGAAAGATAGCTCAGGTACGCCGTACCGCAGCCGTATATATTCAAGAGCGCAAATTATACAATAGTCCCATTCGCTTTGATGTCATAGGGGTTCTGCTGAATCGAGCAAACTGGACAGAGGAACCATTACATATCGATCACATCATAAATGCATTCTAATCAAATCGTTTGACTAAGGGCTTAGTAATGTCATTCCTGAGCCGAAGCCAAACGGTTTGATGTTGTTCGCCAAGATCGATTTAATCTATGGCAAGTGCTTCGAGAGAAGCTGCACGAATGTTCGGGCATAGTCGATCATATCCTAATTTTAATAGCAAAAACAGCCCTTAGTGGAACTCGTAGGACGGATAATGATTTGACTTTATATGAAGAACCGAGGTATGCTAACACCAGTATCTAATTGATAAAGATTATCATTATCTGTGTTGGATTAAAACTTCATACCTGTTAAGGAGGATCATATAATATGAATGAATCGCAAATTGCCTCATCTGTCCATGTAAAGGATGTCATTCGTGAGCGCCGGACGATTAAGAAATTTAAGCAAGAGGCTGTGCCGGTTGAGAAAATTACCGATCTGCTGGATACTGCGGTGTGGGCACCGAATCATAAGCTTCGCGAGCCTTGGAGATTTCTCTTGTTTACAGGTGAAGGTCGTCAGAAGCTGGCTGAGGCGGTATCGAATGAAATGGGCGAGGACAATAAATTTGTCAATGCCGTACTTACGAATCCGACAACGCTGCTTGTCATCATGAAGGAAGATCCGCGCCAAGCGATTTGGGATGAGGATTTTGCTGCAACCAGTGCACTTATACAAAATTTCATGCTCGCAGCATGGAGTGAAGAGATCGGGACCTTCTGGATGACCAAGCCGTTTCTATATGGACCTAAATTTAGAGAAACCCTGAATATTGTTCCTGGCGAGAAAATTCTCGGTATGATCTATGTAGGATACCCTGACGTTGTACCTAAGCCTCAGGAGCGTACTGCTGCAGCGGCCAAATTAACAATTTTTGAGTAAGCTATAATAAGACGAAATAAGACGAAGCTCTTCTGAATTGATCAGAAAGAGCTTTTTTGTTTTCTTTGTCAAGCACTATTTGATGTGACAGTTTGTAGTATTAGTTTGTTGTACAATTCTGCTCTAGGAAGGTGGATTCCAGGATTGTTATTAAGGATTACTACTCTAATATTTGGTGAAAGAAAAATGGGTGAATAAATTTCAAGTGGTAGTTGTAAAGGGCTTAGATTTTTGTAAATTAGTCTTATGAAATTTATAATGGTTTGTACGTAAGAGTGCAGTCCATTCATTTAATGATAGGGTGATTTATCTATGAGCTTGGCTTCATTATTGAATACGAATTCCACTTTGCAGAGAGTTATTCGAGAAGTGACACCAGTAGCCGGTGATTTTTATTCTGATGCAGCGGCAGCGCCATTCAAAAATAAAAACCTATTGGCAGAAGCCCAGTTCACAAGTTACGTGTCAGGCCTTATTCGAACCTCATTTCAATATCTAGCCTGTGCCATGATTGCGAGAAAGAACGGTGATTCTCCTGATATGGCGTTTAATCCATTTGTAGTAAAGGGACATGAAGTCATAAATGAGTTTTTTGAGGATGTTCCTGAGACTGCTGTACTGAATCAGCTATATGCCGAATTTAGATCAAAATGGACAAGCTTTGTTCATGGTGAGCAGATTCATCCCTCTGAGATGATCAGAGGTGCTTTTATGTGCAGTAAGCTCGATACGATATATCGAGTGGGCGTAAGGTCTACCTTTACAAGTACAGAACAATTTGTTAAACAATTTACAATACCCCCCACGCCAGATGTGATGGAGGACTTAATTCAATTAATTCAGATCTTCAATGAGCATTTTACCACTATCCATGGCAATACGTTCTACTCCCCGTCCTTTGATCAAAAACGCAGGGTGGTGGGCGGTGCTTACGCTGATGTGATGATCGACGGTACCTTATATGAGTTAAAGGTGAATAAAAAATCAGGATATGCTTGGAAGGAAGCTGCAGAGCTGGTTGGGTATTATTTGTTAAATAAAATAGAAGGAGAGCCGTACCCGATTAGGAGACTAGCCTTCTACAGAGCTCGATTTGGCACTACCGAATACGTCGATGTCGATTGGCTTGAGAATAAATATGATCTAGACCATGCAGCAAGGATGTTATCTAAGGCGAAAAGAGGCGGTTTTGATTACAGTTGAGTGTATGTTGTTTATATTGTAATGTATCTAGTATCCTGTTCGAATGTAATATATCATCTACTGAATTCTATTGAAGTCTATTGAATTCTATTGAAGTCTATCAATCTCGATCGTATCCAATCTCATTCATTATTAATCCCTATATTTAACTCATTTAAAATTATATCTATCTAATAGCTGCATCCTCAGGATGCTCCGTATTGAATGGTTAGTCCTATTAGTTAGAAATTCTTAATCATACTCCGGCATCGCAACCGATTTTAAATCCAAATTACGATATTGTATCGCTTCTGCAACATGTTCGATCTGGATTAAATCCTGCCCTCCCAAATCAGCAATTGTCCTGGCCATCTTCAGGATCCGATCATAGGATCTCATGCTGAGTCCGAGGGCATCAATGGTTTGAACCAGCATTTCAGATGCATCACGCTCAAGGTTGGCATAACGTCTTAACAGTCTGCCGGACAGCTCACTATTCCAAGAGATAGGGTAATTCTTGTAGCGCGCTGCTTGAATTTTATGAACGGAGAGCACCATCTGAAGCATCGTTTCCGAAGAAGAGGTTACTGTTGCCTCTAATCCTTCTCTAGGTCTTGGAACTTCTACCTGCAGATCAATTCGATCTATTAAGGGACCGGATATTTTCGCACGATAAGCAGCAACCTTGGCAGGGCTACAGGTACAGCGCTGCAGCTGAGGATCTCCACCGGCGTATCCACACGGACATGGATTCATGGATGCAGCGAGCATAAAATGAGCAGGGAATGTAAAGGCGGCTCTTGCCCGGCTCACTGTAACCTGCCGATCCTCTAACGGCTGCCTGAGCACTTCAAGCACTTGCCTGCTGAATTCCGGCAGCTCGTCAAGAAATAAGATCCCCCTATGGGCCAGACTTACTTCCCCAGGCTTGGGAACTGTCCCACCCCCGATAAGTCCTCCGCTCGAGATCGTATGGTGAGGGGAACGAAAAGGGCGTCTGGTTGCAAGCCCGCTGACTCCTTCTTTGAGCTTACCCGAAGCACTTAATATTTTGGTGACTTCCAGTGCCTCCAATTCAGACAGCGGTGGAAGAATGGTCGGAAGACGTTTAATGAGCATGGTTTTTCCCGTGCCAGGCGGTCCTACGAGCAGGATGTTATGCATGCCTGCTGCTGCAATGGTCAATGCTCTTTTGACATGCTGCTGACCGAGAACATCCAGATAATCCTCAGGAAGGGAAGGATGCTCTTCATGAGCAGTCGAGGTAGGTGGACGATGACTGATCAGATGCTTGTAGTTCTCTATCAAGATTTTTCCATCAGGTGAAGTAGAATTGTCCGGAATGATCTCTTTTAGATGAGAGAGGCCAAACACTTCAATCCCTCCAATAATTGCTCCTTCTGCGGCATTTTCTTGAGGCAGAATGACCGAATCAAACCCTTGTCTACGTGCTAAATCCACCATACTGAGAACGCCAGGCACAGGCCTAAGACTCCCATCCAGCGCGAGTTCGCCGAGAAATAGTGTCTTTTTGTCAGGGGGAAGCAGCAGCTGCTCACTGGTCGATAGTATTGCGAGGGCAATGGCTAAGTCAAAAGAGGACCCCTCCTTCTTCAGATCAGCTGGCGCCAGATTGATCGTAACCCGCTGCATCGGATACTGAAATCCGCAGTTCTTAATCGCTGCGCGAACCCGTTCCACCGCTTCTCTAATGGCCGAATCCGGAAGTCCGATGATGGAGGTCTGGGGCAGACCGTTCGAGAGATCCGTCTCCACCTCAATTAATACCCCATCTATGCCATATAAACATGCACCGTATAATTTTCCATACACCAAAAAGCACCTCTTTTACGTATTCGTCTCATAACAAAATCATGAGCGTATCAACGTGAAAAAAGGTGCTTCCTTATTTTCAAGTAAACAGGAATTAGATTTAATATAAATCATCTTACATCAAATAAACTGTATTCTGATTCTATAAGGAAGATTCAAAAGTATAAATAATGGGCTACAAATTTTACTTACAGTTAATTGTAAATAGGGATAACTTGAAATGTCAAGTATGACTTTTTTGATGGTAATGAAATCCATATTGGTTGGCAGTGGGGTTCAAAAGTTATGAATGGAAAAGTATCTCTATTCGTGCTTATCACCGTAGAAAGGGATATGAGACGTTACTTAAAAGGAGTGGTGTGAAAAATGAAAAAAATAAAAAAATTAGCTCAGTATTAGCGGGAACGATTTTATCGGTTAGTATGCTAGGGAGCTCACTATCAGCGAATGCAACTACGCGCCAATTGTATCTGGTAGATTTTCCAGGATTACGATATACACTATGTAAACAATTCGACTACAGGAAAGGGAATTTAAAATGGCTTACGTATTTTATGAACCATATAAAGAAGGTTATGGCACAGTCACTTATATATATTTCACGGTTCCGCAGGAAATGTAGAAGTTGACGAAGTACCGGGTCCTGAAAATTTGGCACCGGACCTAACACCAATTCAACGGATAGATATAACTAACAAAACTATTTTTTATGAATACGTTTCTAACGGATCGCTGGAATCGAAGGTGAAAGGGTTGCAGGGAGAAAATACAGCTCTTAACGAGGAATTGGGTAGCCTGCTAATGCAAAGCGCAGTTGATAAAGCAACTATTGTGGGTTTAGAGGAAACAGTGGGCAATCTGCTGTTTGAAGTCACAGCCCTAAAAGGAGGTGCTGCATATGTGGTACGCAACAGTTAAAAGATTCTATGATACCGTGCATCCAGCATATACGAATGAAAGTTTGAAGACCTTTGTTGTGGCTCAGATGATTTCGGCTGATCAGTACAAACAAATCACTAATGTAGAGTACGAACAATAATGACACGCACCGATTAACGGCAGCGTGTTTTTTTGTGCCTTCTAGTCCAAGAGGGCTTTTCTATTTGAAGGAGAGAGGGGAGCGGGACGGTCATGGGAGAAAAGATTGAAATTCTAATTAAGAGCTTATCAGACGGTGCTCTGATCGGCTACGCGTTTGGAGGTTGGACAACAATGCTCACACTTCTGCTAATATTGGTTGTTTTGGACTGGCTGACAGGTGGGCAGCTGCTTGGATTGGTGGAGAACTAAAGAGCCGAGTTGGATATTACGGAATCGCTCGTAAGGTTGGCATCTTTGCTATTGTTATGGTTGCTCATCTAGTTGATATGGTCCTTGGAGATACCCACTATTTCCGTGATGTGGTCATCTTCTTTTATTTAGCGAATGAGTTGCTTTCAGTAGTCGAAACCCTTGGACGTATGGGAGTTCCTATAAGGGGAGCAAGAACAAACCAAGAAAGGAGCTGGTCAGTGATGGTTAAGTTAGGGCTTGATCCTGGGCACGGCGGAAGGGATGGGGGAGCTGGCACATACTCATTATTAGAAAAAACTCTTGCTCTTAATATAAGTTTGGAGATTAAAACGCAACTAGAAAGAGATTACGAAGGAATTCAGGTATTCATGACCCGTAGTACTGATTTATTCCTTGAGCTCGATGAGCGCACGGATTTGATGAACAAGCTAGATGTTGATGCCCTTATTTCCGTCCATTGCAACGCTGGAGGAGGTAAGGGAGGCTTTGAAACATTCCGATACAATAAAGCTAGTACCAACTCTGTAAAGCTTCAGAATGCTATTCACACTGCTGTAATGAATGAGCTCAAACCATTCGGTGTAATTGATCGGGGTCAGAAGACAGAGAACTTGCATATGGTCCGTGAAAGTAAAATGCCAGCAGTCTTGACAGAAAATCTATTTATAGATGTCTTAGCTGACTCAGAACGCTTAAAGCGTCCAGAGGTCATTCAGGCGATCATAGACGGACATGTTAAGGGGATTGCATCATACTTCGGTATTAAGCGGAAGGAGACTGCTAAGGTGACTACAGAGAGGGATATTCATAAGGTTAGCGATTGGGCTGAGTCAGCCTGGGAAGAAATGACGAAGAACGGATACTATGACGGGTCCAGACCGGGTGCAACCCAGACAAGGGAAGAAGCAGCTGTCGTTATGTATCGGTTCAGAAAGAATTTCCTAAAACTTATTTCAATCATTTCTGAAGATATCGCCGAGCTTGATCGAAGACTAGTAGAGATTGAAGTAGCTGACTAAATGAAAAAGCCCTGTTCTCCTGGACAGGGCTTTATTTCCATTTAAATATCTTTTTTCTTATTTTGATTAAAAAATATCACCCATTAAATGAAACATATTCCTCTATTGTAAATATTTAAAGGTTAATCATGCTTAATCACTCTGCTATACTTATCAGTACACATTAGCAATAATTCCAAGACTTTCTTCCCTTGGATAATTATTAGCTAGTATGTCACTATTATCATTTGTCCGGGCAGTGATCATAGATCATAGGAGCAGTTTCAAACTTTTTGTTTCACTACGATGTTCCTGAAGGTAAAACAAGAAATTTACAAGCAAGCGCTAAAGCATACTACACTGTATTTACAACAAATGATATTTCTTATTACTATCCTGTTGATGTATATACTCGACAAGCTACGCACTACTTCACGATTACAGGAAGAAAGTAAGGTGAACTATGAAAAAGAATATATTAATTTTGTTGGTGATTGGTCTAGCAATAATTATTGGAGTTTATTCAATAATTACAGCAAGTAAATACCACGCTCTCACTAGCAAAATTAAAGATCTTCAACAATTACAGCTTGTCAGCATAGACGAGCGGGCCGCTAGTATTAATTATCGGTTTTCAGCTTTAATTACTGATAATAACATTACGAATCAGGAAATGATTGACGCGGCTTTCCTCATTGAAGAATTCAGAAATATAACTGAACCATATGGTGCGCTTACTCCACTTGATGAAGATGAGGGTGCACTCGGTGCATTATATGCAGTTTACGGGAAAGCTTGGAAGGCTATAAACTATAAACCATCTGACATCACTGTAAATGATGTTAAGAAAATAAACAATTCAATTGATGAATTTAGAAATGGTGTTAAAGCCTTGGGGCATTAATGTTGAAACAAAATAAGCCCATTTGTATAATAAGAAAATATATGAGAGGTCATGTTCCTTGAGAATAGGCCTCTCCAGAGTTGAATGCTTTTAGCTTTCATTTGTTCCGAAATCATCGCAAAGCTTGATTAGAAAAATAAAGCAGATAATGATTAATTTATAAAAATCAAAAATACCCTCGCTTAATTTGGCGAGGGTACATTTTTTATAGCTTTTGAATAGTTGAAATAGTAATCAATGTGGCGTTTGTTGTACCTCCACCTATATTAGCAAAAGAATAAGCTGCCGTTGGGACTCCTCTTAATCTAACAGTATCACCTTCTAGAATATCTCCAGTAGAACCAAAATAATATCCCGTGATTGAATTAAAGTCATCGTCCAAGATATGTACAAAAGCTATCGTTCCAGTTTCGGTCTCTTCTTCTTGAATAGTTATCACATCACCTGTAATAGATATCATAGTATCTAGATAGGGGGTAATGTTCTTTTGAAGATGTCTAGTCGTGATATTTGGATCGGCAGCGTCTTGAGCTGCTTGTTTCGCTTCTGCTGTGACAGCTGGAAAGAGTGAATGGTTTTCGACTAGATAATTGTACGTAATATCATTTATTTCAGCTGCTTCTTGAGTGATAGTAGGTACAAGTAATGTCATGTAGTTTGCAGTTAAAGATTGTTTTGCTTCCTCTTCTCGCTTCTTAGCTTCAGCTTCAGCAGCAGCCTTTTCCTCTGCTTCCTTTTTAGCTGCTTCTTCAGCAACAGCTTTTTCCGTAGCCTCTTGTGCAGCTTTTTCCTCTTCGTTCGTTTCGTCTGCTTCTTCGTTTGGAGCTTTTGAAGCTGCTGTTGTAACATTCGTTTCTACGACCTCAGTAGATGTTTCATCCGATTCGGCTGTTTCGGTTTGAGTGCTTGGATCTGCAGACACAGCAACAATTACTAATACGAAAAGAACTAAAGAAGTTATGAATCTTTTCTTAGCAAGACCATTCTTTTTGACAACTGAAATTAATCCTAACACTAGAAAAACAAGAAATCCTATGAAGCTGATCAACCCTATAACCGCCCACATGTAGATACATCCCCTAAAAATTTACTATAAAACCCCAATAAAGTCTATCAGAACTAGGTAAAATTATCTATATAAATATTTCGACCTTCCCTCTTAAGTCCTTAATCAATATATTTAAGTGTGTATATCTGCACTCACTTTCAACTGATAATCAATTTGAGAGTTCTGGAAATACTATATTTTTTAAGGATGCGATGGAACTGGAGACAGAGCCATTCTAGTGCTTAACAGACTCGAACAAGAATATGATTTACCAATGGCAGACGTAGATTCATTTTTAAACTGGTATGATAATAAAGATCGGAGTTGGTCCTTCAAGATATGGGATTGATAAGTATGAAAATAACGTCCCTTTAAACAGAGGATAGATTATGTGATTTTCAATAATATTTTAACTTTTGAAGTAAACACATACTGATAAGTGCCCGAGGGAAACCTCGGGACTTTTTTATTTTAACCTTCAAAATCTCGTGGTATATTCAGATAAAAGAGCAGGAGGTGTATATGGTTATGCCAGCGTTTCGTGTTTTAAATGATGACCAAGATTTTTTTGTAGCAGCTATATCACAGGCTAGAGTGACTATCTTTAACGAAGGGCAGATAGTCGATTATGGAGGAACGATCGAGAAATATTCTCCTGAAGCAATTAAGATAGCAGGAACGTTATTATATGCGGGGGTTGTATGAGTTTAGAGCATACATAGTTAGGAGAAAAATAAGTATTAGAGAGGGGTTGTCAAATCTAAAAATTAGTTTGTCAAATACATAATTAATTTCGATAAGCATAGAAGTTGTCCAGACGACACCGCTGAAATTTTAGAGAATTAATAAAAATAGAATAGGAGTAACAAAAAGAAGCTCTTCTGCTAAATAGTTGAGAGCTTCTTTTTGTTACAGTAGCATTATAATTTCAGCACACAATTAGGTGAAGATAGTAGACATGCTCTCTTATTAAGTAATTATCTGGTAAATAATTATAGCTAAGAAAGATAGAGCTGCCAATCCTGCAACAGTATATATAAAATACATGAACCATCTAATTGGTTTTGGTAAACTGTTCATATTTACTCTTTTAGTAGGAGCACCCATTACATTACGATAATGATCGGTCACACTATTAAAAGAAACATTTTCATTCGATTCGTTTGTTTCATACTTTTGATTTTCGTCATTAGGCTTATGATCCATTTCGATCACTTCCTTATTAGTGTATTTATTTTATTGTAAGAAGTAAAATTATATTATAACATAAAATGATTCTGATTTCCAGAGGTGGATTTGAATCTGAATTTGGTTCTTAAGAACGATTTAGTGAAGAGAATACTTGTTTACTTCTTGTAACTGTGGTTTGTTACTATGCATATATCATGACACACTGGTTCAAAAATACCATGTCTTATAATAAAAAGTAATTTTATGGAATTTTAGGTTTGCGTCACCAAAGATTTTATGTGATAATTTACCTTATATTAGTAATTTAATCACTATTTTTGTTTTTACTACATAGGATGAAAGAGGGTTGTAGAAAAGCAGAGATTTTGCAGAGTGTAATTAAGACATAACTCTGATCATCAATTAACTCAAGGAGGTACTAATGGTCACTAAACTTAGAATGTCCACACTATTATTAGCAGTAGCATCACTACTTTTTACGAGCAGCATATATGCAAATAGCACTGATACTTCTATGCAAAATGATATTACTCCTCTAGCAGACGGAACTACTCAATCAAACAGTAGAGAATTTGTATATCAATACGGAGAAAATGGTGGGCTTTTATTTTCGTTCGTTATGTATAATTATTCTACAATGAAATGGAGTAACAGTCCGGGGAACTTTACAAATTTCAAAAAATCAGATTCGATTTTAGCATTGCCTGCAGGAGCCGGTACAAACGTCAATAGATGCAACACTCAACTTGGCATTACACCAAAAACTGTTGTTGGCGCATCATCAGAAGTTAGTCTCCCTTACTGGGGAAGTTATTTTATAGACCCTGATTCATGGGATGCATACTCTGGAAGAACTTCTACTAATCAGTCGGCAGGCAGCACCTTTGCTACCCGTTATTCCCCTTTCTCGATAACTTTCAAAAATCAAGTAAATGCCTTGGCTGATCCAAGTGTGTGCATGGGTGGAGGATCCGTTCAAGATTCATACACTATAAATCACTAACAAGGAGGTATATATATGAAGAAAAAGTATTTACTGATTCCTGCTGCAGGAGTTTGTGTTCTAGCTATGACGCTGTCAATTGTTTCTGCTTCATCTAGTAACAGTAATTCAGAATTAATCAGTCAATCATTTGATGAAATGAAAGTAACGATTGATAAGATTGGTGCTGTACAAAATCAAAATTTGGCATCTTTTGATACACTGAAAGTAGACGTAGAAGACTTTGTTTTTTACAAAGCAAATGCACAATTGGTTGCAGAGTTGAAAAACACTGAAGTGCCTAGTGACCAGTCCCTAATTGATAATATGCTAAAAGACAAATTAACTGCATACGAAGCTATCCAGCAAGGAATTACTGTGAGCGACGAGGAAGTACAAAAAGAGATTGATTTTCAACGAGATGTGTTTGAAAATCAAATGGATTTGTCTTCTCCAGAAGTACAAGATGTTTACGATATGATGAAGAACAGAATCAGAATTATAGGATTATCTGAAGAGGAGTTTTGGAAAGCTGATTTCGTTAAACAAGGTTATAAAGAAGCATTACTGGAAGGGAAATTAATGAATTCTTTGCGTGGGGACGACAGAACTTTTGAGACCATTGAAGATTTTCAGAAGTACAAAGAAGAATTATTAACTAAATACAAGGATAAAATCAGCTTGAATCTTGACCTACTCAACAACATTTGATTTTATTGATAACCGCTAGAGGTAACATAAGATTAACAGAAAAAGAGGGCAACCGGCATTTGTGATAGGCTGCCCTCTTTATTTGTGCAAATACCAGGACTTACCTCAGGTCAATCATTATACCAAACTGTATAATTGACCTGAGGTGTTTTTATGTTCATTAATCCGATGTTACTGGAAACGGTGCATTAGCCTTTCAGTAATGATAAATATATATTTGAACCAAAGATATCTCTATAAACGGGTGTGCACATTAACAAAAATCTTATCCTAATTGTTATGCACCATGTGTTTCTTTATGATTTTCTGTTTGTACATAATTAACTTCCTGTACATAAATGGCGGATGAGTGGGTATTTTTGTACATTCCATCCACTTGGATACTTAAAATAAAAATAAGTTTTTATGTATTTATCGGTATGTAAACTAATGTGTAAAAAGACAAGGGATTTCTACGGAAGTTCCAACTTTATAACCGAGGATAGGAATGATAAAACCACGTATTTTGAAACTATCCCATTAATACTCCCGCATGCGTCATAATAGACAGATTATGAGGTCTGGAGCACAGGTGAAGTCGGCAGAACGAAGGCTGAAGCCGTTCCGCATGGAAAAGGTATGCCAATAGATATGCCGGATGGCTGAAAAACAAAATATGGTGAGAATTTTCTTGTGGAAAAGAATAGACGAACCTCCGAATGTACGGGTCTAAAGTTTGAACAATAGGAAACTTTTGTCCCAGCATACGATGGGGTGAGTGATGTGGAGTAAAAATTGCCACTCTGAAACACGTTATACCGAACAATGGCGGTATCCAGCTCACAGGCTTACAGGAGGCACCTAAGTGTTGAATTCACCGAAGAAGACCTGCTCGTCCATTTAAGAAAATCCATAACCCTGAGTGTTGGACTAAACAAGATCCGGGGGTTAAAGGAGGCAGCCAGTAAGTCCATCGGACTTCGACAAGGTACTGAAATGGCCAGGCTGGAGCTCAAAACCATTCTGGCTAAGTATGAACTAATCCAGTTACAATTCGAAGAATTGGATGTAAAAATAGACTGTCTGCTTGATGAAATACCAGGCGTATTTGCGCATATCGGCTTTCCTTAAAACTGAAAATATCTTCTAGAAAAATTGAATAGACAAAAGGATTAATCTAGGGGAGCTTTAGCATTGCTCTCCTATTTTTGTTTTATTTAAGCGTATAAAAAGAATTAATATTATCTTGGTTATTTAATTCCTTTAAATTACCATGAAAGCACATTATGCAGAACGGGAGGAAAACTAGAGAATTAATAAAGCCGCCCTGTTTCACTCCTTACAAGTCATGAAATTAAATCCGAGGAGGATGAAATCCTGCTAATAAGTAAGTATTCGTGAGAAAATTGTATTAAACTGAGGGAATGGTTCATCCAGCCTTCGACCCTACACTGGATTCTAGGATGTGAAGCCGCCTTCCGGTAAGTAATTCAAAAGTACGCCGTTCCGAAAGCTGTTTATTTTGCATTATTTTTTAGGTAAAATGGCAATTATTTTTGTCAAAATGCAAATGATTGTTTACATATAATAAAAAATGATTTATTATATATTTAGTTAATTAATGGAAAGGAATAAAGAAATGCTAAAAAACAGAGTCAGAGAAATGCGGGCGCGTCATAAGTTGTCCCAGCAAGATTTGGCCAAGAAGATCGGAGCCACTAGACAAACGATTGGATTGATTGAAAAAGGGGACTATTCACCGTCCGTCATACTAGCTTTAAAGATTGCCGATTCGTTTGGAGTGACAGTGGAAGAAGTTTTTTACCTCGAAGAGAAAGGATGAGCAAAGTGCTTGAAAAACTAATCAGGTCTCCTATAGTTCCAATGTTACTATTTATTTTACTAGTTTCTTTTTTTGCTTTTTCCCTGTATGATCCCCAGGATGAAAAACAGATACTGGCGAGGATTTTCCTTTTGTTACTCGCTGCATTCACCTTTACATGGTATGCACTGGTGAAAAAATATAATAAAAAGCATCCTGAAAACAGGGTTCGCTCTGCTGGCCTAGTCCCTTCTGAATTTCTCGATATTGATGAAGGGCAGCAATGGATCACTTTTAAAGCTTGCCGTAATGTTTATATTTTCTTTTCGGTCGGCCTCCCGATTGCAGCATGCACTTGTTTTCTGTTTTTTGGATTCGTCCTTACACCTTTTATTGTGATTGGCGTCTTGGGAGTGGGCCAGTACCTGGTATATTGGCTGACAATACGAAAGTTAAATAAATATTAATTGGAGGTGAGGATGTGCTGGAATGGGCACAAAACCAATCGGATCTATGGCAATTCATTGTAATTTTCATCATTGCATTTGCTCCCTGGATGGACGTATCCATCGTTGTTCCTATAGGTGTTGTGTGGGGTCTCCCGCCAATAGGCGTTGCAATTACAGCCTTTACTGGAAACTTCCTTTTGGTATTGTTGCTAGGGCTTTTCTTTAAGCAATTTTACATATGGCGAGAGAAAAGGAGAAAGGAGAAAGGGGTAACTGAGCCATCCAAAAAAGAAAAAAAATCCAAAGAAATTTGGGAAAAATACGGCATTCCTGGTCTAGCCCTCCTTGCTCCTCTTCTTGTTGGTACTGATATTGCTGCCGTTTTGGCATTGACATTAGGTTCATCCCGTTTCCAAGTGATTAGCTGGATGACGGTTAGCTTAGCATTCTGGACAGCTGTTTTCACTATCGGTTCGGTGTACGGCTTCAGCTTTTTGAACATCATTTAAATGCAGAGGAGTGAGTATATGGAACAAAGGTTACCTTTATCAGAAGAAATAGCCCTTCTAGGGGCAAATCAGCTTCGCCTGAAGTATCGCTCATATGTAGAGACATACAGCATTGGTGCAATATTTATTGACCTTCTTTTAACAAAGAAAATAATGTTGGATGAAAAAGGAAAAGTTAAGGTTCTCGATGCACAAGAGACCGGTATTCACTATATGGATAAAGTTATCTCCATCCTCGTTAAATCTTTTAGAATGAAAAAATTAAAAGGGTGGATCAAGTATTTCCATTTCAGAAATCGGCTTAGGGGAAAAATACATTATTCAATTCTTCAAGAACTACAAAAAAAGGGGGCCATCCTCATCGGCTTTAAACTCCCTATTCTTCCACTACGAAAAATCACCGTGACAAAACAATCAAAAGAGCAAATTGTTGAGTTACTTCATTCCCAGTTAATCCGCCATGGAAATCCCAATGAACAGACCGTGGCGCTTTCATACCTTCTAAAAGAAACCGGATTATTAAAGACCTATTTTGATTCAAAAGAAAGAAACGAAGTTATGGATTGTATACACAGTAAAAAAGACCAGCTCTCCATCGGTGTACATTCCATCAAAAAGATTGAAAGAGCTATACAGGATATTACGGCTTGTCTTTCCTCTTTGGGTGGTGCAATTGTCGCTCCTTAGCCGGCCATTGTTGTTAATCAAAATAGTGACAGGAGATGCGAAATGAGCTCATTCATTATTAATACACACGATTTAACGAAAACCTACAAAAATAATAAAGTTGTAGATTCATTAAATTTGAAAGTCAACCAAGGAGAGATTTATGGTTTTTTAGGTCCAAACGGCGCAGGGAAAACAACGACGATCCGCATGCTGCTCGGCCTAATACGTCCTTCAACGGGTGAAGTGAAGGTATTCGGCCAGGATTTAAAGAAGGAGCGCCTCTCAATTTTAGGCAAAATCGGCTCCCTTGTAGAAACGCCGACCTATTACGGCCACCTTAGCGGCTATGAAAACCTTGAAGCTGCCAGACGACTGCTGCGAATAGAAGATGCATGCAGAGTAGGGGAGGTGCTTAAAATTGTCCGGCTTGAAGGGGCGAAGGATAAAAAAGTAAAGAACTACTCCCTGGGCATGAAGCAGAGGCTGGGCATTGCCACGGCTCTGCTGAACAGCCCTCAACTCTTAATTCTAGATGAACCTACCAACGGCCTTGACCCTGCAGGGATTCACGAAATACGTGAGCTAATTAAAGAAATGCCTTCAAAATATGGAATGACAGTTCTAGTTTCGAGTCATTTGCTCAGCGAAATTGAACTAATGGCCACTCAAGTAGGCATTATCCAAAACGGAAAGATGCTATTTCAGGATTCTATTGAGGTTCTCCGCAAAGAAAGTGAACCTAAGATTAAAATTACTGTCGATAATCCAGTTGATGCATCCGTTTCCCTTAAAAAAATGGGCATTAATGCAGATTTTAAGCAGGATGAAGGCGCATTATATATAAATGAATCTTCCCAGTCCATAGCAGGAGAAGCCAACAAGGCTTTGGTCGAGGCCGGTTTTACGGTCTCCCGCCTGGAAGGCATCAAAAAGTCGCTTGAAGATATTTTCTTAGACTTCACCGGGGGGGGACAGAGTCTTTAATGAGGCCGATACTTTCATCTGATTTAGTCAAAATGAAACGCTCATGGTTTTGGGTCATCGTCCTGCTGTTTCCGGCCGTATTAATAGGAGGCACCCTTTTGCTCTTATTGCTGAATGCAGGGGATATTCAGCAGGAGGTTTCAGAAGGGAGAAGCTATAACATTTGGGGTACCATGTGGATGATTACCTACTACAGCAACTTTTTTATTATTCATCTGTCCGCTGCTATTCTTTGTTCATATATAGCCAATCTGGAGCACCAGGCACGGTCGTGGAAGCTGATCTTCTCTATGCCAATATCCAAGGTGAGTTATTATTGGACACGATATTTGTGGGTATCCATGGGTGTGCTTCTTTCCGGCATAATCCTCATGATGGGATTGTGGCTTTTAGGATTTTTGTTTGGAGGGAGTGATACATTGAATGCCTCCCGTCTCTTTTATTTTACGATGTTTCCCTATCTGACTTCTTTTGCGCTGATTGGCATTCAGCTATGGATGTCCATGGTTTTGAATAGCCAGGCAATACCTCTGATTATGGGTGGAGTGGGAATAGCCCTGGGTTTATTTTTGATCCAACTGCCAGGGGTTACCCAGTATCTTCCATGGGTGCTGCCTTATCAAATTACACTTTCAAATGAAAATATCATCACTGATTTTTCCAGTATGGTAAATACCCCTATCTTCAATTGGGAGTGGGTATGGATCAGCATCGGCATTGGCCTGTTTCTCACTATCATTGGATCCATACATTTTGCCAGTAGGGAAGTAGATTAGGAGGAGGAGTATGTTTAAAGATGTATTATGGACCGATTGGTTAAAGCTCAAGAACTTTATTACAATTTGGCTGGTCATCCTGATAGTCCCTCTGTTTTTTACCGTTATAGGAGTCGTCAATTATGCTACTAATATTCATGTATTCGAGGAAAATGGAATGGTGGGGTGGATGGGAGCCTGGACCCAAGTCGAGTTTTTATACGGGATGGTTCTCTGCCCACTACTTTCAAGTGTGTATCTGGCAATACTCTGCCGTTTTGAACATGCGAATGGAGGCTGGAAACAGCTATTATCCTATCCCATTCCCAAAGCAGACTTTTATATTTCAAAGATGATATGGGGATGGCTGCTGGTTGGGATCACCAATGTCGTGTTGTTTTTATATTTCCTTGTATTAGGGAAAATCATGGGAGTGACAGGTGAGTTTCCATTTCTTGATTTTCTAGGGTTGTTTCTAAGAGGGTGGTTTGCCATCCTGTCCCTGATAGCCCTTCAAACCTGGCTGGCGACACAATCGAAAAATTTTGCGATTCCAGTGGCCTTGAATTTTGCGTTCATCATTCCGAATATCTTTGTTTCTAGTTCAAAATACGGAAAATATTACCCTTGGTCACAGCCCGTCTACGCTATGACACCAGAAAACCAAGTTGGCTTCACACAATCAATTCAGGACCTCTACATAGCGGTTTTTGCAGGACTCCTCTTATTCAGCTTTGTAGGGATCTGGCACTTCATACGTACTGAAATAAAATAAAGTGTACCAAAAACTACGGAAAATCCATGGCCTCCTAAAAACCACGGAATTCCATTTAATAAAATAGAAATGATTGATAAATCAACAGCGCACTTCCAATCTACATCCTATTTGAACGGAGAAGAAAAAATAAAGAACTATAAGCTGGAAAATACACAAATCCTACTGTTCGACTTTTCCTTCTGAAGATTTAAAACCATTTAATGTTGAACTTCCGGTCGGGGAAGTATAAACAGTTACAGTAGCTCATTTTAGGAACCGAATGGAATACTATTATTCCATTGAATAATTAGTAAAATCGGGCGATGACTTATGTAAGTCACGGCCTTTTTGTATTAGTTAGAAGTTTGTGAAGTAATGCACTTACTATAGGGTGCGTTCAATAAGAAAACAGTTAAAAGGACCTAACGGTCCTTTTTAAATATATTGCTAAACCTGTTTTCCATGTTTGACAGGTTGTGATTTTTATCAGTATCCCCGTGAATAAGTCCTTCGCCCGTTTCAAACAAGGTTTCTAAGTTTTCAAGAGTTACATGTTTCTTGTTTTTCTTATCAAACTGAATCAAATTATCCTTAATCTGGTTCTGGGATTGCAGGTGAGGGAATGCGCTTGAAACCATTTTTTCATTGTACAATTGTTCATAATGTTTTACTTGGTCGCGTAAAAGCCGTATCTCGTCGTTTTTCAGTTTTAACTCCTCACTATCATCTTTTCTCCGATTGAGCTCCTCTTTTAAACTCTTAGCCTCTTTATAAAGCTCAATGAAAGTTGACTCGATGAAGTGAAGCTCGTTGATGATTTTGTTCTTGTCATTTTTGTACACTTCAAAGATTTGTTCAATATTTGGAAAGTATACATCATCAGTTTCTGCTAATCCAATAGACCTTGGGATTGGCTTGTTTAATTCATCAATCGTTTCCGGTATGCGCCGGCTCCATGTATTTCTACCGATCCCGGTTTCCTTTTCTAATAAAAGATATGTTAGTTTTTGTCCTTTAAATTTGTTTTTAATTCTTAATGCCATTTCTTTAAGCTGCTCATCACTATAATTGGAAGGTCTGCCTTTCCCTGCCCGCCCATCTTGTGCTTTAGTCATATTTGTTTTCCTCCATCAATTTCGAATCGACCATTGCTTTTTGGTTCATGTATTTAATCAGATTCATTGAATTTGCCTTTAAAATTTCTTCTGAACCAGAGTGGCCTGGTAGGTGCAATGACCTGCAATGTTCCTTCATAATTGAAAGCACCTCATTCATGCGCTGATTAAGGGAGGCGGAATAGTCCTGCAGCCATTTTATCCCTTGATCGTATTTGTCAATGTCCGGTTTAAAGACATAATGGTTGCACATCCTGCAATCCTCTACGCACGTGGTAGGGAAGACTTCGCTTTTCTCTTTGCAATAACCGTAATCTACTTTTATCATTTTTTGAGTATCTTGGTCATTGTAAATTTTCCCCCGATCGTATGCATCTCTCCTCCATCCAATAAAACCCTCGGGAATCCCATCTGAGATTTTCCGTTCCATAATGTGTTGAGCCAGTATGTATACATATGATTGGGAAAAATGTTCCGCATGAGAGTAGTAATTCTCCTGTGTGGCAATCACATCATGACCTGCCATTCTGGCGATGGAAAGCATGTTAAATCCTTGTAAAAACATATTGATAATCGCGAAGTGCCTGGTATCTCCAGGCTTGATTTTTTCAAGACTTGTTTCCGAATATACACCTTCAACTACCTCGGTATAAAACTCTTGCAGGAGAAGATCAAAATTGTACAGTGTCACCCTATTAAATGCTTGACGTTTGGGTCTTTTCCGGAACAATTGGTAAAAATCCCGCGGGAAAAGGTAGTCATCCTCGATGCCAAGTTCCATCAGCTTTAATTTATAGGAAGAGATAATTTGATACGTTTTACGATCGATTTGGATGGAGTCAGAACGAATTACTCTATCAGGTGAGTCATTTTCATTCTTGATTCTGGGGACCTTAAGCCACATGCTTCCATCTGGTTTATGTTCCAGGCAGTCTTTATTCGTTAGAAGAAACTCTGTTGGTCGCTGAGGTATAATATTCGTAATAAGCCACCAAATCATAATTGGCATAAATTTTAGGGTCATCTCGACTGGCTTCGTCAGAAAAAAATCATTTACGATATCATTGAATATCAGTACATCGTTGAAGTGCGGTAAATCTCTGTTTCCATATGTTGCAAAGGATGCGGTGTTACAAATGCTTAATATTTCCTCTTCTTGCTCGCAGGGAAAGAAACTGATGAAGTTCTTCAACACATTCGAAAGGTTATAGGCACGCGGTGCCGACATAGACAACATCGTTTGCTTCAACCTGTCCAGTGTTTTAAAGCCACTGGTTTCCCTTATCGCTTTTTTTAGGAATTGGAGTTCATCGTAACATTTGTGCGGACTGACCCCGGATGATCTCCGCAAGGTGATAAAAGCTTTAACAGCTTGGTTTAATTCCCTGAAGATTTCGATATCAAATATAAGATGGAAATCGTTTGCCTTTATTGGGCAGGGCATAATCCACACATGATCATTAAAAGAGTCGGCGGCGATATACCCATTTTCTTTTAAAGCTGAAAATGTGTTTAAATATCGTTCCTTTTCTTTGTCATCATAATAAATTTGTTCGACTACACTCACATTAGCGTTACCGAACAGTTCCTGAGAAAGTTTTAATTCCAAGTTGTTCACCTTATTCAATATAAATTTTGTTAGCCAGTTGGCTAAGCCTACTTCGTACATGTTGTATTTTTATAAACGCCTCAACATAATCCTCCCCGAAAAAGTTGATTCCTTCGTCAAGCAAAAGCAATAAATTCAAAAGGAAATACGAGTCTTTTTTTCGAACGGCATCATGTTGGGTGGTTTCAATTGAATTAATCAAACGGTCGAATTCTCCACCCAGTTCGATAAACAAATAATTTTTGGGTATGATGTTTGGGCATGAATAACACGAATTTAATCGCGGGTATTCACAACCAGGATGAGTAATGCACTGGGCGTTTTCAGTTTTTGAAGGCATTTCTCCTTTAAAAATCTTTACAAGCATTTCTTTAAGAGATTCCTTGTTCAGATTCGCCAATCTACTCATTACAGAACTTCGCTTTTGCCTAATTTGTAGTAAAAATTGTGCCCACCTTTCGGTGTGAATCGGGCTTCCTAATTCGATTCGAAGGGTGGAAATTGCCTCTGTTTTTTCCTCCATTGTTCGGATCACATCGTCCTTTTCAGAAGCCAACAATATTAAATAATTAAAGAGCCAGCCGAAATGCCCTCTCCTGAATAGGTTAGAGGACACTTTATTCAAGGTACCATCCTTGTTCGTGGCTTGGACATAAATGGCTGTGGTCTCCGCCTTATTATGGGACCTTACCTTTTGAGTCAGTTCCAGAGCAACATCTGCATCGTTGCCGTCCTCATCGCTTATGCTATAAAACAAGTAAGTCATCGTACTGTTATTAAACTTCAAGCTTTTAAAGGGCTCAAGGGTCGGCTCGTATTTAAAAAAGTCATGGTGTCGATCTTTCCCGGATGTAGCGACCGTTTTGAATTTTTTTCCTCTGAAGAAGGATTCAAGGAGAAAAGACTGCCCGTTTTTTTGCCTATGCAATTCTGAAATAATTAACGCAGTTGATAATGGCTCCACCAGTTCAGGTTCGACTAAAAACGTGACCAGCGTATTGGTCTTACTCGTTCTGATTGACCGGAAATTCAAGTACAATTGATTAATAACCTGTTGGCACTGCGTAATAGTTAAAACATTTGTATCAAACCAGCTCAAAGAGTCAACCTGGATGGCGGCGATATCAATATTCGGCGTTTTATAAACAATATCTGAAGCCCTCCATACGTCTGTAAGATGCATTATTGTAAATGCCCACATGTTGGCGTAATATTGATCATTAATGGCATTAGGCAAATGCAATGCTGCATTTTTTACAAACTGATAGTAAGAGTAAAAAACTTCAGGGGAGTAAATTTCCTTATCCTTCTCCTCGTTGCTTTTCGCTTTAGAAACCACATATTTTTTCGGAACCTGTAGACCATGGAATGAGTAACAATATTCATAAAAATGATTGAAAATCCGCTTTTTATGATCGCTTGTCGTTTCATCGGTCATAATCGAATCGATAAGATCAACATCCAACTCGTACAGATTTTTATCCAAGGTCCTTAAGATTTCGAACACAGACCGGTAGTAACCGAAAAAGGTTTGGATATGGTTCGGAGCGCCTCTTAATTTACTCAATTTGATTTTACAGAATTCTGCATATAAATCCTGCGTTTTCTTTAAGTGAAAAGGCAAAGGAAAGGCGGACATGAAGTGTAAAAGCTCTTCCAGCGCATCCTTGTTCGTGTAGATATCCACGTTTTTAATGTAGTGCTGATGGCGTGTGCTCTCAATAAAAGTATTTGCGTCCTCAATTGATATATAATAGACTCCTTTAACCTTTTGGGCATTTGGAAACAACTGCTTATTTCTAATCTTTATCTGCAGCGTTTGCGTTGACACCCCGGACTTTTCGGCTATCATTTTAAGTTGTAATGAATTGGCTGGTTTTGAATCTTCATTTCTTTTCTCACTTAAAGGAAGTCGGCGTTGTTCCTTATATTCCTCGATAGATTCCATCGGAATCATCCATTTGGTTTGATTTCGTGTAAACGGAACTTTTACAGCACCCTTAATCTTTCCAGATTTTATTTGTACGGATATCGTACTTTTACCAATACCCAATAATTCCGCAGCTTTATTTGTGTCCACATAGTTTTCAAGCCCCGGATATTCCGCAAGAACCGGTTTATCCTTTTTTTCTTTTATCAGGTCATAAATAAGGGGCAAATCCTTCGTATGTATATAGGGGGTTCCCATATGCAGGATGTATGGAATTTTCTTTTTCCAATAATGAAACTCAAAATCCAAATTCAACTTTTCCTTAGCCTGTTTTATCCTTAAATACTCATTTGGATTAAAGCCTTCGAAATAACCGATGCTTCGTTTAATTTCAACGATAGAATCGGATTTAAAGAGATATTTATCTTTATAAAGGTGGCAATTAACGAGTAAGCCGCTTTTGATGAATCTTAAAATTTTCTCCGGACTCGCATCCAATATGCAGCTCAACCGTTTAATGTTTATATATTCCTCCTCATTTACATAGCCACTTAACTTTTTTATCTCATCAATGGAGCTAAGAGGAATATAGGTTGTGTTACCTCCATAACGTACACTGTCCTTGACCCAACCCCTTTTAATCCAATTCAAATAGGTTTCATGGCTGATTTTAAAGAAAAGAAGGAATTCGTCGAGACGCATGTACTCGTCTGTGTTTATGTACCCAACGTTCTTTTTGATCATAGGGAGAGTTTCTTTGGGAATTAGGGACTTGTTACCGATTTCAACGACAGGCACCTTTCCCTCCGATATCCATCTGATGACGGTGCTATGGGCGACATTTAAAACTCTTCCGAGTTCAGTTTTTGTCAGGTATTCCGGTGTGTTCTCCAATGTGTTATTTCTCCTTTTGTGTTTTGCGGTTTTCAATCAGTTTTGGGATGTATGCTTCATGCATATGATTGAATTTTTGTTCCAGCTTGTTTCGCAAGCGTTCGGTCCTGGACATATAGGATAGGGAGGAAAGGAGGCTTTTATCCCCACGCGGAAATGCGATATCATAAGGATTTTCAGCTATCTCTGCCAACATATTTGTAAAGGTTCCTCTCCCTATATGGGTGGACCAACTCATCATGCTCAAATGGTGGGAAAGCAACTTATCCTCGCTGTCTCCGTACGTTTTCAAATATTCGATGAAGCTTCGTTTTAACTTATCGAAATATTGGCGGTAACTCCGTCCGGACATTGCCTTTCCGTCCCTATTTACAAAGAGGGCATTGGTATTGTCAGTCGTCTTATATAATTCAATATGTTGATTGAAAAGAGATTCGCCCCAATCTTTTATCTGAAAGATTCTTTGACTCCTGGTTCGTTTTACATAGCTGCTGCCCGCACTATCCTTGAGGTCAGGACGGAAATTTTGGTCCTTAACGTCAAAAAGAAAATCCCCATTTGCTATTCGTCTTTTCACTTGAGTTCGTTTTAAATTGACCAATTCTCCCACTCGAAGACCGCCAAACAGCTGCATATAAACCCCTAACGCGATAGGCGTTGCTTCCAGAATAGCGATTTCTAATAGAAGAGGGATGTACTTGGAAGGAAATGCATGCTCCACATTTGGCGACTGATGTTCTGGATAAATCACTTGGAAAGGAGATTCATAATAGATTGTGCCATGCATTGTTTCCTTTTTGACAAAGCTGCCTCTATCAATGCTGCTAATGACACCCTTTCCGATTAACCAAAGGTAAAAATGGGTGAGCGTCCTTTCGCTATCTTTTACAGTTCCTCTAGATTGTCCTTCAGAAGTTAGCGTATTCAGGTACTTGCTCCCGTCCACCAATTTCAAATCAGACAGTGAGTGTATACGCATACTGCGCCTGTTAAGCAGTAAGTAATTAAGGAATTTCACGGTGTTTAACGCATGCTTCTTTTGAGTGTTGAATTTTCTTGCCTGCCAGTTATGTAATATAAAATCTGTCACCGGATGAATGATATGGGTGCCTGTATCCAGATTTTTAAGTCCGATTACCGCGAACTGCTTTTTAATGACTTTGCCGTCGCTTAATATCCCCCAATCAATCCAGACAGGAATCATGATAAATTTATAATTTTGTAGAGTAGCTATTGTTGACGTATGCGAATTGACCATTTGTCCTCCAATAAGTTATATTTATGTACAATATTACCGAAATGTGTTATATCTGTTATGTCATGTTTTCTATAATATCATTCTGTTGATTTATGTACAATAATATTTTTCACAAAATCTATTAAAGTCCTGTTATGAAAAGAAAATACTTAATTATTTTTGTGCAATATATTTTTGTACAGTATTATGGAGATAACCAAAAATCGACGGTCATCGGTTGATCTATTCCCAAATTGCCGGCAAGACTAAACTATATACCAGGCACCGTACAGAGTGCTTAAGACAGTACCCTGAGCTACTGGAAGGCTCCTTCGATAAGGATATTGTTCTGGACGGTGAAGTAGCTGTCGCAGATCCGGAGACGGGCAGGGTAGACTTCGAATTAGTCATGAAACGCTTCCTAGCTCGTAAGGAAGATAAGATCAATCTTATGGCTCAGACGATGCCAGTTACTTATGTAGTGTTCGATATCCTTCATTATGATGGCAAAGACACACGAAAGCTTCCGCTGCACGAGCGCAAGGAGCTGCTGCAGGAAATAGCCTTCCCTAACACGAGAATGGGCAAGACACCATTTGTACAGGGAGCTGGGGAAGCTTTATTCAAGCAGATGGAACTAACCCAAATGGAGGGAATGGTCGGAAAACGATTCGATAGTGGCTACGCTGGCCGCCGATCTGCAGACTGGCTGAAGGTAATTAACTGGACTTATGTCGATGTCGTCCTCATGGGCTATCGTAAAGGGGAGTTCGGATGGTTAGCTGGCATACGTCAGCCGAACGGCGAGGTGACTTATACTGGCTAATCCGCTTTGGTGTTTCTTCACAAAATAAGCAAGAGCTTTATCATATAGGCGATAAGCTGAAGACCGGCGAGAATAAAGATTTTGTTTTCCTGGAACGATTATTGGTGCACAAGTTAAAATGCGTAACTGGACTAGGGCGGGAAAGCTTCGGGATCCAGTGTTTGTAAATTTCACTGATCAACAATTGAAGCTGGCTTAAAATGGCCAGCTTTTTTGCGTGCTAGAAGATTTCTTTCTGGAAAATAATATATCTGGAATAAGAACTAATGTTCGTATTATAATAAATCCTGAGGTGATCAGGATGAAAGGGAATAAACTTGCACCAGGAAGCAATATGTTTTGGGAATCGAGCCGCATGATGTTACCGGAACATAGAGAGGCTTTCGTTGAACATGAACGTGTGCATGATCGTAATGATCGATTTTACTTGGATGATCAGGAGAAAGAGATAGTAAACCGTGCTCTTTTAGTATCCTTTCAACAAAGGTTACTTGTTAATGTTCAACTATATGATGAATATGAGGACAGAAGGGTAATTGGAGTTGTTGAAATGGTTGATACCCGGCTTAGACGATTTAAGGTTGATGGAGAATGGTTCGAGGTGAGTGATGTACTTCGAGCTGATATAGAGGGTTACGATTAATTACATAACTGTTGAAATGAGCGTTGTGAATACGCTCATTTTTATCTTCACTTTGTTAAGATATGGTCAAATATAACAACAATAGAGAGAAGGTTATAAATAAGGTTTATGTGCAAGTTCACCTTGGCCAAGAGCAATGAGGTGTTTAGGGGGCGATGTCTTAATCGACTCCTTAGTTCTTTAGCCAGCTAAACTAGCTTGATAATGGATGAAATATGTAATATTTATATGTAAATATTTTATATGTATTAAATTCCATATTATAATATAAATTGTATTTTATTGTTGATAAATACTATTTTTAGTATATGTTTACAATATATGAGGAAAAGGAGGGTAGCTTAGTTTTTTTAAACACACTACAAAAAAGGGAGATATCCAATAAAATGTTACTCAAAAGAAATCTCGTAAAATTCGTGGCAACATTCCTTGTATTTGTTCTTGTTAGTGTAGGTGTGATTAATCCATCTAATGTTAAAGCTCAGAATAATAACACAACAACGGAGTTAGATGGTGTAGAGGTTGTGGTTGATAATGAGCAAGAGATTAGATTGAAAACTGAGATTGATGGTGTGGTTGGTATATTAGTTCAAGATAAAGAGACGTTGGAGACTACTTTTACTACATATGAAGAATCAAAACTTACGCCTGTCTCCTTATTGTCTGTTGAATCTACTGATACTGATAGTAATCTAATAGAACAATATTCTTTAACAATCGATGATTATTCAACAGAGTTTGGAGCAACTTTAACATACGAGAATGAGGAAACAGGACAGAAAGCAACTATCAGTAATGATGATTCAGTGATTCAACCAAGGATGGTAATCTTAGCTCCCCTTGTACAAATAGTGGGCGCTAAACTAATTGAAGCACTTCTTCTTGTTGCTGCTGTCATTCTTCTCAATGGTGTCGAATTTGCAAAAACAGATGAGATTGCAATGAACTTGAGAAATAAAAGAGAGTACGACCATTATTATGCTAAAATAGTACAACAAGATGTATGGATTGGGCCTGCTATTTCCTTGAGTAATGCGGCTACGAGATTGGTATCATTTAATGGTGATTCTAAAATTACCGGCAAAGACGTATGGTCGACAACTTTATCTGGAGCAGCTAAGGTTGCTCAGCGAGCTGGTGGCGGTAAAGAACCAATTGGCCCTGAAATAGAAGGTCTTGGTCTTGGATTTGGATACTATTACCATTTCCATACATGGAACAGATTTGGTGGTCATTCGTTCTTCTAATATAATAGAAATAAGTAGAAGCAGTGTTCAAACACTGCTTCTATGGTTTTTATCTGATTAAATTTTTTTAGAGGTGGTAATCCGAATGAAAGATTTTAAACAGCTAAACTCTAAATTAACAAAGTATTTAGATGAATTCGCTTTATCTTGTAGTGACGATAATCTAGTCGATTTAAAGTCTGATCTCATTAATTTTAGAGATAACAAGGATCAAGCCACAAAAAGTAAAATTCAAAGCAAGATGGATTTAATAGGTAAACCGTACACGAAACTGGCAGCTCTTTTTACCACTTCGACTAATCAATACGTGCATAACTTGATGCCGGAGCTATCATCAATAGGTGACATTCGGCACTGTTTAATAATAGATGATAAATACTCGAATATTCTCAATAAGCTCTGTCAAACTGTGGTTAGCTCCTTATCCGAAAATTATCAGTCAAAAATTCTGATAGATGAAAAGTTATCATTAGTCGTTTTTATAGAGATTTTAAATTCAATCCTAATTGTTATAGACAGTATAGTAAGAAATGTTGAATCTATTCCTACAACCTATGAAGTCGAGAATTATATAACAAATCTAGTACAAGAGGAAAGAAAGCATTTAATGCACAATTTGCAGGATTCTGAAAGATTATTTGATAAATACTTGAAGTTATTGGATGAGTTAGACACTCATACAATTTGAATTAAAATACTTTGATGATAAGAGCGCATTAGGTATATATAATAGCAATGATTATAAACTAAAGCCGTTCATATATCTGAAGTAAGGCCATGATTACTTGTATATTATCTTCTTGATTTAGTAATTAAAAAGTTATTTACAAATAGATAGGTTAGTAGTCCATTGGTTATATTATTTAAACAAAATAGATCGGCTCTTCGTTAAGATTCATCGGACTCTAAAGAATTGAAATAATTCTTTAGAGCCTTTTTGTTTTTTAATACATTTTGTGATTCATTTTCAACATATACCAAATTATAGGTTTACAGAATTAATTTTAATATGATAGATTGCTTTAGGCGAGTTAATGTTAAAATAACTATTATTGAGTATTTTTAACAAATAAACATTGTAGGAGGACAATGACTTATTTAATAGAGAAATTATTGGACACAGTGCAGGTCCTTTAATTTCTCGTGTCTTTGCCACGGTAGAAGGCGACTTGAGCGACATTCAATGGTTTCATACGGATCGTGGCAGTGAATTTAAGAACCAAACGAAGGATGAGCTGCTAGGGGCGTTCGATATTGGTCGCTCTCTTAGCACGAAAGGTTGTCTCTACGACAAGCCACCTACAAAGTAATGAAAACAGAATTTGTAAACCAGATGAAGTAAGTTATATTGACCCGTAAGGTTTATTTAAGAGTGAACCAAAGGGTTTGGGGAATAATACTCTAAATCCTAAAGACATCCATTATATGCAAAGTTCTATTAAAAATAAAACCGGTGAGTATACAGTAACAGGAAATGCAAATGCATTAAAAGCAGGTACTCTATCACCTACTGATTTATTTAAAAAGAATTAATGTATGGAAAGATGATTCAATGAAAATATGGACTTTGAAGAAATAACCAGTCAATTGGGCTTCAAAAGAGATAGTCAGATGTGGAAATGAATTATATTAAGAGTTAGAAAAAGTAAAGGATAAGGAACAATTCACAAAGTTTATTTCTTTGTTAGCAAATGATTTTAAGTTAAAGCCCGACGAATGGGAGAATAGTGATATAGAGAGCTTTCTTCATGGGTTAAAATCGTGGGTAGAAGATATGGAGGGTTATTATGAAAATGACAACCTCCCAATCCCAACGACATAAACTGGAATTTTATTGCAACTATATTTTATGTAGTTAAACTATAAGAAATTAATTTAAAAAAACCTTGATAGGCTTTTAGCTTTTTATATTTCACTGTTCTGTTCAGTACCTTGGCAATCGCTCTGGCGAGCTTTTTATGTTAGAAATATTGAAGAAATTTAATGGATTCATTGCGGAATATAATTGGGAAGTAGGACTCGCTATTAAATGCTAAAAAATGACCTCATAGGAATTATAGCTGGGATATTCATTACTTGGATTGGATATTTTTATGTCAAAGATTTATATAATGTCGTTAAAACGGGATTAAAGGAGCAGGAAGCAAAACCTGCAATGTTTCTCGCTGTATTATTTGAGATTCTAACTTCCTTTAGCACATTAGGATACCTTTTAGCTTTCGTTGGAGGAATACTAATCACTTTGATTAGCATATATTCAATATTATTTTGAGATTATTCGTAATCTATAACGTCGTGCTGTTTATTAGCTGTCGAGAATGATCTCGGGAGCTTTTTTCATGCCTCTTAGATTAGGATTAGACTAAGCTTAATTCCGATACCTTAATCAAGTAATAGTCTGATAAATAATAATTGCCAAGATCGATAGAGCTGCTAGTCCCGCAACAAAATAAATAATATACATGAACCATTTGATTGGCTTTGGCAAGCTGCTCATATGTACTCTCTTCGTAGGAGCACCCATTACATTACGATAATGATCCGTCGCACTATTGAAAGAAACATTTTCATGTGATTCGTTTGAAGTATTCTTCTGATGATTATCATTAGATTTATGAGTCACAATCCACTTCACTTCCTTGGAAATATACTTTTTTATTCATAAGTAAAAATTTTAATATATAGTAATTATACTATACTAAACATACCCGCATATTTCCACACAAAAGGAAAGCACCTATTCTACGCTGCTCTCGTCACATGATCTTGAGAGTGTCAGTGTGAATAGGTGCTTCCTCATTTTCAAGTCATTCTGGATGTTCAAGAATCTTCATCTGAATCCGTATCTTAACTCATTTATAAATAAGAATGATACGGAATTATCTATATAAAAATTCTCAGCAGCATACAACAATTTATAGGGAAATAGAAGACATTATTGTTATAAATGTACCAACTTTAAATACCAGTAAGCTTAACCTGTAGGCTGCAAGAGAATTGTATATACGGATAGATAACGTTTTGGAGTCAATAGGGACGCAGTGATGATAATGTAGTAATACCGAAAAATATATTGTGTAAAATTAAATTTATCATAATAAAATATAATTGTAAATAATTTTCATAAATTAAATGTAGATTTTTATGATTGCTGTGCTAAAATAAGAAGAAAATGTGAATTATCCTGCTAAAGAACATTAAAGACAACTTGATTAAAACATAATCTGATAAGCGGGTGGAGGTACTATGTCGATTCATGAAGAATTGAAGCTGGAGAACCAGCTTTGCTTTGCTATATATGCATGCTCTAGAGAGATTACTAAACTGTATCAGCCTTTTCTCGATAAGCTTGGAGTGACTTACTCACAGTATCTCGTACTCATGGTGTTATGGGAGCATAAGGAATGTACGGTGAAGGACATTGGAGAGAAGCTCTATCTGGACTCAGGCACGCTGACTCCGCTGCTCAAGAGAATGCAGTCAGCCGGCCTTATTCATCGCGAGCGTTCTGTGAGCGACGAAAGAAAGGTTATGATTACGTTGACGGAGGAAGGTGCGAGGCTTCATGATGAAGCGCTGCATATTCCGCTTGCGATGCGCTCAGGAACGAGCGATGATGATGAGCAGTTTGGTGTAATGCTCAATCAATTCAAAGGACTGTTAGCCAAAGTTCACGATGCAAACGTGGAGAGTAAGCAGTAATAACTGAGAATGGGGTTAAACAGATAAACTGAGTATAATTGTGTATAGTTGAAGCCTTCTGGTTAAAAGTAACTAATTAACCATGAAGGTTTTTTTATTTTACATTTATTGCCAAGTATTCGATATTTGGAATGATACTGATATCAAAATACACTCGTTCCGAGATGAATTTTTAAGGTAAGCGTTTTAAAAACATGATACAATGATGTGGGTTTATAAGGAAACATGTCATTTAACCCGCCTTGTTGCAGTCATGTTGATAGGAGGATTCGAGAATGAATATCCATGAATATCAAGGAAAAGAAGTGCTGAAACAGTACGGAGTTACCGTTCCGAACGGGAAAGTTGCTTACACGGTAGAGGAAGCGGTAGAGGCCGCAGAGTCGCTGGGAAGCCAGGTGACTGTAATAAAAGCGCAAATCCACGCAGGTGGACGCGGTAAGGCAGGCGGCGTAAAAGTAGCCAAAAATTCAGATGAAGTACGTGCATATGCTTCCGAAATTCTCGGTAAAGTGCTGGTCACTCATCAAACAGGCCCTGAAGGTAAAGAAGTAAAACGTCTTCTTATCGAAGAAGGATGCGATATTCGCAAGGAGTATTACGTAGGTGTTGTCGTAGACCGCGGAACCGGACGAGTTGTCATGATGGCTTCTGAAGAAGGTGGTACCGAGATTGAAGAGGTAGCGGCAGCAACACCAGAGAAGATTTTCAAAGAAGTCATCGACCCTGCGGTTGGTTTCCAGGTATTCCAGGCGCGGAGACTTGCTTATGCAATTAACATTCCAAGTGAACTGGTCAATAAAGCGGTGAAGTTCATGCTCGCGCTGTATGAAGCATTCGTTGACAAAGATTGTTCCATTGCCGAGATTAATCCGCTCGTTGTCACAGGCGATGGCAACGTTATGGCGCTGGATGCGAAGCTCAATTTTGATTCCAATGCGTTATATCGTCACAAAGACATTCAAGCTTTGCGTGATCTAGATGAAGAAGATGAGAAAGAAATCGAAGCATCGAAGTATGACCTGAGCTACATAGCGCTTGATGGTAACATCGGTTGTATGGTAAACGGTGCGGGTCTTGCCATGGCAACGATGGATATCATCAAGTATTACGGTGGTGACCCAGCCAACTTCCTTGACGTTGGGGGCGGTGCTACAACAGAGAAAGTAACTGAAGCATTCAAGATTATTCTGTCTGATGCTAAGGTAGAAGGAATCTTCGTCAACATCTTTGGCGGCATCATGCGCTGTGACGTCATTGCTGATGGTGTTGTTGAAGCAGCGAAGCAGCTTGGCCTCACCAAACCTCTTGTCGTAAGACTTGAAGGAACGAACGTTGATCTGGGCAAGAAAATATTATCCGAATCCGGTCTTAACATCGTAGCAGCGGATTCGATGGCAGACGGTGCACAAAAAATCGTTGCCCTCGTTAAATAATTCATTCCTTTTCGGGGCTGCCCGAATATTTGAAAATAACCGTAGGGGATGTGAACGATCGTGAGTATTTTGGTAAATAAAGATACAAAAGTGATTACACAAGGAATCACAGGTGCCACGGCCAAATTCCATGCTAAGGGTGCGCTGGATTACGGTACTCAAATGGTAGGCGGTGTAACTCCTGGTAAGGGCGGTACAAACGTTGACATTACACTTGAGAATGGCAATGTCGTCAGCCTGCCGGTTTATAATACCGTTGTGGAAGCTAAAGAAGCGACCGGAGCTGCAGCTAGTGTTATTTATGTTCCCCCGGCTTTTGCAGCAGATTCTATCATGGAAGCTGTTGATGCTGAATTAGATCTTGTGATCTGTATTACAGAGGGTATCCCGGTACTGGATATGGTTAAGGTCTCCCGTTATATGGAAGGCAAGAAAACGGTTCTGATCGGGCCTAACTGTCCTGGTGTCATTACACCGGGAGAATGTAAGATCGGTATCATGCCTGGATACATTCATATGCCGGGTCATGTTGGCGTTGTATCCCGAAGCGGTACATTAACCTATGAGGCGGTTCATCAGTTGACAACACGCGGAATTGGTCAATCCTCTGCGGTCGGTATCGGTGGAGACCCTGTCAAAGGCTCTGAATTTATCGATATTCTCTCACGTTTCAATGAGGATCCTGACACACATGCTGTAATCATGATTGGTGAGATCGGCGGTACAGCTGAGGAAGAAGCGGCAGAGTGGATTCGTGATAATATGACAAAACCTGTAGTGGGCTTTATCGGCGGTGTGACTGCACCTCCAGGTAAACGAATGGGCCATGCAGGAGCGATTATCTCGGGTGGTAAAGGAACAGCGAAGGAAAAGATCGAAACACTCGAAGCCTGCGGAATCCGCGTCGCTCCTACACCTTCGGAGATGGGATCTACGCTGGTTAGTGTGCTTGAGGAGCGCGGTATTCTTAATCTCTGCACAACTCACTAACTGTTAAAATAATTTTTTCTTCTATTATAATAGCTGTAATAGTGGATGAAGGCATATTGCAAGAGCGAGGTAAGCAACCTTTTTGTCGAATGACGACAGAAGGGTTGCTTTTTGTCTTTTTATACAAGATTACTCATTCATTATAGGGTCAGGGAGGATTAATCTATTGGAATCTAGTTATATATTACTTGGGCTGCATGAAATTGATGGGATTGGAAGAAAGACGATAAATAAGCTGCTCTCAAGTGGAAATTTACATAAGGACATGCTAAAATACGAAACTCAGGACTGGATTCATGCGGGTATGACGAAAGACCAGGCGCTTAAATTAAACGCACGATTCTCCGAAGCATGGATCGAGGAGAAACTTCATTCCTTATCCAAAGCGCGCACCCCATTTATAACTTACCTTGATGCGGATTATCCTGTATTCATGAAGGAAACTCCAGACCCACCTCTAGTGCTATATCTAAGAGGAGAAGCGAGCTTGCTTCATCATCCTTCTATAGCTATGGTGGGAACTCGTGTGCCTTCAGGCTATGGGAAGAAGGTAGGGGAGATTCTAGCCTCGGAGCTCTCCAGCGCAGGATACACCATTGTCAGTGGTCTTGCCAGAGGAATAGATAGTATCTGCCATGAAGCTGCCCTTAAGGCAGGAGGAACGACCATTGCTGTCTTAGGGGGAGGATTCTCACACATTTATCCGATTGAGAATCATTCACTGGCGGATCAAATTGAGCAGCAAGGCTTGCTTGTCACCGAATATCCGCTCCATATGCAGCCTCGTCCCGGGCTCTTTCCGCAAAGAAATCGAATTATTGCCGGACTTACCTACGGAACGCTGGTTGTAGAGGCTGATATTCGCAGTGGCTCCTTGATTACAGCGGATGCTGCGCTGGAGGCGGGAAGAGATGTGTTCGCTGTGCCGGGTATGATTACTTCACCCAAAAGCCAAGGAACACTGAATTTGATTAAGCAAGGGGCAAAGCTGGTTACCTGTGCAGAAGATATAATTGAAGAATATGCGCACCTTATGAAACAGAGAACTCAGGAGACAGTGGCAGCAGCTGATGGCAAATCAGATCTGAAGATGATGCCGAGCTTGAGTTCTGAGGAACAAATGATATATGATTTGCTGGAGGCAGGACCATTGACGCTGGATGATTTGGTTTACAAACTCCCATTCGATTTTGGACATTTGCATTCAGTTCTGTTATCTTTAATCATAAAAAAGCAAATCATGCAATTACCTGGTGCTATATATAAGTTAATATAGATTCCTGTGGCGCTATGAATTACATCCGCCATAGGTGACATGTAGGGTTATATTGTGAGAGGAGGATGAACCTATGGCGGATTCACTTGTCATCGTGGAGTCCCCGTCGAAAGCGAAGACAATCGGTAAGTATTTGGGTAGCAAATATATTGTCAAAGCCTCGATGGGTCATGTTCGCGATTTGCCGAAGAGTCAGACCGGCGTAGAAGTGGAAAATGATTTTAATCCTAAATATATTACGATCCGCGGAAAAGGTTCTGTGCTTAAAGAACTTAAAGACGCATCTAAAAAAGTAAAAAAAGTATATCTGGCAGCTGACCCCGATCGTGAGGGAGAAGCAATTGCCTGGCATTTGGCTCATGCTCTGGAGCTTGACCAAACCGAGAGCTGCCGGGTCGTATTTAATGAGATAACGAAGCAAGCAGTCAAGGATGCCTTCAAGACGCCTCGCAAGATCAACATGGATCTTGTGAACGCACAGCAGGCAAGACGTATTTTGGACCGGCTTGTAGGTTACAAGATCAGTCCGCTTTTATGGAAGAAAGTGAAGAAGGGACTGTCTGCCGGACGAGTCCAATCCGTAGCTGTCAAAATTATTCTGGATCGTGAAGACGAAATCAACGAATTTGTTCCGGAGGAATATTGGAGTATTACGGCGAGACTGGAAGCTGACGGAAGTCCGTTTGAGGCAAAGTTCCATCAGCTTCGTGGAGAGAAGACAGAGCTTGGAAATGAAGAGCAAGTGAAAGAAATACTTAAAGAAATTGAAGATAAGGATTATGTCGTTACAGAGGTCAAAGAGAAAGAGCGAACGCGCAATCCTTCGGCTCCTTTTACGACAAGTTCATTGCAGCAGGAAGCGGCTCGTAAATTGAATTTCCGTGCAGCGAAGACGATGTCTGTAGCTCAGCAGCTATATGAAGGAGTTGAGCTCGGCAAGGAAGGCACGGTTGGTCTGATCACTTATATGAGAACAGACTCTACTCGTATTGCACAGTCTGCTCAGGAAGAAGCCAAAGAATATATCACAGGTAAGTACGGAGAATCCTTCGTTCCGGAATCATTCCGACAATATTCCAAGAAAAATGCGAATGCGCAGGAAGCGCATGAGGCGATTCGGCCAACCTCCGTATTGAGAGATCCGGATTCAGTGAAAGCATTTACAAGTCGTGACCAGTTCCGTCTATACAAGCTGATCTGGGAACGATATGTGGCGAGCCAGATGGCTTCAGCTATTCTTGATACCCTGTCTGTTGATATTGCAGCAGGAGAGGCTTCTTTCCGTGCCACAGGCTCCAAGGTACGCTTTCATGGCTTCATGAAGGTTTATGTCGAAGGTAACGATGATGGCACGACGGATGAAGAGAAGCTGCTGCCACCGCTTAAGAGCGGGGATAAGCTTATTCATAAAGAAATTGAGCCTAAACAGCACTTCACACAGCCGCCGCCTCGATATACAGAAGCAAGACTTGTCAAGACAATGGAAGAATTGGGCATCGGAAGACCGAGTACGTATGCTCCAACGCTGGAGACGATCCAGAAGCGTGGATATGTCGCGATTGAAGAGAAGAAATTTATTCCGACAGAGCTTGGTGAGCTCATTAACGAGCAGATGGAGCAATTTTTCCCTGAAATTGTAGATGTTGAGTTTACTGCCCATATGGAAGAGGATTTGGACCATGTTGAAGAAGGCTCAGAGGATTGGGTTAAAATATTGGCAGAGTTCTATAAATCCTTCGAGAAGAGACTGCATGTAGCGGAAGAAGAAATGAGCGAGATCGAAATCCAGGATGAGGTTTCCGATGAAATCTGCGAAAAATGCGGAAAACCGCTTGTTTATAAGTTCGGCCGATTCGGTAAGTTTTTGGCATGCTCTGGATTCCCGGATTGCCGAAATACCAAGCCCATTATCAAAAATATCGGTGTAACCTGTCCGACTTGCAAGGAAGGACAGATCGTCGAGCGTCGGAGTAAAAAGGGTCGGATCTTCTATGGTTGTGACCGATATCCTGAATGTGATTTTGTCTCCTGGGATAAGCCCTCAGCTAAACCTTGCCCTAATTGTGATTCTCTGATGGTAGAGAAGAGAAACAAACAGGGCACAAGACTGCAGTGTACTTCTTGCGATCATACAGAACCGGTCGAGGAAGCTGACGAAGCGGTCGAAATTTAAAACATAAAAATAAATGATTAACCGGTAGTACGGGCTGCAGCTTCCTGTATCCAGGGCTCTTGATATAGAGCCCCATGATACATGCAGCGAGGGGGTAAATATGAACGAGAAACAACAAGTAACGGTAATTGGTGCAGGACTGGCAGGAAGTGAGGCCGCTTGGCAGATCGCTAAACGGGGAGTACCGGTGAAGCTGTATGAGATGAGACCCGTCGTAAAGACGCCTGCCCACCACACAAACAAATTTGCTGAACTGGTATGCAGCAACTCACTTAGAGCTAATGGACTAACGAATGCTGTAGGTGTATTAAAAGAAGAAATGAGAATGATGGACTCACTAGTGATTGGCTCAGCTGATCGTAACGCTGTTCCAGCTGGAGGAGCACTGGCTGTTGACCGGGATGGGTTCTCCGGTGAAATCACGAATACATTGCACGAGCATCCGCTGATTACGGTGGTGAATGAGGAGATCCAAGAGATTCCAACGGATGGCATTGTCGTTATTGCGACAGGCCCACTTACTTCGCCTGCATTGTCCGCACAGATTAAAGATCTGATGGGTGAAGAATACTTCTATTTCTACGATGCGGCAGCACCCATTGTAGAGAAAGAATCGATTGATATGAGTAAAGTCTATCTAGCATCCCGTTATGATAAGGGGGAAGCCGCTTATCTCAATTGTCCGATGAATGAAGAAGAGTTTGATCGTTTCTACGATGCTCTGATCGCGGCTGAGGTTGCTGAGCTTAAAGAGTTTGAGAAAGAGATTTATTTTGAAGGCTGCATGCCGATTGAGGTTATGATGAAACGCGGCAAGCAGACAGCGCTATTCGGGCCGATGAAGCCGGTTGGTCTTGTTAATCCGCATACCGGGGAGCTTCCTTATGCAGTTGTCCAGCTGCGTCAGGATAATGCAGCTGGAACGCTGTATAATCTGGTAGGCTTCCAAACTCATCTAAAATGGGGAGAGCAGAAGCGTGTATTTGGCATGATCCCTGGTCTTGAGAATGCGGAATTTGTGCGTTATGGGGTCATGCATCGAAATACCTTTATTAACTCCCCCAAATTACTTGAGCCTACGTATCAGTTCAAGAATCGGAACAACCTGTTCTTTGCGGGTCAAATGACAGGTGTAGAGGGCTATGTGGAGTCTGCAGCTTCAGGACTGATCGCAGGTATGAATGCTGCGAATCTGGCTCTAGGCAAAGACCTGACCACGCTGCCTGTAGACAGTACACTTGGAAGTATGGCCCATTATATTACGACGGCTGACTTCAAACACTTCCAGCCGATGAATGCCAACTTTGGCCTATTGCCGAACCTGGAACAGAAAATTCGCAATAAGAAGGAAAAAAATGAGGCGCTGGCGAATCGTGCGTTAGACAGCATAAGACGCTTCAAACAAGAGCAAGGTCTCTCCACCATGCAATAGCGACATCTTGAGGAAAGCCCGGTAAGTCTCTCAGCGACATACCGGGCTTTTACAATATACGAATCAAGGGAGGTAAATTTATGCAAACTACATTTCATGCGACTACGATATGTGCCGTGCGTCATAATGGCAAGGCGGCCATCGCGGGGGATGGACAGGTTACGATGGGTCAAAGCGTGGTAATGAAAAATACGGCAAAAAAGGTCCGGAGATTGTACCGCGGACAGGTTGTGGCAGGCTTTGCTGGTTCTGTAGCTGATGCAATCACTCTTTTTGAGAAATTCGAAGGCAAGCTTGAGGAGCACCATGGCAATCTGCAAAGAGCTGCGGTAGAACTGGCCAAGGATTGGCGTCAGGATCGTGTGCTTCGTAAGCTTGAGGCATTAATGATCGTAATGGACAAGACGGGTATGTTGCTTATATCTGGAGGCGGGGAGATTATTGAGCCTGATGATGATATTCTGGCCATCGGGTCAGGCGGCAACTATGCTCTTGCAGCTGCAAGAGCACTGAAGCGTCATCCGGCTGAACTCGAAGCGAAGGATATGGCTCGTGAGGCTTTGGTTGTAGCTTCAGAGATTTGCGTGTTTACGAACAGTAATATTATCGTCGAAGAACTGTAAACTCTGAATAGGAACAAGAATAAAGGGAGGTATGTAAATAATGAACGAAGCTTTTACCCCCAGACAAATTGTCGCTGAGCTGGATAAATATATTGTTGGACAGAAGCAGGCCAAGAAATCGGTCGCTGTCGCACTGCGCAACAGATATCGTCGTAGCAGGCTGCCGGAAGATGCACAGGATGAAATTGTACCTAAGAACATACTGATGATTGGACCTACAGGGGTTGGTAAGACTGAAATCGCTAGACGGCTTGCTAAGCTGGTCGGTGCTCCATTTGTAAAAGTAGAAGCTACCAAATTTACTGAGGTCGGTTACGTGGGACGCGATGTTGAATCGATGGTTCGGGATTTAATTGAAACTTCTATCCGAATTGTCAAATTGGAAAAGACGGAAAAGGTCAAAGACAAGGCTGAAGAAAACGCGAATGAACGTATTGTACAAATCCTTGTTCCATCGGCTAGCAAATCGAAGAATCAAAAAAATCCTTTTGAAATGCTGTTCGGCAATCATCAGCAGCCACAGCAAGAGGAAGATCCGGCACAAGATGCTTCTGTTAATGAACGCAGACGCAAAGTGAAATTTGAGCTGCTGGCCGGTCAGCTTGAGAATGATACGATCGAGATTGATGTAGAAGATCACGCGCCTAATATGTTCGATATGTTTGCGGGTCAAGGCAATGATCAAATGGGTATGAATATGCAGGAAATGTTCGGCAGCTTCCTGCCTAAACGCACAAAGAAACGTAAGCTGCCCATCAAGGAAGCCCGTAAAGTCCTCATTCAGGAAGAAGCCGGCAAGCTTATCGATATGGATGATGTGACGCAGGAGTCGATTCGTCGCGCTGAGCAGTCCGGTATTATTTTTATAGACGAGATTGACAAGGTGGCAAGCCGTGGACAAGGATCAGGGCCGGATGTGTCCCGTGAGGGCGTTCAGAGGGATATTCTTCCTATCGTTGAAGGATCGACGGTGATGACCAAATACGGACCCGTGAAGACGGACTATATCCTGTTTATAGCCGCAGGTGCTTTCCATGTATCAAAGCCGTCAGATCTCATTCCAGAGCTTCAGGGGCGCTTCCCGATTCGGGTAGAACTCAGCAGTCTATCCTTGGATGATTTTGTATCCATTCTGACGGAACCCAAAAATGCACTGACTAAACAATATGTTGATTTGCTGAAAACAGAGGATATTGAGATTGAATTCTCTCCAGAAGCAATTCGGGAGATTGCGAACATCGCTGAGTCCGTCAATGTGAATACGGAGAATATCGGTGCACGTCGTCTACATACGATCTTGGAGAAGCTGCTGGAGGACCTGTCCTTTGAAGCACCTGAGCTAACCTTAGACAAGATGACAATAACGCCGGAATATGTAAGAGAGAAGCTTGGTGGAATTGCGAAAGATCGTGATCTAAGTCAGTATATTTTGTAGAATAAAGACTCTTTACAGGGATTTCTCTGTAAAGAGTCTTTTTATTTTGCACATTTTCATCTTAGTGCAATGTTCTTCTTTCATGAGGGTGGTAGATTAAGCGATTTTTGAGTCAAATATGACAATAAATGCGGTTTGTCGCGCTTTTTCCTCCTAAAGTATCATATCATTTTTTGTGAAATCTTAAGTTCGACCTATCTGAATTTAAGAAACTATTATGAAAATATGGAGCTTAGAATGGGACTGAATTTTCATGTGAATGTACATATTATGAAAATTATACACATTAAGTCCTTATTTTTGGCAAAAGATAGGGCTTTTTTCTTATTGTAATAAATGCCCAACTCTAAGAAACTTAGAATATACGACAAATAACTTATTATTTCTACTAAAGACCTAGGAAAAGAGAAAACTTCAGATTTATTTGTCGAAATTATCTGAACTAGGTCTCATTTTTCAAATGGTAATAGTTTATAGATTCTGGAAGGGAGAGAATGAGGATTAATCTTCTGAATGATGTAAGCTTTCGAACATTGCAAGCAGGGGTTGATGCAGCTAACGTCAGACAACTTGCGATTACTAATAATATAGCGAATAGTGACACTCCTTATTTTAAACGTTCTGAGGTTCACTTCGAGCAATTGCTTGCACAGGAAATGCAGGGAACGCCGACTTTAACTGGAAGACGTACGAATGAAAGACATATACCCATTGGTCCTAGTTCTTCCATTCCAGCAGCTGTCACAACAACAGACAACAGTACAGCGATGAGCAATAATGACAACAATGTTGACGTGGATAAAGAAATGAGTCTTCTCGCGGAGAACCAGCTGCGTTATAACTCTTATATTCAACTGGTGAATGAGCATATCAAGATTATGCGCACTGCAACCGAAGGGAGATAGAGCATAAGTGAACATTAGTAAAAGCTTTGATATCAGTGCTTCGGCTTTAACCGCTCAGCGACTTCGCATGGACGTCATTTCATCCAATATAGCGAACAGTGAAACGACAAGAGCAAAGATCGAGAATGGAGAAGCCGTACCTTATAAGCGAAAAATGGTTGTACTGGAGTCGAATCAACCCAGCTTCAAACAGATGCTAGACAATGAAATGCAAGGCGGGAATGTAGGACAGGGAGTCAAAGTAGCAGCAATCGAAGAGGATTCAGCTCCGCTTAAACCGGTATACAATCCGACACATCCCGATGCAAATGCAGAAGGCTATGTGTACATGCCTAACGTGGATACAACAAAAGAAATGGTAGATTTAATTGGTGCGTCAAGATCCTATGAAGCAAACGTAACCGCGCTTAATGCTTCCAAAGCAATGGTGATGAAAGCACTGGAGATTGGACGTTAGAAATAAGCTAGAGAAAAATTATGTATATACATAATCGTGCAGATAATGGGAGGGAAAATCGTGATCGAAAATACCATGTTTAAAGCTTCAGCTATACAAACCCCTAATGTTAACATGACACAGGGCAGTTCAACCCCAACCGAAACCATCAAACAATTCTCTTCCTACCTTGAAGATGCAATCACTCAAGTGGCAGATCAAGAAAAACATGCCAGCGAAATGTCAACTGAGTTTGTCCTTGGCAACGTAAATGTTGATCAGGTCATGGTCGCATCACAGCAGGCTCTCCTTAGTCTGCAACTGACAACCCAAGTTCGAAACAAGGTGATCGAGGCCTACCAGGAAATCATGCGGATCCAAATGTAGTTTTAAGTTTATAGCAAAGTTTCGGATGAGGTGACACAGTGAACGAAAGAATGGCCCAATATAAGGACAAGGTTTCCGCGTATTGGAATAAATTTACGAAAAAACAAAAAGTAATGTTAATTTCTACTGTTTTATTCCTGATCATTGCAGTTGTAATTCTAACGATACAATTCTCCAAGACGGAATATGAGGTTGCGTTTACGGGTCTGGATGCTGGAGATTCTGCCGGAGTTATCAGTTATTTGGAATCAGGCAATATTCCTTTTCAATTGAACGCAGATGGCTCTGAAATTTCCATCCCGAGTACACAAGCGGCCCGAGTTAAAGTCGATGTTGGCTCCCAAGGCTTGATTCAGAATGGATCGATCGGATATGACATCTTTGAACAAGGCTCGTCTGCAATGGGAATGACGGACAAAGAATTCCAAGTGAAGTACGCCAATGCTTTTAATGGTGAAATCGAGCAGATGCTATTAGGCATGCAGGGAATATCAGAGTCTAAAGTCCTAGTTAATCTCCCTAAAGAAAGCCTGTTTGCTTCATCAGCACAGGACAGTGCTTCCGCTTCAGCAGTATTAAGTTTTCAACCTGGATATCAGCCTTCGCAGGCCGCAGTTGACGGATATTTTAATTTGCTAAAAACAGCAGTTCCACATTTGCCAATTGAAAATATTACGATTTCAACCGATCAAGGCGAAGAACTTGTACCTACGGAGCGCGGTGGTGGTAGTGCCCTTGGTGAAGTGCAAGAGAATATGCAGCTTCAGAAGCAATATGAAGAAGACATTGAAAAAACAGTCAGAGAGTTTCTAACAGGTATTACGGGCAGCAGCAACGTAGACGTGCTTGTAACATCTAACCTGAACTTCGACAAAGTGAATGAAACGCAAAATCTCGTAACCCCTGTCGATGAAGAAAATATGAGGGGAATCGAAATCAGCGTTCAGGATATTCAGAGCAGTTATACCGGAGGCAGTTCTGCTGATGGCGGAGTCGCAGGCACCGGGGAAGAAGATGTCGTCAATTACCCGGCAGCCGATGCTTCAACCACAAGCGGTGAAGACAGCTCTTCTGTCATTAATTACGAAGTTAACCGCATTGCCAGAGAAATCGTGCAGAGTCCTTATGTTGTTAAAGATTTAACCATAAATGTAGCTGTTGAAACACCCGGGGGTCAAAATGATGATCTAAACGGTGGAGCATCACAGACAACAGAACAGATTACAGAGGTGCTTAAAAATATTGTCAGATCCTCACTGTCGAGCTCAGGGGTTGAATACACTGAGGAGCAAGTGATTCAGAGAGTATCTGTTACCGAGAAACCGGCGCAGGTGCAGACTCCGGAACAGACAGGAATTCAGCTCACATCCGGCATGATATGGGGGCTGATTGCAGCAGCCGCATTACTGCTCGCAGGCGGTGGATACTTAATATACAGAAGACGGCGCAACAAGGAAGAAGAGTTCGAAGAAGATATTCCGCTCCAGGTTCCTACAGAGTTCCCGTCCATTAATCTGGAAACAGTCACGAACGAAAGCCAAGTGCGCAAACAGCTGGAAACACTCGCTAAGAAGAAACCAGATGAATTTGTTAACCTGCTTCGTACATGGCTAGCTGATGAATAGAGGTGAACGAGTTGGTTAAGCAGGGGAACGGATTAACAGGCCGGCAGAAAGCGGCCATATTGCTAATAACATTAGGACCTGAAGTGTCTGCCCAGATCTTTAAGCATTTGAGAGATGAAGAGATCGAACAATTAACGCTGGAAATTGCAAATGTTCGAAAGGTGGACTCGGGAGAAAAAGAATTGATTATGTCCGAGTTTCATCAAATTTGCTTGGCACAGGAGTATATCTCTCAGGGTGGTATCAATTATGCCAAAGAGATCTTGGAAAAAGCGCTTGGCTCACAAAAAGCGCTGGAGGTCATCAATCGTCTAACAGCTACGCTCCAGGTCAGACCGTTTGATTTTGCCCGGAAAGCGGATCCGAATCAAATTCTTAACTTCATTCAGAACGAGAGCCCGCAGACCATAGCATTAGTACTGTCCTATCTGCAGTTCGAGCAGGCAGCAGCCATTCTGTCCTCGCTTCCGCAAGAAAAACAGGCGGATGTTGCAAGACGTGTTGCTGTTATGGACAGCACTTCTCCTGAAGTCATTTCACAAGTGGAACGGGTTCTGGAACAGAAACTGTCTGCGACGGTGACTCAGGATTATACGAATGCCGGCGGTATTGAATCCATCGTTCAAATTCTGAACGGTGTCGATCGAGGAACAGAACGTACTATTCTCGATTCTCTCGAAATTCAAGATCCAGAGCTTGCAGAAGAAATCAAGAAACGGATGTTTGTATTTGAAGATATTGTTAATGTGGATAACCGTTCGATTCAGCGCATTATCCGTGATATCGACAATGCCGATCTGCAGCTTGCCCTTAAAGTGGCAAGTGAAGAAGTACGTCAGGCGATATTCACGAACATGTCGAAACGCATGTCCGAAACGTTCAAGGAAGAGATGGAGTATATGGGTCCTGTAAGGCTTCGTGATGTGGAAGAAGCACAGACTCGAATTGTTGCAACGATCAGAAGACTGGAAGAAGCTGGTGAGATTATTATAGCTCGCGGCGGAGGAGATGATATCGTTGTCTAATTTGATCAAGTCCTTCCAATATGTGCCTGTGGATACTCACAAACAACTGAGACCTGTTCATGAATATGGCGATAAGCCGCAGGAGGAGCAGATTACGGACAATCTGGATATTACTTCTCATATCGGTCAACAGCCGGGTGTTGATGAGGAGACCCAGAGATTGAAAGAAGAAATGCTTCAAAATGCGAAAGAATTTGCAGAAAGACAAATTCGCGAAGCTGCAGAAGAAGCGGAACACATACTGCAGGAGAGCAGATCACAGATTGAAGCCTGGTGGGAAGAAAAAAGATTGCAGGATGAGCACTTGGTTGAGGCGCTGCGCTCTGAGGGTTTTAAACAGGGGTATGACGAAGGGTGCGACAAAGCAAAGAAGGAACTCCAAGAGCAAGTGGAGATGAAAATGCTTGAAGCTCAAGCTGTGCTAAATGAGGCTTATCAAGCGAAGGAACAAATTATACAGGAAGCTGAGCCTTTCCTTGTAGAGCTCAGCAGTGCCATCGCTGAGAAAATTATAGACAGGCAGCTCGCAGAAGACACGGATCTTATGCTCGATTTGATCAAAAAGAATTTATCTCGCAAACGCGAGCAAGGGGTTATTACACTATGTGTGGCACCTTCCCAGTACTCCTTTGTTCAAGCAACAAGAGAGGAATTGTCCTTCGCCATTGATTCTCAAGCGGAGCTTAAGATATTGCCTGATGCCTCTGTCAAGGATCGCGGCTGTGTCATCCGTTCGGCGTATGGAAGTGTCGATGCGAGAATAGATACGCAATTGACTGAGATCAAGAAGGAATTGATTAGAGTCGCACTTGATCAGGAGGAGCGAGGACAGTATGAAGGTGCTTAGCTCGCACAGATATATCGATCAGCTCAAACATCTGGACCCTATTCGCATCAATGGAAAAGTAACACAGGTTATCGGGCTGATGGTAGAGTCGGAAGGTCCTGACGCCAGCATAGGCGATGTATGCTTCATCTATCCCAGCCAGTCATCCACACCTTTGAAGGCAGAGGTTGTCGGGTTTAGAGACAACAAAGTGCTGTTGATGCCGCTTGGGGATTTGCAATCCATCGGTCCCGGATGTGATGTCGTTGGTACAGGGAAGCCGCTGAATGTACAGGTGGGATCCGAGCTGTTAGGAAAAGTACTGGATGGATTAGGCCAGCCGCTGGATGGTTCCATAATACCTGCGAGAATGCAGCACTATTCCACTTCTAGCGCGCCTATTAATCCGCTGAGCAGACCGAGAGTTCAGGAGCCGATAAGTATTGGCGTTCGGGCCATCGACGGCTTGCTCACGATTGGCAAAGGCCAGCGTGTAGGTATTTTTGCCGGATCCGGGGTTGGAAAAAGTACACTCATGGGAATGATCGCAAGAAATACGTCTGCCGATGTGAATGTCATCGCTCTTATTGGAGAGCGCGGACGTGAGGTGCTTGACTTCATTGAACGGGATTTGGGACCGGAAGGATTGGAACGCTCTGTTGTCATCGTTGCGACCTCGGATCAGCCTGCTCTGGTGAGGATTAAGGGGGCGCTTATCGCGACAACAATTGCAGAGTACTTCAGAGATCGAGGCATGAATGTGATGCTGATGATGGATTCTGTAACGAGATATGCGATGGCCCAGCGTGAGGTTGGTCTTGCGGTTGGGGAGCCGCCAGCTATGAGGGGTTACACCCCATCTGTATTTGCCAGTCTTCCTAAATTGCTGGAACGAGCGGGTACAGGACCAACAGGGTCCATCACGGCTTTTTATACCGTGCTCGTGGATGGTGACGATATGAACGAGCCGATTGCCGATGCGGTTAGAGGGATACTCGATGGACACATCGTGCTCAATCGAGGCATTGCTAACAAAGGACATTTTCCAGCCATTGATGTGCTGGCGAGTATAAGCCGGGTGATGAAGGATATTGCTCCACGAGATCAGATTGAGGCTGCAGAAAATATAAAAAGACTAATGTCCGTGTTCAAGAACTCGGAGGATTTAATCAACATTGGTGCTTATCAAAAAGGGTCTAATGCGGAAATTGACGAGTCTATTGATCGGATCAGAGATATTTGGGATTTTACACGGCAAAAAGTAGATGAGAAAACAAATTTGGATGAGGTTATACAGAGATTGATTACAGAATTCTCAAGGAGATGAACAGGTAGGTTATGAGATTCACGTATCATTTTCAGAAGGTTGTCGATCTTAAATCCACAGAAAAAACGCAAGCTGAATGGCTGCTATCCTCCGCGATTGGGAAGCTGAAATCAGAGGAGCAGCATCTTATGGAGCTGGTTCAAGACAAAGAGGATATGCTCCAAGGCATCTCATCGTCATCTCAGCAGTCACTATCTGCTGCGAATCTTCAGGAAATGAACCGATATATTCATTATCTGGACGAATGTATCAGCCGTAAGAACAACGATGTGGCTTATGCACAAGTGAACGTTAAGAAGAATCAGGATTATCTGAATGACAAGATGCTGGACGAGAAGGTTTGGATGGAAGCAAGAGAAAAAGCAAAAATGCATTTTCAACAGGAAATGCTCCTTCGGGAACAAAATGAACTGGATGAAATGGCAACGGTGCGCTTTGCAGTCAAAGCACGTTAATCAAGAGTAACGTGAGGAAATGCGCCGGAGGAGGTATGAGTGTTGGTAGGCAAGGATAAGGAAGAGTTGGAGCGAGAGTCCAGCAGTGGGTGGGAAAAATTTCTTGTAATCGCAGTCCCGATAGTGTTTACAGCTGTCCTCGTTACAGTGCTTCTCATCGTGCTGAACGGCGACTTCAAGAATAAGGCTCTGGCTTTCTTAAGCCAAATTCCTATTGTGAAGGAATGGATTCCTGAAGAAGCGCTTGATCCTGAATTGGTCAAAGAGAGAAAGCTGGAGCAGCAAATGGAGAGTGACCAGGCTACAATTGAGACCTTGAAAGCAGACCTTGAGGCTGCTGAGCAGGATCTGGCCGAAGCAGTAGCGCAAAAGACAGAGCAAGATAACAAAGTGCAGGAATTAGAAGAAGAAATAGAGCAGTTACAGCAAACAACAGAAAGCAGCGCAGAAGAGGGAGAGGAGAAGGTCGATCCATATGTGCAGGAGATCAGAGACCTGGCCAAGATGTATGGTGAGATGAAGCCTAGTAAAGCGGCACCTATAATTCAAAGCATGACAAAAGAAGAGCAGGTGCAGCTCCTGTCAGAGATGAAGTCGGATGAGCAGATAGGCATTCTAGAGAAAATGAATCCCCAAACTGCTGCTGAATTGACTTCAGCTCTCAAGGAAGTAACAACCTCAGAGGTGAAGGCAATCGCGGCATTGCAATCGAAGCTCGCAGCGAGTCAGCCTGCAGAAGAAACGACACAGACCAATAACAGCAGGAATCTTGACCAGAATGAACTAACTCAAACTTTCTCATCCATGTCGGCTGCGAGTGGTGCTGAGCTTATTTTAGAAATGAACAAGATCAGCTCTGATCGGGCGATAACGATCCTTAAAACGGTGGATGATGCTAAGAGAGCAGAGCTGCTTGACAGCATGTCTGGCATCGACAAAGAAGCTTCTGCCAAAATCCTGAATAGGCTCATGGGCGGTAAATAGAACTTAAATGGCGATTTGAAAGGAGGTGAAAAAATTAAATGATATCTTTCTTGCCGCAAATGGCGATGACACCGACAAGCGAATCGACAATCAGCTCACTCGCAGAAAGCAGCAGTGAAACGGTAATGAGTGCGCAGCCGTCTTTTCTGGAACAGCTTCAGGTATTGATGGGGACTATTTCAGCATCTGGCAGCAGCAAATCTGACGTTAAGCAAACGGGATTGTTTACTTTGTTGGCAGCAGCCGGGATTACGGCTTCCGAGGAAGAGATGAATCTGACACTGCTGGATGAGTCTGAACTGCCCATAGCAGCTGAACAGCTGATTGAGAACCTAATCAAATCGTTGGAAGAATCTAAGGATAAGCTCCTTATGAAGGATTCTGAACTATTAGCAGATTTGAATGCCTGGCTCTCTCAATTCATGAATGCATATTACCCAGAAGCCCAGGCAGGTAGTGATTCGCCGGAATCCACTTCTCAGCAAATGGTTAATATTCTGGCTAATGATCCGAACACGATCCAATATGCAGTCCAAGAGGCATTACAGCAAGTGGTTGAAGCAAGTGGGAAGACGAGTTCAGATGGACAGGTCCTGATGAAGCCGAGCCTACATACAGAGCTGATCACCTCTCTCAACAATCGATTACAAAAAGCAGATATAAGTACAGAGACTCTAGAGAAATTACAGGTCGTAACAGAGCAAATAGCAGCAACCGTAAATATGTCGCCTGATAAGGCTCCTGTGGTCCAAAATTCCAATTCTTCATTAATGGAGCAGCTGCTTCAAGCCGCGGGAGAGGACAGCTCGAGTACAGTGAACAACACAGAGGAGCCCGATCAGCTGATAGACAAGGAAGCAGGAAAGGTTGTTCTATCAGAAGTTTCAAAGACCAGCGTGGTTGAGGAAACCGATTCATCGGCTGCAACCTCAGATGGTGAACAAGGGAAGAGTAACGAGCCTACGACAGCCGGACAGCTTGTACTTCGCAGCGGTAACGTTCAAACCCCAGTTGCAAAATCAGAGCTGGCAATACCTGCGAGGCAGTTTGTTAAGGATATGTCTGAGTTTGTTATTCAAAAGTTTGAGTTCGTTAAACAGAACGGCATAGCGGAAGCGGTAATCTCACTGCGTCCGGAGCATTTAGGTCAGGTGGATGTTCAGTTATCCATGCAGAATGGACAACTCGTTGCCCGGTTTACGACAGAGCAGGTGATAGCCAAAGATTTGCTCGAGCAGCAGATCACTCAGCTGAGAGCTACACTTCAGACTCAAGGGATTCAAGTCGAAAGACTGGAGGTTACACAAAACTCATCTCTATCTTCTCATATGTATCAAGATGGGAGAGGCTCTAATGGACAGTCCGGTGGCGAACGGAGATCCAGGGAACGCGAGCAAAGAGATGAAGATGCCATTCAAGCGGTAGAAATGCAGGATGAGCTTCGAACATGGATAAGGGAACAGCAAGGACTGGAGGTCTTCCCTTCAGCAGAACGTACACAAGGCTTTACAGCCAAAGCTTGATAGGAAGTGAGGTGGTAACGAGTGGCAGACATAATCTCAACATCTAATGTATGGCCGAACTATTCGGCGGGCAATGTGGCCGCAGCCAGCGGAAAATCTACGCAGGAGATGGGCAAGGATCAATTTTTAAAAATTCTAATAACCCAGTTGCAGAATCAGAACCCGATGCAGCCGATGGAGGATAAAGAATTCATCGCTCAAATGGCACAATTCACTTCGGTCGAGCAGCTAACGAATATTTCAGGCCAGCTGGAGAGCTTGGCACAATCTCTAGGTGCAGCGTCCGGATTGATTGGCAAAAATGTAAGCTGGATCGGAAAAGATTCGGAGACGGGAGAATCGGGTGTGCTGACTGGACAGGTTGAGTCCATCTTGATTCGTGACCAAATTCAGTACGCAATTATCGGTGATGAGGAAGTAGCTCTTACAGACATTATACAAATCAGTGACCCAGCATCAGCAGAGGGAGAAGAAATGCAACAGCCAGATACAGAGCTCGCTGTTGAAGAATCATCTGAAGATCAATCCGGTATGCAGGCATGAGTAACATTTTAAGAGTAGGCCAGCTGTATACGGGACCGGTATCGCCAGGAAGCCTTCGAGATGTCAACAAGAAGAGCACGAGCTCCTCAGCGGCAGGAACTTCTTTTCAGGAGCTATTAAATAATGAATGGGTCAAGCTCAGTCAACATGCTTCCAAAAGACTTGCACAGCGTGGAATTGAGCTCGGAAATGAGCAGCTGATGAAGCTTGGTGATGCCATTGATAAGGCGGCAGCAAAAGGAGCAAAGGAAACGCTGGTATTGATGCAGGATACGGCCTTTATTGTGAATGTGCCGAACCGCACGGTTGTAACCGCGGTGAACGGAGGCTCCATGAGTGACAACGTATTTACTCAGATTGACAGCGCAGTAATTATTTCTTAACCGGCTGGCCCTAACGGAGAGCCTTCATGCCGTGGACCGACAGAAGCGGCAAAAATAACTTAACTTGGAAAGGTAGTGCAAAATGCTGAAGTCTATGTATTCCGGAGTATCCGGAATGAGAGGATTCCAAACCAAACTTGATGTGATCGGTAACAACATTGCAAACGTGAATACGACAGGATTTAAATCCAGCCGGGTTATGTTCAAGGATATCATGAGCCAGACAATCTCAGGAACAACTGCTCCAACTGATGAGAGTGGAGGAGTAAATGCGAAGCAGGTAGGTCTTGGAGTGAATGTGGGCTCAATTGATACATTGCATCTTGCCGGCTCTGCCCAGACTACCAATAACCCTACGGATTTACGTTTAGAAGGAAATGGATTCTTTCTTGTTGGTCTTACAGATGGTCAAGAACCTCCTTATCTTACGCGTGCTGGTGATTTTCATGTGGATGCGAATGGCAATCTCTTAACTTCTGACGGTTTGTTTGTCTTTGATTCTGATGGAGCGGCTATCGTGATTGACCCTGAAGTGGTGGCCTTTTCAATCGGTCAGAATGGGATGATCAATACACAGCTTGCCGATGGAACTGTTGCTGCAGATGTTCAGCTAGGGATTGGACTCGTAGCCAATCCGGGTGGTCTTGAGAAAATGGGGGGCAACCTGTACCGCATGACCTTGAATGCCAATCCAGAGGGAGAACTTGAAATCGTTACTGCCAATGACGCTGAAGCAGGTACTGGTGCAATTGTTACAGGGCAGCTTGAAATGTCTAACGTTGATCTTACAGGTGAATTTACGGAAATGATCGTGGCACAGCGGGGTTTCCAAGCGAATTCACGTATTATTACAACCTCTGATGAAGTGCTTACTGAAGTAGTAAACCTCAAGCGTTAATAATTTGATAGCTTAGGGGAGGCGGATTGCTTCCCTTAGGCACTTAAGCAGGAGGAAGACCCATGATATTAGTGACGAGACTTAATGGTTCATCCATGTGGTTAAATGCGCTGCTCGTAGAAACTGTAGAAGAAACACCGGATACATACGTCACTCTCGTTACAGGAAAACGTTTGATTGTATTAGAAAAGGCAGACGAAATCATTAACAAGATCAAAGAGTATAACGGTGAAATAGGCATACATGCAGCAACGATAAAAGTGCAGCAACAAACGGAGGATTCCTAATATGAAGAAGATGTTACCCTGGCTTTCAACGATCATGCTTGGCATTACGCTGATTGTGCTTGCCGCGGTTCTGCTAGTAGATCGATCTAATGCAGATAAGAGTTCAGATCAGGATTTAGCTGAAACTACAGCGACGAAGCATTTATCCGCAGATGAAATCGTAGAATTGACTTCAGAAATTACAGATATCAAGACAAACCTTGCAGGATATACGAATATCGTTCAATTGAACCTCGCTTTCCAGGTCAACTCCAAGGAAGCTAAAGAGGATTTTGAGAAAATCAAGGAAATTCAAATCAAGCCCGCCATACTGCAGAAGCTGGCCGACACCAAGCCTGAGCAGCTTGAGTCTGGCAAGAACCGTGATTTGTTCCTAAGTGAGCTCACAGATCTGATTAATAAGGAATTGCCAAGCGGCAGAGTTATGGAAAGTAAAATAACTTCTATCGTGGTAGCAGGTTTGTAATGCAGCTTACGTAAGATCATTTTTATTTCTGCAAGGGGGTGAGATAAATGGTTGATGTACTTTCACAGAATGAGATAGATGCCCTCCTCGCTGCTCTTTCCTCTGGGGAGATGGATGCTGAAGAACTCAAGAAGGAAGAAACAGCGAGAAAGATCAGATCCTATGATTTTAAACGTGCTGTACGTTTTTCGAAGGATCATATTCGAAGCTTAACTCGTATACATGAAAATTTTGCGAGGTATCTGACCACTTATTTTTCAGCGCAATTACGAACTTTTGTTCAAATTAATGTTGTTCAGGTCGAACAGCTGCCTTATGACGAGTTTATCAGGTCCATACCGAAGATGACGATATTGAATATTTTTGAAGCGGAGCCGCTCCAAGGCAGAATGGTGCTCGAAGTACACCCTAACGTTGCTTATGCGATGCTGGATCGTTTACTAGGCGGTCCCGGGACCTCATCAGCCAAAACGAGTTCTATGACCGAGATTGAAACAACGATTATGGAACGAATATTCAGCAGAGCATTCGACAGTCTGCAAGAAGCGTGGAAGACGGTACTTGATATCACACCAAGAATGGAAGCACTGGAGACCAATCCGCAGTTTATGCAGATTGTATCTCCGAACGAGACCATTGCTCTTATTTCGCTCAGCACAAAGATCGGTGACACAACAGGAATGATTAATTTATGTATTCCGCATGTGGTGGTTGAACCGATCATGTCCAAGCTGTCAACGCATCAGTGGTTCATATCTGAGAAAAAATCGAGAGCACCTGAAGAAGTCGTAGCACTAAAAGAGAGAGTTAAAAAAGCGAAATTGCCGATCATAGCAGAACTGGGCGAGTCGAATATTTCCATAGCAGAGTTCCTATCCTTGAATGTCGGAGATGTCATTACTTTGAATAAGCCGGTTGAAGAAGGGCTGACGATCAAAGTGGGGGAACGGGCCAAATTTATGGGGAGTCCGGGAACACTCAGAGATCGAGTAGCCGTGCAGATAGATGAGATTCTGATTGAAGGAGTTGAAGAGCTTGACGAGTAAAGATTATTTGTCCCAGGAAGAAATAGATGCTCTATTGAAGCAATCTGAATCCATTTCCAGTGGAGAGCCTGTAGTTAAGACAGTTGACGATTATCTCACACCGCTGGAGCAGGATGCACTGGGCGAAATTGGCAACATTACTTTCGGGAGTGCGGCAACAGCTCTGTCCACCTTGCTCGGGAATAAAGTTGATATAACAACACCTAAAATTTCGATAATTAATCGATCACAGTTTGAAGAGGAATTCCCAAAACCGCATGTCACCGTACATGTTACGTACGTGGATGGATTTGAAGGAATTAATTCCCTTGTGATCAAAAAGCGGGATGCACAGGTTATAGCTGACCTGATGCTCGGCGGTGAAGGGAATCCGCAGGATGAGGAACTGAATGAGATTCATATCAGTGCGGTTCAAGAAGCAATGAATCAGATGATGGGATCTTCAGCAACCTCCATGTCCACTTTGTTTAATCGTTTCGTTAATATTTCTCCGCCAAGCATCGACATTTTGAATATGTCCAGCGGCGAAGGGCTTAACAATTTCCCAATGGATGAAACGCTGATTAAGGTTTCCTTCAGATTGCTGATTGGGGATTTGATAGATTCAAACATTATGCAGCTGTTAAGAGTAGATTTTTCGAAAAATATAGTTCATATGCTCATCCACGGATCGTCAGATCCTGCAGAAGAAGCAGCAAATGAAATTGCAGCAGCGATTGAAGAGATTGCAGAACCAGCGGCTCCGGCAGCGCAGCCCCCGGTACAGACTCCCGTGCAGGAGCATCCGAACAGTATGCCTTCTTCACCTGCTGAACCGATGCAGATGCCGGGCACGCCATATCAGGAGCCTTGGCAGGGACAAACGGCGATGCCACCAATGCCGCAGCAAATGCAGAATATGCAATATAACGAACCACAACATTACGGAAATATGCACGCTCGCAGTGTAAATGTGCAACCTGTACAGTTCGCAAATTTCAACAATGGAAATTTTGGGCAGCAAAGCGACAATAATTTGAATTTATTGATGGACATACCGCTTAAAGTCACCGTAGAATTAGGAAGGACCCAGAAGCAAATTAAGGATATTTTGGAACTATCTCAGGGATCGATCATTGAACTGGACAAGCTTGCCGGTGAACCTGTAGATATTCTTGTAAACCAGAAGCTGATCGCTAAAGGCGAGGTCGTTGTCATTGACGAGAACTTTGGTGTACGTGTAACAGATATCATCAGTGAATGGGACCGACTACAGAAAATACAATAAGCACAATTTTTGGGGAGGATTTTAACTAACATGGCAAATCGAATTTTAATCGTGGACGACGCAGCATTTATGAGAATGATGATTCGGGACATTCTGACAAAAAACGGGTTTGAGGTTGTCGGAGAAGCCCAAGATGGAGCACAAGCTATTGAAAAGTATAAGGAGCTTCGTCCTGACTTGATTACAATGGATATCACCATGCCAGAAATGGACGGAATTGCCGCACTGAAGGAAATCAAAAAGATTGATCCTAACGCTAAAGTCATCATGTGTTCTGCAATGGGACAGCAGGCAATGGTAATTGACGCCATTCAGGCTGGTGCGAAGGACTTCATCGTTAAGCCGTTCCAATCCGATCGTGTAATCGAAGCGATTAACAAGACGTTAGGTATTTAATCGATAGATGGAAGCCGCTAGTAGTACCAACACGATGGAAACCAGCTATTATGGCCAGCTGCTATGGGTAATTGTAGTCCTTATTGCGATAATTGCAGCCATCGTGCTGCTCGTACGCTGGCTGGGTCGTAAGAATCAACACTTTTTCCAAAAGAAAGCGATGCGAGTTGTGGGTGGAGTCGGTCTTGGACCGAGCAAGTCAATTCAAATCGTTGAGATCGGAAGTAAACTATATATCCTTGGGGTTGGTGAGGATATCAATGTTATTGATACCTTGGCTGATCCCGAGGAGATCAGTCTGCTAATGAAGCAATTTGAGCTTGAAGGAAGGGAAACAACAACATTATTCTCAACTATCGAGACTCTGAAGACCCGGCTTAATCGAAAAACGACCAAGTCTGAAGAAGTTGATGAAGCTGACTTTAAGCAATTATTTGAACAGAAACTTCAAGAAATGCCAGATCGCAAGGAACAGATGGAAGACTGGCTTCAAGAAGATACTAGAGATCGGTCGAGGGATTCATGAATAAGAAGATTGTAGTTGCATGTCTGTTGTGGGTGTGCCTGACGGTATTCCATGGTACAGAGGCCTTTGCCGCACAGCCGATCCCTGATATTTCTATCGAGTTTGGGAATACGGAAGGCGAAGAACCGAGCACAAGCGCATTATCAATTATTTTACTCGTTACGGTATTAAGCATTGCACCTGCAATTCTCGTATTAATGACAAGCTTTACTAGGATCGTTATCGTCCTGAGCTTTGTCAGAACATCGCTCGGTACGAACCAGATGCCGCCGAACCAAGTACTTGTCGGACTGGCACTTTTTTTGACCTTGTTTATTATGTCTCCAACCATATCACAAATGAATGAAGCCGCACTCCAGCCTTATCTGAGAGGAGAGCTTACACAGACGGAAGCACTGGAGGAGGCAGCGGATCCGATGAAGGAATTCATGTTCTCTCATACAAGAGAGAAGGATTTGCTGCTGTTTATGGAATACACCGGAACGGAAAAACCCGAGTCCTATGAGGATATTCCATTACATGTACTTGTTCCAGCCTATGCCATAAGTGAATTGAAAACTGCATTCCAGATGGGCTTTATGATATTTATTCCATTTTTAGTCATTGATATTGTCGTGTCGAGTGTACTTATGGCGATGGGGATGATGATGCTCCCGCCTGTCATGATATCACTGCCCTTCAAGATACTTCTCTTTGTTCTGGTGGATGGCTGGTATTTGGTCGTAAAATCTCTGTTATTAAGTTTCAGTCCTTGAATTAGGGCGCATCTAGACATTGGAGGCAAGCGGCCATGACATCCGATTTTATCATTGAGCTGGCTGGGCAAGCGATTTTTATTGCACTGGAAATCAGTGCGCCAATGCTTGTATTAGGGCTTGTAGTAGGTCTTATTATCAGTATTTTTCAAGCGACAACACAGATCCAGGAGCAGACACTGGCTTTTGTTCCCAAGATTATCGCGGTACTTGTGGCGCTATTGTTATTTGGGCCCTGGATACTTGCAACAATGGTCGATTTCACATTTAACATTTTGGATAATCTTCATACTTATATCGGGTAGGCATACACAAACATGGAGATGATGCTTCAAGGTTTTTCTGTCGCTCTGCTTATTTTTTGTCGAATTACAGCATTTTTTGTTGCTGCACCTATATTTTCCACTCCGGGGGTTCCAGGGGTATTTAAGATTGGAATATCTTTTTTTATCTCAGTCATCGTGTACCTCACTTTTGGCTTGGGTCAGTCGGTTCCGATGGATGGTCAATATATTCTGCTCATTGTTAAAGAAATTCTGATGGGTCTGCTGCTGGGTTACATTGCACTGCTCATGATTACAGCGATACAAACAGCAGGCGCATTTATCGATATTCAGATCGGGTTTGGGATGGCAAACGTCTATGACCCAATGACAGGCGCGGCCGCTCCTTTGACCGGTAATGTGAAGTATGCATTTGCTGTTCTGTTGTTTCTGACCATGAACGGTCACCATCGGATGCTGGATGCGATTGTATACAGCTATGAGTGGGTACCGCTGATGGGGAATGATCTTTTTAATGCAATCGCAAGCGGGAATATTGCTGAATTAATCATTACAGCTTTCGCTCAGGCATTTATGCTCGCATTTCAACTGGCAGCACCTTTGGTTGTCGCTCTATTTATGACTGATGTCGGTCTCGGCTTCTTGGCAAGAACAGCGCCGCAGTTCAATGTGTTCGTCATTGGTGTTCCGTTGAAAATTTTGGTAGGACTCGCGATGATGCTGGTTACCATACCAGGCCTGTTATATTTATTTGAAAATTTGTTCGCAGTCATGTTTGAAGCTATGCAGGGAGTTCTGGAAGTGATTAAACAGGGAGCTTAAAGCTTGAATCTGCGGGGCGGGGGTTAGAGCAGTAATGAGATTTAAACTGGACCTGCAGATGTTCTCAGGGGAAAAGACGGAGAAAGCTACCCCGAAAAAACGTCAGGAATCTCGTAAAAAGGGTCAAGTGGCCAAAAGTATGGAAATATCCGGAGCGGCCATTTTACTCGCCTGTTTCATGTGTCTGCTCATCTTTGGAGGATTTTACAAGGAACGCATAGCAGACGTCTTCAGAGATATCTTTGTTAACAGGCTGGATATGGAAGTGACAAGCGAGAACGTAATGGTCATGTTCGGACAATTTGGAATGGAAATTCTTATCCTCCTTGCACCGATCTTTGCCATCGCCGTTATCATCGGATTTGCAGCCAATTATATTCAGGTCGGATTTTTGCTTACAGGCGAAGGGGTCACGCCTAAATTCAGCAAGCTGGATCCGATCAAAGGCTTCAAGAACATATTTTCCATGCGAGCACTGGTGGAACTGTTGAAATCCATACTTAAGCTCGTCATTATCGGTTATTTGGTTTACGACATCCTGTGGGGGGCACGTGATGAATTTGCAGGCCTCAGCTTGTTGTCATTGGATGGCATTCTGAAATTTGCAGCGGAAATGACGCTGGATCTCGGAATCAATATTGGCGCAGCCTTATTTGTACTTTCTATTCTGGATTACATGTATCAGAGATATGAGCATGAGAAGAACATCAGAATGTCCAAACAGGACATTAAGGATGAGTATAAAAAGATGGAGGGCGACCCTCTCATTAAAGCGAAAATTCGCGAACGGCAAAGACGCATGGCGATGCAGCGGATGATGCAGGAAGTTCCCAATGCGGACGTCATTATTACGAATCCTACTCACTTTGCAGTCGCTTTGAAATATGATGGCAATGAAATGGAGGCACCCACTGTAATAGCAAAGGGCGCAGATCATATGGCATTACGCATTCGGGAGATTGCCAAAGAGCATGGTGTGGCGCTTATGGAGAATAAACCGCTTGCCAGGGCTTTGTTCCAAAGGACAGAGATCGGAGATTCTATTCCGGCAGATCTCTTCCAGGCGGTCGCTGAAATTCTTGCCTATGTTTACAAATTAAAAGGAAGATCGAATCATAAGGGGAATCGGAGGCATGGAAACTAGTGAAAATTAAAGACCTATCAATCCTGATCGGGATCATTGGCATCGTGCTAATGATGATTCTCCCTATTCCTGTTGGACTACTTGATGCACTGCTAGTAATCAACATCGCTATCGCTTTGGTTATTTTGCTAGTGGCGATGAATATGAGGGAAGCTCTGGAATTCTCCATATTCCCTTCCTTGCTGCTTGTGACGACCTTATTTCGTGTAGCACTTAACCTCGCAACGACCAAGCACATTTTGCAAGATGCTTATGCGGGACAGGTTGTTGCCACTTTTGGAAGCTGGATCTCCGGCGGTCAGCCGGTTATCGGTTTCATCGTGTTTCTTATCCTTGTCGTTGTTCAATTTATTGTAATAACGAAAGGTTCGGAGCGCGTGGCGGAGGTAGGAGCTAGATTTACGCTCGATGCGATGCCCGGGAAGCAGATGAGTATAGACGCGGATTTAAACGCAGGTCTTATTAATGAGCATCAGGCTAAAGATCGCCGAAGTAAAATCGAACGCGAAGCGGACTTTTACGGTGCGATGGATGGTGCGAGTAAGTTTGTTAAGGGAGACGCGATTGCGAGTATCGTTATTCTGCTCATCAACCTTATCGGCGGTTTTATTATCGGTATGGTAATGATGGGTATGAGCTTTACTGATGCGTTGTCTACTTATTCTCTGTTAACGATCGGAGACGGACTGGTCAGCCAGATCCCTGCACTACTCATTTCTACCGCATCCGGTATTATCGTTACACGTGCAGCTTCTAACGGCACAATGGCGGATGATATTACATCCCAGCTCTTCTCTTATCCGAAGCTTCTATATATTGTTGGAGCAACGGTTGCATTCCTAGGATTCTTCACACCAATTGAGCTGATTACAACATTGCCACTTGCGTTACTTCTCTTCTTTGCAGGGTGGAAGATGCAGCAGAATTTGAACAAACAGCAAATAAGTGATGAACAAATGGAAGAAGAGCAGCAGATTGAAGAGGTACGCAGTCCGGAAAGTGTAATTAATCTGCTTCAAGTGGATCCGATCGAATTCGAATTTGGATATGGACTTATCCCTTTAGCAGATACAGGACAAGGTGGAGATTTGCTTGATCGTATCATCATGATTCGAAGACAGTGTGCTCTTGAGCTGGGACTTGTCGTTCCGGTAATTCGGATAAGAGACAATATTCAGTTAAGGCCGAGCGAATATGTGATCAAGATTAAAGGGAACATCGTCGGGAGCGGTGAGCTTCTGCTCAATCACTATCTGGCGATGAGTCCAGGATATGATGATGATTCAATAACCGGGATTGAAACAACCGAACCTGCTTTTGGGCTTCCAGCACTATGGATTGACGAAGCCACTAAGGATCGGGCTGAATTGTCCGGCTATACCGTCGTCGATCCGCCTTCTGTTGTGGCGACTCATTTGACGGAAATGATTAAGAAGCATGCGCATGAGCTTCTAGGTCGTCAGGAAACGAAAGCTCTGGTGGATAACTTGAAAGAGAATTATCCAGCTCTGGTCGATGAGCTTATTCCATCGGTATTGTCCATTGGTGATATTCAAAAAGTACTGGCTAAACTTCTTCGTGAGAAAATTTCGATTCGGGATATGGTGACTATTTTTGAGTCGCTCGCGGATTACGGTACCTATACGAAAGATCCGGATGTACTCACGGAATATGTTAGACAAGCTCTATCCAGACAGATTACACAGCAGTTTACTCAAAAAGGGGAGACGATGCGTGTCATTACGGTTGGACCGAATCTGGAGAAGAAGATTGCGGAGAGTGTTCAGCAGACGGAGCAGGGGAGCTATCTAGCGCTTGATCCGGTATCAAGTCAGACGCTGTATCAGAAGCTGATGGAGCAAGTGAACCGACTGATTCAGACAGGTCAACAGCCGATTGTACTTACTTCACCGACAATCCGTATGTATTTGCGGCAATTGATCGAAAGAACGATGCAGGATATACCGGTCTTGTCCTACAGCGAACTGGAGCCTAATGTTGAAATTCAAAGTATCGGGGTGGTTAATCTATGAGAGTGAAAAAATATAGGGTGGATACCATGCCTGAAGCAATGGGCCTGATTCGCAGTGAGCTAGGAGCAGATGCGGTCATTTTATCGACAAAATCTATCAAAACAGGCGGATTTGCCGGGCTGTTCCGCAAACAAAAGATTGAAGTTGTAGCGGCGGTTGAGGAGTCGGCGGGATCGGCAGCATCGACCAATCTGCAACCAAGCCCTCCGGTTTCTCCGGCTCAGTCAAGATCGATCCCAAGAGCAATGGCCCCGGATGCTTACCGAAAAGTAGCAGACGGTATGAATAACGGAGAACAGGCACCGGCCAAGGAAAAACAGGAAGATGCAAAGCAAGAGAGTACGTCATACTGGGGGTCACGTTCAACAGTCCTTCCATCTCTTCCTGTTCAAGAGCCGCACCCGGAAGGGGCGGATTTTTCCGCTTCTACTGATCAAGCTCTGCTTGTTGAAATTCAGCAAATGAAGCAGATGATGGTCTCACTTGCTAAGCGAGATGCTCATGAAGCCGTGCTGCCAAGCAACCTGAATGAAGCGCGTACCAAACTAGTTCAACATGGCGTCAGCGATGAATTATGGATGAAATGGATCGATTCAGTAGCGGAGCAAGGGACAGAACAAACCGAGCAGAGCGGCTTAGCAATGGTGAAGGAAGAGATGAGGCAATTCCTCGCAGAGCGCATGGATGGCGGCATTGCACAGGACACACGTATCGTGTACGTTGCGGGTCCGACGGGTGTAGGTAAGACGACGACCATTGCCAAGCTGGCTGCTGAGCAAATGTTTAAGCACAAGCGCAAGGTCGGGCTTGTTACGGCAGATACGTACCGGATTTCAGCTGTTGAGCAGCTTAGAACCTATGCTTCCATTTTGGGGGTTCCGCTTGAGGTGGTTCAATCCCCTGCAGATACCAAGCGGGCAATGGAGCGTCTAGTGGATTGTGATCTTATTTTTATGGATACCGCAGGGCGAAACTATCGAAATGAAATGCTGGTGTCGGAATTGAACAGCCTGCTTCTCAATGAACCTAATAGTGAGATGGTGCTTGTCCTGAGTCTTACTTCAAAGACAGAGGACATGCTTGTCATCTTAGACCATTTCACTAAATATGGCCTATCTAAAGTCATCTTTACCAAAATGGATGAAACGGACAGTCTGGGTTCTATAATTAACGTGCTGTATCGTTACCCAGTGACACTGTCTTACATTGCTGATGGGCAGAATGTGCCTGATGACCTTATGGTGCCGGATGCCAAGACGCTCTCAGATTGCATATTGGGAAGTGATGGAGGATGAGTGATCAGGCTGCATCTCTCAGAGAATTAATGGCAACAAGGCCTATTCCGAAGATTCCGGAAGAGAACCTTACAACGAAGCAAAAGGTGAAGAAGCAGGCCAAATTGATTGCGGTAGCAAGCGGCAAAGGCGGTGTAGGGAAGTCCAACTTCACTTTAAATCTCGCATTGAAAATCCATGCTGCAGGCAAAAAGGTTCTCGTATTCGACGCTGATATGGGAATGGCCAACATCGATGTACTCATGGGGGTTTCCTCTAAATTCAGTCTATATCATGTGCTGACAAGAGAGAAACGGATTTCAGACATTATACAGCTTGGACCACTTGGTCTTCCTTATATCGCAGGCGGCTCCGGATTTGTAGAGCTGTTGTCTCTGACTGAACAGGATATCGATGCATTCACCCGTGATTTGGAGAGTCTAGCTTCGGAAATGGACTATATTTTCTTTGATACCGGTGCCGGATTATCACTGGAGAATAGAAGCTTTATCGCAGCAGCCGATGAATGTATTGTCGTGACGACCCCAGAACCGACGGCGATCACTGACGCTTACGCACTCATCAAGATGATGCACAAAATTAACGGTCACAGCCCTTTTGGTATGATCGTCAATCGGGCTGAGAACAAACGGGAGGCTGAGCAGGTCAGCTCGAAGATACAGCTGGTTGCTAAACGTTTTTTGGGAGCAGACATTCCGTTAATCGGATACGTGACCGAGGATAGTCATGTGATGCGTGCGGTCAAGAAGCAAACCCCCTTTACTACGTTATATCCGAACTGCACGGCTTCTAAGGATATGGAACGAATCTCCCAAAACTACACGGAGATGGGCAGACCGATATCGAGCGAGGGACCGGGTTTAAGAGGATTTGTTGCCAAGTGGCTGAGGAAAACGGCCCAATAAACAAGTTGAAATTATTTTAGAGGTGTCTTACATGTCAGTCTATCAGGTACTTGTGGTTGATGATTCAGCATTTATGAGAAAAATAATAACCGATTTAATTCAGCAGGATCCTTCTTTTCGTGTAGCAGATACCGCTGCGACAGGTGTGGAAGCTGTTGAGAAAGCCAGAAGACTTCACCCTGATTTAATTACGATGGATGTTGAAATGCCAGAATTAAACGGGCTTGATGCCTTGAAGATCATTATGTCCGAGCAGCCGATTCCCATCATCATGCTGTCAGGAATTAATGAGACCGGTCTTAAAGAAACCATCAAGGCGCTAGAAGCAGGTGCATTTGATTTTATACGTAAGCCCTCCATTCAATTTCGTCAGGATATTTATGAGGTGGGCAATGAGCTTCGTAACCAGATGAAGGAAGCCGTTCAGATGATGGAGCGGAGAGCCCGGAGAGCCGCGGAGAAGGATGAGGCTGCAGCAAGGACTGCTTCCTCAGGAGAGGAGCCGTCTACGTCTGCTAGGACCAAGAACAGAGATGCTGTTGTTCATCATAAGCTGCCTGACAAGACTATCGCACAAGAGTCTAAATCTGCTCATCCGGAGACAGCAAGCAAGAACATTCCAGCTCCGAGATCGGCGAAGAGCAAGTTGGATGACATCAAGTCCATTACCCAGAGGCTGGCCCAAGAATTAGAAACAGCCAAAAAAGAAACTGAGAAAAAAACAAGATCGAAATCGAGCAGAGCGGATAAGGAGCCTGCCAAACTGTCTTCCGATGTGATTAAAACAGAGCAGGAATCCTTGGCTCAAGTGAAAGCAGCCAAGACCAAGAAGCCTAAGAAGGCCGATTCATCGTCAAAACCTTCTGGTTCTTTCAGCAAATTGGTTGCCATCGGATGCTCGACAGGGGGCCCGCGTGCACTTAAGACGCTGCTGTCTCATTTCCCCGGGGATTTTGAGGCTCCGATTGTGATCGTCCAGCACATGCCGCCGGATTTTACCAGATCGCTGGCTGCTCGGCTTGATTCCTTCAGTGAGATTCATGTGGTTGAAGCAGCTCATGGAATGATCTTGAAGGCGGGAACTGCTTATATCGCTCCTGGCGGCTATCACATGAGAGTAAGGGAGAATGTTAATTCGGATTATGAGATTGAGCTCGGCAGTGAGGACCCGGTGAATGGACACAGGCCCTCAGTCGATACCCTATTTGAATCATTACTCCCGTTTGATGCTCTGGAAAGACATATAGCCATCTTGACGGGGATGGGCAGCGATGGAGCAAGAATGATGAAGCGTCTCTTCGAAGCTGGAGTTACTTCTACATTTGCCGAGAATGAGGAGACCTGCGTCGTATATGGGATGCCGCGTGCTGCAGCGGAGCTCGGATGTGTAAACCAGCTGCTCCCGCTGGAGGAGCTGGCCGAAAGACTGGTTAAAGCGGTCACTAGAAACGGTTAATTCGATAAAGGAGGTAATACAAAGTGGATATGAATCAATATTTATCCATGTTCATTGATGAGTCTAATGATCATCTCCAATCATTGAACGAGAAGATGCTCGAATTGGAAAATAATCCGGAGGACATCAGCATTGTTCAGGTTATATTCCGATCGGCTCATACACTTAAAGGAATGGCTGCTACTATGGGATTTGAGGATCTTGCCTCATTGACTCATAAGATGGAGAATGTGCTGGATTTGGTCCGCAATGAGAAATTGACCATGCAGGAGCCTATATTTGATGTTCTATTTCAGAGCTTGGATGCACTCGAGTCCATGGTACAGGACATTATGGCAGGCGGAGAGGGCAAGGCTGACGTGTCTGCCATTGTAGCTAAGCTACAGGCGATCGAGAATGGAGAAGCGAGTGTTGCTGATGCTGCATCAGAGATAAGCGCAGCAGATACATCTTCTAGTTCAACAGCGTTATCACTTGATGAATTTCAAGCATCCGTATTAACGCAGTCCATTACTGATGGGCAGGGCGCAGTGTTTGTACACGTCACCATCAGTAAGTCAAGCCAGCTTAAATCTGTTAGAGCTTACATGGTATTTGATTTGCTTGAGCGTTCCGGTGAGGTTATTAAGACAGAGCCTTCAGTACAAGAAATTGAGCAGGACCAATTCGATTACGATTTTTCACTATACTACATAACTCAAATGCAACCGGAAGAGCTGCAGCAGGCGATTCTGAACATTTCCGAGATTGAGAAGGTAGAAGTCGTACCATTAACCTTAGAAATGCTGGGACATATCGCCAGCAACGAAGCGGCTGCTTCTGTAGAGATGCCCCTGATAGAAGAGAAGAAAGCAGAAGTTAATAAGAATGATAAAGGAACTGCTAAACCGATCAAGCCGGCAGCAGACAAGAGTAGTGCGAAGCCAGCCGGCGCCGCAGTTGGAAACCGAACGATTAGAGTGGATATTGAACGGCTTGATGTACTGATGAATTTGTTCAGTGAGCTGCTGATTGACAGATCTAGACTAGAGCAGCTGGCAAGTGAGCTGGATCATTCTGATCTAATAGAAACGGTTTCTCATATGAGCAGAGTGAGCTCAGATCTGCAAAATATTGTTCTGAAGCTCAGGATGGTTCCGGTAGACACCGTCTTTAACCGTTTCCCAAGAATGGTAAGGGATCTGGCAAAGTCGCTGGATAAAAAGGTGGATTTGGTTATCACCGGTGCCGAAACGGAACTTGACCGCACGGTCATTGACGAAATTGGCGATCCGCTTGTCCACTTGCTTCGAAACGCTGTGGATCATGGTGTTGAGTCCATCTCCAAGCGAATAGAGGCAGGTAAGCCTGAAACAGGAACAATTCAATTAAGAGCCTTCCATAGCGGCAATCATGTATTCATTGAAATCGAAGATGATGGAGCTGGAATATACCGCGACAAGCTGCTTAAGACGGCTGTATCCCGCGGTGTAGTCACAGAAGCTGAAGGAGAATTGATGACAGACGAGCAGGTGTATCAGCTGTTGTTCGCTCCTGGATTTAGTACAGCCGAGACGATATCGGATATTTCCGGAAGAGGTGTAGGACTTGATGTCGTTAAGGCAAAAATAACTTCGCTCGGCGGAAATGTATCGATCCACTCCACGCCGGGACATGGAACGAATTTCTCGGTTCAGCTGCCACTTACGCTATCCATTATTGCAGCGATGTTGATTAGACTTGGGGAAGAAAAGTATGCAATTCCGTTATCCTCCATCGTGGAAACGGCAATTATCAAGAAAGAAAAAGTCCGTTATGTACACGGTTCAAAAATGATCAGCTTCAGAGACTCTATGATTCCTTATGTTTCGCTGTCGAAAGTGTTTAATGTCAGCGGATATACCGATGACGAAGAGGACGAAGTTGAAATTGTAGTCATTCGTAAGGGTGAACAGCTTGCTGCACTTGCGGTAGATGATTTTATCGGACAGAACGAAATTGTAATCAAGACTTTAGGTAAATACTTACCTGCCATACAAGGCATCTCAGGAGCAACGATTCTTGGGGACGGCCAGGTGGCTCTCATTATTGATCCAAATGGCTTCATTAAATAGAAGATTAGTATTTTCATGTTTCATAATAGATAGATTCGGCGGTGCTGGATTCCCGCATCCGAGGTTGTTCATTTCTTAAGGAGGTATTAGGTCATGGCAGAAGATATTAAAGTAATCGTATTTAAATTGGGTGAAGAAGAGTATGGCATTGAGGTCGATCAGGTTCAGACGATTGAGAGAATGATGCCGATTACGAGAGTTCCCAAAACCTATTCATTTGTAAAAGGCGTAGTTAATCTTCGTGGCATTGTTATTCCAGTTATTGATTTGCGTGGACGCTTTTCTCTCCCGGAGACGGAATACACCGATCATACTCGAATTATTATGGTCACTGTACAAGACATGCAAGTTGGATTTATTGTCGACTCGGCAAATGATGTATTAGACATCCATTCAGGAGATATCGAGAATCCACCAGAGGTTATTGGTGGCATAAAAGCCAAGTACTTGAGAGGTGTTGCAAAGCTGGGTGAAGATCGCTTGCTCATCATGCTCAATCTGGTGGAAGTGCTGAATAAGAGCGAAATTATCATGCTTGAAGGTATAGAAGGATAATGACACGCTCTTTTGATCAATTTCATGATATTGAAATGGATGTTCTGAAAGAAATAGGCAATATAGGTGCAGGCCATGCGGCTACTGCATTATCGACACTGCTGAACAGGCCAATCGATATGGGAGTTCCAACTGTTCAGCGTGTACCGTTCGAGTCGATTGCAGAAAGCGTTGGTGGTGACGAGAGTATCGTTACTGCTGTCTACTTTAGAGTGGAAGGTGATGCACCGGGGAATTTGTTTTTTATGATGACGCCGGAGGCAGCAAAACAGCTGTTGCATCACTTTAGTCGATCCGTGACAAATGAGGTGCTTGAATTCTCGGATATGGAACGATCCATCCTGTCCGAGATTGGAAATATACTTGCCGGATCCTACCTGTCTTCACTGGCAGACTTTACTCAACTAGCCATGCTGCCTACCGTACCCGGCTTTGCCGTTGATATGGCAGGTGCAATACTAAGTTACGGGCTGCTTCATATGAGTCATATGGGAAACGAAGCCTTACTAATAGATACGAATTTTTTGGAGGGATCAAATCGGGTGCAAGGACAATTTTTCCTTATACCTGATCCCGAATCCTTTGCCGCTATATTTGAAGCCCTTGGAGTACATGGCTGATGATTGAGCAAAAGAAGCTGATTAAGGTAGGAATGGCGGATTTAAACATTCTAGTTGAGCCAGGAGTTATTAGAACGACTGGGCTTGGATCCTGTGTCGGTGTCACATTGCACGATCCTGTGAGCAGAATTTGCGGCATGGCGCATGTTATGCTCCCCTCCTCTTCTATTGCAAGAGAAAGCATTGATTTGAATAGGGCAAAGTATGCTGATACCGCAATCGTACTATTGTTAGATAGAATGAAGGCGCAAGGAGCATCTCATCAGCATATTGTTGCGAAGATGGCAGGCGGATCACAGATGTTTCAATTTGCCGGATCTGGGGATACGTTACGTATTGGCCCTCGAAATACGGAAGCGTGTAAAGAAGCTTTGAATATAGCAGAAATTCCTCTGATCGCAGAAGATTGTGGTGGACACCATGGCAGAACCATTGATCTGGATCGGGATACAGGGGTGCTGACTATTCGAAGCGTTCAGATGGGTGTGAAGGAGTTATGACAACGTTGTTTGGTACGATTCGCATAAATTTTGTGTTTGGTCTTATTGGACTTGTGTATACATTTTTTGTTTCATACAGCAGTAATTTGTTATCTACCAGTTTATATCGTGCGGGAACGGCCTTTGTAATCTGGTTTGTCATTGCTTTTATTTGCAGATGGGTGCTGGGATACGTTCTGGCACCTTCGCAAAGTGCTGGAGATCATAGCAAGCAGAATGAAGAAAAGGAACATAAGGGAACCCAGCTGGATATAACGGCTCCTGATGACGATGAGGAGCTAAGGAATCTATTAAAGTATTCACCGCAAGAAGAAAGTGTCAATGAACCGAAAAAATCAGCAGCTAAAACGGGATTTGAACCACTTAATCCTCCGAAGCTTGTTCGGACAAAAGATGCTGAAGAATTGGCAAAAGCCGTTCGACACTTGTCAGACAATTAAGGGGGTGAAGCGATATGACAGGCCGAAATTCGTCCCATTTGGCAGATATGGACCTGTGGGAAAGATGGAAGGAACAAGGGGACCTGGATGCAAGGAACCAGCTGATTGAAAAACATCTTCATATCGTTCAGTATGTCTCAAGTCGACTTGCCGTCGGATTGCCCAAGAATGTATCAAAAGATGATTTGGAGAGCAATGGTGCTCTAGGACTGATGGATGCACTAGATAAATTTGACTATAAGCGCGGACTTCAATTCGAAACCTATGCCTCATGGAGAGTGCGAGGTGCAATTCTCGATGGCTTGCGCCAAGGTGACTGGGTGCCTAGATCTGTTAGAGAGAAGGCGAAGAAAATTGAGGAGGCCTATCAGCATCTTGAACAGAGATATTCAAGAAGTGTAACTGATGAAGAAATGGGCCAGTATCTCGACGTTTCTGCAGGAGATTTCAGGAATATGCTGCAGGAAGTGGCAGTAATGTCGCTTTATTCACTTGAAGATCCGCTGCGTGAAGAGGATGCCGAGACGCGTATGTCTCTATTAATCGATGAGAAAGCATATGCGCCTGAGCAGACCGTAAGAGATATTCATTTGAAGCAGGCTTTGATGCAGGGAATCGATAAGCTGACGGAAAAAGAAAGAATCGTTGTATCCCTACTATATTATGAGGATTTATCCTTGAGTGAAATTGCAGAAGTCATGTCATTGTCACCATCACGTATTTCCCAGCTTCACTCCAAGGCAATTCTGAGGCTGAGAGGTACTCTTGAAAAACAGCGTGAACTCTTAATGAACAGGCATTAGAATTAGAGTAATTTTAAAATAAGCTGTCTATGGAGAAAGAAGGAAGGTTGCAGATGACGCAGAAATTAGACCCAGCGCAGTACATCAAGGTACTGTTTTCAGCAGATCACAGCAGCGCAGTACTTGATATGATTAGACAAGAAGAATTTGAAATTACAGCTGGGGAATTAAAAGCATATCTTGCTCAGCAAGGAATCGTATACGGAATTCACGAGGATGTTCTACAAGATATCGCGAATCGTCCATCAGCATATTATGGATTAAAGCCGACGGTTGCTTCTGGTGAAGATCCGGTCCCAGGGACCGATGGAGTCATTGAATTAATTACGAACTTGATTGAAACCGGAGAGCGCAAGCCGCTCGAAACAGAGGGCGGGAGAGTAGACTACAAAGAAATTACTCAGCTCAGCAACGTGAAAAAAGGGCAGGTTATTGCCAGGCGGATCCCGCCTGAGCCAGGCATACCTGGGAAGAGTGTCAAAGGTGAAACGATACCCTACCGTCCAGGCAAGGAAGCCAGATTTAAGCCAGGCAAGAATGTGGTCGTTAATGCTGAAGGCGATGCGATGTATGCCGCACTAGATGGTCTTGTAACTCCTACGGAAAAGGATCGGATCAATGTATTCCCTGTGTACGAGGTGAACGGAGACATTGATTATAATACCGGAAATATCGATTTTGTAGGGACGGTCGTAATCAGAGGGAACGTTTTGACGGGCTTTAAAGTTAGAGCTGCAGGAGATATCCGTGTAGTTGGCGGGGTCGAAGGTGCCGAGCTCTATGCTGGAGGTTCTATACAAGTTACAAGCGGAATCATTGGGTATAATAAGGGGCTTATTCAAGCAGGCGTCGATGTTAAGAGCTCGTTTATTCAAGATGCCAATGTAGAGGCCGGAGGGAGTGTATATGTAACTCAGAGCATCATGCATTCTAATATTAGGGCAGGCAAGCAATGCATATGTGAAGGTACCAAAGGCCTCATTGTTGGCGGTGTCATTCAGGCTGGTGAAAAAGTCATAGCACGGACAATTGGGAATACGATGTCAACCCTGACAACGATTGAAGTGGGTGTCGTTCCAGAGCTGCGCAATGAGCTTGCACAGCTGAGGACAGAGCTCAAAGCCCAAACTGAAAGCATCGACAAGACGGCAAAGGCATTACATTTGCTGGATCAAATGGCTGCATCCGGGCAGCTGGCCCCTGATAAAATAAGTATGAGAATGAAGCTTCAGGTCACCCATCAGTCAAGTATGCGAGAACTTGCTGAAGTTAAGGAACGGATTCTTGAAATTGAGAAAATGCTCGAGGACACATCCAATGCCAGTGTAGATGTCATGAAGACCATCTACGGCGGTTCTAAAATAGTTATCGGCAGATACACTAGATTTGTTAAAGATTCAGCGACAAGAATATCGTTTTTTTATCATAATGGCGATATATCAATGCTACCCTTAAAAGGAATGTAAACTTTATTACAGCCAAAGGAGTGACTTTTCAGATGAGTCTAAAAGCGGTTGAACTTCAGATTGCTATTCCGCGCACGAGTGAGGCGGGACGTTATCAAAGCGAATACGACCACAGAAGATCATCAGAGCAGTCGCTGCTCGCGGATAATCAGTCCAAACAGATCAAGAAGAAAGCCAAGCAAAGTCCAAAAACGAACGAGTCAGAGCAGGCAAGTATCAAGGATCAGCGCAATTCTTCACACACAATGGTGGGTCAGTTGAATCAGAGTAATGAGCAAGCTGATGAAACAGCAACAGTGCCCGCGGAGCATCCATTTAAGGGGAAAAATTTTGATGTAAGTTTGTAGTCTCATAAGAAAATGTCAAAGCTTCTGAATAGCAATAATTCTTAATATAATCAGAACGCACGTGCACGTAAATAAAGGAGAACAGGCTCATGCAACCATGGAGTACTATCGTCTTGCTTGGCCTATGTGTCATTGTATTCGCTTGGTTTGTGCCCAAATCAAGGACGGATTCAGGACAAAAGGCTGTAAAGGACGTAGAGTCTACACTGGATCGATACCTGGCAGAAATTGAACTTGAGAATGAGAAGGTTATTCACAGGCTCAAGCTCTATCAGCAGGAATGGTCAGAGACAGACAAACGCAGAGAACAGGAAATTCTTGATTTGAGCCAGCAGCTCAGTTCACTTCAGTCCCATCTAGCGGCACAGTCAGCTCATAAGGAAACAGTGACGGCACCAGCATCTATTCAAGAGAGAGAGCTTGCTGCTGCGGTAGAAGATCCGATCATACAGAACAAGGAAACCTCTTCAGAAACAAATTCAATTCAGTCACGATTTCCAGAGTTGTTCAGGCTCTACTTGGAAGGGAAGTCTGTAGATTATATCTCCAGCAAGTTGAACATGCCTAAAGGAGAGGTCCAGGTTATATTGCAGCTAGGGAATAAGGAGGAGAGTCGATGATCAAAAATCGGTCCTTTCTTATTGGACTTGGAACCGGAATTGCAGCAGGCGCTTTGATTCTACAACTGGCTTTGATCGGACAAGGACAAGCTGGAGGACAGCCGACTCAGGATCTCAGTACACTATCGAGAGAAGAGCTTCAAGAGGCAGCGGAAGAATTGGAGCTCAAGGTATATGATGCATCTGCTGAGGTCATGACAGAAGAGGAATGGACCGAGGCTAGGGCGGGGGAGCAGGCGCAGGATAACAGCACATTATCCGGCACTAACTCCGGCAATGCGTCGAGCAGCGGCGGACCTGCTGTAAGTGTGCCTGAACAGCCGGATCAGCCGGAAGCACCGGAGAATACCAATTCTCCCAATCCGGCCGGCGAGCCAGTACCGGGTACGGTTTCTTATCGTGTAATAAACGGGGCTACCTTAAATGATGTAGCAGATAATCTGTTATCTCTTCGCGTAATAGAGGATCGGGACGCATTCGTTGAAGAGGCGATAAATCAAGGAATCAACAGGAAGATTCAGGTAGGCACCTTTGAGTTCACTGAGGGAGAATCAATAGATTCTATAATATCAAAACTTATATCAGGTCCCTGAACAGAGACGAGATTTTTGAAGGTATTGTGAAAATAAATGAGATTCATGCCAACTTTGTTGCATCGAGGATGCAGTTGTGATATATTAATTGACGGTGTTAAAACACACGCTGTGCTAATTCTGTCGAGGGTGCTTGCCTTATGGTAAGTCTTGACGGGAAATGATGCCGGCGGAGGACACAAAAACCAATAATTAGGAGGTGTGTGGAGATGGCAGTTATCTCCATGAAACAGCTTCTCGAAGCTGGGGTTCACTTCGGTCACCAAACTCGCCGTTGGAATCCAAAGATGGATCGTTATATCTTCACTGAAAGAAACGGTATTTACATCATTGACTTGCAAAAGACAGTGAAAAAGGTTGAGGAAGCTTACAACTTTGTTAAGAGTATCGCAGGAGAGAATGGAACAATTCTTTTCGTAGGTACTAAGAAACAAGCTCAAGATTCCGTAAAAGAAGAAGCAGAGCGCGCGGGTCAATTCTACATTAACCAACGCTGGCTTGGTGGTACTCTGACTAACTTCCAAACTATTCAAAAACGTATCGATCGTTTGAAGCAGCTGGAAACTTGGGAAGAGGATGGCACATTCCAAGTGCTGCCTAAGAAAGAAGTTATCATTCTCCGCAAAGAGAAAGACCGTCTCGAGAAATTCCTCGGCGGTATCAAGAACATGAAGGGTCTTCCTAGCGCCCTGTTCGTAATCGACCCACGTAAAGAGCGTATCGCTGTTGCGGAAGCTCGCAAATTGGGTATCCCAATCGTAGGTATCGTTGATACAAACTGCGATCCGGACGAAATCGATTATGTCATTCCTGGTAACGATGACGCGATTCGCGCGGTTAAATTGCTTACTGGTAAAATGGCTGATGCTGTTATCGAAGCTCATCAAGGCGAAGAAACATCCGCTTAAGCATGACTTTGTAAGGGTCTCATGTATATGAATTAAATGAAAAGGGTGGTTGGTAGGTGGATAACCTTTCACTGCCCTTTTTTTAGGGTCATACGCAAAATTATCCTCTGGAGGGAAAACAAATGGCAGTAGATGCGAAATTGGTTAAAGAACTTCGCGAAAAAACTGGCGCTGGTATGCTGGATTGCAAAAAAGCACTGGAAGAAGCGAACAATGATGTAACAAAAGCAACTGAAATTCTTCGTGAAAAAGGTCTGGCTGCAGCAGCAAACAAAGCTGGCCGTGTAGCAACAGAAGGTGTGGTTCAATCTTACATCCACGCTGGCGGACGTATCGGCGTATTGGTTGAAGTTAACTGCGAAACAGACTTCGTAGCTATGACTGATCAATTCAAAGAGTTTGCACGCGACATCGCTATGCACATCGCTGCTTCCAGCCCGCGTTATGTAACTCGTGAAGAAGTTCCTCAGGAAGAACTTGAGAAAGAAAAAGAAATTTTGAAAGCTCAAGCTCTGAACGAAGGTAAGCCAGAAAAAATCGTTGAAAAAATGGTTGAAGGCCGTATCGGCAAATACTATGAAGAGTTCTGCTTGCTTGAGCAATCCTTCGTTAAGAATCCTGATCTGACAATTCAACAATTGCTGAACGAAAAAATCAGCACAATCGGTGAAAATATTTCCATCCGTCGCTTTGTTCGTTACGAACTGGGTGAAGGTCTTGAGAAAAAACAAGATAACTTCGTAGAAGAAGTTATGGCACAAGTGAAAAACTAATTATTGAAACATTTATGAACAGAAATCGTACTTGCCCATGTCTTCTGAAGATATAATTAGATTAGCTTCAAGAGATTTTACAAGACACCTTTATATTGAAAGAAGAACTGGATAGTCCGAGATTCGGCTCAGAAAGTTTTCTTTAACTAAGAGTGGAACACAATCCGTGTTCCTTTCTTTTTAACTAATATGAGGTTTACAAGTGCTTATTTGACGTGGGGAAGCGTCATTTTGAAGTGGAGGGTGAACATTTGAAACAGCCTGTATTTAAAAGGGTAGTACTTAAGGTCAGCGGCGAATCGCTGGCAGGACAAAATGGATATGGCATCGATGCGGAAACAATCTCATCAATTGCTACGCAGGTCAAAGAAGTTGTGGAACTGGGTGTGGAAGTTGCAATCGTATGCGGTGGAGGTAACATCTGGCGCGGCATCGCAGGCAGCGAGAACGGAATCGATCGGGCTACTGCAGATTACATGGGTATGCTCGCCACGGTGATGAACTCCTTGGCGCTGCAAGATGCACTTGAGCAGATTGAAGTGCCGACTCGTGTGCAAACTTCAATTGCGATGCAGCAAATTGCAGAGCCTTATATTCGCCGTAGAGCGATTCGTCATCTTGAAAAAGGACGCGTCGTCATCTTTGCGGCAGGAACAGGTAACCCATTCTTCTCCACAGATACGACAGCAGCGCTTCGCGCGGCAGAGATTGAAGCTGAAGTGATCCTGATGGCCAAAAATAAAGTGGATGGAGTTTATTCCGCAGATCCATTTAAAGACAGCACAGCTGTGAAATATGAGCAATTAACATATCTTGATGTATTGAACAAGAACCTGGGAGTTATGGACTCCACTGCTTCCTCACTCTGTATGGATAACAACATTCCACTCATTGTATTCGCTATTACTGAACAAGGGAATATCAAACGTGTTCTGCTGGGCGAAAAAATTGGAACCATCGTTAAAGGGAGTGTAGACTAATGCCACAATCAATTAAGAAGAATGCTGAAGAACGCATGGACAAAGCGATTCAAGCACTGAAACGGGATCTTTCAACACTTCGTGCAGGTCGTGCAACACCTGCTCTACTTGATCGTATTCAAGTTGAATACTACGGTGCTATGACGCCTTTGAACCAGCTTGCGAATATTAATACACCGGATTCCCGTACGCTGATGATTCAGCCTTGGGATAAGTCCTCTCTCGCTGATATCGAGCGTGCGATCATGAAATCTGACTTGGGACTGACACCAGCGAATGACGGAGCGATGATTCGTTTGTCAATTCCTCCGCTTACAGAAGAGCGCAGAACAGAGCTGGTTAAATTCACGAAGAAATTCGGTGAAGAAGCCAAGGTTGCGATTCGTAATATTCGCCGCGATGCGAATGATGATATTAAGAAACTCGAAAAAACCGATATTTCGGAAGACGAGTCTCGCAGACATCAAGAGGATATTCAAAAAGCAACAGACAAGTTCGTTGCAGAAGTGGATAAAGTTCTTGCTGCAAAAGAAAAAGAAATTATGGAAGTATAATTAAGCATAGCATACGGCCCCTCCGCCTTCGGTGGGGTTTGCTCTTTTCACAAGAGTGAAAAGAAACTTCATGGGAATTTTGGAGGAAGTCGAATGATGAAACGCTTTCGGTCATGGTTAAACGGTGATGACAAGAAAGAGCTGCCACAGTTGTCCAAGGATAACATCCCGAAGCATGTTGCGATTATTATGGATGGTAACGGAAGATGGGCTAAACGGCAGGGCTTGCCCCGTATTATGGGTCATCAGAGTGGCATGAAGGCTGTTAAACGTGCTACGATAGCTGCAAATGATTTAGGTGTGGAATATTTGACCATGTATGCCTTTTCCACCGAAAATTGGACCAGACCAAGAGACGAAGTTGATTTTTTGATGAGACTGCCCGTTGATTTTTTATCACAGGAACTGGATGAACTCATTGAAAAAAATGTGCGCGTCGAAATGATGGGGCATGAAGAGCAGCTTCCGGAACATACAATCAAGGCGGTTAAAGAGGCGATCGAGAAGACCAAACACAATACCGGAATGGTACTGAATTTTGCTCTGAATTATGGTAGCCGCAAGGAAATCACGGAAGCGGTGAGATCACTCGGTCATAAAATTGAAGCCGGGGAACTTCAAGCAAGTGAGATTACGTCTGAGCTCATCGGGGAACATTTGTTATCAAGCAGCATGCCTGATCCTGATTTGCTTATACGCACAAGTGGTGAGCTTCGTTTGAGTAATTTCATGCTGTGGCAGCTTGCTTATAGTGAAATGTGGTTTACTGACATTTATTGGCCTGAATTCGAGAAGCAGCATTTGTATGAGGCTGTAGCTGAATATCAGCAAAGAACGAGAAGATATGGCGGTTTGAAGTAATGGAGGATGGACCAAGTTGAAAGAGCGAGTCATAACGGGAATTGTTGCCGGAGTATTTTTTCTGGGATTTGCAATATTGGGAGGAACTTGGTATAACGTTCTGATCCTCATGATGTCTCTGATCGGTTTATACGAATTTATTCGTATGATTGGGGTCTCGACATTTGGGGGAACTGCATTTATAGGCTATATAGGTGTTCTGATACTCGTATTTCCATCAATACTTGCAAGCTTAGATATATCAATGTCGCTTATTCAGATCGTATGGCTCTTAATGCTGCTGTTCCTCTCTGCTACAGTAACGACCAAGAACAAACTGACCGTTCAAACAGCGGCACTGATGTTTATTGGTGTCGTATATGTTGGGATCGGTTTTTATTATATTGCAGCAACTCGTCAGTTACAGGACGGTTTGTTCTGGACTTTTATGATTTTAGTCAGCATATGGGGCAGTGATGCCGGTGCTTATTTCGTAGGCAAGAGTATCGGTAAACATAAGCTCTGGCCTGTGATCAGCCCGAACAAAACGGTTGAAGGGGCCATCGGCGGCATCGTAATCGCAGTTATCGTTTCGATAGCTTTTGCTCTATTGTCAGATGGAATCGTTGGTGTTGGAAACGCAGTGCTGATCGGACTGTCATCTGCGATCATTGGACAAATGGGTGATTTGGTTCAGTCTGCATACAAACGTGTGTATGGAATTAAGGATTCAGGCAGTCTGCTGCCTGGGCATGGCGGTATCCTTGATCGCTGTGACAGCTGGATATTTGTATTTCCGTTTGTACATATGCTCGCACTGATACCTTACTAGCAGAGATAATGTATAACCACAATTGTGCGATCAAAGAATGACATGAGGTGTACCATATGAAGAAAATATCAGTTCTTGGTTCGACAGGCTCCATTGGAACTCAGACATTGGATGTCATATCAATGCATCCGGATAAATTTCAAGTGGAAGGCTTATCTGCTGGATCGAATGTGGAGCTGCTGATAGAGCAGGCGAACGTTTATCGCCCTAAGAAAGTATCTGTAGGTCGTATGGATGATGTCGATATCGTCAAATCAAATGTTCCTGCGGGTACAGAAGTGTATTTCGGCGAAGAAGGATTAATTGAAGTGGCTGCCGGAACGGATGCAGAGATGGTAATTACAGCGGTCATGGGTAGTGTGGGTCTCAAATCTACCTTGGCGGCTATCAAGGAACAGAAGCAAATCGGACTTGCGAACAAGGAGACCCTTGTGACAGCAGGACATTTGGTTACATCACTAGCCAAAGACAAAGACGTTCAAATTATACCTGTGGACAGCGAACATTCTGCCATATTTCAATGCCTGAACGGCGAAGAGATTCGTGAAGTGAAGAATATAACGTTAACTGCCTCAGGCGGATCGTTTAGAAATTTAAGCCGAGATCAGCTTCAGCATGTGACGGTGGAGGATGCACTGAAGCATCCAAACTGGTCCATGGGTTCCAAGATTACGATTGATTCAGCGACAATGGTGAATAAAGGACTTGAAGTCATTGAAGCCAGATGGCTGTTCGGTCTGCCTTACGAGCAAATCAACGTTTTGCTGCATCCAGAGAGTATTATTCATTCCTTTGTCGAGTTTCAGGATACGAGCATGATTGCGCAGATGGGAAATCCTGATATGCGGGTGCCGATTCAATATGCATTAACTTATCCGAAAAGGCTGCCTTCACCTGCAAAATCTTTGTCGCTCACTGAGATTGGATCTTTGCATTTTAAAGAGATGGATATGGAACGATTCCCTTGCCTGCGGCTTGCATTTGAATGCGGCAAAATGGGAGGTACCGCAACAACGGCGTTTAATGCAGCTAACGAAGTAGCTGTTGCGCGGTTCTTGAAAGGTGAAATTTCCTTCCTCAAGATCGAGGAGATCATTGAACGGGTAATTGAAGCTCACAGCAATGAACTAAATCCTGATCTTTCTGAAATTGACAGAGTGGATCAATATGTAAGGACGCTAGCAGGACAAATGTAAACAAGGTTTCATCCTGCTTACTAGGTTCAATAAGGAGATGCTGCTCAAAAGATTTGATTCTCTTGTATCCCCTGTCTGAATAATGATAATGTAAGTAGGACATGACTAGCTCTTCTTAAGTAAAAGGAGGATGGAAGTAATTTGGAAACCTTGCAAATCGTAGTACTAACAGTACTCATGTTTTTCGTCATTGTGACGGTGCATGAATGGGGCCATTACTATTTTGCCAAGCGTGCAGGAATTCTCGTCAGAGAATTTGCGATCGGTTTTGGTCCAAAGCTGTTTTCTTATAAGCACCAGGAGACGGTGTTCACTCTGCGTTTGCTTCCGTTTGGAGGATATGCACGGATGGCGGGTGAAGATCCGGAACTCATTGAGATTCAGCCAGGTCAGACGATTGCGATTAAAGCAGCAGACGGACTGGTGAAATCGATATACCTTGATCAGCTGGATAACCGCAAAAATGTGGTGCGTGGAGAGATCCTCACGATTGATCTGGAGCGCAGACTTATGATTGAGATGGACGTTGATGGAGAGAAGCAGCAATTCCCTGTCCATCCACAGGCAATGCTCATTGCAAGAGGACAGGAGACACAGATTGCTCCTAAGGATCGCCAGTTTAACAGCAAGACGGTCGGTCAAAGAGCACTGGCCATTTTTGCCGGACCGTTTATGAATTTCCTGCTGGCCTTCGTCCTGTTTGCGATTCATGCCATGATAGCCGGCGTCCCTGCTGAGAACCCAACCTATGTGAAGATCGGCAATATCAGTGAAGGAATGCCTGCTGCAGAAGCAGACCTTCGCAAAGGCGATATTATTGAAACTATTAATGGCGAAGCCATTGGTGGAGATTACAATAAAATGGTGGCCATGATTGCTGAATCAATGGATAAACCCATGGATTGGACTGTGCGTAGGGGAGAAGAGGTATTCAATCTAAGTATTACGCCTAGACCAATGGAAGGCCAGGAAGGTGGGAAAGTCGGAATCACACCTGAATTGCAAACAGAGGATGTCGGATTCTTCCAGTCCTTTGCTGTGGCCGGTGATCATATGGTTACAACTACAAAAAGCATATTTGAAGGCTTCCGGATGCTGATTGCTCAGTTCAATATCGATGATCTGGGAGGACCGGTTCGCACATTTGAAGTGACGGGTCAAATTGCGAAGCAGGGCATTTTACAGTTGACACAATGGACGGCAATCCTTAGCCTGTATTTAGGGATATTCAATCTATTGCCGATTCCAGCATTGGATGGAAGCCGACTTATCTTCTTGGGGATTGAAGGGCTTCGCGGCAAACCGATTGATCCGAATCGTGAAGGCATGGTGCACTTCATTGGGTTTGCGATGCTGTTCTTGTTGATGATTGCTGTAACCTATAACGATATTTTAAGATTGATTAATGGATAATTGTTGTTCGCATATCATAATGACCGAATGGATCATTAATGATGTGAGAACTATGGGAGGACGGAAACGAGTCTTATGTCGAACGATAAACAGTTTGTCACTGAAATTACACCCCAGTCTGAGGATTTCTCTCGCTGGTATATAGACACCATTAAGAAAGCGGATCTGATGGATTACTCTCCAGTTCGGGGATGTATCGTATTCAAACCGGATGGCTATGAAATCTGGGAGCATATTCAGGAAGAAATGGACCGTCGTTTCAAAGAAACAGGTCATCGTAATGCATACTTCCCGATGTTTATCCCGGAGAGCTTCTTCCAGAAGGAGAAGGAGCATGTTGAAGGCTTTAATCCTGAACTGCCATGGGTAACTGAGGCAGGAGGGGAGAAGCTTGAGGAGAGACTTGCGATTCGTCCTACCTCTGAAACGATCTTTGGACATATGTATTCCAAATGGATTCAGTCCTATCGTGATCTGCCGGTTATGATCAATCAGTGGGCAAATGTGGTTCGTTGGGAAAAACGTACGATGCCTTTCTTGCGTACAAGTGAGTTCTTGTGGCAAGAAGGTCATACTGCTCATGAAACAGAAGAGGAAGCTCGTCAGGAAACGATGCAAATGCTGGAAGTGTACCGTGAGGTCGTGGAGAACGTACTGGCGATTCCGGTCATCAAGGGGCAAAAGACCAGATCCGAAAAATTCGCCGGTGCAGTGGACACATTCTCCATTGAGGCCATGATGAAGGATGGACGAGCGGTTCAAGCGGGAACTTCCCATTACATGGGCACCAATTTTGCCAAAGCTTTTGAAATACAGTACTTGAACCGGGAAAATACACTAGAGTATGCACATACCACTTCATGGGGGACAAGCACACGTCTGATTGGTGCCATGATTATGGTGCACGGTGATGATCGTGGACTGGCACTGCCTCCAAAGGTTGCGCCTACACAAGTGATCATGATTCCAATTGGACCTCCAAAGACACGTGATCAAGTCGTTGGCCGGGCTGATGAGTTGTATGCAGAACTGAAGAAGGCTGGTATTCGTGTTAAAATGGACGATCGCAGTGATGTGCGTCCTGGGTGGAAGTTTAACGAATATGAAATGCGCGGTGTTCCTGTACGCCTTGAGATCGGTCCTCGTGACATGGAGAACGGAGTATGTGTTCTTGTATCCAGAATCTCCGGTGAGAAGAAGGTAGTTCAGCAGGCAGACTTGGTAGAAGAGATCAAGGCTATGCTGGAGCAAGTACAGAACGAAATGTTCGAGCGTGCGCAGAACTTCATGAAGGACAACTTCTACTCCGTGGATACACTTGACGAGATGAAGGAACTGATGGAAGAGAAACGCGGCTTCTCACTTGCCGGCTGGTGCGGTTCGGATGCTTGTGAAGACAAGGTCAAAGAAGTGACAGGGGCGACTAGCCGTAACATTCCGTTTGAACCCGCTGAGGAAAAACATACTTGTCTGGTATGTGGACAGAAAGCAGAACATACGGTAGTATTTGCTAGAGCATATTAATTTTTTTTGAGTATACATGAATCAATTTCATAATACCTTCGGCTGCTTCAATCAAGACTATTAATTGATTCACATGTGTAAGAGAATGACAAGCTTCTGTCCGAAATGAGACGGTGCCTTTTAGCGGATCGGTTCCCATTTTTGCGTGCAGGAGCTTTTCATGTTCTATGGTTTGAAACGGGGGGAGAAAGATTGAACGGAACGGATGAGAAGAGAAAACGGTTTGAGCTGCTGATGAAACAGGTTGATTTGCCGGCGGGCATCGTGGAGCCTCATTTTATTGACGGCTTTATCGACCAGGTGGAAATTAGCCGCATGAACCGTGAATGGCACATAACCATTACGAAGGATACACTGGTTCCCGCTCCTGTCTTTAAAGCATTCTGTCTGCATATTCGAGATAAAATGAGTCATATAGCCAAGATTTCGTTTACTTTCAACTACGGTACTGCTGTATCCGAAGCAGATATTGTCGGAGAGTATTGGAATTTGTTCCTGGAATGGGTGCATCAGCAAATTCCTTCTGTTAATGGATGGATGAACCGGGCGACTCAGGAAGTTGAGTCTGGTCTACTCACGCTAACAATGAGTGATGGCATGGCGCTGGAGCTTGCCCGCAAGAAGCAGATTGATCAGGCAATAACCACGTATTATGATCGTTACTTCAAGCTCCCGCTTAAGGTGAAGATGCTGGTTGGCGAGAGTAACCGAGAAGAGCTGGAGAAGTTTGAACAGAAGAAACGGGAAGAAGAACGTGTTGTCATTGAGAACATGATGAGCATGATTGAAGCCGAGATGGCCCCAATAGAGGAAGAAGAAGGCGATGTTAGGCTTCAAATGGGATATGAGATTAAGGAGCCGGCAGTGCCTATTCAGGAAGTTCAGGATGAAGAGAAGAAGATTACTCTTCAAGGTACCGTATTTGGTTTGGACAAAAAAGAGCTCCGCAACGGTAATACGCTTTACATGTTCTACTTGACCGACTTTACGGATTCCATGCAGATGAAAGTATTTGCGAAGTCCAAAGAAGATGTCAAAATTATGAATCTGCTGGCGAATGGAAAATGGCTGAAGGTTCGCGGGCGAGTTGAATACGATCGATTTATGCAAGTACCTGAGCTCGCCATGATCCCTTCAGATCTCGTCGAGGTGCAGGCACCGCCAACACGTAAGGATAACGCAGCAGAGAAGCGAGTCGAATTTCACCTTCATACGAAGATGAGTACGATGGACGCGGTAACTTCCATCGATACTTATGTCAAAACGGCAGCCAAATGGGGACACAAAGCGATTGCTGTAACAGATCATGGAGGCGTTCAAGTATATCCGGAAGCAGCCAAGGCTGCTAAAAAGCACGGCGTCAAAATGATTTACGGACTCGAGGCGAATATCGTCAATGATGCTGTAGAGGTTGTTATGAAGCCGCAGCCCTTGGAGTTAAAAACAGCCGAATATATTGTGTTTGATATAGAGACGACAGGTTTATCGGTAACACAGAACAAAATCATTGAAATTGCAGCAGTAAAAATGCAGGATGACAAGGAAGTGGATCGATTTGCGACCTTTGTGAATCCTCATGAACGAATTCCGTATAACATCCAGCAGCTGACCAACATTAACGATGATATGGTCAAGGATGCGCCAGAGCTTGAGCCTGTGCTGCAGGACTTCGTCAAGTTTGTGGGAAACGGGATATTAGTGGCGCACAACGCGAGATTTGACATTGGCTTTATTCAAGCCAATCTCAAAACAATCGGGATGGAACCATTGGAGAATCCCGTACTGGATACACTGGAGCTCGCCAGATTGCTGCATCCAACGATGAAAAATCACCGCTTGAATACACTGGCGGATAAATATAAGGTTTCGCTTGAGAATCATCACCGGGCGATTGATGATACGATTGCGCTTGCCGGCATACTGACAGGGCTGCTGAATGATGCTTCACAGCTGAAGGGTATCACAATGCTGGACCGGCTGAATGATTACGTAGGCATGGACCTGTCCAATGCAAGGCCGTTCCACAGTGGGATATATGCACTTAATGGTACAGGCAAGAAGAATTTGTACAAGCTGGTTAGTCTGTCCCATACACAGCATTTCAAGCGGGTTGCGACGATCCCGAAGTCGAAGCTGGTGGACCATCGAGATGGACTGCTAATCATGTCCGGCTGCGAGAAGGGTGAGTTTTTTGAAGCTGTACTCAATAAATCGGTTGAAGAAGCTGAGGAGATTGCCCAATTCTATGACATTTTGGAGATTCAACCGATTACGATGTATATGCATCTTGTTGACAAGGGACTGGTGGCAACGCCGGACGAGATTAAAATTGCGATTCGCAAAGTGGTTGAGATTGGTGACAAGCTGGGCAAACCGGTCGTTGCTACAGGGAATGTGCATTACCTTGATCCGAGAGACAAAATTTATAGAGATATTACGATTCACGGGATAACCGGGTTTAGTCCACTTAAGGATATGCGTAAGCCGGATGCTCACTTCCGTACAACAGACGAAATGCTGGAGGAATTCGAGTTCCTTGGCAAGGACAAAGCTTATGAAGTGGTCGTCACGAATACGAGTGAGCTGGCCGACCGCTTTGAAGAGATACAGCTCTTTCCCAAAGAGCTCTTTACCCCAATTATTGAGGGAGCTGAAGAAGAGATTCGCAGCAAGTGCTACGAGACAGCTAAATCTATTTACGGTGAAGAAGTACCGGATGTTGTCGTTAAACGACTGGAAAAAGAGCTGGAGCCCATTATCAAATTCGGATTCTCTGCCAACTATCTTATTTCAGAGAAGCTGGTTAAGAAGTCGAACCAGGATGGATATCTGGTAGGCTCCCGGGGTTCCGTAGGTTCCTCTGTCGTAGCTACATTCCTTGGTATATCCGAGGTTAATCCACTGCCTCCGCATTATATTTGTGTTAATCCGGAATGCAAGCACAGCGAATGGTTCCTTGATGGCAGTGTGAAGAGTGGATTTGACCTCCCTCTGAAGGATTGTCCTGAGTGCGGTAAACCTTACAAGGGTGAAGGTCAGGGTATCCCTTTCGAAACGTTCCTTGGCTTTAAGGGTGACAAGGTTCCCGATATTGATCTTAACTTCTCTGGTGAATACCAGCCCAAGGCTCACCATTTTACAAAGGTAATGTTTGGTGAGAAGAACGTATTCCGTGCAGGGACGATTGGTACGGTAGCGGAGAAGACGGCCTTCGGATTTGCGAAGAAATACGAGGAAGCTCATCACAAATCCTGGAGAGGTGCGGAGCTAAATCGGCTTGCATCAGGATGTACCGGCGTGAAGCGGAGCACCGGACAGCATCCGGGCGGAATTGTCGTTGTACCGGACTATATTGAAGTTGAGGATGTCACACCTGTACAGTATCCGGCAGATGACACCAGTGCGGAATGGAAAACGACGCACTTTGACTATCACGCCTTCGAGGATAATTTGCTCAAGCTGGATATTCTGGGACATGATGATCCGACGATGATGCGGATGCTTCAGGATTTGACAGGCGTTGATCCAACTATAATTCCAATGAATGATCCCAAGGTCATGAGCATGTTCAACTCAACGGATGCGCTTGGTGTAACCCCCGAGCAGATCCGTACGCCAGTTGCCACTTATGGCGTGCCGGAGATGGGTACCAAATTCGTTAGACAGATGCTGCAGGAATCCCAGCCAAGCACCTTTGCTGACCTCTTGCAAATATCAGGGTTGTCCCACGGGACTGGCGTATGGCTCGGCAATGCACAGGAGCTGATCAAGAACGGAACCTGCAACATTAAGACCGTAATTGGCTGTCGGGACGATATCATGCTGTTCTTGATTTATAAGCACGGCATGGATGCTGCACTTGCCTTCAAAATTACCGAGAGTGTACGTAAGGGTAAAGGACTCAGTCAGGAATGGATTGATGAAATGAAGAACTGTAAGGTTCCGCAGTGGTACATCGATTCCTGTCTGAAAATCCAGTACATGTTCCCGAAAGCCCATGCTTCTGCTTATGTTATATCAGCAGTTCGTACTGCATACTACAAGCTGTATTATCCTATTGAATATTACGCAACCTATTTCTCAGTACGTGCTGAGGATTTTGATATTGAGCTGGCATGTCAGGGCTATGAAGCAATATCTCGGAAGATCGTTGAGATTGAGCAGCTTGGCTTCCAGGCTTCGACGAAGGAGAAATCGATGTTATCGGTGCTAGAGATGGCGCTTGAAATGACAGCACGAGGATATAGCTTCAAAACGATTGATCTGTATCGATCGGATGCGACACGCTTCACGATTGAGGGGGATTCCCTGATTCCTCCTTTCTCTGCCCTTGCAGGTATTGGTGACAATGCAGCTCGCAATATTGCAGCAGCACGTGAACACGGGGAGTTCTTGTCCATTGAAGATTTCCAGCAGAAATCGAAGGCGAGTAAGACAGCGGTGGAGCTGCTGACGCAAATGGGCTGCTTCCGTGGTCTGCCAGAGAGCAATCAGCTGTCACTCTTCTAGTCAGAAATCATGACTAACCGATACAGAGACAGCGAGTCAAGTGACTATACTTGTCACTAATGTCTGACTATGTTATAATTTTTATGGTAATCATGAGGATAAAACCGTTGCTTAAAGAGTGGGGAAACCCACTCTTTACTCTTTGGTATACACTTTAATTTGCCGGTTAACCGGAACGAACCTGACTTGGAGGTTACCTTATTTGAGCACAAAGATTAAAACTACCGTGGAAGAAATGATCAAGCCTTTTCTGGATGAGCATGAATTTGAGCTCATAGATGTAGAATACGTGAAAGAAGGAAGCAATTACTTCCTGCGTGTTTACGTGGATAAAGAGGGTGGCATCGATCTGGATGATTGCGGATTGATCAGTGAATTTTTAAGCGCAGAGCTGGATAAGAAGGATCCGATCCCTGATGCATATTTTCTAGAAGTCTCTTCTCCCGGTGCTGAACGCCCCCTGAAGAAGTCTGCCGACGTGGCCAAGGCGGTAGGAAAGAATGTGTACGTCACTACATATGAGCCGATAGACGGTCTGAAGGAATTTGAAGGCGAATTGTTATCTTTTGAAAACGACGAATTGGTTATTGCCTCAGGAAAAAAAGAGCATGCCGTTCCTTATTCAAAAGTGGCGAGTGCACGTTTGGCCATTGTTTTATAAGTGTTAAATTTACACACTATATGATCAGATTCGTCCCGCGTACAACGGCAAGGTTCTCTTTAATGTTTCTGTATAAAGAGAACTTCGCCGTTTTACGCTATGGATGACATGTTTGAAAGGGGGATTTACATTCATGAGTATGGATTTTATTGAAGCGATGAATGAACTAGAAAGGGATAAGGGAATCAGCAAGGACATTTTGTTCGAAGCGATTGAAGCTGCGCTGATTTCGAGCTATAAGCGTAATTTTAATACAGCGCAGAATGTTCGTGTTGACATGAACCGGAATTCAGGGGTTATCCGTGTATATGCTCGTAAGATGGTTGTAGAAGAGGTGCTGGATCCTCGGACCGAAATTTCTTTGCCTGCAGCAAGAGAGATTAACCCGCATTTTCAGCTGGAGGATGTAGCTGAGATCGAAGTTACACCAAGAGATTTCGGCCGTATTGCAGCTCAAACGGCAAAGCAGGTTGTAACACAGCGTATTCGTGAAGCGGAACGCGGGCTTATCTATAATGCTTTCGTTGATAAAGAAGAGGACATTGTAACAGGTGTTGTACAGCGCCAGGATCTGCGCAGCATTTATATTGACCTCGGCAAGGTTGAGGCGGTTCTTCCTCTTACGGAGCTTATGCCGAATGAGAAATTTGTTCACGGGGATCGGATCAAGGCATATATCACTAAGGTTGAGAACACGACAAAAGGTCCGCAAATTGTGCTTTCTCGCACACACCCTGGGCTGCTGAAGCGTCTGTTTGAGCTTGAAGTGCCTGAAATCTTCGACGGTGTAGTCGAGATTCGTTCCGTTGCGCGCGAAGCAGGCTTCCGTTCGAAGATCGCCGTTCATTCTCGTAATGAAGAGGTGGATCCGGTTGGTTCTTGCGTAGGTCCGAGAGGGACTCGTGTTCAGACGATCGTTAACGAGCTTCGCGGAGAAAAAATTGATATCGTGAAATTCTCTGAATCGGTTGAGGAATATGTTGCTAACGCACTGAGCCCATCTAAGGTTCTGGAAGTTCAGGTGTTTGAGAACGAGAAGATGGCTCGAGTTATTGTTCCGGACTATCAGCTGTCTCTAGCCATTGGTATCAAAGGTCAGAATGCGCGTCTTGCTGCCAAGCTAACGGGCTGGAAGATTGATATCAAGAGCGAAAGCCAGGCAGAGCAGGAATTTGGCAGAGAAAAAGACTCTTCTGGTGAAATGCATCAGGATTCCATCACCGTCGATTAAGCTGTACTGAAGTGATTGGGGGTCTACAGAATGAAACAACGCAAAGTACCGCTTCGCAAATGCGTGGCTTGTCAAGAAATGATGCCGAAGAAACAGTTAATCAGGGTTGTTAAAACACCGGAAGATGAAGTGCTGATTGACCTTACGGGCAAGAAATCTGGTCGTGGTGCTTATCTTTGCGGTAAGGAAGCTTGCTTCCGTCTGGCTCAGAAGAACAGATCACTCGATCGGGCGCTCAAGTCGCAAGTGAAGCCTGAGATCTATGAGCAGCTTGCACAAGACTTTATCAGTGCCGAAGATGAATTTTTGGCCGCAAGGGATAGGGCTGAAGATGAATAAGGCGCTGTCCTATGTAGGTCTTGCGACGCGAGCAGGCAAACTAGTTTCTGGTGATGAAATTGTACTAAAAGCTATCCGGTCTTCCGAAGCGAAAATGGTTATTGTTGCGGCCGATGCATCAGCTAATACACTCAAAAAATTCCGTGACAAGTGCAATTCGTACAACGTTCCTCTTCTTATCGGCTTCAATCGGGAAACACTTGGCAGTGCCATGGGTAAACCAGAACGTGTTGTACTCGCTGTAACGGATCCGGGATTTGTCAAAATGATCGCGAAGCAGGCCTTGACAATGTCGGAGGTGGAGTATATTGAGTAAACAAGATAGCAAACTGCGAGTTTATGAATATGCAAAATCACTCAACATGAGCAGCAAAGAAATTATTACCATTCTTAAGAAGCTGGATATCCCCGTTAACAATCATATGAGCGTAATGGAGAATGGATCCGTTGCGAAGGTAGAACAATTTTTTAACAATATAAAAGCGGGAGCCGCAATTAAACGTGAGCAGAGCTCATCCGCTCAGACGGTTGCGACATCGGCGGTTCATGAAGATCAAGGAGCGACCGAGCGTCCTAATTCGTCTTTTCAAGGAGGTGCCACACAGAATTTGCAAAACGAAGTGAAGAACAATGAGTCTAAGAATACACGGAATGCTTCTGAGAACAGTAACTCAATACCAAAAAAACAACAGGAAAAGCAGGTAGGTATGAATAATAGACCAAATCAAAACAATAACAGTGGATCCCAACGGCAAAGCGGTCAAGATAACCGCAGATCAAACGGCAGTGTAGGCCAATCAGCTGGAGGTCAAGGAAACCGTCCTTCACAAGGAGGAAATGCAAGCCGTCCTTCACAAGGAGGAAATGCAAGCCGTCCTTCACAAGGAGGAAATGCAAGCCGCCCTTCTCAAGGAGGAAACGCAGGACGTCCTTCACAAGGCGGAAATGCGAACAGGCCTTCTTCCCAGCAAGGCAGTGGCCAAGGAAGTAACCAAGCCAGAAGCAACAACAGCACAGCGGGCGGCAACAACCGCGGTGGCCAAAACCGTAACAACAGTAACAACAGTAACAGCAGTAACAATAATAATCGCAGTGGCGGCGGACGTCGTTTTGAAGATGGCAACGGCAGAGGCAACTACCGTGGCAACAACCGCGGTGGAAAAAACAACCGTGGAAGAAACCAATCCAATCAGCCACCTCGTGAGAAGATCGACAATACACCAAAGAAAATTATCGTTCGCGGTAACATGACGGTAGGTGAATCGGCGAAACTGCTTCACAAGGATGCTTCTGAAGTCATCAAGAAACTCATATCGATGGGTGTAATGGCAACCATTAATCAGGAGCTGGATATCGACACGATTCTGCTTCTTGCAGGTGAGTTCGGTGTTGAAGTTGAAGTGAAGATCCCAGTTGAAGACGATCGCTTCGAGACGGTTGAAGAAAACGATGATCCAGCCGATTTGAAAGCTCGTCCTCCAGTTGTTACGATTATGGGTCACGTTGACCATGGTAAAACAACACTTCTGGATACCATTCGTTCCACAAGTGTAACTTCTGGCGAGGCAGGCGGCATCACCCAGCATATTGGTGCATACCAAGTAGAGATTAACAACAAAAAGATTACCTTCCTCGATACTCCGGGTCACGAAGCGTTTACAGCGATGCGTGCCCGCGGTGCGGAAGTAACGGATATGACGATTATCGTGGTTGCAGCTGATGACGGTGTCATGCCTCAGACAGTAGAAGCAATTAACCATGCTAAGGCAGCAAATCTGCCGATTATCGTTGCTGTCAACAAGATTGACAAGCCGGGAGCAGATCCGGATCGTGTTAAGCAGGAGCTTACCAACTATGAGCTCGTTCCGGAGGAGTGGGGCGGAGATACCATCTTTGTTAACGTTTCGGCGAAGCAAAAAATGGGTATTGAAGACTTGCTCGAAATGATCCTGCTCGTGGCAGAAGTGAACGAATATAAGGCGAACCCGAACAAGCGTGCACGTGGTACAGTTATTGAGGCTGAGCTGGATAAAGGCCGCGGACCAGTGATGCGTCTGCTTGTTCAACACGGTACACTCAAAGTCGGAGATGCGTTTGTAGCAGGTAATTGCTTCGGACGTGTTCGTGCTATGGTAAATGATAAAGGCCGTAAGCTCAAAGAAGCAGGTCCTTCAACTCCGGTTGAAATTACAGGTCTGCAGGAAGTACCTCTTGCGGGTGATCCGTTTATGGTATTTGAGGATGAGCGTAAGGCTCGCTCCATTGCTGACAAGCGTGCAATTACACAACGTGAATCCGATCTGGGTACTCATACGCGTGTAACACTGGACGACTTGTTCAAACATATCAAGGACGGAGAGATCAAAGATCTTAACGTGATTATCAAGGGAGACGTTCAAGGTTCGGTTGAGGCACTTAAGGGGTCTCTAGCGAAGATTGAAGTTGAAGGTGTACGCGTGAAGATTATCCACAGCGGCGCTGGTGCGATCACCGAGTCAGATATCATTCTGGCAGCTGCATCCAATGCCATTGTGATCGGATTTAATGTTCGTCCTGACGTTCAGGCGAAATCTACGGCTGAATCGGAAAAAGTCGATGTACGTATGTACAACGTTATTTATAACGTAATTGAAGAGATCGAGCAGGCCATGAAAGGGATGCTGGACCCTGAATTTAAAGAGAGTGTCATCGGTCATGCCGAAGTACGTAATACCTTTAAGATCAGTAAAGTGGGAACCATTGCGGGATGTATGGTTACTTCCGGTAAAATTTCCCGTGCAGCACAAACTCGCGTCATTCGGGATGGAATCGTTATTTTTGAGGGCAAACTAGACTCATTGAAACGTTACAAAGATGATGCTAAAGAAGTGGCGCAAGGTTATGAGTGCGGTATTACCATTGAGAATTTCAACGATATTAAAGAGGGCGACGTTATTGAAGCGTTCGTAATGGAAACAGTTGAACGCAAATAATGTCCTTTGCTAGAGAGGTGAACACCTATGGCTAAAATTAGAACAGGACGTGTTAATGAGCAGGTAAAGAAAGAACTGAGCTTGCTGATTCAATCCGAGCTGAAAGATCCGCGTATCGGTTTTGTAACGATTACGGGTGTCGAAGTAACGAATGACTTGTCCCAAGCCAAAGTATATTTGAGTGTTCTCGGTGATGAGGAACAGAAGAATAATTCCCTGAAGGCTCTGGATAAAGCGAGCGGTTTTCTTCGCAGCGAATTGGGCAAACGGGTTAGACTTCGTCATGTTCCCGAGTTAATATTCAAGATTGATGAATCCATCGCATACGGAAGCCGCATCGAGAAGCTGCTCACCGAGATCGATAAACCGGATTCTAAATGAAAATGAATAGAGGCGACGGCAATGCAGACTTATGAACAGGCGCTTGAGCAAGGAAAAGAATTTCTTCTCTTGCATGATGACTACCTGGTCGTGTCGCATGTACAGCCGGACGGAGATGCAGTCAGCTCCACCGTTATGGTGGGCTGGCTTCTCTCATGTCTGGGGAAGAAATTCACAATGATTAATGAAGGACCGATACCACAGCGCATGCAGTATATGTGGAATGCGGACCAAATACTTAATGCTTCAACTCAGTCCCCGCCGAAGCAGTTTCAACATGTCATATGTGTTGACTGTGCGGATTATGAGCGTGTAGGTAAAGTTACACACTGGTTTGCAGATGAAGCCGATATTCTGAATATTGATCATCATCCAACGAACAACGCTTATGGCAAAGTGAACATTATTAAGGATGATGCAGCAGCAACTGCAGAAATTTTATATGATCTTGTGGAAGCTTGTGGCGTGGCTTGGGATAAGGAAGCGGCGACAGCGGCATATACCGGTCTATTGACCGATACCGGAGGATTCCGATATTCAAGCACGAGTCCAAAGGTGATGAAGATGGCTTCTGATCTGCTTGCACTTGGTGTAAATGGCCCCATGCTTGCTGAACGACTTCTCGAAGAGATTACATTGCCACAGCTGAAAGTATTGACAAGAGCTCTTAATACATTGTCTATTTCTGAAGATGGACAAATTGCCTGGGTCGTTGTCACTCCTGAAGATATGGCTGAGTGTGGTGCTCTAAATGATGATCTCGAAGGAATCGTTAACTATCCGCGGAATATTCAAGGCGTCGAGGTCGGCATCCTTTTTAAAGTCATCAATGATGAGGTTGCTAAAGTCAGCTTCAGATCGGCTGGTAAGGTGGATGTGGCTGCTCTGGCCAAAGGTTTTGGCGGCGGCGGACATGTTCGCGCAGCAGGAGCTAGAGTTGAAGGTCCATGGCAAGAAACGGTGAATCAAGTAGTAGAACGGGTGAAATCGCAATTATGAACGGATATGAAGGAGTGCTTCCTGTATACAAGCCAGCAGGCTTTACATCACACGATGTCGTAGCGAAGATGCGGGGCATTCTGAAGATGAAGAGGATTGGACATACGGGTACACTAGACCCTCAGGTCACAGGAGTGCTTCCATTGTGTCTCGGAAGAGCAACAAGAGTAGTTGAATACTTGCAAGAGCTTCCGAAGGAATATGAGGCAACACTTCGATTGGGTATTGCAACAGATACAGAAGATATAACAGGTGAGATTATTGATCGAGCTGACCTGGTTGAGGTTACTCCAGAAGAGGTCGAACAAGTCCTGGGACAATTTGTAGGGAAGATTGCTCAGGTTCCGCCCATGTATTCAGCAGTTAAGGTGGATGGAAAGAGGCTGTATGAGCTGGCTCGTCAAGGAAAGACGGTTGAGCGCAAAAGCCGCGAGGTGACCATCCATGAGCTGGAGCTGAAGAAGCTTACAAGCAAAGACGGCTATCCCGAAATTTCATTCCGTGTGCTGTGCTCCAAAGGTACTTATATTCGTACATTATGTGTGGATATTGGCAAGGAGCTGGGTTATCCGTCAACTATGGTAGAGCTCACGAGAACGATGTCGGCGGGAATTCCCTTGGGGCGTTGTCTTAAGATCGAGGAGATTCAGGAATGTGTTAATGAAGGGACTCTGTCCAGTTATCTCATTCCAACCGACCAATCCATTTGGAACATGCCTGCTTACATTCTGGAAGAAGGTTATGAAAAATCCGTGTTTCAGGGAAAAAAGCTGTCTGATACACTCGTGAATCAAAAAATTAATGAGGAAGGATTAATAAGGCTATATTCTGCCAATGAACAATTTCTAGGAATTTTTGATTGGACAGCAGAATCAGGTATAATTACACCTGTTAAAGTGTTTTTGCCAGAGCCTTCTTAATATTTTATCTTAATATAGGTTTTATCGTAAAATCGTGGGAATTGCAGGTGAATAATCGTGATCAGAAAGATGTTATCTTTTCCGCTGGCAGAAGGTGTGCTGGATGAACTGTCGAAGCCGCAAGTGCTTGCTATTGGACAATTTGACGGACTCCATCCCGGCCACGCCAGCGTCATACAAACCGCAGTGAATCTTTCCCGGGAGCAGGGAATACAGGCTGCTGTTCTGACATTCCATCCTCATCCGAAAGAAGTCATACGGAAAGGGGATTACCAAGGATATTTAACTCCGCTGAAGGAGAAAGAGGCCATTCTTGAAGAGATGGACATCGATGTCATGTATGTTCTGGAATTCAATGAATCTCTGTCGAATCTATCTCCTGAACAATTCGTGAATCAATTTCTAATCAAACTGGATGTCCAAACAGCTGTTGTCGGATTTGATTTTCGATTTGGCCACAAGGGCGCGGGTGATGAGAACACACTCAGGGAATTAGGGGCGCCTTCCATGAACGTTGTTACTGTTCCGCCGCTCAAGCTGAATGGTGATAAGATCAGTAGTTCCTTTATTCGAAAAGCACTTCATGAAGGCGACATAGATGAAGTTACTCGTATGCTGGGCAGACCTTACTCCTTTACGGGAATTGTTATGGATGGAGAGAAGCGCGGCCATACGATCGGCTTCCCAACAGCCAATGTTGAGCCTTCTGGGAATTATGTTGTCCCTCTTAAAGGTGTTTATGCGGTGTGGGTTACACATGATAATAGGAGACTTCCGGGTGTTATGAATATTGGGGTTAAGCCAACGTTTCACGACAACCGTACCAAGCCTTCCTTTGAAGTACATTTGCTCGATTACAGCGGGGACTTGTATGGAGAAGAGCTGAAGGTTGAGCTTATTCATTTTCTTAGAACAGAGCAGAAATTTTCTTCAATTGATGCGCTGATCGCTCAGATTAAGCAGGATTCGGAAACGGCAAGTCAGCTTCTGTCTGGCGAATCTCAAAACTAGTAATAAATGTGAAGTTTAGATTTACATGAAATAGGCAAGTATGTTATACTAAAAGACGTTGTTAATTAAACAACATAACCTTAGCTTTGGTTGAAGGGCTCTCACCGGCCGCAACGAGGCTAAAGGCGATTATACTGAAGGAGGTGAACAGGATGGCATTGACTCAAGAACGTAAACAACAATTGATCGACGAGCACAAAACTCACGAGTCCGATACTGGATCTCCAGAGGTGCAAGTTGCTATCCTTTCGGAAAACATCAAGAACTTGACTGATCACTTGCGTACGCACAAGAAAGACCACCATTCCCGTCGCGGGCTTTTGAAAATGGTAGGTCAACGCCGTAAGCTTCTTGCTTACGTGAAGAATAAAGACGTTAAACGTTACAGCGCTTTGATCGAGAAGCTTGGATTGCGCCGTTAATCATCGTATATCCTAACAACGACAGCCTGGTTGTCCCCGTCCTCTATGAAGAGTACGGGCTCGCAGCCGGGTTGTTTTGTAGATTGGGCTTCTTTTTATTCATAGTAGACAATGTAGAGATTGTCTAATGCGGTGTTTATGAATCAGCTTCAAGCAGGTAATACTGGATATAACGATATTAATGGAGAAGATAAGGAGGGATCTCATGGAACAACGTGTTGAAATGATGCTTGGTGGCCGAAAGCTCGTTTTGGAGACCGGAAGACTTGCCAAGCAGGCAAATGCTGCTGTGACTGCACGCTATGGAGACACTGTCATTTTATGTACTGTCACTGCTTCTAGTGAACCAAAGGATTTGGATTTTTTCCCGCTAACAGTCAACTATGAAGAAAGATTGTATGCTGTAGGTAAAATCCCAGGTGGATTTATCAAGAGAGAAGGAAGACCTAGTGAGAAAGCAATTCTTGCAAGCCGTCTGACTGACCGTCCAATTCGTCCACTATTTCCCGAAGGATTCCGTAATGATGTTCAGGTTCTGAACCTCGTAATGAGCGTGGATCAGGATTGTGAACCTGAAATTACAGCGATGATCGGTACTTCTGCAGCGCTTAGTATTTCCGATGTTCCGTTTAATGGTCCAATTGGAGGCGTAGCTGTAGGTCGTGTAAACGGCGAGTTCGTTATTAACCCTAACATTCAGCAGCAGGAAGCCAGCGACATCTATGTAGTCGTTTCCGGAACGAAGGATGCTATTATGATGGTTGAAGCCGAAGCGAACGAAGTGCCTGAAGAGGTTATGCTCGAAGCGATCATGTTTGGTCATGAAGAGATCAAAAATATTGTTGCTGTTATTGAGCAGCTTGCTGCGATGGCTGGCAAAGAAAAAATGCAGGTTAAACTGCATACTGTTGATGAAACGGCAGATAAAGAAGTGCGTGATTATGCGGCAAGCCGTCTGGTTGAAGCAGTCCGTATAGAAGAGAAGCATGCAAGACAGGATGCGATTGATGCCATTAACGATGAAACGGTTGCTTTCTTTGAAGAGAAGTACATAGAAACTCCGGAACTGCTCAAAGACGTGAAAGAAATTCTTCACGACATCGTTAAAGAAGAAGTTCGTCGTCTAATTACACACGATAAGGTTCGCCCAGATGGACGAGCACTGGCTGAGATTCGTCCAATCGACTGCGATACAAGTCTGCTGCCTCGTACGCATGGATCTGGTTTGTTTACTCGTGGGCAAACTCAAGCACTCAGTGTATGTACGCTTGGAGCACTTGGAGATGTTCAAATCCTGGACGGTATCGATCCGGAAGAGACTAAACGCTTTATGCATCACTACAACTTCCCTCCGTTCAGCGTCGGAGAAGCAAGACCGCTTCGTCCTCCGGGTCGTCGCGAGATTGGTCATGGTGCGCTTGGTGAGAGAGCTCTCTCCAAAGTTATTCCTCCAGAGTCGGAATTCCCATACACGATCCGTCTTGTATCCGAAGTAATTGAATCTAACGGTTCTACTTCCCAAGCAAGTATTTGTGCGTCAACGCTTGCCATGATGGATGCAGGGGTGCCGATCAAAGCGCCAGTTGCTGGTGTAGCTATGGGTCTGATCAAAGATGGGGAGCATGTATCCATCCTGACAGACATTCAAGGTATGGAAGATCACCTTGGTGATATGGACTTTAAGGTTGCGGGTACAGCTGAAGGTGTAACTGCGATTCAGATGGATATCAAGATTGATGGTATCGACCGCGGAATTTTGTCTGACGCGCTTACGCAAGCAAGAGAAGGACGGATGCATATCCTGGGTAAAATGATGGAGGCGATCCAAACGCCTAGAGAAACACTTTCTCCATATGCTCCTAAAATTCTCACGATGTACATTAATCCGGATAAGATCCGTGATGTCATCGGTGCAGGCGGTAAAGTAATCAATAAGATCATTGAAGAGACAGGTGTTAAGATTGACATCGAGCAAGATGGTCGTGTCTTTATTTCTTCTGCCGATCAAGAGATGAATGATAAAGCCCGTGCCATCATTGAGGGCATTGTACGTGAAGTCGTTGTAGGCGAGATCTATGTCGGTAAAGTAAAACGCGTTGAGAAGTTTGGTGCATTTGTGGAAGTGCTCCCTAACAAAGAGGGATTGGTTCACATTTCCCAACTATCGACTGAGCGTGTTGCCAAGGTGGAAGATGTCGTTGCAGTCGGTGATTCTATCACCGTTAAGGTAACGGAGATCGATCAGCAGGGACGTATTAACCTTTCGCGCAAAGCGGTATTGACAGCTGAAACGAAAGCCTAACATCTAATTGCTCTTAAAGAGAGACAGAACTCGAATTCTGGCTCTTTTTTTGAAGCATTGGAGTCCAAATTTTAAAGCAGATATTATACGAACGCCATTCCGGCGTTTTTTTTGTACATATTGGAACCGCTGCCGTCATAAAATGGGACAAATGAGGGGCGGGGGGTTAGACGTGTGAAGATGCAACATAAAAAATGGGCTGTCGTCATCGCTAGTACGTTAGTTGTGGTTACCATTGGACAAGCCACGGGCATTACGAATCATTTTCCACTTTATCGGAGTGTAAATACTGAGGATGCTTTCGATATGTACGTGAATGCGGTCCCTGAGGACGAGCTGAAGAAGCAAATTGAAGAAAAGGCAGCAGAGTATAAGGTACCACCTATTGACGCCAAGGTTGATCGGGTCTGGAAGGCCATTCCTGGATATAACGGAATTGAAGTGGATGTTCAGGCTACTTACCTTCAGGCACGTTCGAATCCGAATGCAGTCTCCATACCTTTAGTGTATAAGCAAATCCCTCCAAAGGTGTCGCTCGATGACTTGGGGGCTCAGCCGATTTATCGTGGAAATCCGGAGAAGAAGATGGCTTCCTTCATGATAAACGTTGCATGGGGAAACGAGTATATCGTTCCCATGCTGGATATCCTTGATGAGTATAAGGTAAAGGCTACGTTTTTTCTCGATGGGAGCTGGCTGAAGAAGAACGAACAAATGGCCAAGGAGATACAGAAGAGAGGACATGAACTGGAGAATCACGCCTATTCACATCCGAATATGAGCCAGCTGACGAGTGAGAGAGCTGAACTTGAAATATCGAAGACCAAGTCACTCCTTCATGAAATGCTTGGTGTGGAGAACAAATGGTTTGCTCCCCCTTCCGGAGATTATGATCAGGAGACGGTGGAGCTCGCAAGGCAGCAGGGCTTGAAGACCGTCTTGTGGACTATAGATACCGTTGATTGGAAGAAGCCGAGTCCAGATAGTGTGGTGGCCAAGATTACTAAAGGGGTTGAGCCAGGCTCACTTATTCTGATGCATCCGACAGCATCCTCAGCCGCGGCTATGCGAGGGATGATTGAAGGGATTACGCAAAAAGGGATCAAGCTGGGTACGGTTAGCGAAACCTTGTCTTCTGAGAGACTGGATGTACCGGAAAGTTGAGTGAAGCCGTTTTTTTTGGTAGGATTAATGCTGTCGATCGTTATTAATTTTTAGGAAAAGCAATGGAGGGCCAATCGTGAAAAAAATAGTACTTAGTAATGGCCTAAGAGTGGTCATGGAGCAGATTCCGACCAGCCGATCGGTATCCTTCGGTATTTGGGTGAAGACGGGTTCTCGTAATGAGGATGATTCAATAAATGGAGTGTCACACTTTATCGAGCATATGCTGTTTAAAGGAACAGACCGTTTTAATGCTAAGGACATAGCTGAGCAGTTCGATGCCATCGGCGGTAATGTCAATGCGTTCACTTCCAAGGAGTATACTTGCTATTATGCAAAAGTATTGGATGAGCACTTGCCTATCGCTGTTGATGTGTTGTCAGATATGTTCTTCCACTCCAAATTTGACAGTGAAGAGCTAGTGAAGGAGAAGAACGTTATTCTCGAAGAGATCTCCATGTACGAAGATACGCCGGATGATATGGTGCATGATCTTATCTCCCTGGCTGCTTATGGAGAGCATTCATTAGCTTATCCGATATTAGGTACGGAAGAGAAGCTCAGTGCGATGAACGAGTTCAGCCTGCGTTCCTATATGAAAGAGCAGTACACTATCGAGAACACCGTCATTAGTTTAGCTGGAAACATTGACGAGGAGAGCACGCTCGAGCTGCTTGAGAAGTTTTTTGGCTCTTTTAATGTACATAGCCCGTCTGATCAGTCTGGGATTGAGGTTCCTGATTTTAAAGGTAATCTGCTGTTTCACAAAAAGAAAACAGAACAGAATCATATTTGCCTGGCATTTCCCGGATGTTCAATCCATGATGACAAGCAGTATGCCATGGTACTCATTAATAATGCAATCGGCGGCGGAATGAGTTCACGTCTGTTTCAAGAGATCCGTGAGAAGCGCGGACTCGCTTATTCTGTCTATTCGTATCATAGTGCGCATGCAGATAGTGGACTATTTACGATCTATGCGGGTACAGCGCCTAAGCAAACAAAGGAAGTCATGGACCTGACAAGAGAGATTTTGCAGGATCTAGCTGAGAATGGGCTGACTGAGGATGAGCTGCGCAAAGGGAAGGAACAGCTGAAAGGCAGTCTCATTTTAAGTCTGGAAGGTACCGGAAGTCGTATGAATCGAAACGGTAAGAATGAACTGATGATAGGCAAGCATCAAACGCTTGATGAAATTATCGCCAAAATTGAGCAGGTTTCGATGGATGATGTGAATGCTGTTCTGGATCGAATGTTTGCACACCCTTATGCTCTTGCTATGGTAGGAGCTTCGGATCGTGCGTTTGCATCACTTAGGAGGGACGATTTTGTCAATACACGTACAAATTAAAAAAATGCCTGGAACCGAAGATATTCCGCTTCCGATGCAAATGTCTGAGCTGGCCGCCGGGTTTGATTTATATGCCGCTGTTGATGAGGAGACGGTGCTGAAGCCGGGAGAAAGAGCCTTAATTCCTACGGGATTTGCGATGGCAATTCCTGCAGGCTACGAAGCACAGATTCGGCCTAGAAGCGGTCTAGCCTTCAAACATGGCATAACTTGTCTTAATACACCCGGCACGATTGATGCTGATTATCGGGGAGAGGTTAAGGTTCTCCTTATTAATCTTGGTAACGAGCCATTCACGATTGCACGTGGAGAAAGAGTAGCTCAAATGGTCATTCAGGCTGTACCTCAAGTCATTATTGCAGAGGTTTCCGAGCTGTCTGAAACGGTGCGCGGTGCAGGCGGATTTGGCCATACAGGTAAATAGAAGAAAGTGAATTGTGAAGCCGCTCTAACTGAGAGCGGCTTTTTTTGTGCTTTAAGCGAAATATGCAAAATCCTGGGTTTTGAATCACCAGGGCGAACTTCACGGCATAAGATGACAACGTAAAGTCGTAGAAAGGAGTGACATCCTGATGTTGACCGGATTACGGATCGTCGTTCTAGGCGGAGATGCACGTCAGCTAGAGGTCATTCGTCGCTGCGCTGAGCTTGATGCGTCGGTTAGTATTGTTGGTTTTGATACGCTACTGCACATCCCGGAGGGAGCGGTAAAGGAGGAATTGAATGAACATCTCCTCACTTCTGCAGATGTAGTAATATTGCCCGTTGTAGGGTGTGATGATGAAGGAAATATTCAAGCCAAATATGCCGCAGAAGGAACCGTTCTTCAATTAACACCTGAACTAGCAGGAGCACTTCCTGTACATAGTTCGGTCTTTACAGGAATAGCGAAGCCGTATTTGAAGGAGCTGTGCAGCAACCATAATTTGCGTCTAGTGGAACTGCTTGAACGGGATGATGTCGCCATTCATAATTCAATCCCAACTGCAGAAGGCGCGATCATGATTGCGATTCAGAATACAGATTTCACGATTCACAATTCGGCAGCACTAGTGCTGGGTATGGGACGTACGGGATTTACCATGGCTAAAACATTGCAGGGACTCGGTGCCGATGTAAGGGTGAGTGTAAGACGTGAGGAAGATGCAGCCAAAGCGTCGGTGATGGGCCTAAAGCCTTTCCTGACAAGGGATTTAGCGAATTATGCCGGGGAGGCCGACTTGATTTTTAATACGATACCGTCTATGATTATCACAGCACAAATCCTGTCCAAAATGAAACCTAAATCGTTAATTATTGATCTGGCCTCAGCGCCTGGAGGGACCGATTTCCGCTATGCGGAAAAGCGCGGAATCAAAGCGATGCTCGCTCCTGGGCTCCCTGGCATTGTTGCTCCCAAAACAGCTGGTGAGATTATCGCAAACTCGATCGTCAGTTTGCTGCTTTGTGATCAATAATGAACGGAGGAATTAGGTTATGAATTGGCAGGGAAAAACGGTTGGTTATGCGATTACAGGTTCACATTGTACTTTTGAAGAGGTTATGCCGGTCGTTAAGCGGTTTAAAGATGAAGGTGCGGATGTTGTGCCTATTATTTCAAATACGGTGCTGACAACGGATACCAGGTTCGGTACGTCCGAAAGTTGGCAAAAACAGTTGAAAGATATAACAGGTAATGATATCATTTCTTCAATTGTTGAAGCTGAGCCTCTGGGACCGTCCAAAAGGCTTGATGTATTGGTCATTGCTCCTTGTACAGGAAATACCACTAGCAAGCTCGCTAATGCGATGACGGACAGTCCAGTGCTTATGGCTGCCAAATCCCAAATGCGGAATCAGCGCCCGGTCGTTCTCGCAATTTCAACGAATGATGGACTTGGTTTGAATGCAGCGAATATTGCCAAATTACTTGTAGCCAAACATATTTACTTTGTGCCATTTGGGCAGGATAATCCACAAGCGAAACCAAATTCGCTCGTCGCTAAGATGCATTTGACCCCTGAAGCAGCTTATGCAGCTCTTGAAGGAAGACAAATGCAGCCGATCCTTATGTGAAGCGACAAGCGTTATGTTAATTCACTTCACGAACGAGAGGTATCGCAAGATGCCTTTTTCGGGGTGTAAATATACCGGGAAATCCGGCTGATGAAGAAAGAGTCATAACAAAGCACTTTCGTTAGTCAGTAATCAAAGGGGAGATACACTATAATGAGCAATCAAAAGTTTAATGTGGCTGTCGTGGGTGCGACGGGAGCAGTAGGAGAACAAATTATCGGTCTACTCGAGAAGAGAGATTTTCCGATTAATAAGCTTAAGCTGTTGTCTTCCAAGCGCTCTGCCGGCTCCACGATTAACTTTAGAGGCCAAGACATTACAGTAGAAGAAGCAACCCCTGAAAGTTTTGAAGGAATCGAAATTGCACTCTTTAGTGCGGGCGGTGATGTAAGTAAGGAGCTAGCTCCTCATGCTGTTCGTCATGGTGCAGTTTGTATCGATAACACCAATGCTTTCCGTATGGATGAGAATACACCGCTTGTTGTACCTGAAGTTAACAAAGAGAAGATCAGCGAGCACAACGGCATTATTGCTAATCCTAACTGTTCCACAATTCAAATGGTAGCCGCGCTTAAGCCGCTGTATGACCGCTATGGTATTTCTAAAATTATTGTATCCACATACCAAGCTGTCTCGGGTGCCGGCAGCCGTGCCATTGATGAGATGCTTCGCCAATCGAAGGCTGTACTGTCTGGTGATGAGGTTAATCCGGATATCCTTCCAGTAGGATCGCTCCCAGTGAAGCATCAAATTGCTTTTAACGCAATTCCACAAATTGATAAGTTCCAAGATAACGGCTATACATTAGAGGAAATGAAAATGGTTCGTGAAACCAAAAAAATCATGTCGGATGATGCACTCGGGGTTACAGCGACATGTGTACGTATCCCGGTTATTTATGGTCACTCCGAATCGGTATATGTAGAACTTAAAGAAAATTATGATCTAGAAGAAGTAAAAGCACTGCTGGCAGAAGCTCCTGGAGTCACTCTTGTAGATGACCCGGCAAATCAGCAGTATCCCCTTGCGACAGATGCAGCTGGCAAACCTGATGTGTTTGTAGGCCGCCTTCGTCGCGACTTGGGGAATGAAAATGGACTGAATATGTGGATTGTATCGGATAATCTTCAAAAAGGCGCTGCATGGAACGCTGTGCAAATCGCCGAAATTATCGCATCTGAACGCTTAAGCAAAGCCTAAGTTTTCATTCCATTTGTTTTACGTACTTTCTTTCAGCTTAAGTCTTCTTGATATACAAATGGAGGAATACATGCATGGGTATTTTAGTGCAAAAATTTGGGGGAACATCCCTTTCAACACACGCCGCAAGAGAACGTGTTATCGGACATATGAAACGCGAAATTGCTGCCGGACATTCATTAGTGGTTGTCGTCTCTGCGATGGGTCGCAGAGGCGAGCCTTATGCTACGGATACACTTCTGGACTGGATTGTTCAGAATGGAAATGCGCTGCCTGCGCGTGAGAAGGATATTCTGTTATCCTGCGGAGAACTGATTTCAGCAGCTACACTTACAAGCCTGGTTGAGCATGAAGGAATTTCAGCAACCGTACTGACAGGTGGTCAGGCTGGCATACTAACTGACGATCAATTTGGCAATGCCCGGATTCTCGCCGTTAAGCCTGAACGAATTCTTGAAGAACTGAAGACACACCAGGTTGTTATTGTGGCGGGGTTCCAGGGCGCCAATGAAACAGGTGACATAACGACACTGGGACGCGGAGGCAGTGATACTTCAGCTACAGCGCTCGGTGCTGCTCTGCATGCGGATATGGTCGATATCTATACAGATGTGGACGGAATTCTTACCGCAGACCCGAGAATTGTTGAGGATGCAAAGCCGCTCTTGTATGTTGGATATGCGGAGATCAGCAATATGGCTCACCAAGGTGCGAAGGTAATCCATCCTCGTGCAGTGGAAATCGCGATGCAGGCACAGATTCCTGTGCGTGTCAGATCAACCTTCGGTGATGGGGAAGGAACCTTAATTACGCATCCTGAAGGGATCAAGGACATACAGACTGGAATTGTGGACCGATTCGTAACGGGTATTGCCTATGTGAATAATGTCACGCAAATTATGGTTGAGGCAGACAAGGAAGTTGGTAAACTTCAGCTACAAGTGTTCAAAGCGATGGCTGAGAATGGAATCAGTGTTGATTTTATTAATGTATCACCTTCCGGAGCTGTTTATACTGTATTTGATTATGACTCGGAGAAGGCAATTCGTATTCTTCAGGAAATGGATCTTAAGCCTAGAAGCTTGTCAGGTTGTGCTAAGGTCAGTGTCATTGGTGGAGGCATTAATGGTGTTCCCGGAATTATGGCTAGAATTGTAGAATCACTCGCAGAGGCGGATATCGAGATATTGCAGTCTGCGGACTCCAATACAACGATTTGGGTACTTGTCAAGAAGGAAGATATGGTGGGAGCGCTTCGTGCACTTCATTCCAAATTTGAACTTCATCGCTAGAGACGAGAGTGCAAGGAGGATACAATCGTGGAATTCGGAAGACTAATAACAGCAATGGTTACCCCGTTTAACGATGAAGGCGGTATCCATTGGGAAGAAACCTCCAGACTAATCAATTACTTAATTGATGTGCAAAAAACAGATACATTGGTCGTTGCTGGCACAACAGGCGAATCACCGACATTATCCGAACATGAAAAAGTTCAGCTGTTTGAATTTGTAGTTAAGCACGCTGCAGGCCGTGTCAAAATTATTGCCGGTACAGGCAGCAACAGCACGCATCATTCGATCGAGCTTACCCGTGAGGCGGAGAAGGCCGGTGTGGATGGTGTGCTTCTGGTTGTTCCTTATTACAACAAACCGAACCAGGAAGGAATGTACCAACATTTTTCTGCGATAGCCAAGGCGACCTCCCTTCCTGTAATGCTGTATAACGTACCTGGACGAACAGGAGCCAGCCTGTCTGTGGAGACGACGCTTCAGCTTGCAGCTATTGATAATATTGTTGCCACTAAAGAGTGTGCATCCATTGAACAGGTGGCACGGATTTCAGGTGCTGCTCCTGAAGGATTTAAAGTCTATTCAGGCGATGATTCTTCAGTGCTTCCAGCTCTGGCTGTGGGTGGATACGGTATTGTCAGTGTAGCCGGCCATATTGTTGGTGCATCAATGAGAGAAATGATTGATGCCTATGTTAGCGGTGATGTGTCGAAGGCAGCTTCGATTAATCATCGATTATTACCTGTTTTCAAGGGCTTGTTTGAAGCGCCGCATCCGGTCCCTAATCCGGTTGCAGTCAAATATGCACTTGCACTGAGAGGTTATGCGGTAGGCACCGTTAGACTGCCTCTTGTACCTCCTACGGAGCAGGAGCAGGAATTTATCCGTCATTTGATCAGTAACGTATGATCATGTAATATTGGTGGTTATAGAAGTGTCAATTGTCAAACCCTCGTACTCAAGAAGTTTGAGTACGGGGGTTTTTTGTAAGGGATAGGGAAGTTCTATGAAGCGGTAGCTAAGGCTTAAATGTACTTCAGAAGCGCTGTTTAAAGAAGGGGAACTTGTTTGTTTTCATATGAAATGGAGAAACTAAACCTTACAAAACGTGACTGACTTGTTTTTTCAGTTTTTAATCATGTATAATGATGTCAAGTGACTGGGTGCGGTATATTTTTGAAATAGATTGTTTAACAGCAAAGTGTGTGGGAACTTCGGCTGAGAAGCTATAGGTTTCTTTAATAAAATAGTAATAATATCATTAAGGTACGACGTCCAACTACCATAGGAGGTTCAGATTCTTTTGTCAAAAAAAAATAACAACGATAAATTGATGATTTTCGCATTGGGCGGCGTCGGTGAAATCGGTAAGAACATGTATGTTGTTCAGTACGGTAATGACATTGTAGTCGTAGATGCAGGTTTAAAATTTCCAGAAGAGGATATGCTTGGCATTGATATCGTCATTCCAGATATTTCCTATCTAACTGAAAATCGAGATAAAGTAAAAGGGATTGTACTGACACACGGACATGAAGATCACATTGGCGGATTGCCTTATGTACTCAAACATCTTAATGTACCAGTATACGGAACCAAGCTTACACTCGGACTTGTAGAAAATAAGCTGAAGGAAGCTAATTTGCTTGGCGAGACCAAGCGGATTCTCATCAACGAGGATTCCGAAATACAGCTTGGCAATAGCCTTAAGGTTAATTTCTTCAAGACAAACCACAGTATTCCTGATTCTGTAGGTGTGTGCGTCGAGACTCCAGAAGGTGCCGTTGTTCATACGGGAGACTTCAAATTTGACCATACTCCAGTCAATGGTCAGTATGCAGATCTTCAGCGTATGGCAGAAATCGGTTCCAAAGGCGTGCTGGCACTGTTATCAGATAGTACGAACGCAGAGAAGCCAGGGTTTACTCCTTCAGAGAAAAATGTTGGAGTCGTTATGGAGGATATTTTCCGTAAGGCAAGTCAGCGAGTGGTTGTTGCGACCTTCGCATCGAACGTGCACCGGATCCAGCAAGTAATTAACGCTGCTGAAACAACGGGACGCAAAGTAACCGTGATCGGCAGAAGCATGGTTAATGTAGTGAGTATTGCTTCCGATCTTGGTTATCTGGATATTCCTGATGGCATGATTATTGAGCCGGAGGAAGTAGGGAAGATTGCCGCAGATCGAGTTGTTATATTGTGCACAGGCTCCCAAGGGGAACCGATGTCTGCGCTTACTCGCATGGCTCGCTCCACACATCGTAAAGTCGATATCTTGCCTGGTGACACAGTCATTATTGCAGCAACACCAGTTCCAGGTAACGAGAAATATGTTGGGCGTACGATAGATGAATTGTTTAGACTTGGCGCTGAGGTTCATTACAGCGGAGCTAACTCTGGCGTACACGTCTCCGGTCACGGCAGCCAAGAGGAATTGAAACTCATGCTGAATCTTATGAAGCCTAAATATTTCATTCCAATTCACGGTGAATTCAGAATGCAGCGTCGTCATGCACTGCTGGCTGAGTCTGTGGGTATTGATTCAGATAACATCTTTATCACGGATGTTGGTGAAGTTGTTGAGATTCAAGGTGGAGCTGCTCGCAGAGCGGGCAAGGTTTCTTCCGGAAATGTATTAATCGATGGTCTGGGTGTAGGCGATGTAGGAAATATCGTACTGCGTGATCGCAAGCTGCTGTCGCAAGATGGAATTCTTGTCGTCGTTGTTACGCTTAGCAAGCAGGACGGTAAGATTGTTTCCGGTCCTGACATCATCTCCAGAGGATTCGTGTATGTTCGTGAATCCGAAGGTCTGTTGGATGAAGCTAATCGTATTGTAACAAGTACGCTTCAGAAGCTTATGAGTGAGAATGTCAATGAATGGGCATCACTCAAAACAAATGTCAAAGACGCGCTCGGACGTTTCTTGTATGAGCAAACGCGCCGTCGCCCTATGATTTTGCCAATCATTATGGAAGTATAGTAAACCAATAACTTCAAACGAAGGCACACAGTCGCCTCTTCTAAGCTAACAGGTAATATTGGACGGTTCCCTGTTAGCGCGGAAGAGGCTTTTTCGTGTGTATTCGTGTGTATAAGATCCGTTATGGAATTGTCATACTAACCCAGATATTGAAGACAAAACTTTCAAAGGAAGTGTTGATGTGACAAATCCGTTATTCGGCAAAGATAAAGGCGAAAGTCCAAAGAACGAGACGCCTATGCTGCCTCCTGAGCAGCAGCCCAAGACTAATCCTGTTGTAAATACAATACAAGAGCTTGGTCAAACTACAGTCCCTTCCGGGGAATCCAATATCTTCTGCATGACAATTATTGGTCAAATCGAAGGGCATCTTATTTTGCCTCCACAAAATAAAACAACGAAATACGAGCATCTCATCCCACAGCTGGTTGCGGCAGAGCAAAATCCACGGATCGAAGGCATTCTAATCATATTGAATACCGTTGGCGGTGATGTGGAAGCAGGCCTTGCCATCGCAGAAATGATTGCTTCGATGTCCAAGCCCACGGTTACTGTTGTCATCGGCGGAGGTCATAGTATCGGGGTGCCTATAGCCGTCAGCAGTACGTATTCCATTATTGCGGAGAGTGCTACAATGACCATTCATCCGATACGCATGAACGGGTTATTTATCGGGGTTCCCCAGACCTTTGAGTACATTGAGAAAATGCAGGAGCGGGTTGTGCGTTTTGTAACTTCCCACTCTCGTATTACGGAGGATCATTTCAAAGAGCTGATGTTTAAGCAGGGGGAATTAAACCGGGATATTGGTACAGCAGTAGGCGGAAATGATGCAGTTCAATATGGCTTAATGGATGCGGTGGGTGGAATTGGTGATGCCATTGCAGAACTGAATAAGTTGATTTTGTCGAGAAAGGGTATGAGGGCTGCCGCTTCTCCTGGAGGGATGACACAATGACCCTATATACGATAATGTCAGGTGAGCAGATCTTTGAAGGAATGTGGAAAGAACAGCCTGCACTATTAGAGATGGAAGTAGAAGGCCGATTATTGCAGATCATGCCTGTTAACGAACGCTCAGGGGTTATCGTAAGGCTGATTAATGGCAGTCTGTATGATTATCTGGATTCTGCATATGCTCCCGGGCGTGAAATTTCGCTTAACTCTGCTCAAAATTAGGCATATGGACTCGTGGTCAAGATTCGACGAAAAAGAACATATGTGCGGATGTGGACTTATGGTATAATATTCTTCTGGAGGTGACCTTTTTGGCCAGAAGAAAGAAAAAGAAAAAGAGAGCAGCCCTTGGCGGGGTTCTTAAATATGAGATTTATGGGATCATATTGATTACCCTGTCGGTTATAGCTCTATCGGGTGAAGCCACTGTAGGACGATCATTGTCCAAAATGTTTGGACTTCTGCTCGGCAAGTTTTACTTCATCATCCCGTTAATTGGTATCTACTATGGATTAATGGTGATGATTCATCGTAAATGGCCATCAGGGTGGAATCATCGTAAAAGTGGAGTTCTTTTGTTAGTTCTTGCATTGACGTTAATGAGCACAATATCAGCCATGGAGCAGAAGCTGAGTCCTATAGGTGAATTGAATCCTGGCGGTGTTATGTCTCAAATACATATCGATTTGCAGACAGAGCTGTTAAGGCCTGCTGAAACGGGCAACGCTTCGATGCTTGGTAAGGACATCAGCGGCGGATATACAGGTGCAGTGGAATATTCGGCATTATTATGGCTGTTCGGAAGCATGGGGGCCAATCTCATGATGATTGTCATGTTCATCATCAGCTTCATGCTGATTACGAACTTATCCTATGTAGATCTGATTCGTATCTTCAGAACGCGGGTTCTTCGCGCAGGGAAATCACTTATCCAGAACTGGAGCACTTCCAAGACAACAGCGGTGCGTCACAAGAAGAAGCAAACTAAACAGAAGACGAAGGCTGTTCCGGTCCATGAGGAAGTTGAGGATGAAGAAGAGGAAGAATTAGTATCTCCTTCCCGGAAAAAGATTCCTTTGTTATTTCAATTGTTTGGACAAGGAACCAGCAAGAAGAGTAATGCTTCCAATGGTGAGTTGTCAGTTCACGATGATGAAGAGGAGCATGATGGACAAGGAGCTGTTATATATGGTGAATCTTCAGCTCCTGTCAGCCGCTCTCAGCAAGTATGGCATGAGGACGCGTCAGACAATGATCAGGATCTAATTCCTCAGAAAGATCGTGGAAACCCTCCATCGCCGATCATTCGAGATTTCTTCGAGAATGTGCGCAGTGAAGGATCGGTATTGGAGGAAGACCTGGATGACGCTTACGAGGCCAAGGACACTGTACATGAGGAGATGCCGTTCCCTGACGAATTTGTGAATGACACAGCTGAAGGTAATGCAGAATCTATAAGCGATAGTGCAAATGAGCAGTTGAACTCTGCTCCGTCAGCAGAAGCGGGTGAACAGAAACCACCTGCTAAGCCGCCGAAGCCTTACAAGCTGCCTCCTTTTCGCCTGCTTGCTAAACCAAACGGCAGTGGAAAGGGAGGAGATCAGAACGATTACAAGCAAACGGCGAGGAAGCTGGAAGCGACGCTTGAAAGCTTTGGTGTCAGAGCCAAAGTGCTTGAGGTTGTCCGAGGTCCTGCCGTAACGAGATATGAGATTCAGCCAGATATCGGGGTTAAAGTTAGTCGGATTGTCAGTTTAACAGATGATATCGCACTCGCGCTCGCAGCCAAGGACATTCGTATGGAGGCACCTATCCCCGGGAAATCGGCAATAGGTATTGAAGTGCCTAACAGCGAAGTATCGGTAGTAACGATGCGGGAAGTGATGGAGACAGCTACATTCCAAGAAGCTGAATCGAAATTGTCGATTGCTTTTGGCCGGGACATCTCGGGACAGACGATTGTTGGAAACCTGGCGCGAATGCCCCACTTGTTAGTCGCTGGGGCAACTGGTTCAGGTAAATCGGTATGTATTAACGGAATCATCACGAGTATTTTGTATAAGGCTAAGCCTACGGAGGTTAAGTTTCTGATGGTCGATCCGAAGATGGTCGAGTTAAATGTGTACAATGGCATTCCTCATTTGCTTGCACCTGTCGTCACCGATCCGAAACGCGCTTCTCTTGCACTTAAGAAGATCGTAGTCGAGATGGAGAAACGTTATGAGCTATTCTCTAAGTCGGGTACACGTAATGTCGAAGGGTACAACAATCTCATGAAGGACAACCCTGATGCGGTACTGCCCTACATCGTCGTTATCGTCGATGAGCTTGCAGATCTTATGATGGTTGCCGCTAATGATGTCGAGGATGCCATTGCAAGACTTGCACAGATGGCTCGTGCGGCAGGTATTCACCTGATTATTGCCACCCAAAGGCCATCAGTAGATGTCATCACCGGTGTGATCAAGGCGAATATTCCTTCTCGGATCGCTTTCGGAGTGTCCTCTCAAGTGGACTCCAGAACAATACTCGATATGGGCGGTGCCGAGAAGCTGCTTGGACGAGGAGATATGCTGTTTATGCCTATGGGCTCTTCTAAGCCTGTTCGAGTTCAGGGTGCATTTATGAGCGATCATGAGGTTGAGAACATTGTAAGCTTTGTTAGCAATCAGGCTGACGCAGAATATGACGAATCGCTTGTGCCAGAGATCGATGATTCGGTTCAGCAGGCAGATGAAGTACAGGACGAATTGTACGAGCAGGCAGTCCAGATTATTCTTGAAGCGAAGCAAGCCTCCGTTTCCTTACTGCAGCGTCGTATGCGGGTAGGATACACTCGTGCTGCCAGACTAATCGACTCGATGGAGGCCAGAGGTATTATTGGACCTTACGAAGGCAGCAAACCGAGAGAAGTCCTTGTATCACTAGAGCAATACCAAGCTAATAAAATAAGCTAATAATCCGCTCATGCGGTGCTAAAGTATTGATTGAAAGAATGAAGGCCTCTAACCCTTTAAATAGGGATAGAGGCCTTTTTTATACAGATCGAAAAATGAGTGATCTTGATTACCATCCTTTTACATGCTCTCGATATCCATGGTTAGTGCATAGGAACAATAAATGCTAAACATAATAATTGTAGCCATCGAATCAATTTCATAAATCATAAACAGGTAATATGAAATTGATTCTCAAGAGAACATTAAAGAAAGGTAGATTCTACTCATGCGAAAAATCAATCTATGGATTCTTGCCGGCATCATCTTGATCTCAGCGACTTCATATCGTGTTCTGCTGAAGACAGATCATGAGGTTTCACGAGCTGAATCCAGTATCCAGCATCAACCGCAGGAAGCCGAGGCTATCCCTACTTTTAGTCAGAATGAAGTCAGATACGGCTCGTCCGGAAAGGATGTATATGAGCTACAGGGCCGTCTCAAATATTTGGGTTATTACTATGGTAAAGTAGACAGCGATTTTGGTGAAAAAACCTTGGGATCGGTTAAATGGTTCCAATCCGAATTCGGAATGAAGGCTGATGGAATCGTCGGAGCAAGCACAAAGCTGAAGCTGTATAATGCAACGAAGGATTGGCGTCCAACTGAACCAGGACCAGGGCTTGTCTACTCTGGCGGTGGAGGTAAAGGCGGAAACACAGGACAGGGTAACAACACAGGTGGCACTGATAACAGCATGGGCAGCAACAACTCGCTCGGTCTAACGGAGAATGAGATTAAGCTGATGGCCAATGCAGTATACGGAGAGGCGCGTGGCGAGCCTTTTGAAGGACAGGTCGCGGTGGCTGCGGTTATTTTGAACCGAGTAAAGGCTCCGCAATTTCCGGATACACCTTCAGGCGTAATATTCGAGCCTAGAGCTTTTACAGCAGTTGCTGACGGACAAATTTGGCTCGAGCCAAATGAACAAGCTAGAAAAGCAGTGATGCAAGCAATTGACGGTTGGGATCCAACAGGAGGCTGCTTGTATTACTTCAACCCTAGAACAGCGACCTCGCCTTGGATCTGGACACGCGAGCAAGTAAAGACAATTGGTCAGCATATATTCTGTATGTAAGTTATAGAATGGGGATGACTGGGGCGAACAGCATATAAGCCTACCTTCATGCCGTTTAACTTATATGCTCACTTTGGCAATCGGCGGCATGTCCTCCGGTTGCTTCTGTGCTTTTAGATCGGTTAGAATGATGAGATATAAGAAAATTATGACAAACAATAAAGGGGTTTTGGAACTTGACTAAAACAGGATTTGAACGTGGCAGCAATCAGCATATTCGCATACACGTGCTGCCCACCAAGCGTTTTAAGACGTTTGCCATATCCCTCTATGTAGGGTCACCTCTTAAAGAAGATACCGTTACCAGCACAGCGCTTATTCCCTTTGTGCTTCGCAGAGGAACCGAGTCCTATCCAGAGACGATTCAATTCCGTGAGCAGCTTGAGGAGCTGTATGGGGCGGGATTTGGTTTTGACGTATATAAACGAGGGGATCATCAAATTATCCAATTCCGTATGGATACCATCAATGACTCCTTTGTGCAGAGCAGCGAAAGTTTGCTGGATCGTTCGTTCTCTTTCTTGGGTGAAGTCGTAACAAATCCAGCCAAAGAAAATGGCCAGTTCCGCTCTTCTTATGTTCAAGCCGAACGCGAAACCGTACGCAAGCGCCTCGAATCCATCGTAAATGACAAGATGAGATATGCAGCTGAGCGATGTATTGAAGAGATGTGCAAGAATGAACCTTACCGTCTGCATCCGCTGGGTGAACGCAAAGAACTGGATCACATTAATGCGGCGGCTCTATATTCTTCATATGAAGAGTGGATTAATAATGCCGGAATGGACTTGTATGTTGTTGGGGATACGACGTTCGAAGAGGTAGAGGGCCTCGTTCAGAAATACTTCCATTTGAATCGTGATCATTCTTTTGAATACAAGACGGAAACAGGTCATCATGATCGCCGTGATGTTCAGACCGTAGTAGAAAAATTGAATGTAAGCCAGGGTAAGCTTAATATGGGCCTGCGAACTTCGATTACATACGGAGATGACCAGTACGCTTCAGCACTGACATATAACGGAATACTCGGAGGATATCCACATTCCAAACTCTTCGTTAATGTTCGTGAGAAGCACAGTTTGGCTTACTACGCATCCTCTAGATATGACGGTCACAAAGGTATCGCAACGATTCAATCAGGCATTGAAATTCCTAATTATGAAAAAGCAGTTGAGATTATTCATCAGCAGCTTGCTGATCTGAAGGCAGGGGTCATCAGCGATTTGGAGCTGAATCAGACCAAGGCGATGATCCGTAATTTGCTGAAAGAAATTCAGGATTCTGCGTTTGAGATGATCTCGTATGATTTCAATCGGGTGTTATCCGGCAAGGAACGCACGACGCAGGAGCTGCTGGAACAGATCGAAGCATTATCAAAGTCAGATATCCAGAAGGCAGCGGATACATTTGAGCTGGATACGATTTATTTCTTGAGAGATCAGAAGGGGGAATGACCGGTGGAGAGCATACGGTATGAACACCTGCAGGAAACTTTATATTATGAAGTGATGGACAACGGACTCTCCGTATATGTACTGCCGAAGCCGGGCTTTGAGAAGACCTACGCTACATTTGCGACAAGGTTTGGGTCTGTGGACAATCACTTTAAAGTGGAGGGCAATGAGGAGCAGCGTGTCCCAGATGGGATTGCCCATTTTTTGGAGCATAAAATGTTTGAAGAGCCGGAAGGTGATATTTTTGCTGCCTTCGCTTCCAATGGGGCTTCCGCCAACGCTTTTACGAGCTTTGATCAAACAGTATACCTGTTTTCGGCTACAGAGAATGTCAACAAGAATATCGAAACTTTGATTAATTTTGTGCAAAATCCATATTTCACAGATGAAAATGTCAACAAAGAAAAAGGGATTATCGGTCAGGAAATCAACATGTATAAGGATAATCCAGATTGGCGAGTTTATTTTGGATTAATTGAGGCCATGTTCCAGAAACACCCGGTTCGGATCGATATTGCGGGAACGGTTGATTCCATCAGCACCATTACGAAGGAAACGTTGTACGATTGCTACAATGCATTTTATCATCCGAGCAACATGCTGCTATTTGTTGTAGGCGGTGTAGATGCAGAAGAAGTCATGGACCTTGTCAGGGAGAATCAAGCGAGCAAAAATTATGATAAGCAAGGAAGAATAGAGCGCCTGTTTGATCAAGAGCCGACTGAAGTTGGAGAGAAGCGGCGCGAAGCAAAACTTGCGGTTTCACTACCTAAATGCTTATTTGGTTTCAAAGAAGATACAAAGGGTCTGCGCGGGGAAGAGCTTCTGCGTGAAGATTTGACAACAAGATTGATGATGGATTTGCTATTTGGATCAAGTACAGAGCTTTATCAGAAGCTGTATGATGAAGATTTAATATCTGACGGCTTTGGTCATGAATATAACAGCTCACCTCAGTATCGATTCTCTGCCATCGGAGGGGACACCAAGGATCCTGATCTGCTGCTCTCCCGGGTTCGTGCGGAAGTGGAGGAGATCCAGAAGAGGGGCTTTGATGCAGCTCATTTTGAACGTACACGCAAAAAGAAAATGGGTGGTTACCTTCGAATGCTGAATTCACCCGAGAGTATTGCACATGAATTTACCCGTTATCAATTTAGAGGCGGGGATTTATTTAATGTGCTGCCGATATATGAGTCCATTACACTGAAGGATGTCAACAGACGTCTCAAAGAACATGTGAATTGGGAGCAGTTAGCCATATCATTGGTGGTGAGTCCTTAATGGAGAGAGAAACCGGATCCTTCATGAAGCCTATTCTGGAAACAACGGTTCTGGTTACAGGAGCAAGCAGGGGAATTGGAGCTTCCATAGCAGAACGATTCGCAAGCATTGGCATGAATGTGGTTATTCACTACATGAACTCTCACGAGGCTGCGAATGAAGTGGCGAGACGCTGCATGGATCACGGCGGCAGAATCATGACCGTATCTGCTGATTTGCGGAGCAAGGAACAAATTGAAAGAATGTATGAGAAGCTGGAGCACCATAACATGCTGCCCGATATTCTTGTGAACAATGCGGGAGTGAGTCATTATGGACTGCTGAGTGATGTGTCTGAGGAAGAATGGGACGCGGTTATGGCACTCAATTTAAAGGGTGTGTTCATGTGCACCCAGATGTTTATGCCACACATGATATCACAGCGTTATGGGCGTATTATAAATGTTTCTTCAATTTGGGGAATATCAGGTGCCTCCTGTGAGGTGCTCTATTCAACAACGAAGGGCGGTATCAATGCCTTCACTAAAGCGCTCGCCAAGGAGCTGGCTCCTTCAGGAGTAACAGTTAATGCTGTTGCCCCAGGTGCTGTGGAGACAGAAATGATGCAGTCATTTGATGCGGATGAGATCAAGTCGATTGAAGAGGAGATTCCGGCAGGCAGATTGGCAAAGCCGGATGAAATCTCTTCGCTGGTTTACTTCCTGGCACTGCCCGAGTCGGGTTACATTAATGGTCAGATTATATCGCCGAACGGCGGCTGGCTGACATAACGATCTGTTGTATAAACTCACCAGTATATTAGAAACTTTATCTGCTCATATTAACTACTGCCCACTTTTTAAATCTCATGCTTTGTGCAAAGGAGGATTTAATAATGTCAACAGTAGTGAGTAACTATGATGCATGGAAGAAGTTTCTAGGTGAGCGTGTCGTGCAAGCCGAAAAATTGGGGATGAGCCAAGATGTCATTAACAAATTGGCCTATGAGATTGGTGATTTCCTTGATGAGAAAGTCGATCCTGCTAACCATTCCAACCGCGCATTAAAAGAACTGTGGGATGTTGGCGATGATGAAGAACGTCGCACTATCGCAAAACTTATGGTCAAATTGGCCAAGAAAAATGCATAACTAATGCATAGGAGAGCTCCCGTAAGGGGGCTTTTCTCTAATTGTTACATTCGTGTTCTTGTAATTCATTTTCATTTTATATATCATTAGATAGACCCGTGTTTGATGGATGTCAGATGCAACATTTTTCTTATAAAATGTGCTGATTATGTCGAATGATGAGGAATAAGGCTTCAGAGGTGTTTAAATGGAGTACAAACAGTGGTATATGGAATATAAAATACATAAGAACAGACCTGGTTTGTTGGGAGACATTGCTTCAATGCTGGGTATGCTCGAAGTGAACATTTTGACGATAAACGGAGTCGAGGGCAAAACAAGAGGTATGCTTCTTGAGTCGGACGACGATGAGAAAATAAAGCTTCTTGGAGAAATGCTCAAGAAGGTTAACAATATTACGGTGACTGCGCTCCGTGCGCCGCGGCTTGTCGATATTTTGGCCGTGCGACATGGCAGATATATTGATCGCGATTCTGATGACCGGAAAACGTTCCGTTTTACCCGTGATGAGCTTGGGCTCCTCGTGGACTTTTTGGGTGAAGTATTCAAGAGAGAAGGTAATCATGTCATTGGACTTCGCGGAATGCCGCGAGTGGGTAAGACAGAATCCATTATTGCTGGCAGTGTTTGCGCAATGAAGCGATGGACCTTTGTTTCTTCTACACTCCTTCGTCAAACGATTAGAAGTCAGATGTCTGAGGACGAGATGAACCCGAACAACGTATTTATAATTGATGGTATTGTGAGCACAATAAGATCCAACGAAAAACACTACAATTTGCTGCAAGAGATTATGAATATGCCTAGTACTAAGGTTATTGAGCACCCTGACATTTTTGTTCAGGAATCTGAGTATGACTACAATGATTTTGATATTATTATTGAGCTTCGCAATAATCCGGATGAAGAGATTTTATATGATACATTTACTGCGAATTATACAGACGATCTTTAGGATTAATATGACAATTTAAAGGAATGTGTTTATATATAAGCATCTTAGTGAATACGAAAGAATGAGGAGGAATTGGCATGTCTGAACTGGGTCAGCAGTTGAAGGAGGCCCGGCTGCAAAAAGGATTGAGTCTTGATGACGTTCAAGAGATGACAAAGATTAGAAAGAGGTATCTCGAAGCGATTGAATCAGGTGACTACAAAGTGCTGCCAGGCAGCTTTTATGTACGGGCGTTTATTAAGACCTATGCAGAGACGGTGGGCTTAAATCCTGAGGAGCTGCTGGAAGGTCACAAGAAGGATGTTCCGGTCCCTGAGCAGGAAGCTACCATGGAGCCTGTCATGCAGAAGCGTTCCAGCCGTCCACAAGCAGAACGGAACAATAAATGGCTGTCTATTGTTCTGCCATGGACTTTTTTAGCTTTAATTTTGGTTCTTATTTATTTCTATTGGGTGCCTACCTTAAACCAGGCAGAAGATCCAAACGAGCCATCTACAGGACAAACGGATAATCAGCCTGCGCCGAATACACCTGAGCCTGGGACTGGTGAGGATGCTGAAGAAACAAGTTCTGAAGTAGGTGGCGGCGATCCGAACGGTGAAGAGAATCCGGATGCAACAGCTCCTGAAGAGGGGGCAGGCCAGGAAGAAGAGTCTGTAGAAGATGTTCCTGTTACCGTTACAGAAAGCGGCACTTCAGGCAACATTACGATTTTTGATGTGACGGGCGGAAGTGCGGAAGAGCCAATTACGGTTGAGATCAACGCTTCTGGCGGAAGCTGGCTCGAAGTTTATAAAGGTGAGAATTCGAGCGGAGAACAACTGGTGTATGGCAATACAGTTGCTGGAGATCAGCATAGCTTTGAATTGACTTCAGAGGGGATGTACATTAAGTCAGGCTATGCCCCTGCGACGGAAATTACCGTGAATGGTCAAGTGGTGACTGATGGCAAGACGACGAATCGGATTCTGCTTCAGCTTGCTGAAGGCGAAGGCAGTGAGGATGCCCAAGATGACGCGAACAGCGATAGCGCAGCTGGATCTGAAGACGGTCAGTAAAATAGGACTCATTCCAACATGTACAGCGCATTCGCTGTACATGTTTTTACGAGATATCGTTGCACAAGCTGTGAGGAACATGATTAGACTTCGCATTTATTGTTTCAATATAATGGTACACGAAACAATTTCATATGATTTACACAAGGTCAGATTACATGAAGGGAAGTGTTTTTTACATGAGTTCAGAAAGTTCATTTGATATTGTATCCAAACTCGATTTGGCAGAATTAACGAATGCGGTGACACAGGCAGAGAAAGAAATAGCGAGTCGTTATGATTTTAAGGGGAGCAAGAGCAGCCTGAAGATCGAGAAGGACGCGCTAATTATTGTGTCCGATGATGAATATAAACTGAATGCAGTTATTGATGTCCTTCAATCCAAGATGGTGAAGAGAGGTCTGCCTCTCAAAAATTTGGATTACGGTAAGGTAGAGCCGGCTTCTATGGGAACGGTAAGACAACGTCTTGGCTTCAAGCAAGGAATTGACCAGGACAATGCGAAGAAGATCAACATTCTTATTCGTGATTCCAAACTGAAGGTGAAGAGCCAGATTCAAGGAGATCAAATCCGCGTTACTGGAAAAAGCAAAAATGATCTTCAAGCGATTATTCAATTGCTGCGATCAAGTGATCTTCCGTTGGATCTGCAATTTACGAATATGAAGTAAACCGCTGTTTCTGTTAATTTATCGCCTATAAATGATGCGAAATGAAACGGTTCATTTCGTTCCTCTTAACGTATGTCTTTTTTGACATGTATATTGGTGTATAATATACTCGGTGGGGACTTATACAGACACGAATGTTTGTTATTAACATTACATATCTTAGGCAAAAAAGACTTGGAGCAAGAAGGATGGTTGTTCCTAATAGTACGATGTAAAGGGGAGGCGCTTTTTTTTGAATTTACCTAACCGGATTACACTGGCAAGAATTTTTATGATTCCGGTCATGATGGTGTTCTTGCTTGTTGATTTTGAAATGTATCCGTCGCCGATTCAAATGGGTGAGTATACATTACCGTACAATCAGCTCATTGGAGTGATTATATTCATTATAGCGGCCAGTACAGACGGTATTGATGGATATATCGCCAGAAAGCATAATCTAGTCACGAACCTGGGCAAGCTTCTAGATCCATTGGCAGACAAGCTTCTTATTACTGCCGTGCTCGTATCTTTGGTTGAGATGGGAAGCATTCCTTCATGGATTGCCGTCGTTATTGTGAGCAGAGAGTTTGCGGTTACCGGCCTTCGCCAGATTGCCCTGCTTGACGGTTCTGTCGTTGCTGCGAGCGCTTGGGGAAAAATCAAAACCATCATTCAAATCGTTGCCATATCACTGCTGCTTCTGAACAATTTTCCGTTTGCTTTTATCGGAATACCGATGGATACCATATTAATATGGCTGGCTACTTTGGTTACGATCTACTCAGGTATTGATTATTTCGTGAAGAACAAGCATTTGTTGACACAATCCAAAGCGTGAAAAAATGAAGGACTCTAAGTAAAAGCAATAGGTGATCCTATTGCTTTTTTTAAAAGTTATATTTATGAATCCAAGAAACTTCTTCTAATATAGAAGCTATTTGACACAGAGGAAATGGAGGCATCGTCATGAAAGCAGAAATTATTGCAGTAGGCACAGAGCTGTTGCTTGGACAAATTGTAAATACGAACGCACAATTTTTATCAAAAGAGCTTGCCGCGATCGGTATTGATGTTTATTTTCAAACGGTTGTTGGTGATAATGCACTGCGGATGAAGCAATCGATAGAGACCGCACGAAGCCGGGCTGATATCATTATTTTTTCGGGTGGAATTGGACCGACCCAGGATGATATTACAAAGGATGTTGTAGCTGAATTGCTGGGCAGAGAGCTTCATATCGAACAGCGGTCTCTGGATAAGATTGAGCAAATGTTTACGAGCCGTGGAACCATTATGACCGAGAACAACAAACGTCAAGCGACATTAATAGAAGGAGCAACTCCGCTTACGAACGAGACAGGGCTTGCTCTTGGTAACGCGATTTTCCAAGATGACAAATATTATATTATTTTGCCCGGACCTCCTAAAGAGTTAAAGCCTATGTTTATAAACCAAGCTGTACCATGGCTTCAGCAGCATGCGCTTACCGGTGAGATGCCGATCTACTCTAAAATGCTGAAGTTTGCGGGTATCGGTGAATCTATGCTGGAGGATAAGCTGAAGGATCTTATTTCGGCACAGACAGATCCGACGATTGCTCCTTATGCTGGAGAAGGCGAAGTGACGGTTCGAATCTCTACCAAAGCCGGGAGCGAAAGTGAGGCCATGGTCAAACTGAATGAGCTTGAATTGCAAATTCAACAGCGGTTACCGGAACATTTGTATGCAAGCCATGACATTCCTATTGAGCATGTCATCGTAGAGATGATGGCGGACCGTGAGTTGACCTTGGGGGCTGCAGAGAGCTGTACAGGAGGCCTGCTCATGGAACTTCTGACATCCATACCGGGAAGCGGAACGATGCTTCGTGGCGGGATCGTGTGCTATACAAATGAAATGAAGGAGAAACTGTTGAACGTTCCCCATGCTTATCTCGAAGGGGAAGATGCTCCTGGAGCGGTCAGTCCTGAAGTAGCCAAAGTGCTGGCAGAACAGGTCCGGATGATTACGGATGCTGATTATGGCCTGGCTGTTACGGGGGTAGCTGGACCTGGCTATTCAGAGCGCAAGAAGGTCGGCCTTGTATATATCGGCATTGCGGAGCGTGAAGGGGAAACAGAGATTTACGAACTTAACTTAAGCGGCAACCGGGAGACGATCCGTATTCGTTCAGCCAAAACCCTGCTGTATCGCTTATGGCGCAAGCTTGTCGAGAACGAGAAGCTGGCCTGACGCTTATCCGGACTGTGATATAACGGTTTGACGACCAGCGCTGGAATCAGTATACTGTATATATCGGAAGAACCGAAGCGAACTTGATTTGCGCTGGTTCTTCCTTTTTTATTCTTTTATTTTGAATTTGAAAGTTAGAGAGAGACCGGCGGGCGCCCCGCTCCTCAAAAAAACGAATGTATGTTCTCAAAAAATGCTTGGCAAACGAACACAAAGAGAGTATCATAGAGTTATAAATAAAGAAGGATGTGAGTTTATTGTCAGATCGTCGTGCTGCGCTGGATATGGCGCTCCGTCAAATAGAGAAGCAATTTGGTAAAGGTTCAATTATGAAACTGGGTGAATCAACTCACATGCAAGTCGAAATTGTACCCAGTGGATCAATTGCTTTGGACATTGCATTAGGAACCGGTGGTTTCCCTAGAGGCCGGATTATCGAAATATATGGACCTGAATCTTCTGGTAAAACAACCGTAGCACTTCACGCTATTGCTGAAGTACAGAAGCAAGGTGGACAAGCAGCATTTATCGATGCAGAGCATGCTCTTGATCCACAATATGCTAGAAAGTTAGGCGTTAATATTGATGAATTGCTATTGTCCCAGCCGGATACAGGTGAGCAAGGACTAGAGATTGCAGAGGCGCTCGTACGCAGTGGTGCGGTTGATATCGTTATTATCGACTCTGTAGCTGCACTCGTGCCGAAGGCAGAGATCGAAGGCGATATGGGTGATTCCCACGTTGGTCTTCAAGCGCGTCTGATGTCCCAAGCTCTTCGTAAGCTGTCTGGTGCGATTAGCAAATCGAAGACAATTGCGATCTTTATTAACCAGCTTCGCGAGAAGGTCGGCATCATGTTTGGTAACCCAGAGACAACTCCTGGTGGCCGTGCGCTTAAATTCTATTCAACTGTACGTCTTGACGTACGCCGTGTAGAGAGCATCAAGATGGGGAACGATGTTGTCGGGAACCGAACTCGGATTAAGGTTGTGAAGAATAAGGTTGCTCCTCCATTTAAGCAAGCAGAAGTTGATATTATGTATGGTGAAGGGATTTCCAGAGAAGGAAGTCTGCTCGACATCGCTACAGAATACAACATCGTGGACAAGAGCGGTGCTTGGTATTCCTATAACGGTGATCGCTTAGGTCAAGGCCGTGAGAATTCGAAGCAGTTCTTGAAGGAGAATCCTGAGCTTACACAAACGATTGAGTTGAAAGTGCGTGAAGCAAGTAATTTGACAACCACCGTTCCAGCTCAGTCTGACGTTGATAAAGCGAAGGAAGCTGAAGAAGAACAGGAATTGTTTGAAATAGAATAAATGTTTGATTTGATTATTGTTCTCGATATTGTGAGGCTTAGGTCGTGCAATGACGAGTCAAGTATTGAATTGAATCTGCAATGCAATCAACCGCTGATGTCGGTTATATAGTGTTCTTTTGATTTAGATTTTCTGTAAACCGCAGCTCACTTGATCTGCGGTTTTTTGTCTAGTTTTACAGCTGCACTACAAATTTAGTTATGAGGAAGTGAGAGACACAGGATGAACGACAATTACGAGCAGGATATGAACCAGGACATAGAGCGGGGTGTCTCCCATTTTCCTAATGAATCACTGGAAATAACTCGTGTAGAGAAGCTGCGAGGGCGTGAAGCGAGGTATATGATATCATTTGGAAAGTATGAGCTGTCTGTACTGGAAGACGTGATGATTAAATACCGGATGATTAAAGGGAATTCATTTCATAAAACGGAGCTTGAAGAAATTGTTATAGCTGATGAGAAGCAGCGAGCTTATGTGCAAAGTCTAAAATTCCTCGAGCGGAAACCGCGAACAAGGCACGAGATGACACAGAAGCTAAAGCAAAAGGAATATATGGATTCAATTATTGAAGATGTACTATTAAGACTAGAGCGAGAAAGGCTGATCGATGACGAATTCTATGCAAAAGAATGGGCTAGACAGCGTATTTCCAATCATCGAAAGGGGAAACTGTGGGTAGGACAGGAGCTCCGGCAAAAAGGAATCGCTAAAGATCATATTCAGCTTGCTCTTGGTGAAGTCAGTGTAGAAGAAGAATGGGACAGCGCGATGACTGCTGGACGCAAAAAGTGGGACCAGGTTAAAGGTGACATGCTCGAGAAGAAGCGTAAAACCTATCCATTCTTAATGCGTCGTGGATATTCTGGAGAGGTGACGAGGAAGGTTATCGGACAGCTTCAAACCCAGTATGCGGATGAGCATGCCGGTGAAGTGGATGAAGAAGAAATGATGGACTAGGACAGTCCATACCATAAAAAGCGCATTCTCTTGACAATTTCTTAACACGAATACTAAAATGTACATGAGTCCATACACGAATAAGTATTTTTTCCTTCCAAAAAAATTTCTTGTTCGACCTTCGTATGGTCCTCATGTTTAATGATGTAAGACCATCCTTTGTCGATGGTAATATGTACATGCACTGTGTGTACAACAAGAAGACGGTGATTGCGACCGTTTCCATTTTTTTTGTAAAATGTGTAAGATTCGAACACAACAATTGCAAATATCCCAAGGATAAATCCCTTGGAGGAATCAACGAGGAGGTGAACATAATGGGTGGTGTAGACATCTTGATTCTCGTTGTTGCCGCTTTAGCTACTGGGGTTATTGGGTTCCTTGCCGGATATTTTATTCGCAAATCTTTAGCTGAGGCTAAAATTTCTAGCGCTGAAGAAGCTGCTGTCCAAATCGTAGAGAACGCGAGAAAGGACGCAGAGGCGCTGAAGAAAGAAACGGTACTTGAAGCAAAGGACGAAGTCCATCGTGTACGTACCGAAGCTGAAAAAGACATTCGTGAGCGTCGAAATGAAGTTCAACGACAAGAAAGACGATTGTTGCAAAAGGAAGAGTCGCTGGATAAAAAATTGGAGTCCTTGGAACGCAAAGAAGAACAAGTGGCCAACAAAGAGAAACGTATTGATGAAACACAGCAACAAATTGAAATGATCTACAAGAGTCAGGTTGCTGAGCTTGAACGAATTTCCAATCTGACGATGGAGGATGCGAGAAGCATCATCTTGTCTAACGTAGAGCAAGAGGTTCGACTGGAAACAGCTCAGATGATTAAAGAGATTGAACAGCAGGCGAAGGAAGAAGCTGACAAGAAATCTCGTGAAATTATTACCTTGGCGATTCAGCGTTGTGCAGCGGACCATGTTGCGGAAACAACGGTTTCTGTTGTAACTCTGCCTAACGAAGAAATGAAGGGCCGTATTATTGGTCGTGAAGGCCGTAATATCCGTGCTCTTGAAACCCTTACTGGAATTGACCTCATTATCGATGATACACCGGAAGCTGTTATACTGTCCGGATTCGATCCGATTCGCCGTGAGATTGCCCGCACTGCCTTGGAGAAATTGGTGGCTGATGGCCGTATTCATCCAGCTCGAATTGAAGAGATGGTTGAGAAGTCTCGCAAAGAGGTGGATGAACGTATTCGTGAGTATGGAGAACAAGCTACATTCGAAGTTGGAGTGCATGGTCTTCATCCGGATCTGATCAAAATTTTGGGCCGTTTGAAATTCCGTACAAGTTATGGACAGAACGTACTGAAGCATTCGATGGAAGTCGCATATTTAACAGGGCTTATGGCTGGAGAGCTTGGCGAAGACATCGTGCTTGCCAAACGTGCCGGGCTCCTTCATGATATTGGTAAAGCACTGGATCACGAGGTGGAAGGCTCACACGTGGAAATTGGTGTGGAGCTGGCGAAGAAATACAAAGAACATCCGGTTGTGATCAACAGTATTGCCTCTCACCATGGAGATGCGGAAGCAACTTCAGTGATTGCGATGCTGGTGGGTGCAGCGGACGCTCTATCTGCAGCAAGACCAGGTGCACGTCGTGAAACGCTCGAAACCTACATCAAGCGACTGGAGAAGCTCGAAGCGATCTCGGAATCGTTTGAAGGTGTTGAGAAATCGTATGCGATTCAAGCGGGGCGTGAGATTCGTGTTATGGTACAACCAGACAAAATTGATGATGCAGAGTCGTTCCGCTTAGCTCGAGATATTTCCAAAATGATCGAGAATGAGCTGGATTACCCTGGACACATCAAGGTTACGGTACTTAGAGAAACGCGTGCAGTGGAATATGCTAAATAAGGATTTTGCATATGCATAATCCTGAAATAAGAATGAACGTAAGAAAGTGGCCGGATAACGGCCACTTTTCTAATTCATAGATGATTCTTGATTCATTAATTGGGTTAATAAGGAGGCAACGCACATTAAGGTTTTATTCATAGGTGACATTGTAGGCAGCGTTGGTCGTACAGCAGTGAAAGAGAATTTACCTTATTTGAAATCGAAATATAATCCTCACATCATTATTGCCAATGGTGAGAATGCAGCGTCTGGCCGCGGTATTACACAAGCGATTGCCAGACAATTTTTCGATTGGGGAATTCACGGCATTACCATGGGAAATCACACATGGGATAATCGGGATATCTTCGAGTTCATTGAGAATGAGCCACGTTTGATTCGGCCGGCTAATTTCCCGGATAACACGACTCCAGGCAACGGTCACGCGGTAATTAAGGCAAACGGCAAAGAACTAGCGATCGTTAATCTCCAAGGCCGTACCTTTTTGCCGCCACTGGATTGTCCCTTCCGCAAAGCAGATGAACTGGTGGATGAACTCAGGAAGAAACACCAGTGCATTCTTGTCGACTTCCATGCCGAAGCCACTTCAGAGAAGATTGCGATGGGCTGGTATCTTGACGGAAGAGCATCAATCGTTGTGGGGACGCACACACATGTCCAGAGCAATGATGAACGGATCTTGCCAGAAGGAACTGCCATCATAACGGACGTTGGGATGGTAGGGCCTAGAGACGGCATACTCGGCATGCAGCGGGATGCTGTACTACAGAAATTCCTGACGGGCCTGCCGGTTCGATTCAATGTGGATGAAGGTAAGTGGCATTTCCATGCGGTGGTCGTTGAGATCGAGGAGTCGACCGGTAGAGCAGTGAAGATCGAGAAGATCAGACTAATGGAAGACGAGTGGCGCATGGAATAAAGGCTGCTCCTAACAAAGTGGAGCCTTCGTCTTCACCATACAGTGCATCATGTGATGGGCTGTAAAAAAGAAGGAATTTTTTCGTATCTCGCGAATAACATTTATTAGAGTCTGTTCAAGAAAAAAGATCGCGCCGATGTATTGAAACGGACTTCCGTGCTAACAAAAAGGAACGTGGATCAAGCTGTTCAAGTTGCTGCATTTGTCACATGTTTGTTGGACCATGCATTTGAAAACATTCCATCATCCTATTCCCAGGGGAGGTACTTATCATGGAAGTATTAAAAGTTTCAGCCAAGTCCAATCCGAATTCAGTCGCAGGTGCATTAGCCGGTGTTCTCAGAGAAAGAGGAAATGCTGAGTTGCAGGCGATTGGAGCGGGAGCTCTTAATCAAGCGATAAAAGCAGTTGCCATTGCCCGGGGATTCGTGGCACCGAGCGGAGTTGATCTGATCTGTATTCCTGCCTTCACGGACATCGTCATTGACGGGGAGGATCGAACAGCCATTAAACTAATTGTTGAGCCGAGATAGCAATGCTGATTCCTTACTAGTCTTGAAGCCTGTTTGCCGTTGTGCAAACAGGCTTTTTTGCATAAGCAAATTTATATCAGCAGCCAGAAATAAATAGGTTGGTTACACTTCAACACTGCATATATAGATAGGAAGTGTTTAATCCTGATCAAGGAGAGACCCTCATGCCGAATCATATACCTGTGGTTGACATGCATTGTGATGTGCTCAGCAAAATCCAAATGAATTCTGAGCTTCAATTTTTAAACGGCCCTGGCCTCGATGTAACGCAGAAGCGACTCGAAGAAGGTAATGTCATTCTCCAAACCTTTGCAATATATTTATCTGAGAAACTAGGAATTCTAAGATTTGAACATATTATGAAGCAAATCGAGATTTACAATCAGCTCGGTTTGAGGTTAGTGCAATCCAGAGAAGATGTGTCTTATCTTCGGAAGCAGCTCAACAATCTGAGGGGCGGACAATGGGGACTTCTATCACTCGAAGGTGTTGACGGACTGGAGGGGAACCTCTATTATTTGGAGCTGTGCTACCGGCTTGGTGTGCGTTTTATAGGGATCACATGGAACTATGCCAATTGGGCAGCAGATGGAATTCTGGAAGTGAGAAATGGAGGCTTCACGAACAAAGGCAGGACTCTCATTCAGAGATGTAATGAAATCGGAATGCTGATGGATGTTTCACATTTGTCAGAAACGGGATTTTGGGAGCTTGCTGATGCTTCATCTCGGCCTTTTATCGCGTCACACTCTAATGCAAGAAGTATTTGCCCGCATCCTAGAAATTTGACGAATGATCAGATTCGGGCTGTCATCGCCCTGGATGGAAGAATTGGAATGACCTTCGTTCCATGGTTTATCAAGGAGAAGGGACCTGTGAATGCCTCAGATCTATTGAAGCATATTGAACGAGTCTGTGAGCTTGGGGGAGAGAAGCATTTGATGTTCGGGTCTGATTTTGATGGAATACATGAGTGGATACAGGGTCTGGAGCATTCCGGCACATATCCGGAACTCGTCAACTTGCTGCTAAAGCATTATCCGGAATCGGTCGTACGGGGTTTCATGTATGACAATATTTTGTCATTTATGGAGGAAAATTTGAATTCTAAGGAACTGTGTAGCGATTAAAGTCATCCGAAATGTCAGGATGACTTTTCATTTTGCGCTTAATATGGGTATAATAATGGATGGAGTATTACAGATAGAGAGACAAGGAGTGTTTGTAAACATGAGTAAAACTGTAACTGTAGGCGTATCAGCACGCCACATCCATTTGACCCAAGAGCACATTGAGGTGCTGTTTGGCGCTGGATACCAATTGACTGAATTTAAACCATTGTCTCAGCCTGGACAATTTGCAGCAAATGAGACTGTTGCTGTTATCGGTACGAAAGGTCAATTCGATAAAGTACGTATTCTCGGACCTGCTCGTCCTGCGAGCCAGCTTGAGATTTCCCGTACAGATTCCTTTGCAATTGGTATCAAAGCACCTGTTCGCGAATCCGGCTCGATTGATGGAACACCAGGCGTCACATTGAAAGGTCCAGCGGGTGAGGTTACACTTGAAGAAGGCGTAATTGTTGCAGCACGCCACATTCATTTCCATACTTCTGATGCTGAGAAATGGAACATTAAGGACAAGGATATGCTGAAGGTTCGTCTCGGAGGCGAGCGCGGTTTGGTTCTTGAAAATGTGATCGCCCGTGTATCTGATTCCTTTGCACTGGATATGCACATTGATACAGATGAAGCGAATGCCGCTGGAGCTAAAACTGGCGACGTAGCTGAAATTATTGATTAATAGTAAATAGAAGATTGTGATAAGAGGGTTGTTCACTCTGGATTTTTTTTCAGAGGGACAACCCTCATTTTCTTTTTACGCGAATCAAATTCCTAATACCCCGAGAGACGGAATGTGGATATGCTTATTAAAGCATGTTATAATTTGGTGTAATGCCTTTTTTGAAAGTGAAGGCGCGTGTGTGTCAATCATTAATGTTTATCATTGTGAAATAGATTCAGCGTAAGGAGTGACCGTGTGACCATGGCGAAAGAGAAGAAAGATTACTCCAAATATTTTGATTTTTCGGATGCGAAAGTCATTTCAGAAGATGAATTTGGTAAGAAAATACGAATTCGGGGACGGGAAATCAATATCATTTCGGAGCCTGACCATAGACGTGAGAAGCAACGGGGTAAAGAAGACATCCAGGTTATTTATGATAGCGCAGTTCCCGAAGAGATGAGAACCATCGGCAAAGGGAAGCATTATCTTGTATATACCTATGGCTGTCAAATGAATGAGCACGACTCAGAAACGATCAAGGGTATTCTGGAGGAAATGGGTTACCAGCCTACAGAGGATCGCAAAGAGGCGGATATTATTCTGCTCAATACCTGTGCCATTCGTGAGAATGCGGAAGATAAAGTGTTTGGAGAGCTTGGCCATTTGAAGCATCTGAAGACAGAGAAGCCAGATCTTCTGCTCGGCGTATGCGGTTGTATGTCTCAGGAAGAAACTGTAGTAAATCGAATTCTCCAAAAGCATGGTTTTGTAGATATGATCTTTGGTACTCATAATATTCACAGACTGCCGCACCTCATTAATGATGCGTTCTTCAGTAAAGAAATGGTAGTTGAAGTTTGGTCCAAAGAAGGCGATATTATTGAGAATATGCCCAAGAAGCGTCAAGGAATGCGGGCATGGGTCAACATTATGTACGGCTGTGACAAATTCTGTACATACTGCATCGTACCATTTACGCGTGGTAAGGAGCGGAGCCGCCGTCCAGAGGATGTTATAGCTGAAGTTCGGGATCTTGCTCGTCAAGGCTTCAAAGAGATCACATTGCTCGGGCAAAACGTGAACGCTTACGGAAAAGACTTCACGGATATTAAATACGGCTTCGGTGATCTCATGGATGAGATTCGCAAGATTGATATTCCACGGGTCAGATTCACGACTTCACATCCACGTGATTTCGATGATCATCTGATTGAAGTTCTTGCTAAGGGCGGTAACTTAGTAGAGCATATTCACTTGCCTGTTCAATCCGGCAGTACTGCGGTTCTGAAGAAAATGAGCCGCAAGTATACACGAGAGCGTTATTTGGAGCTCGCAAGCAAAATTAAACAATCGATTCCGAATGCCGTACTCACAACGGATATTATTGTTGGCTTTCCGGGTGAGACAGATGAGCAATTTGAAGAAACATTGTCGCTCGTGCGGGAAGTGGGATATGATTTTGCCTACACTTTCATTTATTCTCCACGCGAGGGAACACCAGCGGCGGTCATGGAAGACAACATACCGATGGAGGTTAAGAAGGAACGGCTGCAGCGCCTGAACAGAGCAGTTCAGGAGTACAGCTATGAGGCTCATGAGCGGATGAAGGGACAAGTCGTGGAGGTTCTTGTAGAGGGCGAAAGTAAGAATAATGAAGCCGTGCTCTCAGGACGGACACGCGGCAACAAGCTTGTTCACTTTGAAGGGTCCAAAGATTTGATCGGGACTTTTGTACAAATACAAATTACAGACGCTAAATCATGGTATATTAAAGGTGAACTTGTGACTCTGTCTCAAGCAGCGAACCAGTAACCAACCCTTAACATAACAACTTGATATTGCACTATGAGAAAATCAAATCAGGAATGGAGCGATCATTCATGGCAGAGGATAGAGTTAAAGTCAATCAATATGGTATGCCTTCATTTAATACGCGAGATCTCATTATACGCGATGATATAATGCATAAGGCAAAAGAACTGGCCGATCTTATCGGCACTAGTGAAGAAGTGCAGCATTTTAAACAGGCGGAGCTTAAGATACGAGAGCATGAGCGAGTTCAAGGCCTGATACAGAAGATGAAGAAAAAGCAAAAAGAAATAGTCGCGTTCGAATCGTTTCAAAATAAAGAAATGGTTGAAAAAATTGAACGTGAGATTGAGGAGCTTCAGGATGAAATTGACAACATTCCGCTGGTCACGGAATTTCAGCAAAGTCAGAGTGATATCAATTATTTACTGCAGCTTGTCATTTCAGTAATACATGATACCGTGTCGGAAAAAGTAAATGTCGAGACGGGTACGGAAGCTCCTCCGTCAAGTTGTAACTAAAGACAAGAGTGCGGAATTTTCAAAATTCCCGCGCTCTTTTTACGTATTGCAACAAGCTGCACCGAACACTTATCATCAAATAGGATATAGAAGGTATCATGAAAATGATTCAGGGAATTCTAATTTTACCATCTAAGGGGGAACATTCATGAATATCGTAGAAGACATGATTAAGGATGCTGATGAACGCTTCTGGGGATTACTCGGATGCAGGCTTGTCAGTGCAACAGAAGACGGAATTACAATAGCAATAACGGCTGAGAAGAAGCATACGAATTCAATGGGTATCATTCACGGCGGAGTACTGTCTTCATTAATGGATCAAGCGATGGGAATGGTTGCCGTTCAGGCCAAGCAGCTGGATAACTGTGTCACAACCAATCTAAATATTCATTATCTCGCACCGATGCGAGAAGGAGAATTAATTGTAACAGCTAAAGTCATCCACGAAGCGGGAAGGAGTCTGACCACTACTGCAGAAGTAAGAAATGCGGAAGGGGTAATTGGATGTATGGCAACTGCATCCTTCCGTTTGGTTATACCTAAGAAATAGAAGGGTCAGCATGTAAATGATATCGATAGCTTTTGGGTAAGGTTGACAAACAGTATCATGATGTCATAATGAAAATATCAAAATGAAATCATAGCGGTGATAATCCATGAATGAAGAACTATACCTGAAAGAACAGGAAGAAGATCGATCCGTACCCGCTGGTCAGAAGAAGAAATACCGAACACCGGATGGTGTACCGGCAGATATTGTCATGTTTACACTCACGAAGCGTGAACGCAAGACCGTAACCAAGACACTCCCAATCCGTGAATTGAAAGTGATGCTGATTAAGCGTAAATCTTGGCCTTTCGCAGGTAAATGGGCTTTGCCGGGTGGTTTTTGCCAGGAGAACGAATCTATTTATGATGCTGCAAAGCGAGAGCTGATGGAAGAAACCGGGGTCGATGGCGGTCATCTCGAATATTTGGGTGTTTACAGCCAGCCGGGCCGGGATCCGCGGGGGTGGATCATCTCCCATGCTTTTTTTGCGCTTGTTGAGGAATGGATGCTGGAACATAGACAAGCTGCGGATGATGCAGAGGATGTCGGCTTGTTTACGATTCAGGAAGCATTAAATAAATTGGAGCTCGGATTCGATCATAGAACCATTATTGAAGATGCTTACAAAAGAATTCAGCAGCAAATGCTGCAAACGACGATCGCCAGACAGTTCCTGCCTCAGCATTTCACTTTAAGCGAGCTATATCAGGTTATACAAAGTGTAGTGCCGGATTTTGAAGAACCTAATTTCATTCGTAAAATTACATCAACTCGAAGCCGTCAGGGGATAATTGAAGACGTCAGGGATGAAGAAGGAAATCCAGTCAGTTCTAATCAATATTCTCAGCGGCCAGCACAGCTGTATCGCTTCACAGAGCTTGTGCCGAGATTATCTATTTATACTTGATATCTAAGGAGTGAAGAATATGAGAGCTCTGATTGTTATTGATTATACGAACGATTTTGTGAATGGCAAACTTCCAGTTGGAGAACCCGGGATGGCAATTGAACAAGCCGTAGTGCAAATAACGAAGCAATTTATCGAGAATCATGAGCTGGTTGTAATGGCTGTTGATCTGCATGAAGAGAATGATCCTTACCATCCCGAGACGAAGCTGTTTCCTCCTCATAATCTGCGGGACACGGAAGGAAGACAGCTCTATGGAGAGCTTGCGGCCGTTTATGAATCGAACAAGAGCTCGATCTATTGGATGGACAAGACAAGGTACAGCTCTTTTGCGGGCACCAATCTTGAGCTGAAGCTGCGCGAGCGTGGAATTACAGAGGTTTACTTGATTGGGGTATGTACCGATATTTGTGTGCTTCATACGGCTGTGGACGCCTACAATAAAGGCTTTTCGATTACTGTGTACGAGGATGCCGTAGCCAGCTTTAATGAGGCGGGGCATGTTTGGGCACTCGGTCATTTTAAAAGCAGCCTCGGGGCTGAGGTATTAACGTTTAACAATAAAGAGGATACGGACCTCTAACCATATGAATTTGTTTTGGCTTTTTTTAACGGCCTTGAGAGGATGAGTTAGATGCAAACGATTAGCCTGGCTTTACATACGGATAAATATCAAATTAATATGATGTATGCTCATTGGGTAAATGGAACACACAAGCGCAAAGCGGTATTTGAAGCCTATTTCCGCAAGCTCCCGTTCAAGAACGGGTATGCAGTGTTTGCCGGCCTGGAGCGAATTGTACGTTATATTAGCAATCTTCGCTTTACAATGGAGGATATTAAATATTTGTCCAGCCAGGAAGAGAATTATGACCCTGCTTTTTTGGAGGAGCTGCTCCAATTTTCTTTTCAGGGTACCATCTATTCCATGAAAGAAGGAGCCATGGTGTTTCCGGATGAGCCGCTGATTCGCGTCGAAGGAAACATTATGGAAACACAGCTGGTAGAGACGGCAATCTTGAATTTTATGAATTATCAAACCCTGATTGCAACCAAAGCGTCCAGAATTAAGCAAGTATCTGGTAATGATGCTCTGCTTGAATTTGGGACTAGGCGGGCACAGGAGGCCGATGCAGCGATATGGGGAGCACGTGCAGCCTATGTTGCTGGGTTTGATGCGACTTCCAATATGCTCGCAGGGGAACAGTTCGGTATTCCGACAGCAGGCACGCATGCACATTCCTGGGTACAGAGCTTTGAGACAGAGCAGGAGGCTTTTGACGCATATGCCAAAGTCATGCCCGATCAGGTCACACTGCTGGTGGATACATTCGATACCTTGGGAAGCGGTGTTCCGCATGCCATTGCTACGGCCAAGATGCTGGAAGCCCAGGGCAAGAAAATGAATGCGATCAGACTCGACAGCGGGGATCTTGCGTACTTGTCCATTCAAGCACGCAAGATGTTGGATGATGCAGGTCTGCATTATGTCAGGATCGTCGCTTCCAATGATCTGGATGAGCATACGATCTTCAACTTGAAAGCGCAAGGTGCCAGAATTGACACTTGGGGTGTGGGAACACAATTAATTACTGCTGCGGACCAGCCTTCACTAGGTGGAGTTTACAAGCTTGTGGAGCGGGAAATGAACGGAAAGATGGAGCCAACCATTAAAATCTCGGCCAATCCGGAAAAGGTGACGACGCCAGGAAAAAAAGAAGTATACCGTTTAATTGATCCCGAGACGAATAAAGCGATTGCGGATTATATCTCCTATCCCAATGATGAACAGCCCAAAGAGCAGCAAGCACTGGAGCTGTTTAATCCGGTTCACCCATACATTAAGAAAAAAGTTAAAAAGTATAATGCGGTTAATATGCTTGAACCTATATTCGTGAATGGGCGGAGAGTATATGAGCTTCCAACCCTGGAGCAGATTAGAGCGTATCATCGTGAGCAGCAGGAAATGTTCTGGCCGGAATACCTTAGAAAATTAAATCCTGAAATTTATCGGGTTCATATTAGCCCTGCAGCGTGGAATTTGAAACAAAAAATGCTGGCGGAATATATACAGTCATAAGGCGCTATAACTATTTTAATAGAACACCTTCCCAAACTGAATTATATTAGGTAGAGGGAAGGTGTTTTGATTCGTTCCGCGGATAAAGGGTAATGGATAATCTATTTTTTCTGACCACTATTTAGGAAGGGGACATGACAATGAACAGCCCAGATATCAAAACTCCGTTTAAAGCTTATGTCGTTTGCAAAGACGAAGAAGGCTTCAGAGCGGGTATAGAGGAGCTGACTCTTTCGGACCTTCCGGAAGAAGCAGTAACCATACAGGTGGAGTATTCCAGTGTGAACTATAAGGATGGTTTGGCAAGCACAGAAAATGGTAAAGTGGTAAGAGCTTATCCTATCATACCAGGGATTGATCTTGCGGGCACCGTCGTTTCTTCTACTGATGATCGCTTCAAGCAAGGCGACAAAGTACTAGCTACAGGCTATGGGCTTGGTGTTCAGCATGATGGAGGATATAGTCCTTATGCGAAGCTTCCGGCAGACTGGTTAGTTCCACTACCGGAAGGGCTGACAACAAAGGAAGCGATGGCTATTGGAACCGCCGGATTTACATCGGCCATGTCTGTAGAGGCCCTGCTTCAAGCGGGTGTTACGCCAGAAATGGGACCGATCCTCGTTTCGGGTGCAAGCGGTGGTGTAGGTTCGATGGCGATCTCCATCTTGGCCCAGCTTGGATTTGATGTTATCGCTAGTACAGGGAAGAAGAATAATGAAGAACAGCTCCTCAGACAACTAGGAGCAAATGAAGTGATTTCACGAGAGGATGCTTATCAAAAAGATAAAGGCGCATTGTCGCCTGAGCGATTTGCCGGTGTCATTGATCCGGTTGGCGGATCTGCTCTGAATTCAGTGCTTGCTTCAGTTCAATATGGAGGGGCTGTGGCCTTATCGGGCATGACCGGAGGGAATACGTTTGAATCAACGGTATTTCCGTTTATTTTGAGAGGTGTTTCGCTGGTTGGGATTGATTCTGTATATTGTCCTCAGAATAGGAGATTGAAGCTATGGAAACTGCTGGGGAAGGAATGGAAGCCGGAGACCGCACTTTCCCAAGGAGTTAACGAAATTACCCTTGAAGAGCTGCCACATACTTTGTCACGGATCCTAGAAGGAAGAGCTGTAGGCAGATCGGTTGTTAGGCTGAATGAAGCCTAAGTAGGCTGATTATTGATTAGAATGATAAAAAAACAGGATCGCTCATGGCATATAATTAGCATCCTGTTTTCTTTATGTCTAAATAGAGTTACAATTACTTTCAGATCACTTGATCTTGTATATTTCGCGCATGACATGACCAAGCTCGGGTGCAATAATGCGTGTTATGGCGAGCTTGACGGCTCCGGTTGAACCTGGCATAGAGAATATCGCTTTGGAGCCAATGACACCTGCCACAGCACGGCTTAATATAGCTGCAGTACCAATATCCTCTGCAAAGCTAAGGTATCTGAAGATTTCTCCAAAGCCGGGAAGCTCTTTGTCAAGCAAAGAATGTACAGCTTCATATGTATTATCTCGAGGTGAGATCCCTGTGCCACCAGTCAGTAGAATGGCTTCAATATCATCTCGAATAACCGCTTGATGGATCACGGATTGTATAGTGGGTGTATCGTCAGGGATAATGATATCATCGACGACAGTGTAACCGGCATCACGCAGAAGCTGCTGCATGAGTTGTCCGCCGGTATCCGTATCCTTAGTGCGGGTATCCGATACCGTAATTACCATGCACTGGACTGTCTCAGGTGCCTCATTGCGGTGCTCTTGGACAGAATTCATTTCGATCAGCCCTCCAGTATATTCTATCCTAACAATAGACGATATAAGAGAAGTAAGCAACGCTAGATTCAAGATCAACATATATCTAGAAAGGATTTATTATGATGATGAAACAAGAACAGACGCTATCAGCTCCGATCCCCGTATATATTCTGTCTGGATTTTTAGGAAGCGGCAAAACAACACTGCTAGTGAAGCTGATTGAATATTGGAAAAGTCAAAACCTCACTACCGCTGTTGTCATGAACGAGCTGGGGGAGGTTAATCTAGACGGCAAATTAATTGATCAGCGTGTACCTATGGCTGAGCTGCTCGGCGGATGTATCTGTTGCTCTGTCCGAGACAATCTCGGTATTGAGCTGGTCCAGCTGGTACAGAATACATCGCCTGATGTCGTTGTCATTGAAGCGACAGGCGTCGCAAATCCTATCGAAATATTGGACGGACTTGCTGATACATCCCTCTACGTGACGCTAGATGTGAAAGGCATCATCTCAGTGGTTGACAGTATTCATTTATTGGAAACGTACCGCCTGCAGAAAGGCAAAACATTCCGGCTCATGCAAGAGCAGATCCGTGCTGCCTCCATCCTTCTTCTGAACAAAATAGATCGGATTGAAGAAAAGGATCAGCCTGAATTACTCAGCCTGGTAAAGGAATGGAATGAGCATGCATCTGTACATTTTACAGAACATTGCAATATCGATCCGGTACTTCTAGCAGAGGACGCCAGCTGCCCGGTAAATCCTGAGAGAGAAGTTTCCGCCTCCCAAGCTCAGAAAGAGCATCAGCTTCACCACTCACATAATCATGTTATGGTTTACACTCATTATTTTAACTGCAAGATTAATAGCGTATTGTTTGAGCAATGGCTGAGGGAGCTGCCGCGTGACATCTACAGAGCTAAGGGCATTGTTCATTTTTCCGATACAGGCAGCCGCTTCTTGTTTCAGTATGCTTACCGTGAACCGGACTTTACCAAGCTGGGTCCAGAAGAAGAGCTAAAGGATGTCGGTGTATTTATAGGTGAGCATTTTTCGAAAACAGAGCTGATTCAGCTGCTGCAGCAGCTTGAAGAAGAAAGTTCAAAGATTAAATCATAAAAAGTCGAATTCAGAGGAAAGTTATTGCATATTGATTATCATACCGATCTTACGGGTAATAGAATGAAAATGAGATTACGCGGAGGGATGTAACAATGGCTATGACAAACATAGAGATGGAGACACAGACACAGATTGCAGCTTGTTTGGAAGCGATGAATGCATGTAATAAATGTTATGTCTCAAGTTTAAAGGAATACGATCTTGGCATCTTAAGAGAAAGTATCAGGCTGAACAGAGAAGCTGCCGAAATTTGCAGCTTTGCGGCTTCTGCGCTCAGCCGGGGTACAGAATACAAGGAAGAGATTCTGTCCCTTGTCGTTAAGGCGTGCAGAGCATGTGTAGCGGAATGTGAGAAGCATGAGCATCTGCACTGCAAAGAATGTGTGGACAGCTGCCGCAAATGTGCAGAAGTCTGCAGTCCTGCTGGTCTTGCTGTATAACGACAAATTTCCGAATGAATTGAAGTTGCAAATGATGGTAGACCAAGATATAATGATACAAATTATAAATTCAATGATCGGGAGAGTAATATCAGAACACCTCATGTTTCAGCGAGCCGGGATGGTGTGAGCCGGTATGAAGGATCTGGCAGGAAGCGCACCCGTGAGAAGGTACATTGAATATTAGTAGGTGTACTCGTCTTCAGCGGGCGTTATCCGCTTTGAGAGGAATCGAACAGGTTGCCAGCCGCGTGAAGAATATGCGAGTTAGCCTTTCGGATTCACGTAGAGTGGTACCGCGGGACTATGTTATCAATAGCTCTCGTCTCTGTAATATACAGAGACGAGAGCTTTTTTGTATATATGGGAATAGGAGTGTGTACGTATGTTGATGGATAAGGTTGTTAGCTTGTTAGAACCGTTGTTGGACCTGTCGAGAGAGGAGGTTGAAGCTATGTTGGAGGTACCCCCTCGTCCAGTGATGGGGGATCTGGCTTTTCCTTGCTACACGCTTGCCAAGAGAATGAGAAAGGCTCCGGACGTTATTTCAGCTGAACTGGCAGCCGACATGACAAGTCCCGAGCTTCGGGCTGAGGCTTCAGGTCCGTATATCAATTTTTATTTTGAGCGCACGAATATGGCTTCGGCTATGCTCAACAGCCTGACTGATCCGCAGTTTGGAAAATTACAGTTAGGTGCAGGCAAAAAAATGGTGATTGACATGTCATCACCTAATATTGCTAAGCCCTTTGGTATCGGTCATCTACGTTCCACGGTTATCGGTGCAGCACTGTATCGAATGTACGAAGAGGCAGGTTATACTGCAGAGAGTGTGAATCACTTGGGGGACTGGGGTACTCAGTTCGGCAAACAGATCGCTGCATACAAAAGATGGGGTGAAGATGATCGACTAGCGAAAGAGCCGATAAAGGAATCGCTGCGTTTATATGTGAAATTCCACGATGAAGAAGAGAACGACCCAAGCTTGGGACCGGAAGCTAGAGAATGGTTTAAGAAGCTCGAGCAGGGGGATGAGGAAGCCGTATCCTTGTGGAAGTATTTTGTCGATATCAGTATGCAGGAATTTAACCGGATGTACGACCGTCTTGGTGTTAAATTCGACCATATACTTGGAGAGAGTTACTATATTGATCAAACCGACAAGACAGTGACCAAGCTAAAACAGGCCGGTCTACTGACGGAAAGTGACGAAGCCATGGTCGTCAGATTGGATGAGGAGGGAATGCCGCCATGTCTAATTATCAAGAAGGATGGAACGACCATCTATCCAACTCGGGATCTAACAACCGCCTACTATCGTCATGAAGTCATGAAGGCGGATGAAGTGCTCTATGTTGTGGGTGCAGAACAGAAGCTTCATTTTCAGCAGGTGTTTGCCGTACTTGCCAAAATGGGAGAGATTTGGTCCGAGAATTTCATCCATGTTCCTTTTGGTCTGATGAAGTTTGAAGGGCGCAAAATGTCTACAAGACGTGGCAAGGTTGTATTTCTTGAAGAAGTGCTTGATGAAGCTGTTGAGCGGGCAGCACAGATCATTAACGAGAAAAATCCGAATCTCCATAACGCAGCTGAGGTAGCTGAACAGGTCGGACTCGGGGCGATCGTATTTGGTGATTTGAAGAATCACCGATTAAATGAAGTGGATTTCTCACTAGAGGAAGCACTCAGCTTTGAAGGAGAGACCGGACCTTATGTACAATACACTTACGCGAGAATTCAAAGTCTGCTGTTCAAAGCAACGGCCAACATGGATGAGGAAATACAAGAAGCTTCGAAATCTGCAGCTGCCGAGCATTCGGAACAGGTACTGATCAGTGATGCTGCCTGGGCAGTGATGAAGCATTTATCCCGATACCCTGAACAGCTTGAACGGGGAGTTCGTTTGAAAGAGCCTTCAGTACTGGCAAGATACGTCATCGATTTAGCACAGCTGTATAATCGGTTCTATCATCAGGAAAAAATTCTGGGGAGCAGCAAGAGTGAACGGACCTACAAGCTGAAGCTCTCCGAGATCGTTGGATCTCGAATAAAAGGAATACTCGGTCTGCTTGGCGTTCAAACACCGGAACGGATGTAATAAATTCATTGTTCAATGGAGGAGAATCATGCCAAGCATCTGTCTGCATCAGGTGAATAAAGCCTATAAACAGAGAGTAGTACTGAAAGATATTTCTTTAAATATTCATAAAGGTGAATGTGTTGTCCTTACAGGTCATAACGGTTCTGGCAAAAGTACGCTGCTAAGAATATTAGCAGCGCTGCTTTTTCCTTCAAGCGGGGAAGTTAGGGCCTGGAGTACCACAGGAAATATCGCGGATGTGCATAAGGGTTATGCGATAGACCGGCTCCCACCCCTCCCATTTACTGCTGAGGAGTACTTAATGTCTATGGGCGGTGTTCAGGGGATAGAGAAAAAAGAAAGGGAGAGACAAATAATTGCCTTAATGCAGGCATTGCATCTTAAGCCGGAAACGAAACAACAAATTTCTTCTTATTCCAAAGGAATGAGGCAGAAGGTGAATCTAATTCAGGCTCTTATGGGAAAGCCTGAATTACTGCTGCTCGACGAGCCGTTATCGGGTCTTGACTATGATTCCCAGCTAAATCTTACTGAACAGCTATATGAGTTAAAGACTGCAGGCACGACGATTATTTGCGCTAGTCATGAAAGCATGCTTATACATAGAATAGCCGATTCTGTCGTTGAATTAGAGGATGGACGGTTGAATAGAGTGATTCAGCAGGAAAAGCTAGCATTTAAGGCGGTTATGGTAATCAAGGCGGGGAACTTATCGGATGACGATATTGACCAGCTTGCAGCTTTCGAAGGAGTTATTGAAATAAGCAAGGAGACAACCAAACATGAGATGTATTGTCTGATGAAGGTTGCTGCTGAAGCTAGCGATAAGCTCCTTCTGAACATTATAAGCCAAGGCGGCACAATAATATCTGTTTTACATGATCAATATCATTTTAATATGAGCGGGAGGGACTGAGTTGAAACCTCTCTTGATCTATTTTTTAAGAACGTTTATACGTTCACCCTATTCTTTTGCACCGATTGTCACCTATCTTTTCATAATGGCAATTCAGTATTCGTACCGTCCGAATCCGATCGCTGACAGCTATAGTGTTACGGCTACACTGCTCTTTTTTGCTTCTGCCTGGATTGGGCGAGGCTTCTATCATGCCGAGCATCCGGATCAACGGGCGCTTACGATAATGCACAGCCGAAAAAAGTGGATATACTTTATAGGGATGTGGATCGCCTGCTCTATAATTATTGCTGCTATGACCTGTATTTCAATACTATTTCCCATTGCGGCTTGGATGTTTGAACGGCTGCCAACCACTTCAGAGCTGTTCACAGCTATAGTTGGTCACTATATGCTTGGTGTGTTGGGTATCTCCATTTCCTTATTTACTCAACGCAGCTGGATTAAGGTACAAAGTAACGCGCTTGCTATATTGTTTATTTGGTTAATGGCCGGGATGATGCATACCCAGATGGAAAGATGGCTTCCTGATGGATTAAACTTTTTAGCCTACTTATTGCCTCCAGCGCTCCCATTTATTAAAGCTATGTTAAACCCAGATGATATTGTATCCATGTCAGCTTCTACAATACATGTCATTGTATACGTTCTCATTTTATTGTCATGTTATGTTTATGTTTCTGTCAAAAGAAAAGATGTTATGTTGTAACGCTTACATTATTGCGTAGATCTATATATATCGATGAATATCGCCTATATAGATCTTTTTTTATTATTTCAAGATAGAATTGTGTTATTATTTCTGACACTATCATTGATTTTTATCAATTTTCGTTAATTACAGATATAGTATCTGCATCCATTAAATTTTACAATGGACTTCAAGAGGAGGGGGAACAATGTCGGAGATCTCTACAAATACAAAATTGGCGCAGCACAAAAGATCCAGAGGTCTTGCTGTTCGATTGAAGAAGCAATGGGAACTACAGATTATGGTCATCCCTGCGCTCATACTCGTATTCATATTTAGCTATATTCCGATGTACGGAGTGCTGATGGCTTTTCAGGACTATAGCATTTTTGACGGGTTCTGGGCGAGTCCATGGGTTGGATTCAAACATTTTGAAATGTTCTTTTCTTCGCCTGATTTCTGGACCATCATGAGAAACACGCTTATTATTAGTGCGCTTAAGCTGTTCATCGGGTTTCCAGCACCCATTATTCTAGCCCTAATGCTCAATGAAGTGCGGCAGATGGCTTTTAAACGAGTCATACAAACGGTTAGTTACCTGCCTCATTTCTTGTCCTGGGTTATCGTTGCTGGATTTGCGATGTCCATCTTGTCCACAGATAACGGAAGCTTGAACATTCTGCTTGAGAAGCTGCACTTGATTGATGAACCGATCGGATTCTTGGGGATCGCAGAATATTTCTGGGGAATTCTCGTCAGTGTCAATGTTTGGAAGGAGATTGGGTTTAACTCGATCGTATATCTGGCAGCGATTGCCGGAATTAATCCTAACCTGTACGAGGCGGCACAAATGGATGGTGCAAGCAGACTGAAGCAGATCCGATATATTACGATTCCATCCATCATGCCTGTTGTGATCATCTTCTTTATCCTGGCGATCGGAAATCTGCTGAATGCAGGATTTGAAGACATATTGCTGCTTGGCGGTAACCCGGTATTGCGCGATGTATCCGATGTACTGGATACCTACGTATACAGGACAGGAATTGAGAATCAGCGGTTCTCCTACGCTACAGCAGCCGGTCTGTTCAAAGCCGTCGTCAGCGTGTTGCTGTTAACACTGGCGAATTACGCAGCAAGAAAGTCGGGGAATAGCTTATGGTAGGAATCATGCATAGGACTGGATTACGCATAGATGCCGCAATGAGGAGGTATTTAGATGAAATATAGGAGCTTTGGAGATCGAATGTTGATGCTCTTTATATACACGTTTCTTATCCTCCTGGGATTCACAACCTTCTATCCATTCTGGAATGCACTTGTCATTTCCTTTAATCAGGGATTGGATACAGCTCTAGGCGGTGTTACATTCTGGCCACGGGTGTGGACGCTTGAGAATTATGCCATCGTATTTCAGGACAGCCGTATCCTTAATGGTTTTTACATATCGATCATGAGAACCGTGATTGGGACAATATTGTCTGTACTGCTTACTGCCTTGCTGGCGTTTGCCATGTCGAAGAGTGAACTGATCGGCAGAAAATTTTATATGGTGTTCTTCATTGTTACGATGTATTTCAGCGGCGGTCTGATTCCAACCTTTATGGTTGTACGCTCACTTGGACTCATGGATAACTTCTGGGTATTTATCATTCCATCATTGATTAGTGTGTGGAATATGATTATCTTTCGAACCTTTTTCAAAGGACTTCCGGATGGACTGATGGAATCCGCACAAATTGATGGCTGTGGTCAGTTCAGAACGTTCTTTCAGATCGTCCTTCCTCTATCAGGGCCTGTGATCGCGACATTGTCGCTCTTTACAGCAATCGGACACTGGAACGAATGGTTCCTGCCGAGCATCTACATCAATAATGAGAATTTGTTGCCGATACAATCTATGCTTCAGCAAATATTAAATTCAAACATTATGACAGAGCAGATGTCACAGCTGGACTCGGCAGCTCAATCCAGAATGTCTCAAATGAGAGAAGTAACCTCAAAATCCTTATCAATGGCTACCATGATGGTCGCCACACTACCGATTATTATGGTTTATCCATTTGTGCAAAAGTATTTTGTTAAAGGTGTATTGGTCGGTTCACTTAAAGAATAGGTGTTTAAAGTCCCTGGACTTTGGACCATAGATTGATTTGCCGTATAAATAAGGGAGGGTTATGGAAGATGTGGAAAAGCAAAAAAAATCGAATGAGTAGTGCACTGACTTTGCTTCTGGCTTCAGTCATTGGGATTGCGGGCTGTTCAAGTGGAGGAAACGGGGGAACGACGAATACACCGGAAGCAGAACCGGCTCCTGAAACGACGAATGAGGAAACCGCCTCAACCAATTTTGAACTTGGCGCAGAACCGCTGAACTTCTCCTTCTACGGTAACTATGACTGGTATACGATGCCTCAGTGGGGCGGTGACGAGGCCAGCAAATGGATTAAGGAGAACAAACAAGTGGATATCACCGCCATCAACTCAGGCGGAAATGCGGCTCAGAAGCTGAACACGATGATTGCTTCTTCTGAACTTCCAGATGTCATATGGACAGATCGTGGTGCAGATGTAGAACGTCTTCGGGCAGCTGGCGCACTCGTTCCTTTTGATGACTATCTCGATAAATACCCTAATCTGAAAGAATGGGCAGGCGAAGAAACACTTAATATGCTTCGTTCAAGCGATGGTAAGCTATACCAATTCCCGAACTGGTATACATCCCAGCCTAACGGCAATGCAGGTTACATCGTTAACAAGAAAATATACACCGAGCTGGGTGAGCCTAAGCTCGAGACCACAGACGATCTCTACAATTATCTGGCACAAGTAAAAGAAAAGTATCCGAATGTGATTCCTTTTGAGCCGGATCTTGCAGTAGATGGTCAAGGTCTGGATGTCTTGTACGGTGCATTCGGTGAGGATCACCCACCAGCGTATGTAAGCCAGAGAGCAGTTCCAAATGGAGATCAATTGACATCGATCTTCACGGATCCTGTATTCAGAGAAGCTACTCAATATGCGAGCAAGCTATTCCGCGAGAAACTGATGGCACAGGATGCCCTTACTCAAACAAAAGATCAAGTTAAGGAAAAAGTATATACAGGACGTGTTGCCGTTGCCGCAGGGGCAAGTCCAACCGAATACGGTTCTGTAGGTGACACAGAGCTGAAGAAGAAGGATCCGAATGATGGCTACTTTATGATCTGGCCGGTGCACAAAGAAGGACTTGATAAGAACAAGATCTGGACAGGTACGTATAACAGTCTTGGCTGGAACGTTAGCGTAATTACCAAAAGCGCGGAGGATCCTGAGAAAATCTTTGCTTTCCTGGATTGGTACACAGGTCCTGAAGGCCAACGGGTCATTATGTGGGGACCAGAAGGCATCTACTGGGATGGAACTGACGAGGAAGGATCTCCATTGTTCACAGATGCATTCGTAACGGATGTCGAAGGTCGTTCAAAGATGATGGATGCTACGGTTAATCTTCAGTGGAACGGAAATACGGTCTTTGTAGATAATTCTAAAATGAAGTTTGAGCAAACTCTTGCCCCAGAAGATCAAAACTGGGAAACTAGATATCAATCCGAGATTACCTGGAAGACGCAGTACAATGCAACTGAATTTATTAATCTAGCTCCACTTCCAGAATCTGAAGAAGGCATCATTCAGCAGCAAGTAAATGAAATATTCAATGAAGCAAGAGCCAAAGCCTTGTACGCACAGAATGATGAGGAAGTGTTAAGCATTCTGGATAAAGCTCAGGAAGATGCCGTGGCGGTTGGCTATGATAAGCTGCTGGCCTTCAAGACGCAAAAGTGGCAGGAAAATAAAGCACAAATCAGTGGTCAATAATTTCTTCACGATAAGCCGGCTCATCCTAGTATAATAATGATAAACGTACACCGTTCCTAAAGTGAGCGGTGTTCACGTTTATCATTTTTCTCTATTTTCTTAGTCAGGGAGTGATCTTATGTATCAAGTGCTTATAGCTGACGATGAAATTTTAGATCTTGAGGGGATGTTAAGGTTTATCCCATGGGATAATCTAGGGATTCAGATTGTAGATGCCGTGAATAATGGCTTTGATGCGCTGGAAGTCATCAAAAATCAGGCAATAGACATTTTGGTAACAGACGTACATATGCCTGGCATGTCAGGAATTGAACTTGCACGAACGGCGTTAACGATGAACAAAGATTTGAAGCTTATTTTTGTTAGCGGTTACCAAGACTTTCGGTATGTGAAGGAAGCACTAACACTTCATGCATACAGTTATGTCCTGAAACCGATGGATGATACAGAGCTCATATCTGTGCTTGAGCAAATTACGAGTGAGCTGGATGAACAGTATCTCCGGACTGAACTTGATCATAAGTTCAGCGAAGCTGCGATACAAACGATTGAATATCATATCATGGGCGGACGCGCTAATATAGCGGAGCAGCATCCTGCCATATCTCATATAAACTTGGACAGCGAGGAGCTGTTTTTTGATAAGCCCCTAGACCTGCTGGTTACATATCTGCTTGCTCAGGATAAAGACATGGTTCAAGCGCAAATTACAATTCTTATGGAGCCGGTACACAGACTTAACTTGTTGTCACAGCTTCATTTTATTGTGATATCCTTACTGATTAAAATCGATCACTACGTCAGGACGAAGCTTAGTTATCCGGAGGGTTTTATTCCGCTGGGAGAACATGACGTGGAGACAATTAAAAGTAAGGGTTCACTAGCTGAATTAGTAAACTGGTTGTCGAAGCATCTCATGGATCTGTTTGATATGAGCAATCATCCGAGACTTAAACAAAAAAAGCACACGAAGATTGTCGGGCAAATCATCGAATATATCGAAGCACATCTTCATTTGAATGTTACCTTGCGCGAGGTTGCAGACGAGCTTTGCTTCTCGCCTAATTACCTTGGAGCCATATTTAAGGAAGAGACCGGAAAAAGCTATAACGAATACATTGTGAATTTAAGGATGGAAAAAGCATGTCATCTTCTAAAAGATCCCAAGATTAAGGTGTATGAAGTAGCAGACCGGGTTGGCTACAGGTATATGCCTTATTTCAGCAAGCAGTTCAAAGAAACATATGGAATGACCCCAATAGAGTATCGTAGAAAAGCATAATATAGAGGGGCTTTAAAATATGTACAAATATAATACAAAATTTCTTCCGTTCGGTTGGAAGCTTCTCATCTCGTATTTAGTTCTTATTATCCTTCCTGTTGCGATCCTCGGCTTCACCGCAAATGCTATATTAGTAGAATCCATGCTGACTCAAACGAGAAATAACTTGCAGGGAACCTTGTCCCAAATGAGAGATAACGTAAGATATAAGCTGGAGGATACGGAAAGAATTGCAGATATGCTCTATTATGATGAAACACTTGCGCTCAATTTAATGCGTTACGAAGAAGGGTGGATCAGTTATGAGACAACCTCAACCATTCTTCTCCCCAAGTTCAGACAAGCGGTCGAATCAACCAATCAAAATTTATGGTTATCTGTTTATTTAAAAGATGATAATTTACCAGAAATATATTATGACTCAGGTGATATTGATCTGCTGCGGGTTAAACAGCAGTATTTTGATGTTTATCACATTAGCCGTATACAGAATGAAGATTGGTACAAGAACTTCCCGAAAGAACAATATGGCAAGACGCAGTCCTGGTCCCAGGTAGACGATGATAGTAAATTCGGAAGGATTTCACTGCTTAGGCGACTTGTGAACACTATGAATCCTCTGGATCTGAAGGAGATCGGTTTTGTGCGAGGCAGTGTCTATCTCTCCGATTTATTTGCAAGTCTCGACTATAACAAAATTGGATCTGGAAGTCTGCTTCAAGTCGTTGACCAAGGAGATATTATAATGTATTCCTCCGGGGAGTTACAGACCGAGAAGCACAGCAGACAACCGCTTGAGAGCAGGTCCAATCATTTGCTCATTTCGGAACAGCTGCCCGAGCTGGGATGGACGATTAATGCTTATGTTCCACAGGATCTGCTTGAGATCGGTGTTCAAAAGGTGAATCAAATGACTCTGTTCATAAGCTTGTTATTCGTTATTCTCATCAGTGCCGTAGCAGGATATATTTCTCGCTTTTTCTCCAGAAGGTTTGCTAAAGTCATATCCGTGCTCACGATGTTTCAGCAGGGCGATTTTCACAAAAGGATAGCATATAAAGGTAATGACGAGTTTGCGATCATTGCAGATGCCCTGAACCGAATGGGGGAGCAGACCGAGCGTTTAATCGAAGAAGTGTACGAGACCAACCTGAAGAAAAAGCAAGCTGAATTGGAATCGTTACAGGCTCAGATTAATCCTCATTTTCTATATAATACACTGTCGTCGATTAGCCGATTAGCTAAGTTTGGTCGTGTCGAGCAGCAGCATCAAATGATTATGAATTTAGCCAAATTCTACAGACTGACCTTAAATGATGGAAGGACAATCATATCCATTCATGATGAACTTGATCAGGTGAGAGCATACCTGGATATTCAAAAAGTGAAGTATGGAGATCGACTGGATGTAGATTATTCTATAGATCCAGAAATATTAAAGTTGAATACAATTAAGCTGATATTTCAGCCGTTTATTGAAAATGCCCTAGAGCATGCATGGGTTGGAGATCGGATCTATATTCGAGTCATCGGTGAACTGAAGGACGAACATATCCTGTTTCAGATTATTGATGACGGCGTCGGTATGAAGGCGGCCTATGCTGCCGAGCTGCTGCAATCGCGGGATGAACGACAGAAGGGCTATGGAATTCTTAATGTGCATAGACGAATCCAATTGTCCTTCGGAGATGAGTATGGCGTATCCATCTACAGCCGGCCCGGAATTGGAACGAACATATCTATAACTATTCCAATCCAAGCAAAGAACGATATTTGATCATATATGATAGATTATGGTTGATCTTTCCACAGCTTTCCGAGTAACATAAATGTAAGAAAGCAAAAAGGAGAGACAAGGTATGCAGGAGCATCGGCTGCTGGATAGTGAGCATTCTAAAGAATTGTTCTCTTATTACGGTTTGGCGGTATATTACTCACAAGCTTTAGAACAACAACTCGTCAATTTGCTGGTGCTTATGAAGCTCACGCAAGGAAAGGTCAGCCCCGAGGAAGAATTAACTTCGTTGTACTACAAGAAATTAGGGAATTCTCTCGGACAACTGGTTAATGAAATACAGCACAATTTCGCTTTTACTGAAGAGGAAAGCACCCTTCTTAATAATATTTGGAAGAAACGGAATTACATTGTGCATGATTATTTCAAGGAACGCATTCTGGAGACATTCAGTAGTGAAGGTCGGAGCCAGATGATTGAAGAGCTGATTGAATTTAAGGATCAGGCTCAGAATTTAGAGCAGAAGCTGTTGTACTACACGAAGGAATTGTTAAATTCTCTCGAGCTGGAGGAAGAGGAGATCGGTCAAGATTCGAGTGATGAAGAATGGAGCGCGCAGGAGTAGTAAATGGAGAACCCTAGTTTATGCTTGTGTTCTATTGACGGGAATCATATTTATATGGATGTGTATAACCATGTGGGAGATCGTCTCCTACAGTCATGAGGACCATCGGCGTCACGGTGATGCAGCGGTTGTCCTAGGTGCAGCTGTTTATGGGAATACGCCTTCACCTGTGCTTCAAGCCCGAATAGATCATGCCATTCACTTATATCAAAACGGCGATGCGGATACGATCATATTTACAGGTGGTCGGAGCGAGAGTAATGCGCCTGCAGAATCTGAGGTTTCCAGAACGTATGCTATTCAAAATGGAGTGTTTCCAGAGGATATATACATAGAGGACGTCTCACGCATTACAGAATCCAATCTGATTCAAGCAAAGAAGCTTGGTGATACTCAGCTCAGAAGTACCTATACGCTGGTAAGTGATCCGCTTCATATGAAGCGGGCGATGGCTATTGCTCATCAGCTGGGGATGGATGTAGTATCCTCTCCGACCCAGAGCTCAGGATATCAGAGCTTTCGTACGAAGGTGCCTTTCTTAATGAGAGAAACGTTCTTGCTTATGGGGTATCGTGTCGTTCAGTGGATAAAATAACTCTCTTGCGTGTCTTCGCAAGAGAGTTATTTTGTGTTACTAACCTATTAGTGATGGAGCGAGACTCCCGGCTTTGTTAAACATTACCCAATACGCCCGCTATACTGTGTGTATCTGCAGCTGGGCTTTCAGATGCTCCCGAGCCATGCTGCAGCTGATACATTTGATAATACCGGCCGCGCTTCTCCATGAGCTCGTCATGGGTACCACTTTCCACAATTTCTCCTTTATGCAGAACCAGAATCTGATCTGCACTGCGGATCGTGGATAGACGGTGCGCAATAATGAAGGTCGTTCGGCCCTTTTTCAATACTTCAAGTGCATTTTGAATAATGGCTTCGGTTTCGGTATCAATATTCGCTGTCGCCTCATCGAGGATAAGGATCGCAGGATCATAGGCAAGCGCCCTTGCAAAAGAGATCAACTGACGCTGCCCCGCGGATAGTGTACTTCCTTTCTCGACCACCGGCTCATCAAAACCTTGAGGCAAGTGTGCGAGCAGCTGCTCTGCGCCTACATCTCGGAGGGCTTTGACGACCGTTTCTCTTGCTATTTTTTTATCCCCAAGACTGACATTGGAAGCAATCGTTCCTGTGAAGAGATAAGGGTCCTGAAGTACAATTCCCATATGCTCTCGGAGCCATTGTTTTGGAAGCTCTTGTACGTTCTTGCCGTCAATGGTAATCGTGCCTTTCTGCGGATCGTAGAACCGGAATAGCAGGTTAATGATCGAGCTCTTACCAGAGCCCGTGTGACCAACGAGGGCTACCGTTTGGCCCTGCTTTGCTTCGAAGGTAATATTTTTAAGCACATAGTCTCTCTTGTAAGCAAAGGATACGTCTTTGAATTGTACATTTCCAAGATATCTGGGCATAGATCCATCGGTTACATTCTCGCCCTTTTCATCCATGAGCTCAAACACTCGGCCTGCCGATACCATGGAGGAATCGAGGTTTGCCAATTGGTTGACCATACCTGTTATCGGCTGAAATAGACGTCCCAGAACATCGACAAATGCATACAGCACACCTAGTGAAACAATGCTTGTGCCGTCAATGGAGCCTGCGCCGAAATAGAGCAGGATGATGGCAAAGGCCAGATTCCGTAGCACATTAACCAGGTTATGGGATGTAAATGCGTTTAGATTCAGCATTTTGTTCTGATGCTTCATATAATCTTCGTTTAATGCTTCAAATTCCTCATATGTTTGCTTCTGTCGACGGAACACACGGATAATGGACATGCCCTGAATGGATTCGTTAATCATCGCATTGATTTCACTCAATCTGGAGCGAATCACCGTATTGTATTTCGTCGCCAATTTCCGGTAGAGCACAATCCAGGTAATAAGGAGTGGAACGACAAATAACGAGATAAGTCCAAGCCTTACATCCAGGATAAATAGTGCAATGTATACTCCAATCATGTTGATGATACCTGAGAAGAAGTTGGAGAGAACAGCAACAAATAATTCTTTGACAGCCTCGGTATCGTTCGTAATTCGAGAAACGACTTTACCTGCCGGCAGGTTATCAAAGAAATGAACCGGAAGCCTTTGCATATGAGCGTAAACATCCCTGCGCAGTCCTTGAATGACCTTGTTAGCTGAGGATTGCAGCCAGTATGTCTTCCCAAACTCCATTACGATGGCTATGATCAGGAATATGAAGTAGAGTCCAATTAGCTTGTAAATTCCCGGCAGCTCCGGTTTGTAAAAAGCGAACAGCTCACTCGCGCTAAGCGGGGTAGCTTGGTATGTTGCTGTCTGCTCGCCTCTTGTGATGGTCAGCTCACCGCTCGAGTATGATCGATCCCCTCCTTCAATGGTAACTGGTTCGTCGACAAGGTAGAAGGTGCGTCCGCTTTGGAGCACGCGAATTTCGTCCCCACGGGCTTCACCCTCTTCAAATCGATCGCCTCGTTTAAAATACTGATCATTATATAAGACCGACTCATCTCCGGGTGCAGCTTCATAATAGGGCTTTTCAATGGCGAGCACATGATTGTCGATTATGTTTTTGGCGATGAACGGGCCGGCCAGATCAGCTGCTACACCAATAGCGAGCATGATTAGAGCCGCAATAAATGTTCCTTTTGACTTTAGCGCATATTCATATAGTCGTTTAGCGGTGCTTTTTTTCATAGGATCGGTGCACCTCCTTAACCTTCTAGATTGGATTCAACTTGCTGTCGTTCATATTGTTCGCGGTACCAGCCATTGTGCTGAATTAACTCATCATGAGTACCTTGTTCAGTAATGATGCCTTGGTCTAGCACGACGATATAGTCCGCATGTTCTACCGCGGATAGGCGGTGGGTTGAGATCAGTGTCGTTTTGCTATCACGTTTATTGCGGATGTTCTCAATAATCCGTGCTTCTGTTCTGGCATCGACCGCAGACAGGGCATCATCCAGTATTAAAATATCCGGATCAGATATAAAAGCTCTGGCCAATGACACACGCTGCTTCTGACCGCCGGACAGGGCGATGCCTTTTTCACCGACCAGTGTATCAAGCCCATCCGATAATGTGCCAAGATCTCCATCAAATGCGGCTGTTCGAATGGCTTCCATAATAACATCATCTGCAGCGTCCGGTTTACCGAATTGTATATTCTCCCTTACGGTTTTGGAGAACAGAATTTGTTCTTGAGGAACATAGCCGATCCAGCTGTGCAGCTGGTCTTTGGTGATGTCATCGATCGATGCCCCGCCAATGAGCAGTTCCCCTGATCCAGAAGGATATTCATGCAGAATCTGTTTAAGCAGGGTCGATTTGCCGCTCCCTGTGCGTCCGACGACACCGAGGGTCTGCCCTTGCTTGATTCGAATGTTGATATTGTTCAGGTTGTCTACCGTTGAAGTAGGATAGCGGAAAGTTAACTGCTTCATTTCAATCATATCGGGCTTATTCACGTGAATTGGCTGTGCTGCATCCTCAACGTCAGGCTTAACATATAGCGTCTCGTTTACCCGATCCAGAGAGGCGTTACCGCGCTGCATAATATTGATGAGTTCGCCAATGGCAAACATCGGCCAGATCATCATCCCTAAGTACATATTGAATGAAACAAGATCTCCTAGTGTAATCTCATTTTGAAATACAAGATAAGTACCATAACCCAGACCGATAATATAGCTAAGACCTACAAACAAGCGAATGGTAGGCTCAAAGAAAGCGTCGAGCTTGGCAACCGCTAGATTCTTGCGGTATACATCATCTGTAATTTCGTTAAAGCGTTCTTCATCATGACGCTCCTGTACGTAGGCACGAATGACACGAACTCCAGCTACGGATTCAAGCACCTGGTCATTCATATCTCCAAATGCATCCTGCGCCAGCGTATATCGTTCATGTACCTTCTTACCGTATATCATCATGGCAATGGCTATAAAAGGAAGAGGCAGAACTGCGGCTAATGTCAGCTTCCAGCTCACAAGGAATCCCATTGCTAACAGTACAGTGGCCAGATACGCAGTCGAGTCTGTTAAGGTCAGCATCCCGAAACCTGCGGTCATGGCTACAGAACGAAGATCATTCGTCGCCTTCGCCATCAAGTCGCCGGTACGGTTCCGCTCGAAAAATGGCGGCGTCATCCGGAGCAGATGCCCCATATATTTGGAACGCAGGAGCTTCTCTACAAGATTGGCTCCGCCAAACAACTTATGCATCCATACATATGTAATGAGGTAGATGATCAACAGCATGCCGAGAATAAAGAAAATATAAGTGAGGAGAGAAGACCAAGTAATGGAGCCGGTAACGATGTCGTCCACTGCGATGCCGAGTATTCTTGGAGGAACGAGTTCCAAGACACCAACGAGAATGAGCAGAAGCATACCGACTGCATATCGCCTTCGTTCCTGCTTGAAATACCAGCCTAAATTTTTTAATACAGCAAACAAGTAAATCCCTTCCTTTCTTATTTAAAAATACGACACGATTCTTCTTCTAGCAGTGAAACAACCTATTGAAGCAACAAAAAAAGCACACCGCTTTCGCAAACGGTATGCCTTATTATTGATCAGGTTCATACGCAGCAATGGTCACGTGCGTGAGCAGAACTGCGGGTGAATTCATGTAGAAGTGTATTCGTAAAATAAATTAAAGCATGTGAATTAGCTTCCATCTAACAGGCTGCTCTATATGAAGTTGTCTGAGCTGTAGTGCGTTATCATTCAGATTAATCATTAGAGTCACCCTTTCATTTGGAATTTTTTTTTACATGGAATCGTATGAAAGGATATTACCACTGGAATAAATATCTGTCAAACATTTTTCACAATTTGGGTGTTTCAAATAAGGTGTTGACAAGCTTATAGATACAGATCTGTCATTTGTAATCCGAGCGCAAGGACGATATGATAATATAGACACAAAACGATGGGGAGTTGACCTTTTAAATGAGTATTCATGTGACGGAATCAGCCGCAAACTGGTACAAAAAAGAACTAGGTGTCAAAGATGGCGAAGCCATTCGTTTCTATGCCCGTTATAGTTCGGGCGGCGGGCTTCATCCGGGCTTCTCACTCGGTATTTCAGTCGAACAGCCAGAGTATCCGGTGGAGAGTACAGAAGTATCCGGTGTATTATTTTTTATGGAAGAGCATGATCATTGGTATTTGAAAGGACATCGTCTGGATGTGGGATATATTGAAGCAGAGGACGATATTATATACCATTACGAAACTGAATAATGCGTAAAGTTAGTGAATCGGATTGCATTTACAGCGATTATGCCTTTGAGGGAGGGGACGAAGAAGTGACTTCTGCCAAAAAAGATATGGCCCAATATGTTGCAAACAAAGCAATGATTACTGTGAAGGCGGCAATAGCCGTAGTAAATGATCAAGGTCATATTTTGCTCCAAGAACGCGCAGACGATGGCCTATGGTATATGCCCTTAGGTGTAATGAAGCCAGGTGAAATGCTTGAGGATACGGCTTATCGTGAGCTATGGGAGGAGACAGGACTTACTGCCGAAGAAATGAAGTTTGAAAGACTTCTCTCTGGACCCGAATTCAAGCGGGAATTTCCCTCAGGAGATGAGGAATATTATGTGATAGGCGTCTTTAGAGCCCAGGGAATACTGTATTCGGAACTAAACTATAGCTCAATGCAAGAAGGGCCCATGCGTTTTTTTGCATTAAATGAGATTCCTAAGCTTTCACCTGTTACCGCCCGTGTACTGTCCGACTATTTAGAACTAACTGAATTGAACTAAGAACAGCTTCTCCTGTAATTGAATTACGGGGAGGGGCTGTTTTTTTGTTTTTAAGAAGAAAAATCTATTTTTCAATATCGGTAAGCGGATCGTATACATATACTGCCACAAGTGAGTGATCGGGCAGGGGGTGATACAGCTGGTGACGTCTTAAGAATGATTATGAATACTTCTGGAAGTAATAGCTCGGGTAGTTATGTTGGCCCCGTATTTAATGTAGTTAGAATAAGTTAGCATGGAAAAAAAGCCGCATATCGCGGCTTCTTAAGTAACGAACAAACAAATTATCATTGATTAATTAGGCAGGTCCTGTTGTGAAATCATTATTCTCTAAGGCAAAATCAAAATCCTCGATATCATACACTTGTACTGGTACACCGGCTTCTATGATACGGCCAATCCATTCGACTTGATCTGTAAGAAGCGGCTGCTGATAACGTTGGGCGGTGAGTAGTAGCTCTGTCTCAATCGGATCAAAAAATTCCCCGTATTGGGCCGTGTCCATTGCACCAACAATAATAATTGATACGTGATCATCAAGCGGAATTGAAGCGCTTTTTGCCCAGGGTACTTGGAGCGCTCTGCTAATTTTCTTTCTATTAAAAGGTTCCTCAAAATAAGAAATAAGTTCTCCGATCTTCTGTTTAACGTGCTGATCTTCTTGGGGAGATCCCATTAAAGGCTCCGTGCTGGATTGCAATTCATACAATTCCAAGACCGTGGTATAAGGTATGAGGTATTCTACAGGCGCTGAAGGCTCCAGCAACTGACCATAAATTGCGACCATCACGGCTTCAGTAACCAGTTGTCTTGGCATAGCTTATCCTCCTGCTGCAACTATGTATTTTGCTTTTTGACAATTGATATGAGTATATCACAGTTTACCGGTGTCCATAAACATTCCACGCAAAATACGCAAGGGCCGTCAACTGCATAGAGAAGTATGATTGCCCTCGCTTATTTATGACTTTCCAATGAGTAGAGAGAGGATACCTGCTGCAATCAAGGGGCCAACAGGCACGCCTTTAAATAAAGCTACACCTAGAACGGTGCCGATCAGTAGTCCAGCTACGACGGTTGGTTGACCGCTCATTAAGAAGGTGCCTCGACCTCCCAGATAAGCAACGAGCATCCCGACAGCAATGGCGGCAAGCGATTTCCAATGCATAAAAGAGGATAGGAGTATATCGATGCTGATCTTACCACTAGCCAGTGGAGCCATGACTCCGATTGTCAAAATAATAATCCCGACGGTCAACCCGTATTTCTCAAGCCATGGAAAAGCCTGCTGAGCTCCCGTAATCCGGATCAACAGCAGCACGACAACGGCAATCGTAATCGGCGTATTATTACTAAAGATTCCAAGAGCCGCAAATCCGAGTAATAACAGGGAAGTCATATCCATTTTGTTCATCTCCCTACACCGTTATAATCCATTTTTCCCTTTAATATGCTCGGCAATTAATCTCCCGTGCCATCTGCCTGATTCAATAAACACTTCATTCGCATTCCGGCCAGAAGCAATGACGCCGGCTACATAAATTCCAGGAACACTACTTTCCATTGTTTCCGAATTATACAATGGTTTATCCAAATCATCGGACATCGATACGCCTACAGAGGTGAGCAGCTTTCGATCCGGTCTAAAACCAGTCATCGCCAGTACAAAATCGTTAGGCAGCTCAAAATCCGCCCCATCATTAGGAGTGACAATTACACGATCTTCAAGAATCTCAGTGACCCGTGATCCGAGATGTAATTTAATTCTGCCTTTGGATACTAATCCTTCAAATAGAGGACGCACCCATGGCTTGATGTGCTCTGAGATACTATGTCCGCGGTATACCATATCGATTTCGGCATCTACACGAGCCAGCTCCATAGCCGCATCTACTGCAGAATTACTTCCTCCAATAATGGTTACTTTTGTCCTGGTATAAGGATGGGCTTCACGAAAATAGTGGGTTACTTTATCTAACTGTTCTCCAGGAATGCCTAAATAATTAGGGTGGTCAAAATATCCTGTGGCTACAACCACATTTCGTCCTTCGTAATAGATGGTTTCACCAGTTCTTTTATGGGAGCTTACTCGGAACCCGCCCTCTTCGAGAGGACTGATCTCATAAGCTTCTTCATACAGTGAAATCTCCAGGTTATAATGTGCGGCTACTTTGCGATAATAAGCCAGAGCTTCATAACGATAGGGTTTGTCGTTTGGTGTACTGAACGGAATATCTCCTATTTCCAGCAATGCAGCCGTACTGAAAAACTGCATGTTTGTTGGATACGAGTAGATAGACTGCACCACATTGTATTTTTCAATAATGACAGAGGATAGTCCCTGTTTGCCGCACTCGATGGCTGCAGATAAACCACAAGGTCCTCCTCCGATGATGATAATGTCTTTCATCATGCTGCATTTCATCTCCCTTTTCTGCTCCAATCTTTTTCTCAAGTATTTATTATCCTACCGTATTCTGCTGATGAATACCAGTAATCCGAAATCATTCATGGTTCAGGTTGACAATCGTGAAGCAAAAGAATACTATCTAATTAGACAATTATCAAATATCATGAATATCTAATTAAATGACATAAGCTTAGCTCAATATATGATGTGGAGGTATAGTAATGCAGCTCGATAAGATTGTGAATTATCATAAGGCACTCGCCGATCCAAATCGGATGCGGATGATGCTGTTATTATCTCAAGGAGAAATGAATGGACAAATGCTCGCAGACAAATTAAATCTATCTCAGCCAACAGTAACGCATCATGCTGCAAAGCTGAGAGAAGCAGGACTTATTAAAGAGCGGAGAGACAAGAATACGATATATTTTACGCTGTATCCTTATCTCATCAAGGAACATGCCGAAGCATCACTGAATTTCATATTTAAGGGAGAGAGTACGATGGTTGAAACGGACAGTAAACAGAAATTGAAAGATTCCGTTATGAAAAATTTCTTTACGAAGGAAGGCAGGCTCAGATCGATTCCGGCTCAATACAAAAAGAAACTAATTGTACTTCAGCATCTAGTAGAACAGCTTGAGAAGGGAAGGAAGTATCAGGAGAAAGAAATCAACGAGTTTATTAAACAGTACCATGAAGATTATGCCACGATCCGAAGAGAATTTATTATGCATGATTTTATGTACAGGGAAGAAGAAGTATACGAGCTGAATCCGACAGAGATGTGGACGAAATGGGAGAATGTCAAATAATTTAAATTGACATTATAATGCGGCATCCTGTAATATATGGAAAAATGATGAAGGAGGCGATATCTATGAGTAACCTAATGACGAACGTAAATGTTGCTTGTAACAATCGTCTCCCGATCGGACAATAGTCATTGGTTAATTGTTTAAGCTGTCCTCTATGGAAGAGCTAACAATCAAGGGATGATTAATATCCGTATGGGAGTATATCCTATGCGGATTTTTTATGATTTCTCCTTTTCCCATGTTGAGGGATGCTCGTCTTGGGCTGGAGGAGGACAATGCCGCAGGGATATATACCTGCGGTTTTTTGTTTGCTTCGGGAGACTTGTTTTAAGAAGAGAGTACCCAAATTTATGGAGGTAGAACATTTGGAGAATAAGATAGAGAGAACAGAATTAATCCAATTTGGCTGGTCCGCAGCATGGGATCAGAAGTGGGAAGTTACGATGAGCACATACACCCATGCAGAGAAGGAAACGCGCCCTCATTTTGAGCCTGCCCGGATTACAGCAGACTATGGACAGAAGTATGGCATCTTAACTGCCGATGGGAACAAGTTCGGGAGCTTATCTGGAAAGGCAAGAGCTCTATTCGGCGAAGGGAGTATGCCGGGTGTTGGTGATTGGGTTATCGTAAAATCATATGGTGAATATGACGATGCTCTAATTCATGGAGTGCTTGAACGGAACAGCGTCATATCCAGACAGGCTGCCGGTTTTGAAACTAAAGAACAAATTATAGCTGCGAACGTCGATACCTTATTCATCGTGTGCGCGCTGAACGGAGATTACAATTCGAGAAGGCTGGAGCGTTATCTGATCATGGCTTGGAATAGTGGGGTTAATCCTGTCATTGTACTGAGCAAAAGTGATCTATGTGACGACCTCACTTCCTATCTGGCAGAAACGGAAGCCATTGCTCCCGGCGTTCCTGTGATACCGATATCCGCTCATCATTACTTGGGAAAAGAAGCTTTGGAGGTTTACACGGGCTCCGGAAAGACCGTTGCGCTGGTCGGCTCCTCAGGCAGTGGCAAATCAACCATGATTAACTGGCTTACAGGTGAGAGACAACAGCTGACTCAGGAAGTTCGGGAGGAAGATAGTCGAGGAAGACACACAACGACACACAGGGAATTGTTCAGGCTTCCAGGGGGAGGAATCTTGATTGATACCCCGGGTATGCGTGCTTTGTCCATTTGGGAAGATGGAGAGGGAGTGTCCCGTACCTTCGGGGATATTGAACAACTCGCTCAGCAATGTCGATTTGCCGATTGTCAGCATGTTAAGGAGATTGGGTGTGCAGTCAGGAATGCAGTACAAATGGGCGAGCTGGAGGCCAAGCGGCTTGGGAATTATCACAAGATGCTGCGTGAGATTAAATTTCAAGTGAATAAAGAGGCTGCTGCTGCCAAAAAAAGTACTCGAAATGCCAAGCATAGCATTAATCGCGACAAAAAGTCTGGTTGGCGTAAAGAAATAGAAGATTAAGACTGCGCTTATCGATGCGGCAGTGCATAGAATGGAATAGGAGGGATGCACATGCCGGTTTATCGAATTATAATCGATCTGTCCGATCATCAGCTGTACTTGCTTGATAATGATGTTGTCGTTCGAGCATATCCCGTTGCGGTTGGTGCAATGGTTACGCAGACACCAGTCGGAGACTTAACGATTGTCAACAAGCAGCCCAATCCGGGAGGGCCATTCGGGGCTTTTTGGATGGGGTTATCCAAACCACATTATGGAATTCATGGGACCAATAATCCATCTTCAATTGGACATGATGTGTCCCATGGCTGTATTAGGATGTACAATCAGGATGTGCTTGATCTGGAGAGCAAAGTTCCTGTTGGAACAAGAGTGACTATAAGACCCTAAGTTCAAGTGACAGAGGGTATTCGCTTCATGGCGAGTGCCCTAATCTTAATATTCATTCAGGAGGGATTCGAATGATCATTAGACAAGCTGTATTTGAAGACGCAAAATCTATCGCTAGAGTACACGTAGACAGCTGGCGAACAGCATATAAAGGAGTCATCAAGGATGAGGTTCTTGCCGGGTTATCGGTGGAACAGAGGATGATGAGCTGGGAGAGTCAGCTGCAGCCGGGTAATAATCAGATGGCGGTGTATGTAGCTGAGACAGAGGAAGGAGCGATCGTTGGCTTTGCGAGCGGGGGGCCAAGCCGAACTCATAGTCTCCCATATAAAGGAGAGTTATACGCGATATACATATTGGATAGCTATCGAAGGCAAGGAATCGGATTGCTATTGATGCAGTCGATTGCGGTATTTTTGCGGGAACAAGGGCATGATTCTATGTTTCTATGGGCGCTTAAGGATAACAGGTATCGAGCATTTTATGAAAAATGGCACGGGGTTCCTGCCGGGGATAAACTCGTTCAAATCGGGGGCGAAGATTATACCGAAATTGCATACGGCTGGGATCACCTGGATGAGTTCATACAGTTCAAACAAATATAGGGCGGCAAGAGGCCGCCTTATTTGCACAGATATATGGAGGTCATTACTATAGTAATCAAATGATTATTAGTTTACACCGAGCACTGTGATTAATCTTTCAGCTCTTCCTTTTTCTTTGCACGGAATCTTCTGACCTTCATCAAATTTCCGCATAGCTTGTCATCACAATAACGCTGGCGCCGATTTCGTGTTTCATCATAAAAAATCCATCGACAGTTCTCATTATCACAAATTCGAATTCGAGACGGATCACCTTTGATCACTGTTTTGGCAAAATCGATGACAATATCCGCTAATATATCATCCCAGTTAAGAATGCTGCCAGCATACATCAGAACTAATCCTTCATCTTGCTTGACGATCTCAGGAAATAGAGATTTTTTATGCATTATTTTGTTATAGAAATTAATATCCTCATCCTTCAGCGACTCTCCGCGTGCAAGAGAACCGGAAGATTCGATCAGTCTGTCTCTAAGTGCAATCATTCTTTGTCCTTCTGCGGTACTAGGCTGCTGTATATCGATATATTGATATCGTTCCAAAAAAAATTGCTGCCATTTTGTCTGCATCAGTCGATCCTCGCTCTGCCCGTGACCCTTCCAGTCATGCCATAGACTGTTTGCAAAATCGGTCCAAATTCTTTCCATTTTGTTCATCCTCCAGCTGAATACGGCTATTATCAAATAACATCGTTGTAACTTATAAATCGAAAATAAAAGGTTTCAAAAATTCTCTTTTCGTGTATATTTACATTGTAACCCGAGAAATTATATTTAACTAGTTACACAATTGAAGGAGGATGAATCAATAATGAACTCTTATGGTTTGAAATCTCTTCTGCTGCAAGTTGCTCAAAATGAAAACCTCGACCATTGGTATGTTCCTTTGTCCAAAGCATTAAGTGGATTAACCGCTGAGATCGGTGCCTGGAAACCGGGTGGTTCAGTGAACACCATCTGGCAAACGCTAAACCATATGAACCATTACAATCGACAGGTCTTGAACAAGTTAACGGGTGAGGAAAATGGAAAGGATAAATTAACGAATATTGAAACGTTTGGTTCTCCAGGGGATCCGGTCGATGAGAAAGCTTTTGCTGCAACTTGTCAGGAGGCAGAGAAGCTCTACTCGCTTATTAGGGAAGAGCTTCAGCAGATTGAGAAAAATGGTTTGTCTTCAAGGGACCTCGAAGTGGCTTATTTGACGGAGCAGCTGCCTCAATGGGTACAGCATGATGCTTATCACATCGGACAAATCGTGCTCATTCGTAAGCTGCGCGGAGATTGGATAAATAATTAGTAACAAATTCGAGTACAGCTGTTTTGAAATGACAATTTATGGTTAATTCTGGGGTACCGGATCAAAAGCGGGAAATACAGTCACGCCGGACTGAGGAATAAATAATAGGAGGCTGTTACCTATGTCAACGTCCATTGATCGATTTATCCTGCACAAATTAAACAGCTGTAAGGAAGAGAATACGAGAGAGCATTTACTTGAGCTATTTATGATACGCATTGAAATGGCGGCCAGAACTGAGGAAGTGATGAAGCGAAGGAAGTCTGTTTTTATCAATTAGCCGGATAAATCTACTCGAAGGAACCTTCGTCATAGGAGGTTCTTTTTTTGCGCTTAAGAGGATAGAAGTCAACAAAAGATACCTGATGTCAACACCCTCCACTATAAAAGCGACGCAGCTTACTCCTATAATCAATTTGAAGGAGGAGATGGCATATGCGAATTAACATCAAGCAATTTATTCGAAACATCCCGCTTCATCTAATGATCCTGCCGGGGCTTATTCTCGTATTTGTTTTTAGTTATATCCCCATGGCGGGTCTTGTTATTGCATTTCAGAATTTTTCCCCGATCGCAGGCTTCAGAAATATGAATTGGGTGGGTCTCGATAATTTCAGGTACTTATTAGATTTGCCGGGCTTCGGTCAAGTAGTATGGAATACGGTGTTTATCTCGGTGATGAAAATTGTTACGGGGCTTGTTGTTCCTGTTCTTGTGGCATTGCTCTTAAATGAGGTTAGAAGAACAGGATTTAAACGAACAATTCAAACTATCATCTATATGCCGCATTTCTTCTCATGGGTAATACTGGCCAGTATTATTGTCGATGTATTGTCACCCAGCAGCGGAATCGTCAACATGGCATTAAAAGCCGTCGGTATTGACCCGATTCAATTTCTAGCAAGTAATGAATGGTTTCCCTACATATTAGTCATTACAGATCAATGGAAGGAATTCGGGTTTGGAACCATCATATATCTCGCCGCATTAACAAGTATTGATCACTCCTTGTACGAAGCATCTGTTATTGACGGAGCCGGGCGATGGAAGCAGACATGGCATATTACCCTTCCGGGAATTCGGCCCATTGTCATTCTCATGGTAACACTCAGCCTTGGCAATGTGCTTAATGGAGGCTTTGATCAGGTCTTTAACTTGTATAATCCGCTTGTATATGAATCAGGGGACATTCTCGATACGATGATCTACCGGATCGGACTTCAAGACGCACAGTACTCGGTATCTACTGCACTGGGTCTTATCAAATCTGTCGTTTCGTTCGTCTTTATCGGGCTTGGTTATTATTTAGCATATCGCTTTGCGAACTATCGGATTTTTTAATAAGGAGGCTATTGCATCATGCATCATACGACCAATGCCTATCGCTGTTTCATTGTATTCAACTACGTCATCTTAACTATCCTTGCCCTGCTCTGCTTATTTCCAATTGTGAACATTTTGGCGATATCCTTCAGCTCAAGCGAAGCGGTAAAAGCGGGAAGCGTGACCTTTTGGCCGGTTGATTTCACCCTATCCTCCTATCAATATATATTGGAGCACAGGCAGTTCCTTAACTCTTTTGGCACAAGCCTGCTGAGAGTCTTGCTGGGGGTTCTGGTCAATCTCGTCTTCACGATCCTTGTGGCTTATCCATTGTCCAAGGAAGCGGACAAGTTTCGCTCAAGAACGGCATACGCCTGGATTTTCGTTTTTACTATGCTGTTTAGTGGCGGGTTGATTCCTGGGTACCTCATTGTAAAAGAAGCGGGTCTGCTTGATTCCATATGGGCTTTAATTCTTCCCGGCGCGGTGCCGATCTTTAACGTATTGCTGATGCTGAATTTCTTCCGTGGTCTGCCCAAAGAATTGGAGGAAGCTTCATGGATGGACGGTGCAGGTCATCTGCGGACACTATGGAGTGTTTACCTGCCGATCTCCTTGCCAAGTATCGCCACAGTTACTCTGTTTGCGCTGGTTGGTCACTGGAACGCATGGTTTGACGGTATGATCTATATGAAGAGTCCGGATAATTATCCGCTTGCAACGTACCTTCAGTCCATGCTGCAGCAAGTACAGACGATCTCCACGGACAGCATGACATTTGAAGATGCAGCACTATTGAATCAAATATCGGATCGTACAACACAAGCATCTCAAATCTTCTTGTCCGTCATTCCCATACTGCTGATTTATCCGTTCCTGCAGCGTTATTTTGTGCATGGTCTTGTTGTAGGAAGTGTAAAAGGGTAAGATTCCACAAGGGAGCAGCAGTTGGCAGTTAAGGGGCCATTTTCCGGCTCCTTTTTGCGTTAGGAGAGGAGCAGATATTACCTTGAGAAGGTTCCTGGCTATGTGGAAATCAAAATCCATTGTGGTGAAGCTGATGGGTGCTTTTGTACTCGTTATTTTACCGTTATATGTCATCAGCATCATGATTACAATGTCTAGTTCTGCACAAATGCAAGCTGAAGTGGAGAGGGCCCATGAGTCCAAGCTCCATTTCTACCATAGTCATCTAGAGTTTGAGCTTCAACGGATGACCGGGCTGGTCAATGAATATACCTTTGATGACACGATGTCCACCTTGAGCACACGCATACCTATAATGAATACTTATGAAGTTACCTCGATTTTGAACAATATCCATAGCAAACTTAGTCAAATCAAAGAAACAAGTCCTTATATCAGTGATGTTATCTATTATGTGCCAGCTATACATAAGAGAGTCAGTGCGGTCGACGGGATTCGAAATGTAGAGGATGAAGAGTGGAAGAATCTCATTGATTCAATGGGGAATCTGCATGGCGCTTTATCTCATATTGGTGACGAACTATACTTGCTTCGCAGCAATCCATATAACATGAATCGTGAGGAAACCCCGAATTTCTTACTCGGTATTCGGCTCTCCAGCACCGAGCTGAAGCGCCGGCTTCAAGAGTTTTCTGAAACAGGAGGGAGCGAGATTACACTGTCCTTCGGACAGCGCAACCAGGTGATTATCCCATCTTCAAATCAGCCGGATGATCTTAAACAAAACGTACAGACTCTAGATGCATCACAGCCGGCCCAGAACATTACACGCTATGTTACAGAAAAATCATTCCATTACTCTCTTTTTGACCGCGAACATTACTTTACATTAACAGCCCGTATTCCGCATCAGGTTCTTAGAGCACCTATGGAGAAATTTACGCTTTGGCTGTGGGGATTAACCATACTGTCCATTGTCATCATATTTATCTTTTCCTTCTCTGTATATAAATCTATTCACAAGCCTCTATCAGTACTCATCGGGGGATTCAAGACGGCAGAACAGGGACAGACGGGGATTCACATTCATCATTCTAGGAGAGACGAATTCGGTTATTTGTATTCCCGGTTTAACGAAATGCTAAAACGCTTACATGTCTTGATTGAAGAAAACTATGTTGCCCGAATTCGGACTAGTGAAGCCGAACTTAAGCATCTTCAGTCCCAGATTAAGCCGCATTTTATGTATAACAGCTTCTTTAATATCAAACAAATGGCAGAGGTCGAGAACGTTGAGCTGATTCAGGAGTTTACGGATTATTTGGGTCAGTATTTCCGCTATATGACAAGAGATTCCAAGTCAGAGGTATCACTTGGGGAAGAGATTGATCATGCACTTGTGTACTTGGCGATCCAAAATATCCGCTTCGGTTCGAGAGTTACGGCGATTGTCTCCGATATGGAACATCAGTTCAGAGGTGTAACGGTTCCGAGAGTCATGATCCAGCCTGTGATTGAGAATGCGTACGAACATGCCTTGTCTAAGCGAATCCAAGGCGGGGTACTGAAAATATCTTATGTGAATGATGAGAATCAGCTTCAGATCTGCATCGAAGATAATGGGGAAGCTCTGACGGATGAAACCTTGAGCACATTGTCTAAGAAATTATCGCATGCAGCACATAGGCATGATGGCGAAGAAATTACGGGACTCATTAATGTTCACGAGAGACTACGTATTCATTTCGGCAATGATTATGGGCTCTGTGTGAGCCGCAGTCATCTGGGAGGTTTGTGTGTTACTTTTATCTTACCATTCAAGGGAGAAGATAGATGATGTATCGAATGCTTATTGTTGATGATGAACCTCTTATTCTGGACGGTTTATATACTTACTTTCAGAAGGCGGAGATTAGCGAACTAGAGATTATCAAAGCTTATTCCGCGATTGAAGCCATGGATTGGCTGAATACAGTGAAAATTGATATTGTACTCAACGATATTTGTATGCCTGAAATGGATGGAATGGCTCTAATCCAAGAGATTATGGAGCGCTGGCCTCGCTGTAAGATCATATTGCTGACAGGTCACAATGAGTTTGAATATGCTCACCAAGCGATTCGCAATCCTTGCGTTGTCGATTACCTGCTGAAGACAGAAGGAATGAGTCAGATTCATAAGACGGTAGACCTGGCAATACGGCAAATTGAGGAGGAAAACGACTTTCGGTATCAGACCAGCTGGTTTCATAGCAAGCTTCCGCGTGCTTTGCCCCAGCTCCATAGGCAATTATTAATTGACCTCCTTCAGAGAGACGAGAACCTGGATTCAAGCAGTTTACAGGAAGAGTTTGATGCAATTCAGCTTCCATTTACATCTAGCGAATTAGTGCTGCCCATTGTTATTCGTGTGGAGGAATGGAACAACTATGAAACAAGCTCAGACCGGAGTCTGATACGCTATGCAGCGGCGAATATCGCTGAGGAGTATTTACAAGATAAGACCCGTGTAAGAGCAATTGACCTGGATCATCAGGTGATCGCCTGCTTTGTACAGATGAAGGAGAACGCGCCGAATCATTCGCTGGAAGATAAGTGGGTGCGAATCCTGCGATTTGTGCATGGAACACTCGAAACCGTGCAGCAATCCATCGCTAATTGTCTCCATATTTCTGTATCCATAATGGTGAGCGAGCAGCCTGTAGACTGGGCGAAGCTTAGTCAGGTGATCGCCCAGCTCCGTCTATCCGCTTTGGAAGGGCCGGGACAAGGAATGGAGAAGCTGCTTCGCGTTGACGTTCATAATGAAGTCAGTCACACTCCAATGCTGATGAACAAGCTGGCTGTTGCCTCGCTTCACTTAGAGCAGATTAAACAGAGAGTAACGACGAGAGATAAGGATTGGAGTGAGTCCTTTCGCAAATGGACGGATACAGCTTCCGAAGGACTCGAAGATCCATTTGTACGAATGAGAATATACGCAGCGGCGGGAACCTGCTTACTGGAAGTACTGCATGAGCTCGGCTTGTATGAAGCGGCTCTTAAAGAGATTGATCTATCCCAAATGCTCCATTTTAATATACAGACCCGCTGGCCGGATCTCGTGAGATTTTACCAGTCTGCATTTGAGTGGATTGCTTCCAAGAGGAGCGACAGCCGTATTACAGACCAATCTCATATTCTGATTGCCATCCATGCTTATATTAAAAATCATCTGGAGGATGATCTCTCGCTTACTCGGATTGCACAATTGGTATCATTAAATCCTTCTTACTTATCAAGGTGGTATAAACGAATTACGGGTAAAGGTATTTCTGACTATATCTATGAGAAAAGAGTGGAGCGCAGCAAGGAGCTGCTACTAGGGTCGACGTATAAAATGCACGAGATTTCGGCTAAGGTGGGCTTTAGCGATCAGCATTATTTTTATCGATTTTTCAAGAAGGCGATCGGCTGCACTCCACAAGAATATCGGGATCAAAAAAATTGATATACAAATGGTAAATAAAAGATACCGGATGTAAAGACGTACCACTCGCTGATGTCAGCGCTTTCTTAGTACGATGAGTATATAACTCAGGGGAGGAAATAAAGGGGGATTAGCATGGGAATGTCATTTAGGAAAATAACGATGTTATCAATGTCAGTAGTACTTACAGCAACACTAGCTGCTTGTTCATCCGGTTCAGGGAGAACTGAGGCTGAATCAACACCTGCGACACCACAGCAGGATGCAGGGGGCCCGCTTACCAAATATGATCCGCCAATCAAGCTGAGATCCACGATGAACGAGACCGGCAAAGAAACACTCGCTGAAGGTGACAGCCATACGGATAATATTTGGCTTAGAGGATATAAGGATGAGCTGGGTATTGAGGTTACCTATGACTGGGTTGTAGCGGATGCCAATTATAATGACAAAATGAATGTTACACTTGCCAGCGGTGATTTGCCCGATGTTCTGAAAGTGAGCGCCGTTCAATTCGAGCAATTGCATGAGGCGGGTATGCTTGAGGACTTAACCGAGGTCTATGATAAATATGCTTCCGATCTTGTTAAAGAATTTCTGTCAGCCGAGGACGGCGCAGGTCTGAAGCCTGTAACCAAGGATGGAAAAATCTATGCGATGGTCAGCTTTCCAGGCTCCCTTGATTCATCCGATATGATCTGGATTCGTCAAGATTGGCTGAAGAGTGTAGGACTTGATGCACCACAATCCATGCAGGACGTTATTGAAATTGCAGAGGCCTTTACATTTAACGATCCGGATGGAAACGGCAAGCAGGATACTTTCGGAATCGCATTAAACAAAGATCTGCCGATTAATGGATTCTTGCTTGGATACCATGGCTATCTTGAAACATGGATTAAGGATGAATCCGGACAGGTCGTGAATGGAACTATTCAGCCTGAAGTCAAGGAAGGTCTGCAAGAGCTCCAAAGATTGTATAAGGAAGGCGTAATTGATCCCGAATTCGGTGTGAAAGATTTCGCCAAAATGATGGAGGACGTTAATGCTGGGAAGTCAGGCATGTTCTTCCTGCCTCAATGGGCGCCGTTCCAAGTCAGCGGCATGATTAAGAATGATCCTAATGTCGATTGGCTTCCATACCCGGTTCAATCCATTGATGATGAGCCGGCTAAGACTCAAAACCATCTGACGCTCGGCGGTATATTCGCTGTACGTAAGGGCTATGAGCATCCGGAAGCACTGATTAAGCTGCTGAACTTCCAAGCCGAAAAAATGTTTGGAGAAGCTGCGGAGACAGAGCGCGCGGACTACCTGAACGGTATGACAGGGCTCGGCTTCCAAAATGCAACTGTATCAAATCTTCCTGCCAACAAGAACGTACAGGCTCAGGACGAAGTTGAAAAGGCACTGGAGTCAGGGGACATATCAGGACTTGGACTTGAGGCGAAGCTGTTCTATGATGATATCTTGGATTATCGTTCAGGTAACCTGGATAAATGGCATATGGAACGAATCTTCGGACCTGAAAGCTCGCAAGCTGTGATCAAGCACTACCGTGATAACGACCTGATTGTCATGAATGAGTTCATATATGCACCAACCAAAACGATGAATACGAAATCAGCAACGCTTGATAAGCTCAGAGCAGAAACCTTCCTGAAAATTATATATGGCAACCTGCCAATCGAAGAATTTGATAACTTTGTCGCCAACTGGAAAAAGCTCGGCGGTGATGAAATTACCAAAGAAGTAAATGAACTGATTAACGCAAGTAAATGATTGATGTAAAATTCTGAAATGGAATTCTGAAAATAACAATGAGATTGGTGTCAGCAAGCCACAATACGAATTTTACGTATTGTGGCTTTGGCATTGCTGGATATAAAAAAACACTATCCCTTTAGTAAAGGGATAGTGCCAGCGTGTCGTCCTCTCTAATACTGTGGAGAATCGCCTCGCTTCCGATGATTTCAATACTGATTAATGTATGCAAACATTTTTGTAAAGCGCGTTTACCGTTATTAATCTTATGTTCTAATGCACTGCTTAGCAGCTTTAATGTTTTTTGTACAGGTTGCTTGTTCTCAGCATTAAAATAAACCGGAATTTTTTTGTTTTGGAAAAAGATCAATGTTCTCATCAGAAATCACCTCAACTAGATTACTAGAGTTGTTTCATGTTGCTAATTTTAAATATCGTTGCTTAAAATTACCTTAAAATTAGCTTATGGAAACATAAAGATGATTAGTGTTTGAAAATTGTTCACAATTAAAGGTTTTGCATAATTCATAAATTAGATAAAAAACAAGAAAATATTAAATTATGGAGGGATAACGGCAAGTTTGTCGAATTTTCATATATTTGAAATTAAATGTAGTGAAATGCTGAGTCTATGGTAATAGAATCAATTGGATTACATAGGTATTTTGCTTTAAAAATACACTGTTGAGATTGCAATAAAGGGCCTTCTGTAAGAAAATATGATAGATTACTAGTAAAACAATTCGCCAAAATGTGTATACATGGATTTAGGACGATGGACATAGCTGAAAAGGGCGTGATGGGATGATTCTAACAGTCGTTCAGTCAAGACGAGAGGGAGAATGGATTGATATTGAAGTTCCAGATGAGAGCACCGTCCAGTATTTCAAATCTGTACTGTCTGTTCGCATGTTCAACGAGCCGCCTCAAGAGAACGTTCAATATATATTGGAAGCTAAATTTCCAGAAGGTAACTGGTTTACGCTCCCTGATGCAAAACAATTAACCGAAACAAGACTTAGGGAAGGGAATTTTGTTCGATTGCAAAAAGCTTTTTCGACAACAGAAAGTGAAGCTCCCGTATATGGAAGAAGATTGCTGTTTCAAAATCAAAATTTAGGGTAGTAACTCCAGGTTCAAACGTGAAGCATGCTTTGCTTGTCGAAGGGAGGAAAATTTCTTGAACGTGTTGTATCAGCGTTCTCCGAGGATGAAGGAAGTGCTCAAGAAGGAAACATTGGAGATTCTGCGTCCTCCGATTGAGCCCAGCAAACCTTCTTTCTCGATGATTTCATTAATTATACCGCTAGTTATGACATTGGCTACGGTGGGACTTTATTTTTATTTGAGCCGTACTGGTCGATTTGGTAACAGTAGTTACATGACCATTCAAATGGTGATGATGACAATGATGCTGGCAACGTATACGATTCCTTTCTTTGTATACCTCAGCAATAAAAAAGAATATCATAAGAGGCTCGTAGAGAGAGAAGAAATGTACAAATCGCAGCTTGCAAAGCATCGTGAAGAGCTTGAGAGAGAAGCCGCGAGGCAGGTTCAGATTACCCATGAAATTCATGGGGATCCTGAAGTGTGTAGTCAGATAGTAAAGAACAGACACAGCTCTTTATGGGAGCGTTCACCCGATGATGATGATTTTCTGGCCGTGCGCGCCGGTATAGGTGCTGAACCTTTTCGAATTACAATTGCTCCTCCAAGATTTGATGGTTATGAGCGGGAACCGCTGATCGAGGCTGCTCATGAATTGGCTGAAGATTTTGTGTCAGTCGAAGGTGCATCCATTGCACTGCCAATCTACGAGTCAAAAATTGTAGGTATTGTAGGAGATCGTGAGGATGTCCTATCTATGCTCCGTGTGATTATTACACAGATTACGACAAGACATTCGCCGGATGAGGTCAAGCTGGCTGCTTTTTATGAAGAAAAAGAAGCTGAGGAATTTGAATGGATGCGCTGGTTCCCTCACATTTGGGATGATGAACGCGGACAGCGGTTTATGGCTGATAGACACAGCGGTGCCCATCAGCTGGCAGATAGTCTATACACGACGCTGAACCGCCGTAAGAATTCAAGAAAAGAGAGAGGTAAGAGAGGACCAGACATACCAGTGTATGTTGTTCTTATGTCCGAGCGAGACATTATTGAAGAAGAACCTTTGCTGCCTCTGATTCTGGAAGATCCTGAAGCTATTACAACTTGTACGATTATACTGGCTTCCCGCAAAGAGCATTTGCCTATGCATTGTCAGCTCGTTGTTGAGGCGGGTAAGAACGAAGGAAGCTACTCCAAGAAGACCGAACAGGCAGATGTCATACATCAGGCTTTTGTACCCGATCGAATGACACGATCCGAGGCGGAGATTTGTGCTCGAAATATGGCGCCGCTTCGATTGAAGCGCTCCTCTGCTTCTGAAATACCTCCCTTGCTTCCTTTATTCGATATGATGGAAGTATCCAGGGTGGAACAGCTTGATGTCGCTGACAGATGGACCCGGAACAGACTTCCCAACACATTGCCTGTGCCAATGGGAGTAAGGGCTGGCGGCAAGAGAGTATATCTTAACCTTCATGACAAGATAGAACGACAGGGGCACGGTCCTCACGGATTAATTGCCGGAACAACAGGATCGGGAAAGAGTGAAGTAATCCAATCTATCGTTGCATCTCTAGCCTCCGAATTTCACCCGCATGACTTGGCGTTTATGCTGATCGACTATAAAGGCGGTGGAATGTCCAACACATTTGAGAAGCTGCCTCATGTTGTCGGGACGATTACGAATCTTGACCAATCATTAATGGAAAGAGCAAAAATATCACTTCGTGCAGAACTGATGCGTAGGCAGAAAATACTGAATGATGCTGGGAATTTGCAGCATATTGATGAGTATTATAAATGGCTGGGCTCAAACCATGCCGACCCACTGCCGCATCTAGTTATCATAATTGATGAGTTCGCCCAGCTGAAACGGGAGCAGCCGGAATTCATGGATGAGCTGATTAGTATTGCTGCCATAGGCAGAACATTAGGCGTTCACTTGATTCTGGCCACACAAAAACCAGCCGGTGTCGTTGATGACAAGATCTGGAGTAACTCTAGATTCAGAATCTGCTTACGGGTTCAAAGCGAGGGAGACAGCCGGGATATGATCAAAATTCCGAATGCCGCCTGGATCACGAAGCCGGGCCGCGGTTATTTTCAGGTCGGCAGTGACGAATTATTTGAAGAAATGCAATTTGCATGGAGTGGGGCACCTTATACCTCACATACCGATGATAGTGCTTCTTCTCTTCCACTTATGGAAGTTAGATTAAATGGTAAGCGAGAGCCTCTGTTAACGGGGGAGAGAGTATCCATGATGCAGTCGGAAGGCTCCTCCAAGCAGCTTCAAGTCTTTATTGATCATATTTCAGAGGTAGCCGAGCAAGCTGGGATTGAGAGATTACAAGGCCCGTGGCTTCCTCCATTACCAGAAGTCATCGGATGGGAAGAGCTGGTTATGGATGGCTCAGTCTCAGAGAGTTCAGACTCTGCCCCTGCGGACCAACTTGAACCGGTTGTCGGTATTGTAGATGATCTGACGAATCAGAAGCAGGTACCAATGACCATTAACTTAGGTCAAGGTCATCTTGCGGTATACGGAATGCCTGGCCTTGGCAAAACAACTTTTGTACAGACGATGATCATGTCGCTTGCCAGAAGCTGCAGCAATTGGCATGGATATGTTATTGATATGGGCAGAATGATGCGTGATTTTAGACAGCTTCCGCAAATTGGAGGAGTAATGTCTGCTGAGGATGATGACAGAATTAAACGGCTGTTTCGTTATTTAGCCAAAGTCTTCACACATAGGAGAGAATTAATAGCAGAAGCAGGTGTCAAGACCGTTACAGCCTATCGCAGAAGCACGGGACAAACCATGCCTCAGATTATCGTATGTATAGACGGCTACTTATCCTTTAGAAATTCTTACCCGGATGAGAATGAACAGCTGGAGATATTCATGCGAGAAGGTCTAAGTCTGGGAGTTACATTTGTAGTCACAGCCAATCGTATAACAGACATTTTCGAGAAGATCAGAAGCAATATAACTAATGCGGTTTCTTTTGAAATGGCTGATCCGAGCGATTATTATTATGCGGTTGGAAGACCGGCACGTGTCCCTAACGGTTATCCTCCTGGTCGAGGACTTGTTAAAGGGAATGTACCTCCACTTGAGTTCCAAACGGTTCTGCCTGTGTCGGGTCTAGATGAGGCAGAGCGAGCGGATCAACTAAGAACAATGATTGGAACCGTAAATCATACTTACACAGGCGCCACACCGCAGAAGATAGAACCGCTTCCGGAAGTCGTTACGCTAGCAGAAGTGCTGCAGAATACACAACTTACTCGGAGTCAAGAACAAAAAGATATATTTAATGTGCCCGTTGGACTCATGACAGATGACCTTGAAGTGTTTAATATCAGTCTTCGTGAAGGACCGCACTTTATGGTTGCAAGCCCACTCGAGAGCGGTAAGACCAGCTTTATGCTGACATGGATGCTGTCCTTGGCTTACCACTATTGTCCTGATGAACTGCACATATATTCCATTGATACGAGGTATGGGGAAGAAGGTTTAAGCCGGCTTTCCAATCTGCCTCATATTCGCAAGAATGCCTCTAGGGATGAAGAGCTGGGCCCGCTAATACAGGAAGTATATGATATGGTCATGAGACTTAGAGCGGATCGCTGTGGCCCAGAGATTGTATTGTTTATAGATGATGCTGATACACTGGCGAAGCAGATGAATGATTTTACGATGAAAGATCAACTTGCTGCTATTGTACGTCAAGGCAGAGATCGTGGAGTACATGTTATTATCGCGGGGGTTGCCGCAGATTTCCCAACATTCGGTGCCGACTGGGTGACGGATATTAAAGCAACACAAAGCGGACTGTTGTTCGGGACGTTAGACCCTAACGATTTGTCGTTCTTCCGCATTCCTTTTTCGGAATCGAATACGGCCTCGAGTGGTTTGAAAGTCCTGCCTGCAGGACAAGGGTACTATGTAAAAAGGAGATTTTCCAGGATTAAAGCAGCACTGCCATGGAATAACAATATGGAACGTGCCGATTGGATCGAAAAAATTCGCAACCGATGGCATGTTGTAGTTTGAAGGGAGGTGGCTCATAATGTTGACGGTTAATCATTCCAAACAGAAAGTAGTAACACTGGAACAGAAGGAACTGTTCTTTCTGGCAGGGATCATAGGTTCTGATCGATTGCTTGGTATTGAGGACCCGTTTGTAGGATATCTGACAGAGGATATCGTAATGGAATGGGAGAATACCAAAGAAGAGTTATTAACTAAAGGGTATTTGACCCAAGATCAAGACTCCAGTGAACTCATCATGACACCAACCGTGTTCTCAAGAGTAGCCATTGCAGGTTTGTCCTCCAGAGCTTGCCGTTTCGAAATAAAGAAGAAGCGAGGAGCGAAGTATAAAGGATACCTGCACTGCACGAATGAACGCGTAGTGGAATTGATCCGGACACAAGAGGAGCCCTATACCTGCCAGTTATCAGACCTGGGCAATGTTGAACAGGCCTGTAAATCGGTTATGAGCAAGATTAAATGGGGAACTGAGCACACAAAGAACGATATTCCGGCTTTGATGTTCTCAAAGAAGCGCTTTTTTGAGATCGTTAATGACTCAATTCTTGATGAAGAGTCATTGACCGGCCAGTTGTCGGAGGCTTGCTACGATTCCCAGGGAGCAGCAGCTTTGGCCCATACATTAATCCATCAAGAGACTGAAGGGGAGCTTCAGCTGCTTGTGTGGACTGGACAGAAATGGGATTCACAGTCCGCTGCTTTTATCTCCAGCAACTCTATGAACTGGCTTTTTCGTATGAGTACAGTAGGTAAAGGTGATTGGCTCATCGCTACACCTATGGGTCAAGGAGACTTTAAGGATATGCTTCTAGAGTGGCTGATACAGCCAGCAGATCATGAAGAAAGGTGATGTATATGCGCATTCGTGTGGAACCGGATGTGCTTCGGACGCTTAGTGGGCAGCTACAGCATGCGGCGGAGCAAATTCAGCAAATTGTTGTTGGTTTAGAACAAGCCCTTGGTAGAATAGAAGGCGATACCGCCGTTCATGAGGGAATTGTATATGAATGGATGAGGTCGAAGCAGCTCGCCGGCCATATTGAATTGGAACTTGAGAGATTCGGCTCTGAACTGCTACGCAAGGCAGAAAATTTCAAGCTCGCTGACGAAGATTACCATTCATTTTTAACTCATGTTGATTTCACAAACGTTTCACCGATGCGTATGCTGCAATCTCAGTACCTGGAATCTATCAAGAGCGATAAGCCCTTAGTATTTTCGGTTTCCAATCCTAGGTCTGCTGTCATGGCCATTCAGCAATCCTGGGGCCCTGATGATCAGTTAAGCGATATGGGGACCCTGCGGTTAGCAACCGAACTGAACCCTGCAGGGTGGAAGTTTACGGACCCTTCTCTAGGAGCTAAGGTCGGTTGAGAATTTTGTCAACTCTATGTTAAAAGCAGTTTCATAGGCTCGATTCTGGGTGATATACAATTAGGACCAATGACTTTAGACACGCTTCGTGTCATTTGGTACAATTTTCATGTGCTTCACCTAAATATTTGCAGATGAAAAAGGAGGAAGTCCCTACTATGTCAGGACGTATTTTAATATCCCCAGAACAGGTAGACCAAGTGGCAAATCAATTCAAACAAAGCGGTGAACAAAGTCAACAGATCGTTTCCAGCTTGACTCAATCCATCAATGGAATGGAAGGACAATGGGAAGGTATGACGAAACAACGTTTCTTCCAAGAGTTCCAAGAAGCGAGCAAGCAAATGCAGAGCTTTGTTCAAACATTGAATAGTATCAGCCAAGAACTAACCGCAATTGCTGCGAAATTCCGTCAAGTTGACCAATCCCGCTAATACGGAATTATTTGAATGTATATTATTTGAATCCATTTCATAATACCTTTAGCTGCTTTTATCAAGAGGATATAGTTTTGAATTCACCTTTTTAATGAGTTATGAAATTGAATCACTTAGGAAACCGGGAGTTTTCATAAACTTCCGGTTTTCTTGCATCACAACGTTAAAAGAGAGGGATGTTCATGTCTTTTCAACCTAAACCCGGTGATGAGATCCTTATTCATGGTGAGAAATATCTGGTAGGACAGCATCCGGCAGCTCCAGGAATTGCTTACGCACAAACAGGAAGGCAAGGCACTGTATATAAACTAGTGCCACTGAATGGGCAGGAATATGAGTCAAAAGCCCTGAAGGTGTTCTTTCCTAAATTCCGTGTTCCGGCTATGGTATATCAATCGGAGCAAATGGAGAAATACAGTGAAATATCAGGTTTGCAAGTATGTAAACGAGACGTGCTCACTCCTGAAAGAAACGGAAAATTAATAAGTGAGCACGGAGATCTTCTATATTCAGTGCTCATGCCTTGGGTCGATGGCATCAGCTGGTTTGATATCATCTGTGACAAGAAGCAGCTGACGGCGGAAGAGAGCCTTATTCTAGCTTCGTCGCTTGCGAGCATAGGTTCAGCGATGGAACAGAGGGGCATCGCACACTGTGATCTCTCAGCGCCTAACGTCCTAGTTCCGTTTTTTTCCGAAGTAGAACGGCCTGAAGGAGCTGCAGCCGTTGAATTAGTCGACGTAGAGCAGCTATATAGTCCAAAGATGGATCGGCCTGATGCACTTCTTGCGGGTTCAGCTGGCTATGCTGCTCACCGGATCGTAAATAGCGGTCTGTGGAGCAGTTACGCTGACCGGTTTGCCGGAGCGGTCATATTAGCAGAAATGCTTGGCTTCAGTGACCCCGAGATAGTAAACCGAACTTATGGAGAAAGCTTCTTCGATCAGAGAGAGCTTCAAACGAGCTGTGAGCGATATCGCAAGCTCCAGCAATCACTTGAATCCAGGTTCGGATCCAAAATTGCAGAACTGTTCGGCAGAGCATGGCATAGTCAGGATCTAAGCAGCTGCCCTACATTTGGAGAATGGCTAGTAGCCATATCGACTATTGATCTGAATGATGTTCCCGTACAGAATACCAGTACAGAAGGTGTTTCCGCTGGAACAGAAGATGACAGCCCTGTTGGGAAAACAGCGGCAACGACGGTAGCTGAAGATGGTAACAGCTCGGTCTCATCTCATGAGGAGGAGGAGGCAGCACTCGCAGGTCTCACTTATTCAGCGAATTCAGGAACCGACAAGAAGCAGCTGGATCGATTGCTCCAGGAAGCTTCCATTAAAGAAAGTAAGGGAGAGCTGAATGCTGCCCTTGACTTATATAAATCAGCATTGCATTTGGAGAAGCCTGGAACGGCCTTGTATGTTGAAATTGCAGCAGCGATCAGTCAAATTGAAGATGCCTTGCCTACAGAATCAGATGAGCCCAAGAGTTCTCGCTTCTCTAAATTCCGTAGTCGAAAAGCCGTTATTGTTGGAGCAGCGGTGCTGTTAATCGGCATCATTGCAATTCCAGGAATGCATACACTGGCAGAGCAGGCGGAAACGAAGCAGCTTGAGGCGCAGCGTCAGGCAGAGCTTGAGAAGCAGGAGAAGGCGAAGAAAGCAGAGGAAGCGGCAAAGCTTGCTGAAGAGAATAAGAAAAAGCGAGAAGCTGAGCTCGCCTTGAAGCAAGCTGAGGAAGAAAAGGCTCGTCTGGCCGCTGAGAAAGAGCGAGCCGCCCTGCAGGCGAAATATGAAAAGCAGGCGAAATATGAGGCATATTTAGCTCAAGTTGAAGCGAAGCAGAAGGCTAAGGAAAAGGCAGTTCTGCAGGCGAAATATGATAAGCAAGCCAAATATGAACAATATTTAGCTCAGCTAGAAGAGAAGAAAGCCCGCCAGGCTGAAGCTGAAACAGCAGCTGCGAAAGAGGCTGCAGCAAAGGCGGAAGAAGCGAAACAGGCTCAGGCTAAGGCGGCCGCTGCAGCGGCCGCAGAAAAAGAAGCCCAAAAAGCAGCGGCAGAAAAAGCGGCGAAGGAGAAGGCGGCACTCAAGCAGAAACGTGCCCAGAATGTGAAGCAGCTTATTGCCTATTACAATCTAGCTTATAATGCACAGCAAGGACGCAAGGTTGAATCTGCCAGAAATCACGCAAGCGCCTTTATGGAGCTGTACAATCAGGATGCGGAATACTTTGCCGGAGTTGGGAAAGTGGGACAGCGTAAGTCGCACATCTATAAATTTATTAGAAATAGAAGCTATAAATTGCCTGATATCTAAACTAGGGGTGAATGAACGGTAATGAACTATACGATACAAGCATCTCAGAGAACGCCGGCCCTCATCATTTATTTGATTGACATAAGTGCATCCATGAATATGATGATGGATAATCGCAGAAGAATGGACATCGTGTACGAAGCATTGTCACTTGCCATACGTCAAATGGTGTTTCGTTCTACCAAAGGAAGTAGACTGACACCAAGGTATCGAATTGCAATTCTTGCGTACAGTGATGATGTGTATGATCTGCTTGGAGGCGTTAAGGGAATAGATGAAATTGCGGCGATTGGCTCTATTCCCGATTTAACTCCGATGCGGTTCTCAGATTCGGCCAAAGCATTTCTTCAGGCAGAGAAAATCTTGCAGGCTGAGCTTCCCTTTATGCAGGATTGTCCTGCCCCTTTGATATGTCACATGACGGACGGAGTCGCAACGGGAGAAGACCCGGAGCCGATTGCCAGACGAATTATGAATATGAGTGTTCCTGACGGGAATGTCCTTATCGAAAACATCTTCATTTCGGATCATCTGCTAAGTGCACCGATACCAGAACCGAGAAGATGGACTGGAATTTCACAGGATACAGAACTGAAAGATGAGCATGGAGAAAAATTGAAGAAGATGTCTTCGCCTCTTCCGGAGAGCTATAGGGAAATGCTCGTAGAGGCGGATTATTTGCTTGCCCGGGGCTCGTTGATGATGCTCCCAGGGACTTGTGCAGAACTTGTATCCATCGGATTTCAAATGTCAGCGGCAACGCCGGTCAGGTAAGGGGGAGTTAAGAAGTGAAATCTTTGCGAATGTCTATGCCTGGTCATGAAAAAGCACATCCGGAAGGGAATTTTCACTTTGTCAGTTCACAGCAAGCAGATCATCCCCTAACCTCCTATAAAGGTCGGCTTATGTGTCGCTATGGTTATGGGCTGGCCGCAGAATCGGCAACCTATGGGGATAATGGTCAAGACTTTGCAGCAATTCATGTAGAAGGTGATATCTGTACATTTGTTCTGTGCGATGGGGTCTCTATGAGTTATTATGGTGATTTTGCCGCAAGATATTTAGGAAAGGCACTGCATGGGTGGATGCTGGAGACGAAGGAGTGGTCAGTCGCAAGGCTACATCAATATTTGACCAATATTACGATCCCTGCTTCCAGAGAACTGAGTACATACCAAGCTGCTCACCACGAAAAGGTTCCAATTATGCTGCGAGAAGTGCTGGAGACGAAGAAGAGGCATGGCAGCCAGTCCATGTATATTTGCGGCAGAATTCAGCTTGGCTCCGGAAAAAAAGGCACCCGTCTTCAGCTTGCCTGGCAGGGAGACTCAAGAATCCGTTTGTTTCAGAGCGGAACGGAACTTGAACAATTCTTTGAAATGACAAGGGCTACATCCGAGCGTTGGTCTACATTACAAGGACCGATTGGTGGAACGCCACATATCTATGAGAGAAGCTTCAAATCAGGTGAAGAAATTGTACTGAGGCTATATACGGATGGTATGGGTGAGCTTGACCCTATTGGACTGCATTTGCCAGACGAGCAGATCCAAGTGCTCCTGGATGCGCATCATACAGGTGGTCTTGAGGATGACGCCGCATTTATCGAGATCAGCTTTACCTCGTAAGTGACCGTATTCATCGTTAGAATGGAACATAAGTTAGATTCTATCTCAAAATATACAACGATTGAATTATTAAAACGCTCCTGTTGTGGGCATTCTTATGTATGAGCCACATGTGCTCTTTGTACATACTATAGCCTAAGGAGTGACCAAGAAGGATGTCTTCAAGTCAACGTATACGTTTTCAAGGGAAAACGGCTTTAGTAACCGGAGCCGGTTCCGGAATCGGGAAGGCAGTTGCCATTAAGCTGGCACAGGAAGGTGCGAATGTCGCTTTATTTGATCTTATAGATAAACGTACCCATGAAACAGAACAAGAGATTCTAGCAATGGGCATGGGAAAAGTTCGTGCCTATGATGTTGATATTTCCGATGCAGCACGTGTTGCCGATGCGATAGAGAAGACGGTAAGAGAGCTTGGCGGCATCGATATTATTTTTGCCAATGCGGGAATTAACGGTGTTGTGGCGCCCATTGAGGATATTGATGTGGAGGATTGGCAGAACACCATAACGACAAATCTCGGAGGCACTTTTTTTACAGTAAAATATGCCATTCCCCATATGAAGAAAGATGATGGAGGAAGCATTATTATAACAAGCTCGATCAACGGAAACTACACTTTCTCGAATATAGGGATGAGTGCATACAGTACTTCCAAAGCGGGTCAGGTTGCCTTTGCCAAGATGGCAGCACTGGAGCTGGCCAAATTTAACATTCGAGTCAATGTAATTTGCCCGGGTGCAATCTCGACAAATATTGATCAGAGCACAGAAAAATCAGAAGAGCTGAATGAAATATCAATTAAGATGGAGTTTCCGGATGGTCGTCAGCCGCTGGCTCATGGTCCAGGTAAACCGGAGGAGGTTGCGGACTTGGTCACTTTTCTGGCATCTTCTGAATCGAAGCATATTACAGGTGCACAGATTGTTATCGATGGAGCAGAGTCCCTCTTAAGCTGATTATGTTAACTATATGAATTGAAGCAGATGACCGTTTCCCTTGCAGGAAACGGTTTTTTTCGTTATTTTTAGAGGAACGATTGAACACGGGCAGTATTACTAAAATGCATTAATGTGCCGTCATTAGATTCTAAGTTCTGACTAAGGGAGGTATATAAGTGAGTATATTTTCAAGAATTGCTGAACAGAAGATTGCTGAGGCGATGAAAAGAGGGGAGCTGGATCATCTGCCAGGAGCAGGTAAGCCGCTTGTGATTGAAGATTTATCTCATGTTCCAGAGGACCTTCGGGCTTCGTATAAAATACTGAAGAATTCAGGATATCTTCCGCCAGAACTTGAACTGCAGCAGGAATGCCTTAGCCTAGAGCAGATGATTCGATTATGTCAGGTAGCAGAAGATAAGGAACAAATGATCAAAAAGCTGACCGAAAAACAAATCAAGCTTAGAATCATGCTGGAAGAAAGGGGGATTAGCCACAGCCCCCCCCTTCGAGGCTACGAAGAGAAAATAAGCAGTAAATTAGGGGATGAATAATTTAGATTAGAAATTAGAAATTAATATCATTGGAGAGTTGAATATATCATGCATAATGAGCAACAACAAGGAAGTCCTTTACCGATTGTACAGATCATACCTGAATTAAAGCGGACGATGTCAGAGCATACGGCTGCAGTATTAATAGCTGAGCCAGGAGCGGGTAAAACAACGGTGGTTCCACTAGAATTATATAGAGAACCTTGGCTGGGCAAGAAGAAGATCATTATGCTCGAGCCTCGGCGGCTTGCTGCAAGAAATGCGGCAGCAAGAATGGCGAAGGCACTAGGTGAACCTATCGGTCAAACCGTGGGGTATCGTGTTCGCCACGACACGAAGGTGAGTCGCCATACGCGGATCGAAGTCGTGACAGAAGGTGTGCTGACCCGGCTGCTGCAGCAAGATCAAGGGCTCGAAGATACAGCCCTGCTTATATTTGATGAATTTCATGAACGCAATATACACGGAGACCTGTCGCTTGCCCTTGCGCTCGAGAGCAAGCTGCTCCTTCGAGAAGATTTGCGCATTCTTGTCATGAGTGCAACTTTAGAAGCTGAACCGGTATCACATTTGCTCGGTGGAGCTCCTGTGCTCACCTGCGAAGGCAGGACATTTCCAGTGGAGACAAGCTATGTACCTGTGCCCATGAATACGGAGCTGGAGAATCATATGGCGCATGTGATCCAGCAGGGCTTGGGTAAGCATGAGGGCGATATCCTCGCTTTTTTGCCGGGGGCACGTGAGATTCACAAGACAGAACGATTGCTGCTGCATATGAATCTAGGGAGCTCTGTACATATCTGTCCTCTGTATGGTTCTATGAATGCTATAGAGCAGGATGCTGCCATTCGGCCATCAAAGCCCGGGGAGCGCAAAGTTGTTCTGGCGACGACGATTGCTGAATCAAGTCTTACCATTGAAGGGATTACTGTCGTTGTAGATAGCGGACTGCGTAAAGAGTCGCTGTACTCTTCCCGCACAGGAATGAACAGACTCGTTACACGGCCCATATCAAAAGCATCGAGCGATCAGCGTAGAGGTCGTGCAGGACGAGTAAAGCCGGGAGTCTGTTATCGTCTGTGGAGTCCGATGGAGCAGGACGCCCGGCCGGAGTCCACACGGCCGGAGATGTTGTCAGCGGATATGACTCAGCTGACGCTGGAGCTCTCAGCCTGGGGCGTGTCTGACCCAGGAGAGCTGAGCTGGCTGGATGCACCGCCGCCAGCTTCCTACGAAGAAGCCAAGCTGCTGCTGCGCACGCTCGGCTGTCTGGATGACCTCGGCACCATTACGAGCCGAGGTCGTGAGATCGCGGGTCTGGGAACTCACCCGCGACTCGGCAGCATGCTGCTGCAAGCGGCAGAGCTTGGGCTGGCCGAGGAGGCCAGCCTGCTCGCTGCACTGCTTGCAGAGGGCTCATCCCGCATGGCAGGTGCCGCGGGATGGGACATTCGCCCGCAGCTCGCGCATATGCGGGCACCAGGGGCTCAAGATGCGGCTAGGCACCGCATCTTGCAGGAGAGCCGCCAGCTGCTGTCATCCCTAGCTCATCACCGGCAGAAGCCGGAGAATGGGCTCGGTATGGACGAATACAGCTGCGGCTTACTGCTTGCCTTTGCCTATCCGGATCGGATTGGGCAAAGAAGAGAGGACGGCCGCTACTTATTGTCGAGCGGCCGCGGTGCACGTTACCAAGGAGCAGGTGCTGCTGCCTTGGGAAACGAAGGGGATTACATCGTCGTTGCTGAGGCCGATGATCAAGGTGCGGATGGATTGATCCGGCTTGCGGCGCCTCTCTCAATCAGCGAACTTATGAAATATAAGCCCGAATGGATTCAGCTCGAGCACGAAGTAAAGTGGGATTCTAAAACGCAAAGTGTGCGTGCTAAAAAACTACAGCGCATAGATGCCATTATATTAAAGGAAATGGCCTATCCTGATCCTCCGGAGGAGAGAGTCATACTCGCACTGCTTGAGGGCATAAAGTCGGAGGGACTTCGCCTGCTGACCTTGAGCAAAGCTGAGCTGCAACTGATAGAACGGATTAAATTCATGCATCGGGCTTATCCGGAATGGCCAGAACTTGCGAATGATATAGAACTTGTAGATTATATTGCAGAGCGGCTTGCTCCTTATCTGATCGGAATTAGAACAGCAGCTCAGCTTCAGAAGGTATCCATCACTTCTGTCCTCATGGACAATCTGACCTGGGAGGAGCGGCAGCTGCTAGATCGAGAAGCGCCAACTCACTATACCGCACCGAGCGGATCGCGCGTTAAAATTGAATATAGTGGACAAGGAGCTCCTTACATTGCCATAAGACTCCAGGAAATGTTTGGCCTCGAGCGTACGCCGGCAATTGGTAATGGAAGGATTCCATTGACGGTTCACCTGTTGTCTCCGGCACAGCGTCCAGTCCAAGTGACCAAGGATCTGGAAAGCTTTTGGCGTGAGGGATATTTTGAAGTGAAAAAGGATCTGAAAGGCCGCTATCCGAAGCACTACTGGCCGGATAACCCGCTGGAAGCAGTGCCTACCAGCAGAGTCAGGCCCAAGTAAAAGCGTAGGCCTGTTTAGCTCTCCGAGAGAAGGGTAAATAAGAAACAAGTACTTATCTCAAGGAGGAATGAACAATGTCAAAGCAAAAAGTAGTTGGTGTATTTGAGACAGATGAGGCAGCATCTCGTGCGATAGAGCAGTTGATAAGTAAAGGCTATACAAACGAAGAGATATCTGTGATCACAAGAAGCAAGGAAGATCAGAGGGCGATTGAGAGCGAGACAGGGACAAAAGCGCCTGAAGGGATTGCAACAGGTGCAGCTACGGGCGGTGTTCTCGGTGGACTTGCCGGATTGTTTGCAGGCGTCGGTGCGCTTGCCATTCCAGGTATTGGGCCCATTCTTGCCGCAGGACCTATTGCTGCGACATTAACTGGAGCAGCGGTCGGAGCTGGTGCAGGCGGTCTGGTCGGCGGTTTGGTTGGTCTCGGTATTCCTGAAGATGAAGCTAGGGAATATGAGAAGAATATCGATGAAGGCAAAATTCTTGTGCTTGTCGATCAAAAACATGCAGATACTGATGTTTACGGTGTGTTTAGAGACAACCGTTCGTTAAACGCGGATCGCTACGATGATCGTGCAGATAATATGCCGGGTCCAGACAGAGTGCCTGAGGATCGGGTGGAGCAGGAAGCGATGGGAACAAGAATTGATCGAACCTTGCGCTAAAGTGATTACTTGAGGGTTTTATCGAAATTACAAAATTTTAGATGCTTAAAAACCGCTTTTTAAACAAAGCGGTTTTTTTGTGCTCAGATTCTTTTCCAGGGACAGCGATCTCATTAATTATCTTTAGTCAAAACCTGAAAAATTCACATTAGTAAAGAAACGGAAATTGAAATGAATGGTTTAGCGGGATGAGCTCCATTCCAATGTAATCTCATTACAATGAAAGCGATGATAAGATCCCTTTATAATTAATAATTCAATATATGAAAAATTCTTATTAGTGGAATATATTTAGCTGAACTTAGTTTCTTTTGCTCTTAATGAGCTAATTCATCACGTGTTTATGTCAGATATTCTGTCTTAAAATAGGTATGTGAAAAAATAGAAGGATGTCAAGATGAAAAAAGACGTTTATAATGAGAGAAAGTTGGTTATTTGAAATAAGTGGGAGGAGGACACTTGCATGGCTTTTATGATATCCCAGCGGGCGTTCATTAAACTCTACCTAATTACTATGGTAGAGCAGCATAGAGGATATGGTTATGAAATGCTTGAGGCCATGAAGGAAGAATTCAAAGGATTTGGTTATGTCCCGCCTCAGAGTGAAGTATACCGAGCGTTACATGAGCTTGTGCAAGAAGGGGTTTTTTACCGAACCAAAAGACTAAAGGGGAATGATCCTAGAATCGATTTTCAGGAAATCGTTTTGTATCATTTTACGGATGACGGGGAAGAGAAGGCAAGATTATACAAGAAGCAAGTCAAGACAGATCTGGACCGTTGCTTAGGCATGTTGAAGAAGGCGGAACAGGACAATTATTAATATTTTGAGAAATTGATTCAACTGATTATATCTAAAGTGAGGAATTTGTATATATCACAAAAGTAAGTAGGGAAGGAGAGATCAATGATGAGCGAAAGAATCCGATGGGGAATTATGAGCACCGCAAAGATAGCCAGAACAGCGGTTATTCCTGCAATACAGAACTCTAACCGGGGTGAAGTTGTAGCCATTGCCAGCCGTAATGAGAGCAGAGCAGCAGAGGTCGCAGCCGAGCTGGATATTTCCAAGGCTTACGGAAGCTATGACGCTCTACTTGCTGATGAGGAGATCGACGCTGTCTACATTGCTGTTCCTAACCATATGCATATGGAGTGGACGATTAAAGCCGCGAGAGCCGGCAAGCATGTATTGTGTGAGAAACCGGCAGCACTCAATGAAGAGCAGGTCAGACAGATGATTGATATTTGCAATCAGGAACAGGTCGTCTTTGCTGAAGCTTTTATGTATAGATATCATCCTAAGCATAGAAGGGTACAAGAAATTATTGAGAGCGGTGAAATCGGACAGGTAAGAGCGATTCATGCGAATTTCACTTATAACAATTGCTATGATACAGACAATGTGCGCTTCAAGAAGGAAATGGGCGGGGGCTCTTTGTATGATGTCGGCGTATACCCGATCTCAGCGGCAAGAATGTATCTCGGACAAGAACCAGAAGCCGTTACGGTACATGCGTTGTTCTCATCTGAACATGACAATGTGGATATGATGGCCTCAGGGCTGGTGGAATTTCCTGACAAGGTTGCGCTTACTTTTGATTGCGGAATGTGGGCATGCTCCCGAGCTGAGCTTGAAATACTTGGTACAGAGGGGAGAATCGAGCTTCCAAAAGTGTTTGGATGGGAGAACAGCGATATTCCTCCGCAAATCATCATACATACAGATGATGTGTCCAGAGAAGAGCGAATCTCAGTTTCCAACTCATTTGTTCTCCAAGCTGAGGCGTTCGCCGATGCGATATTGGATGGAACACCGCTTCCCTTTACGACAGAGGATGCACTTCTTAATATTCGTGTAGTGGAAGCCTGTATTACTTCTGCACAGAACCGCGAACGCATCGCGCTGCTGTAAATGATCCTATCTTTAACGCAGAACAACAACAGCATAGAAAATTTAACGTCTCTGTTTGGTTGGTAACAACGATCCATTGGAGGCGTTATTTTTTGATTTTTGACCTGCCTGGAACATCACCATATAATAGAATGCAACACTTATCAAAGGTGGGATCTTAAATGAATAATAAAGTGCTAACTACGATGGAGGAAGTCAAGACGTATTCCGATCCTTACCGACTTCAAATATTAAACGTATTTCATAGATTGGGCAAACCTGCCACGGTAAAAGAAGTAGCAGACGAGCTGGGTGAACTGCCAGCGAAAGTTTATTATCATGTTAAGAAGCTTGAAAAGGTAGGTTTGCTCTCGCTCGTGGAGACAAGAGAAATCAACGGGATCATAGCGAAATATTATGAGGTTTTCCCCGGCGAGATTATTGTCAGCCGAGGGACGGAGGAAGATGAGCCGATGAGGCAGGTTGTCGCTGCCGAGAATGCATCGCATATTACGGCTTTGTTTGAACAGAATAAGCAGAGCTTTGTTCAGCGCCTGGACGCAGGAGATCACTCCTCTGTGCATTTGCTGAACCGTGCGATTTATGTGTCCGAAGAAGAAGCCAAAGAGCTGTACACCCAAATTGTGAAGCTGTGCGAGCCGTATTTTGTGAAGCGCAAAGAGAAAGGCGTTAACAGTTATGAAGTATTTGCAACCGTCGTAGAACATATGAAAAACATGAAATCATAAATAAAGGGCCGTTATCCGGCCCGATCTATTATATATTTATAGCTCCTCATAATCCTCTACATCCCGCTTAGTGGACGTGGCAGGAGAGTCTGCTGTTCCATATTCTTTCACAGCTTTCCAGGCTTCTGCATCATCAAATTTACTAGCGTTTCGTTGGCTGATCTCACCAGCTCCTCTCGGAGGTTTGGTCATGACCTGCTCTTCTACAGGACGATATTCACTGATTTCACCCTGCTGCTCTTGTTGAGCATGCTCGATGCAATATGAAGTGTAAGGAATGATCTCCAGTCTTTCGTATGGAATCGGTTTGCCGCATTCCTCGCACAGCCCATAGCTCTCCTCTTGCATCTTGTTGAGGGCTTGATTGATCTGTTCCAGCTTCTCAGATTGCTGATCATCAATAGCTTGGTCTCTAGCCCTCTCATAGGTTTCGGTTCCAATATCTGCAGGATGATTATCTGCTGAGGATAATTCTCCCGTAGAATCAAGTAACGAATTGTCTTCTGAATTTGTTCCGTCTTGATTTATTTGAAAATGAGCTTGAATGGTTTCTTTTTCTTCCAACAAACGGTTCTTTAACGTATTAAGTTCTTCATTTGTAAGTTCAATTGCGTTCATGTCTAGCAGCTCCTTTATCTCATTCTTGTATCTTATTACCCTGTTGAAGAACATCACAACCAGTCTCGAAGGGAATAGCATATATTCGGAAATAATAGGAATGAAGCTGGAGAATAAGTTAGTTATTGGTTAATGTAAGGGAAAGTTTATGTTGATTCGTTTTCATCAGGGGTCAGTTTATGATATAAAAAAATAAGGGAATTCGATTAATGGAGGTCAGTTATATATGGATGAACATATGAAACGCCGGCTGGATAAGCAGAAACAGCTCTTTAAACAGCTCGGCATTCAGATGGATGCACTATCCATTCATGAGAAACAATTCAATTATAAGCTTCGGGGTTATGATCCAGATGAGGTGGATGAATTTCTTGATATCATCATCAAAGATTATGAGCGATTTTATGCGCATATAGCAGATCTGATGGATAAATGGCAGGAACAGCAATATATGATTCGGAATCTGAAAAATGTACCTAAACCGCAAGCCGATCCGAACCTGATTGATCGCAAACAAATTGAAGATGTAATCAAACAGCTGGAGTATAGTGTTCGGCAGCTGAAAGCCAAGGCCCGTCCGGATAAGGACACATACATGGAATAACCGAATAGGGAATACCAAGGAGGTTACGTCTTATGATCAAAATAACTGTATTGTCTGACACCCACATGCCTCGCATGTCCAAGCAGCTGCCTGCACCTCTGCTTCAGGACCTTCAAGATGCGGACTTTATATTTCATGCGGGTGACTGGACGGATATTTCATTGTACGAGGCACTCCAGTCTATGGGGAAGCTGCATGGTGTATTCGGAAACACAGACCTTGCAATCATTCGAGGCATATTGCCTGAACAAACCGTTGTCGAAGCGGGGGGCAAGCGTTTTGGTATTGTACACGGACACATTGGCAGAGGAAGCACGGAAGACAATGCACTTCAAGCCTTCAAGGCAGAGCAAGTGGACTGTATCATATTTGGACATTCACATATCCCTGTACTTAAACAAGTTGATGGAATCATTTTATTTAATCCGGGATCACCTACGGACAAGAGAAGACAGTCGCAATATTCACACGGCGTGATTATGGTAGATCATGAGATCGATGTACAGCATGTTTATTATGACTGCAAGTGAATCTATACTGTATGGTGATAAACACCTGTTGATCGTTTTAATAACGAATTCAGCAGGTGTTTTTTTTGCGGTTACAGATGATGATTTGCCCCTGAGTGTCTTCCTCGCCCAATTTGTTATCTGTGGTTCATTTCTTGCGGAATAGCGGTATCTGTCACTGGAATACAGTGATAGGATGAACTTGTGAATATGCTTTATTCTAAAGGAGTGATGAGGAATGTTGTTATCTATATTTACGGTTGCGACCCCGGATTTACTGCCTGAACAAATGCTCAAGGCTGCCTCGGATGCTGGGATTCAAGGCATAGAGTGGCGATATAAAGGTGTCCCGATGGACGCAGGCCAGGAAGAGCCTTCTTTTTGGAGAAGAAACCTGGCTTCTATTGATCCTGAGAATGCAGATGAGGAGATAGCGAAGGCGGCAGCACTGACTGAACAATTCGGACAGAAATCAATTGCCCTTGTTCCTTATCTCACTTCCGGAGATCTGACCGCTACGGAGCTGGCCTTCCAATCAGCGCATAAGCTGGGCGCAGCTATGATGCGTGTAGGTGTTCCCGGATATAACCGCTCAGCGGATTATCATGAGCTATACAAGGGCGCAATTGATTACTTAAGCGAGGTTCAGGAAATGTCGCGTCAGTATGGAGTAAAGGCACTGGTCGAAACACATCATGGTACCATTGCTCCTAGTGCGGGACTTGCTTATCGACTCGTGTCCTCGTTTGATCCAAATCATATCGGTGTGTTGTATGACCCGGGGAATATGGTCCATGAGGGCTATGAAAATTACCGTATGGGCTTGGAGCTGCTTGGCCCTTATCTAGCCCATGTTCATGTAAAGAATGCCAACTGGGTACAGCTGGAGCAGCAAGATAGCGAGATAGAAACCTGTTATCAGGCAAAATGGTCACCTTTACTTAACGGAGTCGTGCGCTGGAGCACCGTTCTTGAAGACCTTGATTCTGTTGGATATAAGGGGTATCTGGGAATAGAAGACTTCAGCCAGAGCTGTTCCTCGGCGGAAATGCTCAAGAACTTCACGCAGAGCATGCATTCGCTGAGCAATCAGTTACATATCGGAGGTGCTGCACTATGAACGCTGTGAGAGTAGGAATTATAGGCATTGGTAATATGGGCTCCGCTCATGCCAAAACCATTAATGAAGGCAAGATTAAAGGTGCAGTGCTTACGGCGATCAGTGATATGAGAGAGAGCATCAAAGCGTGGGCAGCTGATAACCTGCAGGGAGATATTCAGTACTTCCAGGATCCGGAGACAATGATGCTCTCGGGGGCAGTGGATGCAGTGCTTATAGCAACACCTCATTTTCAGCATGCAGAGCTTGCTATTCTGGCATTTCATCACGGACTTCATGTTCTTATCGAAAAACCAGCTGGTGTATTTACGAGTCAAGTGAGAGAAATGAACGAAGCCGCGAGTCAGAGCGGGAAGGTGTTCTCGATCATGTACAACCAGCGAACCAATCCACTGTACATCAAATTAAAGGATTTGATTGCTTCAGGGGAACTTGGTGAGATTCGGCGTACCAACTGGATCATTACAAGCTGGTACCGCTCCCAGAGCTATTATGATTCTGGCAGCTGGCGAGCGACATGGGCAGGTGAAGGCGGTGGCGTACTGCTAAATCAGTCTCCGCATCAGCTGGATCTATGGCAGTGGACGGTAGGCTTGATGCCGAAGCGTGTTCGTGCCTTCTGTGCCTTCGGCAAATATCGCAGCATTGAAGTCGAGGATGATGTGACTGCTTACGTAGAATATGAGAACGGAGCCACCGGCGTCTTTATTACAACGACCGGAGAAGCTCCGGGAACGAATCGATTTGAAGTGAACGGTGATCGCGGAAAGATCGTGGTTGAGGATGGGAAGATGACATTTTGGCGGCTGCGTGAACCCGAAAGTGAGTTCAATCAGCGCTATACCGGCGGATTTGGCCAGCCAGAATGCTGGAAGATTGATATTCCTATTGAGGGCAGAGAGACTGGCCATCCTGGCATTATGCAGAACTTTGTAGATGCTATCTTGAATGGCACTCCGCTTATCGCTCCTGGGGAAGAAGGGATTCATGGGCTGACTTTATCAAACGCCATGTATCTATCCACATGGACGGATCATTGGGTGGAACTGCCCATTGATGAGGAGCTGTTTAACAAGCATCTTCAGGAACGAATTCGGAGTTCCAAAGTGAATACGGATCCAGTAGGGCAGGATCAGACACCTGCAGATCTTAGCGGTACCTTTCAATAAGACGATGGATGTATAAAATATGCTGGAAAGAGGGGGCTTACAATGAGTAATTCAGATGGAATGTTCTATGCGCCTGAGAGCGCAGTGAATGAAGTCGTTGCTGGACCAGGAGAATTTGTAATCGCCGCGGCAGCTCTGGATCATGGTCATATCTATGGGATGTGTGGTGAGCTGGTACGCGCAGGAGCTACGCTGAAATGGGTATACGATCCTGACCCCGATAAAGTGAAGGCGTTTCAGGAGCGTTTTCCCGAAGCTAGGGCAGCTAGATCCTTAGATGAAATATTAAATGATGCTGAGGTTCGACTTGTGGCTGGAGCTGCTATTCCTTCGGAACGCGGACCGCTAGGTCTTACTGTTATGGATGCAGGCAAGGATTATTTTACCGATAAAGCCCCCTTTACTTCCCTCGTTCAGCTGGAGGCTGCTCGTCAGAAGGTAAAGGAAACAGGCCGAAAGTATATGGTTTACTACAGTGAACGCCTCCATGTCGAGAGTGCTGTTTATGCAGGTCAGCTAATATCTCAAGGGGCGATTGGCAAAGTGCTCCAAGTCATGGGAACGGGACCCCATCGTTTAAATGCCAGCAGCCGTCCGGATTGGTTTTTTGAGAAAGCCAAATACGGTGGAATTATTTGCGATATTGGCAGTCATCAAATTGAACAATTTCTATACTTTGCTTCCTGCAAGAGTGCGGAAGTAAAGTATAGTCGTGCTGTTAACATGGCACATCCCAAGTATCCGGAGCTGGAAGATTTCGGGGAAGCTGCGCTTGTTGGCGATAATGGGGCGTCGGGATATTTTCGGGTGGATTGGTTTACGCCGAACGGTCTCTCCACATGGGGGGACGGGCGTACAACTATACTGGGTACTGACGGCTACATTGAACTCAGAAAATATACGGACATTGCACGAGAATCGATAGGAGATCAAGTATACCTGGTCAATCATGAGGGTGAGTACCGGTTTAACGTAAAGGGCAAGGTGGGCTATCCTTTTTTCAGTCAATTGATCAAGGACTGTATAAATGGAACAGAGGAAGCCATGTCACAGGCTCATGCTTTTAAGGCGGCAGAATTGTGTCTGGCAGCTCAGGAGCTGGCAACGGCTGGAGTGATCCAAAGCGCGCGCTAAACCTTGTTAACGTCAGCAGCCCATAGCATGATACAATGAAGTCACGATGAGATCTTTGTAAAGCTATTGATCTATGCAAAGGAGTGACTTCCATTGTGGCAAATACGTTCAACATGATTGATCCGCTCGCCTTTAATTATCGAAATAACAACCCGGTGACGCCCGGTCAGGATGATGGGTTTCATTCCCATCCTTTTTATGAACTGTACTATTTCCACGAGGGCAAATGCACTTATGTTATTGGCGACAAGATCTATACACTTGTCCCCGGTGATTTAATCTTAATGCATGGCATGACCTTGCACAGACCACATCCAGATCCAAGTGTTCCTTATGTACGAACGACATTGCACTTCTATCCTACGATGCTTGAGGAGTATCTTGTACCTGAACGTGCTCATGCCCTGCTTGCTCCATTCGAGAAACTGAAAAATCATGTGTTTCATCTCACCGCTTTGCAGCAGCAGGAAACCGAGGCTAGTCTGTCACAATTGAACCAACTTTATGAGATGAAGGGGCGGGAGCAGATGAGCGATCGCTTCGTTTTAAAACTGTGCGATTTTTTGATCATGGCACAACAATTCACCGACAATAAGATGCTTGAGCAAAGAACACTTACGGATAAAGAAGACCATATTCAAGGCATCATTACTTATTTGGAAACGAATTATATGAATGAAATTGGTTTGGACGAGATCGCCCGTGAGCTCCATTTATCCAAGCCTTATATGGCAGCACTCTTCAAAGAGATGACAGGTACAACGATATTCAAATACCTGTATATGCGTCGTATTAATCATGCCAAGCTGCTGTTTCGGTTTCATCCGGATATTTCTGTCACGGAAGTAAGCAAGAAGTCGGGGTTCAAGCGAGTTTCCCATTTCAGCCGCATGTTTAAACAGACGGTGGGTAGTTCACCGGAGGTTTTTCGAACACAACATCATCTTATATGAAACCTGAGCATCAAGCAGTTCGTATAAACGTTTATGTGAACGCTTTTTTGTGAAGGGAGACCAGCAAAATGAGAAGACAGAGAAAAAGAAAACAGCAGGCTGTTTTGATGGCGACGATGCTTGCTTCAGCTGTGATGTTGTCCGCATGTTCAGCCGTAGATAGTGTGAATCAATCTTTAACCTATGTAAATGAAGCTACTGAATATATCAATCAAGTATCCAATGCGGGCTCTGAGCTTCAGAATCTGGCCCAGGAAGCAGTTAATAATCCTGATGCAGCTGCACAGTTTCAGGAGCAGCTAGAGCATATCCGTACCGAAGCAAGTGAGTTTGCTCAGCTTACGCCACCAGCGATCGGAGAATCAATCCATGCAAGACTCGTAGAATACAATGAGCAGCTCACGGTCATGGTCGATCAATTCAGCCAGCGAATACAAGAGCAGGGCTTCACACTTGAGAACTGGGAACAGACTGGTATTCCGGATCTGATAACGAACATCAATAATCTGAGCGAGCAGCTAAATAATTTAGGCGGTTAACCGATTTGCTGCAAACGCTCCGTTTGCCTTGCCTGGTCTTATCTACTAAAATGAATGGCAGCAAGAGTAGAAGCAGGCAAAGGAAGTGTAAATGTGACAGAGATAGGTAAAGAAACATTCATCGTTAGCTCCAGCCAGTCCGATCTGCATTCGCGCATTAAGCTTTCGTCCCTTCTTGAACGGCTTCAGGATGCTGCTGACCGTCATTTGCAGGAGCTTGGAATTACGATAAGCGAGATGCTGAAGAATCAATATGGCTGGATGCTCATGACGATGGAGATCGATTGTGAGCAGATTCCGGTGCTTGAGGAAGAATGGAATATATCGACATGGTCCAGAGGCTATAAAGGTGTTGTGTGGCTGAGAGATTATCGGTTTGAGGGTTCTGAGGGAGCAACAGGATATGCACGGTCTACCTGGACCTTGGTTGATATTCACAAGCGTAAAATATTGCGTCCATCAGCATTGCCTTACGATATTCCGACGGTAACCAGCCAGACATCCGGCGATATCCCGGACAAAGTGTCCATTCCAGAAGATATTGAGCTTAAGGGCGCTTATGAATTCCAAGCCGGTTATAGTACGACAGATAGCAATGGTCATCTAAATAATGCAAGATATGCTGACTTGTGTTTTGATGCTATGACAGCTGAGGAAATAAATCAGTTCGTTTGGAGAAGATTTAGAGTTACTTATCACCGAGAGGTTCGATTAAATGAAACCTTTACCCTTCAAAGATCGGACGGGGATGGAGCAAGCATCTGGTTTCGTGGAATGAACTCAGAAGGCTTTAGCATCTTTGAGGCTCAGATTGTATATGAGCAGAAGCAGGCCCAATAGATTGTGAAATAACACTGTTAATTTCGATAAAGTCGAAGTTGACGGTGTTTTTTATGTTCCTATCCATCTATGTGTTTGTTGTGCATGTTTAGTCATAGGTTGAGCATGGTAATGATAAATATCACAGAACAAGGAGGTATAATACAATGGCGGATATGAAGAATACCGATAAAAAAGATCAAACTCAAATGGATCATCCCGAGCAGTACCCAACAGAGAAGGAAAGCTTGTTTGATCTATATCAGGAAGAGCTGCATGTAGATCCTATTCCGGTTCAGGATTTGAATATGGAGAAGGAAGAAGAGAAGGATAAAGAGGCGACCAAGCAAAATTCCTCCACAGAAGAAAAATACCGGGCCGATTATCGGGATTGAATAATGGATTCAAAGCTTCGTGAATGAAAACAACGCAGATCATGAATAATAAAAGTCGGTTAGTTATGGACGACTTATGGACGACACTTTTCAAACTTTTATAAATTTACTTGACTAATGTAAGCGAGTATACTATCTTTAGTTTTGTCGACCTACAAAATATACCAGGAGGTTTTTTTCTAATGGCTAAAGAATTTATGCAAGCTCTGAAGGATAGAAGATCTTACTACGCGATTTCTAAAGAATCTAATGTTTCGGATGCAAGAATTGAGGAAATCATTGGTGAAGCAGTCAAGTATACTCCGTCTTCTTTCAACTCTCAATCGGCTCGCGTTGTGGTGCTGCTCGGAGAGAAGCACGATAAGCTCTGGAATATTACTGAGGAAACACTTCGCAAAACGGTAAATGATGAAGAGAAATTCAAATCAACAGCAGATAAAATGGCAAGCTTCCGTGCGGGATACGGAACCGTCTTGTTCTTCGAGGATCAGGAAGTAATAGAGAACTTGCAGAAGCAGTTTGCCTTCTACGCGGACAACTTCCCAGTTTGGTCTAATCAATCAAACGGCATGCTGCAATTGGTCGTATGGACAGCTCTGAAGCAAGAAGGTCTTGGAGCATCCCTTCAGCACTACAATCCGCTGATTGACGACGAAGTGAAGGAAGTATTTGATGTTCCTGGGACATGGAAACTGATTGCACAAATGCCTTTTGGAACACCTGCGGCAGAGCCTGGCGACAAAGATTTCGCACCGCTGGATACCCGTCTTAAAGTGTTGAAATAAGAGCAAATTTACGAATACAAGAGTATCGCTTCCCAAGAAGCGTTACTCTTTTTTTTTCGTTCATGACCAGGTTTTGAATAGATAAATTTTTGAAATATAACCATAAATTAAGTACATACAGCTCTCACAGCTCTTTGATAGGATAGATTTATCCTGTTATGCAAGTGAGGCGCTAGTGTTGAAATTACAAAGAAATAAATTGAATTTGATTATAAAAAAAGGTCTGATCCTTGGCGTTATTCTTTTATTGTTGCCTTTTCATTTTGCACCGAATCATGCAAATGCATCCTCAACTGAACTCCCCTTTAGAGATATTTCGAACAGTTATGCTAAAGAGGCTATTAGCCGTTTATATAATAAGGGCATCATTCGTGGAACTACCTTAACGACATTTGAGCCTAGTAAGAAGGTTACGAGAGCAGAACTTGCCAAAATGATGGTGGCTGCTATGAAGCTCGAACAAGTGGTGAATGATCTGCCCCCTTCCAAGGATCTGAAAAAGGCCGACTGGTATTACGGGGACATTAGTGCTCTTGTGAACCTGGGAATTGTTCAGGGAAGATCAGAGAATTATTTTGCACCCAAATCAAACGTAACTCGTGAGGAAGCTGCAGCACTGATGGTCCGCATGCTGAAGACCGTTCCAGAAACGATTGAAGCGTCATCAGAGCTGCCTTACATAGATCATAACCAAGCCTCTACGTGGGCATGGGGCTATATATGCCGAGTGACAGAGCTCGGATTCATGCAGGGTGCCAGCGGAGCATTTAGACCGTCATATTCTTTGACGCGTGCGGAAGCAGCGGTTCTGCTGGACCGCATACTCGAAACACCACGCATTAAATCTGAGCTCAATAACCGTACACCAGATCCGATTCTGCTCGGCTGGCAATACGATTCTACGACTGCCGAGTACGAGAAGCAGGTGCTGGATGCGGGAATAAATACACTTTCGCCCCGCTGGTATTTTCTCGATGAGACCGAAGTTGTACAGGATCATACCGATCAGAGGCTATTAACTTTTGCTGAGCGAAATAAGCTGAATATATGGGGAATGGTAGGCAACCGGGCGAATGCAGAGCTGACACACCGTATGTTATCAAATGCTGCATTACGAGATACTACCGTCATGAAATTAGTGGATTATGCTAAGAAGTATGGGTTAGCCGGCTTGAATATTGATTTTGAAAATGTGTCACCTGAGGATCGGGAATATCTGACATTGTTCATGGCTTCGCTGCAGTCCAAGCTGAGCAGTATAGGTGTAACTTTATCTATTGATGTATCACCCGATCTAGGTTCTAGCTGGACGGCTGCTTTTGACTACAAGGCACTCGGAGGGCTGGCTGATTATGTCGTGTTGATGGGATATGAGGAGCATTGGAACGGTTCGGCTACTGCAGGCTCGGTTGCGTCGCTCCCATGGCTGGAATATGCTGTTCAGACATTGCAGCAGGCCGTGCCTAAGGACAAGATCATTGCAGCTCTGCCTACCTATACTCGGGATTGGTCCATGTCATCTCCTGGGGTTGGTTCATATGATATTACCCTGAAGAGACAAGGGGATATTTTTCGTAATTACTCAGCCTCTCTGAAATGGAATTCGGAAATTGCACAATATACTTTAACTTATTCGGCTCAAGGGAAATCTCGCGGGATATGGGCAGAAGAGAGCCGGTCTTTGTCAGCCAAGACGACCTTGTTTGAAGGATATGATGTTGCAGGTTATGCGTTCTGGTATATGGGGTCCGAGACTGTCGATGTGTGGACAGCGATGAATAATGCCAGACAATATGCATCATATTCGTTTGGGTTATAACGATGAAGAGGATCATGCTTAGCATGGTTCTTTTTTCAATTCCAGGCTTTCGTTTAAAAAGATACATATTGTTTAAGGATAAAAGAAAGAAGATATAAAGAAGATATATAGAAGAAGGCAGGGATAGGATGATATATGATTGCATAATTGTCGGTGGAGGTATTGCCGGGCTACAGGCAGCCATTCAGCTGGGAAGGTATTCTATACACAAGGTGCTTGTCATTGATGCGGGGGAAGGTCGTTCGACCATATGCCGTAACTATCATAATATACTGGGGTTTCCGGATGGTATATCGGGTGAGGAGATACGCAGACGAGGAAGGGCACATGCGGAAGCGACCGGAATCGAATTTTGTACAGATCGAATTGTTTCTGCCAAAAAAGAAGGTGTGCTCTTCACGCTAAGCGGTAATAAAAATAAGTTGTACCAATCGAGAACACTTCTGCTTGCTACCGGTATTACAGATCGATACCCGAATATTCCAGGTTTAAGAGATGCGCTGGGAATGTCAATCTATATATGCCCTGATTGTGATGGATACGAGATTGAGAATAAGCGGACCGTCATTATGGGTTCTGGCGTTACCGGCGCCGGCATGGCGAATATATTAGCTAAACGGGCTTCTGAGATGATCTACATTAATCACGATCAAGCTGAAGTTACCTCAGAACTTAGAGATAAATTAAGCCAAAAGGGAGTTCACTATATGGAGGAAGCCATTACCGAAGTAGAGAGTGATGATAGGGGCATGATTACAGCTGTTAAGCTGGTAAATGGTGCTGCTGTCGAAGCTGAACGAGGCTTTATCGCTTTTGGAGGCAACCAGGTTCATTCGGAGTTGGCGCAGCAGCTCGGTGCTCAGATACAGGATAACAAGCATGTTGAAGCGGACGGACGTTCGAGAATGTCCTCAGTACCGAACCTATGGATTGCCGGTGACATCGGATTGCATTCCGAGCAAGCGGCAGTGGCGATGGGGGATGGCCTCCTATCAGCGATCTGGATCAATAAAGCATTACATCAGATGAAGAAGTAACAGATTGGGACATATTTTTTCTAATGAGATGATTAATCTTGTTTCATTCTAAACGGGAAGGTTAATAGGAAGTGTGCAAGCGTTCGAAAATATCTATATAACTGGAGGAGAAAACGATGTCTGAACAAACACATATGATCAATAAGGATGGAAAAGTAGAGCTGAATCAGGTGGACGATGTGATGAATCGAATGGCTCCTGAACAAAAGGACGATATTTTGGAACAATTCGAAACCTTCAAGCAATACTTGAAGAAACGTGTAGCCTTGGGAGAATCACTAGGGCTTAATGAAGAACAATTATCGATGGTAGCAGAAAAGGTTGCAGGGATGTTATCCAAGAATGAAGAGCCGAGAAACAGAGAAGAGAAGCTGCTCCAAGAACTCTGGAATGCAGCTAATAACGAACAACAGCATGCATTAGCACACGTGCTGGTCAAATTCGTTAAAAATTAAAGTTAGAAATGAAGACAGAATGGGTCCCCTCTTCGGGACCCTTATCCTATGAAATGAATAAATTTTATATTTTTATTAACAAGATTGAAACTCTTCGTTAATAATAAACGTTTATACTAGGTAACAAGAACAGCTAAGAAGCTTAATACATAGCACAAGGCTTGCGTTATAGAGCCGCACCAGAAGGAGAGATGCAAGATGAAGAATCGGCTATTTACATTTGTAGCGTTGGGTGTTATTCTTTCGGGAACATTAATATATGGGAATTTTAATATTGGAAATAGTACAACGGTACTCGCGAAGTCACAGGATGTTCAGGATATGACGGTACAAGTACAGCATGAAACTGTATATATCAATGATCTTAGTGATCTTAATGGAGAGCTCCAGATTAAAGCGGATGAGATTGAATGGTATGAAGGTGAAGAAGCAAACACGGTCTTCGTGGAGCAAGAGCCTAACGCTGGAATTGACTATGCTCCAGATGGATACTATATCGTGAATGAGCAGGAGACAAACGAAACACTCAAAATCGCCGATGATGCAACCGTTACAGTTCAAATTTATGATCGTACTGGAGATATCAAGGATATTGACATCCAATGGGATGAGGAGATCAGCTTGGACAAATTCGCTGAGCTCTACGGAGACACAACGAATATGGACATGAGCGTATTTCCCTATCACCTAACGATTGAGAATGGTGAAGTTACACAGATAGTACAACAATATATTCCTTAATAATATGACATTCAGCCCTCTTGCTATAGTAAGAGGGCTGTTTATATGTTCGTTATAACATGTAGTTGCAAGATAACATGATGAGAACGCATAACTTGCTTATCATGCATTCATCTGAATTGAATATAGTATCGTATATCTAAAATTCATTGCTTAACGAAGGGGGATTGGCATGCTTGATTGCATCATTATTGGCGGCGGTCCTGCAGGGCTGAGTGCCGGACTGGTGCTGGGTCGTTCTCTCCGCAGAGCGGTCATCTTAGATCATGGCAGACCACGGCATGCGCGAACCAGACATTCTCATGGTTTTTTGACGAGGGATGGAGCAAGTCCTGCTGAATTCAGACAGATCGCTCATCAGGAGCTATCCGAGTATCCATCCATAAGCATGATGCAGGAGGAAGTCGTTGAGGTTCAGCCTGTATATGGCGGGTTTATTGCCCGTATGTCCAGCGGTAGAGAGACAGCGGGTAGAAAAGTGCTGCTAAGTACAGGGCTGCGTGAGATTCTTCCCTCGCTGCCAGGACTTGAGGAGTATTACGGACAGAGTCTCTTTAGCTGTCCTTACTGTGATGGGTACGAGCTAAGAGGGAAGCGACTTGTCCTTCTTGCGGAGACGATGAATGTTTTCAGTACCGCGCAGATGATCCATCACTGGAGTAAGGATCTTGTTATTTGTACAAATGGGAAGAGGATACTTAATGTAGAACAACACAAAAGACTTGTGAGCAGAGGGATACGCGTCGTAGAGCAGCCCATTAGCAAATTATCCGGCAGTAACGGAAGGCTTGAGGCCATCTGGTTCAGGAATGGTCAAACCATCGAGCGAGAAGGTGGTTTTGTGACTCCGCAGCTAAGCCAAGCGAGTATGATTGGACCAAGAATGGGATGTCATATGAATGACAGAGGCGCCTTGATTACAGATCATTATGGACGGACGAATATTAGAGGTATCTATGCGGCCGGGGATAGTACGGTGACGTCACCTACACAGTTAATTATCGCTGCAGCGGAAGGGAGCAAGGCAGCAATAGGGATCAATATGGATCTCGTTTATGAAGATTTCTAAATGAGTTGAGCTAAAAAAGGCGATCTCGTACCCGAGATCGCCATGTGCTGTGCCGGTGTTTTTAAGAAGAATCAATTTCATCATTTATTGAATATGAGATCAATTCGGTTAATATTGAAACGTACTAACGATGATCACGAGCAGAATGAACAGTACCAAGATAGCACCTATTGAAGAATAACCACCATATCCACCTTCACCACATTTACAGCCACGTTTTGCTTCTCCCATGACATTTACCTCCTCATCATTTAACTACAGTAATATATGAGATGAAGGCTGATGCTGATTGGGCGATATCATCATTTATGGCGAGGTAGCGATGTGACCCAGATCATCCATCAGATGCTGAAGCGTTAACCAGTCCTGAACAGAATTGATAAATTTATGAGATGCGGGCGACAATTCGGACAAGGACTATGCAGCCATTCCGATCATGCGATAGGGCTCCTCTGCCAATGGAACAATGCATATAGTATCGGGCAGATTACCAAGCACCATTTCCGGCAGTATGCTGATGCCGAGCCCATGCTGAACCATACCTATAATGGCTTGCTCTTCAGCAACCTCAAACCGGATGCTAAGCTTCACCTTGTGCGTCCGGATCATGGATTCAATCTCATCATCTCCCCCCCATTTCGGCATAATGAACGGCTCTTTTCGCAGCTGATCCAGATGAATGGAGGGTTCCGACGCCAGAGCGTGTCCTTCAGGCAAGATACATACTAAGCGATCCTTCTTCAAAGGGATGGTATCAAAGGTAGATCTGCCTTGCAGCGACAAGAATCCAAAATCAACTGCTCCAGAGGCAATCCAGCCCTTGATTTCACCGTAATCCCCTTCTTTAAGCTTGATATGAATAGCGGGATATTCATGTTGGAATGATTTGATCACTCCGGGTAGCCACTGCGAGGAGACACTTGTGAACGTTCCAATTCGGACCGTACCTGTTTGAATGCCACTGAGTAATTGGATCTCTTGATGCATCATTTCGTTCCATTTCAATATTTCTCTCATGTAGGGCAGAATTCGCTCCCCGCTCGCGGTCAACTGAATACCGGCTTTGGAGCGAATAAGTAATGAAAAACCGCAGCCTGCTTCAAGACTTGCAATGGCATGACTTACTGCGGATTGGGTTAGATTCAAGCTTTCTGCCGCTTTGGTCAAGCTTTGGAGCTCTACAACTGTCGTTAAAATTTCGTATTTTGCCAGAGACATCGCTCATCTTCCTTTTTACATGAAATAAATTCATGTATTTAATTATAAACATTTATTTTTCTTGTGAAAAGACTTAATATATACTGAATCATGCTGTTTGAGTTACGGAATTCATATTCATCCAAGTACATACAAGCGAGAATTTGAAGGGAAGAACGATAGTGAAAGTAGAACGTATAGCAGATCTGCAGATGCTGCTTGTAACCCTATTATGGGGTTCCTCTTATCCAAGGGAGGAAAGCGAACTTTAATCCCTAGTACTCCGGACAAAGTATAAGTAACAGATGATACTATGCTAGTGGTAGTTGATCGGGTCATTGATCTTCCGAGATTAAGTTTAAAATCTAATTTTTGGTTTCCGCTTGGCATGTTAGATACAGTATCAATTTTTATATCACTCACATTGTAAAACACTTCAATCAACTTTCCACTTGCTGCAAAAGCTGTTGCCCCTGTTAATAGTGATCCAATTGTCGCTCCAAATTGGAAAAATCGAGCTGCGTGTCAACAATGCCGTACATGTAAAAGGAGTATAGATTTATCCAGATGTATCAGGCAGAAAAGTGTCCGTGGAGGCACATGTTGAAAACCATACAGGCGAGGCCATCAAGGGAACGCTGACATTCAGAGTGGAATTGAACGGTGAGGAGGTCTATCAAACCTTCAGGATAAGATCATATAAAGCGAGCTCAAAGAAGCCGCATTGGGCTTTTTTTGTGTCCAAAATAACTAAAACGATAAAGCGCTGGGGAGATTCCTCCGGCGCTTTTTTTTCCTTTAACAAGGTCTTTTTGAATCCAAGCTTACATCGTAGAGGAAAAAACACTGGATATTCATGGGACAAGTATCCAATTAAATGGGCTGATCTAAGGAGGACTAACCTTAGTTTAATGAGGATTTGACTGGTAGGGAAATTGGTTTGAAGGTCTGGGTGAGCTCGTATCGATAGCAAAGCAGTATCCATTTTTGAAAGATAAAATACCTACGGGTCGGAAAAGAAATAAGGAAATGATTTTTACGATAAAAAGAAAAAATTTTACTACCATAAAGATTGATTGATGGGGAGATTGAAAAATACAATTCAAGGTACGAGCATGTAGATGTCCTTACTCCTGAAGGGAGTTCCCATCCCCAAAAGGGTAAAGTAGCAGGACGGAATATCAAAAAAGAGATGCAGTAAAATACCGGTCATCTCGGAATACAATGAGGAACTCATTTAAGAGGCTTTCTTTGGACAAAAATAAGCTGGACCGAAGGAACGGTCTAGCTTAATGGTAAACTATTAGATTAATTGTTAGTAATTGTCAACTGATTTGCAACTTTTCATTTTAATGAAACGTTTATCATATAGAAAAGAAAGAAGTGAGTATATTAGCCCCAAGACGAAGGCGCAAGTGCAACCATGCTATATACAGAGTTTGTTTTACTATTTACATGGATTGCATTGAAACTGGAGTCTTTAGCCTTCATTTGAGACGATGTACCAGAATCAAGAAGAACACCAAAACCACAACCGAGTGCTTTTAGGACGTTTCTACAATCCCATGCGGAACCACTTTGTAGATATAACATTACGATTTTGTTGTTGGAACTCTTATAACCGATAGCAGTACGATTAATTTTGCCACTATTCGTAAAGGAGTTAACAGAGTTAGCATGTTCCACATCGACACATTTATCGATATATGCTTGTTCATTGGCAAAGGAATCGTTTAAATATAGACCAATACCGCCAATTGCCCAGTTAATAATAGAAGTTCCGTATGGAAAATCGCTAATTCGACTGAGAAGGGCTACAGCACATGTGGGAGAACTGCCGCTGTTGTAACTTACCATTGTACTTCGGGTGTATGCACCATTTGCATTAGAAGCGCCATTGGCCCTAACAGCTACTCCATCTTCTTTTGTAGCAATACCGACAAGGGTAGTGCCTGAGAAGAATGTACCATTAATACCTGGATAAGCGGAACTATAAACGGAACCAGAGATAGAACGAACCGAAACGTCAGCAAGGTCAGCACTAATATAGTGTACACCACTAACACCATTAACCGTTGTATTTCCGCGATATAATGCTTGTCCCATATCGAATTCCCCTTTTCTGTTTGTGATAATACAAGAAGAGGGTGTTATCTTGTTCTTCGCCCCTCAACGAATAAAAGATAACTTCTTGTATTGATATTATAATATATAGCGTAACGTTACGAAATATATTTATTGAGTTAAATTAAATAAAATTAGTTTGGAGATGATTTTAGTGAAATTTAAAAAAGGTATTATTAGCATAGTTGCAGTACTGTCATTCGTAGTTGTTTCAGGATGCGGTCAAGCGTTAGATAGTACGAATGTCAGTAATGAAGAGGTTAGTAATGGGCAAAGTGTAGAAAATTCAAGTGAAAAAACCAATACAACCACAGATAAGATTGGTAGTACAACAATTTTGTATCAAAAGGAATTTAGTGAAAAAGATCCCGACCTTTCAGAATTTAAGGAAGGAATCTCTTTTGACTTAACCGAACATGTTAAGGATTTTTTTACTCAGGACATTGCAGATAAACTTCAGAATAATATGGAGTCAATTGTGGAGCACAATGAAGATAAATACAAAGAGAATATGTACGATGATGAATCAATTAAGTTTAATATGGATTGGTTTAATTACAAATATGAAGACGGCGTTAAATTCGAATTCAAAGAAGTTAACGAAATCAATTATGATGAAGATGCTGAACGAATTCAGTTAGTCGTTACATTTTATAGAAATAATCAAGATAAAGAGATTGAGCAGGGCATGATGACGTATTCATTATTAAAGAATAAAGAAAGTGGAGAGTGGTTAATTGCAACAATGGATGGAAACTAAAATAGTTAATTCATCAAATTTCAAAGGAGTTTATATATGGATAGCAGAGCTTCGAATAAAGGAGAAAGTTTTAATAAGTTTATCATAGCGACGATTTTTATCTCTGTATTAACTGTTTTATTATTGTATATATTTGATCGAATCAATCCTAACAATACATTTGAAGGGTACTTTAATTCTTTTAGTGGATTTATAGTATACTTCTTAGGTTATTTGATCCCTATATCTCTAATATTATTTGTCGTTAATTTTGTCATGTTAGTTTCATATGAGCGTTTCAGTGAAAAAGCCGTTTATGTAAAATTGACTTATTATTTAATTGTAATAGCAGTAACAAGTTTAGTTTTATATCTGCTCTTTAGACCAGACTGGCTTCCATACTATCTTTGTTCCATCATACCACCACTTATTTTTGCGTTTATTTTAGAGAAAAAGTTTCTACTAAAAGAAAAAGCGCATTAAACAAATAACGGTAGCCCTAATATAGGGCTACCGTTTCTTTTTGTGAATGACCAACTTAAATGGCATTGCGTAGACGAATCATATTGAAAATATGTCTATTCTCTCCATAGAAACTCTTAGAATATGACCCATCCACTTGAACTCTTAAGGAACTGGAACCAGATCCATCTAACACTACTGCATTTTCTGGATTTAGACCAATATATTCAATAGAACTTTTCAAGAGTGGAATATTTATAGCATCTGGAACTACAATTAGATGTGCATTATCACTGCTATCCCATGCGATGGCTGTTCTAGGTGCAGGGAGATTATAAACTGTAGGAAACCAGTCAGCTGAAGCAAAGCTATTTCCACCGATAACGGTTTTGATATTACTAAATCTTGAAGTGATTTCACCAAGAGTTGCTGCGTAAACATAAGCAGCTTTAGTACTACCACTACTGTTTGTATAGACTACCATAGTCTTACGTGCAATGGGGTTAGTGCTGCTGTTTCCGTTGTAATTGTAGTTTCTAGCAAGTGTTCTTCCCTGGTAGCTTACGGTTTTGTTTTCATCTTCAGGACAATATGCAATTGAACTTCCTTGAGCAGGTGGTACATTATATGCATCATCAGAGACAGGACGGAAAAATCCACCGTTTATACCCATGTAGGACGTCGTAGAAATAGGTCTCGGTATTGTTTCTGATTTAATATTGCTTAAATGTGTCTTTATAATCTGCATACGGGGACCATATGCCGCAAATGGTGGGGGTGAACCTAACTTTTGTGAATAAGAGTAATGAACTGCCATATAAAATTCCTCCTCGAAAGTTAAAATTTTGATTTAACTAGTCTGGTGGCCTATCAAGAAGAGGGTGTTATCTTGTTTTTCGCCCCTCAACGAAAATAAGATAACTTCTTGTAGTGATATTACATTATATAGCGTATCGTTACGCAATATAATTTAGTAAAATTTATTTGTTATTTTTAAGTGCCCTATTCTGTCAACTATTCTAAAATGGTAGAGTATGATCTTCTTCAGAGAAATTAATATTTTGTTTGGTCGTAGTCTATCAAGCAACATGTGTTTTTTTTAATAAAATCAGATGCATGTATACTTAGTAGTAGAACTAGAAATATAGGGGGCTTTTATGTCACATTGGCACGAGTTGAGAGCAGGAGACACAATAAGTAATGATCAATTATTCAGATTATTTAAATGCGCTCAAAGAGGAGGGATGCGAAGATCAATAAAGACGAATTCACTGGTTATTGTTTCGAATCATGTAGAATCTTTATATGATGATCGGTGGATTAGCGATATTTTACACTATACAGGTATGGGTAGAAATGGAGATCAGAGCAAAACTTTTTTGCAAAATAGGTCCCTTTACGAATCCAAAAGTAATGGGATCGATGTTTTCTTTTTGAGGTTTATAAGAGAATGGAGTATACCTATCGAGGAAAAGTGGAATTGGCAGGAGAAGTGTATCAGGAAGAACAACCTGATGATGAAGGAATGATAAGAAAAGTATGGATTTTTCCAATCAGACTCACAGGTGAAGAACGGGATTATCAACCTCCTGATACATTAGTAAGGGCAGCTAAACAACAGCACGAAAAAAAGGCTAGGAAAAATGAGTTGAAGATTTAGAAAAACGGGCTAAACATGCTCGCAAAACTTCTATAGAAAGAAGAGGATCCAACACCACTTACAGTAGAGATCCCTATGTTGCTGAATATGCGAAGCGATGTGCACAAGGTAGTTGTCAATTATGCGAGAACCCCGCTCCATTTCACAATAAGCTCGGAGAGCCTTACTTAGAAACGCATCATATAATAAGTAAACAATCTAACCTTAACATTTGGGTATTCATATATAGTTTCAGTAATATACTCACCCACTTCAATGATACATAGTAACTCCTCTTTAATCTCCCTAACTAAAGCTTCTTTATGATCCTCACCATTTTCAATCTTACCACCAGGAAATTCCCAATACCCAGGCTGGGACATATGTTTGGATCTAAGAGCACAAAGGATCTCATTATTCTCATTAGTAATGATTGCCCCAACCACATCAACTTGCTTCATTATCGATTCCTTCCTCTAACGCTATTTGAGTAAGTTTATCTACATCAGTATGTAAATCTAGGATATGCATCTTTCTATGGCAGTTTGGACAAAGGGCTACATGCTCAAATCATAAAGGGGATTCCTTCTGTAACGGAGCATGAGACAATTAAATGGGTTTCTCTAAAGGAGATACAATCCCTGAAGTGGGCTCCTGCTGACATCCCCACAATTGATTATTTAGTACAAGGAAGGATCTAATCCAGCAAGCTTATATTCAGATGATAACTTGTTATGAAAAAGTAAAAGTGTCTAAGAAGTAGACACTTTTACTTTTTGTTCTTGAAAAGTTATATCGTTACTCAATATCGAGTATCACTTTCTAAAGGCTTAGGTTGCTCATCAACCTTTTTTTGTTTTTTGTTCTTCTCTAAGGTTTCTGGAAGCCAGTGTCCATTTTTCAATCGAATTTTTCTCATATCTTCTGTGAACAACTTATTACTGTTAGACTGAATTTCTTTGATGTAGTTTCTTTGAGTATCAATTGATTCGAAGCGTGATTTAATACCATCTACACTCCCAATTTCCACCCCGATCCACTTTCTCTTCAAGACTTCAGAAACCATACAGGTTGTGCCACTACCACCAAAAGGGTCAAAAACAATATCGTTTTCATTTGTAGAAAGACTTATGACTCTTTCAAGTAGCTTCATAGACAACTCATTACTATTTCTTGTTTTATATTTACTATGTCTTACTGGTGGGATATCAAACCATACATCTGTCAGATTGATACCGGCTGTATTAAGTTGATCTTTATACCCGCCGTAATCTCGTATATCCCCACCACAATGTCTACAAATTTCTAATGGAAGTCTTTGTTGATTAAATGTATTACCTTTTTCCCCTTTTGTGTAATAGAGTAATCCGTTCTGGAGCTAAGAAAGGTAACAGGAGAATGTGATTTGATAGAGAGCATTATAAACAGCATAAACAAAGTTAGAAAAATAAATGATGGTGAGGTATTACTTAACTTAATAAAGGAAGGAGGTTTTGTATTCCTATTTGATGGTTATGATGAAATACCTCTTCAAATCAAGGATAAAGTTACAACTCAGCTTATAGAGTTTATTTCAGCAGCATCGAATAATATCTATTTTCTATCATCTCGACCAGATGTTGCATTAAGTAGTTTTGGTGACTTTCAGACAATGGTAATAAAACAGCTTAAACCACAAGAATCGTACAGCTTATTAAGGAAATATGATTATAAATCAAAAGTAAAGATTGCTCAACCTCTAATTGAAAAATTGCGTAAATCTCTAAAATCTAAGGAATTCATTGACCTAGGACAATTTTTAGGAAATCCATTACTAATTTCGTTTATCTATATTACTTATAAATACAAAAGAGATATTCCTATCAATAAAGGAGACTTTTATAGAAAAGTGTATGATGCTCTATTTGAAGACCATGATTATTCAAAAGGTGGTTGGAAGAGAGGAAAAGAATCAGGCTTGACGAAAGAAGGACTTCATAAGTTTTTAAGATCATTTGGATTTTTATGCTTAAGAGAAAACAAAAATGATTTTAGTAAGGATAAGCTTATCAAGTTGATTGATGAAGCTAAAGAAATATCGTATTCAAAAGAATTTGATACAAGTCTTATATTTGAAGATATTATTAATACAGTACCATTGATAGTAAAAGATGGACTTACTTATAAATGGGCGCATAAGTCTTTTATAGATTATTTTTCGGCTTGTTTTATTTACCATCATAGTACTCAAAGAGAGAATATTTTAAATAACATATTCAAAAGTTCACAGTTTGATTTATATAAAAACATGCTTGATATTTACTATGATATTGATGTAGAGTCGTTTGATAAAGTTTTTGTTTTACCAATACTAAATGATTATTTAGACTTTTTATGAGATATAAGTGTAGTTCAAGATTTAGAACTACAGTATAAACAATATACCTATTTAAAAATAATACATGTTGGAAGAACAAAAACGTATGAAGAAATACAAATTGACAATTCTTACGAATCGGTGCTAGAAGGTTCAAATCTATATGATGGAAACATAGTATTAATTTCTGAAGGTTATAGTATTTTAGAGGAATCAAGTAGTAGAAAAGATAATTATGTTAGAAACATCTTATGTACAACAAGGTACAATGAATATCAAGTTATTGGGTTGTTACTTAGTAAGAACTCAAGTTTACTAAAGTATATAGAGGTAACTACCATACTTTCAGTTGAAGATCATCCTGTAGATAAAGATATAGTAATGTCATACTTAGATGATGTTTCTTTATTAAAATATGAGGAACTTGAGGTTTTGGTGGAATTACTGAAATCATACTTCCAAGGTTTTAATTATTATATTGATTTTAGAGAAGCAATTAATTGTAGAAAAAAATAATGGGACATATTTCGCTAGCAGAAACAGAAATTTTTAATATATTTTAACTCCTCAATATAAGTAGTCTGAAGACAAAAAAATATCCTGAAAGCGACTCAAATTGAGTCGCTTTCTTCACATATTATTTATCAATCTCAAAAAATTTATTGAAGTGATCCTCTATATATAATTGTAGAGACATTCCATTGTTGTAAGCTTCTTGGATAAGTCTTTGTTTTGTTTGATCGCAAGTAATATACTTACATTTATTGTAAAAAAAGATGTGCTAAATGAAACTTTTGAGTATAATTTGAGGTAGTTTAAGATGAAAGTTCCAGTGTATTAAATAATAGCTAAATAAATAAAATAGATAAGGAGAGGATCTAAATTTATTTAATATGAAGTGTGTTAGAATATGTTTAGTCTCCTAAGTTTGAGGTGGAATATCTAAAGTTTTTGGATAGATTGTTAGTAATCTTGAAGGGTAGGTGATTTTGATTTTAGATAGATCATCTAGACCATAGAAGTAACTTAAACTTGAATAGGAAAGTAGTTTATTTTGAATTTCGAGGTGGTATATTCTGAATCCTCAAACTGGTTTTAGGCTAGTTAAATTCGAATTTTAAGCAGCTAGATTTTAACTTCTTGCGACAATTTCTTGATTTAATAAAACATTTTTAGTAATTAATATTGCGTGGCGTTACATGGCGCTATATAACATTAAAATAAAAGGAGACTAATATGAAATACTCCATTAATTTATTTGGTTACACTTTAGATTGTAATCTTAGTTTTAAAGGCGAAGAGTTACAAATCGAGTGTACAGAAGAAAATCAAAAGCTCCTTAAAAATTATCTTTTGCGAGTACTTCCTAGGTATGGTGCGGAGGTAAACAACGAGCTATCTTTTGAAGAACTTATAAAATTTGCAATTGAAGCTGAAAAAACTATGGATGGGCATTTGTCTGAACCAAAAATTAAGTTACCGTATGAATTTCAACCTGAAATAAAGCAGATGTTAATTGAGGCGGCAGAGAAACAAGATTTATCTGCCACCCAACTATTAATACGTATCATTGAAAAAAAATATAGTGAAATTAATGAAATGGGAGGAGAAAACTAGATGGCATACGGTAATAAAGTAAAATTTCATTATGATATACCAGTTTATATAAAACAACAATTAGTAGAAGCTGCAAAGAAATCAAAAATGACAGCTACTGAGTATTTAAGTAGAGCCATAGAAGAGGAATATAATAGAATTAAATCGGAAGAAGTTAAAGAGTAATTTCTTTTAAGCTATTAGAAATTAAATTGAATTCTTCAAGAGGTATCCAGTAATATGTAAAGTCTTTGCTAAAGTAATCTCCTCTAAAAACGTGGCATATTTCGAAGGGTTCTTCAAGGTTTTTTTCAATCACTAGTAAAACATAGTTGTTTTTATCTGACTTAACATGCTTATAAGTAAGAAATTGGTCATCTGAGTATAATGTTCTATCTTTAATGAACTTTTTAACGCTTGCTGGAAGGGTTTTTAATGCTTCGCAATTTTCTTTAGTAATATCCATATAGATTTAGTACCTCCTAGGTAGTGAATTTTGTTTATTATACGAACTTACGTTCTCTTTTTGTCTAATACTATTATAATATATAGCCCTCTTTTTGTCTTATTTTATATTCTAATTTTCAAATTTTTGATACGTAATGTTTCATAACTTAGAGCTTTTTAATGACGAGATTCAATGATTGAAACTAATGCTAAAGAAAGTACATTATGAATTCTATAACAATAGGTGGTATTTATAGAAGAAGGATCAGATGAATAATTATCATCTGATCCTTCTTGCTTTATTATGGAATACAACTTATTTTGAACCTACTTTCTTTATACTTGAGGGATCATGATGAATAGTTTCAACTAAGGAGTCAATTGAAGTGTTTAATTTATCAATGCGTTGTTCCAGACCTTCCATTTGCTTATTGAACTTAGTAAGAACTGTTTGTAATAGAATAAGAGAAACTGCAATAGGAAATCCTACACTTCCAATTAGCTGACCAATCACTTGGTAATCCATAAGTTTCACCTCCTTTTTTTATGGTGAATATATATTGCTACATTATAATACGTAACGTCACGCATTATCTTGAACAAATTAAATGACTGAGTGGATAATATAAAAAAGGTGGCCACTGCCACCATTCCTAGAGGGAATCTCTTATTAAAGAGCTACGAATTAAATTTCTTACTAAATTGAGATAGAGTTTTAAAATTATTCTCTGAAATACAGTTATAGGAATACTCTGGCGCTATATAATCGCCTGTGAAAATATGGAATAATTTAAGCTTATCCTAAGGGTTATTCTCAAATAAAAAGAGGGTATAGTTCGTCTCGTTGTGTTCAAACATAATTAGGCAAGAGTACTGTTAAAATGACTGATTTCTTGTATGAATTTTCACCAGAAATTTCGTTCATACAGTGTGATGGAACTGTAATTGTGGTTCAGGAAAATCTAAAAACAGTTATCAAACCAAAAAGTGGTATTAAGTTATCATCAGATGTTCTTAAGGCTGTTAACTGGCCTGATCTTGGGGTCAATATTAAATCGGAATCTCAAGGAAGAGGAAGAAAGATTGATTCTATACAATACGCTACGATACATAATATTGTCGATCAAAGTTCAGACATTATTTTTGACGATGATGGATCAGGGGAAATTGCTGATATTGTTTCAGTTAAAATTGATATGCAGCATAAAAAAATAGTATTTCATCTTTATCATTGTAAGTATTCACACGGAGAGCATCCCGGTGCTCGTGTCTCAGATCTATATGAAATATGCGGCCAAGCTGAAAAATCAATTATGTGGAATGATAATGTATTAGAAATAATACAAAGAATGATTGAAAGGGAAAATTCGAGGCAGAGAAGTTATGGTGAAACACGATTTGAAAAAGGTAACTTACAAACTTTAAATATGTTAAAAAAGATGGTGAGAGCTGGTTATGAAACAGAATTTGAAATCTCTATTGTCCAACCCGGGGTATCGATATTAGAGATCATAAATTCTATGAAACAAATTATTCTTACTCGCACTACTCTTCAGCATCCTGTTTGAAGAACCGAAGTTCAAAAAACGAAACCCATCGCAACGGTTCGGGATATAATAGGTGCATTACAGGTATATTGAATAAAATATAGCTATGGTAACCAAGGTAATGAAAGTAATCAAGGCGTTTTCAATTGAGAAAACGTCTTTTTGGTATGGCTGTAAATCATTCAAACATTATAACGTTATATTTACCTTAAACTTGATCTGTGTTAAGGTACTAGTGAAAAGCGGAAGGACATGGAGATGGAGGAGGCTGTAATGCATACGCGAGTACTTCGTTCAGTGAGGACCGTTCATTCGGAGCAGAGGTTTGATCTGGTGCTCAGGCAGGGGCAAATCGCTGCCATAGAGAAATCAGGAACAGCTGCAGGGGATGAAATTATAAATTGTTCAGGTCAATATGTATCGAGCGGGTGGATTGATATGCACGTCCATGCGATGGATACCTATCAGCCTTATGGTGATGACGCGGATAAGATCGGCGTGAGCCAAGGCGTTACTACAATTCTTGATGCAGGAAGCTGCGGTGCGGATCATATGGAGGAGCTGTATCGCCTGAGCAGGACAGCAGAGACAAGATTGCTTGCCTTATTAAATATCTCTCGGATTGGCCTGGGCTTACGGCAAGATGAGCTGAGCAGAGCAGAGTGGATCGACCAGCAATTAGCCGTCGAGACAGCAGCCAGATACAGCGGTTTTATCGTCGGACTCAAGGCGAGAATCAGTAGAAGTGTAGTCAAAGAAGAAGGGATAATCCCATTGAATGCAGCCCTTCGCATATCGGAACAAGTCCATCTGCCACTCATGGTCCACATAGGTTCCGGCCCTCCGGGCATCAATGAAGTGCTGAACGGGCTGAGAGAAAGAGATATCGTCACTCATTATCTCCATGGGAAAGCCAATAACATCTTGGATGACAAGAATGAGCTTATACCCGATTTGAAATCGGCTATCCGTCGCGGAGTACATTTGGATGTCGGACATGGAACGGCAAGCTTCTCCTTTCGTGTTGCTGAGATTGCCAAAGATTGTGGAGTCCATCCTGATACCATCAGTTCAGACATATATAGAGGGAATCGCCTGAATGGTCCTGTGCACAGTCTTGCCGATGTGATGACTAAATTTATGGTCATCGGCTATACTCTTGCCGAAGTTATAGATCGGGTGACCATCCGGGCAGCAGACTGGCTTGGACGGCCGGAGCTGGGACGAATTCAAGTCGGAGATGAAGCTAATCTCACTTTGTTTGAAGTGGTACCTGAGTCAAGAACAATGATCGATTCGAATGGAGATACACGTCTTGCCGAATCCGTTATTCAACCGAAAGGAGCAATCATAGGTGGAAACTTCTATTCTTCATAAATACGGATTAAAAAGAGTGATTAATGCAAGCGGCAGAATGAGCATTCTCGGCGTATCTGCACCGACTGACACCGTAATGGAGGCAATGAAGCAAGGTGGACAGCAGTACGTCGAAATTAGTGATTTAACGAACAAGGCAGGAGAGCATATTGCGAACCTACTCGGTGCAGAGGCAGCCGCGATTGTCAATTCAGCTTCTAGCGGCATCGCCTTGTCAGTGGCAGCTATGGTTACTCAAGGAAATCGAGCCCTAAGCCTCAAGCTGCATCAAGAGACGATCAGCAAAAATGAGATTGTGATGCTGAAAGGTCACAACGTCCAATATGGAGCACCTGTAGAGACGATGATTTATTTGGGCGGAGGCAGGCTGGTAGAGGCCGGATATGCGAACGAAGGCAAGCAGGAGCATCTGGAGGATGCGATTACGGAACGAACGGCTGCAATTCTTTATGTAAAATCACATCATAGTGTTCAGAAGAACATGATCACAGCTGCTGAAGCATGGGAGGTGGCAAGAGAGTATCAGGTTCCTTTTATAATTGACGCGGCAGCTGAGGAGGATTTGAAGAGCTATATATCCATTTCCGATCTTGTTATTTATAGCGGCTCCAAAGCGATCGAAGGACCTACATCCGGTATCGTGGCCGGCAAAAGCAAATATATTGAATGGCTTAAAGTACAGCTGTACGGAATAGGCAGAAGCATGAAGGTTGGCAAGGAGTCCTCATTCGGTCTGCTGCAGGCACTGGACGAATATTTGGTCAAACAGGATCGGAGCGAAGAAGAGAAGCAGTCTCTAATGGAGCTTGCTGCATTATCTGAACTCGCAGGAATCGAAATGAGCATCGTACAGGATGAGGCAGGACGACTTATTTATCGGGGACGAATCAAGGTGAATGCAGATGAAGCCGGCATAAATGCAGTACAAATGGCAGAGAAGCTCCGTACAGGAGACATTGCCATATATACTCGGGATTACGGTGTCAAGCAAGGTTACTTCGATATTGATCCAAGGTCCCTTAAGGGAGACGATATGAAGGTTATTTTCGATAGAATTATAGAGATCACTAAGGGAGGCCTGATTTAGAGATGAACAAAATCGCAGAGCGATTATATAATGGCCGTGCCGCACTGAACGTCCTTGCCGGAAGTGTGAACAATGCGAAGGAAATTTTTGAAGCAGCGGAAGGATATGTGCTGATCGGTGTATTATCCAAGAACTATCCGGAGGCAATTTCTGCTGCAGAAGCGATGCAGGGCTATGGTGAGGTATGTGCGGATGCCATCTCTATCGGACTTGGTGCAGGAGATCCGAGACAGTCGGAAGTCGTGAGTAGAATTGCAGTTCGTTATGCAGGATCTCATATCAATCAGGTGTTTACCGGGGTTGGGGCTACTCGTGCGAACCTAAGCGGCAAGGACAGCTGGATCAACAGCCTTGTGTCACCATGCGGCAAGCCGGGATTCGTGAATCTGTCTACCGGGCCTGCCAGCTCCGTTCTGGCTGAAAAAGCGATTGTGCCCATAGAAGCTGCGATTGCTCTCGTGGCGGATATGGGAGGAAACGCACTGAAGTATTTTCCGATGAACGGACTTGAAACAAAAGAAGAATTCATAGCAGTCGCTAAGGCTTGCGCCAAGGCGAACTTTGCTCTTGAGCCAACCGGAGGCATCGACAAGGACAATTTCAGAGATATCCTTCGGCTTGCTCTTGATGCAGGAGTTCCGCAAGTGATACCGCATGTGTACTCCTCCATTATTGATAAGGAGACAGGCTTAACTAACATCCAGGACGTACTTGAATTGACACAAATTCTGAAGTACGAGGTGGATGCGCATGCAGACACATAAGCGAATTACCGCTTTTGGTGAAGTGATGATGCGGCTATCTGTCCCGAATTATGAGACACTGTCCCAATCCAGATCACTTACTTATTCCTTTACTGGAACAGGGGTTAACATCTCTGCAGGGATGGCTCGCTTAGGGCATGAAGCATCAATAGTTACCACCGTCCCTGACAATTCCCTTGGAGATGCGGCTATGGCTTCACTTCGAGCTTTAAATCTGAACACACGCTTTGTACGCGCAGAGGGCAGCATCCTTGGGAGCTACTTCCTGGAAACTGGATATGGTGCCAGACCAACAAGAGTAACCTACGGAAGCCGGAAGAACAGCAGCTTCAACAGCACAGCTAAAGATGTTTATAACGCAGCAGCGATTGCTGAAAATACAGATTGTTTGCATTTATGCGGTATTGGTCTCGCTATGAATGCTAATGTTCGATACCAAATGAAATCACTCGCAGAAAAGGTCAGATCGGCTGGCGGGAGCGTTGTTTTTGATTGCAATTACAGGAGCACACTATGGGATGAAGAAGAACGCAAGCATGCAAAATCGTATTATGAGGAGATGCTGCATCTTGCAGATATCGTCATGATGAATGAGCGGGATGCAATTTCTCTGCTCGGATATCAGTCCAGTTATGAGGGGCGTACCGAGCAGCTTCAGGAGCTTATTCCTATGATTGCGTCAAAATACGCTATAAGAATTATTGCAGGCACTCAGCGTACTATCGGTCCAAACGATCAGCATATGATTACCGGATTTATGTACAAGAATGATATGATGAAGGTTGGAAGACCGATGAATGCAGCTGTTCTGGACCGGGTCGGTGCAGGTGATGCCTACACGGCTGGCATTATACACGGAGATATTAGCGGCTATGAGGCTCAATATGCGGTTCAATTTGCGACAGCGGCTTCCATTCTGGCTCATACCGTGCCGGGCGATACAGCGGCTTTATCCGAGCAGGATATTATAAAGACCATGCAAGAGCTTGCACCCGATATTGAAAGGTAGTGATATTTGTGTCCTTGTCAAGAAAGAAAGGACCGCTCTATTTACAGCTTAAAAAGATCATTCGAGATCGAATTGTGCATGGGCAATACCCCGTTGGCACATTGATCCCTTCTGAGCCCCAGCTGGAGCAGGAATTTGCGGTGAGCAAAATGACCGTTAGAAATGCGATTAAGGAGCTGCAGCAGGAAGGGTACGTGATGAAGCAGAGTGGTGTAGGGACAACAGTTCAACGAAATAGCGTAGCACCGCAACTATCGAAGGGCAAGCAGTTTACGGAGATATTGGTTGAACAAGGAGCGACGATACACAAACGGCTGGTTGGCAAGTATATGGAGCAAAATGGGCCGGGTAGCGAAGCTTATACGCTGTTTGGTGATCGTTGCTTGTGCTTGGAACGCTTATACCTGTTAAATGACCTGCCCTTTATCTATTATGAGCATAGATTGGCGTTAGGTCTTACCGAGGCAGAGGAGTGGACGCTAGGAGATGAGTTTTCCTTATACGAATGGTTAGAAGATCATGATCTGGTTGCCGAACAGTACCGTGATCAATTTACGGTGGCTCCTTTATCTGCCCGCATCGCCAGTGAATTGGGCATGTCTGAAGGAGATGTTGTGCTGAGACGACAGAGGTTTGCTTATACGAGTGATGGTCGTGCTGTAGAGTGGAGCACTGGATATTACAACACATCATTAAGCCCCTATATCGTCAATTATCAACTCTAACGTGGTATTTTTCACCCGAATTATGATAAGATGACCTATATCTTTACACTAGAAAACAGGTGAAAAAATGCGGAACAAAGTAACGATGCAGCAAATCGCTGATGCAGCAGGCGTTTCCAAGTTTGCCGTGTCCAGAGCTTTGACTGGAAAGAGCGGAGTAAGCGAGACGACACGGGAAATGATTATTCGAACAGCCGGTCAGCTTGGTTATTTCAAGAATGCAGCCGGACCTGGCAAACCAGTAAACGGAGAATTACTCAAAGAGCAACCTATAACTGATAACCGTAAAGGAACCGGAACCATCGTTGTTCTCTTTCCGAACATCCGATACCAGAACATGGATTCTCTCTATTGGGGGCCCGTATTTGAAGGGATCTCAGCTCGTTTGAATGAGATTGGACATGATATCTTAACGCTGACCGAGCCTTCTTCTGAGAAGATCTTTTCCTTGCTGAATCCTGATGCAATTCAAGGGATTATTACGGTTGGAACCGTATCTGTCTCATTACTGCTGGAATTTCAAAGACTCCAAATTCCTGTAGTTATGGTTGATCATATTGAGCCCGTATTTCACTGTGATACCGTATTCAGCGATAATATTACACTAATGCGAGAAATTATGAATGGCCTGATCGGCAGGGGGTATCAGAAATTCCAATTTGTTGGGAATATTAAGGAAGCGCCGAGTTTTATGGAACGATGGACTGCTTATCGTATGGCACTTGACGAGCATGGGATTGAATGCCCGCAGAATGAGTCTATGCTCGGCTATCAGGAGGATGTGGATATGATACACTCCATCCGTGAGATTCCGCCAGAAGAAATACCGGAAGTATTTGTATGTGTGAACGATATCACTGCACGTTTTGTTATTGAGGAATTACATAAGGCAGGACGAGCTGTTCCGGATAGCTGTTCGGTGACGGGCTTTGATAATGTGGAAACAGATCAGCCGATACTGGCAACCGTTGATGTAAACAAAGCTCTTCTTGGCAAGAGAGCAGTAGATCAATTGATATGGAGGTTAGCTCATCCTGATTCCCCTTATGAGAGACTGTTAATTCAAGCCGATCTCATCATTAGAGACAATTTTGCTGTATCTAGATGAGATGATATTAAGCATATCTCTTTCCTAACCTTTTTTGGTCAAGAGAGATATGCTTTTTTCATAGAAGTTCATTTTGTTATGATTTGTTATGAGTATTGAATAACAATTATTGTTTGGTTTAGGTTGATATTATGCTAATATAGAGCAGAAGTAGATTCTGTAGATGGAAGCATAGGTGATAGCATGCGCAAAAAGGTTACCATTCAGCAAATTGCCAACCAGGCAGGTGTGTCCAAATTCTCGGTTTCACGTACTCTGACTGGCAAACCAGGTGTTAGCGAGCGGACACGTGAATTAATCGTACATGTTGCAGAACAGCTTGGTTATTACAATCACATGCCAAACTCTGTTTCCGAGAGTAACATAGCTGGATCAGGAGACAATTTCAACAAAGAAAAGAGAAACCGAGGTACAATTCTTGTTCTTTTCCCCAATGTTAGGTTTCAGAATTATGACTCAGCCTACTGGGGGCCTATTCTGGAGGGAGTAACAACCCAGCTCAATGAATATGGACTTGACATCCTGACGGTAACTGAGCCGTCACATGATAATTTGTTCTCTCTGCTTAATCCAGAGGCGATCAGGGGCACAATAACGGTTGGGGCGGTCTCATCCGCAAGTTTGTTTGATCTGCACAGGCTTGAAATCCCGGTTGTAATGATTGATCATATGGACGCTTCGTTATGCTGCGATAGGATATTTACGGATAACCAGACCAGTATGAGAGAATTGATGTATCTACTTGTAACCAAAGGATTCAGAAACTTTCAATTTGTGGGCAACAAGACTGAGGCTTACAGCTTCTTTGAACGCTGGACGGTATTTAGGCTGGTACTTGAACAATATGGTATTGCCTGTACTCAGAATGATCTGCTGCTTAAGGGAACTTTCGAGGATATTGGGCAGGCCTTAACAGAAATGCGAGGTACGCTTCCTGAAGTGTTCGTATGCATGAATGATGCAACAGCGCTGGATTTAATCGAACAGCTTGGTAGACATGGGATTAAGACTCCAGATGAATGTTTGGTTACTGGATTTGATCATATCAATGATCTTCATAGTATTTCTGTAACAGTGCATGTGAATAAGAGGATGCTGGGCATGCGAGCAGTCGATCAGATGTTGTGGCGAATTGCTAATCCGAAGGCGGCAATGGAGAAGAAACAGCTGGCGGCGGATTTGATTATACGGAATCAGCTGAGTATTCCGATAAGAAGAGCCGAAGATGCGGCAGCCAGCACTAACTAATACCGAAATATGCAAATCCTGAACGAAATAATAATAAGCTGTACTGATGGAGTTCACCATTAGGACGGCTTTTTTGGTTTTTGTTCGAACGACGCTGTTCCCTGTAATAGCACGTGAAGCAAATCATATATTCATATTACTCAGCATAAAATAAAAAGACAAACAACCAAAATAAAATAACTTAAAAATAACAAAAATAAAAATAAATAAAAATATTTGACTGATATTACCAGATGGTGTTATTGTTGTTTTGTAAATTGATTGCATTAACATAACGGGTGGTGGTCATTTACAGCATGAAACAGCAGACACGTCAGACAGCGCATGCAGACAGCAAAATTGATGAATCCAAAGGGGAGGGTAATTTTCAATGAGAAAAATGAAAGCGCTTTTAAGTTTATTGATGGTGTTTACGTTCATCTTTTTGGCAGCGTGTTCTGGAGGTGATGCTGACGCACCAGCGACGACTCCAGAGACGAATACGGAAGCTGCAGGCAATAATGATACGGAACCAACCACCGAAACGGATACCGAAAATACTGAAGAGGCAGTTGCCGAAGACGTGCCCGATTTAGGCGGGCGAGTCATCAAGCTGTCATCCTGGTGGGATCTCACGCCAACAGATACAGATGCACAAGGCAAAGCATTGGTAGAGCAGCTGAAGAAGACAGAAGAGAAATACAACGTGAAATTTGAATTCGTTAACATACCTTATGAAGAATACATGGAAAAATTCACAGCCTCCGTATTGGCGGGAGAGCCTCTCGCTGATATCACTTACCTCGAATACAAAGCAGCACTTCCTGCCATTCAGAAAGGCCAGCTACACAAAATTTCGGAATTTACAACACCTGAATCCAGCATTAACACGGATCAGCGCTTAGCTAATGCCGGTCCGGCACTACTTGGAGAGCAATACGGGTTCTACGGCGGCATGCCAAGTAACGGCGGCGTAGGAATCCACTACAACAGAGATTTGTTCGAAGAGCTGGGACTGCCAGATCTGCAAGAATTATACGACAAAGGCGAATGGACCTGGGATAAGATGCTAGAGATTGCCAAACAGGCAACAAAGGATACAAACAATGATGGAAAAATGGACACATGGGGCTTCTCCGGCTGGTCCGCTCAAGTTGGACGGAATTTAATCGTAGCAAACGGCGGCAATACCGTACTCGATCCAGAAGGCGACGAGACGAAGCCGAAGGAAGGCTTGACTGACCCTCGCACGATTGAGGCCATCGAATATCTGGCATCTCTGTACAACAATAACGTGGTCAAAGTGAAATCGGGAGACAAGTCACTGTGGGAAGAAACAGACACTTTCAAGGACGGCGATATTGCCATGTTCCACGCTGCACAATGGCAAATTGGAGATATTAACTTTGAGGTCGGTGTTGTTCCTTATCCAATTGGACCTCAAGGAAATCCTGAAGTCACATATGGAGACACGGCCCTAAATGCTTACTTCATTCCTAAGGGTGTGAAGGACCCGGAACTTGTGTATCAGATCTTCGAAGAATTGTATGATGTTCCACAGCTGGAGGAGTATCCTTCACAGAACTACTTAGAAAGTCTGTACTCTTATGAAGATGACATCCGCATCATAAGAGAGAACATCACAGGAACAGGTTTGGTATCTCTTGATGAGGCTTATCCTGAGTACCCGTATTACAGCTTTGTTACTGACGTTCTTGTTGAGAACGCTTCCGTAGCTTCGGCAGCGGAAAAATACAAACAGCAGGCTCAGGCATCGATTGATAAGCTGGAAGCACAAAATAAATAATGGGTTCCGCAATTATCAGCTTGGAGAAAGAGGGGCAGGGATTTAAGATTCATAATGCCCTGCCCCTCTCTTTATTAAGCTTCGATCTAGATTGAATGAACTAAAGATTTCATTGTTCTATAGCTTAAGATCAACACAGATCGAGTATTTACCTATGATTTCTTATGTTCAATCTATCTGCAAAGGAAATGAACTATGCTGCCTATGGTAGTAGGGAGGCGTGCGATTTGAATCCGCTGATGCGTGTGCAAACATGGTTAAAAGTGATACTGGTATTTGCGGTCGGCTCCTCTGTGCTGTTCTCTTCTTCAGTCATAGGAACTGTCGCTGCCGATGAGAATACTTCGATACTTCAATCTTCGGAGCAAGCCCCCATGTTGTCACAAGATCTGATTCTGACTAATGATGAATCATATAGTGAATATGTTGAGAAGTTCGAGGGGGAGTCTTACCCTGACCAAGAGATCGTACTGGATGCAGCCAAGGTAAGCTCTCTTGAGGGGGAAGGTTCAGAAATCGTTTCAGACGTTGAGGGAGCCTCAGGGCCATCTATAAAAACTGGAGAAGACAGTACCTTGGAATGGACTTTTGAGGTCGAAGCAGCAGGCCTTTACTATATTTCATCCACCTATTATCCGACCGAGGGCAAGAGCTCAGCAATCGAACGAAGTCTGCTCATTGATGGAGAACTTCCATTTCGTGAAGCGGCATTCATTCAAATGGACCGGGTATGGGACAATCTGAAGCCCGAGGTTGAGCAGGATAATCGAGGCAATGATCTTCGTCCTCAGCAGCATGAGACCCCGGCTTGGCAAACGACATTGCTTAAGGATTCTAATGGCTATTATGAGGAGCCGTTTGCATTTTATTTCAGCCATGGCACACATACCTTATCTTTAATTGCACAACGTGAGCCGGTGATCATCAAGGAGCTTGTGCTTCATAAATATGAGGAGCCGGCCGCTTATGAAGAATATGCAAGCCTGAAGACATCTGAAGGAATGGATTCACCCGCCGGAGTTCTTATTGAGCTGCAGGCAGAGGACGCTACAGCGAAATCATCCCCAACCCTCTATCCGCTGATGGATAGATCCAGCCCGGCAACATATCCATACAGTCCGAAGCTGTCTAAAGTGAACACGATCGGCGGCTATAACTGGCGTATCCCAGGTCAGTGGATTGAATGGGAGGTTGAGGTTCCGAAGGAAGGACTTTATAAACTTGCTTTTAACGCTAAGCAGAATTTTGTAAGAGGGATCTATTCGACTAGAAAGATGACTATTAACGGAGAAATTCCTTTCGAAGAAATGAGCAGAATTCCTTTTCGATACGAGAATGGATACGAAATGCGAATCATGGAAGATGAATCAAGCAAGCCTTATTTGTATCATTTGAAGGCAGGCACGAACACCATCCGCATGGAGGTCACGCTTGGTGAGTTTGCTCCGCTCATTCGCGAAGTAGAGAATAGCCTTATCGAACTGAATTCCATGTATCGCAAAATTCTGATGATAACAGGTACTGCCCCTGATGAGGTGCGGGATTATCGAGTTGATGAACGGATTCCTGACCTGCTTGAAGTGTTTAGCCAAGAGAGCGAACGATTGAAGCAAGTAGGAGCACAGCTAAGAGCATTGTCCCAAGGCAGCGGTGACCAGGATGCACTGTTGAAAACAATGTCATTGCAGCTTGATGAAATGGTAGATGATCCGGACACCATACCTAGACGATTACAGGCCTACAAGACCAATACAGGCGGACTGGGTACATGGCTCCAGCAAATACGGGAACAGCCGCTTGAGATCGATTCTATCTACATAGCTTCATCAGACCAAACAATCTCTAATAAGGGAAGCAGCTGGTTCGCGGAAATATGGCATGAAATCGTAACCTTCTTCTACTCCTTCTTCATTGATTATGATTCCATCGGAAGTGTAGCGAGCGAATCAGAGGAGGGACGAACGGTCACCGTATGGATCGGAAGTGGTCGAGATCAGGCGAATACGATCAAATCGATGATTGATGAGACATTTACACCGGAGACAGGGATTCAGGTTAATCTGAAGCTGGTACCAATGGGCTCCTTGCTGCCTGCCACCTTATCAGGCCAGGGTCCGGATGTCGCCATGCAGATGGGAAATGACATTCCTGTCAACTACGCGATGCGTAATGCAGCTGCTGATATTTCTGTATTTTCGGACTACGATGAGGTGGCCGCAAGATTTCGTGACAGCGCCTTAGTGCCGTACTCCTATGAGGATGGAGTGTATGCACTTCCTGAAACACAGACGTTCAACATGCTGTTCTATCGCAAGGATGTTCTGAATGAATTGGGTCTCGAAGTGCCGCAGACATGGGATGAAGTATGGAATCTTCTCTCCGTGCTTGATAAGAACCATATGGATTTTGGACTGCCGCTCGTCGTTCAGCCAAGCTATCCAGGAGAGAATGTACCTCCGAACTCTGTATATTCGATGCTGCTCTTCCAGACGAACGGAGAGTTCTATCGTGAGGGAGGCAAGGAGTCGGACCTTGATTCCCAGATTGGTATTGATGCCTTTAAACAATGGACTGAGTTCTATACGGATTACAAGCTGGAACGGGAATATGACTTTGCAAACCGTTTTCGAACGGGTGAAATGCCAATCGGGATTGCTGATTATACGACGTATAACCAATTGACCGTATTTGCACCTGAGATCCGTGGAATGTGGGGTTTTACAGTGATTCCAGGTACGGAAAGTGAAGATGGGGGGATTAATCGCTCTGTGGCCAGCGGTGGAAGTGGTGTACTTATGCTCGAAGGAGCAGACGACAAAGAAGCCGCCTGGGAGTACATGAAGTGGTGGACCAGCGAGGAAACACAGGTCAAATTCGGGCGTGAGATGGAAGGCTTAATGGGTGCAGCCGCAAGATACCCTACCGCGAATATTAATGCACTTGAGAAGCTGCCATGGCCAGTCGAGGATTTCGATCAACTTCAGGCCGGATTTGATTGGGTTCAAGGTATTCCGGAAGTGCCGGGTGGTTACTTTACAGGACGACATCTCATTAATGCTTTCTATCGTACGGTTGACGGACAGACGGAACCGCGCGAAGCGCTGATGGATTACGTTCAATATATTCAGGATGAGATTCGTGCCAAGCGCAGTGAATTTGGTCTGACCGAATAGAGGGGGGATACAAGCGTATGTCCAATATCCAGATTGAAAACAAGACTCGCGCAGTCCCTCAACAGGGCGAACGGGCGCTTCGGGAGAACAACAAGGTCAGCAGATTGATCAAGGAAATCAAAGTGAAGAAACATCTGTATATATTGATGGCTCCTTATATGATTTTGTTTCTGATGTTCACTGTATTGCCCGTAGTTCTCTCCATTATTATCAGTTTTACGTATTTCAACATGCTCGAAATGCCAAAGTTTGTGGGATGGCAGAACTACACAAGGCTGTTTCTAGAAGATGATATTTTCTTAATTGCGTTGAAAAATACACTGCTGTTCGCGGCCATTACAGGTCCAGTCAGTTATTTTGCTTGTTTTATCTTCGCATGGATCATCAATGAACTGAGTCCAAAATGGAGAGCCTTCATGACTCTGATCTTCTATGCCCCATCCATTTCAGGAAATGTATTCTTCATTTGGCTGCTCATATTCTCCGGTGACCGTTACGGGATCATTAACGGTCTGCTCATTGAGATCGGAATACTGCTCGAGCCTATTCAATGGCTCAAAACCGAAGACTATGTGCTGCCAATCATCATATTGGTTCAGCTGTGGCTGAGTCTTGGAACAGGATTCCTTGCTTTTATTGCCGGTCTTCAAACTGTTGACAAGACGTTATATGAGGCAGGAGCTGTTGACGGCATCAAGAACCGCTGGCAGGAACTATGGTACATTACTCTTCCTTCCATGAAGCCGCAGCTGATGTTTGGAGCTGTTATTCAGATTACGACTTCACTTGCCGTATCGGATGTGTCCATTCAGCTTGCCGGATTCCCAAGTGTCAATTATGCAGCGGAGACCATCGTAACGCATTTGATGGATTTTGGTACGATCCGCTTTGAGATGGGATTTGCATCGGCAATTGCTACGGTATTGTTCATAATCATGATCGGCTCCAACATAATCGTCCAAAAATTATTGCGTAGAGTAGGTGAATAAAGATGATGAACATACCCTATCGCCTATTCCGGAGAAATCGAGTAAAGAGAGTAAATCGCTCGTTTCTGGGAAGCTTGTCGCTGTTTCTCGTCTTGGGCGTTGTAGGTGCCTTCATGGTACTGCCGCTGGTATATGCCATTAATGCGGCCTTCAAGCCGTTAGATGAAATCTTTATTTTTCCGCCGACGTTATTTGTCAAGAACCCGACGATGGATAACTTTGCAGATCTGATCAACTTGCTGGGCGCTTCATGGGTACCGTTCACAAGGTACATTTTTAACACAGTATTTATTACCGGAATGGGAATCGTGGGCCACGTTCTGCTGGCTTCTGCTGCTGCCTATCCGCTTGCAAAGCATCAATTTCCCGGCAATAAGATCATGTTCCAAATGATCGTGCTGTCCTTGATGTTTACACCTGCTGTAACGGCCATTCCAACCTATATGATCATGTCCTGGCTGGGGTGGGTGGATACTTACTGGGCTGTCATCATTCCAGCCTTCTCTTATCCGCTCGGTCTGTATCTAATGAAGCAGTTCATGGAGCAGATTCCGGATGCTCTGATCGAAGCAGCGAAGATTGATGGGGCGAGTGAGTATCGAATCTTCTGGTCTGTTGTCATGCCGAATGTGAAGCCCGCATGGCTGACACTTATCATCCTGCTGTTTCAGATCCTGTGGGGAACGGATGGGAATGGATTTATCTATAGTGAGAATCTCAAGACGCTGACCTCTGCAACAACGAACATTATTCAAGGGGGCATTGCGAGAGCGGGTGTTGGTGCAGCAGTCGCGCTCATTATGATGAGTGTTCCGATTACCATTTTCGTATTTTCGCAAAGCCGTATTATTGAAACCATGGCGACTTCCGGGATGAAGGAATAGGGGGGACAAGAACTTGCATGCCTATAAAAAAACGTGGAAGCGATATTGGATTGGCTTTACCGCAGCAGCGCTGCTCTGTTCCGCTCCTTCGGCGGTAGCTGCCAAGGCTCCTTATGAGAGCTACACCTACAATTACTATGAAGAGGCTGTGCCTGCTCCAGATGCATTTCTGCCGGATAGAAGTATTTCGGGACACGATCTCGGAATTGGAAGCTTCGTATCTCCACAGGACATGTTCGTCAGCAGGGCTGGCAAAATCTATATTGCGGATACGGGGAATCATCGGATCATTGTACTGGATGACGATTGGACCGTAGAGCAAATCTTCTCAAGTTTCATGAAAGACGGAGCTGAAGAGACTTTTAATATGCCCAGTGGTATCACGGTGAATGAAGCCGGAGACTTATATATCGCTGATACAGAGAATAAACGAATCGTCGTATTGACTTCAGAAGGAGATTGGATCAAATCGATCGAAAATCCGCAGTCCGAGGTACTTGGAGCTAATTTCTCGTTTGTCCCGTTGAAACTGACGGTGGATGATGCCGAACGGGTATTTGTCACATCCCGGGGAGCCTATGAGGGGATATTGCAGTTTGATGAGTCCGGTGAATTCATCGGCTACGTTGGAACGATTCAGGTACGGCGCAATTTTGTTGACTATTTGTGGCGGCTCATCGCTACAGATGCACAGAAGAATCAAATGGCATTATACATTCCAACGGAATTCTCCAATATTGATATGGGGGATAAAGGATTCGTTTATGCAACGAATATTGACCCGGGCTCCAGTACACCGGTAAAGCGTCTGAATCCTTCAGGTGAGGATGTGTTGAAGAGGTATGGATATTTTGATGTGAAAGGGGATATCCGATATCGGTCAATGGGAGTAAATGGAGGTCCCTCCAAATTAGTTGATATCAAATATCAAGGGAGCGGGATGTATAGTGTTCTGGATTCACTCAGAGGGCGTATCTTCACCTATGATCATGAAGGCAATCTGCTGTATATTTACGGCGGAATAGGAACACAGGTCGGAACCTTCAGTACGCCGGTAGCCATTGAGAAGCTCGGGAATCAGCATATCGTCCTCGATCAAGGTAAAGAAACCATTACACTCTTCTCTCCGACCAGCTATGGAAGTGCCATTAACGAGGCAGTCACCGCGCATTACAACGGGGATGACGAGTCTTCTGTAGCCAAGTGGCGAGAGGTACTGAGACTGAATGCGAACTATGATATCGCTTACATCGGGATTGGCAAATCACTCCTCTATGCCAAGCAGAATAAGGAAGCGATGGAGCATTTCAAGCTGGGTATGGATCGGAAAAACTACTCGGTTGCCTTCAAGCGATATCGAAAGGAAGTGCTGCAGGAGCATTTCGGTACGATATTAACGATTGGAACTACAGTCGTTATTGTGTTTGCCGGATACAGATGGTCTAAAGCCTGGCGTAAAAGGAGGGAAGAGCAGCATGAAGCAGGATTTTATTAAGTTTCCTCTCCATCTCATCATCCATCCGTTTAAAGGGTATTGGGATCTGAAGTATGAGGGAAAAGGAAAACTTAGAGTTGCTATTACTATATTGTTTCTTCTATTTATAACCATGGTAATTCAGCGGCAGTTTGCCGGCTTCCTGGTCAATTTCAATGATCCCAGAACGTTAAACAGCTTGGCTGAACTCCAGTATGTAGTGCTTCCTTTTATCCTGTGGTGTGTATCGAACTGGTCCATTACGACACTCATGGAAGGTGAAGGGAAGTTTAGCGAAATCGTTAATGCGACCGCTTATGCGCTCATACCGATGATTTTGGTGTACTTGCCAATGACCTTAATCAGCCGATTTATGACACAGGAGGAGACCGCATTTTATTATTTGCTGAATACTGCAGCGGCCATTTGGTTCATATATTTGCTGTTCGTCGGCATTATGACCGTACACCAGTATACCGCAACGAAGACCATTGTCACGATTCTGCTGACTATAGTGGTTATGGCGATTATCGTATTCCTGGGCACGCTGGTGATGAGCCTCGTTCAGCAAATTATTGAATTTGTGATCAATATATACCGTGAGCTCTTATTCCGATCTTAAGGAGGCGTAAGTCTGGTGTCATCTCGTAAATGGAAATACACAACTTTGCTGGCTTGCGTTCTTATGCTGGTCAGTATCATCTGCTTCATCATCCTTAGCGGAAGATTGTCAGGTATTGATCCAGAGAATTATGTGACAGCGTCCGCTGATCCTGGCGCAGAGGCATTCGTACCCCTCCAGGATTCGTCAGAAGGCGTGCCGGGAATGGCTCTTGCCGCCAAGAATGACAGCTTAAGCTTGTACATTAATGAAGAGACGACCGTAATTGCGGTGAAGGATCAACGCTCTGGAGATGTCTGGTACAGTAATCCGCTGGATGTGGAAGAAGACAGTATTGCCACTGCCTTTGAAAAAGAATCCATCTCCTCTCAGGTTACCGTTTCATTTCGCAATACGCTTGGTGTACTAGATACTTATACAAACTACAAGTACAGCATTTCAAACGAACAATTTGAATTACAGAGCATCGCAGATGGTGTCCGCATTGAATACACGCTGGGTGATGCAGAGCTTGGAATTGATGCGCTGCCGAAATTCATTAGTAAACAAAGGCTGCAGGAAAAAGTACTGAGCCAGCTGGATGAAGTGACAGCAAGCTATGTCGAGACACGTTACCTCGAGCAGGAAGCAAATCCTGAGGTCGTGGAGAGAGCGGATACGCAAGTCGAACGGCCTCTCGTGCTCCGCAAGATGCTGGCAGCCTTCGAGCAAGCAGGATATACGCCTGAAGATTTGGCTTATGACAATGAAGAGAATGGGATCGGCGGGCCAGGCGGATCAGCGGATAAACCGAAGTTCCTCATTCCTGTGGAATACCGTTTGGAAGGGAATGCCCTCTCGGTAACCGTTCCCCTGTCTCAGCTGGAGGAGAGCGAAGGGCATCAGATTCAAACGCTGGACTTGTTAAGCTACTTTGGGGCAGCGAAGTCAGGACAAGAAGGCTATATGTTCGTGCCGGATGGTTCCGGGAGTCTGATTCATTTTGATAATGGAAAAGTAAAAGAGCCGCAGTATGTTCAGCCCGTTTATGGACCGGACCCGAATGATAACAGCAGAACAAGAGCTCAAATTGCTGAATCGGCCCGCTTGCCGGTGTTCGGCTTGAAATCCGGTGATCGTGCCTTCTTCGCTGTCATTGATGGAGGAGATGGAAATGCCAGTGTCGCAGCTGATATCAGCGGTAAACAAAATTCCTTCAATCACGTGTTCAGCCGTTACGCTGTTCGTGGAGATGATGAGCTGGAGCTCTACACAGGGAGTAAAATTCAAGAGATTCAGCTGTTGTCGGATGAGAAATATAAAGGTGATATTCGTGTGAAATACCACTTCTTGTCAGGCGAGGATGCGAGTTATTCGGGTATGGCTCAAGCCTATCAAACGATGCTTGTCGAGCAAGGTGTGCTTCAGCCGTTAACGGAGGAAGAACAAATTCCTTTCTATGTTGATATTGTGGGAGCGATTGATAAACAGCAGTCTTTCTTGGGGGTTCCTTATGATGCTACCGTAGCCATGACCACCTTCGAAGAAGCACAAGGAATCGTAACAGAAATGCAGGCACAGGGAATCTCTAATATCCAAATGCAGTATCTGGGGTGGTTCGGAGCCGGGCTTGAGCACGGACTTCCAGTCAAACTGAACACCTCCGAGTTAGGCACAAGCCGTGAGCTGACTGCCCTTCAAGAGCAGGTTGGCAGTACGGGTGGGGAGCTGTATCCTGATGTGGCCTTTCAGCAGGTATATGATACAGGCAGCGGTTTTCGTTCGGCAAGAGATGCTTCCCGCTTCATCACGAAAGAAGAAGCAGAGCTCTCTCCTTATGACAGATCTCTTAACCGAATGTCGCTCCTGCAGGATGAATATTATCTGCTGTCCCCAGCGAAGCTTCCGGATGTCACAGCACAGTTTATGGAGCAGTTCCGCAAGAAGAACTTGACGGGTCTTGCCCTTCGCGATTTAGGAAGCACGCTGCATTCCGATTATCGTAACAACAGTTTGATATTCCGGGATACAGCCAAAGCCATCGTCGAGGAACAAATCGGAGCATTGGCGGCAGAATATCCTAATCTGATGATTAGCGGAGGGAATGCCTATGCCCTGCAATATGCTCAGCATATTGTCAATGCGCCTGAAGGCTCCAGCCAATTTAACCTGACAGATGAATCGGTGCCATTTTATCAAATGGTTATACACGGATTTATTGATTATGCAGGAGAACCGGTCAATCTATCGGCTACAACCGATATGAAGCAGCAGGCTCTGCGGAGTCTGGAGCTTGGTTCTGCCCCGCATTTTCTATGGACGGCGAACACTTCTTCAGAGCTGAAGTACACCCGGTATGATTATATGTACTCAGCCCAGTATTCCAGCTGGTTAGATGAAGCTGTCATCTTGTATAACGAAGTGAATCAGGTATTAAATCCGCTTCGGACCGAGAAAATGCTGAATCGAGTTGTGCATGAGCCTGGAGTGGTAGAAGTTATGTACAGCAATGGAACTACTCTATTAATTAATTATAATGAGCAACCTGTCGTAGCTCACGGAGTAAGCGTTCCGGCACAGGACTATGTAATAGGCGGTGACCGATCATGAGAACAAGCCGTATAACCTTATCTCAAAAAAGATCATTTCTTGGCCTGCTCTTCATTTCACCGTGGCTGCTTGGATTTATCTTTCTATTTCTTACACCAATGATTCAGTCCATTCGGTTTAGTCTTAGCGAGCTGACGGTCGTCTCCCAGGGCTATACGCTTGCGTACGTTGGCTGGAACAACTTCAAAGAAGCACTGCTGATTGATGCGAACTATAACCGGATTCTGACAGAATCCGTCTTGCAAATGATCGTTAATGTACCCCTGATTCTGTTCTTCAGTCTATTCTCTGCAGTACTCCTCAATCAAAAGTTCAGAGGAAGAGGGCTTGCGAGAGCGATCTTCTTCCTGCCCGTTATATTAGCCTCCGGAGCCGTCGCTTCTGCAGAGGCATCGGGCTTAATCAATTTGATTGGGAATGCAACGGTAGCGGAAGAGACTGCAGGAGCTTCTTCACAGTTTAATACGTTGTCTATGATTCGCTTGTTAAACGAGGCGGGTCTGCCTCTTGTCATAACGGAGTACATTGTGGATGCGGTTATGCGAATTTACGAAATTATTCGCAGCTCGGGGGTACAAATTCTAATCTTCCTTGCGGCTTTGCAATCCGTACCAAGCTCAATGTATGAAGTAGCCAAAATTGAGGGTGCAACTGGTTATGAATCCTTCTGGAAGATTACGTTCCCGATGGTCAGCCCTTTGATCCTGACAAATGTCATCTACACGGTCATTGATTCATTTACGACAAGTCCGATTACACAAACCATCTACACGACCGCATTTCAAACGCAGAATTTCGGGCTGAGTGCGTCCATGTCATGGATTTACACCATTGTGGTCGGCCTATTGCTGTTCTTGATTGGATTCTTTATATCGAAGCGCGTTCATTACAATTAATCCCCATTGTTAGGTGGTGAGGTATTCAATGCAGGAAACCAAAAGACTCGGGCGCAGCGAGGCCGTCGTATTCCGCATGCAGCGTACGAAAAACAAAGTGATGAACGTGCTCTGGGACATCTTTCGTTATATGCTCATTATCGGTATTTCCTTTGTCATACTCTATCCGATCCTTATGAAGGTATCCACCGCTTTTAAGGATAAAGTGGATATATATAACCCAACGATCTACATGATACCAGTTAACTTTACGCTGGATAATATCAAGCTTGCTGCCGAAGTGTTAAACTATTTTCCACTGCTTGGAAGCACGATGGTGTATGTAGTCATTATGATGCTGCTCACTACACTATCGACCGCTCTTGCAGGTTATGGTTTTGCGAGATTTGAATTTCCCGGGAGTAAAATATTGTTTGGGGCAGTCATTCTGACCATTCTGGTTCCTTCGAGCACACTTATGGTGCCGATGTATCTTCATTTCAGGAATTTCGACGTCCTGAACATGATTACATTGCTAACAGGCAAGGAAGGAGTTAATCTCTTAAATACGTACTGGCCGTCTATGATTACCGCTGCTACCGCGACCGGACTAAAGGCAGGGCTATTCATCTATATTTTCCGACAGTTCTTTAAAGGCCTGCCGAAGGAGATTGAGGAAGCGGCCTTGATCGATGGTGCGGGAGGAATCAAGACGTTTATGCGGATTATGCTGCCTAACGCCATTCCTCCTATGATTACTGTCATGCTGTTTTCATTTGTTTGGACTTATAACGATACGTTCTACCCATCGTTGTTCATGAGTGACAGCAATCTCATGTCACTGAAGGTTGCGTCACTCCCCTCACAGGTCAATCTCATTATTCCACAGCTGATGGGCTTGTCCGGTACAGATATCAAAGCTGACCCGAATCATGTAGCCATGATTGTGGATACAGGTATACTGCTGGCGATTGTACCACTCATTATTTTATATCTATTTGTACAGCGCTACTTTGTTGAAAGTGTGGAGCGTACTGGAGTGGTTGGTTAACATCGTTAAACGCAGACCAACCACATGCGCCGCATATGTAATATTTCAGTCGCAATTCTATTGAATAGGGTGTGATATATTCAATCTAATCGTGCAGTTATGTATGTACTGTCATAAGAATCTCTGTATATTGGAAGCACGAGCTTATCTGATGTTTTGTTTTGTTATCTAAAAAATAATATGTTAGGATAACAAAATGATTGAAGAGTTGTCGATTCCATGAGACAATAGGTTTTAGAAATGAATCCATTTTATAACTCATGCTTCAGAGTATTGTGAAATTGATTCGAATATAACATATATGGAGGGTTCCTAAACCATGCATGAATCGAAGCTGCTGTTAAATGACTGGACATTTAAATCGTGTGAAGGAGAAGAATGGCTCCCAGCTGTAGTTCCGGGATGTGTACATACGGATCTGCTGCGGAATGGCCAAATTCCCGATCCGTTCTATGGCACGAATGAAAAGCTTGTTCAATGGATTGATAAGAAAGACTGGGAATATAAAACCCTGTTTGATATACCGAGTGAACTTTTTGGGGAGGACCATATCGAGCTTGTATTCAACGGACTCGATACATATGCGGAAGTGTTCATTAATGATCAGCATGTATTGTCAGCCGATAATATGTTCCGCACTTGGGAAGTGGATGTGAAGCCATACGTGAAATCTGAAGGTAATAAGCTGAGAATTGTATTTCGTTCTCCAATTAATGAGGATCTTCCGAAGCTTGAAGCACTTGGATATCCTTTGCCAGCTTCAAATGACCAGTCTGAAGTCGGAGAGCTTGGTAACAAGAAAGTAAGTATCTTCGCTAGAAAAGCGCCTTATCATTACGGCTGGGACTGGGGTCCAAGATTTGTAACGAGCGGTATTTGGCGTGAAATCGAGCTGAGAGCGTGGTCTATTGTGCGCGTAGCGGACCTGTACATTCACCAGCAGAAAGTAACGAAAGAAACCGCGGATTTGACAGCGATCTTAGAAATTACAGCGGATCAAGCAGGTGACAAACTCATTCGTATTTCTACGGATCAAGGGGAGTGGAGCGCAAAGGTTTCCCTTGTACCTGGGCTTCAGAAAGTGGAAATACCTCTGAACATCAGCAATCCTAAACTATGGTGGTCCAGAGGTCTTGGGGAAGCTCACTTGTATACGTTCACTGCTCAGGTGCTGGATCATGAAGCAGAAACACCTCTTGCAGAAGCTTCTGTGAAAACCGGGCTACGCAGCATTCGTCTCGTCCGTGACAAGGATGAATACGGCAGATCCTTCTATTTTGAGTTGAATGGGTTTCCGGTGTTTGCTAAAGGGGCTAACCATATACCTAACGACAGCTTCGTTACAGAGGTTACCCGTGAGAGATACAGACACGAGATCGAATCTGCAGCAGCCTCCAATATGAACATGCTTCGTGTATGGGGCGGTGGCATTTATGAGCAGGACGATTTCTATGTGTTGTGTGATGAATATGGAATTCTGGTATGGCAGGACTTTATGTTTGCATGCAGTATGTACCCTGGTGATAATGCATTCCTTGAAAGCGTTCGCCAGGAAGCGATCGACAATGTTAAGCGTTTACGCAATCATGCAAGTATTGCCCTGTGGTGCGGTAATAACGAGATTGATTCGGCATGGGCTCATTATAATGAAGAGGCTGGCTGGGGCTGGAAGAAAGATTATACGCATGAGCAGCGCGAGAAAATCTGGGCCGATTATGAAGCTGTATTCCATAAACTGCTGCCTGAAGTGCTCACAGAACTTGTTCCCGGCACAGATTATTGGCCTTCTTCACCGATTGTTTCGGTTACGAATGATATTAACCAGCACGCTTCGACCAGCTCCATCGAAGGGGATGTTCACTACTGGGGAGTTTGGCATAACACAGAGCCGTTTGAGAATTACAACATCAAATTGGGCCGTTTCATGAGTGAATATGGATTCCAATCCTTTCCTGAGCACAAATCCGTTCTTCGTTATGCAACAGAGTCGGATCTTGAGCTGACTTCTGAAGTCATGCGCGCTCATCAGAAGAATGGGGATGGAAACCGCCTCATTAAAGAATATATGGATATGTATATGACAGAGCCGAAGGATTTCCCTTCGTTCCTCTATATGAGTCAGGTGCTTCAGGCCGATGCGATGAAAATGGCAATTGAGGCCCACCGCCGAAACAGACCTTTTGTAATGGGGACCTTATACTGGCAAATGAATGATACATGGCCTGTCGCTTCATGGGCGGGAATGGACTATTACGGTAACTGGAAGGCGCTTCAATACTACGCCAAACGCAGCTTTGCCGACGAAATGATTTCCATTGATGGAACAAAGGATAACAAAGTTGATTTCTACCTGCTGTCTGATCTGCTGAGGCCGATTGAGGGAGAACTACGAATCCGTGTAGCTGATTTTGACGGTACGGTTCGTCATACTGAGACACATGCTGTAAGTAATCCAGGGAATGCAACGAATCTTGTTCTGTCACTCTCCCTTGCCGAGCTGCTTCAAGGGCATGACCCGGAACGTACAACGGCAGTTGCAGAACTTATGATTAACGGTCAAGTCGTTGATGTACAGCGTCACTATTTTGTTCCGTTTAAAGATTTGAAGCTGGGTGCTGCGGAAGTGATGATAACTGAGGTAGAAGGAACAAATGGAACTCGGTTTACGCTTACGACGAACATGCTGGCGAAGCAGGTATGGATCGAAAGTGAAGCAGAAGGTGTATTCAGCGACAATTTCTTTGATCTGCTTCCAGGTGAAGTGAAAGAAGTATCGTTTGCTACCCGTACTTATGGGGATCAAGCTTTTGCAGCGGCATCACCAGGTAAAGTGAACGTGCGATCCATGTCAGATTTCATTAAAGCAACCCATCTATTGAATAAATAATTAACAGATATTTTTATTGCAATACGTTTTGTTATCAAAAAGGCCGCTCCTATAGACATGTAAGTATCATGCATAGGGATGGCCTCTTCTATCTCACTGAAAAATTAGGAGGGAGAATAAATGCGTATTTCGAATCGTAAAGTCCTTGTCAATCAGATCGGATATCCAACAAAGGGGAATAAGCTCGTCATATTGAGAGGAAGCAGCTCTGCCTTTCACATTAGGGATACAGCAACTTCAGAGGTTGTTTATTCTGCTCAGACACATGATAAAGTGGAGGATCTCTGCTCCGGCGACCACGTATATCAGGGTGATTTTTCAGCATTTGAAGTGCCCGGACAATATAGAATTGAGGATTCGGAAGGGAATGTATCTTCTCCATTTATCATATCGGAACAACCCTATGTCGAAGTTCATGGCGGACTGATGAAGGCGTTCTATTATTTGCGCTGTGGCGAAGACTTGGACGAGGAGTATGCAGGTGTATGGAGTCATAAGGCTTGCCATACGTCGCAAGGATCTGTTCATACCAATTCGAGTCAGCGGCTTGACGGCAATGGAGGCTGGCATGATGCAGGCGATTATGGAAAATATGTCGTAGCCGGCGCAAAGGCGCTAGTCGATCTGATGCTTAGCTGGGAGCTGTACCCAAATGCATTTGTTCATTCCATTCCCTTGCCGGAAACGGACGGAATCATGCCAGATGTGCTGCATGAATGCAAAGTAGAGCTAGAGTTCTTGCTCAAAATGCAAGATGCTGCCACCGGCGGATCCTATCACAAGCTGACAACCAAGCAATTTCCCGGGCTCGATGTCATGCCAGAGGAGGATGAAGCTGAGCTTGTCTTTGCGCCCATCTCTGCGACTGCAACAGCTGCCAGCTGTGCTGTAATGGCTGTGGCTGCAAGAATATATAATACCTACGATGCTGAGTTTGCAGATAAATGTCTCACATCGGCCAAGTATTCCTGGACATGGCTTGAGAAGCATCCGAATGAGCCGGGGTTTCGTAATCCGCCGGATATATTAACCGGAGAATACGGGGATGCATGCGATCTGGATGAACGATACTGGGCTGCGACCGAGCTGTATTTTTCCACCGGTGATTCGGTGTATCATGATGCGGTCAAAAGGTACGTGCAGAAGGATTTCCCCAAATGTGAATTGGGTTGGGCAGATATGGGCGGATATGGCACCATTCGCTATTTGCTAGCTGATAAGCAAGAGAAAGATGCTGCCCTATACGCTGAGCTGAAGAGTCATCTCTTGAATGAAGCGGATCGCTTGCTGCAGATCGTGAAGCAAGATGGCTATGGCATCTCCCTTAAGGAAGAGGATTATATCTGGGGAAGTAATATGGTTGTCATGAACAGAGCGATGCTTCTTCTCTTGGCTCATAAATTATGCGGAAATGTGGAGTATGAACAGGCTGCACTTGGTCATGTGCATTATATATTAGGTCTTAATGTGCTCGATCTGTCTTATGTGACGGGGTTTGGAGAGTATTCCGTTATGCATCCTCATCATCGTCCATCCGTAGGCGATGGAGTAGAGGCACCCGTACCGGGCATGCTGGCAGGTGGACCAAATAAGTACCTAAATGATGAATGCATGAGAACTCATCTACAAGGAAAGCCGGCTGCTGCTTGCTATATCGACGATAAAGATAGCTACGCAGGGAACGAAATAACGATTTATTGGAACTCTCCAGCTGTATTTGTCTTCTCTCACTGGAATGAATTTGCTTGATTCATAAGTCGTCGAATGAGGCAGGGTTTCGTCTGTTTTCAGCGAAAATATTCACTTGGAAACAGATAAAGGAGCGTGCTGACGATATGAATGAACAATTACAGCTGTTATTGGATCTGCCTAAGCGTCAGATTATTTTGAGTTTACAGCCTGAGCCTTACCAGCTTATTAAAGAAGGCAAGAAAACCATCGAATTTCGCCGAAGATTTATAAAAGAACCTGCAGCGGCATTTGTATATGTATCCTCTCCTGTGAAACAGATTAAAGCTTTTATCGAATTCGGAATGCCGATCCAAGAGGATATCGATACACTCGTATCCATTGCAGAAGGGCACGGGCAAGGATCAGGGGCAGAGCTTCGAGAGTATTTCAGCGGAGTATCCTACGGGTATGCCATTCCCATCCTGTCCTGCATCGAATTTGCGCCGATGTCGCTTGAGCTGCTCAAAGGAGGCTATGAGTTTAATCCTCCTCAGTCCTATATGAACCTGTCTGTGAATCCACGCCTTGAACAGGCCTTATTGAATAAGATGATGACATAAGCAAGGAGTCCATAAGGGCGGACTCCTTCGTGGTCACATCTCTGTAAGGAGGTGATCAGTCTAACGTGATGTAACCGCTTAAGTTGGATGGCAGGGTAGTTTTTCATGTGATTGAATGCATCACCATTTGGAAGGAGGATCAAGCAATGCATATAAAGAAAAGCTGGGCTGTATTTCTTTCTATCTTGCTAATTAGCACGCTTATACCTTCTAATATGAAGAAAATGGAGGCGGCTCCCATTATATTTGAAGCGGAAGATGGATTATTGAATGGTGTTGATGTGATGACGCAATTTCAAGGCTACTCTGGTACCGGGTATGTAGGAGGATTTGATGCACAGAACGATAAGCTGAGTGTACAAGTGACCGTCCCAGATACGGGCCTCTACAATTTAAGTATAGGATATCAGGCCCCGCACGGAACGAAGAATACGAGTCTTGTCGTGGGAGATACTGCGCAAGGTGAGATTACGCTTCATGAAACAACCAATTTCAGTGAAGTGGGTGCAGGTAAAATTATGCTACAAGCAGGTTCAACTCAGATCAGCTTCATCAGTAACTGGGGCTGGTATTACATTGACTATGTGCGGCTGGAGAGAGCGATTGATCCGCCTCCGCATCAAATCAATGCATCACTAGTCAATCCAGATGCCAGCAGTGTGGCTCAGTCGCTCTACAATTATTTGAGATCAGAGTATGGACAGCACATTCTGTCAGGACAGCAAACGCTGGCCGATGCCAACTGGATTCATAGTACGCTTGGCAAAAAGCCGGCTGTACTAGGACTTGATCTAATGGATTATTCACCTTCAAGAATAGAGAGGGGAACGGTGTCAACGGATATTGAGCATGCGATCGAGTGGGATGCTGGGGGTGGTATCGTAACCTTTGCATGGCATTGGAATGCTCCAAAAGATCTGATTGATCAACCTGGCAAGGAATGGTGGAGAGGGTTCTATACGGAAGCAACCACTTTTGACATTGAATATGCCATGTCACACCCCGAATCCCAGGATTACCAGCTGCTCATTCGCGACATGGATGCGATTGCTGTACAGCTCAAGAGACTTCAGCAAGAGGATATCCCGGTGCTGTGGAGACCGCTGCATGAGGCGGAAGGCGGATGGTTCTGGTGGGGCGCCAAAGGTCCGGAACCTGCCAAGGAGCTGTACCAGCTAATGTATGATCGATTCACGAACTTCCACGGACTTGATAATCTGATATGGGTATGGAATTCAGAGAATCCGGCATGGTACCCAGGTGATCCATATGTTGATATTATTAGCGTTGACAGCTATCCAGGTGCTGGTAATTATGGACCGGTAAGCAGCCGCTACGAGAATCTGAAGACGTTGGTGAACGATCAGAAGATCATTGCTCTGACTGAAAATGGGCCTATTCCCGATCCGGATCTGCTGCAGGCATATCATGCAGACTGGAGCTGGTTTGTTACTTGGTCCGGGGAGTTCATTAGAGATGGTGTGCAGAATAGTACACAGCATTTGACGAAGGTATATAACAGTCCATATGTCATTACGCTGGATGAACTGCCGGATTGGAAAAATGAGTATTAAAAATATCTCTATACGGTATAAACAGCGAGAAAAATCACAAAACCATGGATAAAAAGAGTATTTTCATTACAAATTGATGAACTTTCCCGTTTCAATCCTAGCTCTAAATATGTTAACCTTAGGTATAGGTTTTTTGAAAGCCCTCTCATTATTTTAGCAAACGGTTTCATTTCAAAGTAGAGGAGATGCGATATATGCCTAAGACACCCTTATTTATCGTAACAGGCGCAAGCTGTGTTGGAAAATCATCGGTTGTTCCTTATCTGCGAAGTTTACTTCCTGAGTTTGTTATTCTTGACATGCATCCAGAGGAGAGCCTGGATTCTTCTTTGTCATTAGGACCTGTGCTGCATATGGCTTATCAAATTTCAATGAATAATCGTGGCACGGTGCTTGTGGGTACCTTGACTCCGGAGGATGTAATAGAGAGCGGCTGCAGAGAGCTATTTAGCCAGGTGTATTTTATGAATCTGCATTGCAATGATGAAATAAGAGAACATAGACTTAGGGATCGAGGAGCGACTCAGGAAATGATATGGAGCAATACAAGACTGGCACATCGGCTGCTCCACAGCGAGAATTTCACATTCAGCCCTCCAATATCGACGATCGATACGACTGCCTACTCCCCTGAAGAAGCAGGCAAGCTGATTCGCAAGTGGGTAAGAAATTACTGGAGTTCACGTTATCCTTTAGAAATACGGGCATACACGAATTAACGCTAGAGTTTACGTAACATATTAAGCAAACGGTAGCGATTCGCTATCGTTTGTTTTTTTAGTATAGTAACCCTATTAAAAAAGGCATATAATCAATAATAATGACATCGTAAAGCTTTAAATTCTGATTGTGAGGTTGATTATGTCGATGATTCTTGAGAGACTGGATTCAGAGGAAACACTCGAACAATGGAAAGAAGCTTTTGAGCGCCACAAAATCGTACGTACTGACTCATTCTATGAACAATGTCTGCATGAGAATAAAATTGGCCTTAGGGTCACACTTCTTGTGTATCTGGACGAGCAAATCCTTGCTGGCTGTGCACATTTGAAGTTTGAATCGGATTATTTGTATTTCAGAGCACAAGGTATACCTGAAATTAATGATGTGAACATTTTTCCTGAATTCCGGAGAAGAGGGATCGGCAATCAGCTGATCGAAGAGTTTGAAAGTATTGCTGCCTATAACTCCTATGACAGCATTGGGATCGGCATGGGGCTCTATAAGGATTTTGGAGCTGCCCAGCGTATTTATTGCAAGAGAGGTTATATTCCTGATGGGAATGGTCTGATGAATCATAATCGGGAAGTTGCTGTTGGTGATCAGGTGCAGGTGAATGATGATTTGCTGCTCTATTTTGTTAAAGAATTGGGATATACTGCCCCTAAGTGATAGAATTGAATTACATACTCGTCAGGACCGTATTAGCAGTTTAGGTTACGGTCTTTTTTGTTTTATCTCTAGATAAGGGAAGAATAGTGGGAGGACTACATATGGAGATTAGAGAGGTACAGGTACAAGATGCAGAACAGCTGCTCAAGCTGAATCAGGAGCTGGACCGGGAGACGAAGTTCATGCTGTATGAGCCGGGTGAAAGACTTGCTGCGTTGGAAACCCAGACCAAGCGTATAAAGGGTATGCTGGATTCAGGTCACTCTACAATGCTTCTGGCAGTGAATGAAGAAGGCAGTGTGATTGGACAGCTTGGCATCATTGGCTCTGAACTGCAGCGCAAGAAGCACGTCGTATACATTGTCATTGGCATCTTACAGCATTATACCGGCCAAGGTGTCGGCACGAAGCTGTTTCAGGCGATGGAGGAATGGTGCAGGCTGCACAGGATTCACCGGATCGAGCTGACTGTAATGGCTCATAATGAAGCTGCGGTAGGCTTGTATCAGAAGATGGGATTTGAAATCGAGGGCAAGAAACACCATTCATTGTTCGTGGATGGACAGTACGTAGATGAATTGTTTATGGCAAAAATGGTCTGATGCTGCAGCAATCTATCATCTTCCAATTATGGAAGGTATAATAGAGCTTACTCCAGCATAAGAGGTTGTTTGATAATAGGAAGGGAAGTGGCTGATCAAATGAACAGTAAAGAACGTTTCTCGGATCGGGTCGATACTTATGTGAAATATCGTCCAAGTTATCCGGTAGAAGCCATCGATTACATGTATGGAACGATAGGCATGAACCCGGCAAGCACCATTGCGGATATCGGTGCAGGGACAGGGATTATGTCGGAGCTGCTGCTGGCTAGAGGGAGTACAGTGATTGCGGTTGAACCGAATATGGAAATGCGGCTGGCAGCTGAATCCAGGCTGTCTGGCAATGCTCAATTCAGAGTGCAGTCAAGCCCTGCTGAAGAGACGGGCCTGCAAGATCAGTCGGTTGACTATATTGTTTGCGCCCAGTCCTTTCATTGGTTTGATCAGAACTTGGCAAAAGAGGAGTTCAAGCGTATTCTGAAGCCGGAAGGGAAAGTGGTCCTGATATGGAATTCGAGACTTACCGAGGGTACGCCTTTCCTGGTCAAATATGATGAGCTGCTTCACACCTATGGAACGGACTACAATGAGGTCAAGCATACCAATATTACTTCGGACATGCTGCGTTCATTTTATAAGAATGGACAGCTTCATGAGGAGGAATTTCCCAATCGCCAAATCTTTGACTATGAAGGATTAAGCGGAAGACTTAAGTCTTCTTCATACAGTCCACCGCCGGGCCACCCCAATTATGAGCCAATGATGAACGCGCTATTAGAGCTGTTTGATTCCTATCAACAGGAAGGACGTGTGTACTTCGAATATACGACACAAGTCTTCTGGGGAGAAGTATAGGAGGTCTTACATGCACCTATGCGAAAGTGATGGAGTGAGCTTAAGGAGGCTTGCTCCGGAAGACAAGGGTTTGCTCCTGAAATGGCTGTCTGATCCTGTTGTCCTGGAGTACTATGAGGGAAGAGATCAATTTATTGGAGAGCCTGAATATTGGAACAGGGGGATCGGCACTCAGATCATTAAGATGACAGTTCAGTATTTGACAGACAAGCTATCTGCAGAGCGTATATCTTATGAAGGGGGATTACTATAAGTGACGGCAGGCAGAACGAGATTATATATGGTAAGACATGCGGAATCTCCGTTTATATATGGAGAAGAACGCACAAGAGGCTTGTCTGACAAAGGGGCTGCCCATGCACAGGAGCTGGCAGAAATATTTGCTTCCATACCTGTGAACCTGGTTATATCCAGCCCTTATACTCGCGCCGTTGATACAGTTAAGCCTACTGCGAAGTCCAAAGGACTAGAGGTTGCGCTGCATGAGGAACTTAAAGAAAGACGGATTGAAGGGCTTGATTACAGAGCAGAATGGGAAGTACTGGAGAGAGCCATTCAAACTTCGTTTGAAGATTTGGATTATGCGCTCGAAGGAGGAGAATCGACGCGTCAGACACAGCAGCGCGCCATTCCCATCATTGAACAAATACTAGAGGAATATTCCGAGAAGAGCATTGTCCTAGGTACACATGGTAATATTATGGTGGCAATCATGAATTATTATGATTCACAGTATGGGTATGAATTCTGGGCAGGAACCTCGAAGCCCGACATCTATCTGTTAGAGTTTGAAGGCAATCGGCTTGTTCAGGTGGAGCGCTTGTGGGGAATAAGCTGGGTGAGGCAGAATAAGGCCTTATGAGTAAAATGCCAGGTGATTTGCAACGACAATGATGAATTACATATTATATCTGAATACGTACTAAGGAGAGAGTTTAGAAGTGAATTCGATCATTTCCTATTGCTTAGCCAAAAAGACTGCGAAGGAAGATTATCCGTTCGGGGCGGATACACTTGTCGCTAAAATCGAGGGGAAAATGTTTGCCCTGATTTCCTTGAACAAAGATAAGGAACCACTGAGCATATCGCTTAAATGCGATCCGGTGATTGCCGTGAATTTGCGTGAACAGCATCGGGCGGTCGTCCCGGGCTATCATCTGAACAAAAAGCACTGGAACACGGTATATCTGGATCAGGACCTTGGCGCCGAGGATATTCGGCCGATGATCGATCATTCCTATGATTTGGTATTCAAGAGCTTGACGAAGAAACAACGTGAATCTATTCAATGTCGTTTGGGTGAATAATAGTCATGGACAGAACACATGCTAATCTCTGTAATGACAATGGCAATTATAGATTAAACAAGTGACCTGGCTCTGGCGGGAGTTCTTGCATGAAGGCAAGCCTGCTTGGAGCCTTTTTGATGTTTGGAATCATTGTATTGACGATATTTGAATGTTTTTGATAGAAAATGATTGTTTTTATTTAGATATGTGGTACTATAGAATCAGTCAGGAGGAAGATGAATGCTGACAGAAGAACGATATCGAATTATTTTAGAACGCTTACAGCAGCGTGGGGTTGTTAAACTTCAGGAGCTGATGGAGTTACTCCATGCTTCCGAATCAACAATTCGAAGAGACTTGGTGGATTTGGAGGCGAAGCACCTTCTCAAAAGAGTGCATGGGGGAGCTTCACTCGTAAGTCATAAGAGTACCGAGCTTGGCATGGATGAGAAAACGTTCAAAAACGTTCAAGAGAAAACAAAATTAGCCATCTTAGCAGCCAAACAGCTCCATGATAGAGAATGCATTTATCTAGATGCGGGAACGACCACGCTTGCCATGATTCCTTATATTGAAGCACAGGATATAACGGTCGTTACCAATGGACTCTCCCACGTAGAAGCGCTGGTTAGCAAAAAGATACGGAGTTATTTGCTCGGTGGAATGATGAAACCGCATACGAAAGCAGTAATTGGCAGCATAGCGCTTCAAAATATGGATAATTTCCGATTCGACAAGAGCTTCCTTGGAACGAATGGAATGGATATGGCCATGGGCTATACCACACCGGATCCGGAAGAGGCGCTGATTAAACGCAGGGCTCATCAGTTATCAGGTCAGACCTATGTCTTAGCAGATTCCAGCAAGTTTGGAGAAATTGCTTTTGCCAAGCTGTTTAATCTGGAAGAAGCGACGTTAATAACAGACAGGGTGCCTGGCGAATATAGGAAATGGCTTGGACCGAAATTTAAAGCAATTGAGGGATTAACATGATATATACGGTAACACTTAATCCATCCATCGATTACATCGTGGAAGTCGAACAACTGGAGCTTGGCAGCTTGAACCGAATGAAACGGGATTTAAAGCTCCCTGGCGGCAAAGGGATCAATGTATCCAGGGTGCTTGAGCAGCTGAATGCAGAACACGTAGCGCTCGGTTTTATCGGCGGATTTACAGGGAATTTTATTGACGCATTTTTAGATCAGGAAGGAATCAAATCGGATTTTGTTCATATTCAGGATGATACTCGAATTAATGTCAAATTGAAGCATGATCAGGAAACCGACATTAACGGAATGGGTCCTGTCGTGACAGAGGACGAAGCAGCTGCTCTGCTTCAGAAGCTTGATCAGCTTGCAGAAGGGGATATTCTGGTGCTGTCAGGCAGTATTCCTCCTTCACTTGGCGGTGATTTCTATCTTCGTCTGATCAAAGCTTGCCAGAAGGCAGGAGCAGAATTTGTCATAGATACGACAGGTGAGGCATTGCTCAAAGCCTTACACTATAAACCGCTGCTGGTGAAACCGAATCATCACGAATTGGCTGATATGTTTGGAGTCATCATTGAATCACAAGACGATCTCATAACCTATGGACGAAAACTGCTGGATGAGGGTGCACAGCACGTGATCATCTCTATGGCTGGTGAAGGAGCCTTGTTAATTACGAATGAGGCCGTATACCATGCCACTGTTCCTGCGGGTACCGTAAGAAATTCAGTCGGAGCTGGAGATTCAATGATTGCTGGCTTTGTAGGAACGCTTACTCAAACAAAAGACCCGCTGGAAGCATTTCGTGCAGGTGTAGCTTCAGGCAGTGCAACAGCATTTTCAGACGATCTTGCTCAGCGTAAAGAAATTGACAAATTGATTCCTGAGGTCCAAATCACCAAATTATAAATAATAAAATGTAACACCTAATAGGCGTGTTAACGCACGCCTTATTATTCAGGGGAGTTGTTAGACATGAGAATTACGGATTTGATGATTGAAGAAGCAATGATTATGAATTTGAAATCCACTTCCAAGGATGGCGCGATCAATGAATTGATAGATCGTCTCGCTCGCAGCGGGCGTATCAATGATCCTGTCTTATTCAAAGAGATGATCTATAAACGCGAGGCTGAATCCAGCACAGGAATCGGCGGAGGAATCGCGATGCCTCATGCGAAAACAACGGCAGTGAACGAGCCAACGGTCGTTTTTGCGAAAAGCGAAGCCGGCGTGGATTTTGAGTCATTAGACGGTGAACCTGCACATGTGTTCTTTATGATTGCAGCACCGGAAGGAGCGGGAAGTACGCATCTTCGTACACTGGCTGCCCTTTCTCGGCTATTGATTGACAACGTTTTCATTGAACGGCTGCTGCAAACGAAGACTCCGAATGAGGTGACAGCCCTGTTTGATGAGAAGCAAGCAGAGGAAGCGGAAGGGTCAGAGAAGTCGGAGCATAAGACGGACTCATCAACCTCATCGACAACACTCATCGATAATTCAGCCGAGAAGTCTGATGAAATTCCTTTCGTTGTTGCGGTAACTGCTTGTCCTACGGGAATTGCACATACCTTCATGGCGGAAGACGCCCTCAAGAAGAAGGCTCAGGAAATGGGCGTTCAAATCCGGGTGGAAACGAACGGATCGGAAGGTGCGAACAATGTCTTGACCGAGGATGAGATTCGCCGGGCAAAGGGGATTATCGTTGCGGCAGATAAAAATGTCGAGATGGCCCGGTTTGCAGGTAAGCCTGTATTGCAGCGCCCTGTCAGTGATGGCATTCGTAAGTCGGAAGAGCTTATATCCAAAGCCGTAAAAGGCGATGCTCCGATATACCAAGCAGAAGGAGGAGCGGTCTCACCTGCTGCCAGTGAGAAGAAAAGTGTCGGCAGTACCTTGTATAAGAACTTAATGAACGGTATATCTCATATGCTTCCGTTTGTTGTCGGCGGCGGAATTCTCCTCGCCATTTCGTTCCTCATTGAACAGGTGGCAGGAGAGGATCATCCGATCTTCCAGCTGCTACAAACGATAGGCGGCGGAGAAGGCGCGTTTCATTTTCTGATTCCTATATTGGCGGGATTCATTGCGATGAGTATTGCGGATCGTCCAGCGCTTATGCCTGGTATGGTGGGTGGTTTGATGGCTGTCAATGCCAATGCGGGATTCCTCGGCGGACTTGCAGCCGGATTTCTAGCAGGTTACACTGTTATTGGACTTCGGCGGGTATTTAAGCATTTGCCAAAAGCGATTGACGGATTAAAAGCTATTCTGTTGTATCCCGTGTTCGGACTGCTAATTACCGGATCACTCATGTTTTATATTTTGTCCCCCATCTTCAGCTGGATTAACACGGGATTAATTGATGTACTTAACAATCTGGGTACAGGGAACATGGTTCTGCTCGGAATTATTCTTGGCGGCATGATGTCTATTGATATGGGTGGACCCTTTAACAAGGCTGCATACACTTTTGCGATTGGTGTATTTACGTCGAGCGGAAATGAAAATGGGCTGATGATGGCAGCTGTCATGGCAGGAGGTATGGTCCCTCCACTGGCAATTGCGTTAGCAACGACATTCTTCAAGAACAAATTTACGGAAGAGGAGCGCAAATCCGGTATTACGAATTATGTGCTGGGATTATCCTTCATTACAGAAGGTGCCATTCCATTTGCAGCCGCTGATCCACTCCGGGTTCTGACCTCATGCATTGTTGGATCGGCTGTCGCTGGAGGCCTTACTCAATTGTGGGCGATTAACCTGCCAGCTCCCCATGGAGGAATCTTCGTAGCTGCGCTTGCGAGCAATGCTCTCATGTTCTTGCTTGCAGTTGCCATTGGTGCAGTGATATCCGGATTGATCTTAGGACTGTGGAAGAAGCCTTTGAAAGTATAATTAATCAAGCTTACGGAAGTTAACGTTAACAGACAAAAATACAGAACGAATTTATCGTAATCTGACTATAGGTTAAGCCGACTCTGAATTGAAAAATTTCAGAGTCGGCTTTTTCTTTCGAAAATGTCCAATTTTGAACACAATTTTCAATACAGTGAGATTTAAAACAATTTTTGTTTAAATATAAACATTTCTATGTACAATTTTTATTCAATTATGTAGAATGATAGAAGATTAATCCATTATATGGTTAGAAAGGAGTTGGTGGGATGGAAGTCGTGCTTAGAAATTTCTTTCAGGCCTTGGCCAAGAATACGACTGCCAATCAGATGGCGAAGAAGTATGGTCTGAGATTTGGCGCGAGCCGATTTGTCGCTGGGATTACAATTGATGAAGCGGTTAAGTCCGTTAATATCTTGAATCGTGATGGACGAGTCGCTACGCTGGATCATCTAGGGGAATTCATATCGACGAGAGAAGAAGCGCTGGAATCGACTAGGATGTGCATTGAGACACTGGAGGCGATTGCAGACAGCGGAATTAAGTCTAACCTGTCATTGAAGATGACTTCACTTGGGCTGGATATTGACAAGCAGCTGTGTGTGGATAACATGGTGCAGATTCTGGAGTGTGCGCGTCGTTATAACAATTTCGTTCGGATCGACATGGAGGATTACGCCCACTGTGAAGTGTCTATTGACATTTATCGTGAGCTTCGCAAGAGCTTCGATAATGTTGGGATTGTGCTGCAGGCTTATCTCTATCGAACGGAACAAGATGTAGCGGAGCTGAATCAATGCAATGCCAATCTGAGACTGGTGAAGGGCGCTTATAAGGAGTCGTCCAAGGTGGCATTTCCTGACAAGAAGGATGTGGACGAGAATTATAAGAAGCTGATTTCCCAGCATCTTGAGAACGGGAATTATACCGCTGTCGCGACACATGATGAAGCCATTATTCAATATGTGAAAGATGAAGCAAGACAGAAGGGCTATGGCCGAGACCAGTTTGAGTTCCAGATGTTATACGGGATTGCTGAGGACTTGCAGAAGCGTTTAGTCAAGGAAGGATATAAGGTTCGTGTTTATGTTCCTTATGGACGTGACTGGTTTGGATACAATATGAGAAGATTGGCGGAGCGGCCCGCAAATGTGTGGTTTGTTCTCAAAAATTTCTTTAAATAGATCCATTGAAATGAATGAATGATAATAGGACAGCCCCGATCAACAAATATCGGACTGCCCCATAGTTAATGTGATTATTATTCTAGATTGTGTTTCTTCATTTTGTTATATAACGTTCCTCGTGAAATACCAAGCAGTTTAGCTGTAATACTCTTATTACCTGAGGCTTTCTGTAATGCCTCTTCAATAACTGCTTTCTCTTCTGCTTCAGTCACTCTTGCTTTCAGGCGGTTTTCGTAATAAATATTGCCTGGCAGGCCTTGATCTCCTTCATTTATAGTCGCAAAATGATCTTGAAATGAATCGGGGAGATGCTCCAGCTTAATTTGATCCCCTTCACCCAGAATGACACTGCGTTCAAGAACGGCCCTGAGCTCTGCAATATTTCCCGGCCACTCATATTTCGAGAAGGCAAGCAGCACTTCAGGAGTAAGAACAGCAATCGGTTTTTGATATTGTACCGCGAATTCACGTAAGTACATCTTACTGAGGATTGAGATATCCTCTATTCTGTCACGAAGTGGAGGAACGGAGATCGAGACAATACTGAGCGTGTAATATAGCTCGGAACTGAAATGCTGGCTCGAAGCAAGCTCCTCCAAATTATGCTTCGTTGCTCCGATAATGCGTGTATTCAGCGGAATTTCGGTATGTCCGCCATACCTCCGAAAAGATTGGTTCTTCAAGGCATGATACAGTTTATCCTGGACATCCATAGGGAGCTTGTCGATCTCATTCAATAGCAGGGTGCCTCCAGCGGCCAGCTCAAGCTTGCCAGGCTCATGATGACTATTACCCGAGAAGGTACCGCCCTCAAAGCCAAACAGTTCGCTCTCCAGCAGGCCGACAGGTACTGCACTGCAATTAATGGACAGGAATGGTTCCTCTGCGCGTGAACTGGCCAGATGAATGACTTTTGCCAGCTGTTCCTTTCCAACGCCTGACTCGCCATACAGAATGACAGGTGTATCGGATTCGGCTACCTTTTTTCCTATTCGAACGACCTTGCTTATGCTGTTACTCTGACCATCGATATGGCTGAAGGGATCATCCTTGCGGGGAAGGTTATCCAGTATGCTGGCCTGAACGGATGTGAGCTCTTCATTCAGCTTCACCAGATGGGTAATATCTTGTTCGGTAGCAAGACCTCCGATAATATGTCCATTCGTATCCGTAACAGGTGAGGCATTAATAAGCACATGAGTTCCTTCACGTGATTTATGGTACATATTGCGTATAATGCGGCCTTCGTCAATACTCCGCAGCAGCATTAGTGATTCGGGATCAAAGTGTTCACCGATCGTCCTGCCCATAATTCGCTCGAAGGGAATGTCGTACACATTCACAGCTGCTTCATTCCAGCAAATTACGGTCCCCTTTCGGTCAACAGCCGTAACTGCATCGGTCACGGTGTCTAGCAAAGTACTCAGATAGGATTCGGCTATCCGCTTTTGTGCAGCTACTTGCTTTAACAGAGTAAAGGGGGAAAGGAATCCCGCGATTTGATCCGAATTGTTGACGAATACAATAGGGCGACATAGGTCTTCAGGCAGCTCGCTGACCCAATCTCCCCTGGAGAAACGTCGATCCTCGTAATTGACAGTTGGAGAAGGTGACCAATGAGCGAGTGCATCTCTAATGATGCCGTCCTTGTCTAACCAACTGTTCAAGTCGCTTGGAATAAACAAGTAATGTTGGTTGTTCCAGGCTATATGAACTGTACTGGAATCCCTGAGGTGCTGGATCATTAAACTAACCGCTTGGTCAGAATTTAGTGCGATATATTGGCTGTTAATCTTAATTTGTTCATTATTGAACATAATAACCTCTCACATTGTGTAATTTAGTATAAATTTAACATGGAAATAGCTATAATTTCAACCTGATCCTAGAAAATAAAGCTGTCTCACATGAAATTATGTCCAGAGTTAGACATATTGGTTGTTCAATTATATGAATGGGGGAATATCTCTATGGCGAATGTACAAACGCAGCCTTCAGGAACAAATCTAGGAATAGCAAAGAAAACATCCACCAAAGCACTGATTGCAAGTCTAATCGGCAGTTCTATTGAATGGTTTGATTATTTCTTGTATGGTACAGCCGCTTCACTTGTATTTAGCAAGCTGTTCTTCCCGTCAGATGATGCTGTCGTCAGCTTGCTGCTGTCGTATCTTACATTTGCTCTTCCCTTCTTTATTCGGCCACTCGGCGGTATCATATTCAGTCATATTGGGGACAAGGTTGGACGAAAAAAGACACTGGTCATGACACTTTCCCTTATGGGAGGATCGACTGTCCTGATCGGTTGTTTGCCTGACTACAATGCAATTGGCGTGTGGGCACCTATTCTACTCATATTGATGCGATGTATTCAAGGGCTTGGTATCGGTGGTGAATGGGGCGGAGCCCTTTTGCTCGCAGTTGAATACTCTGGTAAAAACAATCGCGGGTTCTATGGGAGTATTCCTCAAATGGGCGTAACGATTGGAATGGTGCTCGGGACTTTGGCGCTGTCTGTGATGAGTTTGCTTCCGGATGATGCATTTATGTCCTGGGGCTGGCGTGTTCCGTTTATTATGAGTGCTGTGCTTGTATTTATCGGTCTATGGATTCGGAATGGTCTCGATGAGACACCGGCATTTAAAGAATCACAAAAAACAGGTGAAACTTCACGTGTACCTATCGTTGATACGCTGCGTTATCACTGGAAGTCTGTTCTGATCGCCGTAGGTGCAAAGGTCGTTGAAACTGGCCCCTTCTATATCTTCGGGACTTTCGTCGTTGCCTATTGTACGACATATCTTGGTTATGAACGTTCACCAGTACTGAATGCTGTACTGCTTGCAGCACTTGTGGCAACAGCCTTAATTCCGCTTGCAGGGAAGCTGTCTGACAAAGTAGGTAGAAAACCAATTTTTATAGGCGGTACAGTAGCCATTATTCTATACGCATTCCCGTACTTCTTACTGTTGTCCCAAGGCTCCATATTCTTGATGATTCTGGCGACGGTTCTAGGTCTTGGAATCATTTGGGTTCCGGTTACTGCAGTGCTCGGCACTATGTTTTCCGAAATATTCAGCACAAAAGTGCGCTATACAGGTGTAAGTCTTGGGTATCAGATTGGTGCAGCTGTAGCGGGCGGAACAGCTCCGCTCATTGCCACGTGGCTCCTTAGTGAGTTTAACAATTCATGGGTACCTGTTGCTCTCTACATTATTCTTACAGGTGTAATCTCACTAATCGCAGTAAGTGCAACGCGTGAGAAGAAAAATACAGAGCTTGAAACGTAACGGCTAATGATTTAGCTTGTATAAATTTGTACACATTAAACAAATTTAGTGTTTAATGTGTACAAATTATTGAACTGACTGTATAATCCAAATATATACAGTTCTAATAAATAACATAAATGTTTTAAATTGAGAGGAGAATTGTTACGTGAATAAGACAGCGAATATCAGTCCTTTTGTCAATGAGCCTTTCGTAAATTTCGGTTTGGAAGAGAACAAGCAAGCGATGGAGAAAGCGATTAGCAAAGTGAAGTCTGAACTCGGTCAGAACATTCCCCTTCATATCGGTGAGAGAAAGGTCTTTACCGAAGATGTGATTACCTCGGTTAATCCGGGTAACCTTGATGAGGTCATCGGATATGTAAGCAAAGCGAACCAAGCATTGGCAGAAGAAGCGATGCATATCGCGGTAAACACCTTCGAGACATGGAAGAAGGTATCTGCAAGCGAAAGAGCGGAATATTTATTCAAAGCGGCTGCGCTCATGCGGGAACGCAAGCATGAATTCTCCGCACTCATGATTCTTGAATCCGGAAAAAACTATGCCGAGGCCGATGCAGATACGGCGGAAGCTATTGATTTTATTGAATTTTATGCTCGGGAAATGCTGCGTTTGGAACAAATTAATGAAACACAGCCCTTGACCAAGGTGCAGGGTGAGGACAATCGTTTAACTTATATCCCGCTTGGCGTTGGTGTTGTTATACCTCCATGGAATTTCCCACTGGCTATATGTGTAGGCATGACAACGGCAGCGGTTGTGTCCGGGAACACGGTGTTACTGAAGCCGGCCTCAACGACACCTGTAATAGCTCATAAATTTGTTGCATTGATGGAAGAGGTCGGTCTTCCAGCGGGTGTTATCAATTTCATACCTGGGAGCGGAGCGGAAGTTGGAGACTACCTGACCTCTCATCCGAAGACCCGATTTATCAGCTTTACCGGCTCCAAGGAAGTTGGACTTCATATTAGCAAGCTGGCAGCGAATACGTCGGAAGGCCAAATATGGATTAAACGGCTTATTGCCGAAATGGGCGGCAAGGATGGAATCGTAGTAGATGAGACAGCGGGTCTCGATGCAGCGGCACAGGCCATCGTGGCTTCCGCCTTTGGTTTCCAGGGACAGAAGTGTTCAGCGGGATCGAGAGCAATCATTGTCGAAGCTGTATATGATGAAGTTGTGGAGAAGGTTAAAGAGCTGACTGAGAAACTAGTTGTCGGATCACCTGAGCTGAATTATCCAGCAGGTCCGGTCATTGATAAGGGCTCCTATGATAAGATTCTAGGCTACATTGAAATTGGCAAGGCAGAAGGGACATTATTAACCGGCGGAAGTCCAGCGGTAGGTAATGGTTACTATATTGAGCCTACGGTATTCGCGGATGTGAATCCAGATGCGAGAATTATGAAGGAAGAAATTTTTGGTCCTGTTCTTGCCATTTGCAAGGCAGCGGATTATAAAGAAGCGATTCATATATATAATGATACAGAGTTTGGATTGACGGGTTCCTATTTTTCCTCAGATCAGAAACGCATAGAGGAAGCGCTGGAGACGATGCACTGCGGGAACCTGTATATAAACCGGAAGTGTACTGGGGCTCTGGTTGGAGCTCATCCTTTCGGCGGTTTCAATATGTCGGGAACGGATTCCAAGGCTGGAGGATACGATTACTTACTCTTGTTTACTCAAGCCAAGCTGACATCCAGGAAGCTGTAGCTGTATGGGGATGAACGAAGATGACTTTGGATATTCCGAAGTCATCTTTTTTTAGGACAATAACCGTTATACGCATCGACGAGATCATCCTTCATCATATAAACTATCTAAATAGAATACAGAAGAGGTGTTAGCGATGGGACACATTATAGGCGAACGAATTGTACTAAGGGAATATCGAATGGAGGATTTACCTGCAATCCGGGACTGGGTTAACGATTCAGATATTACCTCTACTTTAAGCGATATATTTATGTATCCGCAAAGTATAAAAAAGACAGAAGACTTCATACATATGATGATGGAAGGGAAGTCAGATACTCACAAGAGCTTTGTCATTGCACATAAGGATACGCTCGAATATATCGGTCAGATCGATGTTCTGAATATCGGTTGGAAGAACCGGACGGGCTCGCTTGCAATTGTGATTGGTTCGAAGAAAGAACATGGACGAGGGTTCGGTTCTGAGGCGATCCGTTTACTGCAAAATCTAGTATTTAATGACATGAATTTAAATCGGTTAGAGCTCCAAGTGTATGATTTCAATCATACGGCCATCCATTGCTATAAGAAGTGTGGCTTTGTAGAAGAAGGACGAGCGAGGCAAAAGATCTATCGGGATGGAAAATACAGCGATATCATCTACATGAGTATCCTAAAGAGCGAATATGATACATTAGTGTAGGATATGAAGTCGACAGTTGAAGCATGCGATTTCAAAGACTGGCATCATTGAGCGGGAAATAGAGACTTGTAAGCAGACGAATATGCCAATCAATCTACAGTAAGCCATAGCTTTTGACAAAAAACAGACAAGTATTTGTCAAACTTATGCTAATTTTGCGATTACCCGAGAAATAAAAACTTAGATCTGATCAATTCCGGTTTATGAAATTGATTCAATCAGAGAGGGTCAGTGCTGATGGCAGATATTTATTTGGATAATATGTGTTTATCTACAGACAGAGAAGCGGCTTCGGACTATGAAGACATTTGCCGTAAGCTGCATGGATATAATATGCGGGCAACTGATGGATTGCTGAAAGAGCCTGGTGACAGCATTCATCTCTATTTGAAGAACGAAGCGAAAGAAGTTGTCGGGGGAATATTCTGTGAGACATGGCTATACGGTCTATACATTGATGTGTTTTGGATTGCTGAAGCCTATCGGAGCAAAGGGTTAGGACATCAGATGCTATGCGAAGCAGAGCGCAGAGGAAGGGAAGTTGGCTGCTTATTTGCACATACGTCAACTTTTTCTTATCAAGCTCCCTTGTTCTATGAGAAGAATGGATATGAAGTGTATGCAATCAACAATTTATTTCCCGGGGAAATCAAACAGTATTTTCTAAAAAAGAAATTCGAAACGGTATATGATTAGAGAGAGGGAATTAACATGGTCAATATTGAGCGAATCCAAATGAAGCATCTGCCGCAGCTGGCAGGGTTGTATGAAGAACTAGTCGGGGTCAGCACGAATCTGACGAAAATGGAAGAGACCTATCAAACGCTGTTAGAAGATAAGAGCTATTATGTACTGGGTGCTTTTTATGAGAATGAGCTGGCGGGGTCTGTAATGGGAATCCTGTGTAAAGATCTGATCGGGGAATGCGAGCCTTTCATGGTCATCGAAAATGTCGTTGTTTCCTCCAGGATTCGTAGACAAGGCATCGGCCGAAAGCTGATGAGTGAAATCGAAGTCATTGCAAGACAGCAGGGCTGCATTTATATTATTCTCGTATCTGGTGGTCAAAGAGTCGAAGCTCACCGAATGTACGAGTCAATGGGCTATCGTGAGGAGCACGTGGAAGGGTTCAGAAAATTTCTGAAATAAAGCCCGAAGATATGGTTGTAAATTAGGATGATGGACACCAGTTCAAGGTGTTCTTTTTTATGTACATTAACTCTATAGTGGCGACCCAGTTACGATATAGAGCGGGAATGTAATATTATGGAATCTATCATTCATGATGTCTTCAGACGGTTCAATTGACAAATGAAGGAGGGCTGAAATTTATGGAATCAGGCAAGATCCACATGGTCAATCGGTCTAAGGAAGCATCAGCTATTACGGGCATTCATATATTTATAACATTCTAAATCGGACTCTTCGTTTTTAGCTTCCGTAGAGAATCAGAAATATTTTGGATCTACTATGTATACATATTGTTAGGTTTGTACTACCTCATCGTTTTGGGATGGTATCTCATTAAATACAAGCTATGAAAGCCAGTCGAGTTAGAAGTGCTTCCTGATTCCTATCGAGTCGGCCCACATACGTTCACTGCTTCTGAGATTCAGTTCATAATTATTAAGGGTTACTTTAAGCCATGTGTTGGATTGCAGTTATTTAATAAGAAGAAAACACCCCTATATATGCGTGTCAAATTTCAAGATCAGAAGCAGGAGGATATGATGATGAAAGAGATCAAGGCTATGGCTGAGAAACATCAGATTCCGGTGAAGAGAGGGTATGGAGTTGTTCAATTATAAACCAGAGTTCGTGGTTAGCCATAGAAAAAGAGTCCGCACTTTAGTAATATTTGGAGCGGCAACGCTCTTCATGGGCCTGCTTAATCTGTCACAGTATCGAGAATTGGTTAGTATCCCGTTCATTCTGTATAGTGCAGTTTTTGCTTTTGAAATTATAATCTTGGTTATACAGCTGTCCAAGAAGCCAAAATTATTTAAGCTCGTTAACAATTCTCTGCAGATCGGTGATCGTACTTATAACCCTGAGGATATCAAATCCATTATTATTGAGGAAGCCTACGGTCCAACCATCGCAATTAAACCAAAGGGACGCTGGATTGTACCTGTCATGAATGTTTACCGGGTAACGGAGAGTGCGGATGCTGATGACGTGTTTGAAACGATTCATGAATGGGGAGACAAGTGCAACGTTCCTGTTCTGACGAAACGAATATGGACACTCTAGTCATTATGAGCTTGTGTCTGAGGATTTTGTAAAAATCGAATTATGCAAAACCCTGATAACAAACTCTAAGTCTGCTTCATGCAGATTTAGAGTTTTTTGGTGTGCATTTTTTGTTTTTAGCCATCAACAGATCACGATTCACTCGCTGAATATTTCATAACATAAACTATTTTTGATTCTGATGCCGAATGGTTAGCCAAATGGACAGAATCAGAATCAACTCAAAAATGTTGGTTGCCCCCGAGCTTTCAATAGGTATAGGGATCAGCTGCCCGATAAACAACAGGCCCGTTCCAACAAGAAGCCAAGCCCATTTTTGTCTCATGAGGACGATGATACCTATGACCAGCAGTATGATGCCTACAATGATAACCATAATGGGCGGACCGGTCTGACCCTCTGCGGTGTATCGCAGAACTCCGTACTCGTATGTAGAAGTAAGATGCTGCATCTCGTATAAGGTGGAGGTTACGATCTGATAAACAATGAGACCGGCGGTGGTCAGCCACGCTGCGATTTGTGCAGCTCTATGCTGCCCCCATCTTGCGCCCGAGTACTTCAGAATATCATATCCGACAAGGACAAGTGTAGGCGTAACAAAAGCATGCAGCCAAAAACGAAGACTGCTCAGCGTCACTAACAGCTTGCCTTCCCCAATCGTCTCCCCGGCTGCAATGATTCCGTTATCGTAAGTTAGACTCAGTGCGACAAGAAGTAGGAATACGGGATATTGAAACCATCCCTTCATTCGTGATAGATCGATCGCCATCCAGAAGACAAGGATGAGATAAATGATGCTAATGATCGAATATATCCATAAATCCAATCCGCTTCGCCCCTTACTATTCAGTATGTATTGATATATCTGCCCACAAATCCTATTCACTAGGAACTATTCATCCTGAAACCCCTATTCTTCCACGCCCTGTAATTTCATGAGTGTAGATCAAGCTCTACATGATAGTACAATTAATGATCATTTTCTACAAATTCCATGTATAAATTTCCCTGTGGTCACAAATGATATAGGAAAATACAGGGAGGGAATACAGGAATGTGTAAACGTTATTCACTGGCTGCAGATTTAGATGAGGTGCGTGATCACTTTGCGATACAGCGAGTTATGTACTATTACAAAAACCGTTACAACATTAGTCCGACGCAGCATGCTCCGATTATTCTCTATGAGGATGGAGAACGTATCATGGATGAGTATCGCTGGGGATTTATTCCTTTTTGGGGCAAGGATGCTGTTAATGCCGACTTAATGTCCGTTAGTGAGAATGTTACTTACCGCAAGATGGTGGAACAGAGACGATGTGTTATCCCTTGCAATGGTTTTTATTATTGGCGCCAGGAAGGCAAGCGCAGATATGCGGTACGGGTGGTTATGCCGGATCGCTCCATGTTCGGCATTGCCGGATTGTACGAGGTATGGAAGGATACGAGGAAGCAGCCACTCCGTACTTGTACGATGCTGATGGCAGATGCGAACATGACCATTCGTGAGTTTGATTCCCGGATGCCGGCCATTCTAACGCCAGATCAGATCGATGCGTGGCTTGATCCGAATATGACGGAAATGCATCAGATGCTGCCAATGATCAGATCATTTCGAGATACTTTAATGGATGTATATCCTGTAACACCGCTCGCCTTCAATGATAATCATGATTCACTTGAATGTGTCAAGGAAGTGGATATGCAAAGAGCGTTGGTCAAAAGTTAACACGTTAACGTCAATTTCACACATACGATTACGAGGAGTCTGGTCTGCATAGTAATGCGGGTCGGACTTTTGATGTTTTTTGATTTCATAAGGGGATAAAAAGTACAATAATAGCCGAATTTAAGCAAAAATGTCGAAGGTATAGTCCATTAGACTGGATCATGTGATCTCAGCGCAGGACCGAAGCAACTTGATAGAGTGAAATTAAGTTACTATACTTGTTTCAGTAGGATACTTGTAGTTGGTAAGCTCATTAGTGGATTTGTAAGTTCTTAAATGGGTGAATATCTTACTTAATATCTTACTTATACGAAATGAAGATATAGATTAAAGGAGTGGGAGAGAATGAATTCAAAATACAGTCCAATTTTTGAGAAAGTGACTTTACCGAATGGCATTATTCTAAAAAATAAAATCGTCATGGCACCGATGACACATTCATCCTCTAATGAAGATGGTACGGTATCCGATGCAGAGCTTGCTTACTATGCTCGCCGTTCTGGAGGAGCTGGGATGGTAGTCACAGCGGTTACTTATGTGACGGAGAATGGAAAAGGGTTCGCCCACCAATTCTCGTCTACAGACGATTCCTTTATTCCGAGTCTGACCAAGCTGGCAAGTGCCATTAAAGAGCAGGGTGCCAAAGCAGTGCTGCAAATTTTCCATGGGGGTCGTTTATGCCCTCCAGATGCTGTTGGCGGAGATGTTGTAGCACCAAGTGCGGTAGCGAGTGAACAACCAGGCTCCCCTATGCCACGAGAACTCTCTGAACCCGAGATCGAGAGCATCATTCAAGATTTTGGTGAAGCGACGCGCCGTGCGATTGCTGCAGGATTTGACGGTGTGGAAATTCACGGTGCTAACGGATATCTCATTCAGCAATTTGTGTCACCGCATTCCAATCGAAGAGAAGATCGCTTCGGAGGAGATGCACATCAGCGGCTTACTTTTCCACTGGAAGTAATAGACCGCGTTCAGGCTGCTGTTCAAGAGCATGCCAAAGCTCCGTTTATTGTAGGATACCGTTTCTCACCAGAAGAGCCGGAAACTCCGGGGCTCACAATGGAGGAAACCTTTATTTTGCTTGATGCAATCAAAGAGAAGAATTTGGATTATATCCATGTATCCTTGAATGACTTCTGGTCGAAGCCAAGACGAGGGGCAGATGACTCCAAATCAAGAATGGAGTGGATTCTGGAACGAGTAGGCGGCAAAACGCCGGTTATTGGAATTGGGCAGATTCATACGCCAGATGATGCCTTGGCAGCTCTTAAGACGGGAGTACCTATGCTCGCGCTTGGACGTGAACTGATTATTGAACCGGACTGGGTGGAGAAGATTGAATCAGGCAACGAAGAGCACATCGCGGTAAACCTAACGAAATTGGACCAGGAAAGACTGGTCATTCCCGATCCACTGTGGAATATGATCATGAATGTACCTGGATGGTTCCCTGTCGTGGATTCGGAGTAATACAACATTACTGCAAAGGAATTAGCTTATTATCTGCCGGGAAGGACACTCGCTCGAGTCTTCCCGGCTGTTCATGCGTTAAGACTAGTTATTGCTCTTCCATAGACAGGCTATGGTATGATAGGAAGGATTGGAGGTTAACAATATGAAGCATCCCTTTATACTTAATGCTGTCTGGAATGGCGGCAGGAACAGCGATGGTACCATTGAGGCGGGTCAGTTGAAGACACAGATATCCATCCCGAAGGAAATGGGGGGACCTGGCGTTGGAACCAATCCGGATGAAATGCTGCTGGGAGCTGCGGCAACCTGCTACCTCATTACCCTGGCGGCTATGCTGGAGCGTTCATCTCTGGAAACTGAGAGCCTTACTTTGACCTCTGAGGCGACAGTGGATGTGACCAATAATATCTTTACCTACGAAGCGATTAGGCATGCTCCTGTCGTAACCTTAACGTCAACAGCGACACAGGACGATATGGATAAAGCAATTCGTATTGCACACAAAGCCGAAAGCTCCTGTATGATCTCAAGAGCTGTAGCTGGGAACGTATCCATACAAACAGAGCCAACGGTGCTCATAGCAAGCAATTAAGGAGGAAATATACAAAATGACAGCACAATCTAGACTTCTCGTATTTACGGGCTCTTATTCAGAAGCAAGTGATCCTGGTATTCATGTATATGCATTAAGTGAACAAGCGGGCGAGCTCCGTCTGTTATCTGAGACATCCGGAGTGAAGAATCCGACATTTCTTCATGTCGATACCGAACATCTGCGTGTTTATGCCATTGGTGAAATGACTACGGCAGAGGGAGCCAAGGCTGGGGAAGTGCTTGCTTATGCCATTCATCCCGAGCAAGGCGAGCTCACGTTAATGAACCGGACCCAATCGGCAATTGCTCCAACCTGTCATGTGCAGATGGACCCGCAACATCAATATTTGCTCATTTCCAGTTACCACGGCGGAGCAGTAAGTCTCGTATCGCTAAATGTTGATGGAAGTGTGGGACAAATGGTGGATTCCAAGCAGCATTCAGGCAAGGGTGCTCATCCAGAGCGTCAGGATCGACCGCATGTGCATTCCGCATTTTTCTCACCGGATGGGAAGTATATTATGGTTCAGGATCTTGGACTAGATAAAATATACGTCTACACAATTGACCGTGAACAACACAAGCTGGTTCTGCACCGTGAAGTGAGCACGCATGCGGGAGCGGGCCCACGACATTTCGTCTTCCATCCGAATGCAAAATTTGCATATGTGATTAATGAAGTGGATTCTACCGTTACTTTCTTTACATATGATGCAGAAGAAGGTTCATTGACCGGACAGCAAACCCTGTCCACACTACCAGAAGAAGGGTTTGATGGGGAGAACACTTGCGCGGAAATTACCGTTTCCAAGGATGGGCGGTTCCTATACGGATCCAATCGCGGTCATGACACCATCGTGGTGTATGCGATCTCTGAGGACGGCACTCTGAGCACTGTACAGCATATTTCTACTGAAGGCGGGCATCCACGCCACTTTGCACTGACCCCTGCCGGCGATCAGCTGCTTGCAGCGAATCGTGACAGCAACAATATTGTTCTCTTCCAAGTAGACCAGGACAATGGTCAATTGAGCTATACAGGCAAACAGATCACTTCTCCGAAGCCTGTTTGTGTATGGCCTGTATATATGTAACATGTTCTGTTGGCAATACATGTAATACCTTGCTGTATACGTTGTATATGTTATAGAGCATGATCAAAAAAGGCATCTGATCCTTCCTCATACAGATGGAGGGGACAGATGCCTTTTTGACTTTCTATTCCTTTAGAGGGAGCTGCAGAATGTAGCTGTTGGATAAATGCATCAGCTCTAATGCATTATAGAATTCTTCCTCGGATGCTTGTGATTTACTGCTGTTCGTTCCATTCAGCTTGTGATGCCAACCATCCTCAAACCCACTTCCAGAGATAAAGACTTCACTGCTGTTGACAAATGAACCGGTCGGCAGGTAATAACGCTGCGGAAGCAGGTTGTATTCTTTATTCACGAACAGATCCTGACCAAAGTGCAGATGTTCATCTAATGAGATGCCGAGCAGACCAGCTAGTGTCGGCATTATGTCTGCCTGGCCGCCAACCTGCTTCTGTTCTCCAGCCGGCATATCATCTGAAGAAGTAATGATGAACGGAATATTAATCATGTCGGGATAGTCATAAGGATGACCGAGCACCTCCTCCAGCAATACTAAATCTTCCTCATTTAGTGAGGTGGTAGGGAGTCCCAAGTGATCTCCGTACAGCAGGACAATACTATTATCCCAGATTCCGCGATTCTTCAAATCCTCAATAAATTTACCAAGCTCACGATCTGCATAGTTCTGTGAACGGATATAATCACCAACCAGAGTATTGTCGAATCGTTCAGGCAGGGTGATGCCGACTTTTTCCTCAGGCAAAGTAAAAGGGTGATGAGCCGTCATCGAGATGACATGAGCATAAAACGGGTTATCCGCCTGATCCATTTTCTCGAGTTCTTCCGCTGTTTTGCGATATAGAACATCGTCGGATGCTCCGAAGTATACGGTATCTTCTTCGCCGAAGAAGGATTTATCATAGTAGCGGTCAAATCCGAGAGAGCTGTACAGCTCGCCACGGTTCCAGAACTCTACGACATTCGTATGGAATGTGGTAGTCGTATATCCATGCTCCTTGAGCAGCCGGGGCAGACTCGGCAATTCCTGTTCAACATACCTTTGTACAGCCGCTCCGTCAGGAGGGATGTAATAAGACGTATTTACAACAAATTCGGCATCCGATGTGTTCCCTTGGCCTACTTGCTGATAGAAATTCGGGAAGTATGCGTTATTTTTGAACAATTCATTCAGGTTGGGCGTAATTTCCATACCGCCGATATTGAGATTGATGAGGAAATTCTGAAACGATTCCAGCTGAATGATAATGACGTTCTTGTCCTTGGCAATGCCTTCTAAACCAGAAGGTGCAGAGGTCGGGTCGATTCCTTTTAATTCATTGATTCGTTCTTGGGTGATGCTTGAGACAGGCACCAGTTCAGGCTCTTCTTGATCCAGCAGGGTATAGGCTTCGTAATTGAATATGCCCATGTTCTCTGCCTTGACAACCTCATTAAATCCACCCCGATTGATATAAATATGGAGCGAAGAAACAATGAGCGATACACAGAATAAGGAGGCAATCAGCTTCTTGTTCACTGGTCTGAGAATCGCCTGCTTCCAGTCGGCAGCTGCCTTGCTGCGAATGAGCAGAATCCCGAATACGATGATATCCGTGAAGATCAGCAGGTATTGTGGATCAATAAGAGAGAATACACTATTGCTGACAGCGGTGACCTGATTCACCTGCTCAAGTGCCTTATACGTAGCGATCACACCATAGTATTTGTAATAGATAATGACAGCAAAAAAGATCGCGGTAAGCAGCAGGTTGAAAATCGTATAAACCATGAGTTTCCTCTTCGTGGCAAACCATTCAATCAAACAGAAAATGATAAGTACAAAGGGAAGCTCCTTCAGCATGGTGGTCCAGGAGGGTCCATTCTCAAATACTCCGAACCAAGCAATATAGCTCTTGAGCAGCATAATAAGAGAGAAGAACAGAAGCGATCGTGAACAGATCAATCGGATCGCGGCAACGCTTCTCTGATAAATCGAGGATTTCTCCTCAGGTTGATAGTGTGGAGAAGGCTCATTAAGAGCCTTCGCTTCTTCGACAGGTGGTTTCATGAATATTAGCTTGCCAACGCGCGTTAAACAGATGGCAAGTGTTTCCCCTCCCCATTACATTCTATGAAACTATTACAAATGAGCTATAACAAGACAGTAAAGCAATTATAGTATAGCTGATTCTTTTTTATCAAATCTGACTGATTCGATTTCATTTCATGAGGTATGAAATGGATTCACAGACCAAACAGAAAAGCCTGACATGACACATTAGTTACTTCGAGGTAACTACACCACTTCAAAGTGCGTACTTCCTCATTGGTAATCAACAGTTATAAGATATGGTTTGTAATCAATGATAAGGAGAGATGTTAGATATGAAATTACAGCTGGCACTTGATCTGGTAGATATTCCGCAGGCAATTGAAGTCGTTAGAGAAGTGGAGCCTTATATCGATATTGTGGAAATCGGTACACCTGTTGTTATTAATGAAGGCCTGCGCGCCGTAAAAGAAATGAAGGCAGCATATCCTAATCTGGAGGTGCTTGCAGATCTCAAAATTATGGATGCCGGCGGATATGAGATTATGAAGGCATCAGAAGCAGGCGCTGACATTATTACTGTTCTTGGTGCAACAGATGATATGACGATTAAGGGTGCAGTAGAGGAAGCGAAGAAGCAAGGAAAACAAATCCTGGTTGACATGATCAACGTCAAAGATATTGAAACCCGTGCGAAAGAAATTGACGAGCTCGGTGTGGATTACATCTGCGTGCATACAGGATATGACCTCCAGGCTGTAGGCAAGAACTCCTTTGAAGATCTTCAAACGATCAAAAAAGCAGTGACTCGTGCCAAAACAGCGGTTGCTGGCGGAATCAAGCTAGATAGCTTGCCTGAAGTGATTGCAGCAGGTCCAGACCTTGTTATTGTGGGCGGCGGCATTACGGGCCAGGAAGATAAAAAAGCAGTTGCAGCCGAAATGCAGCAGCTGATCAAGCAAGGCTAAGAGAATGACAAATAGAAACGAAGCACAATTGATATTGAATGAGCTTAAGCAAGTGATCTCTCTGCTGGATACTGCTGAGATGGATCAGGCTGTGTCTCTGATTCAGCAGTCGAAACGGGTCTTCGTCGCCGGAGCAGGACGTTCTGGCCTGATGGGGAGAGCCTTCGCCATGCGGTTAGCTCATCTTGGTATTACAGCGTATGTTGTTGGGGAAACAACGACTCCGAGTATAGATAAGGATGATTTGCTGGTATTATGTTCAGGCTCAGGGGAAACGAGAAGTCTTGCAGCTATGGGTGAGAAGGCGAAGCTGCTTGGTGCATCGCTGCTTGTGCTTACAACGAATCCGAAATCTACCTGCGGTCAGCTCGCAGATGGAGTTATTCATATTCAAGCAAAGGCGAAGGAAGAACAAGGAAACACCGAATCATTACAGCCGATGGGCTCACTCTTCGAGCAATCCTTACTGATCAGTCTGGACGGGCTGATTCTTACCCTTATGAATCAGCTGGGCATGAGTGCTGAGCAGATGTTCCATCGGCATGCGAATCTCGAATAGCGCCTCATGCACCTCTTTTGCTGAGTAATGTCATGATGTAGTACAATGCTTAGGAAGGGGGTATGCAAGTGGCATCCGAAGTAAAAGAGAGAATTAATCTAAAGGAAATTAACTGCGAGAAGGAGCTGACGCTTGCGGTCATCGGCGGCAAGTGGAAGCTGATTATCCTCTGGCATCTTGGTCTCGAAGGGACAAAGCGCTTTAGTGAACTGAAGAAGTTGATCCCGCACATTACTCAAAAAATGCTGACCAACCAGCTCCGTGAACTGGAAGAGGATCTCCTTATTCACCGTAAGGTATATGCCGAGGTTCCCCCTCGTGTAGAATATTCGCTCACAGATCATGGTCAGAGTCTTATGCCTGTCCTGCGATTGATGTATGATTGGGGCAAGCATTATGGAGATACTGTGATCTGGAAGGACGGCAAACCGGAGTAAAAAGTATAATTGAACAACAGTTTATGAATACAGTGGATTCTCTCTATGAATTTAGAGAGAATCCACTTTTTTATAGCAAAATTTAAGAGATTACAGGATTTTATATGATACAATGGGATTTATTGGTGCTATACAATGGTCAATAAATCGCTGAGGAGAGGTGTATTTGAGTGATGTCCAAAATTTTAACCCGGCAAGAAGTAGAGCTTGAAGCAACATGGAATCTGAAAGATATATTTGAGACGAAGGAAGCTTGGGAGAAGGAACTAAACGATGTACAACAAGATATTTCCTCTGTAACTCAATACGAAGGAAGACTGAATGAAGGCGCTGATGTGCTGCTGGCCTGCTTGATTGCTCAGGAGGAGATCCAAGTGAGAATTGGCAGAATCGGTGCATACGCCCAGCTGGATTTGGCGGGAGACAGCATTAATTCAGAGAATCAGATCAATGCCGCGAGAGCCAGAGATGCTGCTTCTGCCATTGGTTCGGCGCTATCCTTTGTGAAGTCCGAAATTCTGTCGCTTCCGGACAGAACCATTGAAGATTACATAGAGAAACAACCCGCGCTCAAAGATTTTGAACGCAGTCTCGGATTGCTTCTCAAGACCAAGCCGCATCGGCTTAGTGCGGAAACGGAGAAAGTCCTAACCTCCTTTGGAGAAGTAATAGGAGCCCCTTATCGTATATATGAACGAAGCAAATTGGCGGATATGACCTTCCGTACAGCAGAAGACGGACGGGGAGAAGAAGTTCCGGTATCATTTGCATTGTATGAGAATAAATATGTAGAATCCGCGGACACAGATTTGCGCCGGAATGCATTTAAAGCGTTCAGTGAAACGCTCCACAAATACCGCAACACCTTCGCTGAAGCATACGGTACAGAAGTAAAGCGTCAGGTTATCGAGTCCCGACTGCGTGGATATGATTCGGTTACCGAGATGTTATTAACGCCGCAGCAAGTGACAACGGAGATGTATCACAACATTCTTGACATCTTGCAGGAAGAGCTTGCACCTCATATGCGAAGATACGCTGCGCTTAAGAAAAGGGTGCTAAACCTGGATGAAATGACATTCGCTGATCTGAAAGCTCCGCTGGACCCTGACTTCAGTCCTGGAATTACTTATAAGGAAGCCGGAGAGCTCATCAAGGAAGCCTTGTCTATTCTTGGGCCTGAATATGGAGAGATCGTGGCGGACGCATTTGCAAACCGATGGGTGGATTATGCAGACAATGCAGGGAAACGAACGGGTGCCTTCTGTATGTCTATCCCGGGTGTACATTCCTATATCCTGATCAGCTGGGCGGATAATATGCGAGGTGCATTTACGCTTGCTCATGAAGTAGGGCATGCCGGCCATCTTATGCTCGCGAACAAGTATCAGCGTCCGACCAATTCCAGACCTTCACTCTATTTCATCGAAGCGCCTTCGACCATGAATGAGCTGCTCCTGGCAGATCACTTGCTGCAGCGTTCTCATGATCCAAGAATGCGCCGCTGGGTTATTTCGCAATTGCTTGGGACTTATTTCCATAATTTCGTGACTCATCTGCTTGAAGGAGAGCTCCAGCGTCAGGTTTATGACCTCGCGATGGATAATGTACCGCTGACGGCTGTTAAATTATGCGAGCTCAAAGGGAATATTCTGTCCAGCTTCTGGGGAGAAGATGTTGTCATTGATGAATATGCCCAATTGACGTGGATGCGCCAGCCGCATTACTACATGAGCTTGTACCCTTATACGTATGCTGCAGGCTTAACAGCTTCAACCGCTGTAGCTCAGTTGATCAGAGAAGAAGGCCAGCCGGCCGTAGACCGCTGGTTAGAGGTTCTCAAAGCTGGCGGTTCCATGAGCCCGCTTGAGCTAATGAAGCTGGCAGGGGTCGATATGTCACGGCCAGATCCGATTCGAAGTGCGGCAGCCTATGTCGGCTCACTGATCGATGAATTAGAGAGCCTGTATTAATTAAATAGAGAAAGGTCGTCGAGAAAAGGTGTTTAGTTCTAGACCGTTTATGAATGTAGAGCCCGTTAATATGAGGACTTTCTTTAATGAGGTTCCAGATATGCACGGTGATGGATTTTTTGGAGGCTTCCTTGGTGGAGCACCGCCGTTGTTCAATATTGTCTTTACAGTGATTTCACTTGTCATTGGAGGTTCAATATTATATGCCATCATTAACGGAATCAGTGTCTGGAGTAAGAATAATGCAGCCGAGCAAATGACAGAAGAAGCACGAGTGCTGACGAGAAGAACGTATGTGAGCGGTGGATCAGGAGATTCGAGTGCAAGAACGAGTTATTATATAACGTTTGAGCATGCCAATGGACAGCGTACAGAGCTGCAGGTGAAGGCTGAGGACTACGGATTGATTGTTGAGGGCGACCGCGGTATGTTGAGCTGCCAAGGAACAAGGTTTCTCGGATTCGAGAGATTGCGTCCGGTAAGCTCAGACCAGATATAATGGAAGAGGAGGCACATTCCCGACTATCGGGACGTCCTCCTCTTATTTTGTCTATATTGCTGCCAGGAATCATAAGAGAGAGCGATTTACGGATTAAAGTACAGCCTCGTGTGGCTCTGCTCCGATCCAGTCAAACATCCGTGATATGGCAGCCTGATGAAGCTCTCCCGGGAAATGATGACCAAGACCTTCATAACGATGAAAATCTACATCATCTCGTGAACGGTTTAATAGATCGAACAATTTCTCTCCTTGACGAAATGAGACTTGTACATCATCGGTTCCATGCACGATCAGAATCGGACAAGGGATCTGTTCTGCGATGGATAGGGGAGAGCGCTCCAGGTAAGCATCCGGAAGCTTCCAAGGAGGACCTCCAATCACTCGTTTAAACATACGTCTAAGGTCAACTCGATCCTCATAAGTCTGAGTCATGTCGGATACACCGCTCCACAAGACAAGCTTATGTATACTGGGCATTTCTAGAGCGGTATAAGCCGCATTGATTGCCCCTCTGGAGAATCCCATAATACTGATCTGTTCGGGATCAACGAAGGGAAGCTCTGACAATAACCGAACTGCAGCGTATACATCATGTTTATCCTCTCCGCCAAACAAATCCCGGCCTTCACCGCCTTCTGTTCCACGATACGAAGGGGCAAATACGATGTGATCGTGTTTCGAGAATTCCTCAACCCAATGGGTTCTCACCTTGCCGAAGTTGCCAATTCCGCCGCGACAATATATAAATACAGGCCATTTCTTTGATGTAAATTCCTTATTGTTTTCTTGGTGTAAGGTACTCGTCAGTTGAATGGCAGGCTGCTCATCCGAACTAAACCTGCCATGCAGCATATCTCTTGCCGCCGATTCCGATAACTGAAATCCCAAGGGCAGGCTGAGATATCCTTTGACCTGAAGTCCCTGGGACAGATACGTAACATGATAGATCATCGCTCTCATCACCTTTGGTCTAGTTGTTTAGCTTGTATATTATACCCTTGTTCTCATAGTGATTAAACGAAAGAACGATGATCTCTTCAGCGATTTTTCAAAAATGACAGCAAGGTGGAAAGAAATCTTTCCTTCTCATCATAAATGAGATGATGCCCACTTTGCTCAAATCGGTAAATGAGCGATCCGGGAATTTCCTGCTGCATGGCTACGGCTGCTGCGAATGGAACGACTTGATCGTGAATGCCGTGAAAAATACCAGTGGGCACATCTATATATGTAACATCTTCAGACAAATCCTCATCACGAAGTGCAACCGCTGTTTGAATAAGCGCATACGAGGCACTCTCCATACAATTGTGCAGAAACCAGTTTCGATATTCTGGACTTACATAACGGTGAAATAACGTTCCCGAAAAATCGGTTATCGCTTGCGGCAGGTCTTGATGCAGCTGCTCAATCAGCTGGTCAATCATAGGAACCGGGAGCCCGAAGGGGGACTCTTCATCTCTCTTAGCAAAGACAGGGGCAGCTGCGGATACCAGCAGAAGCTTATCAATTTTCGAACCATGATGATATTTGGACATATATCGGATCGCCACCGAACCTCCCAATGAATATCCGACGAGTATGACATTCTTCAGGTCCAGCGTATCAATGATGACGGACAAGTCTTCTGCCATTCGATCGTATTGATAACCATGCCAAGGCTTATCTGATTTGCCGAATCCTCTAAAATCAAGGCCGATACAGCGAAACCGGTGATGAGGCAGGATTTGATAGGCATAATCAAAGACCCGATGATTGCCCGGCCACCCGTGCAAGAACATGAGGGTATGTCCATTTCCGTCATCCTGTGGACGCAGGTCTTCAACATACAGTTTTACACCGGATTCCACCTCAATGAACATGCTCTTCGCTCACTCCTTCTAATGGAAATTTAGAACTATTCCTAATTTATGCGCAGCGTATGAGGACAATGCGGCAGAGTTGCAGTTCCGTATTTGATATAGCAAGCTTTAGATTACGCCTGATGCTCTAAGCAATCAAGATGAATGAAAATCAATTTGAAGCATGCAAGTCCAAGGAAGGTTTTCTTTGAAACAAACATTTGTTATGTTGTTTTTATTTGTTTTATACTATAAAAATCAAAAAAATAATCATATTCAAACCAAAATAAAAGTGATATACTCCCATTAAGCGTTTACAACAGTATAAAAACAACATTTCGGGAGGATCGATCATGGTTCAGAATCTGTGGGATGAATCTAATGCAGGACAATTAAACGAAGGACTCGAAAGGTTAGTATATCGTTCGAATTTGATTGGGTCGGATCGGAGGGTGTGTAACTGGGGTGGTGGAAATACTTCCAGCAAGACGGTTATCCAGGATTTTCGCGGAAGAGATGTTGAAGTCATGTATGTTAAGGGAAGCGGATCTGATCTTGCTACGATGAAATCTGGTCATTTTACCGGTCTCCGCCTGGACGATATCCGGCCGCTGATGGAGAGAGATGAGATGACGGACGAGGACATGGTCGCTTATCTAGCCAACTGTATGATTGAAGCGAAGCATCCGCGTGCCTCGATTGAAACCCTGCTGCATGCCTTTATACCATATCCTCATGTTGATCATACACACCCGGATTCCATTATCAGTATCTGCTGTGCGGATAACGGCCGTGAAATAGCGAAGGAAATCTTCGGAGACCGGTTCGTATGGGTTCCCTATGTTCGTCCTGGATTCACTTTATCCAAGATGATTGCAGAAGGAGTTATAAGTAACCCGCAGGCGGAGCTCGTTCTTATGGAGAAACATGGTCTTGTCACATGGGGGAGCACCTCGGAAGAAGTTTATGCGAAGACCATTCGTATCATTAATGAAGCGGAGAGCTATATAGAATCTAAAGTAGATGAGGCCAGTCTGTTTGGGGGAGCCCAATATGATGCGCTGCCTCAACAGGTCAGGAAGGATATTGCAGCGCAGATTATGCCGCTTATTCGGGGAGCTGTCAGCGATGAGAAGAAGATGATCCTGACCTTTGACGATGCAGAGGATGTTCTTCAGTTCGTAAATGGCAGGGATTCAGCCGAGCTGTCTCAGGTTGGAGCGGCATGCCCGGATCATCTAGTACATACCAAGGTTGTTCCGCTCTTCGTGAACTGGACTCCAGATGCGGAGGATGTGACAGGACTGAGGGAGCTTGTTGGTTCAGCCATTAAGGATTATAAAGAGAACTACAAACTATATTTTGAACGCAATAAACATGAAGGTGACGTCATGTTTGAAGCCGCTCCACGAGTTATTCTAATTCCAGGTATCGGTATGATTAATACAGGCAAGAGCTGGTCCAATTCCAAAGTAAGCGGTGCACTGTATCATCGTGCTATTGCTGTGATGAGGGGTGCTACCACGCTTGGGCAATTCGTATCACTCAGCGAGAACGAATCCTATAATGTAGAGTATTGGCCGCTTGAGCTGTATAAATTGTCGCTGGCACCGGCAGAGACGGAATTCTCAAGAAAGGTTGCGCTTATTACAGGCGGAGCAGGAGGAATCGGCAGCGAAACAGCGAGACTGCTCGTATCCGAAGGAGCCCATGTTATACTTGCTGATCTAAATTTGGAAGGGGCTCAGAAGGTAGCTGACGAAATAAACAGTCAGTATGGGGAACATCGAGCTATTCCTGTTCAGATGGATGTAACCAGTGAAGAGCAGATTCACAGAGCATACGCGGAAACCGCACTTACCTACGGTGGAGTCGATATTATTGTGAATAATGCTGGACTCGCCACTTCCAGTCCTTTTGATGAAACGTCACTCAAGGAATGGAACCTCAATATCAATGTTCTGGGAACAGGTTATTTCCTCGTTGCACGCGAAGCCTTCAAACTAATGAAGGAGCAGGGTATCGGGGGCAGCATGGTGTTTATCGGCTCGAAAAACTCCATTTATGCCGGCAAGAATGTCACCGCCTATAGCTCCGCCAAGGCGCTTGAAGCACATCTTGCCCGCTGCATCGCAGCAGAAGGTGGAGAATACGGTATCCGTGTCAATACCATTCTGCCGGATGCCATTCTGCAAGGGTCAGCGATCTGGAATTCCAACTGGCGCAATGAACGTGCGGCTGCCTATGGCATTGAGCCAGATCAACTGGAGGAGCATTATCGCAAGCGTACAACGCTGCTCGTCAATATTTATCCTAGGGACATAGCGGAAGGCGTTGCTTTCTTTGCCTCATCTAAGGCCGAAAAAACAACAGGCTGCATGCTCACCATTGACGGAGGGGTGACGGCTGCATTCACACGTTAATTATTGAATTTGACGTTCAATACACCGCGCATCTCGGAGGATTTATATTCGACTGCTTGAATGATCCGGTACATCTTCCGAGGGCGTGTTCCATTTTCTTTTATCACATAGGATCAAAGGAGAGGTCTATATGACGGATAAAGCTTATGCATGGTTTGAAGAGCAGCAAACGGCAAGGGGAATTAATGTTGAGGAAGTGAAGCGGAAGATTAAGCAGTTCAAGATTGAAACGCCATCGTGGGGTTACGGTGATTCAGGAACGCGCTTCAAAGTATTTCAGAAGGAAGGTGTGCCGAGAGATCCGTTTGAGAAAATGGAGGATGCGGCTGTTGTTCATCGCCTGACAGGCCTTGCCCCCACAGTAGCTATTCATATTCCTTGGGATAAGGTGGGAGATTACAGCAAGCTTCGTTCCCACGCCGAGAGCTTGGGACTTAAGATCGGAGCAGTTAACCCGAATCTTTTTCAGGAAGAGGACTATATGCTTGGCAGTGTAACGAACAGTGATGCGGCTGTGCGCCGGAAGGCAACAGAACATCTGCTTGAATGCGTTGACATTGCGAAGGAAACAGGATCCCGTGATCTTAGCCTCTGGTTTGCAGATGGAACCAATTATCCTGGACAGGGTGACATCCGCCAGCGGAAGAACTGGTTGCAGGAAGCTTTATCCGAAATGTATAAAGCGCTTACGAAGGATATGCGGATGCTGATTGAATATAAGTGCTTTGAGCCTGGCTTCTATCATACGGATCTGGCGGACTGGGGCATGGCATACAATACAGCTTTAAAGCTTGGTGAACAGGCACAGGTGCTTGTCGATACAGGCCATCATTTGCCAGGAGCGAATATTGAACACATTGTGGCCTATCTTATTGATGAGAAGAGACTGGGCGGATTTCACTTTAACAGCCGTAAATATGCGGATGATGATCTGATTGTGGGTACCGTCAATCCCTATGAGTTATTCCTTATCTTCTATCAGATTCTGAACGGGGCTGTGGACACAGATGAAGGTATTCGGCAAGGTGTAGACTCCATTGCTTATATGCTGGACCAATCCCATAACATTGAGCAGAAAATACCGGCTATGATTCGTTCGGTGCTGAATGTTCAGACTGCTTATGCCAAAGCGCTTCTTATCGATCATGCAGAGGTTGCGGCTGCCCAAGAAAAGAATGACGTACTGGCAGCGGAGCATGCGATCCGCAAGGCATCTGAATTCGATGTAACTCCACTGCTGCATGCAGTTAGAGAAGAAGAAGGGTTACCGATTGATCCGATGGAGGCTTATCTGAAGAGCAGCTATCCAGAGGAGATCAAGGCACGCGGTAAGGGAGGGGCGAGCTGGTGAACATCCTCGCCTATGATTTAGGAGCTTCAAGCGGAAGGGCAGTCCTTGGGCTGCTGAGTGACTCCCGCATCCAGATCAAGGAAATTCACCGCTTCTCTAACGATCCGGTGATGGCAGGAGATCATTTGCATTGGGATATACTTAGGCTGCTTCATGAGCTTAAGCAGGGGATGCTCAAGGTGAAGCTGCAAGGGGAGAAGATTTCCAGCGTAGGCATTGATTCATGGGCTGTCGATTATGGGCTCCTCAATCAGAAGGGGGAGCTGCTCGGAAGTCCATATCATTACCGCGATAAACGGACCGATGGTGTGATGGAGAAAGTGACCGCCAATATTCCGGCAGAGCATATTTTTCGGAAGACAGGAATTCAGTTCCTGCCCTTTAACACCATTTATCAGCTTGCTGTTCTCAAACAGCAGAACTCCTATATGCTGAAGGAAGCCGCTCATTTTCTAATGATACCGGATTTGCTGCGGTTCTTCCTGACGGGTGAGAAATTGAATGAATTTACAAATGCAACGACAACACAGCTGTTTAATCCATGTACGGGCGACTGGGATTCGGAGCTGCTATACCGGATTGGCATACCGGAGGAATGGTTCGGCAAGGTACTGACTCCGGGATCGGATGCAGGTGAGCTGAGACCCTCTGTGATGCAGGAGCTGGGAATTCCTAACGTTCGCTTCGTTGCCGTAGCTGAGCATGATACCGGTTCTGCTGTGGCAGCGGTACCTGCGACGACACGATCATTCGCTTATCTTAGCTGTGGCACATGGTCACTTATGGGGACAGAGATGGATTCACCTGTTATTAATGAGACTTCTCAGGCTCTGAATTTTACAAATGAAGGCGGAGCTAATCATACGTATCGTCTACTCAAAAATATTATGGGACTCTGGATCTTTCAGGAGACGCTGCGACAATTTGAGCGTGCGGGCAAGACGTACAGCTATGATGAAATATTAAGACTTGCTCAAGATGCAAAGCCTTTCCAATACTTCATAGATCCGGATGATTCTTCCTTCTTGCCGGCGGGCAGTATGACTGAACGCATTGAGGCCTACCTGACCAGAACGGGTCAAGGATTGCCGCAATCCGACGGGGAAATGGTTCGCTGTATACTTGAGAGCCTTGCCCTGAAATATAGACATGTGCTGGAAATGACAGAGCAGGTATCCGGGCAGCAATTTGACAGTCTTCATATGGTGGGCGGAGGCATTAACAATAAGCTGCTATGCGCTTGGACTGCAAGTGCAATCGGTAAACCTGTATATGCAGGTCCCGTAGAAGCAAGTGCGATTGGTAATCTGGTCGTACAGTGGATGAATCAAGGCATATTCAAGAGTGCGGCGGAAGCTCGGGCCGTCATACGCGATTCTTTTCCTATTCTAACCTATGAGCCGGAACAGGCGGAAGCCTGGAGAGAGGCGTACGGCAGTTTCACCAAGTATACAGGTCTAGCTGCCTATGCCTAAATCTGGAGGATGCCTATGCTAGTTGCTGAACGTTATGCGGCGATCACCCGGCTCGTCAATGACAGAGGAAGTATTCGGGTATCCGAGCTGAGCAGCTTGTGCCAAGTAACCGAGGAGACCATTCGCCGGGATTTGGATCGGCTTGAGAGAGAAGGGAAGCTGAGACGTTCACACGGCGGTGCTGTACGTATAAGGCTTTCTGATGAACATATGGAAACCCCTTATAGTGAGCGTGAAATCACTCGTACAGAGGAGAAACGGCGGATTGCTCTGGAAGCGGTGAAGTTTATAGAGCCTCATGAGCGCATCCTTCTAGATGCAAGCACGACCGCTTGGTATACAGCCCGAAGCTTACCGGATATTCCGATTACAGTTCTAACGAATTCCATTCGGGTAGTAACAGAGCTATCCAGCAAGAAGCACATCGAAGTTATTGCTGCTGGGGGTCAGCTCCTGCCTGAGTCAATGTCCTTTGTTGGACCACTTGCCGAGCGTTCTCTGGACACCTATCACGTGGATAAGCTCTTTTTGTCCTGCCAAGGTGTTCATGTGGATAGAGGCATCAGTGAAATGAATGAGCTTCAAGCGAGAGTGAAGCAGAGGATGATTGGAATGTCCGATCAGGTGTTCTTACTAGCAGATTCCAGCAAGTTTGGCATACAGGCGCTGACTCATGTCGCTGGGCTTGATAAGGTACAGCACATTATTACGTGTCAAGATGTGAGGGAAGAAACTGTAAGAGCACTTAAGGAACGTTCTATACATGTCACCATTGTTTAGTCTTGAATAGATAAGAGGTGTACTCAGATGAAGGTCTCTATATTTATTACATGTCTCAGTGATGCGATCTATCCGAGGGTAGGAGAAGCGATGGTGCGCATACTGGCCAGATATGGCATACAGGTGGACTTTCCCAAAGTCCAGACCTGCTGTGGTCAGCCAGCTTATAACAGCGGGTATTTCGATGAAGCCAGAGCGGCCGCGAGAACGATACTGGATGCTTTTGATGACAGCGATTTTGTCGTATCTCCATCCGGTTCATGTACGTATATGGTCCACCATTATTCGAATTTATTCCAGGAAGAGCCGGAAATGCTGGAGAAAGCGAAACGATTGGAAGCGAAGACCTATGAGTTCACACAGTTCCTTGTCCATGTGATGGGAATTAAGGATCTTGGGGCTGTGTTTCCACATAAGGTGACCTATCACCCCTCTTGTCATGGCAGCCGGCTCCTTGGCGTCAAGAATGAACCGATGGCTCTGCTTCAGGAGGTAAAAGGCATAGATTTTGTACCCTTACCTTTTGCAGAGGACTGCTGCGGCTTTGGCGGCACCTTTGCCGTGAAGATGGCGGACATTTCCGGAGCGATGGTTACGGAGAAGGCGGAGCATGTTGTTGAGACTGAAGCTGAAGTGCTTGTAGGTCTAGATATGGCGTGTCTGATGAACATCGCGGGCCAGCTGCGGTATCGAAATCAACCGGTACGAGTCATGCATCTGGCGGAGCTGTTGTATGAGGGGGTGAAGTCTTCATGACCAGTTTGGGTTCAGCAGGTCCAAAGGTTCAGGTGAAGGAGCGTGCAGGCCTGGCGCTCAATGATGAATTTTTGCGAAAAGCAGTTAAGTTCACGACAGAGCGTCTCAGAGGCGGGAAGAAGCTGGCCTCCGAGGAGCATGGACGCTGGGAAGAGTGGCGTGAGCAGGGCAGACAGATCCGGCTTCATACGATTGCCCATTTGGATTATTACTTGAATCTTTTTGTGGAGAATGCCCGCGCAAACGGGGTTCATGTTCATTTTGCCGATACGGGGGAAGAAGCCGCCCGTATTGCCCTCCAAATCGCAGAGCACCGCGGAGCCAAGTCTGTCGTCAAATCGAAGTCCATGGTATCCGAAGAGCTGCATCTTAATCATGCGCTGGAAGAAGCAGGAATTGAAGCGATTGAGACGGATCTAGGTGAATATATTATCCAGCTGGCCGGAGAAATGCCTTCACATATCGTTATCCCCGCCATTCATAAGAATCGATATCAAATTGCTGAGCTGTTGTCTGAGGTTGCCGGAGAAACACTCCCTCCGGATACGACGGTGCTTGCCGGCTTTGTTCGAAAAATATTGCGGGAGCGCTTCCTTGATGCCGATATCGGCATGACGGGCTGTAATTTTGCCATTGCCGAGACCGGTTCCATGGTGCTGTTCGAGAATGAAGGCAATGCCCGGATGGTCAGCACCCTTCCGAAGACGCAGATTACGCTGATGGGAATGGAGAGAATTATTCCTTCCTGGACAGATCTGGAGGTTATGGCTACGCTGCTTCCTAGATCAGCGACGGGCCAGCGGATTACAATGTACATGTCCGGTATCACCGGACCTAAACGTGACGAGGATGCAGATGGTCCTGAGCAAATGCACATGATTATTGTCGATAACGGCCGTTCGCTTCAGCTTGGTGATCCCGAATTTCAGGAGCTGCTTAATTGTATTCGCTGCGGGGCGTGTCTGAATGCCTGTCCGGTATACCGTCACATCGGAGGTCATGCTTATGGAAGTACATACAGTGGACCGATCGGAGCTGTGCTCACCCCTGCACTGAACAAGAATGTAGCTGAATGGGATGATATCGCCAATGCATCGAGTCTATGTGGTGCTTGTTATGAGGCTTGTCCGGTTAAGATTCCTCTGCATGACATGCTTGTAGCACTACGTCGACGCAAGGTGGAAGGTGGACATGGCAACAAGGTCGAAACGGCAGGTATGAAGGCATATGCGGCTGTTGTATCCAAATCCTCCCGATTTGGCGCAGCTCTGAAGGCAGGTCAACTGGGGCAGAAGCTTGTTGTGAAGAATGGAGAAATTACGTTAAAAGCGGGGCCTTTAAAAGGCTGGAATTCCTATCGTGTGACACCATCATTAGCCAAGACCAGCTTCAGGCAATCCTGGGAACGGCTCAAGTCTGAAATTAAGGATGAGGCGCCTGAGATGGAGCCGAATCTCGTTGCAAGATTACAAGCGATTGTTGAAGCCAGGGCAGCAGGAGGGAGGAAGCAAATATGAGTGGCACGGAAGAAACGTGGCTTAAGGAGCTCACAGAACAGTCTATGAAGAAGCAGGAGCGTTTCATGAATCACATTGCTTCCCGTCTGAAGAGACCCAGACAGATATCCGCGCCTGCTCAGCCATTTCGGGGATCTCCGGGCTTCTGGTACGAAATGGAGTGGGATGAGAGGGAACGAATTGAGAAGTTTACAAACCATTTTGAAAGTGTAGGCGGTCATGTGGTCCAGGTTACAAGCTATACCGAAGCCGGACAATTCATTGCTGACAAAGCTGAGAAGCTTGGCGCCAAGCGGATCATCAGGCAGGATCAGCCTGAGCTGAACAGCTTGGGACTTGAGGATAAGCAGCCTGCCTTAAATATCTCTACCTGGAATTCAGAGGATGATGTGAATTGGAAAGCCGTAGCCGCAGAAGCGGATTTCGGTATTGTCATTGCAGATGGTGCAGCAGCTTACACAGGCTCGATTCTCGTGAAATCTGCGAGAGAAAAAGGCAGATCTGTGACTCTTCTGCCTACAGTGATGTTCATTATTATCCCTGTGGATAGGCTGAAGACGAGACTTGGTGAGCTGCTAACTCCGTTGGATGAGCTGGGGCGGGAGCGGCTTCCCGCAGGTGTCCATTTCATATCCGGACCGAGCCGCTCATCCGATATTGAGAATGAACTGACGATCGGTGTGCATGGACCGGGAATCGTATATGCCTTCCTGCTGGGATAAGAACAGAAGGAAGCTTTGAGCCTAATTTAAAGCCTTTTTAAAGCCTTTTTAAAGCCTGTCAGATTCCATTTGTCTTTGACAGGTTTTTTCGCTTTGTCTGGTTAATGACCAAGGTGTATTTAATGTAAGAGTAGGCTTGCTATGTAGAGTGGTAAAAGCATAAGTTCTCATCTTATCTTTACACTAAGCTTTTTAGATTTGGAATAAGATGGATAATTAGTCGTAGGTAAATATGACCTTGTGCCTGTTGAAGCTGCCATAATAGCGTGATACGGTATTTATAGATTGGAGCTTATCATCACCCTAGAATCATTTTTTGAAAAAGTGAGGAGGATCGGTTCCGCTTTTTTTTACATCAAAATGACTGTTCTACTAAAATGGTCAATCAGTTCGAATGTCATATTATTCGCTGTAATCTTGCCAAGTCTGTCTAAAGATAAAACATATTATTGGAGGGAATGTGGATGTCTGTGTCTGTAAAAATACCTCAGCCCAAAACCTACGGTCCGCTGGGGAATCTGCCTTTGCTTGATGTGCATGCTCCAGTGCAGTCTCTCGTCAAAATCGCTTATGAGCAAGGTCCTATCTTTCAAATTCAATATCCGGGCCGCAAAGAAATTTATATCTCAGGACATGAGTATGTAGAGGATGCTTGTGACGAGAAACGGTTTGACAAGAGAATCTGGGCACCGCTCCAAAATGTGCGTCCATTCGCCGGTGATGGATTATTTACGAGTGCTACAGATGAGCCGAACTGGAAGAAGGCTCACAATATTTTGCTATCCAGCTTCAGCCAGCGGGCGATGCAGGGTTACCATACCAAAATGCTGGATATCGCCGTTCAGCTGATTCAGAAATGGGCGCGACTCAATCCCGATGAAACGGTCGACATACCGGGAGACATGACCAGGTTAACTTTGGACACCATCGGTCTGTGCGGTTTTGACTATCGATTCAACAGCTTTTATCGTGAGGACTATCATCTCTTTATTGATCGTATGGTTAGAGCGCTGGATGAAGGAATGAGCCAGCTCCACCGATTGGGTATACAGGATCTGTTCATGGTACAGAAGAAGAAGCAATTTAATGAAGATATACAGGGCATGTTTGAGCTCGTCGACGACTTGATCAGGGAACGTAAGGCGCACGGGGGGAATCCGGGAGATTTGTTGTCCCATATGCTGGAGGGAACCGACCCGGAGACAGGTGAGTCGCTGGATCTTGAAAATATCCGGTATCAAATGATCACTTTCTTGATCGCAGGACATGAAACAACAAGCGGCTTGCTGTCCTTCGCCATGTATTATTTGCTTAAGCATCCTGATAAGCTTACGAAGGCAAGGGAAGAAGTGGACCGTATATTCAAGAGTTCCCTTCCTACCTACAATCAGGTTCGCGATTTAAAATATATTCGTATGGTGCTTAATGAAGCCCTAAGATTATGGCCGACGGCTCCCGCCTTCTCATTATATGCCAAGGAAGATACTGAAATTGGCGGGAAATATCCGATGAAAAAAGGCGACAGTGTAACGGTACTCATTCCAAAATTGCATCGTGACGAGCGTGTATGGGGGGTGGATGTTGATAAATTCATCCCAGAGCGCTTTGAGGATCCAAGCAAGGTGCCGCATGATGCATACAAGCCATTTGGTAATGGTCAAAGAGCTTGTATAGGGCAGCAGTTTGCCATGCAGGAAGCTACATTGGTGCTGGGAATGGTGCTGCAGCACTTTGATCTGATTGATTACGCTAATTATGAATTGAAGGTGAAAGAAACGTTGACGCTGAAACCGGAGGATTTCAGGGTTAAAGTACGCAGCCGCGGCATGAATAACATGATGATGTTGTCCGGTTCTTCTTCGGCATATCAAACAGAGGTGTCAAGCAAATCGGAAGAGCTTAGCAGTGTACCGGCTCATAATACTCCGATGCTTGTATTATACGGATCGAATCTCGGCACAGCCGAAGGGATCGCAAGAGAGGTAGCGGATACGGCTAAATACCAAGGCTTTGATGCAAGCGTCGCTCCACTCGACAATTACGCCTCCCATCTTCCTAAAGAAGGTGTTGTGTTCATTGTAACGGCATCCTATAATGGTCAGCCTCCATCGAATGCAAAGAATTTTGTAGACTGGCTCGAGCAGGCTCCTGCCACTGAAATAGAGGGAGTCCGTTATGTTGTGTTCGGATGCGGAGACCATAACTGGGCAAGTACGTATCAGCGTGTACCCAGGTTTATTGATGAAACGCTGCACACGAAGGGAGCCATCCGCCTATTGGAACGCGGTGAGAGTGATGCAAGTGGTGATTTTGAGCAGGAAGTTGATGATTTTACGGAGTCACTATGGCCAGATTTAATGCAGAAGCTTCAAATTACAGTCGATGAATCGGTGCCGAAGCGACGGAGCAGCTTAACTATCTCATACGTTGAAGGTGTAGCTGCCGTACCGCTGGCCGAAACTTACAAGGCATATTCGGCAATGATCACTGAAAGCCGAAATTTACAGCACCAAAACAGCAGCAGAATAACCCAGCATATCGAGATCGAGCTGCCGGAGGGGATGACTTACCAAGAAGGGGATCATCTGGGCGTACTCGCTCATAATTCGGAGAAGCTGGTTAGCAGGGTACTGAAACGATTTGGCTTAACTGGTTCAAGTCATCTTGTTCTGAGCGCCGACGGGCGTAGCAGCGCTCATCTTCCAGTAGGAACAACGGTAAGACTGGATGACCTGCTCACACATAGTGTGGAGCTTCAGGCTCCGGCAACTAGAGCACAGCTTAGAGAGCTTGCCTCCTATACAGTGTGTCCTCCTCACGCCAAGGAGCTGCATGCACTTCTAGAAGAAGAGCTATATAAGAGTGAAATCAGAGACAAAAGAATAACGATGCTTGACCTGCTAGAGAAGTACGAGGCCTGCGAGCTCCCGTTTGAGAGATTCCTTGAGCTCCTGCCTGCGCTTACACCTCGCTATTATTCCATTTCCAGCTCTCCGAAGCTTCATCCGCATACAGCAAGCATTACGGTCAACGTGGTTCGCGGGCCGGCATGGAGCGGAAGCGGGGAATACAGGGGGGTTGCGTCAAACTATTTGGCGGAGCTTGAGCCAGGCGCGAAAATATTTATGTTTGTACAGACACCTGAGTCTGGGTTTCAGCTGCCGGATGCTCCGGATACTCCAATCATTATGATTGGACCTGGAACCGGGGTAGCTCCTTTCCGCGGCTTTGTTCAGGCAAGAAGTGTAATGAAGCAGCAGGGCAAGAAGCTTGGGGAGGCCCATTTATATTTTGGCTGCCGAACTCCAGAACATGACTTTCTGTATCAGGAAGAGCTCATTTCGGCACAGGAGCAGGGAATTGTTACGATCCATACGGCCTTTTCCCGCGTTGAAGGACAGGATAAATGTTATGTTCAGCATCTGATTCAAAAAGATGCCGATCAACTGCTTCAGTTGATCGAGAATGGCGCCAAAACATTTATATGTGGTGATGGTGTGTGGATGGCGCCTGATGTGGAGAAGACACTCATCTCCAGTTATCAGCGTCATACTCAGTCCAGTGAAGAGGAAGCCGTATCGTGGCTGCGAGCGCTGGAATCCAGCGGCAGGTATGTAAAGGATGTATGGGCAGGATCTAAGATCGAACAGGAGAAGACCGTCCCGGCCAAGGTACTATAGGTTCCTGAGACGTGAACTTATCTCCAGTATCGCGGTTCTCGTTAATACGATTAATCAAAATGGGGATGAAGAGCTTTCAAGTTCTTCATCCTTTTTGTTTGTTATATGTTACCATCTTAGAAAAAGGAGGGATATAATGAAAAAAATATATCATATGTTATTTTTTATGTTAGTTCTATCTGCTTGTAGTAATAGTGAAGAACCACTTGTTAATCAACAAGTTCAAGTGCTGCAGGATGAGAATCAACAACTTAAGAAGGAACTTGAGGCTTCTAAGAATTCTCCTTCAGAGGAACACATGAATGTAATTACAGGTACACTGAATACGTCGTTTAAAATTATTGATGCCATGAACAACAAAGATTATGAAACCTTACAATCACTTTCTGTTCCTACCATTGAGTTTGACGAGCAGGCAGAAACATACACACTACAAGGCATTGATGATAAACAGAATGTTTCGCTCTTGACCTCCATTGGCATTGGTAATCTGGAATACAGAGGATATACTCAAACGAATGAAAATGAAGTTGAAGTGTTCCTGGCGAATTATTACGATGAAGGACATGTAGCAATTTATATGCATTTCGAGTTGGTTGATCAACAATGGCTTTATAAAGGGACATTATACGAATTAAGATGTTAGATCGTCTTTAGGCAGCCTTTTATTTTTGATATGATGTTGGTAGAATTGAGAAGTACATATTCACAGAAGGAGGAGTTATATATGAAGATGATGCCATTGCGTCATAAAGGCATTAATGCCAGTCAAGTGGTGTTCGGTTCGATGTCATTGGGTGGTGGATGGAACACCAATCCGGTCACGCAAGAACATGTGCTTGAAGCAGAGAGAGCGGTAGATGCTGCACGTGAAATCGGGATTAATATGTATGATCATGCGGACATTTACACTTTCGGCAAAGCGGAAGAAACCTTTGGGAAGATACTGCAGGCACAGCCGTCCCTCAGGGAAGAAATCATTATACAATCCAAATGCGGCATAAGACTTCAAGACGGTGATCTTCCAGGAAGATATGACTTCTCCAAAGAGCATATTTTGAATTCGGTGGATGGGATATTAAGCCGTTTGGGTACCGAATACATCGATATTTTACTATTGCATCGTCCAGACCCTCTTATGGAACCGGAAGAAATTGCGGAAGCCCTAACTTTGTTGAAATCTGCAGGCAAGGTTCGTCATTTTGGCGTTTCCAATATGAATGTGGGTCAAATTGAATTTTTGCAGCGTTCGCTTCCGTATCCGATTATTGTAAACCAGCTGCAGATGAGCTTGTCTCACTTGCATTTTGTTGATGAGGTGGTCTTTGTCAATCAAGCTGCTGGAACGAAGGTAAACTTTGGCGCAGGACTGCTTGAGTTCAGCCAGATGCAGGACATTCAGCTTCAAGCCTGGAGTCCGTTGTCACAAGGAATCTTCACAGGTAAGGACGTTTCGGATCAGCCGGAGCATATTCAGGCTGCAGCGAAGCTCGTTCAGGACATGGCCGAAGAGAAGGAAACCACTCGTGAAGCGATCGTACTCGGCTGGCTTATGAGACATCCTGCGATGATTCAACCGGTCATCGGTACGATCAATCCTGAGCGGATTAAGGCGACAGGGGACGCTGTCCGCCAAGGCCAGCTCATGACCCGGGATGAATGGTACAAGCTGTATGTTACAGCAAGAGGACCTAGACTGCCGTAAACTTAATGCTTAATCGGGCCGGCGATGAACACTCTAACTTAGCGCTGCTATCATATTGGCATAAGCAGATGTTGTCGCTGCAAGGGAGAGTGGTGTGGCTTGGTATCCAATATAAGTCTTATTCTTTTTCTTTTCCTTTCATTAGCGGTCTTTTTCATTAGCATTCAGCAGCGCCGCAAGACGGGGAAAGTAAGGTTTAGTGGACTAGGTAAAGAAAATACGATGCTGATGGTGCTGATCTATGTACTTGGCGGTATTTACCTGATAACGAGTGAAGGATGGCTCAAATACGTTATTTTCATGCTCTCGTTTATTGTCTATTATTTTGTAAGTCAGTTTTATGTCGGGGAGAACGGTGTGAAGTTTGGCATTTATTTTATTCCTTATCATAAGGTGACCGGATACAGGCAATATGACGGTTCAAATGACGTGACATTATATATTGAAGGTAAATCCAAAGGGATCTATCTCAAACCCAAAATCGAATACCGCAGCAGTTTGATTCAATCGGCGCTTGAAATGAAGGGGATTTCTGAGCAGCAACGGTGATGTCTTCTCTGCAAAATACACAAATAAGCTGTCTCTATGAGATAGCTTATTTGTGTTGAAACCATTTTTATAACATCAGGAATCATACGTAATCCACACAAATAAAAGATTCTTATATGACGTATTATATATTGACCATTATCCATTTGTGACGTAATATATTGGCTGAGTTGGATTTGAAAAAAATGGAAAATAAGTTCTTGAAAAACGATGAGATGAGGAGAGATAGGATGACGGACAAACGTGTATTCATGTTCAGTGAAGGCAATGCATCGATGCGTGAGCTTCTGGGTGGAAAAGGGGCGGACTTGGCGGAAATGACAAGAGCGGGCTTACCCGTACCTTACGGCTTTACGATTACGACGGCTTCATGCCGGGATTATTACACTCATCTTGGACATATTCCCCTCTCCCTTATTGAAGAAATTGAACAAGCACTTGTGAGTCTGGAACAGAAGACTGGCAAAACATTCGGCGATACAGAGAATCCTTTATTCGTTGCCGTGCGTTCCGGTGCAGTGACTTCTATGCCGGGAATGATGGACACGATCCTTAACCTTGGCATGAATGACGAGACAACAGAAGGGCTGGCGGCAATCTCTGGCAATCGCAAATATGCGCTGGAATGCTATGCCCGCTTTATACAAATGTATGGACATGTGGTGATGGGAATCGAGAACAACGCATTCTCGAAATTATTGCGTCACATCAATGGAGCTCAAGGGACAGAACATATCGGACAGCTCGAACCAACAGAACTGGAGGAGCTGATCCATAAATACAAATCACTTATTCAGCAGCGGGCCAAGAAACCGATGCCGCAAAATGTAAGAGAGCAGCTGATAGATGCCGTACGTGCCATCTTCCGTTCCTGGTCTAATCCGAGAGCGAAGGTATATCGTAAGGTTCACAAGATCTCAGAGGATCAGGGTACTGCTGTCAGTGTTCAGGAAATGGTATTTGGCAATCTGGATGAGTACAGCGGAACAGGTGTGCTTTTTACTCGAAACCCATCCACTGGAGTTCATGAAATACTTGGGGAGTATCTGCCTTCGGCCCAAGGAGAAGAAGTGGTTATGGGCATCCGCACTCCGTTTGGGATATCGTATCTAGCACAAACCATGCCGGCTGTTTATGAAGAGCTTCACGAAGCAGCATCCAAGCTGGAAGCATGGTATGGAGATATTCAGGACATAGAATTCACAATTGAGCAAGGTAAACTGTACATACTTCAGACTCGCGGAGCGAGGCGGACTGCCCAAGCGGCGATGAAAGCAGCTGTCGATTATGCGAAAGAAGGCATTATTACCAAAGAAGAGGCTTTGCTTCGAATTGAGCCTGAGCATCTGAATCAGCTGCTGCATCAATCGATTGAAGCTCAGGATGTGGATAAAGTCGTTGCAACGGGACTTCCGGCTTCTCCCGGAGCCGTGAGCGGTGCGCTTGTGTTTGATTCCGAAACGGCAGAAGCATGGACTTCTGTTGGCAAAAGAGTTATTTTGGTGCGCAGAGAAACAACGCCTCAGGATATTCATGGGGTTATTGCGGCTGAAGGTCTGCTAACACTGCGGGGAGGCATGACGAGCCATGCAGCGGTGGTCGCTAGAGGGATGGGGACACCCTGCGTTTGCGGCTGTGAAGAGATGGAGCTTCGTGAGGATAAGAAGGAGCTGATCTGCGGGAAATACACGTTCCAGGAAGGAGATCTGATCTCGCTAGATGGGGCAACGGGTCAGGTATATGCAGGAGAGATCAAGCTGAAGGATCCCGAAATTTCGGAGGAATTGTCTCTTGTTCTCAGCTGGGCGGATGAGGTTAAGCATATGAAGGTATATGCAAATATTGATCAGCCTGGTGATGTAAAATATGCACGTAAATGGGGAGCCGAAGGAATAGGCTTATGCCGCACAGAGCATATGTTTCTGTCTCCTTCCAGACTGCCGCTGATTCAGCGGGTCATCGTCGCCGGAAATGCCCAGGAGCGTCAAGAGGCGCTGTATCGTCTAATGCCTATCCAGCAATCGGATTTTGAGCAGATCTTTACGGAGATGGATGGACTGCCTGTTACGATTCGTTTGCTGGACCCGCCTCTGCATGAGTTTTTGCCGAAGCTCGAAGTACTAGAAGGCAGAAAAGAACATCTTCGCATGATTACGATGGATGGGGACACAGATGAGCTGGACAAAGTGGAACGAGTCATTTCGAAGGTGCAGGAGTTAAGAGAAACGAATCCCATGCTTGGATGGCGTGGGGCAAGACTTGGTATTGTATTCCCCGAAATTTATGATATGCAAATAGAGGCGATCTTCCGTGCAGCTGCGAACTGTATAGACAGAGGGATATCGGTTGTACCTGAGATTATGATACCTCTGATTGGGCATGCAAACGAGCTGTCCACGCTGAGAAAGCTTGTGGATGAAGTCGCGGAACAAGTGCTCAGAGAGAATCTGAGGCATTGTCCGTATCGGGTTGGAACGATGATAGAAGTTCCACGTGCGGCCTTGACCGCCGCAGAGATAGCGAAGCATGCTGATTTTTTCTCTTTTGGCACAAATGATTTAACGCAGATGACGCTCGGCTACAGCAGAGATGATGCGGAACGCAGATTCCTCAGCCAATATATGGAACAGAAGATTATTGAAGCCAACCCTTTCGAAGTGTTGGATGAGGAAGGTGTAGGTGAGCTGATGAAGCTGGCCCTCAGCAGAGGACGTACCTGGAAGCCGCATCTTGTGGCAGGGCTGTGTGGTGAGCATGGCGGTGATCGAGACTCTATTCGTTTCTGTCATCAGATTGGACTGGATTATGTCAGCTGTTCACCGTATCGGGTGCCATTTGCCCGAATTGCTGCGGCGCAAGCAGAAATTCTGGAGCGAGATGTGTCGGCGTCTAATGTCGGCTCAGAGGTAACGAGCACTGCATAATCTTGAATGTTCATAGCAAGAGCGTGAGCGTACCATCTATTTTTACTGGAACTTTTTATGGGGGCATATTGTGATTGAACTAACAGGAAGACAACAACGTATAGTGGATATTGTTCAGGAGAGCGCCCCCATTACGGGGGATCAGATTGCTGATCGTTTGTCACTATCCAAACCGACGATCAGGGCGGATCTGTCTTTACTCGTAATGACGGGTTACTTGTCTGCCAAGCCCAAGGTAGGATATTTTCTGGGCCGTGCGATGACTGCATCAGAGCGGTATATGACTGAAATGAGCGATATTAAAGTGAAGGATGTACAGAGTGTTCCGGTCGTGGTGTATGGACATACCACCATCCATGAAGCAGTGGTGACCTTGTTCTTGGAAGATGTGGGAACACTGCTGGTTATTAGCACAGAGGGAGCACTGATCGGAATTATTTCACGGAAGGACTTGCTTAAGGTGACCTTAGGAGATCAGGATATTCGAGAGATCCCGGTCAGCCTGATGATGACAAGAGAGCCGCATATGATATCGGTGTCACCGGAGGATAGCGTTATTGACGCCGTTGGAAAAATGGTATTTCATGAGATCGACAGCTTGCCTGTTATTAAGCGGGAGACAAATGAGCTGGTCGGCCGAATATCGAAGACGACGATAGTTAGAGTGTTATATGCGGCGTTTGATTCGGTACATCACGAAGAGTGAGTATGAATGAAAAAGCCAGGGCGTTTGATTCGGTACATCACGAAGAGTGAGTATGAATGAAAAAGCCAGGGCGTTTGATTCGGTACATCACGAAGTGTGAGTATGAATGAAAAAGCCAGGGCGTTTGATTCGATACATCACGAAGTGTGAGTATGAATGAAAAAGCCAGGGCGTTTGATTCGATACATCACGAAGTGTGAGTATGAATGAAAAAGCCTTCGGTACATTAATTTCCATTTATAAAGCAGCAGGGGGAGAAGAGGATGCATTTCGTCGCCGTTTGTTCAGATTCTCTAGGGGAGACAGCCGATCTAGTTGTAAGAGCCGCTTTGCGACAGTTTGAGTCATTGAACATTCAGCTGAGACGGTATCCCCAAATCCGCAGTGAAGATGAGATTCGAGAATTGATGGAAGAGGTTCACCGCAAATCCGGTTTTGTCGCATACACACTCGTTCAACCTGAGCTGCGTGAAGCGATCAAAGAAGAATCGGTTCGATTAGGCATTCGAACCGTCGACATCATGGGACCGATGATGCAGGCATTTATTGATACCTTTCATGACTCGCCTACTCAGCGTCCGGGTGTGCTGCACCGTTTGGATGAAGACTACTTCAGACGAGTTGAAGCGGTCGAATTTGCAGTAAAGTGTGATGATGGCAAGGACACAAGCGCAATTGTAAAGGCGGATATGGTTCTGCTCGGCGTATCCCGGACCTCAAAAACACCGCTGAGTATTTTTCTCGCGCATAAAGGCTATAAAGTGGTCAATTATCCCATCGTACCTGAGATCAAGCCGCCCGAACCACTCAATGAGCCGATCAAAGGCCAAATTATCGGACTGACCATGGATGCAGAGCATCTCCTAAAAATACGCTCTGAACGGCTCAAGGTCATGGGACTTCCCAATGGATCAAAATACGCTTCGCTCGCCCGGATCGTTACTGAGCTGGAATATGCTTATGAACTGTTTGATCGGCTAGGTTGTCCGGTTATAGATGTAACAGATAAAGCAATTGAAGAAACAGCAGGCATTATTTTGGGATATCTATAGTAGAATCCAATAAGGTATACGTGTCTTCGTAATTAAGAGTTAGTGTAAGTAAATAAAGGAATAGATGTAGATGTATATAAGAGTCAAAGAAGCCTGAGCGGGCTTCTTTGTTCTTTGTTCTGTAAGCTATATAGTTTAGAATTATGCCTGCATGGGTTACATATCAGAAGCAGATGATGAAGAAGGAGATGTGATCGAGATGATTATAAGAGAACAAGCACAGCACTTCATTATGATTGAGCAGCATGAGCATGCCAGGCTGTCGGGAGAGATTGCCTCCAGACTCTTACCGGAATTGTTTATTAGGGATACATATAAGAAGGACGTTTTGTATGCCATTTACGAGCATGACCGGGCCTGGATTCGGGTAGATGAGGTGCCGATATGGAATGACAAGGAGAAGAAGCCTTATTATTTTGTCAATTATCCTTATCCAGTGAAGCTTAGAATGTACCAGACCGGAATTGAGGAAGTAGAAGAACACAATTCTTATGCGGCCTACCTGGTTAGTCGTCATTTCACACACTTTCCCGATATACAGAACGGGACAGACGAGTTCAGCATATCTTTTTGCGAAGAGGAAGAGCATAGACAGCAGCGTTTGCGTCAACAAGCAGCGCCGCAGGAAGCCGAAGTTGTTGACCAGCATTATCGACTTCTTCAGTTCTGTGACGATCTCTCCCTCTATGTATGTATGAATGAACCAGGAGTCAGCAAGCAGGATGAACATCCTTGGTTCAAGAACGGATTATCTCAAGTAAGCGCAGCAGATACTGATGAGCCTTCCATTCAAGCAAAATGGCTGGACAGCCAGACAGTACAGGTGACGCCATCCCCTTTTGCCACACCGTTTCAGGCCCAGCTATCGTATAAGAAAGTGTCCAAAGAGTGGATTGATGAAAAAGGACTGAATGATGCCTACACACAAACGCCGGAGACGAAGCAGACCCTGCATTTTAAATGAGCGTGGTTACCATCAGCTCCAGACAACCATAACGACAACTTAATAGGAACGCTTTATGGTTACGAAACAGGAACGCTTGCCTTTAGGAAAGGTTCCTTTTTTTGTTTGTTCTACATGAATCTATACATCCTCTTGATTATAGCAAATCAGGGCATCATGAAATGAATGCGTATTAGAACAAATACAATATAAATGTTATAATGGATCACATATTTCGTAAAAACATTATAAAATTTTTGATTTAGAATGGGGTCAGTTCAATTGAAAGAAACAAAGACAGGGCTGGGAAGGTCTTTATTTGTTATTGTGTTTGTTCTCATGATGGCAAAGTTGACATTATTCCGCTTTTTTGTATTTAAAGACATATCATGGGACCGCATTGCTGTGGATGCGATTGCTGTTCTGGTCGTTTTATGCTTATGGGAGCTTCTCTTTTCAGGGAGATGGAAGGGTACAGCTTATTGGAGCTTGAACACATTGTTCTCGGTAATTCTGTTTGCGGCAACGATTTATAACGTCCAGTTCGGTTCCATTCCGACATATACGACATTGCTTAGTCTGAATCAAGTACCACAGGTAGCCTCAAGTATCGGTCTGCTGATTGAGCCGGAGCATTTCTTGTTTTTTGCGGATGTTATGGTGATGTCAATATGGTGGATCGTATACAGAGTTCAAGGTAAACGAAGCGTGTATTCCAGACAGTTGTCCCGGATCGGCATTTTATCGGTTGCCGTCATTGGTCTTGTAATGTCTGGAATGACCATTGCCAAAGATGGCTCGATAGAAAATGAAACCGTTCGTGCTGATGAGCTCGGATTTCTGAATTATCAGGTAGCTCAAGCGATTCTTGCGAATCAGCAGAATAAAATGATTGCTGCAGGTGATATCGAGGAGACCGTTAAGGAAATTAATGAGCATCAAGCCACCTACCCATATCAGCAGCATCCTGAAGAAGATGGTGTGGAAACGATGCCAGTTGGATTCGGTGCAGCAAAAGGGAAAAATCTGATTATCGTTCAGCTTGAATCATTTCAGAATTTTCCGGTTCGTCAGCAGGTAGAGGGACAAGAGGTCACTCCAGTGCTCAATGATCTCATAGAGGAGAGTATGTACTTTCCACATGTATTCCAGCAAATAGGGCAAGGGAATACCTCGGATGCCGAATTTATGACGAATACATCGATCTATCCGATTGGAACGATGGCGATGGCTACCGGATTTGGTGACCGTGTGCTGCCAAGTCTGCCCCGCCTTGTACAGAATGAAGGTTATACGGCACAGACCTTCCATGTTAATAGTGTGAGCTTTTGGGATCGAAACAAGATGTATCCAGCACTTCATTTTGATCAATATTTTGATAAGCCTTACTTTACAAATGATCATTTTAACGATTTTGGTGCTTCTGATGAAGAAATGTATCGTGTCGGTCTTGAGAAACTGGTGGATCTTGATGCGCAGAACAAGCCTTTTTACGCACATTTTATTGCAACCTCAAGTCATGCGCCTTTCAAAGTACCGCAGGATCGTATGCAGATGGAGGTTCCGGCACAGCTTGCAGGAACTGCTTTAGGGGATTACCTCACATCATTGAATTATGCTGACTACGCCCTGGGGACATTAATTGATGGACTGAAGGAAGAAGGGCTGTGGGAGGACACCATTCTTGTCGTTTACGGTGATCATTTCGGCTTGCAGAACCAAAGTACCTCTCCGGAGCAAGTCGAGGCCGCGCTGGGCGTTCCATATCATGAGCAGATCAGCCGTTTTAATGTGCCGCTCGTCATTCATGTGCCCGGAATGGAAGGTCGTCAGATTGACACGGTCGGCGGACAAATGGATATATTGCCTACGGTCTCCAATCTGCTCGGCATTTCTTTGAAGGAATCGAAATTCACTGCATTAGGTCAGGATCTGCTCAATATTGATCAGAATGTAATTGGGATGAGATATTACATGCCGACAGGAACTTTCTTCAATAATGAGGTCATGTTTGTGCCGGGCAGCGGCTTTGAGGATGGACAGGCGATTTCTCTTACAACGCTGGAACCGGTCGCCGATATTGAGAAGTATCGCGCGGATTATGATTATATTATGAAGCTGATGAAGCTCTCGGATGAATATGTGAAGCTGCTTCCTAAGCGAGGATTCTGATATTATAGAAGGGCACCGTTAACAATAACGGTGTCCTTTAACTTTGAAGCTGCAGTAGAACGGCATTTTTCTATAAGGAAGGTGAAGGTAATGATCAAACTAAGTGTATTAGAGCATGGTTACATAAAAGAAGGATTCACAGTCCTCGATGCTTTAAGTGAAGCGACAGAGCTGATTCAATTTACGGAAGGTCTGGGGTATCACCGGTTTTGGGTTTCAGAGCATCATGGCATGCCTGCGCTCTCTTTTTCCAGCCCGGAAGTGATGATCTCGCATCTGGCATCTCACAGCTCACGCATACGTGTCGGTTCGGGAGGCATTATGCTGCCGCACTATAGTGCTTATAAGGTGGCAGAAAATTTCCGTCTGCTAGAAGCCTTGTATCCGGGCAGAATCGATCTGGGAATCGGTAGAGCTACAGGTGCCATGCCGCTGGCGACAGCAGCCTTAAACGAAGGGAAAAGGATGAATTCGCAGCAATTTCCGGTACAGATTGATGATCTGATCGGTTATCTATATGAGGATCTTCCGGAAGATCACCGATATGCCCATCTTAAGGCTATTCCGCTGATCGACAGTGTCCCTGAGCTATGGGTGCTCGGATCAAGCAGCGAAGGAGGAAAGATCGCGGCAAGGCATGGCGTATCCTACTCGTTTGCTCATTTCTTTGGCGTACCTGGAGGAGAAGAAGCGATCCATCATTACAAAACCGGGTTTAAGCCTTCGATCGTGAGAGAAACCCCGCGGACTATGATTACCATTAGTGTTGTATGTGCAGATACGGAGGAGGAAGCGAGGAATCTTGCTTCAAGCAATCAGCTGTATTTTCTTGCATTGATGAGAGGAGGACAGCTGTCCGGTTTTCCATCGGTGGAGACGTCGCTTAATTATCCTTACACAGCAATAGAGAAGGAGCAGATCAACAGCAGAAGGCACCTCAGTATTGTCGGCGACCCTGAACAGGTGAAGAGAGGAATACTCAGAATCAGCGAGTTTTATAATGTGGACGAAATCATGATTGCATCTGCCATCCATGATTTTGAAGCAAGGAAGAGATCATTTCAGCTTATTGCGGAAGCGATGAGGGAAGGGGAAGCGTAAATTGATCAAGAATGAAAAAATCAAAGCAGCAGAAGTAGTGGTCACCGGCATAGATGGCGAAGATCTCGGTGTAATGAAGACAAGCGAAGCACTTGCATTAGCCAAGAAGCTAAAGGTAGATCTGGTATGCACAACACTCCTGAGCAGCCCTCCGCCATGCAGGCTTGTTGGAGCGGGAGTTGCCAAGCAGGAAGCGGCTGCCGAGAAGCGCAAGAACCGTGAACCGAAAGTGAAAGAAATCCGGCTGACTCCGCATATTGAGGAGCATGATTATGATACGAAGAAGACACAGATGGAACGTATACTTAAATCCGGGGATATGGTGAAGCTGGTCGTGAAGATTCAAAAGAAAGAAGGAGAGATGGCCAAATCACTACTCGAGAGCCTTGTGCGTGATTTGAAGGAATTCGGCGAGCCAAAGACTGGTATTCAGCTGAGCGGCAAACAGGCAGTCGTTGAATTAATGCCATAAAAAATTTTTTTAAAACAAGGTATAAACATTGGAATACAATTCATTTAACGCTATAATCGTATAGGGAAATACATCCTAACCGGATGCTCACACATGATGACAATAACATATTAACGGAGGTCTCAATAAAATGGGGAAAACATTGATTTTTGGACACAAAAATCCGGATACGGACACCATCTGTTCTGCAATTGCCTATGCTGATCTTAAGAGTAAGCTGGGTATTGAAGTTGAAGCTGTTCGTCTTGGAGAAGTAAATGGTGAAACACAATATGCTCTTGATTTCTTCAACGTGGATGCACCGCGTTTTGTAGAGACTGTAGCAAATGAAACAAACAGTGTTATTCTGGTTGACCATAACGAGCGTCAACAAAGCGTAAGCGATATTGATCAGGTTCAAATTACGGAAGTTATTGATCACCACAGAATTGCTAATTTTGAGACAAGCCAGCCCCTCTACTATCGCGCCGAGCCAGTGGGCTGCACAGCAACGATTCTTAACAAGCTGTTTAAAGAGAACAATGTTGAGATTACGAAACCGATTGCGGGTCTGATGCTGTCTGCTATTATTTCAGATTCTCTATTGTTTAAATCACCGACATGCACTGAGCAGGATATTGCTGCAGCCAAGGAATTAGCTGATATTGCAGGTGTCGATGCGAGCGTATACGGTCTTGATATGCTCAAAGCAGGTGCTGATCTTAGCAAAAAATCCGTTCCTCAGCTCCTTACGCTTGATGCGAAGGAATTCTCAATGGGCGGCTTCAAAGTGGAAATAGCACAAGTCAACACAGTGGATGTCAACGATTTGCTTGTAAAGCAAGCTGAGCTCGAGGCGGTTATCTATCAGACAATTGCTGAGAAGAATCTCGATCTGTTCGTATTTGTCATTACAGATATCCTGAACAATGACTCTGTTGCGCTTGCACTTGGACATAAGTCTGAGGCAGTTGAGCGTGCGTACAATGTTCAGCTTGTGGACAACAAGGCACTTCTGAAAGGCGTCGTATCACGCAAATCTCAGATCGTTCCTGTACTGACAGAAGCATTGTCTTAATATTAAGCTCCAAAATAATAGGGTTGTTCTAATCGCAGTCACACTGCATTAGGACAACCCTTTATTTTTCTTGAGAGATCATCTTTCTATCATTTCTACAGCTGGAAGGCACGGCACACGTTAAGTGCGCACCCTGTAATGACTGCGTCTTCTTTCAGGTTCCCTTTCGAGAATACAGGTTCATACCTTGGATAATAGAAGGTATTCTTCCTGGCGATATGAGTTGCTGTATCAAAGTAGAGCGAGTTGTAATTCACCAAGGTTCCACCTAATATAACAATCTCCGGATGAAACATATTTATTAAATTGGCGAGTCCAATACCAAAATAGACAGCAGACTGCTCAAATATTTCCCGTGCGAATGGATCTTCTGCATCCAGTGCTTTGAGAAGATGCTCGAACTGAATTCGATCGGGAGACAATGGGCTGAGTAAGGGACCGAGCGCTCTTCCTGCCTTGGCTTGCGATCGTGCAGTTCTCTCAAGTGCTTGGATAGAGGCGTATGCCTCTAGTGCTCCATAATTGCCGATAGGACCAAGTCTCTGACCATCCATGTGCACGATCATTTGACCGATGGAGCCTTCAGTATCAACGGTACCATGGACAATTTGGCCTTGAGACATAATGGCGGATCTGAGGCTGACTCCGGCATGAACATACAGTGCATGTTGAATACCTTGATCACGCATCGCCCAAGCTTCCCCGATAAGTGCAGCGTTAACTCCGTTCTCCAGATAAGCCTTCCAGCCTGTGGCATTCTCGAGTTGCTGACATATGGGGATATTACGCCAGCCTGATGCCGGAAAGTATAATGGGTCCAGAATGGTCCCCTTATTCCGATCAACCGGTCCGACGGCACCGATACCAATACCTAATATTTGTGAAGGTTCAAGCTGATGATCCTTGAGAAAGCTCCTCATATGCCCAGCAGCAAATTCAACAAAACGCTCGGGTGTCATTGATTCATCCATCCGCCAGCGCATCACGGATTTTGGATTCATAGCCATGTCAAACAGACCGAGTGTGGAAGAGAACCGGGAAATTTCCAGTCCGAATATGTATTTATAATCAGGTTCGATCTGATAAAGAATGGGACGACGACCGCCGCTGGAAGCGCCGAGGCTTGCCGCCTGAATAAGACCTTCGCTTGTCATCTCCTCAAGCATGCGGGTAAGTGTACTGCTCGTTAGTGAATAAGCATCTAATAGTTCAGCTTTGGAAATAGGACCATGCTCAGCAATCCAGGAATAGATCAATTTTTTATTTGATTGTAATACAGGTTCTTTTTTGTTCATGAACGTCGCTGCTCCAATGAATGAGGTTATTTTTCACTCTAGATATGATAACGATTATAACTCAGATAAGAGACAATGACCATGTAACTTACATACGGTCTAAATGGATTAAACTCCAAAATTGGAAAAAGGTGATAGGATAATTAAATGGAGGTAAGCATGAGGCTATTAACACATTAATAGAAGGAAGTGACTAGAGACGATGCAGAATAAAGGCTGCTGTTCAGCCAGTAGTTCTTCACACTCGGTGCATAGTGAGGTAGATATTCAAGTTCAATATAAACAGAAGACTGATAAGCCCTCTTCAGCCATAATTCATATGAATTGGACTGATATTCCGGCAGGCTCTTTTGTTATGGGATCGGACACGTCAGAAGGTTTTCCAAGTGATGGTGAAGGGCCTGTTCGAGAGGTGTACGTCGATTCCTTTCGTATGTCAGCCTTTACCGTTACGAATGAACAATTCAGACAATTTATTGAATCTACAGGGTATGTAACGGAGGCTGAGAGATATGGCTGGTCTTACGTATTCCATCTGTTTGTCTCTGAGGAGACCAGACAGCAGGTGCGAAGCACGCCTCAACAGGTGCCTTGGTGGTATGTCGTAGAAGGGGCAGACTGGAAACGGCCAGAGGGGCCCGATTCAAACATTGTGGACCGGCTTAATCATCCGGTTGTACATATCACTTGGAATGATGCCATGGCTTATTGTGCCTGGTCAGGAACTAGACTACCGACAGAGGCGGAATGGGAGTATGCGGCTCGGGGCGGGTTGAAGCGGAAGACATATCCTTGGGGTGATTTGCTGAAACAGGGTGGAAGGCATATGTGCAACATATGGCAGGGGAAGTTCCCAGTCAAAAATAATGCAAGTGATGGCTATATTGGCACTGCTCCTGTGGACTCTTATGAGCCAAACGGATATGGGTTATATAACGTCGCAGGAAATGTGTGGGAATGGTGTGCAGATTGGTTCACTCCGGAGTATCATCGTGAAACGTCAGCCGACAATCCCCTGTATCAAATGGAAACAGGCAGAAGGTCGATGCGCGGCGGTTCCTATCTGTGTCACCGGTCTTACTGTAACCGCTACCGAGTCGCAGCACGTAGCAGCAACACGCCAGACAGCTCAACAGGAAATTTGGGTTTTCGCGTCATCCTAAACTAAAAAATACGGCAGGCCCTAAGCATACTTAAGGGCTGCCGAAATTCTCGATTATTATAATATTGTTAAATGTTCTCTAGCCTACCGCCTGAGGGGTCAATTCGAGCTCAATCTCCTCGGGTGCTTTTTTAAATTCGACCTTCTTGACGCGGTTGCGTCCTACTTCTTTGACGGTGAAGACCATTCCTTCGTGATAATGGGTATGGCCGACTTTGGGGTTCATTAATATGGTGAACAGCCAGCCGCCAATCGTATCGGCGGTTTCTAGATCGAAGTGCAGGCCTGTGAGGTCAGCAATTTGATCCAATTGAATCTTGCCATCTACAATATAATGCATTTCTCCGATCTGTTCGATTTCCTTACGCTCCTCGGAGTCAAATTCATCACGAATTTCGCCGACGATTTCTTCGAGAATGTCCTCAATCGTGATGAGCCCGGCTGTACCGCCGAATTCATCAACAATGACAGCCAGGTGCACCTGTTCTTTTTGCATTCTTTTTAATAGTTCATTCACAGGAGTTGCTTCTGAGACAGACAGTACAGGATGCATAAACTGCTTCAAATCAAACGTTTCATTCTCTCTATAATTCAGGAACAGCTGCTTCGTATTAATCATCCCTACGATCTGATCCTTGCCTTGGTGAGCAACAGGAAAGCGCGTATATTGTTCTCTGTGGATGATGCTCATGTTCTCTTCGAGTGTATTGTTGGTGTACAAGCAAACCATATCGGTACGAGGAATCATGATCTCTTTGGCAAGCTTCTCGTCAAAAGCAAATATACGGTTTACATATCCATATTCCGTATTGTTGATTTTACCGCTTTGGTAGCTCTCGGATAATATAATCTGAATCTCTTCTTCCGAGTGTGCATCCTCGTGCTCCTTCACAGGCTTTAGGCCAAACATTTGAACAAGCTTGTTAGCCGAGCCGTTAAGCAGCCAAATAAACGGATACATAATTTTATAGAACAACATAATCGGTCTTGCAACTAGGAATGTGATTGCTTCGGCTTTTTGAATAGCCAGCGTCTTCGGAGCAAGTTCACCTACAACGACATGTAGGAATGTAACGATCGCAAATGCAATAATGAAAGAGAAGAGATGAACTAATTCATCGGGAGCACCCAGGCGTGCAAACAACGGTTCAATCATAATCGCGACAGTGGGTTCACCTAACCATCCAAGTCCTAACGCTGTAATGGTAATGCCTAGCTGACATGCGGATAGATAACCATCCAGATTCGTCGTTACCTTCTGTACGGCAAGGGCGCCTCTGCGTCCTTCAAGCACGAGCTGGTCGACACGGCTCGGCCTGAGCTTAATGATCGCAAATTCGGTTGCAACGAAGAATGCGGTTAGTACAATGAGTATTGCAAACAAGAATAAATTCAGTCCTATACCCATTAGAGTTCTTCACAATCCTTTTTTATAAATTTTGAGTTCATATGAACTAATATACAGAACTTATCCTGTGATTATCAATGGTCTGTAGGGTTTATAATAGACCGTATGAGGTTAATTTGGCCCCAAAAGGAAGTTAGACGCCAAATTCCCTTAACCAGACCTCTCTTTACAAGGTTATACGTTCGGCGTAATATAATTCCATGTGATTTTTAAACGTACCGGAATCATTTAACAACACACGCAAGGGAGGTCCATTAGATGACAGAGTTATTCTCACTTACTCGCTCTGAAATGGCACAATTGCTGCTGTCCATCGAAGGACAACATACAGAAACACCCCTGGCTATGCTTCAAAAAGCATGGAATAAGCATCATCCGTCGGAAGTGGAGAATGGCAATACACTCCCCGCATTTCTGTCGACTTCTTTACCGCCTATATTAGAGAAGCTCATCAAGGGCAATCGTGCAGCTGGATTCTCATTACAGGAAATTGCTTCGCTCGGTCAGCTTGTTGAATATTCCAACGTTTCTATTACATCCATGCAAAATTGGGTGAAACGGGACTTTAAAGAATATCTGTCATCTCCGAAGATCGGGAAAAAGTATTCCATTAATCAAGCCTCACTATTGTTTATCATTGATGATCTTAAATCTGTGCTTGATTTTGAGTCTATACGTCATTTATTTGAAGGCGTATTTAACCAGCCGGAGCGCGATGATGACGATCTGGTTAGTCCACTGAAATTGTACAGTACCTATGCTGAACTGTTCGAACAGCTTGACGGCCAATATGATCAAACGATCCATACGGATAAGACAGTGGAGGAAGAAATACGCTCAGCGGCCAATAAGATGGCGGGCCAGTTTACTCATTTGTCTGAGAAGCAGCATCTAATTGTGCGAAATATTTTATTCATCGCCACATTATCGATCCAAACCACTTATCTGTATTCTCTGTCCAGACGCTATTTGAATGCCACCTTATTTTTATAAATATACAAAAAAAGACAGTCCTCGTACAAAAGTTTAGTTTTTGTACACGACTGTCTGATTTTTTGGTAATTCATTTTTGGTTAGTTACCTTTCATTCCATCCGCCAATAATACTCGAGAGCAACATACACTCCTCATCCTCCAGCTCGGCAATAAAGTTGAGGCTCTCATGATCCTCTGGATCGGAACAGTAAATTTCACGTCGTCCATCCTCATGATGAACAATGATGAAATTGGAACCTGCTTTCGTCTCCAATTGATACTTCATCCCTACACCAGGCAATTCAGATTTGAGAAGTTCCATGGGAATAATCCCCTTTCTTAGCTTTAATTCTTATTCTAGTTCATACACTCAAAGCCGTATTTTACTATCTGTGTACATGTAATGCAAGCCAAATGCATTATATTTTTTGTGAAAATACAAAAATGGCCATAGTCGACATATCCTGAGGAGATTAGGGGTAAAACGTCATAAACCTCTGTTTGTCAAGAGCTATTGCAATTGTTTATAATAAAATAGAAATGATTTAATTTTATAATACCTATTAATGTGTTATGAAATTAAATCAGATGTGTAAATATTCTTAAGATTCTTCACTCTCTTAGTTTAACCTCATGCATCAAGTGCTTACCGCTATTTACCACTTCTTCTGAGTTAACATCGTTCCTTACCTTCTTTACAAACAAACATACATTACATTACAACTTCATACCTGCGTATTCACTTCATTAGAAGCAGCTACAGTTACTCATACTGATCTTGAGGAGGCTCTTCCATGAATAAAAAAGAAGTGGTGGCCATGTTGCTGGCCGGAGGACAAGGTAAACGTTTGAAAGGTCTGACCAAAACTTTAGCCAAGCCTGCGGTTTATTTTGGAGGAACCTATCGTATTATTGATTTTCCGCTTAGTAATTGTGCCAACTCCGGGATTGATACTGTCGGTGTACTCACTCAGTATGAGCCGCTGATTCTCCATTCCTATGTCGGTATAGGCAGTGATTGGGACCTTAACCGGCGTAAAGGAGGTGTCTTTGTCCTTCCTCCGCATGAACGTGAAGGGAGCAACAGCTGGTATCGGGGAACGGCGGATGCGATTTATCGCAATATCCATTTTGTCGAACAGTTTGATCCCGAGCATGTTCTGATATTGTCAGGCGATCATATCTACAAGATGAACTACGACGCGATGCTGCAGTACCATAAAGAGAGGGATTCGGATTGTACCATATCCGTGATTGACGTCCCATTATCTGATGCAAGTCGATTTGGATTACTAAATACGAATGATAATTACGAAATATCTGAATTTGAAGAAAAGCCGGCGATGCCGCGAAGTACGCTTGCTTCCATGGGGGTGTACCTGTTCAAATGGTCTGTACTCCGTCAGCATTTGCTCGAAAGCGAGCAGGATCCGAATTCAACGTATGATTTTGGGAAAGACATCATTCCTCTTCTGCTCCGCAATGAGAAAAGGCTGTTTGCATATCCTTTTGACGGTTATTGGAAAGATGTCGGTACCGTTCAAAGTCTATGGGAGGCCAATATGGACCTCTTGGTAGACGATCCTCCTTTAAATTTGAATGATCCGAAGTGGCGGATATTTTCCCGTAATCCCAATGAACCTGCATGTTACATTTCGAAGGAAGCACGAGTACGCAGCAGTATCGTTAATGAAGGCTGTGTTGTTCACGGGGATGTGAACAGGTCTGTATTATTTTATGGCGTTGAGGTTGGAGAGGGAAGCGAAATTACAGATTCGGTAATCATGCCTAAGGTGAAGATTGGGAAGAATGTCAAGATCCATAAAGCCATCGTAAGTGAAAATATGATCATCGGAGATGGTACTACGATCGGTGGAGAGGATCAGGATGAAATATTGCTCGTAGATGAAGCTTACAGATCGTTTGAAATAATATGAACAGGGACGGTGGCCGATATATGCAACAGCTCATGGGTGTAGTGAACTTGGATCATGAACTCGATTTGATGAACGAATTAACTTATTTTCGCTGCGGCGCAGCCGTTCCATTCGCAGGCAGGTATCGTCTGATCGATTTTGTCCTGTCCAACATGATGCATTCTGGAGTTCATAACATCGCGTTGTTTGTCCGCCGAAAATATCGATCCCTAATGGATCATTTAGGGGAAGGAGCGCCATGGGACTTGGATCGCAAGAATGGAGGATTGTTCATATTGCCACCGGATTGGAATGATCCTACCGACAGGTCCAAGGGAGACTTACAGCATTTTCATAACAATCGTGATTTTTTCATGAGAGGGACTGGAACGCATATTATTCATACCGGCAGCCAGCATCTCTATACAGCTGATTATAGAGAGATGTTTAATAATCATATGGAAACACAGGCTGACATCACCTTGCTGTATAAAAGAGTAGATGAAATCCTCCCCGAACATGCTTCATGCATCCGGATGGATGTGGACAACGGATGGGTCACAGGGATGCATGGAGAAGGTGGACATCCTAATATCTATTTGGGTGCATTTATTGTGGAGAAGCAGCTATTCTTGAAATTAATAGAACACTGTATTGCTCATGGCCAGAACCATTTCTTTCGAGATGGAATTCAGAACAACCTGGCCAATCTCAAGATCGCTGCTTATGCTTATAACGGATATCATGCCGTGATTAACTCCGTAGACAGCTATTATCGCATTAGTCTGGAACTGCTTCAGCAAGAACAATACAACCAGCTGTTTAAATATCATGAGGTGCATACCAAGATTAAGTATGAACCGCCAACTCGTTATTTAGAGCATGCAGAAGTCAATAATTCCTTGATTGCGAACGGATGCGTTATTGGAGGAACCGTGGAGAACAGCATCATTTTCAGAGGAGTTAAAATACATAGCGGGGCGCAAATACGCAACTCGATTATTATGCAGAAATGCGTAATTGAGGAGAATGCGGTGCTTGAGAACGTGATATTGGATAAGGATGTACACTTATCTGTGGATCGCAAGCTGATCGGTGATGTTAAGAAGCCTTATGTGATTGCGAAGAGCAGCCAAATCTAAACGCTATGCTCCATGCGGGCTGAGCAGGCGTACACAGCAGAAGGTCCAGGAATCATTCCTGGACCTTCTATCATGGCTATACGCTTATGTTGTTTGAGAAATAATAGATCGGGTAATGTAATTATAATCCAGCTCTTTTAGCAGAGGCCGGGCTAAGCATTCTTTTGGCGCCGTAATACTTGGAGCTCCAATAGCCTTTGTTAATAGGTGTAATAGCAATCCCTTTGGAAGAAGTAGCGGAGACAAATTGGTTATTGCCAAGATAGATTCCTACATGTGAAACACCGGATCCACTAGTATTAAAGAAGACGAGATCTCCCTTTACAAGCTCAGATTTCTTGATAGCCTGTCCTTTATGAAATTGCTGTTTGGAGCTATGAGGCAGATTTACGCCAAGCTGCTTATATACATAACGAGTAAATCCAGAGCAATCAAACCCAGAAAGGGTCGAACCGCCATATTGGTATGGTATGCCTACCGTATTGTTAACTGTTTTGGATAGAATGGAAGCCGATGCTTCTGTGACTCCTGCGGAGAATAATAGAGCGAACCCTAATGCCGCAGCTGTTAGTGTCTTTTTCAAAGTAAATAATACTCCTTCCAATGCCTGCGAGGTTAGCTAAGGATTCGGTTGAAGGTTCCCTATGATCACTTCATATTGATCAATTCACCCATAAAATGGTCGGGTCCCCCGCTTCTTGGTGCTAGAATTCGGCAGTTATCAGTCATTCACCTAAAGATTTCGACAACGAAGTGACATTAATAATTACGAAATTGTTACTTTATCTATTCTTGGATTTTATCACTCACTGGTATATTTATCAACTCTCTTTTCCGAAGTTTGGCATAGTTTTTTCGTTTTTATGTAAAATAACGGTTTAAACACTCGTTAATCCGTAGGTATAAGAAATGTAGAATGGATCATTTGTTCATAAATTTCTAACAAACTTGTAATTAGTTTCTGTCGAACTGAGTAGAATGAAGATTTTGCATAAATCCTAAGAATTAAAAATCCCTCCCTCTCTTCCTAAGAAGGAAGAGAGAGAGGGATTCTTATATCATGAAATATCTATTCCTATTCATCATGCTGCTCGATTACGATGATGTATTCATTCGAATTGACTTCCAGTGTATATTCCTCATTCTCAAACAAATAAGTGAATAATGCAGTGACATACCCTTTTAACAAATCGGATGGTAAGAGTCCGTCGATCTTCACACGAACGATATATTCAATTTCAGCATACTCTCCCGGCTCAAGAACACCGATGAAGAGTATCCCATTTATTAAATCTTGTGTATAGAAGACCCTCGTCGTCCCATCTTGTAAGCGCAAGTGACCTGATATAAGCTCGGTACCCGGTGGGGTGAGGCCTCTCAGCGATAGAGCTGCAGCTAGATTTCCAGTATTGCGAATTAAGATCTGAATGGTCACCTCGTCACCCCGTTCAACCCGGGCAGGGTATGAGGTAAGCACCGCCTGAATAACAGGAGCAAGAAATAATACCTGGACCTCTGCTTCCTCTCGGAGCGAGACCGTTCTGCTATCTGACAGTCGATACGTAAACTGAAGGGATGCTTGATTCATCAAATTCATCTGAGATATCCGGGAATATGGTGTAAAGGATATAAGGGCTCGATACGTGATGACGGTTCTAGAACGTGGAAACAAAGTGCCCAGCCGTATACCGATCACAGGATTTGCATTTTGAACTTCAACCCCGTTAATTCGAACAGAATGATCCTGGAAGATAAGACCTTGTGGAAAATTCATATAGTAAACAGCCTCAATCGGAAGATCTCCTTCATTCAGTATCGTAGCGGTAAACTGAGCAGCTCCTCCATAGGTGACTTGCTCAGGCATTACCGTTACGATCATGTTCACAACAGGATCAACCGGTGACAGCACAACTTCATTGGAACCAGTCTGAACAAGCACCCCGTCAGAGGTGTAAGATACGAGTACTTCACTGGATAAGGGACTACTAATGCTCAGCACACGTACCTGGTATGTCAGCTGTATAACCTCCCCAGGGTTAATGACCGGAAGTATAAAGCCTTGAACAGGATCTAGACCCGGAGAGATGATACCGTTAAGCACCACACTCCCCGGCACAAAGCTCATCCCTGCAGAGAGCAATACGCTTAATCTCGCATTGACCACTGGTACAGTGCCCGTATTTTGAATCGTTATTGTAAATGTAATGACATCTCCAACAAAGGTTTGCATAGTGTTTGCTCGCTGAGATATGATGAGCTGCGCATTCGCAAGTGAGATTCGTACACCGTTTGAAGTAATATCCCTCCTAATTATTCGACCATCCAACGTTTGAAAAGTATACGCTGCGCTTGCCACATTGTAGAGCTCGTTAGAAGGCGGGAGGCTCGTGACGATTGTCTGAAAACGGATATTCGTGGCAGACTTGCTGGCAACGATGCCTATATTTAGACCTGAGGTTATGTCTGCCCCCGGAAGAGGCTGCCCATTTATAAGGACGCTGTTAGCAATAAATTGCAGGTTCTCCGGGATCGCATCCCGCACAATCACCTCTGCATCTGCATTTCCAGTGTTAGAAATATTCAGCTCATAAGTGATGATGCTGCCCAGTCCTGCTTGCGTTACCGAAGCCGATTTCTCGAGTGTAATTACCGGGCCCGTTAGTGGAATGCTCACCAGATTGGAATAAGCTACTCCATCCGAAGCTCCTGATATAAAGGTAACTGACGTTTGGTTCTGAAGACGGCGTTCCTGATTAGGATCAAGGCTCATATCATGACAACCTGCACCTGGAATGTGACGGTGACAGAGCTACCTTCTTCAATGGTCCCTACATTTATGCCTGAATTCGGATTTGCCGAAGGTCTTGGCGCACCGTCTACGGTAACACTGCCGGTGACAAAAACAGTACCTGCAGGTACAGGGTCAACCATGATGACATTGTTCACTTCAGTAATTCCGTTGTTGGTGATAACGACAGTATACGTGATGATATCTCCGACGACAGCATCAATAGCAGGTGAGCTCTTTACCACAGAGACTTCTGGCGAAGATACCGGAATTACCAGCACATTGGAGCTGACTGTTCCCGATAATACACGTCCATCTGGCGGAGAGTAAGTATAGTTACCGGTGGCCTGATTCACTAACTGCTGGGGATTCGGCAGAATATCCACAACGACTTGAAATGTTACGGTAATTGAAACGCTATTTCCAGGCTGCACCACACCAACCGGTATGCCCGTTTCTGGATTGACTCCCGGCTGAGGAACTCCGTTAATGAGTACGCTGTTTGGAACGAGTACCGCACCGGTAGGAATGTCATCAAACAAGACGATATCTGCTGGCAAGTTGCCGTTGTTCGTCAAGCTAAGGAAATACACGATCGTATCACCAACGGTGGCGTTGGATGAGCTTGCCGTTTTGACAAGATTAAAGATCGGCTGATAGATGGCAGTAGACACCGTATTGGAATAAGAAGCACCGGTAAAGGTCCCTGTTGTATAGCTGATCGATGATTGATTACTAATGATATACGGTGCAGGAGGCAGTGCATTGATACTGACTGCAAAGGTAACCGTTGCTGATGCTCCGGGCGCAAGTGTTCCGATGCTGATTCCTCCTGCAGGATTCGCATTAGGCTGGGTAACACCATTAATCGTCACACTGCCGGGAACAAAGCTGCTCTGGGAAGGAAGAACATCAGATAGAACAGCGTTGGTGACGTTGGTTATACCGTTATTGGTAACCAGAACGCTGTACGTTAGTGTGTCACCTACCACTGCAGTAGGAGCAGAGACACTCTTAACTAATGAGACGTTCGGCGAAGAGACCTGAATTTGCAGCAGGTTCGAAGTAAAGGAGCCATTTAACGTACGGCCATCCGGCAATGTATAGGTAAAGGTTGAATTCGCCTGGTTGGATAGCTGCTGACTTACAGGCAGGCTGTCTACAGTTACAGAGAAGAGGACAGTTGCTGTTGTGGAGATGACCCCGAGGTCAATCCCTGCTGCAGGATTTGCACCTGCTACAGGTGATCCATTTACAATGACACTGTTAGGAACGAGTGTTGTTCCGGCAGGAATATTATCCGTAAGGATGACATTTGCCCCATAATTGCCGGTATTCGAGTATTCGATGCTATAAACGACAGTATCTCCCACTGTCGCATTAACCGTGTTCGCTGACTTTACTGCAGTCAAAATCGGTTGAAATACAGGAGTCGTAACGGTATTGGAGAAGGCGCTCCCCGAGAAAGTACCGGAAGTAAAGGTAACCGTCGTCCGGTTTGTAACCTCTGCAGGTGTTGTAGGAGGCAGAGCGTTTACCTGTACCTGAAAAGTAACATTGACGCTGGCCCCCGGCGGAATGCTTCCAATGTTAATGCCGGTAGAAGGATTGGCTGTGGGAATAGGTGCTGCATCCACGGTTACACTTCCGGGAACAAAGGTTGTAAATGAAGGCAACGGGTCGCTCAAAATTACGTTATTTATCGCTGCAATGCCGTTATTCGTGACGTTAACACTGTAAGTATTTACATCCCCCACGGATAGCGCCGTCAGCGCAGATATTTTTACTACCGCCACATTGGGAGCGGACACCGTTATGACAGAGATGTTGGACACGGTGCTGTCACTTAAGGTTCGGCCGGAAGGCAGGGTGTAAGCATACGCAATAAAGGATTGGTTTGACAGAATTTGCGGATTCGGCAGTGTGTCGATAACGACCGAGAACATAATGGTTGTAGAAGTGCCGGGAGCCACGACTCCACTCGGAATGCCTACTGCCGGATCGGCTCCTGGAGCAGGCAGACCGTTAATCAATACACTGTTAGCGACCAGAGACGTCCCCGCCGGGATCGGATCGGTTAATGTGAATGATGCAGCATAGTTGCCTGAATTCGCTACACTGATGGTGTAGGTTATTGTGTCTCCGACGGTCGCATTGATGCTGCTTCCTGATTTGACAGCGCTAAGCACAGGCTCATATACCGGGATGATCGGAGTGTTGGAATATGTGGTACCTGTAAATGCGCCAGAAGAATAAGTGACTGCTGCCTGATTCGTGATTTGTGGAGGACTTGGCACAGTGTCAACACTCACGTTGTAGGTGACCGTAGTAGAGGTTCCAGGTGTAATGGTGCCCAGATTAATTCCCCCCGAAGGAAATGCGGTAGGATCAGGAATGCCGTTAATCGTCACACTGCCCGGAATGAAGGTCGTACCTGGTGTAGAATCTGAAAAGAGGACATTCGTGATCGGAGCAATTCCTCGATTAAGGGTGGTTACCGTAAAGGTGATAATATCCCCAACTGAAACATCTGCCAGTGAGCTGGACTTTGTGACTTCTACATCCGGGGAGGACACCGGAAAGCTTACAGTATTAGATACCGCAGTACCGGTTAAAGTCCGATTATCCGGAGGCGTAAAAGTAAAGACAGAGGATGCCTGATTGGTAATTAACTGAGGTGACGGCAGGGACGTAACCACGACGGCAAAAGAAACGGATATGCTCTGACCCGCAGCAATGGTTCCGATACTGACCCCATCACTGATTACAACACCCGGAACCGGACTGCCCTGAACAATAACACTATTAGGCGAAAATGTGGTTCCTGCCGGAATGGTGTCGGAAAGAACCAAATTGGCTGCCAGATTACCTGCGTTGGTAACAACAACGGTATATACAATGGTATCACCTACTGTTGCGTTACTTGTACTTGCTGTTTTTTGCAGAGAAATTTGCGGCTGAATGACAGGAATGGTGGATGTATTGGAGTTCGATGTACCCGAGAAGACGCCGGATGTGAAGCTTACGGTTGATTGGTTATTAATCTCTGAAGGCACTGCCATTGTCACATTCACCTCAAAAGTTACGGTCGCGATGGCTGCAGGAGCCAAGCTGCCGATTGGAATGCCTGATTGCGGAGATGCAGATGGAAGGGGGGTTCCATTTACAGTCGCGCTCCCAGGAATGAAGGAAACTTGGGATGGAAGCATATCGCTGAGCACGATGTTATTGATTGCTGCGCCTCCATTGTTTGTAACGACAAGCGTATAGATAATGGAATCTCCCACAATAGCCGTTGTTCTGGAGGGAGTCTTGCTTAGTGTTACATTTGGAGCAGAGACGTTAACCGTAACCGTATTCGATGAAGCTGTACCGGATAGTGTTCTTCCGCTTCCTGTCTGGTAGAAGTAGTTCACGTCAGCCTGATTGATAACCCGCTGTGATGCCGGCAGATCATTGACGGTCGCAATGAAGGTGACTGTCGTCGTTCCGCCAGCAGGGATGCTGGAGATGGTGATTCCTGTTTCAGGGTCTGCACCAGGTGTTGGCTGACCGTCAATAACGACGCTGTTCGTATCAAATACGACTTCAGGTGGAAGCTCATCGAAGAGCGTCGCAAACGATGGAGTATTACCTCTATTGGACAGAATGAATGTATAAGTTAAGGTCTGCCCTACAGTCACAGTGGACAGGCTGGCAGACTTGGCTATTGAAATATCTGCATTATAAACCGGTAAGACGACGGTATTGGAAACAGATGCCCCCGTGAATGTACCGCTGGTAAAGGCGACACTCGCCTGATTGGCGACAAGTCCCGATTCGTTAAGTGCAGCAACCTGCAGTTGGAAGCTGACCAGGACAGAGGACTGACCGGGTACGGAGCCGATGGCAACTCCGGCAGAAGGATTGGAAGCTTGAGACACTACTCCGTTAATTCTCACTGAACCCGGTACAAAGACAGTTCCCTGCGGGATGGTATCCGAGACAATGACATTGCTGACCGGCTCTACGCCATTGTTGGAAGCGGTAAGGGTATAGGTGATGACATCACCGATGGCAGCTTCTGTTGCATTGACGATTTTATCTACAGTGACGTTTGGAGCCGATACAGGTATAGTGACGGTATTGGACAAACTTGAGCCTGTCAGCGTTCGGCCACTTGGAAGGACGTAAGAGTAATTAGCCGAGGCTGTATTTGAAATGGAAGGCGGTGTAGGTAGTGAGGCAACCTGAAGCTGAAAGGTAATGGTATTGTTGCTGCCAGCTGCCAGCGTTCCTATAAATATACCTGTTACCGGATCGGCCCCAGGCACACTGGCGCCCCCTACCGTGACACTGCCTGGGACAAATAAGGTGCCGGGAGGTATAGGGTCAGTGACCGATACTTGTGCACCGATGTTACCTGTATTTTGCAGGCTGATGTTTACGGTAATGGTGTCGCCAATCGTTGCATAATTGTCATTCAATGCTTTCACTGCGCTGATGATCGGTTGATATACAGGCGTAGATACCGCATTTGAGACTCCAAGACCAGTTAAAGTCCCTGAACGGTATGCGACACTTGCCTGATTGAGGACTTGCCCGCTGGTAGGAACAGACTGAATGAGCACCTGAAAAGTTACTGTCGATGAACTTCCTCCTGCAATGCTCGGCAGTGAAATACCATTTCCGGGATTCGCATTATTACGAGCTACACCATTTACTGTAACGCTTCCGGGTACAAGAGAAGTTCCGGTTGGAATAGCATCCGTAAATACGATGCTTCCCAAGACTGTAGTGCCATTATTCGCGATAACCGTTGTATATGTGAGCACTTCACCAACTGCAGCATCCGTCAGATTCGCTGTCTTGCTGATGACTACGTTAGGCAAAGATACAGGTGTAGATATGGTGTTTGATACTGCTGACCCGCTAAGCACTCTGCCGTCCGGCGGTTGATAGGTGTAGGAAACAGAGGCTAGATTGTTAAGCGTCGGCGGGGAAGGCAGAGAATTGACAACGACTTGGAATGTGACCTGTGAGGTGCTGCCTGCAGCAACAACCCCGATATTAACTCCTGTTGCAGGGTTTGCACCGGAGATAGCAATGCCATTCACCTGGAAGCTTCCCGGCACATAGCTGGTGCCTGCTGGAATATTGTCTGTAAATGTTGTGGTCGCACCGATATTGCCTGAATTCGTAACCGCAACAGAGTAAGTAAGGGTGTCCCCAACGGTTGCATTTGCGATGTTCGACGATTTAGCCAGATTAAAGATGGGGGCATACACCGGCAGTGTTACAGCGTTGGACGGAATAACGCCGGTAATCGTGCTCCCACCCGCAATGCTTTGGAACGTAAAGGCGGCATTCGCGGTGTTTACTACTTGCTGTGGGCTCGGGATGGACGTTACTGTGGCACGATACGTGATTGTCACGCTGCTTGAGAGATTCAATGTGCCGATCGGCACGCCTGAGCGAATATCGAGCGTTGGTTTCTGTGTTCCTGCAACCGTAACGCTTCCCGTAACAAAGGTTAGACCCGCAGGAAGCACATCGGTAAGGACGACATTAGCAGCATTTGCCGTTCCTGTATTTCCAACAACGATGGTGTATATAACGGTATCGCCAACAACCAGGCCGGATACGTTTGCGCTTTTGGATACCGTTATATTAGGGGAATTAATGTTGATCTGCAGTGCATTGGCATTCACAATATAAACATCGCCGGAGGTTGTAAGATTAAGTACGGCTGAGGTCTGGTTATTGACGAGTCTGGCCGAAATATCTACATTCGTAATATCCCAGCCTTGACGTCCGGCAATGATATTCGTCCCTGGTGCACCATTCGTTTGATTCGACGTGCCAAAGCTGCCTGTCGTATTCAACTGACCCGCATCATTATTAATTTGTGAGGCAAAAAAGTTGTTCGCAAAGTTATTCGGCCCGGATAAAGAAACTAGTGAAGCCGAGGTCGGTCCGAACTGTGCAGAGTCACCGGTGCGGTTCGCATCGCCTTCCTGGGCGCTAAAGAGAGCTCTTCCGCCAAGCGCACCTGAAGTAGGTGTAGCAAACCCGGTAATCGTCGATTGATTGGAGGCATTAACCAGCAGGCCGCCAGCCCGAAGCGTCATATTGCGAAAAGGCAGTGTCGGATTGTTATAGATCACGGCGAGTGTCCATCCCGCGTGATTGGCAGTCGTATCGTTGTTAATCACGATTGTTCCCACGACTCCGCCGGTAATATAAGTCCCTGCTCCGCCTTGCTGAACGAGGGGAGTGACATTGGCTGATCTTACATAAGCCTGTGCTCCGTTACCTAGATCGAAGGCATTATAGGTTGTTGGATCAGGCGTCACACTGCTGGTGCCTGCAGGAGTTGTGAAGCTTACCGGATTGTTGATCGCTGAACTTAGATTGACATTGCCGTTGATGTAGGAGCCGCCCCATATGAGCTCGGCATATAGTACTGTACTTCCAGAGGGAAGTACCAGTACGGCTGATGAATTGTTGCTTTGGTATGAGCTTGTAGTGCCTAACGGGTATGTACCGAATCTGACTGCCGAGTTCGTTGTAATAAAAGCGCCTATGCTGTCCAAGGTACCAGGTACACCCTCCGTGTTGGAACGGCTTAGGCCAAGTGTATTCCCGGTAAAGGTTATTGCGCCTGTTGCATTGTACGTTGCACGTAAAACAAGAGGAATTGGATTCGCCCCCTTGAAAATATAGATTAAATTTTGTAAATGAATGAACAACTGAACGCTATTTCATCATGATGTCTTATCATTTGTATCAGCTTATGCCTGAGATCCTGTAAATTTGTTCTTTTTTTCCACAAGCTGACTGTTTTGAAATGGGGAGTCCATATCGTGTACAATGAAATGAGGAAAAGAGTGAGTATTAATCAAGTTATTTTCTGTAGGATCACCTGGAGTGAGGAAGGAAGAAATATACATGAATCAAATGAGTCAGCTAGACCAGATGAAGAGAATCAAGCATGAAATCACCCGTTTCGTAATGGTATACAAATTTGCCCTGGATGAGATTGAGACCAAGATCGATATTCTAAAAGAAGAATTCGAAGCCTTTCATGATTACAGCCCTATTGAACACACGAAGTCCAGATTGAAATCTCCTGAGAGCATTCTGAAGAAATTGTATCGCAAAGGATATCCCATTTCCCTAGGCAATATTAAAGAGCATATCAAGGATATAGCAGGTCTCAGAATTACTTGTTCTTTTATATCCGACATATATAAAGTCAGTGATATGCTTCAGAAGCAAAGTGACATTAAAGTGCTGGATGTTAAGGATTATATCGCGAATCCAAAGCCGAATGGCTATAAGAGTCTGCACCTGATCATTGAAGTGCCGGTATTTCTGTCGGATGGGACAGAGAACGTCTGCGTCGAAGTTCAGATTCGAACGATTGCGATGGATTTCTGGGCTAGCCTGGAGCACAAGATTTTCTACAAATATAACAAGGATGTTCCTGAGCATATGCTTAGAGAGCTCAAGAGCGCGGCTGATGCAGCAAATCATCTGGATCATAAGATGGAGAGATTGCATCATGAAATACAGGAGATTAAGGATCTGCAGGCAGAAGAGGAGGACCCGCGAAAGATTATTATCCGGGATCAGCAATTCATGCTGCCGAACGCCTTTATGGAGATTATTGATCAGGCTGCGGATCGATTCATATCCGACAATGATAAAAATAATAAATAATTAAAGTTATAATTGAAGCGACTGAACTCAAAAACTGGCCTTACTTAGTAATAGCATGAACTATTATCAAAAAGACGAGTTCCATTCTGTTTATTTAGAATGGAACTCGTCTTTCTCTAACTTCAATATTTCACATTATCGATATATTAAATTAAGAGGTATCTATCTAGTAGAGCTAGATTGTGCGGTAGCCAGGAGGTAATTCTCCGGTTCGTTTTATTTCACGAATCTGTGCCAGGGTTAACCGCTGATTGGATGCGATCAGGGACTCCACATCACCTCTGCGCAAAAAGTCATCTAGTTCGCGAATGCTACGATTGCCACGCAATACAACAAAATTGTCTCGAAAGCGGGAACGATTAAACAGTACGAGTGTGGCGTTCGGATTAGTAGAGAAAAATTTCAGGCTTTCAATTCCTGTCAGTATGACGTCTAAATCAGGCATGCCGAGATTTCCACGGTATACTCTTCGAAATCCCCTGAAATTTTCTTCGCTATATACCGTCAAGCGAGGGTATTTTTGAGAAATAGAGACAGGTTTAGCCATAGGCATTTCCTCCTTTGTTGTACGACACACTGCCTGTGGCAGCATATATACATACGATAGAGTATGCTTAGGCGTGGATGAAGGATTGGATGATCGTCTTTATCTTTATTAAAAGAATAGGGGATAACAAAAAGAGACATGCTTCTCAAAAAAAGAAACATGTCTCTTAGAGACGCAATAAGGCCTTTTCAGTGGCTTCACTCACTAGGGGTTCTTTTCTTTTTCATTCTTTTTCTGACCAAGATAATGATAACTATAACGATGACGGCTAGGAGGGCAATGGAAACCATAAGAATATTTTGAATATTAGGCACGTTAACGGTAAGCTCCAAGTGGTTGTTCGATAACGGGTTGATGTTCCACGTCATCGTTTTGTTATCCTCGCTCGTCTGATTGGCATTACTGGATTCCGGCTTAATTGGCAGTGTAAGCTTAAAGACCAGATCCACCTCTTTGAACACCAGATTACGAACAAAGGATGGAATGGAATTTAGCCTGTCTGTCCAATCATTATCTGGGATGGCACTCATCAAATCTGCATCTGCCACAATGCGGTGGGTTGTATAGAAGAACTTATCGTCAGTATCGTGATTAAAAGTAACACTGTCCGGTAATTCCGGGTTCTGATCTGCTGAACTCATGTCAATCTGCTTCGAAGCCGTCAGTCCTTGAGTATCATCGGTTGCTGCCGATTCGGTCTCAAATCCCTGCTCTATGAAGGTGTCCTTTAATTTGTCGATCAGCTCTGGCTGACCGATGATTTCCAGATTTTGATTGTTCATTTGAATGTTAAATTTCACGTCTGCTGTACCATCTGTATTTACCGTTACATGGGCCTCACCTTTGGCACAGGCGGTAAGCAGCAGGATTATAGTCAGGAGAAGAAGAGGAACCATTGCATGTTTCAGCTTAATAGAATTCATGTAAATATAACCGACCTTTCACTTGTATAAATGGAGTGCACGAAGGACAGTGCTCAATTATTGAATAGGACAAGTATGACATTTATTCCATAAGAGTTACAAGTGCTTAAGCCAAGTGATGGTCATAATCGACCCGCTCTGTGCATACGTATAGTATGGGAAACGTATAGTTCACAGTTGGAATCATGTGGGAGGGAACCGGCTGAAGGAGCATTAGATAGCAGGAGGGGATTTGACATGAGTGCGGAATTGCTCATCCAGCTGCTTGTGCTCATCTTGATGATTATTCAGCTGAGTTCCAGTAAACGTTAGGTCTGTTTCGTTTATAACAACAGAAGAGGAGATCCTGTTAATTCATATACAGGTCTCCTCTTTTGTTATTTACATCACAAATACGAAATAAATGACTGCCGCGAGAATGATTCGATAGATCGCAAACGGTACAAGCTTGACACGGTTTATCAGCTTCAAGAAGAAGCGAATGGAGATAAGTGCAAAGATAAACGCAGCTACAAACCCAGCAATAAAGTATGGCAACTCATCAAGCGTAAAGTACTCCCAGTTCTTCACTAGGGACAGGAGGCTCGCACCGAACATGACAGGCACCGCCATAATGAAGGTGAAGTCGGATGCAGCGCGATGGCTCATACCTAGAAGTACACCACCTGAGATCGTCGAACCAGATCTGGAGAAGCCTGGCCACAAGGACAAGCATTGAATAAGTCCGATAGATAGAGCCTGCTTGTAGCTCATCTGATCTACAGTCTCTACTCTTGGTGTCTTCGGAGCGAAGAGATCTGCTGCGATCATGAAGAAAGCACCAATAACGAGCCCGATAAGTACCGTATTTACCGAGAATAGATGCTCATCAATAAAATCTTCGAACAAGAGACCAAGCACACCTGCAGGAATCAAGCCCACAATGACTTGCATCAGCTTCAAACGATTCGTTCCAGAGGCAGGTACAGCGGCAGCTTTGCTCTTGTCCCGCAATCGATCAAGCCCGAGCAAATTAATAAATCGGTCTTTGAAGACGACAACAACGGCAAGTATCGAGCCAAGCTGTATAACTACCTTGAACGTATTTGCAACATATTGAGTCAAGAACTCTTTGGAGTTCAGCCACATATCATCTACGATGATCATATGACCTGTTGAGGATACCGGAGCAAACTCCGTTAAGCCCTCCACGATCCCAAGAATGATCGATTTAAGTAAATTAATAAAATCAAATTCCATGAATTACTCACTTCTCCTTTAACATCTGGTAACAGCTTAGCATTATTTAGCACGTTTTTTGTTGCGGCGGAAGAACCAGATCAAAAAAGCAATACCGGCCACAGCAATAACGGCGTACGCAATATTGGAGTACACATCCATAAATTCGGTAATCGAGTGCCAATTCTCTCCAAGCGCCGCACCGATCATTACAAGAATGGTATTCCAAATGACTGTACCTATCGTCGTAAACAATAGAAATAGTCCGAATTTCATGTTTGACATGCCGGCAGGAATTGAAATCAGGCTTCGGATCAACGGAATCATTCGGCAGAAGAGAACGGTCCAGTAGCCGTATTTGTCAAACCAGGCATCGGCTTTACGGATGTCTTCTTTTTTGACGCGTAAGATATGGCCCCAGCGGTCAACGATCTTCTCCAGACGTTCAACATCGAGAAGCAGTCCAATTCCATATAGAATGATGGCACCTGCAACAGAACCGATGGTGGCTGCGATGATGACTCCTGGGACGGTAAGTGCAGTATAAGTGGTCATGAAGCCGCCAAAAGGAAGTACGATTTCCGAAGGAATCGGTGGAAACACATTTTCAAGAGCAATGATAAGAGCAATGCCGATATAGCCAAACTGCTCCATAAAATCAGTAATCCAGTTTTGCAAGATATACCTCCTGTAAATCCTATGAATTTTCTAGTTATATCCCTCATTCATTAGAGGAGTGTTTTCTTTAAGTTTCTTAAATAATGAAACCTAATAAAGAAAAAGTATAACACCTGAGCGAGCATAAAGCTAAAAAGCACAACTCCCATTTTAGTTGCAATGGACAAGTAGAACAAGCTCTGCAATGCAATGAACGCAAAAATGCTATGAATGACCGCTACGATCGTAGGCAAGAAGAACATCATCGCCAGCTGCCCGGTCACCATTCGTTTGAATTCTTTGTCAGTTAAGCCCAGCTTCATCAGTATCAGGTATTGCTTGCGATCTCGATCCAGATCAGCATACAGCCTGAAGTATAGAAAGCTGCCAGCAGCGATGAAGAACACGGCGGCAAGGAGCATGGCAATAAACAGCAGGATCCGATACATACTTTCTCTCAAGATATACAAGGTTCCACTGACCGAGATGGAGTATGGCTTATGAGCATCGTAACGAGTACGTCCATGATCTGCTAATTCACTAGCGATAAAGGCCGTTTGAGTAAAATCGTCCAAATAAAAGCCAGTATAAACATCTTGTCTCGCAGGCTGCTTGATTTGTTGATAGAGCTCATCATGTATAATGACGGCTTCGAAGCTCTCGTCAAAATCATCCAGTAAATTATCGGGGATAATGACATGATCCGTGAATCCTATCTCTGTAATAGTGATCTGAGGCTCCTTCAGCGTGTACTTTCTTTGGTTCAAATATCTTGTTTTACTTCGGTCATTCTGTGAGCTGATCATAAGAATGGCCTCATTGTAGCCCGGGCCTTGCTCTGTCATCCTAAATCCGGCCTGCAGTACAGCCTGCTTGTAATCTGAGAATGAAATGACAGGAAGTTCATTTCTAACGATGTCAACATGCTCAGAGCTCGGCTGAGCAGAAGCATATTTGATCTTGATTTGATCCTCAGTATAGACGAGCTTTCTCTCTGTCAGCTCTGCTCTGATATCAGCCAGATGCTCCTCCCGATAAGGATTGCCTGTCTTGGACACATATCCGACAGCAGCAGGGTAATCCTCTTCGAACAGTCCTGACACGATATTAATGGAAGCAAATACGCCAAGCGAGCAGAAGGAAATCGTCGATATCATGGTCACTGTAAAAAACATGCGCGAATGCTCCTTTAACCGGGAAGACAGCCCGATCAAGGTCAACAGATGCCTGCCATTCATTTTTCTGCCGCGTTTTTGCCGGAAATACTGGAGACAGTACACCCCAAGCTGCGAGTATAGCAGGTAAGTTCCTGCTGTCGTGATAAGTACGACGGGTACAACTCTGTCATAGATCGTATACGTGTCGGCTGTGACTGCGAATACGTACCCGATGAGCAGCAATGCGAGTGACAGAGCGGATAGAACAGGGGAGGCGTGCGGTGCCTTCTCCCTCTTAGGCATAGCTTGGAACAGCTCAATCAGTTTGCTTGTCCTTACCATTCTAGATGTGTATGCCGATATGAGTAAAAATAGCAGCACAAATGCTCCAATAGTAAGCAGCAGTGAGGACGGCGACAGATAAAAAGGCAGTGAAGCAATCTCAAGCGCTTTGGCACTGGCCATAAAGAACAGCTTGGCAAACAATGTTCCTGCAAAAGTCCCGAATATAATGGATAACACTCCAATAATCATGTTTTCCAGGAATATCATCTTGCCAAGCTGGGCCAGCGTCATGCCGTGCATCATGAATATGCCAAACTCCCTTTTTCGCGAGGTAAGAAAAGAGCTGACGGAGTACAGCACAAACAGAAAGGAGAACACAAAGATCATGCATTCAGCGACAACAAACGCTTGTATGGCCGTTTCCGAGCTGAGTCCATTTCGGATATCCGGATGAAAAATGAGCATCGCATTTACAAAAAAAACCATGACCGAGAACGAACTGCATAAAAAATAGGCCGCATACGTTCTGATGCCCCGGATCACGTTCCTCAAGGCAAGCTGTCTTACAGTCATGGGCGGTCTCCACCGAGCAGTGCCAGCATATCCATAATCTTTTGAAAAAAAGCCTGGCGGTTGTCTCCTCTGTAAATTTCGTTATACAGCTTCCCATCCTTAATAAAAATGACACGCTCACAGTAGCTTGCAGCATATGCATCATGCGTCACCATGAGAATTGTAGACTGCTCATGTTCATGCAGCAGCTTCAATAGATTCATCACGTCTCTGCCTGATTTGGAATCCAGATTTCCGGTGGGTTCATCAGCCAGAACGACGGCAGGCTCATGAATAATCGCTCTTCCGATGGCAGTCTTCTGCTTCTGACCTCCTGAAATTTCATGAATCATTCGATTTCGTATGGACTCGATGCCAAGTCTAGACATCACATGGTTAAGTCTTCTGTGCATTTCGTCCTGCGGCACATTGTCAAAAGTCAATGGAAGCAATATATTCTCTTCTACGGTTAATGACTCTATGAGGTTAAAGTCCTGAAATACGAAGCCGAGTCTGCGTCTGCGAAACAGCGCCATTTCCTCGGCTGTCATTTGATATGCATTGTGACCGCTGATCCGAATTTCTCCGGAAGAGGGAGGATCGATCGTCGCTATGGCATTCAGCAGCGTCGTTTTGCCACTGCCCGATGGTCCCATAATGCCAACGAACTCCTCATCTCTTACTTGAAACCGAACATTGTCCAGTGCTTTATTCTGTGAGTATCCGTCATATATTTTGGACACGTTCTGTACTTCCAGCAGCGGCACGGTCACGGTCACCTCTCTTTCTCTATGTCATTGTCCTCATTATAATGAACCGCCCCAGGAGATGGCTAGTATGCTGGCTTACAGTTAGCTTACAGATTTGTAAGACAATCAAATACAGAAGCGGTGTTACAGCTAAAATATCAATTGAATCGTTGTTCCAAGGTGCTGTTCGGAGCTTAATGTGACGGAATGGCCAAGTCTGTCCGCTACTTCTTTGACCAGAAAGAGCCCCATTCCAGTTGATTCCTGAACGGTTCTTCCATTCTCCCCTGTGAAGAAAGGATCGAACACACGGGCAATGTCCTCCTTCGGAATCCCGATTCCCTCGTCTTCCACGGACAGGATGATCCGTTCATCCTGCTTATATCCGCGGAATTGGATCTTCTTGTTCGTTCCCCTTGAATACTTCACGGCATTGGTCAGCAGCTGAGTAATGATAAACTTCAGCCATTTTTCATCCGAGATTACTTGAAGCTGCGGGTCTATCTCCACATAAGGAAAGACATGATTACGAATAAATAAACGTTTTTGCTCTGAAGTAACGGCTCTGACCAAAGTATTTAGTGACACGGATTCAATGTATAAATCATGCTCGAATGAATCGAGTCTTGCTGCATACAGCACCATATCAAGACCCTTGCGCATCCGGTCAAGCTCATCTCCCATCGACGCGGACTCTTCATCGTCACGTCCTTGATTCATCAGGTGCAGCACGGACAGCGGGGTCTTCATCTGATGCACCCATTGATGAATAAAATGAATATGCTGATCGAGCTGTTCCTTAATACCATGGAGACGAGTTTGGTACACACGATTATGGCTTAGCGTAAGCTGCTGTAAACTCTCGGGTAAGGGAGCGTGCTCTGAAGTATAGGTGATCTCTTCAACAGAGGCTACGGGCTCTGATAGCCGCACATAAAACCGGCGGTGTGTTAAGTATCGGTATGTCAGATAAGAAGCAAACAGCGCACCGCTGAGCAGGACTGCATACAAAGCGATGGACCAGTTCTTGAAACCGCCAAGCCAATATACAAAAGTGATGACAGCCAGTTGAATGAAATAAATAAAGACAAGAGGCGTTTGTTCCCGCAAAAACAGTTTAAAACCCTGCTTCATGCCTTAGATTCCACATGAAGCTCGGGATGAAGGCGATAGCCGATTCCACGTATCGTCTCAAGCACACCAGGCAGACCAAGTCCGGCCAGTTTCTTGCGAACACGTGTTATGTATACATTCAGTGTGTTGTCATCTACATAGGAATGCTCATCCCAGATCTTCTCAAGAAGCCGGTCGCGGCTGACAACCTGTCCTGGTTTGTTCATGAATTCATCCATCATTTTGGCTTCGGTATGACTGATTTCGAGCTTCTGGTCCATATAAAATAACGCAAGTCGTTCCATATCAAGCGTAAGACCGGCAAGTGTAACTGTCCGGTCACTAGAAGGAGCAGCGTACGAGCCAAAGGCTCTTCTTAGATGACTGTTCAGCTTGGCAATGACGATATCATAATCAAAGGGCTTGGTAAGATAATCGTCGGCTCCATTCTCGAGTGCCATCACTTGATCCATCTTGCTATCCCTTGCGGAGATGAACACGATGGGACAGGTTGAAATACCGCGGATTTGCCGGCACCAGTAATAACCGTCATAGCTCGGAAGATTGACGTCCAGCAGCACCAAATGGGGCTGACAGGTTTCGAACTCTCGAAGTACGAAATCAAACTCCTGAACAGCATAGGTTTCAAATCCGAATTTATGTAAGTGTTCAACAAGCAGTGATACAAGAGATCGGTCATCCTCAACAATCATAATTTTAAACATTTATATTCTCCTTCGTGGATTATGTCTATGATTGTACCAAATTTATAGGTTTGATAAAAAGAAGCAGTGAATGAGAGTTGACAAGTGAGAGAAAGAGAGGTATATTCCCTTTTATTAATCGTAATAATTACTATTAGGACATAATAGGGGGAACTAACCATGAAAGAACAAATACCAGTCACTGTACTTAGCGGATATTTAGGGTCAGGGAAAACGACCATGCTCAATTATGTATTGAACAATCGTGAGGGCCTGAAGGTCGCCGTCATCGTCAATGATATGAGTGAGATCAACATCGATGCGGCGTTGGTCAAAGGAGGTGCGAATCTGTCTCGGACTGAAGAGCAGCTTGTAGAATTATCTAATGGCTGCATATGCTGTACATTGCGTGAGGACTTGATGCATGAGATCAAACGGTTGTCGGAAGAGAAGCGATTTGATTATATATTAATCGAGTCGACGGGAATCTCGGAGCCTATGCCCGTTGCGCAGACCTTCTATTATGCAGACGAGGCTTCAGGCATTGATCTTACCCATTTGGCACGACTGGATTGTATGGTCACCGTGGTTGACGCCAATCGGTTCTGGCATGACTTCTCTTCCGGAGAAAGCCTGCTTGACCGTAATCAGGGAAGTGGAGAAGAGGATACACGAGATGTCGTGGATTTGCTTATCGACCAGATCGAGATGTGCAATGTGCTTGTTTTAAACAAGTGTGATCTTGTAGAGGAGGAAGAGCTCATTCGAATGGAGAGCATTCTTCGCAAGCTGCAACCGGAGGCGCATTTTATTCGGACTGTTCAGGGACAGATCGATCCGAAGGAAATTTTAAATACAGGACGGTTTGATTTTGAGAAGGCGAGTCTGTCTCCAGGGTGGATCAAAGAGCTGCAGAAGGAGACGCATACACCTGAAACAGATGAATACGGCATAAGTTCTTTTGTCTACCGACGCAGAAGGCCCTTTCACCCCGAGCGTCTTGCAGAATTTATGGGATCTTGGCCAGAGGAAGTTGTTCGGGCAAAAGGACTTGCCTGGATTGCTGTACAGGAGGATATGGCGGCCAGCATTAGCCAAGCAGGACCTTCCATACAGTTTGGACCAGCCGGATACTGGGTGGCTGCATTGCCAGAGAAGGATCGGGATGTGCTGTTAGCTGAGGAACCCGAGATTCGGAGCAAATGGGATGACGACTTCGGTGATCGGATGAATGAAATCGTAATGATTGGAATTGATATGAATCAGGAAATGCTCGAGGCTGAATTGGACGATTGCCTGCTTACGGACGCGGAGATGAAGATTGACTGGTCCCAGATTCCAAATCCTTTGCCGTGGATTCAAGCGTAAAAGACTAGCAGAAGGGATTATACAAGAGCTGGATTTAGCTCAAGTGCTGCTATATAGTAATAAATAAATATGAATAAGAAGAGTGGTGGCTTCATCATGCTGGAAGCGGAGAAAGAGCTGCTCATCAGTCAGCAATCCCCCAAGCTGTGGACAAGACGGAGAAGAGAGCTGGCTGCCTGGATCGAACGTCCTAAACCAACAACCGCAAGCAAAGCGCTGTCTGATTTCAATGGTGTATCCGTAGATGCTCCGATATATCCTGCTCTGATTGCACTGCAAGAAGCTTCCATTCAAACCGAATTTTCATGTGCAGGAGTCAGTATACTGGATGAAGCGGATGATCACTCCTTGTATGCCTATGTCACGATGCTGGATGGACCTGCAACCGAATATTTTGTTCGATATGCGATGGAGCGAATGGGGCACCGGCTTCTCGTTACGTATGAACAAGACAGGGGAAGGTACGATGTCTCCTCCTTTTATATCGCTCACAATCGGTCATTTTGTTATCTGCTTGCTGCGGTCGCGCGTGATTTTAATCAAACTTCTTTCTATGAATAACGTTTATAGCTAAGAGGTGAGCAGATGACGATGAAACGTAGTAAATGGATTGTACTGCTGATGAGCAGTATTCTGTTGTCAGGGGGCTGTACTCCATATTCCAATGCGGTTACGCTTGAATATTCTGATTCGGGTGATTATTCCCAAACCTTTGACGACTTGAGACTGGGAACTGCGCGATTCTATGAGCTGACGATCCCGGAAGAGCTTAAGGATCAAGTGCTGAGAATCAGCCTGTGGACAGATGTTTATCTGGATGGGAAGCTGCAGGACCAAATACTGGGGCTTGCTTCTGGGTTTGACTCCAGTATGTCAACGGGAACCAAATGGGGATTTCTGCTTATGGATAAGGATCAGCAGCACAAATATGGCAAGATGTACGCTGGAAGCGGCAGTACCGGTCTTACAGAATTACCCTCCATCCTGATCAATAAAGACGATCCTTTTGCAACGGCATGGGATGATGCTTTCTCGGAAGAGGAGCGCATTGAACTACAGGTGGGTGAAGCTCAAATATTGGGTGTCCTGCGCATGAACACCAAGAACAGGATAAACAGCTTTAGCCCTAATGATGAGACAGCTCTGCAGGCAGAGATTGCATTCAATGATACAGTATATGTAATGTATGCCATGCTGGAACAGATGGATGAAGGAGAGTATTGAACCTTAATAAGAGCCGGTGTTAATTGGTCGTAGCTCAAATGACCAAGTAACACCGGCTCTACTGCTGTGTCGTGATTTTAACACACTATTTCATCTTCTATATCTTCACATACAAGGAATCAAGTCCTCTGAGCAGCAAATTATCCCGCCATACAGGAGATGTTCCACCCATCTTCATATGAGGAAAACGCCGAGTGAGCACTTCGAAAGAAATAGCAGCTTCCATTCTTGCAAGCGGTGCACCCAAGCAGAAGTGCGCACCGCTTGCAAAGGACAGATGCCGATTCTTGCTGCGTGTAATATCAAATACATCCGGGTCATGGAAATAATCTTCATCCCGGTTGGCAGCTCCCAGGTTAACGAGAATCTCAGCCTTTTGCGGGATCATCTTACCTTCATATTCTACATCGACAGAAGCCACCCGATTGGTGAATTGCACAGGTGACTCATATCTTAGCATTTCTTCAACCGCAGATGCAGTGAGCTCCGGATTAGCAGCGAGCATTTCATAGGAGTCGGGATGCTCCAGCAGCGTCTTCGTACCATTCCCAATCAGGTTCACGGTCGTCTCATGTCCTGCAACCAATAGCAGGATACAATTGTTGATTAGTTCTTCGTCACTGAGTCTGTGTTCTTCCTGCTGCACATGAATTAGTTGGCTGATGATGTCATCTTGAGGCGACTTTCTTCGGTCCTGTACAAATTGTTTGAAATAGTCTCTGATTTCTGCTGAAGAGCGGTCTGCCTCTTCGAAGAAATTATCATCCATTAAGGAAACATCAAGCAGCTTGGCGAGCGTGTTCGACCATTTCTTGAAGAAGTCCCGGTCTTCTTCCGGCACACCCAGCATATCCGCGATAACGACGACAGGGAGCGGGAAGGCAAAAGTTTGCATGAAGTTGGAGTCCGGATTCATCTCCAATTGATCGGCCAAGGATTCCGCAATGGAATAGATCTTCGGCTTGCTCTGCTCGAGCGTCTTTGATGTGAACGCATACGCAACATGACTGCGAAGCCGGGTATGTTCCGGCGGATCTCGGAATAGCATCCAGTCCTGCACAAGGGACTGGATATTCTGATAGCGGGGAGGAGGTAATTCCTCTCTTTCCTGCTCTGTCAGGAGACGCTCTCTTTCACGTATCATACTGGGACTCTTGAGTATGGACTGCACATGTTCATATTTGGAAACGATCCACATCGACCGATCCTCCAAATAGATGACGGGATGCTCGCTTCGCAAGCGCTGGTAGAATGGATACGGATTGCTATGTAGTTCCGGATGGAAACCGCTGAAGAAATGAGCAATTTCCTGAGCCGTAAGCCGTGATTCAAAATGATGCATGGTTAAGAGCCTCCAATCGTATAATTAGGTTCATAAACCTTACCCGTTCAAATCTTCATCGACTTATCCTTATTTTCGGAATTTTGCTTGCTGCGGAAATAACGGTACATCACATAAAGGACAAATAGAGTGATCAATACGATCAGGATCAGCATGCCGTACTGGTTAATAAGAGTGCCGATTTCAAGAATATGATCTCCAAGCGTTCGGCCAATCAGAAAATAAACTAGAGTCCATAGAAATGCAGAAGGATAGGCAAAGGCTGCAAAGCGGCGATAAGGCATTGAGTTCATGCCCACGACATACATGGTAACATGCCTCAATATAGGCAGACAAAGACTTAGGCTGATCGCGAATCCGCCGTATTTGGCAATCCATCTTTCAGAAATCAAGAAGAAACGCTCTGTTTTCTCCGTTCTTCTTAAGCTTCGGAAGATGCTGGTTTGAGTTAAGTACCGTCCGACAACATAACCCACACTCATGGCTGAACAGATTCCCAGGGCAGTCGCCAAAAAAGCAGGCATCTCGATCAGAACTCCTGAAGCTCCGAGCATACCTGCTGTCATGACGACGACTTCATTGGGAATGGGTAGACCAATCAGGCCAAGGCATAATACGAGGAATAAAGCAAAATATCCAATACTTCCTATAAGGTCTAATAAAATTTCATAGCCCATTTGATTTAAACATCCTATCTTGATCCAAATTATAAATCTAGTGAATCAAATTCATAACGATTTGTATTATGAAATTGATTCAGTTGAATCCGTATTATATTATACGGGCTTTGATGATCTCCATTCCGCTTGAATTAAGAGATCCGGGCTGCTTCGTATATGCAGCGAGGCTTCCCCGGAACAATTCCTGCAACATGTCCGCTCTTTCAAAATCTGAAGGCTTAACAAAGTGAGGGGGTTTCCGAACAGGAGAGACCCCGGCCTGACTGAGCACATAGGATACGAATTGAGAGCAAAAATATGCATTTTCTCTGTGCAGCTCAATCTGCAGCATAACTCCAATTAATCCCAATAGATGGTATTTGTAAGTATGCTGCTTGTTCATCATTTCCTTGACCAGATGGTGCATGGTATCATATTGTTCAGCTGTGACTTTCAGTCTGTATACCGCACACTCAGACGAGTGAAAGAAAGGCGAGCGATAATCCTCGCGGACCAGTCCTGCGTTGAACGGATTCGCTGCGTTCTTGCGGCCGAAGCTGTATACCTCATTCAGTTCAGCATCAAAAGCGATGGACGCATGGTTAAGCGGAGCTTTCGTATAATATTTAATCATTTTAGAAAAATACGTACCTGAAGAAGTCAGAACGATATAAATGTAACTATTCGCTGACATGTTACTTTTCCCCTCCAACAAATCGATAAACCCATTCTAGCTTGTTAGCAAGCATATAAAAACGTACTGGGGTATTGTTTTGTATCTTGACTATAGTCTATATGAATCCTAGTCCTAAGACTAGGATTATTACAATATTGTTTTATTAGCATTAACTTCAAGATGTGTGCGAATATGGAGATTACCACCATGTTATGAAGTACATGGAATGTATCTCTATGTATACGGTTCTGGATGTGATCCTATGCGTTAGAACTGGGGATATTCAAAGAGGAGGAGTTAAATGGTGCTGCCTGGCTGCAATGGAATGCGAATCCGACCTCAGGCTCTTTTACTAGAAGCATGGTGTATGAAAATAGAATAATTACGATATTATAGCGAAAAAACCGTCTTTCAAAATAAGACGGTTTTTTTGTTTTTGTAAGATCAATGATAAAGGATGCAGTGAAGCTGGCAACAAACTACATAATGTTACATAATCCTCTGGATTAAGATTGTTAAATTAATCTTTATTTTACATATTGTACGATATTTTTTATTAATCGAATGATAGAATAAATTGCTAGATGAATCAATTTCATAGAGCTAAAGGTATTATGAAATTGATTCTGGCACCAAATATTTACTAATTAGGAGGAGAAGGATGAGAGAAGCTTCGGGAATGATCAGACGCAGCAGGTGGTTCAAAGCTGTAGCCGCATTTTCTCTTGCGGCGACAATTCACACAGGATGGGGGATTGACCTCCCTGCAGCTCACGCAGAAGGTCCGGCAGATCCGGCGCCGTACATCAATGCCAAGGTTGTTAATGAAAATGCCGGCAAGAAAATACTGTTTGATAACACACATGCACAGACGGCAGGTGCAGCAGACTGGGTCATTGACGGTGGTTTCTCCGATTTTGGCAATGCCTTGGCAGCAGATGGCTTCTATGTTAAAGAACTTCGCAAATCCACTCCGATTACACTCAGTGACTTGTCTGATTACGATGCCTTTGTTATTGCAGAACCGAATGTCCCTTTCAAACAAAGTGAACAAGCAGCTATGGAACAATATGTTGAGCAAGGTGGTAGCATCTTCTTCATAGGTGATCATTATAATGCGGACCGCAATAAGAACCGCTGGGATGGCTCAGAATCTTTTAACGGGTATCGGAGAGGCGCCTGGACGGATCCGACAAAGGGAATGAGTACCGAGGAGAAGAACTCAGCAGCGATGCAAGGGGTCGTCAGTTCGGACTGGCTGTCGGATAATTTTGGCGTTCGCTTCCGCTATAACGCGCTTGGCGATGTTGACGCGAATGTCATTGTTGAGCCTGATCAATCCTTCGGTATTACAGAAGGGGTTGACTCTGTAGCGATGCATGCGGGTTCCACTCTCGCTATTACAGACCCTGATAAGGCAAAAGGCATTGTGTACGTCCCTGAAACGAATGAGGCATGGGGCAATGCGGTAGATCAGGGGGTTTACAATGGCGGTGGGATTGAAGAAGGACCCTATGTTGCGGTATCTAAGGTAGGTCTAGGCAAAGCGGCCTTTATTGGTGATTCTTCACCGGTCGAGGATGCTACACCTAAGTATGTGCGTGAAGAGACGGGCAGCAAGAAGACAACCTACGACGGCTTCAAGGAGCAGGATGATGCCGTGCTGCTGGTAAATTTGATGAATTGGTTAACAGATCAAGAGAATTATACGGATCTGACAGAGGTGTCGGGTCTTGAGCTTGATCAGCCGACAGATCTGCTTGCTTTTGAAGTGCCGGCTGCATCAACTGAGCCTCAAGCAGAGCCTTGGTCCCAACCGGCTGCAGGTTACAAGTGGTGGGATCCAACGACTTTCAAGCCAGGATCTTATGGAAGCACAGCTCCAGCACCGTCGAATCCGGCTTACAGCTTTGTTCACCAAGACGAGCTCCCGAATGCAGAAACATTCCAGATTCGGGTTGTTATAAACAATCTTGCTCCAAACAGTACGGTATCAGGATATAGTGCGGGCATTTATTTAGCGGGCGGAACACAGGTTGCGATGGTACAGAATGAGAATGGCACGTGGCCGAGCGCATACGGCTATAGTCAAACCTTCAGTGTGACGGCTAATAGTCAAGGTACGGCTTACAAGGATTTAACTGTACAGATCAAACCGGGAACGACAGGTGCTGCCAACTTAAGACTTAGACAAAATGGCTCCAATCTCCTGACCTCCCAGGTGACGATTGCGAATGTATCAGCTGAGCCATTGCCAGATGAAGAAGAGGAGTCTCCCCAGATCAGCTTAATACCGATCAGTGAAGCACGACTCCAACCTGAAGGCACCGTTGTCAAGGTTGAGGGCGTAATTACAACGGAGCCCGGAGCATTTGGTGGTCAGGCGTTCTACATTCAGGATGAATCGGCAGGAATTTATGTATATCAGACTCAAAGCGGATTTCATTCTGGCGATAAAGTACAGATAACCGCTCCATTAACACTGTATAATACAGAGCTTGAGCTGGCGGATGTTGTCTCAATTGAGAAAATAGGCACAGCTGATCTTCCACAAACGAAGGAAGTGACAGCTATCGATGATAGTAACCAAGGTCAGCTCGTTACTTTATCTAATGTGACTATTCAGAACATCATCACTGCTGCTCCGTCCGGATCTTTTGAATTTGATGCCGTCTCGGATCAAACGAATCACATTCGGATTGATACAAGAACAGGACTGAGTCTGGATGAATTCCCTTATCAGGAAGGCGACAAAGTCAGCATTACTGGAGTTTCTGCTATTTTTCGTGGAAATTATCAGTTGAAGCCAAGAGGAATCGAGGATATTGTTCCGGCGGAGGAAACGGAAGAGCCTCAAGAGCCAGAAGTTCCTGAAGAACCAGAGGTTCCAGAAGTTCCTGAAGAACCGGTGCTTGCAGACGGCGTGCCTGGACATGCTTCGCTCACGAGCAATCACGGATACACTGGGCTGAGAAATGGGAATTATGATGTAACGATGAACTTGTGGTGGGGAAACAATGCAACAGAGTACAAGCTGTATGAGAACGGTGAACTCATTGACCAGCAGAAGTTCAGTGACAAGTCTCCGGAGAGACAAACCGCAACGACCTCAATTACAGGCAAAAGCAATGGTACGTACGTGTATACTTACGAGTTGACGAATACTTATGGAACGACAACTGGCTCTGAACTGGTCATTACGGTGACTGATGCGAATCCAGGCAAAGCAATGCTCTCGAACGACAACTGGGATCAAGACGGCAACTATTCTGTATTTATGAACTTATGGTGGGGAACGAACGCCAATACTTATCATTTGTACGAGAACGGTAAGCTCCTCGAGACGACTGCTCTGGTGCCTAACTCTCCTAATGGTCAGCTAGCAGTAATTGCAATCAAGGATCGTCCTGCTGGAACTTATGAATATATGGGTCAGCTGGTTAACGATGCTGGTGTTACACAAACAGACAAGATCGTTGTGACCGTAAAATAAAGAGGTTTACAATCCATAAAATTTAAATTAATATTATTTAGTAATTAAATAGAACGTGAATTTGACCCCACTTTTATTGTTTTCTGGATTCTAAAACAATAAGAGCGGGGTCTTTTTATGGAGGTAAACAGCTTTGTTACAACTTATGAAGAACTCGCTTTATGTGTTTTTGGCAGCTTGCTCGTTTGGCATTTTGTCAAGCATCGTTAAACTTGCCTACCAGCAGGGATTTACATTCCAAGAAGTGACACTTGGACAGTTTGGATCAGGCTGGTTGATTATGCTTATTCTCATGCTTTTTTTCTCCCGAAAAAAGGTGAAGCTGAGACAATTTATTCGTCTCGCCGGTGTAGGGGCTTGCACCTGTTTGACAGGAGTCTTTTACTATTTATCATTGCAGAGTATTCCTGCATCGATCGCCGTAGTGCTTCTGTTTCAATTTACTTGGATTGGTGTCGTCATTGAAGTCATTACTACACGCCAAAGACCTTCTAAATCAACAGTCATATCCATTCTGTTATTGTTCTTGGGGACTGTTCTGGCAGGAGGGATTATCGGGGCGAATCCGCTGGGATTGAGTGTGAAGGGAGTATTTCTAGGGCTCATGGCTGCTGTTATGATGGCGCTATTTATATTTTTCAGTGGCCGAGTCGAGACAGCGTTGCCTACCATTTCAAGAAGCTTCTGCACATCTTCAGGGAGTCTGCTGCTGCTATTGCTGCTTCATGTTACCATGTATGGTCCGTCAGCAGTGTTAGAGGTTTCCTTCAAAGATGGTTTATGGATATATGGTCTTATCCTCGGAATATTTGGCGTTGTCATACCGGTGCTTCTGCTGGCTCTGGGTGCACCGAAGATTAGTATTGGACTTGCTTCCATTCTGAGTGCAGGAGAACTTCCTGTTGCCATTCTTGCTTCCATATGGCTGCTGAATGAGAAGGTCTCCATCCTGCAATGGGTCGGTATTGCTGTTATTCTGGTTGGAATTGCCTATCCTCAGTTTTCAGGCCGGAAGCAGCAGGAGGGAAACGGAGGAATTCCATCTGAAAGTTACTCCTCATAAGGAGAATTTATATATTTTATGGAAATGATAAAAAACCTTTGAGAGGTGTGATCCAAGACGGTTCACACACACTGATCTCAAAGGTCTTTTTAATCATCATTATTTACTTCCATCATTATTTACTTCGTAAGACTATTTACAATGTTATCAACGATTTGTGTATTGGCCACCGTACCCGTGTAGAGCCAGCTTGTGTCAGCACCAAATTCATATACATTGCCATTCTTAACAGCCGGGATGTTCTTCCACAATGGATCGTTTAACGCTTCGCCGCCCGCACCTTTATCACTGTTGATCAGGAAGAGGTGGTCAGTGTCCAGCTCAGCAAGCTTCTCAAGCGAGATTGGCAGCCAGTTGCCTGTACCTGTTGCCGAAATTTCTTTGACTACCTCAGGAACAGCAAGTCCAAGATCACCATACATTACTGTGCCGCTGGAGAGGTCTTCGCTTACCATATAGAATTGATCTGCTACGAGCCAGATGGCTGCAGCGGATTCATCACCTACAGCTTCACTAAGCGCCGCTTTGGCTTCAGCCGCTTTGGCATCATAGTCATCAATTGCTTTCTGTGCATCTTCTTCTTTGCCAAGTACTTCCCCTATCTTAAGGAGCTCATCTCTCCAATCATTGTTCTGTTCTGAACCAATAACATAAGTAGGAGCGATCTTAGAATATTGCTCATATTTATCTCCGCTCGCCATGTCAGCTGAATCCAGGATAATCAGATCAGGTTCAAAGCTTGCTACTTGTTCAAATGGAAGATCGTGCGGAATGGTTGGAACATCTTGCAGTGAGCCTTGCAAGTAATCTTGAATTCCGTTAGCTACAGACCATTGCGCTACTGGAGTTACACCGAGTGCAACCAGGTTGTCCTCCAGATAAGATGCGAGAACACGTTTTGGATTTGCCGGAATGGTAACTTCGTGACCCATAGCATCGGTTACTGTTCTCTCTGTAGGCTCTTCAGCAGATTCTTCAACCTCGGCAGCAGGTGCTTCTGTTTCGGTCTGGGAAGCATTGTTTGGAGCGGTATTACTATCAGTGCCCGATTCGCTGCTGCCGCATGCGGCAAGAAATGTGGAAACGAGCAGCAAGCTCGCCAGAAGCGAGGCTATTTTCTTTTTGGAATTCGGCATGTTGGTTCCCCCTTATGTATATGTAAATCACTTAAAGAATGATAACAATTCTCATTATCATTTGCAATCAATTTTTTTGATACAGAGAAAGGAATCTATATCAATAGTAGAAACAAGACAGAACTGATCTAATAACGGCATCAAGTTTTATCTGAATTCCGGCCAATGTCCATGCTCTCAAGTCTAGGTAACAGGTAGGTCAAGGGTCACAGTTTGTGTATGCGTAACTTTCATCTTAGGAGGACCTGTTTGTACAGCACCTTCTGTTAACCGATATAGAGAGGTGCTGGAATTCAAGGTGATCCCGAAGTTTAAAGGCTGCCACTAGACACCATTTTTAGTTAAAGATGTATCCAAGCTCGATAATTTGATTAGGACAATAAATTAGTACTAATGAACGGCATGCGATGTCGATATGACAAGAATCGCGTGCTTTTTTTATGGTAAATACCGTTGACAATGAAAACGGCAGCTTCGTCGTTCTGATTAATGATGAGGAACAGTACTCCATGTGGCCGGAAATGATAGATGTACCGCCAGGATGGACGATCGTATATGGTACAGATAATAAGCTGGCATGCCAGAAATACATTGAAGTTCCGTGGACGGATATGTGTCCCAAGAGCCTGAGATAAACTGAGATAAAGATAATAGAAAGAAATCGAGTGACAAAAATTCATTCCGTAGAAACAATGAGCATCTAAAGCAACATTATTATAGAAACATATAAAAAGCAGCAGGGACTTGTGATGAACAATCATAAGCTCTGCTGTTTTATAATAACAGTTCAATATAAAGATCAAAATCAACCTAACATATTCAATCGATGATATTATTTCAACATATGAAAAATTCAAATAAGAAAGACACATCGCTGTCTATCTACCGCAAAGCATGATCCCAATATACTATACTAGCGACTTCTCATTTCTGAAGTAAAAATGGGGGCTAAACTCATCATTATTGCAGAATCAAATCAAAATCAGCATCTACCTGAGTAGTCTTGAGATCTTACAGCAATAAGTAAAATAGAGCCACCAATGGAGGTGGCTATTCATATAAGACATGAATATCAATGTCCTGATTGTAGTTGCCAAAGCCTGATCCGAACAGACTGATTCCGCCGGGATGCTCGGAGCTGGAGCTGCACTCGATCCGAAGACGGATATCATCTCCTTTTCTAATATTTAGCTGCTTAGCTGTCATATCAGACAGCCGAATTCCATCCAGGAAGGTTCCTTCTGCTTGGAGCATCACTGTCTTTAACAAGCCGTGCTGCGTTCCGAATGTCCACCAGCCAGGGGTAAATACACCAAGGGCGTGGCCGTAGTCACCAGGACAAGTCCAGGTACCAAGCTCGATATCATTGATATAAAATGTAATATCCGAAGGCCAGTCTTCATTATATCCAGGGGCTTCCGAACAAATCTCAAGTGTGACACTGAGGCTCTTGATCGCTTGATCTCCTACCAAATAGTTGGGAATGGAGTATTCAACATAACCGCTGCCAAACCATAAATGCTTTGCCTTCACATGCTCTGGATCGGCAAAATAGCGCGGATCGTCCATCATGCCTATCAGGCCGCTCTCAGAGGCCAGCCCACAGGTAGGGTTGACTTGATAGCGGGTATACTGACCCACTGGAATACTAACAGAGTAGCCGCTGCGATCTGCGACAGCTGGCGAGGTGAATTGCAGGGTGACCGAGTCCTGGATTAACCTGCATATCTTCTGCCTGCCACGAGCTCCGGACAGACTCTCGGTACCTACAATTCCTGCCTCTTCAAGCTTCTGAATATGCTTGGTGATCATTGCTGACGATAGTGAAAGCTCAGCGGCCATATCTTTAATGTTTCTAGGTTTTTCATTCAGCATCTCAATGATTTTGATTCGGGTTTCCGATGAGAAGGCTTCAAGAAAGGGAAAATGCTCCGAAGTTACACGAATATTCATATGTTATTTATCCTCTACATAAACATCATTTTGTACAGATTATATAACTTAAAAGTTAACTAATCAACTTTTGATTGACGTTTCCATACGTTAGGTGCATAATCTTGGTTGTATAAAGTTTCCTTATTAGTATTTAAATTAACTTTTAAATTAATTAATGGAGGCAGAATCAATGACAGAGTGTTATAGAAATGATTATCCAAGACCTCAGTTCGTACGTAAGGAATGGCTGAATCTGAATGGAGAATGGGAATTTGAATTTGATGATGATGCGAAGGGAGACCAGGGTCAGTGGTGGAAGAGTAAGGAAGAGTATTCCAAGCGAATTCAGGTTCCATTTGCTTATCAGAGCAAACTGAGCGGAATAGCCGAGTCTGATTTTCATGATTTGGTGTGGTATCGCAGGATATTTCAGCTGCCTGAAGACTATAGGGGGAAGCGCATCATATTGCATTTTGGCGCCGTGGATTATGAGGCTTCTGTCTGGATTAACGGAAGTTTGGCGATGACGCACTCAGGCGGACATACACCATTTAGCTCTGATATTACGCCTTTCATTCAGGATGGAGTGAACGAGGTTGTCGTTCGTGCACAGGACTACAGCACAGATGTGACTCTTCCAAGAGGGAAGCAATATTGGCTGCAGGAATCTGAGAGCATTTTTACACTCGAACCACCGGAATCTGGCAGTCTGTTTGGATTGAGCCGGTATCTCCTTCTTATATTGCTAAAGTGCGTATGACCCCGGATATTGATCGGAAGCAGATTGAAATCAAAGCATTTATTGAGCGGCCTGAGACGAAGACACGGCACTATCTAAAGACACGTATCGAATTCAAGGGCAAGCTGATTGCAGAGGATCAGTGTCTTGTCACTGCAGCAAGTGAAACAAGATGCATACAGCTTCATGACTTTAATGATCATGGCTTAGGCGGATGGTGGACACCAGAGAATCCGAATTTGTACGACGTTACCTTTGAACTGCTTCAGGATGGAAGTGTTGTTGACCAGGTGGATAGCTACTTCGGTATGAGGAAGGTCTCGATAGAGAACGGGCAGCTGTGTCTGAATAACAGGCCGTATTTTCAAAGATTGGTCCTAGACCAAGGATACTTTCCTGATGGAAATCTTACGCCTCCAAGTGATGATGCGATTAAACAAGATGTGGAGCTAACCAAAGCAATGGGCTTCAACGGCGCACGGAAGCACCAGAAGCTGGAAGATCCAAGATATCTATACTGGTGTGACAAGCTTGGACTTCTCGTATATAGTGAAGCGGCGAATGCTTACGAATTCTCTGAGCAATACGTGGAGCGGTTTACGAAGGAATGGCAGGAATCGATTGAAAGGGACTATAATCATCCTTCGATTGTCGGCTGGGTTCCATTAAACGAGAGCTGGGGCGTACCGAATATATGGGTTAATAAGCAGCAGCAATACCATGCACTTGCGATGTACTATCTGACGAAATCGCTGGATCCGACGAGACCGGTCGTCTCGAATGATGGCTGGGAGATGACAAAGACGGATCTGTTTAATATTCATGATTATGAATGGCGTAAAGAAGTGTTGGAGGAGCGTTACCGGACAATCGATCATGTACTGGCTTCAAGACCTTCTAACCGGGAGCTTGCCGTAACGGGATTCCCTTATGAAGGGCAGCCGGTTATAGTCAGTGAATTTGGAGGCATTGCATATAAGAAAAGTGATTGGGAGGGCTGGGGTTACTCTGGTGCAGAGAGTGATGACGATTACGCAGCTCGGCTTCAGGCTGTCATTGATCCATTGCTTCGTTCACGTGTCGTGCAGGGCTTCTGTTATACACAGCTTACAGATGTCGAACAAGAGATCAATGGTCTATTAACGTATGATCGGGTACCTAAACTGCCGCTAGAGACGATTAAAGCGATCGTGCTGGGAAAAGCATAGCTAATGACAACCGGATGATCTATCGTGATCATCCGGTTTGTTTGTACGATGGCATGAATACGCATTGACAAGCTTCTAAAGTGTCTATATATTAGGTTAGTACAGTTTAGTTAACTTAACTAAACTTTTTTTGGTAACGTACTTATTATAATAGGAAGAGGATCGATTCGCTGACTCCTCCACAAAGGGGCTGATATTAAATACATGAATGATTATATTCAAGTGATTACACGGATGAATCAGGTGCTCGATGAGTTTAATGTTTTGATTACAAAAGAAGTGAAGGAACTGAGTGATTATAATCTGACTTCTCAGCAGGAAGTCATCCTCATCTACATATCCAAACATGAGAAAATTACAACGAGCGAGATCTCGCATGCTTTTGATATTACCAAAAGTGCCGTAAGTCAGGTCCTAACCAAGCTTGAGCAGGAGAAGATGATTCTGAAGCTGGTGAACCCGGATAACCGAAGAGAATCTTTTATTGTGCTTGATGAAAGAGGGAAGTCGTTTATTGCCAAGCTGGCTGATATTGACCAGCTGATGATCGACAAATATTACTCAAAGATCGATCTGCCCAAACTGATTCAAATGACGGAAACGATGGAAGAAATCAACAAGCTCATGAAAAAGAGCAAACTAAAGACGTAATTATACAGAGGAAATATAGACGGAGGAATTTAGACACATGTCACTGATGTTAAGAAACAGGGGAGCCATTCTTCTGTTAATGATTAATATTTTTATCGTATTTACGGGAATTGGACTCGTCGTTCCAATCATGCCCACCTTCATGAAGGAGCTATCGATGACTGGAAGTATTGTAGGGCTGCTCGTTGCTGCCTTTTCAATGACTCAGTTCTTGTTCTCGCCGCTCGCAGGTCGGTTGTCTGATGCCCTTGGCCGGAAAAAAATTATTATCCTCGGAATGCTCATCTTTGCCGTATCCGAGCTGATGTTTGGTATGTCCAATACAGCAGTGTTTCTCTTTCTCGCCAGATTTCTGGGAGGTATCGGGGCGGCGCTGATTATGCCTGCTGTCATGGCTTATACTGCGGATGTTACTTCTGGAGAAGAGCGGGCCAAGGGAATGGGATTTATTAATGCGGCCATAACGACCGGATTTATAATCGGTCCAGGGATTGGTGGGTTTCTGGCCGAGTATGGCGTTCGGGTTCCCTTTTATGCAGCAGCTGTGGCAGGTGTGGTGGCAGCGGTGATTACACTGCTGGTCCTGCCTGAATCCAAGCACAGCACGGAGAACGATGAGGAGGTTGTTAAGCTTCCTAGTCAAAGCCTGCTCACCCAGCTGCTCTATTCTTATCGGGAGCCATACATTTTGGCCCTCATTATTGTATTCGTTGCTTCGTTTGGACTTGCCAATTATGAGACCGTATTTAGCTTGTTCGTCGATGAGAAGTTTGGATTTACAACACGGGATATCGCGATTATTATCACATTTGGGTCTATAGCCGGCGCAGTGGTGCAGGTCACGATCTTCAGTTGGATTCTCAACAAATTCGGGGAGAAAAACGTGGTAGCCGTCTGTTTGTTTGCTGCCGGACTGTTCGTCATCTTGACGCTTTTCGTGCACAACTACTGGCTAATACTCGTCGTTACTTTTATCGTATTTTTATCCATGGATATATTGAGACCGACACTGAGTACCCAAATGTCCAAGATGGCAATGGAGCAGCAGGGATATATCGCGGGACTTAACTCGGCATTTACGAGTATGGGTAACGTACTCGGACCAGCAATGGCGGGATTCCTGTTTGATATCAATATTAACTTTCCATATATATCGGCAAGCATTATTTTATTCTTGTGCTTTATCCTCGCACTTCGGGCAAGAAGAGATGTAAGGATTAGAGGCTGAGGTCAGTTTGATTCAAAACTGATGCAGAGCTTATGCAGAACAGATCGTTCCGATTCATGTTGGGACGGTCTGTTTTTGTATTGCCTAATTTATCGTGCGGTTAACTTAATTGAATTTCAGTATGTACCCGTCTGTTGTATATTGGAAGAGGACTTCATATAACGGAGGGATGAAATGTGGATTGGGAACAACTGCGCAGGCTTGCCGAGAACTATGCTGAGGCTCCAGCGAATTACGAATTGGTTATGGAGGATAGTATACCGAAGGAGAATGCAATGTACCGAGTATTTGTATGGGAGAATCGTGAAAATAGAGAGGAAACCATTGAGGTCGAATTGGATCTTCACAGCAAGGAACTCCTGAGATTGCAAATGTACAAGCAAGCGGAACCATCTTCGTTAAATTCTCCTTCTATAGAGAGTGCAGAGGTTAGGGCACAGGAAATGTTGGAGCGGTACTTAATAGAACCGAATCGTTATATGCTAAATGAATTGAAATATATTGAAGATAAAGTGAAGGTGGATTATAGACTCCAGATCGGTGGTCTTCCACTACCTCATACAGGGTGTGAGCTCATCCTTACCAGAGACTTGGAGCTAGTCAGATTTAGATTTGAAGGCAATAAGGATATTCCTGAATTACTCCCTCATTGGCCGTTGAAAGTAATCGAACCAGATATTATCAGAGCGAACCTGTTAAGCTCAATTGACATGGAGTTAAGCCTCCGATATTTTTATCCTACGCTATATGATTACCAAGGTTCAGATTCCGAATTTAGGCTCGTATACACCGCAGTTCCTGAACATCAATTCATATGTGCAGATACCGGAGCGGATCTATTTGATGAAGATCATTTTAGATTTCCTAGAAGTGAGTCTATGATACAAGCACGAGAAGAATTCTTATTTAATGCAGAGCCCCACTGTGAATCAGTGTCTGATTCTATTGATTCCGCGCTGAAGAAGTGGGAAGAACGATTAGGAATAGATTTGTCTTATTTTGAGCGGGATGAAGTGAAGGAAGAGGAAGGAGAGATCAGCTGTCTATATACATTAAGGAACCAGAGTAGAGAGAGGTATCAAGATCTTAGTCATGAATCATACCCGTTTCAAGCAGACGCCTACCTTAAACACAAATGGGGCAATATATTTGATCGGATGTTCTATTCATGCAAGCTTTCAGTGGATGCAGGCACAGGAAGTCTTCTATCATTTCAAGCCTTTGATAAGGAGGAGGATACGGAATCAATTCAAGAGACGCTTAGCAGATCAGGGTGCAGGGAGATCGCTGAACAGTTTCTTGCCGATGTTTTTCCGAATTATGGTACTTACTTGCATAGAGAAGTGGATAACGACTTTGTAGATGGGGAGCGGAGAAAAAAAGAATTTTTCTTCTTTCCGTTATTTATATCCGGTATTCCGGTATCTCACGAGCAAGTTACTGTCGTTGTAAATACAAGAAACGGACGTATTAACGGTTACCGAGGGTTAAGTCCGCATCTGATATCGGAATTAATGTCCTTAGAGCATCAACCAAAGCTATCGGCCGAGGAAGCGTTCCAAAGATATAGACAGCAGATGGATGTACAGCTGAAATGGTTCTTACATACATTGCCTTCGGGGAAGAAGGAGTACAAGCTGGTATATGAAAATGGGGTGAAGTACATGAGAGAGTCAGAAATTCTCCAAGCACGATCGGTATTTGTAGATGCAAGCACGGGAGAATGGATCTATAGAAAAGAATAGGAATAACAATTCAGCCAGTGCCCTAATTCTTGTCTATAGGCACTGGCTGAATTGATGAGTTAATATACAAGCTCAATTTCTTGATCCTGCAGAATCTGAATCCATGCTGGGGCAGGCTCGCGGTCAGTGATGAGCATATCAATATTCGTGAAGCTGGCTAATTGAACAAAGGCTGTCTTGTCAAATTTGGTGTGATCTGCGAGTAAGATGATCTTAGCTGCCTGACGAAGCATCGTTCGCTTAAGCTCACTTTCCGGCTCGTTGGAGTCCATGATCCCTTTATTCAGCGAGAGAGCTTTGCAGCTTAAGATAAGCTTGTCCACGTGATATTTGCGGACGGTATCCTGTGCAACCGTTCCAGTCAAAGACATAGAGGAAGCACGGAGGGTACCTCCGGTTGAAATCATCTGATGTCCTGTGCTTGCCAGCTCATGCATGGAGATGGCGGAATTCGTTATAATTGTCAAGTTGCTTCGGTGCTTAAGCATCTTCATGAGCTCCATGGAGCTGGAGCTGGGGTCCATCATTAATGTTTCGCCGTCGTGTATATAATTTAATGCCTTTCGGGCAATTGCTTGCTTAATGTCCAGATTGGCCCGTTGCCGTGTAACAAAAGGCAGGTCTTCATTTGTATGCTTGTTAATGATGGCTCCCCCATATGTACGGGTCAAAATTCCTTCCTTTTCAAGCTTCTCCAAATCACGCCTTATGGTTTCTTCTGTCACATTGAATTTCTGGCTGAGCTCGGACACGAGCACTCGTTTATCATTTTGTGCAATGTCCATAATGTATTGTCGTCTTTCTGCTGCAAGCATACGGACTCCTTTCCCCATGCTGTAATGCATGGTCCCTGACTTATTTCTAGGATTCATTATAAGACAATGAGCTTTAGAAAGTATACAAATGGATCTCTAAATAAAAGTTGCAGCCCTCAGCTACTTCGTATATAATCAATGACAACTTAAATTTGTCATGTTGAAGGAGATTGAAATTCATGATGTTATCTCGCTTACAACAATATTATCATTTTAATCAGCGTTAGCACACCTTTTACGTTATTAACAGGTGGGCTAACGCATTTCGCGTTCGGCCCCCCTGCGGCATAGTTGAAACGCGCAGGACCATGGGTCCGGCGCGTTTTTTATTTTTGCCAAATGAAGGGAGACGGTGAAACGCATGCAAAGAGTGAAATCGAATGAACCAACGAATCCATCGAACGAACAACGAAGCTCTATACGTGAGGAAATGCAGAAATTCGGATTGGATCAGCATACATGCTCGGCATCTTTAGTTAAACAAAGTGGATACGTAACAGAAGCACAGCTGTTAGTCACTGCTCTGAATTTTTTCGATCATCTAAATATTCCTGTACAGCTGGTGTGGAATACGGACTGGCTTCGTAGAGATGGCCTGTCTCTTGATGAAGCCGGAACGATCTTCGATAAGACAGGAATAGCGCATCTTGTTCAATCGAATTCTGAAACAGAAATTCAGAGTAGAGAAGGAGAAGAGGTAATCTACACTTTAATTGCCGATCAAGGTGAGAGTATGCTTGCCAGGTCTGTCTATGTTCCGAATACCACTGCTTCGGCTGTGAAATTATATATTGACTTCGATGCTGTAGAAAAGTTGATCGCGGAACAGAATGTCACTAATCGAACGGAGAAGGATGCGGTTGTATTGCTAATCGCCGCTCCTCATCTAAAGGTCGCTGCGTCTAGAGCTTCAGCTGAGCTAGAGGAGTCAGGTATTGCTTCCAGAACAATATACACGAACGAGTCTAATAATGAGTTCACTCTTAAATATGCAATCCGCATCGAACCGTACCAAACGAATGATGATCTGACGGAGACAGGGCTTATTCCTATTACCCTAATCGACCATGCTCAGCGTATAGAGAGTAAGCTGGTGCTGGACCATGGCATTCATGTACTGACTCAGCTGTTATTGTAGAGCCTGTGGCAGAGAAGTTGAAATCACATTCAAAAAACGTTATTCTTATGTCAGTATTTTGCAGTTCATTCCAATTATAAAATGGGTTAAAAGAGGAAGCTGAATATGGACATGAAGAACGGCTCAAGTATTCAAAAGCATTTATTGAATTTGGAAGAATACAATGATCCAACCATGTATGACATGGAGAATGACGGATTTGATGATGATTTTGCATTTATTGAGAAATGGGCATCTTTAATGGGAGGCACCCTTATTGATTTAGCCTGTGGTACAGGTCGCACGGCTATCCCTCTCGCTGAGAAAGGCTATTCCATTATTGGTGTGGATTTACACGAAGGCATGCTGGAGAGAGCCAAGCTCAAAGCAGAGGAAGAGCACACGGACATCCGATTTGAACTGCAGAATTGTGAAGATCTAGAACTGGATATGAAGAGTTCAATAATTTACATGGTTGGCAATGCCTTTCAGCATTTTCTGACGAACGAAGCACAGGATAAGCTGCTGCAGTCTGTGGGCGTTCATTTGAAGTCAGGTGGTGTATTCATATTCAACACACGATTCCCCAATGCGGAAGAGCTGCTGCAGGATGCTGGTGAAGAGTACTGGAGAACCTATACAACGGATGACGGAAAACAGGTGGATATCTATACGATAAGCAAGTACGATGCGCTGACTCAAGTACAGGATTATGTCATTGTTCGGAAAACGAAACGGGATGATCATACAATCGAAAACGAGCTCAGGACGACAATCCAGCTGCGATATACGTACCCGATGGAAATGGAGCGTCTGCTCGCCAGACACGGATTCCGAGTGATTGAGCTTTATGGAGACTGGGAGGAGAATCCACCAGTTGACAGCAAACCTGAACTGATCTATGTGTGTCAAAAAGAGAAGGAATAAGATATTATATTGATCTGGTTTACATTCGGCATGCTAAGTGATACTATATTAAAAATTAACTGACGAATAAACGCGATGAAGAGAAGAGTAAATGAACAGGATTCCTCATCAGAGAGCTCCGGAAGCTGAGAAGGAGCAGGAAGCCCGTCATTGAACCAAGCCTCTGAGCAGCGCATCGGAACCTGAAATTTCATGGCGATGGTGCGACAGGAGCTCCTGTTATAGAGCTAGAGTATAAGTATAATGCCAAGGCATTATGCCGTACTTGAAGAGGTGGATACAGTGATGTGTTCATGAAGCAGGGGTGGCAACACGATTGATAAAATCTCGTCCCCAAGACAGAAGTCTTGGGGACGAGATTTTTTTGTTTTTTCATTAATCGGAATCCGTTTCATATTACCATTGATTCCATCAATAGGAGGCAGAAAAATGATGAAAGAAGCAGCACACAAGAAGGAAGCTTCAAGTGATTTTTTAACCAGCCTGATTCAGCATGATGTGGAGGCAGGGGTATATCACAGACCGATCAACACGCGGTTTCCACCAGAGCCAAACGGATATTTGCATATCGGAAGCGCATATGCGATTCATGTCAATTCGTCGATTGCGAAGCATTTTGACGGTGTATTTAATCTTCGTTTTGACGATACGAACCCGCTTAAGGAGGATTTGAAATATGTTCAAGCGATTGAGGAGGACCTCCGCTGGCTTGGCCTCACACCAAAGGTTTATTTTGGATCGGATTATTCTGAGCGAATCTATGAGGCTGCTGTTACCTTGATTAGTAAAGGAAAGGCATACGTATGTGATCTGAATCCAGAACAACTAACAGAATATAGAGGATCGCTTACAGAGCCTGGTAAGAATAGTCTATATCGGGAGCGTTCAATAGATGAGAACCAATATTTATTTGAGCAAATGAGGAATGGGGAATTTCAGAGTGGTGCCAAGGTGCTTCGTGCCAAGATAGATATGTCAGCACCCAATATTACGCTGAGGGATCCGGTCTTGTATCGAATTATTCATGCGGCGCATTACCGTACAGGGACGGAGTGGTGTATTTACCCGATGTATGATTTTGCCCAATAATACAGGGTTTATCTAACCTTCATCCCACATTCTTCCCACAAAACTCTATTTATGTCCTTATTCCATTAGCTTCTCGAATTGTAAAGGAGCTTCCTGCTTCCTTTTCTTAGTTACGTGGAGATAAATTTCTCTGGTAATTTGATCGTTTTTGTGGCCGAGTCTCTTTTGAATAACTTCAAGATCTACTCCAGCTTCTGCAAGTAATGAGGCATGAGTGTGTCGTAACGAATGCGGAGTAAGTGTTTCGGGGAGTTCAGCTATTTTTAGGAATTCTTTAATTCTTCGCTGTGGAACCTCGTGAATCATCGGATACCCTGGTTTAAACATATCATTCACAAAGATAAAGTTCCCTTTATTGTAGTATTTATCTCTCTTAGACATGATCAGCTCCTTTTGCCAAGATGCGTGTTCATCTAAGACAGAGAGAACCTTTTTAGATATATCTACCTCTCGAATAGACGATTTTGTTTTGGGAGTATTTAATTCATAATTTTCAACGCCATATCTTATATACATCGTTTTAGTAATAGATATAAAAAGATTCTTCCTATCAATATCTTTCCATTTTAGAGCACAGAGCTCTCCTAATCTTAGACCAGTGTAGGCTAGAAGGAAAAAGACAGTATAATCTTGTTTAGACCCATTGTTTTTAACAACATCGAGGAATCTTTGCAATTCATTTTTTTCTAAATATCGTGGTATCGTGATTCCTGATTCTAATTGATCAACCGTCTGTATGAAGGAAGGCAATTTTGCAGTTTTTGCTGGACTCACTTTAATGATTTCTTGTTCAACAGCAGACTCAAATAACATTTTTCCTGCAACATGTAAAATTCTGATTGTGTTAAGCGATTTATTTTTGTCTTTAAAATCATTGAGCATCGCTTGATATTGAAGTTTGGTAATATCACGGAGCTTTAATCCTCCAAAATATTTTGATATTTGTTTGAGACTTACTTCTCTAAGAAATACTGTCGAGTTCTTTACATTACCTAGAGCTTTATATGTTTTTAAATATTCATCAGCATATTCAGAAAAAGTAATGTTTTTAGCCTCTACAAAAGTTTTGTTCTTCAGCTCCTCTTCGATTCTAAGTCCTTCCTGGAAAGCTTCTAAAGCTGTTTTGAAACCTTGAGTCTCCTTTTGTTTTCGCTTCCCTGTTTCCGGATTAATTATGCTATATCTGTAACGGTACAACCCATCACGTTCTCTGACTTTTGGATACTTAATTTCTTCTTTTGGTAACTTAGGTTTTCTGCCCAACTTTCTCACCTCGTATCAGGTTATTAGTATTTTGTATTAGGAGCTGACATGAACCAAACCATCTTACCTATTACTTTTAGAGATTCTATTTGATCGCCTGTAAAATTCTTGGCAACAAAATCCTTACTATAACTATCAGGTTCCAGAACAATGGTGTTATTTAATTTGTAGAATCTTTTGAGTGTAGCTTCGTAACCATTGACTAAAACTGCAACTACATCACCGCTATTTATGTCCTCTCCGTTATATGGATCAATCAGTGCGTATGCTCCATTAGGCACAATTTTGTTCATGCTATCTCCGTTCACTTTCAGTAAAAAAGCATCAGGATAAATTCGTCCAATCTCTTCTGGGATTTCAATATATTCATCTACAGGAATAGCTTCTAATGGAATACCAGCTGCTATTGATCCGTAAAGCGGTACTCTAAATGACGTTCCTTTTACTTGAGTCATATTTTCAATAACGGGAGTATCATCGTAAATAAGTTCATCCATTGTTACGCCTAAAGCATCTGCTAACTGTTGAACCTTACCCATGCGAGGTTCATTTTTTCCATTTTCCCAATAACCAATTTGAACATCTGACACTTCAATTCTCCGAGCAAGTTCAGATTTAGTGATATTTTTAGATTCTCTAATTCTTCTTAGATTTTGAGCAAAGTTTATTGTTCTCACTATTAGTACCTCACTATTTTTTTAGTATTGTAACATATGTAATCTAAAAAAACCACAATAAATCTAATTATACTTTGATAAACTTTACGACAAGTATTGACACCAAAGTATACTTAGATTATGATAAATTTACCGAAAGGAGGTGTATTCGGTGACTCAGAACAGAAGGACTTTGAGGGAGTGGAGAGCGCGATTATCTAAAACAAAGCAAGATATGGCATCTTTACTCAATGTCCACCCCAGCACATACGCAAAATGGGAAAACACTCCTCAGGAAATGAAAATAGTCGACGTAGACCGATTGATTAAGATTCTGGGATGTGAAATTGATGAGATCATTTTTTTTGAGTAAAAGTCTAAGAAAACTTAGGGGGTTGTCATGAAACTTACTGAGATGCCAGAAATTTGTACCCCTGAGCAGGTTGCTGATTATTTAGGGGTATCGCGTAATACGATTTACCGATGGTGTTCAAAAGGAGATATACCTAGTATTAAGGTTCGCAAAGTACGACGGATCCAAAAAAGTACATTATTAAAATGGATTGAAGATCAGGAAAAAGTAAGCTACTTAGCTGTGGGGAGTGAGCAAGCATGAGCATGAAAATAGTTCTAACCCTTCCTGAACTTGCTCGTCTCTGGTTCAATCATCCACTACAACATGCAATCATCATTCGTAATATCAAAAAACAATCTAAAGGAGCTAAACAAAAATGAGCAAGAACATTCAATTAGTTGAGTCATCTGTTGATGAAGCACTTTATCTTTTCGAACTTATGGATAAATACGGCCTGTATTGCAGTATGGAACTTACGCTTACAAGTTCTAGAGATACTTTTGTTGGCGTTAGTCACCAGCCAGTTAAAACAGAGTTCATCGAAAGCAAAGATGGGGATTCCTTCGTGGTTGCTCTTGGAGAAGCGGAGTTCTGTTTTGAGCTTAACCTGCAGATATCTAAACAGTTGACTAACAGACAATTATTTATGTGTGTAGCCAACGATGAATATACTGCTTGGTTTAATAGCGGAGCACTTCCTGAGAAATTCATAACTGAAGCAAACTCCTACAGAGCTCCAGCTCCTGACGAGAATGAACCCATCTTCTTAGAAGTGAATGATCGAGAAAAGAATCTGATTGAATACTTACGGACTCTGAAGTTCGATGATTTGCTTGACGCAACGGATGCTATTCGAAATGGCGCTAAAGAAGCAGAACTTAAGGGTTATGAGCAAGCGTATAAGCAGCGAGAAGCAATCATTGTTTCAGGATGGTTTGACCGTTCTGGCAAGCTTGAGAAACTGCAGGAATTGCTTGGCATGGCAAACGATGATTACTGTGAGCATGTGTACCCAGAGCTTACAGGAGAAGAGGAGAGCTTATGAGATCAGTTACTGATATCGCTCAAAAGTTGACTCTCAAGGAAGCTCGGGAAAATTCGGGCTTCTCGATCGAGGAGGTAGCGCCGCTATTTGGCCTTAGTGTAAATAAATTGGAAGAGTACGAGGTCGATGCAAGTAAAGCTCCAGCAGATATCGTTGTTGGGCTGTGTGTGAAGTACAACATTGGAGTGGATCATATTTATACAGGAGAAGCAGAAGATGTGTATGCAGCTCGGAAACCACCACGAGTAACCAATTTAAACGACGCTGCCACAATCTCGGAAATCAAAACAAAGGTTATCATCCTAAGTCATTATGTCGAGCAGGATAACATGTTCACACGGAATCATATTTTACGAAGCCTGAAAGAGATTATCTTTGATATCTATGGATATGAAGAGGTTTTAATTAGACCACTGCTAGATGAAATGGAGGAACTGCGTGAATGAATCCTAAACAGCATGCCGAGCTACAGTCTTATTGGGATATACAAAAGAAACTCTTGGACGTGATGTACCTTCTGGCAAACGAGAGTATGTACACCAAAGAACATGCACAGGACGATTTGATGAATATTCTCATATTAGTTTATGACCGCGAAAAAGAAGCCATGCAGGCCCTTGCACAGGCTCACAAAGCTTCTGTCAGTAACATTATTAGTTAATCAATCGTTGCCTTACCTCTCTTGGCGGGGACGTTAAGGCAGCTTACTAAAAAGGGGCATCCCTTTGCGCAACATTATAGCATCATATTTTCAAAAAGCGCAAGAGGTGCCCTCAAATTTGGAGGGTGAGTATATATGAATGGCGCTGAATATCGCGCATCTTATCGTAAAGCGTTTGAACAATTGTCACCGGGTTATCTTTTCGATGACGTGAAAAATATTGTAACGAAATACGGTGTTAGTAGTCTTTTAGAAACATGGGAAATGCACCTTGTCCGGATCTGTCCGGATTTAGAAGAGCGTAAAGAATGTTGGGAGTTTTTATTGGAGCTCATTAGCAGCGTAATACGTTGTTTGCCCCAAATTAGAGGCGCAGCTATAAACATTGAGCCAGGTATAGACGCTGACGGATCAGCATTTATTGTGGCTTCCTGTATAGATTCAGGATGTTATAGCGAGTGGTACAGTCGTCCCTGTCAATCTGACAGATGTGAAAGCTTGGAATTCCACTATGGATGGGAGGGGAATGGACTTGGAATATAGCGAGGAACAGTTGTATGCATGCTTAAGTAATCTTCTCGCCGAACATCCCCTTAGACCAGATTCTGAGTTCGAAGGGATGTTTCATAACTTGGGTTTTAAATGGGATGGTGATCCTGTCGAGTTGATGGAACCAGCAATGTTGATTGTCAAGCAGAATGCAGACGAGCAGCTGTTTAGAGAATTTTCTGCTCAACTAATCTATCGGTACACAATCCGCTCAGAAACAGGTAGTCAGCAGGACCATAACATCAGATTGAAGCAGTTTTATGAGACGATTTTTGGTTCATACGAACCACTTGAAATACAGAAGGAGTAGGTGAGACGAGTGACCGACTCTCGCAAGAAAAACGGATTTGTAGCAGTTGCCAACGAGATATGGGATGAGGTCATTCGTCGGGATTTCTCAAAGCGTCAGAAAGACATATTGCTGTTTATCTGGCGCTTATCTTACGGATGTAATCAGCCGACGGCGATCATCCCTATGCAAAAGGATTTCGCTTTATGTGGTGTAGGAGCTGGGCATATTGGTGCAGAGCTGAGACAGCTAGAAAAGACCAATGTCATCCATAGAATGAACAATGAGTATTCGTTCAATGAGAATCATGAGCAGTGGGACATTTCTTCCAATAAAGGTTGGGACAAAAGTCGCTATGGTGATCTTGTTCATATCAATCTAACTCAGGCTAAAAATGAGCGAAGCAAAGTTACTGAAACGGTAACTGAGGGAGAAGAGAAATTACCGGATGAAAGTTACCGAAACAGTAACTCAGAGTTACCAAAACAGGAAGTCGAAGAAGGCAATTCCGATTACCGAAACAGTAATTTTGATGTCAGCTCTCAGTTACCGAAACAGGAAGTTAAAGTTACCGAAACAGTAATTCCAGAAGAAGAAATGCTGGAAGAGAACGCGGAACTTACTGAAACGGTAACTTCTGAGGTCGATGAGTTACCAAATCAGGAAGTCGAAGTTACTGAAACGGTAAGTGACGGAAAAAGCCGAGTTACTGAAACGGTAACTTCGACCCCTCACGAGCCCTTACAGGACGCGGCTTCCGAGCTCTCTAAAGACAGTAAAGATCTTAAAGACTTAAAAGAATTAAAACATATGTGTGTTTCTCTCTTCGAAACCTTCTGGAAAGCATATCCGAGAAAGCTCAGAAAAAAAGAGTCACTCAACGTATGGGAGAAACTCTTAAAAAACAATGTGGATCCAAAGTATTTGATCCGTTGCGCTATGAACTACGCTGCACACTGCAAGGCAAATGGCTTAGAAGACAGATACATCCTGCATGCTACCACCTTTTTAAACCCGAAGAACGAGAAGTATGCAGATTACGAGGAAGCGCTGGTAGTACACAAGCCGGACCACCCAAGACAAGGTGCGAAGTTAGAACAACGTGAGCTAACAGCAGAGGAGAATGAGTTCTATGACCGCATATATGCAAGTCGACGAAGCAAGGAGCGCTGAACCGCAAGAGGAAGTGCTAGGAGCCTTTCTCAAGGACCCAACCCTTTACACCGTCCATAAGCAAGGATTAACGCCGGAACTGTTTGGGGAATACAGCTGGCTTTATCGCATCATACAGGAGACAGATGCAGAGGAAGGCCTGACCTTCAAGGGCGTTGCCGGACGGACAGAGGTCACAAAGCTGAAAGTACTCCATGAGCTAAGAGCAACGTTTTTCAACGAGAATCGGCTGCCTAGGCTGATACAGGAGCTCAAGAAGAACAAGCTTTCAACAGAGCTTAAAGATTTGGCAGTGAAGACGCTGAATTTGATTGAGGAAGAAGAAGACCCTGACGAAACACTTCGAGCCATCCAGAAAAAAGCATTTGCTCTTACCACAAGCGAAGGTAAGGACGGCAGTTCCCCTGATCGGGACGTTGATGAATGGGCAGAGGGCGTGCTGGAGATCGTGGACGATCCTGCTAAGGCGTTTGGACTGCTTACTGGATTCAGGCCGATAGATGCAATGACAACCGGCTGGCATCGTCAAGACTTCTCTGTTGTGGGAGCAAGGACGAGCATGGGTAAGACGGCTTTCGTTTTGGAAATGATTTTACGGCTCAACGAAGCAGGCTACAAATGCGCCATGTTCAGTCTGGAAATGATGAAGCGGCAGCTATACAACCGGATGATGAGCAACCTCCTGCAGGTGGATCTGGAGCAGTTCCGCACCGGACGCTTAGCCAGGCATCATTATATTGAACGGATGATGAAAGAGAAGGACAAGCTTAAGAGTTTGTATATCGACGACACGAGAGGTGTCAGCTCGGACTATATCGTTGACGAGATGCGGCGCTTGAAACGGACACAGGGCCTAGATTTCGTCGTCGTGGACTATCTGCAGGATATCAAGGAGCAGGGAGAGACAAACGATAACGGCGGCAGCGGGCTTGCCCGAATATGTCGGAAGCTTCGTTCAGGAGCGCAGGAAATGGACTGTCATGTGATGGGGCTCTCACAGATCGTCCGCGGTGTGGAGGATCGGAAGGACAAGCGTCCGGGAAATGCTGATTTAGCTGGTAGTACCGGAATTGAGACATCAGCTGATGTCATTGCGCTGCTTTATCGGGATGACTACTATGACGCTTATTCTGATAAGAGAGGAGTCATGGAAGTTAACTTTACGAAGCAGCGGAACGGAAAGCTTGGAAAGGTAGAGTTATTCTATGACCGGAACTGCCAGAAAATTAGAGAGCTCTGAGGATGTATCCTTGCTCATTGCCACTTACCAAGAAATCCTCATGCGGCAAGTGCAGGCAGCCTTTGACAAACAGGAGCTAGATGAGCAGACGTATTTCTATTTCTTCCAAGAGGAATGCACGGAGGAGAAAGAATCAGGTGTATACGATCATTACCAGCGATTATTCAATGACTTGGCTGAATACCATAGGCAAAAGTTACGAGAGCGGATTCTAAAAGGAGCAGAAATGCTTGATTCCATGGGGAAGAGTGATCCGCGCTATCCAAAATACATGAAACTATATGACAGTTTGGTCGAAAAGCTGAAGAATAGCGAAACCATAGGAGGATAAAAACATGATCCAATTATTCCATGAGCAAAGTCAAAACGTATTCAAACGGGCTCCAAGAGTGACAAGGGAGTCTGGAAGCAGCCTGGTTCATATCTCAGAAATGATGAGTGAGCTCAAACAGTTCGTGAGGATGTCACAGGATGAGAGACGGCTATATTGGCTTAATATTGTTCAGGAACGTCGTTATCTAGTGTCACAGCAGCCACGTAATCATTGGTTCATATACGAGCTCTGTAAAGTTCTGAATGAAGTCGCTGAGATAGATCATGTTGATTTTAAGGCAGCTGGTTACGCTGAGAAGCTTAATCTTATTTGGTACATAGTACCGTTTGCATCACATGAAGCTTTGAGTGAAGGGGTTACGGAATACCACGATACTTGCAAAACTTCATTCCATGCTATTCCAGTGGAGAAGGTAGGAGTGAATCATGGAATTAACGCCGAGAGAAGCCGCTAATCAGCTCCATGAGCTTGTAAAGCAGATCAAGCTAGGATTTGATTCCACTGCTGAACAAATCAGCTATTGCGAAGGTGAAGCTATTGATCTAACGCACGGTTTTGAATTGCTAGGGCCGGATGAAATAGATCCGGCTGAGCTCTTCAACCAGTATCAAACCAACAGGCGTGTCCGGCGCAAAGCCAAAAATGATAATGAACAATGGAGAATCCTATACGAAGTCATTACGCGCTTTGGATTGCTGGAAGAATGCAGTCGAGCAAAAAGGGAAGTTCAGTCAGTCATTAAGACGCAAGCTGTGAGGAGTTATACAGTAAAGACTCGAGAGGATCTTCAGCAATCATTCGATCGAGCGAAGTTAATGAGAAAAATCATATGATCATATTGGGGGAAAACACAAGTGAGCAATGTTGAAAAAATGGACCGTTTCGCAGCTCTACTATCCGAAAGTGAAACAGATGTCGATACGCAGGAGAATCTAATGGCGAATGCTTTTGCAATAGGAGGAACGGTTTGTTACTTCCCTGCTGAGGAACGAGCGAAAATTATCTCACAGATTATAAATAATATTGGTATGGGCTTTAAGATGACATCTAAGCAAATGGAGAATGTCAGTGAACATTAAATAAAAATATCCCCCGTAAGCTTGGCTGCCGAACGGGGGATGTGTTGTGTTTTAATCCTCACCAAATTATACCACAGGTGAGGGGATATAAATGGGAAAACGTAGAAAAAACAAACTGCAGTTATGTTTCAACATCCTGCCGATCGACGAGAAAGCAACTCGGCGCACCGTGGAAGACTACTTAGAGACCGTTCGGCAGTTTCGGCAAATTGGATTTGTCCGGCGTGAAGCAGCTGTTACACAAGCTTATGAATATAGAGAACATCAATCAACCAATACAATAAGTAAGCAGACGGAGAATATCGCCGTATATAACGTTGATAAAGAAGCAGAGCTTATTAATAAAGACCGCCTGCTCACTCTGGCTATGGAGAAGTTATCATCTATCCAACGTGAAGTCATTCAACGAAGTTACCTAGACGATGAAGGGGAATTTGATTACATCATTGCAGGAGAACTGCATATGAGTGATCGGAGGTTAAGAGAGATCAAACAGACGGCACTTGATACTCTTGCAGGAATGCTACGCCTAACGGTTTTCGATGAAGATGCAGCTCCTGCAAGTTCAGTCATCTAGGGGTTCCGGTATTTTGCCGGAATCTTGCCGTTTTGTTGCCCTTCACTGGACTTTTTACGTGATATATTTGTATTGTGGAAATCGAGCGAGAATGAAACGCACAGCCGTAAATACGGCGCATGACTGGGGCGTTCCTCTTCTCGCTTATTTCTATTCATATCGACATAATACTACCTTTAATTCATTTTCACAGTTACAATAAATGATGAAAATGACATTGGAGGTAATTACATGCGAGAAAAACGTCAAAGGTATTTGGAAGTAGTCGCTAAAGCAATCCAATCCGAAAAGATGCTGACTGTCATTGACCTGCAAGATAGTAGTAAGGAGAAACGCATTTTTACAAGTGATATCAAAAAGGTTGGCTTTGGTGATATTGGCATGCCGGAGACACGGTTTAAGATTACCACCAAAAAACAGAACTATTATTATGATATAACTCAAGATCTATTAACCTTCCTATTGGCACATGGCGTTTTCCCGGGATTTGTTAAGGTTAATGACCAAGGTCAAGTCGTAAACGTTAGAATGGTAGAAGGATTTGACCGAACCACCGGGAAGATTGCAAACATGGAGACTGTTACAGTTGAAGATAAGTATTTAGAGGATTTCCTTAAGGAATCAGAGTATTATAAGAAAATTTGGTGAAAAGAGAGCCTGTCCAAGCGGACAGGTTTTTTTATTTTCATAGATAGCGAGGGACGCTGATGGTAAGACAATTACCCATCAAGTCAAGGCCTGTTCCAGTCAGATCCGATAAGCAACCTGAACAATGCAAAGGGTGTGTATGGGGAGATTGGACGGGAACCAAGCAAATTTGCTCATTTATTAGCTGTCAAAGAGCCAAAAAAAACCAAAAAAACCTTGCTAAGTGATATCATATATGATACTATATAAGTATAGGAGGTGAGCAATGGCTAGGGTAGAGAAGTTGGTTCAGAAAATGAAAAACCGCCCTAACGGGATGAGGTTTGAGGAAGTAGTCAAAGTACTTGAGCATTACGGATACATAGTGGTTCGAATTAAAGGTTCACACCACATCTTCCGAAATGAGCAAGGCGACACCTTCCCAATACCGAAGGAAACACCCGTTAAGACGGCGTACGTCAAAGACGTACTGGAGAAGATAGGGGAGTAGCACCTCCCCTTCTTCAATCCTCATTTTATCCTAGCCCGAAATTGATGGCAAATGAGAATGTAAAGAAGGATTTAGCGTATTACATGGCGCTCCCGTATACAATCCAGATTAAACATATGAATGATGAGAGTGGAGCGTATTACCTTGCGACTGTTGTTGAACTAGATGGGTGCAAGAGCCATGGGGATACACCGGAGCAAGCCTTGGCAATGGTTAAAGAAGCCATGGAAGGTTACATTGAGGTGAAAATTGAATTTGGTGACATGATTCCAGAACCGGCTGACGAAAATCAGTTTAGTGGGAAATGGCTGCAACGCGCTCCGAAATCGCTGCATAAACAGTTGATGGAAGAGGCTGCGCATGAAGGAATATCGTTTAATCAATATTGTCTTTACAAATTAAGTCGCTGAAAAGCGGCTTTTTTTATGGGATAAATAGAAAACTTTTACTGAGTTTATAAGGATGACTATAAGCATAGAATTGTAAAAAGAGAGGTGGTCCTAAATGTGTATTGATCAAACTAAGGATATTAGGTTATGTATACCGAGATCTGAGTCAGGGCGCACGGTTGTTCCTGTAGATGCTTGTATTGCTGAGGAGATTCAAGAACTAAACGATAAAGGAGTAATCACCCTGAGTTGCTGTTGCGGTCACGGTCGAGCTGGGGAAACTACTGAATGGGAAAATGGATTTGGACAATGGAAAGGATACATTGATCCGCCTCATGCTCTTATTTCTCAAGAGAGTGTAGAAGTGTCTCAGAAATTAGGTTACCGCCCTTTTCCGTACAGCTATGCTGATGGAGAGCAGTTCGGAGTGTTAAAGATGTACCTTAAAACGGGTTGCATGAATAAACAAGATTGTGAAGAATGGGTAAAACGAGAGGAGCGGCGAACTCCTCTCTAATCGCTTATTTTCTGTGCTTAGAGGCATAGCAATGTTTACATCCATCATATGTAGATGGATAAAGTACTGTCCAATCATCATTTGTATCTACTCTATTGGTCGGGCTGATCAAATGGATATTACAAGCAGACACGACATATGCAGTACGGTGAACCTCTTTGTTCACTCCAGTATTAACGATGTAGGTAGCCATAGTGACACCTCCTTTCATAGATAGGTTTCGACATGGAAAGAGGAAAAACCTTCCAGACTGTCGAAATCCTATTACAAAAGGAGGGGGTCAAATGTACCAGATTAAGATTTTTCGAAAAGATAGTCTTGAAGCGTTAGAACTCGAAGTAAATAACTATCTTAAAGAATTGCCTATTGCTACAAAGGTTGAGGTTAAATATCAAATAGAACATCAGGCAATAAACACTGATAGAGAAACGGGAGTCTACGGTTACGCAACACATACAATTGTCGTCATAACCAGCTAATAACAGTCAGCATCCTTAGGGATGCTTTTTTTTATTTAACTTTATGATATGAGGTGGTGATATGAACTTTGTGCAGCCTATACGAGAACAGGAAATGATCGAAGCTATCAAAGAATACCTGATGAAAGACTCGTATAGAAACTACATGCTTTTTGTTTTTGGGATCAACACGGGATACCGTATACAAGACATGCTGAAGTTTCGTAAAAGGGATGTCATGGGTGAGCATATTGTCATGATCGAAATGAAAACAGGCAAGAAAAAATGGCAGCTGATTAACCCGACGTTAAAGCGTGAACTTAAGCGATATACGGTAAACATGGAAGATGATGACTATCTGTTCCCGTCCCGTCAAGGCGAAAATCGTCCAATTAAACGGGATATGGCATACAAAATCATGAAGAAAGCCGCGAAACGCTTCGGATTGAAAGATATCGGATGCCACACGATGAGAAAGACATTCGGTTATCATATGTACCAGAAGACAAAGGATATTTCATTAGTTAGAAACATGCTGAATCATTCTTCCGACTCTATCACCTTCAGATATATCGGTATGGATCAGGACATGATGGACAACGCAATGAACCGATTTGGTCTATGAGTTCCATTCATTTCACGAATGTATAACTCAATCAATCAATGTTAATCAAATCCTTATATATCAAGGTTTTTTTTAAGCTGTATAAGTTATGCAGAATATTAACATATGAATAACTCAATAGATAAATTGAGGTTGTTTTACTAAAAATCGTGTTATTGAGAAACCGTAACCCCTTATGTGGCAAGGGATTGCGGTTTTTTTAGGTTTTGGGTCCTTCCCAGGGGGTGGGGGTAATGCGGGTACGAATGACCCCGGAAATTGACCGAGTTTTATAAAATTTGCACACTATGCATTGTGCAAAAAGGAGGGGGTTTTATGAGTGAAAAAGTAAAAGCAAAAATGATCGACGGTGCCTTATGTATCGCGACTTCTGAGCTTTGTGAGGTGTTTGGTGTACACCGCAACACGATTGCACAGTGGGAGCGAAACGGAATGCCCAAAAAAGCCCGAGGGTGGTATTCACTCAAAGATACGATTAAATGGGTGACAGAACATAAGGGTGTTCGTAAGAATCCAGATGACGAAGAGGAAATGACATTAGCTCAACAAAAGCTGAAGTACGAAGTGATGTTAAAAGAGCAGCAGGCGGAAGCAGCTACCCTTAAGAATGCAATTGCCAATGGAGAATACATAAGGCGCGAAGAGGTAGTCAGTGAGCTTCAGCGGTTTTTAACTTCTCTAAAACGTTCGCTTTCAGGCTTTAGCCGTAAAATCGCAATGGACATTTCTCCTTACATAGAACCCGAGCAGGTTCGTGTGATTGAGCAGAATATCTCAGACAATTCAAACAATGTGCTTTTGCAGCTGTCGGTCAGAGGTGTGTACGATGCCAAAAAAGGTTGAGGAATGGCCTGAATGGATATTGGCTTCACTTCGTGTGTTAAAACCGCCTGAAAAATTATCGGTTTCGGAATGGTCAGATCGCTACCGTATTTTGGATAGTAAAACATCTGCTGAACCGGGTCCTTGGTCTACGGATCGAACGCCCTACCTTCGAGGTATCATGGACGCTTTTACTGATCCGCGTATCGAAGAGATTATATTTGTAAAGCCGACTCAGGTCGGAGGCACCGAAAGTCTAAATAATATGTTTGGTTATGTCATAGCTCAGGACCCGAACCCGGCTTTGATCGTTTATCCCATGTTGGAGCTGGCAGAATACACATCTAAAAACAGGCTGCAACCGATGTTGGAGCTGAGTCCGGTGCTTAATGAGCGATTTAAGTCGGATGAAAGCACGGTTCGTGAGCTTCAATTTGATGGAATGTATGCAGTTATTGCCGGTGCCAATAGCCCGGCTTCGCTATCCAGTAGGGCAATCCGTTATTTGTTCATGGATGAAGTGGACAAGTATCCGAAAAACGCTGGTAAAGAAGCTGATCCACGTTCACTGGCGAGAGAAAGAACGAAAACTTTTCCGTTCAACAAAAAAATTATGCAAACCTCTACACCTACCCTGAAATCGGGTCCGATTTGGCAGGCTTGGGAAGGCGCAGGCGTGAAGATGCAATATTATGTTCCATGTCCTCATTGCGGTCAGTTCCAAACCTTGAAATTCAAACAAATCAAGTTTAATAAGGAGCTTGAACCGGAACAGGCAAGAGGTACAGCCGTTTATGAATGCGAACACTGTAAACAGCAGATACGGGATGCTCATAAACCGCAGATGCTTCGAGCTGGGGAGTGGCGAACAGAGTCGGGGAGCACAAAGCCAGGAAAGAAAACGGGTTTTCACCTCAATGCAATCTATAGTCCATGGGTTCGTTTTGGTGATATGGCATATGAATTCCTTACTTCTAAAAAGTCGCCTGAAGAACTCATGAACTTTATTAATTCTTGGCTAGCAGAGCCTTGGGAAAACACCCAGGTGAAGTTGAACAGTGACAAGGTTCTTGAGAAAACAAGCGGTTACGAAGAGGGTGTCGTCCCTGATCGGACCATTCTCCTCACTGGTGGAGTCGATGTACAGAAAGATCGCATGTACTACACCATAAGAGCGTGGAGCGAGAATATGACAAGTCATAATATTCGGCATGGTGTTGTGGAAACATGGACCGAGATTGAAGATGTCATGAATATGTCCTATTGCGCAGAAGATGGAACTGAATATTTTGTTAATCTATGCGCGATTGACTCGGGTTACAATGCGGATGAAATTTATGATTTCTGTTTGAAAAATAACGAATGGGCCGTTTCTATTAAAGGTTCAAATAGTCCGTTACCGCAAAAATATAAGCTGACTAAAATTGACCGGGAGGATAAGGGGATGTACGGCATTTCCTTGTACCACGTAGACGGCGGATTTTATAAAGACTTTATTGCTGGTCGGTTGGATCGGAAGGAGGAGCAACCCGGAGGATGGTTCGTGTATGAAAACTGTGATTTGGAATATGCCGAGCAAGTAACAGCCGAGGAAAAGGTGTTGGAGAGGGTTGGGAAAAGAGATGTTGAGGTCTGGAGACCCAAAACAGCTCATGCAGATAACCATTACCTGGATTGTGAAGTGTATGCAGCGTTTGCCGCGGACTGCTTAGGCATTCGGTACATGCGTTATGAAGATACGGTCAAACCAAAGGAATCACCTAAAGTTGTAGCAAAAGGCTTGAATGGGGGTGAGAAGTGGCTATGACCATGGATGAAAAGCTAATTACATTGCAGGAACAGTTGCTAAATGTAAACAAGGCAATTTTGGCGGTCCAAAATGGGGCACAGGAATACCGAATTGGAAGCCGATCAGTAAAACGTGCTGATCTTGGATTACTGTATTCTGAGCGTAATCGCCTAGAGAAGGAAATTGATATGTTGCAGCGTGGCGGATCTATCTTTCACTATGGTTTTTTTGAAGGGAGGTGAACAATATGAACTGGCTTGACCGGTCTATTGCAGCAGTAAGTCCAAGGTGGGCCTATAAACGCGCGGCTTGGCGTGATGCAATGAATGTCTTTGATGCCGGAGGACGTGGACGTCTTAATCAAGGATGGAATCCGTCTGTTGGTCCAAATGAATGGAAAAAAGCGTCAGAACGCTCCACACTCCGGGCAAGAGCTCAGGATCTTGAGAATAATAGTGACCTGACCGCAGGAATTTTACAGGCTTTTAACCGCAATGTTGTTGGAACGGGTATTATGCTTCAGGCGAAAATCCCTCACGATGTTCCAGGGAATGAAGAAGGTCAGATTAATAAAAGTATTGAAAAGCTCTGGAAGGAATATTGCAAGGCCGAGAATATTGATATTACGGCGACGCAGTCCCTTGAAGAGATATCCGAAATGATTATTCGCCGGTACGTTGTAGATGGCGGTATTTTTGCTGTAAAAGTATATGTTGGAAATAGTAAATTCCCGTTTAAGTTACAAATTCGGTCCGTTGATGAACTGGATACGACAGTAACAGCTCATGGTAAAAACCGCGTACTTGAAGGGGTAGAGGTAGATGACTATAACAAACCGATTGCTTATCACTTTAAAAAGTACGATGGGTATCTTGTTCATTCAACCGAAACCGTGCGGATCAGTGCAGAAGACGTTATTTTCCTCTTCAAAAAAACGAATCCGCAGCAGATTAGGGAAGTGTCACAGCTTGTGACCGCTATGTCCAGGATCAAAGACGTGAATCAGTTTGTCGAGGCTATCTCCATTAAGGAGCGAGTCATGGCTTGTATGGCAGTATTTATTAAAAAAGATACGCCAACCGGAGGAGTAGGGAGAGGGGTTCGCCAATCTTCTGAGCAAATCAGCTATGATGGTGTTTCTTTGTCTCCAGGTATGATAGGAGAACTGAATCCAGGCGACGAAGTGCAGACGGTTATTCCGTCGGGACAAGCATCGAACAGCAGAGAGTTTATAACGACGCTGGTACGAATGATCGCTGCTGGACTTGGACTATCTTATGAGGCTGTTTCACGGGATTTGTCACAGGTCAACTATTCTTCTGCACGTCAGGGGCTTATCGAGGACCGTAAGGTTTATAAAAAAATGCAGAAAATGATTATTGACCGTCTCTTAACGCCGGTCTATTTGGAGTTTCTGGATTCTATGGACCTTAACGGCAAGCTGGGCATTCCAGGATACTCAAAAAACAAGGAGCAGTATATCACGCATGTATGGGTTCCGCCGGGCAGCACCTGGATTGATCCGAAGAAAGAGGCCGATGCAAACAAGGTGGCTCTCGAAACCAATCAGGATACATTGGCACGGATTTGTGCCGAACGTGGGGAAGATTGGCGCGATGTCATTACACAGCGTGCAGCTGAAAAGAACTTAGAGAAGGAACTCATGGGAGAGTCTGTGAAAGGAGGGGGTGACGATCATGACCCAGATGAAGAAGACGAAGATGACGACGATGCCGCAAGTGCTGCATAGGAATGTGACTGAACCAACAGTTAACGAATTTTCCCGGATGCTTACCCTAAACCGGGAAACACTCAATGAGGAAGATCGAACCATTGAACTGTCTTTTTCTTCAGAGCAGCCATATGAACGATATTTTGGTTCTGAGATTTTAAGCCATGACCCCGAAGCGATTGACCTTTCCAGGCTCAACGAAGTCGGGGTTTTATTATTTGCCCATGGTCGAGACATGAACTATGGTCGCATGCCCATCGGTACAATCGAAAAGGTATGGATTGATCAGAACTCCAGAAAAGCCCGTGCCCTGGTAAAGTTTGATGACGATGAGGACAGCGAGAAAGTATTCCAGAAAGTGAAGAAAGGCATTATCAAAGGGGTATCCGTAGGTTATTCGGTTAGCTCTTGGGAGGAAGTAAGGGCAGGGAAAACTTCTGCCAATGGACGCTTTACAGGACCGGCATATGTGGCTTTAAAGTGGCAGCCCTTTGAAATATCTATAGAACCGACACCAGCAGATCCTTCCGTTGGTGTTGGACGTAGTCATTTAAATTCAGAAAGCGAGGACGAGACAATGAAACAACTAAAAAGATTGGCACTAGAAGCCCAAGGAATTAGACTTGCTCCAGATACAGGCGCAGGTGCAGGAGGTAGTGCCGGTACAGGAAGCCCGGATGATCATCATCGAGGTGCAACGCCGCCACCACCGCCCGTAAACACAGCAGAGTTACAGCGCTTGGCAGCTGAAGGTGAACGGAGTCGGGTTACGGAAATCAATACGCTTTGCCGTAATTTTAGCATGGACCCATCTGAGTACATTACGAATGGAAGCACGGTTGAATTTGTGAAAAGCGCGATTTTGGAAAAACAAATTCAAGATAAGAAGCCGCATACCCCTTCTGTCACAGTAGTAGCAGAGGAAGTGGATAAATTCCGTTCAGCTGCTACAGACAGCCTTCTTTTACGGGCAGGGCGTGGTATTGTGAAGCCAGCTCCGGGGGCTACTGAACTGAGAAATCTTCGACTTCGGGATTTGGCTGTGGAGTGCGTACAACGTGCAGGAGATAACGGTGCTCACTTGCTCCGTGATGAAGACCTTCTAAGACGGGCTCTTTCGCCTGATAGCACTTTCCAAGGTATTCTATCGAATGCAGCCAACAAAACGCTGTCACAGGCTTATGAGGAGGCTCCAACGACGTTTCAGCATTGGGTAGGGGTAGGATCTAACTCAGATTTTAAAGCAGCAGAACATTACCGAATCTCTGAGGCTGGTCATTTACAACTCACGCCACAAAATGCACCGATTCCTTATGATTCCCCGATGCAAGATGAAAAAGTGACTAAAGCCGTTCTAACTTATTCTGAACGCTGGGGATTTACACGCCAAGCTTTTATCAATGATGATCTTAGTATGCTTTCCAGAGTGCCCGCAGCTTACGTCATTGCGGCAAAACGAGGAATTAACAGTCTCGTTTATAAAATGCTTGCTCAAAATCCGGTCATTTTTGATAGCGAACCGCTGTTTAGCGCAGCCCATAGAAACCTGGGTACCGCTGGAGGCATTAACACAGAGACGATGAGTGAAGCGCGGACAAAAATGCGAACTCAGAAAGATCAACGTGGGATTGCTACACTGAATATTGCTCCTAAATATCTCATTGTACCGGCAGCTATGGAGACGGCAGCGGCACAGTATCAGCGGAGTGAGGCTGACCCATCTGCTGGTCATAGCGGCGTAGCTAATGTGTTCCGCAATGCCTATGACATCGTCGTTGATGCTGAACTGGATCAGTACTCTTCTAATGCGTGGTATTTAGCAGCAGCTGCGAATATCGCGGACACCATCGAAGTGACCTATCTTCGAGGTCAAGAACTTCCAACACTCGAAACCGATATCCCGTTTGACCGCTTAGGCATTGACTTCCGCATTTACTTTGATTACGGAGTAACGGTGCTCGATAGCCGTGGTCTGTTCATGAACCCAGGAGAGGCGGTGACTGGATGATGATTTTAAAAAGTCCGCTGAACTTTGCTGGTCGATTGTATGAAGCAGGCGAGAATGTCAAAGGTCAATTGCCGCTGGACATGATTGAGCAGCTGAAAGGTAAAGGGTTATTTAAAGACTCGGAACTTTCTGGAACTGAACAGGAAGGTTCTGAATCGAGCCAAGATCCACAAACTCAGGATAACGACAATCCGCAAGTTTTTTCTCCTAACCGTTCTGTTGCCGAGCTAGAGGAGTATCTGAAGGGCGTAAGTGAAGTTGAGGAAATCAATTTGCTACTAGAACAAGAACAGGCAAGCGATCAGACGAGAGCAGGTGCAGTCAAATTACTTGAAAAGAAGCTCAAGGAACTTCAGTCATGAGCATTTTTAAAGACTCTCTAGCCGATGACATGAGAGTCTTTTTTAATGTGGAGGAAATGGCAGAGGATCATACGGTGACGACATACGACAGTAATAAAAACCGTAAAGATCAAATTGTTCCTATGATTGTTGAAGCTTTTACTCTAGATGGAAGGCCGGTACAACATGCTCAAGGTGTATCGGTCCATAATCTTGTTCTATTTGTTCAGGAAGGAGTTTTAAGCTTTAGGCCGCGTGTTGATCAAGAATTTTTCTTGGATTACATGAAGTATATCGTCATTGATGTGGCAGATGAAGTCGGAATGATAAAAATAGCACTTCAACGAAATGGAACAAGGCCATGAGTAACCTCATCAAAGTAAAACATAACTTGAAGCAAGCCAACAGGTCACTGAGGCAGATGGATAAGGCGGTTAGACGCGCTTATATCTCTGCAATTAACCGGGCAAGTCAGCGAGCGAAAACGGAAACAGGGCGTAAAGTTCGTGAACGGTATATTGTGAAGCAAAAAGAGGTTGTAGAAACCATCACGATCCGTAAGGCCCAGGGGGATGCAATGCGTGCGGTACTGACTTCAAAAGGTCATACCGTACCGCTCATTCGTTTTGGCGTGACTCCAAAACGTCGATTAAATCGCGCGCCTAAAGTTTTAAAGGCAGCTGTTCTTCGTGGAGGAGCTAAGAAGCCAATACCCGGAGCTTTTATTGCACAGGCTGGACGGCATACAGGTGTGTTTGAACGTGTGGGAAGGAGGCGGCTCCCGATCAAAGAATTACGGGGGCCAGCGGTCCCTTCCATGGCATCAAATGAGGAGGTGCGGAATCATGTGAATGACACCTATGGTACTGAAATGCAAAAAAGACTTCCTCATGAACTTGACCGAACATTAGGGAGGCTGAAAATTTGACACCGGTAGCCATGATGAAGCTGCTTAAAGAATATCTTGAACAGCTGACAAAGGAAATGTTTTTTGGTCCTCACCGGCTCTCGCCTAACGTATATATGGTGGATCTACCGCCAAGAGCTGTTGAGCATGTGACGCAGGAAACAAGTGAGACGGATATACCACCTGTGGACTTGCAGGTTTCAGAGGAGCGCGACGAACGCTGGCCTTTCATTGTCATCTACTTTAACGATGCAGAGGACAATGAGGAAGGATATCGGACGCCGCAAATTGATTTTATATTTGGTGTAGAAGGAAGAGGCCCAGACGGGTACATGGATGTGCTGCATCTCATGGAAACTGTCCGAGCCTCTTTTTTACGTGAAACGTATGAGGGGTGGCCTTTCCAGTTAGTGAAGCCGCTAAACATGGGCTTTTATGAAGAACAATCTGACCCTTTCTGGACGGGCTATATATCAACCAATTGGGCAACCACATCTATTCAACCGGAGGTATGGAAAAATGGCTATGAATGACGAAGCACAGGCAACTAAAACGGATGCCGTAGATTCAAAAACAACCAAGCTCAAGCAGCGAACAGCTAAACAAGAGGTTACTGCACCGGATCAACTGATTTACATTGGCCCTAACGTAAAGAAAAATGGTGTTCAGCTAAGGACAAGCCAAGTGTTTAAGGGTGGGTATCCGACCCATATAGAGACCCTTTACGCAGAGTATCCACTGCTAAAGAGCTTGTTTGTTCCAGTGGATCAGTATCAGGCAGCGAAGAAAACATTAAAACAAACGGGGTCCGCGCTTAATATCGCAATCCGTTCATTGGGGGTGGAGTAAACCATGTCACTAAATCATGGAGTTAGAGCAAAAGAAACCTTCAGCCAAGGCAAAACCAGGGTAGAACAGACAAATACTTTGCCGGTCTATTTTGGAACAGCGCCTATCCACTTAATTACCGATCCTGAGTCAGCGGTAAACAAGGTGATTTTGGCTACAAATTTGGATGATTTCAAACGAAAATTCGGCTACTCGGAGGATTGGGCTTCTTTTACGCTTTGTGAAGCGGCTTACGCACATTTTGTGGAGAACGAACAATCTCCTATTGCCTTTGTCAATGTGCTCGATCCATCTACGGATAAAGAAGCCGTTTCAGCAGCAGCTGTTTCGCTGTTTGAGGGCATGTACATCATTGAAAGATCAGGCGTGCTTAAATCTTCTGTTACTGTCTCTTCTGAAGACGGGTCAACGTCTTATGTACTGAACCAGGATTACACGCTGACATTTAACGATGAAGGTTACTTGGTCCTCTCGATTATTGCCGGTGGAAGTATTGCCGGTAATTCTGTTCAGTTGGGATACGATGTGCTTGACCCTTCATTGATTACGGCAAGCCGTATCATTGGTGGAACAGACATTGAAACTGGTGAGCGCACAGGGCTCGAATTGATCGAAGAAGTGTTCTTATCTACGTACCTTGTGCCTAATCTCATCGTCGCTCCCGGCTTTTCCGATCAGCCGGAAATTGCAGCGATCATGGAGGCGAAGGCAGAGAGCATTAACGGGTTGTTTGAGGCTTATGCGGTAACGGATCTAGATGCGAGTCAGAAATACATGTCCATTGCTCAGTGGAAAGAAGACAATGATTACAATGGATATCTCCAAATTAATACCTATCCGATGATCAAGAATGGAGATCGGATGTATCACCTATCAACTCATGTAACAGCAACCATGCTGGCTACGGATTCACAGAATAACGGCGTTCCTTATCAATCCCCATCGAACCAAGCGATGACAGGAGACGCCATGGTTTATAAAGATGGTTCACCCGCGAGAATCCCTTATGATCAGGCGAATGTACTTAATGCTAACGGCATTGTGACGGCGCTGAATTGGCAAGGGCAATTTAACGTGTGGGGAAACTATACAGGCGCATATCCATCGTATGAGGATGCACAGCGGACTTTTATTCCGGTTCGTCGGATGTTCAGTTACGTGAAAAATAACCTAGTTCTTCGTCACTGGCGTAAGGTGGACAATCCACTAAGCCGAAGATTGATCGAATCCAATGTTGATGATACGAACATTTGGATTAATGGACTTGTCGCGAGTGGATATCTGCTTGGAGGCAGGGTCGAATTTAATGCATCTGACAATCCAACGGAACAATTGGAAAGCGGGAAGACGGTTTATCGAATTTTTATCACTCCACCAGGGCCGGCACAAGAAATCGAATACATTGCTGCATACGATGCCTCTTACTTAGCATCACTAACCGCAGCGTAAAGGAGGAAACAGCATGACTCAAAGTATTCCAATTAACTTAGCAGGGTTGGCAGTCTTTCTGGAGGGGCTAAATCAGCAGGTTGCTACAGGGGATGTCACTCTTCCCACCTTAACACCCATGACGGATACCGTAAATGGAGCTGGAATTCTGGGGGATGTAGAGGTCCCCTCTTCAGGTCACTACAGTTCGATGCAGGTCGGAATTGCTTGGAAAACCATTAATAAAGATGTATTCAAACTCGTAAGTTCACAGATGAAGGGACTTGAAATTCGGGGTGCATTTAAAGAGTTTGATAATACGAGAGGTGTCACGGTCACGAAGGCGATAAAAATCGTGGTCCGTGGTTTTGGTAAAGGGGTCGAACTTGGAACGCTCGTTCAAAATGCGGCATCTAACACGAGCAACACGATAGAAGTCACCTACATTAAAATTTTTATTGATGGCACGTCCGTTTTTGAATTGGACAAGTTCAATTATGTTAGCCGGGTAAATGGCGAAGACGATATGGCAGATATCAGAAAAGCGTTAGGATTAGCTTAATTTAAAATGTGAAGGGAGAAATTAAAAATGAATGAAAACACTTTAAAAGAGAATGAAAAGGTAGAGGTTAAGCAACAAGCGAATGTCATCGTATTGCCTAAACCTATCGAGTGGGAAGGTGAAACGATCACTGAATTGAAACTTGACTTTGATCAGTTAACCGGGGATGACATCCTGATGGTTGAAGGTGAGTTTATGGACTTTATCGCTGGTGTTAAAAATGTATTTATCTATTACAAAAATGAGCACCCAGGGTATCATGCGGTATTGGCAGCAAAGGCAGCAGGAGTCCATCCAAATGTGATGAAAAAGCTGAAAGCAAAGGAATTTCTGAAAGTGTCAGGTGCTGCAAAGCTTTTTTTGAAAGGTTTGGCTTAAGTCAAGATCCTGTCAAACGACTCATGAAAGTATCTTTAAAAATGTCCCGGGCGGGCGGCGATCCTTCTTATTGGATGAGCCGTCCTCTTTGGGTTTTATTTGAATGGATTACGGCTCAAAGAGAGCTGTGCGAGCAGGAGAACCCTCCGAAGGAAGGGGAGTAATTCGTGCCAAAAAAATATGAAATGTCGTTTGAGCTAAATGGCGACATTGACCCCAAGCTTACTCGGACGTTCGATACAATGTCTAGGGATGTCCGAGACCTTGGCGACGATCTGGAAAGCTTGCGTAGGACCGGAGGACTTCGGAAGTTAGATCGGGATGCCATGGAAGCCAGAGGAACATTCCGTCAGCTTACGGAAGACGTTCAGCAGTTCAGGGATGTGTTCGAAAGAACGCTTCAGTTTACCGGAGCACATGCCATTATTACGGGGACTGCTGGAGCATTAGGAAATATGGTTGGCGAATTTGGAGCCCTGGACGATTCTGTCGGACATATGGGCGCTGCTACGGGCGCAACCACGGAAGAAATGGCGCAGTTTAAAGACACTATCGAAGATATTTACAACGCGAATGTCGGAGAGGGTTTTAAAGATATCGCCGATTCCCTGGTGAACGTAAGGCAAGTGACAGACCTCAGCGGGGAAGCACTCCAGAACGCGACGAGAGATGCCCTTATACTTCGAGATACCTTTAATTATGATGTTAGTGAAACGGTCCGCACGGTGGACGCTCTTATGCGAAACATGGGGCTCACAGCAGACGAAGCTTTTAACCTGATTGCCCAGGGATCACAGAAAGGCTTGAACCGTTCAGGCGACTTGCTAGATACACTTAATGAGTATTCTGTGCATTTTAGTGATGCTGGCTATTCTGCTGAAGAAATGTTCAGTATTTTAGAGTCCGGAATAAAGAACGGTGCTTTCAATTTGGATAAGATGGGCGACCTCATGAAAGAGTTCACCATCCGAATCCAGAGCGGTGACAAAGCTGTTAGTGATGCGATGGGTGGCCTGTTTGGTTCAGCGGGTAGGGATACCATAATTGACGGTTTAGCTGACGGGTCAATACAAGCCAGGGATGCGCTAGATCAGATCATTACCGAGCTAGATCAAATGGAAGATGCAAATCAGCGGAATGAAATTGCTGTCGGATTATTCGGAACCCAATATGAAGATCTTCGAGACTCCGCAGTCCAAGCACTCCAAGAAACAAACGGAGAGTTTTCACGGACGCTAGATACAATGCAGCAGATGGAGGATGTCAAATATGACAGCCTCATCAAAGATATCCGTGAGCTTGGAAGACAGATGATGGATGAAATTGTCATTCCGATTGGTGAGGATTTGATGCCGACGCTTCAAAACTTAACGGAATGGGCTTCAGATAATACGGATCTGCTCAAAGTGATTGCGCTAGGCGTGCCAGCAGGAATACTTGCCAAGAACGTCATCGGCATTACGAGAGATTTGTCTAATGTGCAGAGAAGCTTTCTAGATACATCAAGTGACGCTGGGCGATTCGGGAAAGCATTTAGTTTGCTTCCCAATCCCATTGGTCTGGCTGTGGGAGCGCTCGGGCTGATTACGACAGGGGTCATTGCGTATAAAGAACACCAAGAGGAAGCCAGACAAGAACTCATTCATATGGGTGAGGATATTGACAAAGCTTTTTCTGATTATGAAGCTGTCGAACAAAGCAGAAAACGAACGGAAGAGCTGACCAAAGAGTATGACCGGCTATCTGCTAAGATCCGAGATGCCGAAACACCCGCCGCACAGTTAACCGAAGCTCGCCGAAAAATGAAGCTGGTGGAAGAAGAACTGATACAGCTGAATCCTGAAATTTTGAAAGCGGAGGACGCGAAAAAAGCTTCATTCAGAGACCAAATTGACTTAGCAAACGAGTTGCTCGAAACCCGATCGAATACGACCAAGATTATATTGGATTCCGAGGTTACCATCGGAAAATCTGAACTGCCGGAATTAGAGAATGAGTATGGCAATTTGAGCGGTCAACTTTCCGATCTTGCAAACAATTATGACAATCTTCGTCGTCAGTATGAGCAGATTGACCAGTACGAGGCAAAAGAGGCGTCGATTAGAGCTGACCGCACCTTGTCTATTGAGGAACAGAACCAAAAAATCCGGGACCTCATCGCGGAGTATCAGAACCTTTTAGGCATTGATAAAGATGGCAATATGGGTGACTTCATCGCCGAAATGGACGGCATGCGACAGTCCTTCGAGGAATTACCTGAGAGGATGCAGACCTTACAAACGGAAATCGGGGCCATGGAGGAGTCTTTCCAGTCTTTATATGACAAACAGGCGAGTCTAATTGAAATGGAGCTTGGTGGAAGTCTGGAGGACCTGGCTGCTAAGTATGACGAGCTTTCCAGTTCGGAAAAGCAGCGTTTTGACCAGGCCATTCTAGAAATTGAAGAGCTGAATGCGGCTATGGATATGCTTCCTGAATCGAAGAAAATCGACGTTTCGGTTGTCTATCAGCAAACCGGACGGATGCCTGATTTTTCAACGCCTGAAGGCAAAGCTTCTCGGCGCATAGCGCTCCGCGATCCGGGTTTTAATGGTTACGCGGAAGGTGGTCTCATTACGAAACCAGAACTTGCTTGGGTTGGTGAGGGTGGCGATAACGAGTACATTATCCCGGTGAACAACTCGCAGCGCTCTAAAGATTTATATGCAGCAGCTGGTAATGCGCTAGGTATGTCATCAAGCGGACATTTTGCGCCGGTATATAGCCCCAAATTTGAATTTTACGGACCAGTGAATGAGCAGATGGTACGAAAAGCCGCAGATGACTCTCAGCGAAAATGGGAGCAACATATGGCAAATCTTCAAAGGCAACAAGCAAGGAGGAACTTAGCGTGAAGACGTATCGCACAATCCAGGGAGACACCTGGGATGCAATCGCTTATCGGCTAACTGGAAGCGAATCTTTTATGACTCCGCTCATACAAGCGAATCCTGATTATATAAATACAGGGATATTCGAAGCCGGTACCGTGCTTCAAATCCCTGAGTATGAAGCAGAAACATCGGAACACTTGCCCATTTGGAGAAGGGAGGAAGAAGCATGAGCAGCCTTGTCGGTTACGGGCGGTATGCCTTCCTCTCTCTTTATTTTAACGGTAAACAGGTCGACAGTTATTTGGATAAAGATTTAATGAGTTTTACCTTTCACGATGGGTACTCAGGACAGGCAGACGACATTACTATACAGCTGGATGACAGCGAAAATAAATGGATGAAAGAATGGGTTCCCGTGATCGGGGATGAGATCCGAGCGGAAATCGTCACCTACCACTGGGACAAGCAAAAGGAAAAGAAAAAACTGCCTTGCGGTAAATTTTATCTTAAATCTTTTGTTTATGCAGGAATGCCTAATGTCGTTACGATTGAAGCTAGTGCACTTCCGGTGGAAGGGAACGCAGCCAAACAGCAAAAGCGCTCGAAGTCATGGGAGAAGGTTCAACTTAAAACGGTAGCTAAAGAGATTGCGGACAGGGCAAAACTTAAACTCGTCTATGAGGCCAAATCCAATCCTACGTATGAGCGCCTGGATCAATCAGAACAAACCGACTTTGAATTTTTAATTGAACCGGCTATTAAAGAGGGGATAACCCTGAAGGTGAGCAGTAAAAGTTTGGTCATGTTCGAAGAGTCAGAGTTTGAGAAGGCTGCTGCTGTCTTTGATCTGACCCGAGGTAAGGATAATATCCTGTCCTACCAGTTCGAAACAAACAGTGAGAGCGTGGCCTACGGTTCTTGTGAGGTGGTATACACAACGCCAAAGACATCAAAAGAGCCGTCTAAAACCATTAAGGGATCATTTACGCTTCCTAATCCTGGTTATATGCCAACACTACGAATTCACGAGCAAGTGGAAACTGTTGCTGAAGCAAACCGAGTGGCCAGAAATCGACTTCGAGAGCAAAACAAGAAAGCAGGTTTAGCAAACCTCACCATTGAGGGAGATACTCGAATAGCAGCTGGTCAAACAATAAATTTAAAAGGCTGGGGTTACTTTGATGGAAAGTACATCGTTATAGATGCAACACATCAAATAAGTGCAACAGCGGCATACACAACAGATATTCAAGTGCGAAAGGTGCTGGGTTGGTAATGAAAAGTAGTATCACTTCACTCGTCAGAATGGGTTACTGCTCTACAGTTGATTTTACCTCTGGGACCATTACAGCGACTTTTCCTGATCGAGAAGACAATGTAACAAAGGATTTACCTGTGGTTTGTGCCGGTGGATTCGGTGCATCTAATGGTATGCCAAGCCCAGGCGACACCGTTGTTTGCCTCATGTTTGGGAATGGGCGAAGCGACGGGGTTTGTCTAGGGATTATTCCTGAAAGGATGCCAGGTACGAAAGCAACGGAAGGCGTTTATTTTGAGGATGGCAGCTATGTTTATTATGATCAGGCAGTTCAAAAGTTAATGATTAAAGCCAATAGCGGTGTGGTCATCGAGGGAGATTTAACAGTGTCAGGCACCGTTTCAGCTTCAAATCTAGGAGGGGGTTAGTAATGGCTCTCCCTGAAGGGATTGGCGTATTAGGCGATATTGTTTTTATATCGACCCATTACAAAATACGGACGTTTACGGGCTTCACACGCACAATTGCGGATCGGTGGGCCACAAACGATATCATTCATAAAAAGCCACGTTCTCAGTTTCTAGGACCCGGACTAGATCAATACGATATGACCGTTGTTGTCGATGCAAGGCTTGGACTGAATCCGCGTAAAGAGGTGGACAAGTTGGTTGAATACAGCCGCAAGGGCAGAGTGATGCCACTTGTTATCGGCGGTAAAGGGTTAGGTATGGATCGAGTAAAAATTATTAACTACGTTCAGAATTGGGAACGTATTGACGATAAAGGAAATCTTCTCAGAGCTTCCTATACACTAACTTTGGAGGAATATGTCCAATGAGTATGTATAGTGTGACGGCAGATTCGCCAGAAATTAAGTTCGGTCTGACTGGCTTAGAATCCATAAAACAAAACATTCGCTTGATCTGTACGACAGTAGTCGGAACCTGTCCGCTGGACCGCTCTCTCGGTGTTGACCCGGTCTTTATAGATCGAAGTCTACCGGTAGCACAGGCGCTGATACAGGTCAATATCTTAAGAGCGATCCAGGAGCAAGAACCAAGAGTAACGGTTACAGATATTACTATGACAACCGACGGTGATTCGAAGCTGAGTCCGACAGTTAAATTTGTTTTGACAGAGGAGGTGGAGGACGAATGACATTAGCTGATTTACCCGATATTCAATACACCGAACAACAAATGCAGGTTATTCGGGATCGGGCCCTTTCCAATGTGGAAGCTAAGACCGGAAAAATCATGAATCGAGCCGATCCGGAACGGATATTATTCCTTGCTTTGGTCGATGAAATCATTCAATTACGTATTCTTGTTGATCAATTAAAAAAATCAAATTCCCTGAAATACTCACGTAAAGAAGCGCTGGATCATATGGGTGCGTTTTCAAATGTATCAAGATTGTTGGCTCAATTTGCGCTCACTACTTTACGGTTTACGCTTTCCATACCGCAATTGGAAGACTTAATCATACCTGCTGGAACAAGAGTAGGCGTTCAGGATAGCGGTGGTTCATTATACTTTTCTACCATCCAGAACATAACGATTCGAGCTGGAGAGTTAACTGGAGATGGACAGGCCGCCGCGAATGTTGTAGGCATTTCAGCAAATGGGTTTATTCCTGGACAAATCAATGCCATTATGGACCCTCTTCCTTATGTCACAAGTGCAGTAAACATAACAGAGAGCGCCGGGGGTTCCGATGAAGAATCTGACGATTCTTTTAGAGAGAGAATTCATCTCTCCCCGGAAACTTTTAGTGTTGCTGGACCGAGAGGGGCTTATATTTATTGGGCCAAGACAGCAAGCCCACTGATTATTGACATCGAGGCTGATTCACTTGCTCCAAGTGAAATGACGATTGTACCTCTATTGCAAGGAGGAGAGCTTCCCACAGAGGAAGTCATAAATGCGATATATGAGACCTTAAATGATAGGGAGGTACGGCCTCTTACAGATAAGGTCATTGTCCAAAGGCCAGAAGTAATTTCATACGATATTGATCTGACCTATTATATATCCTCACAAGACGCGACCCAGGAGTCCAACATCAAGGAAAGTGCGATGAACGCTTTTGCAGAATATCAGTTGTGGCAAAGATCTAAGCTCGGTAGGGATATTAACCCCTCTGAGCTTATTTTTCTTGGCAGACAAGCCGGTTCTTCTCGAATCGAAGTTCGTAGCCCCTCTTTTGTTGAGGTTGGTAAAATGCAAGTGGCTCAGGAGGTAAACGTAAACTTGGTTTATGGAGGTCTTGTTGATGACTGATCTTGAGAATATGAGTCTCTTGGACCTTCTTCCTATAAGCATTCGGTATGATCCGAAAGTAATTGCTTACGCTGAAGCTTTGGACATTGAGCTCAAGGAAGTGAAGGCAGAGGCTCGTAAGATTCCTATTTTTTCACGTTTGAATGAATTAAATGATGAAGAAGCGGATCAGCTTGCCTGGGGATTTAATGTGAGCTTTTATGATGTCAGCCTTCCAATCGAGCAGAAGCGTGAACTGGTAAAGAATGCTTATCGCTTCCATCGAAAAAAGGGTACACCGGCAGCTGTTGAAGAGTTGATTACTATTCTCTTTGGTTATGGAAAAGTCGAGGAATGGTTCGAATACGGTGGACAGCGTGGTTACTTTCGAGTAATCACCAACAATCCCGAGGTAACACAAGAGAAGGCCCAGGAGTTTATTAAGGCCGTCGATTCAATCAAGAGAGGAACGGCCCATCTAGAAACCGTGATTTTGGCTCAATCTGAAACGATTCATGTATATAACGGCTTTGCTATACATGTTGGGAAAAACATTCGAATTTAGGTAGGTGGTTTAATGTCTTCTTTCACAAAGGCACTCACAAATAAAGGCATTGCGTTGCAAGCAAAAGCCCAAACAGGTGTTGAGCTTAAATTTACTCGTTTCGTTATAGGTGATGGGAAGCTGAACGGACAAGCTATGTCTGCATTAACAAACGTAATCAACGCAAAAAAAACAATGCCGATTACTAAACGAAAAATGGAGTTCCCAAACCAGGCAACTATAGGGTTTGTACTATCCAATCAGGATGTAACAACTGGCTTCTATTTCCGGGAACTTGGTCTTTACGCTAATGATCCAGACGAAGGTGAGATACTGTATTTGTATGCAAATGCAGGGGATACAGCTGACTATATTCCGGCAGCGGGAGGCAGTAACATCATCGAGGAAAGTTTTGATGTTTTAGCTTTTGTTGGTCAGGCACCTAATGTGAGCGCAAATATCAATAATTCACTCGTTTACGTTACTCATCCAGAACTTGAAGAGGCTCTTTCAAACATTGATTTTGACGTAATAGACAGTACAACCAGTACAGATAAAACAAAAGCACCGTCTGCGGATGCTTTGCGGCGTGGATTAGAAGCTATGGGAGGTTGGAAAACCTACAATGATATCACAGAGCTTGGTTTGACCGCAGGTGCTGAAACAATAGACGCCATTGTTCGATCCATGCCGGATAAATCGGAATTGCGTTTTATGAAAATTACGTCTAATACGTCAGCGGCTTATCCAGCCACAGCGGGTATTCTGCACATTAGACGTCATAGAGAGTATAGAGTCGAGTTGAGTTTTATACAGGGAGGCAGCGAGTATGCTCGTAAATGGTTTGGTTATTGGGACGTTAATGTTACGCCTAATTTTACGGGGTGGCAAGAAATCGCCGTTAAAAAATATGTTGATGACAATTTCGCTAAACCGTCGCAAATCCAGACACCGAACCTCATAAAAAATTCATCAGGGCATCTGGGTTTGCAAGGTTGGACACCGTCGGGAGATTCTCCATCAGCATGGAGAACGGAAAATAATATTTCTTCGATTGGCGGACATTTTCAGATAAGTGCATCTATTCCCACAGGATTTGGATCATATCTCGATTCTGATCCTATACATGTTTCTGCAGGTAGCAACTATCAACTACAGGCAATGTTCCACACCTCCGGAACGACATCAGAACGGGTTTCGGTAGAAATCATAAATGTTGATAAGACTACAACTTACGGAAAGATTGACGCTGATTTAAATAAATGGTGGCATAGGAAAGTAGGAACATTTCAAATTCCTACCGGAGTCTCTCAGATTCGTATCAGGTTAACTGTAGCCGGAACAGCTAATACTCAAGTAAAAGCGTTTTCTCGTATTAAATTAGCATTTATACATGGTGGGGCGCTTGATACTCCATATTCTAACGAGTCAGATATAGCGTCTATAAGTAATTGGCAAAGACATAAAGTCACTGCGGATAACGGAACGGTTCTTCAAATCTCATCAGGAAACGATCTTAATAACTTAGTTACTACGGGAATGTATAACGGTAGTAATTTGGTAAATGCGCCTACTGCTACAAGTGCGGGTGATTGGTATTATGTTGAGGTTCTATCCCATACAAATAGCACTGATTACGTTATGCAAAGAGCTACAAAGCTTAACGGTTCTTCTACTCCTACTTTATACGTGAGAATTAAACATGCAGGTACGTGGGGCGCTTGGTCGCAAGACGTTTTTCAATCTGGCGTTGATGCTAAACAAGGCACGGTGGATGCCATTAACGCCATGGGTGGCAGTGCATCCACAAGTGATATATGGTCAACGTTGCATACAAAGATTAGGGGGCTGTATACAGGTAAGAAGTATGTAGAATCAGGCGAAGATCTTTACATGTTGTCCAAAAGCAACTGGAATACATGGACACAAGTGCTAAACAGATCAACATCAATTACATTTAGACCTACGTTGCTAATTCTAAAAATACGGTTTAAATCTGCTTACTACAGCGATGGATCGGGCGGAGCAATGAATTATGATTATGCAGTACTTATAAGTAATAGTGGATCATCTTATTATTACAAAGATATTGCAACTTCAATTAGGTTCAGAGCTAACTTTACGGATACGGGATTTACACTTGAAAGATATATAGAGTATACAGGTAACTACAGCTCTACAGGCGATTTTCTTGTTAATGGATGGATAGCAATAGCATAAAGGAGGTTTTAAAATGTTTCTTAATCGACTTTATTTCAGAAAAGATACCGGGGAATTTATTCATAGAACGTATCTTAATGATCATGGCACTGGCGGAATAGCCAAACTTCCTACAGTGGAAGAAGACTTCGCTTCAATATCAAGCCTTAACCAGTATGTATTGGATGCAGTTATTTATTTGGAATTAGAAGAAGGAGAATACGAGGACGATTTGCAGTTATCTATTTCCGTACGACTCAATTTAGAAACTATGGAATTAGAGTTTGTATATCCTTCAGATGACCCGGAACCCATTTATACGGAGCCGTTAACGAAGAAAGTAGAGGAATTACAGCAAGAAAACGTGCGCCTTAACGAAGATATGGGGAATTTGTTATTTCAAAGTGCCGAAGACAAAATGACAATTTCCACTATGGAAGAAACGATGGGCAACCTATTAATCGAAAGTGCCGCAGATAAAGCAACGATTATGGGGTTAGAAGAAACAATGGGTAATCTATTATTTGAAGTAGCAGCATTGAAAGGAGGTGCTGCATAATGTGGTATTCAACTATTAAACGATACTATGATAATGGTCATCCACTCTACACAGACGAAAGTCTAAAGACTTTTGTTGTCGCTCAGATGATTACAGCCAATCAATACAAGCTTATCACAGACAAAGAATACACTCAGTAACACGCACCGATCTAAGCGGCAGCGTGTTTTTTTGTGCCCTCTAATCCAGAGGGCTTTTTCTATTTGAGGGAGGGGAAAGTGAAGGTCATGGGGGAGAAGATAGAGATCCTTATTAAGAGCTTGTCAGCTGGGGCGCTGATCGGCTATACGCTTGGAGGTTGGACAGTTTTGCTTACACTATTGCTTATTTTAGTAGTAGCGGATTGGCTCTCAGGTTGGGCAGCTGCATGGATGAATGGAGAACTGAAGAGCAGAGTCGGTTACTACGGAATTGCCCGAAAAGTCGGCATATTTGTCATGGTTATGATTGCTCATTTAATTGATGTTGTACTTGGTAATGCTCATTACTTTCGTGATATTGTAATTTTCTTTTACCTAGCCAATGAACTGTTATCCGTTGTCGAGAATGTAGGGCGAATGGGGCTTCCTATCCCGAATGTAATTTTGAACGCCGTTAAGATTTTTGAGTCGAAAAGTGGTACCGAAAAGCAAGTTGAAAATCAATCTACTAAGGAGATGAAATAGGTATGGAATGGAACACAATTGCAGAGTTACTTGATCCACGTCTTATTATTGTTCTGGCTGCTTGTTGGGTGATTGGTTACGTCCTCAAGCAAACGCCGAAAGTACCCAACTGGACGATTGTTTATGCTGTTACTATCTTCTCTATTGGGCTGACCATTTGGATTCTAGGATGGGGGCCTGAGTCGCTAATACAAGGTGTGTTGACTGGAGCTGTTGCGATTTATGGGAATCAGCTCCTGAAACAAGGCGTAAAAGGAGCTGGTCAGTAATGATTAAATTAGGGCTTGATCCGGGACATGGTGGAAGGGATGGAGGAGCTGGACACTACTCATTGCTTGAAAAAGTCATTGCTCTCAATGTCTGTTTGGAGATTAAGAAGCAGCTAGAGAGAGATTACGAAGGGATTCAGGTTTATATGACGCGCAGCACAGACGTTGCCCTTACGCTCGATGAGCGCACGGATATGATGAACAAGCTTAACGTTGATGCTCTCGTTTCGGTTCATTGTAACGCGGCTGGCGGTGATGGAGGTTTCGAGACGTACCGCTATACCAAAGCAAGTCAAAACTCTATCAAGCTTCAGGCAGCCTTACACACGGCTATAATGGCAGAGCTGAAGCCGTTTGGCGTTATTGATCGAAAACAGAAGGTCAAGAACTTGCATATGGTCCGTGAGAGTAAAATGCCAGCAGTTTTAACAGAGAATCTATTTATTGATGTCAAAGCTGACGCTGACCGCCTGAAGCGTCCAGAGGTCATTCAGGCCATCATAGACGGTCATGTTAAGGGAATTGCATCATACTTCGGTCTTAAGCGGAAGGAGACGGCAAAGGTGGCTACAGAGAGGGATATTCATAAGGTCAGCCCAGTGTTCCAGAATGTATGGGAGCAGATGTCGGAAAAGGGATACTTTGACGGTACACGCCCGGGAGCTCCGGTCACTCGGGAAGAGCTGGCAGCTGTATTAAGTAGAGTGTTAAATGATATTTAAAACTTATTGCAACGTTTGTTCCGAAAATATCGCTAAGCTGAAGGAACACTGCGGCAAATCAAAAACATAAATAAGAATTGCCCCGCTTTGTTGCGGGGCAAAGCAAAACATTAATAGATAGGAGTTACTTCTACGATATCGCCATTTGCCAACCCAAAATAAAACTGTTTATGCACATCAAAGATTTTTTCATCATTAGTAGTTTTGACTTTTACTTGCCTAGCTTCTGTATCAAGAATTTTACCAGAGACGTATGAAAGGATCTTTCCGCTGGTTGTTTTATAATCTCCGCTGGCCATTTCAGCTTTAAATTTGGTTGAGGTGCTTTTCCATTCATATTGATCATCTACTTTAGATACACTTCCAACCCCGGTTACATCTTCGTTATTGAGCTTATAGAAAATTAATGTCTCTTCACCTTCAACTACCACCCGTGTAACTTCTTCGGCGTTTTCCTTAGAAAGTCCAAAATCAATGGCTTGATCAGGATTAGGGAATGAGGATATACTCTGATCTTTATAAGAAGAACAACCAGCAAGTAACACAATAAAAAAAATTAAGATCAATCCTTTTTTTGACATTTTAATTCACCTCCTTCCAAATAATGGTTGACAATTACCAAATTTATGCTTTTAATATACTATGTATCCAAAATAAATTAAAGGATGTGGAAAAAAATGAAGAAAATTACATCTTCGTTATTGGCAATTTTTTTGGTTTTTTGCGTATCAGCATCTGCATTGGCAAACAACGATGACCTAACATCAGAAGTTTATACTGATGAGATAACTGGGGAAGAAATTTTAGCAGTTTATGAAGTTGACGAGAATGGAAATTTTATTGAAGTATCTTTTGAAGAATATGAAGCAGAAATGGACAAGACCGCAAATAGTACTAAGAAAAATGATAACCCTACTTCACCCAAACCAGACTTCACCCTTTTCCCATATGATTTTTACGGTTATGAGTTCTTATACGAAAGTTTCTCCCAATATTATGAAGGACCTAGAATGGTGGCACAAGGCATTTCCTGTAATGGAGCACAACCTTGTCCGATATCTGCTACACAACAAACTACTGTGACTGAAACTTTTACAGCTAATTTAGGTATTGATTCTACTCAGAAAAAAGCAGCACTTAAAGCCGGTGCAGGATATTCTATAAGTACTGCTAAATCTAATCAAACATCTCAAACATTATACATACCTGTTGGTGAGAGAGCTTACCTTGGTTTCAAACCTAAACTAAATAAATGGGTAGGAGACTTGAACTATTTCCATCAACAAGGAGTAAGCAGAACAATTGTTAGTACTGAAACAGCAACAGTCACTGCTCCATTGATTGACGGAACTGGTAATGCGGCAGGTTACTTTCTTCTTGTAAGATATTGATTAAATACTAGTAATTCATACAGCTGTTTTGCGGCTAACACTTCCTACCATTACATTCGGAAAAAGTGTGAAGTTATTGCACTATCTTCAAAGAGTTGGTAGCTAATAAGAAGCAGCAAAACAAAAGCCCTGTCCTTAGGACAGGGCTTTATTTGAAATTCTATTTTAACATCTTCTTTATCTTTTTATAAATCTTGTTATAGGCTGCTTTCTTTGGGTTGGTGATCCATCCCATCCCCTTGGCTTTTTCAAACCTGCTCGGTGAATGATCTGTCTTTTAATGCTGGATCGGGCCGATGCTCGTTTCCTTGCACTCGGTTTGCGTATTCCAAACTTCATCATGCGAGTAATGCGGCTAACTTTTGATACTCCTTTTGGTCGCATCTAAAATATGCTGTTCCTTCAAGTGGTCCATCTTGATATGTAATGACTGCAAGGGAATTATCTTTCTTTCTTCCTCCAATAGCTGCGCCTGCTAGCAACCCGAGACCTCCAGTAAGCACTCCGCCTACAATTGCTCCTGCAGCAGCTTTCCCACCACTGCGTTTTCCTTTCTCGTCCCATTCCATTTTAACTACTTGGACTTCATTGCCATCAATCAGAAGTTTATATTCTTCCGTGCTACTTGATACTGTAATAAGTCCAGCTTGTACCTTGGGATGACCACCTAAGTATTCGAGTCGGACCGCTTTTCCTGCAGCCATTGCTTTACCGTCTTCTGTAGCTTTTTTGAAGTCCTCTTTCATTTTACCAAAGAAACCCATGTTCCATCCTCCAATACATAATCTTTGAGCATAGTCTATCAGAACTAGGAAATTATTTCTATATTATATTTTTTCATGTCCACGTAAATGAATATATGGAATATTGTTGAAATCTATAACAATACGTCATATAATGAGAACAAATGTTCTGAAAGGGTGATTATGATGTTTTCATTAACAGCAGCTCCAAAACCTTCAGCTAAAAATCAGAAGGAATCACGCCCAAAACGTGATGATTTTGAGCTGGAAGAATTGGCGGTCAAACTTCAAGAAGCAAGGGAAGATAAAAAGACGTTGACATTGTTCGTGTGGAAGAAGGAAGAGCCGATCATAGGTATGATTGAGAAGTTAGATGGCGGCACGAAACTCGTACATATTAATGAGAAATTCGGGGGACCAATGAGGGTTCCTTTTATAGACATATTGAAAGTTGCTGACCCGGAGTCATTCTGACTCTGGGATATTATATATTACCATTGGATATTTTTAGGAGGAGAATCTATAGTATATACTATAGATTTAACCGAGGAGAGCCGACCGGCTCAGATGTCTACTACTTCGTACAGGTCTTCCATGCTACAGGAAAGTACATACGCAATATTGAGCGCTGCATCCCATGGGATTTTTTCACGTTCATTCACCCAATTAGAAATTTGTTGAGGTGAATAATCCGTTCTTCTTCCCAATTCGGCCTGTGACATTCTTGCACGTGCTAATAGATATCTTAGTCGGCATCTCCCACGGGCGAGAGCCAACTTTCCTATCTCCTCTCTTGGGGCAAAACTTGGTAGTTATTCTATACAAATTTATCACGTTGTACGATCAATAGTAAATAAAATAAATTGGGGGTATGCAACATGTGCAGTATGAATCGTACGGAACTTCCAAGGACAATCATAGAAATAAGAAAATCAAGACAGCTAACGGTTGCTGAAGCTGCAAAGAGTTTAGGGTTACATAATGATATGCTTCTTAAATATGAGCGTGAACCCCAGGAGATTCCTCTCTCAGTCGCTGACAGAATTTTGAGGTTTTATGAGATATCCTCTATGGATCAAATTAAGGTTTAATAAAGTCAAAAGAAACAGCAGCGGATGCACACTGCTGTTTCTTTTTGTTCCCACACGCTTCCCACAAAAATTAAAAATGTTATTGGTTTTGATAGTTTTTTGAAGATGTTATTGGTACAAAGAAAGTGGGAAGAAAGGCGTTCTTATAAGGTTAAGGATTTTTAGGGTTGTTATTGGTACAAGTGATAATATACTTACCCGATGTATGATTTTGCCCATCCGATTCAAGATGCCATTGAAGGGATTACGCACTCGCTGTGCTCGGCAGAGTTCAAGGAACATCGCCCCTTGTATGAGTGGGTGCTGCAGGAATTGGAAATACCGGAGCCTCCAATACAAAGGGAGTTTGGCCGATTGAATGTTACGGGTCTAGTGACGAGCAAACGATATTTAAGAGAGCTGGTCGAAGGCGGATTTGTTGATGGCTGGGATGACCCAAGGCTTCCTACGCTTATGGCCTATCGCAGAAGAGGTGTGTCTCCAGAGAGTATCTTTCGGTTTATGACCGAGGTGGGGATGCTTCGTCAGAACAGCACAGTAGAATCTGCTATGCTTGATCATTTTATTCGTCAAGATCTGAAGGGTAAAGCAATCAGTGCCATGGCTGTGTTAGATCCCCTGAAAGTCGTCATCACGAATTTTCCTGATGGAGAGGTAGAGATGCTTCCGATCAAAAACAATGAAGCAAATGAGCAATTAGGAGAGCGTCAAGTACCTTTTTCACGAGAGCTGTACATCGAGAGAGAAGATTTTATGGAGCATCCGATGAAAGGATATTTTAGACTATCTCCCGGACAAGAGGTTCGGTTAAAAGGGGCGTATTATATCAGATGCGAGTCTGTCATTAAGGACCCGGTCACCGGGGAAATCACAGAGCTTCACTGTACGTATGATCCCGAGACCAAAAGCGGAACTGGCTACAATGGAAGAAAAGTGAAATCGACTATTCACTGGGTATCCGCATCCCATGCGAAGAAGGCAGAAGTCCGATTGTATGATTCCTTGCTTAAAGAAGATGCCGTTGTAGCAGAATCGGATAATCATTGGGAAGAGCTTGTAAATCCTCATTCGATTACGGTGATGAATGCGTGGATTGAACCGTATTTAACAAAGGCAAATCCGGGTGATACGTACCAATTTATACGGCACGGCTATTTCAGTGTGGATCCCAGATCTCCTGAATCAGCTGGTCTTGTCTTTAACCGGATTGTTGCCTTGAAGGATGGGTGGAAGAAAAACCAGTCATAATCTTGGCTTTTCGTTTAATATACAATACAAGCTTTTAAATTAAATAGATCGGCCAATAAATTTAGCTTCGTGTTGTATTATGATTTTTCATACAGTCCTTCTGGTAGAGCCATTTATGCCGGAAGGACTATTTTTGTTGTGTATAATATATTTGATTCCGATATATAATTATGTTAAATTTATTTTATGGATAGAACAAATTTGATTAAAGGTCATTTGGAAATGTTTGTGTTATCAATTTTGTCAAAAGGCAAAAGTTATGGCTATGAAATTATGAAGGAACTAGAAGAGCATAATCTGAAGCTGAAAGGAGTAGGAAGTATTTATCCAATTCTTACGAAATTAAAGGAGCAGGAATGGGTTGAAATGCACAGAGAGATCACCGAGAGCGGGAAAATGAGGGTCTATTATCAAATAAATGAGGCAGGCGAAGCACATCTTCAATATAAGATTAATGAGTGGCTGGAACTACAACAGGATATCGTATCCCTACTTCGTAGTAATGGTAAGGAGATCAACTAATATGTACATTAAACTTAACAGGGGAGAACAACTGTTTTTGGACGAGGTGAGAAAAGGTCTTGTAATTAATCAAGTAGATAAGTATGATGTTCAAATTGTTGAACAACAAATTTTGGAACATATTCAAGAGTCACGAGAGGAAGGGAGAGATGCTCTGCACGAATTAGGGGATCCGAGAGAGTTTATTAAGGATTTCATGGATGTGCAAGGTATAGCTTCATTTGCAAGTGATACACGGACCGAACAGCCAGAGATAAGAAGACATTCAGTAGCATCTAAGATAAAGCACGCAGGCACGGCTGTGATAACCTTCGCTGCTGTATTTTTGGTGTCTCAGTTTCTCCTTTCTATGTTTCTGACAGATTCATTTGTTTCTGAAACCTTTAATTATAACCTCAATTATAATATAGCCGAAAATAACTGGTGGAACGCAATTTTAATCATGATCAGTATCATAACTGCAATCTCTTCCTCAATGCTCACATTGAAGATAGCTGCGAATAGGTTAAGTCGAGGAGCAAAGTAAATGAAGCTTATCAATCGGTTTATAATAATGATGTGCTCGCTATTTATTTTGTATTATTCCATTGGAGCGGAAGCAAACGTTACTGCAAATGGTCGCGATCTACAAATACGTCTGGACAGCTATATTGAAGAGTTTATGAATGAACAGAGGATACCTGGTGCTTCCATTATGCTTCTTAAGGGAGAAGATGTGATATATCAGAAAAATTGGGGAGTTACTGGTGAAGACGAACAACCCATTACTTCAAGTACACCTTTTACAATCGGTTCAATTAGTAAATCGTTTACTGGACTTGCTATGGTTAAGTTGGAACAAGAAGGGCTGGTCGATCTAGAAGCACCGGTACAGAAATATTTACCTTGGTTTACATTGCAAGATCAGCAAGCAGCAACAACGATGACGATTAAGCATTTACTTAGCCACACTAGCGGATTTACTACATACACAGGCTTATTGTTATCTGATCAAGAACTCGTAACATCTATAACCTACAAATCAATGACTGAGAAATTATCAGAGGCAAAGCTCACCGCAATGCCTGGAGAGAAGCATCAATATAGCAATGCGAATTATATTATACTCGGAGCAATTATTGAAGAAGTGTCAAAACAAACCTATTCAGATTACATGCATCAGCGAATTTTTGAACCACTTGGCATGGATAATGCAGCAGCAGAATTAACTACCGCAATTCGTAATGGATATCGGACAGGATATCAATCGTTATTTGGTTATCCAGTAAAAAGCACAGTGGAATATGACAACAGCGGTTCATCGTATGGCTATATTACGGCTAGTTCGGAAGATCTTGCGAAGTTTCTAAAGCTTATCAGTAACACCAGTACAAATAGACTTCTTAATGATGATTACTTGAACAAATATTTGACACCTCTCGTTCAGGTAAGAGAGAACCGCTACTATGGTTACGGTTTACGCACGACGTTGCCTGATAAGAAAGGTGGAGAGTTATCGCTATGGCATTCTGGTTCCACACCTGATTCGCATGGAGAATTGTTTTACTTTCCTGAAGAGGGCTTAGGTGGAGTGATCTTAACGAACAAGAATCATATCTTAGAAGAATCTGCGTTACCTGCTTTAAAAAAAGGAATCATACAGCTTGTAAATAATGAGCAGCCTGAGGACATTCCTGGCTTGTCTCGAAATACCCAGTTGTTCCTCACACTCTTTGTTTTAATATGCATTATACTTCTCTTATATATTATATTAGCCAGACGGAGAGCAAAGATCCGTTACACCGCATTAAGAGTGATAATAGGAACTGTTATGCAGCTTGCTTCGATTCTAACTGTTCCCCTGGTCAGATATTATACAGATTCCCCATTTCACTCGGTTATATTGTTTGCACCAGATGTTGCTATATTAATGTTAATGTCTGCATTGTTAGTACTGCTTAACGGGCTCGTTCTGTTATGGCCACGAAAAAAGATAAGCAAAGGAAGGCGGCTTGAATTGTATAAGTAGCCTGTGATTTACGCAAAGGTAAGTTGCAGGCTGTTCTTGATTATAGAATTGACACAGTATTATTGATCCGATAATATATATGCATGTACATACATTATCGAGAAGACATGAGTTACACGCAATATGCAGAAAATATTTAAACAGAAAACATATTTGCTGCGGTTCGGTGCATTATAAAACTCTGTGTAAGTACAAGATAGTGGCTTGAAACTTAGATGAATTAAAGGAGAGATATGCTAAATGATCGATATGTTCAGCGAATACAAACTTAAAGGACTTGAGCTTAAGAATAGGATTGTAATGCCTCCGATGTGTCAATATTCGGTTACTCAAAAAGATGGAATTGCGAATGATTGGCATCATACGCATTATGTCAGCCGTGCCATTGGCGGAACAGGGCTGATTATTATTGAGATGACCGATGTAGAGCCCGACGGAAGAATTACCGACTATGATCTCGGCCTGTGGTCAGATGAACAGATTGCTCCATTGGCTCGTATTGTAGAAGATGCGCACAAATATGGTGCAAAAGTAGGTGTTCAAATCGCCCATGCCGGACGTAAAGCAGAAGATGCTGAGGTGCCGGTTGCTCCTTCACCTATTGCCTTTGACGACCAATCCAAGACCCCTCGCGAGCTTTCTACAGAGGAAGTGAAGGAAATGGTAGAAAAATTCAGACTTGCTGTTCGTCGTGCCGTTCAGGCAGGTGTCGATGTCATCGAGCTTCATGGTGCACACGGCTATCTGATCCATCAATTCCACTCTCCGCTCACGAATAGAAGATCTGATGAATACGGACAAGATCTGACGAAATTCGGTGTGGAGATCATTCGTGCTGTGAAGAGTGAAATGCCGGAGGATATGCCGCTCATCATGCGGATCTCGGCTAAAGAATATGTTAAAGGTGGATATGGCATTAAGGAAAGCCTTGAATTCAGCAAGGCATATAAAGAAGCGGGCGTTGATATGTTCCATGTAAGCTCTGGAGGAGAAGGTCCTATTGGCGCGGATGGACGACCAGGTACTCACACGGCTTATCAGGTGCCGCTTGCAAGAGAGATCAAGCAGGGCTTGAATGTTCCGGTTATTGCTGTGGGGAGACTGGATGAGCCGGCATTAGCCAATTCCGTTATCGGTAATGAGGATGCCGATCTGGTTGCTGTAGGCAGAGGGATGCTTAAGAATCCGTACTGGCCCTTAACTGCTGCCGAATCGCTGCGTAAGCAAACGGATGTTCCAAGACAATATGCCGGAGGGTTCCGGTTAGGCTAATCTCTTTTGCTTCTTCGGGATGAATCGAACTTCTGTAATCTGAGGTAGTTTGTTATAATGAAGATTATGAGTAGTAAGATTTTTTGTTAGAGATTCATCTTATGAAGCTGAGGAGAATTACTTATGGACATGAATCAAGAGCATGACCTTATAACGAGCTGGTTATCACTGACTCACATCCAAATGAATATAGAGAATTTGCTTGATCAGTCACTGCAGTCTAAACATGATCTGTCATTAAATGAATTTTATATGCTGTACTTCTTATCTCAAGCTCCGCTAAGAAGATTGAAGCTGCAGCAGCTAGAGTCGATGGTAGGTCTTAGTCAGAGCGCCATGTCTAGATTTGTGGCTCGCTTTGAGGCCAAAGGATGCGGTGCGCTGAGAAGATCAGCTTGTGAAGAAGACCGGCGAAGTGTATATACTTCTCTTACGGATATCGGTCAGGAGAAAGTGAACCAAGCGTTTCATACCTTTAATGAAGTACTCATTAAGGCTTTGCCCTACACTGATATAGAAGCGCTGCTTGGATCTATAATTCGTGTTAAGCAGGGATAAACCTGAAACAAGCCAAGAAGGCAGTTAACCTTCTTGGCTTGTTTTTTGAGGTTAGCGATAGGACTGAAATAGGCTCCGCTGGCATAGGATATGTTAACGATTCTTGTCAGGAGGTAGTGAAATAATGGCTCAGTTCATTGATTCAAGAACATCGCAAAATGCGACTTCTTCCAACTCCATCGCAATACCGATTCTTGTCATCGGAACGCCACAGCTGTTTGGTCAGATTGGCTTACAAACAGCAGGTGTCGGCACAAATCCGCGTGTTGTATTCAGTGGAACGATCGGATTGCAGCTTCCACTGGCACTTGCAGGTATTACAATAACGGTAGTCAGAGGTACGCAGCCAACCGATCCTGTCGTCTATTCAGCCATTTCAACCTTTGATTTAAGCTTACTTGCACCGCAAATTATTAATTTCACGGCTACGGATTTTAACCCGCCAATTCAGCCTCAGCTTACCTATTCTGCGTTTGTCGCAGCTAACGTGCTTGGAACCATTCGGGTAGGCCCGGAATCCTTCAATGGCCAGTTGTATTCGGATTAATGTGCTAATAGAAGCAAGAGGACTCACACCCTAATAAGATGGTGGCTATGAAGAAGGGCTAGAAAAATGAATAACAAAAACCGGCTTGGAAGAAAAGATTCCATAAGCCGGTTATTTTGTATTAGGCTGCTAGCCTTCCATGATCTTCACATGGTATTCTCGATCGCGGGGACCGTCGAATTCACAGAAGTAAATACCTTGCCAGCGGCCTAGAACTAGTCTTCCTTCTTGAATAATTACCGTTTGCGATGTTCCCGTCGTTATTGCCTTCAAATGCGAAGCCGTGTTTCCTTCGGCATGCAAGTATTTGGGATGATTCCATGGGAATACTTCATCAAGCCGGAGCAGTACATCGTGCTTGACATCGGGATCAGCATTCTCATTAATGGTGATCCCGGCGGTAGTATGAGGACAATAAATAATCGCAATCCCATCCGTAATACCGCTCTTCGCAACCACAGCTCTCACTTCCTGTGTAACATCCCTCATCTCATCTCTGCTGGATGTTCTAAGCTCCAATTTTTGCAGCATCTAATCCCTCCAAGAATAAGTATTCTATTCCTTAATATTGTACCCTCATGTCGAATGAGCGCAACTAGTGCTCCATGAATGCCGTAATCGGAAGCTGCAGCAACAGGGGGTTACGTTGTCGTCTCACTTGTATAGATCACAATACAGTTACATAAAAAGTCTGATCACGGCCATACATACAACACCCACGATAACCGTTGCAGACAAGCTTTTAGTCCACACAGCAACGGCAAGCGTAGGAATAAGAGCAATGAATGTACTCCAATCTATCGCAATCTGATCACCCATCTCTGATATCATGCTCTCAATAACAAGAGCTGACAAAATACAGATTGGAATATAGGAGAGCCACTTCAATACGACATCAGGCATCCGGACACTTCGAACAAAAATAAACGGGATGATTCGAGGCAGCAGAGTCACAAGTGCACAGCCTGCGAACAGCCATATCATCGTCATGCTTGTATTCATCGTTCAGTCACCACCCCGATCGTTGCTACAATGACAGTGGAGAGTAATACCGCTACATGAGACGGAACGAAGTAAGACAACACGATCATGCAGATGACCATATATAGAACCAGTGAAAGGCGGTGCTTCAGCTTGGATCTCTCGGTACTGTTCAGCTGAAGTACAAGCAGAGCAGCAAACATGGCAACAAGAGCAAAATCTAGTCCCAATGCTTCCGGATCAGCGATCCACTGCCCTGATATTCCCCCGAGCGTACATGCTGCGATCCAGCATAAGTATGCCGTTAGGTTAAGTCCATTCATCCATTTACCTGATAGAGAGCCCTGTTCTGCAATGCGATTCGCTGCTACTCCGAACGTTTCATCGGTAAGAAGTGCGCCGAAGCCAATATTTTTAGAGATAGAATATCTTGTCAGATAAGGAGCAATCGTAAGGCTGAGCAGAAAATGTCTTAGATTCACAATAAAGGTGGTTAAGATAATAGCTGAAGCAGGCGTGTTTACAACAAGCAGGGCACAAATAATGAACTGTGCGGAACCGGCATAGACGAGAATGGACATAAGCGCAATTTCGAATATACTGAGCCCCGAGGATACGCCTACAATTCCAAAGGCAAAGCCGATGCTCATATAACCCAGCAGGGTAGGTACACAGTCTTTAATGCCTTGAATAAATGAATTTTGATCTTTGGACATAGGGATATTGCTTTCAGCTTGAATACTCATCTCTTTAAATCCTCCGATTGATGCCCTGCCCATTTGCCTGTTACAACATGATACAAATCCTTGTGTCCTCTCCATAATGCTTCTGCTTTATCGGAGCCGACTTTCTTGACGAGCTCTGAGAACATGATGTCGTGGCGAATGTATTCCATGGCAACCAGAACGAGTGCAGGATCTTCTGTTTTGATAGCCCAAGCTGTTGACCCCGGCGAGAAATTAGCGATCAGCACTTCCTTGTTATCTCTAGCAATAATGGTCAGTCTGCCGCCCATGCGTTCTTCTGCTACCTGCGGAGACATGTAGTTGTGATGGGTTGTAAACCCGAGCTTGATCTGATCGGGACCAAATACGATCGCGTATATAGGGAGCTTCTGCTCCTGCCTGTTGATTGCTTCATCTTGTATATACGAAAATTCATTCTCCCATATGGAGAACCACAGTTCTTCTTCTGCCTGCTTAATCATCGTGTTCATCTCCGCAATGACATGAGCATCACTATGAATACGATGAATCACGTCTACCTCCCGTTCTCCTTCCAAAGCGGTCAGTCTCGTTTCGAGATACTGAAAGGATTGTTCAAATTCGCTGCGGGTTCTATTGATGAGTTCTCTCGCAGGCAGAGGAGCATAGGTTACAGGATCACTTGGTACCGTGTGAACAGCACCTTTATCCAGGAGTTTCCCTAGCACTTCATAGATCATAGATCGTGGTACACCGGTTCGTTTGCTGATTTCGTAGCCTGTAATAGGTGAATGCTTCAATAGACCGATATATGCCTTGCATTCATAGGTGGAGTAGCCCAATTTTTGAAGTGATCGATAGATTTCTTCGTCCATGAGGTCAGATGGCTCCTTTGTTGTAGTAGTTAGTGTACCAATCACTATAGGTAAGGTAAGGAATATTGTCAATGTTTTTTCGCGATCGTGAAGAAGTCGATTAGTATCATTGATGAGAGCATTCGGGATTATGAGTCCAAATCTTCGATCTTCTTTCTGGCTACTTCCAGTTTGGAGCGTAAGGCAGACGTCTCACCGCGGGAGACGAACCGGGTTTTGTGAAGATATTGGACGAGAAGCATCTGGCATTCCCAGATCGGCCGGGTAACCGCACAGGTCTTGCCGTTGTATTGGAGGCTGAGAAGTGTTTCGTGCATTGCCCGCGGGCGTTTAAACAGGCGGGTATCTGTAGTCACGATCAATGGATTCTTAAGGAAGAGCATTCGAATACGAGCGAAATGTTCAAGGTGCACTTGGCTATCAACGGCTGGAAATGAATGAACGGAAAAGTTATAATGGAGTGACTGACGATTACATAAAAATTTAGATATAAATAAAGGAGAGAATCAACATGCAGGATCTTAGAGGTAAAACAGCGCTCATTACAGGTGCAGGCAGAGGGATAGGCCGAACAACCGCCATTTATTTTGCTAAGGAAGGTATTCATGTTGGACTGCTGGGAAGAAGTGTTGAGAATTTGGAGAAGGTGGCTGCTGAGCTAACAGAATACGGAGTTCGTGTTTCATTGGCAAGTGCGGATGTGGCTGATCTTGAATCTGTGAATCAAGCAGTGAATCATATTACGAGTGAGCTTGGACCTATAGATATTCTGATCAACAACGCGGGTATCGGCAAATTTGGCGGATTCCTGGAGCTTGAGCCAGCTGAGTGGGAGCAAATCATCAAGGTGAACGTGCTTGGCGTTTATTATGTAACTAGAGCGGTATTACCGCAAATGATCGAACGTAAGACGGGAGACATCATTAATATATCCTCTACAGCAGGGCAGAAGGGTTCCCCGGTATCGAGCGCTTATAGTGCATCGAAGGCAGCGGTACTGGCTATGACAGAATCTCTGATGCTAGAAGCGAGAAAGCACAATATCCGTGTGAGCGCCTTAACCCCTAGTACGGTTGCAACCGATATGGCGGTAGAACTGAACCTGACAGATGGCAACCCGGAAAAAGTAATGCAGCCAGAAGATCTCGCTGAGTATATGCTGGCACAGCTGAAGCTGAATTCCAGAATCTTCATTAAATCAGCCGGAATGTGGTCAACTAATCCATAATGTTGGCTTAGATACAGGGTGCATTAGTCACCACATACCAACGACCAATATAAAACCATTCGTAATAAACCACGGATGGTTTTTTCGATGAAAAAATAATTCCTAAGCTCCATCCTAAGGAGTACAATGTATGGATAGGAAACTCTCTTACCAAAGGAGGGGCTGAGTGATCATGCTGTATGAGCAATATCTTGTACTAAACCAGAAGCTGCGTACCAGAGGAACAGGCGATGTCTCCATTGAGGTTACCGTTAAGAGTATCGCTGAGATCCTATTTTGCACGACGAGAAATGCGAAACTGGTTATACGAAAAATGACAGAACAAGGCTGGATCAATTTTGTATCCGGCAGGGGCAGAGGGAATAGATCAAGGCTTACGTTCCTTGTCGATCGGGAAGAGATGCTGATCACAATAGCCAAAGATCTTGCCCGAAAGGGACAATTTAAACAAGCCTTCGAGATGCTCCATACTCATGGAGAACAGAATTCGATTGATCAGTTCTCTCTATGGCTGGATGGTTATTTTGGACTCGAAAAAGAACATAAAACGGGCAGTGAGACAAAGGATGTACTAAGAATACCGATCTATCGGCCAATAAATACAATGGACCCTGCGGATTGCTTCTGCAGCCTGTCCGCTCACATGATACAGCAGCTCTATGACCGGTTAGTGATCTACGATATAAATACAGAGCGGTTTATTCCGGCCCTGGCGCACCACTGGGAATCCAATGAAGATGCTACGGAGTGGACGTTTCACCTTAGAAAAGGAGTCTTGTTTCATAATGGAACGAAGTTAACCTCTGAGGATGTCCGTTTTACGATGGAGAGGCTTGCCTTAAATAGAAGAAATAGCTGGATTCTCAGGTCTCTTAAGCAAATTGAAGTCCTGTCATCTCATGCCATTCGCTTCGTATTATATCGCCCGAACTGGATCTTTCTCCGATTCGTTACAGCGGTATCCATGTCCATTCTTCCTAAGGATTATGCGGGGCTCTCAGAAGAGGAGTATTGGAAGCATCCGATTGGAACAGGGCCGTTTCAGTTTGCCGAATGGACGGAAGGCTGCTTCACCATGAATGCTCATCCTTATTACTACCAGGGTCGGCCTTACTTAGACAGCGTAATTGTTGCTACGCTGCCGGAGGAGGCAGGAATTATAGGAGGTTCGTCTAGAAAATGGAGCTGTCTGAACAGTTTGACTGCTGAAAGTGTAATGGACACTAGTGCTGCTGCATTGGATACTCAAGCTCCGGAGGACATAAAGCCGCTTGACAATATTGGTTCTGAGCATTACTGCACCGGACTTCTTACCTGGAACATGACAAAAGAGGGGAGTCAGCAAACGGCCCAGTTTCGTCATGCGGTTAATCTGTATCTGGACAGAGCGAGAATGATACAGGAATTAGGAGAGCATCGCTCCCACCCGGCCCATTCCTTTCTTGCAGACAACCGCTATTCAAGGCAAGCACATCATGTGGATGAGCAGTATGCCAGAGCGTTATTGAAGGAATCGGGATACGATGGATCACCCCTTGTTATTGGCAGCTATGGACTGCATGTGCGTGACGCAGAATGGATTAGGGGAAGACTTGCTGACCTGAACATTGAGGCGATTGTTGTTGCCAAAAGCATGACCAATATTCTGGAAGACCATTTAGTAGAAGAGCTGGACTGTATTATTCATTCCGTTGTCCTTCCGGGTGAAGAGGTGTGCCTGGTCGAGAATTATGAACAGCACGGCAGTTATGTTAAAGAGTTGCTGGACCCCGGTATAGCGGATTGGGTACACGAGCGGATAGATCGTGCTCTGGCTTGCAAATGGGCTGATGAACGAATGGCCATGCTCGAAGAGGTTGAGGAATATTTGAGAAGAGAAGCCCATGTGCTGTTTCTCAATCATTCAAGCTTTCAAATACAATCCGATGCTTCCTTCAAAGGAGTAGCTATTAATTCGCTCGGATGGATTGATTTCAAGGAAATTTGGAAAGCATAGCTCAAAGGTAAATTGAGTTATACAAAATTCTGAAATAAAAGAGCAGGCTGCATTTTAGCAGACCTGCTCTTTCTTTGAATCCACCTGTTCATTTTTTAAGAGGATTTTGCTTTTCGTGACCGGCGTTTCCGGAAGAAACCATATAACAGGCTTAGATTAATAAATCCAACATGAGACCTTAGTTTCATCCTTTTCTTTGCGCTGCTGCTTGAATAAGCTCTTAATATCCCTCTGCGGTCCTGATGTTCCCAAATTTGTTGCTGATATTCATACAGCTTGTGCTGTGTGTAATCATCCATAATAAAGACCTCCTTCTTGATGTCTTTATTATGAGGCTGAGAATAGCTTCTAAAAAGTGTAAACCTTACACCGATTATTTCCCCTTTTAACCATTCAGCTTCATTGGGAAGTATGGCTTTACATGACGATTCTTGCTGTGACGTTTTGGATACGGATGATGATTAGGATGCTTCTTGCCATGCTTGCTGCCCTTGTTGATGGCTGTGATCCTGCTCTATTCTTACATATAATTGATTCTTCTTTTTCACTCGGCACACCTGCACTCTACGTTATGAGATCAAATCGTACATACCTATTGTATGCTTGAGAATGAAAGATCATCAGGTACGAATGTCAGGGCAAATGTCAATTTAACGAAATAACCTATAGCCACGCTCTTGAATTAAGAAATAAATAACGTGAATGGTTCATATGCTGAAATAGATGGGGCGTAAAGAGCATTCGAAGGGAGGAGAACACTGCTATTGCTGATCCTGTTCTTGTTTGCCATAAGTGCTGCTGTTGCAAGTGTAGATACCACCTGTGGACTTAACGTATTGGGAAGTCTTGAGCATACGAAGGGGAACAAAGTCAAATATGCATTCATCTATATTATCTCTTGCATGGCTGGTGGGACCGTGACCGGCTTGATCATTAGTGGGCTGAATGCGATCATCAGCCTAACGGCAGTCTCTGCCTATTACGAGCCTATTCTGATCACATGTTTTATTATTGTTATGCTTCTTGAGATGTTCAACAAGTCCGCGATCCTGCCTTCAGGCAACTTTATCGTGCCTTCTTCTTGGATTAGCAAGGCGGATTATCGGACTGCGGCCTTGTGGGGAAATATACTGGGGCTGGGCTTCCTCACATTGCAGGCAGGTGTGCTGTTTCATACTTACGTCATTGTCTCGTTATTCACTTCACCGTGGTGGGCAAGTGTTGTCGCTGGATGCTGTTTCGGATGCATAAGAGGGACGGTGTACAGTCTCCCTGTGGTCCGTTCGTTGGTGTATCGATTGCTTGAAAAAAGAGCCGGACATTATACACTCCTCACGGCAATAAGGCTGACGCTGTCCTACTTGCTTATCTTGGGCTCTATTGCGGTACTGTTAGTCTCCTAATGTGACGAAGCCAATGGGTATTTCTAATCATAAGAATGATTGTGATTGGGCTAGTGTTCAAGAGTGATATGGAGATGGAGTGGTAGAGGTATGTACGAACTTCTTGCTATCCTTATGTCTTTCCCATTACTCATGTCGGCAGCCAGTTTCATTTGGGGAAAAGTACTTGGTGATCCGAGTAATTTTCCAGCACATCCATCCCTCTATAAGGCACTCATCAGTGTACAAATTCTTGCTGCTCTTATCGTCTTCATTTACCAATCTTCCTTCAGCTTTATTCTTCTGTCACTGGTTTATCTGTCTCAAGCTATAGGGGTTCTGTTCATCATGCATACAAAAGGTAAGGTAGCTTGCGGCTGTCTAGGCCCTCAGGTGAGCTCCAAATTAAGCTATAAGCTCGTTCTACTGAACCTATTGTTTGTCTTTGCTGGGATATGGATCTGTTATTTTACTTACCAAATCTACGAACCCGTCATTATACCCGAAGGTGTATTAATCTATATGATTCTTGTACTGCTCGCTCTACTCATTGCTGTAGGCGTGCCTGATGCGCTGTATGCCATTGCAGCATACCGGTCCGTTGCTGGTCTAAACCGGCAAGTCATAAGCAAGCGGGGAGGAGGCGGAGGTTGAATATTTTATTTTGGCTATCGTATATCATACTGTGGCTGTTGGTCGTTCCGCTCGTTATTCTGAATCTAGTGCTGTTCAGGCAGCTCGGGATCATGATTATGGGAACGGCCCGGGGAGTGAATCAGTCTGGAATTCCTATTGGGAATAAGATACCTGCAGCTGCAGCCTTGAGGCTAGAAGGGGAGGAGTGGTCGACAGTCGAGTTGCTCGGCTCCCCCTCCTTGATGCTCTTTGGTTCTCCAACCTGTAAAGAATGTGCAGAGATAATGCCGGATTTCAAGCGCATAGCGGAGTTAAATGAGGTGAAGCCGATCCTTCTGTTATTCTCAACTGCTGAGCTTGCTTCTGAGTATGTGAGAAAGATCAATTATACAGATGAGGTGATGCTGGTAAGTCCGGATTTGGCGAATCAGCTCGATGTTCAGGTAACACCGTTCGCCTATGCGATTGACCGGGATGGCATAATCAAGCACAAAGGTCTAGTTAACAGCAGAGACCAACTGGAATTATATGTTAAGGCTTCAAAAGCTTCATGAAGAGGTGAAGTATGTGGCGAAATCCAAAAAATAAAGATGAAAAGATCCAGGACTTCATCAGCAGGCAAGTTAGAAAATGGAATTATGCTTATGGGGTAAGCAAAGTCTTGAATAAAGCTGCCGAGGCGATAGCGGTAGCACTAGCCAGGTTATTCATTCGTGATCGTAATACGGCCCAAATTTCTTATCTCTCGGGGGCCTGTTTTCCTCCACATGGTCAGCTGTGCCGCGGGTGTGGTTCAGACGGTGCCTGTCCTTCCACTTATGTGACATGCACAACATACAATGCGCTTATGGGCTGCAGAGGCTTGTGCCCGCATCCTTCGGGATGGTGGTATACCAGTGATCCTGTAGGGTTAAGGACCAAATGCACGGATTGTGTGACTCAGCAAATTATGCCGTATACGCCGGGAAACTGGTGTTACCAAGGTGCACGTATTAATGGAGAATATGTCATTTGTGGATGTCAATCGACCTTATTATATTAACATTTGCAATTAGCAAACACTTATATATGGGCATTTGCATATACTGCATAACAAAGAAGAGAACAGGGAGGAACGTCATGTCTACTCAGCGTGAACGACAATTGATGTTTCAATGTGAACATGAGACAGCGGATTATTTGAAGAAGTATCGGCAATATGTAAAAGAGTCCTGTGAGCAATTCATGAACCATGACGTCAGCATACAAACATTGGATGGCGAAACATTTGAAGGTACCATCGTAAATGTAGACCCTCATCATGTATATATCAGAGTTCATGAACAGCGGGGATTTGGCGGCCCAGGATTCGGACCTGGGTTTGGTCCCGGAGGACCTGGGTTCGGTCCCGGAGGACCCGGACTCGGAGGACCTGGCTCAGGCTGGGGACCCGGTGGAGGTAATGGGCCATATGGACCTGGTCATGGCGGCCCCGGATTTGGGCCAGGTCCTGGATATGGCCCAGGTTTCGGCTCAGGGCCAAACCCGAACGTTATTTTACCCCTCACATTGTTCAATTTGCTTACACTCAGTTTATTGATTTAGTTCGCACGATAAGGGATTGGAGGGACAATTCGAAATTTAGGATCATACATTAAGGAAAGTTGATCGGATAAAACTGCGGGATTCCCCGTAGTTTTTATTTTTTATTCAATGCAGTTTCTTCAATCATTCAAATTTAAGTTTTGAGGTATATTTTAGTTGAATGAAGAACATATGTGCTTACAAAGGGAGTGGTGTTTGATATAATATCCGTGTTATTCCAATATTTTACGGGAGGATGATAGGATGAAGGTATGGTTTAAGCATAATTGGCAGCTGAGAGAACAGTGGTATGAATGGTGCAGGGATGTTCCTTATGAGGAACTGGTCAAGGAGCGTACTGGCGGTGTCGGCAGCATCATGCGAACACTGTTTCACATTGTTGATGTGGAGTGGAGCTGGATCCAAATGATGCAAGGGAAGTCCCATGATGAGGAGAATTTCGATGAGTTCAATACAGTGGACAAGATTCAGGAGCTCGATCGACGTTACCGTCTGGACATCAAGGAGTTTATTGAGAATTGGAACGACAGTATGGAGGAAACTCCATTTTATTTTGACGAACCTACAGGTCAAGTGAACGTCGATGCATGGGGAGAGATTATGCGGCACACGATTGCACACCAGATTCATCATATTGGACAAATATCGTTGTGGGCAAGGGAGATCGGTAAGCCGCCTCTATCTCCAAATGTAATAGGAAGAGGACTCATTCAACCGCAAACCGTTCACAATCAAGGAATCTAGCTTTTGTCGATATACCTCTTCGGTTCATATATTTAGATGCTTACCTCCTATTAATCACCCATACCAAATCTGTCATGTAACATACTATATTATATCTTAATAGGATTGGGGGTAAGGTTATGTCAGAGTTTATTGATTCCAGAACCTCACAGAACGCCAGCTTTGCCAACTCCATTTCCATCCCGATTCTAGTCATTAATACTCCGCAATTATTTGGTCAGATCGGACTTCAAACCGCAGGGGCTGGTGCAAATCCACGTGTCGTTTTACAAGGGACGATATCATTGCAGCTTCCTCTTGCTCTCGTAGGGATTACGATTACGATCGTCAGAGGGACCGCCTCAACAGATCCCCTCGTTTATTCAGCGACTTCAACTTTTAATTTAAGTGTACTTGCTCCTCAAGTTATTACGTTCAACGCGGCAGATTTTAACCCGCCGATAGCACCACAATTAACGTATACAGCGTTTGTTACATCTAACTTGCTCGGAACCGTTCGGGTAGGGCCTGAGAACTTCAGCGGCATTCTTGTTTCTGATGCTGTATAATCTAGATATTTTTCATTAATTTTTCATTAGTATATTCGTAAGAATGGTATGACAGACTCTGCCACTGGCAGAGTTTTTGTCTATTGTTCTACCTGCCACATGAATCCTCCATGCGAATCAATTTCATATGTTGAAATTCATTCATGATATAATAGATGGAAAAAACAAGAGTGGGTGCATGCATTGACATTTAAGAAAATAAAGCGGTCCTGGAGGGCCGAGAAATTATCATATTTGGGTTCGTCTATATTTACAGAAGTTGCAGATTGGAAAGAAGAAGCACGCTCTTCCGGCAATGAGATCATTGATCTGGGCATTGGAAGCCCTGACCGCGGGCCCACGGCTCATATTCGAAACATATTGAGTGAAGCCGTTCTTAATGAGAGCAATTATGCTTATCCGGGGACTTCCGGCAGCCAGCCTTTCCGTCAGCAGGCTTCTGCATGGATGAAGCATCGATTTGAGGTGGATGTAGATCCAAATACAGAGGTTTTAGCCCTTATGGGGTCTCAAGATGGGCTGGCACACCTGGCTCAGGCCATATGTAATCCTGGAGATCTGGCCATTGTTCCTGATCCCGGATATCCGATATACGCTGGTTCTCTTGCCATTGCTGGGGTGAAGCCTTGGTATCTTCCACTGAAGGAAGAAAACGATTTTCTACCTGATTTAGATAATGTCCCTGATCAAGTATGGGAGGAAGCTGTATTCATACTGCTTAATATTCCCGGAAATCCGATTGCGGTGACAGCGGATACAGAATTTTATGAGAAATTGATTCGAATCGCGACAAAGTGGAACGTACTCATTGTACATGACTTGGCGTACTCTGAGATGGCATTTGATGATTATCGGCCTATGAGTATTCTTGAACTTCCAGGCGCGAAGGATATCGCCGTTGAATTTCATTCCTTCTCGAAGAGCTTTAATATGGCTGGCTGCAGAATTGGCTTCTTAGCTGGTAACCCGGAAGTGGTAGCCGCACTTCGTGACCTGAAGAGCAACATTGATTACGGAGTATTCGAACCCATTCAGGCAGCAGCGATTGCTGCGCTGGAAGAGGCGATGAGTAAGGGGAAAGGAGATCGGGGAGTTGCTCCATTATATGAGGCTCGCCGAAATGCTTTTGTCGAGGCGCTTGCAGCCGAGGGCTGGAATGTTCCGAAACCAAAAGCGACGATGTTCTTATGGGCTCCGCTTCCTGCGAGTTTTAAAGGATCGGCAGAGGCCTCACGGAGATTTGCCCGTGAATTACTGCTGGCAACAGGGGTTGTGGTCATCCCTGGCGAAGCCTTCGGAACCGAAGGAGAGGGATACGTTCGGATTGCTCTCGTACAAGAACAGGAAAGGCTAATAGAAGCGGCAAAACGAATGGGCAGGTTTATCCGTCAGTACGAAATTTAATAAGTGAGATGTTAAATATTATGGGAAGACGAGAAACACCTTCAATGCATACCGCACATCCTGACAAAATGCGGACATGTTCTTGAAGGTGTTTTTTTCATCCATTGCTCAGCTTATGCTCCTGCAGAACACGCTGTTTCCGATACGCACCAGGCGTCATGTTGGTCAGCTTCTTAAACGATCGGTTAAAGGAGGTGATATTATGATATCCAACGAGCTGGCTGATCTCGTTCACATTCAGGTCCGTAGTCACAAGCAGCTCGCATGCCTTGGACATGCGCACTCCCTGCAAATGCTCGCTGAAATTCATTCCTGTCTTCTCTTTAATATAGGCTGAGAGATATGCGCTGGATAAATTGAGCTTGTCGGATAAGTAATCCAGCGAAATGTCCTCCATATACTTGTGCTGAATAATTTCGAAGAACATAACGACGATGGGCTCTGATGTTAAGTCCTGGCGTTTGCGAGTAAGCGCGCATGCAGCCGAGACAAATGGAAGGAAGCCTGAACGATACTCGGCAAAGGAATGACAATGCTCTATTCCTTCCATCCACAGCTTCAGTGCAGGGTAGGTATCCTCGCCGGGCAGAAGCTCCTTGGTACTCTCCAACAGTTTTACAGCAATGAGATGAGCATACTCCTGGAACTGCTGTATTCCAGCTCCTTGCTTATAAAATGGCACCAGCAGTTCTTCAATTAGCTCCATACAGCGTTCCTCATCCCCTGATTGTAGAGCTTGATGTAGATTTTTTTGCATGGCTGAAGAAATGGGAGGAAGCTCAGGAAGCGCTCTTTCCTCAAATATAATTTGAGTTTCTTCTATTAAATAGGCTTGTGATGACAGATTTCGTAAACGTTGATACGCCTCATTAAATCCGGAAGCATCAGCAACATGCGGACTGACGCCTACGGTCACAAGATAATGCTCTTGGTCCGCATCGAACGTTTGCTTGATTCGTTCTAGCAGCATGTTCAAATCCTGTGCAGAGGCTCCTTTCAATACGGAGACGATTTCATCGCTCTCCAGCTGGAATGTATGTGTATCCTGCACACATTCTGAAGAAATCAGATGGATATGCTCCAGCAAATGGCGGATAACCCGGATCTTATTTTCCTGAGCCTCCATTCCGGCTTGGCGCAAACGAATATCATAATAAACAATATGATATCGCCCCGAGCTGTTCAGGAAGTCTGACCACTCATTAATGTCGGTGTTGATATTTTTGAGCTGATTCATATAGGTATAGCTTTGGAGCGCTGCTTTTTGCTCCTTCATCCGCTGGATAACCATCTCTTTTTCTTTCTGAAGCTGTTGAATTCGGCTGTGGATAAGATCATATTCCCAGATCTGTCCCGCCGTATTGGATTCATTCCCCATAGGAGGTTCACTTTCGCCAGCATCGCCCTGAGTTCGATCCAACAGAACTGAGAGCATTTGCTTCACAGGGGAGTGAAGCTTTCTGCTAAGTACAACTGCAGCTATAATGGCGACCGCGAGTGAAGCGATAAACACCAGCAGTAAATATTTGGAGATATGCTGCAGCTGAACGGTGATTTGTGTGTCTGGAGTCGATGTAATGTAGGTGATTCCGTCACTGCCAGTGGTCTTGAAATAATAAACTCCATTGTGCTTCACTATGTTCTCATCTTGATTGAATTGGGGAATCTGATCAGCTTGAGCACTTCCATCCTTGCTGTACAGGATATTTCCTGTTTCATCCATCAGCATTAAATTTCCTTGACCTGTCGTCCCGTAAAATGCATCTGCCGCCTGCTCAATATCAATCATTGCTACAAGCTGATAAGAGGTGTCGGGATAGTGGAATATATATGGCATCAGCTTCTTGGACTCGATGTTCATCGCCGCAAGCTCGAAGTTAGAAGCAGTCAGCATTTGAAATGAATCTTGCTGATTAAGCTCTTCTTGCCAATCGGATAGGGTATAGTTCACATTATGATAAAAACGCTCAAACATATATTCACTGCTGCTGCTGCCGCTCTTGCCAAACGCAAGATCAGCCTGATCCAAATGGACAATGACATCTTGGATCATAAACAACGAATTATAGGCCTCTCGTCGAATCTCCTCAATAACCTCCTTGGCTTTCAAGAAATTCGCTCCGTCAATGCCATACCTCGTCAGTTCACTATTAAAGCTGATCAGATCCGGATTGTGATATAGATGAAAGAGCAGAATCTGTATTCTCTCAAAATGCTGGGCAAATCTCTCTGCTGTATTCTCCGTCTGCGTCTGACTGCTGCGCATAATTTCCTGCTCAAGTCCATTACGAAACATTGTATAGATAAGCACATAGAAGCAGCCAAACAACAGAATGAGGGTGAGAAAGCTCACAAATATTTTAAAGTATAAAGAACGCTTGCGGGCCCAGATCCACTTCATCGTACATTCATCTCCTAACGTTATTTCTGTGCTGCCAATGCTTGACCGAATCCTTCTTAATCGGCTTATTGTAGCAAGACAGTATTAAATCGCAGGGGCACCATTGTAAATCAGATGTAAAATACAGCTGTGTATTTTTTAAGATTGTGTTGTGTTTTTAAGAAAAGATGATAGGTTTTGTAAAGTTCTGAATAGATGTCTACAAACCAAAGAACGGTAAATACCCTTCTAGCAAAAGCTCTTGTATCATGTGACTTGGAAGTGACATCACAGTGCTTGCATTTGTAACTGTAAAAAGGGGGTGTTAAGTATTGGGAAGGATATAGCAACCAAGATGCAGGTAACTGAGAGAAAGAAATGGAAGCAGAGAAGCAGCCTGCGAGCATGGACCCGAAATTGGGAGCTGTACTTATTGTTTCTGCCTGTGCTCGCTTACTTCATTATCTTTCATTATATTCCGATGTATGGAGTGCAAATTGCCTTCAAGGACTTCATCGCGTACAAAGGGATCATGGGAAGTCCTTGGGTCGGTTTCGAGCATTTTGAGAGATTCTTTGACAGCTTCTATTTCTGGAGAATTATTAAGAACACGCTGGGGATTGGCATATACGAACTGATCGTCGGGTTTCCCATTCCGATTATCCTTGCACTCATGATCCATGAGCTGAGAACAGGCAAGTTTCGAAAATTTGTGCAAACCGTCACGTACATGCCGCACTTCCTATCCACGATTGTCATGGTGGGCATGATCATGATGTTCTTGTCTCCCGCATCTGGACTCATTAATGTAGTCATCTCGTTATTTGGCGGGGAGCCAATCAGCTTCATGACAGAACCTGGCTGGTTCAAGAGCATCTACGTATGGTCCGGTGTATGGCAAACGATGGGCTGGAGCTCCATTATCTATATCGCAGCTCTTGCCGGGATTGATCCGCAGCTTCATGAAGCAGCCAGAGTGGATGGAGCATCCAGGCTCCGTAGAATATGGCATATCAATTTACCGGGCATCGCGCCAACGATTATCGTACTGCTCATCTTGAACATGGGCTCCATTCTTGGCGTCGGGTTCGAGAAAGTATTCCTGATGCAAAACGACTTGAATATGGAAAGCTCGGATGTGATCTCTACCAATGTCTATCGCAGCGGTATACTCGGGGCACAGTACAGCTTCTCGGCCGCAGTCGGACTATTCAATTCTGTCGTTAATTTCATTATGTTACTCACGGTTAACCGGATTGCACGTAAAGTCAGCTCAAGCAGTCTTTGGTAGAAAGGAGGCCTGTAAGCATGGCAGAAAGCCGGGGAGATCGTTACGTCATGACTGCAATATACATTCTGCTTGGACTCGTCTCTCTCATTGTCTTATATCCGATATATTTTGTACTGATCGCCTCTTTTAGCAGTCCGGAGGATGTTATGCTGGGCAAGGTATGGCTCTGGCCGAAAAGTTTGTCTCTCGTCGGTTATGAACGGATATTTGAGAATAACGAATTGATGAAGGGTTACCTCAACACGATTCTATACACGTTCTTTGGAACCCTACTCAATGTGGTGATGACGATTGCTGCGGCATATCCGCTGTCTCGTCAGGACTTCAAAGGGAGAAATGTTTTTACGATCCTGATCGTATTTACGATGTTCTTCAGCGGAGGCATGATCCCATCCTATCTGTTGATTAAGGATCTGGGGATGCTGGATACGTTCTGGGCGATGATTCTGCCTACAGCGGTATCCGTGTGGAACATTCTAATTATGAGGACGTTCTTCCAAAGCTCCATTCCAAGAGAGCTGCAGGAGGCAGCATTTCTGGATGGATGCTCCAACCTGAAGCTGCTTGTCCGGATTATCCTTCCGCTGTCCGGGCCGGTGCTGGCGGTTATGGTATTATTTTATGCCGTAGGTCATTGGAACAGCTATTTCAACGCTCTGATCTATCTATCTGACAGGGATAAGTATCCGCTGCAGCTGTTTTTAAGAGAAATTCTAATTCAGAATCAAATGCAAAATATGGTGGACTTGGGCAGCGATACATATTCCAAAAGCTTGATGGAGGTTGAAGCCATCAAATACGCAGCCGTCATGGTGACGAATCTGCCGATGCTCATCCTTTATCCGTTCCTGCAAAAATATTTCATTAAAGGTGTCATGATTGGCGCTATTAAAGGATAACTGAGATTTTATACTATTATAGAGGAGTGAATTAGAAGGTGTGGAAAAAATGGGGGAGACTTTCTTTGTCGTTGGTTATTGCAGCAAGCTTAATGGCGGGCTGCGGCTCAAGTGAAGGCAGCGGAGAAGCCGAAGGAGAATCTGCTACTGAAGCAACATCCAATTTGAATGAGACGGGAATGCCGATCGTCAATGAGAAAATTACGCTTGATTTTTTCACCGGGAAGTGGGCAGGAAACAGCAGCAATTACGATGAAGTGCTCGTGTGGGAGAAGTATCAGGAGCTGTCCAATATTGATGTGAACTTTAATCTAGTTCCTTTTGAAACGCTGACAGAGAAGCGCAATTTGGCACTGGCCGGCGGAGATTATCCGGATGTCTTCTACTCCGCAAGAGTAGGCTCTGCTGAACTGACCCGATATGGACCGCAAGGGGTATTCATCCCACTGAATGATCTGATTAATCAGTATGCTCCCAATTTCAAGAAGCTGATGGATAAGAATCCGGGAATTCGTAAAGGTCTGACGATGCCGGACGGGAATATTTACTCTCTGCCTTCTTTCTATGATCCCAACTTCTTATCCATGCTTATCGGTACACCTTTATGGATTAATGAAGACTGGCTGAAGGAGCTGGGCATGGATGAGCCGGATACTATTGATGAATTCTATAATTATCTAACGGCGGTCAAGGAGACCGATCTGAATGGAAATGGCAAGAATGATGAAATTCCATTTGGAGGTACCGGTATTACATCAATCATCGATCAGGTCAAAGGGGCATGGGGTCTAGGAACGAAAGGTCTTGGACATAAATTCGTCGATGTGGATCCGGACACGAATGAGCTCCGTTTCACGAAGACGCTGCCAGAGTACAAGGAAATGCTGCAATTTATGAATAAGCTGTACACAGAAGGATTAATTGACAAAGAAATATTCACAATTGAGAGCAGTGCTCTGAACGCCAAGGGACAGGCCGACCTGCTCGGTTCCACCATCGTTCCGAACCCGGATACGGTAATGGGCAAGAATAACTACATCGGACTCGGCGCATTGGAAGGGCCGCATGGCGATAAGCTGTATTCCCATGTGAAGGTTCCGATGGTGCATGTAGGAGCCTTTGCAATTACAGATAAGAACGAGCATCCGGAAGCAACGATCCGCTGGATGGATCACTTCTTCGGACAGGAAGGTGCAACGTTCTTCTTCATGGGAGAAGAAGGCACCACTTATAACAAAAATGCGGATGGCGAGCTTGAATACATTGAAGAAATTACAAATAACCCGGATGGACTCACGATGGATCAGGCGCTTACTCAATATTTCACCTGGACAGGCGGAAGTTATCCTGGTTATGTGAAAGGCGAATATTTTAAAGGATCAGAAACCTTGCCAAATTCGATGGAAGCCGCAGAGAAGGCTGAACCAGACGCAGTGGAAGATATTTGGTACAACTTTAACTTTACGAACGAAGAGACGGATTTTATGTCCTCGGTTGGTAAAGACATTCATGATTATATTGGCGAAATGGAAGCAAAATTCGTTAATGGAAGTGCCTCTTTTGATGAGTGGGACACGTATGTGGAGACCATTGACAAAATGGGACTTGAAGAGTATATGAAGATCTACCAAGCTGCTTATGAACGTTATAATGCAAGCTAAACAACCGATGAAAATAGCGATTATGGGATACCGTGCCGGAGCTGCTAAATATGCACAGCGCTATGCGCAGCATCCTGCGATTCAGTTATCTGGTGTGTGTGTTCCAAGTATGGGTGACGCTGAAGAGTGGGCAGAGCACGTTCATTTGACCGTATTCCATAGCCTGCCAGAGCTGCTGGCAGAACAGAAGCCGGATATCCTTCATTTTACACTTCCGGTGAAGGAGCACTTGGCTGATCTGCACTTCGCTGCGGAAGCGGGAGTTCTTATGATCTGCGAGAAGCCCTTCGGCTTGTCATCAACAGATATGAATCAGCTTGTTGCGATGTGCAAACAGCATGGTGTAAAAATAATTCCTTCTCACGAGGCCTTGTTCAGACCGGATTATTCGGATTTGGCACGGCAGGTGAGAGCGGGAGTGATCGGCAGCCCAGGCGTCGTTCATGTGAGACGCATGATGACAAGAGAGGAAGCTGGCGGCAGCCATTTGCCTTCATCCTCTGCTCATCGTAACGGAACCATCATGGCACTTTTTATTGAAGAAATTGAATTTATGTGTCATTTGTTAGGTGAAGTGGAGAGCGTATTCGCACAGCATATTCGTAAGGAGTGGGCTGAGTATGCGCTGTTGACACTAAAGTATCAATGTGGAACCATTGTGAATTTGGAAGGCATGTTAGGTTATCCGATTCCGGAATCATCTGAATTCGAGATGGCAGGTAATCAAGGAATTATTCGTTCTAGTCCGAAGATGAGCACATCGGTGGAGATCAGAAGAGTGAGCTCCCCGTCTGCAAAGTATGTGATTACAGATTGTGCTCATCCTAAGCACCGTTCCGAATTCAGCATGGTGAGTCCTGCCTTTGAGGATGCGGCCGACGGATTCATGCGATCTGTGCTTCATATTGCAGCTCATAAGGCTGACCCTGATATAACGCTGCAGGACTCATGGAAGGCGGCAGTTATAGTGCAGGCAGCTGCTTATTCGGCAAAGAATGGGCAAGCGGTGACGATGAAATCATTTCGTTTAACAGAAGGATGGTGGCGGGATGCGTAAGCTTCGTATCGGCATGATCAGCTTTGCTCATTCCCATGCTTTCAGCTATTACAGGCAGCTGCAGCATATTAAGAATGCTGAGGTAACAGCGATCGCAGATCACCAATATGATCGGGTCCAAGCGATAGTTGAACGCGACCATGTTCATTTCTATCAAGATCATCGGGAGCTGCTCCAGCTGCCGGATTTAGATGCAGTCATCATTTGTTCAGAGAATGTTCATCATGCCTCACTCGTTACTGACAGTGCGAAGGCAGGCAAGCATATATTATGCGAGAAGCCCCTTGGAACAGGACGCAGGGGAAATGAGGCATATGATTGATATTTGCCAAGAAATGCAGGTACAGTTAATGACCGCCTTTCCTTGCCGCTACCTTCCGTCTGTGATTCGGGTTAAGGAAGCACTAGATCAAGGCGAGATTGGTGAAGTCATGGCCGTTAAAGGGTATAACAGAGGCAGAATGCCAGGCGGCTGGTTTGTCGATCCGGTACGATCAGGCGGTGGTGCGCTGCTCGATCATACGGTACATGTTGCCGATTTGCTGAACTGGATGCTCGGAGTACAGCCCCGAGTTGTTCATGCTGAGAAGGGGACACTATTTCACCATATTCCTGTCGAGGATTCCGGTATTGTTCATTTGGAGTTTGCGAATGGCGTGATTGGAGTCATCGATACAAGCTGGTCTCGTAATCCTGTGTTTCCTTATTGGGGAGATGTTAAGCTGGATATTATCGGGACCCAAGGAATCATAAGAATGGATGCTTTTGCCCAAGTCAATGAAGTGTTCAGTATAGAGCAAGGGAGGGCAAGGTACAGCTACTTTGGAGACAAGATGGATTATTACATGCTTCAGGATTTTGTGAACTGTATTCTTGAAGGAAGACCAGTAGCAATTACGGGAGAAGACGGGTACGCCGCAGCCGAGGTAGCTTTGTCGGCCTATGATTACCTGGAGAGAAGATCGAAATCTATAATTTGAAACAAGGTGCGCCTCAACGATGGAGGCGCACCTTGTTATTTTTAAGTTTAAAGAAGATCGATACAACGAGCAGACTAATCAAACCGGAATCGATCAATCTGACGACATGAACACCTATGCTATGAATAGGTACCAAATCAGCGATAAACCAAATAATGAAGAATACTATAGATAGTAGACCAATGGAAAGCCAGTACATCCACTTTTGGTTAGAAGGAGTACTGCGATTGGCTAATGCTTTATATTTTCTTGCTCGATAGAGTAAGTAAATAACAATCAATGATAGTCCGGCCAGCGTTCCGCCATGCTGTAGTATTTTGTAGATGGGAATCTCATAGCCCAATACTTGCAGGTCAGCGCTTAGGAACGGTATCCGATCAACAACAAATCCATGTTGATGCGTAAAAGCATCCCACACCACATGCGTTAACATCCCAAGCAAGGCAGAGTAGCAGAAGATGATTATTTTAGCTGGTAAACCCAAATTAGAGATGCGCTGATAACGGTCCTGCATAAATACAGGCAAATGATCGAATAGGCTGTTATGTATCCAATAATGATAGATCAGATAGACCACCGCGACCAGCGGCAAATTAAAATAGAAGAAACCGGCAAAGGTGTGTCCGGTCATCCCTGCAGGCTGACCTCGTAGAAAGTATTCAAAATCCGGGGCCATGCTCCCCAGCACCAGAGCTGTAAAATGAAGATACTTGCTCTTGCGAGAGAAAGGCAGAACAGCAGCAGGATGGGCGAAAGTAAATGGCATCGTTGTATGAAGTCTCCTTTTTAATGGGTCAAAATCAGTCTCTAGATGTATGTATTACCGAGCTCAGACACGTTAAATTATAGCATAAACCGTTAGGCTATAAATTGGAGGCAAAGACGGATGGAATTAATAAACATTGTAAAGCTGACAGAGCTTACTGAGGAGCAGCTAATGCAGGCCGCGGACGTCTACGTGAATAGTTATTATAACGAGTTAAGCTCGATGTCGAAAGATAAAAGTATGTTAAAGAAAATAATAAAAGCGTCATTGAATAAAGATCAATTCTACGCTGCTACCATTGATGGTCAAGTTGTCGGAATTATCGCATACTCGACGAGCATCACTCGCTCTCAGCATTTTGATAAAGGCTTCCTAAGAAGCATACTAGGTAAGGTTCAAGGCAGTGTAGTTCATTATTTCCTGGCAAAACAATTTCACGTACCCGCTCCAATTCTTAGAGATGAGTGCTTTTTGGAGGCAGTAGCAACAGACCCTAAGTATCGGGGGAGGGGCATCGCGACAGCATTGCTGCTTGAATTAATGCAACAGCTTCCTTTTACCGTGTTCAAACTAGAAGTGGTTGATACAAATATAGGTGCAAGATCTATTTATGAAAAGCAGGGGTTTCATACCTATAAGGCTGTAAAGCAACGACTGTTTCGCAAAAAAATTGGCTTTAATGAGAAGCTGTATATGGTAAAGACAGTGGAACGTACAAATATATAGCGTAAAGAAATGAAATAGTTTTTACGGAATGACAACTTTTATTTAGTGTGCAAATTTCAAGTTTTAATATAGTACTTTTGTAATTTCAGCAAACCAACCGTCCACCCATTACGTTTATAGATTTAGAACATTGGTACGTGACTAGGTGGGAGGTAGACAATGAATTCAGATCACAGGAATGAAGAAAAATCTGTCAGTGATGAGCATTTGAATGATGAAGCTAAACATCCGGGGGATCGCAACAAAAAGAAACGCTTGTTTTTAATTATAGCTTCTGCGGCTGCAATGCTGTTAGCAGGATATTTGGTGATGGAGGCACGTATTATCTGAAACTGATGCCAAGAGTCGTTATTCACCGAAAATGCAAAAGTATATAGAAGTCATTGATTATGATCAGAACTTCATGCTGGCTGCTCAACATGATCTGCTGCAGGAACTACATGTATCGGATACAAGCGGAGAGTATGAACTGGCTGTTGGCGGAATCATTGCCGATGAGGAAGAAGCTGTAATCCTGTATTCCGTGAGCGGTCCCGATCTTAAGGAACACCAAGACGCAACTGATGCTATTGAGTTAATTATCGACGAAGATGCTCCTCATTCGATTGGTTATGGTCATACTTCGCTAAACGAAGACGAGACGATCATTTATCAAAGTATTCAGCTAAATATGGAACATGGTGAGCTACTTCCCAATGAGCTTAAGCTTGAGATGAATATAAACGAGCAGCCTCTTGAAGTTACATTCCCAGTAGATCACTCTCGGTTTGCAGGTATGCGAGAACACATGGATATCAATAAAACTATTGTCATCGATAACCAAACTCTAACGTTTCATGATATGGAGATTACGCCGCTGCAAACCATGATCCGAATGGAAACGGATACGGAGAATACAAAGAATATTAACCATTTGAATGGGTTCAGGTTAACCGACAATAAAGGGAACCATTGGGCTGAAATCTCAAATGGAACGAACGGATCTGGGGATATAAGCTCAGGATCGTACATTGCATACATGGATAGTATTTACTTTGACAAGCCAGATCATCTATCCATAATGCTAGATGGCGTTAGTCTGTCTGACAAGAATTTAGAGTTTGTGCTCAATACAGATACTTTAGAAATGGTAGAAGCTCCTGATCATCGGTTGAAGATTGCAGAAATAGATCGGAATCAGGATTATGTATATATTCAGCTTGAGTATAATGATCCGGAAGAATCATTTAATAAACCACCGTATCGAGTATTACGTTTGCTTAAAGAAGATAGCGTGTTTACTGACGCTGCAGGTATAAAATATAAGATAACAGGCTCACCTCAATCCGCATTTAGTTTTGGAGATAATAGGACTACACTTCTATACATGGTGAACATTCCAAATGAAGATTATGAACAACCCTTAACTTTTGAGATTAACGAATATCCGGGGAAAGTAGATCAGAAGATTGAGATTCCTGTGTACTAACATTGTAGTGAGGATTCAGTTAGGTGAAAAATTGAAGTGATCCGCAACATGAGATGCGTTGCTCCAGTTGCGGATCTCTTTATGCTTTTTACAATACATTAGATGCAGCGCCGAGCTCCAGATTCTTCTCTAAAATGATGGCAATTCGATTCATCTTAATTAGTTCACTCCTATATTCATAGTCAGAATTACTTATGGAATTTTATGTATAGTATGATACAGTTTTATTTTCATATAAACTAGAGTAGACCTTAGATAAATCGTGAGTACTGCAGCATGGTAACTTTTCAAGCCGGCCCATAAAAGCTATAATATAAAGGATTGTTTAGAATCTCTATTGAAAGCGAGCGAATATTGATATGGGTCGTAAGTGGAATAATATTAAAGAAAAGAAGGCGTCCAAAGACGCAAGCACAAGTCGCGTATATGCGAAGTTCGGACGTGAGATTTATGTTGTTGCCCGTCAAGGCGAGCCTGATCCGGAATCGAACCGTGCGCTAAAGGTCGTTCTGGAGCGTGCTAAGACTTACAACGTACCGAAAGCGATCATTGACCGTGCACTGGAAAAAGCGAAGGGCGGATCAGAAGAGAACTTTGATGAGCTTCGTTACGAAGGCTTTGGTCCAAATGGATCGATGGTCATTGTGGATGCACTTACGAACAATGTAAACCGTACGGCTTCTGAAGTTCGTTCAACCTTTACGAAGAATGGCGGTAATCTGGGTGTCAGTGGTTCTGTCAGCTACATGTTTGACTCTACCGCAGTCATCGGGGTGGAAGGCAAATCTGCAGATGAAGTGCTTGAGCTGCTGATGGAAGCTGATCTGGATGTCCGTGATATTGTGGAAGAAGATGAAGCGGTTATCGTATATGCGGAGCCGGATCAATTCCATGCAGTACAAGATGCATTTAAAAATGCAGGTGTAACGGAGTTTACTGTAGCTGAGCTAACGATGCTGCCGCAAACCTTTGTATCCTTGGAAGGCGATGCACTTACACAATTTGAGAAGCTCATTGATGTGCTTGAAGACCTGGAGGATGTACAGCAGGTGTATCATAACGTGGAGTTTGAAGAATAAAATCATACAACTTTCTGATGAAAGTTGAAATTTTGTCATCAGCCTCTCATTTATCACGGGATAAATGGGAGGTTTTTATATGAACGTAATATCTGTAAAAATGTACATTGCGTGAAGCTGTGCTGAAACCTGAACAGCAGCAAGGGAGTAAGGAATTTTCTATGTTATAATTTTATGGTTGTCTATTTAAGACTACGGTAAGAGCAAAGAAAATTTACGAAAAGGGGAGAGTTCATCTACAGTGAAGCTGGTATCTTGGAATGTAAACGGGCTGAGAGCCTGTGTAAATAAAGGATTTATGGATTATTTTCATCAGATGGATGCGGACATTTTTTGTCTGCAGGAGACAAAGCTGCAAGAGGGCCAAATTCAGATGGAGCTGGACGACGCCTACGAGGATTATTGGAATTATGCAGAGAAGAAGGGTTATTCAGGAACTGCAGTGTTTACAAGAATCAAGCCAATCTCTGTACAGTACGGCATGAGTGAGGATGATCCAGATCCGGAGGGTCGAATGATCACGCTGGAGTTTGAGCAATTTTATCTGGTAAATGTGTACACACCGAATGCGAGAAGGGATTTATCTCGTCTACCGCTTCGTCTGGATTGGGAGGAACGTTTTCGAGCATATCTTAATGAGCTGGACAAGTATAAGCCTGTGGTCGTATGTGGAGACATGAACGTAGCACACCAGGAGATTGACCTCAAGAATGCAAAATCAAACCGTGGTAATTCAGGCTTTACGCTCGAAGAACGCGAGAAAATGACTCTTCTGCTGGATTCAGGCTTCATCGATTCTTTCCGTTACTTTTATCCCGATCGGACGGATGTGTACACCTGGTGGTCTTATATGGCAAAAGTCAGGGAGCGGAATATTGGTTGGCGTATTGATTACTTCCTTGCTTCGAACCGGCTCGCACCGTACTTGAAGGATTCAGGGGCAGACTGTCATATCATGGGAAGTGATCATTGTCCGGTTTACTTGGAGATGGAGCTTGATGAATCTCTTCAAAGTGCTTAACTGCTAACCGTTATAAATAGTTTTTAGGGATGAGCAAGGCATTTTTATATAAAGTCATATGGAAATTCATTTAAAAGTCTGATAAATGATTAGTGCTGTTTAATTGATTGTGCCCCAAGCACTATGTGACCTTGGTTCATCCCTTTATACTGAAATAGATTTGTATAAAATAGATTTAGATTGTATTGTGTACGGTATATTTCCGAACATAGCTATCGTGATCGAGCACCTCAATGGCACCTGACCAATCAAGCACTTTTCCGACAAAACCCTTGATGTCCAAATCCTTCATCTCATACGTATCCGGTGTATTCCCCGTACCTGTTGCATCCTTAATCAAGGTCACTTTATATCCGCGGTCATAGGCTGATATCGCCGTAAACAAACAGCAGAACTCCGTCTCAAATCCTACGATGAATAATTGATTGACGCCTAACTTCTCCAGTGTCTCTGCAAGATTTGTATTAAAAAATGCACTCGGAGTCTGCTTCTCAACTACAGTTTCGGCATATTCAAGAAGTGAATCATGTATATTTGATCCCTCTGAATCACGGTACAATGGACTTTCTTCCTGATCGTCAATATGTCTGATGAAAATGACCGGTTTTCCGTCTCTTTTGAAATCTTGAATTACCTGTTCCATTAATGTGAGTTCCTTCGTGAAATCCTTTAGCCGGACAATGGCGTTCTGTACATCAATAACTAGCAGTGCTTTCATTAGATCACCTCCTGGAATTATGTAACAATTGGTAATTCTACAGATATGCGATAAATCCTCTTGATGAATGGAATCTAACAGGTAATCTAACAAATTAGTGATATATGGCGTTGCAAGTCCATGCTGATAGCGCTATCATAAGTTCAGAACTTCATATCATTTCTAAAGGAGCAAATATACATATGACACGGATTGAAGACCAAGCTACAGTGTTATTTATCGGAGACAGCATTACGGATTGTGGTAGAAATTACGATAATAGAAGTGACCTTGGCAGGGGCTATGCGATGATGGTTGCGGCAGAACTTAATCTGCGTTATCCCGAGAAACAAATTCAGTTTATTAATCGCGGCATTAATGGCAACCGTGTCACTGATCTTGAACAAAGGTGGGAGCAGGATTGTCTGGCGCATAACCCAACCTGGGTCTCTATTTACATTGGAATTAATGATACCTGGCGCTGGTACGATTCCAAGGCAGAGACCTCTGCAGATGAATTTTATCGTACATACCGTGAGTTGATTGTGCGGACAAAAGAACATACGAATGCAAATATCGTATTGATTGAACCATTTGTACTGCCTGTTCCAGAAGATCGGAAGGGATGGAGAGTAGATCTTGATCCAAAAATTCATGCAATTCGTGATCTGGCTCGAGAGTTCGGAACCTACTACGTTCCACTGGATGGCTTGTTCGCTCAAGCGAGCGCCAAGGCGGAGCCTGCTTTCTGGGCAGGAGATGGTGTGCACCCGACTGATGCGGGTCATGCTCTCATTGCAAAAGCATGGCTTGATGCAGTTAAAGCTTAAGCTATTACTAAATAGATTCCATGTATTAGCGGCAAGCCTCATGTTGACGGACCCAAAAGACTGCTCTAAATTCCAACAGGAACAAGAGCAGTCTTTTTGTTTCCTACAAGTGAAATTATTGAAAGCTCCTTCGACTTTTGCGAGCAAACGAAGGGAAGGAGCCCAAAAAAATGCAACGCCTGCACCACGCGTAAGAATTCTTCCCCCAGCTACAAGTGAAATTTTTTGGATACCGAACGACTTTTGCGAAGCAACCGGAGAGAGGGAGCTCAAAAAATGCAACGCTAGCTTCACCCACAAAGAATTTTCCCCCAGCTACAAGTGAAATTTTTTGGATACCGAACGACTTTTGCGAAGCAACCGGAGAGAGGGAGCCAAAAAATGTAACGCTAGCTTCACCTTCAAAGAATTTCCCCCCAGCTACAAGTGAAATTTTTTGGATACCGAACGACTTTTGCGAAGCAACCGGAGAGAGGGAGCCAAAAAATGCAACGCTAGCTTCACCCACAAAGAAATTCTTCTCCTACTTCTAAGTGAAATTTATAAAAATTCAAATCAACGGTTGCGAGCAACCGGAGAGCGGCGTCCAATTATGGAACGCCTATACGAGTACCTTCCGAAACTCCGCAGTCAACAGAGGCACAACATCAAACAGATCACCGACAATGCCGTAATCGGCAACCTTAAAGATGGGAGCTTCAGGATCCTTGTTAATCGCAATAATAACACGCGATTGGCTCATTCCAGCCAAATGCTGTATGGCACCGCTAATGCCGCATGCAATATAAATTTCGGGCGTAACGACTTTCCCTGTCTGACCAATTTGCAGCGAATAATCGCAATAGCCTGCATCACACGCTCCGCGGGAAGCACCAACAGCTCCGCCGAGCAGATCAGCGAGCTCTTCAAGTGGCTTGAAGCCGTCTACGCTCTTCACTCCTCGGCCTCCAGAGACCACAATTTTTGCCTCGCTAAGATCAATCTTGCCTGTCGTCTTCTGAACGACATCCTTTACGATCGTGCGTAGCGATGGAGATGGATAAGCAATATCTTCAATGGGGGAAGCACTACCTTCCGGTGCAGTCGCTGCAGCAACATTGTTCGGACGAATGGTAATGACGGCTGGCCCATTCTCAAACACACGTTTTTCAAAGGCTTTACCGGCATACAGGGGTCTAGTAAATACCGCATTACCTTCTTCTACCTCAATGGCAGTAATATCCGAGATTTGTCCCGCCGCAAGATGGGCTGCAACCAGTGGAGCCAAATCCTTACCCAGAGCGGTATGACCGAACAGGACAAGATCGGGTGCTGCCTGTTGTAAGACAGATTTTAATACTGATATATAAGCTTCGGGGTTATAGTGTTCAAGCTCTGGATGCTCAATGGTATAGATCACATCGGCACCATAGGGAACAAGTTCACTCACGGCGGACGTTATGTCAGACCCGGCAACTACTACCTGGATACGATCCTGAGCACCAGCTATTTGCTGCGCAGCTCCTAACGTTTCTAGTGCTACCTGACGAAGTTTACCATCTCGATTCTCGGCATATACAAGCAATGTTTTACTCATAACAAGAACCTCCTAGGGTCATCCGAAATAGGATGCATGATTAAATACTTGAAAAATAACGCATGTTGGACATTCTATTGACCATACACTTTAGGTAGATCAGCTGCATATTATTGAAACCGCATACAAAAGTATGTGTATGGCATGATAGAGTCCACCATTGCTCAATAAACTTACGATACCGTACGTATTATACCGTTCAAATGACTTTGGATTCGGTGCGCAGTAATCCGACAAGTTCGCGGGCAACATCCTCGGCATCACCCTTAAGGATTCTACCCGCGCCGCGTTCAGGAGGAAGCGTGAGCTCAACTTGCTTCGTAGCAGGCTGAACTTCTGCTTCAGTGAGATCAAGGTCTTCCAGCAACAAAGTCTTGAACGGCTTCTTCTTCGCTTTCATAATGCCGGGCAGGGAAGGATACCTTGGTTCGTTGAGTCCTTGCTGAGCTGTAAACAGCGCAGGAAGCGATACGCTAAGCACTTCAAGATCCCCTTCGGCATCTCGATGAACTTCTGCTGTTGTACCTTCAATCGTAAGCTTGGTAATGGATGAGGCATGAGGAATGCGAAGAAGCTCAGCCAAACGGATAGCGACTTGACCTGATCCGCGATCTACGGAGAAGTTACCGCCAAGAATGAGATCCGGATTTTCCTGGGACAGATAGGCGTGCAGCACTTTAGAAACAGCATATTCGTCATCCGGAATTCGCTCATCCGAAATCAGAACCGCTTCATCTGCGCCCATCGCAAGCGCTGTTCGAAGTGCTTCTGTCGCACGTTCGGGCCCGACCGAGAGGAGAGTCACACTGCCGCCGTGCTTATCTCGAAGCTTGACAGCTTCTTCTACCGCATATTCGTCGTATGGATTAATAACAAATTTCACACCATCCTCAGAAACGACTCCATTCTGCAGAGTGATCTTTTCCTCTGTATCAAAAGTCTGCTTTAACAATACAACGATCTTCATATTCAATCGTCTCCCTTCAAAAACATGAGTTATGAAATTGATTTATTTGGAAACACCATGAAGAAAGAAGCCAAGGGTGTCGTCAACCTGATCCTGAAGCGAATATTTCTGTCCTGCGATCAGCCATGAGGTAACGGCTTCATCCATGGAGCCGAAGATGAGGTTCCGGACCAGCTTTAGATTAAGGTCTTCTCTAAACTGTCCCAGCTCTATACCCTGCTCTAGAATATTCTCGATCAGCTCAATATATGGCTTGAGTGATTTGCCAATCTCTTTGCGAAGCTCAATATCACTTTGCCTTAGCTCAACCTGCGTGACGTACGCAAGCTCGGGATTATTCTCAAGCTCTGTAAAATGAATGCGGCATACCGTGCGGAGGGCCTGAGTAGGGTCAGAGCTGCCAGCGACACTGTCATGAAATTTCTCCACCAGCTCGCCAAGCTTCTGTTGAAACAGATGAATCAGGATATCCTCCTTTCTCTTAAAGTAGAGGTAGATTGTGCCATCGGCTACGCCGGCTGCTTTGGCAATCTTGGAGACTTGGGATCGATGGTAGCCATTCTCGGCAAACACTTTGAGGGCGCCTTGAAGAATGAGTTGATATTTTTCTGTTTTTTTACTTGTCATATGTTCACCCCGGTGTTAGAATACAGTTAAATTTCTGAATGAATACTCATTCATTTCTTGTAACCACTATAAAATACGTTCAAGTCATTGTCAACGATTCAATCCCTGTTGAAGTGAGAAATCGTTATACAAAGGTTGAGACGATTCGTTAGGCGTTCATATCAAGGTTTGCAGCGAGTATGACAATCCAATTGTCTAAAGTCCAAACGATGTGGAGGTCTGTTTTTGCAGACGCATTGTAAGCGCTTAATTATTGAATCGAATTTGCCTTGTCAATGGCAAGAGGTGTTTTTGTCCGAAAGGAGTGAAGTTCAACAATCAGTGATCCGCCATGCAAGCTGAAATTTAAATCTTATGATTACAAGGGGCTTGATGAGGATGATTCTACAAATGATCAATGCGCTGCTCTTTACCCTCATTACCGGCTGGGCGGTTTATCTATTCGCCAGAGTTGTATACCACCGTTATTTATATATCAAATTAGGCAAACCTGCGAATCTTCGTAAGGATATTAAAGACAGGATTACTGCATTTATGGTGCAGGTCTTCGGTCAGAGCAAGCTATTCAAAGATCCGAAAAGCGGAATCATGCACTTTATCGTTTTTTACGGATTTATTATTCTGCAGTTCGGTGCGCTGGACATTATCTGGAAGGGGCTCACGGGGCACAGTTTGCCTATACCGGGCTACGAAGGATTTATTTTGACCCAGGAGATCACGGTCGTACTTATTCTTCTCGCCATAGGATACGCTGCCTACCGAAGATACGGGGAGAAGCTGCATCGGTTAAAGAGAGGCTGGAAGCCAAGCCTGGTTGTCTTTTTTATCACGTCATTAATGATATCCGTTCTACTCACTATGGCATTTGAACGTCTGAGAGAGGATTTGCCATCTTCATTGTATGCACCCATCTCATCAGGAATTGCTTCCTTATTTACATGGATGCCCGAATTTGCAGTGACCACAGTGTATTACCTTTTTTGGTGGATTCATCTGTTGATCCTGCTCTCCTTTCTACTATACGTCCCACAATCGAAGCACTTTCATCTCATTACCGCACCCATTAACATCCTGTTTCGACGAACAGATTCACCAGGCAAGCTAAGCAAGCTTGATTTGGAAGATGAAGAGGCAGAGTCCTATGGTGTCGGCCAAATCGAAGATTTTACCCAGAAGCAAATGCTCGATTTCTATGCTTGTGTAGAGTGTGGGCGATGTACCCATGTATGCCCGGCGACGAATACCGGCAAGCTCCTGTCACCCATGCACATGATTATCAAGTTAAGAGATCATTTAACGGAAAAGGGTGAGGCACTTACGTCAAAGTCGGCCTGGATGCCTGCTAGTGTGTTCGGTTACGCCGGTGTACATGAAATGAGAGCTGCAGACCTATCTCTTACCGATTGGACAGGGGAAGGAATTACCGACATTCGTCCGACCATGGGTGTGCAAAAAAGAGCCTGGCATCAAGTTGAAGGTGTCAGTGCCAAGGATGTCCAGCTCATCGGAGGAGTCATGACAGAAGAAGAAATATGGGCTTGTACAACTTGCCGTAATTGTGAGGATCAGTGTCCTGTTGCTAACGAGCACGTTGATAAGATCGTGGATCTCCGGCGTCATCTCGTGTTGATGGAAGGAAGTGTACCTCATGAAGGACAACGAGCGATGCAGAATATTGAGCGCCAAGGCAATCCATGGGGCATCAGTCGTGCAGAACGCAGCAAATGGGTGAAGGAAATTGACCCGGACGGTACCTTGAATTTGACCATTCCGACGGTGAAGGAGAATCCGGACTTTGACATTCTATTGTTTGTAGGTTCAATGGGGTCATATGACAATCGGAGCCGTAAGGTTACGCGTTCCCTAGTTCATTTGATGAATGAGGCAGGTGTCAACTTTGCGATCTTGGGCAATGAAGAGAAGAATTCGGGTGATACACCGAGACGTATGGGGAATGAATTCTTGTTCCAGCAGCTGTGTACGGAAAACATTGAAATTTTTAATAAATATGGTGTTCAAAAAATCGTTACAGCCTGTCCCCATACATTCAACGTGTTTAAGAACGAATATCCCGAGTTTGGCCTTACAGCAGAAGTGCTTCATCATACCGAGCTGCTGGATGAGCTGGTCAAGACCGGCAGACTGATTCCCAAGCATACTTTACATGAAAAAATCACCTATCATGACTCCTGTTATCTCGGAAGATATAACGATGTGTATGATCAGCCGCGTGATGTGCTGCGCGCCATTCCAGGAGTCGAGCTCGTGGAAATGGAACGTAGTCGAGAGAACGGGATGTGCTGCGGTGCCGGCGGAGGACAGATGTGGATGGAGGAGGATACCGGCAAGCGTGTAAATCTAGCTCGGACTGAACAGGCACTATCTGTATCCCCGACGATGATCAGCTCTGCTTGTCCCTACTGTCTGACGATGCTGGAGGATGGTACGAAGCTTAAAGAAGTAGAAGCAAAAGTGCAGACGAAGGATATTGCAGAAATATTGGAAGCATCCGTCTTCGGTGTTGCCGAAATTAATGAACAGGAGGTCGTTGCGAAGTGAACCAAATGTTAAGTCCTACGCATACAACTGCGATTAAGAAGAGGTCCATATCAAAAGCTGCCGTTATTGGCTCCGGAGTCATGGGTGCAGGAATTGCTGCACATCTAGCGAATGCGGGACTGTCTTGTCTGCTCTTGGACATTGTGCCTGCTAAATTATCATCAGAAGAAGAGCAAGCGGGGCTGTCACTGGAACATCCTGCAGTACGTAACCGACTTGCTAAGCAAGCGATTGCTGCACTTCCTAAATCAAGTGCGGCTCCACTGTATGCTCCCCATTTTGCAGAACGCATTACACCAGGTAACATAGAGGATCACTTGAATCTACTGAAACAAGTCGATTGGATCATTGAAGTCGTTACTGAAAAGCTTGAAATTAAGAAGTCCATCATGAAACAGATCGAATCGGTGCGTACAAAAGGAACCATTGTCAGCACGAACACGTCCGGAATTTCGGTGAATGCCATGGCGGAGGATTGCAGTGAGGAGTTTCGGAGTCATTTTCTAGGCACGCATTTTTTTAATCCACCACGGCATATGAAGCTGCTGGAGATCATCCCAGGGTTCGACACAGATCCCGAGATTACGTCATTCATGAAAGAATTTTGTGAGAAAAGGTTAGGAAAAGGCGTCGTCATCGCCAAGGATACACCAAATTTTATATCAAACCGTATCGGGACTTATGGGCTGCTTGTCACGTTGAGGGAAATGGCGCAAAACGGTTACACGGTGGAGGAAGTGGATGCCGCAACAGGACCGGTGCTCGGCAGACCTAAGAGTGCAACGTTCCGTACGCTGGATTTGGTGGGGATTGATACTTTTGTTCATGTGGCGAAGAACGTATATGATTCCGTGCCGGATGGTGCAGAAAGGGACATATTTGAAGTGCCTGTCGCACTGCAGGAATTGTTGTCAAGAGGCTGGATTGGTGAGAAGAGTGGTCAGGGGTTCTACAAAAAAGTGAAAGGAGATCACGGCAGTCAGATTCTATCGCTCAACCTAGCTAATATGGAATACAGTCCAAGCGCCAAGATCAGCTCAGCATCGCTTGAAGCTGCGAAGGCAGTCAAAGGTGCGGGGAAGAAGATCAAGGCCTTTCTGAATACGAAGGACCGATATTCAGAGCTTGCATGGAATGTACTAAAGCAAGTGCTGATCTATTCCGCCGAGAAGCTCGGAGAAATTGCGGATTCCATCGAGGATATCGATAATGCGATGAAATGGGGATTTAATTGGGAGCTGGGTCCGTTTGAGACCTGGGATCTGATCGGTCTGCCAGCGTCGGTTGACCGTATGGAAGCCGAGGGATTGGTCGTGCCTGCATGGGTGAAGAGCTGGATCGCTGCAGGGAACAACTCCTTTTATCGGCAAAAGGACGGAGACGTATTCCAATATCTTAAAGGGGAGTACCGAGCGGTAGAGAAACAGCCTGAGATCATATCCTTAGCATCGTTGAAAGCGCAAAATAAAATCATCCGTTCAAACACAGGCGCAAATCTGATTGATATTGGAGATGAGGTCGCCCTTCTGGAATTCACCTCTCCGAACAATGCCATTGGCGCCGACATTCTGGTCATGATTCAGCAGGCAGCCGAAGAAGTCGAAGCCAATTATAGAGGCCTGGTGCTTGCCAATGAAGGCCGAAACTTCTGTGTAGGCGCTAATTTGATGCTGATGCTCATGGAAGCTCAAAGTGGAGATTGGGATGAGGTTGATGACATTATCCGATTGTTCCAAGGAAGCATGATGAAGCTTAAGCAATTAGCTAAACCGGTTGCGGCTGCTCCACATCGAATGACGCTTGGAGGAGGCGTAGAAGCCTGTCTTCCAGCGGACCGTATTGTTTTCTCCGCGGAAACCTATTTTGGCTTGGTAGAAACAGGAGTAGGCTTGATTCCGGCTGGTGGCGGATGTAAAGAACTGGTGCGAATGACGAGCGAGCGTTTCCCGGATCAACAGGCGGACCTTCAGCCTGAGCTTAACCGGATATTTGAAATGATTGCACTTGCCAAAACATCATCCAGTGGACACGAAGCACTACAAATGGGATATGGCCGCTCCCACGATCGTGTCGTGATGAATCAGGATTATCGCATCTATGAAGCCAAGCAGGCGGTACTTGAGTTGGATCGTGAAGGTTACACACCTGCTCCTTCAGGTAAGGCAAGAGTTGCAGGGCGTGACGGACGTGCGGTGCTTCAGCTGGGAGCGCTTGGTATGAAGCAGAGCGGATATATTAGTGATCATGATTACCTCATTGCGAAGAAGCTTGCTCATATACTGGCAGGGGGTGATGTACCGGCAGGTACCTGCGTGTCAGAACAGTATTTATTGGACCTTGAACGGGAAGCCTTCTTGAGTCTTCTAGGTGAAGTGAAAACACAGCAGCGCATGCAGCACATGCTTGCCAAAGGGAAGCCTCTTCGCAATTAGGAGGCATCTAAGCTGACTGCAACGTATCAACAACCAACAGAACTTATGAAATACACTCATTAAAACTATCAGTACCTATATCCTTTAAAGGTTGAGGTGATTTGTATGAGAGAAGCGGTCATTGTGTCACTTGCCCGAACCGCTGTAGGCAAGGCCAAGAAAGGGAGCCTGGCGGATACACGAGTAGAGGATTTGGGCAAAGCCGTGCTTGAAGCGGTCATTGAACGAGCACCAGGGTTGAAAAAGGAAGATGTCGAGGATATTATCCTTGGCTGTGCAATGCCGGAAGGAGAGCAAGGGTTGAACGTTGCTCGCATCATTTCCTTGTATTCCGGCTTCCCTGTTACCGTTCCTGCATTGACGATCAATCGGTTCTGTTCCTCTGGCCTGCAAGCGATCGCATTTGCGGCGGAACGGATTATGCTTGGATCTGCTGAAGTCATTGTTGCGGGAGGCGTGGAGAGTATGAGTCATGTGCCTATGACCGGATTTAAGCCTGCTCCACATTACCGAATTGTGGAGGAGATGCCGGAAGTATATATGGGTATGGGACACACAGCTGAAGAGGTTGCCCGTAGGTTCGGGGTTAATCGGGAGGCGCAGGATGCCTATGCCGTAAACAGTCATCGGAAAGCCCATGCGGCAATCGCTGCAGGCCGATTCAAGGATGAAATTGTGCCAGTTGAGGTTACCCATACGTCCATTGATGACAATAGCCGTATCAGGAACCGGAAGTTTACCTTTGATACCGATGAAGGCGTACGTCCAGATACCTCAGCAGAGGGGTTGGCTCGTTTGAGACCTGCTTTTTCGGTTAAAGGCACGGTTACTGCAGGCAATGCATCTCAAACGAGCGATGGTGCAGCAGCGGTTGCTGTAATGAGCAGGGAAAAAGCAGAGGCGCTCGGCCTTGAGCCCCTGGCGACCTTCCGCTCGTTTGCTTTGGCAGGTGTGGAGCCGGAAATCATGGGTGTAGGACCTGTCGAGGCTATACCGAAAGCGCTGAGAATGGCAGGTATTGAGCTGGATCAGGTGGCGCTGTTTGAAATTAACGAAGCGTTTGCTTCCCAATGCCTGCATATCATCCGTACCCTCAATATTGACGAAGAGAAGGTCAATGTGAACGGAGGTGCCATTGCTCTTGGTCATCCGTTAGGCTGTACAGGAGCGAAGCTTACCGTGAGCCTGGTCTCCGAGCTTGCCCGTAGAGGCGGAGGATATGGAGTAGTGAGCATGTGCATCGGTGGAGGTATGGGTGCAGCGGGTGTGTTCGAGGTGCATGGGCAGACAGCCAGCACAGCCTAGGTTGCATTAGACGACTTCCTTAAGACGAAGGAAAGGAAGCCGTCCCCCCTCTCATACCCACAAGGTTGAGAGAGGAAGAACTGCTCTTCACGTATTGGAGTGCAGCATCAGCGGAGAGGGCGAAATCGGGTGAAGAAGCGAAGTGTGCGTATTTGCCCTTGGAATTCACCATTAGAGTGGAATCAGAAGAAATCCAAGGGCAAGAAGGCTCGGAACCCGATTCGCCATCGGAGCGCCCACAGCAGCACTCACATCATCATCGAAGCTCACAGTTTCCCCTGAACTTAAAGAAACAGACGACTTCCTTAAGACGAAGGAAAGGAAGCCGTCCCCCCTCTCATACCCACAAGGTTGAGAGAGGAAGAATTGCACTTTACGCAAGGAGTGCAGCATCAGCGGAGAGGGCGAAATCGGGTGGAGAAGCGAAGCGTGCGTATTTGCTCTTGGAATTCACCATTAGAGTGGAATCAGAAGAAATCCAAGGGCAAGAAGGCTCGGAACCCGATTCGCCATCGGAGCGCCCACAGCAGCACTCACATCATCATCGAAGCTCACAGTTTCCCCTGAACTTAAAGAAACAGACGACTTCCTTAAGACGAAGGAAAGGAAGCCGTCCCCCCTCTCATACCCACAAGGTTGAGAGAGGAAGAATTGCACTTTACGCAAGGAGTGCAGCATCAGCGGAGAGGGCGAAATCGGGTGGAGAAGCGAAGCGTGCGTATTTGCTCTTGGAATTCACCATTAGAGTGGAATCAGAAGAAATCCAAGGGCAAGAAGGCTCGGAACCCGATTCGCCATCGGAGCGCCCACAGCAGCACTCACATCATCATCGAAGCTCTACAGTTTCCCCTGAACTTAAAGAAACAGACGACTTCCATAAACCAAAGGAAAGGAAGCCGTCCCCCCCTCTCAAACCCACAAGGTTGAGAGAGGAAGAATTGCACTTTACGCAAGGAGTGCAGCATCAAGCGGAGAGGGCGAAATCGGGTGAAGAAGCGAAGCGTGCGTATTTGCCCTTGGAATTCACCATTAGAGTGGAATCAGAAGAAATCCAAGGGCAAGAAGGCTCGGAACCCGATTCGCCATCGGAGCACCCACAGCAGTACTCATATCATCATCGAACCACTCACACCATCATTGCTGCACTCATTTCATCTTATCGCACACATGCACACTAACTTTCTTCATCGATCAACCATCACCTACCCCGAAAGGAGCTAATTCTCATGAGCGACAACCAAACCAAAGAACCAAAAATCAAAGGTGGAAGCTTTGTCATAGACAAGGCAGATCTTGATCGCATCCTGACGCCCGAAGATTTTACCGAGGAGCATCGCATGATTGCAGAGACCGTTCACGACTTCATCGATGGTGAAGTGGTAACAAGAGATGAGGAGATCGAGAAGCTGAATTATGACCTCACCGTAGAGCTGCTTCGAAAGGCCGGTGAGCTTGGACTGCTTGGGGCTGATGTGCCGGAAGAATTCGGCGGAATCGGCCTCGATAAAGTCAGCTCGACCATCATCAGCGAGTCGCTGGCCAAGGGTTCATCCTTTGCCTTGTCCTTCGGTGCTCATGTCGGTATTGGGACATTGCCGATCGTATTTTTCGGTACACGGGAACAAAAGGAAAAGTATTTGCCCGATCTTGCATCTGGGGCCAAAATTGCCGCCTATTGCTTAACGGAACCCACCTCGGGCTCGGATGCAATGAGCGCAAAAACGACCGCTGTGTTATCGGAAGATGGTGAACATTATATTTTGAATGGATCTAAGCTCTACATTACAAACGCGGGATTCGCAGATATCTTCATTGTGTACGCGAAGATCGATGGTGAGCACTTTACCGCTTTTATTGTAGAGAAAGAAATGGAAGGCTTTACGCTTGGACCGGAAGAGAAGAAGATGGGAATCAAAGGCTCATCCACACGCCCCCTTTACTTTGAGGATGTTAAGGTACCGAAGGAGAATTTGTTAGGCGAGATCGGCAAAGGCCATCGAATTGCTTTTAATATCCTGAATATCGGTCGATACAAACTGGCGGCAGGCTCTGTAGGAGCGGCCAAGGAAGCGGTTGAGCTCAGCACGAAATATGCGAATACACGAAAACAGTTTGAGACACCAATCTCGAATTTTCCGCTTATTCGCAAGAAGCTGGCAGAGATGAATATTCGAACATTTGCAGTTGAGAGTATGGTATATCGTACAGCTGGACTACTGGACGAGGCGATGCAGGATATTGATTATATAGCGAATGATGCAGGAACACGGGCTGCAGCTGCAATCTCCGATTATGCGATTGAATGCTCGATCAATAAGGTGTTTTCTTCCGAGAACCTAGACTCAATCGCGGATGAAGGTGTACAAATCCATGGCGGCTACGGCTACATTCAAGAATACAAAATTGAGCGTTTATACCGCGATTCACGGATTAATCGGATATTTGAAGGGACCAATGAGATCAATCGGCTTCTGATTCCAGGCACACTCGTGAAGAAGGCACTAAAGGGAGAGTTAGCACTCCTCCAAAAAGCACAGGCTCTACAAAATGAGATACTGCAAATCATACCGAATCAAACGTTTGAAGGGATCTTAGAGCAAGAAGAGCATTTTCTAGATATGAGCAAGAAGATATTCTTACTAGCTGGAGGTCTTGCCGTACAGAAATACGGGACGAAGCTCGAGAAGGAGCAGGAAGTGCTCGCGGGTCTTGCCGATATGATGATAGATATTTTTGCACTCGAAAGTGTGCTTACCCGTACGAACAAACAACTAGCGAGAACCTCTGAAGAGAGAACGCAAAATATGATTGAAATGACAAAAGTGTTTGCTTACGAAGCATTCTTGAGAGTAGAATCTGTGGCAAAAGAACTGCTGACTACTGTGGAGTCCGGAGATATGCTGCGTATGCAATTATCAGTACTCAAAAAGCTGACGAGAAGCAATCCGGTGAATACAACACAGTATAAACGCAGCATCGCTGCTCGTGTTATCAATAATGAACGTTATACGGTTTAATCTGAAGAGATCAGATGGTTTTGGATGAGGAGTAGGTCAGCGAGGAAGCATTCTCGATGAAAGAGAATGAAAGGGATGATTGTCATGAACGATAAGCCCTGGCTGCCGTTTTATGAGGCCGAAGTGGCCCCATCTTATGAGTATCCGAATCAGAACTTGGCCGCGTTTCTGGTCACGTCAGCACAGAAGTTTCCCCATCGGCCTGCGATGTATTTTATGGGCAAGACGATTAGCTACAAGAGTCTGCTAATGCTGTCTTATCAAATGGCACACGTGCTGCGAGGCTTAGGATTGAAGAAAGGAGACAGGGTAGCCATTATGCTGCCCAATTGTCCCCAGGTGGTCATTGCCTATTATGGTACGCTGCTGATTGGCGGCGTAGCGGTGATGACCAATCCACTATATATGGAACGCGAGCTTGCCTACCAGATGAAGGATTCCGGAGCGAAGCTGATCATTACACTGGATACCTTCTATTCCCGGGTTGAGAACATTGTGCAGGAAACGGAGATCAAGCACACGATCATTACAGGTGTTAAAGACTACCTTCCGTTGATTAAGAAGTGGCTCTATCCTATAAAGGCCAAAAAGGAGGGACTATTGCCTGTAATTCCTTACAATAACCAAGTCCATTCCTTTACAAAACTGATCAAAAGCGCAGCTGCAGATCCAATATTGGAGTCGGTCGATGCGGAGGAAGAATTGGCGCAGCTCCAATATACGGGAGGTACAACGGGTGTACCGAAGGGTGTGATGCTCACCCATAAGAACCTGATCGCAAATACAATCCAGTCCGGGAACTGGTGCCACCAGGCCCAGGATGGCCAAGAACGATATTTGGCGGCACTGCCCTGTTTTCATGTCTTCGGACTGACATGTGTATTAAATCAGGCTATTTACAGAGCTGGGCTGATGATATTGGTACCAAAATTTGAAGTCAATATGATATTGAATCTAATTCGTAAGAAGAAGCCAACACTATTTCCGGGAGCTCCAACCATGTATATTGCCCTCATCAATCATCCCAGGATCAAAGAGTATGATCTATCGTCAATTAATGCTTGTATCAGTGGATCGGCTGCGCTTCCAGTAGAGGTTCAGGATACATTCGAGGAGATGACGAAGGGCCGTCTCATTGAAGGTTATGGATTAACGGAGGCATCTCCCGTAACTCATGCCAATCCCATATGGGGCAGACGCAAGATAGGCACCATCGGCATTCCTTTTCCTGATACGGAGGCAAGAGTGATCCATCCCGAAACAGGAGAGGAAATGCCTGTCGGAGAACCGGGTGAGCTGATTGTCAAAGGTCCTCAAGTGATGAAGGGCTACTGGGGAAGACCGGAAGAGACCTTTGATGCGATCCGGAATGGCTGGCTCTTCACAGGTGATATGGCTACGATGGATGAAGAGGGTTACTTTACGATCATTGACCGTAAAAAGGATATGATTATTGCGAGCGGATACAATATCTATCCGAGGGAAATTGAAGAGGTGCTGTATGAGCACCCCTCTGTGAAGGAAGCCGTTGTTGTTGGGGTGAAGGACAGTTATCGTGGAGAGTCGGTGAAGGCTTATATCGTGCTTAAGGATGGAGCAGAGCCTGATCCGGCTTCTCTCGAACAGTTCTGTCGCAGTCAATTGGCGGCATATAAAGTGCCAAGGCAATATGTATTTAGAGAGTCACTGCCTAAAACGATGGTGGGCAAAGTGCTAAGGCGGAAATTGCTCGAGGAGGAAGAAGAGCAGCCAACAGCGTAAATCAATGTCCATCAGTCCCAAGATAGATACATGAATACAGAAGAGAGGGAGAGCAGTGGTCAGGATAGATCATGAACAAGAGGATGCCCGTGGTCAGACAGACGAACAAAGGGAGTACATTGAGTCGATTACAAAGGCAGCAGAATCCACGTTTTGGGGTTATCTGGGATGTAAACTTGAGCATGCTGGAAGTGATGAAGTCGTCGTGTCGCTTGATCCGCTTCCACATCATTTGAACCTCATGGGAATCGTCCACGGTGGTGTTCTGTCTTCCTTATTGGACAACACGATGGGCGTTGCCGTCATGCTGAAATATCCGAATCGTCCTAGTGTTACCAGCAATCTGAACGTACATTTTGTAATGCCTGCCAAGCAAGAGTATCTTACGGTTACCGGCAAAATTGTACATGAAACCGGTCGATCCATTACGGCGGAATCGAGAATTACTAATTCACGAGGAGAGCTGATTGCACTTAGCACTGCATCCTTTAGGCTGAAATAGGGCCGCAGAGGCATAAGCGAAAAAATAGATCATTCGTTAAATGACGAATGATCTATTTTTGGTGGATTCAAGTAATGACAATATCCGAGTATCCTGAGAAAATGCTTTGAGCTCCGGTACTGGTATCTGTCCACACTCCAATATAGCCCCCTGGAGGCACACTAATAATATCAATATAATCTCCAATTAATGGAACTGGAGTGGGGCTTGAGCCGTTGGGATTAAAAGAGACGTTCGTGATACGTGTATTGGTAAAAGTTTGACCTCCATTGATGGAGCGGGCAACGTATACATCGAGATTAAACCCATCAATCTGGTTGCTGTAATATATGATATTGACTACTCCAGTGAGTGGATCTACGTCAACGGAAGGGAAGAAGTTTTGTGATCCAGTAGGTGCCCCAGTAATACTTACGGGTTCAGACCATGTTTCTCCGAGGTCAGTAGATATCGACATGAATATATCCGAGTACCCAAGTCGATAATCCTGCCATACCGCATAAACTGCATCTGTGTAAGGACCTATAGAGCGATCAGTTGAAATACTGGCAAAGGTAAGAACGCGGAAGCCGTATCCGGTAACAGGAAGCACAATGGGTACAAGTGAAATCATCGAAACAAGCACTGGTGGTTCAAAAGTGGCTCCCCCATCCAACGAACGGCGAATAACAAAGCGTGCAGACGGATCAACTGTAATCCAGGCCCCATATACTATTCCAGCTAGACCTACGGCAACTTCCGGGCGCTCCACTTGATCAGCTTCACTAGATAGTAGTATGGGGGTTTGCCAAGTGTTCCCTCCATCTGTGGAGCGGCTGAAGAATGCCGTTGAGTTTCCACCATTGGCTACATTGAATTGGTGATTATATGTGACATATATATTTCCTAGATAAGGACTGGACTGCGCTGTATCGCATATTACATTGGTCTCATCATTATTAATATAGGTACCATATCCCTGATTTACAATTCTGGGTGCGCTAAACGTTGCCCCATTGTCGGTTGAAATATAAATGATCGCTGTCCCATCAGATGCACCAGGGAAAGCATGCGCAGTAATGACAAATGTATTAGGAAAGGCATAAGCAACGGCTGATGCCTCTGCTCCTGTAAATCCGGGAGGTAGGGGCAGGAGGGCATTGGACCAAGAAAATCCACCGTTTAAGGATTGGTACACCCCAATTAACGGGACTCCTGTCGTTGTATCCACTGCAGTAGCAACCATAATGCCAGGGATCAGAAGGTTTACTGCTACACTGGGTTCAAATTTAGGGTTACCAACAGGAGTGACCTGAAAGTTAAAATTGGTCAACTGTAATCCCCTCGCTTTAAATAGTTTTATCTTGTCTTATTCTATTTTCACATCCTAGCTTTTGTTTGAGACAACACCCATTTTTACTAAAATCCGCACATGTAAAGGTGTTTGTCTATAACTCTCTGAATCTTTTGAATATGAATGATAGTGTAAGATGAAAGGAGGAGAAATATATGCCGGTCTATACAACGGGACTAATTACAAATACAAGAGCCTCTGGTACAGCTTCTACGAACATTGTAGTTAGTGTTCGTAATGTAGGAACCTCCGTTGCCAATATCATCGTAGCGGTATTTGTTGTTCCCATCTCGACTTTGACACTGACACCATTATATGTATCCAGTTATTCGGTCGCCGCACGTAGTGCAGACATTCGCTCTTTTAATATTGCAGGAAATGTGGCGTATGAAGTGCAATACAATATTAATACGACGCTCACCGAAGCGGCAATTTCCACTTACGGATTAGATGAATTTGGTAATCTGGTAACAGAGCAAGGCGTCCTTCAATCGGAACTAACACCGATCAGTGCATTGTCCTTATAAATTTAAAGATAAATTCTGTTTTGTTCATGATTGGCCCATTGTTGATAACAATGGGTTATTTGAGTTTATCTGAATTATTGGAATGGGGATAGCCGCACAATCCATTGGTTGAACGATTCATACAATATAACTAAATGTGCGGAAGCAGAGGTGAGTGGGCTTGGTTGATTTAGGTGTGGTCATGCCAGTATATATACAAAAGCCCGAATTTCTCCAAGAAGCATTGGAATCCATGTTAAACCAATCTTTTAGTAAATTCAAAATGGTGATTGTTATTGACGGTGCGCCAGAGATGGAACCGCTGGTCAAGAGCATAGTAAAGGGAGATAAGCGTGTTGAAATCGTAGCTTACGCCAATAATCAAGGTGTTGCGCATGCGCTTAATACCGGATTCCAGTATTTGTTCTTGGACAAACATATAGAGTACTTGACGTGGGTCTCAAGTGATAATGTGTACTACCCCTTTTTTCTGGAAACCTTGCGGAAGAAACTGAAAAAGGGTTCAGACGAACTGGGGCTAGTTTACAGCTCTTTCCAGTCCATAGATAATATGGGGAATCGTCTTTACAATGAACACCAGCTGGCAGCGCTCCGTAAATACCAGAGCAGGCCAAAGGAGAAGCTGCTAGATTCATCGATTATCGGTGTTTCGTTTATGTATAAAACTAAGTATGCCAAAATGATTGATGGTTATCATCTTGTACCTGTAGAGGATTATGATTATTGGCTCCGTTTGACGGAAAATTGCGAGATCCGCTACATTCCCGTCGAATTGATGGACTACAGAGTGAATTCGACCTTTAGCGTATCGGCGACACTCAAATCAAGTGAGCAGCATCGAAGATGGAGATACACGTATCATTTGGCTCGTCATTTGGCTCGATCAAGAAGAAAAATGAAGCCTCAAGTGACGGTATTGTTTCCCATAAGCATGGCAAATGAAGCATCCCTCATGAGATTGGAGAACTTGTACGAGCAAAGTTTCAGCAATTACTACTGTTATGTACTGGATCTTACCACAGATCAGAGTGTTCAAACGCTGTTGTCCGAAGTCCCCCATCCAATAACGGATTTCAAGTGGTATCCCACAGTGAACGAAAATGTAGCAAGTCTCATTGCCGTCCAGATGGTTCAAACGCCTTATACGATGATCCTGGGCAATGCTTGTACGACAGACGTTATGGAGATGGAAACCTTGCTAAATGAATTATCCAAGTCCGAGCCTAGCGTGATGTCCAATTTTTACACACCAGATCATTCTCAAATCGGTTATCGCTTTTCCCCTTATTTACCACAGAAGCTTGATTACTATAATGAAATGTTCAAAACCGAGCATCTAGAACAGGCATTAAAATTTAAATATAAGAATGCGTGGTAGTGGAAGATGAAAATACTTTTTACATTTTTTAATCCGAGCGGCGGTATGGAAACGTTAAATCGTGTGAGAAGCAAGGCACTTATGGATCGTGGATATGAATGCCATCTATTATATGCTGTTGATGGTGAAGGCCGCAAAAATATAAAAGGGATAAAAACATTTGTAACCAACGATAATGAGGAAATTAAACGCATCATTGAGTCAGAGAATTATGACATGATCGTCGTTTGCACAGACATTCACCTGCTTCAAAAGATAAAAGAAATGGGCTTTCGTGGCAAAGCTGTCTTTGAGATTCAAGGTCTGGGTACAACAGATACTGCTCTTGAACTGCTTAAGGTATTCGATCCAAGTATTCGAGAATTTGCAGACGCGTTGTTATATCCCCGAACTTCGCACCTAAAGCAATGGTTTGAGCAAATCTTTCCTGAAATTCCGCAGTTCTGTTTTGATGATCCTCTCGATACAGAGCATTTTGGATATGTCTCATACCCTGTTAAACCCTTTCCGATTATCGGCTGGATTGGCCGTATCGAACAGAACAAGAATTGGACCGAGTACTTAAGAATAGGTTTTGAATTAAGAAAACAGATTCCAGACCTATATTTATGGATGTTTGATGATGATACACTATCTGATCCCTCGCAAAGAGATTATTTCGAATTTAGCGTACGTACACTAAACTTGTCTGAACGGTTAATTCGATATTCCAATATCCCGCATGAGCAAATGGCAGACTATCTATCGATAATTGGAGATTCAGGGGGATTCTTGTGTTCAACATCTATTAGAGAGGGCTTTGGTTACGCAGTTGCGGAAGCGATGCTATGCAGATGTCCGGTACTATCAACCGATTCGGATGGAGTAAAGCGGCTTATTACGCATAATGTAACAGGCAAATATTACAACCTCGGAGATATTAAGCATGCAGTTGGTGAATCTCTGACCTTAATGAGAAATCGGGACTTGAGGAACCAGATAATTTCCGCTGCTGAGCAGCATATTAAAAACGAATTTTCCACCTCTATCTACTGCAATCAATTTCAGTCCATGGTATCTAAGCTAACGACATAGTTTCTGAACTGAATCGTGATACGAGATGGGGGATCGTTTTCTCCCGTCTTTTTAGTCATGCGATGCTTCAAGATCTAAATTAGACAATCTAGAAAGATGGTAATAAGAAATGAAGTTAATTGGTTAAATAACTATATGGATTCGGGATTCACAAATTCAGGATCTAAGTTGTTGATATAAAAGGGGAGAATTGATCATGGGAAGAACAAACGGAAGATTAGCTCCATTCGCTAGAATAACTAAATTAACATTAACGTTGGCTCTGACAGGATCCATGGCTGTTATGGGTACTGTTTCAGCGGAGGATACGAGTGCACTCACGGGAAATAAGCCTGCAGGAGGAGAAGACTTCTATATCAGTGATATTCAGTTTCTAAACGGAACGACGGGACGAGCAGCAGGCAATGGATATATGATCGGTACATCGGATGCCGGTGATCACTGGCAGAACATTTACACAGGCACATGGCAGTTTACTCAGCTTGATTTCATCAACAATAGAGAGGGTTACGCGCTTGCGAAATCAGTAAGTGGGGGTCCGAACGCATTATTGTATACGGATGATGGCGGAAAATCATTACTCAAGATAAGGACAGGTTCAATGTATCTGCAGCGAATCGATTTCCGGGAGAAGGATCAAGGGTTTGGCTTCTCAAGGGCATACACTTACTACACCTCCGATGGAGGCAGCAGCTGGAGCAAGATTGCAACCCCAACTAACACAAGATATGCTGTATTCTCTGATCCGAAGAAAGGATATGCACTAACGGTTCATCCGGGATACGGATATAAGCTGCATCAAACGACCAATGGTGGCAAGGATTGGGATGTTCGGCTCTCCGTTGCATCCGAGTCAGTCAGTGGCGGCGAAATTGCTGTGAACGGTCAGGAGGTATGGGTGAGACTGAATGGAGGAGCTGGTATGTCTCAGCAATCTTACGCCTTGTATGCTTCGAGGAATGCAGGTCAGAGCTTCTACAAAGTGATCAGTCAAGATACAGCTGGAGCTGGACCTGCGCCGGGTAACTCTGCAGGGTATATCGATGTCGGTCCTGCAGCACCTGCCGGGCATCCTGGGAATTTATCACTGGTGAATGGAGCGGCCTATCTTGCTGGATTCTCGCCGGCAGGTGAGAAGATCGGTGTCGGAAGCTCATTTGATGGGGGAAAGACGTGGACTAACCAGCCTTCTATTGAAGGATATGGTAGTGTCATTTCATTCACGAATATTAAGTCAGGCTGGATGGCGGATACGAGCTTAACGCATCCTGCGATCTATCGAACGATAGACGGAGGTCAACATTGGACCGAGGTCTTGGTGCTGGAGCAGCCTAACGATTGATTCATCATACTCGGCAAGACAGATAAAGCTAATGAGAGTAATAGGATATGAATTTACAGAGTGGATTAACAGAGGAGCAGATTGGGATTAATCATCCAATGTTTGCTCCTCTGTGAGGTATGAGATCAACTTTTTTAAGCGATCGGTGTTCCATTGGGCACTTCTTCATCCGGTCTGAGCAAGATAACATCGCCTGACTCGGGAATGCCGCCAAGTACGAGTACTTCGGATACATATCCGGCGATTCGGCGCGGAGGAAAGTTTACAACTGCAGCGATTTGCCTCCCGATTAATTCATCGGGCGTATATCGTTTCGTAATTTGTGCAGAGGAATGCTTGATACCTAGTTCTCCGAAATGAATCTCCAGCTTGATTGCGGGCTTCCTTGCTTCCGGAAAAGCCTCTGCCTTAACAATGGTGCCGATACGGATATCCAGCTTTAAGAAGTCATCAATGGTTGCCATGTTATATCCTCCATGTTTAATTTTCGGAATCAAGATAACGATACAGTGTAGATTTGCTGATTCCTGTTTCATCTTTGATTTGAGCTAGGCTGTACTGATTGCTTTGATACATGACGATCGCTTTTTTGACATTTTCGTCCGGCTTCTTGGGGCGCCCAGGTCTTATTCCCTTCTGTTTTGCTTCATAGAGTCCTTTTTTTGTCTTTTCACTGATCACATCGCTTTGAAAGTCGAGCAGATAGTGCACCATCTCTTGAAAGATCAATCCCGGAGAAGCACTTGTATCGATGCCTTCTTTTGCTGAAATAAGATAGCAACCTTTATTGCTGAGCTCATCGAGCAATTCGGCAAGGTGTCTGGTTGAATCCGCTAGGGCAAATAATTTAGCTACCACGATATGATCGCCAGACTCGAGCTTGTCCAATAGACCATACAACCCGGTTCGCTTCTTGGCAGAGCCGTGCTCCTCGGCAATGATATAATCGCAGGCATATTGTGCCAATATGGCTTGCTGATCGTTACATAGTAAATCATCCTGATAAGGTCTTACATATCCGATTAACATGAATAAAACTCCTTGGACATTCACTAGTCTCAAAAAGGTTCCATTTTGGAACGATTCGTGATAAACTAACGAAGGTATTGATAGACTTGCTGTTTATGGTGACTTGACTTTTATGAGACTTAAAAGTCAGGCATTTAAAAATATACAAAGAGGTGTGGAGAAAGAGTGTTAGAAAATCTAAAGAGAACATGGTTTTTTAATGTAAGAGCTGATATTCTGTCCGGTATTGTTGTTGCTCTTGCCCTGATCCCGGAAGCCATTGCCTTCTCGCTAATTGCCGGCGTGGACCCTATGGTCGGTTTGTATGCTTCCTTCTGTATCGCTGTAATTATTGCCTTTGCTGGGGGCAGACCAGCGATGATCTCTGCAGCGACAGGGGCTATGGCCCTGGTACTCGCTCCCCTGGTTAGGGAGCACGGAATCGAGTATATGCTCGCGGCTACCATTTTAACAGGTATTATTCAATTTCTGCTTGGCGTGTTCAAAGTGGCTTCACTGATGAAATTTATCCCACGTGCCGTTATGATTGGCTTTGTCAATTCACTGGCAATTCTCATCTTTATGGCGCAGGTCCCTTATTTCTGGGGAATTAATGGAGCCACCTATGTATTCCTCGGAATCACGCTGCTCATCGTATACGTTGTGCCTCGATTCTTCAAGGCCATTCCTGCACCACTGATTGCCATCGTATTGTTAACTGTTGTATCCGTATTTACGGGATTTAATCTTCAGAACGTAGGAGATATGGGGAACATTACACAGACCTTGCCGTCATTACTGATCCCGAACGTGCCATTTTCTTTAGAAACACTACAGATTATATTACCATATTCTTTTGCGCTCGCAATTGTCGGTTTGCTCGAATCTCTGCTTACCTCATCTATTATAGATGATATGACAGATACTCAAAGTGACAAGAACCGTGAAGCAAGGGGCCAAGGAATAGCCAACTTTGTAACAGCCTTCTTCGGTGGTATGGCAGGATGTGCAATGATCGGTCAATCCATGATTAACGTCAAGTCAGGCGGACGCAGCCGATTGTCTACGCTTGTGGCCGGACTATTCCTCATGTTCTTGATTCTTGTACTCGGCGATCTAGTTGTCTTGATGCCGATGCCCGTTCTAGCTGGAATCATGGTGATGGTAAGTATCGGGACGTTTGATTGGTCTTCATTCAAATATTTGAAAAAAGCGCCCCGCTCGGACGCACTTGTCATGCTGGTTACAGTCATTATTGTCGTTGCTACTCATGATCTATCCAAAGGCGTCATTGCCGGTGTCCTCTTAAGGGCTGTGTTCTTCGTGGCGAAGATATCCAAACTGGAAGTGATCGAGAAAACGGAGGGTGACAAGAAACAGGTGTTCAAAGTTAAAGGGCAATTATTCTTTGCTTCTACAACAACGTTTGAGCAATCGTTTGACCTGTCTGTACAAGACCGCGACATTGTGATCGACTTTTCCAATTCTCATATTTGGGATGATTCCGCTGTAGGCGCGATTGATAAAGTCATCTTGAAATACAGGGAGAATAACAATGAAGTAAGACTGACCGGACTGAATGAAGCGAGTCAGCGTATGATTGATAAGCTGGCGGTATTTACAGATAGCAAGGGAAAATTGAGTACACATTAAGACAGGTGCGGTTTAAATGCTCTGCAGGAAATACGAAGCGAATTCTCAGAACCATCTGCAGCCAGTAAGATCCGTTAGTACATTGATATTCCTCCTCACTCGTTATGTTACATCATAAGGTGCTTGGTCGTGTTAGTCATAAAGTAGTGAAGAATGTACATTGTCCCTTCCTTGTTGTGAAGTAGTTAGGATCAAGAGTGATGTACTTGATGAAATAATAAGGAGGTCCTGCTCTGCTGCATATGCAGAACAGGACCTCCTTGCGTATATTCTAAGGCTCAAAACCCTGTTGACTAATATATACACAATCTTCTGGAAAAATTTTTCTCATTCGAGAAAGGACGACTTGATATGCAGCTGAGTTATACCACTCTGTTGAACCGATTTCATTATACAAAGTATGGATTCCCAGTTGTCTTGTTCTTTTGCCGCCGCTGCCATCTCCCATGAAGTAATCATCAATGGTAACACGGTTGGTAATATTATAAATCTTGGAAGCAAATGCCTCACTGCTGGGCAGAACTGGGGCGATGGCTGCTTGAGTCGGAATACCTGTCTCCGTTAATTCCTTCAGTGCCTTTAAACGAGCGGCAATAGGAGGAGCTGAGGGAGAGAAATGTTTTCTGACCTCATCAAGATCTGTTTCGATCGTAAGACTGACACGAACTTTGTCTCCCAGTGCTGTGAATAGATCTATATCCCGCGTGACGAGTGGGCTTCTGGTTTGCACCAGTAAAAAATCGGGCGGAGATTCGCACATCACTTCGAGCAGCGAACGAGTAATCTGCTCCTTATATTCGATGGGCTGATAAGGATCTGTACTGGATGACATAAAGATCGTAACTGGACCCTTAGCCTTAGCGCGCTTTAATTCCTTGAGAAATACAGATGACGCTTCCTGCTTAACATCTACCCAAGTTCCCCATTCCGACCCGCGAAATATAGATACAGGCATTCGTCGTACATAGCAATACGAGCATCCGAACGTACAACCTGTATACGGATTTAACGTATGGCTGTATCCGGACAGGAATCCCGTCCCTTTGTTCATGAGCGTCTTTGGAGTCTTATATAAATATTGAATATCTCTCTTCGGTATAGATGATCACCTCGATTCTTAAAGAACATACTCCATTATAATACATGAATCATAATATAGGAACATACATTCTTGTTATTTGATTTAAATAGTTAGGTTATAAGTTATGACATTCGGGTATAAAAGGCGTAGCTGGATAATCCACAATTACCTACATTATTTGAAGTCATATCACAGCATAAAAAGGAGATGTAATGATGATCAAGCGAAATACAATCAAGCTGGCAGATGGAACCGTGCTTCCTGCAATTGGGCAAGGAACTTGGCATATGGGAGATGATCCTTCTGTACGAAATGAAGAAATTGCCGCACTGCGTCTTGGTGTAGAACTGGGAATGCATGTTATTGATACCGCAGAAATGTATGGCGAGGGCCTGGCAGAATCCCTTGTAGGGGAAGCTGTTCAGGGCATACGGGAAGAAGTATTCCTCGTCTCCAAAGTATATCCGCATAATGCAGGACGAAACCGGATCATTACCCGTTGTGAACAAAGCTTGCGCAGACTAAAGACAGATTACCTGGATTTGTATTTGCTCCACTGGCGAGGAGACGTACCACTTGCTGAAACCGTAGAAGGAATGGAGAAGCTTGTACAGGACGGCAAAATTGCGCGTTGGGGTGTTTCCAATCTGGATACAGACGATATGGAGGAACTCCTCTCCATATCTAAAGGCAGTAACTGTGCGGTTAATCAGGTATTATATCACCTCGGCTCGAGGGGAATTGAGGTTGATCTAATGCCATGGCAGACCGAGCGTCAGATCCCAATCATGGCCTATTCTCCACTTGCGCAGGGAGGTACATTGCGGCGTGAAATTATTGGCAATGGGACTGTGCAGGCAGTCGCAGAGAAGCACCGTATTACACCACTTCAATTAATGCTTGCCTGGAGTATTCGGAACGGCCAAGTACTCGCCATACCTAAATCCTCCAAGGAAGAGCACGTGAAACAGAACGCTGCTGCATATGAGGCGCAGCTAACTGAAGAAGATCTCAAGGACTTGGATTCAGCATTCCCGAAGCCAGATCATAAAGTACCGCTCGAGATGATCTAGTAAGGAGGCTTTTGTATAAATGATTCAACAAGAAGATATATGTTATTAAACATGACATAAATCTTCTTGTTTTGTTTCAAAGTAATTCAATCTACCTATAATCAGCCAAAATATTACTTAAATTCCCTTATTTACAATACTATCAGTCTAGTATATGTTAATTTTAATAACACAAATAGATTGAGAGTGAGGGATTATAAGTATGAGGAATGGCAAACAGCGAATAATGAGTGTTCTCTTGGCTGGCGGGCTGCTGCTCCCAGTGGCAGGCTTTCCCAGCGAGAGTGAAGCAGCAGCATCTGTAAACACGGAATTGACTGATTTTCTGAACCTAGACTGGGCTCCGAGTGAATGGACTGCAGAGAAAGAATGGGTAAAGACCATCAGTACAGAACAGTTTGCTGAGCTCATTAATCTAGCGGCGAAAGAAGCAGGATCGGAGCGCCTTATTACGGAAGTTCCGCAATCGGGCAAGATTAACCGAGAAATTGCAGCACTCTTATTGGATGAGATCATTGATGTACCTTACGTTGAAGAAATGATGTATCAGGACATTCCGATAAACAGCTATTATGCAAGCTCTATCGGTGTAATCACTACGGCGGGCCTAATGAAGGGAGTTGCTGAGTATACATATGGTTATGGCAAACCACTCACCAAGGGAGATGCAGCAATTGTTGCCCTCAGGCTCTATCAATATTTACAGCCGGTGAGTGTTGCAGAGACATCCATCTCGGATTTGCAGAAGGCTATGACTTCCGGAAGAGTCACCTCGAAAGAGCTGGTGGATATGTATCTGGAGCGAATCGAAAAATACGATGCACAGGGTCCGAAGCTTAACTCTATTATTTCCGTCAACGAACAGGCGGACGAGCTTGCTGAAGAGCTGGATACGGAGCGTGGACAAAGTGGAGCAAGAGGAGCACTGCATGGCATTCCTATTATTCTCAAAGATAATTTCGATACAGCGGATATGCCGACAACGGGAGGCTCGTTAGCATTAGTAGATAGTATTCCCGTGGATGACGCTTATCAAGTAGAGAAGCTAAAAGAAGCCGGCGCAATCATATTAGCGAAGTCTAACCTGCATGAATTTGCATTTGGGTATACAACAGTAAGCTCGGTGTCTGGTCAGACGCTTAATCCGTATAACCTATCCAAAGTACCAGGAGGATCAAGTGGGGGGACGGGTGCATCGATTGCGGCGAGCTTTGCCGCGGCAGGAATGGGAAGTGATACCGGGGGTTCAATTCGGGTGCCGTCTTCATTCAATAATCTGGTCGGTATTCGACCTACTATTGGTTTATCGAGTCGTGACGGGATCATGCCTTTGGCATTGACACAGGATACAGGGGGGCCGATTGCAAGAACTGTTGCTGACGCTGCTGCGATACTTGACGCTACAGTAGGTTATGACCCTGATGATGTGACGACAGCAGCAAGTATCGACCGCATTCCGGAATCATATCTCCATTATTTGGACCCCGCGGGACTCCGTGGTGCAAGGATTGGAATTGTCCGTGAAGTGTTTGGTTCCGATCCAGATATCAATTATGTAATGGATGAGGCAATTCAGGATATGAGAGATCAGGGTGCAGTATTAATTGATGATGTTCAAATTCCTAACTTTGAGCAGATCAACAGTTATGCGAGCCTCAGCGGATGGGAGTTCAAATTCCAGTTTAATGATTATCTCGAAACGCTGGGAGAGGATCGCGAGTATGAGGACCTTGCCGCTATTATTGATTCTGGTTTGTACGATGAATCTGTGAAGACACAGCTCATTGAACGCAATGATCGGGAATCCCTTGAAGATGAGTCATACAAAGACATTGTTCTTTATCGTACGAAATTAGCACAGGATGCCGTACTTAAGATGATGGCCGATTATGATCTGGATGCCCTTATTTTTCCTACATCAGCCAATCCCGTTTCTGATATTGGGGATGAGCAAACGATTGGCGACGGATTTAAACTCAGCTCTTTCACAGGGTACCCGACAATAACGGTTCCGGCTGGCTTCAGAGCTTCTGACCGCATGCCGGTTGGATTGGATTTTATCGGGAGGCCTTTCAGTGAACCTACACTAATTAAGCTTGCGTATTCCTATGAACAGCATACCAAGCATCGTACTGCTCCTGCGTTAACTCCCTAAAGATCAGTGAACGTGAACGAACGGCGGACTTTTGATTCCGCTGTTTTTTCTGTGTGTCAAATCAGGCAGCTGAGTCATTCCCTCAGACGCTGTGTTATAAATATGATGGATCAGGTAAAATGAGTTCTGATAGCTTCGGTCTTATATGAAATGGAAGGTTGAGGATGAGAGATGAATAAAATCGTATTTGCTGTTATTGGGGCTGGATGGAGAGCTGAATTTTTTCTGCGAATTGCTGCAATGCTTCCGGATTTGTTTGAAGTAAGCAGAGTGCTGGTCAGAAATGAAGCTAAGGCAGACAGATTTCAAAAGAAATGGGGCATACCAAGCGTAACGACATTGGATCAATTCTTAGAGAAGCGGGATTATTCGTATGCGATTATTTCCGTACCTTGGGATGCCAATCCGAATTACATAGCCGAGCTGAGCAAGCAGGGAATTCCTGTACTCGCAGAGACTCCTCCTGCACCAGATATTGACGGACTATTGAAGCTGCATGAGGAGCTGCCTTCAAATGCTAAGGTGGAAATTGCAGAGCAGTACTTATATCAGCCTATGCATGCAGCCAGAATTCGTCTCACCCGGTCCGGCATCCTTGGTGAAGTATCTCATGTTCAAGTATCAGCCGCCCATGGGTATCATGGAATAAGCTTGATCAGGGAATTGCTAGGTGTCGGTTATGAGAAGGCGAAAATCACAGGACATCAATTGACAAGTCCAATTGTGAAAGGACCGGACAGACAGGGCTTGCCTGAATCCGAAGAGAAGGTACAGTCCGTTCAAGAGCTGGCAATATTTCAATTTGGAGTGAAAACAGCGGTGTTTGATTTTTCAAATGTTCAATATTTCTCATGGATTCGGGGGGATCGGATATTGGTTCGCGGCGACCGTGGAGAAATCGTCAATGATGAGGTGACTTATCTGAAGGATTTCAGAACGCCAATCACGTCCCTACTGAGAAGAATAGATACAGGGCATGGTGGGAATCTGGAAGGATACGCGCACCGTGGAATTCAGTTTGAGTCGGAGATGATCTATGAGAATCGATTTGAGAGTGGAAGACTGTCAGACGATGAGATTGCTGTTGCGACAAGCATGTATAAGATGGGTCTGTACGCGTTAGATCTGGGACCGTCATTCTATAGTTTTGCAAAGGCAGCGCAGGATCATTATTTATCCCTTATGATGAAGAGATCGATTAAAGAAGGCCAAGAGGTCGTCACTGAAATTATGCCGTGGTCAAGCAGGTGAGCAGCACTCGCCAAACAGACTCCGTTGTTCCCAATACACAAATGGTTCATTATTTTAAACGTAAACCTCGTATTTTTCTGTCATTTGGGTAAATTACTTAAGTCGAGTTATATACCAGAATATAAATGACTGACAGGAGACATGCGAAAATGGCTAAATTAACAGACAAAGTGGCGATCATTACGGGAGGGGCCGGCGGAATCGGTAAAGTAACAGCAGAGCTTTTTCTTAAGGAAGGCGCAAAAGTTGTTATTGTGGACCTTATGCAGGATACACTGGATACCGTGAAGTCGGAGTTGTCATCCCTCGGAGAAATCGTCGCAATACAAGCAGATGTATCAAATGAAGCGGATGTTGAGAAGTATGTAAAAGCGACTGTTGATCAATTTGGCAAAATTGATATTTTCTTCAACAACGCCGGGATTGAAGGAAAAGTTGCGCCGATCATGGAACAAAAGGTTGAGGATTTCGATAAAGTAATCTCTGTTAATGTCAGAGGTGTTTTCCTGGGATTGAAGCATGTGCTTAAGGTACTTGTCAACCAAGGCTATGGTAGTGTAATCAACACTTCATCCGTTGCCGGCTTAAGCGGCAGCATTGGGGTAACGCCATATATTGCCTCCAAGCACGCGGTTGTAGGACTGACCAAGGCAACGGCGCTCGAAGTAGCCAGCAAAAATGTCCGGGTAAATTCCATTCATCCTTCACCTGTCAACACACGTATGATGCGTTCCTTGGAAACGGGGATGCATACGGATCAAGAGACGTTGGCGAAATCCATCCCGCTCGGACGTTATGCGGAATCCAGTGATATTGCTAATCTTGTATTATTCCTTGCTTCCGACGATAGTGCATTTATTACTGGTGTGCAGTATCGCGTTGATGGCGGTATGGGTGCGATGTAATTCATGTAACTACAATACACAGTAATCGATAACCCTTTTCGGCTATGCGGCTGAGAAGGGTTTTTTGTGATGTAAGGCTGCCATTCTGTACCCTATGCTTCTAATTTATGCATTAATTATCAGAATAAAAATTCCAGTTGTGGAAAATATACAAGGGGTAGGCTTGACCTAACCCATACTATAGGAAAGTAGGTACATGAGTTGGATACAAATAATACGGATCCAAGAACGAACATAGAAGACGAGGGAACTTTAACGAATCGACAAGGCCATCCGATTACGAATAATCAGAATATTAGAACCGTCAGCAACCGGGGACCCGCTACACTGGAAAACTACGATTTTATCGAAAAGATCAGTCATTTTGACCGGGAAAAAGTGCCGGAACGAATTGTACACGCCAGAGGAGCAGGTGCCCATGGTTATTTTGAAGCCTATGGTACATGCGGAGATGAGCCCATATCCAAGTACACTCGTGCTAAGCTGTTTCAGGAAAAAGGAAAGCAGACCCCGGTCTTTGTGCGTTTCTCTACCGTGGTACATGGATTGCACTCGCCTGAAACCGTGCGTGACCCACGGGGATTTGCAGTTAAATTTTATACAGAGGATGGCAATTGGGACCTTGTTGGGAATAACCTCAAAATCTTCTTTATACGAGATGCGATGAAATTTCCTGATATGATCCATGCCTTCCGCCCAGATCCGGTGACAAATATTCAAGATGCGAGACGGTTCTTCGATTTCTGTGCCAATTCGCCGGAATCCTTTCACATGGTGACGTTTGTCTATTCTCCATGGGGAATTCCAGCTAACTACCGAATGATGCAAGGCTCGGGAGTTAACACATACAAATGGGTGAATCAAGAAGGTAAAGCAGTGCTGGTCAAATACCATTGGGAGCCAAAGCAAGGTATTAAGAACCTCACTGCGAAGGAAGCTGAGGAGATTCAAGGAAAGAACTTCAACCATGCGACACAGGATTTGTACGAGGCCATCGAGAATGGTAACTACCCTGAGTGGGAGCTGTTCGTGCAGATCATGGAGGATGGTCCGAATGCAGAGCTTGATTTTGATCCGCTTGATGACACAAAGCTGTGGCCAAATGATCAGTTCCCATGGAAAAAGGTTGGCCGCATGGTGCTGAACAAGTCTCCTGAGAACTATTTCAATGAAGTGGAGCAGTCTGCTTTTGGTACAGGGGTATTGGTGGACGGACTTGATTTCTCGGATGACAAAATGCTGCAGGGGCGAACCTTCTCCTATTCCGATACACAGCGCTATCGTGTAGGTGCGAACTATTTGCAGCTGCCGATTAATGCCGCAAAGAAGCGTGTCGCAACCAACCAGGAGGGCGGACAGCTTCGTTATTACAACGATAAGGCACCTGGGCAGAACCTGCATGTGAACTACGAGCCATCCAGTATGGGCGGATTGAAGGAAGCGGAGCAGACGGGCAAAGAGCACACACCATATGTTGAAGGCCATCTCGTGCGGGAGTCAATTGATCGCAATGACAATACGAAGCAGGCAGGCCAAACCTACCGTGATTTTGAGCAGTGGGAAAAAGATGAGCTGATCAGCAACATGGTGAATGACATTGCCATCTGTCCGAAGGATATTCAAGATAAGATGATTGCTCTTGCGGAGCAGGCTGATGAAGACTATGGCCGCCGCTTGAGAGAAGGCATCGCAGAGAAGATCAAAATGATGGGTGACAACAATAGTGTCTCACAGACACATCCGCTTGGAGCCAATGATGCACCTCAGGCAGTGGATGAGGCAATTCAAAAAGGACATGAACAGGATCCTTATTAAGGATTGCTTGCACATGTTAGCTGACTGAGTGCGGTCATCAGTGGTTAATGAAATACATAGGCGCAAGTTCTCTTGGGTCTGAAAAATAAAGTAACCCTCAACACATGAACCATATTCATGCTGTTGAGGGATTTTTTATGCTGTATGATAAGATGGAAACGTAGTTTCGTTAGATCACATGGAGGGGATCAAAATTCTAGCTTATCCTTATAATACATCCAGGGAAGAAAAGTGGAGATTTATAGAACAGATCAAAGACAGGCTTCTGGCTAAGCATGAAGACATTATTATAGCGATTGGAGTATATGGTTCCATTGGACAGCACTCAGATGGGGCGTATTCCGATATTGAGCTTCACGTTGTAACCAAAGATGGTACAAGCATTGCTGAGCTTGAGATCGTGTATCCGCCATTCAAACTGGAAATTGGAGTTACAGAACGGACAAAATGGCTGGCTAAATTAAGACGTGTGGATGACAGCTGGGCGATTTGGTATGGAGCTTTCGTTCATATCATTTCCTTGTACGACTCGGAAGGTTTCTTTGCTACAGTGAAGAAATTGGAATTATCGATATCTGATGAAAAAATAAAGACGATAATGCGTGAATTCATGATCTGGGAACCGTACGAAACGATGGGCAAAATTCGTAATTGCTATAACAATGGTGACCTTACTTATCTCTCTCGTGCAGCTTATGATATAACCTGGCAAACGGCAAAATTGATCGGTCTTGCAAATAAACAATATTACAGTACCAGGGCTGCGACATATAAAGAATCTCTTCTCATGCCATCTATTCCTTCTGGTTATCAAGCGCTCGTTGCGAAAGTAATCGAGGGGGATCTGCGGAACAAAGAGGAGCTTTATCATCTATGTGAAGACTTATGGACGGGATTAAACGAGAGGTATTCACAGCTCGGTATTGTATATGTCAGCAAGCAACTTTCGATATAATATAGTTCTTTAGATATATAATTTAATCACTGTATTGACCATATTTCCATTGTTTGTTATATTACTTACACAACAAATGCATATCTCAAGTAGTCTTTCCGAGACGGGGCTGCTACTTGATCGGCAATAGAGCCGCTTACTTATCTAAGAAGATAAGGGAGCGGCTCTTTTTGTTTAATTATGCATTTTTTAATAATCAATTAGAGGAGTGTTGTACATGTATCGACCTTTAACAGAGAAAGGCAAACCTGCATTTGGAGGAATCCGCACATTTATGCATCTTCCGCATATCAAGACATTGGATCATGTCGATTATGCAATCATCGGAAATCCTTTTGATACTGGCGCGGGTTACGCAGTGGGCACAAGATTTGGTCCGTCGGCGATTCGGGAAATGTCACAGCGAATTAGAACGACAAATCCTGCTCAAGGGATTGATAGCAGCGAGTATTTGTCTGGAATTGATTATGGGGACCTCTCCATATATCCTGGTTATATTGAACAGACGTATGAAACCGTTCAAGAGCAGCTTGCTCCAGTCTACGATAACGGTATTGTTCCCATTATTCTAGGAGGAGACCATTCCATATCCTATCCACATGTGAAGGCTGCTGCAGCCAAATATGGTCCCATCAGCCTGGTTCATTTTGATTCCCATTCGGATGCCTGGGAACCTATGGATGATACACGTAAGTTTTCTCATGGTAATATGTTTTATCATGGAGCTAAAGAATGCTGGATCAATACTCAGACCTCAATTCAAATGGGAATGCGGGGGCATTCGAGTTTAACCCATTATGAAGAAACTCGTGCGCTTGGTTTTGACCTCCTTACTACAGATGATGTGAAGAGAATGGGGACGGAGCAGTTGTGTCAAAGAGTGAAGGACAGAGTTAAAGACACGCCTGTCTTTCTAACCTTTGATATAGATTTTCTTGATCCGGTGTATGCACCAGGTACTGGTACGCCTGAAGTCGGGGGATTTACGACTTATGAAGCAATTCAGATGCTAAGAGGACTTGCTGGAATACATATTGTCGGATGTGATCTTGTAGAAGTGCTGCCCGACCGTGATCCAACAAGGGTAACGGCTCTTAATGCGGCCACGATTGTATCGGAGTTTATTACACTTCTAGCTATACATCGCCGGAGCCAAAAGCGATTGGCTGCAGAATCTATGACTGTCTAACTTCGTGTTTTATAAAAAAAACATCCGCTGAAGCATATTCAGCGGATGTATTAAGGTTGTTAGGACTGCTTAATGTCATATCATATAGGCTGACTTAGTACAGAATCAGCGACCTCGATTAATTTTCTCCGTTCATTCATTGCTTGTGTGCGCATCATTTCATAGGCTTTGTTCTCACTTATATTTTTCTGCCTGCTAAGTGACAGCTTGGCGCTTTCAACACGCTTGATTTCATCAAGCTTGCTAGATAAGAAACGATACTCACGTTCCAAATGGACCCGCATCTGATAGTTCTTTACTCCTATGAGCAATGACCATTGAAGTTCATTGTCATTCATACCTGAGCAAAGCACGCCGTCGAGCTTCTCATGGGGAGCGGCGGTAGCTGGTTTTCGTTCATCGCACCACCACAGAATAGGGAAAGAAAATAAGGAGTTAGCAGAATGAAGCCATTTCTTCAGTCGGCAAGCAGGCAAATCGAGGATGATCATTTCAAACCTGTTCTGTGTAAGTTCTCCCATACATTCAGCTTCAACAGACTCAACACGATAACCTAGTTCCTTAAGCTTGACATCAACTTGACATTTGTTCGTCGGGATATCATGAACATGCAATAATCTTGGTTTCATAATTTACCCATCACCTCGAAGTAGGAATTGAGACAACAGCTTTCGTGTTTTGTGTATGTACAAAGGTGAATGAACCTGATTAATGATAATTTATATAATACATCTATTTAAAAGTCAACAGATTAGGTAAAGTAACATGACATATTTGTACAAAAAATAATAATTTTCAGGATAATATGTTAAACATATTGACATAACTAATTCCTGTTTCTATAATTGCATTACACAACTGCATACAAGCATGCATCCTCTGGAATGGGATGTTTGTCTATGGCAAAGAGGCCGCTTAATCATAAGCGGCCTCTTTTTGCTTTTTTCTTAGAAAATAGAATGGAGTGAGATGAAGATGAAATATCGTCCACAGATTGAAATGGGGAAACCGTTGTATTCAGGAATCCATACTTTTATGCATTTGCCTTATGTTCAGAACCTGGAAGAAGACGTTGATTTTGCCGTAATCGGCGTTCCGTTTGACACGGGTGTCAGTTATGGAATTGGTGCTAGGTTCGGACCATCAGCGATTCGTAGCATGTCTCAGCGGATCAGGCCCATCTCTCCCGTACACCAGATTGATATTTCTGAATATTTATCAGGAGTAGATTATGGGGATCTAATCGTTCATCCAGGCTATATCGAACAGTCTTATCAGGCAATTGAAGATCAGCTGACTCCAGTATTTGGAGCAGGTATAGTACCGATATTGCTGGGAGGAGATCATTCCATATCATTACCCCACTTAAGAGCAGCAGCCAAGAAGCATGGTCCTGTATGTCTGGTGCATTTCGATTCCCATTCCGATACTGGACGATCCAAACATCCGGAAAGAATGTGGTCGCATGGAGCTGTTTTCAGTTATGCAGTAGATGAGGGCCTAATTGATCCTTATCATTCAATCCAGATGGGAATGAGAGGAACAACGTACCGTGCAGGAGGGCTGGAGGAAGCTAGAGCTATGGGTTTTGAGGTGTTGACGACAGATGATGTCAGAGATTTAACTATTCCTGAACTTTGTCGCAAGGTTAAAGAGCGTGTCGGAGATCGCCCGGTGTTCCTTACCTTTGATATTGATTTTCTTGATCCGGTCTATGCGCCTGGAACGGGCACACCAGAGGTCGGAGGCTTTACAACCTATGAAGCTCAGAAGATGCTGAGAGGCTTGGCAGGTATTGATTTTATTGGTTTTGATCTGGTAGAGGTTCTGCCTGACCGTGATCCAAGTCAAGTGACGGCACTGAATGCAGCTAATATTGGGTTCGAGTTTATCAGCTTGCTTGCGGTAAAGCGTAGAGATAACTCGGAACTGGTGACTAAGGTGGAAGGGGATGTGTCTTATGAGAAAATGGTTTGAAAAAATGGCATTATACCCCCTGTTAGGCATGCTATTAATAACAGGCTGCGGCTCGCAGGGAGAAGGATCCGTAACCGCAGTGGGTGCGTCTTCCGGTGGTGGTACTTCACAAGCAAACCAGTTGACTATCGGAATCACCAATCCTCCGCTTATGTTTAACCCGATTGATTCGGATGGAAGTGGGTCGAGCGGTGCTGTATTTACGTATCGTTATTTCTTTGACAGTTTGATCAAGACGACAGGACCGCTTCAATTTGACCTTCAGCTGGCAGAGTCTTTTGATACAGAGGATAATCAAACATTCAAAATTGCTATCCATCCCGATGCAAACTGGACAGATGGTGCACCAATCACAGCAGAAGACGTTGAATTTACGATCAATCTGATTGCAAATCCAAACACTATAACTACCCAGCGCAGTGCTATTTTTTCATTGGATGGTCTGAATGAGAAAGGAATGCTGCCGGAAGGAACGGACAAGCTCGAATCCATTAAAGTCATTGATGACAAGCATCTGGAGCTGCGCACCAAAACCCCGGTTGATCCCAATCTCGTATATGAACGCTTCTCAGATGTGCTGATTGTACCTAAGCATGTGTTGTCTGAGGTGAACCCTGCGGAACTGAACCAACATCCGTTTTGGCGTAGTCCCAATGTAACATCCGGACCGTATTCTTTTGTTAAGTATGAGAACAAATCGTATGTTGAGCTGGCTGCCAATCCAGATTATTACCGGGGAGAGCCGAAGATAGAGAAAATATTTATTAAAATTATGCCAGCTGCCAATATGGTCGCCCAATTAAAGTCAGGTGAGCTCAATATGAATGCTGCGCAAGGCGTCGGAAACATTCCGGCTACGGAGTGGAGCACGGTCAAATCGATTGAAGGACTAAAGACGCTTGAAGAGCAGACCCGTAGATATAATTCCATCGAAATTAATACCGAACGGTTCCCCGATAAAAAAGTGCGCCAAGCTCTTGCCTACGCAATTGATCGTCAGATGATTGTAGATCAGCTGATGCCTGGAACAGGAGAGCTGCAAGACGGTCCTTATTCGAATAGCCATCCTTACCATGACGAGAATATCCTCAAATATTCCTACGATCCAGAACTTGCCAAACAAATGTTAGCTGAAGCAGGGTTCGACATGAATACTCCCATTGAGCTTATTGTTCCAACAGGAGATAGAACACGAGAAATGGCAGGGAATATTATTCAACAAAATTTTCAGGCAATAGGCCTGAAGGTGAATCAGGTCAATTTCGATTTTCCGACAACGGTATCTAAGCTTGTTTCCGGAGATTTCGATCTTGCGCTCAGCAGTTTCGGGAGCATTATCGATCCGGATGGGCCGGCAACGGTCTACCGATCAACTGCAGCTCTTAACGATATGCGATATAACAATCCGGATGTAGACAAGCTGTTTGATGCGGGCATGGCAGAGACGGATCCTGAGAAACGGAGTGAGATCTATGACAAGCTTCAGAATATCATTCAGGAGGATGTTCCACTCATCACGGTTTACTCAGAGTATAACCTTGTGGCAATAGGAGAGGACATCAACGGCAAGGGTGGGGTCGTCGATGGCATGCACTATGACGTCAACACATGGGAACGTAGATAAAGATCTGCAATAATCGAAGGAGGTGCAGCATGAACGAATTACTGACGGTTCGAGAGCTGAAAACCAATTTCCGTACAGAAACAGGAGAAGTGACTTCCGTTGATGACGTCAGCTTCTCTCTTCAAGAAGGTGAGACCTTATGTATCGTTGGCGAATCTGGCTGTGGAAAAAGTGTAACATCTCTATCCATCCTGCGCTTGCTTGGGCGCAGCGGTTATATATCGCACGGATCCATTCGGTTCCAGGATAAGGAACTGGCGGAGCTTCCAGAAGCTGAGCTAATTAAACTTCGGGGCAAAGATATCTCCATGATATTTCAGGACCCGATGTCCTCGCTAAATCCCGTTTTTACGATCGGAAATCAGTTAATTGAGGTTATCCGGATGCATTTGGGTTTGAACACTAAACAAGCCAGAGAGCACGCAGTATCCTTACTTAAGCAAGTTGGATTTTCGAGAGCAGAGCAGATTCTTGGTCAATATCCCCATACATTATCAGGTGGAATGAGACAGCGGGTCATGATTGCCATGGCTCTTGCCTGTAAACCCAAGCTCCTGATTGCGGATGAACCAACGACAGCTCTGGATGTGACGATTCAAGCCCAAATTCTCCAGCTGATTAAAGATATTCGCTCCGAATACGGTACTTCAATCATGTTGATTACCCATGACCTAGGTGTTGTTGCAGAGATGGCGGATCGAATTATCGTCATGTATGCCGGTCAGGTAGTTGAGGAAGCGGAAGTATTCGAGCTGTTTGATCATCCCGCTCACCCCTATACCAATGGCTTGATGGAATCCATCCCTCATATTGAGATAGATGACGCGAGGCTTCACTCTATTCAAGGATCGGTTCCTTCCCTGCAAGAGATGCCTACAGGCTGCAGATTCATGAAGCGATGCACAAAAGCTGGGGAACTGTGTAATTCACTTCCTCCACTTACAGAGATTAAAGCAGCTCACAAAGTAAGATGCTGGTATCCAATGATGACGGACAATTTGTCCAAGATCGAGGGGTGAATTCGATGTCTACCATACAGATGAATAAAAAGGAGAACATCAAGGCCGCAACGCCTTTGCTTCAACTAGAAGCTGTTCATAAATATTACTCAATCAAAAAAGGAGTGTTCTCCAAAACCATCGGTCACATCAAAGCAGTGGATGGGGTGAACTTAACGGTGTTCCCTGGTGAAACTGTCGGGCTTGTAGGGGAATCAGGCTGCGGAAAATCGACGCTTGGGAGGAGCATTGTTAAGCTGGAGGAGGTTAGTAAAGGCAAAGTCCTATTTGAGGGAAAGGATATTGCTCCACTGCCTCTTGGTGCAGTGCGGGGGGTACGGCGCGATTTGCAAATGATTTTTCAAGATCCATATTCATCCTTGAATCCGAGAAAGCGGATCGTGGACTTGATGACAGAGCCTCTCAAAGTTCTACGGGGAATGACGGATGCAGAGGCAATACAGCAGACTTCCTGGCTGATGGAAATTGTGGGATTGCCTCTATCGAGTCTTGGTAAATATCCTCACGAATTCTCGGGAGGGCAACGTCAGAGAATTGGCATTGCTCGTGCAGTGGCCTTGAAGCCAAAACTAATCGTCTGTGACGAACCCGTCTCAGCACTGGATGTGTCGATCCAAGCTCAAATCTTGAACCTGCTAAAGGATTTGCAGCAAGAGTTTAGCCTGACATATCTGTTCATCGGGCATGGACTAGGCTCGGTTAAATATATGAGTGACCGAATTGCAGTCATGTATTTAGGGAAAATCGTCGAATTTGCTTCTGCCAAAGCCTTGTTCCATCGTCCGAAGCATCCATATACCAAGGCGCTGTTGGATGCATATCCTGTACCTAATCCACATCTTCGAAATAAAGAACGCATCCTCCTGCAAGGGGATGTTCCGAGTCCATCAGCACCACCAGCAGGCTGTCGTTTTCACACCCGTTGTCCACTGGCAAACAATAAATGTAAGGAAGAGGAACCTCTGCTTACTGAGAATCGATCTGACCCGGACCATCACTATGCCTGTCATTATCCGCTTGTAAGTAACGAAATAGAGAGGTCTAGTGAAGAGAGGTTGATCTATGTTTAATTACATTATTCGAAGATTGCTCATTGCACTCCCGGTGCTTCTTGGTGTCACCTTTCTTAACTTTGTGCTAATTAACCTGGCTCCAGGAGATCCGGTGGACATGTACGTGAACCCAGATGTAACGGAGGAGGACAAGCAGATTCGGAGGGAAGCGCTAGGACTGAATGATCCGTTCATGATCCGTTATTTTAAATGGCTAGCGAATCTATTACAGGGTGATCTTGGGCATTCCTTCAGTTCGTTCCAGCCTGTTACAACCATGATTTCAGAACGCATTGGCCCGACCTTGCTGTTAGTCGGAGCTTCCATATTGTTTGGTTATTTGATTGCTATACCTATTGGTATATACTGTGCTGTCAAATCCGGATCCAAATTTGATTACTTGATGTCAACCGGATCTCTTCTGGGTGTATCCATCCCCAATTTTTTTCTTGGTTTAGGTCTTATTTATATCTTCGGTGTTCTGCTAGGTATACTTCCAACCGGTGGTATGAACTCAATGGGAGGCAGCGGAGGGTTCTGGGATACACTGACTCATCTCATCCTGCCTACGATTACTCTAGGAACCTCGATATCCGGAGGCATGATCCGTTATGTGCGATCAAGTGTCATTGAAGTGCTTGGACAAGAGTATCTAAGGACAGCTCGGGCTAAGGGGATGAAGGAATTCATCGTTATTAACAAACATGCACTAAAAAATGCGCTGATCCCTCTTATCACCATTGCCGGTCTTGATATTCCAATACTGATCGGCGGTGCAGTAATTACAGAAACTATATTTCAGTGGAACGGAATGGGCCAGCTCACCATTCAAGCCATATTCTCAAGAGATTTTCCGCTGCTTATGGGTGTAAATATGCTTGCCGCCTTGTCTGTGCTAGCCGCAAATCTATGGTCTGATGTTATGTATGCGGTCGTTGATCCACGAATCAAATATAGTTAATGAAAGGAGTGAGATGTATGCCTTCACTAAATGTGCAGCCTATTGCAGCATCAGAAGATATGACATCAGCAGCCACGGCTCACGTGCCTTCCTATGAAGCGGATAGCTACTGGAGAATGATTAGACAGCGATTTATGCAGCACAAGCTTGCTGTAGCAGGACTTATTATCATGGGATTCTTGATTCTCGTTGGGATATTCGCGCCATGGATCGCGCCATACGATCCGAATGCGATTATAGGAGCTTTCTCTGCACCACCTTCTGGTGCACACTGGCTTGGAACCGATCAGGTAGGCAGAGATGTACTCAGCAGGTTGATTTATGCTACCCGAGTATCGCTTGCAGTGGGTGTTATAACCGTAATCCTGTATGTTCTAATAGGTACAGTGGTTGGGGCCATTGCTGGTTATATCGGTGGATGGGTGGATATGCTGATCAATCGAATCATTGATGTATTTATGTCATTTCCCAGCATGATGGTCATTCTTGTACTTGTAACGGTACTCGGCACGGGGCTCTCGAATATTATTATCGTGCTTGCGCTGCTTGGTTGGCCGGCGGTTGCAAGACTGGTGAGAGGCAGTGTGCTCTCGCTTCGCCAATCCGAATTTGTACGGGCCGGAATAGCACTCGGTTTTAGCTCACCGCGTCTCATCTTCGGCCATATCTTACCGAATGCGATTGGACCTATTCTCGTAAATGCTACATTTGGTGCAGCTGCCGCGATTCTATCGGAATCCTCTCTAAGCTTTCTGGGGATGGGAGTTCAGCCGCCGGCTGCAAGCTGGGGGAATATGCTGAATGCGGCACAGTCCATCACTGCACTGACGACTCAGCCTTGGCTATGGATTCCGCCAGGTCTGGTTATAATTCTTTCTGTGCTATCCATTAATTTTATAGGTGATGGTATTCGGGATGCGATGGACCCACGCAGGACGGGGGCGTGAAAGTAGAGGTCATATGAAGAGTTCACTTGTTATCTTTCTCATATCGTTTACCAATCTCAATTTGCTGAAAATATATCCGAAAGATGCGCTGCTGTTTATTGCCGCCAGCTTCGTTAATTCAACAGGCAAAGCAATCATGTGGCCATTAACTACCCTATATGTTCACAACATCATGGGAAAATCCTATGGTGAAGCTGGATTAATCGTGCTGTATCAAGCGCTGTGCAGTGTAATAGGTGAAATTGTAGGCGGTAATTTGTATTACCGGCTTGGTCCGAAATTGCTGATTGCCGGCTCGTTTATTCTGTCCGCTTCCGCACTGTATGGTATAGCCTTCACTGACAGCTGGCCTGCGTATATCCTGTGCGTGTGCTTGCTTGGTTTTGTTAACGGAATTGCACTCCCATCCTTAAATGCCTATGTTGGGTTTCGTTGGAAAGAGCATCGAAGAACGCTGTATAACCTTATGTATGTCTGCAACAATTTCGGGTTGTCTATTGGAGCGATGGTCGGTGGTCTGATTGCATCCATTTCTTTCACATTGACCTATACGTTTACAGGGACGACAACTCTATTGTTTGCAATTTTTCTGCTTTTTTTTATGCGCGTGAGTGGAGGCGCAGCTTCAAATTCACATCCTCACTCAAGTCAGAAAACGGATAAGAAATCCACTATAGCAGAAGAAAAAAATCCGTTTATTATGGAAGAGGCCCATTTGGATCGAAAAAGCTTATTGAAAAATATAAGCATATATTTGTTTATTTCTCTTGGTGCCATGTTCTTCTGGTTTTCGTTTTCTCTCTGGTCAACTGGAATAGCCCCTTACATTAACGAGAAGGGGATGGATCTTAAGTTCTACAGTCTGCTGTGGACGATCAATGGTTTTGTGATCTTGTTTGGGCAACCGTTTACTGCCTGGATTAAAAGTCGTTTTGCACAAACGATTGTCAGGCAAATGTTTGTAAGTGCGATATTCTCAGCTATGGCTTTTTCCTTCATTCTATTCTTCCATGAACAGTACATTTATCTGGTCCTCGGTATGATCCTGGCTACAATCGGAGAAATGTTGCTGCTGCCTACAATCCCTACTTTTTTCTCTGAACGAACAGGCCATTACGCACCTTTCTATATGGGATTGTCAGGAGGGTTTTCAAATGTGGGAAGAATGATTGGCCCGTTAATGTTTGGTAATGTATATGATCTCTGGGGGATCATCCCGGTAATTTTTCTTGGCACGATGTCTTCATTTGCTGCACTTGTGATGTTTTATATCCATTCCAATTTAAACAAGAATGAAGAGCCTGTGCATGGCTTGTCGTTGAGGGCAGAGACCCTGGGGAAATAAGCTCACTGTTTCATAATGGAGCAGCACAAAACCGTCGTTTGTTTAAGTACAAATGACGGTTTTTTGTGCAGCTAGATTCGGCCTTTGTATTTACTGTTCAGGTCAATATATTGACCAATCTTCACCAATCTTCATCTAAAAGACATACGAATGGTCAGAGCCTAAAATGTGTTTACAAGCAACTTTGTAGTATCCAATCGCGTCATAAACTAGAGGAGGTGCTGATGATGAAGATCCAATCCAAAATGATATTGCTGCTGCTGCTTACATTCGCGATTGCAGGTTGTGCTCAAACTAATGAAGCAGACCCAGTCCCTGAACCCGGAGTTGACCAGGGAATCGTAGAACCGAATGAGCCCGAGGTAGAAGTGAAGGAAGCCAAAGGAACTCTTACAGGTCTTGCTGATCCGCACACGGTTGAGATTGTAATAGATGGCGAGCCGACAGCCTTTCAGTTAGGCGAGGGAATGCAGGCTGCCATTGCGGAGGTGGGAGAGAACAGCGTCCTTGAATTTAAATATGAAGAGCGGCCGATTGAAGGCGAGGATACGTTACAGCAGCGGGTTCTCATTGAGATTATAAGTTCTGCACAGGGAAGCGAGGGTCCTGATACGGCAGAGCCAAAAACGCCGGGAGACGAACGACCTTCTGTTACAGAGGTTGAACTACAGCTTGAGGGTATGACTGAGCAGAAAGAAGCAGAGCTGGTAAAAGCAGCTGATGGATATTCACTGTATGTATTTGATATATTCACCTTCAATCCAGAGACAGGTGTGCTGTCCATGGATGTCGATCCAAGCTATGAGGTGAAGATTGGTCAGCAGAGCGGAGATACCGAGCTTGCACAGTTAAAAGAAGAGGGGATGACTAAGCTCTCAGCATTTGGAGCAGTTGAAGAGCTGGAGCATGATAGCATTCATGATGCAAGCCTGTTTCTAAAAGTTCGGGAAGAAGCTACTGGAGACTCTTACGAATATATCGTTAAGGATATGGATGGTACTTGGTTTATATATGAGGTTGCAATACCGCAAGGAGAACCGACGGAAGGATTTAAACCACATGCTTATGCTTCCATAAATACAATTGAGCTTGATCAGTAGTTTGTGTGAAGGTCCGATACCGATTAATGGTTCGGACCTTTACTCTTGGTGAGATGAACTCTATGAATAGCTCTGATCGATATTCTGGAGTTATCACTACATAAACAGACGCTTCCGAAAATTTCGTGGTGATATGCCCTCCTGTTTAGTGAAGCAGGATGTGAAGTATGCAGCTTGGTTAAAGCCGACTTCCTCAGCGACCCGGCTAATGGAGAGATCTGTTTGCAGCAGCAGCAGCTTTGCCTGTTCGATGCGGTAATGCAGTAAATACTCGACGGGTGAACGATTGAATTCCTTCTGCATGCACCGTGCGATATAGACAGGGTGAAAGTTGATACGTTCTCCCATGGTCTGCGCTTTAAATTCCTCACGATAATGTTTACGTATATAAGCAGCGGCCTTACTGGCACAGGCGGAGGATGGCGAGGAGATCGGCGGCTCCAGTGCCCCGGCCAGCTGCTCCATCAGCTCTTGAAAAACAAGCTGCTGCTTCCATAAGGATTGAGTATGATGACCATGCTGTACGAGTCCTGTTAATGTTCGAAGCAATGCCTCTGTTTTGTCTATGCTTGGCAGCGTGCCGAACTGAGGGATATTTACCGTGAAGTAATTCGGCACCATTAACTGCAGCTCGGAAGAATCATGGCTGGGAAGCTTCAGAGATGACGAATCCGTGCTCCACGAGCCAGACGATTGAAAGTGCAGCCAGTAATAGGTTGTATCCTCTGAGCATTCTTTCGTTCCGTAATGATGCGCATCCGGCCTTAGAATCAAATATTTACCTGTGCTAATGCGATAGGCAGTGCCGTTCTCCGTGACGTCAAGCTCCCCAGAGATAACAACGAGCAAATCAAATATGCCGATGTTCTTACGGTTTGGGTGCTTACCCGCCATCGGTCCATTACAGATCCCGCTCATGATATATTCCGGCAGCGGAGGAACCGAAAAATGAAGAATAGTCATAGTAAAAGCCCTTTCATATCCTTAGGTTTGAATATTATAAGTTTGAGTTCATAAAATGATATTATCCTTTTAGTATACCATCTATAATTTTAAAATGTTGAGGCGTTCGGATCGATTTTTTGATAAACGCTTATTTTGTTGTGGAGGTTGGAATATTAGATATGGATAATAAAAAGTTTACGTTATGGGTGCTGGCATGGCCCATATTTATTGAACTGTTTCTGCAGTTTCTGCTCGGAGCAGTTGATACATTAATGGTAAGCCGGATTTCCGATGATGCCGTTGCCGTTGTCGGTTTCTCCAATCAGCTGTTTCAGGCAATGACCGTGTTGTTTACAACGATCGCCAGCGGAGCAGGGATTCTGATTGCCCAGAAGCTGGGCTCAGGCAAGATGCAAGATGCCCGAATTATCGGTATTATGGCTTTTAGCGTGACTACGCTGATCGGCATTCTATGCAGTGTCGTTCTGTTTGTGTTTCCAGAACAGATTTCTTCCATGCTGCAGCTCCCAGCAGGATTGCTTCCGCTCGCAGGGACTTACATTTCGATCGTAGGCGGAGGTATGGTGCTTGTGTCCATGATGGCGACGATGAGCACTGTGATTCGGAATACAGGGAATACGAAGGGGCCGATGTATGTTGCAATTGGGATGAATATCATTCACGTCTTCTTTAACTATGGCTTCATATTCGGGGCCTTCGGTTTCCCACAGTGGGGACTCACCGGGGTAGCTATATCAACGGTTGTAAGTCGCCTTCTGGCTGTATTGTTGCTGTTCTACATGTACCTTCGCTCATTTGATTATAAGATTCAATGGAAGGAATTCCGGATTTTTAACAAGCCTTTGTTTGGCGAGATTATGAAGATTGGCTGGCCGCTGGGAGTCAATTCCTCTTGCTGGGTCTTTACACAGCTCATCCTGTACTCGTTTATCGCAACACTAGGATCTGCGGAACTGGCAGCCAGAACATACATGAATACACTGGAGTCATTCTGTTTCCTGCTCGGTTCATCCATTGCAATGGCAGCCCAAATTCAAATTGCTCATTTGTTTGGTGCAGGAAGAATTCAGGAGGCATACCGCAGCGCCTACAGGGCACTAGGCATCGGGGCGATATATGTTGTAGTTAATGCGTTCATACTCTTTGTATTCGGAAGACATATATTAGGCCTGTTTACCGATGATCAGACCATTATTGCAATTGGAGCCTCGTTACTAGGGATGAATCTAATATTGCAGCCGGGGAAAATGCTCAATATGGCACTCGGCAGTTCGCTAAATGCGATTGGAGATACGAGGTTCACGATGTATATCTCATTAGGATCGATGTGGATTGTAGCTACCGGTCTCTCTTACGTACTTGGAGTTCACATGGGATGGGGACTGGTCGGAATCTATTCCTGCATGATCGCTGACGAATATTTGAGAGGCATCCTTTCTTATTATAGATGGAGGGGAAAGAAATATTTGAAGAAGGCAGAAGTGAGCAGCAACGAAGCTGTAACCCCTCCGTCTCTTGAAACGATAGCAGCAACATAATTGAAATGCTCGTTCAACGAAGAGTCCGTCTTAGTATAAGACAGGGCTCTTTATTTGTTTCGCCCACGATTGACATAAACATTGACATGCTGCTGTATAAATTACAAAATGCCCGTTTCTTCTCTAATGCCAGCGATCTAACTCTTTATTGATACTTATATGAAATATATATTGACATGATATGGTGTGTTCGGACTATAATAACTCAATGTAGGGAGAATGAAGTTAATTTATATGACGCAATGAAAAGTAAAAGTATAAATTCCGGGAGGTTTGCAAATGGAGTCATTTGTTAATTGGTTAAACGGTATTATATGGAGCGATGCATTAATTTATCTTTGTTTAGCGACAGGACTCTTTTATACTTTTGCAACACGTTTTATGCAGGTAAGAATGATTAAGGATATGTTTAAGCTGATGTTTAAAGGAAAAAGCTCTGATGCGGGAATATCTTCCTTCCAAGCCTTATCCATGGCTTTGGCGGGAAGAGTCGGAACAGGAAATATCGCAGGTGTAGCAACTGCCATCGCTTTTGGCGGACCGGGTGCGGTATTTTGGATGTGGCTGATTGCCTTCCTTGGTGCAGGATCTGCATTTGTCGAAGCAGCGCTGGGCCAAGTGTATAAGACGAAGCAGGATGGACAATTTCGCGGAGGCCCAGCATATTACATCGAAAAAGGACTGAATATGAAATGGTATGCGGTCTTGTTTGCAATCGTGACCGTATTGGCTACTGGTCTGCTTCTGCCAGGTGTTCAAGCGAATAGTATCGCTTCGGGAATGTCAACGGCATTTAATATTGATCCTGTCGTTACTGGCATCATTCTTGTAGTTCTTCTGGCGGTCATTATCTTTGGTGGGGTTAAGCGGATTGCCAATGTCGCCCAAGTAGCGGTTCCATTTATGGCGGCAGGATATATCATAATGGCAGTCCTTATTGTGATCGTGAATTTCTCTGAAATTCCAGCAGTATTGAGCATGATTTTCTCAAGTGCATTTGGAGCGCATGCTGCCTTTGGCGGTATTTTAGGGGCTGCGATTAGCTGGGGTGTTAAGCGTGGAATTTATTCCAATGAAGCAGGACAGGGAACAGCGCCGCATGCGGCAGCCGCTGCAGAAGTATCCCATCCTGCGAAGCAAGGCTTGGTGCAGGCATTTTCAATCTATATTGATACGCTGTTTGTATGTACTGCAACGGCATTCATGATATTGATCACTGGAATGTACAATGTTATCCCAGAAGGAACAGCACCGATTGTGAATAATCTGGGGGATGTTAGTCCAGGTCCAGATTTCACGATCAAGGCTGTTGAGACCTTCATGCCAGGTTTTGGTGCACCGTTCATTGCGATTGCGCTGTTATTCTTTGCTTTCACAACCATCATGGCCTACTATTATATGGCTGAAACTAATCTTGCTTATATTAATCAAAAAACGCGCCGGATTTGGTTAGAATATGTGCTCAAATTGGTAATATTAGGCGCCACATTCTACGGCAGTGTGAAGACAGCGAGCCTTGCATGGGGACTCGGAGATATAGGCGTTGGCAGTATGGCATGGCTGAATATTATTGCGATTCTTCTACTCACCAAGCCTGCCCTCAAAGTGCTTAGAGATTATGAAGCCCAGAAGAAAGAGGGCAAAGACCCCGTATTCGATCCAGTTAAGCTGGGTATTCGAAATGCAGAGTTTTGGGAAAAGGAATACGTCCCAGACCCGCCTGCAGATAAGCCGAGCAACAACACGTTGAATTTCTAACTTATATCATCATGGCATGAGTGACATATGTTTGGGATCATTCAATGATCCACAGCAATCCTCGTTTCTCGAAAGAGAGGCGGGGATTTTTTTGCTATATATTTCAGGATCGTTCATTTTGGGATTTATGCAAAATTCTTATTTCTAAACATTAAATTAATGAAGTAAAACCTATAATTCATCGGGTATGTCGTGGAATCTCTTTGCGATAAGATGTTCCTAGACTAGAGTCATGCCAAATCGGCAGAGTATTGATGGTTTAGACGCTATAGCTGATGGCATGAAAAAGCGCATAGCTATGTTCAGTCCGTGGTCTGCTCCTTATGTGGAGCAATTACTGTTCGAATATAAGCTGGCTGTAGACGATACCACACTTGCAAGTCCTAAAGGAGCTTTCATCCGTGCCCAAACCGCTGTTATGCTTAGGCTGCTCTTGGAAGGCAGTAAATTATATAAGAAGCTTACTATGTAGGATAGACCATCGCCTTTTATAGGGGGTGGTCTTCTCATTTCACCCATTTTCATCATATTTTTAATTTGACACTTAAATACATCGCTCATTACAATAAACACACCTATATGTAAACGCTACCATATAGGATAACGGTAAGTCAGCAATTATAAGGGGGGACTTTGGATGCAGTCTACATATACAGCTATATTAGTGGATGACGAGGTATTTACCCGCAAAGGATTAATGAAGATCGTTGATTGGGAATCATGTGGATTTCGTATCGTCGGAGAGGCCGACAATGGTGAAGATGCCCTAAGTCTGATTAGAGAATCGTCGCCTGATGTAGTTATTACGGATATTCGAATGCCCGTTCTTGATGGGATGGGATTAATCCGTCAGGTGATAAGTGAAGAGGAAAATGAAGGAACCAGACCATCCTTTATCATTGTGAGCGGCTATGATGACTTCAGTTATGCACAGCAAGCGGTCAGATATGGAGTTCATGATTTTATTTTGAAGCCGATTGATGAAGAAGAGTTCCACACTACGCTCAAAAAATTAAGTCTGCGTATTCAGCAGGAACGGACTGCAGAACATTTGAATCAAAGTTTGAATTCAAGTATGCTGATGGATCTCATCCTGAATGAGAAAGGAGAACCCGGTGCTTATCGAGAGTGGGAGAAGCGTTTAAATATGGACACGGGTGAAGAGATCTACTATGTGTTTGCAGAAATAAATGATATCTTCCATCTGTCTGCTGATAGACAGTCTGACATTATTCAACAATGCAAAGCACATATACTGAGATGGCTTCAGCATGTGACTTGTGCTGATCGTGTGTACTTGCAGGAGCACCGTAACCGATTTGGCTTCATTATAACGAAGCGAATGCTGTCCATGTTCAGTAACAATATACGAAATTTGCTGGAGCACCTTCAAACCGAAGTAAAACTAGAAGGACGATTGTTCTTATATACCGGTAAGCGTGTTCAAGGGATAGCGAGCATCCGTGAATCCTACGAAAGTGCTAAGCAGGCTTTGCTCTATAAATTTATTTATGATGATACAGGGATCGTCATCCTGGATGATAATCACCATTCAGCTTTAAAGTACCTGCCACTTGAAGAGCAAATGTATAGACGAGTCATGGAACAGATTGAAGAATCCGATATGGAGTCACTTCCTGTCACTATAGAATCCATGTTTCGGAGCTTCCAGGAGAAAAATTATGCACCAGAAGCGATGAAGATGAACATTCATCAATGTGTCAATCATGCTGTAAAAGTGCTGAAGGACATGGGAGGAGATGAAGACCGGCTAGATGCATGGGTTCCCATGACTTCCTGGTACGACCACAATCTCTCTTTGAAGGCAATCCGCGATTTATTCACGAAATTTGCTGCAGAGAGTGCACTCTATATCGCTGAGCTTCGCAAGGAGCAAGGAACACGGGGTATCCATAAGATCAAGCTATATATAGATAGTCATTTTCAAGACAATATCAGTCTCAAGAGCATTGCGGGTGTGTTCTACATGAATCCTGTGTATCTTGGTCAGCGGTTCAAAAAAACATATGGATTATATTTCAATGATTACTTGCTCCACCTTCGAATCCAGGAGGCAAAGAAGCTGCTTAGACAGACAGACTTACGAATTTACGAAATTGCAGAACGCGTCGGTTACGGCAATTCGGATTATTTTGTCACTCAATTTGAGAAGCTCATGCAGATGAGTCCTAGTGATTACCGCCAAGGTCTGCTGAAGGAAGGCAAGTCAGAGGAGAAACCACATGAAGCCAAGCCTGAATAATGTAAGGCTGCGGGACAAGATGCTGCTTCTTTATTTTCTGGCGGTATTCCTGCCGATTCTTGCAACGAATATCATCTTCTATACCAGGGTGACGGATAACGTAAAGAACCAGAGAATTCAAGATATCAACCTGACACTAACCCAGATAAAAAATGAATTCACCCGGGAGCTTCAAGATACACTCGAAATTTCCTCCGAATTCTACACGGATCACATGCTATACGAGATTATAGAAACATCATATCCTCATCCAGCCCAGTATATTACCGCATACGATTCTTACCTCAGGCGCATTTTGCATTCAGGAAGTGCAGTCTATAACACTGTTGAAGGAATAACGGTATATTCAGACAACCCTACACTCTTGTATTCCGGAGGGATTAGCCTTATAGATGATGCTGTGAAAAAAGAGCCCTGGTATGAACAGATCATGTCTGCAGAACAGACACAGCCGCTGATCATACGACATGGTGAGAATAACCAGCAGGGCAAGATGAGTGTTATTCGAAAGATGGATTATTATTACTCACAAAATGAATATACCAAGCTGCTCAAAGTCGATGTCCGAATGTCTACAATTCGTCAGATTCTTGGCAATCGTCAGCTTCAGGGGAATGTATATCTATTGAACGGCAGTGGGGAGATTGAGTATACGACGGATCCTCATGTCAATGTATCAAAGGGGGCTGTTTCCTATGCAGATATTGAGCTGCCGGATGAATATCTGGAGTTTCAGACGCCTTCATTTATGACGAATCATCTAAACAGCTGGACCATTGCAGCAGCAATCTCTAAAGATGTTGTTCTCTATGAAGTACGCCAATCCCGCAATTTTATCATTACCTTGACTTGCTTGAACTTCTTGCTGCCAACCATTGTGTTGATCTGGATCAGCCGTTCCATGAATGTTCGGCTCATTCGTATTCTGAAGCACATGAAGAGGGTCAAGAATCAGCATTATGACACCATTAACGATTCAGAAACGATCGATGAAATTGGTCAGCTTACATATGAGTTTAATCGGATGACGCTGCAGCTGAAGAGCTTAATTAATGATGTGTATGTGGCTGACATTCAGAAGAAAAATCTAGAGATTGAACGAAAGGAAGCTCAGCTTAACGCGCTGCAAAGTCAGATCAATCCGCATTTTCTGTTTAATACACTGGAAACGATTCGGATGCGCAGTCTCATGAAAGAAGAGGAAGAAACCTCAAAGATTATACACAACCTGGCCAAAATCTTACGTAATTCTCTAGTGTGGAAGCGTGACATGGTCACCTTGAGGGAAGAAGTGGAATTCATTCATTGTTTCCTGGAGATCCAGCGGTATCGTTTTGGAGACAGGATTAACTACGAGGTAATGATCCATCCGGAGGATAAAGACCGATTGATCCCCAAAATGTCGATTGTCACTTTTGTAGAAAATGCGGCCCTTCATGGAATAGAGCCTGTCAAGCATGGTGGCACCATCAAGGTCAATATGCAAGTGATTGACGACTTGATGTATTGCACCATAATGGACAACGGAGCAGGAATGCCAACAGAGCAGGTAAACCGGATTAATGCTTATATGTCGAAGGATGAGGATATGGGCGAGCGGATCGGGATACAGAATGTCATTTATCGTATGAAGCTGTATTATGGGGCGAATTTCAAATTCACGATCGAGAGCGAGCCAGGCATAGGAACATATGTATCTATAATTATTCCAGTAGATCCGTAAGGGATAGGATTTAAGTAAATTGAAAACAGTATGATTTCCTAAGTACTCACTATAGATTGCCTAGTAAAAGAGAAATTCTTTCTAAATTATAATGAAAGTGCTTACAAATTCATCGAGCTTTTCGAAAGGGGAAGGTCAGAATCGTGAAAAAGAAATTATGGATGAATTGTCTTACCCTGCTTCTCTCGGTCTCTATCGTTAGTGCTTGCAGCAGTGGGTCCAGCGGTACCAGCGAGCCCGGATCAACAGCAGGCAGTGAGGAAACAGGACAGGAAGAAAAGGTTACCTTCAGTTATTTCAATGCAGCAGCCGGTAAAGACAAAAATACGAATGAGACAACGATCGGCAAAATATTCGAGGAACAAACCGGTGTCAATTTCAAGATGGAGCATCTGGTCGGGGATGAGAACACGAAAATAGGAACCTTTATCGCGAGTAATGAGTACCCGGATGTTCTTGTTCCAGGTGCATCAATTGACAAACTGCTGGATGCAGGTGCATTTATTCCGCTGAATGACCTCATTGATGAATACGGCCCTAACATCAAGCGTGTCTATGAGCCGTACTACAACTTGATGAAAGCAGAAGATGGCAATATTTATTTCCTGCCGCTTAGTGCTGTGGTTGGTGATTACATATCTGCGCCAAACATTGAACAAGGTGCCTTCTGGATTCAGCGCCGAGTGCTCAAGGAAGCCGGGTATCCAGATATCAAGACATTTGATGACTATTTGGCCTTAATCAGAGATTATGTGAGCAAGCATCCAGAGGAAGATCTGACAGGCTACTTGTCACTAACGACACAAGATAAGTTCTTTGCCTTTACCAATGCACCGATGCATCTCGCGGGATATCCGAATGACGGTGGAGTCATTATCGACATGGAAACGCATCAAGCCAATGACTATGCGGATGATGATATTACCAAGCGATACCTGCAAGAGCTTAACAAGCTGAACAGCGAAGGGTTGTTTGATAAATCCTCATTTGTAGACAACTATGATCAGTATCTGGCGAAGCTTGCCTCGGGCAAAGTCCTTGGATTCTTCGATTACCGCTGGCAGGCAGGGCAAGCGATGAACAATTTGCGTGAAGCGGGCAATGATGATCTTGAATACATGGCACTGCCGATCGTTTATGACGAGAGTATTAAGGACCAGTATTTGGATCCGCCTTCCTTTGTCAATAACCGCGGTGTCGGAATATCTGTCAGTGCGAAGGATCCAGTTCGTATTATTAAATATTTTAATAACCTGCTGACCGACGAGAACCAAGTGTTGTCTAACTGGGGGATTGAAGGCGAGACCTACTCCATTGATGAGAATGGACGCTTCTATCGGACAGAAGAGCAGATTGAGAAGACAAACGCGGATGCATTCCGTGAATCATACGGTTTCAAATATTTTGAATATAGCTGGCCGCGCTACGGTAATGGTTCTTCCTTGCCGGATGGTAACTCCGTAGGAGCAGGCCGTCAGCCGGAAGTTGCACAGATGTCTTACAGTGAGGGAGATAAGAAGCTGCTGGAGGAATACGACATTGCATCCTTCTCCCAATTGTTTGCAGACCCAGATGATCGTCCTTGGTATCCAGCGTGGAGCATTCAGATCGAGCAAGGCTCTCCTTCTCAGATCTTCACTCAGAAGAAGTCCGATCTGCAGAGAAAGTATTTCCCTCAGCTCGTGCTTGCGAATCCTTCAGACTTTGAATCCCTGTGGGGAGAATATGTCACCGAGTTTAACAAGCTCGGTGCAGCAGATTATGAGCAGCTGATCACGGAAGAGGTAGCGAAGAAAATTGCGGTTGTAGAAGGTCAATAATCAAGGAAAGGCGGGCCGGGTTCTCTTGATACGTCTTGGAACCCGGCCTTACATTGTCTTCGGATCAGGATTTGTATAATTTGATGTGATCATTACATACCCTCACGGTGAAGAGGAAAGGAGCAGGGACCATGGAAAATGCCATCACTCCGTCGTTAGATAAAAAAACACGGCGCAAGCAGAGGGCAAGAAGAATGACTCCAGGCACATTTATGAGAAAGCTTGGACAGCAGAAAACACTCGTATTCATGTCGGTACCGTTCTTGATATGGCTCATTATCTTTAAATATCTGCCACTATGGGGCTGGAGCATTGCATTTCAGGACTTTAAACCGGCAAAAAAGATCCTAGATCAGGAATGGGTTGGCTTCCAGCACTTTGCCTTTTTGTTTCAGGATGAACATTTTCTAAGAGTTATGCGCAATACGCTTGCCATGAGTTTCATCAATCTGGTGCTCGGATTTGTAACAGCAATTACACTGGCCATTCTGCTGAATGAGCTTCGTAATGTGGTATTCAAGCGTTTTGTCCAAACGGTCAGTTATTTACCTCACTTTATATCTTGGGTGGTAGCTGCGAGTATTATCTCGACCGCATTATCCGCAGACGGCGGTATTGTGAATGAACTCCTGATGTGGACGGGTCTAATTAATGAACCGATCTTATGGCTCGGCAAAGGTGAATACTTCTGGGGAATTCTAGGAGCTTCGGAGGTATGGAAAAATGTCGGCTGGAACACGATTATATATCTTGCTGCGATGACCATGATTGACCCTGCCCAGTATGAGGCGGCAGAAATTGATGGAGCAGGGCGGTTGCAGCGGATTTGGCATATAACACTACCGGGACTTAAGCCGGTCGTTATCATCTTGCTTATTATGAATATCGGTAATTTGCTGGAATCCGGATTCGAGCCGCAATATCTGCTTGGAAATGGAATGAATGTGGATTACTCAGAGAATCTGGATATTTTTGTACTGAAGTATGGGATTCAGATGGGGAATTTCTCTTTATCCATTGCTGCTGGTATGTTCAAGACGATCGTCAGCTTTATTCTATTGTTCTCGGCGAATTCCATTGCGAAAAGAATGGGTGAAGATCGACTGTTCTAGATCGTTCAATCTATATAAGGAGGATTATTGTATGGCTAAGTCATTGAACGTAACCAAAACCCATGCCCGGTTCAAATCGCCTTCAGATCGGATATTCGATACACTGAATATATTGTTCATGCTGCTGATTATGGTTGTAACCCTATATCCATTTCTAAATACGCTGGCGGTATCGTTCAATAATGCTACAGATTCGGTAAAGGGCGGGATTTATTTATGGCCGAGAGTATTCACATGGGAGAACTACAAATATGTGTTTAACGAAGCGACCATATTTCATGCAACCTTAATCTCCGTACTTCGTACTGTGGTTGGCACTGTAACTTCGGTATTCTGCTGCGCTATGGTTGCCTATACGATCAGCCGCCCGGAATATGTACTTCGTAAATTCATTTCGATCGCATTCATTCTCACCATGTATTTCAGCGGGGGACTGATTCCGAACTTCCTCCTGATCCGAGAGCTGGATATGCTTGGAACCTTCTGGGTATATATCATCCCAGGACTAATCGGAGTATTTAATGTCATTGTAATCCGTTCTTTTATCGAAGGGCTTCCCGAAGGAATATTGGAATCTGCGAGAATTGACGGAGCAGGGGAGTTCACGACTTTCATGAAGATCGTATTGCCGCTGTGTGTACCCGTACTTGCCACCGTGTCTCTGTTCACTGCGGTAGCACAGTGGAATTCATGGTTTGATGTATTCTTATATAACTCGTCTAACACTGAGTTAAGCACACTACAATATGAACTCATGAAGATATTGCAGAACTCGAATACTTCAATGAACTCCGGGCAGGATTATGCCAGCCAATTCTCGAATTCAGAGGCAGGAGCAAATCAAGTTACACCTACTTCCATCCGGGCTACGATGACCATCGTAGCAAGTGTACCTATTATACTTGTCTACCCTTTCCTTCAAAAGTATTTTGTGAAAGGGATGACCCTTGGTGGAGTAAAAGGATGATATACTCAGTGTATGTGCAATGAAGACGCTTAACCAAACAGGAGGAATGAAGGCGATGAACCCTAATGATATCACAAGCACACCATCCTTAAAGGAAGCATTCTCTGAGCATTTCTTGATCGGCGCAGCCGTTAATCCCAGAACAATTATTCATCAGAAGGAGCTGCTTGCTCATCACTACAACAGTTTGACAGCGGAAAATGAAATGAAATTTGAAAGTGTCCATCCATCAGAGGATACCTATACCTTTGAGGCGGCGGATCAAATTGTGAGTTACGCTCGGGAGCATCGGATGAAGCTTCGGGGACATACACTTGTATGGCATAACCAAACGACCGATTGGCTATTTGAGGATAACCGTGGAGGATTATGCAGCAAAGAATTGCTCTATAGCAGATTACAATCTCACATTGATACCGTAGTCAAGCGATATAAAAATGATATCTATGCTTGGGATGTTGTTAACGAGGCGATATCTGATCATGAAGATGAATGGCTCCGGCCATCCAAGTGGCTGACGATTGCTGGAGCCGAATTCATAGCCAAGGCCTTCGAGTTCGCTCATGCGGCCGATCCCGATGCACTCTTGTTCTATAACGATTACAATGAGTCCAATCCGGTTAAACGAGACAAGATTTATAAGCTGGTCAGAACCTTGCTCGATCAAGGAGCTCCAATTCATGGTGTAGGACTGCAGGCACACTGGAATTTATACGATCCGTCGCTGAATGAAATTCGTGAGGCGATTGAGAAATATGCAAGTCTTGGTGTTCAATTACAGCTGACCGAGCTGGATGTATCCATGTTCAAATTCGATGATCGAAGAACGGATCTCTTAGCGCCGACGGAGGAAATGCTTGAGCTGCAGGCACAGCGCTATGAATCAATATTTGGGCTGCTGCGAGAGTACAAGGATGTAATCAGCTCGGTTACGTTCTGGGGAGCAGCAGATGATTACACTTGGCTGGATGATTTTCCGGTGAGAGGGCGTAAGAACTGGCCCTTCCTGTTCGATGAGCAGCATCAGCCAAAGCTGGCATATTACAGTGTAATGAATAGAGCATTAACGTGAAAATATGGTATTATTGCAGTGAATGAACAACATTGACTGTGGAGCTGACAGAATGCGTAACAATAAATGGAACAAATATGTAGGTATCGGCTTTGTACTGGTGGGCCTGCTCGTCATGACGTTAACAGGGAGAGATCAATTTATTGGGGTTGTACCTATACTAATTGGTCTTGTATTTGTAGGGATTTATGCAGCAAGGACCTTTAAAGAAGTGCGGAAAACGATGAACAACCATGACGAGTAAGCATGTAGGATGTGCAAGGAACTCTTCCTGAGAATATCAGATAGAGTTCCTTTTTTTATTACTTATAATGAGCGTTCCTTCTGCTCCATGAGATAAGAAGAGTGAGGATTCATAAATAGATCCTCAGGTTCTTCATCGTATAGCCGAATGCTCAATACTACACCCATGCAGGCCATATTAATAAGCAATGAAGATCCTCCGAAGCTGAGAAAAGGCAGAGTAATTCCTGTCAGCGGCATCAAACCGATAAACATCCCAATATTCTCAAATATTTGATAGAGCAGCATGGATACGATTCCCACAATGATAATCGGACCTTCCGTGCGTTTACACTCCAGCGCAATAGTAATGAGTCTGTGAACGATAATGAAGTACAGAAATAAAATAACCGATACACCAATAAATCCAAACTCCTCTGCGGCTACTACGATAATGGAGTCGGAATAGGTGTAGGGGACAAAGCCTGACTGAATGTATGCACCTTGAAGGAAGCCCTTGCCAAATAGTCCGCCTGAGGCAATAGCCAGCTTAGCATTGTTGGTATGGTAGGTGGCATCCTTGCTCGCTTCATCGGGAAGGAGCCAAGCATCAAAGCGATCCAGCCAATGCTCTTTGTCTATATTCGTCAAGAAGCTGGTAATTTCATCATGAAAACCGATATACGATTTGATTCCTCCATACACGAGCAAGGCGATGAGCAGCATAATCAATAGGGTATGCATATTTTTCATATTGCCTATCCATAGAATACCCAGCAGAATAACAACATAGCAGAGTGCGTTTCCCATATCATTCTGCACCATAACGAATGCGAAGGGAACAAAGGTGAGGAGAGAAATCGGAACAACGTCTTTCCAGAATAAGAGCTCACGCTGCTTGGCTGCAACAATCGCGGCAAGACTAAGAATCAATATAAATTTAAATATTTCTGCCGGCTGTACACTGACAGGGCCTAAGTTGATCCAGCCTTTGGCACCATTAAGGACGTCTCCGTAAAAAGCGATATAGAGAAGGAGCAATAAGCCTGCGGCAAACAGAATCCAATGATATTTAATGAACAGCCTGTAATTAACAAACGCCGTCCCAAAGAGTACGACAAATCCAAGGATATAATAGAGCAGCATTGTCTTGTCAGAGCCGGCCATGATCGGATCAGACTGAATGCCGCTGTGAATGAGAAGAATGCTCGTGATCATAAAAAAGCATAAAATGATAACAATCGTCCAGTCTATTTTCTTGAGATGGGATAGCATTGTTTACTCCTCTCTATTTGTTATCTCTTCTATTAAATTATAGTGCAGACATCTAATCTTTACCAATTGCTAGAGTGCCTGCATCCAACCTTACTTACCTATATGAATCAGACAGGTCAGGATATTATAGTGGGAATTAGAATTATATAGAATAAAATTAGAAACTTTTTCCGTTACAGAGCGTCTAATACTATGAATTTTAGAGGAGAATAGAAAAATAGAACAGAAGGAGTCAAAGAATGAAACTGAAGAAACTATCCATGCTAACCGTCTTGGCCTTGTCACAGATCGCTTCAGCTATCCCGGTTAGTGCACAATCCAACGTTATTAATGCTCCACAAGAATCGGACGTGAGCGAAGTTCTCGAGCAGAGTCTGACATCTCAAGAGTCTGGAAACGAAGCTGCCATAACTGATCAACAAGGTGCTCAAGGGGAACTTGAAAATAACAGTTCTGCCGATACGGATGAGTCAGCACCATTACCAAACGCAGCTTCTGGGACTGAAACAGGTGAGGAGTCTGGGCCGCCTGCAGAAGTAATCGACAATACGGTTACGAACGAACCTGTACCTGCGGCTTCCGCTAATGAGCTGATACTGCACTTTAACAGCACGAAGATGGAGCAAGGCGGTCAAGTATATAACGCACCTCAGCCAATGCAAGTCAAGAAGGGCGTTTCGTATGTTCCGATTCGTGCGCTTGTTGACCGTGTTGGATATAAGGTGACTTATGACAAGAGAACCAAAGAGACTATTATCACGAGTGGAACCAACGAACTGCGTTTCAAAACCGACAGCAGCAAGTATACGGTTAATGGAGTTTCGAAGACGATGAAAGGCACATCCTTCCAAACGAAGAATACCTTCATGGTACCGCTGACAGCGATTACTCAAGCACTTAATATATCTTACAAAGTAGACAATGTGGGCAAGCGTATCATTATGGATGTGTCGGTTAAGCCTGTTGCCAGGTTCACAATTCAGGAGAAGGAAATTTATGCAGGCCAAACTACACTCAATTATGTGACGGAAGCGATTTCACCTTCAGGACTTGAGATTGTTAACGAACGCTGGGAAGGAAGACAGGATATTTATGCTGAGGCAGGCGAGTACACCATTACATACATGGTACAAGACGAGAACGGTACCTGGAGTGATCCTTACAGCCAGACGATAACCGTAATCCAGCCTAATCTGCCGCCGGTTGCTATGTTCACGACGGATAAGGATGAATATCGAATGGGCGAATTCATTACAATTACGGACCAGAGTACGGATGACGGTCAAATTGTGAAGCATGATTGGAATAATAAAGCCTATGCGCATTTCACACCGGGACCCAAAACAATCAGCCTCACGGTAACGGACAATAAAGGATTGACGTCTTCCTATGAGAAGACGATTATTATCACTGGGGAAACACTCTATTCGGCAGATGACTTTAACAAGCTGCTTCTGCCTCCTGGCGAGAAATTCTCATTTGACGGATCTAATGTGCCTGCTCTGCCAAAAATCAACTACTCATATTATGATGAGCCTAGCACACTCATTCGCAGTAACAGTCCCGAAACCGTTAACAGCGAAGGAATCGTATATAAAGAAACCTCTGTGGGCGACACCCGCTTTATGATTCACCATGTTAACAATGTGGGCAAGAACGTGAAGATGTATGTAGTGGCGACGAACAAGAATGCCACTAAGGCCACAATTACGACAGAGAACCTTGGTTTTGCTGGCCCGACAGGTATCGCAACAGCAGCGGGTAAGAAATCCGTTTACAATTATTTCGAATCCATGCAGAATGGCTCCAAACAATCGATGCTGACGCTGGAACCAGGAGAGAGCAAGCTGGTGATGACAGAACTCAGTAAGACGAGAATGAAGCAAGGAGATGTCATCTCGTTGTTCTCCGATATGCACAGCGATTATCCGATTGAGTACAATGTCGTTATGATTGATGAGAAGCTTGATCCGCTTACAGTGCTCAGTGAGCTGCCAGTTCTCGATCGCGATGGTGTGCATAACCGAGGAACTTATCCGAATTCGACTCGTGTCATTCGTTATTCTGAGTATGTTGGAGATACAGCGCAGCGTTTGGCTCTAGGGGATAATCAGGACGATCCAAATCTTGCGGGCACAGATCCTATGCTTGGTGTTGAAGCATCCAACACGGGTAACTTCGGTGTACTGTACAAAATGACATTCGATAACGTAGCTGCCAATACCCTGATCTCCTTCAATCCGCGTGGAGGCAAATATTCCGGGTATGCGATGGTGAACGGAAATATTACGGCGATCTATTCTGCTGGACAGGTCAGCGCACCTAATGAGCAGGCGATATTATACCGTACAGGTGACTACAGCCAAAAAGTAGAAATTCTGTTGACCGCAGCACCAGGAAGTAATTTGCCTGTTAATCTGCTCTTTACACCGCTGCCAGAGAAAAAAGAATAGTTGAATTAGTTTCATAACTTAACAAAAAGCAACTAACGGTAGTATGAAAATGATTCAGTCAACTTGAATTAACAAACAGCCACCGATCCTAGAGTACAAAGGATCGGTGGCTGTTTGGCGTTATTGGATACCGAGCATCTAAAAAGAGTCTTAGCTAGAACACGTTTCTAGTTAAGACTCTTTTCTATTTTATGAAATGCTATGAGATGCTCTAGATCAATACCATTTGAAAGTTTTAGCGATAATGACCAGCAAAATGAATAATACGAGGATTCCTCCGATGGTGAAGCCGTGGTTTCCGCTTTCGTAGTTCATGCATCCACACCTCCTTTGCTGGTTTTAATAGTATTTTATGCAATTTTTGAAGATTTGGATTACGCTGGTATCTATTTTTAATAGAGTTGAATCTATTTCACTCCGCGACCGTTCTTATGATATGTTTAGATCACAGAGCTTGATGATTTCGATATTTCTACTACTGGAGGACGAGAGATGGAACAGTACAACAATATGACACTATCAGAAGCATACAACAAGAGTGAATATCCCATTTTAGGTAATGGTAGATGGAATATTCAGATGTTAAAGGATGCATTTGAGCATATGGATGGGGATATAGCGGGAGACCGCTATGGGACAGGAAAAGTGATTGAAGATTTTGAACGTAAAATTGCTGATTTGTTAGGTAAAGAATCGGCAGTGTTCTTTCCAAGTGGTACGATGGCACAGCAGATCGCTATGCGGATATGGTCAGATGAGAAGGACAGCAAAATAGTCGCGTATCATCCACTTAGTCATTTAGAGATTCATGAGGAAGATGGCCTCAAAGAGCTGCATCACTTGGAGCCTCTACTTCTCGGAGAAGAGAATCGTCTTATTCGATTGCAGGATGTCAAGCAACTAGGAGGAGAAGTGGCATGCTTGCTGTTAGAACTGCCGCAACGTGAGATTGGAGGTCAGCTTCCAGCGTTTGAGGAGCTCATGGAAATCTCAACCTATTGTAAAGAACAGGGAATTCGACTGCACCTCGATGGTGCTCGATTGTTCGAAACAATTCCTTATTATGGAAGGCCAGCTGCTGAAATATGTGCGCTGTTTGATAGTGTTTATGTATCTTTTTACAAAGGAATTGGCGGTATTGCAGGTGCGATATTAGCAGGACCTGAAAATTTCACGACACTATCCAAAGTATGGAAGAGACGGCATGGCGGAGACTTGATCGGGTTATATCCTTACATTCTGAGCAGCGATTATTATTTCAATAAACGGATAGATCGAATGACGGAATATTATAACCGGGCGAAGGAATTGGCCGAATTGTTCAATCAGTGCACAGGAGTTAGAGCCGTACCACAGGTCCCGGTGACAAACATGTTTCATCTTCATTTTCATATGTCTGCTCGCGAGCTGGAGACCATATTAATCGATATTTATACAAAAACAGGAGTCGGCCTAATTTCGTTCCTGCGAGAAGTTCATGATCAGGAATGCAAGACAGAGATTAGTATTGGGGATCGTTACGGTGAGGTGCCGAAGGAACGACTATACCAGGCGATTCAATTGCTTCAAGAGAAAATGATAAAGTAAATCTTGAAATCAATGTAAGTAGAGAATACAGTGACAGCGGAGTCGAATGAGCATTAATTGAACTGCTGATCAAGTTTGGAGAGCAGAAGGAACATAAAGCGAAGAGCATTGATGATTCTAGTCAGCTTGTTAGTCATCTAGAAAAGAAACGACATCTACAAGCTGCCGAATGTCAATGCTCTTTACTAAACAGCTAACAACTTAAATGCAACCAAGTAATACTATGGTAATAATTAAATACTGACCTGGAAATATGACTGCAAAACACTAAGGTCTAAATTTTCTCATTCGATCAAGGAGAAGACCATCTGTGGATGTATTTTCTCCCGTCACAAAATTCTCCATATAATAAGTCAAATATTGACCGTAAAGACTTTCAGTGCTTAGAAGAAGCTCATCAATAAAGTATATTCCATTCGGAAGGTCATCCTTAAGGAGTGTACACAAGGCACCGTAAATACCGCAAGCGACTTGAAAATAAGTGGCATTCGTATGATAGATAGGATAGATCTCCTTACTGCTTAGTACGTTATACATATACCGTTCCTTGTCTGGATATACGAGCAGAACTCCGACTAAATCCTCACCGCCAAGTTCACCATCAGCAGGGTCCAGTACTACATGTTCCCAATCCCACAGATCATCCGCATTTTCCAAGTTATTACGAATCGTATCGATAACGTAATCGCTGACCCGATATATGAAACCCGTTTCCATATCGAATTCTTTTCCTAAGGTGAGTACCTCTTCGTGAGCCATTAGCGAGCCATAAAACTGTTTGGCTCCTAACCTCACCTTAAATTCCAGCTCATAAACAGGAGCATGCATCGTTATTGGAAACTTGTATTTCATATACAATGGATAATTGATAAGTGCTTCATCTAGAAAACATTCCGGAGACCAAGTAGAATAAATCGTCTGTTCTTTAATATGGGATGGATCAAGATACATGGTATTATCATGCTCCACAATGTAACAAGCAAGCGGTTTAATATCCGGTGTTTCCTGGATCAATCGGATAGCCATCCATTGAACTACGCCAGGATTCATTCCAGAACCAATAATGGCCTTGTAGGGAGAGATGGTGCTCAAGCCTTCCATGAACTGCTTGTATCGTTCAAGCAGCGTATAACCGTTCAGAATTTCCAGTTCGTCAATGACCGGACTTTCCAATGCGGTATTGATATATGCTACCCCTCTAGCCTGGCAGCAATTTAGCATATCAACCGAATCCGCCCAAGAAACATCAATCGCATGTGTAGTACCGGTTACATCTAAGTGTTCCTGGAACTTGTCCAAATCGGTTAAATCGAACTGATGGAGTGTAGCATGAATCAGCAGCTGCGGCATGAAGGATGCATAGTATGCCTTGTCTTTCTGCTGCAAATCTATTAAATGAATTTGACATTGGTGTATATAGGAATGGATAGGATCATTGGTATCGCTGTAGCTCTTCTCTAGTATAGATAATATAGCTCTGGAAACGCCTCCAGCACTGCCAAGAATGCTGATAACGGTTTTTATATTTTTCATGAGTATACCTGCTCCTTTCTATAAATTAAGATATTCATAGATTGCTAGAAAAGAGTGTTCATATACACATGCTAGGAGCGGATTTTTTGGATACAAAATATTTGTGGCTTAGTCTAAATATGTGTGAAGAGCAATGAAGATTCAATACAGATTGTGGATTCACCAGGATTAGTATCTACAAGCTGCCGAATTTCAATGCTCTCTATGAGTTTAATCATTCAATGTTGGCTTTAAAACGGTAAGTTTACTCAAATATCAGTATAACCACTGTACCCAAACGGCTAACAAGACCAGTGTAACCACTAAAGTTATTGGAATCGTTAGGAGGGTGACTCTGATATAATCCTTCCATTTAACCTTAACGTGATGCTGTTTAAGGATATGAAGCCATATTAACGATGCTAGGGTTCCCATAGGAAGAATGAGAGCACCTATGTCGCTTCCAATTACACTGGCCAGATAAGCAATCTTAAGTGTAAGCGGATCAAGACTCATTTCCGTGAGTGCCATCGTTCCTACCATTAATGCCGGATGATTGTTAAACATAATAGACAACAATGAGAGCAGTCCGCCCATCCATAGACTGGCGTTAAGCAAATCAGCTGCAACAATAGGCTCTATAAATCGAATCAATAGATGGGTAAGTCCAATATTATGAAGACCAAATATGATGACATACATGGCAAAGGCAAAGACGAGGATATGCCACGGAGTCTTTCTTATCAAATCCTTAGGTGTTATCTTCAATACAAACCATCGCCAGGTTAATAGAATGACAGAACCAAGTACGGCGACCATTTCGATTGGTATTCCGACATAAGAAGCAACAAATAAACTAATACGTACCATAAATACAAACAGTAGGACATTAATCATCAGTTTATTTCGCTTTTCTATGGAGCTATACTCCATTTTTGGACCCAGCGGGTGTTTCCCAATCCCACTGTGTTTAAATTCTTTAGGAAGTTCCTTCCTGAAAACGAAGAAGAGAAGAGTTACGAGCAGGAGCAGACCAAGTGAGGCTGGCACAAACATCATAAGAGTGTGCATATATAGATCCATATCAACAATCTCAAGAGCTATTAGATTCACAATATTGCTTACGCCGATAGGAGCACTTGAAGCTGTTGCGATGAGTGCACCGGATAGTAGATAAGGTATTTTTTCGTGGTTCTTAAAACCGAGACGTTTCAATAGGATCAATAGAATGGGGGTCGTTATCAGAATGCTTCCATCATTGTTGAAAAAAAGTGTCATTAGAAAACATAGCAGATTTACATACCAGAACAATCGAACCCCTGAGCCCCTAGCTCTTGCTGCAAGGCCTTCTGCCGCCCAGTTGAAGAAACCGAAGCTTTCTAAGATAATCGCCATTACAATGGTAGCAAGAATAGTTATAGCCGCACTGCTAATGGTGGTCGTGATTGTAAACAAATCTAAATAAGTTACACTTCCGCTCAAGACGACCAGCAGAGCACCAATAGAAGCGGGGATTGCTTCATTTAAGCCTTTTGGACGCCATATAATCAGCACCATTGAAAAAATAAAAGCAGCGATGGTAATTGTAACAGTTGCTGAACCGAGCAAGTTTATCACCCCTTTTTGGTCGGATTAGCATGGGAGTTTACACATCAGATTTCTCCGCAGCCATAACACTGATCAGGGCAATTTTTTCCTTCATTGGTTCTTCTGATGAAGATTCCAAGGATTCTATCTTGGGTGGTGCTAACAAGAAATATAATCCACAGCCCGAGATTAAAATAATAATGAATTCCATCAACCATATCACCTCCTAATAATTGAAACTTCATTCGATTAGTTACCTGTCAATTCAAAACCGATAGATACACTTTATCAGCTGCGTATCCACTCGGAGCTAGTAGTACAAGGAGCCCGTTCTCAAGTTGAGCAACGAGCTGTTTTGTTATACGATCACTTGTGCAGGAGTCAAACAGTTAGCTTCATATTATGGTAGATGAATGGTCTTGATATGATCCGTATGCATGATAATTGAGGAGCCGGCCGCTTCTACAATCTCCATAAGATTATTGTCTATTGCTTTGAGCAAGCCAGCTCTATGAGGACTATCTTGCAAATTGATAGTAACCAGCTCACCCTTCAGCTTCTTGAGCTGCTGATCCAGGGTTCTTGATAGGGACATTGAAGTAGGTTGTATAGGAAAATACTCCTGGCTTAAAGAGAATGGCCTGACATTTGGCGGGTAAGGGATAATGTATTTTACATGCTCCACAGAAACATAGACAGATCGGTGTAGAGGAGAATAGAATACAAAATAATCATTCATAATACTGGTCACATATCCATGTAGTGCCTTGTCCCCTACTGATATTTCACTGAAGATTCCTCTGGCATGCATTAATATTTTTCGGTATGAGATGTTACTGTGATCTAAGGAAGGATCCGGTGGTTCTTCAGTAACCGTTGAACTGTTATCTGATAGTCTTAAATACTGAAGGTGATGTAACGGAACATAAACATAGCGAAAATCCCCATATAGTACAACAATATCATTGCCAACATCAATAACTTCTCCTTGAATAAGGTTCTTGCACCCTGAAATACTGAGCTCAATTTGCTTGCCTAACCAAGAATCGATAACTTGCACGATATACCTCCTTTCGAAGCGTTTAACCTAATTTGATGTGTGAGATAGCATTCCTTTATTTGATGAAATGTTGTTAGGGAGGAGGTAACTGATATTATAAGGTACTAGAGCTGCACTGCGTTGAAGTAATCAATAACCCTATGGTCAGTGCTGAGATATATATAGTTCGAGTAGGTCACCTCCAAGGTGTAGGGTATCTTAATAAGCTTATATTATAGAAGAAATTCAGTGCATTTTATTTGTTGTACGATCGTTTGTTGTTAGAACCCTTCGATTTATTACCGCGAGATTGGTGTGCACCTTGTTGGCCACGAGATTGATTACCGCGAGATTGGTGTGCTCCTTGTTGGCCACGAGATTGATTACCGCGAGATTGGTGTGCTCCTTGTTGACCACGAGACTGATTACCGCGAGATTGGTTTGCACCTTGCTGGTTGCCACGAGATTGATTACCGCGAGATTGGTTTGCACCTTGTTGGCCACGAGATTGATTACCACGAGATTGGTTTGCACCTTGCTGGCCACGAGACTGATTAGCCGCTTGCTGGCTGTTTCCGCCACTTTGATTGTTTTGTCCTTGATTTCCTTGGGAAGAATTGTTATTTCCACTATTCCCGCTACGTAAAGCAGATACAGATTTAATATGATATAGTGGGATTCTGACGATTTCTTGGTTTTTCATCGTCAGAATCAATTGGTTTTGATTCGCATCTGCAAGAACACCTTCTAATTTTTCAGGACCGCCACGGTTAATTTGTATCTGTTGAAAACGAAGTGCTTCCATGACACCGAGGAAAGTGTTAGCAAAGATTGGGGTAGCCAGGTTTCTTGCAACTCCACTAGTACGTCCTGTATCTGTGATGCTTTTAATATGAGAGTCTTTCACATAGACCAGGCCATTCTTGGTGTTTATAACCATGTGGTCATATCTAACATCCATTAACGTACCTTCGATAGCATCAGGACCGCCACGATTAATCTTTACGCCCTTTCCTATGAGACCTCTCATTCCTTGATCATAAAGAGCCATTGAAAATTTCCCCTTCCATTACATAAATTAATAGACTAGAAGAGCGGATGTAGGAATACTCCCCTTCATTTGTCATTCAAGTCTATCTGTAATTTAATAGTATGTAATTTCATATAGAAGGGGACTAGCCAAACATACATTTATGTCGTAAAAACGGCGCTTATCTATCAAATTGATGCCATATTTAATAGATAATGGTTCGTGATATCTGTACATCTGGGGTAACTTACCGTCATATTAGATTGCTTGCGTTGCTTGAGATATCTGTAACCTAGAGCATTTTCCTGAATATGATAAATGTTATATGCCTAGATATAACGACTTGTTTCAAGTGAAAGGCGGAGAACAATGGCACTTCCTATATATCGCATTACCATCCCCGATAAAGAGCATGAGGAGTTAAAGGCGGATATATGGTCAAACCGCTTTGTCAGTGGTCAGATGAATGTAGATCATAAGCAGCTGCCGATTCGAGTAAGGTATCGGGGAGGACATACCAGGGAGTATGAGAAAAAATCATACGAAATTCGTACGAGAAGTAGAACTTATCATTTTAATGCAGAGTTTGACGATCCTTCTTTGATTCGTAATGCCTTATCATTTCGTTTTTTTGAATCTATAGGTGTTCCCGCACCTTCATCCCTTCATTGTCATTTATATCTGAATGGTGAATATAAAGGGATATATTTACGGCTCGAGGGAGTTAAAACTCCTTTTTTTCGAAAGAGGAATTTGTCTGTACAAAGTATCTTTTATGCAATTAATGATAATGCAGGATTTTCGGCGGATTCAGTTTCGATTCTTCACAGTAGAGGAGAACTTCGAGGATACAGCATGATAAAGGGAACAGATGCGGATAAAATGAGGTTAATAACATTTATCCAAAAATTAAACACGAAGTCCAAAATGGACTTGTTTCGATATATTAACAGCCGAGTCGATGTAAATCTTTACCTGCGCTGGCTTGTTGGTGCAGTGCTTACCGGAAATTATGATGGTTTTCATCAGAACTATACTTGGTATGAAAATAGGAAATTAAAGAAATATCGAATTATTCCATGGGATTACGAGGGCAGCTGGGGTAGAAATTGTTATGGAAACAAAGTGGACGTCGATTTGGTCAGAATTAAAGGCTACAACACGTTGACCGGAAAAATATTAGCTTACCGAGTGTTTCGAAATGAGTATAAGAAAATGCTGAAGAAGCAGCTAGTTCATTCATTTACGAAGAAGCAAATAATGAACCTGGTAAATCCCATTTATCAGCGTATTGAAGATGAAGTTCCATTAGATCCATATTTTAAATGGCCGATAAGCATGTTTTATTCTGAACCTGATACTATACGTAATTATGTAGAAGAACGCAAGGAATATATACTGGAGGAACTAAAGAGTTTATGATATCTGTGCCTTTCCTGTCTTTGATATAAAGGCTCTCGGGCTAACGGATTTGTACCAACCATAACATCGTATAGTGAAGAGGAGAACATCAACCACGTCTCCTCCATAATACATAAGCATAGCCCCAGTTTCTGCCTGTGAAATATGATGAGTGAAGCCGAAATAACCCTCCGATGGCAGCAAACCAGCTGAAGGCATGAAACAAACCGTCGGATATGCGCCCAATTGAAGTAGTTGATTTATCACAGAAATGATGCCAATGAATAAGTCTAACCAGAAAGAATCTTCTGCAAACTCTAAAATGAAACCCATCCCACATTAAATTATATATTTTCAACATATGAAAAATTCAAAATAGAAAGATCGAATTTACCTAGAAACTTCACATTAAATCAGATACTATAACTTTTCTTATATCAGATGGTTATTAGAATAAGAGAAGTGTCTCACTTCGGAGGTGGTAGGATCTATTGATTTCGGTGTGAACAATTACGCCTTTTTTGTAGCAAGAGTATATTATAAAGAATAAGAATAATAATGTTAGACTTATTTACGATGTGAAAATCTGCTTGAGAAGGAGGCCGGAAGATGAAGGCGCATGAAATTATGATCAGCCCCGTATATAAAGTGAAGGAAAGTGACAATGTTGAACAGGTCATTCAGAGATTTATCGATCATCGGATCAGTGGTCTTCCGGTAGTGAATGAACGTAATGAAATTGTTGGTTACATAAGTGATGGAGACATTATGCGTTATATAGGCAAGAAGGATGATATGTTTATATATACATATTCCGTCAATTTGAATTATGAGGAATATGAAGATCGCGTCAAACAAATTATGAAATTGAATGTGATGTCCATATGTAAGAAGAAAGTGATAACCGTATCCTGGAATGAAGATATTGAGATCATAGCGTCGATTCTTGGAAAAAAACAAATCAAGAAGCTGCCAGTTCATCGTAATGGAGTACTTGCAGGTATTATCAGCAGAGGCGATGTAATTCGCCATTCCTTTCAATCCCTTTTGTAGTTCTGGGATTTGATGTAGGATAGATATAAGAAATCTCCTTATCTTATACTTATCCAAGCTAGAAAGGGTGAAGTGAACGTGAAAAAAGGGCTGACGAAAGCAGGTATTGGTCCAATTGATGATGTCTTGTTCATACAAAAAGCGGCAGAATATGGCTTTGAAGCCGTTGATCTGGATGCCAAGCAGCTCGTTGATAAGAATGGGCTGGAAAGAGCGCAGCAGCTTCTAAAGGATCATGGCATGATCATTGGATCTATAGGTCTCGACGTAGAATGGCGCGGCACAGATGAACAGTTTAAGCAAGGATTAGAGGGTCTTACCCTATCGGCTGCTTGTGCTGAACAGCTTGGCTGCAAGGCTTGTACTACATATATTTTACCGTCCACAGATGAGAAAGCGGCTTCATTCATGGCTAGAAGCATCTCTCGACTAAGATTATGCGCTGAAGTGCTAGGGGCATACGGCATACGCCTCGGTCTTGAATTTGTTGGGCCTCATCATTTGAGAACCGCATGGAAGCATCCATTTATTTGGACTGCAGAAGAAACGCTGGAGATGATCGATGCGATGGGGATGTCCAATGTAGGGCTTCTTGTTGACTTTTACCATTGTCATACGACAGGCTTGACTCCGAATGATCTGCTCCGGCTCAAAGAAAATCAAATCGTTCATGTACACATAAACGATGCCTATGATCTCCCGGTAGAACAGCTTCTTGATAATGACCGGACATATCCAGGGGAAGGTGTCATCGATTTGTCCGGCTATTTGAACAGCTTGGCACTAATCGGATATCATGGAGTTGTATCCCAAGAAGTTTTGTCTCCGGCACAGCCGGAAGGGACATGGGATGACTTATTAGCTCGCTCCCAAAGCGGATTTGGAAAGGTGTTCAAGTAAATGACAACTACAATAGATAAGATTGCATGGATTCACTTGCTTAATGGACAAATCTTGGGTGCTCGCAGTAGAGGCAAGGATACTTATTATTTACCAGGCGGCAAAAGAGAATCAGGTGAGACTGATGAAGAAACGTTAATTCGTGAAATTAGAGAAGAGTTATCTGTCGAAATACTTAAGGACCGTATTGAATTATACGGTACGTTCGAAGCTCCAGCACATGGCAAATCGGAAGGAATTCAAGTGATGATGACCTGCTACATGGCAGAGTACGAAGGTGTCTTAAGTCCTGAATCTGAGATCGAGCAGTTAAAATGGTTGAATTATGCAGATCGGAAACAAGTGTCAGCAGTTACACAGCTTATTTTTGACCAGCTTCATAAAGAAAATCTGTTGAAATAGTATTTTTAAGGCCCGTTCGGTAGTTTGAACATTACCAAAACCTTCTGGATCAACTATCCAGAAGGTTTTTGCCTCTTGCTTCAAATGAATTCTTTGCGATATAAATGAGTCCCGTCCACTGCAGGCCATGCCTTATGCCATCCCGATCTGCACTTAATGTCACGTAGGGAGGCCAACTTTCGCACCGCTTCAAGGTTGTCATGCTCCTTCACCGCCGAAGGATGATAAGTTCAGGCTGACTTGTTCGTTCATGGAGAAGGGCAGCGGGGAGATAACCTCCCACCGGCCGGCCTCGCTTTGAATGTCATAATGAAACTCTTTTCCCTGGAACTGCACATTCACGATTTTACCGCCGATGCCCGGCTGCAGGTGCGGTTGCAATTGAAACTGGTCTGGTCTGACAGGATAGATGCCGTTCACTTTGAAGTAGTCGGCAACGTTGATCCCGGACCAAGACACGTTCTCGCTGCCTTTCGGCATAAATCGGTTCGCTTCCCAGTGACCGGTGACTAAGTTGGATTTCGATACAAATTTCGCTACAAACTCAGTCTGAGGTCTTAAATAGATATCTCGCGGCGTACCTGCCTGCTCAATCCGACCATCTTTCATGACGATGATGCGGTCAGCCATGGCAAGGGCCTCGCCTTGATCATGCGTAACATAAACAATGGCAGATCGGGTATTGCGATGGACTTGCTGGATTTCACGCCGCATGTCCATGCGCAGCATGGCATCCAGGCTACTAAGTGGTTCGTCCATTAGCAGTAGCGACGGCTCAGGTGCGATGGCTCTTGCTATCGCAACCCGTTGTTTTTGTCCCCCAGATAGTTCGTGGGGCATGCGATTCGCCAGATGAGATAATCCAGAAATATTTAGTACTTCTTGAATACGGGACTGCTCATTGTTTTTGATATGTGGCGGGGTGGACTTATGCGTTCGGATCGGGAACCGGACATGTTCAGCTACGTTCATGTGGGGCCAGAGTGCAAAAGATTGGAAGACCATGCCGATCCGACGTTTTTCTGGAGGGAGCAGTGTGCCTGCCCCGGCTACAACGTTGCCGTCCATCGATACTTCACCGCTGGTGGGCTGCTCGAATCCAGCCAAAATGCGCAGTAGAGTCGTTTTTCCACAGCCTGATGGCCCAAGGATGGCCACGAATTCTCCATCCGCAATCGTTAAATCAATCGTGTGCAGTGCTTGAAAGTTGCCGAAGAATTTGCTTACCTGTTTAATCTGGATGCTCATGATTTCTTCACTCCCTTGTGTGAGGCCCAGCGCTGAACGAGCAACAGAATGATGCCTCCTGCTGCCATGAGTGCAACGATCAGACTGGACAATGCGGTAGAATACAGGGTGTCCCCTGCTTGTTCAAAACTGAAGATAGTTACGCCAATGGTCTGAGATCCGGAGGAATACAGCAGGGCGGACACGGTAAGTTCGGTCAGTGCGGTTAAAAAGACCAGCATGCCCCCTGTTAACATGCTCGGCAACAGTAATGGCAGCAAAACTGCAATCCATTTACACCAAAACCCAGCACCAGAAATCCGAGCAGCCTCTTCCATTGAGGAATCCAGCTGCATGAACGACGCAACGCTGGAACGAATTTGCAAAATCAAGAATCTGCAAATATACGCAATAAACAGGATTGACATGGAGCCGTAGATGCCCGGATTCCAACCGGGGATCGGTTCCATCCAAACTAAGATGATGGAGAGAGCAAAGACGATGCCTGGTAAGGTATAGGGAACTGCAGTAGCAAGTTCAGCTGTTTTGTTGAAAGCATTTGGCCTGCGAACCCTTATATAAGCGAATCCAGAGCCGATGACCAGGCAGATCAGCATCGTAAGCAGGGACAGCACCAAGCTGTTTTGGATGGACTGCAATACACGCTCATTTTCAAAAAGGATGTACCGATAATTGTCCAATGTCATGTTGGCACGCGTTAGACCCAAACCATAGGCTCTTTTCAAAGACATTGAAATCATTGAAGCAAGAGGAACGATGGTGATTAAGAGCAAACCTGTCCAAATGACCCAAGTCAGCGGTTTGCGCATGCGTCCCAAAGTGTATCTCGGTGTAAGGTCGGGTTGCATCGTATCCGAAGCGTGGCTTTTGCGTAAAAGAACCCATTGTAACAAACTGCCCACCACTGCGGCCGCGCCCAGTAAAACGGAGAGAGAGGCACCACGGGCAAAGGCGGATGGTCCAAATCCGATAACTTCCTCGTAAATCAGCGTGCTAAGCACCGAAATATTTACTGGCGTGCCCAGAAACGCCGGAATGCCGAAATTGTCGAGCGAAGCCAGAAAAACCAATAAACCCCCAGCGGTCAAACCAGGAAGGGCAAGCGGAAGCGTAATTTTACGAAACACTTCGAACCTGCTGGCTCCACCCGCTCTGGCAGCCCACTCCAGGTCACGCGGGATCTTTCGCAGTACATCCAGCGTGAACATGTAAACCAGTGGAAAATGATGAATGGCCATGACGAAAATGATGCCGCCCAAGCTGTACATGCTCCACGGGGCCAGGTCTGGGTGGATCCATTGAAGTAAACTGGCAAGCCAGCCTTGGGATCCAGTAAAAGAAGACCAGGACAATGTCAGTACATAAGAAGGCAAAATGAAGCAAAGCATGATGCCCATATGTAACGCCGATTTATTTCGGATATCCGTATAGGCAACGACCCAAGCCAGCGCTATGCCAAGCACAAGTGCGAACAAGGTAGATCCGACTACGATATACAAGGTATTGCGGATGGTCGTCCAAAAGCGCCCTTGCTGCAAGATTTCGCCGTAATGAGACAGCGTCCAACCATGTTCGCCCTGAAAACTAAGCAAAATTAATTTCAGGATGGGATAGACAAAAAAGATAAGTATAGCAGCGCCACCAAGCAAAGCGCCCAAGTGACTCCAGCGAAGCTGGCCAAGCAAGGCGGAGAAGGGCTTACGCCCTTTTCCGCCTTGCCACAAGATGGTGCTCGTCTTCGATTTTTCCATATCTAACCGCTCCAATCATTACTCACCGAATACTTGAATGAATTGTTGCTTGTCCGCTTCACGATCAGCGGCAAGTTTAACCGGGTCACCGGACAAAATCTTCATTTCGGAGACGCTCTTGAGTCCTTCAGGCGGGGCGATACCTTCCCGGATCGGGGAATAACCGATCTCTGCCGACAATTGTTGTCCTTCTTCAGATAAGATAAAATCAACGAAGGCTTCTGCAGCTGGCACATTGGCCGCATCTTTCATGATCCCAACCGGCTCGGTTATGATCGGCACGCCTTCTTCTGGATAGGTCAATTCAACCGGGGAGCCTTTGGCCTTTTCACGTGCGACGAGATAATCCACAACAACACCGTATGATTTTTCGCCGCTGGCTACAGCTTTCATGACAGCGCCGTTTCCTTTGATAACGGATATACCATTATTCTTAGTTTGCTGAAGAAAATCCCAACCGAATCCATCTGTGCGGCTGAATACGCCAATGTTGTACGCTGCTGCTCCAGAATAGAGCGGGCTTGGCATAATCGATGCGTCTTTGCTGTCTGCCGCAGTCAGTACATTCCACGACGTCGGTGGGGAGGCCACTTTTTGCGTATTGGTCGCTAGTACGGTAGCCATGACCTTGGTTCCCGCATACATGCCATCAGGATCGACAAGATCGGCAGGGATTTCGCTTAGTTCAGGAGATTTATACGAAAGTAGAAGGTCTTCTTGCTTCAGGTTTTCAAAGGTTACCGCGTCGGCGAGCAGTAAGACGTCAGCTTGTGTTTTGCCAGCCTGGCGTTCGGCCTGGATTTTGGCGGTGACTTCTTCTGTCCCGGAGCGGAAGACGCTGACCTCTACGTCCGGATATTTATCGTTAAAAGCGGAGATCAGCTTCGTAGCATCCTCTTCAGGCTGAGAGGTATAGAAAGACAACTTCCCCGATATTGCATTTGCTTCGGCGTTAACGTTGTTCATTTCTGAAGTGCCTTGTCCTTGTGTAGAGCAACCGCTAAATACGACCATACCTGTCAGAACGGGCAGAAGTAATGACTTTTTGAATGGAATCACGAAAGTTCTCTCCTTTATTAGCCACTTGTGGCGTCGTCTTATATTTCGATAAATTTATTGTGCAACCAATGTTATGGAATGGATATTTAAGCAGATAATTGCGGATCGCCATGGCGACGCCGTCTTGTTCATTCGTTCCTGTAATGACGTCTGCGCTCGCTTTGACATGAGGCTCAGCATTGCCCATTGCAATACCCAATCCGGCCCATTGAAGCATGTCCAGATCATTGTCGTAATCTCCTGCGGCGGCTACCTCTTGTCGATCGATGCCTTGCTCGCGGAACAGATGCTCAAGCGCACCGCGCTTGCTGATACCGACCGCGTTCACGTCAAATCTCAAGCTTCCTGTTTTGGTACATTGGTACATAGCCGACGCTTTAAGTTGGTTATATATTCGATCGCGGGCGGCAAGGTTTGTGCAAATGACGGCCGCTTTGTAGATCATGCCAGGCATGCTGTTTACGAACGATTTGAAATCGGAACCGACTTCGACCAACCGGATCAGTTCGGTTTGTTCTTTGTAATGATCTTCCGTCCATGGCAGTTCTGGTCGCACGACAACATTATTCAATGCCCAGTTCCGATTCGTATCGTTGATTTGCCGTACAAATAGGACATTGTAGCCGTAGAAATGAACGTAGGCGCTTTCTTCCTCAATTACATTCAGTATGTATAAAAGGGATGCTGTATCCAGGGGGAATCCTTCAATCATTTGGCAGGTCTCTGCATCAACGGTTACCGCACCATTCAATGCCACTAAGGGAAAATTCAATGGTATTTCCCTCGCATGTAGCCATACCGAAGCGGGAAACCGCCCGGAAGCGATAGTGACAGCTACTTCATCCGCCATTAATTGCTGGATGGAGTTTCGCGTTTCTGGCGTAATGATTTTGTTCGAATTCAACATGGTCCCATCCAAATCAAGAGCAAGCAATCTATGCAACTATAACCATTCCTTCCTATAGGATGGATCATATGGTATACATGCGCAGTGGCTCAGGAATGTCCACCGGTCCATGAAAGGTTCGACTTGCTTCATCACGCATGAATTCCAGATTTCCGTCGCCGGGCAGATGCACCAGTACGAGCTGTTTCACATTGGCTTGTCCGGCAATCATACCTGCCTGCAGCGCATTCATGTGTCCTTGGCCAGTGGTGTGCACGCTTCCCTCGCAGATCGTTGCTTCACACAGGAAAATGTCTGCGTCACGGGCGAGCTCAATCAAGGCATCACAATAGGAGGTATCACCTGAATACACCAGCACCTTGCATTTGTAAGAGATCTTGATTGCATAACAAGTAATCGTATGTTCGACATGCACGAATTCGATATCCGCTCCTGCAAGCCGGACTTTGGTGGAAGGATCGATCGGAATCACTTTGGTATGTTCGCTGAATAAGCTGTGCAGTATGTCAACAGGAGCATCTGGGGCATAAAGCTTCAGTTTCTCTTTCATGCGACCGTTGCGAATGGCACCTGCTGCCGCATATTGAAGAACGCCAAGATCTGCCATGTGATCATAATGCAAGTGAGACAGAATCACGCCGGATAACGCTTCTACCCTGGTTTCGGAAGGGAGCTTGCTCATTACGCCGCTGCCACAATCCAATAAAATTTGTCCTTCGTCGGTGGTTACCAGATATCACGCTGTTGCCCCGCCTGCTGCAGGGTAGCCTCCCCAATAATCCAAAATCTTTACATTCATCTTTTGCACCTCGGTCTGTCTTAATCTGAAGTCAATTACAAATGTTCTGCGTTGTTACAAATGTTCTGGACAGTTCTCATTGTAAGGACGCTTTATTACTCGGATATCAGATGAATGTCAAACTTGTGTAAAAATAATTTGGGAATATGTTCCTAACTTGACTCGGGCGTAAACGCCATTTTATATTGAGACATGTGTACGCACTATAAAGCAAAAGGCGGACTTGTATGTGAATATAGACGAGCGAAAAAATGTAGTCAGAGTATGCAAATTGTATTATTACGAATCTTGGACGCAAGAAAAGATTGCAGAGAAGCTGGGGGTATCAAGACCGGTCATCTCCAAAATGCTGCAACGGGCTAAGGACGAAGGAATCATAGAAATTGTTATTCATGATGACGATCGTGAAATTTCGAATCTGGAAAAAGAGCTTGAGCAAGCATTTCATTTGAAACAAGTTCTGGTGGTTCCAACCAAAGATTTAAACAAGGAATTGGTGTCAAGTGCGGTTGGAAGGGCGGCTGCCCAATTTGTGCAAAGGTTGATCAAAAACGGGGATCGTGTAGGCGTTTCCTGGGGCAACACGTTGTATCATATGGTTAGAGAATTTCCGTTAGAGAAAAAGGAAAACGTCAAAATCATTCCGCTTGTCGGCGGAACGGGAAATTATCGCAATGAAATGCACTCCAATCAGATCGCATATGAGCTATCCAAGAAAATGGGAGTCTCGTGCGAGAGCTTATATGCCCCTGCTGTGGTAGAGACCGAAGAACTGCGTGAACAGATTGTTAGCATGGCTAACATTGCTGCGGTTTTGCGAGAGGCGGAACAAATCGATTTAGCACTGGTCGGTATCGGAAATCCATTTTCTATGTCCACAATGGAACGGTCAGGATACCTCAATGAGCAGACGTTATCTGAACTGAAATCCATGAACGCGGTTGCAGACATTAACTCCGTGTTTATCGCACGAGACGGATCAATCGCGAAACATTCCATTAACTGCAGAGTCATTGGACTTGGGCTCGAACAGTTGAAAAAGGCCAAGACGGTTGTCGGCATGGCCTTTGGTCTGCACAAAATCGAGTGCATACTCGCTTCCTTGCGGGGCAAGTACATTAATATGCTCGTTACGGATGAGTCGACGGCCCGACGCATACTAGACGGCCACCTTGTTCCAATTAAGTAACAGTATCATAATGACAGAAGCAGAAAATTAGAAACGCAAACCAAACAGATTCTACATCGAGTTGAAGAGAATCTACCGGATGATCGCCGTAATATATTGAAGAAGCTGTACAGCAATCAGACCAATTTTGATGGGAAGCGAATTCTTCTAGTTGACTATATTAACAAGCCGATTTATGTTGAGAAATTGCTTTCTTTATTAAAGGTGTGGCTCTATACGTAAAGGAGGCTGAGGATGATTTCTGATCGTGGAGAATATACGCAGCTTGCGCCTCTGGCAGGTCATGATAAGGAGGAGCTTGAGAAAATAGAAGTAGAGCTGCTTCTCCAGGCTATTTATCGGATGTATGGTTATGATTTTCGGAATTATGCTTATGATTCGATATATAGAAGAATTAGGTACGGAATGCAGTCTATAGGCGAAGAGTCGATCTCGGCTCTGATCCCTCAAGTACTCCATTACCCTGACCGGATGCAGCAGCTGTTTCGCTATTTTGTCGTTGGAGTGACGGAAATGTTTCGTGACCCGGATATGTTTTATTCGTTTCGCAAAAATATCATCCCTTATTTAAGAACGTATCCTCATATTCGAATATGGCATGCAGGCTGCTCAACCGGCGAAGAGGTATTGTCGATGGCTATCCTGCTTCAGGAAGAAGGATTATACGACAGGGCCAGGATCTATGCAACAGATATTGATGAGGATGCACTTGAAAAGGCTCAGATGGGCATATATCCCTTGAGAAATATGAAAGTAAACACCTACAATTATATTCGTTCAGGCGGTACAAGAGATTTCTCGGATTATTACATGGCCCGCAAGGATTCCGTTATTTTCAATTCATCACTGCTGAAGAACATTGTATATGCACGGCATAATCTGGTCACGGACCAATCGTTTAATGAATTTAATGTAGTCTTCTGCCGAAATGTACTGATATACTTCAATCGGGAGCTGCAGAATCGGGTGCATCAACTCCTTCATGACAGTCTAGCCATGCTTGGATTTCTTGTGTTGGGAGATAAGGAATCCATGCTGTTTAATAGTCATAGTCACAAGTATGAAACAATTGACAAGCGTGAGAAGCTGTATCGAAAGATCCAATGAATAGATATCTATGTTACTGCCAAACCTGCTGAGATAGAGATAGCGGGTTCTTTTTTTTGTAAAAGCTTAAACAATCTCATATCTTCTGGGTATATGAAATTGATTTAATTAACAAGTGATTTTCAGAAAAACTTGAAAAAAGACAAACATAGGGATAAAATTAATTTGTATACATATAATTTGTATAACAATTATGGAGGTAGAGTGATGAGGGCTGCAGGCAATGAAGAGAAATATGGATATGCGATAACAAGAACTAGCCGAGCGGTGCTTCGGTTCCTTACCGGATATCTAAGAAGCTATTCGATAACACCCGAGCAATGGACTGTAGTGAAGAGAGTGTTCGAGTTTGAAGGTATTACGCAAAAAGAGCTTGCTGTAATCTCAGATAAAGATCCGGCAACCTTGGCCAAAATATTGGACATACTGGAAAGAGAAGGGCTAATTGCACGTAAAACAAACGATGAGGACCGGAGATCCTATCTCATATTCATTACAGATCAAGGCGTCAAATTAAGAAATGAAGTATATGAACACCTCGAGCAGGTATTCAGCAAGGTTCTTGAGGGAATACCGCAGGAAGAACTGGCAGTGTTCAACAAGGTATTGTTCAAGATTGAAGAAAATGCAGCCATTCATGCAATAAATTAGTTGGAAATAGAGGTAACAAGTATGAATAATCACAAAAATCATAATATCAATAACTACCAAAAATCCGCTGACAGACGCCGTGTACAACACAGCATTCCAGCGGTAAAGAAATACAGGGAGGCATTTACAATCAAGCCTATTCCTTTGAATTGGTTTAGAGGAATTGGATCAGCCTTAAGTGTAGGGGTACCTTCCTTATTAGGGTTTCTAAGTGGAAATCCGGATCTTGGAATATTGGCATCCATCGGCGGTTTTACTTTTTTGTATGTATCGAATGAAACCTATGCTCAGCGTGCGGTTCGTTTATTTTGGGTAGCCCTTGGTTTGACTGCTGCTCTAACACTAGGGGCCTTATGCTCCTACAGTGTGGCATTAATGGTCTTCATGTTTGGTCTTGTTGGCGCCTTAACGGTCTTTATATTCAATCTTTTTCAGATAACTGGCCCAGGAGGTATGTTTTTCGTCCTCGCATATTCTGTCGGAACGTCCATGCCGCATGACCCTAGTACATTGCCGTTAAACGCTCTATGTGTTCTGCTGGGCGGTCTGTTCGCTTGGATTGTGGGGATGTTTGGTTATTTGATCGTCCCCTACGGTCCAGAGAACAAATCAGTGTCTGCTGTATATGAGAGCTTGTCCAAGCTGCTGTCAGCTATTGGGACAGAACGATTCACAGACCTTCAGCATCAAAGTGCCTCACTAATGAAACAGGCAGATCGTACATTATCGAATGGTAAAGTCATCGGTGCGAGAAATAATCAGTACTTAGACAAATTAAAGAGATTAAATCTTCAAGCAAGTGAAATATTTTTGTCCATCATCGATGTCTCCTTGGATAGCAAAAATACGGCTGAGGATGAGCTGGCCCATGCTCTACAAACGCTAAGCAATGCCATCCATACAAGAGATACAGATGTCCGATTTGTCGTTTCCCTGGAAGAGGAATCCGAATATTCGTTACGCAATTTGCATGATCAAATTCAAGCAGCTTATGACATCATAACTAGAGATGCCGTTCATCTGGGTGGAGATACTGAGGCAGCAGGTGATACCAAGGTTCCTATTCTGGTCTTGCTTCGTAATGCGTTCAAACCCGATTCAACGATTCTGTATACTTCACTACGATATGGTCTGGTGCTGCTCGTTGCAGCGGCAATCGCCTATGGCTTTCATTTCGATCGCTCTTACTGGGTTCCCTTGTCAAGTGCAGCTGTGATGGCAGGAGGCACCTATATCGGCACGGTATATCGTGGTCTGCAGCGTTCGGCTGGTACGATGATTGGAATATTGATTGGTACTGCTGTGCTGTGGTATGAGCCACTTGGAATAGTAATACCACTCACCCTTATGATATTTCAATTCATTGTGGAGCTTATTTACGGAAGAAACTATGCACTGGCAGTATTATTCCTGACACCAAGCACTTTGCTGATCGGTACAACCATTCAGCCCGCATTAACCGCAGGATATTTTATATCGGCCCGCATTGTAGATATTATCATCGGAAGTGTCATCGCTATCGTGGGTTCATTGCTGCTCTGGAGAACAAGGGCATCAAGGAAACTGCCAGAAACATTGTCCAATGCAGTACAAAAAGAAGGTGAAATGCTGCTTGCAATATTGAATGCTGATCCTGTTCATGATAAGCAGGTCCAAGAGCAAGACTTACGTAATGCGCTGATTCAATTAAGATTGGTTTATGATGATGCCTTTGCTGAGTCCATCAAAAAAAGCTCCCAAATCGCCGTATTGTGGCCGGCAGTGGCAGATTGTCTGCATTTGGGATATGTTCTGCTGGCAGCAGCAAACAAATATGAAAGCGAAGCGATATCAGATGAGGATAGATTAGAGTTCCAGCGTTACTTCGCAATGCTCGCACAATCCATTAAGGATAAAAAAGAACCCGCAGAAATGAATATACCTTGGCTTTCCAAGTTCCCAGCCATATATGAAGATATTGAACAGCTTCATTATTCCCTCCACATTGGCGAGAAGGCGACAGTTTAGTTCGAGTTAAGAGTAGAGTATAGCTAATTGTGGAGAAAGCGAATCCCTTATGGGTATTCGCTTTTTTTATGTTGAAGGTTAAGGGAATAATAGAAAAGGGCCCCTAGCAGGGGTCCTTTTGATGTCTTGAGATTGACTAGTATTGGTTCGACTGTCCACCATCAATTGGAATAACGACACCGTTAATAAATTCGGATTCTCCAGACAGCAGAAACGCAACGAGACGGCCTACTTCTTCTGGTTTACCGAAACGTTTTTTCGGATTTACGCTGACAAATTGCTTACCTGCTTCTTCCCATCCGTCTTCTCCGCCAATCTGCTTCAGGGAACCAACCACCATTGCTGTCATGATCGCGCCGGGTGCAATGGCATTGATGCTTAAGTTGTACTGACCGTACTCGATTGCTGCATTCTTCGTCATACCGGACACTGCGTGTTTACTTGCAACATAAGCAGCCTGATTCAGAACTCCGCGAATCCCGCCAACGGATGCTACGTTCACGATTGCGCCGGATTGCTGCTCTTTCATTACAGGAAGGACATATTTCATGCCATAGAAGACACCTTTAAGGTTAATGTCAATGACTTTATCAAACACTTTGCTGTTGTATTCTGCTGTAGGAGCCTGGGTACCTTCGATCCCTGCATTGTTGTAGAAGCCATCAATACGGCCGAATTTTTGTACCGTATCGTCTACATATTTCTGTACAGCTTGCTCATCGGATACATCGGCAGTGAGAAGAAGAATCTCTGCTTCAGGTGCTGCTTCAATAATCAATTTTTTAGTGTCCCCAAGTGCAGTTTCATTGAGGTCAACGAGTGACAGCTTTGCACCTTCCTTAGCGATTTCAAGGGCTGCAGCTTGTCCTAATCCAGAGCCTGCTCCAGTAATCAATACAACTTTTGAATCAAAACGTTTATTCATGTTCCATTCTCCTTTTGTAAGTAAAATATACGGGATGTTCATCTATATAAATCAATTTCATACTTTTATCAAAATGGTGAATTGGAAACTATATGCTCTTGATAAGAGCTACGAATGGTAATACGAATGATTCATATAGATGATAATAGCGTTTTCAAGCGAAATTCATTAGTAATCATATATCACAAATAATTCACTTGACAATAAACAAACCTTTTTCATCTGTCTTCTAAACAACAGCATACCCTTATATGTTCACACACGACATAAAACTTAAACATATGGATATGAAATGTTCGAATATCACCCAAATAAGTGGTTAACTCGACAGGATTCATGACATTCATTGAGCAACGACATCATATGTTGATAAAGATGGTTCCTGATCTATTAGAATAAGACAGTTCATGAAGGAGGGAACAGTAATTGCTTGTCACTACGGGGCCTATTTTGAATAATGCGGTAAACGGCCTTCGGCCGGTCCATATGGTTACAGTCAAAATTATTAATAAATCGCTGACTCAAAATGCTTCGATCTCAATACAAGGATATGTATTGGATCAAGTAAGAACAAATTACGTGGCTGAGTTCTTTAATCTCGATCCAAATGCGGTATATACAAACACTTATCAAGCCAATGTCGAAGGTTATGAGTTTGAAGTGTCTGCACTAGATAATGATGCGATCGAAATATCTGTGTGGGGAAAAGATGCATCAGGTCAGCTCGTGAGCGCGTATCGGTTGGTGTCTTCGGAATTGTAAGAAGTGAGGGGTATAACTAACAAAGCACTTCAAAATTGAGGGAGATTGGTAATATGGCTAATTACTCAACTGGACCTATTGAGAACAATGCGGTAAATGGAGCCAGAATTACACAGCAGATTACGATATCTATTGAAAACCGGGATACCGTCAATAGCGGAATTGTAACGGTTCAGGGATATGTATTGGATGCTGCTCGAACATTATATGTGTTGGATTCCTTAAGTATTGGACCTAATGGTGTGATCAACAGAACCTATTTCGCCAACCTGGACGGATTTGAGTTTGAATTTCTTACAAGCGGTCTTGCAGAGGATTCAATAGAGTTATCTGTATGGGGCAAAGACGCGGCTGGAAATTTGGCAGCACCCCACCGGATCGTCTCTTCTGAGCTTCTTGGAGCAAATGCAGGAGGAGTTGGAGCCACCGGAGCCACTGGAGCCACTGGAGCAACAGGAATTACGGGACCAGAAGGGCCTCCAGGTGGTTCTACCGGAGCCACTGGGGCCACTGGGGCGGAAGGTGCAACGGGTCCGACGGGACCGACGGGAGTAACCGGAGAAGCAGGCGTAACCGGTTCGACCGGTACAACAGGAGTAACCGGTGACGCAGGAGTAGCGGGTCCGACCGGTCCGACAGGGGTAACCGGTGCAACCGGTCCAACGGGAGCAACTGGTGAAGCCGGAGCAGTAGGCGCAACCGGCCCAACGGGGGCAACGGGTGACGCAGGAGCAGTGGGTGCGACAGGTCCAACGGGGGCAACCGGTGACGTGGGAGCAGACGGTGCGACCGGACCAACAGGAGCAACGGGTGACGCAGGAGCAGTAGGTGCAACCGGCTCAACGGGGGCAACGGGTGACGCAGGAGCAGTGGGTGCGACGGGTCCAACGGGAGCCACTGGCGAAGTCGGAGCAGTAGGTGCAACCGGCCCAACGGGAGCAACGGGTGACGCAGGAGCAGTGGGTGCGACAGGTCCAACGGGAGCCACTGGTGAAGCCGGAGCAGTAGGTACGACCGGACCAACAGGAGCCACTGGTGACGCAGGAGCAGTGGGTGCGACGGGCCCAACGGGAGCAACGGGTGAAGCCGGAGCAGTAGGCGCAACCGGCCCGACGGGAGCAATAGGAGCCACTGGAGACACAGGAGTAGCAGGTGCGACGGGACCAACGGGAGTAACGGGCGAAGCCGGAACAGTAGGTGCGACAGGTCCAACGGGAGCAACGGGCGAAGTCGGAGCAGTGGGTGCGACCGGTCCAACGGGAGCCACTGGTGACGCAGGAGTAGCAGGTGCGACCGGTCCAACGGGAGCAACGGGTGACGCAGGAGCAGTAGGTGCGACAGGTCCAACGGGAGCAACGGGTGAAGCCGGAGCAGTAGGCGCAACCGGCCCGACGGGAGCAATAGGAGCCACTGGAGACACAGGAGTAGCAGGTGCGACGGGACCAACGGGAGTAACGGGCGAAGCCGGAACAGTAGGTGCGACAGGTCCAACGGGAGCAACGGGCGAAGTCGGAGCAGTGGGTGCGACCGGTCCAACGGGAGCCACTGGTGACGCAGGAGTAGCAGGTGCGACCGGTCCAACGGGAGCAACGGGTGACGCAGGAGCAGTAGGTGCGACAGGTCCAACGGGAGCAACGGGTGAAGTCGGAGCAGTGGGTGCGACCGGTCCAACGGGAGCCACTGGTGACGCAGGAGTAGCAGGTGCGACCGGTCCAACGGGAGCAACGGGTGACGCAGGAGCAGTAGGTGCGACAGGTCCAACGGGAGCAACGGGTGAAGCCGGAGCAGTGGGTGTGACCGGCCCGACGGGAGCTACCGGTGAAGCCGGAGCAGTGGGTGCGACAGGTCCAACAGGAGCAACGGGTGACGCAGGAGCAGTAGGTGTAACCGGCCCGACGGGAGCCACTGGTGGCGCAGGAGTAGCAGGTGCGACCGGTCCAACGGGAGCAACGGGTGACGCAGGAGCAGTAGGTGCGACAGGTCCAACGGGAGCAACGGGTGAAGCCGGAGCAGTGGGTGTGACCGGCCCGACGGGAGCCACTGGTGACGCAGGAGTAGCAGGTGCGACGGGTCCAACGGGAGCAACGGGTGACGCAGGAGTAGCAGGTGCGACCGGTCCAACGGGAGCAACGGGTGAGACAGGAGCAGTGGGTGCGACCGGTCCAACGGGGGCAACAGGTGCAACCGGCCCGACGGGAGCCACTGGCGAAGCCGGAGCAGTAGGTGCAACAGGTTCAACGGGAGCCACTGGAGAGACAGGAGCAGTAGGTGCGACTGGACCAACAGGAGTAACGGGTGACGCAGGAGCAGTGGGCGCAACTGGCCTGACTGGTGCAACAGGAGCTACTGCCGCCTCACCTGTGCTGGCTTTTGCAAATGTTCCGGCAGCTACTGCGATGCCAGCAGCAACGGAAGTCACGCTTGCGAGTGTTACACAGGATACTGCAGCGGGACTTCCTCTAAAATTAGATTATACACTGTCTGCAGAAGTAGACACGACAGCCGATTGGTCTGTTCAAATGGAATTTAGATTGTATAGAGATGCAACACTGATAAATACTCAGATCGTAATAAGGAGCGGTGGAACAGCGGGAATTCAGCGTTTTACGATCGCGAATACCTATGTAGATACAGCCCCTACAACAGCAACAAGTACGTACAGTGTAAGAGGATTCCTCACTGCAAGTACAAATGTAACCTCTGTATCAGCAAATAATACGAACTTTAATATTCTTTCTTTCCCAACATAATTTCAGAGGAAGTATACTGTAACTCCATATAAACTAATTTATTGTTTAAAACAGGACCTTTAAAAGAGTCCTGTTTCTTTTTTGTGTATTCAAAATTTAAAGCCTTTCAATAAGGCGGATTTCTGAATTTATAAATCTCCGTTCACTTTTAAATGCTAACCGAAGTTCTAAAGAGGGCTTATTAATTTCAGCAGCATATCTACCTTCGGCATCCTGTAATCCTCTACCCCGTAAGAGGGCTTCAATATACGTATTCATCGAATATTGCTCCAGAAGCTGCTTGACCTGCTCGGGAACACCTCCAGACGTCCGCGCTTGGTGGACTAGCATGAAGTAAGGGGCTCCGCTTTCCATCAAGAATCTCCGTAGTCAACGCCCTGAGTTTCTGGATAGGTGTGCCTGGCAGCTCATAGATGCTGCGGATCGCCACCTCCGTTTCGAACATGGCCTCTTGAACAAGCGACGTGAACAACTCGTCTTTCGATTTAAAATAATAGTATAGCAATCCGCTGCTAATGCCCGCAGTTGCAGAGATCATACTCATCTTGCTGTTATCGCACCAACGGTCATTCCTTGACCAAAGATTGGGTCTCCAACACCAGTAAACAATCCCCTCTCCAGCACATTATCATCCGAATAAATGATAACTAACCGATCAATCTTGCAACTGAGAATTTACGCATATTTAAAAAACAACATTTCAAATTTCTGATATTCTTATATAATAATGCTGATCATCATTTTTCCAAAAACACACAACGATGTATTTTCAATGCAGCTTTTTAATATTTCAGGAGGAATACATGATGAGCATAGATAAAATTAACGAAGCCTCATTAATAGACTGTGTCGTCGTTGTACGGAGTAAGCTCCGCTCGGTCGGAGGTCGAATCTCTTATATAGAAGGCGATGTATTTGAAGTGATGTTTGAGGTGGAGGAGAACATCCCTATTCCTTTAGGTAATTCGGTGGGGATCACGATCTACTCGGCTGAAGGGTTAATTGTGTTTGATACTTATCCCATCGCAAGCTACCTGCAGCGGATTCTATGCATTCTACCACCTGATTTGCAGAAAAAGCTGCTGAATAGACGGAAGGATATCCGCATTCCGGTCAGGTACTTGAACTCATGCCTAGAGTCTTTGTTACCGCAAGCATCCTCAAGTCCTTATGTATTTGAGCAAGGTCTGCACTGCGATATTAAGAATATCAGCTTGGGAGGCTTGCTGTTTTCAATCGAAAGTCCGATACCCATTCAGGAGAAGGATGTCGTCCGTGTCAATCTCGACGGGAAATTCAAGCTTAATGCGATCATCAGACATCATCAAAAGCTGGATACAGAGTATAGATACGGTGCAGAATTTATGGAGATGTCGAAGGAAGATAAGCATACTCTCAAATCTCTCATTATTAATCAACAAGCAACGCATCGGCCGATGCAGATTGGAATTGAGCACTATTTAAATGATTGAAGAAGTTAATGATCCCGCGACAAAAGAAATGTAGAACACAAACTAATTGGATGCCTAAAGAACCCGGCGAAAGCCGGGTTCTTTGCATAGCTATAAAGTTAATTAACGGATTTCTTCTTGGTGATAGAAGGTAACCCGATTTTTTCCCGATTGCTTGGATTGATACAGACATTCGTCTGCAAGCCGGATTATACTGCCTACATCACTATCATGAATCGGATAGAAGGATACACCAATACTGCAGCCGATCGTTACATGATTGAGGTCAATAATAAAAGGACTGTTGATTGATTCAATCATACGATAAGAAATCGTGCGAGCCGACTCCATCGCTTCATTCTTCTCGGAGCGCAAGATAATTAGAAATTCATCTCCACCTAAGCGGACAACGGTATCTTGTTCTGGTATGGCTTCTCTCAAGCGGTTTGCCACTTTCTGTAATAGAATATCTCCAGTCTGGTGTCCCAAAGTATCGTTTACATGCTTGAATCCGTCCAAATCCAAATACATAAAAGATAAAGCCTCTTGGTGCATATCCAGATCCTTGATGGTGTTCTCCAGATAGATCTCCAGCGCTGCCCGATTAGGTAAGCCTGTCAGTTGATCCCGATGAGCTTGATTCTTCATATTCCCTAATGCTGTTTCTGTCCGAACCAGCGTATCCACCAGACTGCGTAGAGATAAGGAGAGAATATGCATATCTGAGAAACTTTTATATACGGGGATCTTAACATCTTTACCTTGTCTTAGCTGATTAGCCGCATTGGTAATTCCCCGGATCGGCTTCGTAATTCGTTCTGACAATAACCAGCCAATCGCAGCAAAGATAAGTGAGGCGGTAATACCTGCTAGAATAAACTGTCTTGTCAGTTCCTTAAGATCGATAAAGGCAGTGGCTTCAGGCTGTCTGACGAGTACGGACCAGCCCAGTCCCTCATAATTCAAATAACCATCACCATATGCATAGCCGGTCAGATAAGTTTTTCCATCCGGCCATTCTTCGATTTCCCACGAATCTTCACCGTTTTGCACATTTTGAATCAATTGGATGTCTAGTTGACGACCCACCATATCATCTGGGCCTAATAGAATCGTCTTTTCATTCTTACTAACAATGAACAGGTCAATATCCTGCGTATGATTCTGCTGAGGCTCTAATATTGTGCGCTCTACCTCTCTAGACCATTCCCAGCTGAGATGGGCGGCGAGCACTCCCTTGACCTGACCGTTACGGTCCATTACCGGCATACTAATATCGACGAATTGCAGCGGTTCTCCGGTAGGATTGGGCAGGAGCTTGGCCAGAAGAACGGCATCGTGTACATCTCCTATAAATTTCCCCTTGATTCCTTCCTTAAAGACAGGGCGTTCAGATATATTGGACCCTACCAGAATTCCATCTGTCGCCGCCATTACATCTCCGTTCACGTTCATATAGCCTATCCATGAGAAGGAAGGGAAGCTCGTTTGCAGCTGTCCCATTAAATTTTGTATCTCAGAAATCTCGTTATTCTGAGCGAGTGTATATGTTGCAGCCAGCATTTCTACTTCACCTTGTCTTGACCACATAAAATTATCCAGCTTGTCCGACATCTGATAGGCTATGTTCGCGAGAGATTGACCAATCTCCCTTTGAAGGCTTCTCTCGGCTCGACTACTAAGTATGAATCCCATAATGAATGTTAGCATAATGACGATTACAGTAAACGCAAAAACAAGAACAGTACGAAGTTTAAACATGTGGCCTCCTAAGGATGTTGCAAAAATACTCGAATTTTGACGAACAGAGTGAATATAACATGAACAGGATATATATTCCATACAAAAAATCTTGTATACAAAAAAGTCCAATTGATGGAAAATCGATGATGCCGTATGCTGTTCAATATTAACGCCTATCTTCACTACACTCATTGATATGGAGGACCACTTATGATGCTTCAGCATTCTGATCCGGTTTGTCTTGCAACAGTCGATGTAAGCTCGGCTGGCCCTAATTGTAAAATGCTATTCGGGGATCTCAATAACGATGGAAGATTAGAAATGGTAATGATTCAGCCGGATAACCGGCAAGATGTGAGATATATCCCTCATCAGGTGCAGTGTATTACTGTATTTGATCTGGAGGGTAGAATGCTCTGGCAAAGAGGAACTCCAGATGATCAGGCAGGAACGCAGGGCTCCGATTATCCTGCGCAGGTGTACGATCTGGATGGAGATGGTCGATTGGAAGTTCTGTGTGTGATGAATGACCAGTTTCATGTCATTGACGGGCTTACTGGAGAGAGCAACCAGGCCTACGATCTTCCCTCGCCGGAAGCGCATGACTGTATCATTATCGCGAATTTATCTGGGAATGAACGGCCCACTGATCTATTGCTCAAAGATCGTTATCATCAGATATGGGCATTGAATTCACATTTTGAACTGCTGTGGACGCATCAAGGGAATCCTGGACACTTCCCATGGGTTTACGATATTAATGGCGACGGTAAAGACGAAGTCATGGCAGGATATGATATGCTGGATTCAGAAGGAAACGTCATATGGAGCTGTCAGGACTTGTCGGATCATGCGGACTGTATATGGGTAGGGGATGTGAACGGGGACGGAGAAATAGAGATTGTCATTGGTGGCAGTGTAACAGTCATGATGGATAAGCATGGAACAGAAGTATGGAGATATGCGGATTCCATTGAATCCCAGCATATAGCGCTTGGACGATTTCGAGACGATCTGCCAGGGCTTCAGATTGCTGGTCTGGACCGAATCATTCGCGGGGATGGAAAAGCAGGTGTTAAAGGCAAGGATGGGATGTTCATGCTGGACGCAAACGGTCAAGAAATATGGAAAGAACACCGCCAAACCGACGGGTGGTTAACCATTATTGATACAATTAGCGGCTGGGATGAGAGCGGGATGGATTATATTCTAGCTTATAGACGTGGAGGCGGTATATTTCCTACTCTCTATGACGGTGATATGAACGTCGTTGCGGCATTTCCGGTAGATGGGTATGTGGGACATGCTAATTTTCTGGGTAATGGCCGTGAACAGATTGCTATTTATGATGGCGACACCATTCACATCTATTCATCTCATGCAGATTCTATCGCTGCAACGCCGGGAGCGAAGCCTATAGTTCAAACAAAACGACTATACAGCTCCACGATCTATATGGGGGGAGAAGTCGTCAAATCATAGTGATACATAAGGGACACCTATTATTGTTGATTATAGCCAGCAATATAGGTGTCCCTTACGTTATTTACCTTTGCGTGTCATGCTGGCAAGCTGATCCCACTGTTCGTGTGTCACTTCTGATAAACCGTTAAACTGTCCTGCTCCCTGCAGCCATTCGCCACCATCAATCGTTATAACTTCACCGTTAATAAAGGCTGCATAGTCCGAAACAAGAAAGGCCGCCAAATGAGCTAGCTCCTCCTTGCTACCGGCTCGTTTAAAGGGGATGCGCTCACGCAATTGCTGCTGGAGCTCCGGTGTAGGAGAGAGTCTTGAATCTGCACCGTCCGTTGGAAAAGAACCCGGAGCAATAGCAACTTGGCGGATTCCATAAGGCGCCCATTCAACCGCGAGTGAACGAGTAAGGGCAAGCACCCCTGCCTTGGCTGCTGCAGAAGGGGTTACGTAACCCGACCCTGTTGAAGCATAAGTAGTAACAATATTCAGCATCGTTCCGGGGTGACTAAGCTCAATCCATTTTTTGCCGACTTCAAGGGTCATATAAAAAGTACCATGCAGCACGATGCCAAGAATTGAATCTACTGCTCGATGTGATAGTCGCTCGGTCGGACTTATGAAGTTGCCGGCAGCATTGTTGACTAGAATATCAGCTCTTCCATAATGGGAATAAACCGCTTTCACAAATTCACTCACTTGAACAGGATCTCTTACATCACATGATTGTACATAGACTTCTTGACCTTTGGAGCGAAATACCTCAGCAGCTTGATCCAGCGCTGCTTGTCTTCTTCCACATATGGCGAGCTTTGCACCTAGCTCTGCAAATAGCTCACTCATTGCCTGGCCGAGGCCGGTAGCACCTCCAGTAACGATAACGACCTTGTCTTTTAACAGCTCTGGTGAAAAGGGATTCATTTTATCACTCCTTATGGAGATTTTACTTAACCGTAAGAACAGATTATCATGAATACTAACCGAAGTCATATGAAAAAAGACTCGCGACGGTTGGGTAATTGAAGCAGCATTATCATTCAAATAAGGGAGTGAAGATCATGGAGAGGCTTGCAACACAGGCCTACTATAAAATGTTACGTAAAATTGAAGGCATTCATATGGAGACGATTGCGGACGAACGTGAATTGATTCTGTATTCTGATAAAATTGTTACGAAATATCGGGAGTTTCCATTGGAGAAAGTATTTGATCTTTCCTACAAAAAGGTTGGAGAGATGGATGGACTGTTATATCTGCATACACAGCAAGGAGTATACCCCTATACGGTCAAAGAGAATCCCGAAGCATTCATTCAAGCGGTCAAAGAAAGGATCTGAAGCGATAAGCGTCTGGATATCATAATTGACGAATTGGATTGTTACTGATAAAATACATCGTTATGCGGTTGAGCATCGTGATATGCATAAGAACAAAGAACAACGGAGAGAAGCTTAATGAAGATAAATAAAAAGTACGAAACGATTATTTTTACATTTTTTATGGCGTTTGGAATGTCATGTCTGATGTCATTTGTCATGATGTCTATCAATTACGGCTTCCACGATTCCTTCTTATTAATATGGATGCGATCTTGGGGGATTGCCTTCATGCTGGCATTTCCACTCGCTTATTATCTTCCGAAAGGGATTCGCAGAGGGATGAAGAGAATCCAGTTTGTGGAGTATACAGGAGATGCACAGCAAAGTGCAGAACTGAAATAAACGCTTTTGATGAGAAGGAGGATTCGTACCAAGAATCCTTCTTCTTTTTTGTGTAAAGATAGATGCTCATTTCCTTGAAATGTTATAATGTAATTTGTGATGGAGGGAGGTATGTCCTATGAGTAACAACGATCGAATCCGGTTTGCGGAATTTGATCTGACAGGAAATGAACGGGATGTTCCCATTGCTCCAAGTGAAGCAAATTCCATAGATTATAACACTAATATGCTGGATGACAGAGAGACTCAGCCCAATAGCCCGCCTGTTCAGGAAGTTCCTTATAATGAATCCATCCGTCAGATCTATGCGCCACAGAACGCCATGCCGCAAGTGAACTGGGAGCAGGATTTTCGTTATATATCCAGGGAGCAGCAATTTGTACATACAGCCAAAGAGCTGGCTGCGCGTACTGCTGAGCAGGTACCGTTTGTTCCATTTCACAGCTACTGGCCGACCTATGATCAGATGAGACCTGAACAATATCAATGGTATTTTTACTGGAGATCCGAAGTGCGGAACGGCCTTTATCCAATTACGGATTTGTCCTATCTGTTTGTTTATATATATGAGCTCATTAACGGGATTGGTTGGGTTCACCCTTCCGATGGCTGGGAGCAGCTAAATAAGGTATGGCAGGCATATCGGAAACAGCACCTTAAGCTGGACAACTACATGAGGGAATGGCTCTATGATTTTGCAACGCTGCATCAGCTCGAATATGACCCGTCTCCCATGAGTAAGAAACTGCCTCGCAGCATGTCGAATGAACTGAAAGAGCTGGAATGGAGACGGAGATTTACCGCAGAGCCCATTGAGCTGTCTTGGGACAATCTTTTTGTTATGCTGGATTATGACCCTGAACGAAGCAGATTTTATATTGAGAGCGGACGATATGAGATGACGAAGTTCACTCCTAAAGTCATTGCTCTCGTTGATCAATATTTGTACAGAACCTATGGAACCCGGCTGATCCATCGTTATGAACCTCGTTCACAGCGTGTGAAACGGACGCTCTTCAAGAGTGCACTGTATGATAGTGACATCTATGGTCGAACGATAACCGTTGATTTTGTTTCTATCAGCGAGCATAAGCCTTTAAGAGCTTATATCACTCAGCTGGTACGGTTTACCGAGAATAAGCTGCGGGAATTAAAAGGCTTCAAGGGCCGGTTAAGAGGGATTGAGCTTGAAAAAGAGGTGGAAGAGCTCATCTCACGATACCTGGTCAAAGAGATGAGGGCACTCAAAGCTCAAACAGCCCGGGCGGTTCAGCCGGCAATCCAGATTAATTCGCGAAAGCTTGAGCGCTTAGCACGTGAATCAGATGAGGTAAGAGATATGCTGATCATCGGTGCAGCCAATGAAGAAGAGGAAGCGAATACCTCCCGTATAGCACATACTGCACAGTGCAGGGATATCAAAGTGATGGAGCACACCCGCTCTCAAGCGCATTCCCCGAAGCTTGGCCAGGAGACAGGAGCATACCATCTTATTCAGACGGTAATGGACTTTGATTCTCCCGTACCTCTGCCTGAAGAAGAAACGCCGTTGGGTTCTCCTGAAATAGCTGAATCTGAAATATGGCCAGTATCACTGCTAGAATCTGGGCCTGTTCAGCATGAAGCAGATACGAATGCAGATGTGAATGCATCATCAGCAATTATTATGGGGACGCAAGTGGAAGTACAGCCTGCCTTGGTATGGAACGTGGAGGGGCTTGATGAAGAATGGCGAGATTTTGCTGCTAGCTTACAGCATGCACATCTCGAAATATTGTTCTTACTTAAGGACAGCCATGGTGCTCAAGCGCTGCAGGCTGCTGCCAGCAGAGCAGGCTCCATGCCCGCTGTGCTGATCGAGGAGATTAATGAAGCCGCAATGGAGCATATCGGTGACTTGATCATTGATGAGGAGACGATTGTCGAAGATTATATGAGCATGATGGACAAGCTATGTTCCGGAGAATGAAACGGGGTAATAACGAAAATGAAATCAATGAAAATACCAAAACGTCTGACGACGGCGCTTGTAAACTCGTTAACTGCAGGAGTAGTACCCAGAGTCGGACTTGAACATATTGCCGTTGGACGTAAACCTGAGGTCGAATCGATCTTAAGAGATATGGACAATATTGCCGAAGGCGGCGCTGCCTTCCGTTTAATTACGGGAAGATACGGGAGTGGGAAGAGCTTCTTGCTTCAAATGATACGCAATTATGCCATGGACCGTGATTTTGTCGTGGCTGACGCGGATCTGTCCCCGGAGCGTCGTCTGGTCGGTACGAAAGGGCAGGGACTTGCCACTTATCGGGAACTGATGACTCATCTATCGACCCGGACCCGTCCTGATGGCGGCGCGCTGGAGACCATACTGCAGAAATGGATCGCTGCGATCCAGCAGGATGTGATGATAAGCTCCGGACTAATGCCGGATGATCCTGCGATCAGTCAGAAGGTTGAGGTCCGGATCTATGCTGTCGCTGGTGAAATGCAGAACCTGGTGCACGGATTTGATTTTGCCAAAGTACTGGCTGCCTATTGGACTGGTTACAAGCTGGGGGATGATGATCTTAAGGGCGCTTCACTTCGCTGGCTGCGCGGTGAGTATGCGACCAAAACAGAAGCCCGCAAGGAGCTCAGCGTATCTGTCATTATAGATGATGACAATTGGTATGATTATATGAAGCTGTGGAGCGAGTTTATTTCCAAGATTGGTTATAAGGGTCTGCTGCTATTTATTGATGAGGGTGTGAATCTGTACAAAATTACGAACAGTATATCCCGGCACAGCAACTACGAGAAGCTGCTCACGATGTTTAACGATACGATGCAGGGAAAAGCGGAGCATTTAGGTATATATATGGGTGGTACGCCTCAGTTTGTTGAAGATGAGCGAAGAGGGCTGTTCAGCTATGAAGCACTGCGATCTCGTCTAATCGACGGACGATATGGCGGAGGCGTATTGAAGACATACACTTCCCCTATTCTTAAGCTAGAGATGCTGTCTAATGAAGAAATACTTATCTTGCTGCAAAAATTGCGTGAAATTCATGCGATGCATTTCCAATATGAAGCCGAGCTGTCCAATGAGCAGCTAATTGCCTTTATGCAGGCTGCAGTTGGCAGATTGGGAGCGGAACAGCTGCTAACGACACGGGAGGTGGTCCGTGATTTTATGGACCTGCTTCACACACTGCATCAGCATCCGGAAACGACTTTTGATGAGCTGCTGACGGATCGTGGACAGGAAAGTGGAAATAGTGCTGGATCTGGGTCCAGAACCCTGCCTTCAAAGGAACAACGTCCTTCTGATGCTCTGGATGACTTCCTCGCGGAGTTTGACCTATGAGCTTGAACCGGTCACCCAATCCGTTTACACGTCTGGCTCCCTTCATTCAAGAATTTATATACAAGAAGCGGTGGGATACCCTTCGTGAAGCACAAGTGGAAGCCTGCCGTGTTATCTTTGACACACCGAATCATTTGCTGATTGCTTCCGGTACGGCTTCAGGGAAGACGGAAGCCGCGTTTTTCCCTGCACTAACGGAGCTGCATAATCGTCCTCCAGAATCAGTAGGTATACTGTACATTGGACCGTTAAAGGCACTGATTAACGACCAGTTCGAGCGAATTAGCGATCTGTTGAAGGAAGGCAACGTGCCGGTGTGGCATTGGCATGGGGATGTCTCTCAGGCAGAGAAGACCAAGCTGATGCAGAAGCCTTCAGGTGTGTTGCAAATCACGCCGGAATCATTAGAAGGCTTGCTTATGAATCGGCCAAACGCAATTCCCGCCCTTTTTCATGATTTGAGATACATTATCATCGATGAGGTTCACGCCTTCATGGGAGCCGATCGTGGAATACAGGTTCTAAGTCAGATGACAAGAATAGAGCGGATGGCTTCCTGCTCGCCACGTCGTATCGGTCTGTCTGCAACCTTAAGCGATTATGAATCGGCTGCAGGATGGCTAGGCGCTGGGACGACAAATTCTACCGAGGTGATCTCTCCTCAAGGAGGGAGAAAGCTGAGGTTGTCTGTTGAGCATTTCTCCCTGCCGGATGCCCGGGATGAGAAGCAGGCAGAGCAATTGGAGCTGGCTAAGCAGGCATATCATCAATATATTTACGACGTGACTCATCTGAAGAAGGCGCTCGTATTCACCAATAGCAGATCGGACGCGGAACTCACTACCCTGGAGCTTAGGCGGATTGCCGCCAAACGGGAGCAGCGAGATGTATTCCACGTCCATCATGGCAGCATTTCCGCCATGCTGCGAGAAGAGGCCGAAGCTGCTCTAAAGACAGGGCAGGAACCCGCGGTTGCTGCCGCGACGGTTACATTAGAGCTTGGCATTGATCTTGGTGAACTGGAACGAGTGATTCAGCTCGGAGCTCCATACAGCAGTTCCAGCTTCGTTCAGCGCCTGGGTCGCTCAGGTCGTAGAGAGGATCAAGCGTCCGAGATGATGTTCCTTATTCCTGAGGAAGAAGATGAAGAAGCGCAGCTTCCTGCCCGGATGCCTTGGACACTGCTTCGTGCCATAGCTGTCATCGAATTGTATCTGCGGGACAAGTGGGTGGAGCCCGTGGCCGTTCGAAAGAAGCCGGTCGGTGTCCTGTATCATCAGACGATGAGTACGCTAAAAAGCATGGGGGAAGCCACCCCGGCCGAGCTCGCTAGACATGTACTTTCATTGCCCTCCTTTAGAGAGATTTCCACGAATGAGTATAAACAATTTCTTACGTATCTTCTGGAGACGGATCATATTCAGCGTACAGAGGAGGGAAGCCTCATCATTGGACTGGGCGGCGAGAAGATTGTGAACAATTACCGTTTTTACGCTGTATTCAAAGATGATGAGGAGCATGTTGTTTATAATGGCTCGGAAGAAATCGGTTCGATTACAACGGTGCCGCCTCCAGGCTATTGTTTCTCTTTAGCAGGTAAGCTGTGGAAGGTCGAAGAAGTGGATGCGAAGCATAAAGCACTTTATGTTAAATCAGCTAAGGGTAAAGTTGATACGCTATGGCTAGGTGCTGGAGGAGACATCCACACCAAAGTCATGCAGAAGATGAGAGAGGTATTGGCGGGCAGCACCATTTACCCTTATCTGGCGGCAGGCGCAGTGAACCGTCTGGAGCGTGCTCGAAGACTGGCCCGGGAGAGTGGACTACTGAGCAGCATCATTATACCTGCGGGAGGGGATTCACTCTTCATCCTGCCGTGGGCGGGCAGCAAGCAGTTTCGCACCTTAGAGCGGCTGCTTAAGCATAATTTATCCCATCGTTTGAATTTACGTTCCATCGTTCCAATGGAACCGTATTATATGGTAGTTTCCGGCAAGACAGATCCGATTACCACGCATCAAGCGATCATCGACGAACTGTCAAATCTTGAAGATCCCAGCTTATTGCTGGAGCCGGATGAAGCGCCTTACTTAGGAAAGTATGATGAATTCATACTTCCTCAGCTTGTTCGAAGTGCTTTTAGTGTGGATGGGCTTGATGTTGCTGGTTTAGCAAACACATTAGAACTAAATAAGAGATAGAAAGTTTAATCACAGCAAACGGATTTTATATATGTGAAGTATGTTGTTGGACAGTGTGATCTTACAAAGGTCGCACTGTTTTATGTTGAATTGGCTTGTGGAAGTAGTAGAGATGCAATGATGTTAGTAATGACATTTATTTTCCGTAATTAATATTATGTAAACTAACGTATAGTTGGAGCAAACAGCTTACACTTGAGGAGGCTGCATGGTATACGCCAGTTCATATTTTAAGCGGAAGTGTTGGCTCTGAACCCGAGTTCTTCGATTGCCTTGGTGAGCAGTAACCGGGAGCTCGCAGCCTTGAATGTGAACGGAGCAGCAGCTTGAAGTGGATAAGCTTGTGCTAAAGGCGAGAGGACATCAAATGGAGACCATTCGTGTAACTCCCAACATAACAGATGAGGGGTCTGGCATAGCATCCATCGTTCGTTCTTGTATCCATTACGAGCAGTGAGCCTTATAATCAAATCACCAGCACGAATTTCATAAAAAGGTATGATGACATAACCTCCATTTAGTGAAATTTTAGACTACTGAGGATGAGGTTATGTCTATTTTCATATCATGGCTTGAGTATAATTCAAGTTTTGTTTCATTGTTCTTCGTTTGATCTGCATAATTGATCATAGAACGCTCTGAATGGAGGATAGGAAAGGAAGACGCTTACAGGTATACTCATAGAAACCTGATATGCGTAATTCACGAATAAAAAAGGACGGGTGGAAAAAATGAGGATCGCATTTGTACTATTCAACGGTATGACAAGCATGGATTTTACGGGATTTTACGAAGCTATCACCTGGTTAGGGATACTTAAGGCGAAAGAGAACGTATCCTGGACCTTCTGTTCGGATAAGGAGGAGGTGACGGATGATCGGGGGCTGACAATGAAAGTGAATGAAATAAACCCGGATTTAGGTAAGTTTGATCTTGTCTTCGTTCCTGGCGGCATGTCTACAAGAGAGCTTCGTCACGATCATTCCTTTATTGATTGGATTCGGACTGCGAAGCATGTTCCATATAAGGTATCTGTCTGCACAGGTGCCTTATTGTTTGGAGCTGCGGGTTTCCTTGAGGGAAGGAGAGCAACCACGAACTCTTCAGCTTATGAACTACTGGCTCCGTACTGCAAGGAAGTTATTGAAGCGAGAGTCGTAAGAGATGAGGGAGTTATCACCGGTGGTGGAGTAACGGCCTCTATAGATTTGGGATTGTATATGATCGAGTGGCTTACGAATACAGAAACCGCTTTGCTTGTGCAACAGAAGCTGGAATACCCCTATTATCAGGCAGGCAATCTGAGTGAGGTATATGGGAGTTAAAGGATGGACTTGACTTTGTAGAAGAAAGGGGCTTTATTATGTGTAAGTAGAGTGGAAAGTGGAATAGCAGTACTCATTGGAATATTCGGATATCAAAAGCATATCATTTGTACAAACCTCAGCAAGGACAATAATTTTTTGCTGCTACATTAACCTCCTTATGTCCTCTAAAAAGGTAAAGATTTGGATCCTATATAAATTTTTGTTTATTATGGAGTAGATAAAAGCTATAGATAATTATAGAGATACACTTTTCTAAGATTCGAAAAACGCTTATGTTTGATGCGCTTACAAACACGATACAATCTTCATTCAATAGGAAGGGGAAATATGAATGTTGGATGTATTATTGGTCGATGACGAGCCGTGGGTGCTGGAGGGCTTGCGAACCATGGTAAACTGGGACAAATACGGTTTCCAAATCTGTGGAGAGGCTGAGAATGGAAATGTCGCTTGGGCCATGATTGAAAAACTTCAGCCGGATCTCGTGTTCACGGATATTCAAATGCCTTCAGTGAATGGCCTTGAACTGATAGATCGTTCTAGACAAGTGCTCGACAGACCACCTCGATTTGTCATTTTAAGCGGCTATGATAGCTTTGAGTATGCGAAAATAGCTCTGGAGCAACGTGTTGAGGATTACTTGCTCAAGCCGATTGATGAAATCGAGATTGAAACTGTATTAGATTTGATCCGGCGTAAGATGTTGGAGGAGCACGTTTCAGCGGAAATGTATCAACGTGAACATGACTTATATGTAAATTGTTTGTTCAATCGCCTGCTTCAAGGAGATGACAGCAGTGATCTGCAAGACGAAGTAAGCAGAGCTCTTCGAATGGAGGGTCATGAGAACGTGGCCTGTCTTCTGGTTTCAACGGATGCCAGTATTGAAGACGTGAAAGAGCAATTGCATAGTTGTTCTGGCATCTATTGTTCTAAACTTTTTGCAGATGTGGAAGGCAATATCGGAGTGTTTGCTGCCGACATAAATGATTCTCTGAAGCGGCTTGAGGCGTTGGGCAAAGGTCTATCTGAATTATATTCTGATCGTGCCTCAATTATTGTGGCATTTGGACATAAATCAGGCGGAGTATACGGCATGCGCTCAGCATATGAAAAAGCTCTATTCGCATTAAAATGGAAACGCTATCATTGTGAGGCGGGCTTTGTAAATCAAGGGGATTTACCACAGAATGAAAGCATGGCTAAAGTAAATCAAAAAGCTTTGACCGAACTAATGCAAGTTATTTTATTAGGCGAACAGGACAGGGTGGAAGGAAAGATGCAAGCGATGCTTGCTAATCCTGACTCCGAGCTAGCAGTGTCAAATATAGAACACGTCCGAGTTCAATTAATTGCTCTTGAAATGAGAATTCTAAGACATTTAAAGGAACTGAAAGGAGATGTTGGCAACTTTTTGTTATATGTTAAAAATATGGCATCCGACATTACTGGAATACACACATATCCTGAGTTTCGGGATTATGGGCTTAAGCTGAGCTTTAAAGCTATGGAGACGCTCCAGGAACAACGAAAACAAAAGGAATGCAACACGATTTTTCAGGTGGAACAGTATGTCAATCAGGAGTTCCGTCAAAAGTTGCAGCTCCAGGAGCTGGCAAATAAATTTCATATGAATGCCAACTATTTGGGGCAAGCATTCAAACAGCAGACAGGTAAGGCTTTTCGGGAGTATTTGAATGATAAGCGGATTGAGGAGGCAAAACGTTTGTTGCGTCAAACCAATATAAGCATTGCTGACGTTGCGGTACATTCGGGTTATCTGAGTGCCGACTATTTTATAAGTCAGTTCAAGCGAATGACGGGCATGGCACCTTCACAGTATAGAAAACAGCAATAAGACGTTGGAAGATAAGAAGCATGAACGAAGGATGGTGATGACAAACATGTTCTCAAAACTCCGTGTCCGCAGCATTGTAAATGATATTCCATTGAACTATAAGTTCATGCTGATATTTCTAATTGGAATTTTACTTCCCATCTTTGCGAGCTATTATTTGTTCATGGATCGTATGTCTGAGCTAATCAAGGAACGAGAGGAGCAGAATTTGAAAATATCATTGGAGCGCGCAAGAAAAGACATCCATTCAATGATTGATGGTGGTATTGCTGTGAGTCATGCATTGATCACAGACAAATTATTGACCGAATCCATGGATCGGGACTATGATGGACAGCTGGATTTCTACAGCACATTTGATGATATGCTCCGCCATCGAGTGACTTCCTATATTCCGACAAATAACCAAATTCAGCGTATCGGCATATACACCGACAATCCAACCATAGTCCCCGGTGGGGATTATTATTTTCTGGATAGTACAATGCATTCCAGTGGCTGGTATCAGCAGTGGAAAGCGGCGGGGGAATCTCTAAGAGTAGTCGCATATCGTGATCAGGCGGTCAACAATCGTGCTGCGACCTCCTCGTATTTAAGCATAATTGAAAAAATGGACTATTACTATGCACACAGCTCTTATCAGAAGCTGGTACGCATCGATTTTTACCTCAACCGATTCTATGATGTGATTGCAAGAGAAAAAAATTCTCTTGAGTTGTATCTTGTTAATGACCAGAATCAAATCATTGTGTCTGCGGATGATAAATTTCATGGAGAGGTTGACAGCCAATATTCATTGTTCGATGCAAGTAAGATGGCAGATAAAGATATACATATTGTTCCAATAGGAAGTGCCAGCTATGTTAAAGGCTGGAAGTTGATTGGTTTGCCTCAGGGAACACATGTCAAGGAAGCGATGCTATCTATGCAGCTCTATTTCGGAATGCTGGCTGGGATAATTACCCTAATCACTTCCATTTTCATCTATGTCATGCTGCGCTCCTACAATCATCGCGTAAAGCGATTATCTAGACACATGAAAAAGGTGGGGAATGAGAAATTTGAGCTGATCAATATTGACGGTGGGCAAGACGAGATTGGTCATTTAATTTGCAACTTCAATATGATGACTGTTCAAATAAAGTCATTGATCAATAACGTATACAAGCTTGAAATTCAGCAACGAAGCCAGGAGGCTGAACGTATCCGTGCCGAGCTTTATATGCTGCAAAGCCAGATGAACCCCCACTTTTTATTCAATACGCTGAATGCGTTGCTTGTGGTAAGTGCCAAAAATAATTATGTGGAGGTCAAGGATATAATTAAGGACCTGTCCAAGCTGCTTCGTCGCCTGTTGAATTGGAAGGACGATGTGGTCACTCTGGAGGAAGAAATGAGTTTTACAATCATGTACTTGGGGATTGAGAAATTCCGTTTTCGGGACAAGTTTGAATATCATATTGACATTACCGACGAGGCAAAGCTATATAAAATACCGAAAATGAGTATTCAGCAATTAGCAGAGAACGCATGCAAACATGGAATACAAGCCATTGAGGGCCTTGGCATCGTGACGATTCGGGCTGGAATCGTGAACGAGCATCTGCGCGTTGTTGTATCCGACAATGGTAAGGGGATGGACCAGGAGCGACTGCAATCGGTTTTGGATCATATGCGAAGAAAGGAAGAGAGTGAAGGATACAATATTGGGATGCGTAATGTATATCGCCGTCTTGAACTGTACTATGACGATAAAGTGAGGTTTGACCTGGTGAGCAGACTTGGGGAGGGGACTGAGGTGTCCTTCGAAATTCCGTTGCATCTGTTGGAACGACAGGGTGAAGAAGGAGGCGTGGAACATGGCATTTAAAGTACTGTTGATTGATGATGAGCCCTTGGCGCTCGAGGGCCTGCAGTTGTGGATACCATGGGAGAATCTTGGCTTTGAAGTGTGTGGGGTCTGCACAAACGGTGCTGAAGGCTTGCAACAAATGGAGAAGCTGGAGCCCGATCTTGTCATGGTCGATATACATATGCCTGTAATGAATGGCCTAGAGATGATTGAGGCATGGAGACTCAGAGGCAACCAGTCAACCAGATTCATTATTCTTACAGGATACAGCGATTTTTATTATGCTCGAAAAGCACTTAAATTTAGAGTTTCCCACTATTTGCTAAAACCACTGGATGAGGAACAGGCGGAGCTTGAAATCCGTCAAATGGGACAAGAACTGATCAAGGAGCAGAAGCAGCTTCATATTGAACAGGTTGCTCGGAGAGAGCGGGAGCATTTAATGATGAAAGAGGCATTGAAAAGCAAAGATCTGTCCTCGGAAGCAAATTGCTTAATGGAGTCCCTATCACAAACATCGGATGTTTGGAATGTATGCCTGGTTCAGGTGTCTGGGGAAGATTATGGGCGATGGAGTAATATTGCTGCAGAATGTCTTAACGGATCTAAAGCCGTGTATATGATTCGCTTGCGAGATGATTTGGTTTCCATCGTGTTTAACGATTCAGACTTTACAGGCCAGGAAACAGGAGGTATTGATAGAAAGCAACTAGAGGAAATGGCTCGCCATCTGGCGGGCTTTCGTGCATTTATCGCGATTGGAGAAGCCGAAACATCTCTCACTCGTATCAGCCACTCCCGAGCAACAGCGGAGAAAGCGCTCCTACATGCCTTTTATGAATCGGATAAGAACTTAATTATAGATTATAAGACGCTCAAGGATCATGATTTTCAATGGCATTACGATCAGGTACAAATACTGGAAAGAATACTGGGAGCACTTCAACTTATTGATCATGACGCTTACCAGTCCGTAGTGGTATTTATTGAACAATCCTTTCGGAAAATACGGCTTCATCCGGATGAAGCCCGTAAATTCGTCATTTACTTACTCCATGAAATTCGTGCATATATGGGGGACCAGCTGGCGGAGGATTCGAACCTTCTGTTCGAAATCCCAAATCTAGATGAAGTTCTGCTGACTCTCAACGATTTGATTGCTATTCTTCAATCATGCGGACGTGTCTGCTTCGAGCTGTTGCTTAAGGAGAACGCGTGCGAAGCACTAGGAATTGTCCAAGATATCAATGATTATATTCATACACATTACCGCGAGGGATTAACCATTAAAAAGCTGGCGGAACGTTTCTTTCTGCATCCCGCTTATTTGGGTCAATTGCTGATTCGGAAAAATGGAATCGGCTTTAATGAACTGCTTCATAATATGCGGATTAAGGAAGCTTGTCGCCTGCTTCAGATGAACCAATACAAAAATAGTGAGGTTTCGGAAAAAGTTGGATATTCCAGTTACCATCTTTTTTTAAAGCATTTTGAGAAACGGTTGAATATGTCCCCCAATGAATACAAGACTAAGAATACCTAAGCTTTTCTCGGAAAGAGCTTTAATTCGAATATAGTTTCATAATGGCGTGAAATTTATAATGAAATTGTTCTATTGAAAGGGCTTACATTACGAAGGATCAAACTTTGGAGGTGCTTTATGGGGGAAAGTAAAAAGAAGTTTTTCCGCACGGGAGCAACACTGTTGTTGTCGCTGATCGTTGTGCTGGCCGGTTGTTCTGGCGGTGCTAATGAATCAGACAGCGGAGAAAAAGGAAGTGAAGTAGGGGTTGATGATCCGATAGAAATCTCGGTATTCCTGAGCGAGGCCGGACAACAGCCTACCGCTGACAACAAGATTTACAAGAAAATGAAGGAAGAGCTCGGCGTTTCATTTAAATTCGAATTTTTGGCTGGTGACAAAAACCAAAAACTCGGCGTAATGATTGCCGGTGGTGATTATCCTGATCTGATCTCAGCAGATACCAAACTAACAGCAGCTGGTTCGGTTATTCCGCTTGAAGATTTAATTGAGGAACACGCACCCAATTTGAAGAAGCATTACGAAAAGTACTGGAATCAAATGAAGGACCCAAACGATGGACATATCTACTACCTGCCTAACTACGGTGCATATAACGGTGAAGTGGCTGACACCTACTATAGTGGTCCCGCATTTTGGATTCAGAAAGAGGTGTTGAAGGAGTTTGGTTATCCGACACCCAAAACATTGGACGAATATTTCGACTTGATCGCAAGATACAAAGAGAAGTATCCAACCATTGATGGCCAGCCGACAATCGGTTTTGAGGTTCTAAACTATGATTGGAAGAACTGGGGCTTGCTGAATCCGCCACAGCATCTGATCGGTCATCCGAACGATGGTGGTGTGGTAGTAAAAGACGGTATTGCAGAGATTTTTGCTGACAAGGAATATGCCAAAGATTACTATCAGAAGCTAAATGAAATCAATGCACAAGGCTTACTTGACAAGGAAGCGTTTGCACAGAACTATGATCAGTACATGGCTAAATTGTCCAGTGGAGCAGTGCTTGGTATGTTCGATCAACACTGGAACTTTGGCAGCGCGGAAGATTCACTTGTAACGCAAGGTAAAATTGAGCGAACTTATGTAGGGTTCCCGCTGGTTTATGATAGTAGTATAAAAGACTATTACCGGGACCGCGCAGCGCTGAATCTGAATAATGGCTTCGGTATTACCGTGAGTGCCGAAGACCCAGTCAAAATCATCAAAGTGCTCGATAAACTTATGGAAGAAGAATGGCAGAAAATACTTACTTGGGGCATCGAGGGCGAGGACTATTATGTCAATGATGAAGGACGTTTCATGAAAACACAGGAGCAGCGTGACAACGCAGCAGATGCTACATGGAAGCTGGCCAACAAAGCGGACGCATTCTATGCAACTGCACCGAAGATTGAAGGATACTTCAGTGATGGTAATGCAACCTCGGCAAGTAATCAGCCAGAAGAATATCAAGCCAGTCTGAGACCGTTTGATAAAGAAGTTTTAGATGCTTATGGATTTAACAGCTATGTGGATTTCTTCAGTGATCCACCTGAGAATCCAATTTATTACCCGGCGTGGTCTGTTGACCTTGTTGAGGGTTCTCCAGCTAAGATTGCGAACACGAAGCTGAATGAATTGTCTACCAAATATCTGCCGAGGGCGATTTTGGCTGCCAGTACATCAGATTTCGAAAGTGTTTGGAATGAATACATTTCCCAAATTCAAAAGCTGGACATCCAATCTTATGAAGACCGCATCAATGAAGTTTTGAAGTGGAGAGTTGATAACTGGACTGTGGAGTAAAAGAAATATCGTCAGGAAGGAAGTACTTCTTCCTTCCTGATTTTTTGTTCAATTATAAAGATGGATAGGGAGCTTGATATTATGGAGGAAATTGTAGTAAGAACCGATCCACACAGACCGAAGAAAAAACCGAAAATTAGGAAAATGACCTGGCAGAATATCAAAGCACAGAGGCAGCTTATATGGATGTCTGTTCCTCTGCTTGCATACATTATTACCTTTGCTTATGTGCCGATCTGGGGCTGGACGATGGCTTTCCAGGATTATAAGCCTGCAAGAAGCTTTTCACAGCAAACCTGGGTAGGATTTAAGCATTTTGAATTTTTGTTTACAGATGATAATTTCTTGCGCGTGCTTAGAAATACGCTCGCCATGAGTATTATAAACTTGATTTTAGGTTTTGTTACTGCCATTATTTTGGCACTCCTTCTAAATGAGATCAAAAAGGTCATATGGAAGCGGACAGTACAGACAATCTCATATTTACCCCATTTCTTATCATGGATTATCGTTACTGGCATCGTGGCAACATCGCTCGCTTCGGATGGCATTGTCAACGATATATTAATGAAGCTGAACTTAATAAAGGAACCTATTCTATGGCTGACGGAAGGAAAGTATTTCTGGGGTGTCGTTGCGGGTTCACATATCTGGAAAGAAGTCGGCTGGAACACAATTATTTATTTGGCAGCCATCGCATCCATTGATCCGGCGCTGTATGAAGCATCCGATATTGATGGAGCGAATCGATACCAAAAAATGTGGAACATCACTTTGCCGGGAATTAAGCCTACCATTGTCATTCTGCTGATTATGCAAACGGGGCATATTCTTGAAGCAGGCTTCGAGGTTCAGTATTTGCTAGGCAACGGATTGGTTGTTGACTGGTCTGAAACGATTGACATCTTCGTACTCAAATATGGGATTGCGCAGGGCAACTATTCATTGGCTACTGCAGGAGGAATATTTAAGACCGTAGTCAGCATTACAATCTTGCTCTTAGCGAATTGGACCGCCAAGCGGCTTGGGGAAGAGAGGCTGTTATAATCATGAAAAAAACACCATTGTCAGGAAATTTTGAATCACTATCTGTCCGACGTCCGGGTAGCAGGGGCATTGAACCGCTCCTGTTCAACACTTTTAATACTATCTTTATGATTATGTTGGTAATGGTGACATTGTACCCGTTCTTGAACACGATTGTTGTCTCATTTAATGCTGGAAATGACACGATCCGAGGAGGACTATATTTATGGCCCCGTGAGTTCACTCTGCAGAATTACAAAGCAGTATTTGCGTCAGGTACAATTTACAACGCTTTTATAATTTCTGTTGCACGAACGGTTCTTTCCACTGTGCTTAATATTTTCTTAACCTCTATGCTGGCTTATACGCTGAGTCGCCGCGAGTATATTTTCCGCAAGCCAATTACGACCATCTTTGTGCTGACAATGTATTTCAATGCAGGGCTTATCCCAGGATACTTCTTGATTAAGGACCTGAATTTGATCAATTCCTTCTGGGTGTATGTCTTACCTTCGCTGATCAGTGCATTCAACTTGATTGTTATTCGTACTTATATATACACGATCCCTGAAAGCTTGATTGAATCAGCGAAAATAGATGGTGCGGGAGACTTTAAGATTTTCTGGAGAATTATCTTCCCGCTGTGTAAGCCGGTACTCGCGACCATTGCACTCTTCGTCGCAGTTGGCGCTTGGAACTCCTGGTTTGATGCTTTTCTCTATACGTCCTCTGTTCAAGAGCTGAGCACTCTCCAATATGAATTAATGAAGCTGTTGTCCTCAAGCATGAATGCCAACAGTAATCCTTCAGTAGCCAATGGTATAGGAATGGAGAATTCAACGCAGGTAACGCCAATTTCCATTCGGGCTGCAATTACGATTGTTGCTTCTTTACCGATTTTGTTCGTATATCCTTTTATGCAAAAATACTTTGTCGTTGGACTTAATGTTGGGAGTGTCAAGGAATAAATGCCACATCATCAATCACAAACATTACGCTATGCCAATCCGATCCTTCCCGGATTTTATCCGGATCCAAGTATCGTGAAGGCGGAAGATTATTTTTATCTTGTTTGTAGTTCGTTCGAGTATTTCCCCGGAGTACCCATTTTTCGAAGCCGGGATCTCATTCATTGGGAACAAATTGGTAACGTATTAGACCGAGTCAGCCAGCTTGATTTGACCGATCGGAAGAGCTCGGACGGGATCTATGCCCCTGCACTGCGTTACAATGAAGGCACATTTTATATGATTACGACAGAAGTGAGAGGTATCGGCAACTTCTACGTTACGGCAAAGAACCCTGCTGGACCGTGGTCTGACCCTATCCGTATTCCTTATGGCGGAATTGATCCATCCTTGTTTTTTGATGATGATGGTAAAGTGTATGTTACCGCCCAACAAGGCGCGGGTTACGATTCACATGCCATTCAGTACGAGATCGACATTGAAACGGGGGAGGCGCTCTCCGAACCACAAGTCGTCTGGCATGGGGATGGTGGACCATGGACCGAAGGTCCGCATTTGTACAAAATTAACGGCTTGTATTATATGATGTCTGCTTCCGGTGGAACAGCCAAGGAGCACCGTGAAATTATCGGCAGAAGCAATGATCCCTACGGCCCGTTCGAACGCTATCCTGAGCCCATTCTTACCCATCGTAATTTGGATCATCCCATCCAGTACCTTGGACATGCTGACCTGGTGGAGGATCATCAGGGTGACTGGTGGGCCGTATTCCTTGGGGTTCGATTGACCGAGGATGGTTACAGTGTGCTTGGACGGGAAACGTTCCTTGCTCCGGTCGTTTGGAATGATGGCTGGCCGCACATTGATAACAATGAAGGAACGGTAAGTCTGGATATGATCGTTCAGCTTCAGCGCTTGCCGATGACAGTGCCTACCATACCAGAGAACCATGCAGCAAACGTTCAGAGCCGGGAAGACTTTAATGAAGAGCTAGGGTCACACTGGATGTTCGTGCGCAACCCAACAACGGGTGCTTGTACTCTTTCGGAAAAGCCAGGGTTCCTGACACTCTATGGCCAAAAGGCAAGTCTTAGCGACGTTGGTCAAATTTCTTTTGTTGGGCGAAGGCAGCAGCATCTTCAGGCCATCTTTAGAGCTTCTATGTCGTTCGTTCCGGTCGCCGATGGTGAAGAGGCAGGGCTGTGCATTCGTAGGGATGAGGATGCGCACTATGAGCTCGGTGTAAGACAGTCTGAAGGTCGCAAAGTGATTTTTGCCCGATTGACGGTACGTGGAGAGTCAAAATTCGTGCATGAGAGTGAGACTGAAGAGGAGCAGCTAGTACTCCAAATTAAGTCAACAGAAAAGGAATACCAATTAGCCTGTTCGGTAGATGGAAGTAACTGGATGAGCCTGGGTACAGGCTCTGCTCGAGCTATATCTCCGGAGGATTTTGTGCATAAGATGTGCTTCACCGGCGCGGTAATCGGGCTATATGCCACCGGTAATGGGCAGGTAAGCCGTTCCCCTGCACACTTTGACTGGTTCGAGTATGGGATCTAGCTGCACGGGAAGTGCTGATGAGCAGCCGAAATGGGATGTGAAGCTATATTATAATGACTACAATGAAGACAACCAGAACAAGGCCAGCAAAACGATACGGGCGGACTTAATCAACAATGGAAGTTTGTTACCGTCAGCAATTAAAACTTGTGCATTAAGAGGACTTCCCTGAATCGATGTTCAGGGAAGTCCTCTTTTTGCTTTGTTATTACGTTTTATTCATTTGAAATAGATAAGGGCGTTAACTAGTTGATCTAATTCCCACGCTCATTGTCAATATATACGATATCTGCCGCTTAAGGCTAGAAGACTGAAGAAATATAGGCAATTATCATAATAACGACGCTCACCCTGACGCAGAGGAGTGTTCCAAAATTGGCGGACGAATAGGTCAGCATGCGGTCCGTCGGCAGCCAGTGATGCCATGGCATTGGTAGCAAGCAGACCTATAGGATGTAATGACGGTTCATCGAAGGGCTGTCCTTCAATGGTATATCGACGATAATCGGACACATCAATGTCGCTGAAGAAGGACTGAATCCGATTGGATTGTTCAACCTGCCACTGATCTTTGCGAAACCATTCCCAGTCCAATGCTATGTTCGCTGCAACCCGGTAGGCATCACTGTAGAAATGCCTAAAATCACCATGCGGCTGAATCGGAGCTGGTGAACCGTCATAGTTTGCATATTCAGGTGAAAGCCCGGTTAAGGGATGACAGGCTGTATGCAGGTAAGCTCGGCTTGCCGCCGCTGCTTCTTTCCAGAAGGGTCGATCACTTTCATCAGCATATAATGCAAATAGTTCATAGAAGTGAGGAAGGTGATAGGAGGGATCGGTGAATGACGATTCCGGTACGAACTTGATTAGTCGGGTATGTGGATCCCACATCGGATCACCATCTCCATCTTCACCTTGATGAACGCAAGCTCGAAGGATCTTTCTTGCTTGTACCTTGTAATCATAAGGAGCCACGCCATCACTCCAGCGGTTTGAGGCAAAAAACAGAGCCATGGCAAAAAACTCCTCACCATCAGGTGCAGGTCCTTGTGACAGGCGGGTTCCGTCAGGCTTGCAATGCCACGCAAAATAATCCTTGTATCGACCCTCAGTATGCTGCATATACGTGTGAGAGAAATTCCAGAGTCGATCGAATTCTTCTTTTTTGTCCATCTGTACTGCCATCATCATGCCATAGGACATGCCTTCAGAGCGAATATCGAGATTGCCGGTATCAAGTATATAGCCTTTGTCCCCATCCACAGGATAATAGATTCGTGTGTTCTCATCTCCATAAAACAGTTCGTTCCATGTATCCTCAAGCTTCATATTAATTTGCTGTTTGTCATAACCCAGCTTTTGAAACAGATTGGTATATGTACCTGTATCGTATGCGCCTTGACTCATAATCTTCACTGTATTCCTCCTTTGTATAGTTTGTTCATCCAATTATATCATGGCTGAAGTATATAAATTAAAGCGATTACATTAAAAATTACAGGTATTCTCGTTATTACATTACTAGATCAATTGATAATGCAAGCTGTGAAGGGAGTACTGTACATGATATCTTCAGCACCGGTTGGAAGTTATAAGCTGCAGGACACTTAGACTTTCTTCGTACATTCGATATAATGGAGACATTGGTTTATGAAAGGAATGTAAGCATGAAGAAAGTCATCGTCGTAGGAGCAGGAATATTAGGCGCTTCCACCGCTTATCAATTAGCGAAGCTGGGAGCAGAGGTCTTGATTGTAGATCGCAAAGATGAAGGGCAGGCCACCGATGCTGCTGCAGGCATTATATGCCCATGGTTATCACAGAGACGTAATCAAGCCTGGTACCAGTTAGCGAAAGGCGGGGCCCGTTATTATCCAGAACTTATTGATAGTTTAAAAAAAGAGGGAGAGACAGAAACAGGTTATGCTGCAGTAGGCGTTCTAAGCATTCATACGGATTCAGAGAAGATTAGCAAAATGGAGGAGCGTGCGCAGTCACGGAAGGGCGATGCCCCCGAAATCGGTGATGTTACGATCAAAAATGATACGGAGACTCAGGAGCTCTTTCCACTGCTTGCAGAAGGATATCAATCCGTTTATGTCAGCGGGGGAGCCAGAGTCGATGGACGAGCGCTGCGTGATGCGCTTCTTCGATCAGCGGAGCGGAACGGGGCTACACTTATTCGCGGAGGCGCCGTTCTGGAGTATGAATCAAATCGTGTAACAGGGGTTTCCGTTGATCAGACAAGTTATTCTGCCGATGAAGTCATTGTATGTGCCGGAGCATGGGCGAATTCCTTATTTGCACCACTAGGGATTCAATTTAAAGTAAGCTACCAAAAAGCTCAGATTATGCACTTACGGGTTTCGGAATATCAAGATACCGGTGCTTGGCCAGTCGTCATGCCGCCAACGGATCAGTACCTGCTGTCCTTTGATGAGCAAAAAATAGTGATTGGTGCTACACATGAGAACGATATAGAGGGCTATGATACCAGGGTGACCGCCGGAGGTATGCAGGAAATACTGAACAAAGGGCTGGAGCTCGCGCCTGATCTCGTCAATAGTACGGTTCTGGAGGTAAGAGTTGGATTTCGTCCGTTTACACCCGGCTTTCTTCCTGTCATCGGTAAGGTACCAGGCTGGGATGGCTTAATCACTGCGAACGGTCTCGGTGCCTCTGGCCTTACGATGGGCCCATATATCGGGAACCAGCTTGCGAAGCTGGCACTTGGAATGGAGCTGGACATCGACCTTCAGCACTATGATGTTCGTAAAGCGATGGGGGAGAGCTAGAGGAGGACAGCCTAATTTCTCAATCAAGTGGAGAGAAATTAGGCTATTATATTACTTACGATTATTTATCTGTTTGGATTAAGTGATAACATGCGTTTTAAATTGACATCTATAAAATTATTATCGACATTGTTAATTCCACGACCGGCAAAATGGCCCCAGATCGATTCAATGGGATTAAGTACAGCATTGGGTATAAGCATAGCCTCGTATTCGTTCTCGTCCGAAGTGCAAAAGAGATCGGTTCTCCCTGACATGACGTAGGCTAGTGCTTTAATGTTTCGAAGCGCCTCATCGAAATCTCCTTTATAGACAGGATTTACACTAATATCTGCATTTTGGCCTGTCCATAACATAGCGAGAACATTGTGTGGATCCATCTTCATAAAGCTATCTTCCCAAACGCCAACCACAAATTCTTCTAATGAATCAAATCCCAGATCACGATACAGTTCCTCTCTGTAATACGTCTGTGATAGCCCCCATCCTGCATAAACACGTCCAACAGTGCGCATGTGTGCAGAGGTCAGCTGGTTTATTTTATTTGGATCGAAGCCTATCGCAGCCATGAGCGCCGCCCTCATTCCGTCAAGGACCACATACGCTTGCGGCCAAGTCTTTGCAGCTCCGCAGAAAGGTGCAATTCGTTCCACCATGTCGGGGTAACTAGCTGCCCATTGAAATGACTGGATGCCGCCCATGGACCATCCAACTACGAGTGCAATTTTTTGAATGCCGAATTTTTCAGTGACCAGCCGATATTGGAATTTAACGTTGTCGTAGATGGTGACTTGTGGAAAATGACCCCGGTCGAAAGGGGGAAGTGTGTTACTTGGAGACGAAGACAATCCGTTTCCCAGCAGATTTGGAATAATAATAAAATATTTCTGTGGATCTAGTGCCATGTCATTTCCAATTAACCATTCATTCTGATAATGTTGGTCACCAAAAGCTGTAGGATAGACAATAACATTATCTTTCTTCTCGTTCAATGTCCCATAAGTCTTATAAGCGAGAAAAGCGTTCGGTAGTGTCACTCCTGATTGCAAAGTAACGTTACCCAGATCAAAAACTTCGTAATCCATTGTATTACTGCTCCCTTCATCTTGAACCCTTAAATTACAAATGCATTTGTTGTTGTTAGTATAGGGCTATGGTAATCTCAATAAAAGTGAACAAAATTCAAAGCAGTATTCAATAATATTGAAAGTAAAGTGGGGGCTGGAGGATGGAATTACGTCAACTGAATACGTTTCGCACGGTTGCATCAACTTTAAATTTCAGTCGGGCTGCGGAGGTTCTGAATTATGTTCCCTCCAACGTCACGATGCAGATCAAAGCATTGGAGGATGAGCTTGGGGTTCGTCTATTTGACCGATTGGGCAAACAACTCATGCTCACAACAGCGGGTATGCGCTTCCTAACTCATGTTCAAAGTATTTTAGACAAATTGGATGAAGCTAGGAGTGACGTTCATGAAAATGAAAATCTAATAAGCGGCACACTGACGATAAGCGCCAACGAGGTTCTGTGCGCCTACCGGCTTCCCACTGTTTTTCAGCAATTTCGTTCGCGCTATCCAGGAGTACGTCTCATCTTCCGCTCTGTTCCTAATCAGGAACTTAAGCAAACGCTCTTTGAGGGAACTGCGGATGTCGTTTTTATGCTGGATGAAACCATTCTCTCAACGGGGCTAACAGTGGAAGCGCTGCTGGAAGAAACTTTCCGCTTTTTCGTCGCCCCTGACCATCCTCTCGCGGAACGAAGTGTACTACACCTGGAAGATTTTCACGGAGAAGTATTCCTGGTCAATGAAAAAGGCTGTACCTATCGCACCATGTTTGACCGTTCGTTTGAGAAAAAGGGGATTGATGATATTACCTATTTGGAGTTTCAAAATGCCGAAGCCATTAAACAATGTGCAATGGCGAGAATCGGCATTGCCTTTCTTCCCGAAATAACCGTGGAAGCCGAAGTTGAACGGGGTGAACTTGTTGCTCTTCCATGGCAAATTCCGGACTTGCACGTATATACTCATATGGCATGGCATAAAGACAAGTGGCTTTCTCCCATCATATTATCTTTCATAGAAACAGCAAGGGAAGTTATAGCTATAGAGGAGGGGAATAAAACGTATTAGTTAGTAAACTTAAAATATGTACATTCCTACTGAGAGCGGGAAGGGCTGATAAGCTTGCTTCTTCACTATCTCAGAATCTGTTAACTTTTTTGGATCGTCCTAGTGCGGACCCGCATATTAGTTGATGTGAGAGGAGGGGTGGTGCCCCTCCTACTTGATTATTAGATTGCATGAGCAGACAGAAATAGTCTTATTTTTTGTATACCCGTACCGGCAGTGATGATAGCATTTTGCCTGCAGCGGACGGCGTCAGGTTCGCTTCAAGATTGAAGCCTGGAATCGGTTCGATGCGGGCAAACTTATCCATGAACATGCTGATCCCTGTATTGGCTTCCAGTCTCGCCAGCGGTGCGCCAAGACAGAAGTGAGGTCCATTGCCAAAGGTTAAATGCTGCTTGTTGTTCGGTCTATGAATATTTAAAGTGAACGGATCTTCGAATACTTCACCATCCATATTGGCAGCACTCATCCAGGCAACCACAACATCCCCTTCTTTCATCTCGACACCAAGCAGATTATTATCGACTTTGACCGTGCGGTCCATCTTCGCGATGTTGAACCGGTAGCGCAGCATTTCCTCAACCGTATTGGGAAGCAGCTCTCGTTTCTCTCGTACTTCTGCATAAATCTTATCGTTATCATAAAGGAAGGAATAGAACGTATTGGCTAGTAGATGACTCGTCGTTTCAATGCCCGCACCCAGAATAAACATGGTTGTCCTTACAATGTCATCATCGGATAATTGATCTCCGTCTACTTCGGCCCGGATCAAATCAGATATGATATCATCTGACAAGTTGGCTCTTTTTTGTACCACATATGGATACAGATAGGAATAATATTCAACGGCGGCTTTGCGTTTACGTTCATTTACCGTATCTTGATTCTCTTTGGGCATCGGAAGAAACAGATCATACACCCATTGTTGAAATAACATTCGGTCTTTGGAAGGGACGCCTAGCAGATCCGCAATGACAATCGTAGGCAGGGCACTAGCAAAATCGTCGACAATATCAATAACGGGCTTGTCCTCCATAGAGTCAATCAACTCGCTTACAATTTCCTTGATTCGTGGCTCCCATAGCTTCAAACTGCGTGGCGTAAAAGCGGCAGCGAGCAAGGAGCGGCTCTTTTTGTGTTCAGGAGGATCTGTCATCAGATTGAATTTCCCGGAGTGCTTGCCTTCGTCGACATCAGCGCCAACACTGATGGTCGTACGTACTCTGACGCTAGAGAAATGCTCATAATCACTAAGTACTCTCTTTACATCGTTATAACGGAATACATTCCACGTATTGGTCGCCTCATTATAGCTGACAGGATCGTTTATAAGCTTGTCCTTATACCAAGCATAAGGGCTGAATTCCTCTGATGACGACTTAAATTCGGTAATTTCCTCCAAGGATATAATTTCATTGTTCACGATTAATCCCTCCAGTCATTCGAATAGATATTTTATTGAATTGATTTAACTATGTTAGTTTAACATATATAAAAATGACGAAACACATGCGAACGACCCATGACCATAAGACCCTATCTCAGCTTTTTGTCGAATATGGGATTGAAGATGAAGCGGGTAATTGGTAAGCTTACAATACATTTGAGCACCAAGATACTAAACTATATAAGAGGTAACATTATGTACATAGAGCTGCTTATACTTATCCAGATTGAGGACTCACCTAAGCATGGTTATGAAATTAAGAAGGAAATCCAGAAGGATTTAGGATATTTGACCGATGTGAACAACAACATGCTGTATCCTGCATTACGAAAGTTTACGGAAGAAGGACTGGTCACGAAACGAATAAATGAACAGAGTGGAGGGCCTACTCAGTATATATATGAAATAACAGAGAATGGGAAGAGACGAATAACGGAGCTGGTCAATGCATTTACGGAGAGAGATGCGAGGCATCATTCGGAATTCTTGATCAGAGTGTCTTTATTCCGGTATATTTCACAGGATAAACGGCTGCGTATATTAAATATGAGAATGAAGGACCTTGAACAGCTCTTATTAAATCTAGAGGAAAGACTTGAGCAGCCTAACATTGATCATTACCGGGATCAAGTGTTGAAGGTATCTATCTCCAAGTTAAAGACGGAAATGAGCTGGATTAACAAATTAATTGAAACAGTAGGTAGAGAAGAAGAGTGAACTAATCTAAACATTCGTATTTTCTGTGTCAATCGATACAAGCAAAAGGCACGCATCTACTGCGTGCCTTTATTAATTCGTATGCCTTTAAGAATATATCCAATGGCTTGCTCCGAAGCTTCTTCTGGCGAATAATTCTTTACTATTGGATTTAGAAACGGATTGCTTAATGAGAATATCAAGGTTCCCATTACAAAATTAATGGTCATTTCTAATGACTCATATTCAACAATTCCGTTCTCCTTACAAGCCGTCAGAATCTGTCGAAGCTCATTCCATGAGGGGAGGAAAACATCGGTCATCAGATCGAGTCTCGGACTCTTCAAGAAGAGCTCTTGCTGAAGAATAGTGATCAGTTCGTGCTCCTCGTACCTGAATAAGACAAAGGATCTGCAAAAATCAGTCAGAGCAGCTAATGGCTTCGACAAGTCATATAGATGGTTCCGGGTTGTCTCCCTAATCGGATCAAACAAGGCGAAGAACACCTTCTCCTTACCGCCAAAATGATAGGACACGAGGGCCAGCGAAACGCCTGCTTCTTCACAGATTTGCCTGACCGTCGTCGCTTCATATCCTTGAGATGAGAACAGCTTCTTGGCTGCTTTTAGGATTTGCTCTTTCACATTTTTATTTTTTCCCTGGTCATCCTTCGCAAGGCTCATCAGATAATATACTCCTTTTAGCTTTTAAGGAAATCGGGATGCTCATAGCTTGGATTGGGATACTTGTAGAAGCCTTCTCCGGTTGCAACGCCAAGCTTGCCTTTGTCGATATATTCAGTCTTCAGCAGTTGAGCCACTTTTTCCAAAGTGGGATTACTCGTAGCCTTTGCTTTCGCAAGAACGATGTTATAGGCTGTATTTAGACCAACCACGTCAAGAATCGCAAAAGGTCCCTTCGGTGCGCCCGTACCGACCATCCAGGTTTTGTCGATTGTTTCCGGATCTGCAATCTCTTTAACCAACAGGAGCTCAGCTGCATCTAACAATGGAACAAGAAGTGAGTTGAGTATGTAGCCGGGCTGCTCCTTATGAAGCGGAAGGGCCACCATGCCGATGGCACGAGCAAATGCAATCACATCCTCGAACACCTTTTCATCTGTACCAGGATGCTTCATAATCTCTGCTGTATTGTTCTTCCAGATCTCATTAGCGAAGTGAAGGACGAGAAACTGACCTGGACGACCCGTTACTTCGGCAAACTGACTAGGCAGCAGAGTAGAAGAATTGGATGCAAAGATGGTATGTGCAGGTGCAGCTTCACCGAGTTTCTTGTAGAAATCCGTCTTAATCGGCACAATCTCTGGGATGGCTTCAATGACCAGGTCCGCGCTTGAAACGGCTGCACTGAGATCTGAGTTAAAGGATAGACGTTCGTAAGCAGCATCAACCTCCTGTTGACTCGCTCCCAAATCCTCCTGATAACGAGCTTTGAGCTTCGAGATCCGCTCCTTTGCTTTATCCAGGGCTTCATCATTAATATCATATACGGTTACTTGAAATCCATGGAATGCCGTTTGATAAGCAATTTGACTCCCTAATACACCACTGCCCGCTACACTAATATTTTTGTAGTTCATCTGAATCTCTCCTTCTAAGTTCATTCTAATTGGTTGATGGGACACATTATTTGAACATGTGTTTTGAACAAACGTTCAAATATATTGCATGGTTCTAAACTACTACTCTGTTCACAATTTGTCAACATTTATCGTGCTTCACTGTGATGAATTTAACTGGGAATACAACGCAAAAATCCAGAGGTAAACTTAATTTACCCTGGACTTCACGATTATAGTTATGCAGCATTTTATGTATAACATTTAGATTCATGAGTGCTGCTATTTTTTGGAATATGGTGTCGTTAAGTTAATAGCTATAGTCGATTGATTATTCTTTATGGAGACTATATAAAATTCTTGGTTTCATAATAAATAATTGCCTGCTCCATAAAAATGATCATTTCCTCTTTGATCGGATACAGATTTAGATCCGATGAAGCTTCCTCCGATCTCCTTGCTTCCCAGAACTTATCGGCAAGCTCCTTATTACCTTGAAACATTTCGTCAGATAGCAGAAGAGTATCCTCGGCAATGATTTGAGCATCGCGTGAACTTGGGTATTTATTCTCCTCCAGACAAATTTCGATTCGCTTAATCAAGTTAATCCATTTCGTCATATGAACAGGATCGTTCTCCATTTTTGGCAATTGATCTGTAAGAATAGTTTGTTCATCCGCTGTGAACCACTCCTCCATCACCTGTTTTTTTCTTCGTTTACGTTCCTCAGCTTCCTGTTCATTTGACAATAGTGGAAGCAGGAGGTCCCATTTGATCTCTGTTTGCAGCTTGGTCATGTTCATCAGTGTGTTCGTGTAATCGAGCGCCTGCTGTAAACGCTCAATATCATATTTAAGCTGGTCTCTATGAACATGCAGCGTTTTTTCGATGGATAATTGATTAATCAATTTCTTGATATCTTCGAGGGACATAGATGCAGACTTAAGCAGTAATACTTTTTCAAGCAGCAGCAAGTTTTCTGGTGTGTAGTGGCGTTTGCCATTTTCGTCTTTGTATGATGGCTGTACTAGCTCAATCTGATCATAATAACGAAGGGTGCGTAAAGATACATTTAGCTTTTTTGACACCATACCTGTTGATAAATAATTCATTAGCAAAACTGAAAGCCTTCAGCAGAATATGAGCTGGTTTACTTTAATGATCGGATTTGTCTCTGCGGTGATTGTATCACCGGTGTATGAAGAAATCTTTTATCGCGGATTTCTATACAAATGGTTTCGAGTTCAATGGGGAGTTAGCGCCGGATTAATTCTTAGCTCGATCGTCTTTACCATTGTTCATATTCCTACGTACAACACCTTACCCGTCAATTTTATATCCGGAGTCATTTGTGCATGGTGCTATGAGAAGACGGGATCGATTGTTCCTGCCATGATTGTTCATGGAGGGTTTAATGGGTTGGCTGTTATACTAACCGCGTTGTAGTCTGAATTGAAGTTTAAAAAATGTATAGTTTCAGCTTCATAATTTATCAATTGGATTCTGAAGCCTTATAAATGAAGCGTTATCATGATAGAATTGCATGTATTACATAGTTACAGAACGATTGGAGGGGGGAATAGAAATCAATGCTGCACAGAATGAATTTAGAAGGGGCTTGGAGTCTGCAGCTGGATGAGCAGAAGCACGGTCTTCAGCTGCCATTTGAGGATAGCATTACATTGCCGAATACGACATCCCATGCCAATAAAGGGAAGAAGAATACAGAGGTCAAAATCGGGTCATTAACCGATGAATATGCATTTGAAGGTTATGCTTGGTTTGCGAGAGAGGTTGAAGTTCCAGAGGAGCTTCAGGACAAGCCATGTTTTCTATTCTTGGAGCGAACACGTGTCACTACGGTATGGGTGGATGGAGAAGAGATGGGGACACAGAACAGTCTGAACACTCCGCACGTATATGATCTAACGGGTACCCTAAGCGAAGGGAAGCACACAATTACGATCCGTGTGGACAATACGAATTACCCGACCAAGGGTGGACATATGACTTCCGAGGATACACAGACCAACTGGAACGGAATTACGGGGCGAGTAGAGCTTCAATTCTACAGTCAAGATTATCTAGAGAACATTCAAACCTATACCGATCCGGTGAAAAAGACAGTTCACATCACAGCCCATCTTAACGGCAGATGGGATGCAGCACAGCTTCACATTTCGGCATGCAGCTCTAACACGGATATCAAGCATACGGTGAAGGAGCAAACATTTCAGTTAAGCTCGAATAACGTATCTGTCACTTATGAAATGGGTGAAGAAGCGCAGCTGTGGAGTGATCTGAAGCCTAATTTGTACGAGCTGAAGGTTGAGCTGAAAGCGGTTAGCGGAGAGGTGCTGGATTCTCATAACGTCTTGATCGGACTTCGGGAATTCAGAGCAGATGGAGATAAGTTTACAATCAATGGTAATAAAACATTTCTTCGCGGCAAGCATGATGGCTTGATCTTTCCGCTTACTGGCTACGCCCCAACGGATGTAGAGGAATGGCTGCGTATTATGACGATATCAAAATCGTATGGGATCAATCATTATCGCTTCCATACGTGCTGCCCGCCGGAAGCCGCCTTTATCGCTGCAGATATGCTGGGCATATATATGGAGCCTGAGCTTCCGTTCTGGGGGACCATCACGGATGAGACGCATGAACAGCATAATCAGGCGGAACAGGATTATTTAATTCGTGAAGGGTATGCAATGCTGCGTGAATTCGGTAATCATCCGTCATTTGTGATGATGTCGCTGGGTAATGAGCTATGGGGGAGCAAAGAGAGATTAAATGACATTTTGAAGCAGTATAAGGCCTACGATTCACGGCATTTGTATACGGAAGGCTCAAACAATTTTCAATTTGTACCTGTAATTCTGGAGGAAGATGACTTTTACTGTGGTGTACGCTTTTCCAAAGAACGCTTGTTCCGTGGCTCCTATGCCATGTGTGATGCTCCACTTGGACATGTTCAAACTGACTTCCCCGGCACGATGAAGGATTATGATGAACAGATCTGGCCGTCTGCAAAGCTTGATGATGGGGACAAGGAATCTGGTAATCAGTCGATCCAAATTCAATATGGAACCGAGATGCGTACTGTACAAGCTGAGACAGCAGAAGAGCAGCTGATCCCTCGCATTCCAGTCATTTCTCATGAGATCGGGCAATATGCAACCTATCCGAATTTTAAGGAGATCGAGAAGTACACAGGACCGCTCAAGGCGAAGAACTTTGAAGTATTCCGTACTCGTCTCGAAGCCAAGGGGTTAGGACATTTGGCCGAAGCTTATTTTGAGAACTCTGGAAAATTGGCCGTTGCCTGCTATAAGGAGGAACTAGAAGCCGCATTCCGGACCAAGAAGCTTGCAGGCTTTCAATTGCTCGATTTACAGGATTTCAGTGGACAAGGAACAGCTCTCGTCGGGGTTCTGGACGCCTTCATGGATTCCAAGGGACTTGTAACGCCCGAAGAGTGGAGGACATTTTGCTCGGATGCTGTTCTGTTGGCCCGTTTTGACCGCTATAATTATGAAGCCGGAGAGTCTTTTGAAGCTGATATCCAGCTGAGTTATTATAGGACTGACTCTTTAAATGGTAAGACGCTAAAATGGGAATTAATAAATAATGAAGATGTATTAGTCGAAGGAGAAATGGAAGTTTCGGTTGGACAAGATTTGAATTATATAAATATCGGCTCTATTCACACACAGCTGCCAAGCGTAACTTCTATGACTCAAGTCGTGCTGAAGCTCTCCATAGCAGGGACCGATATTTATAAGAACTATGATCTTTGGATATACCCGGTTCATCAAGAACTAGACTGGACAGGGACTCATTTGTTCCGAGAGCTTAATGATCAGGCAAAAGAGCTGCTTGAGCGTGGGGAAGATATTTTACTCCTTCCAGATCCGGCGTCATTGACTCATTCCATTGAAGGTACCTACAGTACAGACTTCTGGTGTTACCCTATGTTCCGTTCCATTTCAGAGAGTATGAATAAGCCTACGCCTGTTGGAACGATGGGATTATATATTGATAATAAGCATCCCGTGTTTGAGTCTTTCCCTACGGAGACACATTCCACCTATCCATGGTGGAGCATTGTCATGAATTCCAGGTCCATCGTATTGGACGATACGGTGCCGAAGCTCCAGCCCATCGTACAAACCATCGACAATTTCGAACGTAATCATAAGCTCAGCTTGCTGTTTGAAGCTCGTGTATTAAATGGCCGAGTTGTCGTCGGAACCTTTGATGATAAGGAGATCGCTCATACACCGGAAGGAAAACAATTCTTGAATAGCATCCTTCAGTATGTAAAAAGTGATGACTATCATCCGCAAATTCAATTACAATATGATGAGCTTGCAAGATTGCTGTAAGATTTACGAATTATTTCTTAATTTACATTCTATATCGATATGATCAAGGAATGAAGCCGCTCAAGCAGTGGCTTTATTTCTATTTATCCTTCTTTGCCTGTATTAATTGCTCATGTGCCTGACTCATAATCTCTCAAATTGAATAATCTATTAATATATCAAAATAGAGGTGATGTGATCATGAGCAGCCGATTGGTAGACATGAGAATTGCACAGGATAGTACTGTCGATGTGCCTGGTTTCACGTTAACTTCTTCAATGGGAGGATATGTATTTGGTAACATTGGATTACAGACCACATCGGTATCACCCCAAGAAGCCGGATATGTTAGAGTCATGTTAAACGCTTACTTGAGGCTGGCAGCACCCGGACCCAATGGACCTTTTACATCGGATGTTACCTTTCGAATTTACCGAAACGGGACACTCATATTTACAACTGTCAATCCAGGAACAGGGGACATAAATGAGATACGTTATGAAATGGTTGACATTACTGCCGTCGATTTTCCCCCAGTGCAAGATGTACTAGCTGGTCAAATACAATATATCATCGTCGTTTCGACAACCCGGGATGCTACATTAGGTGCCCGTTCATTTGCTGGAACTGCAGTAGTGGGTTAAGGGAGAGGCATCTTATTTGGTTTCATTGACAAAGATAAGGTTTAATAGGTAAGATAGTTCTATGACTATCAAACTATTGACGATGGATGATGAGAAGAGAGCGCGAATATTCAAGGCATTAGCTGAGAAGAAACGCATCGAGATTGTCCGTTACTTGCTCGATCGTCCTCAATTCAATAGCTGTGGAGAGATTGGAAGGACGCTTGGCATGGACAAATCCAACGTAACCTATCATCTGAAAATTATGAATGATGCTGAGCTGATTAAAGTCGTTAGAGAAGGACAGAATAAGAAGATACATTTAGTAAAGGATATGTTTAATACGGCAGTACCGGGTTTCTTGGATAGCCTGTAAGGCAGAAGAGAAACCCTTTAATTTGGAGTTATAGTTTGAAAGTTTTAAAACTTTACATTCCCGTATCTTTTTCACGTCCCGAGTTTAACGTAAACTGGGCACAATACTTAAGAAATGAGTGATATTCATTATGATGAACCGAAAGATCTTACTCCATTCAAGACCCCAAGGAATGCCGACAGAAGAAACATTTAAATTCGAAGAAGCACCTATACAAGAGCCAGCACAAGGTCAAGTGTTGGTTAAATCCATTTATTTGTCCGTGGACCCTTACATGCGCGGGCGAATGAATGATTCCAAATCCTATGTTCCCCCATATCCACTTGGAGAAGTGATTACAGGCGGAGTTGTTGGAGAAGTTATTGATTCACGATCCGATAAATTCAGCAAAGGTGATAAGGTATTAGGTATGCTTGGATGGCAGCTATATAATGTAGCGGAGGCTGACAAGCTCCAACAGATCGATGAGAAAATTGCGCCATTATCTGCCTATCTTAGTGTCATTGGCATGACAGGCTTGACGGCTTATTTTGGACTAATGGATATTGGTCGTCCCAAGGAAGGTGAGACGGTGGTCGTGTCTGGGGCAGCTGGAGCGGTCGGCTCCATTGTCGGACAAATTGCCAAAATTCAAGGTGCACATGTAGTCGGTATTGCAGGCTCGGATGAGAAAACATCCTGGCTCACGAAGGAGCTTGGATTTGATGCCGCAATTAACTATAAGACCACGTCTGATTTGAAAAAAGATCTTCAGCAGGCGTGCCCTAATGGGGTCGATGTGTACTTTGATAATGTTGGCGGCGATATTTCCGATGCGGTGATGACGGAGCTGAACGATTATGCACGTATTCCGCTATGCGGTGCCATCTCTGCATATAATGAAGAAGAAGGCGGCGATGTAGGACCACGTATTCTGACGAAGCTCATCAAGACACGCTCCATGATCAAAGGCTTTGTACTCGGGGATTATGCAGATCGCTTGCCTGAGGGAGCCAAAATGTTAGGACAATGGTTAGCAGAAGGTAAGCTCAAATATGAAGAAACGATCTTCGAAGGCTTCGACCGTGTTCCTGAAGCATTCCTGGAGCTGTTCCAGGGCACGAATATCGGCAAGATGCTTGTAAAAGTAGATACAGCTGAGAATTAAGACAGGAGAAAATTCGAGTCATCTTTACTGCTTAAGTGAGCAGTGGAGATGGCTTTTTTTGTGAGAATACTTCTGATTGAAGAATTATAACTGCGTTGTTAGTTGAAAGATGGTTCGGACTTTAAGATGGTGACCAAGCTGAATTGAATCGAATGCACAGGAGAGACGAATAATAACTGTACAAAAATTCATCGAATGATTATTTTCATGAGGCCAATAAAATTGTATAATAATCGTTACGTCTGTTAAAAAAGGAGTACGAGCTCCTTCCGTAAATCAGGTGTAACTATGAAAAAGAAGACCGTCAAGAGGAGGACATATGAAAACAACAAAGGTCTCATTTTTTATTCTGTCGCTGGTGCTGCTTCTAGTAACTGGCTTGTCCGGATGGGCGGGAGGTGCTTCAGCACAGTCGAATTCCGGAAAAACCTATGTGATTGGAACAGATATTACATTTGCCCCGTTTGAATTCCAAGATGTAAACGGTGAATTTGTCGGTATCGACATAGATCTGTTAGATGCGATCGCGAAGGATCAAAATTTCCAGTACGAAATTAAACCGTTAGGGTTTAATGCGGCAGTTCAAGCGCTTGAGTCGAATCAAGTCGACGGCGTTATTGCCGGTATGAGTATTACGGATGAGAGAAAACAGAAATTTGATTTCTCAGATTCCTATTTTGAATCCGGGGTTGTTATGGGTGTTGGTGCAAATAACGATACCATTCAGAGCTACGAAGATCTTAGAGGACAGAAAGTAGCTGTTAAGACCGGTACGGAAGGATACAGCTTCGCCGAGTCTATTTCTGAACAGTACGGCTTCAGTATTGTACCATTTGATGATTCCTCACAGATGTATGATGATGTAAAGACAGGCAACTCTGTTGCTACTTTTGAAGACTACCCGGTACTGGCTTATGGGGTAACTCAAAACAACGGTTTGAAGATTGTAACGGATAAGGAAGAGGGCGGTTCCTACGGTTTTGCGGTTAGCAAAGGGCAAAATCAAGAGCTGCTGCAAAAGTTTAATGCCGGACTCACGAACCTTAAAGCGAGCGGAGAGTATGATCAGATTCTCGCCAAATATCTGGGTGAAGGCGAAGGGGTACCTGCTCCAACCTTAAGTCGCGGCGAACTGATTCTGCAGTCAATCCCACCGTTGTTAAAAGGTCTTGGACAAACGCTGATCTATACGATTATATCCTTGTTCATTGCGTTTATTCTTGGATTGATCTTCGGACTCATGAAAGTCGGACAAAATAAAGCTTTGCGATTCATCGCAACGGTGTTCGTTGATTTATTCCGTGGTATACCACTTATCGTACTTGCCTTCTTTATTTACTTTGGTATTCCGCAGGCGTTTGGCTTTACAATGCCGCTGTACCTGGCTGCCATTCTGACACTTAGCTTGAATGCAGGTGCTTATGTAACAGAGATCATCCGCGGCGGGATTCAATCCATTGATCAAGGCCAAATGGAAGCTGCGCGTTCACTGGGACTGCCTTATCGCACATCCATGATGAAGATTGTCATTCCACAAGCGATTCGTGTAATGATTCCTTCGTTTATCAATCAGCTGGTTATTACACTCAAGGATACGTCGATTCTATCCGCGATTGGACTTGTCGAATTGACTCAATCCGGTAAAATCATTATCGCGAGAACCTTCGCTTCCTTTGATATCTGGTTGATCGTTGCGATCATGTATCTGGTTGTTATCACCATACTCACTAAAATTGCAAGCTCGCTGGAGGTGAAACGTAGTCGTGGGTAAAGTTCGTGTTGAAGGCTTGAAGAAAAGCTATGGCTCAAATGAAGTACTTAAGAACATTGATATGTCCGTCAACGAAGGTGAGGTTGTGTGTGTCATCGGTCCTTCCGGGTCAGGCAAGAGTACGCTCTTACGCTGCATTAACAAGCTCGAAGAAATTACGGCTGGACATGTGGTAGTAGACGATCAGGATCTTAGTGATCCCAAGACAGATATAAATAAGGCTCGAGAAAATATTGGGATGGTGTTCCAGCATTTTAATCTTTTTCCGCATTTTAATGTGATGAAGAACATCATGTTTGCTCCGATGGAGCTTGGTAAAATGAATGAGCAACAGGCACGTGAGACGGCTACACGCTTACTGCAGCGTGTCGGTCTGTCCGATAAAGCGGGGGCTTATCCAGCCGAATTATCAGGTGGTCAGAAGCAGCGGGTAGCGATTGCCCGCGCGCTTGCGATGAATCCGGATGTCATGCTGTTCGATGAACCGACTTCGGCGCTTGACCCTGAGATGGTGGGTGAAGTACTTGGCGTTATGAAGGACCTTGCTCGTGAAGGCATGACGATGATGATCGTTACTCATGAGATGGGCTTCGCACGTGAGGTTGCCGACCGGGTCATTTTCATGGATGGCGGTTATATCATTGAAGAGGGTACACCGGAGCAAGTATTCGGTAATCCGAAGCATGAGCGTACGATCAGCTTCTTGCAGAAAGTGCTCTAATGAATATTATGAACCTTCGAGGCTTGGCAGCCATTACCGCCAAGTGCTCGAAGGTTTTTTTATGGACAGCAAAAGACCTTGCTTCACGAATACCTTAATTGAAGGAAGGCGTGTATAATTAAACAAGCATGCTGCGGCTTGCGGATACATAGCACAGCTTCGGAGTATCCCTTACCCCTGGACTGTGGTAATAAATAACGATCGACAGAAGAAAGGAACTTCCTATATGACGAAGAAGCTTTACTATGACTCCCCTTATCTGACGCAATGGGAGACTCGTATAATACATACATGGCAGCAAGACGACTGCTATTATGTTGAGCTGGAAGAAACGGCTTTTTATCCTCATGGGGGAGGGCAGCCATGTGACATCGGGACAATACAGGGGATTCCGGTGCTGGATGTTGCTACCCATGGAGATCAGATTGTACACCAGGTTGAAGCCTTGCCGGAATCCAAAGAGGTCAGCTGCATAATTGATTGGGACGTTCGGTTTGATCATATGCAGCAGCACAGCGCTCAGCATCTGTTATCCGCTGTATGCCTTGAGCTCTATGAATGTCCTACACTAAGCTTTCATCTGGGTGCGGATTACTGCACGATTGATGTGGAAGCAGCTGAGCTGAGTAGAGACCAATTAAGCTCCATTGAGCAGGAAGCGAACCGTTATATCTACAAGAATCATCCTATTCATACTTATTGGGTGACCGAAGAGGAAGCGGCAAGGATCAAGCTTGTAAAGCAGCCCAAAGTGAAGGAGAACATCCGCATTGTAGAGATGAAAGATGTCGAATATAATGCCTGCGGCGGAACTCACGTATCCTCGACCGGTGAGATCGGAATGATCAAGCTGCTTAAGACAGAGAAGCAAAAAGGCAATACCCGAATTTATTTCATATCCGGCTATCGGGCTCTGAAGGAATTCAATATGTATGGGCAGATCATCAGCACTTTATCCTCCCGATTTAAATCAGGTAAGGAAGAGCTTACTGACCGTCTAATCCAGCTGGAGAACGAACATAAGCAGGTGCAGGCTGAGCTGGCTGTTCTTAAGGATCAAAATGATGACTATATGGCTCAGCAAATGATTCAGGATTTGGCAGATAAGGTTATTCATCACGTCTTCCCGGACAAGACACTTAAGGATCTGCAGAACCTGGCCAATAAAATAGCCGCGATGACGGAGCTGCCGGTTCTCCTTGCTTCAGCATCTGAGAACAAGGTCGTCCTCTGTCAGAACAAAGAAGCATCACCTTCCTGTGGGAAATTCTTCAAGGCTCACTTGGCAGGCTTCAACGGAAAAGGCGGCGGAAGTGACCTCATGGCACAAGCTGGGTTTACTAGCTGGGATGATGCAGCCGCATTCTATCATTTTGCTTCTCAAGAACTCACTGACCAAGGAGAAATCTAGCACTGTGCTGCTCAACTGCGTCAATTGCACATGCGTTTCTTTGCAGCCACACCGGATCATGGCGACCGGGATTGAACTGCGTAGTGACTTGCGGCCCAGAGATTACGCTGCCATCTTCCGCGCTCCGGGCCTGTGCCGGTAGTATTGATGGGCAGCGGTCTCGGCAGCGTTCCCATGGGTGATATCACCCGGGCAGCGAACGACTCGGTGCAAACCGTCGTACCCGCAAAATTACAGATCGAAACACTCACCGTGCCTCTCGTCGATGTCGAGAAGACCTGGAACGAGAACACTGGAAAATCACGGGTTGTCTTTGTCTTGAATTGATACCGTGCGCCGAAACGATCAACGTATGCGTTGTTGTGCCAGTCGCCTCGTTGACGAGGCAGGCATCGACTACTTCGCGGATGAGGAGATGCCTCCGTGTCCAGCCCAACGGCCAGAAGCTTGAGCGTTCAACAATGAAACGCAAGAGATCACCCCATTGTAATTCAATGGCTTGGTTGTTGAGCAAAGGAGGATTTTAACCTCGAAGCTGCCAAGCATCGCAGTACCATGATGTGGACCATACGCATCTCTGGCATTGCCATGTGCCAACACAAGAACGCTTGGTACGAAGAGACCGATCTGGACCTTTGAAGTCGTTGCTCTTGTCAGCCTGAGAATATCCTAATCATACATCTCTAGCGATGAGGATTTGAAAATTCCGGATCGTCATCGCTCCGTTTGTTATACCCAGGGGAAAATCCACCTAACCCCTTTTTTCGAACTCGAATGTTGAGAGGCTATGAATGGCGAACGCCATCTGCGAAACAGAAACAGAAACTATGTTTGCACAGAATCAGTATTTATGCTAAACTGATTCTGTGCTCAATCAGTAACAGGTGCACAGCTTGTAGAAGACGACATGAAAGGAGGAATACTAAATATGCTGAAAATCGCAATCGTTACTGGAAGCACCCGTCCAGGTCGTGTCAATGTCGATGTTGCAAAGTGGGTGTACAACCTCACAAAGGAACGTAAGGATGCCGAATTCGAGATTGTCGACATTGCCGATTATAACCTCCCGATGCTAGACGAACCGATGCCGTCGTCTACCGGACAACAATACGTTCATGAGCATACAAAAGCGTGGTCGAAGAAAATCAAGAGCTTTGATGCCTACATTTTCGTGGTGCCCGAGTACAACCATGGTCTATCTGGTGCGCTCAAGAATGCTATCGACTTTTTAACTCCTGAATGGTACAACAAGGCGGCCGCTTTCGTCAGTTATGGGGGCGTTGGAGGTGTACGCGCGGTGGAGCATCTGCGAAACGTGTTGGCATCTCAACATGTTGCTACCGTTTCGGCACAAGTGATGCTCTCGCTCTTCACGGATTTTGAAAACTTCACAACGTTCAAGCCACATCCACGGCATGATGCTGAAGTAGGGCCGTTGCTGGATCAAGTGATCGCCTGGGCTGGCGCTCTCAAGCCTCTCCGAACAGAGGCGTAACCGGGTTTCAAGCACCTAATTGAAGGAGCAAGGTAACCCCCAAAAGTGAAGAACAGCTGACGAAGCGGAGTCTGCATAAGCTAGAAAAGGCCTAGGCGCTAGGAGCCGAAGAAAGAAGCCCGCAAACGACGAAATGCCTCGGGGACGGTAGTAAGCACACATCGATCCGAGGATGAGTTGGGGTAGGGAAGAGATTTCAATCGAACTCGGAGAAAGTTGGTTCTCCCCGAGATAGCTATAGGGCTAGCCTAAAATAAGAGTATGGAGGTAGATCATTATGACTTCAAACAAAACACTTGTCGCCGCCGTAACCGGTGCAGGAAGAGGGCTCGGACGAGAGCTAGCTCTTGCCCTCGCGGCGAAAAATTACCGCGTTTTCGGCACAGCGAGATCGCAGACCGAAATCGATGAGTTGAAGGAAGCGACCGACGGTGCCGTCCAGCTCTCCCTCTGTGACATCACCGATGAACCTGCCGTCAAGCGCTGGACGCAGTCCGTCGTTTCGCAGACCGGCGGCGAACTGGATCTTCTTATCAACAACGCCGGCATCCTTTCCCCGGGGCCGGTGGAGTTCGTGCCACTTGGCGAAGTCCGGCGGGAGTTCGAGGTAAATGTGATCGGCTCCCTTTCAGTCATCAACAACTTCCTGCCGGCGCTGCGCAAAGCACGGGGACGGATCGTTCAGATCAGCACCATCACCGCGCGCCTGCCGTTACCGTTCAACGGGCCGTCTGGGGCGTCAAAAGCCGCGATCGAAGCCTTTGCGACTGTTTATCGCGCAGAACTCAAGCCGTTCGGTGTGGATGTCGTGGTCGTGGCCCCCGGCAACCTCAATACGACCGGATCGGTGACGAGTGCAGCCGCCCTTGCGAAATTCTCGAAAGAGATGACGCCCGAACAGCGTGAACTCTATGGAGAGAATTTTGATAAGTACGCGGCCATGTTCAACGAGATGCAAGCCAATGGCCTCGACCCGGTCATTGCCGCGAACCAGATCATCGCCATTTCAGAGCAGACGCCCGCGCCTGCCTATGCGACTGTCGGGCCCGATGCGGAACAGTTCATTCGGGTCGTTCGCGAGAAATCCGACGCCGAGCAGGACAAGTTCCGGCTCAATCTGTTCGGGCTGAACTGAACAATTTTACCTCAATTTCATAAAAGGAGAAACTACCATGAATAAGAATACCATTATTGAGCTTGTCGATACGAACGATCCCAAGGCCGTTCGCAACAAAAATAACCTTCTCGATTGCTATGACATGATCATCAACAAGAAGCAGGCGATGGAAGGCGCCATGAAATACGTCACCGAAGACTATATCCAGCACAATCCGCTCCTTGCGGATGGGGCGAAAGGGCTCGGTGAATGGTTTGAGAACCTCCACAAGGAACGGCCGCATGCTCGTGTGGTGGTGCACAAGATCGTCGCCATTGGCGACTATCTGTTTGCGCATGTCAATTTTCTGAACTTCCTGAACGACGACCCGGACGATACGGGCATCGCCGTTGTCGATATGTGGAAGGTGCGCGAGGACGGGATGATGGTTGAGCACTGGGACGTCTTGCAAGTCATCGGCGATCCGAAAACCAACTCCGCTCCGTGGTTCGGACCGAACATCCCCGCCAATAACAACAACGGCGTGATGTAAGGCCGACCAGACGGTACGCAATATCCAGGAAAAAATCCATCTAACCCCTTTTTTCGAACTCGAATGTTGAGAGGTTATGAATTGCGAACATCATCTGCGTAATAGAAACAGAAACTACATTTGCACAGAATCAGTATTTATGCTAAACTGATTCTGTGCTTATTCGGTAACAGGGCACAGCTTGTGGAAGACGACACCGGGTTTCAAGCACCTAAAATACGTAGAGTTGAAGGTGGTCCTTGCTCGTTATTTTCGATCCACATGTAGTCTCGTAGAACTGACGTAAGCGTTTAAAAGTCCCCACCTATGTGATGGGGACTTTTGCTACGCTAGGACTGTGATGGTTGCGGTACAGAGGCAGACCGGATCTGCTCTTCGTACCATATCACCATGGCGGTCAGTTCTGCGACCTGCGTGTGGAGCTTCATGTTCTGCTCCAGCAATTGTTCGATTGTATCGGGGATGACAATGTTCTTCATACTTTATTCATTCGACACATCCGGACAAGGATTCGTCCCGCTATTTTGATATTGGGTGATGCGCTTCATCCATTGCTGACGAAGTTTCTCTTTATCCATGCGCTCATCCTCCTATTTGAAGATGAGTCCATTTTCACATGACCAGATGCGGATTAATAGTTGGGGGCTTTTTGACATTTACGAACTGCCGATGTGGGTTTCCTTGCATGGAGATGCCACGGTCGGCTTCAGGAAGGAGGGGGGAGAATGCAGTTGAACCCAAACAAGGTAGAAATCATCCCGAAACATCGATTTCGGATTGCAGCATTTGCTCTAACATGGCTGGCCATCAACCAATGTGTTCAGTCCAGTGCTGTTCTGGCAGAGACGCTTCAGATCAATGCATCTTTTCTAAGAAGAGTTTTGTTTCCGTTCGTACAAGCGGGTATGGTTGAGGCAAGGGAAGGGCGTGACGGTGGATATGTGCTCAAAACAGATCCAACACATATTACGCTCGCTGAAATTTTTCTGATCACAAACACTGAGACAAACTCAGATTTAAATCCAACGGATCAGGATGAAACCTGTAGCCTCTTCGATCAAGTTTTTGAAGAGATTACGGATGAGGTTGAGCAACAAATGCTTAAATCTTTACAGAAATACACCCTCGCGGACATAATGGGCCGCATGCACTGAAGTTTGTGGGGTTGAAAGATGGAGCAAGGTACAAGTACTTGAATAATACACAGGATGGAGTGAAATTGGATGCAACGGGAAATAACGCGAGTCTGGACAGTCACGCCGGTTAAACGGAGTTCAACACATACTGCGGGAATCGTACTTGAACCCGGGCACTGGCACGAGTATGACCCCTTTTTACTGATGGCAGAGGATTGGTTCGAGTCAGGGACTTTTAGTATGCATCCGCATCGTGGATTTGAGACTGTCACGTACATCATTGAGGGAAATCTAAGCCATTTTGATAATAAAAATGGGGCGGGCCAACTTGGGACAGGTGACGTTCAATGGATGACGGCAGGACGCGGCGTCGTTCACACGGAAGAACCCTCGCCGGGGGAAACCGTACACAGCCTTCAGCTATGGGTTAATTTACCAAGGGACAAGAAGATGACGGATCCGCGTTACCAAAACCTATTATCCTCTGAAATGCCTGTGCGCAAAGAAGAAGGAGCGCTCATTCGGGTCTTTTCAGGGTCTTCCAAAGAGGTGGTGGCGCCTACGCAAAATCACGTTCCGGTGACCATGGTTGAACTCAATCTTGAAGCAGGATCAACCGTAACGCAGGACCTTCCCGCTGACTATAATGGATTTCTTTATATCTTAGAGGGTCGTGGCATATTTGGTTCAAATGAAGTCTCAGGTGAAGCTTCTCAAGTGCTTTGGCTCGGTGAGGCTCCGGCTGATGAAGGCAGCGACGTTCTTGTACATGCAACTACAAAACTACGTGCCGTCTTGTTTGCCGGAAAGCCCGTGCGTGAGCCAGTCGTTCAATATGGGATGTTTGTCATGAATAGCCAGGCTGAAATACAACAAGCAATTAAGGACTATCAATCAGGGAAGTTCAGTCAGTGATTGCATTTTGACTTCCAGATGACTTGAGCGAACATCATCGGACACACGAACCGATTACGTAGATGATGACGTACTTATAGAACGAATCCGATCTCCAGACTCTGATTGAGCTGTCGCCGAGGCTATGAGAGACATGTTCGATACAGTTTCCATGGACGGAACCCTTGTGATAGGAAAAGGAGAGATGGATGAAGCGCCAATGCTGTATATTGGCGAACATTTGGGAACAGGGGTGCACCCGCTGTGGACCCGCTTGAGGGAGGTCGTCGCGAGCGGTCAGGCGAGCTGCCCACCGTGGTCGCCCTTGCTCCTCGTGGAACGCCGCTGAATGCACCGGACATATACTTTTCCCGCGGGCGCTCAGTCCAACAGTGATCTTCTCCATCAGTAACAATAAAATACGAGCTTACGAACACTTGCCTCATAATAAAACTTAAATAGTTCGTATTTATAGTGTTACACGTATCTCGGCTGTACCCGAGCTTGAATCGCGCAAGCGGATCTGACTTCTTCAATTGACAACAAATCTTATATATGAAGAAAAGAGCTCATAATGGGCGGAAGAGGGAAAGCGTGGTTATCGCTGTAAGACAATGATATAAATGTACAGAGCCGTGATTCAGCGGCTCTTTTTCTTTTTTCTAAATGCGATGCTGGCAGAACCATGATATGAGGCTGGGCGAAATAAGAATTGACAGTATTTAGTGAAAATCATATAATCATCTCAACCCAAAGTTAATCGTAATATTTACAATTAAAGAGAGGGAAGTGTGGATGAGGCAGGAGATCGAATTTGTTAAATGTAATCCGACACAGAATATGACCATACTTGTTCAGACGGATCATGGGGATTGGAACTATGAGACCATTGCCTCCCAGATTATGTCCTATGATAGTATTCATGCGGAGCAGGTTGGATTCATTGAACAGCCAAGAGGCAGTGCTGCGGCTTATTTACATATGGCTGGAGGTGAATTTTGCGGTAATGCATGTATGTCTCTGGCCGCCTATATCGCATCCAAGAAGGGAATCGGACCAAATGAGGAAGACAGGATTAACATTGAGACCTCAGGAACTGATCAATTAATTGATTGTTTGGTTGTGAGTAATGGTGATCGGTATACCTGTGAGCTAAATATGCCTGTGCCGCTTCAGATTGAGCCCAAGACGATACATATAGGAGAACTTGACTATCCATGTTTCTTAGTACGTTACGAGGAATCCATTCATCTCATTATGGAAGTAGATGCTATCTCCGAGAGCATTCGAAATACCGCTCAAATGACAGCACATCTCATGGGCCTTACAGGTGATCACAAGCTTATAGGAATTCTGTTGTATGAGCCAGACGATCATAGGATGACCCCGCTCATCCATATACCTAAGCTCGAAAGCATGGTATGGGAGAGAGGCTGCGGCTCGGGTACGGCATCCATAGGAGCTTATCTGGCTTGGAGGAATAAGTCAAACATCGATATCGAGGTCGTTCAGCCTGGGGGACTTATTCATGTATCGGTTTTGTATAACAATGGTTTGTCGTATGTGATGATTAAGGGCAATGTCGAAATCGTGGCTGAAGGGAGAGCTTATATTGGTGACTGACGCACTTGGCAGGAACAAATCGATTACAGTGGATACACATGATTTAACTCTCGGATTGAAGGAGTATCTGGAACGATTTGAGGTCATGTCAAACAAGTATGATTCGACTACACGTTATTCACATGAACTCGAGCTATTGATCGACGAATATGCTGCATATATTACAAATCCAGCAAACCGAAGCATGTGGGAACGGCTGGAGCCAGAAGAAGAGCTCGGCGAGCTAGTGTTGAATCTAAGAAGAAGTTCGGCCTTCTGTGTTGCGATAATGGAGAAATATCGGGCACTTAAGCTGCTAAGTGGTTCTTCTGAACAATCTGCATATTTTATAAATATCGAGAGCTGTATTGAGCAGGAATTTGGAAGCTTCCAAGTGTCGCCCGGCTCCAACGTCTTATTGGTTGGCTCCGGATCTTTTCCCATGACACCGCTCCTTATTGCCAAGAGAACGGGTGCGCAAGTCGTAGGAGTAGATATAGACCAAGAAGCTATTGATATGGGCCGTTCTGTACTGAATATCCTGGGACCAGAGTATAATATTCGTCTTGCACAGACACCGCCAGAGGAGCTTGAATCCTTAAAGGATTTCACGCACATCATCTTCAGCTCTACAGTAGAAGACAAGTTCAATATCATGGACCGGTTATATGAGCTGACGAGTGACCAGGTTGTGGTGGCGATGAGGTATGGTGAAGGATTGAAATCCTTGTTTAATTTTCCGCTGCAGGAAGTGGACAAGTTAAAGTGGAAGCTGGAGGAGCACGTATTACGCCCCGATCAGGTATTTGATATTGCTCTGTATAAGAAGGTTATCTCTTAGAAAAAGAAAGGTTTTATAGGAGGTTATATGAGCGTTTTCAATCGAGTTCTTATCTGTGGGACGGGCCCGGCGTCGATTCAAATGGCCGTATATATGAAAAACCAGTGGAACAGCTGCATTGGAATTGCAGGGAGAGCCTCTGCACGTTCGGAGCATTTTTACAGCGCTTTAAGCAGTAACCATCAAGTTGTACGAGCTACCGTACAGAATGAGCTGCATCAAATTATGGAAGGCGAGATGACAGTTGATGAAGTGTTCCACAGCTATGAAGCGGTAACCGGCTTGTGGGATACAATCCTGCTTGCAGTCACTGCCGATGCTTATGGACAAGTGCTGCAGATCCTGGACGCAGAGCTGCTTCGGCATGTAAGCTGCATCCTGTTGTTGTCACCTACGCTGGGCTCAGGCAGCCTGGTTCACAGCTATGTGGGAGCCTTGAATCCAGCAGCTGAGATCATCAGCTTCTCTACCTATCTGGGGGATACACGCTGGTCAGATTCTACTCCGTCCAATCAGGTATTGACCACGGCAGTGAAGAAGAAGCTGTATGTCGGATCTACGATTCCTGCTTCTGATCATGTAAACAGCCTATGTGAACATTTTACGAGCTCGGGCATCGCGCTTAAGTCTATGGAATCGCCTATTGCCGCTGAGAGCAGAAACATATCCTTATATGTACACCCGCCATTATTCATGAATGATTTTTCATTAAGTCGGATCTTTGGTGAATCGGATACGCCGGCTTACGTATATAAGCTGTTTCCCGAGGGACCCATCACGTCGAGCTTGATTCAGGAGATGCTGTCCCAATGGAAAGAGATCATGAATATTTTGTCCTCTCTGCAGGTGGAACCACTTAATCTGCTTCAATTCATGATTGATGACAATTATCCGATAAGAGCTGAAAGCCTGGCCCGCAAGAATATCGATCGTTTTCTTGAGCTGGATGACATCCATCAGCAATATTTGCTGTACATAAGGTACACTTGTTTGCTCATTGATCCCTTCTCCAAGCCGGATAAGGATGGCAAATTCTTCGATTTCTCCGCTGTGCCCATCAGAAGGACATTTATTAATAAAGAGGGAGAATGGGATATTCCGAGAATGCCGAAGGAGGATTATTATCGCATCAAAATTATTCAAGGGATTGCCAGGCATACAAACAACGCATGTCCCACCATTGACCGGTTTGTAGACAGATATGAGAGCACCATTCGAGAGATTGCCTTGCAGCACCCAGAGAGAATATTCTCGGAAGCCTATGAAGTTCACACCTTCGCAGAGGATCTACAGCAAATATGCAGCTCCTTAAGTGCAGCAACCTCAAGATCATAGGATAGCAATACTGCATTTTACTGCTCCTCTAAATACTGTAACTCTAAGAACTGCAATACTCTATAGTACCGGTGTTACGGATACTTTGTGTACTGAACAATATTACATGAAGCGTATCGAATGATTCTAAATTCAATGCATAATCGTGATGTACTAGCATATTCTGTCCTTAATTAATCGTAATATTTACGTATATATCATATACATTATAAATATAAAAAGAGAAAAAGGGAGAGATCAAGCTTGTTTAGCAAACCTTTCAAATCCATTTATATGTTTTTGCTGGTGGTGATCGTGATATCTGGATGTTCGTCCCAGTCCTCATCGGGAGGGGACTCTAACTCCGAAGCTGTCAGCGGAAATACTACTACTCAAGAGCTCACATACGCTTCAGCGAAGGATATTGGAGATATGAATCCTCACCTGTACACCGGTTCCATGCCCGCACAGGGAATGGTATATGAATCACTCGTTGAGAACACCAAGGACGGAATCAAGCCCTTGCTTGCTGAATCATGGGAGATTTCGGAGGATGGTAAAACGTATACCTTTCATTTAAGAGATGACGTTGTATTTCATGATGGGGAGCCATTCAATGCAGAGGCAGTCAAGCTTAACGTAGAAGCCGTTCAGAGAAATGTGGAGAAGCATTCCTGGATTAAGCTATCGACACAGCTCGTTAGCTGCAATGTCATTGACGAATATACCGTTGAATTTGTGCTTAGTGAGGCATATTATCCGGCCCTCATTGAATTATCGATGACCAGACCTTTCGTATTTATATCACCAAATGATTTTATGAGTGGAGAGACGAAGGACGGGGTATCTGGCTATCATGGAACAGGTCCATATGCTCTAACAGAGCACAAGAAGGAAGAGTATGCCGTATTCACTGCAAATGAAGAGTACTGGGGCGAGGTACCTCAGGTTAAGACTATCACCTCGAAAGTGCTTCCGGCAGGAGAGACCACTTATCTTGCCATGCTTAAGGGAGAAGTCAACTTCGCATTTACGGATGATCGGGGAGCCGACAGCATGGATGTTGAGGCGATGAATCAATTAGTGGATACCGGTGACTATCAGCTGGTACGCAGTGAACCGGTCAATACCAAAATGATCGTAGCGAACAGCAGCAAAACAGGAAGTCCGGCAAGCGAAACGGCCGTGCGGGAAGCCATATGGTATGCAATAGACCGGGAAACGATTGCCCGAGATATTTTTAGCGGTACGGAGTCACCTGCCAGTACCTTGTTCTCATCCAATGTGGAATATGCGGAAGTGGAGTTGAAGGAACGCGGCTATGACCTGGCTAAGGCAAATGAAATTCTGGACGGCGCAGGCTGGGAACTGAACGAGAGCGGTGTGAGAACGAAGAACGGAAAGCCGTTATCGATTGGTCTGTACTATGATGTGAATTCATCCACTCAGAAGATGCAGGCTGAATTCATTCAGAGCACACTCGGGGAAATCGGTATCCAGCTGGAGATTATAGGGGAAGAATCAACATCCATTGCAAGCCGAAGATCATCGGGTGATTATGAGCTGCTATTTAATCAGACCTGGGGGCTTGCCTATGATCCCCAGAGCACTGTCTCTGCCTTTACTTCCGAAGCATCGTATTTATATACAACGCAAGGCATTGCACAAGCGGATGAGCTCTATTCCAAAATTAATGAAGTCATGATTACAACGGACGAAGAAGCACGCAAATCATTGTACGCGGATATCCTGACCGTCGTTCATGATGAAGCGGTGTTCATACCGATTACTAATGGCAGTGTAACAGTAGTCGCTCCGTCTGAATTAACAGGAATTTCATTTAAACAGTCTCAGTTTGAGCTGCCTTTCGATCAGATGCAATTCGAATAAGGAAGGAGATTGCAAGTGGGAAGTTATGTAGTTAAGAGGTTGTTAATATCTGTACCGCTTCTGCTCATTATTTCATTTGTTACATTTATATTCATTAACTTGTCTCCTGTAGGACCGGCTGAGGCCGTCCTCCAGGCACAAGGCGTTCCCGTCATTACAGAGGAATTAATCCTTCAGACTGAACAAGAGCTTGGCATGGATCAGCCGCTGTTCATCCAATTCTTCCATTGGTTAACTGCCGTCCTCCAGCTGGATTTCGGGCATTCCTTTGTTGACGGGGAACCAGTAAGCGCCTTAATCGGCCCTGCATTTATGAATACACTGAAGCTGACGCTTGTCTCGTCTGTTGCTATCATCATATTGTCGATTCTGCTCGGGATTATATGTGCGCTCAATGAAGGGAAACTGCTAGACCAATCTATTAGAGGGGTCTCATTCGTGCTGACTTCGTTGCCCTCTTACTGGCTGGCCGCGCTTCTCATTTTTTATTTCTCGGTAGAACTGGATCTCTTGCCGACCAGCGGGATGGGCAGTTATCAGCATTATATTCTGCCTGTACTCGTGATCTCGGTAACCTATGCCGGGATTTATTTTCGAAATGTCCGCAGCTCCATGCTCAACAATCTTCATGAGGATTATATACTGTATGCGCGTGCCAGCGGCATTAGGGAGAGAAAGGTTATTATGCATTTACTGAGAAATTCGCTCCAGGTCGCTGTATCCATATTTTGTTTGGCTGTACCCGTCATTCTAGGCAGTACAGTCGTCATCGAAAATGTATTCGCTTGGCCAGGACTGGGTTCGCTAAGCGTCAAATCGATTCTCAGCCGGGACTTTCCCGTCATTCAAGCCTTTGTCCTTATACTGGCGGTATCCTTCGTGTTGTTCAATACGATCGCTGACATTGTTAATGCAATGCTTAATCCAAAGCTAAGGAATGATCTGTAAATGAGAGTTTGGAGAAATTTGAGAAGAGACAAGCTGGCCTTTACAAGTATCCTTATCTTGGTTTCAACCATATTGATCGGTATTTTCGCGCCTTGGTTTGCTCCACATGATCCGCTCAAAGTGAATATGGCGCTTCGTTACAATACACCTTCATGGGAATATCTCTTAGGGAATGATCATCTCGGAAGATGCATTCTTTCCCGGTTAATATATGGGATTCGTCCAAGCGTGCTATGGGTGATTGCCGCACTCGCAGTATCTCTGATTTTTGGTGGAGCGATGGGCTTCCTGGCAGGTTATTTTAGAGGAAAAATAGATGCTCTCATCATGAGGTTATGTGATGTCCTGCTCTCATTCCCCGGATATGTAATGACCCTTGCAATCATTGGAGTGTTTGGTGTGGGACTGGAGAACATTCTCATTGCATTTATCGTGATGAAGTGGGCTTGGTTTGCCAGGATGATCAGAACGGCTGTCATGCAATACACAGAATCCAATTATATCCGGTTCTCAAAAGCAGCAGGTACGAGCAGTTCACGTATCATATTCAAGCATTTGCTGCCTCTGACTCTATCGGATATTGCCGTGCTTGCGAGCAGCTCATTAGGTTCGATGATTCTGCAAATCTCGGGTTTCTCCTTCTTGGGCCTCGGTATTCAAGCTCCGAGTCCTGAATGGGGCATGATGCTGAACGAAGCGAGAGAAGTGATGTTTACGAGACCCGAGCTTATGCTGGCCCCAGGTATCGCTATTATACTGGTAGTTACAAGCTTCAATTTCTTGTCGGATGCCCTTCAGAAAGCGATGGATCCTAAGCTGGCAGGAATGAAATTCAAGCATCCAAAGGCTCGCAGAAATATCTTCATGAAATTCAAAGGTGAAGAGGCGGTGAGGTAAATGGGGATTGTCCTTGAAGTAGAAGATTTGAACATATGGAACACCCAGACCGGACAAAAAATCGTTCACGATGTATCTTTTCAGCTAAGAAACGGCAGCTGTCTTGCAGTCGTTGGCGAAAGCGGAAGCGGCAAAACGCTCACCTGCAGATCGATTATGAGGTTAAATAAGGGCTGGCTTGGTCAAGAGGGGACGATCATTTTCAAGGGTAAGCACCTGAACAAATTATCCGAGAAAGAAATGAGAAAAAAAAGAGGGAAAGAGCTGTGCATGATTCTGCAAAATGGAATGAGCGCGTTCGATCCTTCCAGTGTGATCGGTGTTCATCTGCAAGAGACGCTGTCAGAGCATTATGGCTGGAATAAGAAAGAGATCGTCAGGCGCATGTCTGCGGCGATGGAGCAAGTGATGCTCAAGAATCCAACTGACGTAATGAATAAATATCCGCACCAGCTGTCAGGTGGCATGCTGCAGCGAGTGATGATTGCACTCGCCTTGGTTCTGGAGCCGGATCTTATTATTGCGGATGAACCTACGACAGCGCTCGACAGTATCGCGCAATATGAAGTCCTCGAGCAATTTGCGAGACTCAGGGCGCAGCTGGGCTGCTCCATGCTGTTTATTTCACACGATCTGGCTGCAGTGAAGAAGCTGGCTGATGAGGTGATGGTCATGAAGGATGGAAGGGTGGTCGAGCGAGGCTCTGTTCAGAAGATCTTTTACGGGCCTGAGCATGATTATACAAAATATCTGGTATCCAGCAGAATGACACTAAGCAATCATTTTAAAAGATTGATGGGGGCGAACACCATTGCTGAAGGTGGATCGAGTTGAGAAATCATATAAAAAAGGCGGATTATTCTCTGCGAGAAAGCAGCAGATCTTAAAGAATGTAAGCTTTGACTGTGCGGATGGAGAATGCCTTGGTATTATCGGTGAGAGTGGAAGCGGAAAGTCCACCTTGGGACGTCTAATATTAGGAATTGAGAAGCCTGACAGCGGAACCGTGACATGGAATGGGCAAAATGTGCTGGACCGAAAAGTACGCGCCGGCAGCATCAGTGCGGTATTTCAGGATTACACCTCCTCGATCAACCCTTTTTTCACGGTAGAAGAGGCCATTAGAGAACCATTAAGAGGTACGGGTGTACAGGATGAGGATGCGCTTATTGAGCAGCTGTTAACTCAAGTTGGACTAAATGCTTCCTTCCGAAAGATGTATCCCCATGAGTTATCTGGCGGTCAGGCTCAGAGGGTATGTATCGCAAGAGCATTATCTACATTTCCAAAATGTATCGTGCTGGATGAAGCCATCAGCTCACTAGATGTATCGATTCAGGTACAGATCCTGGAGCTCCTGCAGCAATTAAAGTCGATCTATCAAATGAGCTATGTATTCATCACACATGACATTCAGGCAGCCGCTTATCTATGTGACCGAGTGATCATCTTCAAGGATGGGCAAGTCGAGGAAATGGTAACGGTGGATCAGCTGAAGGAAGTGCGTACACCGTACGCCAGAACGTTATTGCGATCATTAATTACGCTATAAGTTCGTTCAATAGTTGCAGTAGTATACAAGCAAGGAGGAGCATTCAGAACATGAAGGGAGCATTGTCTTGGCCTTTTCTTCGATTATATATTCTGGTACTGCTATATTTTAGTGCCAACGCCATACTTAATGTCATCATACCGCTGCAGGGAGACGAGCTTGGAGCCAGCAATACAACCATCGGGTTAGTGATGGGTGCCTACTTGTTTACAACGATGTTTTTCCGTCCGTGGGCCGGTTCGATGATTGCGAGGTTTGGTCCTATTAAGATCCTAAGAGTTATTTTGGTTACAAATGGGGTCGCACTCATACTGTATGCCGTGACCGATTTTAACGGATATGTCATAGCCCGCATACTGCAGGGAATATCCACGGCCTTCTTCTCAATGGCGCTGCAGATCGGTATTATTGACTCACTCCCTGAAAAGGAACGTTCTCAAGGAATCTCTCTTTATTCCTTGTTCTCTTATATTCCCGGAATAGTGGGACCTCTGTTCGCTCTGATGCTGTGGCAGACAGGGGACAGCCGTTACTTCGGAGCGGTGATGATATCTATTGCCATTCTGACGGCTGTTGTCGGTTATACGGCTCGAATGACGCAGCAGGATACGGCTTCAGCTACAGCAAAGCCTCAAGTGAAGGAGCCAGGAGCTCGTATGCTCGGGTCTTTTCATCATTTATTTACAAACCCGCATTTATTTAAATGCAGTGTCCTGATGCTGGTCGCTTCCGTCGTATTCGGATCCTTTGCAACCTTCATTCCGCTCTATTCAGCTCAAATTACATATGGAAATGCTGCTGTATTTCTCATGATCCAAGCGGCTACCGTGGTCGTATCTCGACTCGTGCTGAGAAAGAAGATTCCATCCGACGGAAAGTGGCATCCGTCGTTTGTCGCAGGCACCCTCTTGCTGCTGACGTTAGCCGCATTGTTCGTGAGCCTGTCGGCAACAACCGGTCCTGTGTTGTTCTATATCGGTGCATTATTCATCGGAATCGCTCAGGCCATTCTATATCCGACACTGACGACCTATTTGACCTTTGTACTGCCTGAAGGGCATCGAAATATGCTAATTGGACTGTTCATCGCAACTGCCGATCTAGGCGTCTCGCTTGGTGGGGTACTCATGGGACCTGTTGCGGATATGTCCTCTTATTCACTTATGTATATGATATGTGCTGTGTTAGGAGCCGCTTTGATCGTTTTTGCATCGACACGAAGATTACGGACTGCATAGTCAAGACGAAGAAGAAGTCGCCATTCGGCGGCTTTTTTGTATATGATAAGAATGTCAAAATTCAGTCTATAGAAGGAGGGGATCTGCAAATGAAGTTCGAGATCGTAAGATTTAAGGAATCGGATCTAGGGGAGATCGTTAATTTATTTTACGATACGGTTCATTCTGTTAATTCAAAAGATTACTCGGAGGAGCAATTACATGCTTGGGCGCCAATAGATGAGAAGGACTCCAAGTTGTTGTCATGGAAAGAATCGATGAGCAGAAATATAACCCTTGTTGCCAAAATGCATGATCAAGTGGTTGGTTTTTGTGATTTGACGATTGACGGGCACTTAGATCGATTGTTTGTTCATAAAGAGTATCAGGGGATGGGAATCGCCTCCTCTTTAATTAAAAGACTAGAAGTAGAGGCGATGAAGCTGAACCTTTCGGTAATAGATACTGACGCTAGTATTACGGCAAAGCCATTTTTCGAACGTCAAGGCTATGTAGTCGTCAGTGAACAAACCGTGGAACGTAAGGGCGTGCAATTAACAAACTTCAAAATGATTAAACAATTAAGGTAGAATGATCGGAGCATTTCGGCTTGAAGTCGGAACATGTATCTGCTTTTTCAATTCTTCCCCGATTATCATTGACCTCTTGATGTTCAAAATATTAGAGCCGTGCAGGCTTCTTGAGTCCTCATTGTAATTCTGAGTCAGGTTAAATGTGCACGAGAAGTAAGAGTAATATAAATTTAATGTTGAGTCCATATTCTAGAGCCTTGATCAATTCATAATTATTAAAGCTGCATCCCTTTCAACGTAAAAACGAAAAACCAAAAAAGGAAGTACAAAATTCCGAATATGTATCCCATAATAAATTACCTCCAAATATCACGTTTTCTATCTCATGAATATTTTGGACCAAATGAATTCATAATATCCTTGGTTTGAACAATGCTTCGATCCAAATAATCACGAGATACACTCGACAATATGAGGAGGATATGAAAATGCAATTCCAACCCAATCACCAGAATATGCAGACAGGTGCAGTACCGCCGCAAATGAACCATGGTGGCCATGAGATGTTCGATGTTCATGAAGTATTAGGAGGAGCTGTCACTGCGCTAAATACTTATACGTTACTTAGTCAGCATGTTCAGGATCCGGAACTGAAGGACATTATGCAGCGCCAAAAGCAGTTTATGGCAGATGAGTACAACACCACGTTAGAGTGCTTCAAGTCAGGACAAGATCCGTCCAAACCGACGCAAAGCTACAAAATGCATCAAGGGAATGATTTTACTTACGGAGTACAACCGGGTCAACCGAACAAGCCAATTCAATCTGCTGCAGAGATCAATGATGAGGTCATTTCATGTAGCATGTTAAATGTAGTGAAATCCGGTGCAACGGCGAAAACGATGGCCGCATTAGAATCAACAAATCCGGTGGTGCGCCGTGTACTCGCGGACTCTCTTCCTAACTGTATTGAGATGGCTTATGAAATTTCGCTATATCAAAATAAGCATGGCTACTACCAAGTACCACAGCTTACACAGCAGGATATGACACATATGCAAAATGGATATGCTCCAGCACAAATCCAGCCACCAATGGGTGGAACAACTTCAATTCATTAATAAAGGAAGCATCGGTTCTTAGTTGAATCGATGCTTTTTACTTAAGTCATATCATAAATTCTTTGAATAGGATGAATGTCTAGCGCACACCTCAATCAAACTTGGAAGGCGGCACGTTATAATACTTCTTAAATGCCTTAGAGAAGCTGTATGGGTCTGGATACCCGAGCAAGCCAGCAATTTGCTGGATCGTATACTGCTTGCTGTACAGCAGCTCACGGGCACGATTCATTTTTAGCTGATAGATATAGAGCCCCGGCGTTATTCCCAATGCCTGTTTAAAATAGGAAATGAAGTACTTCTCCGACATGCCAGCCATCACCGCAAGTTCCCGTGCACGGAGCGGCTGATGCAAGTGTCCTTGAATGTAATCAAGCACAGGCTGAAGGGATTGTAGACTCATGTTTCTTTTGCGATCCGAAGCATGGTCAGCGAATTGGCCTACATATTCTCCTCTTTCATAACATTTCATGATCTTAGCGATTAAGATCGTAAGACATCCTTTTAAATGAATTCCTGACATCGAAGAGCCAAGCAGATGTTCTTCATATGCCTTCAAGAATAAGCTGATTTCCTCTGTGACAAGGGAGCTTGTCATAACACCTGCCAGTGGAAACTGGTCTAAGATCCGAAGCTGATCCCCCAAACCGAAGTCAAAATGTGTATATAGAAACCTGCAATTGTCTTTAAGATTCGAAGCGGTATAAGCTACCTTTGGATCAAACAGAATGAGATCTCCTGCTGAGGCCATATGCAGCTGATCGTTCGTGCGGATTTCAATCTGCCCCTCATGGAGGTACCATAAGTCATAATCGTGATGCTGCTTGGTCTCGATCCAACCACTCATATGATGAACTTCTCTGCAGGAATTAATTCGAAGCACGACATGCTCTGATAGATCTCTGAATATATTCAAGCTATTCATTTCAAGAGTCTCCCATACTTTTAGACATACCATCTTCCTCTCAATATATCATACGCGGACAACGGATTTAATGATCATACTAAATGACATGTTTAGCATACTCTGAGGCATTCAGAAATCTAATTCTCCATCCTACAATATAGATAATGAATGGAGGAGATGATCATTAGTATTCAACATCCAAAAGTCGTTGTGCTCGGAGCAGGAAGCTTGTTTTTTGGAAGGCAGGCCATCTGGCAAATGGTTCATTCTGAACATCTGAACAAAGGTACACTAGCCTTGGTTGATACGAATGAGGAACGCTTGAACAAGCTGGTTCAGCTCGCCAAAATGGTTGTCCAGACAAATAAGGCAGATCTGAAAATTGAGGGCTCCATTGACCGGAGGCAGGTGCTTAAGGGTGCAGACTTCGTCGTGCTCAGCTTTGCAGAAGATACCGTAAAATACCGGGGCCTGGACTGCGCGATCTCCGAGAAATATGGGATACGGATGTGCTCAGGAGACACCATAGGACCGGGCGGTATATTCCGGGCCATGCGTGAGCTGCCTGTCATTATGGAATGTGCGAGTGACATTGAAGAGCTCTGCCCAGAAGCATGGGTGATCAATTACATTAATCCTTCTGCCGTCCATGGCATTGCGTTAACAAGGTATGCGCCAAAGCTTAAGAGCTTTGCTCTATGCGATTCGCATCATATGCCTCACAAGAAGATCATTTATGCCGAGAGAGCAGGCATTATTAACAATAGAAGCGAGTATACAGCAGAGATCGACAATAAATTCGATCTGCGCATAGCTGGTGTAAACCACTTCACATGGCTGCTAAAGGCAGAATATGAAGGACGCAATGTACTGCCTGCTATTGCGGAATCATTGAAGCGATCGGCGGAGACAGAGACCGTTGGAGGAGACACAGGAGCCAAGGCGCTGTTTAATGACGCAATTAGTTACCAATTATATGATATTTTTGGATATGTTCCGACCTGTACCGCCCACACGAAGGAATATGTCCCTTACTATCAAGGTCTCGGTAAATTGAAGGATGCCATACCTCCACTATCCATTTGGGAAACAGAAGACCGCTACAAGCGACATGAGGAAATGTGGGAGCAGGTAGACCACTTCATAACCGGTAAAATACCGATTGAGCAGTATATGACTTCATTTGGTCCTGACCATGCAACCGATATTATTGAAAATATGGTTGGTGGATTAGGAAAGCCATTCTACATTAACACACTCAACAAGGGTGCGGTAACGAATATGAATGATGATGCTTTTCTAGAATTGTTGTGTGAAGTCGATATGAATGGAGTAAAGCCCCTTCCAGTAGGTGAGATGCCACGAGGCATTCGCGGCATGCAGGAGCTCGTACTGGATACCCATGAATTGACCGCTGAAGCTGTCATTGAAGGCAGCAGGGAGAAGCTTAGAAGAGCCATGCTTACGGATCCTTTGGTGAATTCGATTGCTGATGCTGACCAGATCATTATTGAACTGCTTGAGCTTGAAAAAGAGATGATTCCAGAGCATTGGTATACCCAAAGTTATGTATAATCTATCTTATGAAAATATGGGAACTAGCCGCTGAACACAGCGGCTTTTTTCTTTGTTAAACCATTTAGCTTACGAAAGAAAATGAGCACATAATGTACATGACTTCAGTCCATGTATCCGCAGGAAGGTTTGATTAAAATATCCACCAATTTAGGTTTGTATGCGCTATAATGACCTAGTGATCATTCTCTCAATTCATTACTTACATACTTGGAGGGCACCATGGCTTCAAATTCAATTCGCCAATTGACTGGCAACGCGAAGGGCTGTCTCATCTATGAACCGCTGTTTCTGATTCCGTACAGCATGTTTGTGACGTATAGCTCGATCTTCATGTACGAGCTGGGGGTAACGGAGGCAGGAATCGGCTGGATTACTTCCATTGGACTGCTCGTCCAGGTACTCTCTTCCTTCCTTAGCGGATACCTTACAGACCGGATGGGACGTAAGCGTGCCTTGCTCTATTTTGATGTGCTCAGCTGGAGTGTCGCAACACTGCTGTGGGCGGTCTCCCAAAACTTCTGGTTTTTCGTTATCGCTGCAATCGTGAATGGTTTTCAAAAGGTTCCTCATACCGCTTTTTACTGTCTGCTAGTAGAGGATACTGCTCCTAAACAAAGAACGTACGTATTTACTCTGCTGCAGCTAATTAGTGTGGTGGGGGGATTGTTCGCTCCGATTGGAGGATTGCTGGTCTATCATTTCTCGCTGGTACCGGGGGTTCGGATCATGTTCGTTCTGGCCTTCATCATGATGACCATTCAGTTTATCGGACGCCATTATGCGACGAAAGAGACAGAGATCGGCTGCCGTAAAATGAAGGAATCGAAGTCGATGAGCATCAGAGAAGGAATGTCTGACTACTTGTCCGTGATGAAAATAATGCTTCGCAGCCCTATGCTGCTGCTTATATTTGGCGTCTACATTCTATTTAACTTTCAAACGACAGTAAAGACGACCTATGTTTCTATCTTCATGGTTGAATATTTGCAGCTAGGGAGCGGCCTGATCTCTATCTTCCCTGCGTTCTCCTCAATCATCATGCTCATGTTCATGCGGTGGATTATGCCAAGCATCAACGAATCTCAGGTGAATCGCATCATGGTATGGGGATTTGTGATTTCTGTATTATCCAATGTCATCCTCGTTGTCGCACCAAAAGGGGACCTCATTATACTCAGTATTAGCACCATCGTTGCGGCGATTGGCACGATGAAGACTTATCCATATTTGGAGACCGCTGTGGCAAATGCAATTGATGATGATAACCGTGCTAAAATATTTGCTTTACTCCAGGTGCTCATCCTGATCGTCATATCACCTTCCGGGGTCATTGGCGGATGGGCATACGGAATTGATCCGCGAATCCCATTCCTGCTTGTGGCCGGAGCGTTCGTAATCAGTATCCCGCTGATGATGGTTTACACAAAGAAACAACATCAGGTTCAGCTTGCTTCAGGCTCAAATTCAATGACGAATGACAGCTTTTAGCTCATCTTCAAGAGTAACTATTTGCAACATCGGCCGCTACCAAGCGGCCTTTTTTAGGTTCATTTATTGACATGCCTGCTGCAGCGAAGAGATCCCAACACCTGTTAACTAGAGAGCATTTCTTTAAGCCGCCCTGAGCAGCAGGAAGCAATGAAGATAATGTTAGTCAACACACTTTTACATATTTGCGTGGTAAAATAAGGGAGTATGAATGAGATCCGTTATTAGGGAGGAACAAGAATGCGTGTAATAGAGTTTGATTATCCAGTGAAACAAGTTACCTACAAAACAGTTGGAGAGCCTGTACATATTTGAGCCTGAACATTCCAATGCTTCAGCTAAGAACAGAACGGTCATTCTGTTTTTTAATGGGGGAAGCTTCAAAAAGGGACCTTTGTCCCCGGCTCAATTTCAGAATCAAGCAAGGTATTTGGCTTCTCAAGGCGTCGTATCTGTCTGTGTTGATTATCGAAATGGTCATGATGAAGGTTTTACTCCGATCCAAGCGATCAGCGATGCAAAGACCGCAGTAGGATGGGTCAGAAGCAATGCAACGAAACTCGGCATAGATCCAAATCGGGTCGTCATGTGCGGCGCTTCCGCAGGTGGATATACTGCTGTATCATCCATTATGTTTGATGAGTTCAATGATGATAACAGTACGAATTATATCCCGAACGCACTGATTGTGTTCGCTGCCGGCATGGATGGAGTGGATATTATGGACCGATTATTTCCTCACTTGGCGGAGAGAGCGACTGATATGTCTCCCGTTCATCATATTAAGAAATGCCTGCCGCTTACCCTCTGGATGTGTGGAACTTCGGATGAACTTTACGAGCAAAATCTAATCTTCGTCGAGCAAATGAATAAGGCTGGAAATAACATTACTTTTCTTACCTATGAAGGCATGGGACATGGATTCTTTAATTATGGATGGCATGACAACAATCCCTACAACGATACGACATTAAAAATACAGCAGTTCTTGGCATCTTTGTAACCGACTCTTGAGGCTCATAAACCTTAATGGTTGCTTCACTAAACGTTCATGCTAATTTAATCAAATGCCTGATTAACGAAAATTTTCAATGTTTATACATTAAGGAGGGTAGATTCATCTTCTAATAAGTTATGAAATTGATTCTAGATGTGAAGGAATTATGCCCTGTGCAGAGAATTTAAAAAATGGAAGAAATATTCCATTGCAAGCCGCGAAAAGTACAAATTTTTGAAGGAGGTTTTCATTTTGGCAGAGAACAAAGACAAGCATGCATCAAACGAGCAAGATGTACAGCGTGAGACACTAACGACAAGACAAGGTCATCCAGTAAGGGATAATCAGAACATTCGTACAATCGGTAATCGTGGACCAGCCACACTTGAAAACTATCATTTCATTGAAAAAATTTCTCATTTTGACCGGGAAGAGGTACCTGAGCGTGTCGTGCATGCCAGAGGAACCGGAGCATTTGGATATTTCGAAACATACGGAAAAGTGGGAGATGAGCCAGTAGAGAAATACACTCGTGCCAAAGTATTCTCAGGCGCGGGTAAGAAAACGCCTCTGATGGTTAGATTCTCCACGGTCGCAGGGGCGAAGGACTCTCCAGAGACCGCGCGCGATCCCCGCGGATTTGCAGTTAAAATGTATACGGAAGACGGCAACTGGGATCTCGTGGGCAACAATCTAAAAATCTTCTTTATCCGGGATGCCATGAAATTCCCTGATATGATTCACGCTTTTAAGGCGGACCCTGCTTCTAACGTATCTCATCCTCAGCGGATGTTTGACTTTGTATCACGCTCGCCTGAAGCGACGCATATGATTACATTCCTGTTCTCTCCATGGGGTATACCGGCTACATATCGCCATATGCAAGGCTCAGGGGTTAATACTTATAAATGGGTCAATGAGAAAGGCGAGGCCGTGCTTGTAAAATATCACTGGGAGCCGAAACAAGGTATTCGTAACCTCACCCAGGAGGAAGCAGACTCTATACAAGCGAAGAACGTCGGACATGCGACTCAGGATTTGTATGAAGCCATTGAACGAGGCGATTATCCAGAATGGGAGCTGTTCGTACAGATTATGGAGGATGACTATCATCCTGAGCTGGATTTTGATCCGCTGGATGATACAAAGCTGTGGCCAGAAGATAAATTCCCATGGCTTCCGGTAGGTCGTATGGTGCTGGATCGTAATCCGGTTGATTTTCACGCGGAGATTGAACAAGCGGCATTCGGTACCGGTGTGCTGGTGGACGGAATGGATTTCTCAGACGATAAAATGCTGCAAGGCCGCACATTCTCCTACTCGGATACGCAGCGGTATCGCGTAGGAGCGAACTATCTTAAGCTTCCGGTAAACGCACCGAAAACGGAGGTTCGCACGAACCAGCATCGGGGTCAGATGGATATTCGAGATCCGAAGGAATCCGGAGACAACCCGCATATCAACTACGAGCCGTCCATGATTGGCGGGTATCAGGAAGCAAGCAGGGAAGGTCATCCTCAACACCGACCTACCTATAATGCAGCAGCCATGAGCGAGCCCATTGACCGCCCTAATAACTATGGTCAGGCAGGGGATACCTATCGCAGCTTTGAGGACTGGGAACGTGATGAATTGATCAAGAACCTGTCTGATGCTCTTGCTGTATGTGACCCTAGAATTCAAACGGCGATGATTGAACATTTCACACAGGCGGATGAAGACTATGGCCGCCGCGTGAGCGAAGGAATTGAGAAGAAGGTAGAAGAACTGCGCAAGATGGAACAGGAAGGCAAGCTTCCTGGCCGTGAATCGGGTTCTTCTAAATATGGCCAGGGCTCTCTGGCAGCGAACAAAGCAACCGAGGATGCCGTGAAGAAGAGCCATGAGGCGGATCCATATTGATCTGCAATGGAATGTACTGTTGACTAATTTTTGACATGAATAATTAAGCAATGGTTTTAGAAACGTCATTTCCCTATAAGGATTTAGGGAGGTGACGTTTTTATTTGTGATTCCTTCTTGTATTAAACCATAATTAGAGTTATTATAGACATATGATATCTATAATAACTTGACGCAAACAGACAGATAATAAAAAGCAGAAATAGCAATTTGCAACATGGAAGTAGTAACAGCAATACAAACTGTAACATAATATCATCTCTCGCGTTTCATAATTCGTAAGTTTGAAAGGGGATTAAATATATGACTTATGATTGCATTATCGTTGGTGGTGGCCCTGCAGGTTTAAATGCGGCACTTGTGTTAGGCCGAGCAAGAAAGAGCGTCTTGGTCATTGATGCAGAAGAGCCTCGTAACAGAGTCACCCGTCACTCTCATGGATTTCTTACCCGGGATGGAATCACCCCACATGAGTTCCGGCGTGTTGCCAAGGAGCAGATCGAGGCGTATCCCAATGTTACGTTTACCACAGATACAGCGATTTCTGCGGGTGGCGCAGATGGGGATTTTTCGATCACCACTGAAAAAGGAACCACGTATCATTCTAAAAAGCTGCTACTGGCTATTGGAAAGAGAGATCTCAAACTTCCAATCGATGGATTGGCCGAGGTGTATGGGAAGAGTGCTTTTGTCTGTCCTTACTGCGATGGCTGGGAACTCAGAGACCAGAAGCTTGTCGTTATCGTTAGTCATGACAAGGCTCTTCATATGGCAAAGACTTTATCCGGTTGGAGTCGAGATTTCACGATCTGTACGAATGGAGATGAGAAGCTGACGGAACAGGACAGGGAAGAGCTGAATAAACATAATATTTCAGTATTTGACACTCGTATCTCTGAGATTAAGTCGATTGGCGGGATGGTTGAGAGTGTTCATTTGGAGGATGGAACGATGATTCCATGTACCGGGATTTTCTTTGCCCCAGAACTCGGGATCGGCTCTGACCTTCCTCAGCTTCTGGACTGTGAATCATCCGAGGATGGAACGATTGTTGTAGATAAGTTTGGGAAGACGAGTGTGCCCGGAGTTTACAGTGCGGGAGATTCGGCAACTCAGATGTATCAGCTTATTATGGCTGCTTCGATGGGTTCCTTGGCAGCTGTAGGAATCAACTCGGAATTGCTGGCAGAAGCATGGGAGCAGTCTTGGTGAATTCTTGACGCTGTCTTTCCATAAAAGGTATTATGGTCTCATAAAATCTTTTATTGAGGCGATGATAAGCATATGAAATACTCCAAGGCAACGAATTACGCTTTGCATACCATGCTGTTTCTTGCAGCAGCAACTCCGGATAAGCCTGTCGGTGTACAGCAGCTGGCTGAGAGGCAGAATGTCTCTCCTACGTATTTGTCCAAGATCTTGACGAAGCTGGTCAAGGCCGGGATGATTGAATCAGTGTCAGGTGCGAATGGCGGATATAGTTTAAGACGCGGCTGGGAGGAAATCTCCTTCCTCGATATCATTCATGCGATAGAAGGAACAACATCCTTGTTCGAATGCAATTTGAATCATGGTTCCGAATGTATGATTCAGCAGGTCGTGCTTGAAGCTGAGGACAGAATGGAAGAACATCTGAGAAGACAGACCATATCCAGTCTTGCGAAGAAGCTGCAGGCACAATGATGACCGAAGTTCATTACTATATACAAACAGGATTTGGAACACAGTACGGTGAACATTGTACATGCTTTATAAGGTAGTCGGCACATGCAAGGCTTACTACCTTTGCTACATCAGCAACATCATATATACTCTTACATCACGCTTTATCATAGATATCATCTATCTATAAACACTTTAAATAAAGGAGAAGAATCAATGAGTAATGAATCTTCTGCGTGTCAAGTTCATGCAGGACCATATTATAAAGATATTGTTTCTTTCCTGCAGCCTGCAGAAGGAGAACGAATACTGGATGTAGGCTGCGGCAATGGGAGTTTAACCGCCAGAATTGCGGCTGCTGGTGCGATTCCGACGGGAATTGATGCTTCGGAGGAAATAGTAACGAAGGCTAGGCTAAAATATCCTAAACTGCAGCTATCGGTTGAAGATGCTCGGTATTACGTAACTGAAATTCCATATGACGCTGTATTTTCTCATGCAGTTCTGCACTGGATCAAGGACGCACCTGCAGTCACTAGCTCCATCTGGTCCGCACTTCGGCAGGGCGGCAGATTTGTAGCGGAATTTGCGGCAAGTGGCAATATCGCTATTATACTTACTGCGATCAGAGCAGAGCTTGAGCAGTTAGGATACGAGTGGGAGGGAAGAAATCCTTGGTATCATCCCACTATCGGTGAATATTCCAGCCTGCTGGAGCAGACGGGATTCAAGGTCATTTTTGCTCAGCACGCGGACAGCAAATCTCCGCTGAAAGGGGATAACGGCATTCGAAACTGGATGGATAACTTCTCTTCCTATTTATTTCAGGGGGTCTTGGCTGAACACCAAGCACTAATCTATGATGCCGTAGAGGATAGAGTACGGCCTGACCTATACAAGGATGGCAACTGGATGATTGACATCAGCAGACTGCGGATTGCAGCCATCAAGCAATAGATATTATTATGTGAGGATTTCGCATAAATCCTTTATGTATGAAAGTCGCGATTTCGCGGCTTTTTTCGTGCAAGAAATTTCTGAGAAGATGCTAATCCATGCATGAGGTCTTATTGAGCGAGGGCTTCTTTGGTGATTTGCTTGATATCGTAAGGGGAGGTCATGCACTCGTCGATAATATCGGGGAGGATCTGCTTCAGGAAGTAACGAACACAATGAAGGTCAATGTTCTTAATCTTGACAATCGCATTGCGATACATCGCAACAAATTCCTTCTCTGTATTGCCTCGCTGCAGTTCTACAAATGCTTCATAAACCTGATCCAGCTTGTCTGCCACCTCTAGAATAAGTCCTTCTACGGAATTGTCTTTGCCTTCACGAAGCTGTCTACGGAAGATGGATTTCAATTCCTCCGGAATATTCTCCTCGATAAAGTGCTGAACCATTCCTTCTTCTACTTGCTGCAGCATGGCGCGGAGCTCAAGAGAATAGTGTTTGACGGGTGTCTTAATATCTCCGATAAAGATCTCGCCATAGTCATGGCTGCTTGTAATTTCGTACAGCTTTTTCCAGTCAACCTGTACTCCGTGCTGTTCCTCAATGTCGGCTAAGGTCTTGGCATATTGTACTACCTTCCAGGAGTGTGCAGACACGCTGTGCTCTTCAAATTTAAACTTGCCGGGTGTCCGTATAATGCGCTCAAGATCGTTGAGTGTACGGAAGTAAGTGTGAATTCCCATGTGTCAAATCATCCTTTGTGTTATCAATGTGTGTACGTACAACCCAACAGTAACATCCATATGTCATCGCAGGATTATGCAGGGACTAGATTAATATTAAGTTAAGAGGACTTCGTGCCTTATTGTAAATATAGGATCAACTGCTGAGCGATGTCCATCGTGTTTAATTTCATCTTGATATCGGCCATCGTAATCGGTTTCGCGTGAAGCATCAGGTCATATCCGATAAGTTCATTCGATTCAATCGTAGCTCTACCTGCTACACGCAGTAATATTACACCAACTATAACTAGGAGTAGAGACTTCCATATCCAATCCATATACACACCTGCTTTCTATCTGCAAACCATATTATTTGTTAATGATGCTAACTTATTCAGCTGCGGGTATTTAAGAATTTTATAACAAGAGAGCATCACAAGGCTCCAATATTCTGGGCTTTTTCTTCGGATGATGCGTTCGATTATTATGGAAAGCCCGGCACGCAGGCCGATCTGTTAACCACTTTTTAATTCAATATAATTACACAAGTGAATCCTTCAAGAACAGCAGATTATTATTCCCTGCCAAAAATTTACATAAAACTGAATTTCGGAGAACATATTCAGAACATAGTTTAACTAGATAGCTATGATCCATAGCTTCAGGTGCACGGTCCGATCGATATCACTGGACGAGCTATCTTCACATTAAATGGAGGTGTACTATGTTCGAGTCGAAAGCGTATAAGAAGACCGAGGGACGAATGAAATTATGGGTATCTCTTGTTATTGCCTACATGATGTTCAGTATGGCAGTATTACCTGCACATGCTGCATCACCTCAGAAGACAGTCAATGCATCGGCCAAGCTAGCGTACAATCTTAAGGGACTGAAGCACAACGTCGTTGTACAAAAAGCTTATATTGCTGACAAGTACTTGTATGTAACTCAGCGTTCAAAAGGCACTTGTTATCTATCCAGATTGCTAATCGATGGCACAAACGCGAATTACGTGGACGAAATGACGGTTACGAACACCGGCCATTGTCAAACATTAGACATGTATACTTACAATGGGGAGAACTACTTCTATTTCAGCTCAAAAGCGGATTCCTCTACGTCCTACTATTGGTCACTGCAAGTCGCCAGACTCAAGTATTCTGCGGGAACCACAGTGGATTATACGGATCTGCGCCGGTTTACTTACATGAATTATGCAAATAAAACCGGTTCTAGACTGGGTGACACTTATCGTGTTGACGGCGGTGGCAACAGTACGCATACGTTCTTCCGTGTCCAGACCGCTGAAGGTACGGTGACATGGTCGATCTATGACACTGCCAAATTGAACCAGCTTCTAGACAGTAATGAGCAGGTGCGGATGGATAGTGCTGCAGCGGTAGGTGCATGTGTCAGCAGTTTTACTCAATCGGGCAGCGGTATTATTCGGCCCAATGGATCTTTTCAGGGAGCGGATATGCTGGGCAGTACCGAGATTTATACATCGGGTGGAGCTGAGGGAGATACACCTCAAATTGCCATGATATCGAGCACAGGCTCTTTCAAAACACTCGTAAACATAACAAACGTAGGAAACCACGAGATTGAAGGGGTCCAGACGAAGAACGGTAATGTCTATTTTACGATTGTTCCCGATCCGGTTAACAAGACAAATACACAAAAAGTGTATTACGTTCCAGACACCGTGTTTAACTGACAAACGCAAATTGTACAGACCATTCAATAGGATTTATATTTGGGGTCAGTATTATTATGGGCTTTTCTAATTCCTCATATGATTTTGCTTTTAATGCCTTAGATTCACGCCGCCGGGTTGTTATGTAATGAGCATAATTAAAAATCATATTTCTTTTTTTGAGAAAGGTCTTGAATTAGTTTATCACATCTGTTATTGTAGTCCTTGCGTGAAATGGAAAGCTAATTATCGTAACGGATCTTTCCAGCAGATAATTTTGACCACTCCTACGAATGGTAGGACGTTAAGGCCACACGGACAGCCGGGTCAAATGCCGATCGGCAACTTTCGTTGCCTTATTGATTGAGTTAAAAGCTCAAATTTTATAAGTTGGTTACTTTACAACCTGTGCATTGCACATCAACTTGTGAAACGGTCAATAAGAGTGGAAAAAGTAATTATTTGCTGACAGACTCTGATCCATTATTGATATACTCATAAATATGAATGAGCCTTCTCATGTTCATGTGACCATCCCGGATGGTTATGGAGTAATTATGCTTATTTAATATTTACGATATATCTTAAGCAAGTGTGATGCGCAATTATGCGATTTTTACACTTGCTTTTTTGTTTTGAGAAGCTATGATTACCATACTTTTCTTGCAGATTTCGCAAGTGGCATATATTCAGCTGATTTGGTTGTACTGAATACGGCTTGAAAATTTAATTTGTTAGGAGATATGAAAATGGGAAAAGCACTTATTATTGGCGCCGGCGGCGTAGCATCAGTAGCAGTTCACAAATGTGTTCAAAACAGTGAAGTATTCGAAGAAATTTGCATTGCGAGCCGTACAAAATCGAAATGCGATGAGCTCAAAGCAAAACTGGATGGCGGAAAAACAAAAATCACGACAGCTCAAGTCGATGCGAACAACGTAGATGAACTCATTGCACTAATTAACGAAGTTAAACCGGATATCGTAATGAACCTGGCTTTGCCATATCAAGACCTAACGATTATGGATGCATGTCTTGCAACGAAAACGAATTACATGGATACAGCAAACTACGAGCCGGAAGATACGGCGAAATTTGAATACAAATGGCAGTGGGATTACAAAGAGCGCTTTGAGCAAGCAGGAATTACTGCACTTCTCGGAAGCGGCTTTGATCCAGGCGTAACTGGCGTATTCTCTGCGTATGCCCTTAAGCATTACTTTGATGAAATTGAATATATCGATATTCTGGATTGCAACGGCGGCGACCATGGCTACCCATTCGCAACGAATTTCAACCCAGAGATCAATATCCGTGAAGTGTCTGCTAACGGAAGATATTGGGAAAATGGCGAGTGGATCGAGACTAAGCCTATGGAAATCAAACGCGTATACGACTTTGCTGAAGTGGGTGAGAAGGACATGTACCTTCTGTACCATGAAGAGCTTGAGTCCTTGGCGAAGAACATTCCTGGCTTGAAGCGCATTCGTTTCTTCATGACATTTGGTCAAAGCTACCTTACGCATCTGAAGGCTCTTGAGAATGTAGGCATGACTTCCATCGAACCGATCGAATTTGAAGGTCAGCAAATCATTCCGTTGCAGTTCCTGAAGGCTGTATTGCCAGACCCAGCTTCCCTTGGACCACGCACCGTGGGCAAGACGAACATCGGTTGTATCTTCAAAGGGAAAAAAGACGGCAAAGACAAGACTTACTATGTCTACAACATCTGTGATCACCAAGAATGCTACAAAGAAGTAGGCTCCCAAGCGATTTCTTACACAACGGGTGTTCCTGCCATGATCGGAGCAGCGATGGTGATGACAGGCAAATGGAATAAACCAGGCGTATACAATGTAGAAGAATTTAATCCAGATCCATTCATGGAAGAGTTGAACAAATGGGGACTTCCGTGGGTAGAAGACTTCAATCCGGTGCTTGTAGATGAATTGCCGGAAGAGACTAAGAAATCGGAGCTAGTTCGCTAAGATGAAGTTCGAGGAACTGCCTACACCTTGCTTTGTAGTCGATGAGGCACTCATCGAGCATAATTTGAAGATCCTGAATGGCGTAATGCAGCGCACAGGAGCCAAAGTTATACTTGCACAAAAAGCATTTTCCATGACTGCAATGTATCCCCTGATCGGAAAATATTTGAACGGTGCAACAGCCAGTGGTTTATATGAAGCACGTCTAGGCTATGAAGAAATGGGCAAAGAGAATCATGTCTTTGCTCCAGCCTACCGTGAGGATGAGATCGATGAAATTTTAGCGATTTGCGATCATATCATTTTCAACTCCTTCTCCCAGCTGGAGAAGTTCAAGGATAGAGCTTTGAAGGCCGGCCGACAGGTTGGACTTCGCATCAATCCGGAATGCTCTACACAGGAAGGTCACGAAATCTATGATCCATGCTCACCAGGTTCGAGATTCGGCGCGAAGCAGGAGGATTTCCGTGCAGAGCTGCTCGAAGGCGTGTCCGGTCTGCACTTCCATACACTATGTCAGCAGAACTCCGACGATTTGGAGACAACACTAAATGCAGTGGAAGAAAAGTTTGGACAGTGGCTGCCACAGATGAAATGGATTAATTTTGGCGGCGGACATCATATTACGAGAGAAGACTATGATATTCCAAGACTAGAGGCTTGCATTAAGAGAATGCAGGACAAATATGGCCTTGAGGTATATCTGGAGCCGGGAGAAGCGGTAGCCTTAAACGCGGGCTACTTGGTGACCTCGGTGCTTGATCTTCACAAGAATGGGATAGAAATTGCCATTCTTGACACATCGGCGACCTGTCATATGCCGGACGTACTCGAAATGCCTTACCGACCGCCACTGTATGGTTCCGGTGAACCGGCTGAGAAGCCATTCACCTATCGTCTTGGCGGGCAAACCTGCCTGTCAGGTGATGTCATTGGTGATTACTCCTTCGATCAGCCGCTGAAGAGTGGTGACCGCTTAGTATTTGGTGATATGGCGATCTACTCCATGGTCAAGACCAATACGTTTAATGGTATGCCATTGCCGGCTATTGCAGTTAAACGCAAAGACGGCGATTGTGAGGTCGTTCGCGAATTCGGCTATCAGGATTTCAAGACGAGACTTGCTTAAATCACTTATAAATTTATATGAAATTTTCTACAAAACAAAAAGCATTAACCCCATTAAATCATGAGGTTAATGCTTTTTGTTTTGTTTCTGTTATAAAAATAATCAGGAACTATCCCAGATAGACCCTGATCAATTGAGGAATAGTCAACTTAATTAAGAATAAAATCTTCTATGCTTGTTATGATGTTTGTTATGACGACGGTGTTTACATACGACAAGTGCTTTTTCACCAGGCTTCAGAACGACAACTTTTACTTTTTTTCTTTTAAGAAATTCTTTAGTCATTTCATTCATATTTTTCACCTCCTCCTTAAGTTAATAGAAGGATTCAAAATTACATTTTCAAATTAAGACCATTTGAAAGCTCTAACAATAATTACAAGCAGAATAAACAATACGAGAATGACAGCGAGGGTTTTGCAAGAACCATTATCATAAGAAGTTCCTTGAAATTATTATTAATCACGCACCTCCCATCCTGTATCATATTTGCATTATATGCATTATTCTGCTGCTTTGATTAAACTATTATCTACTTTTAATAGAATTATACAGATTCACTAGACCTTACAGAAAATCAAACAACATTTTAAGGGCTTCATAGCGATATTGCACCGGTGTCATATAGCCTAAAGTTCCATGAGCCGATCCATATTCAAAAAGCAGAAAGCAGAGTCGTTACCATTCTTCAGGACAGCATCCACATTACGATGAATGATTTCGATTTCGATGGTGAGTATTATGGAGACGAATCTGACGATTATGAAGAGTAGAATCGAGGGGCCTTCAGGAGGAGGGCTCTTCTTTTTTTGATGTGAAATAACTTGCAGATATTCAATAATTAGACGCTTTTCCGTGACCTATAATCTATTTACGCCATAGTATGTAGAATAGAGTTTGAGATTCTTACGTGAAGTGGAGAGGAGGGGAAGTATGGACAAGCAAGCTATTCGTTTGCTTATGATTATTGACAAATTTGAGGTAGGTGGAACTGAAACCTATGTCTCAGCTGTCGTTGAAGAAATGTTAAAGCGTAATCTTACCGTCTTTGTCGCAGGGAAAAAAGGAAGTTTACTGTCTAAATTTCAATCGATTGGCTGTACTACGTATACAAATATGAGAAACCCGTCAAGATTCGAGAGCTGGATCAGGAAACATAAGATCAATATTATCAATGCTCACCATGAAACGACAGGAGTACTCGGCAGCCGTCTCAGCAAGAAGCTAAAGATCCCCTTTGTCTTCACTATTCATGGAACCTATTATCCACGTTCCTTGATTAGCAGGGTAATGAAGGGATGTGATGAGCGCAGCGCTGTGGTTAGTGTCAGTCTACCCGTGAAAAAGTGGCTGGAAGAGAAAAATATATCCTCTATCGTTATACCGAACGGCATAAATACCACTCAATTCACATACCGAAAAAACAAGGAGCTGCTCAATAAACTGAATATTCCACAGAGATCAAAAGTACTGTTGTATGTGAGCCGATTGGAAGACGAGAAAGGGGACATCTGTAAATTGTTTGTTCGCGCGGCGCAGCGATACATGGATACAAGGGATAACGTACATGTTATTGTCGTTGGCGGAGGTCCGGATCTGAATTCAGTCAGGAAACAGGCGGCAAGAAAGCATGATCAGCGAATCCATGTTCTCGGAGAACGTCTTGATACTGCATCCTTATTTTCTATAAGTGATGTTGTTGTCGGTACTGGACGAGTAGCCCTTGAAGCGATGTCTTGTAAACGCCCGGTAATCGCAATTGGCAGCAAGGGGATCTTTGGCATTTTAAGACCGGAAAATTTCAAAGAGGCATGGAAATATTATTTCGGAGATCACAGAGCTAAACAAACCGTGCACAGCCGGAGAATCGAGCTTCTTATTGCAAGCGCGCTGCGCTCAAGTAAATCATCTGCTCAATTGGGAAAAGAAGGACGTAAGTTTGTTATTGCCAAGTTTAATATATCAGCTATTGTCGATAAACTGATGACTTTGTACAACTCAATTTTGTAATCACTGGAGGGGGAGAAATGATAGATAAGCTTATGATTGTCGCCCATCCGGATGATGAAATCATATTCGGAGGGGCTGCCCTGATCGCGGAAAAAGGCTGGAAAGTGATATGTGTAACAAACGGTCAACATCAAGTCCGCTCCCGGGAGTTTAAGCAAGTCATGAAAGATATCGGAGCTGAGTTTGAAATGTGGGACTATAGAGATAGATGGGGAGGCGGTTTTGACCGCAAAGCACTAAAGAAAGACATCCTAAAAGTAATTAGGGCCAATCCTCAAATAAATATGATTGTTACTCATAACAAAAGGGGGGAATACGGCCACACACAGCATCAAGCTCTGCATGAAGTTGTAAAAGACATTGCACAGGAGAAGCTATATATTTTTAAGCGTTCTGAACAAAAACTCGATAAAGAAGTGTTAAAGAAGAAATACAAACTGTTAAAACGATATAAGAGTCAGGACATTGGCTGGTTGAAAAAATATATTGAATATGAAAGTGTTCGAAAACATCGATAACAAATGCCTTGCCTATCCTTTTTAGACATCTTATGTATCAAGGCTGCTTATCGAATGATGAATGATATGCAGCCTGACACGTGCACATTCTATTTTTATTTGATTCTATGACCACTTTAATCTAGTTCTTGGTTTCATACTGTTCGTCTCAAGTCTGGTTCCGTCATCAGAGAAATAAACGGTTGTTGGCTGTATGAAATCTTCGGTATAAACAATCAATTTACATTGTTTCATATAATCTTCCGTCTCTTTTTTTTGGGTGTGGGATTGGATATCCGTTCTGCGGATACAAACATAATTTTCTTTTGAAACGCAGTAAACTCTGTACCCGGCTTCATAGCACGCCTTCAACCATTTGGCATCAGATCCTCCGATTGTATTCTCTGGAAACTTTATATGTTTCCAGACCTTTTTACGAAAGAATAAAGTCCCACCTTTAACCCTTGACCCTTCTACATTTTCTTTCCCTGGGCGATATTCCATGAGTGCTTTTTTCTCTTCAAAATATAGATAAGTGGTATGCTTGCCAACAATCGGCGCTTTTTTGGCCTTTAGGGCAAGGATTGATTCTTTCATATAATGGGCGCCATAATAGTCATCGTCATCGAATTTGGCTATAAAGGAACCCTTGGCCCGTGCAATAGCCCAGTTAAGGCATTTACCCAATGTGTATTTTTCCGGCAGCTTGTAGACTCTCACATTTTCATAATTTTTGGCTTTCTCTCTCCATTTTTTGAGGCTCATTTTGTTGTTATTCAGGATAATAATCATTTCCTTGTTCGGCCATTCCTGCCTTTCATAATTCGAGAAAATGTTGTCCATACACTCAGGTCTCATCGTACATGCAATGATGGAAGCCATATTAAGTTACTCAACTCCTTTATCCAGGCTGTTCCTTCTCGTATTCCATGTTGAGTTCTTCTTAATTTTGTACTCCTTATTTGTTAGAACTTTTCTGTACAGCTTTAAAAAATTGGTCGCCATCACTTTATCTGAATAACGCTTAATAACATATTGACGGCAAGTTCTTGGTGTAGGAAATTTTCTTGCGCGGACTTTCCGGGACATTTCATTTACATCATTACATAATAACTGTGGCAAGCCTCTTAGAACCTCAGGAACCGCTCCTGCTTTAAAACCGAGCACTGGAGTACCGCAGGCCAAAGCTTCGATAAGAACCAGACCAAAGGGTTCATTCCAAGTAGATGTGAATAATACACAGCTAGCCTCGGATAACAATTTCATCTTCTCTGTGCCGCCTACAGGTCCTACATATCTGATTTTGTCATTTAAGTGAGGCTTGATTTTCTCGTTGAAATATTGCTCATACTTTGGTTTATTGTTAAATGTTCCAGCAATAATAAGCTCTTTTCCTGTTTTTTGTGCGACTTCTACAGCTAGGTGAACTCCTTTTTCGCTCATGATTCTTCCTAGAAAAAGCAGATAACCCTTTTTCTTTTGCTTATAAGGGTAGTCGCTGACACGTATCCCGTTATGCACGAAGTATCCTTTTTTGTTTTTGTCCCTTATCTTTTTGCTGACGAATACGGGGATCTGGGTTCCTTTTGCTTTCTTAGAATGAGAATTTCGAATGGTGGGGATCGGAGGATTGGCTCTTGCTACAATTCCGTAATGATCATGGATAATATCAACATCGGAAGGAATATTTTGGATTATAAAATCCAATTGTTCATCCTTATCATCCGTAGGATACTCGAATGTCTTCGTTGCACGGCACTTCGATCCTTTTTTGGCAAACAGAATGACTTCATGGCCCCTTCGAATTAACTCTTCTGTAAGGTAATGAATATCTCGCTGTGTACCGCCGTAATCTTCGGGTGGGACGGGCAGGGAATTTGTTGATACTTGAACGATCTTCAAAGTATGAATTACCTCCTCAAATAACTCAAAATTTTCTTTTCACTATCTTATGCGGATAAATTAGGGATGGAATGGGCCCCTTATGAGGCCATTTTTAATGCGATTATTATGTTTATGTGCAAGTGGTAGATAGAAATCCAATCCAAATCTACTGTATTTACATAGAGTATAAAGAGAAAGTAATAGAGAGGAGAGAAACCATATTGAAGGGATTAATATTATGTGCAGGAAAAGGCTCGCGATTGTATCCCTTCACGATATCTTATCCGAAAACCTTGATTCCCGTAGCAAACGTGCCATTGCTTCATGGATGCATCGATAAATTAACGGAGCAAAATATATCTGAAATCGGAATCGTGATTCATCCTTCCCAGGAGTCTATCATCAAAGAGAGTTTACAAAAAATAAGTCACGAGAATATTAACATTACGTATATCTACCAGCATAAGCCGGAGGGAATTGCAAACGCACTGCTGCAGGCAAAGGATTTCATCGGTCAGGATTCATTCATTTTGATATTGGGAGACAATCTGATCTCCATTTCGTTATCGAAATTAAAAGAGCAAGTCGAACTGCAAGGTAATCACGCTGCACTGTTATTAGCAGAAGTAGATAACCCTCAGGATTACGGCATTGCTGAGGTGGTCGGTAAGAAGATCACTATGCTGGAGGAAAAACCAAAGAACCCAAGATCCAATCTAGCTGTGCTCGGGGCTTATGTATTCTCTCCTTCTATTTTTAAAGCGTCTGAAATGGTCAAGCCTTCGGCCAGAGGTGAATATGAGATTACGGACGCTATTCAGTGGTTGATTCAAAATGACTATCCGGTGTCCTTCTATAAAGCAGAGATTTCAAATATTGATGTCGGAACAATGGACCGTTGGATCGGGGCCAATCGAAAAATGCTAAAAGAGATGACATCTGAAAATTATATTCATCCTTCCGTTATTCTAAAAAACACGAAAATCATTTCACCTGTCTCGATTGATCAAGGCAGTATCCTTGAAGATTCAGTCATTGGACCTTATGTCTCCATCGGAGAGGGATCTACAGTTAAGGACTGTGTAATTGAAGACAGTATTCTCCTTAGCCATGTTCATCTGAATAAACTTTCTCAGCCCATTTTGAAAATGGTGGTTGGGTCCGGCTCTGCAATTGTTGGAACGGAAGAAAAGGGAGGAGGAGAGGAGTGAAGATACTTGTTATAGGCACCGGGTATGTCGGTACGACGACAGCTCTGGTGTTTGCTGAGATGGGCTGGAAGGTTACGGGATTGGATACGGACAGCCGTAAACTCAATCAATTGAAGCAAGGAATCCTTTATTTCCATGAACCCGGACTGACAGAACTACTTCAAAAGCATAATCAACTTGGAAATATCAACTTCACCTCTGACAAGAAGGAAGCTATAGAGAATAACGATGTTATTTTTATATGTGTAGGCACTCCTTCTCGGGCGGATGGAAGTGCAGATTTGACTTATGTGAAGCAGGTCGCTCAAGATATTGGTCAACATATGAACGGGTATAAACTCATTGTGAACAAGAGTACGGTTCCCGTTGGAACACAGGAGAAAGTTACGGAGTGGATCACTGAGACTCAACAAGGCTATCCCTTTGATGTTGCTTCCAATCCTGAGTTCTTACGCGAGGGTAAGGCACTAGAAGATTCATTAAATCCCGATCGTATTGTAATAGGTACGACAAATGATGCAGCAGCTAAGCAGCTACGAACACTTTATTCTTCTATGAAATGTGAACCCATTGAAACAACTCCCCGGACTGCTGAACTTATAAAATATGCTTCAAATGCGTTCCTCGCAACGAAAATTTCCTTTATGAATGAACTTTCCAGATTAAGTGACAAGCTGGGCGTTAATATCAAGGATGTCGCTGAAGGAATGGGGTACGATACAAGAATTGGAGCCAAGTTCCTGCAGGCAGGGATCGGTTATGGTGGTTCATGCTTTCCGAAAGATGTAGCGGCATTGGTTCATAAGGCAGAAGAAGAAGGCATGGAGCTGCAGATACTCAAACAGGTGATGAGCGTAAATGAAACACAATATTTATATTTGCTGGACAAGGCTAAGGCTCAGCTTGGAGACTTTTCGGGTAAAAAGGTGGCAGTATTGGGCTTGGCGTTTAAGCCAGATACAGATGACATTCGGGAAGCACCTTCTCTGCGGTTAATTCAGCAATTGATGGATCATCATGCTACAGTCCATTTGTTTGATCCGATCGCAAAGCTGCCTGCTGAATCGAAATATGACAAGGTTAATATTGCACAAGCACCGGAGGACGTCTTTAACGATGCAGATGCTGTATTCATATGTACTGAATGGCCGATATTTAAAGGCATTGATTGGATGATGCTACACTCGCACATGAAGCAGCCTAATATTTTTGATGGTAGAAATATGCTTGATGCACAAATGATGAAATCATTAGGATATTATTATCAAGGTATTGGCTATAAGTAACACTAGTGATTGATTATGACACAAAATATGAGTATAAAAGCTTAGGAGCAAAAGCCGCCTTTACATAAAAGGCGGCTTTTTTCCGCTGTTCTCCTACAAGTTAATTTCATTGGTATTTGCAGCTGAATTGCGTGAACTCCGCAGTAGATCCTTCACCACAAGCATACAAGCCAATGACTACACCTGTAAAACCTCCAGCGACCTCAGAGGATAGGTATTTTGTTTGAGCCGTTCCGAGTGGAGTCTGCTGGTCTCCGAGCTGAAGGAAGAAACTATAGCGTTCATGATCAGCTTGAACAATAAGTGTAGCGCGATTGCTGTCTTCTAAAGGTATCGTCGTTTGAATCGCTTTGATATCCCCGATGTTAAGACGCTCAATGACCTCATAGCCTTGTTCACTTTGGCGAATTGCGAGGTCGTAACGATGATTCTCATCCATATAAAGTGTGATTCCCGCTTCACCGCTTGTAAGGCTAACATCACAAGAAATGGCTGCATTAAAATCTCTTTGTCTTAAGCCTATAAAGGTTGGAGATTCTGCTTGATCTAGTGTAACTTCCGTCCCTTTAAGTGTCAGTTTGTCCTTCTCCAGGGTATAATTCTCGAAGCGAGGATGACGAAGATAGGACCAGTCCAGGCTCCATTCTGTATTCTCAAAGGTATACTCTTTCTTCTCATCCTGCACAACATGCTCTGGGATACGGTCAGTTTCAAAGCTTGTTAATGTCGTGCCGTTATGACCTGCTGTAAACCAGCCATCCTCGCCAAAAGTTACTGGAGTCAGGAATACTTCGCGTCCCAGATGATGATATGGAATCCACTTGCCAATCTGGCGGAAACCAAGGTGGAAGAGCCACCAGCTGCCCTCCTGATCTTGAATCAGATCGCCGTGCCCAACGGCTTGAACTTCGTAACCACCCAGATTGCGGTTCGTTAGTACCGGATTATGAGCATACGGTTCAAAAGGTCCGTGAAGAGAAGAGGAGCGAGCATAGGTCTCCATATGACCAAATTCAGTTCCACCTTCAGCGGCTAATAAATAATACCAGTCATTAATTTTGTACATATGCGGGCTTTCAAGAAAGCGACCACCCGTACCTTTCCATATAGGGAGACTAGGAGATAATTTGCGGCCAGTTTCGATATCAATCTCACATTGAAGAATAACACCCGTACCGTCGTCGTCGCTTCCGTTGCTCATGAAGTAGGCCTTGCCATCCTCAAAGTACAGATCGGGGTCGATACCTCCTTGATCAATGTAGATCGGATCAGACCACTCACCATAAATATCATCTGTCCAGACATAGAAATTCTGATGGGTCGTATCATTTGTGGTGGTCATATAGAAGCGCCCATTGTTATGCCGTATTGTAGGTGCAAAAACGCCGCCTGAGCTGTTTACCTTATCCAGCATAATTTGGCTCTTTCTCGTTAATACATGTCCGATTTGCTTCCAATTAATCAAGTCCATACTCTCAAAGAGTGGGACACCCGGGAAAAACTGAAACGAACTGCATACAAGATAGTAGGTATCATCTACTTTACAGACACTCGGGTCGGGATAAAAGCCTTTGATAATCGGGTTGTTATATTTCACAAGTCACCTCTGGTATGTAATTGTATTAGGTTGAGAAAGCGCTAACGAAACCGTTTTAGTAATCCGGGTTCATTATATCATCCATTGTTTGTTTGGAGCAATCCAAAATTATAGCAGGATTTGAGTTGGTTCGATAGAAGTATTGAAACGGAGCACCATTCGTTACATCAAGATCTGATTATTTGTGGAAGATTGGAACAGGGAAGTCATGTCCGTTGGGATTGGGAAATGTATGGCGTCTCAGATGAAATTCATGTCAAAGAAATGCATGAAAATAAACGGATTCTACTCGAATGGTCAGATCAGACGGAGACGGAATGGCTATTTACTTCCTCAGCAGATAACACGACCTATGTTACAATTACGAGCTCGGGATATACAGGTAGCGGGGATGAAATCGTGCAACGAGCCATAGATGATATGGGCGGCTATACGATAGTACTTTGTGGACTAAAGGCTTACCTCGAGCATAATATCGTCTTGAATCTAGTAGCTGACAAGGCTCCTGATGCGAATGTGTAGAAGAGTTAATAGACGAATTATCTAACTCGCTTTGCACACTAAAATAGAAATTATAGGATTATTTTATTAGTGAATGGAACTTTTTGCCCGCTAAAAGCGTTTAATCGTCAGGTAGCACGATATGTACTATTTGGGAGGGCGAAGGATGATTAGCTCTAAAAAGAATCACAGTAATCATAAATACAAAGAAAAGCGAATCATGCGAATATTAGCGATCATAGTTGCTGGTGTACTGACTGTTCATGGCGCACACATTCTTCCATCTTCATACGTTAGTGCGGAACAGGCAGATGTATCTGTACGTACCTGGTATTCCGGATCTGCAATCAAAGTGCCTGAATTAACGCCTGGTTGGACAATTCAGGTCGATAACTATTTGGAGCAGGATCAGGTTGGATCAGAACTTCAGGCTGTTGCTGAAGAAGGGAAAGTGTTTGCATTTTCGGGTAACAAGCTGATTGCTGTTGACGCACAGACAGGGAAGCGGTTATGGAGTTACGGTAACGGTAAAAATATGGACCCCATCATTACATATGACGAAGGGATCATCTATGGTATGACGACAGGTAAGAAGCCTTATGCTGTAAACGCAAAGACGGGAAAGTTAAAATGGCAGGCTCAGTCATCCACCTACGTTGATGCACGGGAATATACGGAAGCATTAATACCAACGTCAGACACGTTATATGCGATTAATGGCAGTTCTACCTTTGCTTATGATAAATCGACAGGCAAGCTTAAGTGGAAGGCGGGTGAAGGAAAGGCCGAAGGGAATGGCACGACTTATCTTGAAGAAGCCGATGACGTTGTTCTTAGAACCTTTTTCGTTCAAGGAGCGCTCACTTCTATTCAGCTAAATGCCTACGACAAGAAGACGGGGAAGCTGTTATGGGAGGATTTTGGCCAAGGTGATGCACTTAAAATACAAGATGGACTCGTGTACTCGATAGACCATTACTCGCCGATGCTGACTGATTATCAATCTCTGCCCGAACGCAAGTTGATCATAAATGCGTTTAATCTGAGAACAGGTGTAAAGAAGGGGAGCCGGGAATACGTTTGGAAGCTGACTGGTGAACCACCCTATAGCTACTATTCAGGCGGGGCATACCTGACAGGGGACAAGCTGTTCATTGAGCAAGGGGATAAGGTAGCAGAATATAAATTTAACAACTATAAAGCCGGAGAGCCCCCGCTTCGCAGCTTTCAACGACCTTATGGTGACAGCTGGGAAATGCTCGGAATTGTGAAGGAACGTCTTATGTTCAAGGATAAATCGGGAAATTTAGCCGGAGTCAAGCTGGTGAATGGTCAACAGATCGGATGGCAAGGGGATGCGCCCATAGCTCATATCGATGTGTATGGGAATGCCATGTTCATGGCGCAGCGTAACGGAACCGTGCTCGGTATCCATATGATGACAACGCAGCCGGTCTTCCGAGTCAAGACGGATGCTGATCTGCATGCAGCAACCCTTATGACAAACGGAATGATGATTATACAGGCAGAAGGCAGCCTGATCGGAGTGAAGGTACCCGCGTCATTGCGATAATTGACTTGAATTTGCTTATATTGGGGAATCCATCTTAATTACTAAAAATAGGATGAACAGGGCACTGCCGCATATATGCGGTGGTGTTTTTTTATGTCAAAAAAATCAGTTGATTTGTTGAAGTATAAGAGAAATAGACACCGGCTCATTTTCAAGAAATTAGAGAGTTTTCTTCGGCTTTATTTGCTAATATCAAAGAAGAATTAACTGTTATATGTCGAATGTATTCTATATTGAAGGACAATCTGCTTATTTATGGGGAGGTTTGAAATGAAGGTCAAACGAATCGTCGCCAATATAAATACGAAGGATATCACGGCAGCTAAATGCTTCTACCAGGATGTGCTCGGCCTTGATTTAATGATGGATCATGGTTGGATTAGAACTTATGGTTTAAACGAGGAGATGAGCATTCAAATTAGTTTCGCCTCACAGGGTGGCTCAGAAACGCCTACGCCTGATTTATCGATTGAAGTCGATGATGTCGATGCTGCATTAAAAGGTATGAAGAGAGCTGGATTTCCGATAGAATATGGGCCTGTTAATGAAGCTTGGGGCGTTCGACGATTCTATGTCCGCGACCCGTTTGGTAAGCTTATCAACATTCTTGCTCATGAACATAGATACACTAACGGCAAATCGTAAAGAGATGCTGGTTTGTTCAACTCCCTCGGTAAGATTTAGTTTTCTTGAATACTCGCTTATTCGCAGGATTTGCCCCTGTTATGAGGTCTGAAAGTTAGGAAGATTATTCCCGTTATGGACGTTGGCAACATGAAGGCGTACGGAAATAGAGGGGGAGGTTGTCGCCCCAGGTATTTCTAGATACTGCACGTATTCTCCATGCTGCCCGTCGTTTCTGAATTCGATAAAAGAAAGAAGCGAGTCGGGTACCCTTAGTTTTACTTGCGGCCCAAATTGTTATTTGCGGATCGCCTCCAAAACAAGACATATCATTTTCCTTAGTGATAGCTATACGGTGGGACTAGGATAGTAAGCAAGCATATCCAGTCATCATGCGTAAAAATAGCCCACCAGACCGGATTCAGTTTCCAATTAATAGAATTGGATCCCCTTTCGTCCGGCGCATAAGTGGTTCCGGGTTACTTCAAAGATCCGTCGGATCGTAGCTGAACCCGGACATCCGCGTCAAACTTCAGTTGTGGGTATAAAGTTTGCCAGGCCTCCCAATTTTCATTCGGATTCCAATGTTTGGAGAGGTAGTTAAGACCGAAGCCAAGCGGATCCAGCCCCGCATTCTGCATTTTTTCGAGTAGCATTACCAATTTCCGCTGTATTTCCCGTGCTTCTTCAGACGCGTAGGCAGACGCATCTGTCGACACGGTTACACTTTCTTTTCCAGCCTCCTCAACGACGCCACTTAGGCGGACATTATACCTAATCTTAGGCGGCTGTGTATCCTCCTTCAAATTATACCGTACCTTCGTATTGCGAAACTGGGTGACCACATGTTCATTCTCATTCTGACCATTGAGCTCGTAATGGAATACCTTCGGCTTTTTAGTGATTAACCTAAAGAGGCTCACCTCCTCTGGTACGAGTTCGAGCTTCATCCCCTTCTTATCAAATAGCGCCAGCCGTTCCGTAACAATTTCGTCTCCTTTATGCTCCAGAATTGGCAAATAAGGGTCAGATCCCCTCTCATAGAAGCGTGCATAAAACTTCGACATCGATACCGCATCAAGATACATCGATACCCCATGTATATTGGTAAACAAGTCGTTGAAGTAGATGCCGACCGGTTTCTCCGATTTCCTCTTTACCTTCAGTAGATCATTGGCATTTGGGCGAGCAACCGCCATCCAGGTAATGAATTGTAACCCGGGCTTGCGTACAGCGTAGTCGAGCAACGATTCCGCATTATTTCTGGCGATAACCTCATCCATGACAATTATTCTCGTCTGGGAGAAGTCAAGAAACTTTTCACTCTTGGCTTGAAGTGCCTCTACGGCATATGCGATCGAGTTTGCCTCCTGGTCAAGGATGAAAAAATCGTTTAACCCGATGCTTTCTCCCCCTTCATGCGCGGCGATCTTGAGCGTCACGCGATATCGCGCATTTTTCCCAACATCGACCCCAAGCCCTACGACGATGTTTCGCTTGTCGATGTCTACACCTCTGCAACCCGACAAGCAAAACAAGCTACCGAGAACGATAACCAGGAACACCAACAACAGCCTACACATAGGCATAACTCTTTTTTCGAGCGGAGTAAATGAGAAGGGCAACCAAACACAGGTTTCCGATCATTTGACTGATTAGATAATATCGACTTATTCGAATCCATAAGTTCATATCAGCTACATATAGGAGTCCGAACGGCACAGCAGCGAACACGGCCAGAATCAGCCATTCCGCTTTCTTCGGCCTGTTTATAAACATGGATTTTGCGAATTCGAACGCGAAATGCCAGCTGCTGATAATAATGATAAACGTAAATAGCGCCATTAAGAGTATGTATAAATAAGCCACTCTTTCGACCACGAACCACTCCATCCGGACTGAATCCGTTACCGAGAACCACATAAAGTTCAAATGCTCCAATGCCTCCATGCCGAAAAAACCAATCGGAATGAAATAACCCGCCAGGAGAAGGAATACGCCCGAACCCGTGGTTATAAGTAGAATACGTGAGAAGCTGGGTCGGCCGTTAGACGTCTTCCAACCGATGTCTTTCTGAAACCATGTTAAGTAGGTAAACCCAGAGAACAGGAAAGAGGCTGCCGCAATCCCCTCCCAGGTCGGCAGCGTCCGCACATAGGTAGCACCATGACCTATCGCATCCCAGGAAATTTGGTTATCGCTAATCGTATTTACAAAGAAAATAGCCGTGAACGGAAGGGTCAGCACAATTGAAACTTCCAAGACAAATAGAATCGTAACCGACTCCTGTCGGACAGCATACAAAACCGCCACGACCAGTAAGCCTGTGATCACATACTCTGAATCGGAAAACACCTGATGAAGGCTGAATAACTTGGCAAAAATAAATCCCCAAAGCAAGCCCATAACGTATTTTGAAATAATTAAATACCAATGCAACGGAACCGATATCCATCTCGAGACTCCCCCCTCCCTCAGGACATCCTTTATTGTTTGATTCGGAAAGGCGGAAAGGGACAACAAAGCCAAACTTTGCAGGAATATCCCGATAACTGCTCCAATAATAAGCGCGGCAGGGGCTCCATGGTACCGGTCGGCGATCAGTATTGTTGTTACAAAACTCGGAAAGTGCACTAACTGTGTCCCAAGGAGAAGATAGTACAAATAGCGTCTAGATAGCAATGTCAGCCACCTTGCCTTTCATGGATTTTATCTCGGTTGAACAATCGAAAATAAGGTTGTCCTAAACTCCTGAGCGAGGCGAGGTAAACGATTAACCCAAGTACCCCGAGAATGAATCCAACAAACCCGAAAAACGCGGTTACCAGCACCATCGGATACCTTACCACCCGGGTCGCGGTAGTCATCATGCTAATCGGGATGACAAAGCTAGAGATGGTAACGGTTGACATTATGATAATTATGATATGCGACACGAAACCGGCTTGGGATGCGGCCTCACCGAGTATCAGGCCCCCTACAGTCGTGGCGGCCTGTCCGACCGATTTAGGCAGCCTGATAGATGCTTCTACCAGAAACTCCCCCAGTATCAGCATGAACATGACTTCGATAATGGCCGGATACGGAACCATCGACCGACTCCCTGCAAGATGAAGAGCAATCTGGGGCCGCAGCATCTCCGGGGCATATTGAACTGCCAGAACATAGAAAGACGGAAACAGCGTCGTTATGGTTAAAGCTATATAGCGCAGTGTGGTAAAGAATCTGGACGCAAGCGATGGCTCGGTAATATCATCCATCGAAACAAAGAAATCGAAAAAGACGGCCGGCGCAATTAAAGCAAACGGGCTTCCCTCTAACAAGACCGCCACTTTTCCATCCTGGACGTTCTTCAGAATGCGGTCTACTCGTTCGGTAATCATGTAAAGCGGGAACAAGCTCCACTTGGACTTGCTGAATTTCTGGTGTAGTTGTCCGATGTTGGTTACGATCTCGAGTTTCACATCGTCCAATCGCCTGTTCATTTCTTGGAGCAAGGCAGGACTAACAATATCTTGATCGTAAACGAGCGAGAGCTTCGTTGACTGAGGGAGTCCGACCGTGCGGTTTTCCACGATAAATGATGACTTGCGGTAAGCGTTTCGAAGCAGATTCAACGAAACTCGCAGTTCCGCACTCAACCCGTGTTGAGGCCCGTGCAGAACCTTCTCGTTTGATGGCTCCGAAAGAGACTTGGCTTTGAAGTCAAGCATATCGACAGCAAGAATCGGATTGTTTTCGGTGATGATGCACACACGTCCAGATAACATCTGATCGATTGCCGCTCCCGGTTCGGTTAAGCTTTTGTTCCCGTGAAAAGACCGCACATACTCCGCAAACCGGCGCGGATCTTCATAGAAGGGTCTAATCAGTTGATCCGCGATTTTCTTCTCGTCGCAGATGCTGTTCAAATAAATCAACTTCACTAATTGGTTGTCGGATTCCAGAGCACGTTCGCTATAATCGCCGTTCCTCTCCAATTGGTTCCGTACGGATGTCAGTAAGTCCATCACAACCCCTCCTTATTCCTAGAGTTCCAATATTAGTCGGTTTTTATGCTGATAGCCTCATCATTCCTGGAATCAACCCATTGTTTTATTAAGCAAACGAGAGCGACTTATTCGAAAGCTAGGCGTATGGAAAAAAATGAAAATGCTATCGCTTTTTATATGAAAATGTTCAAACAGGAATACACTCTTTCTATATGGGAAAGAAGAACAAAAGAATTAATAATGGCCAAAACTATCATTCTCTGAAATTATCCATTTGGTGAACTTTAGTTCAAAATTGCTTCTGACCGTAAGTATCGGGCAGCTATTGACATGAAAATCAGTAGTAACTATAATGATTACAACGGTGGTGATGCACTTGAAACAAATAAGCACGCGCTTTTCTATCGGTGTCCATATTCTTTCTCTGATTGCTGTTAGTTCGAACGAATGTACTGGGGACTTCATTGCGGATAGTGTAAATACAAATCCTGTGGTAATCCGAAGAATTATGGGAATGCTAAAAAGGGCAGGGTTAGTGGAAGTACGTCCTGGGGTGGGAGGCGCTTCTCTACTCAAAACACCTGAGGAAATTACGCTTCTTGATGTTTATCGGGCTGTGAATGTAATTGAAGAAAATCGATTATTCCGTTTTCACGAAGATCCGAATGAGCGATGCCCAGTCGGGCGGAACATTGAGTTGGTTCTCCAATCCGAGTTGAATGAGGTTCAATCCGCTATGGAACACAGGTTGGCACAAACGACTTTGAGCCAACTCACAGCAAGGTTTAAATAAATGAGAGCTCCTTTAAAAGAGCTTTTATTTTATAAATTTGTTGTAACTGATAAAGTTATAACAATAGGAATTACAACAAAAATATTTGGAGGAATAGAAGATGAAAATGTTAGTCACAGGCGCGACAGGGAAATTAGGAATGTTAGTTGTAGAGTCGCTATTGAAATCTGTACCAGCGAGTCAGCTGACTGTCAGTGTCCGCAATCCAGAGAAAGCGGAAGGATTACGAGCTCGTGGAGTAGAAGTTCGCCTAGGAGATTTTGACCGTCCAGAAACATTGAATTCTGCTTTTGCAGGTATCAACCGTTTATTAATTATTTCTGCGGATGGAGACAACGAAACAAGAATTCGGCAGCACACAAATGCTGTAGCTGCTGCAGAACGTGCTGGAGTTAAATTTATTGCATATACCAGCTTAGCCAATGCAAGTGAAAGCACCATTTTCCTTGCTCCCGTACATCGTGCTACGGAAGAAGCCATTATCAAAACGGGTATTAGTTACTCCTTCTTACGCAACAACTGGTACTTGGAGAATGAAATCTCAAGCATTCAAGGCGTAATGGCAGGAGCTCCTTGGGTAACGTCTGCTAGATCTGGCAAGGTGGGTTGGGCACTTCGACAAGATTACGCGGAGGCGGCTGCAAAAGTATTGGCGGGGAACGAACACGAAAATACGATTTATGAACTTTCGGGAAAAGTAATGACGCAAGAAGAATTGGCGTCTGCTCTTGGCACGGTATTAGGCAAGGAAGTACCCGTACAACAGGTTGATGATGCCGCTTATGCCGACATCATGAAAGGCGCAGGTGTACCCGACTTCGTCATTCCTATTCTTGTAGGTATCCAGCAAGGCATTCGGGAAGGCGCATTGGAGGTCGAAAGCAACGATTTCGAAAAGCTGCTTGGTCGTCCAGTTACGCCAATCATTACGTCGCTGACTCAAATCGTTAACGAAATCTCTCAAACCAAATAAGAATAAAGCAATTCAAAGCATGTTAAAGAAAGGGGGGATATAAGATGTATTTTCATCGTGAACCTAATACTTTTGTTGGGCAAGTAAACTTAAAAGTTCAAAAATTAGAACGTGCCTTAACGTTTTATCAGGAGGTAATCGGGTTTAAGGTATTGGAACGAACGGAAAGAAAAGCTAACCTGACTGCGGATGGGAAGACGATTTTGTTATCCCTCGAACAACCGGATAACGTTGTACAGATGCAAGGTAAGACAACGGGACTGTATCATTTTGCACTACTCCTGCCGACACGCTCTGATCTTGCGAATATTGTTCAGCATTTTGTCGACATCGGTTTACGTTTCGGTTCATCCGACCATCTTGTTAGTGAAGCCCTTTACCTGTCAGATCCGGATGGAAACGGAATTGAAATTTATAGAGACCGCGATCCATCGAATTGGGAATGGAATATCGGTGAAGTGAGAATGGCAGTTGATCCTTTGAATTTCAGCGACCTCCTCTCTGGCAGAAAGCAGCAGGAATGGAATGGTCTGCCTGCTGATACCGTCATGGGGCATATCCACTTGCATGTATCTGATTTACGAAAGACAGAACAATTTTATATTAAGGGACTCGGTTTCGAAGTGGTAAACCGATATGGAAATCAAGCTCTTTTCATCTCTACTGGCAAGTATCATCACCATATTGGATTAAATACCTGGAACGGTGTGGGCGCACCCCAATCACCTGAAAACAGTGTCGGACTTAAATCATTCATCATTCACATTAGTTTGTCCCAATGAAGCAGCACGCGATCATGTTGTAGCTAATTTAATGAATTTTGGTGAATCCTTTAAAGAGGAAAATAACGCATTAGTTGTTGCCGATCCTTCTGGGAATCGTATTCACTTACTGGCTTAAATATGGAGATGAAGGACGTTTTACAAATGCAGGACTAGAAATTGGTCACTATACTTTGCACGACAAAATTGCACCTTGAAAAACGATCCAAGCAAAAGACGAAGGAGTTGCCACGGCAGCTCTTTTTTTGCTTGACTCACAAAATCGAGTGCTTGAATTTATGAATGCTCTGCTGGATGAACTGTCTTCGACACTGCTGATGAGAGGGGTCAAGGATGTGCATTACAGGAAACAGAGGATAGCCGGAAGGAGTTCATCGATTTCGCCCTGTTCCAACAGTAAGTGAAGCCATACCGGGACAATCTGCTCAATATCGAGGGCTATCATGTTAAGCCGCTAAAGGATACGCCTCAGGTGAAAAAGGGACCGCGATGGCGAAGGAGAACGCCAAATATGTGGTACCGAACATCAGTCTGACTCTGACATCCGCAACCTATATGGAAAGAGGCAATGAGCTTGATCTGCTGATCAGTGACGCACAAACAAAATATATTATGGGAAAGATTGATGAAGCCGGCTGGCAGGCAGAAGTAGATAAATGGCTTAAAGCTGGTGGATCATGGTTCAAGCAAGCAGGGGTTATCGAGGAATTTCAAGCATCTTATGATGCAAAACAAGAGAGTTTACGATGCAAAAAAGGGATTGCGGTGTTCAGAAATCTCTTCTTTTCTCCTTCCCAGCGTACTTATCTTTAACAAAGCAGGTTGCTTATTTCTAACGATAACGATACTTTTTCTGCTAAAGCGCGTTTATAATAGAAAAGCAAATTGGTATATAGGGAGGGGGAGATTTGATTGCCTGATCTAGAACAATTGAAATGGACCGTTGAGAAGATGAACGAATCCGAGCTCAGGACCCTGATACTTCATTTCATGATTCAAATGCAGTTGACACAAGAGCATGACTCCATGAAGGAAGAATTGTATGGTCGGATGATGAACATTTATGATGCCGTATTGAATACTCGAAGTGAGCAGCTAACGCGCAAGCAAAGCTGGTTGCCAGACGAGAACACGAAAAATATACATATCGTATTCGGCGCATCAGCTGCAGGAAGTGTGAAACAAATGATTCAAGAGTATGCCTCCCGGGAAATGGATCGGATTCTACTGTTTGATGAAGTGTTCTCTATTGGGCCGTTATGGCGGCTGCACGAAGAACAAGGGAGGGAACATCGAAGAGCCTGGTTCCGGCAGCATCTAGATCCAAAATTTGATGATGCAGGGGACAGGCAGCATCCTGCCATTGAGATCATACCTGAAGACGCGGTGATTTATATATGGTGCAGTAATAATGCTCACGAGCAGACAGGACTGCGATATGTGTGCTGGCTACTAAAAGATTACTCTAATTTACTGTATATACTCGATGCTCCAACCGCTAATGAACAGAGGGAGGATCAGCCGGGTGTATTACAATTCTATTCCCATACTGGAGAGATCTCATCAGAGGATTTATCGAGAGTGTATCAAGATGCATCCAAGCATGTTCTGGTGACTACTGAGCAAAGGCGCTCCTACGAGCAAGAATGGCTGTCTCTCTCTGAGAGCTCTAATTTGCTTCGAATATGGGCGTTTGGTGAGCTGATCTCAGCAGAAGTTACCTATTTTGATGATTATATACTCGAGAAGGTTCGTCTACTTGAAAAAGGTATACCAAATGGGGAGTTCCTGAAGGCGGCTAGAGTCATTGGCGAAGTAATCGGACATTCCGGGCAGTATACAGGGGACGCGTTCATTGAATACCGACTAAGAGAGCTGATCTATGGCGGCAAGCTGAAGATCCAAGGTGTACCGAGAGCCATGAGATATTACAGTGTTCGCAGTAAGAGAACATAAACAAATGACATCAAGAGGAATGACAGCAGATGAAACTAATAGAGCTTTATACTTCCGAAGTGAATGTAGATACGACCGTATTCTCCATTTTTTTTATAGTCTTTGCAATGGGAAACGCAGTCGTCGTATCCAGACTGATTAAGTTATCCGAGCAATATGTATCCAGGCTCCGGTATATCACCGGGCTTATCCTATTGTACGCTGGGGGAGCGGCAGGCTTCGAACTCGTCATGAAATACTTACCCTTGCTAGGACAAGAGGTCCCTGGACCAGGAGCAGGGATGCTTCTGATCGGTATCGGGGGAGCCGCGATCCTTACAGCCATATTTATCGTTGTAGAAAAGTATGTCTACCGCTTTAATAAGCTGCTGAATCCGACGATGTTGTTTATTGCAGCACAGCCTGTACTATTTCTTCTGTATTTTGCAATCATTATCGTGTTAGAGAAACTGAATCTACCCCCTATTTGAATCATCGGGCTTGGCTTGAACTTTTGAACTTATGAGTGAATCTATTTCATAATTTATCATAGAGAAAATAGGTGAACGTATGAAGAAGGTCGTTCTTGCAGGAGGGACTGGGTTTATCGGTCAATATTTCCAACATGGTTTCGAGCAGCAGGGATATCTTGTATTCATCATCTCAAGACAGCAAGGTCATATTTCTTGGCAAGATCACAAAGGTATAGCAGAGGCGCTGAATGGTGCAGATTTGTTAGTGAATCTGGCTGGTAAATCGGTAAACTGCAGATACAATGAATCGAACAAGAAAGAGATTATAGAGTCGCGTACGCGTACAACTCGGATTCTTGGAGATGCTGTACTCCAATGCAGCAAGCCCCCGGCTCTGTGGATTAATGCAAGTACAGCAACGATCTATCGTCATGCTGAAGACAAACCGATGACTGAACAATCAGGCGAGCTTGGCACAGGATTCTCTGTGGAGGTGGCAAAGGCATGGGAGGAAGCCTACTTCTCCTACGAACTGCCTCATACAAGGCAGGCTGCTCTTCGTATTGCCATTGTGCTCGGACCGGGCGGAGGCGTAATGACACCTTATATATATTTGACGCGATTTGGGCTAGGGGGCAAGCAGGGGCCAGGCAATCAAAAATTCAGCTTCATCCATGTCGAAGATCTGTTTCGTATGGTGCAGTATATTCAGAGCCGTCAGGAACTCTCGGGTGTATTTAATGCGTCTGCCCCAAACCCGGTGACCAATCAAGACCTGATGCATGAGATGAGGAAGGTCATGCGTGTGCCTGTTGGCATTCCGACCCCCAAATGGCTGCTGGAGATGGGCGCAATCGTCATTCGAACAGAGACAGAATTGATATTGAAGAGCAGATGGGTTATACCAGAGCGGTTACTGGAAGAAGGCTTTGAATTTAAATATCCGACGATACAATCGACCTTGAAGGCAGTACTGGACATCAAATAATTTAGCATAAAGTGATAGGAATTATTGAATAATGAACGAACTTTTTATGGATTTTCTAACGATATTGCTTCCCACTTATTTTTTCTTATATATGGCCATCACCTTAATTCATCGTAACAAAAGGAGTATGTTGAACCGAATAGCAGCATTTCTTATGCTTGCGTTTTTATTTTATTTTCTGGGGGAGTATATCAAGACCTCCTTGCTCCCAGAGTATCAGATGCAGATTGTTCTATACGGAAATGCCCCGATGCTTCTGTTTGTCATCTGCTTCTTAGTACACCTGTGTATTCTGATGGGGGACTCCACAACGGAGTATTTAAAGCGGCGATTACCGATTATCTATGCTGCCCCTTTTACATTGTGGCTTATTTTTCTTGTGACCATGGAGCATACGCAATTATATAACGTTGAAGTAACCGATGGCCGCAGTCCCCTGGATCCGTTATTTTTGCTGCTGACTCTCCTATTTGTAGCCGGATATATTCTCCTGTCTGCGGTGATCCTGTCTATGATCTGGTATAGAACGAAGGAAAAGAGAGTAAGAAAGGCATCCCGTTCATTACTTCTCGGCTTGTTCTCACTGTTTGCTTGGTTTGTAATGGTTACTTTGCTGCTGCAATCCATGTTAATAACCACCCGATACTCCATGATTCTATATTTTGTCGGTTATCTGATGTGGGCAGTTATATTGAGGCATCAGATAGGGAAGTACAATATCATGCCGGATTATCGCAAATTGTTTCATATTCTTTTTAAATCTGCTCCAACAGCCATCATGCTGCTTGATCGAAAGGGGACGGTAAGAGAGCTGAATCCTAAAGCTAAGCATTGGTTCGAAGGAATTCCAATTCAGGAGATTCCACAATCTATAGAGTTCAATAATGGGATAAGCCTCCACGATGTTCTGGCTTCCTTAGAAGAGCGGCGAGAAGGAGCATCCCACTGGGAGATAAGAGTGGATCGTGATCGAATGAAGCATGTTGATCTCATCATGAACCTGGAGTTGGTGGAAGGTGCGAATGAAGAGCTATTCGTTATGCATTTGACGGACGTGACCTCTTTAAAGAATACAGAGCGAAGACTGTTAGAATCCGAACAAGAATATAAGCATCTCGCACTTCACGATTCATTAACTAATTTAAGTAACAGAGCAGCAATGGAGGAATATCTTGAGCAAAAAATAGCGCAACAGGAAAGGTTTGCTCTCGTATTAATTGATCTGGATAATTTTAAGCCGGTTAACGATAGTTACGGTCATCTCGTCGGAGATCTGTATCTCAAGCATATCGCTCGTATCTTTAAGAATACCGCCGGACCAAGTGATCTGGCAGCCCGAATCGGGGGCGATGAGTTTGTGCTTATCGTAAGCTGTGATGATAAAACGGACACAGAGGTTATAGAAATGATTCATGACCGTCTATCTTCGTTATCTATGCATTCGTTTAGATACGAGAATACGGAAATTGCAATTTCATATTCCTCAGGGGTTAGCATATATCCAAGAGATGCATCCAATGTGACTCAATTACTGAAGATTGCAGATGAAGCGATGTATAAGGAAAAACGTACGGGAAGAGCTCTGTTCACTGCTAAGCTATAAATCATTTGTAGATAAGATAGACCTTGAAAATAAGTTGACAAAAATTAAATTTCGCATTATATTATTGTCGTTTCAATTTGTAATTATTATTATTACATATATTAGGGAGGCATACAAAATGACCCAGGATATACAAGCAGATTTCTTCAATTTGATTCGTGAACGTCAGTCTATTCGCAGCTACGATCCGAGGGTTACCATCTCAGAGAAGGAATTGAGAGCCATTCTTGAAGACGCGGTGCTTGCACCTTCTTCTTCCAACTTGCAACCATGGCGCTTTATCGTCGTTAACGATCCAGCCGTCAAAGAAAAACTCATGCCGATTGCAAATAATCAGCAACAAGTCGTGGATTCCGCAGCAACAATTATTGTACTAGGTGACAAAGAAGCCTATAAACGCGCAGATGAGATTTATGATCGTTCTGTAGAGCTCGGCATGCCTCAGGCTTCCCGTGATGCTTACGTGCCACGGATGTTAGAATATTACCGTACGATGTCAGAGGAAACCGCGCGGAGTACGGCTGAGATTGATGGAGGACTGGTATCCATGCAGCTAATGCTGGCTGCGAAGGCAAGAGGTTATGACAGCGTACCGATGGGTGGTTTCTCACATGAAAGACTGATTGAAGAGTTTAAGATTCCATCTCATCTGATTCCGGTCATGCTTATTTCAATCGGTAAAGCGGCGAAGCCAGGCTTGCCTAAATCTCGTCTTCCGCTGGATCGCGTTACGTATTGGAATTCGTTAACACAAGAATAAATAGAAGGATTATCCTGGCATGAGAGATATGCCTATTCAACAGCAGTGACGATTTTGTTGCTGCTGTTTTTTGTTGGTAGAGAAATCACCGGATTTTGATCTCCACCTTGCAGAGCTGCGCCATCCTAGCGCTAATCATCAGTGGTTTATTCTTGCAAGAGCTCAGACATTTTAATACTAAGCGCTCTTGTCCTGTCCTCCACCTTGGTTTTGCCATCATCGAAATCGGAATACAGAATGATATCCCCGTCTGATTTGATCATCCGCTCTAACTGGTCTTGATTCATTGTTAATTCAATGTGCTCCTCAAGCCACTCACCCTTTTCCAGTATAGAGGGGATACCCTACGCTTTCGGAGGAACTAGGGGGAAGAATAGATTCGCCGTCTATTTGCAGATCAATTCGGTGTATATCAAAGCTATGCATGATCTCTATCTTAGATTTGCCGCCTACATATCGGAGACCAGCTTGAAATTGCAACAATGGAGCTGAGTGATGATCTAATATGTCTGTTGTAAGCCTCAATTGATAATCACCGATTCTCTTGATTGCGGTAAGCGATTCCTCCGTCTTGACCATTTCATCTGGTGTATAGTCAGCAGCGGAAGAACAGGCAGACAGTAACACTATAAAGATTATTATCGTAATTCCAGTAACCAATACTCGCATTAGCACCCTCCTGAAGGTTGTTATAAAACAACGGACGCAATAAAGTGGAGGATCGTTCCATATATCTCAATAATCAAACGCATCTTCATGTTTTTTAAAAAATTCGTAGTATGTGCGAACATTTTCTAATTCCGTCCAGTGTCTTACCTTCACAGGATTTTCATCCAGGTTATATATCTTTGCCTCCTTCATGGATAGCAGGAATGGAGAATGTGTGGAAACGATAAACTGGCAGCCAAAAAAACGAGCAGAATCTTCAATGAATTTCATCAAATCCTGCTGACGTTTTGGAGAGAGACTATTCTCTGGCTCATCCAAAATATAAAGTCCATTCTCTCCAATTTTTTCAGTAAAATAGAGGAAGGCACTTTCACCATTTGAATATTCCCTTACGTTATCCATTAGGTTATTTCTCACATACCGGGACTGTGTTTTACTTCTCGCTGTATTCATTTTCTTTAACTGCTCGTAATCTTCCATAGATCTCATCTGAAATTGCGAATATTTCGCATCCAAATATTCATCGAACAATTCTTCCCTTTTGTGGTCGATTCCCTCATTAAGATTCCGGATATTCAACATGTAGTCAAATACATCATCACTAGTAATGATCCTACTATTTTCTGGAATGTCTAATCTGGTATGCATCTCGCACATATTCACATAATCAGGATAGAAATTCGATTTATTATAAATCGAATCACGCTGGAGTCCTGTTTTCTCTGCGATTACGTTTAATGCAGTGGATTTTCCTGATCCATTTCCGCCATACAAAATGGTCACTGGCTCAAAATCAATGGTTTGTAAGCTGTTTTTTGATAAGATTTTAAATGGATAAAATGAGTCATAGCACGTTCTTTTTATCTCCATGAAAAAATCAAACTCCATATCTTCATTCGGAAATGAAAAAGTATGTAAATAAATCATGGTACTCCTCCTTAATCAGTATCTATTTTAAACTACTAGTTCCAGTGAAGAATGTCTAGGATCTATTAGACTTGGCTGCGAGAGAAATAATTCCCCATTCTGAAATGTGTATTCTTGATTCATGGGGCCACCTCATATGGATTGGGAAGCATGCAACTGAGTATGATGATGCTTTAATCTCTTTCTTATCACGTTCGTCTATTAGCTAATGGAGAAGCGGTAATGTTGATAAGCATTATAGAGACGCAATGGAGAGGGGGAGGTCCGTCAAGATATTCAACAATACAATTAACAACTTGACATAATTTATGTCAATTTATATAATCATGACATAAATTATGTCTTGGAGGGTATGAATTGAAAAGTCATATTGCCAAAACGGTCTTAGAATATTTGGTCATGATTAACGAACAATCCTATTCGGGAATAGGACGCGAGCTTAACATTACACCGCAGCAATTTTCAGATTGGATTAAGAAACGTCGACCCATTCCGAAGGAGCGACTACAGGCTCTTGCCAATTATTTTGGTGTTAAGGAAACAGTACTTGTAGATGAGCAATATTATGTAAACCCACTTAGCTCCATTGCGAAGATCGAATTACATTTACTTCTAGTGGATCAGAAAGTGGCTGAGCTTGAGGCGCAAGGAAGGGAAGATGAGGACATCGAGCCTTACTTAACCAAAAAAAAGGAGCTGGAGCGAGAGAAAAAGAATCAGATCCGTCTTAATAGGATGGCTGCTATTTTAGAACAAGATGATGAGCGGGTTGGAGACATCGTTGATTTAATTATGGATGAGTTAGATTCGGGAAGAATTAATGAATTAACCAACAAATTAATGAAATAGGGTGATTTTATGAGTACGGCACTATTTTTGAATCAAGATGGTGTTAACTTGCTAGGTAAAAATCAGGACGTACCTTACGACGGTGCCTACATGTTCTCCAATAAAAGAGATAGGTACAAAACGGCACTGATCATGCCGCCAGACCGCCCCATGAAGTGGATATCTAAGTACAATAGCGTAACCCTATCACAAGTAGGTAAGGAAATGCCAAATGGAGGAATGAACGAAGTCGGCTTAGTCGTGGAGCAGACGACTCTCTGGCAATCTAGTTATCCTAATAAGGACGGCAATCCTGTTATTGGTGAGCTGCAATGGATACAACTCATGCTTGATACTTGTGCAACAGTTGAAGAGGTAAAAGAGACAGCAGAATCTCTCCGAATCGTTAACCCATTCTCTCGTCTTCATTACATGATCTGCGATCGTACAGGAGCGTGTGCTATTTTTGAGTATTTGAATGGAGAATTAGCTATATATTCAGGCACCACTCTGCCAGTGCAAGTTATGGTTAATACCCCTTATTTAGAAACAAGGAAGAGATTGAATGAATCAAACAAAGAATGGTCAGTTGTATTAAGCGATTATGATCTGGATTCGATCAAACGGTTCGATCGAGTAATAGAATATTTGGATAATGCAGTAGCAGAAGTAGATTGCTTATACGATATTCTTCGGTCGATCCAGAGAGCAGATACTGCATTTAGCATAATATACGACATAAATGCTCTAGAGATTTATTTTTCATCCAATCGATTCCCTTATCGGAAAAAGCTTTGTTTCCAGGACATTGATTTTGTTCGTGATTCAGAAATTGCTGTGAACATTCAGCAGGATAAGGAAGTTTGTTTTGACCTTTATAGCGCTGATTTAAATCAAAAATTAGTAGAAGCTTTTTTTCGGAATCCCAATTTGACTGCTGCCTTTGGATCTACGATAAGTGATGAGATGATTACGTTCATGGCCAATTTTCCAGACTCCTTACGGTCACAATAACCTTCGCACCAAAGGAAGAAATCCTAATGGTTAATAACAGAGAATGATTCGTGGTATTCGTGTAGACCAGTACTCGACTCCAATTGCGCAATTGATATCAGAACACGACTATGATTGTAATCTCAGAATCAAATCAAAATATAAACAACGAATCTCCTCAATTAATGACAGAATCACAGCATATCGCTGCTTAATTGCACGTATACCCCACATAGGCTATAATTGACAGAAATAATTTTATTGATTAGTCACTAATTAAAAAGAGGTGTTTAATGTATGGCAAAATCTGAAAAAAACAGCGTGAACCGTAGAACCGAAATCATCTCTGCAGCAATTGAGGTTTTTGCTGAAACCGGCTATTATCGTGCTACGACGGCACAGGTTGCAGAACGTGCAAATATCTCCCAGCCGTATGTATTTCGTTTTTTTGCAACGAAGGAAACTTTATTGATTAGCGCACTGGAGCTTTCGTGGGAAAGGATCCAGCAATCCTTTCGGCAGGTCGTGGAAAGCGCAGCTACTCCGGAGGAATTAGAGAGTGATCTGATTGAAGCTTATAAGGATATCCTAGCTGACTATATAAATGAAACCTATCTGCAAATGCAAGCCCAGACGATGCGAGAGGAGCCAGTTCGGGAAGTAATGCGCAATGGGTTTCGGGAAGTGCAACGGATTGTGCTGAGTGCTTTTCAGCAGAAAGGGCTAGAGAAGCCGAGGGAACGAACCTTTATGTTTCTGGCTAGGGGGATGCTGTGCAATATTTCGTGGGCGCTCGATATGCCGGAGCTTATCGAAAGAGAGGTATAATATGGCGGAAGCCATATAGTGTATTTAGTTATTGACCAATCACTAACAAGATGGTATAGTTTGGATATAAATTAGTGATTGATCAATTACAAACTAATGGGAGATGACGAAAAATGAAGAAAGCGATTGTAATCGGTGCGACAGGCGGTACGGGTGCTGTTATTGTTTCTGAACTTGTGAGTCGTGAAGTGCCGACGATTGCCTTCGGGCGGTCTAAGTTAAAGCTGGAGGAGCTTGCTATCAAGCTAGGTAATCCTGCTCATCTCTCGCTGGCCATCGGAGATGCATGCCAGCCGGATGATATTACCGCTGCAGTACAAGGTGCAGATGTCTTGTTCCATAGCGCAAACGTACCGTATAACGAAATGGTAAGCAAGCTTATTCCTTTAGGAGAATCTGTTATGGAGGCTGCCGACCGACTGAGCCTAAAAGTTGTAGTTATTGATGGAATCTACCCATATGGAAGAAGCCAGATGGATCAAGTAACAGAAGAGCATCCAAAACAGCCTCACACGAAAAAGGGAAGAATTAGGCTTGCCTTTGAGCAAATGGTATTTAACAGCAGATGGGAGAACGCTCGACCGATGATTGTGCGTTTACCAGATTATTATGGACCGACTGCCAATCAGGCTTCATATCTAGGAGGAACGCTAGAAGCAATCGCAAGTGGAAAGTTGGCATTTTTCATCGGTAATATGAGGATTCCTCGTGAATATATATATCTTCCCGACGCAGCAAATATGATTGTTGAACTTGCGGGGCGCGAGCAAGCTTATGGGGAGAATTGGAATTTACCCGGCTCGGACATCATCTCCGGCCATGAGATTGTCCGCATTGCACAACAGGCAAGCAGCACGAAAAAGCCCGTTATTGCTCTGGGTAAAATGGGGTTGTCACTGCTTGGATTATTCGTACCTGTTATGAAGGAGGTTGTGGAAATGTTGTACTTAACGGAAGAGCCGCTGCGTTTAAGCGGTGAAAAGTATAAGCGCCTTATTGGGGAAATCCCAACAACTAAGCCAGAGGTTGGGATTGCAGCAACCATTCGCGAACTACAGAGAAAGAAAAATAACTAGTTTTATGTAATTGATCAATCAATAACAATTGTGTCACGATAAGGATTTTTCTATTCACCATATGTAGGTTGGCAAGAAGATTAGTGCTTAAAAGTCGCGTATCTGCGGCTTTTTTGTTTTAACGAAGCGGAATGTGTTCAGGATGAACAGATCATTTTCTTAACAACTTTCTCCGACTACTTTTATACTCATTAACTATCTCCCACCTTTTAATTCCAACATGGCTGCCACGGGGGCTTTTATCGGTGTTGAATTGTGCGTCGTTTTTTTCTCGCCAAGTATATAAAAGCCAGTAGAAATGAAGCAGAGCTGAAGAAGCTGTATATCGAGGAGAACGACGAGCGGAATGCAGTGATACTCCAGAGTGCCAGCTCACTCAGTATGGTCATGATTTTTGTAGGTCTTGGAATTGCCTCCATGATCGCCGGTTTCTTTAATGCAGTGATATTTTACACCTTACTAGCTGCTTTACTATTCTCTTAAAATAACGTGAATGAAAAATTTAATATATAAGATTCCAACCTCCTATTAGAAGCAAACTAAATTTATAGTTTTATAGGAGGTTTTTTCATATTTATCTTTTGACGAAGCGGTTTGATCCCGATCAATGGAAGCAAGAAATTAATTGCGACTAACAACTGAAATGCGAGATTATCGTACGCTTTATTTCCACAGAAAAACTGCGTATAATATAAATTATACGTAGTTTTAAATTTGATCGATTTTAATTTCTACACTCGATCACTTGGTCAGTTTAATTGCAGCTAAGAAAGTGGTGAAGATGAGCATGATGAAAGATTACATACAAGAAACTTATACTGCGGAGCTCGAGGCTTTTGATATCTGGCTGAAGGATGCGGGATATACAGGCTATACCGTGAAATCTTACAAGAGTGATGTATTTGAATTTCTAAAAACGCTGGAAGGAAAACCGATCGAACGGGTAAAACGGCTGCAGGTGCTGTCATTCTTATCCAAGGCTCGTGACCGAGGCATCAGCGATGCGACAAGGAATCGGAAGCATGCTGCAGTGAACTGCTTTTTCAAAGCATTAATTGAGCTTGAACTCCTTACCGTTAATCCAGCAGCTGGAATCAAGAAGTCCAAGACGGAGAAGAATAGAGTCCCTGTATTTATGGATGAGCAGCATCTATCACGATTTATGGGATCAGTCGATGGGAAATATCGGGAACGGAACCTGGCGATCTTTTTGTTAATGGGATACATGGGACTGCGAGTGGGTGAGGTTCATTTGCTCAACTTAGGTGATTACAACTCAGAGAGAAAAACGCTGAGTGTATTCGGTAAAGGTCGTAAGTGGAGGCTGCTGCCTGTACCTGATGCCGTTGGCGAAGTGCTACAGGAGGTCATGAATAAACGGATTGAACCTCGAAAGTCGAGGGAGGATGCATTATTCGTATCCCAGCAGGGAAGAAGGCTTTCGATTAGAACCATTCAACTGATTGCTTCCGAAGCCTTTGAGAGATTTCAACAAAATGTGTCTCCAGCCCAGAAGGTATCATACTCAAGCCACAAGCTCAGGCACTCTTTTGCTACGATGATGCTTCGTAAGGGAGCTGATCTAAGAACCGTGCAGGAGCTGCTTGGGCATTCTTCCATTCAAACAACGACCGTTTACACCCACGTAACCAATCGTGAGAAGGAGCAGGCGATGGCGATGCTGGATATTGTTGTTCCTGCTTATAGCCGTGCTGGAGAAAACAAACAATAAATATACCGTAATATATATTATGTTAACTATTATTTAATCAACAAAATTTCTAACATTAAAAAAATGAGCCATGCCTTTTTGCTTGATTGATATCCCATAATGAATCAGATAAAATATAGAAATTGATTATGATGACTAACATCTTGAAAAGTAAAGCATTTAAATCATATTTGACCGCGTAGGATAAGGGGACGACAGTAAGAATGCAGGAAAAGGCCGGATATAAATCCATTTCTCTTGATATTGCCCAAAGAATTGTGAGCGGAGAATTCCCTCGTCATAGCAAGATTTCCGGACGCTCTCTGTTAGCTGGACAATATCATGTTTCACCAGAAACCATCCGTAAAGCGATTGGCTTGCTCAAGGAAGAAAATATCGTGTCTGTATCGCAGGGCAAGGAGATCATCGTTTTGTCAGAACAACTGGCGCACGAGTATATCATAAAACACAATTATTTGAAATCGGCATATTCACTTAAGCAGGACCTGGAGTCGCTTCTTGAAGAGAAGAAGGCAATTGACGAACGCTTTGAGGAGCTGTTAAACGAAATTATTAAGGCATCGGATCGTATGCAGAATTTGAAGCCTTACCGTCCTGTGGAAATTACGATCAAGACCAATTCTCATGTAATAGGCAACACGATTGGCAACTTGTTCTTCTGGCAAAATACAGGTGCGACAATTATTGCGTTGCGCAGAGGAACGGAAGTCACCATCTCGCCAGGACCTCACGTTGTATTAAGAGAAGAGGATGTCATCGTGGCGGTGGGGGATGAGAACATGTACGATCGAACGGCTCGTTTTATTAATCAAAAAGGACTCCAAGAGCAATAAATTCTATATCTAGATATTGAAAGTAGAAGACACATTAATGCAGACCTATTCACTCATAACGAGAGAATAGGTCTGTTTTTTTTGAACCATTCCATGATCTGCAAACGAACAGAAGCTATATCGACTAGAGCTTCAACTTGGTACATGCTTCTTTGGTATATAGTATCCGTAATGAATATTACGTAAACCAATTATCATCTCAAAACACCCGAATAGACCATTAGGTCCATACGGGTGTTTTTTGTTAAATTAGTGAATTAGCGAGCGAAATCAACATTTTCCACAAAAATACATACAACTTATGTAGAATATAAAGGTTGTTAGTAAAATATATATCTGTTATAGTAAGGTCTAGTCCAAAAGCTTTCTTTTCTATATCTACTCACAAAGTGGAGCAGAGGAAGAAAAGCAGGCTTTTGGTTAAATGATTGTAGCAGGAGGTTAGAGAACGTATTTATGCTTAAATTTGATCAGGTTAGCAAGAAATATCCGAATGGTCTTGAAGCCGTCAAGAATATCACCTTTGAGGTCGGCGCCGGTGAAATTCTGGCATTAATCGGACCAAGCGGCTGTGGTAAAACGACGACCATGAAAATGATCAACCGGTTGATTCCGCATACGTCCGGTCACATCTATATCAATGGAAAGGATATTACAACAGAAGACCCTGTAACTCTACGCAAAAATATGGGCTACGTCATTCAGCAAGCTGGTTTATTCCCCCATTATACGATTGAAGATAATGTTGGCTTGATTCCTCAATTAAAGAAGTGGAACCCAGAGAAGAAGAAACAAAGGGTTAATGAAATGCTGAAGCTGGTTGGTCTGGATCCTGCAATATTTGCGAAGCGTTATCCTAAACAACTATCGGGTGGTCAGCAGCAGCGGGTCGGTGTTGCCAGAGCACTTGCCGCTGATCCTGAAATTATACTGATGGATGAGCCTTTTGGCGCACTTGATCCCATAACTCGGGAGCAACTCCAGGACGAACTGCTAAAGCTGCAGCTGAATCTGAAGAAGACCATTGTGTTTGTCACGCATGATATGGAGGAAGCGTTAAAGTTGGGCGACAAGATCGCCATTCTGAAAGATGGAGAACTGGTGCAAATTGATACCCCGGATCAGATTCTCAGCCAGCCGGCTAATGAATTTGTCGAAGGCTTTATCGGAAAAAATCGGATCTATCAGAATCCGGAATACATTCCAGTAACGAATGTCATGCGGGATAATCCGTCTACAGCTCTGCCGGAGCGGACACCTGCCAAAGCAATCACGATGATGAGACAGCGGAAGACAGATACACTGCTTGTCGGCGACAAGGAAGGGAAGCTACTCGGCATTGTGTCAGCTTATGACTTATCGAATCATATGGATGCGACTACCATCAGTGAGGTCATGCATCCGGCGGCCGTTGTACTTGAAGACTCAGGGACAGCAAGAGATGCGTTGGCCATGATCAATGAAGCTCCGTACGGGATTATACCTATTGTTGACTCGAACGGGGTCATTGTAGGGATCGTTACTCGAAGCAGCCTGCTTACTGCCTTTGCTTCTCAATGGGTTGGAGAAAAGGAGGTGCTGGCATGAGAGATCAATCGTTATTTTCACAGCTGATGTACCAGCTAGAGGCAAGAAGTGAGGACGTACTGAGCGGACTGCTCGTTCATATACAGCTTGTCGTGATTTCGATGCTAATTGCTGCGGTGATCGGGATTACCCTCGGAATTATCATTACACGTGTGAAGTTTCTAAAAGGGGTCACTCTCGGTACAGCAGGAATTCTGCAGACGATTCCAAGCTTAGCTATGCTGGGCTTTATGATCCCGTTCTTTGGTATCGGCATGAATACTGCTATTGTTGCTCTATTTCTATATTCTTTGCTGCCGATCATTCGCAACACATACACAGGAATTACAGATGTCGATCCTGCTGTCATTGAAGCTGCAAGAGGAATGGGAATGACGGATATGCAAATTCTGTTCAGAGTCCAGCTTCCACTTGCACTCAGTGTCATGATGGCCGGTATAAGAACAGCCACAGTTATTAATGTAGGTACAGCTACTCTTGCGGCCTTCATCGGAGCAGGGGGACTTGGGGAGTTCATCTTCCTTGGCATTCAGCGCAACATTGATGCATTGACACTGCTTGGCGCTATACCGGCAGCTTTGCTCGCACTCATCATTGATTATCTATTGGGTCTGGTTGAGAAGGGTACAACGCCGAAAGGTCTGAAGGTTTAACGAAATTTATACATCGCATATGGGACAGGAGAGAGAAGCAAAATGAAGAATTTCAAATTTGGTACAGGGATAGCAATGCTGCTCGCCACAACCTTAATCTTGGGTGCATGCAGCAATGGATCGGGAGAGTCCGGAGGATCAGGGGAGTCTGCAGGAGAAATTACGATTGGCTCGAAAAATTTCACGGAAAATGTAGTCCTTGCACATATCGTTGCATTGTTAATTGAAGATCGAACAGATATTACAGTTAATCGTCAATTAAATTTGGGCGGCTCCAATGTCGTCTGGACTGCACTTGAGAATAACGAAATTCAGCTGTATCCGGAATATACAGGCACCATTGTAGCCAGTTATTATCAGGAAGAGACTGGAACCGCGGAAGAGACGCTGAATAAAACGCGCGAGCTGGTTGAAGCAGACGGGCTAAAGTTTTTGGAGCCTTATGGCATAAATAATACGTATACACTTGCGGTAACACAAGAAACGGCAAAAGAACATAATCTGAAAACATTCAGTGATTTGGCAAAAGTGTCCGAAGATATGGTACTTGGAGTAGAGTTCGAATTCCTGGACCGTGATGACGGGTATCCTGGAATCCAGGAGCTGTATGATATGAACTTCAAGGAAGCTAAAGGAATGGACCACGGTATTATGTATCGCTCTATTGAAGCGGGTGAGACGGATGTAACGAATGCCTATGCGACGGATGCGCAGATCAAGGTGCATGACCTTGTTATTTTGGAGGATGACAAAGAATTCTTCCCTCCATATGATGCATCTACATTGATTAGACAAGATACGCTTGAACAGTATCCTGAGCTAGAGGGAATACTGAATGAGCTCGAAGGCTTCCTGACGGAGGAGGAAATGCAGGACCTCAATGCACAAGTGGATGTAGATGCGATGCTTGAGGAAGATGTGGCCCGTGATTTTCTGATCGAGAAAGGTTTAATTGAAGGGTAATAAGAAACATAAGAGGGATTCGCCTATATGGCGGATCTCTTTTTTGTTTTAAAAAAAATAATATTTACATATTAATTATTATGTAAACTATATCGCGATTTAGATAAATATTTATATTCTAAATCATGTAGATATTGCGCTGAATTAGTACCATCGGACAAAATATCTTATAATACTTGGAAGGTGCGTTAACAACTCAGCATCTTTATTATTATAAGTTCAACTGAAGGAGGAGTGTGCAATGCACGTCAGTATACTGGATCAGACACCGTTGAAAGTTAAAGGCACTCCTGAATTGGCTTTTAATGAAACGATCGAACTGGCGAGGTTCGCGGATCAGCTGGGATATACACGCTACTGGGTAGCAGAGCACCATAGCACCGATGCGATGGGCGGCTCTTCGCCTGAAGTACTTCTCGGTTATATCGCTGCGATTACATCACATATGCGGATTGGTTCGGGCGGTGTGATGCTGCAAAATTACAGTCCGTACAAGGTCGCTGAGAATTTCAAAGTCCTGTCTGCGCTTGCGCCGAATCGGGTGGATTTGGGGGTAGGCAGATCCCCTGGCGGTTTGCCGAACTCGACCAAGGCGTTACAGGACTTGCAGCTTCGAGACCCGGATACTTTTACAGAACAGCTGCGTCAGCTGCAAGAATATCTGGGGCGCACATTGCCTGCGTCTCATCCTTTAAGAGGACTAATGACCACCCCTCGCACTCAGTACATTCCTGATCTGTGGCTTCTCGGGACAAGTCCCTCTAGTGCACGGCTTGCCGCATCCATGGGACTTCGATACGCATTTGCCTATTTCTCACCAGGGCAGGAGGAGCAGCTCTACTCTGCATTCCGGGAATATAGAAGGAGCTTTGTACCGCATGAAGGTCTCAATGATCCTTACGGACTTGCAGCGATTCGGGTGATCGCGGCAGATACGGATGAAGAAGCAGAGGAGCTTGCGAAGACGTCCATCCAGTTTACTTACTATTTAAAAAAAGGAAGGGTGCTGCGAATGGACACTCCCGAAGCCTGGAATGAAACCGAGCTGTCCCTGCATGACAAAGAACTGGTTGATTCCATTAAACAGGCGCATATCATAGGCTCTAAAGAAACCATACAAAGAAAAATAACGGAGCTGAAAGAACGCTATCTGTTCGATGAGCTGATGGCTCTTTCCTTTATCTACGATCTGGATAAGCGTAGGAAATCATTTCGTATTTTGCATGAGGCAGTGCAGGCTCTATAGGCACGGATCATTTCAATATTGAATTCGGATGTGGTATTGTAGAGAATGAACCGGAACACTTGGGTACAATAACAGATCTCATATCAAAAAGGTGGATACATTCGTTGAACAAGAAGAAAGACCAAAAATCACTGCTCTATATGTTGAAAGGAGATACAGCGGCTGAAGTGCCTGTCAAAGCAAAAGGCAAGCTGAATTGGACAGCTTCGTTCAAGCTGTTTAAAGTGTATCGACAGGTGAGGGCAAGCAAAATGCTGGCTCCAAGCCTCATTATTTTGTATTTTATCTTTGCGCAGATCATGCTGCTCTTTTTCTCAATAATCATGTCCGTCTCGCTCATTCCATTTTTCCTGCTCGGCATTCTCCTATGGGCGATACTGAACAAATATCTAGTATGGGTACTTAAGGAAACAACGATTCGCACGTTAATTAAAGAAGGGTATACCGCGAAGGATCAAGAGGATCAAGCTTACGTAGACTCGCTGTACTTATAAAAAAGATTGTAACCAATAATCAAGTTTACATCCGTATTTAATATCGATAGATGCCGTTCTTGCATCAGTATTTCAGTAAAACCAGCCATAAACTTGGCTGGTTTTTTTCGTGTTAGGAGCTGCATCAGAAAAATGCGAATTTATAACATTAGGCGAATACAACATTAGTAATGTTTAGGGACCGATATTTTTATTTATTATCAATCAATTTCATAAATCATTAAATAGGTAAAATTATAAAATTGATTCCTATTCAGTTAAATAAGTGTTTTGGTCATTATAAAGTCAATTTGTTCTTCATCTCCCATAAAAAAAGAGTGGGCTCCAGTTTGAACAAACCCCATTTTCTTATAAAAAGCGATTGCATTATCATTTTTTTCCCAAACGCCTAGCCAGATCTTCTTTTTATTACTTTCGATTGCCATTTCCATAGCTTTATTTAGCAGGTGCTTTCCAAGCCCATGGTTTTGAAACTTATTCTTTATATAAATTCTCTCTATTTCAAGTGATTCCTCGCCCACTTCTTCAGACTGAGCATCATTTGTATTAACTTTTAAATATCCAGCGACTTCATTATTACAATAAACAAAAAAGAATTCTGATGAAATATTGGACAATTCCTTTTCCAATTGTTTAGAATGAAATGCTTTTTCCAGATAGGCTTTCATATTTTCAGATGAATTTTGATTTTTAAAAGTATCGTTGAATGTTTCAATACTTATCTCTTGGAGCAGCAGCAAATCTTCATGGTTGCACTTTTTTATTTTTAAAGTAACTGTCATTTAAAAATGTCCTTCCTTTATCTATTATCAGTAATCTCTTTTTTTACCTCTCTTAACATATTCCCAATCTGTTTCAATATTTTTTCTGATTCTTTGAAGAAAATTATGCATGATTTCTGTTTCTTTTTCAGAAAATCCCTCTAAAGCAACGTTATTCGAATAATCATTTTCTCTTTTAATAAATGGATAAACCGTCATTCCTTTCTCTGTTGGAAAGAGTTTCTTAATTTTTTTGTTATGTTCATCCTCTTTCTTTTCAATAAAGCCATTCGTTTCGAGTTTTTTTATAGCACGAGCTGCTGTTGTTCGATCCACTTTTATCATCTCAGCCAATTTTTCTTGAATGATTCCGGGTTTTTCGCAAATTCGCACAAGATACAAATACTGTCCTTTTGTTAGGTCGTATTCTTTAAATTCTATATTGCTTATGGAATCTAATGCTCTTGCTATCATTCCAATTTCTCGAAGAATTTCCTTCATTGTTACCTCCTTTTATATTTTTGTTGCGAATCAATAAAATATATGATATTGAATTTAACTTAAAATTGTTGTAAATGCAACAAAAACAAAATAGAGTAATATAAAATGAAATATATTATATCGGTTAATAATTGATGTACCTCTCTGTTAATCTATCAAAAGACTGAAACTTATCAGATTAAAGAAAATTAACCTATTTTTTCTATTATTATAGTAAAATATGCAGCGTTGATAGAAACACTATTTACTAAATTGATGAGAATGGGAGACGAGCGAGAAATGAAGCAATGGGGAAAAATACTGCTCAGCTGCGCAATTGTATTAGGTTCAGCGGCAAGTGGAACTGTACTTCCGTCTGCAAATGCGGCGAGTGCCAGTCAAGTAAAGATTATGCTGGATAACTATCCTTTGCCTTTTCCGGTAGAACCGGTTGTCATTAGCGGAACAACGATGGTGCCTTTCAGAGCCATATCCGAAGCGCTTGGAATTAATGTGATATGGAACCAGAAGGCCAAGAAAATAACGGCTTCAAAGCTCTCAGATGGCATTAAAAAGACAGTAGAGCTTACCCTTGGCAGCAAGACAGCAAAGGTAAACGGACAAAATGCAGCATTAACGTTAGCCCCCAGGACGATCAACAATACGACGATGATTCCGCTTAGCTTCTTCAGCCAGCAGTTTGGTGCGGGTGTGGGCTGGAACCAAGCTTCTAAGACCGTATTTATCATATCGCCTCGGGAAGAGATGTATACGCTCGGCTACTATGCACTTCGTTCCTTTGATGAAATTTCCTACCTCCATCACTTTGACGCAGCCGCGTTTGGCTGGAGCCGCATCGATCGAGAAGGTAATTTTACATTAACCGGGGATGAGTACAGATGGCCAGCTCCATCCGGCGAGATTACTGGTGAGTCGATTATTAAGGATGTAGCATCTGAAGGAACAACACCATATCTAATGGTTTATTCTGTAGATGGCATGCTGGAGCTCACGAAAAACCTTGAGGATAAGGAGCTGCGAAATAAAACTATAGACAGCATTATGGAGGCTGCAGCAGAGAAAGGCTTCAAAGGCATCGCACTTGACCTGGAAGGACTCGGCATGACGGGCGATAAATCCAAGGTGAAGAGTGATTATAATACTTTTGTAAAGGAGCTGTCTTCAAGAGCCAAGCAGCAAGACATGAAGCTGACTGTCATTGTACATGCATTGAACAGTGTGTATCAAGGCTATGACTACAAGACACTCGCAAATCTAGCGGACGATCTTGTCCTTATGGCGTATGCCTACGGTGATGAACAAAGTCCCGAGCCCGTGGCAAAGGTGGATGAAGCCATACAGCTGGCACTGAAGCAGGTTGACAAGGACAAGCTCATTCTAGGTATTTCCCGCGGAAGCGAAACCTCGGCAAGCATTAATACGAAGATTGGTCTCGCGAAGCGTTATGATCTGAAAGGAATTGCTCTATGGCGCCTTGGGATTATAGGCCCTGATACTTGGACCGAAATGAACAAAACCATTGTACTTGATTAGTGAGGGGTTCCATTGAGAAATTTAAATTTGCTCGTTGTGCTTCTGTTCCTATGTATTGTAGGCTGCAGTGTTCCCAGTAAGGAAACGGACCTGTCTTATTTTCTATCTGATACAGAAGGGATGTACACCATTCATCTGTTCCGCGACGCGAGCACGGATCTCGATAACGAGCTGCTTGAATATATGAACTCAAGTGAGGAATTACTAGAGGTCATTCGAGGTATACAATTGTATAACGTTAATACAGTCGACAACCAGATAAAAGCGGATAAAGCAGAAGTTGATGAAATCCCGACGATGATGATTACCAATGACAAAGAAGTTGTCCTGCGTACCCAGAGCATTGAGGAAGTGAAGAAATATTTTGAAAATATAATTAACTGAATAAAGACGCCAAAATAAAGAATTATTAGCCGCTGCTTTCATTTATTGTTGACAGCGGCTTATTTATATTTTGCTGGTACGAACCGGGAGAGAATAACTATAATAAGGTAATGTGATAAATGCGAATAGGAAAGGGTGGATAGAATGGGCGTGCCGACATTTCTTGAAACAGGTCATATGACAGAAGGTTTTCCTATCAGAGTTATTCATACTGGCGATCAATTCAATTATGCAGCTCATTGGCATGAAGAGGTAGAGATGGTGTTCGTCAAAGGGGAATACGGACGCATAGGCGTGAACAATTGTATGTATGAGCTCCAAAAAGGCGATGTGCTTGTGATCAAGCCGGGAGATGTACATTGTTTTTTGCCGGGTACACAGAATTTGACCATTATTTTATTTCGGATGGAGCTGTTTACGAGCAGCTTTATTGAAGATAATGATTGGCTAAGTATGAAGCAGTTATTTAATAAAACAACTGTTATTCCTGCTTCCACATGTAAAGAAAGAGACTTAGGGGAGTACGTCATTTCGTTGTCAGCCGAAGAAAGCAACAGGCAGGCAGGATACAAATGGGCAATGATAGCACGATTGTATGATTTTATTGTACAGCTTCTGCGAACTAAAGGCCTGTGCGAGGATTCCGATGCGCTTAACTGGCAAATTACAACCTCGAAGAAATTCGAGTTCATTGAGGGTGTATGTAAATATCTGGAAGAGCATTACTCCGAGAATATCAAGCTGGATCAAGTCGCTGACCATATTAAATTCAGCAAATTTTACGTCTGCAAGCTGTTCAAGGATATTAAGGGCATCACACTGATGGAGTACCTGAATCACTTTCGGATCATCAAGTCGGAATGGGCGCTGCTGTTCAGTGAGGATTCCATTCTTGATATTGCTGTAAGCCACGGGTTTAACAATATTAACTCATTTAACCGTCTGTTCAAAAAATATAACGACTGCACGCCGTCCGATTTTCGAAAGAAGCACAAGACAAACAACGCAAAATATGAAGGATGATGAACAATATCGGTGAAGAAAGCCCACTTCGAAATCAATATAATCGAATAAAATGTAAGCGTTTCCTTAAATAAAGGAGGGGGCTCATGAAGAAATTTTATTGTCAGCTGGATCCAAAGAGTAAACGTCATCATTTAGCGCTGCTTGTTCTACTATGCTCAGTCGTATTGCTGTCAGGCTGTCAGCTTCAGGCTATGGCCGAATCTAATGATAACGAGATCACGGTGTGGAGCTTTACGGATGAAGCCGGCTATGCGATTGAAAAGTTTGAGGAGAAGTACCCGGACATCAAGGTTAATTTTGTCAACATTCCGGGCAACTTCTATATCACGAAGCTAAAGTCGGCACTGCAGACCAGCTCCAAGGCACCTGATGTCTTTATGATTGAAAACGCTAACATACGAGAGCTGATTGATGTACCTTACCTGCAAAATCTGTCTGAGGCACCTTATAATGCGGACGAACTGCTTCCTGAGCAGTACCCTTTTGTTCAGGCCAATGAGAAAGACAGTGAAGGCCATGTTAGAGCACTTGGCTATCAGGCAACTCCGGGCGCCATCTATTACCGGCGTGATCTGGCGAAGGAATATTTGGGGACAGATGATCCCGAAGAGGTCAGCAAGCAGATTGATACCTGGGATAAAATCTTTGAGATTGGCGAGCGGGTACAGCAGGAGAGTGGCAATCAAGTGCATGCTCTGGCGAACTGGAACGCGATCTCGAACTCCTATGACGGAATTCCCTGGGTACAAGATGGTAAGTTTGTCATGGACGATACTTATCTGGAAATTCTGGATCTGGTTAGGGAAGCGAGAGAACGCAAGGTGCTTGCTGAATATGAAGAAGGAAGCGCAGGCTCAGCTGCCTCCATGCAAAAGGGTACAGTCATGTTTTACCCAGCCGCCACCTGGGGGCTTCAATACACCTTCAAAGCTAATGCGCCGGATACTTCTGGCATGTGGGGGCTTGCTCAAGGACCGACAGGATTTAGCTCGGGCGGAACCTATATTGCCATGTACAGCAATAGCGACAAGAAGGATCTTGCTTGGAAGTTTATTGAATTTTATAACTTTGATCATGAATTTCTGTCTCAGCTTGCGCAGGAGCAGGATTATTTCACGAGCAATATGATTGTGAATGATCAGCTGGCAAAGACAGTGACATCGGATTATCTTGGCGGGCAGAAGCATTTTGAATTCTTCTCAGAGGCAGCGAAAGACGTACCCGTCTATGAAAGAACCAAATACGATACCGTGATTAACAACGACATATTCAAGAACGTTCTTCAGCTGTACCTAAACAACGATATTCAAACAAAGGAGGAAGCGGTAGAGAGAATTAAACGCGACGTCAAATTGAGATTTCCAGAGCTCGAAGGATTGGAGTGAAATGCTGAATACGAATGAACGTCAATGTGAATCCGATGACGGGGGGTACAAATGAATGTTTGCTAAATCCATACGCAAAGACCACTATGGTTATTATTTTATTGCTCCGTTTTTCATCATCTTCCTCATATTTGGACTTTATCCGATTCTGTATAGCTTATACATCAGTTTCACCAACTGGGACGGGATTACGACACCGGAGTTCGTTGGTCTCGGCAATTATGTGGCGGTCGTGCAGGATCCGCTCTTTTGGAAAACACTGTTTAATACGTTGTTTATTTGGGGGATTTCGGTTGTTCCTCAGCTGACCGTTTCGCTGGTGCTGGCCTTTATTCTTAACGACAAGCTTCTCAGGGGAAGAGATTTTTTCAGAGCGGTGTATTTCTTTCCGAACATCGTCACTGCTGCATCCCTTGGCTTGCTGGTCAGCTTGATCTTTGATTGGCAGTCCGGGGGACTCAATCACTTTCTTGTACAAGTTGGTCTAATTGAGAACCCAATCAACTGGAAGAACGATCCTTGGATCATGCGGCTAATCGTATCTGCCATCCTGTTCTTTCAGTATTTCGGCTACTCGATGGTGATCTATCTTGCAGGCTTGCAGGGCATTGATCCTTCCTTGCAGGAAGCCGCTCAAATTGACGGAGCGGAGAAAAAGCATATCTTCCTTCACATCATCGTTCCTATGCTGCGTCCGATTATTTTGTTTCAGGTTATTACGTCCATTATCGGCGGAATTCAAATCTTTGATCAGCCCTTTACACTGACGAACGGAACCGGAGGACCCGACAGGGCAGCGATGACGAGCATTATGTACCTGTACAATGTTGCTTTCCAAAGCACGCGCTTTGGTTACGGAGCAGCCATCGCCTTCTGCCTATTCGTTATCATTATTTTGTTCTCGGTTGCATCGTTCGTGATGACTAAACGCAAGAGCAGCTCATAAGAGAGGGGAATGAGGATGCAAACGGCCAAACCTTTAGAGCAAAGCATGGCTTATGAGAGAAAAGCAAAGGCAAATCGGCTTACACCCGGCAAAGTGTTAATATACTTTTTCCTAATTGTGCTAGCCATTATATGTATCATCCCGTTCTATCTCATGCTGATCTATTCCACCCATAACAATGCTACCATCGCGTCGACCTTTACTTTTCTTCCGGGTTCATTCCTGCCCGACAATTATGTCAATATGGCTTCCAAGATCAATATCTGGCGGGGCTTTGGGAACAGCTTCTTCATCGCAGGAGCTTCTACGATCCTCTCACTGTACATCGGTGCCTTAACGGCATTTGGATTTGCCAAATATAAATTCAAAGGCCGCACGTGGCTGTTCCTGTTCCTGCTGGCGACAATGATGGTACCCGGACAGCTGGCGCTGATCGGGATGTATCGACTGTTCAGTACACTTGGTATGCTGGACAGCTATGCAGCCATTATACTTCCTGCAGCAGCGAATGCCTTCAACGTATTCTTTATCAAGCAATTCATTGAGAGCAGCATCCCGGATGAGATTATCGAGTCATCACGGGTCGATGGGAGCGGAGAGTTCAGAACCTTCAACCAGATCGTGCTACCGATCCTTGGCCCGGCGGTAGCGGCGCTTGGAATATTCACATTCATTGGCTCATGGAACAATTTCCTAACCCCACTTGTGCTGTTCTTCTCCTTGGATAAATATCCGCTTCCCGTGCTCGTTGCTCTGGTACAAGGATATTATGGCATGGATTACGGGCTCTTGTACTTGGGTGTGGCGATCTCCATTGTACCGATCATTATCGTGTTCGCCGTGTTCTCCAGACAGATTATTGGCAGCGTTGCGCTTGGCGCGGTAAAGGGATAAAGAACGCAATCGCTATTAGGTAAGAAGACAAGGTTCATGTGAGTTCTACCGTACTCATGTGAAGCTTGTCTTTTTTTCATTGCTACCTAAATTCTGACTGTTGGTACTGTAACCCTCGTGTTCGGCATCCAGCAATTTTATGGTGACTATGCAAAGCAAGTATACCGATCAACGTCAACAGTTACAGACTCCAAAACCGGTAAAACACAAACTATTCAAATGGTTACTAAATCCGATCTAATCGATCCGACTTTTAACAAACCAATCATTAATTCAGTAAATTATAATAACGTGCTGAACAATGGAGGTTACGGGGAGACGGAAGGACCTAATCTATTTGTAAAAGACCTTCCTGCAGCCATTGCAGAGACTCTCTCCAGCGGTACCGAAGAGGTACTTTATATCTCTAACGTTCAGTATGTAAGGGGAATATACTGAATATAAATTTAGGGAGTTGTTAATAGAAAAGATTGAATGTCAATTTCAAACATACTAATACATAAGCTATTACGAAGAGAATGGTGTTCGGAATCGCTATTATTATGATAGTAACCAGATCATAGCAGAAGCCGAAGTAGTTGATGGGAAGCCAATTCATAAGGCTACCTATATCCGTGGAAAAGAACTAGAAGCAATTGATTATGCAGATGGTTCAAGAGTGTATGTGTTATCCAACGATCATGGAGATATTACTGAGTTGCAGGATAATACAGGTCAGACTCTAAACAGCTCTTATGATGTTTGGGGCAATATTCTTTCTCAGGAAGAACTAGTACACAATCCTTTCCGCTATTCAGGGGAATACTGGGATGATTCTACAAAACTACAGTACTTAAGAACTCGCTGGTATGACCCAAATATTGGTCGGTTTATTAATGAGGATACGTATGAAGGGGAACTGAACAATCCGCTGAGTCAGAATCTTTATACGTATGTGCATAATAATCCGTTGAAATATACTGACCCTAGTGGACATATGCCTCACTCTTTGCTTAATGGATTTTTAAAAGATTTTATTGGTGGCAGAGTAAACGGTACTCATTTTACGAATTGGGAACTTTCTAATGCAACTTTTAATGCGAATGGTAGTAGTGATAAAGGCAGGTACAAGGCTCTGCACGAAATTGCGCAAATTCATGCCGCAAAGAAAATCCATGCGGAGTCAGGATTAAGTGTTCAGTTAGAATATAAGGTAACTCAAAAAAGGAAGTATTGGTTTGATTCAAATAGTTACGTTGATATTGTTGCAAGTAATGGTCAAATGTGGGAAGTTAAACCCCGTAGAGATGCCCCATTTGGAAGTACAGATGGCTATTATGAGGATGCGGAAGCGCAATTAGATAAGTATAGTTCATTAAATGATAAGCTTAAGAGAGGGGGCACGTATGACCCAATAGAAGGAATTGATATTGTTGAAAATCTTCGTATGAATATTGAGTTTATTGAGAATGGAAAAATTCTATATGATTTTTATTTAGTCGATGAAGATGGTCAATTCTACAAAACGCTTACAACAAGTCAAGCAGAAGACTATGTAGAGGCAAACCATATGTATCCTCCTGAATTTGATTTTGGCCGCAGAAGGGGTCGCAAGTAATGAAACGAGTCACATGTTTTTATATCTTGTTAAGCTGTCTATTATTTATATCGGGGTGTTCAATGAAAGAAGGCGCGAAACAGCAAAAAGTATTCGTGGAGGATGCTTTGGAATGTGTTGAACTACTTTATCTAGCTATTGAATATGTTGGGTTCAACAGTAATGCTCGACGAACGATAGATTCATTTTTTGAAAAAGATTATGGGCAAGGTGAAGTAGAGGCAAGTGTTAAGGGGAAAATATCTAGTGTTTATATGGCATTTCTTGGTAAAACCGATTTTAAGGATAGTAAAAATCCGAACAATGAGACACTCTTTAGCGATTTAGTTTCGGAACTGAATCTAGTTGAAAACGAGTTAGACAAATTTACGGGCAAAAAGTGATGAATCGGAACCACAATGTGATTAGGTTTCTAAAGTTGTGAGGTTAGTAAAAACGCAGTAGGAGGGTTGAGAGATAGGAACGGGCGATAGGCGTGAACAAAATTAAGCGTAATAAGTTGAAGTTGGAGCGCCTATCGAAGATAACCAAACCACATGTAAGTTATTTTTATCATGTGGTTTTTCTTTATCTTTTACTCCCATCCCTTGTCGAATGAATCGGGCGGCTAATCCCGAAAGAACTTAACCCTCATCGTGTCCGTATGATATTTCTACAGTATGCCTGTACGTACTTAAACGCTTGAATTTTATAACCTAAACAACGCTATAACGTTACATCAAACAGGTTCATTATGGTCAGATACTGCCATATTTGACCTGTTTTTTGTTTTCTTCGTTTTCTCATGTTTTTTTCAAAATTATTCGCAACTGTAGAAACTCTACAACGATATTGAGGATGAGAAGGAATTGAATCGCACCTTCTATGATGGAAAGAGCGACAATTATAGTGTAAGCGGTATTCAAAGGGTTTTGTTTGCAACCATGGAAGGAGTGAAAGTATCAATAGACCGTATTGTAGTTGACTTTACTAATGTGTTTTGGGATTTCTTTAATCCCTTTCAGCTGCGATTACGTCAGTACTTTAATGCATCTTTTAACGTGCATGAAAAAGGATTCAAGTACCATGTGCATGTAAGAGATGGAGGACATTTTTTGCACATTTCCTATCAACTTACCTTTGTTCCAACGTCAAGGATTTTTGTCTTCTTACCCACTTAGTGTAACTTTATAAAATAGTACTTACATTACTATAAAACTTTACACCAACGGAGGAGAAAGAATATGGGATTTTTAGATGGGTTATTAGGAAATGCTTCGCAGGTGAATTTGACTGATGTTCAAAACATTCAATAGAACACAAATACGTGTTGAGCGATTTTCTATTCTCACTCCTGGCTCATTCATTCTTATCGGACAAATGATCAGAGATCTTACATGAATCCAGCAGGATTTTATGACTTGGCAAAGAACTACTCAATATGTATAATGGTAAAAATATACATACACCTCATGCGATGATAGGGATTTGCTTCTGTAAGATGATGAAGAGAACTGCCGGCTGGTGCAAGGCAGGGATTCGAACAGAAGTATAGCTCACCCTGGAGCAGTATAGCTGAATTGAACTCTGAACTGATTGGAAGAGACTTCATTTAGGCTATGCCGGATGACCGCCGATATTGGGTTATTCAAGGTTCGGGTGCATTTGTTGTTAGGAACAGCAATCGAACATAGAAGAGTGGTACCGCGAAGGAATTTAGCCTGTCGCCTCTTTAGAGGCGATGGGCTTTTTTGCGCCAAGCATGCATTTTAGCTAGAGATATATTACAGGGGGAAGGTCATATGAAAGAGATCATTGATTACTATTCTGCCTTTGATGAATGGGGAAGACTGGACCGTGAGCCACTGGAATTTATCGTGAATTGGCATTATATCAGCAAGAATCTTCCCCCATCCGGGCGGGTATTGGATAATGGAGCTGGTCCAGGTAAATATGCAATGAAGCTGGCGAAGCAGGGCTATCAGGTCACATTGTCTGATCTGACTCCCAGACTTGTGAGTGTAGCAGAGGAGCAGGCAGATCATTTACAGCTGACTTCACAATTTGACGGATTTCATGTGCTGAATGCGGCCGACCTCCATTTATTTTCAGATGAAGCCTTTGATGCATCCTTGATGCTCGGTCCTTTGTACCATCTGCAGGAGGAAGCGGAGCGATCCAAAGCTGCGAAGGAGCTGTATCGTGTGACCAAATCAGGCGGAGTTGTGTTTGTTGCTTTTCAGACACGAACCCGTATGCTGCTGAACTCATTACTGAATCCAGCGCACTGGAAGCCGAATCATACGATGGACAATCTTGAACAATTTTGGGCTACAGGCAGATTTAATCACGAGGACCAGGGACGGTTTACGGGAGCGTACTATTTCGACACAGCCGCCATTGAGCCTTTCATGGAGGAACACGGGTTTGAGAAAGTTAGTCTCATCGGTTCTACAAGTATCGGTGCATTGCTTCATTCTGAACAGGTGGATTACTGGAGGAATCAAGGCGACGAGGCACACAGAAAGTATATAGAACTGATGATCACAACTGCAGAAGACCCAGCGCTGCTCGGTATATCCTCACATTTACTCTACATCGGACGAAGAAGGTAGCTTGAATCATCCAGCTTGATCATCAGCAAATAGCTCACCATTGGTGGTCAACTGGATTGACGGTGTTGATCATTCGTAATGATCTTGGTATTAAGGTATAATGATGTCTATATAAGAAGGAGGGACAATCTAATAATGATCGCTCAAATTCAAAAAAATGAATCGGGTTATACAGCTGAATTCAAGCGGGAGTTACAGCATCCTGCATATAAGGTATGGGCAATGCTTACTGAGAATAAACGATTAAAAGAGTGGTTCCCAGAGCTTGAGGTAAAAGAACTCGGTACAGGAGGTATGATCCTGTTTGATATGCAGGATGGGACGAACGAGGAAATGCCGATATTGGACTATGTAGAGGGCAAAGTCCTTGAGTATGTGTGGGGAGAAGACAAGGTACGATTCGAAATTCATGCAGATCAAAATGGAGAAGCTTCCACACTTATACTGACCGAGAAGATCTCTGCTCTTACAGATCATACACCTAAGGATCTGGCAGGCTGGCATGTCTGTCTTGATGCTATTGAGACTTTATTAAATGGTAAGGCATTAATGGAGAGCAAAGAAGAGTGGGATCACTGGTATCCGCAATATGTGGAAGCGCTCAAGCCTTTTCGTTAGCTAGATGGAAGGAATGAACCCATTAAATTCTTCACTAAGACCAGCTTAGCCTAAAAAGGTCCTCCTTTGCGGAGGACTTTTTGGTGTATCCTCATATATCCTCTTATCCCATCATAGTGAAGTTAGAATAAGAACCAAAATGTTGGAAAAATATCCTAGGGCATTTCTTTGAGAGCGTTTACAATACAGATGACACTTTCCAAGGAGAGTGAAATGGATATAGGAGGTCTGGTATGAATAAGTTCCGTAAACGATTTGGATTGATATTTCTAAGTCTCTCGATGTTATTGATGCTGTTCGGCCCGTCCGGTAGAGATCACAAGGCGGAGGCAGCACCTGCTTTTGCCAAAGGAGCAGATATCAGCTGGGTAGCAGGGATGGAGGCAGCAGGTTACAAATGGAAGGACAAGAACGGGGTTCAGCGTGACATCCTGCAGATTTTGAAAAATGATTATCAGATGAATTCAGTTCGCTTACGTGTGTGGGTGAATCCCAATATGAGTGATTATGCAAACGGATATATGAATGCAGAGAAAGCAGCTGATCTCGCGCTTAGAGCGAAGAATCTGGGAATGAGTGTTATGCTTACCTTACATTATAGTGATTCCTGGGCTGATCCCGGACAGCAAAATAAACCTTATGCGTGGCGAAACTACACTTTTCAGCAGCTCATGGACGCGGTATGGTCCCACACAATTTATGTGATGAATACGATGAAGAACAAAGGGGTTACTCCGGACTGGGTTCAAATCGGCAATGAAACGAATGACGGCATGTTATGGAATGATGGTAAAGCTTCCGTGAACATGAAAAATTACGCGTGGCTTGTAAACACAGGCCATAATGCCGTGAAATCGGTCAGCCCGAATACGAAGACCATTGTACATCTGGCGAACGCTCACGATTATGCCGTGCTTGATTGGAATATCGGGGGACTGGTACAAAACGGGGCCAATTTTGATGTCATCGGTTTGTCACTCTATCCTTCAGCCTCGGATTGGTCTACGAAGGTGAACCAGACAATAACCAATGTGAATCAACTGATATCCAAGTATGGTAAGGAGATCGTCATCTCTGAGATTGGTATGGATTATAATCAGGCATCGGCAGCCAAGAGCTTTATTACCAAGATCAAAAATGATGTGCGCAATATTTCTGGAGGCAAGGGACTAGGCGTATTCTACTGGGAGCCGCAGGCAACCCCGGGATATAATGGCGGTTATGCAAAAGGTGCTTGGAATGCGGATGGCAAACCAACGATTGCCCTGGAAGGATTTATTAATTAATTGGATTAGAGATAATGGAGCTGGCGTGTATTGTTCAAATACAGACCAGCTCTTTTTGCTTATAATGAAGAGGAGATCTGTTAAAAATTGCTTGAAAGCTAGAGCTGCTTTGGATAAATAGCTGCGCTACAGTACGAAAATAGTGAAGCTGCAGAAGTTCCATTTATTTTCGCTCCTTTGTCTGTAATAACTACAGCTTAATATACTTGAGTATATAAGGATATGGCTAAATATATATTTTTCTTCCTTCATCTTTAAGAATAAACTGGAGAACGAGAGAAGAAGAGGGAGGAAAAATTGGAATGGACGATAAAGTGGTTAGTCCGTCATCTCAACTAGGTGCAGCCGACACTGCATATAAATTGATTCGAGTTTTGGCATTCACCATGGTGCTGTCCGTCATGAGTGTGACGATGTTTAACATCGCGCTTACTGACATCAGCATTGAATTTTCATTATCTGTAGCCCAGGTAAGCTGGGTCTCAACCGCGTATCTCGTCGTTTATGCGCTCGGAACCCTCACTTACGGGAAACTGGTTAACATGTTTCATCTGAGGCATTTAGTTGTGGTTGGATTGCTCATATTCGCTATGGGATCGTTAGTTGGATTTACAGCGCAGTCTTACTATGTGGTTGTACTGGGTAGAATCGTACAGGCGGCGGGTGCTGCTGTAGTGCCGGCCATGAGTACCATCATCCCAGTCAGATACTTCAGTCAGGAGAAAAGAGGGTATGCACTGGGGATTACCTTTACAGGTCTTGCGGTAGGTAATGCAATCGGACCCGTTATCTCAGCAGCAGTTGTCAGCTTTGCCGAATGGAGATGGCTGTTTGCAGTGCCAATACTGACACTTACTACTTTGCCGTTTTACTTGAAGTATCTGGGAAGGGACCAATTAAAGAAAGACGACAAGATCGACTACCTTGGGGGCGGCTTGCTAGCTTTATTTGTTATATTGCTTATGATGTCGATAACTCAAGCAAAAATACTGTATTTCGTAGCAGCGGCAGTCCTGTTTATACTATTTATTGTTCGCTCAAGGTTGACTTCAACCCCATTTATACCGCTTCAATTGTTTCATTCGAAAGGGTATGCGATTGGACTCGTTATCCTGGTTCTTATGCAAGGGATCGGTTTCTCGTTCCCATTTCTGACCCCGCTGCTGCTGCAGCAGGTCAATGATCTATCAGCTGGAATTGTCGGATTTATGCTGGTTCCTGCAGCGATCTGCTCTGCATTCCTTGGAAGAAGGATTGGAAAAATAGTCGATGCACATGGTAATCACTTTGTCTATTCGATATCGGCATCTCTCTTGGTCATTACGTTTATGGCGATGTCGATTTGGGCGGGTAGTCATCATTACTGGATTGCTGCAATTCTCATTGTCGGGACTGTAAGCCAGATGAGTCTTCAAATCTCGCTCATCAACAGCGTCTCCCGCTCACTTGCTCCAGAATATACCGGAGTAGGGATGGGTCTTTTTTCGACTCTTAATTTCATGTCGGGCGCAATATCGGCCTCCTTCTACAGTATACTCCTTGATCAAGGAGCAAGGACGGCATGGAATGGTATAAATGCCAACCTGGAAGCATCGGTGTTTAGCAATATGTATTTTGTTTTTGCCGTGATGCATATCTTACTGCTTGTAATATTTCACTACTTGTATAAGGTTCCCGTCCCGAAAGTACGGACAGCAAACAAGCAATCGCATTAATTCGTCAAATTGAAACAATTAGTATTATATTCCTATAAAATCATGGGCTACAAGCAATCAAGCCAGAAATAATCTATCAAACAGGACAAAATACATGCTTTATGAGCATATATAGTATTATTTCGATGATGAAAAACCATGTTCTGTGCGTCAAAACGCAATTATTCATATACAAAATACCTAAATCGTAATAGATCCCAAATCGCTCCTATATACGCCCCTATTTCGATGTCATTATCCAAAAAAAGCGGTCATACCAATGCTTCTAACAACATATTCCACTTTTCACATCAAGAACCGTGTTGATCACGGTTCTTTTTACATTTATAAGAATATTATCGAAAAATGCGGCAGGCATGTAATATGGCGTATCGGTCTTAGTTCTTAATTGACCTATGTAAAATAAGTATTAAGTACCAAATGTAAAAATATGCTAATAAAATGCTTGTAAGAGTCATTTTTTATGATTTATACTCTCTACACAAGTAAAAGTACTTACTTTAAATCTTTCAAATTCACCTTTTTGTTAAGTTATAAAATTGATTAAATTTAACAAATCCTCTAAATGTTAATTTCGCATCTCATCAAATTCTCTCAGCAAAATGAAATAGACTAGCCCCCTGAATCTACTCGATTGAATCTTCTTTTTCCCATCTAAGATGCTTAATTCAAGGCACCTTCTTCCGAAGAGATTGTACAAGCATATCTGAACTGACCTAAGCCAATCATTTCATTCTTTGTTTTACCCTTTAAAGGAGGTGGTTGTCAAAATCATATTCTGAATCCTCGTCGTTTGATTTGTCGTGTATTGCTGCTCATGTTCTAAGTTGCTCGACTGTGCTATTTGTTCGCAGTTAGAAAGACAAGTGTTTGGAGGAAATTCAAACGGTTTCTATCTCGATTCTAAAGGAGTGTAGTAGACTTGGTCACAGCGAAAAATACGAAAAAAACCTTCTCATTAAGCATGGCTTTCCTCCTGGCAGTGTCCATCGTAAGTCCGGCTATGGCCGCTCCAACGACCTCGGTTTCCGACAAGATTGATTTGCGTTCAACGGCTCCCGAACTGATCACTGCAAAAGTAGACTCTAAGCTGAACAAGCTGTTTAATGAAGACAAATATGTCACCTATTTGGTTAAGATGTCCGAACAAGCGGATACTGCACTTGCCTCACAGAAAGCAATGGAGCTAGCTTCCACTCAAAAAGCAACCCCTGCAGCTGCGAAGCTCTCTGCTCGTACCTCAGTAGTGAGCACACTGCGTGAAACGGCAACGCGTACACAAATACCGATTCAAAAATACTTGGATGAACAGAAGGAAGCTGGGGGAGTACAGGAATATAAGAGCTATTTCATCGTAAATTCCCTGGCGGTAACAAGTACAAAAGAAGTAATGGAGGAGCTAGCCCTTCAGCCTGGCATTGAAAAAATCCTTCCGAACGAAGAACGGTTCCTGCAGGAAGTTACGGTTGATAAGAATGCTTCCACTCCTAAGGCGAGTGATCTAGACAGCGATTCCTCTGCTTCAGCAGCGGACAAGAACAAGAATACAGAACCTTCAGATTATGATCCGGCGAATATAGAATGGAACATTGCCCAAGTTAATGCTCCAGAAGTATGGGAGCAAGGGATTGACGGTTCTGGTATTGTCGTCGCTAATCTGGACACAGGTGTTGATTATACACACCCTGCCCTTGCAAGCAAATGGCGCGGTTTGGATGCAAACGGCAATGTCGTTGATCCAGAGCTAAGCTGGTACGATCCGCACAGTGGTGCCTCACTTCCAGCAGATACAGATGGTCACGGAACTCATACTATGGGAACGATGGTAGGTGCTGAAGAAGATGGTACTAACATTATCGGTGTGGCTCCTGGAGCTAAATGGATGGCGGTAAGGATATTCAATCCTTCCACTACCGATGCCATTATTCTAGATGGTGCTCAGTGGCTGCTAGCACCAGTAGATGAAGAAGGAAATCTTCATCCTGAGCTTGCTCCAGATGTGGTGAACAATTCCTGGGGTGGAGGACCAGGCATTGATGAATGGTTTAGACCTATCGTGCAAGCATGGCGTGATGCACAGATTTTTCCGGAATTCTCTGCGGGTAACACCACACTAACGAACCCTGGTGGACCGGGATCAGTTGCCAATCCGGCGAACTATCCGGAATCCTTCGCCACTGGCGCAACCGATATAAACGGAAATTTGGCTGACTTCTCTCTCCTGGGTCCATCTCCGTATGACGAAATTAAACCTGAAGTCTCTGCTCCAGGTGTGAATATCCGTTCATCGGTACCAGGGGGCAGTTATGAAGGAGGTTGGAATGGAACATCGATGGCAGGGCCCCATACAACAGCAATTGCGGCCATGCTTCTGCAAGCGAACAGCTCTCTCACTGTCGATGATCTGGAATATATTCTGACAGAAACGGCGACGGAAAGAACAGACAGTACCTATCCCGAATCACCTAACAATGGATATGGACACGGTATCGTAAATGCACTTGATGCGGTTGGCTCTGTCCTTCAAGGTGTTGGCTCTGTGTCGGGTCGTGTGACCATTGATGGTGATGATCTGACAGCACCTGAACTGGAATACACGGCAATGGAATCGGTTTACGCTGGACTTGATGCTGCCTTTTCCATTGATGCCAGTGATAATGTATCCATTACCGAGGTAAGTGTTTTCGCAAGAACAGAAGGAATGAGCCGCTATGTATACATACCAGCGGAACTTACTTCCGGTGATGCGCTTGACGGTACGTACCAAGCTGTCATCCCTGCATCACTAATAGAGGAGCCTGGCCTTGAGTATTACATTCGTGTCAACGACTATGGCAATAATGGTTATAGTACGGAAGTACATTCAGTAGAAGTACTGGAAGGAATTGAGCCAGGGTATACCCAGGATTTCGAACAAGATTATGTCGGTTTCTTACCGGATCTTGAAGATCCGTGGGTCTGGGGAAGTCCTGAAAGCGGTCCTGGAAGTGCCTATTCCGGAGAGAATGTAATAGCGACAAATTTAACGGGTACTTACGCACCCAACTCAAGTACTGCACTTATTGCGCCGCCAATCAATCTAGCAGACTCGCCGGAAGGTGCACTGTTGTCCTTCAAACAATGGTATGACCTTGAAGATGGCAGTGATTTCGGCAGTGTGTACTTAGCGACAGAAGAGAATGACTATGAATTTGAACAGCTGCTAACTGTTACGGGCAGCAGTGAAGATTGGGTAAGTCAGTATATTGATTTGACAGCGTATGCGGGTCAAAAAGTATATCTTGCATTTGTTCTTAGCTCAGACAGTTCAGCCGAAGGAGAAGGCTGGTATATCGACGACTTCTCGCTGCAGCTTCCAGATGAAGTTGCTCCAGCAGCTCCATCCGAGCTGACAGGAACACCTTCTATCCTTGGTGACGTAACGCTTGAGTGGACTGCTCCTGCTGATGAGGATTTGAAGGAATACAATGTATATCGTTCCTTAACATCAGACACGGGTTACGAGCTGATTGGAACGAGTGCAGAAACATCGTATGTTGACAGTATTACAATAGAAGGAAACGCAACTTATTATTACGTTGTAAAAGCTAAAGATTACAGTGGCAACGAGAGTGACGCTTCTAATGAAATTGCTGTAGAGGTTGCCGTACCTGAGACCATCTTCAGTGATTCGTTCGATGGTGATAATGACAATGGTTGGACACACTCGGGAACGAATGATGTATGGGAGCGGGGTGCTCCTGCTGCGCCGGGTCCAGCTTCTGCGGTAACTCCTCCGAATGTTTGGGGAACGGATCTGAACGGAACCTATCTGGTAAGCTCTAATTTCTCTCTGGTATCACCTGTGATCGATTTGACCTCTCAGAGTACGGCTGCACTGACCTTCAATCACTGGTACGAAATCGAAAGAAACTATGATGATGCCTATGTGGAAGTCACCACTAACGGCGGAACTACTTGGACAGAGATTGGCTACTATTCTCATGCAACAGAAGGAAAGCAATGGTCACCTGTATTTATTGATCTGACGAGCTATACAGGCCAAGAAATTCAGGTCCGCTTCAGATTTACGACTGACAGCAGTGTACAAAAAGCCGGATGGTATCTGGATGATTTCCGGGTGCTTGCTGTTTCAGCACCTGAATCTACGGCTAGTGATCAGAAGACGGAGACGGATAAAGCCAAAGTAATAGAGAAGGCACCTGTATTAAGTGACTTTGTGAGCAAGCAAACGATTGCTACGCAAGGTGATTCCGTATCCAAAGACGGGGAAGTCGGACTGTTTAGTCTTCCAGTCTCCGCAACGGTGACGGTTGTTGAAACCGGAAGATCTGTTCGCACGGATGCTTATACAGGCCGCTACAGCTTTAATCATGTAGCCGGCGACTACAATTTGAAGGTTGAGTCTTACGGCTATTATCCACAGACGGTACCTGTAACCATTGAAGATGGCAAGACACGTAATGTTAACTTCCAACTGGATGAAATTCCTCAAGGCATGATTACGGGAACCGTTACAAACGAACGCACGGGAGAACCGATTGCTGATGCGGTAGTTATGGTCATGGAAGACGCGCAGGTATCACCGGTTCGTACTGACGAAAATGGAATCTACACCCTGCAGGTATATGAAGGAACATATACTTTGTCCATCTCTGCACTGGATTACTATAGTGAAACATCTGCAGTAACTGTTCCTGCGAACGATTCTGTCACGCATAATTTTGATATGAAACCGTTCATAGGCTATGCAGGTGAGATCAAATACGATGATGGAACAGCAGAAAATGCTCGTGCATGGAATGCGGCAGGGAATGCGTGGGCTGTGAGAATGACCCCTGAATCCGAAGCCGCACAAGTAACCGGTGCATCCTTCCTCTTCTGGAATACAGAGTGGCCAAATCCAGGTGGTACGGCTTTCAGTTATTCTGTATATGATGCAACCGGGCCTGACGGGGCACCAGGCCGTGAGCTTGCAGGGCCTTTTGACGGCACTGCTCTAAGAAATGATGAATGGACAATAGTGGAATTCCCGGAACCGGTATCGGTTACAGGAGATTTCTACATTGTATACGAGCAGACTGAAGCTAATCCATATTCACCAGGACTTGCTACGGATGAGAGCAGCACGGTTGCTGAACGGGCTTGGCAGCGGATCAGTGGCGCATGGTCAGCCTCACCTGTAGATGAAGGAAACTATATGATTCGGGCGCATGTCCAATATGCGATTGGCGCACCTGTCATCACCTCTCCAGCAGAAGATACCTTTACGAATGAAGAGTCCATTACGATTACGGGTACTTCGAATGCCAATGGATCCACGGTGACTATTTATAATGGGGAAGAAGTAGCTGCAACTGCAACGGTGGAAGAGGGGCAATTTGAAGCAGAGATTGACCTGAATGTGGGAGAGAATGTACTTGTCGCTGAAGCGTTGGTCGGTGATGAAGTAACAGATCCTTCAACTCCAGTTACGGTAACTCTTGATCAAGCTGCACCGGAGCTTATCGTTACTTCTCCTGAGGATGGAGAGACTACGAATGCTGAAGCTTATATCGTTAGAGGTACAGTGAATGATGAATTTCTTGATACCGTTACAGTGAACGGTGAAGCAGCTGAAGTTGCCGAAGATGGAAGCTTCGAGCACCGTCTTCTGATTAATTCAGGTGATAATGTCATTACTGTTATCGCTGCGGATTTGGCGGGCAACACAACAACCATTACTCGTACCGTCACTGTAAACTGGACTGCACCGGTCATTACGAACCTCATGCCAAGCTCTGATCTGCATATAGCTGCAGGAGACCCGGTATATGTATCCTTTGACAGCAGCCCAGGTCTGTCGGCATCGTTCCGTGTCGAACTGCCAGGCAATGCACCGTCAAGCATGAATGAAACTCCGCTCTCTGAGACATTACCTGGTCATTATGAAGGAACATATACAACTTCAGAATCCCTTAGGCTTGAAGGCGGAGTTATTGTAGTGAGAGTATGGGACCCAGCAGGTAACGAGACAGAAGTTACCGCACTCGGCAAAGTATATGTAACGCAGAGTGGGGAAGAGCCTGCTCCACCAAATGTGGCCCCAGTTGCCATCATCCAATCTCCAAACGCAGCTCAGCGCAACAGGGATGTTACATTTGATGCTTCAAATTCATATGACGAGGATGGCAGCATTGTTTCTTATGAATGGAATTTTGGAGATGGAACAACAGGAAGTGGAGTCACCGCCTCACATGCCTATACCAGAAGCGGAAACTATACAGTAGAGTTGACCGTCACAGATGATCAAGGTGCGACGAATACGAAAACATTCGTTATTCGAATTCGCTAAGGTTTAGGACGAACGATTTTTCATCGTGAGAAGAGGAGTACCGGCATATAGTCCGAGTACTCCTCTTCTTCATTTTCACGCCTGATATTTGGATAAATCGATTCGCCGGTCGAGTCCAATCTCTACACCTTCATCTTGCAGCTTCATCTCTTGGATCAATCGGTGCTCGTCCTCAACTATGGCTATTTCTCCGAACTTATTTACGACTCGATGCCAGGGAAGTGCATGCTTCTCACTCATGGAGTGGAGTACCCGGACGACCTGTCTCGCCGCCCGAGGGCTTCCTGCCATGGCCGCGACTTGTCCGTAGGTCATTACCTTTCCCTCTGGGATGGATTGAATGATTCGAATCACTTCTGCGGTAAAGGGCTGCATATGTATCATATCTCCTTATGTTGAAACATTCCTTGATTTAAGCAGCTAAAGGTATTATGAAATTGATTTGATTATATCAAAAATATATCGTTCTTAAGAACTGTTTATCACGGGGGATGGTAATTAATGGTTGACGATAATCATGAAGCAAATGTAATATATTGATGCAAGCGGTTTCATTATATTCAACATAAGGAATATGTTTCTGGCTAATGCCATGAGCAGACAATTAAAAGATTATTTGTGTATAACAGAACGGAGGTGCATAGTTACGCTTTTTCTGAGCATGAAGAAGTATACTGACAAGGCTCAATCATATTCGACTTTTTGTGCAAACGGTTCCAATTCAATGTGTATTTCAATCTATAGAATCGGAGGAATGTTCATGCGTAAGTTTCGTTCTTTTCGAATAGGGATGACGGTGTTCATCGTAATGGTTATGATCTTGACAAGTATATGGATTGTCCCTGCTCAAGCACAGGAGAATCATACCATTCAATCCGTACCGGAGCAGAACTTGAGGATTCATTATGAGGGTGCGGGAGAGAATTTGGGTGTATGGGTATGGGAAGATGTGGAGCTTCCATCAGCAGAGTGGCCTCAAGGCGCCATCCCTTTTACAGCTGAACAGCAGGATTCTTACGGCGCATTCGTAGATATTCCTCTCAAAACCAATGCCAAGAAAGTCGGATTTCTTATCGTAAATCGGACGACTGGAGAGAAGGAAGGGGGAGATAAGCTTCTGGAGCTTAATTCAACAGGTATGAATGAGGTGTGGGTTGAACAAGGATCCGATGAGATTCTGCTGTTTGAACCTGTACCTTTAGCTGATGATGTCGTACGGATCCATTATTCTCGCGCAGATCAAGATTACAATGAATATGGATTATGGTTATGGGAAGATGTGAAATCGCCTTCAACGGATTGGCCCAAGGGTGCGCTTCCTTTTACAAACAAACAGACGGATAAATATGGAGCCTACATTGATGTTCCGCTAAAAGAGGATGCAACGAAGCTCGGATTCCTAATCGTCAATCGCAATAATGGAGAAGAGAAGGATGGTGGGGATAAGAGCTTCAGCCTGCTTCAGCATTATAATCATCTATGGATTAGAGAAGGTGACGATCAGGTCTATGTCTCACCCTATGGTGAGATGGCTACAGGAGTCACGGCTGCCACAGTCACATCAAAGGATCAGATCGAGCTTCGATTTACTCGAACCGAAGGACTTACTCCGGATTCGATAAGCAAAGAATTGATCATTGAAGATCAGGACGGTTCGCCAGTTGAGATAAGTGAAGTCAAAATAACGGAGGAGAATACAGCAGTGATTACTGCTGCCTTTGATCTGAACAGACTTCCACTTACAATTACCTATGCAGGTATATCGGTTAAGGCGGAGCTTCATTGGAGTGTCATTGATAAATTATATGCTTATAAGGGTAACGACCTCGGTGCTACATACAGTAAGAAAAAAGTTACCTTCAAGCTATGGGCACCGACTGCAAGCTCGGTAAAGCTAAATGTATATGACAAGAAGGATGCATCTGCTTATATTGGATCCAAAGAGCTGACCCTTAAAGAGCAAGGGGTCTGGATGACGGTAGTTCGCCCGGAGGAGCTTGGCGTAAAGGATCTTAAAAATTACTTCTACCAATATGAGGTCGTAAACAATGGGATAAGCCGAAAAGTACTTGATCCTTATGCCAAATCGATGGCAGCATTTCAGGTCGATACCTCAGGCGCTGCGGGTCAAGACGGTGATGTCGTTGGCAAAGCAGCCATCGTTGATCTGAACAATACAGATCCTAAGGGTTATAACTATGCCAAGATTGATGGTTATAAGGAGAGGGAGGATGCAATTATATGGGAGCTGCACGTTCGTGATTATACTTCTGATCCTTCCATTCAAGGTGACTTAACATCCAGATGGGGGTCTTACAGCGCATTAGAAGACAAATTGGACTACATGAAATCACTTGGAGTTACTCACGTACAGCTTCTCCCGGTCATGGCTTGGTACTATGGGGATGAGACGAAGATGGGTGACAGAGAACTTGAGTATTCTGCCGGAGGCAACGAATATAACTGGGGATATGATCCACATAATTACTTCTCTCCTGATGGGGCGTATTCCGAGGATGCCACGAATCCAGAGCTTCGGATCAGAGAGCTTAAGAACATGATTGACGCAATTCATGATGCAGGTATGGGCGTAATTCTGGATGTCGTTTATACGCATATGGCGAATGCCGATCTTCTGAATGATATCGTTCCGAATTACTATGCATGGAAGGACAGCAATGGTGCATACGTCGGTGGTTTTGGCAATAACCTGGCTACGAACCATCTTATGGCCGAGAAATTGATGGTCGATTCCGTAAAATACTGGTTTGATGAGTACAAAATTGATGGGATGCGATTCGATATGATGGGTGATGCAACTTCGGATTCCATTCAAAAAGTTTACGATGCAGCTGCCAAGCTGAATCCGAATGCTCTATTCATTGGTGAGGGCTGGAGAACTTTCAGTGGAGCAAATGCAGATCCTGAGCTTGCCGGACTTGGTGCGGATCAGGATTGGATGGACAAGACAGACGATGTGGGTGTATTTTCCGATGAGATTCGAAATGAGTTGAAATCCGGGTTTGGATCTGAAGGAGAGCCCAGATTCCTAACCGGTGGTGCCAGAGATATCAACCTGATCATGAGCAATATTAAAGGGCAGCCGACAAACACGCCGGCGGACGATCCTGGAGATATGGTGCAATATATTGAAGCTCACGATAATCTTCCGCTATATGATGTCATTGCGCAATCGATCAAGAAGGATCCGTCAATACCGGAAAATGATCTCGAAATTCATAAGCGAATCAGGCTTGGGAATCTGATGGTCCTGACTTCTCAGGGAACAGCATTTCTACATGCTGGACAGGAATACGGACGCACGAAGCAGTGGCATGGAGAAGGATTGCCGGAGCAGAAATATCACGCACTGTCAGATGAAACGGGTGAAGTGTTTGGCTATTTTATTCATGATTCTTATGATTCTTCGGATGCGATTAACAAGTTCGATTGGAGTATGGCACTGGACAGTAAGAAGTATCCCGTTAATAGTGTAACTCGTGAATATACGGAGGGTCTCATTCAACTTAGGAAATCGACCAATGCCTTCCGTCTGGGAGATGACGCTTTAGTGAATAAGAACATATCTCTAATTGAGACACCGGAAATGAACAGCGAGGATTTAATCATTGCATACAAGAACAAGTCAACGGATAAGACTGGAACGTACTATGTTTTTGTTAATGCGGATCAAACCACAAGAACGTTTAGTCTGAGCACAGACCTTACGAAAGGAACCGTTGTCGTGGATCAGGATGAAGCTGGAGTTAAGGCGGTTTCTGACAAATCAGGGTTTAAGCTGACCAAGACCTCCATTACGCTTGAGCCGCTGACAGCTGTTGTTATTAAAATGAAAGAAAATTCTAGAGACTAACCCATAGTCAAATCAGTATCTTTCTATAAAATTCTAGTAGCTCTAAGAAACTCTCCTTAATTTAAAGGGAGAGTTTTCTATTTATCAGAATAATTTTACATATTTAACCCTTATTCACGAAAAAGCACCTTTTATCAGAAAAGCTGATAGGTTTTATAAGATGAAACTAATTGACCAGTTTCTGGAGCTGTGATAGTTTCAGTAGAGACAAATTAATTCTGACAAACTTACTGAGAATTATTATCAAAGCATCCGAGGTGGATATTATTGGAACTCCAAGTGATTAACAGCCCATTTACTCAGGAACAGACAGAACTATTAAATCGACTATTACCGACATTTAGTGAGACACAGCGTATTTGGCTTAGCGGCTATTTAACGGCGATTCAAGCAAGCGGAGTGGCTGCGACATCAATGGCAGAAGCTCCGGCTCTGAATGCAGTCGGTCAGCCTGCGGCACCTGCACCTGCAATCAGCAAAGAGATTACGGTGTTGTTCGGCTCTCAGACGGGAAATAGCAGCGGAATTGCCAAGAAATTCAGCAAGAAGCTTCAGGAGCAGGGTTTTGAAGTGACAACCAGCTCCATGAGTGATTTTAAACCGAACAATCTCAGGAAGGTTCAGAATCTGCTTATTGTTATCAGTACACATGGAGAAGGAGAACCGCCAGACAGTGCGATTGCTTTCCATGAATTTTTGTACAGTAAACGCGCACCTAAGCTGGATGACTTGAAATTCTCTGTACTGGCGCTTGGAGATACTTCCTACGAATTCTTCTGCCAAACAGGCAAGGATTTTGACAAGCGTCTGGAGGAGCTTGGAGGCAGCCGCTTGACGCCTAGAGTCGATTGTGACGTCGATTTTGAAGAGTCTGCAGCAGAATGGATGAATCAAGTCCTGTCCGAGCTGAGTACTGCAAGTGCATTAACACCAGTAAATGTCAGTAGTGTAGGTGCGGCAGCCTCTACCAGTACGGAATCAGAGTTCACCAGATCGAATCCGTTTCAAGCCGAAGTGCTTGAGAACTTGAATTTGAACGGACGCGGGTCCGATCGTGAAACGAGACATATAGAGTTATCTTTAGAAGGATCTGGACTCAGTTATGAGCCAGGGGACAGCTTGGGTATCATCCCTCAGAATCATCCTTTACTAGTAGAAGAGATCATTGCTGCAGCGGGGTGGAACGGTCAAGAGGTGATTCAAGTCTCCAAAAAAGGCGATACACTCCCTTTAAATGAGGCTCTAACGACGTATTTTGAAATCACCGTACTTACGAAGCCGCTGCTCGAACAAATTGTGAATTTGACCTCGAATGCTCAGCTCAGAAAGCTGGTCGAACCCGGTAATGAACAAGAACTTCGCAATTATATCAATGATCATGATTTGCTGGATTTGATCCAGGACTTTAATCTACGAGGTGTGACCGCATCTGAATTCGTTTCTTTGCTTCGTAAAATTCCGGCACGCTTGTATTCCATTGCAAGCAGTCCAAGTGCATACCCTGACGAAGTGCATTTGACAGTGCGCACGGTACGTTATCAAGCTAGCGGCCGGGATCGCTACGGTGTCTGCTCCGTCCAGCTGGCAGAACGAATTGAACCAGGAGATCAGCTTCCTGTATTTATTCAGAATAATGATAACTTTAAGCTTCCAGCTAACCCCGATGCACCGATTATCATGATTGGACCAGGCACGGGAGTCGCTCCTTTCCGCGCATTCCTCGGAGAGAGAGAAGAGCAAGGAGCCGGGGGCAAGAGCTGGCTGTTCTATGGAGATCAGCATTTCGCAACGGACTTCTTGTATCAGGTGGAGTGGCAGCGCTGGCTCGCAGATGGTGTGCTGACTCGTATGGATGTCGCTTTCTCCAGAGATACAGATGAGAAGGTATATGTTCAGCACCGGATGCTCGAGAGAAGCCGAGAGCTGTACGAGTGGCTTCAGGAAGGTGCTTACATCTACGTCTGTGGAGATGAGAAGAAGATGGCTCATGATGTCCATTCTACACTTGGAGCCATTCTCGTACAGGAAGGCGGTATGACGATGGAAGCGGCAACCGACTATCTCATTCAATTAAAGCAGGACAAACGATATCAACGCGATGTTTATTAAGGAAGTCTTTTCATACCGGAAGGAGATACTAGCATGGCACTAAATGAACTTTACCCGCCACAAAATGCACCCCACAGCGATGTGGAGGATATAAAGCGTCAAAGCAATTATTTAAGAGGCAGTCTTGTTGAAACATTGAAAGATCCGATTACAGGATCTATACCAGAGGATGATAACCGTCTGATGAAGCATCACGGCAGCTACATGCAGGATGACCGTGATCTTCGCAACGAACGAGCCAAGCAGAAGCTGGAGCCAGCTTACCAGTTCATGCTTCGCGTTCGGGCTGCTGGTGGTGTGGTGACGCCGGATCAATGGCTGATGATGGATCGTATCTCCCATAAATACGGGAACGGTACAATCAGGCTGACGACCCGTCAGTCCTTCCAGCTTCACGGTGTACTGAAATGGAATTTGAAGAACACGATTCGTGAAGTGAACGACGCTCTGCTGAGTACACTTGCTGCATGCGGCGATGTGAACCGGAACGTCATGTGCAATCCGAATCCTTATCAGTCCGAAGTACATGAAGAAGTGTATGCATGGGCTAGTAAGGTTAGTGATCATCTTGATCCCCGTACAAGAGCGTATCATGAGATCTGGCTTGACGAAGAGAAGGTCATTGACAGTCGTGATCATGATGTAGAGCAGGAGCCTATCTATGGTGAGGTATATCTGCCGCGTAAATTCAAGATCGGTATCGCAGTGCCTCCATCCAATGATGTCGATGTATTCTCCCAGGATCTTGGGTATATCGCTATCGTGGAGGATGGCAAATTGAAAGGATTCAATGTGACTGCAGGCGGGGGTATGGGCATGTCGCATGGGGATACCAAAACCTATCCACAGGTAGGTAAAGTTATCGGTTTCTGCACACCAGAGCAAATGGTGGATGTGGCAGAGAAAATTGTGACGATCCAGCGTGATTACGGCGATCGTGCCGTTCGTAAGCACGCACGCTTCAAATATACAGTAGATGATCGGGGACTGGATTGGCTGAAGAATGAACTGACCACACGTCTCGGTTATGCTTTGGAAGCTGCTCGTCCCTTTGAATTTGATCACAATGGTGACCGTTATGGCTGGGTTCAAGGCAGCAATGGCAAATGGCACTTCACCCTGTTTATTCAGAACGGACGAATTGTCGACCTCGATGAATATCCGCTGATGACAGGTCTTCGTGAAATTGCCAAGGTCCACAAAGGCGACTTCCGTCTCACTGCGAATCAGAATTTGATTATCGGTAATGTGGGTCCGAATAGCAAGAAGAAGATTGAGAAGCTGATCGCTGAATTCGGGTTGACCGATGGGCTTCATTATTCAGCGCTTCGTAGAAATTCCATGGCCTGTGTTGCACTCCCTACATGCGGACTTGCGATGGCTGAATCAGAACGTTACCTTCCTACTCTTATGGAAAAAATCGAGTATATACTGGAGAGCAATGGTCTTCGTGAGAAGGAAATCGTTATTCGTATGACTGGCTGCCCTAACGGATGTGCCCGACCGATGCTGGCTGAGCTATCCTTCATCGGCAAGGCACCTGGTAAATACAATATGTATTTGGGTGGCGCATTTAACGGTTCACGTCTTAACAAGCTGTATAAAGAGAATATCGGGGAAAAAGAGATTTTGGAATCACTTGATGAGATCATCGCAAGATATGCTAAAGAACGTGAGGACGGAGAGCATTTCGGTGATTTCGTCATTCGTGCCGGTTACGTTGAAGCCGTTTATGACGGACTTAGATTCCACGCATAACTTTCAGTCAGAAGAATTGCGGTTAAGAAGTACCTGCATTGTCAGGTACTTCTTTTTCCACATTTATTCAAACCATGACAACGTTATTTTTTCGATTGAACCCACCATAAATTTCTGAATGGATCAACAAATCCTGCCATGCATCCGTCATCCTCACCTTCCATAACTTCCATATAAAGTAACTTGCCTATATTGATTATGCATTAAAAGAACAAATACGAGGAGTAGCAGCATTACAGAAGCTTCTGGATGTTGTGTCATCAATACACTTAAGACGAGGAGAATTAATTACATGGCAGAACCATTAAAAAATATATACAGCCCCTCCTTTTTAATGAATTTGGGGCAAACGATACAGGCTGTCGATTCTTCCTTTCCGGTTGAAGCTTTCGTAGAGAAAGTGATGAATGATCATTGGGAGGAGCTTGCTCTTAAAGCCCGAATCCGTCACATATCCAACGTACTTGGAGCTTTATTGCCTAATCGATATGAGGATGCGATAGATATTTTACTTGAAGTGAACCGGCATTGCTCTGGTTTTCCTTATCTGATTCTTCCAGATTATGTGGAGGTATATGGTCAAGCCAATGAGCATTTTGAGCTGTCCATGCGAGCACTTGAGGCATTTACACAGCAATCTTCCGCTGAATTTGCAGTGAGGCCGTTTATTATACAGAATCCTGAACGGATGATGAAGCAAATGCGCGCTTGGTCTATGAGCGAGAATGAGCATGTTCGGCGACTCGCAAGTGAAGGCTGCAGGCCAAGACTACCATGGGGACAAGCACTGACTGAATTTAAACAGGATCCTGCTCCGATCCTGCCCATACTGACTCAATTGAAAGCCGATCCTTCGTTATATGTTCGCAAAAGTGTCGCTAACAACCTGAATGACATTGCAAAGGACCATCCAGAGATTGTACTTCATATTGCTCAGAAATGGATTGGACAGCATTCGCATACGGACTGGATTGTAAGACATGGCTGCCGTGGTTTAATTAAAAAGGCTGCCCCAGAGGTTATGGCCTTGTTTGGCTATACAGCCTCTTCCAAAGAAGTGCCACTGGCAGAAGACGCTGAGATTATCGTAACGCCGGATCAGATCCGAATCGGAGACGTTACAGAGCTCAAGTATAATCTCCTTATTCGCACAAGCGGAACCGCTCGTATCCGATTGGAATACGGAATAGATTTTGTAAAATCCAGCGGCAAGGTGTCACGTAAGAAGTTCCTTCTATCTGACAAGACTGCCCAGGAAGGAGCGAGGCTTAGTGGTTCCAGAATTCATCGCTGGGCTGACCTGACAACACGCCGTCATTACCCGGGCTTGCACCGGATCATATTGCTATTGAACGGCCAGGAGATTGCAGAGACCCAAGTGCAGCTGGAATTGTAGTAACTTGAGCCTGCTGGATAAGAGTGATGGAAATCGCGATTTTTACAAAAATAAGGATGTCCAAAACAGTAAAATATTGGTATAATCTGCTCATCCTAATAGATGAGGTGACTTATGGCTCTTCAAAGCAAACAAATATTTGTAAATCTTCCTGTCAAAAATCTAAAGAACTCCATCGCATTTTTCTCTTCCATTGGTTTTGCATTTAATGAGCAGTTTACCGATGAGAATGCAACCAGCATGATTATCAGCGACCACATCTATGCTATGCTGCTAACCGAAGAGCGTTTCAAGGATTTTATTGATAAACCGATAGCAGATGCTAAATCAGCAGCGCAGGCTATTCTATGCTTGTCGGCGGACAGCAGGGAACAGGTAGACGAAATTGTTGAGAAAGCATTGGCTGCGGGTGGAAGATCATATAGCGAGCCACAGGACCATGGTTTTATGTATGGAAGAAGCTTCGAGGATCTGGACGGACACCTGTGGGAGATCATGTGGATGGACCCGGCTACAGTGGAATAACTAGATGAACTAAGACTGCCCTCTCAGAACCGCTTTTTCAGCGTGTGATCAGAGGGCTTTTTGCTCATCGAGATTTTTCCACTATGCAATGGAGAACATATGAGATTGAAAGTAGGCGGTATTGAAGTACGTGGTCCTATGCCTAAATGCGATGCAAAATGTTTGGAAGCAGATTTATGGGGAGTGGCTTCCTTCCAGTGGTTATGTGCAGTCAGGCTTTAATACAGTTCGAGTATTATACAGATCAGGATCCGTACAGTCTGGATTGTGATTCAGAAATCTGGATTCCGGTGAAGTAGCTGCAGCAGTGCTTGTCAATATATGATCGCTGCTGCTCATTATTATGCTTAACTCTTCTTCATGTGCAGATGAGCAAAAGGACATTTACCTGCAGCCGGCTGATCATCATCACTGAGAAAATATTGCTTCCATTCAAAATTGTCCTCACTGCCATAGAAATTCAAGTCTGGATGAATACCCGTTTCATCATACTCGGTAATTCTTTCTCGAATTTTTTTCTTGATTTGAGCAGCGGCTGACACGTTCTTGTTGAATTCAGTAAGCACCCAGCGAGGGGTAATGGCAAAAATAAAATAAGGGAAGTGCCGGCTTTGTCTTCTCTGATGAGCAGGAGTTGCACAATACATAAAATATTGTTCGTTACCAAAGCAATATTCCCACACATTATGATCCGGTTCTTGCGGAATATGAGCTGGCCATGGCTGTTCATCCAACGCACTCGTTTGACTAAGCACATCCCAGAACAAGGATCGGTACTCTTCCACTTGATATTTCTCGACAAGATCCGCCGGGGTTTCAAAAATGGCAATGAGTGAGGTGTAGTTACCGATTTCTTTTGACTGTTCTCCATAGACAGCAAGGCTGTTTGCCAATTGCTCTGAAGCTTGTTCAGATCTGGGATCACTAAGAAATACATAGCGGAAATGATTCAATTTATGGCCAATTGTTGCAGGGATGCAAGGGAATTTATGCTCTGTATCAGACATTTTCATTGAGAAAAAACGATAAGCTTCTTCCATCCAGCCACCAAGTGATGCGTGCTCTATATATTCTTTATCAAATATCAGCATATATCTTAGGCCTCCTTATGATGCTATTACTGTATTAAAGAAGGCCAAAATTTGTGTATCCGTCTATATCTATTTTACAAAGGAATCGGTTAGCATCTTGTGAACCGGTTCCTTGTTCAATTTACCGACGCTTGAATTCGTTATCTTAGCGAACATATGTGCTATAATGTAAAAATGTTGAAACAACAGACGAGATTTAAAGGAGTTAATGACTGCCCATGAATAATCAATTAAAGGAACAATTACTTGAATTATCCGATGTGAAATATCAGCAGTTTACAGCCCGGCTGATACCCAATATCACGAATCTACTGGGTGTTAGGCACCCTGAGCTGCATAAGCTGGCCAAGTCGATTGCCAAAGGCGATTGGCGTACATATCTTAATCAGGCGGAAGATGAGTATTTTGAAGAAGTGATGCTGCAGGCGATGGTGATCGGCTACGTCAAGACAGATATTGACGAATTGCTGGAATACGCAGCTGTTTTTATACCCAAGATCAATAATTGGTCAATCTGTGACAGTTTTTGCAGCGGACTTAAGATAACGAAGAAGAACAGAGCACGCGTATGGGATTTTGTTATCCCTTATCTGTCATCCCAGGATACCTACCATATTCGTTTTGGTGTCGTGATGCTTCTTACTTATTTTGTTGATGAAGAATATATTGATCAGGTGCTGCACAAGCTCGACACAATACACAGCGAGGAATATTATGTTCAGATGGCTGTCGCTTGGGCGATATCTATTTGTTATATCAAAATGCCGGAGCCTACGCTGATATATTTGCAGAGCAGCTCACTAGATAGGTTCACTTATAACAAGGCACTGCAAAAAATAACCGAATCATATCAAGTAAGTGCTGAGCAAAAAGTGTTGATCCGCAGCATGCGAAGAAAATCATAGAAAAAGACGGAACATCAATGGGATCTTTATACTTCTATTGATGTTTTGTCTTTTGAGTACACATATCCATTATATCTCTAATGAGTTTGAGGAAGGAAACGGACCGGGTATATATTGAAATAGACAGGCGAGTGGTCTGCTCCTTCGCGAGAGCGGATCGAAGCGGAAAGCAGGAGATAATCATGAATTTGATAATATGGATCATTCTGATTGCTATAGCTGTAATCTGTGGCTTCCTCATCCTTCAGTCGATTTTACAGAGGAGAGCTCCTAAGATACCACTGCAGATTGTGATGACGATCCAAGGCGATCCGTCAACCAGCAGAGCATTTACCTGGCACAGCCGTGATACGAATGGCAGCGCTCAGCTGCAAATCACAAAGGGTAATGCGTTAGACTTCCAGCATAACTCTGTCGCAAGCTATGAAGCCAGCACTTCTGTTATCAGACAGGACGGTAACGAAATAGCTGTTCATCGAGCGGTGGCAGCAGATCTTGAGCCGGGTACGATGTACAGTTATCGGGTAGGAGACAGCAGCGGGAGACATTGGAGTGAGCCTCATGCTTTTATGACGGCACAGGAAGAGATATCAGAGGTATCACTTATCTATGTGACCGATTCCCAAGCTGACACAGTGACCGATTTTCGTCTCTGGGAGGATACGATGAAGCAGGCCTTTGCCCGCTATGCAAATCCTGACTTCGTTGTGCATGCCGGAGACCTGGTTGAAACAGCAGCCAAGAAGAGTGCATGGAACCATTTTTTTAATGCCAGCACCACCTAGATTGGAGAGACGCCGATCGTTCCGGTAATCGGTAATAATGATGTCAAAGACGTCGGAGCAGCCCGTTATGCTTCTTATTTTCATCTTCCAGAGAATGGAGCCCATGCGCTGGCGGGAACACAGACGAACTATTCCTTCAATTATGGCTTCTTGCATATTGCGGTACTGAATACGGAGATGTGCATTAAGCAGCAAACGAAATGGCTCGAAGCCGATCTGGCGGGAGCTGACTGCGAATGGAAAATCGTGGCGATGCATCGTCCAATCTATGGCGGCAATATTACGAAAAAGCTAATAGAGTGGTCTAGAATCATTGATAAATATAAGGTTGATCTGGTGCTTCAGGGTCACAATCATGTGTACTCACGTTCTTATCCTGTGAAGGGCGGAAAGGTCACCGGGGATGGAAGCGATATGGTACGTCATCACGAAGGAGCCATTTATGTCGTGGTCAATGCCAGTGGTCCCAAATTCAATGCGTTGAAAGAGGATCAGTTCTATCACAAGCTGCATTTTCAGAACAATAAACAGATGTATGCCGGGATTTCGATCTCAGGAAAAACGCTGAAGTATGAGGCCTATGACGTAAATGGTCAGCTGCTAGATCAATTTACGATTCAACATTGAGTATTTAAAGAGGCTCGCATTAGAACCCAATTCTTTGTAGGAGAGATGGGTTCATACGAGCCTCTTTTTAGGTTTAACTCTTCACGATGCGGACGCCGGCGGCATGCATCAACGCACAGCCGGACAAATAATGTCCCAATGTATGACATGACACCGGCACAATTCAGAAATGCGTACCATCAGACTTTTGTGAACAATTTGTAATTAATCCATTGAAAGCGAATACAGATGATGCTATTATTTAACAAATAGTTAAATATATTTATATATATGTAAACTATTCATCGATATACATACTTCTTGTTCAGTCTTTTTCATACGTCGATCGATTCTTTGTGTAAGCGTTTTAAGTGACTCTAGGTTCATACTTTTTTTGGTGCAAAGGAGAGGGATGTTTTGCGTAATTTACTCAAAGCAAGCAAAAAAGCAGCCGTATTAACGACAACGCTGACTGTACTATGCGGCGTAATTGGAACTTCGGGATATGCAAGTCCAGAGGAGGATACGGCTAAGAAAGGGAAGCCTGCCAATAAAGCTCCAGTTTTTCAGGAAGGCTCCGTGCATGACCCTTCTGTTATCAAGGTAGACGATACCTATTATGTGTTCGGTTCCCATCTTGCTGCGGCGAAGACAGATGATCTGATGAACTGGGATATGGTCGCCGCTGGTGTAGCCAATGGCAACAAACTAATACCTAATGTTACGGAAGAGCTCAAGGAAACGCTTGAATGGGCACAGACAAATACCCTGTGGGCAGCCGATGTTATTCAATTGGAAGATGGACGTTATTATATGTACTACAATGCCTGCAAAGGGGATTCTCCAAGATCAGCGCTCGGCGTAGCCGTGGCGGACAACATTGAAGGACCTTATGTAGATCAAGGGATCATGCTGAAATCCGGCATGTGGGGCGAGCCGAGTGAGGATGGAACCATTTACGATGCGACCATTCATCCGAATGCGGTAGACCCGGATGTGTTTTTCGATGAGAACGGAAAGCTGTGGATGGTATACGGATCTTATTCAGGAGGCATCTTTATCCTGGAGTTAGATCCTGTAACCGGCAAACAGCTGCCAGGACAAGGCTATGGCAAGAAGCTGATGGGAGGTAACCACAGCCGGATTGAAGGTCCGTATATTTTGTATAGTCCGGAAAGCGATTACTACTATATGTTTGTATCCTATGGCGGACTAGATGCCGTTGGCGGATATAACATCAGGGTTGCGAGGTCCAAAAATCCGGATGGTCCGTATGTGGATGCTGAAGGCACAGATATGATTCAGGTCAAAGCAAATCCGGAGCTGCCTCTGTTTGACGATCGGTCTATTGAACCTTTTGGGGTAAAGCTGATGGGGAACTATCAATTCACGAGAGAGCTTGGAGATCCGGGAGCAGGCACGGGCCTTGGCTATATATCTCCAGGCCACAATTCCGCATATTATGATGAAGAGACAGGCAAGCATCTGCTGTTCTTCCATACCCGTTTCCCTGGACGTGGGGAAGAGCATGAGATTCGCGTCCATGAAATGTACATGAATGACAAAGGATGGCCGGTCGTAGCGCCTTACCGCTATACGGATATCCAGCAGAAGGAAGTAAAGAAGAACGAGGCGGCAGGAAGCTATAAAATTGTGAATCATGGCAAAGACATTTCAGCAGAGCTCAAAACATCCGTCATTGCAACACTAGAGAAGAACGGCAAGATCAGAGGTGATGTGGAGGGCACTTGGAGCCTGGATAAAGACGGAACTGCCACTCTTAAGACAGATGGCGTTACCTATACAGGAGTGTTCACTAAGGAGTGGGACGAATCGTCACAGAAAAATGTCGTAACCTTCAGCGCATTGTCAGATACCGGAGTTGCACTCTGGGGCAGCCAAATGGAGGAAATGAAAGACAAGGAAGTCGTTGCTGCGGTGAAGAAGGACCTCAATCTAAGCAATACTGCGGGAATTTATCAAAATATGAATTTGCCTGTAGAAGGAACTAGGGACAGTGTGATTTCATGGACTTCTTCTAATGAAAGTGTCATATCAAAGGCCGGAATTGTCACAAGACCCGAAGCTGGCGAAGACAATGCGGTAGTGAAGCTTACAGCCACCATTCAAAAAGGAAAAGTGCGAGATACCAAGACGTTTAATGTAACTGTACTTGCTGAAATCGAAGGGCCGAAGCTGGTCGAATATGATTTTGAAGGAATATCGGGACCATCGGTTCCTGACCTCAGCAGCAACGGATTTGATGGTACATTGATCGGCGGAGTTGAATCACAAGTATCTGGCAAACAAGGTCAAGCTATCAAATTCAACGGTACAGACGGTTATGTGGAAGTGCCTGAGTTAGTCACAGATGCAGAAGACTTCACATTCGCAGCATGGGTTTACTGGAACGGCGGGGGAGATTGGCAGCGAGTCTTTGATTTTGGCAATGGGCTCGGCAAGCATATGTTCCTGACACCTTCTCAGCATCTGGGAGTCATGCAGTTTACTATTCATAATGGAGTAGATCAAAGTCTTCTTGCACCTACGAAGCTTCCAGTGAATGAATGGACGCATGTTGCGGTTACACTCGAAGGGAACACAGGCAAGCTGTATGTGAACGGAGAAGTCGTAACGACGAGCGATCAGATTACTTTTAATCCGAAAGAGCTCACCTCTACCGATGCGTATCTTGGCAAGAGCCGTTATGCGGCAGATCCGTATTTAAACGGCAGCCTCGATGAAGTGAAAGTATACAATGAGGCACTTACGGATGAGGAAGTTAGAGCACTGGCTGAATAAAAAAATGTCATGGATCGTATACAAGAAAAGGATGGATCTTTCGAAGCCTTTTGGCCTCAAAGATCCATCCTTTTTTTAATACTGTATTGCGGATTTGTTCTGCGTTCAGAAATAAATGAACCGACCAAAGTGAGGAATGCTCCAATCCCCATAGTCCAGGAAAGAGGCTCGCTCAATACCAAATGTGAGGCAATGACCGTAATGACAGGCACTATGTAAATATAAATACTTGTCTTGACAGCGCCTAGAATGCCTACTGCCCTATTCCAGGTCACGAAGCACAGTGCTGATGCGCCAATACCAAGATAAAGCAGATGCAGCAGACTCATAGGTTCGGTTAGTTTCGCCAAGCTCAACTCTACATCAAATAGGAACAATGCCGGCAGCATAAAGACTAAACCATAGAAGAACACTTTTCGTGTAGAACCGATAGTATGATAGCCCCTTTCGCTGATTTTTCTCATAAGCACTGAATAGATTGCCCAAAAAATAGGGGCGAGGAAGGCTAGAAAATCACCGAGAGGATTTAGATTGAGCACAAAACTGCCATTAAACCCGATCATTACGATACCGATAAGAGCAATGATAAATCCAACCATAAAGGATACGCTAAGTTTTTCGCCTTCAAGAAAAAAATGTGAGAATACAGCCGTGAAAAAGGGGGCAACTGATACGATGACGCCTACACTTGCAGCAAGGGTAAGGGTCAGCGCGATATTTTCCAAGAGAAAATAAAGGGTTACTCCACATAATCCAGCGCCTGCAAACAGTAGTTCTTCCGTAATTGAGTTCGTATTTACAATTCGGGGATAGAGTAGCAACAGAACACAGTATCCTATAAGAAAACGTAAATACAACACCTCAATCGGATTGAAGTCAGACAGCAGAAGCTTAGTAGACACAAATGTCGTGCCCCATACAAAGATCGTGAATATTGCGAGTAGATGTCCCGTTGATGCGGCTTGCTTCTTTATCATCATGCCTTGGCCTCCGTATATACGGGTGGTGATGTTTGATCGGTAAATATCCTCATATATTGTTTTGGCGTAAGCCCGATGAGCTTTTTAAAATGATTAGTGAAATGGCTCTGGTCGCTGAACCCGGAACGGATCGCAACCTCAATGGGAGGAACGCCTTGCTCTAGAAGCTTTTTGGCATGGATGATGCGATGTGTCTCTAGATAGCTGTAAGGTGAAATTCCTTTTTGTTTGGTAAACGAACGAAGCAAATAATATTTACTAAGACCAGTAAGCTTACATAAATCCTGAAGCGTAATGGTTTGATCAAAATGATTATCTATGTAATTACATACCGTTTTGATTTCTGTGCGAAGACAGAGTTCATATGAAGAGATAAACTTCTCGGTATGATCTCTTAAGAGATGTTCAATAAGAAATAAGAGCAATTCCTCTTTTTTAAAATCAGATTGACCTTCGGAGATCATCGTGTGCAAATCGCGCAAGGTATCCGCGATTTCACTATTACAAAGAACAGGTTCTTTAAAATAAGGCGTTTCCTTCTTTCTCGTAATTTCAAATACATATCTTTGCATGATGCTTGGCTGTATATTTATACAGCGGTAATCCAACGTTCGTCCATCAACTTGCTCACATGCATGGGGATCATATGGATTGAAAATAATAACATCACCAGTATTTATGATGTACTCTTCATTTTTACAAGCCAAGTAACGCTTCCCCTGTTCAATGAACCCGAATACATAATAATCATGAAAATGGTTGGGGAATTTTTGCATAATTCCTTCAAATCGATAAGCTTCCACTTGTAAATCCGTATCATAACAAACCATTCTATTCTCTTGAGCCACTAGCTGCACCTACTCTCCATGATCTATCTTTCTGCTGTCATTATATTATAAGCAAGCTTGTGATTCTTGTAAGATATTGCTCATCATAGTTAGAAATGAAAAGAGTCGTTAACCGTTTATATACATGGAATATGGTTTAAATAGGAATACTGTAGAGGTATTGATAACTAAATAGGTTAGAGGTGGGATTATTGATTCGTAAATTAATGAAAGACAAGGTATTCAGCATTTCAGCAATCATCATCACTCTCCTTGCTGTTCTTGGTGCTCTGATGCCAGTCGCATTCGGTAACACAACAAGTATGCTGTACAATTTTACAACCAATAATTTCGGTTGGTTTTATCTGCTGTCCATCTTTGTCATTATTGCGTTCCTCATCTGGGTGGCTGCCAGTAAGTATGGAACCATACGTTTGGGTGGCGAGAAAGAAAAGCCGCAGTATCCATTTTTCACATGGATCGGAATGCTGTTTTCAGCCGGTTTCGGTGTTGGTCTCGTATTCTGGGGCGTAGCGGAACCCATGAGTCATTTCTTTAATACTCCGTTTGGAGGTGTGGAATCACAGACGGAAGAAGCGGCACGCGTTGCAATGGGATACTCCTTCTTTCACTGGGGGATCAGTCAATGGTCCGTATTTGCACTGGTAGGTCTCGTAATTGCATTTCTTCAATTCCGCAAGGAGAAGGATGGACTCGTATCCACAGCGCTGGAGCCAGTAACGGGTAATAAACCTGCTGTTAAGAAAACGATCGATATTCTGGCCGTCATCGCTACGGTCATGGGAATTGCGACTTCCATTGGTCTAGGTGTTATGCAAATGAGTGGAGGACTTAGTACTCTTACAGGAACTAGCAACAGCAAACTTATTCAGCTGGGAATACTAGTCGCTATATTCATTGGGTACATGATTTCATCTACTACAGGTCTAGATAAAGGGATAAGGTATTTAAGTAATCTAAATCTCGGTGTAGCCTTATTGTTCCTTCTCTTTGTATTTACTCTCGGTCCGACGGTGTTCATACTTGAGACGTTTACACTGGCTCTGGGTGACTACATAACGAATTTTATTTCATACAGTCTACGGTTACAGCCTTATACCGAGGGAACCTGGGTTAGAGACTGGACTATATTCTACTGGGCTTGGGCAATTGCCTGGTCGCCGTACGTAGGTGCTTTTGTAGCAAGGGTGTCAAGGGGCAGAACGATCCGAGAGTTCATCGTGGGAGTTATGGTCGTGCCACCGCTCATTGCCTGTCTCTGGATCGCGACTTTTGGTGGAACGGCCATTTGGTTTGATCTTCATGAAGCTACTGGCATCGCGGCTGCAGTTAATGAGGATGTCACTTCGGCATTGTTCCAGCTCTTTAGACAGCTTCCATTGTCGACGATCATGTCCATATTGTCCATTCTGCTGATTCTCACTTTCCTCGTAACCTCAGCCGATTCGGCGACCTACATCTTGTCCAGCATGACAACGAAAGGTAGCCTCAATCCGCCAATGACGGCGAAGATCGTGTGGGGAACACTGATGGCTGCCATCGCAGGAGTTCTATTATACAGCGGCGGCCTGGGGGCTCTGCAAACAGCCTCATTAATAGCCGCTTTGCCTTTTACAGTTATATTGCTACTATTAATCATCGCTGTTGTAAAGCTGCTTAGAAAAGAACCTCTCCCGATTAGGAAGGCAGACTTGAAACGATATCGTCGATTGGAAGAAGCCGCAAATAAAACGCCAGATAAGTCTAGAAAATAAGTATGAAGAAGAGCAAGCGCCGTATGGTGCTTGTTTTTTTGTGCGGAAGCTCGGTTGAATAACAGAATGGTCTCAGTGAATTGTAGAGATGGGACCTGTCTGGCTGGGATTAAATACGAATTAAACAATGAATTAATGGTTAAGCTATCTCTCGAATTTGATGACAAATACAGGCAAGGGGTAGGTACCCGTGAAATATAGTGAAAAATTGCCTCAGGTGCTGCAGCACATATTAAATATTTGCCTGCTGCTGGTGGGGCTGCTCTTGTGTATATCCTTATTCAAAGTAACCTGGGATATATTTGCATATGTTGTTCTCCCTGCGGAGAACGACAAATCCTATTATGAGTTTACGGATGATCTGCTTGTGTTCTTTCTCTATTTTGAGTTTATCGCGTTAATTATCAAGTATTTCAGCACAGGGTTTCATTTTCCACTGCGATACTTTATCTACATTGGAATTACGGCTGTCATTCGATTGATTCTGATTGAGCATGACCGCGCAATAGATACGTTCTGGTGGGCTGCCGCGATCTTGGTCATGGTAGGAGCATTGTTAATTGTAAACCATAGGCTGCTTAAGAGAGAAAGCTGAGTAATAAGTCACTGGATAAGTCATTTCATATCTCAAGTTCATACTCTATTGTATTTCCCTCCATTTTTGCACTATGTTATATTGATCTAGATAAGACATAGGAGGATAGAGATGGACAACTTATTCATGATCGGAGAGATCTCAAAGCTCTTTCAAATCGACATTCGCACACTTCGCTATTATGATGAAATAGACTTATTTAGGCCGGCATCCATCGACACATCTACGGGATACCGCTATTACTCCATAGATCAATTTGAACAGCTAAATACCATCCTCTATCTTAAAGCGCTCGGAGTTCCGCTCAAACAGATCAAGCAGTTTCTCGATCATCGCGATATCGATCATATCTTACAGCTGCTTCAGGATCAGTATGAGCGAACCGTAAATAAAATCAATGAGTTTACCCAAATTAAGCAAAAGATTGAAAGCCGGATTCATCAAATCAAGGATGCAGCGAATGTAAATGAGCTGTATAAAATTCGTGAGGTTGAGCTGCCCGAAAGAGCGATTGTAGTTCTTAAGCATAAGATACATAAAAGTGATAATTTAGAATTGCCGATTCGTATGCTTGAGAATCAAACCAAGATGAAATCAACGATATTTCTAGGTAAAGTGGGACTATCTATTGCACTAGAAAGCTTAGTTGCCCGACGCTTTGAGGAGTATGATTCGATCTTTGTTGTTGTTGAGGAACAGAGCAAGCAACTTCATCAAGGGCAGAAGCTTCTTTCACAAAGTAGAAATATAACTATTCGGTTTGCAGGTACACATGAAGATGCGGCCCCGTATTATGAACAGCTTATCAATTTCATTGAAGATAATGGCTATCAGATGTATGATGATGGACTGGAAATAACCTATATTGATTATGGACTGACCCAGGATGCTTCCAAGTTCGTCACAGAAATACAGATCCCTGTAAAATAACATTGACCCTCCAGTAACTGGAGGGTTTATTCTGTGTTTAACAACAACTCAAGTGGGAGAGGAATTAGATGATTGGAACGATTGTAAATGTAGCAACGATCCTGGTGGGAAGTGCACTGGGAAGCTTATTTAAGAAGGGAATCGGGGAGCGCTACCAGGACATCTTGATGCAGGCTATGGGACTTGCTGTTACCGCGCTAGGCATTAACTCCATCGTTAAATACTTGCCTGACAGTCATTACCCCGTCCTGTTCATTATCAGTCTTGCCGTAGGTGGTCTGATTGGAGAGAGGCTGAATCTTGAGAGCAGCTTCAAAAGCGCCGTATCCCGCATCTCCAAAGGGAATCTGGCGGAAGGATTATCGACAGCAATCATGCTGTTCTGTATCGGTACATTATCCATCGTAGGACCCATTGAAAGTGCATTGAACGGTAATCATACCTACCTGCTGTCAAATGCAATGCTGGATGGCATCACTTCTATGGTGCTGGCGTCCACATTTGGATTTGGTATTGCCTGGTCAGCAGTTGTGCTGCTCTGCTGGCAGGGATTGATTTATATGCTGGCAGGTGCGGTATCTGGGTATATCACGCCCGAGCTGCTCACGGAAATTTCGATCGTTGGCGGAGTGCTTATTCTAAGTTCTGGGCTCAGCATCCTGGGTATCAAGCATTTTAAAACGATGAATTTGATCCCGGCTCTGTTTGTCCCCGTTGTTTTCATTGTCATAAAGAATTTGCTCGGGCTGTGATATATTCATTAGTTCAGTTTAGGCTAACTGGTTGTAAAATATTATTTGAAGCGATAAGCTCTAGGTTCATCAAACCAGAAGCTGCCGTCTTTGGAAAAGTCGATATAAGGGCTAGGGGATATTTCATCAACTCGTCTTATATCCTCTTCCGTAAGTTTGACATCGAGTGCCCCAAGATTGCTATTTAACTGTTGTTCGTTTCTTACCCCGATCACGGGGATTATATCTGGGCGATGAAGCAGCCAGGCAAGAGCAAATTGACCCAGTGTAATTCCCTTGGCCTCGGCTAGCTCAGCCAGTCTATCCACTTTAGCCAGCTTATTACGATTCACTGGAGCTTCTGTATCCATCCGCTCACCACGTGAATTCGAAGGAAGAGGTTTTCCGCTGCGATATTTGCCGGATAACCAGCCCCCATCTAATGGGGAGTACGCTAATGTCGATAATCCATGACGCTCGGAGGCAGGTAATATCTCCTGCTCAATGTAACGATTAAAAATGTTGTAGGAAGGCTGATTGGTGACAAAGCGCTCCAAATTCATCTTCTCACTGACCCACAAGGATTCCACGATACGCCAAGCCTCAAAGTTGGAACATCCGATGTATCGTACTTTGCCTTGAGTGACCAGATCATCCATCGCCCGAAGGGTTTCATCAAGCGGAGTGTATGGATCAGGACGGTGTATCTGGTACAGATCAATGTAGTCCGTATTCAGACGTTTAAGGCTCGCCTCAACCTGGCGCATAATTCGATATCGACTGGCTCCTTCGCCATTGACTCCTTCAGCAGTCCGAACTTTAAACTTGGTCGCTACGATGAATTGATCCCGTCTTCCCCGAAGTGCCTTGCCAATAATCTCTTCTGTCGTCCCTTTTCCGTATGTATCTGCCGTGTCAATAAAATTAATCCCTGAATCGAGCACCTGATCAATGATGGAGAGCGAGCTTGGCTCATCCATATCCCAAGCACCATATGTCATTGTACCAAGGCATAACCTCGATACTTGCAAACCACTTCTTCCCAAATAAGTGTATTCCATTTTGCATACCTCCCTGTATTCATGAATTTAAATATTACATCTTACACGATATCTATTATAGAGCAAGTTTGTCAAAATCGGCCAGATTTTAATAGATATGAAAAGCGCTGTTGCACGTATTGTTGTTACCCTTTACCTTTCGATGAAGTCAATTTATAATTTGTTTAGCAAGAGAATGCATGTTCTTATTATCTTATTACAGAGCACAGGATTCCTTCATACGCCAGCAGACATACATAACGGGATACGGAGAATAGGAGGAATTTAATGTTGGCCGTAATATATGCCATAGCGGCAGCCATCATGATTGTCATCGCCGCAAGAATAATCATCAGTATATCGAGACGGCGAAGGCATAGGGAGCTTAATCCCTATAAGATAACCATTAAAGACATTGACCGTATGGAAGACGGAAAAGATTTCGAGGAATATTTATTTCGGTTATTTCTTGCCTTAGGATACGAAGATGCTTACAAGACCGTCAGCAGCCGGGATTTTGGTGCTGATCTGGTATTCACTGATCGAAATGGAAATAGGGCAATTATTCAAGCCAAGCGATACTCTGTTAATAATCCAGTCGGATTATCTGCTGTTCAAGAAATATATAGTGCAATGCCGTTTTACAGGGCTCAGAAATCCATCGTGATTACATCAGGCATTTATACGGATGCTTGCTTGAAGCTGGCAGGATATAATGGTGTAAGACTGCTGGATCGCGAGGATTTAATAGACATCATGAACGATCTCCGCAGCAGGCATGAGGATGCTGCTATGGACTTAATAGAAGCAGAGCCGGTACGGCTGCTGGATTCATGGGATGATTATTTGAAGGACAAGCAGTATAAAAAAGAGCGCAAGGCAGTTGAAAAAAGAATTACAGGTTAGTTATTTTACGGACAAACTTCGTCCGTATGGGATAGTTATTTTTTTATCCATATGTTACTCCTTTGCCGTTCTTGATGGACTGACAACCGAATTCATGGGCGTAGTGGGCTTGCAAGTAAATAAAAATCATAATCATGCCGAGCTTGCTTACTGGATTGGCAAACCGTTCTGGGAAAAGGGATATTGTACGGAAGCGGCTCAATGTGTACTCCAGTTTGCTTTTCGCGAACTACAATTAAATCGGGTATGGGCAGCGGCTATGAGTCGTAATCCTGCTTCCTCTTCAGTCATGAGAAAGATCGGAATGAGACATGAAGGGACATTCCACCAGCATGTAGTGAAGTGGGGACAATATGAGGATTTGGAGTATTACGGAATATTGGCTTCTGAGTATAAGGAATGACTGTACAACAATTTTTCCATCATTTACAATAAGAACAGTCTATACACAAGAGGTGAAGAGGATGGCATTCCGTATCGTTCGAAGTAATTAATCATCGGGCTGGGTAAAACGCGTACCAGCCGCCAAGGGAGCAGTCTGCCTTTTGGCCAAAAGTTGATTAATTGTTTGAACGGTGCCCGGCATTGATCATTCTTAAGAATAGTCAAGGGACACCTGTATGAGGACAAAAACGCCTGTGGCCGGAGAGCCAGGCTTAATTGTCCTGCCCGGTGATTCCTTGGCTTTTTTACATTTCACTGATGGAGGTTAGACGATCCTTGTTAAAGAACTGCATAAAGCATTTTAAATGGATGATTATGATATATATTCTGATTGGATTTGCCATTCAATATTTAGAAGCGCAAGGGATCAAAATGTTTCAAGAATTACTGGATACCATCGTAACCGTGGATCATATCGAAGAAATAATACCGTTAATTCTACTGTATGGCGCTGTGCTCATCGGATCGACCCTTCTGAATTATGTTGATGAATATCCAAATACCTACTTATCGATTAGCATTGTTGAGAAGCTTAAGATCATGGCCCTATCCAAAGTGTCCAAAATCGACTATTCATCTTATCAAAGCATTGGAACCGGAGAAATGATCAAGGTGATTGAGAACGGAGCTCAGGCTGGAGGAAAAATGCTGCATTCTTTCTACCTGACGATATTTCACGAATTATTACCAAAGATTCTATTCAGCCTGTTATTTATCGGTCTATACAATATCCATATTATGTTGATTATCTTAGCTGGCTATGTTCTTGTATTCCTTATGACGCATGTGCTGCTGCGGACACTCTATCGTGTTAAAGCCTCACTAATAGCGGATCAGGAGAAAATGTCCAGATATACTACTCGCGGGTTTATGGAGCTGGTTGTATTTCGACTAAATAAGCGGTATCAGAGAGAGATGGATCGTATGACCCGGACATCTGGTCAAATCATAAAGAGAAGCACTCAGATTAGACTTGTGCATGAAGCATTTTTTGCGATTTTCGCTCTGATTGTTAATTTGATTAAGATTGGGGTTATCCTCTACGGTGCGAACGAGATCATTTCAGGCCACCTGTCCATTGGTGTAATTGTTGCCATGATAATGTTTATTGATCAGGTGTACACGCCGATTGCGATCTTCAATGTACTGTATGTGGATCACAAGCTGGATCTGGTTACTTATTCTCGGTTTGAAGCTTTCCTTAACAAGCCAGAAGATCGAAATCTTGATTCCGGTATTACCATAAGCTCTCTGGAAGGGAGAATCGAGTTTGATAAGGCCACGTACGATTATGGAGATATACGAATATTAAATGGGGTTAGTTTTACAATCGAGCAGGGCACTTCTGTAGCCATTGTAGGAATCAGCGGGAGTGGTAAATCAACCATCGTCAAGCTGATGACGGGCCTGCTCAAGAAAAAATCTGGTCGAATACTCATAGATGGTTTGGACGTTGATGAGCTTCATCTCCATCATCTGTACGATCAGCTGTCCTATATTTCTCAGGATTCTCCAATCTTTGATACAAGCATTCGTAATAATATGCTGCTGACGAATCACTCCGATGATGATTTGTATGATTTGCTGGATAAGGTCGGATTAAAAAACAAGGTGAAAGCCCTTCCTCAGCAGCTGGATACATGGGTAGGGGAAAGAGGTACAAAATTGTCCGGTGGTGAAAAGCAGAGGCTTGCTTTTGCCCGGATTATGGGTCAGCAGCGCCCCCTTGTTATTCTCGACGAACCGGTATCCGCGCTGGACAATATTATGGAGAAGCAGATTATGCGAGAAATGCTGCGTTTGTTCAAGGAGAAGACAATCATTATTGTTGCTCATCGGCTTAGCTTCATCAAGGAGGTAGATAAAATCCTGTTAGTTAAAGACGGAGCGATCGAGGACGAAGGCAGTTTCGAGGAACTGATAGACCGAAGTGGATATTTCCAAGAATTATGGAACAAGGACCAAGGAGCATCAAATCACCAGTTTAGAGTTAAATTATAGAAAAAGGAAAGGCTGCCCTTATGGGCAGCCTTTCTTGTTTATTAATGCGTATCTTCATTCACTACGGGTTTACCGGCTTCAACCAGCACTTTATTTCCGAGGAGGGTAAATGCCAGCGCCAGCAGCAATACACCAGTTCCCAACAACAGCCATTCAATAGCCACCACATCGGCAACAGGGCCAAATATGAGCATTCCAAGCGGCATCATCGAAGTGGATATCATCGTGAGGACACCAAACACTCTGCCGAGATAGTCAGGCTCCACTTTTTCCTGAAGCAGGACAGTGAATGGGGTATTAAAGAAAGGCATTGCGAGGCCGAACAAGCTCATGAAGGCTAAGTAGATGGCGAATACCGGGACTACGCCAAGAGCGACTGTACAAGCTCCCATGATCAAGCCTGCCATCGTCATGGTGTGGATCTTGTTTTTGAATCCGCCCCAGGTTGCAAGCAATATTCCCCCGATCATCATTCCAATAGCAAAGGTAATTTCAATGGCGGTTAATCTCCATACATCACTGCCAAAGGTTCTTGTGACTTGCAAGGGTGTCAGGAATGCAGCAGGTGCGGCAAGAACATTAAATAATGCGACATAGACGAAAAATTTCTTCAGGAATGTGTGACCGCTTATATATTTGAGGCCTTTTTTCAAATCATCAAAATAGCTGGTGTTCTGATCCTGCATCGCCTTGGTATGGGCAGGAATACGAAGGAAGAATAGCAGAGTAAGAATAGCAATCAGTGCCGTAACGACGTCGATAAAGAAAATAGCTTCAATGCTTGCCTTCGTAAGCAATGCTGCGCTCGCCATAGGAGATACGATCATGATAAAGGCTTGTATACTTCCGTTGATTCCATTAACTCTGGTTAATTGATCCTCTGGCACAAATTGCGGAAGAATGGCTCCTACAGCCGGCATCTGAATCCCTGTTCCGATCGCTCGAATCGCAGACATCGCGAACAGCAGCCAAATGGCATCATAACCGAGCAGGAACAGCACAGCAAGTACCAGTGTTGATATGGCGATCAAGGAGTCTGCAAGGATAATCAAGAGCTTCCGGTTGAACCGGTCTGCCCATACCCCGGCAAATGGGGATAGGAAGAAGGCAGGAACAAATCCGCAAATAATGGAAATAGTCATCATAATGCCTGATTGGGTCTCCAACGTGATATACCACATGACGGCATACTGGACCAAGGAGGAACCGAATAGAGATATCGTTTGGCTGGTTAGAAATAGGACGGTGTTCTTTTTCCAGGCATTAGCAGCTCCATTCTTACTTATCATGTGTGCAACATCCTTTTATTTTATTTTGGTTTGCTCGACTAATAGCCTGACTGTGTCGTGAGTAAGTATACCTGAGTGTACTGAAAGGGCTGAGGCGCTAAGGAGGGAACAAAATTGAAGAAGATGCTGTTATTAATGATCATAAGTGCAGTGATCTTGTTTACAACCGTCTATGTAATTACATCATTAAGTCTTGATCGTTATCCTCCCAAACCAAGCATCCAAGCTGGCGAGAAGAAAGTCCCATACTTACAAAGTACCTATTGCTGGAATGAATGTGCTGATTATATGGCACCGCCTGATATGGTGAAGCATCAGCAGCTAGAGCCGGTCATTGTCTCACCAGAAGCAGAAATCTCAATCGAGTTTACACCCAAACCTTGGGAAGGTTCGATGGGAGTTACAAAGTGGACGGATGATCTTCAATCCGAAAATGTCCCATTGGATTATAACATAGTGACTGCACCGGGCATAGCAGGTATTTATATTTATAGTGTTTATGCTTCTTGGGATAAAGGAAGTTCCAGTTATGTGTTCGCAATCAAACTCGAATAATATGAAATAATATGTATCATTTTTTGGATGTAAATTGTAACTTGCGGATAATATAACATCTAGAATCAATTTCATAACTCATTAATAAGGCGGATTCGAAGCTATATAGACAAATTAAATCATTTTGATCTATATATACTCTTGATTTAAGCAGCTAAAGGTATTATGAAATTGATTCAGAAAGGAGCGATTCATATCAAAAAAGAAATGGCGAAATTTCTGGCATACAGTGTGCTGGTAACAGGACTGCTGATGTGGCTCTCCGATGCTTCCTTCATCACTTCCTGGTTTGCCGCTTTGCTGATTGCGGCCATTGGCTTTTTGTTCGGCGACATCGTCGTATTTCGCAAGACCAATAACTTGATCGCGACCGTAGCCGATTTTATTTTTGTATTTGCCTCTCTTTGGATCTTCAAGGAGCTTATGTTCTGGAATACATCGTTAACCGACATTCTGATTATTTCTTTAGTGATGGCTGCATTCGAATATGTCTTCCATATATGGGTAGATCATGACAATCGCGAGCTGAGGAAGAAGCAGACCTACGGAACCAAAGAGTCCTAATCATCATTCTACAGCACGAAAAGGAGGTACTTAGTATTGAGTATGGAAGCTAGTCGATTGTTGATCGCAGCTCTTGGCGGCGTCAATGAAATTGGTAAAAATATGTACTTCATTCAATATGACCATGATCTGGTGCTTATAGATTGTGGCTCCAAGTTTCCGGACGAAAGTCTGCCGGGGATTGACCTTATTGTGCCCGACTTCTCATACCTGCTAGATCATCAAGAGGACATTAAAGCGCTGGTGGTCACGCACGGGCATGAAGATCACATAGGCGGCATACCTTATTTGCTGAAGCAGTTAAATATACCGGTGTACGGAACCGCACTAACCATCGGATTAATCAAAATAAAGCTGAAGGAGCACGGATTGTTAGACGAGTCCCAGCTGCATGTCATTGATGAGAATTCGGTAGTGGATGCAGGCTCCATTCAAGCCACTTTTTTTCCAACCATTCACAGTATTCCGGATTGTCTGGGCATCGTATTCGACACTCCTGAAGGCACGGTCGTCCATACAGGCGATTTTAAATTTGACATGTCGCCTGTAAACGGACCATACCCGGACCTTCACCGGATGGCAGAAATCGGCAAGAAGGGCGTTAAGGTCTTAATATCGGAGAGTACCAATGCGGAACGTGCAGGCTTCACTCCCTCGGAACGTATTGTCGGCAGCCATATCCTTGATGCTTTTTCCAGTGCCAAGCAGCAGGTGTTCATCTCCACTTTTGCCTCTAATGTGAACAGAGTTCAGCAGATTATTGATGCTGCGATTGAAACGAATCGCAAACTGGCTCTGCTCGGACGCAGCATGGTTAATGTAGTGGAAGTAGCCAATGATCTAGGTTATTTGCGAATTCCTGAAGGCCTGCTGATTGATGCGAGAGATTCCGAGAAATATCCGCCAGAACAGATTGCCGTTCTATGTACGGGAAGTCAAGGTGAGCCTATGGCGGCATTGTCCCGGCTCGCAAGCTCACAGCATCCGCATATTGAGATATTGCCAGGGGATACGGTAATTATCGCTGCCGGAGCGATACCCGGTAACGAACGTAACCTATCGAATGTAGTTGACAATCTGTATGGTATTGGCGCTAAAGTGTTATATGGCTCGGGCAGTGCTTCAGGTATGCACGTCTCGGGTCATGGAAGCCAGGATGAGTTGAAATTAATGCTTACGCTCATGAAGCCTGAATACTTATTTCCCGTACATGGTGAATTTCGAATGTTGTACAAGCACCGCTTGCTTGCCGAGTCTGTAGGTGTGCCTAGCGAGAATGTGTTCATTGTTCGCAATGGGGAAACCATACAAATTATGAATGGCGCGGTCTCCATGGGACCTAAAGTACATGCTGGAAACAATCTCGTGGATGGATTAGGGGTTGGGGATGTCGGAAACATTGTACTTAGGGATCGGAGACATTTGGCATCTGATGGTATGCTGATCATTGTTACCACACTAAGCAAAACAGAGAGAAAAATGATGGTTTCTCCCGAAGTTATCTCACGAGGATTCATATTCGTCAAACAAAATGAAGAGCTCATGGAGCAAATTCATCAAGTGATCTTAGACTCCATGGACAGTCTGTCCGAATCAGAAGTAAGTCAGTGGAACCTGATCAAGCAAATCTTGAAGGATGACGTAGGCCGATTCATATATAGCCAAACCAAAAGAAGACCGATGATACTTCCAATCATTATAGAAGTGTAGTTCAAATGGAAATGAAGGGACACATAAGTTATGTGTTCCTTTTTTTGTCATCCATTATCGCAATCTTCAGGGAAGTCCTTTATAATGGTCACAGAAGTGAAAGCCACAGCCTTTATTTTTTTGAAAACGGTGACAATTTGTTATCAAGGGAGAGGGTACATTCAATGTCGAAAACGATTAAGTGGGGAATATTAGGGACGGGATGGATTGCATCACAGTTTACGAAGGACCTTGCCTATGCAAGCAATGGAGAGGCATATGCCGTCGGTTCAAGACATGCGGAGAGTGCGCAGAAATTCGCCGCTGAGTATCGGATTCAGAAAGCTCACGCAAGCTATGAGAGCTTGGTAAACGATCCTGAGGTCGATGCCATCTACGTGGCTACACCGCATCCTTTTCATAAGGAGAATGTGCTTCTATGTCTAAGAGCGGGAAAAGCCGTATTATGCGAAAAGCCTTTTACCGTGAATGCCGGTGAAGTAGAAGAGCTGGTATCCTACGCAAGAGAGAATAAACTCTTCCTCATGGAAGGAATGTGGACGAGATTCCTTCCAGCAATTTGTAAGGTGAGAGAGTGGCTAGATGAAGGGAAGATTGGAGAAATCAAGCTGGTGAAGGCCGATTTTGGATTCCGTGCAGATTACGATCCAGAAGGCAGGCTCTTAAATCCTACACTTGGAGGCGGCGCATTATTAGATGCAGGGATCTACCCGGTATCCTTTGCGTCCATGATCTTCGGGGCTAAGCCTGAACACGTGTGGAGTACAGCACATATTGGTGATACGGGCGTCGATGAAGAATTTTCACTGTTGTTCTCCTACGGTGCCGGCAGAACAGCTCAGCTGAACGGGGCCGTACGACTCGGCCTAACCAATGAAGCTTACATTTATGGTACCGATGGATATATCCGAATCCCGTCTTTCTTAAATGCGTATACAGCAGAGCTCCATGTCGACGGCAATGTAACAACCTTCGAGGATGATCGTGAAAGTATAGGTTACGCATTTGAAGCCGAAGAGCTTGGAAAATGCTTGATTGAAGGACGTACAGAGAGCTCGGTTATCCCACTTGATGAGTCTGTATCCATCATGAAGCTGCTTGATCAGATTCGAGGTCAGTGGGGACTCCGTTATCCATTTGAATAATAATCCAACTCAAGGAGTGATTAGGATGGAACAACAGCAAATTATACATTCCGTGGTATTTTCACTGAAACACGATTGTGGCTCTGTGGAAGAATCCGCATTTCTTCAGGAAGGTAAATCTGCACTGAGTAATATTCCTACCGTGAACAACTTTCAAGTGTTTCGCGAGATTAGTCCGAAGAATACATATGACTTTGGTTTTTCCATGGTATTCAACAGTCGGGAAGATTATGAGGCATATAATGCTCATCCGAAGCATGTGGAATTTGTAACTGAGCGCTGGGAGAAGGAAGTTGTTCAATTTATGGAAATTGACTACAGCGCAGTTTGAGATGAATCTGCATTGACAATGCAGTAGTCTATGTTTGCATCAACGAGAAGAGCGGCTCGTTCCCGAAGAACACCTGACCAAGGCTTCCGGCTGGGGCCAAATGGTAGGATCTATCACCAATAAACTGAGATGTGTTGAACTCTCGAATGTTGCACTTCTCTTCATGACTGCTCGTCTGAAGTAAAATAGTACCATAGATTAATACAAAACCGCGCATGTCACGATTCTGTGGCTTGCGCGGTTTTGTTGTTAAGTGATAGGAGAATAAAAAGGGAAACATCAAATTTCCCCATTGCCCTTTATTCCGAATTTCCTATATATTGAAAGTGTCATTTAACTTTAACTCTATTAGAAAATATGATCTTATGCAGAGAGGAAGCGAGAGTCCATGAAATATAGAAGAGTAGGAGCAAGCGGAATCAAGGTTAGTGAGATTGGTCTTGGCAGCTGGTTAACCTATGGTACAGCGGCGGAACAGCAGGCGGCAGATGCCTGTATTGATAAGGCTTTTGAGTGCGGGATCAACTTTTTCGATACGGCTAATGCGTACAACCGCGGAGAGGGAGAGAAAGCGCTGGGAACAGCTCTAAGATCCTATAAACGCTCTGACTATGTGCTGAGTACGAAAGTGTACTTCCCAATGGGAGACGGACCAAATGATAAAGGATTATCCAGAAAAGCAATCATGGAGCAATGTGAGGCCAGCTTGAAGAGACTGGGAACAGACTATATCGACATCTATTTTTGTCATCGGTATGATCATGAAACGCCAACAGAAGAGACCCTTCGAGCACTGGATGATCTCACTGCACAAGGTAAAATTCTGTACGCTGCCATCAGTGAGTGGACTCCAGTTCAAATCACAGAAGCTGCAGCAATCTCGAAACAGCTGAATCTCCGCCCTATCATTGCGAATCAACCTATATATAATATGTTCGAACGATACATAGAGGACGAGGTGCTGAATGTATCCGAGCAAGCAGGAATTGGACAGATCGTCTTCTCTCCGCTTGCTCAAGGTATTCTTACAGGTAAGTACAAGCCCGGAGCTAATCCACCCGCAGGTACACGAGCAGCCGACAATTCCGTGAATGGCGTGATTCGCAGCTACCTACGTGACGATGTGCTTGAAGTGGTGCACCAGCTGGATGGATTAGCTAATGAGCTTGGACTCAAGCTATCACAGCTTGCACTTGCTTGGACACTTCGTCTGCCGGGAATCAGTTCTGCATTGATTGGTGCCACCAGACCCGAGCAGATTGTAGAGAATGCCCAATCCGTGGATATCGAACTGGATTCTATAACTCTTGCGAGAATAGACCAACTATTAGATCAAGTCAAAGATTTTAAACCAATGAGATAGCCTCCGAGTGAACTTAGAAATTTATTTAAGATACAGGCTGCTGCACGGCGCGTAATGCATTAATGCGGCCATGCGCCCAGAAGGTGCCGGTACCTGCAATCGGATCACAGGTAAATACGATACAATCTCTAACGTTGGTATTGGATCTGCCCTGAGCTGCAAGCAGAGCTGCAAGTCCTGAAACGAGAGGTGTAGCCATAGAAGTACCGCTTAAATAGGCAAAGCTGCTGCCGAGATAAGTGGACAATATTTGGTCACCAGGCGCAGCTACATCGACCCATGCACCATAATTGGAAAAAGCCGACTTCACATCGGACGCATTCGTTGATGCCACCGCGACGACGCCAGGGAGATAGGCCGGATACATCGGCGTTGTCGTATTATCGTTACCGGCTGCTGCAATAACAACAGCTCCACGATCCCAGGCATATTGCACAGCAGCTTGAAGAAACGAATCATTGGCCGGCGATCCCAGACTGAGGTTCACGACATGTGCCCCATTGTTCGCTGCATACACAATGCCATTAGCGACACTGGATAATAATCCATTGCCACTGTTATCCAAGGAGCGGATGGGAATGATGGAGGCCAGCGGAGCCATACCGGCAATACCGACTCCATTGTTCGTTGAAGCGGCAGCGATGCCGGCGACATGCGTTCCGTGCCCATTCCCATCGCTGGTATTAGGATCCCAATCGACATAGTCATATCCAGGAAGTAATTTCCCGGCGAGCTCAGGATGGTCAGGCTGAACGCCAGTATCTACGATCGCTATTCTTATGGCAGGAGAGCTCTGGCTGATGTCCCAAGCAGCAGGAGCCAGTACCTTCTGCGGAGCATATTGATAACCTGGGAAGAAGGGATCATTCGGAGTGTATAGGGCTTTGTACACATGATTGGGTTCAGCTGATTCAATCAGTTTATGCTTACTATATGTTTTGAGCATTTTACGCACTTTTCGTTTAGATGCAATTCGATAGAATCCCAGATCCTCGTAGTAATCTATAACCGTACATTTTGTTTTTTTGTACAGAGCGTTCATCTCATCCTGTGATGTGCCCTCAACAAACTTGATAATCAGCTCATTTGGCGCATGAGGATGGAATTTGCTGTCCGCCCGTTTATCCAGATATCGAAACGTGATGGTTGAGAGCACAATCACAGCGGCTGCTAATAATTCAAATCCTAGCCACATAATCATTCCTCCTCTATGAAATCAGTGATAGACTTGGAATATCATATGTGTTTATAGTGCTAAGGCTTGGACTTCACGGTAACTTGATATTTTAATCGTGTTAGGGATGGAGGACATAATTATGAAGAAGATCTTGATACTTGGCGGAACGCGATTTTTTGGAAAAAGACTTGTGGAATATCTGCTGCATGAGGGGAAATCAGAAATTACGGTAGCAACACGGGGAAATACGCCTCTTCCCTTTGGAGAAGAAGTGAGACATCTCATCGTTGATCGCGAGGTCGAAGAGCAGCTACGATTAGCCGCCGGAAGAGAAGCGTGGGATCTCGTATACGATAATATTTGTTACTCTCCAGATGCAGCCAAGGATGCGGTGAAGCTGTTTGATGGCAGAACGAATAAGTATATTTTTACATCCAGCTTATCCGTCTACGACGCAGGAGTTAAGGATGCTTTTGAGGAAGCGGATTTTGATCCTTCGACTTATACGATTCAGCAGGGCAGACACGACCGCTTTACATATCAGGAGGGCAAAAGGCAGGCCGAAGCTGTATTTATCCAGCAAGCTTCTTTTCCAGTCGTGTGTGTACGGTTTCCCATTGTACTCGGAACCGATGATTACACGAAACGTCTGCATTTCCATGTGGATCGCATTAGAGAAGACCGCCAATTGGCCTGCCTAATCTGAATGCCCGAATGGGCTTTATACAATCAGAGGAAGCCGCACGCTTTCTGGCTTGGGCAGGAGAATCCAGCATTACCGGTCCTGTAAACGCGGCATCCAATCATACCATTTCTCTTGGAGAATTAATAAAGCTGATTGAAACGAGGGCAGGCAAGAAGGCTCTGCTGACGAAAGAGGCCGGGGAGGATGCTGCTTCTCCATTCGGAGTGGATGCCTCCTGGTATATGAACACGAATAAAGCGGCCGAAGCCGGCTTTGAATTTGAAGATTTGAATGAGTGGCTTCCTAAGCTGGTGGATCAGCTTGTCCCTTGATTAAATTCCGAATATTGAGTATAGGACGCTAATAAAAAGAACACTTCTGCTGCATATTTTGCAACCAGAAGTGTTCTTTCTTAATTATTTGATTTATTCGTCACCTGAAGACGCTTCTGCCTGAGCTTGCTCTGAAGCCAAGGCTGCCGCGATCTGATCTGTCGGCTGTGTTAACAATTTATAAATAAGAGCTGCATTTTCTTGTACATTCATCGGTTTCATGGACTGATAGTCGGCAGAACCATCAGGATTAACTTCTACTTCCGGTCCATAAATACCAAGCCCGATCATCATCTTGATCGCAGGAGCTGCCCATTCGCTCGTGTTGCCAGACAGCTCAACCTCTGTAAAAAGTTCATCTGGATACTGTGCTTTATAGATTCTCCACAGCATCACAGCTGCTTCCTGGCGTTTAATGGCTTGATTTGGTTTAAATTGCTGTGCTTCACTCAGCATCCCAATTTCCAGAGCGGCTTGGATATAGCCAGCGGAAGGATGCTGTGACCAATCCGTTCCTTCTGCAGGTGTCGTTTTACTAGCTGGGATGTTGCTGACCTTCAAGATCTCCTCAACAAATTCAGCCCGTGTGACGATATGCTTCGGGTTAACAGACGTACTTGCGTCATTCGGATAATAGCCTAATGACTGAAGAGCGTATAAGGATTCAGCATAGGGACTGCTAGGACTTACATCTCTGAAACCAACAGGTGTTACCCCTTTGCGTTCATAACCCATTGGATTAAGGTAGGGCTCTTTCAAATATATGCTGCCATCCGTATGCTCTTTAAAAGCGGTAAACTGGCCGCTTATCTCATCGACAAACAGATTTTCCTCCACTTGGGTAAGAGTACGTGGTCCAAGAAAAGCATCCTCGATCGTCATCTTGCCTGCCTGCTCCTCCGTACCTGAGACGGAGCTGACGATTGTGCTTAGACGCAGATCGGCGTACAAACCGGTATAACGCTGAAGCTCATCCGCGGATTGAGGCTCATAATCGTCAAATCCGGCTGCCTTGGCATATTGAGGGAAAAATTCATTGATAAAAGCAGGATAGAACAGGTTCCGAAGCGCGCCCGACTGATTATAGGTAAGGAAGACACCAGTATTTTGCTCAGGAATCAGGAAGAGATAAGAACTGAATCCCATCAGATCTCCAGCCTTCGTAATAATCTTAGGACTGCTTCCCGCTCCAGGGAGCTGCATTGCAGCTTCAAATCCATAGGTTGTGTCCGGTAGAAGTGGATGGATCGCCGAACGATAAATCTCCATACTATTTACAGTCGATTCCGAAAGAATTCGGTTATCATCAGTTGTCCCGCCGTTTAGGAAGGCAATCATAAATTGGCTGATATCTTCAGCTGTCGTTAACATTCCCCCATGAGGCATTGGATTCGGAGATATCGCGTATAAGTCTATTGGATTTTTCACTGCATCGTAACCGGTTGCAAGTTGTTCTTTGAACTTGTCTGTAAGCAGGAAGCTGCTATTCTCCATACCTAGCGGTTTAAAGATGTGTTCTTGCATATAATCCTCGTACTCTTGACCGCTCACCTCTTGAACGACAAGCCCCAATAAAAGTGAGGCGAAATTATCATACATATAAGAGCTCCCCGGTTCACGAACAATAGGAGGCATATGCTCTTGAACATAATCCTCAATGGATATGTATTTATTAAAATCCGTGTGAATATCTTCCTGCTGAGGATCCCGGATCTCAAACCCTGTCGTATGTGTCAGCAAATGCTCAATAGTCACCGGTTTGTCATAAGGGTTATCGAATTCGAGGCCCGTTACATATTGCTCAAAATCAGCTTTCAAGTCGAGCTTTCCTTGTTCAACCAGCTGCATCGCTGCCACAGCATTAAATGTCTTGGATACAGAGGCTACACGAAAAGCAGTTTCTTCCGGATCTACCTTCGTTTGTGCTGCAAGGTCAGAATATCCGTAGCCTTCTTGTGCAACGACTTTGCCGTCTTTAACAATAACAATGGAAGCTCCAACATATTGTGCCATTGCCTCAGGTGAATTAAAGAACTCATCCAGGAACAAGGATGCTGTTTCCGAATTCAGCACCTTAACCTGCTGAGCTTGCTCTGCTGCAGCCGTTTGCTCTACAGCCAGAGCAGGCGGGGCAACAGACCCTAGTACAAGCACTGAAGCGAGAAATACGCTGGACAGAGATTTTACATGCTTGTGCAGGGTGAACTTGAATACCATGAAATCACTCCTTATTTCAATTTTTGACCCCCTGGAAATATCAGGAATCGTACTCATTATAACAGAGCCATGTTAGAAGAAAGGGAGAATTATTTGAATATTGTTGGGTGCGGGATAAATAAAAAAAGGATAAACGCAATGGTGCTAACGTTCATCCTTTGTCAGATTTACAGAACCGCATAACAGAATCATAGTGAAGAAGAACAGAAACATAATAAAGATAAGCAAGAGCGCAGGCCGATTCGTATGCATCACAATCATCGGACCCATCAGTCCAGTCATCATCCCACTTGTTATACCGGTAATTATTGTTTGCATGTCGATCAGCCTTCCGAAAATAAATCCTGCCAGCATGGATAGCATCGTCGCCGCAATGGTAACCCAGCTGGAATACTGAGGGTATTGAAGCCCCCAAAGTGCTCCAAAAGACAACGCACAGACCATACTGATCGTCATCGAGATGTTCATACCGAGATGATGGCTGATTTGTGCTCTCTTTTTGTTAAGATATACATAGCCGATAATAAGCGAACCTATAAGTAATACATTGATCATAATGAATAGTAATACGTCCATTTATTCTCTCCATAATGACATAGATTTGAAAGGTTTTATGAATTTGATTCGTTTTATACTATATTACGTACATTTCAAAATATGAGACCCGTTGCGGTTACCTTCACTGAAGTTGGGTTCTGTTCTGAATCTTTCTCATATTTCACATACACTCTTGATTAAAGCAGCTTAAGGAATTATGAAATGAATTCAGATTGGGATTATAATTATTTTTTACCTAGGAATGGATGTTGCTTTCATGTAGACTTATAAATGATTTAACGGCAAATGACCTTGGGTCAAATGAAAATAAGAAATACATATTTGTGTGTAGATGGGGGTGGGCACTGTGCCCAAAAAAGAGAAATTATCTATGTCATGGCTGCTGAGGTATCTCAAGCCAGTCAAAGGACGACTGCTCTTGCTGCTTGTAATGCTGCTGACATCAACCGGTTTGCAGCTAGTGAATCCGCAAATTGTGCAGCGGTTTATTGACACAGCAGCAGGAGGGGGAATGCTCACAGCTCTATTTCAGCTGGCAGGCATATACCTAGTTGTAGCTGTCGTAAATCAGCTTATCACCGTAGCCGTCAGCTATTTCGGTAATGATGTATCCTGGCGTGCAACCAATCAGCTGCGCGGTGATCTTTTGAAGCACTGCCTCCGGCTTGATATGAAGTTTCATAATGTGAGAACACCAGGTGAGATGATTGAGCGGGTAGATGGAGATGTTACAGCCATTTCCAATTTTTTTGCCATGTTTATCGTCCAGGTAGTCGGCAGCTTCGTATTACTCGCTGGAATCTTGGGATTCATGTTCACGATTAACGTGCCTATCGCACTGGTCATGACGGCATTTACGTTGTTATCGATCTTATTCATGGTCATTATCCGCAATCTTGGTGTCCGATCCTCCAAGGATGAGAGGGAAGTCAGCGCTTCTCTATTCGGTTTGATTGAAGAGCGGATTGCCGGAATCGAAGATGTTCAGGCTAATGGTCACGTTCCTTATGTCATGAATCGATTTCATCGGCTGATGCGCTCCGTGTTTCTTAAGGGAAGAAGAGCCTGGATGCTTCGGGTCATACCTTGGAATACAACGGTCATTCTGTTTGCACTAGCGGTGACTGCGGTCCTGCTCATCGGAGTGCATTATTACATGTCCGGAGCAATTACACTCGGTACACTGTACCTCATCTATCAATATACTCAGATGCTGAACGAACCTATTGAAATCTTGGGAGATCAAATTCAAGAATTTCAAAAAGCAAAATCTGGTATGCTGCGTTCAAGAGAACTGTTGTCCTTACGTAGTGAAATTATAGAAGGCGTTGAAGCTGAGCTTCCGGAAGGACCTTTGGGTCTGGAATTTGAACATGTTCACTTCAGCTATAACGAAGACAAACCGATACTTTCCGACATTCATTTCGAATTGAAGCCGGGAGAACTGTTAGGGATTATCGGCCGGACTGGGAGCGGTAAATCCAGCCTCAGCCGAACACTGCTAAGGTTATACAATATTAACAGCGGCGTTATACGCGTAGGTGGTGTAGATATTACCAAGCTGTCTCTGCCTGCGCTGTATAGACGGGTAGGGATGGTTACACAGGATGTACAGCTGTTTGATGGAACACTTCGTGAGAACTTGACGCTGTTTGATCATGAAATCACGGACGATGAAATTTTGCATAAAACGGAGCAATTAGGTCTAAGCAGATGGATTGAAGCTCAGCCTAACGGACTCGATACGCATCTCAATACGGGAGGTACATCTTTATCCGCCGGTGAGGCTCAATTGTTTGCATTAACCCGGGTATTCCTTACTAAACCAAGCTTAGTAATCCTTGATGAACCATCTTCGAGGCTGGATGCGGCAACAGAGACCATGCTTCAGTCCGCAGTAGATCAGATGATGAAGGAATGTACCGGAATTATGATTGCTCACCGGCTTGCTACACTGAGTCAAGTGGACAAAATTATGGTGCTGGGGGATGGCAGGATACTGGAGTTTGGAGAACGTGATGAACTCGCGAGAAATCCAGCCTCCCATTATGCAAGACTGCTCGTTACAGGCAGAGAGGAGGAACTGGCATGACAGTAGCGGGCTTTATCAGTAAGCTTTTTCGATTCAAGCCATTCTTGTTTATAATCAATGGCCTCTTATGGTGCATGTTCCATTCGCTTCCGCTTATTATCGGGCTTGCCATGCAGTGGTTCTTCGACCGGGCAGCTGCTGCGAATACGAACGATTATTTGTGGCTTGCCGTACCGCTGCTTCTTATGGTTGCTGTAAGAATCACGAGAGTAGGAACAATGCTCATCGCCTTCTATGAATGGGTAACTTATATTTTTCATATCCAAGCCATTCTGCGAACGAATATGCTGGCGGGAATTATGCGATGGCCAGGGCGGAATCTGCCTGCTTCCCCTGGGGAAGCGATGAGTCGTTTTCGTGATGATGTGAATGAGGTTGTAGAATATGTGGAATCCTGGGTTGATTTCTGGGGAATGTTCGTATTTGCTATCGTTTCGGTTTCTATCATGGCAAGCATCAATTGGAAGATTACATTAGTTGCTGTACTGCCGTTAATCATCGTCACACTGCTGAACAATCTCTCTGGCAATCGAGCACGCAGATACGGCCAGCAGAATCAGGAAGCGACCGGACGAATTACAAGCTTTATTGCCGAAACCTTCGGGGCCGTTCAAGCATTGAAGCTGGGTCAGGCAGAAGATCATGTGCATGCACGATTTATGAAGCTGAACGAAGACCGCCGGCAGGCAGCGCTTAAGGATAACTTATTTAAGCAATGGATGAGATCCTTGAATCAGCACATTTTAAGTATTTGCACAGGATTCATCCTTTTGATGTGCGCTGCCGAGATGAGAAATGGCAATTTTACGGTTGGAGATTTCGCGCTATTTACAACCTATCTAACAAACATTGGATTTAGTATCTCGTTGTTCGGTTATATGGTGTTCCAGCACAAGCGCCTTAAGGTGTCCTATGATCGTATGCGTATGTTGTTCCGCCCAGGTGAAGAGGACCGGATTATGGATCATCGTGAAATATATCTGTATGAGGATCCTCCCGAAATACCCGTAATAAGCAAGGATCGTACGGAGAAGCTGCGAGAGGTCACGATCCGTAATCTCAGCTATCAATATCCGAATTCAAATAATGGAATCAAGGATGTAAATCTGCAGCTGAAGCGAGGTCAATTCCTTGTCATTACAGGTCGGATCGGTTCAGGTAAATCCACCTTGGTTCGAGCTATGCTCGGATTGCTTCCTAAGCAAGAAGGATCGATTCGCTGGAATGGAGCAGAGATCGATCCGGCTCAGTTCTTAACACCGCCAAGAGCGGCCTATACACCGCAAGTGCCGCGCTTGTTCAGCGATACCTTGAAGGAAAATATCGTTCAGGGAAAACGTACAAGTGTGGAAGCCTCGCTCGAGCGTGCAATGAATCTGGCTGTAATGAATAAAGATGTAGGTGATCTGGAGAAGGGACTCGACACACTTGTTGGACCAAGAGGCGTGATGTTGTCCGGCGGCCAAATTCAGCGGGCAGCCACAGCGCGCATGCTGATGACAGACTCAGATCTGTATATATTTGATGATCTCTCCAGCGCATTGGACGTTGAAACCGAGCAGCAGGTGTGGGATGGACTGTTTAAGGAAGAGGATGTGACCTGCATCGCCGTCTCTCACCGAAGAGCAGCCTTGTCTAAGGCGGATCATATTATCGTGATGAAGGATGGACGAATTGAAGCTGAAGGCAGCCTTAATGAACTGTTAGAGAGCTGTGAAGAAATGCAGCTGTTATGGCAGGGAGAACATACACCTGTAAAAGTATCATAGATAAAATCATTTCATATTTCCTACGAGTTATAAATTTGATTCGCTATGATGTGCAAAAACACCTTTGGAGGATTCCAAAGGTGTTTTTGATATCTGTACGTTGTATCAACGTGCAGCCAGCAGATTCACACATTATTATCGTGCAGCTGCAAAAGGATCCGTTCCTTCAGGCAGCATATCTGCAAAACTGAATGTATAGGTTGGGAACCCATCGGCGTAGGATGCAATCTCATACAGTTGGAAGAACACCGTAAGCCCGCTCTCGGATACATAGAAATCGGGATCTTCCTTCAACCCATTAAATCCAAAGTCATATTTGTCCGCAGCTGTTTGCTTCTTCAGCATTTGATCCAGCTTCTTCTTGGCAGCATCTGAAGAATGAAGCAGATCGTCAACTGTCAGCTGCTGTCCATCCTTGAGAGAGAAAGTAAAGCCTTCACGGTAAGTCATTCCATGAGCACCACCTACATATTCATACAAGTCAGAGGCTATGCTGAGTACACCCTCCCGGTTAAAGGTGACGAGGAAGGTTCCGTGGAATTCGTAAGGCTGCTCATACTCCGAATCCCGCTCTGTTGCTTTTTTCTTCGCTTCTGCTGCGAAAGCTTCCGCCTTATCTTTGAATGTTTTGTTTATAGATTCCTGCGCTTCTTTATTTGCGAGACCGCTTAGTTTTGGATAACGGATGTTGATGGTTGCATTATTGTTACTGTCCGAGATCGTTTCCGAAGAGATGCTGACCTTATTCTGCTGCAGCTTTTTCAGTGTTAGTGTTTTGGCTGATGAGTTATAAGAGCCCTGAAAACCTAAATACTCCTTCAGCACTCTATATGGGACATACAGCTTTCCATTAATATTTTTGGCTTCATACTGGATACTGTTGTTGCCGATATAACGTTCATTTATATAGGTGCTGATGCCGTATTCAGACACTTCTAATCTCATCTGTGTGACTCCACTTCCGACAGTGTAGGTTTTAGTCCCATTCTTACCAGCTTTATAACTTAACGCAAGTCCAAAATCATCTCTTAACACCGAGATTGGAATCATCGTGTTTCCGTTTACCAGCCTGCCTGGCGCAGAGAGAGTCTTGCCATTATATTTCATCACGACGTCTGAAGCTTTGACTGAAGTTGCGGCGGCAACGACAGCTTCGGATTGCCCACTTAAAAAGCTCGCATTACCTACCAGGAGACCTGCGGACAAAATAGCTGCGGACCATTTCATGCTTTTCTTATTCATTATTATTCCTCCCTAATCTAAGCTGTAGCTCTTCTTATTATGTATTACCCAAAAATTCCTTTTTCTTCTTATAAGAGATAACTCTTATATTGTAAGACAAGATTTATTATAGGGAGGATATGAGGGAAAATGTTTACAGTCAGGGTTACAGTATTGTCGTCGAAATCAAGAGAATGGAGAGGATTTAGCAGTAATAGTAAGCTCTGCGTGGATCGTTATTTCTTCAAACAGTACATTAATGTGCGAGAATCAGTGATCGAGCAGATGACAAACCTACATATTTTTGTAAGAATCACAGAAAGACAGGAAGGTAGGGGCAAGGTCAACCAGTGATTGAATGGCGTTACATTGCTGACCGGCAGGCACATGACCGGGATAACGTACAATGAAAGGCAGCTTAATCAGATCTTCGTAGTGAAACCCGCCTTTCGCCTGTAAACCATGCTGTCCGAAGAAATGTCCATGATCTGTTGTAAAGACAACAATGGTGCTGTCGGCAAGTCCAAGCTCATCAAGCTTATCCAGTATTTTGCCAATATATTTGTCCATGAGGCTTATCATTCCGTAGTAGACACCCACGAGCTTCTTCTTATCGTAATCTGTAAGCCTTGCACGCTTGCCGTATTCATAGTAAGGATGGGAACGGTACCCGTGAATTCACTGAGCTGTTTCCGACAAGTAAGAGAAGTCAGGATTATCCTCCTGCGTTTTACCAAATATGATCAAATCCATAGAAAGGACCATTGAACCCCCTCCAATAATCAAAATCATGCACGACAGGATGTGCTTCCAGAGAAGGATAAGCCTCTGTGGACACTAAAGGCTGGAAGTGTGCTTTTCCAACGAGTGCAGTTTGATAGCCAGCACCCTTGAAATCCTCTCCAATTGTATGCCGATCTTCCAGCAGTTTGGTGCCCAGCGTCCAGGCTCCATGTTAACTTGGGTACATGCCGGTAATTATGGAGGCACGGCTAGGCGTGCAAGTCGGGTTAGGACAGTAAGCTCTGTTAAAATTCGTTCCTTCTCTTACTAACCGATCGAGGTTAGGTGTATGCAGCTCATTATTGAATGCACCGATCGTATCCCAGTGCTGCTGATCGCTCGTAATCAACAAAATGTTAGGTTTCTTCATCGGACAGCCTCCTTCTTACGAAAATTATAAAAAAGAACAGCACAGATGAAATAACTTAATGTATGATAGATTTATCATGTCTCCAACCGATTATCGAAATTCGTATGCAGCTAATTTTGGAACATCCTGAGGTGAATTCATTGAGACCGATATTGTTAGGAATATTCGCAGCCTTCTTTTTCGCATTTACTTTCGTCTTAAACGCGTCGATGGAATTGTCCGGCGGCAGCTGGATCTGGAGCGCCTCGCTCCGTTATATATTTATGATTCCGTTTCTAATCGTGATTGTCATGCTTAGGAAGAATTTCAGACCATTGATAGCCGAGATGAAAAAACAACCGAGAATCTGGCTCTTGTGGAGCTGTGTTGGCTTTGGTTTGTTTTATGCTCCATTATGCTTTGCTGCTGTCTATTCTCCTGGATGGCTAGCTGCAGGTACATGGCAATTTACGATCATTGCAGGCATGCTGCTCGCCCCTTTATTTACGGAAACGATACATACTTCTACAGGTGTACTTCAGATAAAAGGTAGAATTCCTCTGAAGGGACTTCTGATGTCATTCATTATCTTACTTGGCATTGTGCTGATGCAGGCTCAGCATGCAAAGAGCTTTTCTCTTGAGAACTTGCTGCTAGGAGCACTCCCCGTATTTATCGCTTCTTTTGCCTATCCGCTTGGCAATCGCAAAATGATGGAGCTGTGCGAGGGAAGATTAGACGCCTATCAAAGAGTGCTGGGCATGACACTAGCAAGCCTTCCATTCTGGGTTCTGCTGTCTGTGTATGGCCTTGCTATGGAAGGCATGCCTAGTCTTGATCAGAGTATTCAGTCGCTGCTTGTGGCCTTATGTTCCGGAGTCATTGCGACGGTACTATTCTTCAAGGCAACCGATATGGTAAGGGGGAATATGCAGAAATTAGCCGCTGTAGAAGCAACGCAGTCCATGGAAGTGCTGTTTGCACTCGCAGGTGAAGTATTATTATTGTCCATTGCAATTCCTTCAGCTATTTCTTGGATTGGAATGTTTATCGTTGTGATTGGTATGGTGCTGCATAGTTATGTTTCTCGGATTGAAGATCATAGTGTAGAAAAAGGATATTCATTCAAGCATGGAGATCATTCCTAGCTCAATTGGGTAATAATATGAATATCTAGCTTCGAGCCTAATAAGACAGGAGAGATTTAATTTGGATCTAAGAATTCGTAATGCTGTTGAAGGAGATATCCCATCCATTATTCAATTAAGACAGGAATATGATGAAGTCATAGCTGACAGAAGACCTGATCTGTACAAGCTTGCTGACAACTATACGGAGGAAGAAGTTCGAGGATTCCTCGGTGCTCATCATTCGGAGGTGATCGTAGCCGAGTCCACGAACAATGTGATTGCAGGTTATGCCATCGTAGATGAAGAGAAGGTGAATGAACACAAGATATACAGGGAAAGAAAGGTATTATTCATCCGTGATTTCTGTGTTCGTGAGGAAATTCGGGGAGCAGGAGTAGGTCAATCTTTAATGGAGTTTATCATAGAGCTCGGTAAAGAGAGACAGGCAAATGCAATTGAGATCGATGTACTTGCAGATAATGAGCGTGCAGAAGCCTTTCTGGAATCAAATGGAATGAGCACCAAATCGATAAGATATGAAATGGAGATTGATTAAAATTCGATTGGTCAATAGGTAATAAAAAACAGGCAGACATTTTTAGAATGTCCTGCCTGTTTTTTGATATGACTCTATTTTATTTCTGGGAACTAGCTTGACTCAATTGATTCGCGTGTTTATCTGCGAACATGATTTTTAGAAGCGGTGGCGTAACGAGCGTCGTTACAATGACCATAATAATAACCGAAGTGTAATACTGTGGATCCAATAGACCTGAAGCAAGGCCTGTTCCGGCGATAATCAAGGCGACTTCACCCCGGGATATCATTCCCGTACCAATCGAGAAGGAGGAATGCGTATTGAATCCTGTCAATTTGGCACCCAGTGCTCCACCCAGGAGCTTCGTGAGAATGGCTGCCACGCTCAGGACGATAATAAACCCGATCTGAGAACCAACGCCTTCGAAATTCACATTAAGTCCAATACTTACAAAGAATACGGGAACAAACAAGCTGTATGCGATCGGCTCAAGCTTATGCTCAACAGTGTGTTTGTACGGAGTTTGGGAAATGGCAATACCTGCTGCAAATGCTCCAATAATACCTGCAACGCCCATCCACTCGGCAAAATAAGAGAAGGCAAGTGCGATGATAACACCACCGGATATTACCGTCTCCGACACTCTAAGCTTACTGATCCACTTCATGACGAGCGGAACGACCCAGATCGCTGCTGCGATAATGACAACGAAGAACAATACTTTCTTACCGATAAGCGAACCAATACTTACGGATTCTCCTGTTCCTAACAGACTCATCATAACAGCAAGCAGTACAACGACTAGAATATCATCCACTACGGCAGCTCCCAGTATCGTCGTACCTTCGCGTGAATTCAGTTTATTCATTTCCTTCAGTGTTTGAACGGAGATACTCACCGATGTGGCACAGAGCAGAAGTCCAAGGAATAAGGCATGGCTTTGCTCAATCCCGAAAGCCAAGGCAGAGCTGTATCCGCCTACGAACGGAAGGATGATACCCCCAACGGCGACGGCCAGAGCTGCCTTCCAATTCTTACGGAGCTCCTCCAGATCCGTTTCCAGCCCAGCAATAAACATGAGGATCAAGACACCAATTTCTGAGAATTCATGAATAAATGATGTTTGATGTATCCATCCAAGCACAGCCGGACCCAGAATAACACCGGCGATCAGTTCACCAAGAACGGACGGCTGACCCAGCTTGAGGGACAAGTGACCTGCCAGTTTAGTGAAGATGAGGATGAGTACTAAGTGTAAAATAAATTCCATATCTTTCTCCTTTCGTTTCCACATTTATGTTGTTACATAATCGAAGGAAATATCCACTCTCAATTAAAAAAGGCGCATTTACGCAAGCTCTCCGTAAACACGCCTTAAAAATAAACAGAGAGGGGCCTTGTGTGGCAGGCTCCTCCCATGAACAACATATTTGGTTTTAACTGAATCATGCGTTATGAAATTGATTCAACTATAATCATTATTATAACAGTTTCAAATCATTTTGTGAATATGCTGCAACCATTTATTTTGTAAATCACATCAAGAAGGATGGTAACACGAAGAGCAATTCACACTATTCCTGCTCTAAGCCAAAGCTCCAATACCTCGGACATGATATTTCACTGTGAGCTCTGACGAATCGCATGGTCTCTGAAACTGCTAACGCGGAAGCTTGGAATGATATCTGGCTCTTAGCTGCTGCAAATGTCTAAGCTTGCTGAGACTTTCTTCATTCATGGCAATGCCCACATTGAGAATCAAATTCTCAATTACGAACACAGGTCCAATCATGGAATGGAATTCCCATACTTCACCTCTACCGGCATACAGCACGAGATCCGCCTGACTTGCCCGAGGATATACCAAGCGGTCCGTAATCAGAATAACTCGATAGCCTGCTTCTTCTGCATAATCCAATATCACTTCAATCTCCGGCTTTAACTGCACGAAACCAAAGACAAGCAGCACGTCATCAGGGCCGGCATGCATCAGCGATTCAAGCAATTCTTGACCACTTGGGGCCATAATCTGAATATGGAATCCAAATCGATGTAATCGAAACGCAAACAGTTCAGCGAGCGAAATACATGGACCTGGCGCAAAAATAAAGATCTGCCTCGCCTGTCGTATCGCTTCAGAGGCTTCGTTCAATACTTTTAGATCCAGTCGTTGACATGTCTCTTCTAAATGCTGATGAATTGTGCCCAGCAGGGTTTGTGGCAGAGGAAGTCCTTCGATCTTGCTTATCGTGTCTTCTAATTTGACCGCAGGTGCAGACTCCAGGCGGAAACGAAGCTTTGCCTTGAATTGTTTGGCATTGACGTAACCCACCGATTTCCAGAACCTTGAGACGGAGGCAATGCTTATTCCCACCTCATCTGCAATCTCCTGTTCTGTCATATATAGAATCCGCTGCTCATTCCGCTGTATAAAATCAGCCAGCAGCCGCTGATTGGTAGAGAAATGTTTTTTACCCCATTCTTCATACATCCGATTGTATACCTCCACTAATTATGTTATCTCCGCGACTAAACACTCCTAAATATAAGGATTTATTGTTATGTAAATATTTTTACATCGTCAAAAATAATGAAAAAATGTTGATTCTGCGTTAATAAAACTGGAATTTAGCGATAATCAGACCTTCTTATAATGGTGTTATATTTCACGATTAGAGGAGGAACTTAACAAGATGAATACATTGTCTGCGCGGTACACACTGACCTCATCACAAAAAATGATGATATTTGTCCTGTCCATGTCTTTGTATGGTTTGTCCAACATGTTCACAGAACTGATTCCAAGCGTGCAGCTTGGGCCTATCGAATTATCGGTGGAGTACTTCGCGTTTATTCCGCTCACGCTGTGTATGCTGTTTCATCCGCTGTATGCGGCGGTAGGTGCATCGGTAGGAGAGATCATCTTCGGTGAGCTGATGCTCGGTCAATTCGGCGGCCTCGGAGAAGTGGAGAAATTCATCACTTTTTCCTTGGCGATGTACACAGCGGGAAGGTTGGTTACGGATCCGACGAACAAGCGTCAGGTAGGTATAGCAGCGATTACAGGGGTTGCCATTCATCAGCTGCTTAGTTCTATAGTGGATATCGTCAAGGTCTGGGTAGGTGTAGAAGAGCTTGAAGCGGTAGAGGGTCTCGCTGAAAGTATCGTCGTCATCGAAGGGGTCGGTTTCCTAAACGATGTGTTATTCTCAGGCATCTTGTTCGCCCTGCTTCCGACCCTTTATCTTGTTCCTCGGCTGTATGGAAAGATCGAACCGCTTCTAGGGATACGTCCCCGTCATAAAGGAATGAAATACGAAACAGCTGCATGGTTATCACCGAAATATGTGATCGTTAGTGTGATCCTTGCCGTCGTAGCTGTAGGAGCAGAGATTCTCTCTGAGACGGAATGGAATATTGCGGAATGGGAGGATGTCTTCACAGCCTTATCAGAACAGCAGCTAATATGGATCAGTATTGGAGCAGCTGCACTAATAACGGTCATTACGCTCATTGCAATGCGCAGCAGAGCAGGCAAGTCGGATAAAGGAACGGAGACAAAAAATGTGTGAACCCGTTATTCAATTATCCAATATATCGTTTACATATCCCGGTGATGTAATTCCTGTATTAGAAGAAGTATCGCTCACAGTGAACAAAGGTGATTTCATCGCAATCGTTGGAAGCAATGGGTCAGGCAAATCAACCTTGTGCAAGTTATTTAACGGTCTCATCCCTCATTATTATGCAGGCGAATACACAGGGGATTCAAAGGTCTGTGGATTGGCTACTGAAACAGCAGCTGTAGCAGAACTATCCCGATATGTAGGCTATGTATACCAGGATTTTGAGAATCAGCTGGTCAGGCCTACCGTCATGGACGATGTTATGTTCACACCACTGAATTACGGATATAAGGATTACGCAGCCCGCGGGGAGAGAGCACTTCGTATGATGGGTCTCTATGGTGTAAAGGATGCATTCATCTGGTCACTTAGTGGTGGACAGAAGCATTTGCTGGCACTCGCCGGTGCGCTCGCCATGGATCCTGAAATTCTGGTGATCGACGAGCCAGTATCACAGCTTGATCCGCGTCATGCCCGGCAAATATACGATATTCTAAAGCATCTGAATGAGGATTTAGGAAAAACCATTATTGTTATTGAACATCATGCAGAATTTATTGCTGATTATTGTAATGAGGTCGTATTGATGGATCGTGGTCGAATCAAGTGGAAGCGTCCTGTCCGCGAGGCATTATCTTCAGTGGAAACCTTGCTGGAGCTCGGGATCTTCCCGCCTCAGGTGACACAGGCTGCTTGGCATGTTGCCTATCCACAGAGTCCGGATTCACAGAGGGATCATTCGTCTAAGGAACAGCTTCTTCCCATAACACTAGAGGAAGCAATACATTGGTTTGCTGCTGAGGAGAGAACAGAGGTGAAGACTCTTGAGATGCCGCTTATCCGCCAATCCGAAACAACAGATACGGCAAATACAATGATCCTGGCTGAAGATGTCCATCTGTCCTACCGAACAATCCTTAAAAAAATGCAGTCCGTATTAGACGGAGTTGATCTACAAATTCATTCCGGTGAATCCGTAGCCATCGTAGGTAATAACGGGGCAGGCAAATCTTCTCTCTTGAAATTGATTGCCGGAATCGTGAAGCCGACGTCGGGTTACATGCAGGTAAACGGGCAGGACGTAAGAGTAATGACACCTGAGAAAATGGCTAGGCATACAGCTTATGTATACCAAAATCCAGAGGAAATGTTCATCGAAGATTCGGTTGAAAAAGAAATTGCATACTATCTGAACGCTCATCGTGTACCCGATAAAGATCAGCGGCTTGCCGACATGCTTCAGCATTTCCGACTAGATGAGCTTAGGGACAAGGATGCCCGTCTGCTTAGCGGTGGACAGCAGCGCCGTACGGCTCTGGCGATTGGGGCAGCCATGGAGCCTGCAATTATGCTTCTTGATGAACCTACAGCAAATCTGGATATAGCGACCAAACACGAAATGCAGCAAGTATTAGCTTCGTTAAAAGATAAAGTTGAGACGGTCATTATTGCCACTCATGATATGCAGCTGGTCTCCGAGTGGGCTACGCGAATCATCGTTATGCATCAAGGGGTTGTTCTGGCAGACGGGACGAAGGAAGAAATCTTTGCTGACGGGAGATTGCTGGAGCGTGCAGGTCTAGTGTCGACTCAGCTCATGGAACTAAGCCTTGCTCTAGGATTGCCAAGGATCTGCTACACGCTTGATGAGTTTCTTGCATTTTATTCTCCTGCAAGCGGGCCTCAGCTAACGGGGGAAGGGGAGGTGAGCACATGGATATCGTCCGAAAAACGCTTGACCGCATCTCCGTAGAGCGAATCAAGCTGGAGCTGTTAGGGACTGCCTATGGCAGATCAACGACATTTATTGGAAGGCTGGATCCAAGAACCTTGCTGCTGTGGTATCTGTTCTTTGCGATCGTCCCTTGGTTTATACATAACACAACTGTACTGTTCGGTATGTTTGTGTTTATCGTTAGTATGACTGCACTCGCGCGAGTCAGCTACGTCATTCTCATTATTTTAACGCTAGGTCTCATTGGTCAAGTAGGGTGGATGTTTCTGTTCTCCATGCTGTTTGGAGGCAGCCTTGAATCATTATTGCCGCTTCTCACCCTTACACTGAAATTATCCGTTATTTCACTAGCGAGTATTGCTGTATTTTCCAGCATGGATCCAGAGAAATTGAGTGACGGACTATCTGCGTTTGGAGTTCCTGAAGCATTCTCGTTCAGCTTATCGTATGGTTATCGGATACTACCTACACTGTTATCAGAGTTTCATCAAATCTTGTTGTCTTATCGGCTAAGAGGACGTTCGCCTGAAAGTCCTGGCGTTCTCTACATCAGGAACATCATTTACTATTTGCGCATATTGGTGCTCAGCTTCTACCCACTCATGTTGAATACGGCTAAACGTTCAAGGACGACCGTTGAGGCCCTTGAGACAAGAGGTTTTACGTACGGGATGAATCATCCTGAAGTAAAGAAGCTGAGGCTGTCCTATCTTAAGATTCAAGCAATCGATGTTTATTTTATTATTTTTTCATTGGCTTATGTCGGCTGGCTGTTCTGGTTTGGGGAGAGGCTTCCGAACTTGCTGTATTAACCGATTGACAGAATGATTCCTAACTCAAGTTATAACTAAGGAGAGATGAATACAATGTTCATAGATTTGCATACTCATGGGAAGCTATCCAAGAAATCTGATTTTTCCATTACCTATTTCAAGGAGATGCTGACAGAAGCTCGATCTAATGATATTTCGGGTATCGCACTAACCGAGCATTTCAATACTAAAAATTTTGAACGGATCTATGAAACACTTGATGAGGTATATTCTTATAATGGGCATTATTACGAGGCTGAAGGGGTTCGTGTATTTCCGGGGATGGAGGTGGATATTAGAGAAACGGGACATATCCTTCTAATCAGTACAAGAGACAAGATCTTGGCTATTCGGGAACAGCTCAAGCCTTATCTGTCTAAAGATAACTTCATTTCTTTTGCCCAGCTGCTCGAGCTTGTGGAGGAACGGAATGTTTTGAAAATTGGAGCGCATCCTTATCGGTCATCGACTCCGCTTCATCATATTAATGTAGACCTGCTGAAGCGACTTGATGCACTGGATCTCAATGCTAAGGATCTATACAAACAAGGAGTGGATGTGTATCAAGAGAAAATCGATCCTTTTGCGAAATTGCTCGGGCTACCGATCGTTGCTGGAAGCGACAGTCATCAATGTCTTCAATTTGGGAGCGTCATGAATCGCATGAACGAGCCTGTGAACACCGTCGATGAACTAAGAGAGGCTATTAAACATGGAGCATATCAAATTGAAATATCGGATTCATTAGAGCTGAGAGTTAAAGCTTCCGTGATGATGAAGAAGCTTCTTAAGCAGTTGCAGGGAGAGCCCCTAACAAGAGAAGAAATGGAACAGGAACACGTAGTCTTACCATAATAAGCGATACTAACTGCGGGAGTACCGCAGTTTTTTTTGTATAATGAGCAACGCAGAGTGTGGATGATAACAACGGATTGATCCTAATCTTGTTGTTAAAGATACATAAGGAGTGAACGTATTTATAGATATTATAGGATTAATATTTTTTACATTCGGCATTTGCGTGTTATTATAATAGTCAAAGGAGTGTAAATGAATGGACGATAAATATTCAACTAGAGCCGGTTTTGTTAAACCGTCGGAGACAAGAGAAATTTTAAAAGTAACGGAAAAACCTGAGGTCATTTCCTTTGCAGGAGGACTTCCTGCACCTGAGCTATTCCCTGTAGATGCGATCAGAGCAGCTGCTGATGCCGTATTGACGGAGATGGGACAAGCATCGCTTCAATACAGTACGACTGAAGGATATATTCCATTACGTACAGCCATTTGTGATCGAATGAGCGCGATTGGAATTCATTCGAAGGTGGAGCAGGTTCTCGTTACATCTGGCTCACAGCAGGCGATTGACCTGACAGGCAAGCTGTTTATTAACGAAGGTGATACTGTCATTTGTGAAAGCCCTACATATCTGGCTGCCATTAATGCATTCAAGGTATATGACGCTAAGTTCGTAGAAGTCGCTATGGATGATGATGGGATGATCATGGAGGAACTAGAGAAGACACTTCAAGCACATCCTGAAGCCAAATTCATCTATACTATTCCTGATTTCCAGAACCCGACTGGTCGGACCTTGAAGCTCGATAGAAGAAAGCGAATGGTTGAGCTGGCGAATAAATATAATGTTCTGATTGTTGAAGATAATCCATATGGGGCTGTTCGATTTGCTGGCGAATCTCTTCCACCGGTCAAGCACTTTGACACAGAGGGCAGAGTTATCTATCTCAGTACCTTCTCCAAGATATTTGCACCAGGGCTTCGTCTTGGCTGGGTTTGCGCAAGTGAAGAGATCATTGATAAGTACGTGGCGCTCAAGCAATCCGCTGATCTGCATACAGACAGCTTCGCTCAGATGCTTACCGCGAAATATATGGAGCAGAATGACATTAATGCTCATGTAGAGAAGATCAAAGCCGTATACAAAGAAAGATGCGAGACCATGCTGTCTTGTATCAAGGAGTATTTCCCTGCAAACATCAAGCACAGTGTACCCGAAGGCGGTCTATTTATATGGGTAGAGCTTCCTGAAACCGTTGATTCCAGCGTACTGTTTGTTGAATGTCTGAATAACAATGTTGCATTCGTACCTGGAGCGCCGTTCTTCCCGAACGGTGCGGTTAAGAATACACTGCGTCTCAACTATTCCAATATGCCAAATGAGCGGATTGTAGAAGGCATGAAACGAATTGGTGCAGTGCTCCACCGCGAATTAAACGATGTTACTGTTCCGAATTAAACAACTGAATTAAACCTGCAGTATTCTTAAGAGGCATCTTGGTCAATCCAAGGTGTCTCTTTGTTGTCACTGAATGAAGCTTACACCAGTTTAACTTCCAAGCAGTCTTAAATTTATTAATATCCGACTCCATAGATCAGCAGTTCCCTGTTTAAGGAAGGCTGATTATTTCTATCCAAATTATTACTTTCTGCTTTTTACAAGCGCAGTTACGTCCATTATCAATTCAAGAGGTAGAGAAGATCATCCCTTGTATAATGCAATGCGGGCTTCGTTGAATATACACTGATGCCACGGCAGATAGTCGGCTCTCGAACGTAATGTCTGGACTGAGTATTGAATTAAATAGGAACTCCTATACAGCTACTGCTTACCGCAGGGCTGTATTTCTTTTTCACCTGTGATATGCCATAAGATGCCCAATCATGTACTAAACTGCGTCATACACTGATCCTATAATCCATTCTATATACATGTAGGAGGCTTCTATATGGCAATTAAGCAAACGAAGCTTAAGAAAATAGCTTATATTCCGGTGTCCCAAGTTCAATATAGTGCGAAGGTGATGCTCCCGTTCTATCGTGCGATTGCAGAGCATCGGAAATATGCTTCAGCATGGAGCCGAGCGGTGATCGCTGCAGACTTGGATAAGATGGGAGAGCTGCTCGGACTGGCTTCGAAGAAGGCCAGAGGGCTGCCACTCGGTTCCAACGGCATCGGATATTTTATTTCATTCCCTAAGAAAAATTCAATCACCGAGCTGACCAATGGGACAACAATTATACCAGGGTCTGTGCAATTTTATTTTAATACGAGAGTGCATCGTGAGATCGCAAGGGCGGTCATTCCATTGTATACTCAGATCGCTTGCAACCGTCCATTCACAGCAGCCTTATCGAGAGCGGTAGGAGCAGATGATGTGAAATCTGTTAACAAAATGGTTCGATCTCTCGTGAAATCGAAAGCCTTGATTCGTGTTGAAGCCGGAATTGAAGAAGGAGGCATAGCTCTCAATTTCAAACCTGGCTGCGGCAAATACATTTATCGTAACCTGTTGTTCCTGGAATCACTGTAATCCAACACGGAATCACATCAAATAAATCCAGTTTATTTGCGTTACAGTCCATTGAGCTCCTGGCCGTAATGCGTAATAATAATTACACAAGAGAATCAATTTCATATTATCTTTAGCTGCTTAAATCAAGGGTATATAGCTTCAAATTTACATATTTAATAATTTATGAAATTGATTCAAGAACTCTAATAATGTGAAAAGGATGATGTGATCGTGCGTAGAATCAAAGTAGGCGTGATAGGCACGGGTGTAATCAGTGCAATATATCTGAAGAATTTAACCGGCATGTTTGATAGCATTGTTGAGGTCAAAGCGGTGTCGGACTTGGTACCGGAGCTTGCTCAAAAAAGAGCCGAGGAATACGGCATTCCTCATGTTTATACTGTAGATGAGCTCCTGGCAGATCCAGAGATTGAAATCGTTCTCAATTTGACAGCACCGAGTGCACATGCTGCACTCAATTTACAGGCATTGCATGCAGGTAAGCATGTGTACACCGAGAAGCCATTTGCACTAAACCGGGAGGATGCCGATCAAGTACTGAATCTTGCTAAGGAAAAAAACTTGCTTGTTGGCTGTGCGCCTGATACCTTCCTTGGTGCAGGGATTCAGACTTGTATCAAATTAATCAATGACGGATGGATTGGAACCCCTTATTCTGCAAGCGCAACCATTATCATGGGGAACTCGACAAGCGGTACGCATCCCAATTTCCGCAACTTCTTGAAGCTGGGTGGAGACCCCATTATGGATATGGGGCCATACTATTTGACCGCTCTAATCGCTCTGCTCGGACCAGTGAACCGTGTAACCGGATCTGCGCGTCAATTACATAAGGAAGTGATTATTCAAAATCCTAAATCTCCAGCCTTTGGTCAGTCTGTTCCAATCGAAGCTCCGACCAATGTATCGGCTGTGCTTGATTTTGACAGCGGAGCGGTGGCGAGCTTCACTGCGGCTAAGGAAGCATTTGGCTACTCTCCTCGAATGGAGGTCTATGGAACGGAAGGTATACTGTACGTCCCAGACCCGAACTTCTTTGGAGGCACAATTTCCATTCAGTTTGCGAACGGCCAGACGAAGGAAATTCCACATTCTCACCCTTTTGCGGAAGAAGGACGTGGGATGGGTGTTGCCGATATGGCCTATGCAATCCAGTCTGGACGGAAAAATCGCGCCAGCGGACAGCTCGCTCGGCATGTGCTTGATATCTCACTGGGAATCTTCGAAGCTTCGGAGCAAGGAAAGCATATGAAGCTGGAATCGTCCACAGAAAGACCGGCTCCTATACCGATGGGTCTGAAATATAACACCTTGGATATGTAGTCTTTGTATGTATCGAGATTGACAAAACACTTGAATATAAATGAAGCTTAGAGAGGATGTAGGTAAGCATGAATACGTTTCCAATTGCGGTACAGCCCTATACCGTTCGTGAACAGCTCAGCAAAGATTATGTGGGAACTCTAACCCAAATTGCGGAAATTGGCTATCAGGGAATTGAATTAGGTCGTCCGCCTGAAGGCATGTCCGTATCAGAACAGAAATCACTTCTGGATCATCTCGGTCTCAAGGTCATTGGCAGTCACGCTGGTTTTGATACATTTGATTTTGATCCGGATTATATTGCCGATTATTTGGAAGAAGTAGGTGGTAATAAATTTGTAGGTTTATCTCTTCGCTTTTCTTCCAAGGATGAGGTGCTTCATAAGTCCGCAAAGCTGAATGAAGTTGGGGAGAAGTTTAAGCAAAGAGGAGTTCAGCTGTTGTATCATAATCATGACTGGGAATTCGACAAGTTTGATGGAGAACTCGCTCTGGATATTCTCTTGCGGGAAACAGATCCTGAGCTTGTGAAGCTTGAGCTGGATACCTACTGGGCGAAGCGGGGCGGCGTAGACCCGGTTCAATATTTAAGCAAATTGAACAATCGCTGTCCGCTGCTGCACATTAAAGATATGGAAGCTGGTGAAGAGCAGTTTTTTGCCGAGATTGGAGAAGGCATTCTCGATTTCCATGCCATTGCAGATACAGCCAGGCAGGTTGGAACACAGTGGCTTGTCGTTGAACAGGATCAGAGTCGCAGAGATCCAATGGAAAGCCTTAGGATCAGCTTCCGGAACCTGCAGAAGCTGGGGATTAAAGCGTAAAAGAAAAGGATGAGTCGTATGTCTAACCGGGAACAACACACACATCAGGTCCAATTGCCGCGTATTCATATTGTCGGCGATATCGTCAAGAAGCCCGGTACCGCTCTCGGTCCAAGACGAATAGATGATTATGAGCTGCTGTTCTTCCCGGACAGCACACATAGTGTTTATCGGGTAGAGGATCGCGCTTACGTGCTGAAGGAGCCGGGCTTTGTTCTTACCAGACCAGGTGAGCTTCACTCCTATGAATATGATCCGAACCAGCCGGCGAGGCACTTATTCATTCATTTTGGATTCGCCGATTCGTCTGAAATTGAACAGATCCTGCCTCTCTTTGCTCCTGGAGGTCCGAGCTGTGTTCCACTAAGTGAAGAGCTGCATATTGGATTAATGAAGCAAATTATGAATATCGCTTATGCATATCCTGGCAAACTTCAGACTCGTGGCAGCTCCTTGCTATGGTCTCTTCTTATGGAGATAGACGGACACCACTTTGACGAACCGATGATGAAGCTTGCGAATCGGGTTCCACGTCAGATCGTCAAGGCACTGGATTATATAGATCAGCATTTGGATGAGCCCATCTCGATTGAACAGCTATCACATCAGGTCGGCTGGTCGCATGAACATTTTACTAGATCATTTGTACAATTTATTGGTCGTTCTCCAAGAGAAACCATTATTCACAGACGCATTGATCGAGCGTGTCAGCTTCTTCTGTATGAAGCAGGGAGTATCAAGGAGGTTGCTTTTGCAGTAGGGTTCACGGATGAGAATTATTTTAGCCGCCTATTTAAATCGGTTAAAGGACTCACAGCCAGTCAATACCGCAAGGAATATTTCAATCCGGTCTATCGAGATCTCGTACCTGTCAAAGTATCAGAATCGCAGTATCCGATTAATCGAATTCTATATAACATTGGTTCACATTAGGGTATAGACAAACTATACCAATTTGATCCATATATACTCTTGATTATAGCAACTAAGGGTATTATAAAATTGATTCAAGCAGGTGATTAGCTATGAATACAAAAGTCCGAGTTGGAATTATTGGGTATGGCTTTGCAGCCAAAACCTTTCACGCTCCAGTTATAGCTTCTGTTAAAGGTCTTGAGCTAGCAGCGATTGTTCAGCGAAGCGGCAATTCCTGCCTGAACGATTATCCTTCGATCAAGGCTATGAAGCAGGTCGATGAGCTCTATCGTGATCCTGATATAGATCTGGTTGTCATTACGACACCGAGCACGAATCATTATACCTTTGCCAAGGATGCACTTGCTGCCGGCAAGCATGTTGTCGTTGAGAAGCCCTTCACTACAACGACCGAGGAAGCAGATGAACTGATATCCATCGCGAAGGAAAAAGGACTTGTGCTCAGCGTATTCCATAACCGCAGATGGGATGGAGATTATCTAACGCTGCAAGAAGTAGTTCGGCGGAAGCTGGTCGGTCCTATAACCGAAGCAGAATTGATATGGGACCGATACAGCCCGCTCGCGCATCCAGGAAGATGGAGAGATGCGGGAGGAGAAGGCTCGGGCACGTTCTATGACCTCGGTGTCCATCTGATTGATCAGGCACTGACTTTGTTTGGATTGCCAAGCAGTATTCAAGCCGATTTGAAGGTGCAGCGAGAAGAGGCTCAGGCCTTCGACTATTTTGATGTTACTCTTCATTATGACAGCGGACTGTCGGTGAGATTGAAGTCAACCTTGCTCTCGGTGGATCCAGCACCGAGATATCGCTTGTACGGCAAGAACGGATCTTTTGTCAAATATGGTGAAGATCCACAAGAGGATGCGCTCAAAGCAGGCGGAGTACCGGGTACACCGCATTGGGGAGAAGAACCGGCAGAGAAGTGGGGAACTTTAAACACCACGGTTGATAAGCTTCAATTCACTGGACGGATCAAGACGATTCCTGGCAGCTACGATTCTTATTATCGCAACGTATATGAAGCCATAGCAGGTGTGAGTGATCTTGCGGTTAGGGCTGAGCAGGCACGAATGGCTATACGTGTCATCGAACTCGGGATGCAAAGTCATGCCGGGCAGAGGAAAATACCGTTTACACCTTAACCATAATACATACGGAAAGAAGGAGATTTTGTTGTTGCCTTTTAAACTATGCTTGAATACATCCACGCTCCTGCCGTATCGGCTGGGTGTAAAGGAACAGATTCGGATCGCAGCTGAAGCCGGTTACCAAGGGATTGAGCTGTGGGTTAAAGATATTGATGCCTATCTTGAATCAGGTGGGAATTTATCCGAACTTCGGGGCTATATTGATGAGAACGGTCTAGAGTTTGCGAATGCCATTGCCTTCTGGAGCTGGGCGGATACGAATCCAGATGAGCGGAGGCGCGGATTCGAACTCGCGGAAAAAGAACTGCATATCCTTGCAGAGCTCGGCTGTACTGCAGCAGCTGCGCCCCCTTTTGGCAATGTGAGTAATGTGTCTCTTAATGATTTTGCCACTTCTTTTGCAACACTTGCAGAGCTTGCACGGGGAATCGGTGTCGAGCCTTATCTGGAGTTCTGGGGTAAGTCCCAGCGACTCAATTGTGTTAGAGATGCCCAGTATGTAGTGAAAGGGAGTGGAGTCCATGAAGCTAAAATCTTATTGGATCCGTTCCATATGTATACAGGAGGCAGTGAAATAAGTGATCTTACAGACTGGTCCGGCGAACAGATTGGCATTGTTCATGTGAACGACTATCCTGGAGAACCTTCAAAGGAACAGATCCAGGATGCAGACCGTGTGTTCCCAGGTGACGGGATTGCTCCATCCCGAGAGCTTGCAGCTCTGTTAAGCAAGGCCGGTTACAAGGGGTACTTGTCGCTAGAGCTATTTAAGACAGAATATGGAGCATTAACAGCTCTTGAAACAGCTAAGCTGGGGATTGAGAAAATAAAGAGAGCATATGAAGTCTAACGAGAATAGCGTCCTGCCTGCAGGCGGGCTCACTCTGTTTGCCATTACCTGGCCGATCTTTATCGAATCGGCTCTGCAGATGCTGCTCCGTACATCAGATACCTTCATGCTGAGCAGAGTATCTGATGATGCAGTAGCAGCCGTTGGAGTGGCGAATCAGATCATCATGTTTGCTGTGCTGATGTTTAATTTTGTAGCACTCGGCTCCGCTGTAGTTATCTCGCAGTACTTGGGAGCTGGCAAAAAGTCAGAGATCGGCAGACTCGCAGGATCTTCGCTTGCGCTCAATTTTCTATTTGGAATTATCGTCAGCCTCGCTGTTATTGCGTTCAGTGGTCCGTTACTCCGGTTGTTTAATCTGGATCCGGTCTTGTTCGAGCAAGCACAATACTATTTAATGATTGCTGGAGCAGGACTGGTTATACAGGCCCTTCTGAGTGCAGCGACAGCGATGATACAGTCCCATGGATTAACCCGCCAAACCATGGTTGTAACGATCTTCATGAATGTTCTTAATATATGCGGTAATTATCTGGTTATCTTTGGACCATTTGGCTTTCCCAAGCTGGGAATTGTCGGAGTAGCAATAAGCACTATAATCGCTCAATGTGCCGGTCTTATCATTAATTTAATCCTGCTGAGGAGAACGGCGGAAGTTCGTATACAGTGGAGTGATCTGTTGCAATGGCGCAGAGATCATATTGAGAAGGTGCTGCGTGTGGGAGTCCCATCTTCTGCAGTATCGTTGTCTTATTCTACCAATCAATTTGTGACCACAGCCTTTATTTCATTGCTTGGTGCAAGTGCGCTGACAACGAAGATTTACACACAAAATATTATGTTTTTTGTGATGATTCTGGCCGTTTCGCTGGGCAGAGGATGTCAGATCATCGTGGGTCAGCTCGTTGGAGCAGGAAAGTATGAAGCCACTTATAGCACTGTACTTCGTAATTTGATCCGAAGTCAGTTCATCACCTTAGGCGCAGTATTTATCCTCGTCTTATTTCGCGAACCGCTGATCCAGCTGTTCACAGCAGATCCAGATATTATTACGATGGGAGCTTCGCTGTTACTGCTTAGTTATCTGTTGGAGCCTGGCCGTAATTTCAATGTTATATTGGAGCGAGCTCTGCAGGCAACAGGAGATGCCAAAGCAGCCATGCTGGTGTCGATTCTAGTCACCTGGTGTTTCAGTGTCCCACTAACCTATATATTAGGTATCCATTTGGGTTATGGATTATATGGGATTTGGGCTGCGTTTATCGCGGATGAATGGTTGAGAGGCATTCTGCTGTTTATTCGCTGGAAGAGCAAGGCTTGGCAGCAAAAAGCATTGGTTCATACCAATCGCAATGGTGAAGCATTGTAAATCGCATCAACAGGAAGGAAGAGGAGTAGTTCGCTCCTCTTCTTTTTTAATTGGTAAGGTGACCTGTAAATAACCATTCCTCGTCCAACTAGACAATATCCATGTAAATCACTGAGTTGCCTTTGCATAAACGTCACTGATTCTTCCATAATTTCAATCTCATCAATATTCCTCCTATTGCTAAATCATAATGTATATAACAAATTGAAGGGATGAAGAAGAGGCAAATTTCATATTCTCAACTTTTAAACTCGTTTGACAAGCCATAGAATTCGCAGTAGGATGATTCCAACTGTATATTGTAAAGGAGAACACCATCATGACTATTCCAAAAACATTAACAATTGCTGGCTCAGATACAAGCGGAGGAGCCGGCATTCAAGCGGATCTCAAAACTTTCCAGGAGCTCGGCGTATACGGCATGACGGTTCTCACGACCGTTGTGGCTATGAAGCCTGATACGTGGGATCACCTTGTCTATCCTGTTGACCTTAGCATCGTTGAGGCACAGCTTCGTACCGTGCTTGACGGTATCGGTTTTGACGCCATGAAGACAGGCATGCTGGGTTCAGTGGAAATTATCGAACTCGTCGCTTCTGAATTGAAGCGTTCCCATCATAAAGGAATCGTTATCGACCCCGTAATGGTGTGCAAAGGTACTGACGAAGTACTTCAACCGGAAAATACGGAGGCTATGCTGAAGTATCTTATTCCTGGAGCAGATCTTGTAACACCAAACTTATTTGAAGCATCCCAGCTCGCAAAGACAGGTCCGATCCGTTCTCGTGAACAGATGCAGCAGGCTGCTGCCATTATTCATGAGCATGGGGCAAAGAATGTCCTCATCAAAGACCGGGGTGTCATTGAGCCTGGACGAGCAGTAGATCTGTTATACGATGGCAAGACCTTTGAATGGCAGGAAGCCGATGTCGTACAAACAAACTATACTCATGGTGCGGGATGTACAACTTCTGCGGCGGTTACGGCTGGTATTGCCAAAGGCTTGTCTGTAAAAGATGCGGTTCGTGAAGGGAAGTCCTTCATTACCAAAGCAATTGCAGGTGGTTTTCCGCTGAATCGTTTTGTAGGCCCTACACTGCACGCGGCTCACAGACTTAACAAAACGGTTAAATAACATAACATGATTCGTGGTAATTCATACGAAGAGGATAGGCGAAGAAGTTCGGCATAGCAGAAGTTTGATGTTCGCGGACTTTGTTATGACTGGAAAAGAGCAAATATCAATATGAAGCAAACTGAAATAAGCATTGTAAGTGTTTATTGGGTATGTCCATTTGATTAAAATCTATTGATATGCTAAAGCTAGAAAAACAAATGTGAATTAAACAAAGAGAAGCAATATCATCGTTAACGCTGTCCGATGTATTGCTTCTCTTATTGTCGTGATCATATCCCACAAGCTGCAAGATTTAGAATTCTCTTTCCGTCTAGAACATGCTCCAGTTCATCTGCTTCGATACCGTCTCAAGCAAATGAACACCCGCTTGGCTGTTCCCCTTATCGTTCAGTGAAGGACCAATAACGCCTATACCGTATGATCCGGGAACAAGTGACAAGATCCCTCCGGATACACCGCTTTTGGCAGGCAAACCGACATCAATCGCAAATTCACCGGACGCATTGTACATTCCACACGTAGTCATAAATGTCTTCGCAATCTGCACGTACCTCTTGGGAAGCAGCCTGTTCCCCGTAAGGGGATCCACGCCATCAAAGGCGAGGATCAATCCCATTCGCGCCAAGTCTGCACACTGAACGAGGATGGAGCAATGCTTGAAGTAAATGTCTAGTACCTCATCCACGTCTCCAATTAGCACTTGATTACCCTTCAGAAAGTATGCAATCGATCGATTTAGATCGCCGCTTTCCAACTCGGAATTGAACACATCGATGTCATATGAAAGTTCCTTTTGTGACGTAAGAATATGGAATAGATCTAATATCCTCTGCGATTTCTCCTCCATGCTCCTGCCATGAATCAAGGAAGTAATGGTGATGGCACCTGCATTGATAAACGGATTGAAGGGAATTCCCGGACGCACAAGCTCAAGCTTAAGCATGGAATTGAAATTATCTCCCGTTGGCTCCATGCCAACTCGTTTGAACACTTCTTCCTCGCCGTTGTCCATCAGTGCGAGAATGAGTGTAAACACCTTTGAGATGCTCTGCAGGGTAAACACCTGGGAACAATCTCCTGCAGATATGAGCTCTCCGTCAGGTGCAATGATGGTTATGCCAAGTGCATCGTGTGGAGCTTTGGAGAGCTCGGGAATATAAGAGGCAACCTTCCCGCTCGCAGAGCAGGGGATGCTGGCTTCCACCCAGCTCGGCAATGACTGCCGCAGGGTGTCTAATTGTTTATTGGACATTCGATTTCACTCCTTTATGCTGCTATCCATTACTTTTTTCTCTATAAGGAAATATCTAGATTTCTTAGTATTCCAGTTTACCTTATTTGGAGTTCAGTGGGAACATACGATAGGTGGGGCAATATTCTTTTGAATGAATTTAGTATTGCCAGCCCTTGAAATTAACAATCTTACAATAGATACTCAGCAATATTATCAGAGGAATTGAACCGACCCAGAAGCTATTCTTATAAGCAATCTTATATGGCAAAGGGGCGGTAATGGAATGAAAATATTAAATGACCCTCGGTATTTCATACTTCTGTTTTTATTGAGTTTTACTATGGCAGGTCAGTTGTTATTGGGCTTTTTTCAAGATTGGACCGATGTTCTGGCTTCGGTTGTAACGGCCGTTGTGCTGGAGTTAATAATTGTAGGCTTTAGATACAAGACATGGAAATTCCCGCTCAGTGCATTAATTACGGGGTTAGGCATAGGACTTCTGTTAAGTTCCCATTTGACATGGCCATATATTCTCACTTCTGTACTTGCTATTGGGATTAAGCATGCTCTACGAATAGATCGGAATCATATATTTAATCCCAATAATGTGGCCATGGTCATTATGCTGTTTTTCCTTCCTCAATATGCTGTCAGCACACCGAAGCAATGGACGAACGGATGGGAGATCATGTTTATCATCCTGTTTTTTGGCTTCCTGGCCGCATACAAAGCAGGGCGTATGGATACCGTTCTTGCATTTGCATCAGGGTATGCTCTGTTTGCTGGGGTTAGACACTGGGGTCTCGGAGAGCCTTTCTATTACGCGTTTGGTCCAATGCTTGGAGCAGCATTTCAGTTATTTACCTTTTTCATGATCACTGATCCCAAGACAACTCCGTCTGGCAGGAACCAGCGGATATGGTTTGGCTTCGCCATTGCCCTGAGTGATGCCATTCTGAGAGTCGCTGAGGTGAATCACTCATTGTTCTACGCTTCTTTTCTAGTTACCTTACTTATAGGTCTCCCTCTTCGAATCTGGAAGGTGATGAATAATAGTAGACAAGCAGAATAAACCGAATACTTCCACAGATCCCACGAGCAAAATCTCGTTGAGTATCGCAATAATAAGTAATAAAAAGTATCTAGGAGGCTGCACATGAGAAATGAAGTTCGTACTAAACTGCGTCCAATTGTACATTGGGACGACTATAAGCTGGATCCAAGATATTTCATTCTTGTGTTTCTATCATTGTTCGCTATACTTGGTCAGGTGTACCTAGGTTTTTTTCAACGATGGGAGGCTGTATTCATATCCATTTCCTGTACAATGCTTACCGAGCTTTTCTTATCTCGTTGGAGGACAGGAACATGGTCGTTTCCATTAAGCGGTTTGATTACAGGTATCGGAGTAAGCCTGCTATTAAGCTCCAATGTGTTATGGATCTATGCCGTCACAGCAGTAATGTCCATTTCTCTCAAATATGTACTGCGATTTAAAGGAGGACACATATTCAACCCGAACAATGCTTCCATGGTGCTCGTGCTCGTGCTGCTTCCTCAATATGCAGTCAGCACACCGAAGCAATGGACGAACGGGATTGAAATTATGCTGTTAATTCTGATCCTGGGGATTCTCGTATGTTACGTTGCGAACAGGCTGGATTCGGTGCTCACCTTTATAGGAAGCTTTACAATTTTTGCGTTCTTAAGACATCTACTATACGGTGCTCCACTGTTTGCCGCATTAGGTCCTCTGATGGGAGCAGGACTTCAGTTGTTCGCTTTTTTTATGATGACAGATCCTAAATCCACCCCTACTACCCGTAAAGCAAGGATCCTGTTTGCTTTCCTTGTTGCATTGATGGACGCAGTCTATAGGATTCAACGAATTCCTAATCCTCAATTTTATGCACTGTTTACTATTAGTCTACTTTTTATAATTCCTTATCGTTATTGGATATCAAGAAAAGAAAGTAATATAACACAGTAAAGCATTTTAACTTATATATAATATGATTTTTTGACAAGCCTCTTCTGAAAATGGAATAGGCTTGTTTATTTTTCAATTAAAGACAATTTAACCCTAATTATGATCCGATTTACAGCTGTTTCGTCAAATTATTGTTTGCTAGGATGTTATAAGACGTTGTTTTCAGCAGAAAAAATTAGAGGTTTAGCACCAGTAGCAATAAAGTGAAAAAACACTAAGAATAAACAATTTTTACATAAGAAGTATTTTTAGTTCATTGGTAGCATGTAAACAGGCGGATTATTAAGGCTCTGTTAACATAATTCAAGCGAAGAAAGGAGATTTACATGAATGTACTCGTTATTTTATGCCAGCACGAAGAGGAAGAGGCTGAAGAGATCAGATCAATGTCAAAAAAGGCAGTGATACATCTGACTACTGATTTTCATGATGCGATGCAAGCAGCTGAGTCTAACAGCTATCAATATCATGTCGTTTACACCGCGCAGGGATCATTCCCTTCTTCCTGGGATCTTCAACAATTCCTAAGCCTTGCTCCTACGTTAATCCTGACGGGCGGGATGGTTCCAGCTGATTTCCTGCTCTCCATCATTGATACGATGGAAGTCGAGAATAACACACTAGAGGAAGGCAGCACGATGTTCTGTAAATCTCTGGCTTACATTCAGAGCCATCTATGCGACCAGGATTTATCGCTTGAGAAGGCCGCTTCACAGATCTTTGTTAGCAGACACTACTATTCAAGAATGTTCCAGAAGCACGTTGGTATGGGTTTCAAGGAATACATCATTCGCAAAAGAATTGAAAAAGCGAAGAAACTGCTAAAAAGCGGTCATTCCGTTACTGATGTGTGCTATGCAATTGGTTATAACGACTTGACTCACTTCTCTAAAATTTTCAAGCGAATCGTTGGTGTTAACCCTTCGATCTTCAGGCAGAAATGGAGAGGGAGTGATTGCATTACGGAATGGGGGGGTGCTTCATGAAAAATCGATGGAAAAGAACTTTAATTGTTTCCTGTTGTACAGCAGTCGTCTTTGCGGTAATTGGTGCAGTTTCGTATCAGCAATGGATTAAACCATATGACTTGCCGAAGCTTGATTCCGGTTTGTCCATTCAAGATTACAAACTCGATTTCAAGCTGGAGAAGGAGACTCCACCTGTGAACTCGGAGCTGACCAACCGCGAGTTACTGGATTTGATAAAGCAATCTCCGGACAACCTTGTATATTCTACAGAGCTAAGGCTCAGGATGTCCCGCGAATCACAGCCAGAACAGTTTATTGATCTAATGAATCAAGTTGAGTTAACACCTGATATAGTACTGCAGCAAGCTCTAGCCTATGTTGATACGCTTCAGGATCTTGATTTAGGCACTGCCGCACTGGGTCAGAAATCTGCACAATCCATACATCTGCTGGATGAACTGCTGAGTGAGGACCCTTACAATGTCCCTGCTCACTATGCTCGTGGACTTAACAATCTTTATTGGCCCCAGGGTCTGCAACGAGCGGATAAAGCAGTTCAGGACTTCGCTTTTTGTATAGCCGTTGAACAAATGGACCCTTCTATCGATTTTGCCTTCTGGCCAGATATTTATACTGCCTTTGGTGATGCACTGGTTAAAGCGGGAGATGTCTCGGAAGGAATGACTGCCTGGAAACAAGGCTTTGAGAAATATCCGGATGACCAAGCTTTGTCTGAAAGAGCAGAAGCAGATGAGACGGAGGCATATGAAATTGTGAAACGTGATCGGGGAATTGATGGCTTCCAGCGCCCGGATCCTGCCATTTCAGATATCAGTAAATTGTGGAAGAGGTGAGATTATGGAGCCGATTGTAATCACAGGTATGGGAATTGTAACAGCTATTGGAAGTAATGTTCATGATTTTTGGCATAATATGCTGTCTGGGACACAAGGTACACGTGATATAGCTTCTTTTGACGTATCTGGGCATGCCAACAAACGTGGGTGTGAGGTGGAACATGTATTTCCCTATAGCGGGAGCATGAATCAAGGATTAGGAAAAGCTGCAGCCATGTATCTATCCGCAGCAGAAGATGCTTTGTATCAAGCCAAGCTATCGAATCCAGCTCAATTTCGAACAGGGATATGTGTGGGAACAACCATGGGCGAATCAACCCCCATCATCAAAAACGGATATCGTCAAGGTCCTCATGTTATCTCGGATCAAATTGCTGATTCCTTACAGCTGAAGGGTCCAAAATGGACGATGACCAATGCATGTGCTGCAGGGAATTTTGCGATTGCACAAGCAATGGATGAGCTTAAATATGGTCGTGCTGATTGTATGATTACTGGCGGGGTAGATGCTCTGTCTTGGACAGCGTTCACTGGATTCGGCAGTTTAAGAGCGATGTCAAGCGATTGGTGCCGGCCTTTTGATGTAAATCGAACAGGATTAATTCTCGGTGAAGGAGCTGGTGTCCTTATATTGGAACGGGAAAGTGATGCACGTGCCCGCGGAGTTTCTCCACTTGCATACCTGCTTGGTTATGGTCTTACCTCTGATGCGTACCATATTACACAGCCTGATCCTTCCGGGGTTGGTGCAATGCGTTCTATGCTTGAGGCACTGAGGATGGCTGAATTAACACTGGAGGACATCGGCTATGTTAGTGCGCACGGAACAGGAACCCCGGCTAACGATCGAACAGAAGCAAAGGCATTATTCGAGCTGTTTGGTGAAGATATACTTACCAGTTCGATTAAAGGACATATTGGACACACACTGGGAGCGGCAAGCGCCATAGAGGCAATTGCAAGTGTGAACATGCTCAGATACGGCTGGCTTCCTCACACACTTAATTTGGAGCAGCTTGATCCAGATTGCCGCGTTCGTGTTATCGCTAAGCGTCCATTACGCAAGCAGCCAAATTTCATCCTCTCCAATGCATTTGCCTTTGGAGGTATCAACTCTTCCATTGTTCTAGGAAAGGCGGGAGCATAATGGAGGCATTTATTCAAGGCAGCGCATGGCTATCCCCCATAGGCTTGCGAACAGAGATTAACCGAAGCCATGTACCTTCATCACCATATATAACGATTGAAAGCCTTAATTTATTGAATCCAATTCAATTACCTCGGATCCCCGATATCGCCAAGGCCTGTATTGCTGCAGTGCAAGAAGCAATTCATGATGCGGGTCTCTCAGATCTTTCCTTATCAGGAGTTCCGGAGCGGGCAGGACTCGTCGTTGGCAATAACCTCTCAAGTTTATTTTCGATTGAAGCCTTACAGAAGGATGCTGAGAAATATGGACCCAATCGGGTTAATCCGGCCATCTTTCCCAATACGGTGTACAACTCACTAGCCGGATATATATCCATGTACACCAATATCAAAGGTACCAACACCACATTGTCTGGAGGGGCAGGCACAGTTCCGGCCGCAATATTATATGCCTTACAGCTCCTTCAGCAAGGCAGACATGACCGAGTGATCGTATGTAATGTGCACCTAATACCGCCAGAGCACAGGATTGAGTCCGAACTATTATTGAAATCAGTTCAGTCTTCAGACCAATACTTGGAGGAACGTATCACAGTACTCCTGATCGAAAGGCCGGGTGTCAGTGCACGGCAAACGTATTCAATTCATGGACAGCTGAAAATATCCCCGATAGGACCAGCAGCATCTTTAACGACGGAGTCGGAAGATATGGATCTTGTACTGATTAAGTATGGTCAGGATAAGGGAGGTCTGGATGCATGCGAAGCCAATGGATGTTTGCCGAATAGAGATATACTGCAGCTCAAACTGGAAAAAAAAGATGATGAACGCAAGAAGGAGGCAGAGAGGATATGAATGCTCGTGTCTCTATTATCGGAGCCAGCGCGCTCGGAGCACCGGGGATAGGAAGAGAAGAGGTTTGGAAAGGAATGAAAACTTCCAGAAACAGTCCCAATCTTCGCAGATATGAAATGTATGATGGTACGACCATCAACTTCCCAGTGTACGAAATGCCTCCATTGGATTTGAAGGCTTGGCTTGCTCGAGCTGAACGCAGGTGGATTGAGCAGGAAGGACTGGATAAGGATCCAGACTTTGTGTTTATGCTTGTTGCAGCTCTTCTAGCCATTGACGAGGCTTGTCTCTCAAAAGCTGAACTGAGCAAGAGTGCACTTGTCATTGGTCATGAGAATCCAGGTATAAATCCATTTATTGATAAAATTCTTCAATCACAGAATCATATGCTGCAGCAAGGTGTATCTCCCCTTACTTCTTTTGAACAGCATAAACAAGATATTTTTCGGTTGCAGACATTCCCTTATCTATTCTATCTGGCCAAATTACTCGGTATTCAAGGTGTATCCTACATTACAAATAATGCTTGTGCCTCTGGACTCTATGCCATGGAGCTGGGCAGGCAGATCATTCAGCAGGGACAGGCTGAAAGTGTGGTTGTTGTATGTGCTGATTATGTACATGCGACCGAATATTTGTGGCTCGGGGACAAAGGCTTCCATTCACCCCGGCAAATATTGAAACCATTTGATTCAGAACGTGACGGTTCGGTGCTCGGAGATGGGGCAGCAGCGATTGTCATGACAAGTCCTGAGAAGGCAAATGCAGGTGGACGAGAGCTTGGCACATATCTCGGAGGAGCGTTTCAGCAGGATGGATGGAATCTGTCACTGCCGAATGTTGCTTCCCATTCCTATTCGAGCGTTATATCTAGAGCAATGCAGCACAGCAATCTTAAGGAGCTGGATCTGCTAATTCCACACGGAACAGGTATGCAAATGTGGGATGCTTATGAAGTGGCAGAAATAGCAAGGGCATTCGCTGATTTAAATATGCCTCTTCCGCAGATGACGGCCTTGAAAGGTTATTTCGGACATACGCTTGGTGCAAACACGCTGCTCGAAATTGTCTGCATGCTGGAGAGCATGGAGCAAGGTGTGATTCCTCCAGCGGCCAACTATAGCAACCATCATTTCAAAATAGATTTACCTATGACGACACGATGGGAATCCCGGAGCATCAAGACTGCGGTCAAATGCGTGTCTGCCTTTGGAGGATTCCTTGCAGCTGGAGTGTTCGAAAAAAATTAACTCAGAAAGGGGCAGACACCTTGGGTTGCATTGCTTGGAATTTCAGTGGGGATCATGTATTGGTTACAGGAGGAGCTACAGGTATTGGCAGAGAGACGGTCATCAAGCTGGCTCGTGCCGGTGCGGTCGTGTACTTCACTTATTTCAATTCAGGTAAGAAGGCTCAACAACTGGTAGAAGATCTTTCAATGGAGGGGCATACAGCACACGCACTACACTGTGATTTCTCATCGGAATCCCAGATCAAGCAGTTGACGAAACAATTCGCAGATCGGATGGCTTATCCAATTAATATGATTGTCAGCAATGCTGGCATCACGGCAGACAGCTCACTATACAATATGTCAGAAGCAGAATGGGAGCAGGTGTATCAGGTCAATCTTCGAGCACTTTATTTTCTCTCAAGGTCTATGCTGAAACATCTCGCGGTAAACCGTGGGGTTATGGTGAATGTTACTTCCATCTCAGGGCAGATCGGGATGTCTGGACAGACCAATTATTCAGCAGCCAAAGCTGGAATTATAGGTTTCAGCAAGGCATTGGCCAAGGAGCTTGGACCGCTCGGCGTGAGAATCAACTGCGTAGCCCCTGGCTATATTGATACCTTAATGACTCAGGAGCTTCAGACTACGAGAAAAAAAGAACTGTCCAATTCTATTGCTTTAAAACGTATGGGTACTCCTGGCGAAGTCGCAGACCTGATTCTATATCTGTTGTCGGACAATGCGTCCTACGTTACGGGAGAAGTGGTTGGAATAAGTGGGGGACTAATATAAGGCGGAGGGTGATCAGTATGGAGGATATAAGGAACAGAATTATTGAGATTGTGGAAGAAATGACTCAGGAATCCTTGTCTGCGGATGCACTCAACAGCACCTTTGAAGAACTGGGAATTGATTCCTTGATGGCATTGGAGCTTGCGGTTCATCTGGAACGTGAATTCGGAGTTCAGTTGACTGAAGGTGAGTTGGGTACTCTACAGCATCTTCAGGACATTGTGGATATTGCCGACACAAGAAAGGAATAAGCAATGCTGAACGGTGGTCTAATGGTTGTTGTCTCAATCCTTGTTTTGGTCTTCTTGTTTATTTTTCTATATGCTCGATTAATTAGGCAAAATATACCTCAAATGTTAAAACGATTTACCGGTGGAGACGACAGCCCTTTCGGATGCCGATTCACACAGATCCTGCAAAGTTTTTTGACGGGTCACAATCTGGCATCGAATTGCGGTACTAGGATGAACAAGATTAAAACTGTGCTTGACAAAGAATTCAGCGATTTTTATCGCGGGTTCGCCTATGAAGGTGCAGGTATGGGTTTTGGAGCTCGATCGATGCTTCAACTCAGCAATCGTGGACAAGCATTTGAGAGATATATTTATCGGCTCAATCCTGATCACATCTATCAGTACTATGTCGGATTAGGCTGGTGGCTGTATTCCGTTTATCGATTCAGAATGAGTTCTTATCAGCGCTGGATTCGAAATATGGATCCGTACTATGCGCCAATGCTCTTCGATGGGGTCGGATTCAAGGCAGGGTTGTTTGACTACGGCATCAACCCAGTCTTATTCAGCCAGCTGAGACATATGGGGACAAGCCCATTACGAGTAGGTTGCCAGGGTTATGGTCGATCATTGTGGTTTCAATGCCGATTTGAAATTTCAACCGTGCTGAATAATCTGAAGAATATGCCTGAAGAGGTTCGTCAGGATGTCATGAGCGGTGTCGGCCTTGCTGTTGCTTACAGCTTGTTTGACAATCCTGGGAGTGTTCAAGGCGTTTATCGGGTGATTCCTCAGAAGTATCATGCATCATTCAGACAGGGAATGGCTTTCGGATGGGAAGCAAGAAAGCTCCAGAATAGAAGGTATTGGGACGATATGACGAGTAAGATGGATCCGGAATGGCACAGCAAGATGGAAGAAGGCGTCAAGGTTGTTCATTTGGCACGTGAACTTGCCGGCTCGTACAATCCCGAATCGCATTATATTCGATGGATAGACAAGACAAGACAATTAATGAATGATTACGATGTGATAGGAGGATGGACATGCAGAAAAAGATGAAAAAATACGGTTTACTGTTATCCATTATCATGATTGCGGGCTGTACATCGGGAGAATCAAGTTCGCTGGTAGATCGTGGATTTCAGTATGAGGAGATCAGTGTAAGCTCTGGCATAGAATTTACACATCTGACGGAAACATTCGATCCCAAGCTCAGTAATATTATGCCCTGGATGTCTGCAACTGGCGCTGCGGTAGCGGTTGGTGATTACAACGGAGACGGGTATATGGATTTATACTATGCCAATTCCCAACGAGGCAGCAAAAATATGCTTTATCGGAACAATGGAGATGGTACGTTCACTGAAGCCGCGGAAGAAGCCGGGATTGCAGACGTTAATCGGGAAGGAATTTCGGAAACCGTACTGTGGCTGGATATTGACAATAGCGGTCATCCCAGTTTATTTGTGGGAGCTTGGGGCAAGAGCCGCTTATATAAGAATAATGGAGACGGAACCTTTACAGATATTACGGACACCTCGGGAACAGGATATGAAGGCTATGTCAGCAAAGCCATTTCACTAGATTATAATCGGGATGGCTACCTGGATATTTATTTGAGCTGTTATTTTAACGAGGAGCACGATCTTTGGAGCCTCCAATCAACCAAGATCATGCATGATGATTTTGAACGAGCTCGTAATGGCGGACGCAATGTGCTGTTAATGAACAATGGTGATCAGACCTTCACAGATGTATCCAAACAGATGAATGTTGATGACCCCGGCTGGACGCTGGCCTCCGGGGCTGCTGATCTGAACCAGGACGGGTGGCCTGATATTTATAATGCCAATGATTTTGGGCCCGACATGCTGCTGATTAATCAAGAAGGCAAAGGCTTTCAATCAGTGGTTCAAAAGAGAGGAGTAGGTGATGATACCTTCAAAGGAATGAATGTTGACTTTGCAGACTTGTTCCATGATGGCAGACTTGTCAACTTTGTCAGCAATATTAGTAAGGAAAAATATTTGCTGGAAGGTAATCAGCTGTGGCATGAGAATGAGGAAGGCCAGTTTGTAGACAGGGCCAAGGAGATGGGAGTGCAGCAGTCGGGATGGTCATGGGGAGCAAGGTTCTTTGATGCCGATAACAGCGGAAATATGAGTCTAATGGTGACCAACGGATTTATATCCGCTGACAAGAAGGATGAATACTGGTTTGATATGGGGACACTTGCGACAACCCCGGGTTATATCGTTGAGGATGCGACCAGCTGGCCTGCATTTAACAACAAGAGCATGTCTGGATATGAGCCCAAACCGCTGTATTTAAATAACGGTGAGAAGTTCATCGACGTATCGAAGGATGTCGGAATAACATTCACGGAGGACAGCCGCGGCGTGGCAGCAGTCGATCTGTTTAATAGAGGAGTCAATGATCTTGTATTTGCAAATCAGGGCTCGAAAACTAAAGTGTACAGAAATGAAATAACGAACGGGAATCATTGGATTAAACTCGACCTGATCGGTACATTTCCAAGCAATCGAGATGCCGTTGGTTCAAGAGTGACTTTCGAGGTTAACGGTGTCAAGACGGTGGTTGAAAAAGACGGTGGCAACAGCCATGGTGCTCAGAGTGACCCAAGGATTCATTTTGGGCTTGGCAAGCATGACAAAGTGGACAAGATCACGATTAAATGGCCCAGTGGACGAACACAAATGCTTGAAGATGTACCTGGAGATCGTATAATGCAGATTGAAGAACCATCAGAAACGGAGTAATCAACCTGTCCGTTTCATAGGAGCGAGATTTATTTTCGCTCCTATTTTTTCGTGATGAGAAATAGAGGATTTAAAAGATATTTGTATAATATTGGTATATGACAAAAAAGGAGGGAACCTAATGGAAAGAAGACACGAGGTTTTATTTGAGCAATTGAATACATATCGGACAGAATTACTGGAGCTAGTGAAGGATATTTCAGAAGAAGAAGCAGAGATCGTACCCCAGGGCTTCAATAACAATATCAGATGGAATCTGGGGCATGTCATTATTGATCAGTACTTATGGTTAAGAGTGCTCACCAAAGAAGATCCGCCTGTATCCATGGCATTTAATGAATGGTTCGGTTATGGAACAAGCCCGTCTCAGTTCACAGATGACACTCCATCCTTGTCAGAACTGGTCACTTTGCTGAACGAACAGCCAAGGTTCATTCAGGAAACGTACAAGGATCGGATGGAAGAAGAGTTTGCCCCTACCGAGATGGGGATGCACACTATCGAGCAAGTGCTTATCAGAACTATATTTCATGAAGGGCTCCATGTCGGTGCGGTTACAGCAATAAAGAGACAAATCAAAGATAGATAGTTCAGGAGACGCTGCTTTCTAATGAAAGCAGTGTCTTTTTTTATTGCATTTTTACAGATCGTCAATTAAAGCCGAAAGAGCATTCAAATCAACAGAGTATTGAATCTACGTTCTCCTATACCATGATTATAGGCTGTATATAGTCAGCTATCACATGCATGGAGGTGAACTTATCATCTTTACTTCAACAGGAGTCCCTCATTATATTAACTTCATTCATACGGAGGGATAAACTATGGAACGATTAATCGTACTTCACGAATATTCAGAGTTCGAATGTTTAGCTTTCAAAGAAAAGATGGATTCCTACTGCGATGTAATCCTGTCTTCATTGCCGGAATTCAGTATCACTCCTTCAGCACTAAATGATTATCAAATGGTGTTTATCATTTCCAAAGCACGTGAATTGCCGGCCCATTGGGACCTCGAAGAAGTCATGAAACAAATCCCTGTAGTTCTTATCTTAAGCAGCGAATTACCGGATTTGATTATGTTTGTCGGCATGTTTGAAGTCATGGAGAGAGTGGATGCTGCTGTTCATTCGTCAGATGATTCGCAGCAGGCAAGGCTTTTTAGAAAAGCACTGATGTATATTGAAGAGAATCTGGGCAGCAATGAATTGGCGCTAGATGTGCTCTCGTCTTATTTATGCATTAGCCCTTCCTACTGCTCTCGGATCTTTCAGAAATACGCAGGAAAAGGGTTTAAAGAGTACACTATGGAGCGCCGAATACAACTCGCAAAATCCTTGCTTGAAGGCGGTTCTCTCGTCACTGACGTGTGCTTGTCAGTGGGATACGGGGATTTGACACATTTCACGCGTACCTTTCGGCGACTCATTGGAATGAACCCTTCGGAATATCGGGTTGCTCACCTGCGCAAGACAGTTTAGAAACTGATATGAAAATATACATTACGAAAGGAGAGACGGCACGAATGATGGATCGTCTCGAGGATTTCTTCAAAGAAGATTATTTGCTGCTGTCACAAGCCATTATGACACCGGAACGAACAAAAGCAGAAGTGAAATGGATTCTTGACTTGCTTGTTCTCGACAAGGGCTCTTCCATCCTCGATCTCGGCTGCGGTCAAGGACGACTTAGCATACCGCTGGCACAGCAAGGATACCAAGTAACAGCCTTCGATTACTCTACTGTATCCCTGAAGCGGGCAAAAGAAGAGTCCGTGAAGTCAGGCGTTGAGGAGAACATTGAGTTCATTCAAGGATTAATGAGCAATCTGGAGGGAAGTGACGAATATGATGCGGTTCTCAATATAGGAACTGCTATCGGTTATCTCGACGAAGAGGATGATCATGCCGCTATTCAGCGGGTATTCCAAGCCCTCAAGCCAGGTGGAACCTTTCTCATTGAAACAGAGAATCGAGATTATAAAGTAACGCAATATCAGCCGCGGCGATGGGATGATATGAACGGTGTGCCGGTATGGTCGGAGCGTTTTTTCTACCCGACGACAGGACGCTGGGTAGAAAAGATTCAGTGGTTCAGGGAACGGAGTATGCGCTCAACGACACTTGATGTCCGCCTTTACTCCGCAACAGAGTTGACAACAATGCTGAAGAAAGCAGGATTTACAGATGTCTGTGTATATGGCAGCTTGCAACGGGATCCCTTGAACATATCCAGTCCACGAATGGTGCTGTCCGCTGTAAAGCCACATCGTGAACAATAAATCAAGGAGGGGAAGAAAATGAATCGAGAACATTTCATATCAAAAATCAGTGAGCGTGAGTGGAAAAGGGAGTCTTTCACAATTCAGAATATCAGCCGCTATGGAAAGAGCAGACGGCAAAGAGCAGAACGGAAGCATTCATCGTCAAGCTGCACCCGGGCGGCTTCATTCCTGTTCACAACCATCCGGGCCGAGAATATGCTTACGTGCTTGAAGGCAGTATGCTGGCAGGCGGAGAAACGATGGTACAAGGGGATTTCCTTACTGCGGGTCCTGGTGAGCTTCACGACATCCAGACCGATACAGGAGTTATCTTTTTTATTGTCATTGAAGAACCCATCGAAATTATAGACTAGCGCCATGAACCATGTCGATTATACAAGTTTGATTACTCAATTGCCCCAACAGCCTCCTTTTCGCTTCGTAGAGCAAATTATTCATTATGAGCCTGGCAAGAAACTAGAAGCATCGATTCGTCTGCAATCCGTTCATAAGCACATGTACGAGCTGCCCTTCTTTCCTGAAGTATGTGTATTGGAAGGACTAGCCCAATCTGCGGTGCTGCTCGTTCAGCTGGAGACGGGCCCTCTCTTAGAGGGAGAGATCCCCATTCTTGGTTCCTTGTTTATGCGTCAGTCGGAACCCGTTTCCTGGCAAGAAACACTTATATATGAAGTCAGCCCAATTCGCTTGTTTACTTCTCAAGCCAGAATTGAAGCCAGAGCATATGCAGCAGACCGATTAGTTGCTGAGGGGGAACTGAGTTTAGCCAAAATTCAATCGACTGTATAAGGGGGATAATCCATGCTGCACTCCTTGTCTCCTGAAGATCTGCTGCCCGGCTCCAAACCATGGATTCTTGTTGACAAAGTGCTGCAATCAGATGAAGCAGCCCGGATATCAACCATAAAGCTAATAAGTTTAAGCGATTATTTTTTGCAAGGACATTTTAAGAGCTACAGTATATATCCAGGTGTCTTGCTTATTGAGGGCATTCGACAAAGCCTGCATTTGCTTCTGAAGTCAGGCTGCTCTTCTAAAAATAATAATGTAGAGCTTACGAACATGCAGGTTCGATTTCTCATGCCTGTGCTTCCGGGGGATGTTATTGAATACGTGGTTCACATTCAAGAGCTTCAAGATGTAAAAAAGGACGATTTCTTCGACGTGTTCGCAGCCGGCACAGTTAAGAACAAGCCTATAATCACTTTTAAAGCAAAATGCAGGAAATGGAAATAAAAGCCGAACATTTGAGTGGATGAAGCAGAGCGCCATAGCACGATTTGGATGATAATAAAATTGTACTTCGGCCGAAGTAACAACCATTCCACGGAGGTAAGAAAAATGATTACAAAACTTCTTAAAAAAGCATCTATGACATTGCCTAACTCAAACAGTACCACGGTATTGGAGCTTGCTGACGGTCGTTCCGAAAAACTTTATTTCTCTCAAGTGAAGCCTACAGAATTTACGGTGTCTGACTCAGAATTCACAATGAAATCCGGCATCAGCGTTGAGCTTGACATCAAAAATGTTGATCTCGTAGCGACATCTGAAGTTTTGTGGCCAGGTGAAAAAGTCTATGTACGCGGAGGGAATGCATCAACTGGCAAAGCTTTGAAGGGCGAGGTGAGTATTCCACTGGGCATGAATATTAACAGCAATGTTCCGGGTGAAACTTGGCTTTACTGGGATATTGAAACACCGGAAGGTACATTCGTAAATCAAACTCCCATTCACATGACTGGAATGGTGAAAGGACTTCCACCGCAAGCTACTGAGTTTTCATCCCAGGATGTAATCTCGCTCTATGATCAGCTTGATGGCAAGTTCGCTGGCACAATCTATGCCTGCACGCAAGTTACCTAATCATTGATCTAAAGGCACATTGCAGCACAGAAGTTACAGCTCGACAAATCAGTCTTCGGACTGATTTGTCGAGATTTTCTTGAAGGGAGGCGAATGAATGTATGATGCCGTTATCGTTGGGGCCAGGTGTGCCGGAGCAGCACTTGCCATTTTTCTGGCTCAAAAGGGTTACAAAGTCGCTATGGTAGATCGCGATACGTTCCCTAGTCATACGACTTCTACGCATGTGACGGGTGAGATTGATATCTATCAAAGGCTGGGTGTGCTGGAACAGCTTGAAGCCGCTGGAGCTCCTTCGCTCCGACGAATGCATGTTCATCTGGGTACCAGCAGCTTTGAATCAGATATGCTGGTGACACCAAGAGCTATTGGGCTTCGCCGTTACCATTTTGACCAAATTCTCATTCAAAAAGCGATGTCATACCCTACGGTAAGCTTTGAACAAGGGTGCTTGGTTACCGGGCTGATCCAGGATCGGGGAAAGGTTCAGGGAATAAGCATCAGAAAAGGAGCCGTTCAAAAAGAATTAATGGCAAACGTCATTGTTGGAGCAGACGGATATTTTTCCTTTGTCGCAAGCAGGGTGAATGCCGCATCGTATGAGACCTCTCCGTTAATGAGGCCAGCTTATTACGGTTATTTCAGGAATGTTAAACCGTTGCCTATACCGGCAGTTGAGTGGTTCTGGAACGAGGAGGATATCATTTTCTGCAACCCGACTGATGACGACCTTCATACCGTATTGGTAATGCCGCCTATGTCGGAGATGAAACGCTGGATGAGAAGTCCAAAGGATATGCTGCTAGAACGAATAACAAAAATACCCGGACTGCATGAACGGATGCAAGCAGCACAGCTGTCTGATCGAGTTCGAGGCATTGGAGCGAGACCCATGTATTTAAAGCAAGCATATGGACAAGGCTGGGCTCTTGTAGGAGACGCAGGAGCGTATGTACATCCGGTTACCGGTTCAGGAATGGATAATGCCGTAGGAAGCGCGGAGCTATTGAGCAAGGCACTCCATGAAGTGTTCACTGGACAGGCTTCCTGGGAAAACGCTTTGAAGACCTATCAGACCAAGCGTGATGAGCTAATCAAGCCGCAGATGCATGGGGCCCATGTATCCATGAACAGGGCTGATCAAGCCATTAACTACGAGAAGCTTCAATGGCTGCAAGCCTTATGCACTTTTCCTGGCTTGACTCATGACTTAGCAGCAAACGTGAAAGAGGTTGCCAGAATACTCGGCAATGAACGGTATGAACAGCTCGAAAAAATGATGATGCCAAATTAATGGAGGGGGAAGCGAACATGCTTAGCGAAGACAGAAGACATACGGTCAATGTGATTCATCTGGAGTCTACACCTGAGACGGTATGGAGGATGATTGCCACAGTTTCCGGCTCAAATGCCTATTTGAGCGATTTCGGAAGCAGCACTGGGGATCCAGACCATCCGCAGGCGGGTGACAAATTCCGTTTTACTTATGGGGATATCGAAAATGAAACGGAATGTATAGCTTCTCAATTTCCACACATGTACAAGCTATCGGATTGTTATGTCTCTATTCTGTCTAACGGCGATACAGTCGAGTATAATTTGCAAACTACTTTTTTGATAGAACAGCAAGGCCCTTTTGTGATACTTACCGTAGAAGTTGAAGGATATGGGAACGAAGGACATGGTTTATGGCTCAGAGAGTGTATGGAGACCGGGTGGAGAAGATCACTCACGAATTTGAAATGTGTGCTTGAACTTGGGCTGGATTTAAGGCTGAATTTGTTCGGCTACCCAAGACTCGGAGTCACTAATACAGGACACTCGGAAATTTATGAGAAAGAAACCGGATTACGTGCGGGTAAAGGTAATTACATCATGCAAGCTTTTTCTCAAGGTCCGGCTTACAAGGCAGGAATTAGAAGTGGTGATGTCATTCTTACTGTGAATGGAGCTGAAGTCAACACCCATAAAGCACTGGTTGTTGCTTTGTCCAAGCAATATAACAATCCGGCACCAATCAAGGTGCTGTACGCAAGAGATCGGCAGCTTTATGAAACGGAAGTTCATCTGTCCTACGACGAGAAATTCACAGGCTTTGTCGATGCGAAGACGAAGGAAGAGCTGCAAAGACTGAAGAGAGAACGAAGTATGGCTGCGGATAAGGAGGGAATATGATTGAACACGTCAACCCGCTTCCGAAATGAGATTCATATAATGGGAGATCAAGAGGAAATCTGGGGCTACTTGTCCACTTTAGAAGGGTACCTATCCTTCTTTGCAGACAGCGGTGTACAGCATGGAGATGAACTTGTTATGGAATACGGAGGTATTACTAATCGGGTTGAAATCCATGTACTAACAACGAATCAATCACTCCAGTGGAGACATGCTTACGAGATTTCAGGGAAAGAGTATCCGCTCATCACCACCTTTTACCTTCAGAGCTCTACCCCATATGTTATTGTCCGTGTCGAAGTCAGTGGATTCGGTCAAGAACCGGATGATTTGTTTGTTAAGGATCTGATGGATGAGACATGGACAAGAACGTTATTTAATTTAAAAAGTGTGGTGGAACTGGGAAGCGATATTCGCCAGGCCCTGTTCGGACATCGCCGTCTCGGAATTCTAAGCACAGGAATAAGTGATGGAAACCGGGTTTTATATTGCTTTGAAGGAAGCCCAGCGGCAGCAGCAGGTCTTAGAGCAGGAGATATCATTCGATCTATTGATGATCGTCCTGTCACGAATCACAAAGCCCTGGTCCGTGAATTGGCACGCAATACACTGCGGAAGTCAGAGATTGTCTTGAACTATGAGCGCGAAGGAATTCTCCATAATACCATGGTAAAATGGCTTGACGAATAATATAGAAATATTTCACAATTAAACTAAATATTTATTTGCTTCATCTCAAACTAATGAATGATAGAAGAGGGAGGTCGAAGTTTAATAATGGAATCTGCACGTGCTCCACTGCCAATCACGTTCCAGCTTGGAAGATTCTTTGCACATACCGTACTTGTTAATTTTTTGCTGTGGCTGCCCATGTGGATCATTTTTTTGCAGCAGGTCAGGGGAATGAGTCTAGGACTTATCGGGATCATGCAAGGAGTTGGTTTTGTCATAGCAGCCATTGCTGAAGTTCCTGCGGGAGCGGTTGCAGACAGATATGGACGCAAGGTGTCTTTGTTCATTGGATCCGTTGCCTTCGGTATCTTGACGATACTATATGGATTAGTTTCCTGGATTCCCCTGCTATTATTAATTCATATTTTGTGGAGTGTAGCACAGACCTTCTTCAGTGGGACGGATGTAGCAGTTCTGTATGACGGATTAAAGAGTGCCGGCCGTGAGGAGGAATACGCCAAAATTATGGGCCGCTATACGGCTGTTGTGCAAGGAACTCAGGCTGCAGCTGCACTAATTGGAAGCCTGCTGGCAGGCTATACGATGCTTCAGCCCTTCCTATGGAGTGGCCTGGCATGTATAGTGGGTGGATTTCTGTTATTTAAATTTCGTGAGCCTCCTGTAGGACAACCCTCCCAGGAAAATAAAGGAATTTCCGCTGATTTAAAGGAGGCATTCCATTTAAGTCTTCAATTTAAAACGCTGCGTAATTTCATCTTTTTTTCGACGGTTCTTTCCCTACCTACTTTTATGCTAATATTTTTCTTCATTCAGCCCTATGTTCTTACCAGTGATATTCCTATTGGCTGGGTCGGTGCAATTATCCTGCTCCTTCGTGTCGCCAGTATTACAGGGTCCGCCTTATCCCATCGATTGACAAAGAAACTCAAGGAATCTTTAATTTTGCTGCTGCTGCCCTTGATTATGACTTTGTGCTTGGCTGCCGCAGGATTGGCTCCTGTAGTATGGGGAATTGTTATTTTATTTGTGATGGGCTTCTGCTCTTCTGCATTGCGGCCAGCGCTCGCTGCCATGCTGAATCGGATGATCCCATCCAATCGGCGTGCTACGGTATTATCCATGCAATCTTTATTATTTACGTTAATGCTGGCCGGAACGCAGACCCTGCTTAGTACCGTTGTTGATTACTCAGGATTCCCTACATTCTTCCTCATTTTATCGGCTCTGGTCGGTATTACAGGAGCTGTGTTTCTTCTGTTTAATTTGCGGCAGGTGGATGAAGGCGCCAGTCAGTCCGCTACCACGATCTCATCGGACAATTGAGAGGAGAGAGCGTCAAGGAGACAAGCCAGCCTTGCTATTTGCACCAGTATAACTGAGCTCCTCTCCTCGGAGTTCAGTTTTTTTATGCCTTTCATTTCAAGGAGCTGAGATAAAATGTATAAATCAACCCAATTAACATATCCATTCCTGCATCCCTTTACCTATATGCCACCAGTGGATCAGCAGTCCCTTCCGCCATTTATGATGCTGGATAGAGGGGAGGGCTCGTGGGTATATGACGAAGCCGGGAACAAATTCATGTATCTAACAACCGCAGTTCCCTCAATCGGACTAGGAAATTCTCGGATCATTGATCGCATTTGCAAGCAATTTCAGCGTTTGAGCTATGCATCGACCTGCGAACAGAATCACGCTGCTGCTGCAACCCTTGCCGAACGGTTGATCTCGATTGCAGGCAAGCCGATGAGCATGGCATTCTTTACTATGGATGGATCTGGTGCAGTAGAGACAGCAATGAAGCTGGCCCGCCAATACTTCATCACTCAGCAGCAGCCTCAGCGCACGAAATTTGTTAGTATCGAAGGGAATTACCATGGGACAACCTTTGGGTCGGGGTCGGTAACCCATATGGGCATTCAAGCCTCCTTCGGCCCTGATCTAGAAGGCTGCTATTCTATCCCGTCTCCCTATCATCATAATGAGCAAAAAGAAGCAGAACGATCAGCAACCAGTCTGCAGGAGCTTCGAAGTATTATACAGGAGCATGGTGGTGATTCCATCGCTGCATTCGTTGTAGAGCTGGTTCAAGGGGTTAATGGTGCAGTTCCTATGCCCAAGGCATTCATTCAAGAGCTGGCAGCATTGACATCAGAACATGGTATTTTGCTCATTGTGGATGAAGTCACGACTGGGCTAGGAAGGACAGGAAGCTGGCTTGCTTCTCATGATTACCTAATAAATCCTGACATCATTCTCTTATCCAAAGGTTTGACTGGAGGCTACTTTCCCATGGGCGCAGCACTCTTCTCCGAACAGTTGAGAGACTCCATGTTTGGCAGAGGAGGAGTATTTCTCCATGGATCAACGCAAAACGGTCACCCGGTCGGCTGTGAGGCCGCATTAGCAGTGCTTGATATGATAGAAGAGGGACAGCTCGTGAGAAACGCTCAATTGCAAGGTATGCAGATTTTGACCCGGCTGCGTTCCGAGCTCGAAGGACACCCCTATATTTTAGACATTAGAGGGAAAGGCCTGATGATTGGCATTGAGTTTGTAGATCCACATACCAAAAGTGGAATTTCAATGGAGTGGGGAGGAAGACTCAGCGCAAATTTGAGACGCGAAGGAATATTAGGAAACTTTTTTAATGGGGCGTTAATTATTTACCCACCTTTGAATATCACCAGTACTGAAGCTGAATTCATTTGGAAAGGAATCGTCAATGCCATCCGTGCAATGTAACCCTTAATCGTTTGTAATTTGACAAACGCTCTTGTCTAATGTATCAATAAATTGAATTAGCAATATTGAGATTTGAGCCAAAAGCAGGAGGATCTATGACGAAGCCAGTTGTAGCAGTAGACATGGACGATACGATATGTCATTTCATCAGAAGAGCAATATTTCATAACAACAACGATTTTCCGACACATCCACTACGTTATGAAGACATGATTGACTGGAACACGGATCACCTGCGCCATCCAGACAGTACCCATGATGTATTCTTTAACCGGCCGCGAATTTATGAAGAGCTGGAGTTATTTGATGATCATGTTGTGGCCGAAATGGAAAAGCTTGATGAAGCATACGATCTGATTATAGTGACAGCAGGGGACCCTTCATCGGCAGCTGAGAAGTGGAATTGGCTGCAGAAGCATATGCCCTTCATTTCATTGCAGCAGCTGTTTGTATGTAAAAGAAAGTCTTTGATTGAGTATGATCTACTCATCGATGACGGTATGCATAATCTATTGCCCGCCATAGAGCGAGGGAAAAAGGTTCTATGTATCCCCCATCCATGGAATCTTAAGGCACTGGAGGAGTATAAAGTACCTGTTATGGAATCATGGGAAGGTGCTAAAGAAAGAATTGATGCTATCTTCAGTATGGATTGATCTTGAATGATTGAAAAAGCCTGACTTGTCAGGCTTTTTTCTATAGGTCTAGTCATGAATCAGTCAGTCGCTAATCAAGAAGATCCTACGACAAAAACAGCGATGAAATGATGTCGTTATTTATTGGTGCTGTGCTGCTTGGATGGGAGCTTATCGCCAGGAGTACCCTTACCGTTGTTTTTGTTATGACGCTGTTTTTCGGCATTTTCGTTTAATTTCTTTACATATTCCTTCGTGCTGTCCATGAATTATTGCCTCCTTGTTAAGTTCCTCATCGATCATTTACCTAGCTTAATATAACCACGTTAGGCCCAATATATTTCGTGTTTCGACATAGTTATATCCATATTTTTGTCGTTACACTACGCTTATTATTCGACAATTTCGATTAACATTACTTGACGAATAATGACTTCTCTCTGATGTTTGCTATAGCCGCAGGCTATAACCAGGTATAGTTTATTACAGTTACACTATAACCTCTTAACCGTGATATCTTTTGTTTAACAATTTGTCAGATAGGAGTGTTAAGAGATGGTTAAGAGCAGCATATTAGGATATCCACGAATTGGAGCTCAGAGAGAATGGAAAAAAGCACTGGAGGCTTACTGGGCGGGCAAGCTTGAAGAAGCAGCGTTTCATGAACAATTACGTGAGATTCGCTTGAGTCATTTGAGAAAACAAAAAGAACAAGGGATTGACCTAATTCCTGTCGGTGACTTCAGCTATTACGATCAAGTGCTGGATACGGCAACGATGTTTGGTATCATGCCTCAGCGCTTTACATACGATGGCGGCACCGTGCCACTATCCGTTTATTATGGAATCGCTCGTGGAACGAAAGAAGCGACAGCGAGTGAAATGACAAAATGGTTCAATACCAATTATCACTATATTGTTCCTGAATTGGACGGAGCAGCTCCAACACTTACAGAAAATAAACCTCTCATCGCATACAAAGAAGCGAAGGAAGCTCTCGGAATTGAAGGGAAGCCGGTAATTATTGGACCCCTTACCTTGCTGAAGCTGTCCAAAGGCTATAAGGAAGAAGAGCTGGATCACTATCTCGATCAGCTGCTCCCCTTGTATAATCAAATTCTCCAGGAGTTGTCAGATGAAGGCGTGGAATGGGTACAGTTGGATGAACCGATTCTTGTGACCAAGCTGTCCTCACTAGATATCCAGCGACTACAGAAGATCTATAGTACATTTGCAGCTGCAGCGCCTAAGCTCCAAATCATGCTGCAAACCTATTTCGAATCCGTTGAGAACTACGAGGATATCATTCAGCTGCCGGTTCACGGTATTGGACTTGATCTGGTGCATGGATATTCAGGTAATGTGAAGTCGCTTGAAAAACATGGATTCCCTCAAGACAAAGTGCTTGGAGCTGGCATTATTGATGGGCGCGGAATTTGGAAAGCCTCTTTGCGTGACAAGCTTGAACAACTCAAAGTAATCAACAAATGGGTATCTGAGGATCGTATCATACTCCAATCTTCTTGCAGCTTGCTTCATGTGCCGGTATCGCTCGCAAGCGAGACAGCGCTTGCGAGCGAATTAAAAGGCGCTTTGGCCTTTGCCGACGAGAAGCTGAATGAGCTGGTCCTTCTGACCAAGGGGATCAATCAAGGAAGCGAGGCCATCCAAGCAGAGCTTACCGATTGTGATCTGGCTCTAAATGCGCTGGAACAGTCACCAGATCGCAAACGTAACGATATTCGTCAGCAGGTCGCAGCCATTAGTTCCGCCAACCCAGAGAGAAGTCAGCCATTCTCGAAGCGTCACTTGCTTCAACAGGATAAATGGAATTTGCCATTACTTCCGACAACTACGATTGGCAGCTTCCCGCAATCGGCTGAAGTACGGAAAGCTCGCAGACTCTGGCGTAAGGGCGAGTGGAGCGATAGCAAGTATGAAGGCTTCATTGAGGAGCAGATCGATACTTGGATCCATCTGCAAGAAGAGATTGGACTGGATGTGCTTGTACACGGAGAATTCGAACGGACAGACATGGTTGAATTTTTCGGTGAGAAGCTTGGCGGATTTGCCTTCACTCAGAACGGCTGGGTACAATCCTATGGCTCCCGCTGCGTGAAGCCGCCCGTCATCTTCGGGGACATCCGATTTGAAGAACCGATGACGGTAAAAGAAACCAAGTATGCCCAATCCAAAACATCGCGCCCTGTTAAGGGGATGCTGACGGGTCCGATTACCATTATGAACTGGTCATTTGTGAGAGATGACATTTCAAGAGAGCAGATTGCTTATCAGCTCGCTTACGCACTAAGACAAGAGGTTGAAGCACTGGAACTGGCTGGCATTGGGATGATTCAAGTGGATGAGCCTGCAGTTCGTGAAGGTCTCCCATTAAAGGAAGAAGAGCAAGCAGAATACTTGGCATGGTCAGTTAAGGCTTTCCGATTGACCACAAGTACGGTGAAGGACTCAACCCAGATTCATACTCATATGTGCTACTGCGAGTTCCATGATATGATTGATTCAATTGAAGACATGGACGCAGATGTGATCTCGATCGAAACATCACGCAGTCATGGTGAGCTTATTCATAGCTTTGAGGATAATACTTACAAGCTGGGAATTGGACTTGGGGTCTACGATATCCACAGCCCGCGTGTTCCAAAAGTCGAAGAAATGTCCTCCATGATTGATCGAGCTTTGCGAGTGCTGGATCCTAAATTATTCTGGATCAATCCCGACTGTGGTTTAAAAACAAGAGGAACTGAAGAAACGGTTCAATCACTTAAACATATGGTTGAAGCGACCAAAGCGGCTCGCGATAAATATGCGATTTCCATTAAATAATGACTTATACTTCATAAATGTTACGCAGGCATGCGAACCTGGCAGACAGCCAGGTTTTTTTGTATTTTCACGAAAAGGATGTTAATTTACAGTAAGTATTATTCCTCAAGTTACTTACTTCATGAGAATAAATAAGACATTTGTAACCCATCGGTCCGTAATACGTATAGGAACAAAGAGAAATGATGATATCCAGAGTTATTTTTATCTAAAAACAGAAACTGAGGTCATACAACAAATGATTAAGCAACATACAAGTCAAGCTGAAGCATGGTACCTGCAATCCGAACAGAAGGCGGCCGAGTACTTTAAACTGTTAGCACAGCAGGTATCGGATAAGAGTTATGTAACTGCGCTGACGGATGATTTCAAAGTATGGAAGAATAAACATATTCATCGACCTTCAATTTGGTCTTTTTTTGCAAATGACAAACAGAAGATGGACGCAAGCAATTATCATAAATACCTTGCTTATTTGAACATAACCGGTAAACTAGATGATTACTTAGATCGTAGTGTGTCGTATTTTCACTTAAGAGATATGGGTAAGTACCTTAATTCACCTCATACCGAGCGCAAGGTGCAGCAGATGGTCACCATGATTAAACGTCATTTGATAGAGCCTAAGCGCAGTAATGAGAAGGCGAAGACACAGCCTGAATTTGTGAGCCTGGCTTCTTTTTATCGTTGGGCTCAGAAGGAAGGGGTAGAACCGGCAGCCATCTGGGTAATGAACAAGCTGGGGAGCGTCTCCTCCCACATCCCTGAGCAGATGAATGCCGAGCAGGCTCAGCGCAAGCTGATTAAGATTATATTTGGCGTTGTCATGCATGTTCTGGATGATATAGGCGATGATACGCAGGCTGCAGAACGTGCAAGGAGAATTGATGAGGCGATAAGACTTGGGTATTCCTATGGTCTGACTTATCCATATATTGACGATCTCCTGGATTCCGAGACGTTAAGCGCACAGGAGAAGGAAAGGTACTCTCAATTCATTCGAACGGCCCTGCTTACTGGAAAAGTCCCTGAACTCTCTATTCAAGAATGGTCCGGTGCGAATGCAGCACTGATGGAATTTATTCATTCTGAGCTTAAGGACGCATTTGAGTATATTAAGAATTATCAAAGCCCTGAGAAGATAAACACTTTTTTTGAACAATCCTATGTGTTCTTTGAAGCTCAGGACATTGACCGTATAAAAAGCCTTGAGCACACAAGCTACACCAATGAAGAGCTGTACCTTCCGGTTATTCTCAAATCTGCCTCCTCCCGGCTCATTGTGCGTTCAGTCATAAGTGCACCTGAGGATGAAGGCTTTGATTATCGAACCTTCTACTATGGAATTTATAATCAGCTTGCGGATGATTTCGCGGATATGTTCGAAGACTTGGAGGATGGAGCAGTTACGCCCTACACGTACTATTTAACCCACCGGGATAAAAGACCGGATTTAGTTAATCCCTTTGAATTATACTGGGCCGTGATCTCGAACCTGATTCATAATGTATACGATTCTGATCCGAAGACTAGAGAAGTGATATTGGATCGTGCCATCAATGGTCTCAAACGCTGCAAGAAACGTGTCGGTCAACTTAAATACAACGAAATCATGCAGATTTTTTCATCCGGACATCCTGAGTTTAACAAGCTCATTCAGTATATGGTGGATAAAGCAGAGGACGTCGACTTCTTCGATAAATTGCTGCGAGATGAGATGCTGAACGTCATGAAGCATGATCAATCCGAGAAAGAAAAGTTTCTAGAGACACTGAAATCAGCTCAGAACGAGATCAATCGTGTGCTTGAAATTACGAAGCCTGAAGGAATCTCTTCGATGAAGGAGCCGCTTATCGATGCTGCCAACTATAGTCTTGAAGGAGGAGGCAAACGTCTGCGCCCGCTACTAGCCTGGGTTATGGGTGTAAATGAATATGGTCTAGAGTATCCATCCATTATCCCGCTCCTTCGATCACTGGAGTATATGCATACGGCTTCCTTGATCTTCGATGATCTTCCATCACAGGATAATGCACCAACCCGCAGAGGCCGGGCTACACTGCATGAGGTGCATAGCAGCGCTACAGCTGAGTTAACCGGTTTGTTCTTGATTCAAAAAGCCACTGAGGAGCAAGCCTCCCTGCATCAATTTGATCCAGCTTCGGTGCTCTCGCTGATACAGTATTCATCCCAAAAAGCAGGAGAGATTTGTATGGGGCAAGCGATGGACCTGAATTCCAAGGGGAAGCCGCTGACCCTTGCTGAGCTCGATATGATTTGTTTCTACAAAACAGGAATTGGATTTGAAGCCTCCCTGGTGATGCCGGCTATACTTGCTAAGGCGGATGAAGCCGAAATGAATCTGCTTAAAAAATATGCATACCATGCGGGTATTGCCTTCCAGATCAAGGATGATCTGCTTGATGCAGAAGGTGATGTGGAGGCTCTAGGAAAGCCGGTCCAACAGGATGTCGAGAACAATAACTCCACCTTTGTCACTGTCCTCGGCAAGGAGGGTGCCAGTAAAATGATGTGGGACCACTATTGTAACGCTATAGAAGCTCTAAATGAAATGCCGCGAAAGACCGATTTTCTGAAGCATTTATTGGACTACATCATTAATCGAAACAATTAATCTGATACGTGCTGCGGATAAGTTTTTTCTTGCGGCAAACAATACAGGAATATGAAATAACTTTCTTTTAAAATACATTAAGAATATAGGAGATATGATGACAAATATTAAATCAGGCAAGGACGAAGGCTGGAATTTCGATCATAGCTACTCTAGATTGCCGAATCTGCTATTTCGACCTACAGAACCTACTAAAGTTAAAGCTCCAAGCATGGTCATATTGAACAAGCCGCTTGCGCAATCACTGGGATTGAATACAGATTTGTTAAACAGTGAAGAAGGAGCAGCTCTACTGGCAGGAAATATCATTCCTGAAGGAGCTTTCCCCATAGCCCAGGCATATGCAGGTCATCAATTTGGACATTTCAATATGCTTGGGGACGGCCGTGCTATTCTGTTGGGTGAACAAATAACGCCTGAAGGGGATCGTGTAGATATTCAACTGAAAGGTGCGGGCCGGACTCCTTACTCCAGAGGTGGCGATGGTCGAGCGGCGCTCGGACCGATGCTTCGTGAATACATTATTAGTGAGGCCATGCATGGGCTTGGCATAGCTACAACCCGCAGTCTGGGAGTCGTCGCCACAGGAGAACCTGTATATCGCGAGGTTGTGCTGCCTGGTGCAATTCTCACCCGTATAGCAGATAGTCATCTGCGTGTGGGCACGTTTCAGTACGTAAGGAACTGGGGCAGTATTGAGGATCTGCGGACGCTGGCTGATTACACTTTACTTAGGCATTATGCTGATATTGAGCAGGATGAGGGGCGATATTTGCAGCTCCTAAAAAAAGTGGTGGAACGACAAGCTGAGCTCATCGCAAAATGGCAGCTGGTTGGTTTTATTCATGGGGTTATGAATACGGACAATATGGCAGTGAGCGGAATTACGATTGATTATGGTCCGTGTGCTTTTATGGATACATATGACCCCGCAACCGTATTCAGCTCCATCGATCGAGAGGGCCGCTATGCATATGGGAATCAGCCGCAGATCGGAGCATGGAATTTGGCGCGTTTTGCAGAAACGCTGCTGCCCCTGCTAGATAAGGATGAATCGACAGCCGTGAAGATGGCCGAAGAGACGTTATCAGCGTACTTCAGCTTATTTCACCAGACGTGGCTGTCGGGACTTCGATCCAAGCTGGGAATGTATAATGAAGAACAGGAAGATGAAACATTAATTGCCGAGCTGTTAGAGATGATGCAGCAGCATAAGGCGGATTATACGAATACCTTCCGTTCATTAACTCTGGATCAACAGGTCGGTCAAATGATGTTTGAGACGACAGAATATAAGGAATGGCATTCCAAATGGCAGAAGCGTCTTGAGCGACAAGATCAGAGCCGCGAAGAATCTCTTGCTTTAATGAAGAGGAGTAATCCTGCTGTCATTCCTCGGAACCATAGAGTAGAAGAAGCGCTGGAGGCAGCCGTGGAGGATGAGGATCTGTCGGTGATGGGGCAATTGCTGGAGGTTCTATCTGACCCTTACGCCTATACCAAGGAACAAGAAGAGTATGCTGTGTTGCCTCCGAAAGATTGTTCTTATCAGACCTTTTGTGGAACTTAGGGACGGAATTATTTCATGAATAGGTTCAAAATGCCGATATAAATAGAATCAATGAGGAGCATGCATTTCACCTAATTGGTAAATGTGTGCTTTTTTATGTCCTGATCGCGAGAGGAAGGGTTAACAATGTTAATAGACAAGATCAGTGAATTTGTTCTATTGGAGAGTATGGTGATGATTCGGGCTCAGGATCATACATTCGGAGGGCGTATTACGTATATTGATGGAGATGTGTTTGAAATTGCACTAAATGAGAACAAGAACATCTCTCTCGGGGAATCCGTGGGCATCACCATTTATGCAGAAGGATTGATTACCTTTGATACCTATCCCATCGGGTTCTATCGTAAACATGTATTATGTATTCTTCCTCCGCCGGTTCAAAGAAGATTCTTTCAGCGTCGTAAAGAAGTGCTGCTGCCGGTACAGCATCTAACATGCACGATTGAAAGAATAAATAAGACAGATGAGGCTGGATCCCTGAATGAAGAAACAGACTCCTTATGCGAGGTGAAAAATTTGAGCATGAGCGAGATCTTGTTTGCTGCCGGATCAGTTCTCGGACTACAAAGAAATGAAAGAATCTCCCTTCATCTTGGGGAAGATCTACAGCTTGAAGCCGTAATCCAGCATATCAAGCATAGCGGAGAACAACCACTTTATTTAGCCGAGCTGCAAGAAGTGACGAAGTCTGCAAAACAGAATCTTAAGTCCTTAATGATTAGTCAATTAGCGATACATAGAAATGAACAGATCAGATCAGAGCAGGATACGATCGAGCAAGATATCAAATCGAATGAGATCAATTCCTACATATTTAATAATTTTAGACCAAATAAGAAATGATGCATGTGAGATCCAATACAGCAGAGATTAGATGACTAACCCTACTCCATCACATTAGTGTTCAAAATATAGGTTGGATCATTCCAACCTATATTTTTGTCCTTATGCTATGCTGGCTACAGTGAACTGTTAACTCTTGAACATCCGCCCAGTCCAACGACAGCTCCGCATAAAGAGGACAGTACTCCGACAAAGAGCAGTACTGCAATTTCAATCATATGTAAACTTTCTTCCATGTGAATTGGCCAAACTTTATTGTACACGAATAGAAGTTCATCATAACATCTATCTGTCGGCTGGATCGGTAATCCATACCATTAAATATGGTCAGGGTTTATTTGATCAGGATTGGTATGCCTCACCGGTGCTGGATGAGCTTATTAGATTTATTAATCCTGAAGAGCTGTTCAATCTTTTATAAGGAAGAAACGATACAGAGAAGTCATCCAAATTTCAAGCCGCGTTCATCGCGGTTTATTTTTATCCGTAATTTTTCTACCTTCTTACCGAGGTTATTCTCCTTATCAGATGTAAGCGCTTCTATTAAAATGAGACTAACATATTTAAGGGGGTTAGCCATACATGAAGAAATGGAGTATTGTCCTAAGCTTGTGTTTGCTTATCTTGGTAGTTGTCGCAGGATGCGGTGGAGGAAGTGGAACGAGCGGAAATAACGAAGACTCAGAAAAGGTGTCCATTACGATATGGCACAACTGGACAGGTCAGGATGCCAAGGCAGTAGCGATGCGCGGTATTATTGATCAATTTCGAGCAGATCATCCCAGCATTGAAGTCATCGATGAGGGTCTTCCATCAGATGGACTTCGTACACGTCTGCGTACAGTAGCTGCCGCCGATGAAATGCCCGATCTATTTGTAATGTGGCCAGATGCTATGACCAAGGAATTTGTTAAGGGCAATCTGCTTCAGCCCATTAACGAAGAGCTAGACAATAATCGGGAGTGGAAGGATAAGTTCATTCCTAATGCTCTTGACGGCTATACCGTGGATGGAAATATTTACTCTGTACCGATGAACCTAGCACCAAGCTCTTTTATTTATTATAACGAGGCATTGTTCAATGAGCACGGGGTCAAGGTGCCAACAACTTGGGCGGAACTGGAGTCAGCGATTCAGACATTTAATGAGAAGGATGTTATTCCGATTGCGCTGGGCAATAAGGCCAACTGGGTTGTCCAGTCTACGCTATTCAGCACACTTGCTGACCGAATTACAGGAACGGAGTGGTTCTTATCAGCCATTGAGCAGGACGGTGCTGAATTTACAGATCCAGAGTTTGTGGAAGCACTACGCGTGCTTAAGAATCTCGGAGACTCAGGTGCTTTTCAGGATGGCTTTAACAGCATAGATGAGACGCAAATGATGCAGCTCTATTTTCAAGGCAAAGCGGGGATGGTGATCAATGGTGGATGGGCACTGGCTAACCTGGTGAATAATGCCCCTGAAGAAGTGCTGAACAATACGCATATCACGATATTGCCTCCGATCGAAGGAGGAAAAGGCGAGGAGAATGTGACCGCTGGTGTCGTCGGCACAGGCCTTGGTGTAAGCAAAAAACTGACGGGCGAGCGAAAAGAAGCAGCCATGAAATTATTCTATGAGTTAGCCGGGCCAGAAGGTCAAAAAGCAACCCTTGAGAGCAGCACACTCGTCAGCTATGACGTTGAACTGGATCGAAGTAAAGCTCATCCGCTTTTTGTAGAGCTGTACGAGCTGATGCAGGATGTAAAAATTACGCCTGTATATGATTCCAAGTTTGGCTCAGCCGCAACCGAAGTGGTAAACAATAGTTTGCAGGAGCTGCTGATGAACGGAAATCCGGAAGAGGTTGCCCGTAAAATTCAGGAAGCACAGGCTGCAGCCATCGGAAAATAGAATAATCCCCTTCCCGAAAGGGGAGGGGTATTCTCATTTAAAGGGAGTGTCAAAGCCATGAATGCATTGCGAAATCGCCGCTTTATTCTTATAGGACTCGCTCCAGCGGTTATTCTATATGCTCTATTTGTGTTCGTACCCGTGATATGGTCAGCGTACTACGGTTTTTTTGACTGGTCTGGGATAGGAGACGCGGTCTATATCGGGGTTCAGAATTACGCAGAAATTTTTAGAGATCCGATCTTTTGGCGGGCGCTAAAAAATAACATTATCTTTGTCCTTGCCTCTGTCTTTGGTCAAATTCCCCTTGCGCTGGTCTTGGCCGTCCTGCTGCATAAGAGCAGCCCTTTGCAAAAGTTTTTACGGTCAGCCGTGTTCTTACCTATGGTCTTGTCGACGGTTGTTATTGGTATGATCTGGCAGTATATCTATCATCCCCAGATCGGTATCTTAAACTTTCTCCTGGATGCGTTAAATCTGGAGGATTGGAAGATGGAATGGCTGTCAGATCCGGCAATTGCGATATATTCGCTCGTTCCACCATTACTATGGAGCTTTGTCGGACTGTATTTAATCATCTTCGTCTCGGCACTTCAGAATATCCCGAGTGAAATTCATGATGCAGCCAAGATTGACGGAGTAACGGGGCTTCGAAAAATATGGAGTATTACCCTGCCCATGATAAAAAACACGGTGCAGGTGGCTGTCATCTTGTGTATATCCGGAAGCTTGAAATCTTTTGATCTCGTCTACATCATGACAAAGGGCGGACCCGCACATACCACAGAATTGCTGGCAACCTACATGTATAACTCCACCTTTACGACCTATCGGTACGGTTTCGGGAGTGCTATTTCCACAACGATCGTACTGATCAGTCTCTTATTGATTGGAACAAGCCAGTGGCTCGCTTCTAGAAAGAGAGAATCATCGGTGTAATCTACATTTTACAGATAAAGAGTATAGGCCAAAATACATTTGCAAATTTAATTCATGCCAATAGAATTGAAGGGAGGCATACAAATGCAGCCGAACATTGCAGGTTCAACACCTGCCATTTCCCAAGGTTCCTCTATGTTTCGTAGAATAGGAAGATCCTTATTCTGGTTCGTGCTTTTTCTTTATGGAATTTTGACGTTGTATCCTTTTGTATGGCTTGTTACCAGTGCATTTAAGACCAATGAAGATTTCTATAACAGACCCTTTGGACTTCCGGAAGTCTGGAGATGGGAGAATTTCTCTGTCGCCTGGGAGAGCTCCAACCTTGGAAATGCCTTCAATAATTCAATGATAGTATCCATGGGCTCCTTGGCACTCACTTTGTTTATATCCGCACTTGCCTCATTTGTTCTCGCTCGCTTTTCTTTTCGGTGGAAAGGCATCATGCTTGCATTTTTTGTTATCGGTATGCTGATTCCAATACACAGCACATTGGTTCCTTTATTCATTCTGATGAAGCAAATGCTTCTATTAAATACGTATTGGGCTCTAATCTTACCTTACACCGCTTTTGCGCTGCCAACGGCCATCTTCATACTCACTGCTTATTTGACCAGTATTCCTCGCGATATTGAAGAAGCAGCCTTTATGGATGGAACAGGGCTATGGGGATTATTTTTTCGCATCATGCTTCCTATGTCACTGCCAGCCTTGTCTACGGTAACAATTCTTAGCTTCTTGCATGCATGGAACGATTTTTCTTTTGCCTTGGTGTTCATTAATAAGACAGAACTCAAGACACTTCCATTAGCCATCGCCAATTTTGCCGACGGTTATCAGACTGATTATGGACTTACGCTTGCTGCCATGACATTGTCTATTATCCCAACGGTTCTCCTCTATCTGTTGTTTCAGGAGCAGATGATGAAAGGAATGACAGCCGGAGCAGTCAAGGGTTAACCAATAACCGCATCATGAAGGAGGGGTAGATCCTTGAGGAGCTGGCTGCGATCCTCATTACAGCGCAAGCTGTCCGTGCTCATTGCTGGTTCGATCATTGTCCCCCTCGTGGTGCTTGGTTTATTTGCCTTTGATACAGCGGCACGCATTTCCGAAGAAAAAGCGACGCTGTCGGGGATTGACTATTTGAAACAGCTCGAAGCCAATTTGAGATTTATGCTGCAGGATGTAGACAATTTGTCTATCTATTTGATTGGTGAGCGGGATATTCAAGATTATCTTGTGCAGAACGAGGATCAAGAAGAAGAGAGGCAAGAGATCATAGGCAGAATGACCAATCTTGCCGCCTCTAAATCTTATATCGCAAGTATTGTGATTAAACCCGAACACTTCTCTGCTGATTTGACTACGGCTAATTGGTATGAAGCGGATACACCCGAGGAACAATTGACCCCAATAAGAGAAAAGCACTGGTCTCCCGTATATCGAATTTTAAATTACGCCGGAGAACAGCATGTGATGACTCTGACGCGGCCCATCCGTAGCATCCATAACTATAAACATCTTGGATGGCTGTCTATCAGTTTAAGCGAGAAGGATATTTCTCATCGACTTGCTGAAAAGGACTTTGCCAGGGGCAGCGGTCGAATTGAACTCATCGATTCAAACGGTGTAATTCTATCTTCTCCTGATAAGACCCAATTAGGAATACGAATAGAAGATCAATATCCAGGACTCTTATCCATGCTGAACCAAGGAAATAACGGTTCTGTTGTTTACGGAGAGAAGCAAGAGAAGAGGACGATCATGTATGTGCGTGAGCCTTCTACGGGATGGACATTGATAGGCTCTATTCCGTATGACCTCTATCGAGAAGAGAACCGCTACATCTTAACCATTACCGCGGTTGCTGTTGCTATGTCGGTTCTTATCAGCGCATGCTTGGCCTGGGCGACCGTACGCAGAATTACTCGACCGTTGCTGCTTCTTACACGTCATTTGTATCGGATTAATCCCCACGAGCCGCTTCCCCATTTCACAGTTACGACCGAAGATGAGATTGGTAAGCTCGGACAGAGCTATAACATGCTCGGAGCACATATTGAGCAGCTCAAACAGGATCTGATTCGTGAAGAAGCACGTAAAAAAGAAGCGGATATGCATGCTCTTCAAGCGCAGATCAATCCTCATTTTCTATACAATACTTTGGCATCCATACACTGGATTTCACTAATGGCCAAAGAGAAGAGAATTGCAGATATGGTGGAGGGGCTTAGCCAATTTCTACGTATCAGCTTGAATCAAGGGAAGGAGTATTGTCCTGTTTCGCAAGAGATAGACCATATCCGCCAATATGTCCGGGTACAGAATATTCGCTATCCTGACAAATTTAAGATCCAGTATATGGTTGATCCGGAGCTAGAGAACAAATGGATGCTCAAGCTGCTCCTTCAGCCATTAATCGAAAATGCGATGATTCATGGTCTTAACAAGAAGGAAGGTCCGGGCTCTATTCTGATTATGGTTCGTCAGGAGCAGAAGCGAATGGGTTTTCTAATCCTAGATGATGGGGCTGGAATGTCCATGAATCGCTTGGCAGATGTCCGCAAAATGATAGAAGCTCCTAAACATAGGGATGAATCGATATCTGATCGTGTGAATGAGGGGAGTTACGGATTAAGAAATGTGAACGAGCGTCTCTTGCTGCATTACGGACCTGATGCTCATCTCGAAATTGACAGCAGGGAAGGCGGAGGAACCCGAATTGCTTTCACCATACCGATTATGGAGGAAACGATATGAAAGTACTCGTCGTTGACGATGAAGAAATTATTAGAGAAGGATTAGCGTGTGTTATATCTTGGTCCGAGCTTGGACTTGAGCTGCTTCAGCCCGCTGCTTCAGGAGAAGAAGCACTTCTGCGACTTGAACAAGAGCGTCCAAGTATCCTACTGACTGACATTCGTATGAATGGAATCTCAGGACTTCAGCTTTGTGAACAAGCTAAAACCATTCTTCCCGATTTAGAAGTGATCATATTATCTGGATACGATGATTTTTCATATGCTCAAACTGCAATTCGTCAAGGAGTATCGGATTATTTGCTCAAAACTAGTCCTCCTGAAGATATCATTCGCACGGTTCTTGAAGCTAAGCGCCGGATTACGGAGCGCTGGGCTGAGAAGGGAAAGGATGTACAACAGGCCCGTGAGGAATTCGAAAGAAAATGCATTAGATGGATCATCCATGGTGATGTGACAGAAGGAATCGAGTCCTTAACAAGTGGTTTGCCAGTGAACAAAATAAAAGATCATTCAAGTTTAGGCTGTAAGGTATTCATCTTGGAAGCCAGCGGATGGAATGGACCCAACTATTCTTCGACACTACTGTTATTTGCACTTCGAAATTTGCTTCAAGATTTATTGCCGAGCTGTATCTATTTGATTCATCAACAAGCCTTGGTCTGCCTTTTCCCTGCTGATTATGGTCCAGAGTTACCCCGGTACGGAACATGGTCAAGACTGCTCGAACGTGTAGAAAGCTTGCTTAAATGCACTATACGACTGGCAGCGGGAAGGTCCGTAGCTGACTTGGAAGATGCACATGAGAGTTACGAAGATGCTGCCTTTGCTCTACGGTATTTCCCTCTCTTGGACGATAAGATAATCGATTACAGCGATATAGTACATCGTAAAGGTGGAAAAAACATTATCAGTCCAGAAGAAGAGAACCGGCTGGGTGTCATTCTATTGGATAATGATCCTGTCGCTCTAAAAGCATGGACCTCACAGTTATATGAGAATTTGATCATGGATCCGGAATGTACCTTTGAAACGACGCTGGCTTGTTTACGTTCCGCTGCCGTTGCCGGACATCGATGGATGGACAGGACATTTCGAATGCTCGGATCGGATGGTGAGATCCATATCGATTCTAGCTTAGATGCAGATAGAGACGGGTTTATTAGGGAAGGAACATTATTCCGTTATCTTCATGCCATCATGTCCGGCTACCATGCTCAAGTCAGTCAAGGCCCGGAATCTCATGTGGATCGAGCAAAAGCGTTCATGGAAACCGTGTCATTGAGAGAGGTGAATCTTCAGCATGTAGCGAATCATCTGCATCTTCATCCTGGTCATCTTAGTGAACTATTTAAGAAGGTAACAGGCAGATCATTTGTGGAATTTGTCACTGATTTAAGAATGAAAAAAGCAGAAGAGCTCTTATCCGTATCTCCCGCCAAGCTAAGCGAAATCGCACTGCTCATTGGCTATGAGGATGTAAAATATTTCAGCAGGCTGTTTAAGAAGCATTATGGTTTAACCCCTAGTGATTATCGTGAGATGCGATCTTCTATTTAATGGAACAGCTTAATATAAAATTCGACGTATCTATATTGAGATTTACAGCCATCATAGTTTGATGGTTTTTTTATTAGAACCTGCCCTTTATTTACTTGATTGCAACAAGGATGGCCCCGAGAGCGATAAGAATGACACCCATACCATTTAACCAGGTTATTTTCTCACCCAAAAAGACAACAGCCAGGATGACTGCGACCACTACGCTTAATTTATCAATAGGACCAACCTGAGACACCTTGCCGTACTTGAGAGCCAGAAAATAAAACAACCATGACAATGCCCCAGCGACTCCACTAAGAACGATAAAGCTCAGTGCTTTTTTCTGTGTCAGTATTTCACCGACCTCAGCAAACTTACCTTGTACAGCAATGACACCGACTAAGAATATTGCCATAATGACAGAACGAATTGCAGTGGCGGAATTAGAGTCGATGTTCTCCAAGCCGATCTTGCCAAAGATGGCTACAAGTGCAGCGGTAATGGCAGACAGTATAGAATATAGAAGCCACACAGGCATTTTTTTAAATCCTCCTTAACAGAGAAGTTCCCTGTACCCTATCTTTTTCTGTATCCAGATTATACATAAATATCCTGGTATAATAAGTATGGTCTAATATTCCATTTTCTACGCAGCTTAGAGGATCATTTGGTGAACCGGCACTTGCATCTAGTTGCACCTCATACAGCTGCTTTCATATGAGTCTTCCCCTTCACGTTCATAATATTGATAACGATTACAATTTGATTACACCTTTGGTTACATAATAAGATATAATTAATGTTTGTAATAAATCAGATCAGTACGTTTTAATTGATATCAAGCCGATTGATTATCTAACAGAGCCAAGCTCTAGATTATGATATACACGAAGTAGGAGTGAGAACGATGGAAGGTTTTTTTCAGCGCTATCTTGGTCTTTATCGGCCTATTATTACGAAACTCAATGAATTGATGAGCACTTATGAGCTCTCCTATTCGTTATGGCAGGTTATCTATTATTTGAAAAACAATGGACCCGACACGCTCATCGCAATTTCAGCGTATTATCAAGTAGAGAAACCCACGATCACAAGAAGAGTCCATCGACTTCAGGAGCTTGACATTGTCCGTCAGATACCCGGTAAAGACAAACGAGAGAAAATAATTGAGCTGACCGAATCAGGTGAAGCTATCTATCTAGAGTGCAGACAGAAAATAACAGCCTTAGAGCACCGTATTATGGATGGAATCACTCCAGCGCAGCAGGAAGCATTATTTGAGGCTGTCCCTCTGCTTCGTCAGAATATCGTAAATACGAGAGAAGATATGGAGTAATTGATGTAGGCAAGCAAGATTGCAAGAAATGCGTCGAGAGATACACCGGAACTTAAGTACTGCTAGAGGGCAGGCTTTGATTAAATTTTAGCATTCAAAATAAAAGGAGCGCAGAGGGAAATCTGTGCTTCTTTTTTTGTTAATCCCAAGCCTATTAAAATCTAAAATCCAGATTATGGTTGACGGATGATCATAGCAGAGTGTATAGTGTGTATATTGATATGCACAGTTAATTCGTTTAACAAGTGTTTTATTCAAGCAGGGTGAAGCAATACATCATTTTGAATGGAAGTTTGAGATTCGTATTCCGTTGTTTTCTTATAGCTGGTTTATCCTGCATCTGCAGGATTTCCAAATATATTATGATTGAGGAGAAAGTAACCTATGAAGAGAAAGAAATCATCCATTATTGCCTTATTATTATCCGCAAGCATGCTGGTACTTCCTGTAGTTCCCGCAGCTGCCGCCGTTCCTGCCACGGATATTGAAGTGAATGGACATGAGATTGATTTTACAAGCAGACTGCCATTGATTGAAAAAGGCGTTACGTACGCACCACAGAAGGATCTCCTTAAAGCACTGAATGCAACACTCGTCCAATCCGATACGACGGGAACGATCACCGTACTTGTGGACAATGAGCAGTTAACGGTGAATGCAAAGACGAAGATCGTAAACGGTACTACATATGTTCCTGTACGAGTGGTGAGTGAGCAGATTGGCTACAAGGTGGAATGGGATCCTGCAACCCGCACCATTATTCTAACTACAGGTGGCAAGGGCTTCTTGTGGGAAGTGAGCAACGGTGACAATACGGTCTATCTTGTTGGATCGATGCACATTGCAGACGACAGCTTCTATCCGTTAGACCCATCATATGAAATTGCGTTCGAAGATTCGGAATATCTAGGAGTAGAGATTGACCTGACGCAAGCACAGGATGAAGCCCTGCAGAAAATGATGCTGGATCTCGGAATGTATCAGGACGGATCGACACTGAAGGATCATATCTCAAGCGAAACGTATGAGCAGCTTGGCGCTATCCTTGCTGAGAATGGGATGCAAAAAGACGCGTTAGATGGTTATAAACCGTGGGTTGTTGAAATGACGATGTCACAGCTTAAATCCATGGAATCCGGGTATCAAGGTGAGATCGGCATTGATCTTCATTTCCTGCAAAAGGCCGTAGAACGCAAGATGCCAATCATCGAGCTTGAGTCCTTTGAATCCCAGCTGGAACTATTAAGCGGATTCTCAAATGAATTGCAAGAAGCCAATTTGAAATCAGTCCTTGATAACTATCATCTGGTAGATGATTCTATCGATCAAATGGCGGAGATGTGGAAGCAAGGCAACGATGAAGCTCTGCTCGAGATCACGAATAGCATGAAGACGAATGAAGAGTACTATAATGGCATGCTGGTGGACCGTAATCTGAAAATGGCAGACCAAATTATTGGATATTTAACCGCAGAAGATGATGCAGATTACTTTATCGTCGTAGGAGCAGCGCATTATGCTGGTGAAGACGGTATCGTGAAGCTGCTGCAGGATCGTGGCTATACTGTAACTCGTAAATAATGCAGACACTACGTGGATCATAATTAATGTGAATTGATTGGGAAACCATCTCTCAGCTGAGTTTGTTCTAAGCGGGATGGTTTTTTCATGTGTGTATCTTTTATATGGGTTCGCCGTGTGCATGGTTTTAAATCGAGAATTTTCGGTTACAAAGAAGAGAGCTGCACCTTTACTAAATCCTAATGTTGTAACTTAAGGAGGTACTAATAATGGCAAATCAAGACCAATATACGATGCAGGATCCAACGAAACAGTATCCAAAGGCTACACCAGAGTGGAAGCAGAAGCAGCCTGAGCCTGGCATTCAATCGAAGATGGAGCCTGTTCCCGATTGCGGAGAGACAAGCTATCGCGGAACGGGGCGTCTAAAAGGACGCAAAGCAGTCGTCACTGGAGCGGATAGTGGAATTGGACGTGCAGCAGCCATTGCTTATGCACGCGAAGGGGCAGATGTTGTACTGTCTTATCTTCCTGAAGAGGAATCTGATGCCAAAGAAGTGGTTAAGCTCATCGAAGAGGCAGGACAGAAGGCCGTCGCCATCCCTGGTGATCTGAAGGATGAAGCCTATTGCGTGAAGCTGATTGAGAGTGCGGTAAAAGAGCTTGGCGGTATTGACATCCTAGCGAATGTCGCAGGGAAGCAGCAATATGTGGAGCAGATCGAGGAGCTCACAACAGAGCAATTCGACGCGACATTTAAGACGAATGTGTATTCCATGTTCTGGCTGTGCAAAGCGGCTGTGAAGCACATGAAGCCTGGAAGCTCCATTATTAACACATCCTCCATTCAAGCATATAAGCCGTCGCCAATACTGCTGGATTACGCAACAACGAAGAGCGCGATTAATACATTCAGCAAAGCTTTGGCTCAGCAGCTTGGAAGCAAGGGGATTCGTGTAAATGTGGTGGCACCCGGACCGGTATGGACCCCTCTTCAGATTGTAGGCGGTCAGCCGACAGAGAAGCTCGCAGAATTTGGTTCAACAACTCCGCTTGGACGCGCGGGTCAGCCTGCAGAAATGGCTTCGTCTTATGTATTCTTGGCGAGTCAGGAATCCAGCTACATTACCGGTGAGACGATTAATGCAAACGGTGGATCACCTACACCATAATAGATATATACAGAAAGAACGGGATCTTTATTGGATCACCGTTCTTTTTTGTGAAATCATAAGATTAACGTTTTATTTAATCCGAATGTAATCAGGAGATACCAGTAGATAAAACGTCATTATTCTTAGCCAAGCTTTTCAGCATATTCATCAAATTCTGCCTTAGACTGTTCAATCCATTCTTGGCGGTCTTCACTTTGGCATTCCCTTGGGTAAGCAGTGTACGGTTAATGGTGTACTTCGATAGTGCGCGCTTATACAACAGGTATCCTTCGAGCTGATTGTAGCTTCCACGAGTTAATTTGGTATGGATTTTTTGCAGCTCAGCATTTTCCGGTTTGATCTGCTTCAGCTGTGATACATATTTCGTATAGTTAGGCACTACGGTATTGTTAAATTTAAGGAACAGAGACTTACGATTGGAAGAGGATATGTACAACATACTCGGCAGTGCTGAAAAAGCTTTTTCCTCGTATTGTGCAATCGCAAGCAATTGATCGAGATAGTTCTCGAAATCCAGTTCATCTGCTGTTAATTCTACTTCTTCTTCCTCGCTAATCACAGGATCATCGGTTTGACTGTAAGGGTAGAGGACTAACGAATGAGTTAAGCTAAGATTGAAATATAGTCGAGTTGTCTCATAACAATATGCGTAAGAAGCCAAATGATGGGTTGACTATAACGATATATCGCTATATTATTACGATATATCGTTAATAAGGAGTGAGTGTCAGATGAAGTTTCAAGACAGACACATGGAGTGGAGACATTTTGCAGGGCACAGAGATATATCTCATTTTGAAGGAACATTTATAAAGCACCGGCATGGAGGATCACGCGGAGATCATCGAGGCGGACGAGGGGAAGGCAGGCATCGATTCTTTGGGAGAGGTGAATTTAAATTTGCTCTGCTGGAGTTATTGATCTCTGAACCTATGCATGGATATCAGTTAATTAAGGCTATGGAAGAAAAGACAGGTGGATTATATGTTCCCAGTGCAGGATCTGTATATCCCAATCTGCAGCTGCTGGAAGACATGAAGCTCATCACAAGTACGGATACGGATGGGAAGAAGCTGTATCATATTACCGAGGAAGGCATAGCTGTATTGGCAGAAAGAAAGATAGGTCAGGATCAACCAGGAGGACATTGGGAGGAGCGTAAACGTCATCTGCGTCCGGATAAAGAAGTGGGAAGGCATCATCTACGTGGATTAATGAAGGAGCAGCCAGATCTTTTGTTTCTAATGGCAGGAGCAGTGAAAGAAATCAAACTTAATCCCGAATCAGCACAATCTCTGCAAATCAAAGAGCTACTGGGTCAATTTGAGTCTCGTCTAAGTGAACTATTAGGAGCCCAACCGAATACACATCGTGAAGATGAAGCTGCAGGCTCTAACATTATAGTCTCGGATTCAGATTTAGCTACAGATAAGGGAATGGATCAATCTCAAGAGTAAACATGAATAATACAAGGGGATTGATATCATTGCACAAAACGAAAGTTAGCGCTTTCATTTTAATATGAAGAAACGATCAAGATATTAGGTGAAGCCGCATAATAAATGCGGTTTTTTTGTTTGTATACAAAATATCTAAAAAATTAATGGTGAAATATAATGTAACTTTCACTTCATTAAAGTGTTTATATAGCTGTAGCCAAATATTATTACAATATAATATATAATGAAGAAAAGGAATTCTTCTAGTCAAAAAATTACTCCGGGAGTGATTTCATGTTTATAATAATAATTTTGTTCATTATTCTGCTCATTGAAATTGTAGCCATTGAAGTTAGAATGAAAAGAAAAATGAAAAACGACAAATTGATGTTGGATCGACTTGATCAAATCATAAATGAGTTGCAACGTTTGAAATGAGTTTGATTAGTTAAACATAAATAATAGATAAGCTGATCTCTAAAATCATATTTATCCATAGAAAATGAAAGGGAAATCGGGGATAGTAATTTAGAATGGTCATATAAATACATAAGGATTATAAAATCTAGGCTTTTTTAAATTAATTTTTCACTATATGTTCACAAAACCCGTATTTTGTACATATGTATGCAAAATAAAATAAATTGTTATTGTTTGATTATATCTTACAACCCGCAAGTTTTTCTAGCGGGTTGTAGAACTTCTACAGATTCTCCTCTTCCTCTTCGTAAATTGAATATGCTGCTTATACGACTCTAAGTGCATTAGAATCTTTGTAAAAAAGGTATTTAAGTTCTTGTCATATTACAAAAACTTTGACAGAGGGAAAAGAATATTGTTTAGTGACTTTGTTTAGTTTTTTGTGCCTTGTTGGCCTTTTCTTATTTATAATAGATCCAGTTAGGGGATAGTTCAGCTGGACTCACGTCTTTTCTCCTATCACTAGATTTACCTTCCAGACTTTTTTTGAAATGAATCTAAAATGGAGAGCCTATGCTCCCCAATAAGTGTTAGATCTGAATATTTAATGTGTTGTCACTAGAATTTAACTTCAAAGTTGCTCCCAATCCTTTAATGGATTGTACCGGAATGTACGTAATTCCGTTAATAACCTTTGGAGCTGTACTCAATGTAGCAGACTTACCGTTATAAAATACAGATTTACTTCCCAGAGTAAGAGTTATTTTAAATTTGTCTTTGACTAGACCTATAGTCGCGCTATCAGAATCGTATGTAAATGTTGCATCCAATGCATTAGCAATGTCTCGTAAAGGAAGCAAATTACTTCCTTGATATTGTAGAGGTTTATTGTTGAAATTAATTTTTTTATCATTAACATATACTTTTAAAGAAGATTCCGTATACTGAGGTTTAGTTTCTTTCGGTTTTGCTGGGTTAGTTTTTTTTGTAGATGGTGATGAAGTACTACCGGATGATTTAGTACTTGAAGAAGAACTACCACCATTATGATAATGATACTCTCCGTATTCTAATCCCCATTTGGCACAATTTGTCCAACAAGTATGACCTCCATTAGAATCTGTTCTCCCCGGATGAGCTAACACACTTGTTGAACTTGAAAGCAAGAACAAAGTCAATACTGAAGTAACAAGCACCTTTTTATTCATTTTAGCACTCTCCTACTGGTCCTATTTTCCTATGCATCATAACATACAATTTATGATAAAGAAATACGTTCCTTCCATCAGAATATGATTATTTTTGTGATATCTTAACTCAAATTGATTAACAAACAACTAGTGTTTTATATCTTCTAGTTGTTCATGTACCTTTTTGATTGACTGCCCCTAACTTGAGTTAAATGAATGTTCGGTCAGTTTAACCACACCAATGGACATTAAAAAAGATGACTCCTGATGAATACAGAAGTCACCTTTAGCTGCTTGAGTCTTTAATGGTCGTTTTTTAAAACTTTCTACAAGTAAGGTTACAGTTCTCCCTTTACAGTCGCACGCTCCCTTTTATGTCTTTGTTATATTTTTTTATAAGGAAAAGTATTCATTTAATTACTGAAAAAGCATGTCAAACGTAAACCGAACGTATCATTTAAATAAGTATCTGTTGCAAGAATAATTTGTTTCATAGAATTTGTGATCTCTAATATTGATACCCCTGGTTGGACAATAGAGATTTTAAATTCTGTTTCATAACCAGCTCTCACCATCTTTTTTAACATATTTAAAGTTTGTATGTTACCTTTTTCAAATCGTGTTTCACCATAACTTCTCTGCCTCGAATTTTCCCTTTCGATCATTCTTTGTATTATTTCTAATACATTATCATTCCACATAATTGATTTTTCAGCTTGGCCGCATACTTCATATAGATCTGAGACACGAGCACCGGGATGCTCTCCGTGTGAATACTTACAATGATATAAATGAAATAATATTTTTTTATGCTGCATATCAATTTTAACTGAAACAATATCAGCAATTTCCCCAGATCCATCATCGTCAAAAATAATGTCTGAACTTTGATCGACAATATTATGTATCGTAGCGTATTGTATAGAATCAATCTTTCTTCCTCTTCCTTGAGATTCCGATTTAATATTGACTCCGAAATCAGGCCAGTTAACAGCCTTAAGAGCATCTGGTGATAATTTAATACCACTTTTTGGTTTGATAACTGTTTTTAGATTTTCCTGAACCACAATTACAGTTCCATCATACTGTATGAACGAAATTTCTGGTGAATATTCATACAAGAAATCAGTCATTTTAACAGTACTCTTGCCTAATTTTACTATAAGCTCTTCACCTTCAATTTGCTTAAAACTATATGAGGACTCATTAATAATCTGTTCAAAGATAAACTTTCTTTCATTTATTAAGAATTCAAAGCGAAGATTTCCATCAACCAAACTCGGGTTCCTTAACTCCGATTGGTAGAAGGGGTATGCCTTTTCTTCTTTAGTAATATACAACTGTTTCGTGAAACTATTAGATGTTTCAATCATTTCTGGTAATAATATTCTATAAGGAACACCTTCAGGGAACACCTTAATTACTTCTAAAGTGAGTGAATTATCTAAAATACTATTTGTATCAATGGTATCATCCAAAACTTTTTTCCCTATACCCTGACACCACTCTGTCCAAAAGTTTATACGTTCTACCCAACGCATCCAAACTTTCCCTCTATATGAGCAACCTATACTTATACGTTCCCCACCTTGATAACCATAACCGAATAAATTAGATTTAGTCGAATTAGACACGATCGCTTCACTTATTCCTGACTTAATATCGGTACCCGCAAACATTCTAAAACTAATCCTTCCACTTGGTTGTTGTTTCAATCCTAAAGAGCCAATCATTAACCTATTAATCTCATTCAAGCTACGATATACTGAATCCCCTTTAACTGCTTGGGCTTGTGGAAACATACTTTCAATGAGTCGGTTTCCTTTTCCAGTATCAGTTTCGTTTATATGTATGATTCCATTCTCCTTATCCAAAAACAAAACAAAAAAATCATAATCATATTGCACTATATCCTTCTGATCAGACCAAACTACTTTTGTTTCAATTTCCTCAATGAAAATGTAGACTGAATCTTCTTCATTGATCATTGATGTAGTTCTATCTGGATCCAAGACCAGTTTCCATCCGTCTATAAAAGTTCTTTCCGTAGGACAACGAAACATTCGGGTGCTTATTTTCACCTTAAGTTGTGATATATCTATATCCGTAACATGACCTTTTTCAAACTTTCCAATAAACTCATTAAGTACAATTTCTTTATCAATAGCTTGATGTGAATGTATGTTGAGGAGCGAATTCCAATCAGAATCTTGACGGTATAACTCTTCTATCGAGTCCTTTAAATCATCCATTGCCACATTTGTTATAAGCTTTGCATTTCCTAAATTATTACCACTTGTTCGAGCAAATCGTCCAATAAATTGAAGTGTAATTGGAAGTGACTTATATTTATCATGGATTGCTGCAATTTTTAATGTTGGAATATCGATACCTTCACCAAACATGTCTACACATACCACAATTTTTGCATTCCCAGCTTTAACATCTTGTAAATACTTATTTCTCTGTGTAGAAGGAATACCAGTGTGAATTACAACTGGATTGTACTCTTTGTACTGGGAGTATACTTTTTCATACAACTCATCGGCGCGTCTACGGCTCTTTGCTCGTGCTAGAAGAACATGCTCGAATCCTTTGTCCAAATCTTCTTTTAATTGTTGGATTGCGATATTCGCGATCTCTTCATCAGACTTTTGCTCGTCAAATTCTTGAATTGGATAAAAGTCGATTGGCTTGAAATATCCAGCTTTTTGCGCCATTGCCAATCCGTAATTGAATATTATCTTACCATCAACTTTCTTTCCATCGTTTCTAAAAGGGGTTGCAGTAAATTGTAGAATTTTCTTCCCTAAAACCTTTTCTTTTACCGCTCTCCAATCCGGAGATGCAAGGTGATGTGCTTCATCAAAGATCACCACTTCTAGTTTTTGAACAAAATTCCCCCAAACAGATGAAGGCATTTTTTTTATCATACCCGGGGTAGAAACAACTATGTTCGCCTCCTCAAGTGCAGCAATCATATTTTCTTCATCTGTAGCTTCAACTTTTGATTTATAAAGAAAAGTAGTTGGATAAATAGATTCATCAGAAATCATATCTAATTTCGGGAGTATGCCAAAATGACTCGCTCCTTCATAAATTTGTTCTCTCAAAAGGTTAGAAGGCACGATGATTAATGTTGAAGCAATTCTTTCAGAAATAATTGTTGCATACATTGTTTCAGACTTTCCTGTACCAGTGGGCAATACTATTGTAGCTGGAGAATTTGATGTTGCCCAATGTGCACGAATTGCAGATAACGCTCCAAATTGAGGTAAACGTAAACCAATCTCACCTTCGCTTCGAGAAACTCTCTCCTGGTAAGACAATCTCCAACTATCGATTATTTTTTCTTGGACAAATTTATTACCTTTGCTGTCAATACAACGACTTAACTTATTACCACGTCCTATAGTTGATACTACTGTTTTATACCGTACCAAAAAAACCCTTCTTTCTGTGATAAAATTTCGCAGATCTTTTGATGTAATTATATAATAATTATTTCAGAAAACCTTTAATTAAAAAAAACTTATTCTTAATTATTTTGTAATCAGGTATAGTGAATGGTTGATTAACTGATCCGACGCAATAATGCGCGTTGGATTAACTGCCCAAGATTATCTCTTCTCGAGTCTTCTGTTCATATAAAATGTGAAAACCCTACTTTAGTGCTTATTCAAGTTTTAACTACATCTGCTCTTTGTTTAGATATTCATCTAATCGGCAATCGGACAATGTTCTTGTCCATTTCGGTAATCGGTACAAGTTCTTGTCCATGGCTTGGGAAAAGAACTTGTACCCATAAAATAAAAAAGTCGCTATTTTAGCGACTTCCAATAGGACTATGTTCTTGTCCTCCGACAGCAATTAATCGGCCATTTTTATTCAGATTTTCTAACACTTTTTTAGCATCGCATATTACCGTTTCAATTGTTGAACATATCGCTCGTGATCTATATATTCCTTCCGTCTTCCACGTTGGTCTAACAGACCCGATTCACCTTTTAACTTTTAATTGACATACAAAAATGCACCCATTAGAATTTCATCGGTTAAACCCAGGGGTTTTCCAATGTCCATTCTAATGGGTGCGCTTCATTTTATTTAATGACTTTTCTTTTTATAAAAAAACACGATAAGAGAATAACCAAGCCTCCAAGTATCCCAAAAAAACACGAGATTAAAAGGGTCCCAGCCGCATATATATCTCCTTTTCCAATTAAAACAAAATATAGAATCAAACTAATGCAAATCTGACCAATACCCCAGAAAGCACGCTTTATTTTTGTCTTAGTCAATAAGAAACCTAAAATTGTGATGACAATAGTAATAACTACAAAGAACGCAATGTAACTATCCCACCTTAAATAATCACATCTTGTATAACTCATCTTTAGACGTTACCTCCTGTTTGAAATTATCAAGCAGTAATTACCAGTAGTACCGAGCAGCGACACATTAGACTTTCTAGACACGAAAAAGCCTCCGAACCCGATCGGAGGCTTTTTCGTCTTTTGATGTGGAGTTTGCTAACGCGTTCGTGGGGACTTTTTTTCTTAACTTGAATAATCCGACGCGTTCATAGTCCCTCTTTTGACCCCAATGTAATAGGTCGTTCCTTCCGTTCTTAGGTACACATTCAGGATCGCGTCTCCATACGTACCTGTGGACGAAATAGAAAATCGCCCCGACGAATCGGTATGCACTGGAATTTTCTCCAGTTCTCTGAATTAGGTATTATGAATAAAAGGCATCTAAAAGGTTAAACCAACCGCATAGCAAGAAAAACCTTGAGGATTGCTGCCCTCAAGGTCATAACATGTTAATCATTTCTTATGATATTTATCTTCTTCGTGTGTTAAATATGATTTCCATTCACGAAATAATTGTGCAATATTTTCCTCATACAAATCAGATATAGGTTTTTGACTAGGCATATATCGTACAAATTCAGATATTTCAGTTGGATAATCAAAATCCGCATATATCACTTCGACCATGCCAAGAGGATCGGAATATTGAGTCTTATGCTCGTATAACCAACTCAAAATTAAATACAGAAACTTTTTCTTGCTCCCATTGTAATCTCTCTCTGTGGAGCTTATTATTCTGTCTAAATAATACAGCACTCCTTTATCATCTTTTAGCCAAGTTAAATCTATTACATCTTTAGAAGGATTGGGTTCTTTGCTAATAATTTCAAAGGCATGTTCAATAGCTGATATTCTTGACATGAAACCATTTTCAATAGCAAATGAAACATCATTCCAAGTTAAATTAGTTAACTTATCAACATATTCATAAGGTAAAACTACGTTCAGAGTATTCATCATTCACCTCTTTAGTTTGGCTTACCATTTATAATCCCACCTACTTTAAACAATTGGTGCAAATAGTGATACCCAATTCATTATTACATTTCTTTTCAATACTCTTAAGAAATATTGCATACCTCTCGCATAATTCTTGATAAAAAATTATGTCTTCAAGGTCCTCAGATTCATCGATTTTTTTAGATAGTCTAAGCAATTGTATTTTTATATCTTGATGTTTTCTTCGATAACTCAATAATTTTGACATAAATACCCCTCCTTTATATTAGAAAGTGTATCAAAACATAAATTTAACAACCTAAATTTAAAGTGAACTCTGGTTTCAATGGTGTATCGTGAATTTACTTGCAGATCATTAAAATATTTAAGGAAAGAAGTTACCGATAAACACAATAAATTGTGGCTCAACCCGCAACGGGTGTATCGCTCAATTTCCCGCCCATCCGATCTCCGTTCTCAATGCGGGAATCGTTGGCAATCAAATATTGAAGAATGGGCCAGCCCTAGACTATATAACCGGAAACCAGGTTGCGGGCAAGGCAGTGCTTTCCGTAAGTTCCGCAGGCGGTCCGCTGGGAGTTTAGCTCGCTGTCGCATTTGCAGACTATCGTATGCAATTTACACGGAATCAACTGTTCGCAGTGGATTTCGATCGGGTATGGATTGAACACGTACGGTCCCGGTGGCGCTCCTTTAGAGGCTTCAAAGGGAATAGTTATTATCCCCCAACAACATGGGTTCTATCATACAAACTCTTCTTGTGCCATCAACGAAAATAATCGACAGTTTGGGTGGCGATAACCTTCCCAAGTGGTGAGAATATCCAGAGAATATGCCCATGCCCCTCTTCCAGATCATACAATGGATCAGAGAGAGTCGTGTGCCCGTGTATTAATATACAAGTTGCCTTTTAATCTATGATCAAATCTGCAGAAAACTTTACCAAGTTACACTGGGATCTAACAAGTCGCCAATTCTAGGAGCACTTCTACTCATAAGTTTTTGGATTAATTACCAATAGACTAATTTTATTGATTTTCTATATAATGGTATTGCTTATGTATGGCCATACATAGTAAATAGGGATGCCCGTTGCCCAAGTAACTATAAAGTGGCAAATAAATGCAAAATAGTTCTACTATGAAAAATATCAACTGTATTTTAGAAAGGGGAGAAATTTTGAGAAAATTTATTAGTGCGTTACTCCTTATTATATTATTTGTGTCTATCTTCTTAAATGTTTCTATGTTGTATCAAGATTATAAATCGACTCCAAACAATGGTGATATAAAAGGTTCTTATGAGTTGTTTATGGTTGACATTCGTGCTGCGCAAACAAGTCTGAATACCTATTTTGAGGAAACGGATGAAAAAAAGAAACAACTAGCGCTTTATGACTTGCTAAGTTCCACTTACAAGATGGATTCGGATTTAAAACTTCTAGATGTAAAAAGTAAATTGTTGTACAAAAGAGGGCTATCCCCTCTTCAGAGTTTTACTTCAGATTTTGTAATAATTTCTTCACGATTATTTACTAGTTATACCATGGAAGGTAAAGATATTACGGGTGATGCGAAAAAATACAAATCCTACATTGATGATTTGAATAATGTGTTAAAGGATACAACCATGCAAGACAAGAAGTCCACCAAAAAAGTTTTCGACAAAGTAGATAATTACTCAAGAAATCATACTCCAATTTATTAGGTTAAAACATGCTTACCTCTCCTTGAGGCAGTGGTTCCATTTAAGAGGAATGTCCTGTATCATTGTATTTATCGTGGCTCAAACTACATGTGCTTCTATTTAGATATCCATCTAATCGGCAATCGGATTAAGTTCTTGTCCTTGGCTCGGGACAAGAACTTGTACCGATAAAATAAAAAAAGCCGCTAAAATAGCGACTTCAATGGGAATATGTTCTTGTCCCTCGACACCACTAGCTCAATATCTCTATAACCGTTGTGAAGATACAAGGCAACTTCATAAAATTTCATTATGTTTATCCCTCCCGAGAAACCCTTATAATCATCAAATACCATACCAACTTTACTTTCACTCGAATCTTACATTAATGTAACTAACCTGCCCGTTAGCTTAATGAATTAGCGGTCAGATACCGATTAGATATTTCATCTAATCGGTAATCGAATTATGTTCTTGTCCCCCGACAACCGTTCCCCAGTTGAATACCGATAAACGGTTAGTCTCGTTTGTTTGTAATCATTTATAATCTATAACACGTCTGTTCAAGTTTTCAAAGTAACGATTCAACTTCTGATTGCAGATCCACACGAGTCGCCTTGAAGTAAGTCATCGTTGTGTTCAGACTATCGTTCCCCATAATTTGCGCCAAACGGTGTAACGGCGTATTCTCTGCCATTACGTAACCAAACCGGTGCCGTAGATCATGGGCGCTTAATCCTTCGAGCATTGATGCTTTCATATATTTTTGAATCAAATGTCGTAAAGCGCGTTCAGTCAATCGATCACCAGTTTTCTCCGAAGGAAACAGATATTGACTGTCCGGAGGGAGTTCTTCCAAATATTTTTCTATAGCAACTCTGCATGTAGCGTTCAAAGGTACTTCACGCTGTTTATTTCGTTTTCCGGATCGAACTATAAGCTGGGCACTATGTGTTCCGATTTGAATATCCTTTGGAGCTAAATCACATAATTCCATTGTCCGCAAGCCGGTGTGAAGCATCACGATTAGGATAGTCTGATCCCGATGAGAACCGCCTTGCTCAGCTGCAGCGATCAATGCAGCTTCTTCTATATCTGTCATCTTGCGCGGGCTTACCTTTTCTTCGGGAATCAATTTGACCTGCTTGGAAGGATCGCGGTGAATCCTGGATTCCGACATAGCCCATTCAAAAAAACGTTTTAGAGTTATAAGCCGGCGGTTAATGGTCGCTGGTTTCAATTCCATCACTTTTTGCGCGGAATCTCGATATCGTATTATTGTTGAAGCGGCAACTTCTTCAATTCGGAATATAACTTCTTCCTCTTGGTTGTAGGCTTTCTCAAACCAACTAATAAAATGTTTTAAGTCGCTTGCGTACTCTTTTAATGTTTTAGGATTCAAATTTCCATGGGTGGTGAGAGCGAAAACAAAGTCCTGAATCGTTTGCTTACCCTGTTCTGAAATCCCGTTCGCTTCTTTCATTAGCAAAGCCTCCAAATCTTGACTTACATTAGCGGACATGGTATTCTTATATTAACCTAAACATTAGCGGACATCAACTTGTATGCATTGATAACACCTAATGATCGTTAATATATATTAGCTGTCAATGAAATGGTTATGGTTAAATTTATTTTAGGAGGAATTCTATGCAAACAGGTACAGTTAAATGGTTTAATGCTGAGAAAGGCTTTGGCTTTATCGAAATCGAAGACGGAAATGACGTATTCGTTCATTTCAGCGCGATTGAAGGTGATGGTTACAAGTCATTGGATGAAGGTCAACGCGTTCAGTTCAATGTGGCCCAAGGTAATCGTGGACCGCAGGCTGAGAACGTTTCTAAAATATATTAAAATCTTTTAAGCTGTCCTAAAAGTGGGATAGCTTTTTTGTTTATTCTTGGTTGCGTCCATACAAGAGGTCTTTCATTTTCATAATTTATAATCATAAAAGTGAGGTATCGCAAATGAATAATGAAGAATTAATAGAAGCAGTGTATAAGTCTAGTGGGTTTTCAAAAAAGAATGCCGAAAAAGCTGTAAGTCAAGTGCTGGACTCCATCTTTGAAGCTTTAAAGCAAGGAAAAGAAGTTCAACTAGTAGGCTTCGGGAAGTTTGATGTCCGCTATCGTGAAGCACGCATGGGAAAAAACAGCAAAACCGGTGAAAAGGTGCTGCTTCCGGCAGGTAACGTTCCTGTATTCACGGCAGGCTCTGCTCTTAAAGAAGCTTTAAATTAAGCTTAAAGTCACCAAATTCTTAGAATAAAAGATGTTACTACATCAGAAAAGTGGTTTTATATCGAAATAAGTACACTTGATTCAAATACAAATGTCCCATTTGCTACTATCGATGACATTATTAATTATTATTCCAAACAGGGCTTGCAAACAGAAACAGCTAATCTGGGCATTTTAAGGAAAGACATATGTAAGGAAGCTACTGCACTGGATTACGAGGAATATCGGCTGCCACTCTATTCATCATCTGGACCTTCAGGTGCTGAACTATAGAGCAACGCAGCCATGCACTACATTCCTGCGATCGGAATTCGTTTGAGCCTGCAGACGTTTTCAACCGGCATAACTGCTCCTTCCTGTTTTTGAACTAACGCTTCCCCTCAGTTTAATCATGACCGAATGTAGAAGTCACCTCTTCATTTTTCTTTCTTCCATATAGCAGTTACTACAAAAGCAAATGCATAACCAATCACTTTAAACACAGCGTTAATAATCTCCATCTTGAACCATCTCCTCTATGGAGATTGTATGCGAAACCCCGCGTTAACCTGACCGTTAGCTTAACGGTATATTACTGACTTCGTTAGATAATAGTTATTTAAATAATTGTGCTATTGTCTTCGGAACTAAGAGAAGTAACTCACCAATCGTCAAAGTATTCTCCAATTTATCAAATCTATCACCACATGTATCATTTTTTCCTCGGACATTAGAAATGGTATCATTTGAACAAAGCAAATAGCGGTAAAGATATGCCTTTTAAAATTTCCATATAATCGTCAAAGTTGGATTTGTTTCGCCACGTTCGATATTCCCCAGAGTAAGTTTGCTTACGCCCGTTAATTCAGCTAAGTCGTCTAAGCTAATATTTTTTTCTTTTCTGTACTTTTTCAAGGCAGCGCCCATTATAATACAATTTGTTTTGATTCATAGACTTCATCCATTTAATATTCACCTCAACAATAAACTGTTATAGCTAGTATATTGTCGTCTTACATCTTTCAGTAATCAAGGCTCTTCTACAAAATATTTAGTAATCCGGTTGAGCCACGAAGCATGCCTGGGTGTATAGATAAATTGAATCGCATTGGCCAGCTACCTACTAAAAGCTACCATCTAGCAAAGCGTTCCATTGCAGTCGCGTTGTGCGCTCCACACTGCCCGCTGCGGCGCAGAGACCGAGCGCGATGTTGATCCACATCGGCAGAGCAATGGGCGAGTTGAAGGTCCCGAAGCGCTGAGCTATCAAAGGCACCTGAGTGACCGCATCGATGATCTGAGGGATGGCGAGAACCATAGGAACGATGAGCATGATCAGCGAAATAAATCCGATCCATCGGCTCAACGACGGGTGCTCGCGATCAAGACGAGCGCGCCGCCCTTCGGCGGAACTCTCGTCCGGGATGAGCTGGTGCACGGCTCCTTCGTCGGTGACGTAGTGGCAACGTTTGAGGCCGAAAACCGTGGACGCTACTTCGATCGTTCCTCCAGCCACGGGGAAGTCCGCAGGGAGTTTGGACTCGGCGTGATGTTTGCCATCGAGGTATAGATGGGCCTTGCCCTTACCATCATCCGCCAGAAACTGTTGCCAATACGAGACGTCAACGGCGAAGACCAATTGTCGGTCATCATCGTTTGTCAACGTGAGGTAGTACAGGGCACGGGAGAGCGGCTGCCACCAGCGGAAGTCCTTTAGTGGACGCCCGTTCCCGGTCTTGACCCGTCGCGCGGCTTTACGTCGACTCCTCTCTTTGAACACTTCTTCACATCCTTTTTGTTTATTAAATTAACAAATTACCGCTATTTTTCAACAGAGGCGTAAGCCTGCCTCAACTCTTTCACCATGATCTCTCACTGACGGACACCTTCACCGGATCCGAATATCGCCCGAAGCTGCCCGTACCTTGATAACGTCCGTCGTCTCTTGCGGGGATTCGGGCGCCGTGATGTGTCCGGATGTGGTCTTCAGGTCGAAGAACCCATTGAACTCCGGATCGGGCGACAAAGTCACGTCACCGGTACGGACGGAGATGTCAAGGCTGTCCGAACGCTGCCCCGTCAGAGTAATGTTGCCAGAGGCCGATTTAAACACGCCGTGTCCGGTGAACCGGTCAAACTTGATATTGCCCGAATGCAGCGAGGTATCGGCCGAGCCGTCGACGTCCACGGCGGTAATGCTGCCGGAAGTCGACTGCACTGTCAGGGCGCCCTTCAGCCCATCCACCTTGATATCGCCGGAGTGCAGCTGGATTTCTGTATCCCCCTGGATCCGCTCCGCAGTAATATCCCCGGATTTTGAAGTTAAACTCAACCGTCCGGCGGTGATAACTTCCGCGCGCAGATTGCCGGAAGAAACGGACAAGTCGATCATTTCCGCCTTCAAGCCGGTAAAGCTGGTGTTGCCGGAGCCCGATTTATAACTGATCTGCTGCAGCCGGGTGTCATCCGCCAGCGCTACAATAATCCGCGTATTGATGGACTTGTAGTTGGGGGCGACTAATTTCACATCCTTCAGCAGCTGGAGTTCCAGCGCATCCCCTGTGATTTCTGTCGCTTTCAACTGATCGATCGTATTTTGCTGCATATTCCCGCTGATTTCCACGTAGTTGGTGTCGTCGGGGCTGGCGATGAACTCCATGTTCACGTCATATTCACTGTCGATGACGAGCGCATTCAACTCGTGCTGCGCAAACGTCCATTTCTGCTCGTGCGCGGGCAACTTGTCGACAAAATCGAGCGGCTGACAAGCCGTTCCGGCGAAGCTCAAGACGATCAGCGAAATCCCCAGGAAAAACCACTTCTTATTGTTCACGATTAATTCTCCCTTTTTAAAGGTTCGGATGTTCCAGCGCAGATAGGCGGCGCCTAGCCGGAGCATATCCGTAAATACATACTGCTAGCCAGCGCCAGCAAAATGCCCGTCTCGTAACAGTTGAACCTTCTTCCTGTTAAAGCCTCCGGTAGATCCTTGCGCCCTGTTCTCGATATTATAATCAGTAATCCCATGCCTGACGAACGTAATTGATGTCACCGCTGCAGCGACTGCAAAAAGAGTTCTAAGGCCGTTCATACGATTTGCTCGTAAGCCACACCACCGTTGTGTTCTCGCGCTATATCTAGCTCGCTTAGCAGCATCGACAAAGCACGGATGATTCGCGCTCGATTGGGCGATCGCTCTGCAACAGCTGCTTGCCTTGATCCATGAAGTGGTGTCGAAAGCGGGCAAAAAGCTTTCGTTCCTTATTCGGCGTCATCTCCAGCAGTGGATTGTCGCTTTGCCCAGTTGCATCAAGGCTTATCTGCCGATTTCAAGCTGCGAAAGTTGAGTTGCTTTCGGTTTATTATTTAATCATTTTTAAAAAGCTCTTTATTATCTTTTCACTGTAGTCTTCAAGGCTTAATTCATTTTGAGGCAATGACATTGACGCTGATAAAGCACCCCGAATGACAATTGCAATCACTTGAGGATCAAAATCACCAAATTCTTTAGACTCTTGTCCTTTGTAAAGAATCTCTTTCAACAAAACATTTAATTGATCTTCATCATTAATTTCTGCCAGATAATAAGGGACGTTGTCTGGCGTGCGAGCATTAAAAACAATTTCAAGTAAAGCAGTGTTATATCCACGGTTTGTACCCTGGTAGGCTAAACTTGCTTCTATAAAAACCATTAATTTCTCCATATACGTTTGTTTCTGTTCTACTTTTCCCTTAATAAACGCTCGCTCTTGTTCAACCAAATACATCAAAGTATTTTTCATCAAATCTTCCTTACCAGAGAAATGATAAGATATAAGTCCTGTACTTATATTTGCTTTATTTGCTATTTTGGAAAGGCTCGTGCTGAGATAACCAATTTCTGTTAAAACCTCTATAGCAGCTTTAATGATCTGTTCTCTCCGTGCATCAGCTATCAAAGATTGTTTGTTTTCCATTTATTCATCCACCTTCATTTTAAACTGATTGTTCATTTTTTATTTTGATCGTTCAATCAAATTTTATTTTAAGCACTTTTCAATTTCCTGTCAATGTTTTGTTCTTGGCCCTCTACATTTCTTGAAAATTCTTGATCAGTCTAATCATCTTTGCTAACCTCCGTCAATGAAATCATATCGGGAATGAAATAAAATTCTTGTCATTGTGTGTTGACTTTTAATTAGGTTTGTGACAAATCGGTAATCGGACCATTTTCTTGTCCCTCGTCACTTTTTTAAAATTGACACAAAGTTCCCTTAGCAAAACGGCTCGCCCCTTTCCAAAAAGACCTGGATCGTCTGGATAGCATTCCGGGAATCGCAGCCCGAACGGCCGAGCAAATCCTTGCCGAGATTGGCACGGACATTGCTTCTCGTTTCCCGAGTGCAGCTCATTTATGCTCATGGGTTGGCCTTGTTCCAGGTCACAATGAAAGCGCAGGCAAACGCAAGTCCTCCAAAACACATAAAGGCAATAAATATTTCCGATCCGCACTCATCGAAGCTTCTCACTCCATACGGGGATCAGATCATTATCTCGGTGCCCAGTACAGGCGAATTGCAGCTCGCAAAGGAAGGCAACGCGCAGCTGTTGCCGTAGCCCACTCCATCATGACCATTGCTTACCATTTACTAACCAGGCAAGAAGATTATAAAGACTTAGGTTCCGATTATTTTGAGAAACGGCACCAAGACGCGATCGTCAAACAGACTGTTCGAAAGCTAGAAAACCTTGGATTTACTGTAACTCTGGTCACTTCGGAAGCATCCTAATTAACCTTCTCAAACCAAGAGACGCAGCTTTTTTAAAAATCTTGTAAGCTGCGCCTAGTTTCGTATTGTTTTTTAGAGTTACGCTATGAGTTAATTTTCAGGGTAGCTTAACAAAAAAGGAGCAGCGCCGACTGGCAAACTGCTCCATTACTGTTTTGATCTAACGTTTCCCGTTATCTTAATCATAAAACCCTTTTGGTGCAGTTGCCTGGCGTCATTAGACCTATTTCGCTTGCGGTGAATGAATTATGCTTTTAGCATACCACACTTGAACCTTTGGCCACATCCACGCCTACAACAGGTTCCATTTCCTCACTCCTCGTCTTTGATTTCGCCGGCTAGTTCCACGATGGTTCCAAATCCATAGCTTCGCTTGTTATGCGAGGTCATCGTCCCTACCAGCTCAAACATGGAGTTTTAGAGGTCGTGGGAGAACCGTTTTTATTACGAGGTCAAAGCCCCTAAAGCCCCTGCGTTCTCCCGGCTTCCCCCATCGTAAAACGACCACAAAAAAAGGCCAACCAGTAATTACTGGCTAACCTGATAATAAGAAAAGCAGCTAAAATAGCGACTTTCAATGGGAATATGTTCTTGTCCCCCGACAAACGTTAATCGACACTACTACTGAATTTTCATTTAGTCCCCTTTCTTGCAGTAAAAAAGCAATTCGGATTTAATCCGAATTGCTTTTTCTTTGAATACTGTGCTCCGGTACCGCCAACGGAAAGGCGAAGCGATGTCAAACCCTCTTCGTTTGCCGGATTTATCATTCATCCTGGATTCCCGGCAACTCATAACGTTGTTACAAATGGCAATCCTAAAACATCAGCTATTGTTCCGCGTTCTGGAAATATTTATTAATTACTCCTTTAATCCTTCTAACTCCAGCAGCAGAAGATTGTTCTTTTTTAATACTGAACTTTCCTAAGTTTGTTGTATCTTCTACATGAGGTCCTCCACATACTTCTCGACTCCAAACTTTCCCTTCGTTATCTTTGATTGTATACACCTTAACGATATCCGGATATTTATCCCAAAAATTCCCTTCAACATTACTTTCTTTCGCTTCAATTTTAGGCATCTCTGAAATATAGGTAACTGCTTTTGATAAAATCGCATCATTCACATACTTTTCCACCTCAGCTATTTGCTCTGGCGTAAGTTTTTCATCATGATTGAAGTCAAACCGTAATCGTTCTGAAGTAATATTACTTCCTTGTTGATGAACATGATCACCTAAAACTTCCCTTAAACCAGCAAGTAATAAATGAGATACCGTGTGCAGCGCTGTTGTTTCTGTTGAATGTTCAGCTAATCCACCTTTAAATTTACCCGCAGAAGCAGTTCTGCTCTTTTCAGCATGTTTCTTTGCCGCCTCTATATAAGACGCCTTGCCCTCCACGCTATATCCATTTTCAGTTAGAAACTCTTCCGTCAACTCCAAGGGAAACCCATATGTTTCGTAAAAATAAAAGGCATCCGCACCTGTAACTTTACCCTTATTCTTAAGATGTTTTTGTATTTCAATTTCTCCTTGTTGTAAAGTTCTATAGAAAAGATTTTCTTCCTTATTTACTATTTCGATAACTTTCTTTTTATTACCGATCAAATCTTCATAAGCTGTTGCTTCATCTATATAAACTTCAGACAACTCACCCACAAAACTTCCTTGTATACCTATTTTTTTACCTGCACGAATCGCCCTTCTTAATAACCTTCTTGTTATATACCCTGCATCACTATTAGCTGGCTCCGCACCATCATTAATTAGAAAAGTAGCCGCTCTCACATGATCAAGTATGATTCTAAACGACTTTAAATCGTCAGTATATTGTTTACCACTTAACTCCATCAATTTTTTCTTGGGATTAAGGAAGAAAGCCGTATTATAAATATCCTTGTCACCATTAAGGGCTGTTGCAACCCTTTCTAATCCGCCTCCATAATCAATATTGGGATTTTGCATTTTTACAAATCCTGTGTCTTCTTTTTTGTAACACATAAATACGTTGTTCCCAATTTCTAAAAACCTCTCGCTTACAGAAGCAGGATGATCCAGTGAATCACCGCCTGGTTCAAGATCATAGAACATTTCACTATCAGGCCCACCCGGTTCACCAACAGGCATATCCAATGGACTTCCGGCTCGGCTCCACCAATTTTCTTTTTCATCGTATAAGAATATTTTCCCACCTCTAGATGCCCCATATTGATAGGGATCATCTTCAATGATAGGTTCTATACCAACTGATTTAAATTTTTCTGACCAGATTTGAATGGCTTCCGTATCTTTCTGTATATTCAAATCATCACTTCCTATAAAAGCACTGATATACAGCCTGCCAGGATCAATTCCTAATTCGATAATATGCCAATTCCAAATGGCATCGATTTGCTTTTTCTTATAGTTATTTTCATTTGCTTCAAACTCCCATCGACCTATCATTTCAAAAAATGTCAGATGCGACGTATCTCCTACTTCATCAATATCCACTGTCCTTAAACACTTCTGAATATTAGCAATCTCATTACCTATCGGATGCTTTTCCCCCAATAAATATGGAACCATAGGTTGCATTCCACTTCCTGTAAACAACGTTGAGGGATCATTTTCTGGTAACAAGCTAGAAGAGGGCACTTGGCTAGCCCCTATTCCTTTCATAAAATCAATATATGACTTTCTTAAGTCATCTGGTGTCATTTTCACCATGTTCAATACCTCCATTTCAATTATTATTTATTCTCGGAAAATTATTTTGCAAATAATTAAACGAGAAGAAATAAAACAAAAAAAGCCCTGAGCTGACATATTTCTTGTCAACTTAGGGCGAACTATTATGTCCGTGTTACCACCTAATTTCAGATTTCTCTGCACTCTATCAATACGGGATATCTCCGATATTGTTTCCTGAATAACGGTGGAACTCCGTTGAAGCCTACTAAGATTCCTCTGTTCGGTTCACAGCTCCGAGACTGCTTCACTATTAGATCAATGAAGATTCGCACCAACCATCTTCTCTCTGTGAGATCCCTAATACCTACTATTTCTCATCATAGCCTTTTCGTTTTAAGTTAAACCAATGGTATCACACCCAACTTGCTCCGTAAATTAACATTTTTGTTAAATTATGAAAAGGAAGAAATTAGTTGATCTGCCCTTTTCTTTGAAGGTTATTGCTTGTTAAAGAGATAGGATTCATTCGTTGATAAACTTCACAAATTCACTTTTCAGCCAATGCTGATTGGTTATTGATCCAGAAGGAATAGGTATCCACCAAAACACAATTCGTAAGAACCAAGAACTTTAAACCAACACTGGGTGTGCTTCTGAGAGAGGGAATTGCTGAACAATTACCTGGAAAGCGGTCAGCAGGAGGCCTTCCGTCAGCCTTTGATTTGTCCAAAGCAGTTCGGTAAGAAACTTGTTCGCAGTGGAGCCTCACTAGCCATAACTGCCGTGCTTTTATATTCGCAATTGAAAACGATTGAGAATCAAAATTATCTCTACAACATGGAATTTATCAATTTGACTTTCATAATAGCATTTAAAGGCATATTACATTATCAATTGTTTTCACTTTGTATTATTTCAAAAATTCTTTTTTTATATATGCCTCAACAGTTTTTTGAAGCTGCTTATGCTCATAATTGCCATTTTTTGTGGTGTGCAAGATTTCATTGATTGAATATTCATTTTATCTAATTCATGCTGATATGGGCATTCATAGTTAAAATGTTCCACTTCTTTGGCTGCTAAATGCTAAAACTCAATCCTGCAAGATGAACTGCTCTTTTTAAAGGTGTGGTAATCCATTGAAATTAGAGGAGCATTTCGAGTAAAAAACAATCAAAAATACAATAACTTTAGGATAAACACCCCGACGGATGCAACAATAGGGACAATCCACTGTACCGAGGAACTCATTTTCTGCTCTTTTTCCTTCTCTCCTGGCGGGTCAAATCGGCTTAAGAGCCATTTGCAAATAAAGAAGCAAATTATTGATGCACCCAAGGTTAGTAAAAGGATACCCGCACCGGGACCCTCAGGTCTCGAAATTCCCTCAAGCATATCTCCGCCCTGTAAATAGGAACTGAGCACATAAACCGAATTGGTCAACAAATGAACGATGATCCCCGGAATGATGGAGCCTGACTTGATCACCAGCAGTGAAGAGACAAAGGCCGCTCCGAATAATTCGATCAGCCTGTAAGGATTATCGTGGAAAATAGCGAACAAAAAAGAGCTGGCCGCTGCTGCAAACCACATTCCACGCCATGCATATCCCGTTATCAGCACTCCCCGGAACAACAGCTCTTCGCAAATCGGCGGGATAATTCCAATACTAACCAATAGGATAAATAAAGAGAGCAGGGAATCCGCAACCGGATAATGCGATGTCTGATAAGGAGCGCCCAACCATACAGAAAAAACCTCGGTAACCTGATGAAAAAACAATAAAATAATTTGACATAGGGCGTAGATTAGCAGTGAAAGCATAACATTTTTAAATGAAACTCTATGAAGTCTGAACACGGTAATAAGAGATATTTTCCGATACCGGCACCATAATACGGCGGGGAGCACGTTCAGTCCGATCTGCCCTACGGCAACATAACCCATAAATAAGTATAGGTCCTCATGGTGCCTATTCCCTTGCCCGCTCATCCATGCAGACAGAAGGATCCCGGTGACATAGGAAACAAAGAATATCCAGCCTGCACTCTTCATTGTTAGTTGGTTATTCATTTTATTTGTACCTTTATACGCTTTGTAGATAGTTCATCCTCCTTGCTGCAATACTGCAAGATCAAAGTGAGCTTGAAAATCCATATCTAAACCTTCTTTCTATTATTATTTGACTAGCATCTTAAAATCGTAAATATGAACACTATCTTTTCCGATTTGCTCTTTAATGCCCTTTACGGGTAAGATGGATTTTTTTTCACCATCCAGTGTATAAGTTTCGATTATATGATCTCCGCTCTCTTGATTTTTCCTGAAAAAGTACACAAGATTGTCGGTAAAATGAACTTGCTCATCTTGAAGCATAGAAGTTCTCGTATAGTTTTCAAAATGGAACTTTTTATTCAAGGACTCTGCTTCAGGATCATAAGCATAGACATCACCGTAACCGTCCGCATAATAGATCAACCCGTCGTGAACATGAATGCTGTCCTTGTTATAAAGGAAATAATCTGAACTATAGCCGGGGTAACTCTTTAATTCATGTATCTTGGCATCAGAAGGTTCTTCAGGGTTAATCTCCAATAACTTGAGCTCAGCATTACCTAACGACGAGTCTGAGAAAATACCTAAAAGCCGATCCTTATACGGTATAAAGCGAGTGAACATGATTCTTGCATCTGACTCCATACTGGTTAATTCTACCGGGTCGCTCTCCGTAATCTCGCCATCGGAAAGCGTCACTCTTCGGAAGTTTAATTTCTCCGGATCTACTGAATCTCCGCTGAACAAATAAATGAATTCATCGTCATTCCCAAATGTCTCAAAAAAACTCCCAATCTCCCCACAGTAGTTGCTCTTTCCATCGCCCCACCTGATTTTGGAGGTATAACCGCTCATATCCTCGGTGAAACCGACATTAAATAATGAATAATGATAGCCGGGTCCTTCCAATACGCCCGAAGATTGACCGTACCCGGACGGCGCATTACAATCTTGAAACTCAATCCGGTTGATTTCGCTATCTGCTTGTATTTCTACCAGTTCGCTCTTTTGATGAAGCAGCAACTTATCCTGATAAGGAATGAGCGAATTGAGTTCCAAACCTCTATCCTTGACCACAGATATGCTCCCGTCATCTTTAACAAGAAAAAGATAGCTAATTCCAGAGCCTAACCCCTCTCCAGCGACGTCCGTTGAGTATAGAATAGAAGCTACAGCCTCTGAATAGGTCACTTTCTCTGTTTCCGGAGCCTGATCTCCAGAACATGCCGCAAGCATGATGACGAGCAACAATAGAACGCATAAGAGTATAATTTTATAGCTTGGCAGGTTATACATTGTTTGAAATCTCCTTCGACTGTGTTAAGAGTGTGATTCATCCCCGGTAAAAGGTCCCGAACAACTTTGGCAAGTTAGCAACATTATGCATATGTACTGTATTGTGAATGGTACGAGGCCAGGACACATGTACTCCTGACCTCGTTATGGAAGTACAGCCTTTGATCCCGGCTGCTTCGATCAGTAAACTTGAATATCTTAAACCGAAGACGCCGAAACCGTAATCCTTGTCTAAATCAATGCCGGTAGGTGGATGTTGCTGTATCTTTATTCGGTTTTGCTTTTCTAACCTTCCGGGACATTTGCAAGTAATTTAAAGTTGTCATTTTCTTTTCCTGAATCAATTTCAAAATACCTTTAGCTGCTTAAATCAAGAGTATATATAGATCAAAATGATTTAATTTGTCTATTATAGTTTCGAATCCACCTTTTTAATGAGTTATGAAATTGATTCACCTATGTCTGTTTTTTGGGTGTGATGTAGAGTAGATTGCACTTAAGATGATTAGAGGTTATATAGCGGTTACATTAATACACTTTGATGTCATATACATTGGCATGATCACGAATGTCATTCGGGTAGACACCTGCTCCCTTATTCTTGTCTAGATCGATACCGGCTTTTTGTTTAAATGAACACCATACGAGCTGTGAGCAATTGTACTTAGGTCCACCGCAGGAACGGTTGACCGCAAAGTTGCTGTTATATCCGTTGCCTTTTTTGCTGTATGCCCAATTCGCAGCATTACTATCTTCGGTTAGTGTAGTAAGAGAAGTAGACATGACTCTGGATCCCTTCGCTACTTTGCGATTTGCAACTGAGGCTGTTCTTATTCCATCATCAGGATTGGCTGCCTCAATAATCGTCGTTGTAGTATAGTACATTCCGATATGGCCATGGGTGAAACCCCAAGTTGCCGCCGGCTGGTAGAAGAAGGTGCCTTTACGGCTTTGAATTAGTTGATAACTTCCATCATTTCCATTGTTAGAGAATGGATTGATTTGACTAGAATACAGGGAAACAGCCGCTTTATCTTTTTCAGGAATCTCCGTTATTGTTCTCATGGGCTCGATCGCTGCTTTACTAGTCTGCAATTCTTTCAAAATCTGGTCTGCTGCTTGATCCTGAGTAATTCCTTCTTGATCGGAATAATCTGAAAGGCTCTCTTTCAATTCTTCCTTGGTCAGTCCATTGCCATGCAGTGAAATGATCTGATCCAGCTTGTCTACCGATTCGGCTCCAACGGCTTGAAAAGGAACGGTTAGCATTAATGCCATGCTTAGCAAAAATCCTGCAATTCTTTTTCTCATAAATCCTTCTCCTCCAAACAATGTCATATTGAAAATCTTCTGGCCAGATCAATTTTCATACCTGAATATAATAGATTGATGACTAGAAGGTCAATCCTATTTTTACAAATATTTGTAAATTATTTCTCGTTCTGTATTAGTTATATTATATTAATGTAAAATCAATCAAACGGATGATCTATTTTATTCAAGGCAGAGAAAATGTAATTTAGTAGGGAAAATTGTAGAACTAGCATGAATAATGTCTTCAATCTTTATTTTTCGCATTTATGATATACTTATCGCATTATTAACAGATTAATAATCTCTTGTTTTTTTCATTAATGTGTAGATATCACTTCCATGCAATGATTAATTTACTAACTTTGAATACTAGAGAAAAGAACTAGAGAAAAAGTCTGCTTAGACAAGCCCATCCTCATCAAATCCTACGCGAGCTTTTCCCTCATTCCATGGTGTTTTGGAGGTCGTGGGAGAACCGTTTTTATTACGAGGTCAAAGCCCCTAAAGCCCCTGCGTTCTCCCGGCTTCCCCCATCGTAAAACGACCACAAAAAAAGGCCAACCAGTAATTACTGGCTAACCTGATAATACGAAAAGCAGCTAAAATAGCGACTTTCAATGGGATAATGTACTTGTCCTCCGACAAAAAGCCGTCCTTTTTTAATTTAATGTCTCCCATTTGCCTAATGACCTGGCATATATGATAAAGTTCATCTTAACGGGTCTATAAGCGAAAAAAAGGAGCCATCTTTGATAGTTTTTTTACAAGTCATAATGTACTCCGGTTAACTTCTCGGATAGTAACCAAAGTTTTTCAGCAAGCTGCACATCCAATGCCTTTTTGGGGAAGTCTACAAACTTCGGTTTCTTAGCCTTTAGAGGATTCATTCCTAGCCCTACATATATATCTCCGGTGATTGTCGAATCCGTCGCCGCAATAAGTGATGGCCAAGATGATTGATCAGGAGGAGTTCCGAATATTTTCATTAATAACAGTCCGAATGCTTTGGTTCCCTTCGGTGCGTTTCTCCCGATTCCTGTAGGACTTGTACCAGGATGTACTGCTATAGAAGTGATACCTTTCTTCTTCGCACGTCGATTTAATTCTCGGGCACACAGTATGTTTGAAAGTTTCGAGCGATTGTATCCTGCCATTGGTCTATATTTCTTGTCCATTTTTAAATCAGAAAAATCTATCTCAGATTAAATTGATCACCGAAAAATCCCATGACGAAGGATAAAATCACGAACAAAATTCCGCCTATGTAGTACCAGTTTCTGCTATAGAATTTCATAATAGCCTCTCCTTTACTTTAATGTTATCCAAGAAATCATTCCATTTTGTTTAAGGGATAGCGATCGGGAATTCCTAGTGGACCAATAAGGCCATATAGTAAAATCAAAAATAACGCCAATCCGACAAATAGAATGCCTCCGATGTAATACCAGTGTTTCAATAAAACCTCATCATTATCACTCCAACTAGTTTAATCCAACAACATGTCGTGTTATAATTTTCATTATAAAATACACCACGAATTCATCAACCGACAATAAAGCAACTTTTGTCGTTTTATTTACGAAAAGAGGATTTTGTATGAAAAAAAACCTGAAGTCACTGCTGTAACAAAAGAAAAACTGATGGCATCATTTTGGAAGTTTTATTGGGAAAAAAAGATTGAGAAAATAACAGTAAAAGAAATAACAGATGAAGCTGGGTACTATCGCAGCACGTTTTATGATTATTTTATTGATATTTATGATGTCCTTGAGCAATTGGAAACACGACTTATCCTTACACTAAAAGAAAACGTTCAGAATAGTCTCGTAATGAAACAGCAGAAAGATATAATTGAAATACTTGCGAATATGTATGAGACTCAAGGAGAATATTTAAGTATCTTATTAGGAAAAGGCGGCGACCCCAATTTCCACCAAAAATTAAAAGAATCGCTTCGGCCTATGTTGTTTCATGAGTTTGGATTATCAAAAAACGATGTGTACAATCAACTAATTTTTGAGTTTGGAATTGCCGGCATTATTTCTACCATTGGACACTGGTATGATAATGAGAAACCAATAACTAATGAGCAGTTGGCCATTTTAATTCGTTCAATGTTGATGAATGGTACCACTCCTCTCTAAGCGTTCCAAGAGTGATTTATTCGAACGATTCTATCCCGCCCAATAGCTGAACAAACTGCTGATCAAGCCGGCAGGGCGATTATAATGAGAACGCATTGTTATAATTCGAGTCTTGACATCACACTTCAAACTGCATGGATCTCTTTAAATCGGAACTAAAAAAATCAGGGTATCTCATCGTCACTTAATGACTTATGAAATACCCCAAACATTTATTTGAAATTTTCAAACTGAGATTTAAGCCATGTCTGATTCTGCACTGCAATAAATAAGCACTTCCACAAGTTCTAAGTATAGATCCGTATTGTTTTTGACGCTATTTGGGTGAATATGTGAATACTCTTTCCCGATACATCAAATTCCTTTGATCTTTCTGCAATATTTCGATAGGAAATTGTTTTTGAATCTCTAAGCAAAGAATGAATTGATTTAACACCAAGTTTAAAGATTCTACTTTTTGATTCCTCATTATTTTCTATTAACCATGGCATTCAGTTGTTGATCTTAATTTTTGTCTCATAACGATCATCCTTTTGAGTCTTTGTTTTGTTTCCATTTGAATCATACTCATAAACGTAAGAGTTACCTAAAACATCAGCTGCTTTGATGATATTCCCTTGAGAATTGTATTTTAATTCTCTGGTTTGGTCATTTGCATAGATTGTTTTGAGTAAATTACCGTTTGCATCATACTCCATCTTTGTTTCTTTACCATTTGCATCAGTAGCTTTAATTAACTTATACATAAAATGCCCCCAAATCGGGGGCATTTCCCCAAACAATGTTGCATTTTCAATGAGAATCGTCCCTCTTCCATCAAACATATGTACCTATCGAAATTGACTGATTTTTTAGTGGGACAATTATATGAAAGCAAAGCATCTTCTCTGCTGTATCTCCAACAAAAACATAGATGGATATTTGTTTATCTTGAAACCGACATTATGATATTCTGAGTATCGCTTAAAGAAACAAACCAGTTTTGTAGAACCATATTATGGTGTGAAATGATTTGATCTGCACTTAAAAAGGAAGAGTCCGCGGTACTGTGGGCATCTTTTACTAAAATAACGTCATATCCCAAGCTAAATGCTCTACGACATGTCGAATCAACACATATCTCAGTCTGAATTCCCGCCACAACCAGTCGATTAACGTTAAGATGAGTTAAATGTGATTCAAGGTTGGTACCTTGAAATGAATCTGGAAAGTCCTTTTCTATTTTCGTATCTTGAGCTAACAAGGGTAAGGCGGGATGAAGACACCACCCTGAAGATGTTTTTGAGGTAATCGTCCCTAATTTCCCATTATGCTGAGTAAGTATGACTGGAATCTTACTTATGTGGGCCCAAGTAATAAGTTGCTTGATATTGGTTAATAATTTTTCACTGTTATGAATAAAGAGAGGATCCATAAAAGATCCGGTTTGTACATCTACGATCAATAAAGCTGGCTTATGGATCATAACTATCCCCTCCTCATCTTCTTCATTAATTTCTAGAGGTTAGAATTGCCCGTAATCATAATTATATTCATCATTTTTCACACTGAAAGATCGACAGTGACTATGTAATCGAAGCAGACCACACAACAACGAAATGTTTCAACAGGCTAATACTCTTATTCCTCGACATTCAAGGTCATACATACAATTTTACTTAAGTACGGCAGAAAAAGCAGATTTTTCATAAACGGAAAAATTTAAATTGTCAGCATAATGGAAAGTCCCTAGTGACTTCTAAATGCTACAATGATGAACTCAATACAAATACCTAATGTCATCCGTTGTGTTTCCATTCCGAGTAAATTGGAAAAAGCTTTTGCGGGGGACGCTACGTCACCATCTATAAGAGGCTGTTCAAAAAGCACCATTTCAGTTTAAAGAGAGCAGCATAAAAAAATGTTGAGCGACCAATATTGGAAATGAAAGGGAGATCAGCATAGCGGGCAGTCACTTCTCATCCCGATTCCATTTCAGTCGCTAAATTTGAACAGACGTATCCCCTGTGCCGTAATGATCCTTTTTTCGATTATGCGTGGAGACAATTTTACGCTGCCAGAGGCAGCGAGAGTTGCTCGACCTGCATTTCTTGCAGCTGTTTGAGGGTTGCCACATGATTCGGGGGCAAAACTGTTTCCCATGCGCAATCATCCGTTCAATTAATCGAAACGCATCCCGCAGGATGAACCAACCTGATAACATTGCAGAAGTAACAACAATATCGCTAAGACTTAATTTGTTGTAAGATGTTGGAGGTTCATTTTTCGTCTGCCCTTTTTCAGAGTATTTTCTCAATTCCGAATTATATATTCTACACGCCTTCGTGCTGTCCTGATCGTTATTTTTAAAAAAAGAACAGCTGCCGATCGGCAAACTGCTCCATTCTATTTTGAACTAACGTTTCCTGTTAGTTCAACCTAAACTCCATTTTTCTACTCTTCGTTGTCATCCCGAATGATTCATAAAATAAAATTGCAGCAGCATTGTTCTCCGATACCCCTAATTCAATACTATCAACTTTCAGACTTCCTCCGAAATCAATTACATATTGCATAAGTTTCTTTCCAACGCCCTTATTTCTGTACGTTTCGGAAACAGACAAACTATTTATATATAAAATCTTTCTCGCATTAACAAAAGAATTTTCAATTATTTCTTCTTCTTTCGTCACAACCAGGCCGATTATTTCTAAGCCTATGGTAGCAACAAAAATATGCTGTTTGGGATCAATCAGCTGGCATAAGAAGAATTCCTTCCCGACTGGAGTTGAGTTTTTTTTGTACAAATCGGGTCTTTCAAAAACGTGGAGATCATGAATCTGCCTAAATAAAGGCAATAAAGACTCGTAGTCATCTTGATGAGCGTTTTTGATAGATATATCCATATATTAATGCCCTCAGCTAACGATGAATTGAGTGTTCGCTCTCGTCCCGATTATAATTTTCCCCACCCAAATATCGGCCTTAACATTTTGCGAATATAATAAGCAAATACGGTCGTGGTAGTCCATGAGCTGCGCTTATTCTGTATGTATTGATCGTTAATAATATACGTCCGAGTGGAAGTAGGATTCTTTAGACCGAACATTTCCCACTTCGCTGGATCATCTGAACCTTCGAGCTTTATAAGCATATTCGTAGACTCACTATTTACTTTAGCCGGAATTTGCTCGTATGCTCGGGTGATTTGCGCATGAAATTCGTCGATCGGATTACGGCTAGCAAGGCTCTCCAGATGAATACCTTCGCGAAGGTAAGAAACGTATTCTAGATGGTCAGCCCAGAACTGGTCGATATAAAATAGCCTTACCCGCTGCTCCGAAGGGCTCATCGGCTTCTCGCCTTTCAAAATTCTGAGTCTCTCCTCGTATAGAATTCGCCTCTGATCCTCCAACATATCCGAATAACCGTTCAGTTCCTTTTGTATATCGAAGTTTTGGCCCATAATAACACGCTGAATATGGGCGATTTTGCTGTGGAGTACCGGCTCTTCGAGAGCTTCATCCTGCCTGGGCTTGCGAATCATTTTATCAATGCCAAACCGAAGCAACAACTCATCCTCCAAGCTTACGAAAAATACGGAAGCTCCGGGGTCGCCTTGGCGGCCGGAACGCCCGCGCAGTTGGTCGTCGATCCGCACGCTTTCGTGCACATGTGTACCAATCACGTACAATCCGCCTAACTTGGCGACAACTTCTGCTTGCGTGGGTTTGCCACCCCCTAGCCGAATGTCGACGCCGCGTCCCGCCATATTCGTAGATACCGTCACCGCGCCAATTCCTCCTGCATTGGCGATAATCCTGGCTTCTTCTGCGTCATTTTTTGCATTAAGTACTTGACAAGGTACGTCGGCAATCGCTAGCGCCTTTGCTAGTATGTCAGACTCCTCAACGCTTGAAGTGCCAATTAGAATTGGACGTCCCGTCCTATGAACGGACGAGATTTCGTTTACAAGTGCCTTAAGCTTGGCTTCTTTATGGGTATAAATCCGGTGCGGATGGTCAATCCGTATGTTTGGACGGTTCGGTGGAATTTGCACTACCTGCAGCGAATAAATATCTTCGAATTCTATTGCGGAAGCGTGCGCAGTAGCCGTCATTCCGCAAATCTTCGGATATAGGCTTATGAAGTGTTGAAGGGTAATCGTACCGAGAATTTTCCCGCCGGATTTTAGCTGTAGTCCTTCTTTGGCCGCAAGCGCGGCTTGCAGCCCTTCCGCTTTGGTAGATCCCGCTTCATTCAAATATACATTCCGCATAAACTCGTCGAAGTCGTAATGCTCATATTGAACGATCTGCTTGGCCACTTCTGCGAAACAAGTGCCCTCGCTTATGGAAAAGCCCGGCTCGCCGGCAATGACTAGCGGCACCCGTGCTTCGTCCAGAAGAAGCGAATCCGCTTCGTCGACGATAACGTAGTGGAAGGGACGATGCACGGTTTGGGCTTCTCCCAGTGCAATCGTGTCGCGCAAATAATCGAATCCCGCCTCTTTAGCCGTAACATAGGTTATATCCGCGGCATACGCTTCTCGTTTCTCGGACAAGCTCATGCCCGCTTGGACCGATTTTACCGTTAATCCGAGAAAACGATAGATCGGACCCATCCAATCCGCATCCCTCTTTGCCAAATAATCATTAAAAGTCAGCACATGAACACCTTCGCCGGTCAGCGCATTTAGATAAGTAGGCATAACCGCAGAGAGCGTTTTTCCTTCGCCCGTATGCTGCTCAATTAAAAATCCCTCGTGCAGAGCGATGGCAGCCATGATCTGGACAGCGTAGGGCTGTAATCCAAGCGTTCTCTTCGCTGCCTCGCAGACTAGCGTATAGGCATCGACCAGCAGCTCGTCCAAAGGAGTACCCGATTTTGCTTCCTTTTTCAGCCTGAGAGATTCTGCTTTTAACTGCTGGTCGTCCCATACTTCCAAATTCCCTTTTCTAATGAGTTTCGCTTTGTCCTGATAGATCTTCAGCTTGTTCTGAGTTTCACGGTTATTGATTTTTTGTATCAACTTGGCGGCTAAATTCATCGGAATTTGATCCCTCCTCGTATATATACCCGACTCTAAAGTGGCTAAAGTATACTCGAAATCTATAAACAATAGCCTTTATATCTCATACAATTACAAAACTTTGCCCTTATCCTTTTCTAAATTAGATACGCTATCTATACCATAAAGTTCCAACATGGAGCTGTTCTACAAATACTGAGTTGTTAGCCCAATAAAGTTAACCTAACAGATAGCTTAATGAAAAAGAAGCAGCTGCCAACCGGCGAACTGCTCCTTCTATGTTGAACTAACGTTTCCCGTTAGCTTAATCTTTGCACTCTAATCTAATTTCATAGATAATAATCAATCATTTAAAACAACGTCTTCATTCCCATATCCACGTATTTAGAATCTTCTAATTTACTTTGAAATTCAGTTCTCCATTTATTAGGTGAATTAATTAATGGAGAGTCGGCTTGCCCCTGCCACATTTCTACATCTTCTCTAGATACTACATACGATAAGTCAGAAAATGTATAACGAATCTCCTGCAAGTTATCAATTAATGCAAAGGTTGCTGTTGCATTATATATTAATGAACGTTCCATCAGTTCTGGTGTGATGTCAGCAGTAGAAGATTTATATAATATATTTGCTGTCAGCGTATCAGGAAAGAGTTCAAGTTCACTCTCAATATTGCCTAGAGGAAGAGAATGAATTAAACCCGATAAATTCCCCGCATTACCCATGTATTTATTTTTATATCTGATGGATTCTTCAATATTGTGAGTTAGGGGGTCAGTCTGTTGAGCTGCATAGACTTGATCTTCGCGTTCCATTCTCGGCAATAAGATTCCATAAACGGTGACAAAGAGAATAACCCCTATCGTTGCGAGAACAAAAATCGCTGTGTTTTTTTTATTCATTAAGATTCACCTACCATATGTTTTTGTTTTATTTTCAATGAAGCTTGGAACAATAATGGAATAATACCAGTAATTAAGGGCCAAATATAATGAGTTGCAAGAACTGCAAACTGATAGGGTCCTAGTATCTGGATACCTCTTCCAAACCATATATCGCTTCCAAAATGGACAGCTGTCGTGAACAACGATTGGATAAGGAAAAATACAGTCCAAATAGCCCAAGCTATATTGCGATGACGCTTATTCGAGACATCATGAGAAATAGCTACAACTTTATTATTTTGATTTGAATTAGTATTCATAAGATAACTTATATAACAGACTGCTGCCAAAATCGGCAGAATGACGCTTAAGAGAATACCTGCTTGTTCGATAAGACTAAAAGGTATAGTTACAACCCAGGCAATTAAAAAATAGAGCGCTGCGGTTTGAAGAAGTTCCGCTTTGTATTTACTCACGTAATATGGGAAATGTCCTTCCACCAAGCCTTCTACACTCTTGATGCTACTTTTTGCTTCTTGTACTGCAACTTCGTATTCCACACCATGTGCTGTCAAATCATCTACTTTGGCTTGAAGATTGCTTAGAATCTCATTTCTAAGTTCTTGCACTTGCCGAGTCTTTTTATATCCGGTAAATAAATGGTCCACATATCTTTCTAATTTGTTCATTTTGCTCCCCCCTCTGATTCAATTAATTGATCAATTAGCTTTTTGGCGTTTTTCCATGCTAAGAGGTTATGTAAATATACTTCATGACCAGAAGAAGTAATAGTGTAATATTTACGCCTACCTCCATGGCTTTCATCTCCCCAGTACGATTTTATGTGACCATGGGATTCCAATCTTTTGAGGCTCGTATAAAGTGATGGTTCTTTTAATTCATACTGGCCATAACTATATTTCGAAATAGCTTTTATAATTTCATAGCCATAGTTATCTCCTTCGGTTAAAACACGTAAGATGATCGTATCCATGTTACCGCGAAGCAAATCTCGGCTGATACTGCTTTCCGTCATTTTGTTCACCTCCACATACATCGTACCACATATTACTATGTAGTACAATGTAATATGTGGCGAGATGCAATTTCATCTTAGAATAAACTATAACTACTACCGGTTTTCTGTTTAGTAATGACTGCCAACAAAAAAAGTAACTAATTGCTTTGATTGGCAGTCCTGGTGCAATGCTTTTTTAAACTAACCTGCCCGTTAGCTTAATGAAAAAAGCTGTAAACTTCAGTTAGATATCTATCTAATCGGTAATCGGTACAAGTTCTTGTCCTTTGCTCGGGACACGAACATGTACTGAAAAAACAAAAAAGCCGCTTAATTAGCGACTTTCAATGGGAATATATTCTTGTCTCCTGACATGTGTCAAATAGTGTTTGTACCTCTATTACAACAAACGTCTTACACAACTGCGAATCGACCGTTCAAGGTTACCGCCAGCAACCTCGAACAGCCGCCGAATCATAGATGGTGAACATGTTCGCATACGTAGTTAGTATAAACATAGGAGTTACTTAATTTTAATAACCACCTTTCCTTTGGCACTTCCGCCTTGGAGGTACGAGAATGCTTGCGCAGTCTTTTCCAAATGATACACCTTATCAATAACTGGCTTAATGTGGCCTCCTTCAATAAATTCTTTTAAAATCTTCAGTTGTGTTCCACTCGATTTCATAAAAAGGAAATGATATCTTGTATCGTACTTCTTCTCAAGCGCTGTGATCTTTCGGCTCACGATGGACAAAATGGCTGTTTTCATCCAACCTAACTTTGTTTCTTTGCCAAATCTTGCGTTTGGCATGCCGGAGATGGATACGATATGTCCACCTGGCTTTAGAACTTGGAACGATTTTTCCAAAGCAGTTCCTCCAAGAGTATCAAAAACAGCGTCATATCCGGTAAGCATTTCTTCAAAGTTATCTTTTTTATAATTAATGATCAGATCTGCGCCCATCGACTTGACCAACTCATACCCTTTCTCGCTGGCTGTTGTTGCAACAAAAGCTCCCATCAATTTAGCCAGTTGAATGGCGAACGTCCCCACACCTCCTGAACCTGCGTGAATCAAAATTTTTTGGCCCTTTTGGAGATGCAAAATATCGGTAAAGGCTTGGTAAGCCGTAAGTCCAACCAGTGGAATAGATGCAGCTTCTTCAAAGTTTAGATTCTGCGGCTTTAACCAAATATCTTCCTCATGTACAGCAATGTATTCCGCCAATGTACCGATACGGCTCTTGCGTGGTCTACCATAAACTTCATCACCGGGTTTAAATGCACTTACCCGTTCACCAACCTTAACGATGACCCCGGAGAAATCATTGCCTAATATTAGAGGAAAAGAGTAACTCAACAGGAGTTTTACTTTCCCTTCCTTAATTTTATAGTCGATAGGATTTAGGCTGGCTGCATGAATTTCTACTAACACATCATGTTCTCCGATATGAGGCATTGGTTGTTCAGTCAAAACCAAGGGAACATCTTTCCCATATTTCTCAATGGTTATAGCCTTCATTTAATATCTCTCCCGTTATGATCATTAGTTTAAACGAATGAACCAAAAGAACAAAAATAATCTGCTCTACAGTATTCACTTAAGTCATTTTCTAGTCACTGAGGCCAAGTGCACTCTGCTTCAATGACAGTAATCAAGTTTTTCAGTTGTTCCAGCGGTTTACGGACAGTTAATATATAATAATTTTCTACGCCCTTTTTCTCGGATTGAATAAAACCAGATTGTTTCAGCACCTTCAGATGATGGGAAACAGCTGGCCTAGATAAATTGATATGACCTGATATCGCATTTACATTAAGTCCCGATTTGTTCTGTGCCAGCACCATAATAATAGCTTGACGGTTTTCATCAGTCAGCACTTCCAACAACGGGATGGACTCTTTGAATTGTTGTAAAACTTGCTCGGTTCCCTGGCTCATACGATCCATCCTTTTCGCTCATTCGTTTAATCACTTAAACATAATTATAACTACCTGTATAAAAAAATCAAGCGTAGTGCCATTGCGACTGGAATACCACCCATTTCTAGTCCCACAAAAACCTCGGTTCCAGAGGGAATTAGCTCTGACAAATGTTCAAGTAAGGCGGGATTGGATTCAAACAGATATTTATCAAAATAATAGTTTGATTCTTTTCCAGATCTTACACGGATCCATCGTTTCCTTGACCAAGAGTTGGAGACTAATCTGAATATTATCTTAAGAGAAAAAGAAGCAGCAGCCAACCGGATAGACTACAACTTCATTCGATATACCCCAGCCTCACCAAGAAAATCTTTTCTGGTCAATCCATTTTCTCCAGGCAATATCCGATAATTTTATCGTACCATCATGTGAAATAATGAAAATTTTTTATAGCTTCCCCGATCCAATCTAATAACTCCTTAGCATATCCTTCAAAGATAAAGATATCTTGTTCTATCCTATTAATCCCTTCTTTCCAGCAATCCAAATTGAAATCAAGAATTTCAATATCTCCTTCGACCAACAAATGGAGAAATAATGAAGTCCACACCATTTTTTTATAATAGTTGCCGTCTCAATTGTACGTTTAGTTGGACTGACAAGAACTAAATCTTCAGGATCAATTTTTATTTCATTTCGTAGCTGCATTACTTGGAATTTACCGTACTCTGTAAGACTAGGATGCAGAGTATTTAACCGATTTGGATAATCGTTGAGAATTCTATGATTGTATTGAGCAATCCTGCCCGTTAGATTAATGAAATTCCATGAAAACACAGTTAGATACTTATCTAATCGGTAATCGGTACGGCTCGGGACAAGAACTTGTACCTATAAATAAAAAGCCTTCAAAATAGCGACTTCCAAAGGGCCTATGTTCTTGTCCTTCGACATTTTTTGAGGTGTTAACGTGTCAAAAGTAAGAAGATTGTAATCTTATAAAAGTTTACTTTCAATTAAAAAATGGGCAAATGCCCTCTTATTTCCCGATTAGCAAGGCCACAAAGAAAGACCATGCTGTCATTGTGAAGCTAAAGGAGATAAACATTCTGCTTCCTGTTGTTCTCTTCTCGCTCAATAGAAGATAAATAGAAATGAATAGAAAAATTGGCATGAAAATAAATCCATAAGCCACTGCCACATCTTGCATTCAATCACCCAAAATATTAGATACTTTGGACATGATACTGGAACTATTTATATAAGTCCATGGATAATATTATCAAAACCATTACAATATTAAACAAGTAGGAAAGGAGATGAGATTATCTTTAGTTGCAAATTTTTTCTATTAAGTCTCTTCTCACTTGAATATAATTTCTTTCCGTCTATACTTCGGGGTGAATACAATGTGGCATTTGCACATTACTTTGTGTGAGCTAGGCTGTAGCTCTTGTTTGCCATCTAAGACCATTCCTTTTTTGAGCCTGAACATCTAATGCCGTCTTTTATACCAAACGCTGCAGAATTCTATACCTGTACCGGACGTAATAAGGGCGTAGAAAGGCAAGCCAATCCGTTTAAGCTCCTTCTTGTTCATGCCGATGCTGTCTTAAGAAAATAAAGTCTTAGACTACCGCTGAATCATTGAACTAACGTCTCTCGTTAGCGGAATGATATCGACACATTCTTGAATTATCCTCCCATTTCTAGGATTGATTTTTCATTCCCCACTCACATAACTCTTCCAAAACGGGTAAGAGTGTTTTTGCTTTATCTGTAAGACTGTACTCGACTTTAGGGGGAACTTGAGGATACTCTTTCCGTTTTACCATACCGTCATTCTCTAGTTCTTTCAGTTGTGCACTCAATGTTTTATAAGTAATAGCACCTATCCGCCTTTTCAGGTCATTAAAGCGAACCGTTTGGTTTTCTGCCAGAAGGTAAATAATAAGCAATTTCCACTTGCCGCCAATCACAGACAAGGTGTAACCAAAAGGTGTCTCTTTAATATTACCCTTATAGTCAGCCACGCTCATGTTTACACTATCCTTTCGGGTAGTACCTATCAAAATAGTGCGTACTACATAATAATTTGTGCTCAGTTTATACTGATCTTACTTTGAAGTAAAGGGTGAAATAAATGACCAATATTAAAAGCTTTAATCACGATCTTTGGGATCACGGGATCACCCAAGGTTACAGTGTCAACGGTACCATCTACATTTCGGGACAATTTTCTCACGATATGGAGGGCGTATTCATTGGCGAGGGAGATATCGAAGTACAGACACGGCAGACGCTGGAAAATCTTGATCGTGTACTGGCGGGATTTGGTGTCACGAAGTACAATCTCGCTTATGTGGAGATATATCTAACAAACGCGCAAGAGCATTCCGAGTCAGTCGTCCATTTGTTCAAAGAATACGTGGAACAACATCGGCCGGCCGGCAGTCTTATCGGCGTGACTTACTTAGCGTCACCTGAGCAACTGATCGAAATTAGAGCCGTCGCACACACGGACTAACCCAGCACGGCTGCCGGGGAAATGTAGTCCAAAAAAACGAACAATATTTCCCCGGTCATTTCGGAATTAATTATAGACGAACTACCAGTTGATGATTTAACCAAAATTGAATATCTATTAGGTAACGCCATGATCATTGTTACAAGGAGAAGCAGTTGAGATTACAAACTAGCTCATATTCATTAAAGGAATATACTTTGTCGAACTGGGAATGAGCTAGCCAATTGCCCGATTCCCTCTAATTTGCTCTCTTCTCGTGAGTTCTTTTTCTTGAACACAAGTCAATTGCGGTATCGACGATGACATTTATCCCTGCCTTTGCGATTTACTCCGACAGCGTACTATACCCGGAGTAACACAGTTATAGAAATAAAAATACGAGTGATGAGCCCATATACCACCCCTCGACATTTGAAGAGTAGTTCTATCCTCTCAACACAAAAGTCCATATTGTTGATTGAATTAGGAATAACGGACGCACTAAGATTTAATTAGAACGACAATCAACACGTTGTTCAATAATTAATCCTATATCTGTTCATAAACATTCATAGTCATAGTCCTCTTCCCTTTCAATTAACGATGACATGCGAAAGTAAGTATATGCATTAGTTATTATAAGATCATTATAAAAATACACCCCCTTAAATTCATCGATTAGACCCGAGGGTTTTTCAATGTCTATTTTAAGGGGGGGGGCTTTAAGCTCATGTTACAGATCCAAACTTTACAGCGGTAAATCCTTTTTCATAAAGACACGCATTCCGAGTATATAAAGCGCAAGTCCAACAACCGCAAGAATGATAAATTGAATGGAGTAACTACCACCGGTCGTAATCGCATTGGTGTCGAATAACGTGTTCAGAGATACATATTTCAATCCTTCTAAGCTGCTATCCACATCTCCCATCAACTTCAGGAGGAAAAATGCCATTGGTATTCCCGCGCCAAAAGCCAAAGAGTTCTTCGTGAGATTGAATAAACAGGAGAAGAAGAACGAAATCCCGCTAGTTGCAAACATTAAGAGAAACAAACCTAAGTTAAGCATAAGATATTCCGTCATGTTGATGTCAATCTCACTTTGGAACACATTGATCGATACAATACCAGAAACAGTAACAATTAAAAACATGACAATAAGCGACATAACCAAGTAAACTGCTTGAGTCCGCACAACGGTACTTCTTTTGGTAGGTGTAGACAACAAGTATGCCATGGAACCTCGATCCACTTGTGATGCGATCAGACTGTTAGCGGTCATAATGATGAATACAATCGGTATGAGAACACCCTGAATGCCATAAAAGGTTTTGGAAAGCATCCCTAGGAAAGTGGCATCTCCAAGCAGACCAGCAAGCGGTGTATCCTTTACCATACCAGACATGTCCGTTAGGGTACTTGGATTGAATACCGCAATTAGAGCAACATGAAACACGGTCATGATCAACGTGAAAACAATCCACAATTTTAAGTTCGATTTGAGTGTTTGTTTGAAGATTGGTTTGCTAAACATTTGCTCTTTCCCCCTCATATAAACCGTTGAAATAATCAGCAAGCGTATATTTTTTCTCTACTATAAATTTGATGGGGTAATCTTTTAGTGTTGTAAACAGCAAATTGATATCCCGATCGTTTATTTTAATGAGTACTTGGTTCTGACTCTCTCGTTTCTCCGTGAACTGGAATGGTTCAGATAAGAAACGTTCATAATCCTTAGGCGTAAGAAATTCGATCTTATACTCTTTGTTTTCATTATGCTTAACCTCAACCGTTGGCTTGACCGCTATTAATTGTCCTCCCTTAATTAAGGCAACCTTGTCACACGTATGCTCTACCTCCTCAAACATGTGACTCGACATAAAGATCGTCTTTCCTTTCTTCTTCTCTTCATTGAGGATATCAACGAATTGTGATCTCATAAGGGGGTCGAGTCCCGTGGTTGGCTCATCCAAAATCAATATCTCAGGGTCGGCCATTAATGCTGCGACGATCGCCGTTTTCTGTTTCATTCCTTTAGACATTCTCTTTAAGTTGGCTGTAGGATCAAGCTGTAGCTTCTTTATAATGCTTTCAGCATACGACATATCTTTTAAACCCAAAATTTCTGCTTGTCTCTTCAGAAACTCTGTTCCTGTAGGGGCATCGGGAAATGCAATTTCTCCGGGTATATAGCCGATCATCTTTTTGATCTCAGCAGATTCAGTCCAACAATCCATTCCATTAATGGTCACTGTACCGCTTTTCGGTTTTAAGAAACCCATCATATGGCGAATGGTCGTCGTTTTACCGGCTCCATTGATTCCAACAAATCCAAATACCTCGCCTCTCTCAATCGACAGGTTTAGATTAAACAATCCTCGCCCTTCTCCAAAGTCTTTAGTTAGATTATTAATCTCGATAAATGGCATTAGGATCATCCCCTCCCGTCTGTGTTGGTGTTGCGATCATAAAACTTCATGAAATAATCCTCTAGTGAAAATTTTATCTCTGTAAAAAACTTCACTTCATAGTCTGCGATGAAAGAGATAAAATGGTTAATATCCGCATCGTGGATACGGAGTGTCGTTTGACGTTTACTTGGGATCAAAGTAAGCACCTTAATCTTGGGCTCAGCTTTTACTTCCTTATCAAAACGATGAAATGAGTCCTCTGTTTTAAATTCAATTTCATAGGTTTTTATTTCACTATGGCGTAAATCATTCGCCACGAAAGAAGAAATTAATCGACCATCCTTAATAATCGATATCTTGTCGCAGGTTGCATCGATTTCCGAAAATATATGACTCGATATCAAAATGGTTTTGCCTTTTTCTTTTTGCTCTTTAATGAAATCTATAAATAAATTTTGCATAATGGGATCCAAACCACTTGTAGGTTCATCAAGCACAAGCACAGATGGATCATGCATAAACGCTGTAACGATAGCTAGCTTCCGCTTCATGCCGAGCGACATCCGCTTCAAGCTCCCACTTGGATCGAGTTCAAACTTCTTAATCAAGGATTCCGTGTGGGACATATCCGTGATACCACGTAATTCAGCCATCATATTTATGAATTGAGTCCCCGTAAGAGACTCTGGTAAAGCAATCTCACCCGGTAAATACCCCAGCTCCCTTTGAATATCTCCCGCGCGTTCCCAACTATTAAGGCCATTTACTAAGGTTTTCCCTTGTTGTGGACGGGAAAAGCCCATGATATGCCGGATGGTCGTCGTTTTCCCAGCACCATTCGGACCTAAGAATCCGTAAACTTCTCCTTTTTCGATACTAAAGGAGACATCAAATATACCTCGATTATGACCATAATCCTTGGTCAAATGCTCAATTTCAATGACGGGCACTATGTTATCCACCCTTTCTGAATATAATAATCGAAAACAAACAACGTGTTGTTTATCTCTATGTATTTTATTATAATTACAAAACAAAGAGTCAACAATAATCAATAATGTCTATTGTGCTGGATATCCAACACCATTTGAGATTGTGTACGTTTTAAAAAAAGGAGTGAATTAGTTTTGCGAGAACAGGATAAGGATTTACGAATTATTCAAACGAAGGAACTCATTCGAATAGCACTGATTTAATGGCAAAATGCCAAGAAGAAATTTTGGCTGACATGGCTAATATTGTTGAACAGAACTTTACCAATATGAACCGTAAAACAACAACGGATGGAGGAAGAAGCTATTCGCTGAACAGCAGTAGTTTCAAAGATATTTTACTGCCTTAAGGCTTCAAAAGGTATAGCACCTACATTTAATATAGCGTTTCGAGCAGAGACCCTTCTCTTGCTGTGTATTCTTGAATGATACGTAGCAATTCTTCCGGGAAAATAACACAATTTCAGTTTATTAAAGTACCTGCCCGTTAGCTTAATTAATTTGATGTAAACTCCAGTTAGATATTTATCTAATCTGTAATTGGACCCAGTTTTACAAAAATATAATTTTTAACTGACAAAAAAGGCAGCTCCCTGATGAGGGGTAGCTACCTTCGTTTAAGATTATTATGAAAAGGTAGGAGCAGGGAATTGATCAATTCTCATACGAAGTAAACTATATGGTTTTTCCCGCAGGTCTCTTCCATAATGAAATCTCGCCTGCCGATGTAATTGATTCACAATGACATATAAGTATTGATCGGGGCCAATCGAGAAAGTATCCGGCCATAAAATTCTCGGGTCATGTGCGATGGTTTCCATTGCGCCATTCGGCAATATCTTCCGGATACTGTTGTTTTCATAGTCTCCCGCATAAACGGTTCCTTTTGCGCCGGTGATCATTCCATCAGACGCACCTTTTCCCCCCCAATACTGGACATATTGGGATAAATTCATGTCCTGTATCCTTCTGTCTCTTAGGGCTTCTGTTGAGATCGAGAACAGCTGACGGCTGGTTAGCGGAGCATAAAATAAAACCTTTCCATCAGGAGAAATCGCTAAACTATCGGAAGCCAATCTAAATGGGGAAGTCGAGCCGTCCGGGTTTCGATTCATCAAAATTTCACCTTCTACTTTCGGTAAAATATAGGGATCAGGTGAAGTTGATATTGCCCCATTTAACCGTCTAAACGCGTTCCCATTTTCTAAATCTACGACGATAATAGCCCCCGGCCCTCTGGAAGAAGAATCCGTTATATATGCATAGCCTGCTCTTCCAACCCGAAAATCCAAACGGACATCATTCAGATAAGTTGTTGGTAAGACAACATCTTCTGTAAAGGTATATATTCTCCTTATTTTATTCGTGCTTAAATCAACAGCAACTAATTTTGCTCCCCCTTGAATAGGTTCAGAAAAATTTGGTGCCCCTGTATCTAGTACCCAAAGTGTTCCTCTTCCATCAGCAACGATACTTTGGACACTGACGAAAGACATTGTAATATTATCATTATTAACCAAATTGGTCTTTAAACTGGGATAAGGCTGCAATTCACCCTCAACAATTTCCGCCACAGTAAATTGAACGTCGTCTCCCCATTTCGGAAAGCAAACAAAAATACGATCGGTTTCGGAAACGCTGACACCTGTAGGCATAGCCCCATAAAAAGCATGCACCAGTTCAAACTGCCCAAAATATTTTTCCATAGGTAACATAGGTTGCATGATATCCTCCTCATCAAATCCGAACGGATATCAAATATATATGATGAAAATTTTTATTAGTGCCTAGTTCTTGATAAATTTTTCTATCGTGATGGATGCTGTGGGTTTCAACTTTCCATTATTAAAAATGTTGGTTTTATTAACGATAGAATGAAATTATTTAAGAACCTCAATTAGCGTATCCGTACCAAGCGCTTTACGCAGCTCGCGAATGACCTCGACAAAGCTGTCGCCCGGCGTTTCGCTGCTTCATTATCCAGATCAATGCCGTCCAAGCCCGGTCAGTTCGGATTTCCGTTGATCGACATGACGACCTTCTGGTCCCTGGCTTTAAGAACGGCAATGCCGTTCATGATTTCTTCCCGAGAATGCTTGCTTGTAAAGAAATCCGTTGTAATCGAATCTTCGGGATATGTTACTCCGAACGCCAAAGTGACAATGTCTACCTCTGCAGGAACTTCCTCCAGCTTTGTTGCCTTCTGCTTCGTACCCTAAGTCAATACCCCAATAACCATTCCGCGCTCATAGTCCATCGCCTCCTTGGAGTTGATAGATTTTTAGCCCTCGGAGCCAAAACAAAGTGACCGAGTCGGCATTCACAATTAATGAAGTTGTGTTCGCGCCCGGCCGTAGAATCGGAATCGCCGCCGCGAAGTAGCTGTCAACATAACCGAATCCCGCGCCGGGAAACGTGTAATTGGCAGCAAGCGGCTGATCGTTAAAGCTGATTTCAACCGGCGCTTTTCCTGCTTGATTGCCGTTTCGGGAAACGAGTCCGTTATAGTTGACAACAATCGGGAAAGCGTAGCCTTGTTGAAATTCCATTGACGCTTGAAAAGTGCCGTTTCGGTAATAGACAAAATGATCCCCTGCGAACCTCCCGTCATTGCGTTGAACCGATACGTTGTGGGTAGCCGGCGGGTTTGTCGACAGATTGCAGCTAGCGGTTTCCTGATAATATGTGAGTCTTGTAATTTGCAAGTTATACAGCCAAAAGAACGTTCGTGCATCAGGAGCGACCTGCAATCGGGCTGTATTTGTCCCATTAGCCAGCTGTGACGAAGGGATCACAAATTGAATCAGATGCGGGGCGAACCCTGCTCCTGGAACTGTGAAGTTGGATATGATCGGCTGGCCGTTCACCGTTAACGTAATGGGAGAGTACCCTTCACTTTCGCTGCTTCTGGATACAAGCCCATAGACCGAAAACAAGATGTGGCCGAATTGATTCTGAAACTCGCCCGAACCGAACTCAACGGCAACGCTGTCGTTATTTCCAATCCGGATATGATCGCCAGCAAACTCGCCGCTATTCTCGATCAGCCGCAGATTTTGGTTCACTGCCGGGGGGTTTTTCGAGAAATCCGCGACATCGTTTTCTTGAACATAACGAAAGATTTTCAAGTTTAAGTTATACAGCCACAAGTAGGTTCGAGCAGCCGGGGAAGTCTGGATTTGCAACTGGTTGGCTCCTTGAAAGAGATAGACTGGCGGAATGATGAAGAAATTGGGATAAGCGCCGTAACCACCGCCCGGAATCGTGTAGTCGGTGATAACGGTATTTCCGTTAACCGAAATAGTAATGGGCGAATACCCTTCACCTTCCGATGTTCTGGATACGAGCGCGCTTAGAGATAAGGCTGCGGTGTCCGATGTATGGGCTGCGGCGTCCCAATTGAAGGAAAGAGTTACATTTTGGCTAATGCCTAGCTTAATATGGTCGTTTTCAAAGGCGCCGTCGCTATGGACCATGCCGAACCCATGCAGCTGAGGCGGGTTAATGCTGAAGTTGGCTTCCAGACCGGATTTGCCATTGGTAAAAGGAACCGGTGCAGACCAAGGTCCCGCTTGTACTTGGAACATGCCGCGCACTTGGGCGTTATAACGTGCAGGGCGCGGAAGAAGCGTCATATCTACTTTTCCTTCGTTTCCGGATATAGCGTACTTTGGCTGTAGATCAATCGGTTGACCCGCCTCGTTCGTAACCCGGATCTGAAAATCGGTTGTTCCCGCCAAGGGGCTCCAGGATAGCAGAAGCGTAGAATCCGATTGTACAGCGATCGCCACTTGCTGCGGCGGCTGAAGGCCAATAATCGTCACCGGGCTGCTGTGTGTGCTCCAGTCGCTTGAGTAGCCTTCCACTGTAACTTTCACTTGCGCTGAATATTGATCTCCTTCCGCAAAAGGCTGACCGTTATCCAGCGTTAATTGTGCTTCTGGATTCGTCAGGCCGTCCATTTGCGCAGCCGTCTGATCCGTGTAACCGGCCGAATAGAGCCGGATGGAATATAACGCGGTCTTCCCTTGTAAAGCCGGAGGAAGCACGGAGGCTTGCCATGTTGCTTCGACTCGCTGTTGAATCGCATCATACTGCAGGGATAACCCTGAAGGCGGCTGCAGCACGATCGGATCGGGATACAGCGCAGCGAGCGCTTCAGCGATTTCAGTATCATTGAACTGGGCCGACTGCAGCGCATTCTTCATTGCTTCTTTATCCAGTTGAGGAAATACATGCGCCGATTTCAGTACCTTCGCCGTATCTAACGCATGAGGGCATTCTGGAAACACGCCGGATAAATGAAGCGCTTGGGCAACAGCCGGCGGCTGGCCATAACCGACCTCCGGCCGAATCAGCACGGAAGCGGTGGCTTCCGGCGTCAAATCGGGGAAAACGGGATATGGCTCGCCATGCTTCAAAACCAGCGTCATCTGAACGGAAGTAAGCGAAGTGTAGGATACGTGAATCGCTTGCGCAATGTCGGCGGCTTCCGTCTGCGGAAACGCCAGGCGCAGCAACCATGCTTGGTAGGAGGCGGCTTCAACCGCTGTGTCATGCTCCGTTGAGATTGTGGAAGTATCGGCTTCAATGAGAGCTGCATACTCAGCACCGCCCGACGGCCGTATTAAGTGCCTGAATGCATCCGAGGCTTCGTTCAGCGTGATTTCCGGGAACACCTTACATATGTTAGCGGCAATTTCCTCGGGTCTCTGGTCAAGATTGTTCTTGACAAACTGTACATAAAGGTCCATTCTCTCCCACTCCTCATGATTACGATTTGTTGAATGCCGAATCGATGGCGTTCCGAATGTCATTTGAGGCCGACTGTGGGAACAATGTGGCCAGCGCTGCCGACAGTGCCTCTTTGCCCTTGTACCCTGCGTTAAAGAACGCTTGCGCCATCAGCAAAGGCGTATTGGAGCTGTCCGTAAAATAGACTCGCAGTAGGATGCCTAACTGCACAGGCTGAGTGTCGAACTGCGAATTGCTTTCTTTAATCGCCGCGACCGCCTCTTGAGCCGTTTTGCCTTGCTGCTGAAGCTGTAGAACTACTTGTTCTACTGGTGGCGCCGGAAAGGAGCCGATTGTGAGCGTAATAAAATCCTGCATGCTGATTTTGCCTTTATAAAATACGCCTAGAGCCGCGCTCGCGCGAGCAGCGGAAATACGTGCCGCGCTCAGCGACCAAGCCACTTGGGCGGGCTGTGCGGCAGATTCGGGAAACACCTTAACCAACAGTTCGATAAACGAAAGCGCGTTGGCGTGAAGTGAAGGCTGTTGGCCTGCCAAAATCGGAGCCGCATCGGGGGCGATTAAGCCGTTGTTCTTAAGCTGCTGTGCCAAAGCTTCCACCGTCGGAAGTGAAAAAGACGGGTTGGCGGCAGCCCAATATTGAAACGGCGACACGGCGTCACGGATGTTGGCGACGATTTCTCCAATGCCTATAGTAGGGGTTACGGAGCCTTGATACCGCTGCGTTCCGTAGGTGACCAAGCCGATGATTTTGTTGCGGTGTTCGGGAGGCAGCTCGGATTCCGGCGTCAGCAGGGAAAATTGCAACGCCTCGCTCACACCGGTAAAGGTCAAGCCGGTCACAGTCTCTTCGGCAATCCCGCCTTCCGCAGCAAGATTGTATTGTAGACGATCCGAGTACACGTTGCATTTGAGCCCGGAAAACATCAGCTCGTTGGAGGCAAACGATACCAGCGTTTGCGGAAAGCCGATGCCCATCGAGTAATAAACATTGCCTTTGTCCGTCACGGTATGCAGCAGCCCGATCACGGTTCCCTCCTCTTTGCCGGCAGCGAGAGGGTAAGCTTTAAGACCGCTGCCGTGAGGCACGACAGCGACGCTTTGTGCCCAGTATGTTGTAAGCTCGGATCCGGTTAAGCCGCTTATTTTGTCCGCCGGAAGCGTAGGGATCCGGTCCGGACTTAGCGTGCCGGACACGATTCGGTCCGCGTCCAAGCCGGGCAGCCGTTCAACTGCAAATTGCCCGGAATCAATCTGATCCGCGCTTAATTTCGGAATCCGGGCGACATCAAGCACCCCCGACTGAATCATCCCGGCATCGAGAGCATCAAGCCGCCCGTCTTGCAACGTTACTTGCTTACGAACTGAAGTGTCGATGTCTAACGTATAGGCTGCGGGAGCGGACCCGTCTACAGCGTGAACGGTTAGCCTTGCAAGAGGAATTTGACCGGGTGTCAAGCTGCTACCTTCTTCCGTCAAGCTTAACAAGGGAACGCTTTGGAGCTGATTATCCGTCAATGGGATCGGCTCTTCATTCGGTTCGATAGACAAAATCCAAGTTTTCCCCGCATAGTCTGTCGTTCCCGCGTGAATCGTAACTACATTGGACTGCACGGTAACTTCTTGACCCGCAAAAGATGCCCGGTTGGATAATGGGATCAGTTTACCTGCCGCATTCAGCGCAACACCGGTAGAAATTTGGACAGCACCGGTGTTGTCGTTCACAATCGTACTCACGGCCAAATCGAATAGTATACCGGCTTCCCATAAGGCGCCGGCGAGCAGCTCACGCTCCGATACGTGATAATCCCGTTCTCTTTCAAAATCCTCAACGCCCAAAAGCTGGTTTGAATAATACCGTTCTTTAATGATCGTCGGAACGGTCGTTATAGCCATCGTTCATCATCCTTTTTCGCTTATCGTGAGTCGTGCTAAGGGATTCGGGTGTTTTGGCCAATCCGGCTTTGCCCGATGGTCATATAATCCGGAATGGCCGCCTTGGCGTAGACCGTATCCGTTATTACTCCGTTCGTGTTGTAAGACTTTAACTGCTCGATCTGGCAGCGAAGATCGTCGGCATATTCCTTGGCTTTGTCATTATCGATGCCCGCCAATTGGTCGATGGCAACTTCAAAGCCTTTAACGGTGTCCGGATATATAAACGTAAGGTTCTTCACAACCGCATTCACAGATGCGTTCATGCCATACTTTTCATACCGGGGGATGCTATCGAAAGGCAAGTCGTACCTCAACTCGTTACACACTTTTATTGTGGTCCCGTCCCAGATCGGCGAATGGGAACCGATTTCACCTTGCAGCAGCTGGAAATTATACTGGATCACGGCATTGTCGCCCAAATTGTAACCGGAGTCCCCGTCCATCTTCCATTTAGCGTGAAAGTCGCCGTTTCGTGCAATGCCTACGGTTAAGCCTTGGACCTGAACATTCGACTTGACCTGACGAATAACGGCCATCACCTTGTCGATAGCGTCCTGAATTTTTTGCCTTGCCGCATCGAGCTGTTCGATAGCTCGCTGCTCCTCCTCTTTGTCTTTCCCCGTCAGCCAATCCCACAGATCTTCAAACAAGTCTGCCAACCCGCTGATTAATGCCGGGATCCCAAGCAAAGCTACGGCAGCTAGTGCCGCAGCCAATTCGGCCAATTCGGCGAGCGTTTTCGTCACCAATTTCTCAGCTACATCGGCCAGCGCCTTGGCGAGATTCTCGAGCCCTTTCCCCAAGGCGCGGCAGATGAATCGGGCTAAGGCACTGCCGCCACCCTTCAGCGCGGCATATTCGGCAATAGCCTTATATGTATCTTCCTGCTGCAGCATTTGACCGATGACAGACTCTGAGCTGGAAACCAAGGAGGTCCATAATGCGTTCGGCAAATCATGCACACTGTCAGGGATGGCGAACTTGACTGTGAACGTGATTTCATTGTTTGCAATTTGGGAACCGACGGCTTTAATCGTATAGTGAAGCTTGAGCGGAATTTCCATCAGTCCGCTGTCATTTTTTCTCGGGCTGCCGTTCAGTTCGGGCTTCAACGACGTTTCCGTCAACCCGTCGAGCCAATCCGATACGATTTTCCTGCAGTCGCTTCCACTATTGAGGACAGACAAGTAATCATTGATCCAGTCCACGGTGTTGGTAGGCAGCCCGTCCAGCTTCGAAATGCGGAATCCGCTGTTTGAGCCGCTTCCCCGAGTCCATGTAAACTCTATGTCCAGCGTAACGTCCTGGCTGCTGCTTCCATTTCCGGTAGGTAATTCGACGCTGCCCAAAGGAACACTGACACTGCCGACAAACGCGCTTCGGGACAAATCGTAGCTGGCGCTGACGGTACCTTCGATCGGGGTGTTCATAATGACGACGGAGGTGCCCAGTCTGAAATATTTGTGTCCCGCCGTTGAGCTTATCTCAAGAAAGGCATCCTTAAGCACGATAAAATCGAAATCGAACCGCTGTACGCTTCGGGTCATCAGCTTAAACGTATGCTCCGTGACACCGAGAGATACGGCAAAGTCATATTTTCCGAAAATAGTCAGAAAGGCTTCGACATAGTAACCGGGTTTAAGCTGGATAGTCTGGGACGTGTTCTCGGGGTCGGTATAGGGATAGGTGTATGTATCGGGTGCATTGGGAGGAGGTTTTAGAGCGTATAAAGCTCCTCTTTTAAAAGCGAATTGATTCGTCACTTCATCTGCCCAGTCCCATGAACCGCCAATCACTTTAGTAATGAAGTCGGTTAAAGTCAACTGCGGATCGGCGGATAACTCTACCCGGACCAATCTCGGAGAAGACGCTTCAAACACAATAAGACCGGACAAGGTAAATGCATCAAGGCTTGGGAATGTAGCGGTTGCCTTGAACGTCGTATCTGCCGTCACGCTGCCGTTAAGCTTATAGATCCTTGCTCTTACATCGAACTCGTTCAAGCGTACGCCGGTCATGTCCAGCGGATCGTCCACAGACGTTGTTATGGATCCCGGATGGAGCATAGACTGCTCAAAGGGTATTGTATTGGATACGGTAAAGTAAAGATCCTCCCCCGTGCTCACTTCCATGCCGCCGTAAAGGAGGACCGGAGAACCTAAATCGAATTCCATCAAGGATAACAAATATAACGTGCCTTGCGTCGTCGTATGGTAAGCCATTATTCTATCCCCTAACAAGGCTGAAGATAAAAAGAAAGGGCGGACTCCCACCAGATACATTGTCGAAAATCGCCCTTTGCTTTGTGATTATTCAGTTGTTGTTGTGTATGTACGATTCACGGAAATGCCTCCGCCTATTACGCTGAAAAGGCCGTCAATAATCGGAATCGGCTTCGGCTCATGGGTATCCGTATCCATTGAGGTGCCGGTTACAGCCAGGTTCAGCTTTATCGGCGGGTAATTGCCGTCGGTATCCTGCTTCTCCTGATCGATGGAGAGGCTAGTTACTTTAACGTTGGTATTAAGTATGCCGTTAAAAATATCTTTGATTGTCTCCGGCCATTCTGAGCCTGCCTCTGTAGGAATGGTTTCATCTATTCCTATGTTCTTGAGCTGGTCGTTCAGCCAATCGATCAGGTCGCTCAAACTGCCGAGATCCACCTCTGTGTCGGGCGGCAGTTGGAAATGCAAGCCTCTCTCTTTCACATGGTTCAGATCCTGCGCCGTAATGTTAACTTCCTTGTTGTCCTTGCCGAGCCCGATCGTGATGTTGAATCCATAGCTCATGCTTGAGGCATACGTCGTTGTCATTTTACTTGGCCCCTCTCACATTATCAATTTGTGGAACGCTGACCGAACATGACAAAGCCGCCAGAAGCATGGAATCCGATGTTGTAGATCCCATAAGGACTGACGGCTCATAGTTGTAAAATTATTCTAAAGTCTATTATGCGGAGCAGTTGGACATCCGTCAAGTGGAAGTTAAGGAAAATATTATTAAATTTTACGTAGATTTACTGTATAACACGAAAGAGTATGGTCCGCGGAAAAGATCTGTTCGTTTTTAGTAATGCACCATATCTTCGCTGTTATCCTCTGCCTATATGTATTTTCTTAACTGCGAAATTCTTCCCTGAGTAAGACTCATCATTTTAACAATGATCACCACCATCTGCTTCTGTTTTTATTAAGGAACTGAGTGCTTCCAGCTCAGAATCCATCCCTTTACCTTCAACGGCTTAATGGGTTCAGCATCCTTCATATACCAACATATTTCCATATATTGTAACTATCCTGCCCGTAAGTTTAATAAAAGGGCGTCTACCGCCATCGATGAAATTATATCGGGAATGTAACAATGTTCTTATCATCGCATTGCCGGATTCCGTTATGTATGTTTCGCTTTGTCATCAGATATTATAGTTTTCTTGCCTTAATCACAAAAGTTACTGGAAACATCTTTGCTCTCTTTGCCAGATCGCTGTTATCGTCCCGCGATTGCATCATCTCATCGTCAGTTTGCTCAATCATTTGCTCAATTACAAATCCCGCTGTCGCCAGCGCGTTCACATAGGTTGATAGCTTGCGATCCGCTAATAATAATTCACCTTCATCAACAGCTACCGGATACCAAGCTTCATCGAAATAACTCTTTCTAAAAACAAACCTATCATTATCTTCAGTAACACATCTGTGTATAGGATGAGACCAGCTGAAGATAAATACACCATCTTTTTTAAGGTAAGAAGCGATACGGCAAAAGGTACCTTCAAGGTCGGTTGTCCAACCGATGGCATAAATCGAATAAACATAGTCAAAATAATCCGCCGGTATACCGCATTCTTCTTCCATGGGAGAACAGATCAATTTTGCCGATAGACCGAGTGACTCCAAATGCTGCGCTGCCTTTTCGATTTGTCTTTCCGATATATCCACAGCCCATAGTTCAGATGCGTTGCGTTCAGCTTGATACTGCAAAGATTGACCATTGCCGCAGCCGATCTCCAGTAATTTTTTTCCTGAGATATCGCCAAAAAGCTGGTATTTTTCTTCTGAGACAAACGCACCATAGTTAGGAAGCACGATTGCTCTTAAGAAGTCATTGCCTTGTGTATCCCAATAGAAGCTGTTTGTATTATGAACAACATTCATATCCATGTTTTCCGAAATGGCAGCACCAACTTCGCCAGCGCTAATAATGATTGGTCTATTTACAGACTTCTTGTCCATGAAGACACCTCTCCAGAAATGTATTTGTAGTTTATCAAACTGATAAAATATTCAAGAAATGACTTCAACTATCCTGCCCGTTAGTTTAATAAAAGGGCGTCTACCGCCCTCGATGAAATCATATCGGGAATGCAACAATGTTCTTGTCATCCGTCGGCTGACTTCACCCATGTCCGAAATCGTGAAAAGTGACATGAATGAGAAAAGTGAAAAAAAGACCACCTGCAAATAATTTTAGGAAAGTTAGACACGTTTGGATTGTTTGTTCAAAATGTAGACAACCAACTCATATTCTCATTCAATTTTAAACAATATTATGCGGTGTTATTTTAACTCTCGGTGGCCCCAGCCCACCTCCTCCACAATACTTGTGGTTAATTACCTGCGTTTTTATACACCGATATCAGCGATGGCGGAATACAAATTAAATTACGGTACAAAATAAAAAGCAGGTTGCTAAAAAAGGAGGAAACTGAATGGTATTTGGATTTGTAATTGAAGGTAAATTTTATGAAATATTGGTGAATCCCAATCCTATAACTTTTAAAGAAAATATTAAACCACAAATTGCACGTTTACCTTTGCCGCTTCAATTTGGGAACGATGATGAACAAAATTTTGTTTTGATTTCCTATGAAAAAACGGGATCCGGAGAGGCACCAGAAATATTGGAGAGATCAGGTAAAATTCCCGAACACGCTATTGCTATGTTATTGAAAGGTAGAGAAGGGGCCGCTTCTTTTTCATCTTCGGTTGGAGGTTCAGTGAATTATCGTGATTTAGAACCAAGCCCATCCATTTAATGATTCCATTATCACAACTCCTAATGAAGTCAAAAATGCAGCTGAGCATGGCTCTTTATGAATAACCTTTTAATAATTGGGAAAATAAAATTGTGTCTTAAATAAATATAGGTGGTGTTACTGTGGGTGCATCAATGAAGAAATTAAGAAAGGCCGCCAGTAAAGCAGCTGATAAAATTAATGCTGCGGCTGCTGCTACGGAAAAAGCCGTAAGAGAGGAAGCAGCGCGTGCAGCAGAAGCTGCTGCAAATGAAGCAAGAAGAGCAGCTGAGGAGCTTGCCAGACAGGCTAAAGAAGCTGAACTAAAAAGGATAGCCGATGAAATAGCAGAACAAGCAAAAAGGGCTGAAGAAGAAGCGAGAAGAGTTGCAGAGGAACAAGCTCAACAACTTGTAGAAGCTGCCCAAAAAGCTGCAGCTGAATTGAATAAACAAGCTGAGAATTTAGTGAAAGAGCAAATTAAGAGTGCATTAGGCGAAGTGGTGGCTAATATCGAGAGCTTCACAGAGCAGGGACAAATATTAATAAAGCAAATTGAGTCTGAAATTCAAAATTTGATTGAATTAGCAAATATCGATGCTCTAAAAAGAAAGCTGTTAGAAAAAGCAGAACAACTTAGTGAAGAGTACTTAAAAAATAAAGTAGAGCCTATTGCACAATCTATTTCATTAACCTCTGTACCCGACGTGAAATTAGATTTATCCACTACATCAATTACAATTGAAGTGTTTATCTATTTTCTTCTCGATGTTGATAAAGCAAATGATCCATCCACAAATGCAATTGCTGTCCTTACTACAGAACTTAAACAAGAAATTACCAAACTAGAGGCACCAGAGGTCGACGTTCAATTTAACTTTAATAGAGATAAACTAGAGTCGAAATTACTGGAATTGATTCAAGAAAAAATTGATAAAGAAAAAGATAAGCTTATTCAAGGTTTCTTGAAGTCGTTTTTCTCAGATTATTTTGCTGTATTTGATAAAATAATTAAATTAATTCCATAATGAATAATATCAAAGAATGTATGGGTGGTGTCTTGATGACCTATCGTATTTCCGCCTTATTTCCAAAAGATCGGAATAAACAGGGTACACTGGAGCTTTACGATTCTACGGAAACGTTAATACTTGGTCCAATCCCTGCTTTGGGGCGAGGTTCAAACTTGCCTGAAAACGGTGGCGATCATACGCAGTGGAAGTTGCAAAAAGCGGACACGCCTACTGGTGAATATCAAACGACCATTATTGATGCCAGTTCCGATGTGTCGACCTATGGCCCTTATCAGCGAGTGAAGTTATTCCCTGCGATTATGGGAAACGCCAAAATTGCTGAGGACAATGGTCGTAAGGACATACTGATTCACGGCGGCGATCCGGAAACGGACAGCAAGAAGGGATGGTATCCCCTGAAAGCTACCTATGGATGTATACGTGTTTCTAACGAGGACCAGAAGAAACTTATTGAGGCCATCGTTGTTTGTGGCGGCGGTAGAGGTAAAATCATGATTACTGAGATATAACTGGACGGACCCTCATTCATCGTCAGGTTTATTTGCCTAATTTCACTTCACAGGATAACACAAATATTGTGCTGCAAATACAAAAAACAGCCTTGCAATCAAAATCTGAAGTGCACCCCTTATAATAGACATTGGAAAACCCCATAGGTTAACCGATGAAATTCTTGGGGGTGCAATTTTTATGGCGATCATGGGTCAGGAGTTTAAGGTATTAAGCGAAGTAAGGGGCTGTCAATAATTTTGTGTAAACCTCGCTTGCTCCGTTCTTGCCATGGTCCGACTGGTGCAGGGTTGTCCGCCTGATTCCTATTCCCCGAAAATCCTCGGGCGGACCAAGGAGCGTGGCAGCGTATCATAGCGTGAATGCATTGTTATGTGCTATTTCCGACCTCTTCGAACTACACCCAAATCCTGTTAAGTTCGATCCCAGTCTCAAGGATCGTTATCATATAAACATCAGGGTTGGAGAGCCCCTTCCAATCACTAAATCCAAACTGTTTATCATAATGCTTTATTATCAATGACAGCAGGTTCCCGTGAGTAACAACTACAATATCCCGATATGTATTATCCAATAGTTCTTGTATGACAGAAACGCCACGCTGCATTGCTTCCCTCGACGACTCGCCCCCTGGGAGCTTTTTATCTAGGTCGTCAAAGGACTCTCTTAGTGGTGACATCCAGTTACTTAAATTCTCTGAAGACAAAACTCTTTCACTTAACCGATCATCGATGTGCACTGATAAGTTCTTATTCTTTGCAAAAGGGGCAATTGTATTTACCGCCCTCAGATATGGGCTGGATACTACATAATCAATAGATTTATTATCCAGGAATCTACTAAGTTGATTCGATTGATTAATCCCTTCTACTGTCAATTGAGCATCCGGATCTTGTCCGGTTGCCTTACAGTGCCTTATAAGAAATATCCTCTTCATTGAAATCCCCTTCACTCGGCAATTGCACATAACGTCTGTGTATTCACGAACCCGAGAACCTTAAGCCCCAACGGGGCGGCCGCAGCGCGGTTAGGTTCGCAGGGTTGTCCGCCTGAATCAACTTCCCTAAATGCCTCTGGCGGACCGAGCAGCCGTTCAGACTGCGATACGTGAATACAGTGTTAGGTAATGTAAACGACATCTTCGAACAACACTCACCGTCGTTATTCATACAATTCAAGTAGTTCGGATTCATATCTTATAAAGAGTTCTTTCAAAGTTTCTAAATTTCTTTGTTCTGTTGCATGGATTGCATCAATCAACGATCTAATTCTTGAAGTCATTATGATGATATAACGTGCTGTAACAGGCTTTGGGTTCCAAAAAGTATGTGGAGTTCCACGTGGTACCACCACTGCTTGGTTAGCGTTAACTTCAATTTCTTTATCTCCAACTTTAAAACCAAGTGTGCCTTCCAATATGTACCAAGCTTCATCATCGTTATGATGTATATGTAATGGTGCAATAAATTGAGGTGTATCACCTAGGGATGTACCTGAAGCAGTCCACTCAGCAATTGCCAACCTTGAATTTTTTGGTTGAAGGATGTATCCATTATCAAGTGATGCAATGAAGTCTACTTGTTTCATTATCACTGGCTCCTTAAATTATCTTTTCGTTGATTTCATCTAACGTCTTATCTACGAACTTCGCAAATAACCCCAAAGTAAAGTATTCGCGTAAGCATTGTTTTATCCTTCCTGTACCTTAATGAATTAGGGCTAATAGGAATCGGACCAAGTTCCTGTCCATTTCGGCAATCGGTACAAGTTTTTGTCCTTAGCTCGGGACACGAACGTGTACCGATAAAACAAAAAAGCCGCTAAAAATAGCGACTTTCAACATAATTGACACTAACAAATCTTTACTGGAAATATAGTGTGTCAAATCAAGGTTTACATTAAAACCAAGGTTGAACATTGGTTCGTCAAGGCTATATAGCAAAAAAAGCCTCACATTCCATTTCAGGATTCTAAGGCTTAGGATTTATTTGATAAAAGCATGCATCGCATTTTTTAACTGATCTAGCGCCTGCTGATATTCAAATTTTTCTTTCTCGTTTAATGCAAACTGCTTACGTACAGTTAGATCATTCTGTAATTCATTTACCAATTCGGATATTTGATCTTTGGGTTTTAGTAGCGTTTGTTTGGGTAAGCCTTCTTTTCCAGACTGTACAGTGAGCTCTCCCTTGTTGTCTACTTGACCGACAAACACTTGGTCTAGTGTTAGGTCTAACTTTCGAAGCTCTTTGTAGAGCCATTTTTCATCGTAGCCTGATGCCCTTAGAGTATCGGGCAAAATATGTCCATCAATAATTATCGTTATTGGTTCACGTTCTGAAGAGAGCTGGTATCCGAGTATGTTAGCAGTAAGAGGCTGATGTTCTTTTTTGAGCATAACATTAATATCCCCACTCTGCTCCATTACAGCAAACTCCACATCAGCAACTCTAAAAACATTTTTTTTGCGAAGTTGTTCCAAGAATTCATCTATGGTCAGGCGTTCTTTTTTAAGGTTCTCCCCCAGCAATACTCCTTTTTCCACTAATACGGTAGCTTTTCCATCAACGATATCACGGAACTTTTTATTTTTCATTGTGTAATATTCTGCTCCTGTTGATACAGCCACCCATACAAAAAGTGCGATAAAACCTAAAAACCAAGTATTATCAATATCTAGAGAGATGTAGCCCACCAAGTTACCTAGGGTAATTCCTGTAATATACTCAAATAAAGATAATTCGGAAATCTGTCGTTTTCCTAAAATTTTCGTGATAATAAAAAGAGTAGTTACGGCTGCCAATGTCCTGAGTGAGACCTCTAGCCAGTCAGGCATATTTATTTGCCCTCCTATATCGTTTTTATTGAATTGATTTCTCGATCCGAATTGACTTCTATGTGTGACTCCATTAACTCTTGTGCATCACAATTGTCAGGGTGGGAAGTACATTCTTCCCCCCCATATGCATACTATATAGGAGGGATGTTTTGCGAAAATTGTGGTACAGCATAATGTTTTACTAAATTAATTCAACTTATTCATTAAGTATGATCATTAAAGCTCTACTCCATATAACTGCCAGCTCTTCCCACAGCTTGTTGTACATGTGAAGCAGATACAACGCCAATCCAATAACGGCTTTGCTGGGTTATTTCATTCGGCATTTTCCGTCCCTTTCTTATTGGCAATTTTCTAAAAAATTTTGTAAACGTTCCAGTTGCAATAGATGATGCCTATAATGCATTTCTACCAGCAAAAACCACTCTGTAGCGTTTAACGCGCCTAAACCTGGATGAAGGATTTTATTCCCTTCCACCGCCTGACTCAAAGCGATTTCAGTACGTTTCATCCGTTCCACTACGCCACGGAGTCCTTCTATCAGCTGCTCCTTACTCTCCGGCTGCTGCGGTGTGTACTGTGGTGAAGCCGGGACCCGTATCCGAATGGGCGGAAGACTCCCAAGTTCAAACGCGGCCCTGCCATTCTCCGTTTTTTCCCCCGTGCTCCCCAACACATCTCCGCTTCCCGCCAAACATTGGTCAGCATTACGCAGCTGCATGAATTGAGCCGACTGAATCAAATGCATATACATTTGCCCAATCGACCATTCCTCCTCGTTCGGCTTTGCATGTAGTTGCTCTATATCGAGGTTTTCCAGTTCATCTAAATACCGACCAACCGTCGACTCAAACGCCTGCAATGCTTCTGCTGTACTTCTCATATAAACAACACTCCTCATTCATCTTGGATATAATCCCAGTATAAAAAAACGCTCCTGACAACAGCATGTCAGTAGCGTTTTAAAATTTTTTCGGCCTCTTCCCGAATCCGGCAGCGTAAAGACTCCGGTTCCACAACCTCGACGTCTCCTCCCCAACTAAGGATAAGATGCAGCAATTCCTCCGGCGTTCGAACACGAAAGTGGATCCAAACACTGTCTAACCGCTCCTCGACCGCTTCCATATAAAAATTACTGGTCTCGACGATTTTATCGGCTATTTCTGGATTGGCCCGAACCAGCACGCGTTCGTTGCGGTCATCTGGCGGACGGTAATCGCTCAAGTTAAAGCCATAAGGCATAACAAAGTACTTATCTAACACGACTAGTTCAGTCATTCGCGACAAACGGAAATGCCGTATATCCTGCCGCAGGTCGCAGCGTCCGATCAAAATCCAATTGCCCTGAACGAGCGCCAGTCCGTACGGATCGACCTCACGTATACTCTTCCTATTGCCGTCCGATTCCGGCACTTTTTTCTGGTACGAAATATTTATTTTTCGCCGCTCCAAAATCGCCCGCCGCACTTGTCCAAGATAGTCTTTTTCTCTCAAGCCAGTTAACGGTTCACTAGCTTGAAGAAGCCGCATGGTTTCCCGAACGCGTGCCGACTCATCTCGCACTTGCTCCGGCAGAATAGCTTCAATCTTGCGTCTGGCGGCCTGAGCCACAGTTTCGTAATTACCATCCAACCTCTGTTCGATAAAATCTGTTCCCATAAGCAAGGCCACGGTCTCTTCCGCCGAAAAACTGACCGGCGGCAGGAAATATCCATCGATCAGGGAATAACCCTGACCGGGAGCCCCCAATATTGGGACTCCCATTTCGCTCAGGGCTTGAATGTCTCGATATATCGTCCGCACGCTCGTCTCAAATAAAGAAGCCATATCTTCCGCTCTCAATACCTTGCTCCGTTGTAGTTCAAGCATTATGGCAAGCTGCCGTTCGGTTTTATTCATTTTTCTTTTCCCCCGCTGATCCATCATCCAGGTCCATTTAATTTATTCTAACACAGCAAGCTACCTCGATTACCGATAAAAGGGGATTTGATCCGTTGAGACATGGGAGCGAAATTCGTTAGGGGCATCGTGGAGAATTTTATATAAAATGGAATAAATTAGGTGTGGCTACCTCAACCTCTGTTTCCGCACGCCTTCTAACGGCTCAATTAGCCACTCTTTCTTATCAGCGGTGCTTCCGCATGTATGTTGTTATCTGATGGATTTGCCTACTATGTAACACTAATCTCTCTTTTACTTAATTTCTTAAATGCAGAGTAACCCTGATCGGACTTAATAAAACGTAATACTTTATCGGCACATTCGGTTGGACTCAATTTTTCCGTATTTACTTCAAGATCATATTCATTATAGGAATATACTCTGTCAAACTGGGAATGTGCTAGTCCAATTAATCGATCTCCCCTGCTTTGCTCTCTTCTTGTGAGTTCTTCTTTCGAGCATCGTACGCCTACAAACAATATAGGATGATCAACAAGTAAATCATAAAAATCATTAAACGACTTGTCATTAGCGATTATGGTATCTACTATTACATTAAAACCAAATTCTGATAACAATTTAATAGTCGAATGGTACACTGAGAATATGGAATGATCAACGATTTGTGAGACAACTTGGTGATCTATTTCTCTTGGAGGATCATCTGGAAATTTATTATTAATAAAATCATTGTAATTATTAAAAAAATCATCAATTGATAAATGATAAAAAGGAATCTCTTTCTGATTTATCAGTTCAGTCGATATGGAGGTCTTTCCAGAACTTGACGTTCCGTTCAAAAACACAATGAGTCCTTGCTTCACATGAATCACCCTTATCTATAAGATTTTCGTTTCATTCAGACAACCTTATTTCAACAAGTTTCATTAAATTATCCAACTGATAAAAAATTCGAGGAACGATTCAACAATCCTGCCAGTTAGCTTAACGGACGACAGCAGTTTATGCGGGGATGTAACCATTCCTCTCTGTTATGACAAGCTTATCTAGCGGAAGCCTGTGTCTTGCCGGCTTTGGCCGATACGGAAAAATACCTCATCTCGCTAGGTGTGACAGGCTTTGGTTTCGGTTCACCCAACATTTTCTCTGGTACGCCGTCTAGACCTTCATCCGTGCAGTCCTGTCTATATCTCCCCTCCTCCAACTTCATGTCGATAAAATCAACAACTTGCTGCAGTGAAGTGATCTGGCTGACAATATTTTCACGATGACTTCTTAAGAGTTCCACAAGCTCCGGATATTCCGCGGGATCAGTATCGGCCGAGACCGCCAAAAAAGGCCGAATTTCCTCTAGCGGCATCCCCGTTTTTTTCAGGCATGCTATCAGCCGGATCGTACTGATGTCCTCTTGCCGGTAGATGCGGTGCCCGTTATCCTTCCGCTCTGCACGAGGCAGCAGCGCGATCTTTTCGTAATAACGGATTGTATCCTCAGTAATTCCGGTTTGCTTAGCGGTTTGCTTTATCGTAAAGCATTGCTCCTCCTTCATCCTGTTCCCTCCCTAAGATCGATTTTTGTACATTATATATCTTGAAGCTGACTCCAAGTCAAATCTCTTATCCTTGGAGAAAAGCTTTATTTTCGCGTCTTGACTTGGAGTCGACTTCAAGTTTTAGAATGTGGACTATCGAATCAAATATCCCGATATAAAAGGAGATGTACAATGAACAAGGACCAACCTGAACGTATCGCATTGATTACAGGCGCAAGTGCCGGGATCGGACTGGAACTAACACGGAAATTACTGTCGGAGAACTACCATGTGGTTGCCGTAACCCGTTCTGATTTTCCAGCCGACGATAGGAGTATTCAGAATGCGGTCAAGAACGGATCGCTTCGAATTTATAAAACGGATGATCTTTCCGATTATGCCTGCTTGAGACTTACTATGGAAGAGATCAAAAGCAAGGAGCAGCGGATCGATATTTTGTTCAATAACGCTGGAGGGTCTTTTCCCGAGCTGAGTTATTCGAAACAAGGACGCGAGAAACATTATGAACTGATGACTGTCGTTCCGTATATTATTCTGATGGAGTTGAAGGAACTCATTGAAATCAGTCGTTTAAAAACGGTGATCAATACCTCATCTTCAGCTCTAAAATTTACAAAAGAGTTTTCGATCGAAGTCCTGGAGCAACCCAAAACCTTTCGCAAGTTGCTTGGTCCTTACGCGACCTCAAAGCTAGCTCTTTCTCTGTGGACTCAGGCCATCGCTTCGCAGCTCGCCAAGAATGGTATCAAGATCCGTAGCGTTGACCCGGGTAGCAACAATACACTAAGAAAAGGGAAACAATCCGGACTGCCCGTTTTGGTTGAATTATTGATGAAGCTATTTTTCTCTCCTCCTACCCTCGGCGCCAACAAGCTGTATGAAGGGGCTCTCGGTGAACACCGTCATGAAAGCGGCGTGTTTTTGCTAAAAGGGCGGGTAGCGGAATTAAAGTTTAGAGACCAGGCGCAGAACGTTTTGGAAAGGATTCAAGCGATTTATGAAAACGAATTTCTCGTGTCTTGAAGCCCAGACCTTGAACAGGGTACTCCTAACCTGCCCGTTAGCTTAACAAAAAGGAGCAGCTGCCGACTGGCAAACTGCTCCATTCTATTTTCAACTAACGTTTTCCGTTAGTTCAATGCCATATCATTAAAATTAAATTTCATTGTATATTCCTCTTCAACTAAATCGGTCTCACCGTTAACTAAAAGAGATGAGAATTCTTTAAAAAGCTGTTTTAACTCGGTATTATCATTAATTAAATTAATGCTTTTTCTATATTCATTTTCGTCCTTATATTTTGATATTTCAATCCACTTACTTTTATCTTGATTACTATTTATACAGAAGGAATGAAAATCTATGTAAGACGCATAAATCTCTGCTGATTTTTTTTGAATATCTAAGTACTCTTCTATTCTATCAGGCTGAATTTGATAATGATAAACTTTAACAAACACTGGCTATCACCCCTTTTTAACCACGAACCTGCCCGTTTGCTTAAGGTCCAAGTAATAACTATCAGTTCGTGACCTTAAGCTATTCAATTATAACTCCATTAAAATGCTGCTTTTCATACAATTCTTCAATCAACCTTACTCCAAAAGCCTGCCGAACCATTTCATACCCTTGATCAAATTATTTCTTTCAATAATACTTTTCTAATTCGCTCTTTCTCTTCCTCTTTGTTGAGGTATTCGTAAAAGCCTAGTTTGTTTCCCCATGGGTCACTAAATGTTCCCCACTTTACTGGTACTTCAGCTCTTGTATGTATTTCAAAATTTTCAATATTCAACTCCTTTAACATTCTATTCTTCTCTCGATCGATATCTTCAACTGCCAATCGAAGTGGGCCGCTCCCTACAGCTGGTTCTCCTTCAGTAACTTGCAGCCAGAACCCGGAAACAATTTCCCATTCAACAAATCCTTCATGGGGAACAAAATCAGGAGCCTTATTGAGAAGAGTTTCATACCACTTTTGTCCATCACTCATATCAGAAACGCGAACTTGATAAGTCATTTCAAAAATCATATTGCACCTCCTATTTCTACTGAATTAATTATAGAACAAGCGTTCTTTTATGTAAATATATTCAAATTCCTCACTAAACTAACCTACGCGTTAGCTTAATGAACTGTTAGTTCGCTTATTTCAAATTCTCCCGGCTATTGTCTTTCCGCGGCACTCTCCAAACTACTAATGTATCAATGAAAGCAGGGTGACCAGCTATTGTTAATCAATATTGGACTCCCATCATTCCCTCTCTCAGGGAACCCACTTGATTATTCAAAGTAAGTGGGTTTATTATATAAATAATTTCTTTTGCATTACATAAGGTTTTCAAAATATTGATCTTCAATTACTGGCAATCTGAAGGGACTTTTTTCAAATAACCTATATATTAAAAGGAAGCGATAATGTGGATCAGATCGATAAAAACATCCTGTTCCATCTGGAAAATCAAGCCAGATTGTCCATGACCGAATTGGGAAAGCTAGTGGGGCTATCACAGCCAGCCGTCACGGAACGTGTGAAACGTCTGGAAGAAGGCGGGGTGATTGAAGAGTATCGTACCGTTATCAACCCCCAAAAATTAGGCAAACAAAGTACATCCTATCTACTTTTCCGGACCAGAGAATGCCATGCTTTCCTTGATTTCTGCCGTTCCTCGCCTGAAGTTGTAGAATGTTATCGCGTAAGCGGGGAACATAATTATTTATTAAAAGTCATGACAGACTCCATCGCGGACCTAGAAGCGTTCGGAGATCAGTGTGACAAATACGGGACCTACACGACGCTTATCGCGATGTCTTCGCCTATTGCACATAAAAACCTGATTGAAGGAGCCGATCTCCTCATCTGAGTATTGCGCATTTATTCAAAGACCGGCCGGCCATCTATCGGTTACATGGTTTGGGTCGGTCTTTCTTATAAAGCAGGAAGCCGTTTTGCAACGGATTCCTGACAATTGGTCTTTGTCGATGTAAAATACGCTTTTAGCGAGTTCTAGGAAATCCGTGTTTTTTGGCAGTCCAAGCTACAAGAAGGGTAATTAGCAACAAGAGAACTAACGAAACTGGTAGGAATCTGGCTCCGATCCAATCAAGCAAGATAGCACCAACAATTCCTCCCCCACCTATTCCAAGATTCCACGCCGTTACAAGCATGGATTGAGCGATATCCGCACTTTTGCCTCCTGCATGTGCAATGGCTGTCTGTAGTAATGTGGCTGCTCCTCCAAAGGTCAATCCCCATGCGATGACACCGAAGATGATGACGGACGGCTGATTTATCCAGATACCCATTGTCGCTGAGGCAAGGGCAAATATCGCAATGCTTGATAAAACCAGTATTCTCAAATAACGATCAATCAGCAACCCAATTATCCAAATGCCGATGACTGAAGTCACGCCGAATATCAGCAGAATCAGATCAACTCTATGGAACAGCGCCGTCTCGGCAAGAAAAGGAGAAATGTAAGTATACAAAATATTGTGAGCCAGTACCCAGGCGAGAACCACAAATAAAATGGATCGAATTCCAGGTATGAAAAGGATTTTATACAATGGGAGTTGATCCTGAGCGGGCTCTCCTTCATAGTCCGGCACCTTCCAGAGCACCCATGCGATGAGGGTTAGCGTCAATATGGACACTATCCCAAAGATCAGGCGCCAGCTTACAAATGTTCCGAAAAAGGTTCCTACGGGAACCCCAAGCGCCAATGCCAAAGGAGTGCCCACCATGGCCACGGCGATGGCTTTTCCTTTTAGCGACTCAGGCACCATTCGGCGTGCATAACCTGCAGTCATTCCCCACAACACCCCCGCAGCTACTCCTGCACAGAAACGTGCGATTAGCGTTAAAGCATACATTGAAGATAAGGCAGTCACCGTGTTAAATACCAGAAAACCTATGATACAGAGCAGCAAAAGCGGTCTTCGTCTCCAACCTCGTGTTGCCGTGGTCAGCGGAATGGCAGCCAGCAGGGAGCCCAGTGCATATAACGTAACCAGTTGTCCGGCCAGCGCCTGCGTTACACCAAGATCAATCGCAATCTGGGGCAGTAGCCCTGCAGGCAGACTTTCTGTAAGTATGCAGATAAATCCTGCCATGGCTAACGCCAATAGACTTGCCCAGGGAAGGCTTTCCTTTTTGGTATCGGTGTCATCTTTGACAGAATACGATTCGTTCGAGATCACAAAAATTCTCCTTTTTGCTGTATTTTGAGATAGCTCAAATGCCCACTTGCTATCTTTCATAAGCTTACACAAATGAGCTCTCATTTTGCATACCGCATTAAAGGTAGTTAAAGCTTATCACAAGGATAATCCATTAATTTCGGAATTTTTACTTTAAATTTAATGGTCATCTATATTTTAAGCTGCTATGGCTGCGCTAACCTGCCCGTAAGTTGAATAAAAAAGAAGCAGCTGCCAACCGGCCAACTGCTCCTTGTTGTTTTGGACTAACGTTTCCCGTTAGTTTAATAAAGATAACCTAATAAATCCAAGTCTCCCTCGATCCATTCTCTCTTACCTACTTCCTTTATCATTAATTCGTTCACTGACTCATAGCCTATTCCTTTAATAATCTGAGATTCATTATCAATTTTCAACCATCTACACTTGTTTTTAACTGTTTTATATCCATTATTCAAATATAAGGTCATGTTATCTGCAAATAAAAATATAAAATCTATATTTCTTCCTTTAGAAAACTTGTCAACTTCTAATAGTAACGTAGTACCTATTCCTTTAGAACGAGTGTTTTGCGAAACACACAAATCAATTATACCTAATTCTTTTATCGGTTCTCCATTTAGACTCATCACTCTGTAATCTAAACCCACATGTCCCACGAGTTGATTTTCTTGGTTGAACGCAAGAAATCTCAAATGCGGCAATTGCTTAAAATAAATCCTATTCGTAGGATAAATTTTTGGAAAACTGTTGGTTAATAAATCTTGTATCATTGCCTCCAATTCCCTATTAATATCATATTCAGGCACCTTTTTTATTCTCAAATTACCTCTCCTACCATTCATTTATTTGTATAAAAGGATGCTAAACCCTTTCTGCTAACTCTCCGCCAATAGATCAATGAAAGCAGGCAACTATGCACCCCTACTCCATCGAGAAGGAAACTCCTCTTTATTACGTTCTGTGTTCGATGTAAGATGAATTCAAAATACACGCTCCTTTTATATTTATTTGTAATACATATTTTCGCATCTAATATCTTTTATACTTTGGATTTCCTTATCTTCACTTGATAAGCTGCGATCATGAAAAAGAAGATAATGCACATCAAACTAAGAATTGCCGAGCTCAAGGCACCCGTGGGTCCATCACTTGCCTGCAGCGACTGCACCGAAATTTGCGGCAAGGAACCTGGGCTATAGGCCGTAATCCGTGGAAGCCATTGCGAAGCCATGGACAGCAGTATTGCCGCTCCTAAGCTGACGAAGGCGATGCCTGCTGCAGGATTCATAAGAGAACTCATGAGCAGCGTAAGCGATCCGGTAAACCAGAGCCACAGCAAATAGAGGAGTCCTGCCTTTAAGACAGCCCCGGTCTCGACGCTTCCGATCATCTGCACGGTATAATACCAGGCCCCCGCAAAGCCAAGCGCGAAAGACGCGGTGACGAGAGCCAGCATGCTAGCCCACTTGGCCGCCGTATAGGATATGTAAGACACTGGCTTTACAAAGATCATCTGTGAAACTCCGCTTTGACGTTCACCTGAAATTAAGGTCATGATGGACAGCACCAAGATCATGAGCCCGACTGAGTTGAATTGGCTAAGCGTCTGGGCCATCACTTCCATTCCAGAAGGAGGCTCAATCGTAATCGTCATGCCTTCAGGCATATTACCCGCGGATTTCAAAATTACCGGCATAAAACGAATCATCACTGGCTGCATTATCCCTAGCATCAAAAACACGAGCGGCACCCACAGCCATTTATAACTGCGTCCCATCTCCTGCATTTCTTTACGAAAAAACAATAAGAACTGCCTCACGATCGCACCACCTTCATAAATAAATCTTCGAGTGTGCTATGGCCTGCTTCAAGTGAACGAATCATGATGCGGTGGGATACCGCGTCGGTCATGATCGCAAGGGAAGCTTGCTCGACGTTCGCCACCCTAATCTTCGCACGCCCTCCTGAAATCTCCGATTGGATGACAAAATCCTTGCTGCAGACAGCGGTCAGCCAGGACCGCGATGCCTCGTCTCCACTCACCTCCAGCCTGATCACTGGCTCGCTGTAAGTTCGGCGAACATGATCAAGGCTTCCTTGAAAGGCAATATCGCCACTCTGAATCATGAGAATTTCATCACAAACCTCTTCTGCGTCATGCAGCACGTGCGTGGAAAATAGGACCGTCGTCTCCTGGCGAATGCGCTGGAGCAGACTCAGCACATACTTCCGCCCTGTGGGATCAAGCGCTGACACGGGCTCATCAAGAATGAGCAGCTTCGGTCTATGAATGAGTGCCTGGGCAAGTCCCAAACGCTGTTTCATGCCTCCTGAATAGCCGCCGATCCTGCGTTTGCCCGCATCCTGAATGCCTACTGCCTCCAGCCACTCGCCGGTTTCCTTCTTGGCCTCACGGCTTGTCAACCCGGCAAGCTCTCCAGCGTAGAGGAGAAATTCAGCCCCGGTCATCCAAGGATAAAACACGGGCATTTGCGGTAAAAAGCCGATGTATGGCCGCCGATCTGCAGTCGGGCTTCCGTTTACCAGCAGGTCAATCGATCCTCCTGACGGCTGAAGTAATCCAGCCAGCATACTGATCGTCGTTGTTTTGCCGGCACCATTTGGACCGAGTAGAGCGGCGCAGCTACCTTCGTTGATACTGAACGATATTCCTTTGACAACTTCACGCTCCTTAAAACGCTTGGATAAATCCCTTACCTGCAGCAACGTCCGAGTCATGAGGCATCCTTCCTTCCGAAGACAAAATAAGCGACTGAGCCGAGAATGTTACCGCATAAGATAATGATGACCCACAACCATTTCGGTCCGCGAATTGCTTCCGCTTTATATAAAGATACCAATCCCACCACAGCCAAAATCAGCTGCAGGACGATTATAGGCATGATCAGATTCCAAGGTATGCTTGAATTCATCGTATCCATGAGTGTTTCCCCCTTTTATTCGTTTGGTTTGGTGCAACCATTCCCTCTCTTCAAGTGTTCTTTTCTCCTAGGCCAATAAATATGAACAAGCCAATAGGCAATAAGCGGTCCCGGAGCCTGAATCAGCCCGATAATTCCCCAGATCCAGTAGTATTTGGTATGGCGACGGGAATGGGTGAACAAAAATAGGCTTTGGATCAGCAGTATGCAAGCGACCAGTAATAAGGCCCACACGGGAACCGTTTCGAGATTCGTTTTATGCATGACCGGATCTCACCTTCTTCTTTGAACGATAAAAAAAACGTACAGTAAACGCGATCGCACCGACGAAGACCAACCCCTGGATGACGATAAAAACAATGATGTTCATGGATGCCAAGAGCATATTGCTTCCTATTAAAACCAGGGCAATGATCAAAAACAGCGCAACTTCCAGTCCTGCACGCTTGCGGAGCCTTTGCTGCTCGGCTGCGACAAGCTGCTCTAGCTCATACAGTGGCGGTGGCTCCGGCTTGCGGATGGCCAGCTCCATCTGGTCGAATCCGTGCAACAGTTCAGCGATCAGAGCCTGATCCTCTGCGGATGATTCTTTATGGAAGCTTTCGCCATACGTATGATCCTGCTCGTTCAGATCGGCAGATCGTTCCCGCGTTCCTTTATTCCTTTTCATCAGTCGCCAGCTCCTTTCGTAACTGCTGCAATCCAAGGTGGACTCTGGATTTAACCGTCCCCGGTGGAATGTCCATCATGTCAGAGATTTCATCATAGGCATAGCCGTAATAATGCTTGAGCAAAATCGGCAGCCGCCATTCGTAGCCCAGCCTGGATAAAGCCTGCATTGCATCAGTCCATTCCTCCTGCTGAGCTTTCATCTGCCACTCCGTTCGTCGTAATGCCTGCTCCCGGTCCCTCCACTGCTTCTCTACCTTGGTGCGGCGCATCTGGTCAATATAAATCCTGGTAGCGATCGTAATCATCCAGGAAGAGAACTTTGATTTTCCGTTATATAGATGAATCTTCTCAATACACCTTAGCATGGTTTCCTGTGCCACATCCTCGGCCAGCTCCGGATTCATCGTCATTTTGATGAGATATTTTGTTAAAAAGGAGTAGTGGGCCTGCAGCAGCTGCGCCATCGCCTGACTATCCCCGCGCTGTGCGCGTTTTATTTGTTTGAGCTCATCCAACTGCAGTCCCTGCTCCTTTCCTTGGTTTCTAGTTTGCTGTATGACCACATCAGCCCGTACGCGACTCATGCAATCAAACATATTACGAAGAGGTTCACATATTTGTTCACTAAAGCACAAAAAACTTTTTTGATTAATTCATTCTGAATAACTCAAACTCATTCTTCAGCTGTCGCTGCTGACTCTAATCCTTATCTTTCTCTGACCAGAATCTATATTTGAGTAAGTCAATTCAGTCTCGGTAAATAAAAAAGCTGCAGAATATGCCTCTTCTGATATATAAATTCTTGTTCATCCGACTGAGAGCTTACTTTGGGTCGAAGCTGATTCCCTGGGGTTCTTTACCCGAAAGTTTTGAAGTGATTAAACAATGGGCATTTAATAATTACATTTTACTGAATTATTTCATTTGTCACCGAACAATCTGTTGACCTATGAGAATTCCGATGTTTGGCAATAGTAACAGTTGTCGATGCATTGCGGTGTACCTGCCCTTGGCGCCATCTTCCCATTAATTCCATCATCGGTGGAAAAGTAGTTGCCTCATACTGCATACGGTTCAAGATACGCTCTATTGTCTGGACAAAAGAGAACATTTTCTGGTTCTTAATGCCCTTTTGGGTGATTATGGAAGCGGAGAAATTGCCTCTATTTGTGGATACGGTTCTCCGCGCTGTCTGTAACGGCAAGTTTAAAGGCCATCCTTCGCCGGATGGTCCTGATTTTGATCTCGCTTTATACACCTATCGTATTCCAATAGGTTGATGTAGATTTTGTCCAATTTTCCTAAGAAAGGCTTCTTCAAGATATTCTTTTAATCCATCACATTGACTTTCTATCCGTGTCATCTATATGCGAGTTAAGCGTCTACTACATGCGGCAAAACAAAATCCTTTTCAGCATAATATGTACTTTAGTCACTTGGTTAACCTAAGAGTTTTGATTTCGCTCATTCTTCAGTATCAAGAGCATCTATCTCAATTAGAAGAGAACATAGATGCTCTCCGTGATAAAACATTGAGGAACTCTAGTTTCGAACCATCCAAGGTGTAGGTTGCTGCCGGGGTCACTCAACAAAGCATAAATAAGCCTGCCATTTTAGTGGCAAGCTTATTTGCAAAGGTTTTAAGTGTTTTTACAACTTTTTGTTGGTGTAGGTTTCAAATATCGAATCTTATGGCAGCGTATCTTTTGGCCTGCTCGGGATCTCTCTTTGAAGGAAATAGACTCGCTTTTGTATCTAATGTAGCAATTTGTTCCATGTCGCCTTGATTTAGTTCAAAGTCAAAAATGTTAAAGTTTTCAATGATTCTCTCCTTACGAACTGACTTTGGAATAACAACAATATTTCTTTGAGTTAGCCAACGTAAAATCACTTGGGCGACGGATTTATTGTACTTATTAGCGATTGTTACTAGAAGTTCATTCTGAAAAATGTTATTTCTTCCTTCTGCTAATGGACCCCAAGATTCAATTTGTATGTTATGTTCTTTCATATACTTAGCACTTTCGACTCGTTGGCAGAAAGGATGAGTTTCTATTTGGTTCACAGCCGGAGCAAACTCATTATGAAGCATTAAATCTACCAGGCGATCCATCTCAAAGTTGCTAACTCCGATCGCGCGTATTTTTCCTTCACGGTACAACTCCTCCATAGCACGCCAAGAACCGTATACATCTCCAAATGGCTGATGAATCAAATATAAATCCAAATAATCCAATTTTAATCTTTCCATTGATCTTGCAAATGCTTGCTTTGTGTTTTCATATCCTGAATCCTACTACTGTATCCGTTGTATGATGGATCAAATGTAAGCGCCACAAAACCACGCTCTGCCAAGTTATTTGCAAGTTAAGATTCGGCAGAAAGCTTCATTCGCCTTCGGTGATGCAACCCATAGTATAATCCGGCTGAAAGCAGTGCTATTCCTCCCGCAACAGTAAACATCATGCGGTAGTCCGTGAAGGCAGCGATCAGTCCCATGAAATAGGACCCTACCCCAATGCCTAAATCAAACAGCAAGAAAAATGTCCCATTAGCACTCCCTCTACGGTGTTCGGGAGAAAGCACAATGGCAAGTGTTTGTAAGCAGGAGAATAAAGCCCCATAACCTGATCCCATGATAATGCCTGCTATCAAAATGATGGCTCCCGAACGAGCTTGGCTCAACAGAATCATACCCGCTGCAAACAATATAATTCCTGGATAGTATAAGTAATGCTCATTATGATGATCAAACAGTCTGCCAACTGCCGGCCGTAAAAATACAATCATGATCGCAAATGCAACAAAAAAAGTACCAGCGACTTGGGCTTGGTGGATTTCAGATGTAAATGACGGAATAAATCCACCTAATGAGCTGTAAGAGACAGCAAGAAAAAAAGCAACCACTGAAATCGGTAAAGCTTTAGGTTCAATGAAACGCCGCCAATTCAAGCCCTTATTTTGCTTTTGTGGAGCTGCATGCGAATCGGTAGCTGGCAATACCCGTTTGGACTTGGGAATCCCTATCGTAAACAAAAGGGATAAAGCCGCAACCAAGCAGACGACCATTAGGATTAGGCTCATGTCGTTGTCTTTCCATAAGTAAAGCCCACAAGCCGGGCCAATCACCATCGCTATACTCATGAACATACTGAAGTAGCCTAAACCAGATCCTTGTCGGGCGCTTGGAATCAAGGAAGAAGCTGATGCACCCATAGCCGTAGACGCGATTGCATAGCTTGTGCCATGCAGATAACGAATGACCAAGAAAATTAAAATGCCGCTTGTTCCCCAGTAGCTTAGGCTTGCGAGTAAAAACAAGCCCAGGCCAATCACAGCCATTTTCTTGTTCCCAAAACGATCCGCCCATTGACCGGAGAAAAGCCGGATCATCACAACCCCGATGACAAACATCGTAATAGCCAAGCCCATCTGCTGTTGATTCCCGCCTAAGCTCTCTTTCACATACAGGGGGAATACGGTATTCAGCATATAAATATTAAGAGATAAGAAGAAGTTGCTCAAACATAAAGCAATAAACGGTTTTGTCCATATTTTTTCCTGAATCATACTTTTCCTTCCCCATCTCCGATTACTCTGCCATTTTAATTTGCATCTCAACGGAACCCTTCATCGTATCAAATACAGACAAGTCAGAAGTAACTTTACCTAGGATCATGAGTCCCGAAGAAGCTTTCTCGGGTTCATCAAATTTTCTTTTCTCATCGATATCGTTGCAGGAAAGGATTTTTTTAAATACCTGTGCTGCCTTACTGTCATTCAGCTCCGCATCAATCACCTGGTTACCAATAGTAATGGTTATTTTCCTTGTGTTAGCTTCTGTTTCAAGTGGCATCTTTAAGTCGCATAGTTTCCTGGATTTCCGCTGTGTCCAAAAAGCCGCCACCTCTTTCCCCTCGACACCCACCTATTCTAAAAAACGCATGACCGGGGGAGCAAAAGTGCCAGTCCACACTGGGCCACCTACCAAAATCGTTTCATAGCCCGATAAATCAGGCAATTCCCCTAGAATTAAAATCAATAGAATCAAAATGATGGATGAAAACGACCTTGTCATGCATATTCTTCTCCATTCGATGTTGAGTTGGTTACTTTTTAGGGGTATAGCGAAGCCAGACACCATCTCCATTTACAGGCTCGACACTTTTCAATAAAAATGCCACTGGAGCTTTGGGTGGCAAATAGTCCGCTCTTTCAAACAGAGTCACGGTATTCGGTTTCTCCATCCGTCACGGGAATCATGACGATACTGAGTTCATCTACCAGGTCATCCTGAAGGAATGACCAATTTATAAAGCCTCCCCCAGACAACATCAGGACTTCAATGCCAAATAAGAATTTCAACTTCTCGGCAGCCAGCGTACAGTTTAAGCTATCGTCACGGGCAAAAATGTAGGAAATTTCATGTTTTCGTAAATATGCAATATATGCGTCCGACGTCTTATCGGTAAGCACTTCGATAATGTGCGCCCTTGGTCTTGACATGTAATCCACATAATTTTGTGTCCAGCCCAACTTGCCGGAAGGGTCAACGGAAACGACATACATCTTTGCATCCGGCACCGCCACATAATCTGTTCGTGGATAAACCGGACTGGTTTCATCCATTTCCGGCTTGTGCCATTTCGTAAAGTTCTCCTCCATTGTGACTCGACCGCACAGCCAAGCTTGTGGGCTATATGTTTCATTGATACGCTCGTATTCTTCATCGACAATTCTTGTTTCAGGCGCTCTCATAAACGGCCCTGTAATTTTACCGTCTAATGCAGTCATCATATGACAAACAATATATGGACGATTTGCATAGTTTCGATTACGAATCATAAAAAACCTCCATAAATAGAGATACTGCCCCAGTTGTAAGTAGCCGGGGCAGATGACCAAATTATATTAGCCCACTTGTACAGTTGGACGGACAATCATTTCGTTAATTGCTACATCTGCCGGTTGTTCGATGGCAAACGCGATTGTACGCGCAATATTAGTAGCATCGACAGCGACTTGATAAAAATCATCCAAGCCTGCTTTCATTTCTGTATCCGAAGTTGTTTCCAACAGTTCGCTGCTGACCGCTCCTGGAGAAATATTGGTTACACGGATATTCGTACCGCTCATGGCTTCCTCTTGACGCAACCCTTCCGAAATGGCTCTTACCGCATGTTTTGTGCCGCAGTACACCGTTCCGCCCGGATAAATATTGTGTCCAGCAACGGAAGAAAGATTGATGATATGCCCGGATTTGCGTTCTCTCATCGAAGGAAGAACTGCGCCGATAGCGTACAGAACGCCTCTAATATTAACGTCGATCATCTGATCCCATTCTTCAATTTTTTTCTTGTACATAAAGGCTTGCGGCATAATTCCGGCATTATTGACCAAAACATCAATTTGTCCAAATTCCTTAAGCGCATATGCAGCCAGCTGTTCCATTTGTTCATGGGAAGTCACGTCCGTGACTTTGTAGATCGCTTGACCGCCGCTTTTTTGAATTTCTTCTTGCAGGCTTTTAAGCCGATCTTCGCGACGAGCTGCCAGCACAAGCTTTGCCCCTTTAGAAGCCAGCTCTTTTGCTGTCGCTTCCCCGATCCCGCTAGATGCGCCTGTAATAATAACAATTTTATTCTGAATATTCGACATGTACGTATACATCCTTTCGGTCTGATGAATGTTATTCTTCTTTTGCAAACAGTTCCTTTGCAACCAGGATGGCAGACATCGCCTGCGACCATCCTGTCTATATAGAAAGCTAAATGTGTATTGACTCCAATCAGTTCTTCTTCCGAAATACGTGGGTTAGGTTTCCCATCCCCTTAAAATGTATTTTTCGTGGAAAATAAACGAAGTGACGATAATGAAACTTGTTAAATTAATGGGCTTGTGTCTAAAATTATAAACAGATACAAAAATCCTGCAATTGTTAGATTAACGCGATTTGTTGATTAGTGAACAACTACCCGCGAATTGTATATTATCTTCGGAAAGTTTGGTGACTCTCCATGCCTAAAGTGGACCGTAGAATACTAAAAACACAAGAAGCACTTAAAAAAGCTGTAATTGAATTGATGTCTAATAAAAATTTCGATGATATTACGATACAGGAAATTTCCGACTCCGCAAATTTAAGTCGGGGAACGATTTATCTTCATTATTTAGATAAATATGACTTGTTGGATAAGCTGATCGAATCGCATATTGACGAACTTAGGGAATTCTGTAAAGAAGCAGCCGAAATGGATTATGTAGAAGGAACCATGATTTGGACAGAGTATTTCGAGAAAAATTATTCATTTTTTTCGATGATGTTAGCAAGTAGAGGAGCACCCTTTTTCCGTAAACGATTCCTTGACTTTCTGATCGAAGAATTTAGAAAAGACGTAGATATAACCAAAGGCAAAAATGAAGAAATTGAGGAAGAAATCCTCGTCAGATTCGTGGCTTCTGCCCAAGTAGGAATTATTGAGTGGTGGTTTACTAATTATAAGCCAGTTACACATGTTAAACTTGCTGAACAACTGGGAACATTGTTAGAGAGGAATCTATAATTTTTGTCTGGCTATGGTAGTGCTCCCCTGACCGGTATTAGCTCGCTCAGGGGCGCTGAAACAGATAAACATAGCAGTGCTTTAAAGATGTTGATTCGACTTCGACTAATAGTCAATTGATAAGCAAGCCTCAATTTTTCCATGCAATCCGTCCGTGTGGACATATCTCGTTTATGCATCAATAGGAAATGTTTTATAATAACTTGATGACATAAAAATAAAAAGCCGCTAAATTAGCGACTTTCAATGGGACCATAATCTTGTCCCCCGACAGAATCCTGCTTTTGTCCGTACTATGGCACAATAATTTGTCTACCCACGTTCACATCGTCTACCTTCCATTGGTTATCAGCAAATTTATAGAATACAAAACGATTAACGAGCTCGAGGTTGACAGGACCACTTTCAAAGTAAGCAGATTGGTGCATTCTCGCTTCTGTTGTACTACTATAGGTAATATCCGCCTTTTTTGTTAGTATAGCGTTATTTGTAATGCCATTACTGTGAATAATCTTGTTTATAAATGAGTCCGTGAAATAAGGTCTGAAATGTGTTCGGATTTGCGAATAGCTTGAGAGATCGGTAGCCTCATTTATTTTTTCATTAAGTACATTTATTCTTTCCTGACTCATTCTCCATGACTTGAGCGGCTCTGTATGGATATAAACCTGTTGCTGACCGATCGTAATGGTTGCTTTTCGTTCTTGTTGAGACCACAGCGCTGTTCCGCCAAAGGCTTCAGCAAAAACACGCGCTGGGATATAAGTTGTTCCACTATAAATTTTCGCTGGCACATCAAGGCTGAAAGCAGCGTTATTTAATAAAGCAGCGCGAGAATTAATATGCAACAATAGCTCTCGTTTGCCACGAGTAATCGAAATGCTTTTATCCTCCTGGTTCCAAAATACTTCTGCATCCAATTTTTCTGAAACAGCACGTAATGGAATCAGCATTCGTCCATTTTCAATTTTTCCATTGTCAACCGTATTCGAAAAAGTATTGGCGAAGCTTATCGCTGAATTACTGATTAATAAGGTGCACATTAAAGAAAGAGCTAGTGTGATTATTATTTTTCTCATAGATGATTCCTTCCACGGTTCCATTCTTGGCCCTTAGCTCATATGAAACTATTATCTATCCTATATGAATTCATTAATCCTAAATCCATGATTTGACTTGGTATTTTACCAGGGAAAAGGATTATCTGTCCAAAGAATCATGACATCGCTCCCCGTCTGCCGCAGAATCGAAAGGGATCTGCCGGAACGGATCTTCCTGTAAATAAACGAATAACTACTGCTTAGTCTAGTGAAAATGATAAATCCACACTTTTACCAAAATAAAGTCTAAACAAAACCCTCTAGCAATTTATGCCGGAGGGATCAGGCAGTTATTAATTAAGCTATTTTTGTTCAAATATTATTACAGTTTTGGGATTTGCCATGTATTCTACTGGGGATCCTAACAACTCAGACACTAAGCGTACTGGTATGAACGAGCTATTCTTCTTCAACAGTAACGGTGTATCAAATGAAACTGTTCTTCCATTCACGTTTGCTTTCTTTTCATTCACTTTCCAACGGATAACCGTGTTGTTTCTGCTGATCGTTACCTCTTTATTGCTTTGATTCCACCCTACCTTCGAACCCGATCTCTCTGAGACAAATCGAATCGGGACATACGTCCTGCTCGATGCTATAAACGGGGCTGCGCTTAGCGCAAAGGATCCCTCCCCTACATAAGCAGTTCTACTCCCGATTACTAATCGCTGGGCTTTCAGTTGAAAGCCGGGGTAGCCTTCCCCACCGAGCTTATTAAGAAGTTGGTATGTTTTGGTTGTACTTCTTAGATCCAAATAGTTACCGCTTAATTGCAAAGCGTATCTTAGCGCTCCCGTGTCATAATGAGTATCGAACGCATGATATCGAATTGGATCCAAATTCCATACACGGTTATCCGATAGATATAAGTAATGAAGTTCGCTTAGGGACTTCAAAGGCTCAAGATTGTAAACCAAATTAGAGGTCAGATTCAAGGAAGTCAGGTTTGACATTTTTTTCAGTGGATCTAGTTCCTTAATCTGATTATTTTCCGCGGAAAGTGATCGCATTAGCGTCATCTCTTCAAGCGCACTGAGATCTGAAATTCGATTGCTTCCGATGTCAAGGTTCATTAAACTTTTGAATAGCGGCTTAAGTGGACTCAGGTCCGAAATTCGATTGCTCGCTAGGTCCAAATTCTTTAATTTTGTCAATTTGCTCAAGGGCTTAATATTCGCTATCAGGTTCTCGTTCATTTTTAGCCATGTTAATTCTGTAGCCGTCGATAAAGCCTCAATGTTCGAAATTTGATTATCGTTCGCTTCAAATGTGTGCAGACGCCAAAACTGCCTGATCACATCAATCGATGAAATTCTGTTCCGGTTTACTTTCAACCTTCCCATATCCGTCATAGAAGACAATTCCTGGATTGAAGCGATCTGATTGCCAGAAATATCAAGGCCACGAATCTTTGTCAATGATTTTAGTGGCATGATATCGTCAATTTCATTATTGGACAAGTCAAGATGTGTCAAATTTGAAGCATACTGTAACCCTTGAATGCTTTTAATTTCCCGTTTTGAAAGATCTACCACGGTTAATGATTGCATATCTTTCTGCATAATGGCCGTATTTTTATCCTTTTTCAAGATTTGTTTTATAGCTTGCTCCAATTGCTCGTCTTGAAAACTTACTTCCAGGGATGCCTGCTCCATAGATGTCTCTCCTGGTAAGCTGAGCAAAATTACCAATACTAATACTAGTCCTGATAAAACCTTGTTCATTACGTTCCTATCTCCCCTCTTCTACTGGTGTCTAATGATAATGACGCTAATAACCCATAAAAGTTGTAGTCCAATTTTACCGTGTAGACTAACCGTTCCGCAGCTGTGTACATTAGGATCAATAAATGAGGCTATCGTTTCTACACTCTCCGTAGTTTGATCAATTGCTGAGCCTGAGCGACAGAATGGATAGATATTCAGAATAATAGAGCGTTTCATGGGTATTTTGAAAAATACAAGAATGGTACTTAAAGAAAACAAAAATGAGATCAACAATCCAGTATGCTGTCCTTAATAAGGATAGCTCTCCACGCAAACAAAGAATTAAGTTATTTGACCCTAGAGTAAGCAAAAATGACCTTCTATAGAATAGAGGGTCATTTTATTTAAAGATATTGTCAATTTAAGATGTACTAGTGAGAAGCCGAATCAACAATTAGTACTTCATTAAACTTACCTTCCACTTAGCATAACGAAAGAGCAGCCGATCATGTTGTCGATACTACCCCAAGAAACCAAAAGAGTCTCTCATTTGAGAAATGTTCCGAGTAATGGATGATTAGGCACTGCTAGAGCCTCGCGAACGTGATGTAATCGACTTGGACAGGCTCTGCTGATTCGATCCGAAGTGCCCGGTTGATCTGTCCTCGGTGATATTGCCCATGTAAGAGGACCTGTAACAAAATGTCCCGCACGGACGATCTGAACGTAACCCCGGTCTGGTTCGTATATTCGATCACCCCGTCCAACTCAGATTCTTCAAGTCCTTCAATATAGACGCGATATTGCTCGGCGTTTTCTTTGAACATCGTCCGGATTGCCGTAAGGTCTTCCGCTTCTTCCCATAACGAATATTGCGCACTTTCCTTGCCTTGCAATCGGGACAGCCAGACTTGTTCTGCGACCGCGACGTGGCGAACCAGCTTCAGAAGGTCCCTGTTCTTCATCTTACTCTCCTCAAGCGCATCCATAATTTGCTCGTCCGCCCAGTACAGATGATCCATCATGCATTTGATCGTCTTCATTTCGGTTTCCTCCTATCGATTATCTGATCCTTGTTTCCCTAACCTGCCCGATAGCTTAACGAAGAAAAAAGGAGCAACAGCCAACCGGCAACTGTTCGATGGTTAAATCAATAGACGAGAAACTAGTGAGTCAGCCTCATGATTATACCCTAATAAACGAAGATCATTGGCAATTCGATCAATTAAAGTTTTATCACCAGAGCAAGTATGTTGAAGATGGCGAACGAGAGCTAACATGTCTATAATTTCATCAGACACTGCTGGCATGAATTGTTTGATACCTACTGAATCTAGAGTATTTACAGTTACTTGGAATGATCTTTCTATACGAAGATTGTTTATATAGGTAAAAGGCTGCCCTATAGGCAAAATGTTGAACCTATTCTTTACTTCATTTAACACTCTTCCTTTTTCGAACTTCCACCGATCATGATCAAACCATTCTGAATTACTATCTCTACTTTGTTCTTCTTGGAGATGACTTAAGTATCGATCTTCATTTTGGAATTCATTCCATACTAACGATTCATTGTAAAAGTGAAGTGAAAAAAAATCATTTATATTCTTCGCAACTATACGAACACGTTCATTATCCATAGGAGATACTCTAACTACTAAAGCTTCTTCTAAATCCTTAACTACTCCAAAATCCGTTAGGAGTGCAAAGTGTATTCCGTCTCCACCAGTGCTGGCAAATGGAATGCTGTCTACGGGAGTACAGAAGTAACCATCTTGACTATAATCTAATCCGAGGAAAAGTCCTGATGGTTTTTCTAGATATGCAACCTCATTTGCAAAATAACCTTCCCATTCCACAAGTTGTTGCAGCAATTTAGGTGCCTTGTAACTGGAGTTCATATTACACCTCGCAGTGTATTTTTATTTGAATGTATGTAATTTATAATTAACAATTTAACAATAAAATTTTTGTAGTATTAATATTTAGGAACAATATCAAATTTTAACGTAAATATAGAAAAGTTTAATTCACTAAGATATTTCTTTGGGTTTTGAATTCTCATAGTAATCTTCCCATAGAGGGCTGATGTATTTTTCTAATGATTTTACGATATCATCTCTTCTGCTCTCTTCGACATTTACAGTGTCGTTTAATATATCATTTCTAATTCGTATGAGTACAAATAAAGGAGGTAATTCAGCCTCGCGGAGAGCCTTAATCATGTTATCTTCTTGTGGAGTAATATCCATAACATATATCTTCCTTTCTAATAGAAATACATACAAATATATACCAGTATACCAGTGATTTCTACCATTTTCTATTTCATATACCTCAGTAAAAACTAGTTCAAGACGCAGTTTTGATGATTATCAAAACTGCAAATGGGGCGACGCTGCAGCCGATTCTTGAGGCAATGCATCAATGGGGACAGCGTAGACTACGGTAAACTTTTTTATTGTTCTTTTCACAAATTACTCGTACTTGCTTATTTAAATGACCTAACCCCAGTTTAAATACTGGGGTTGGTGGGATATTACGCCTGAAGACACCGTAAAGCAATACTATATCTATTCTTGCCTTGTAAAAATAATTACCGTTTCTATAACAATTTATAAATAAGGAACTATTGCTCGGTTAAGAACCTTTCTTGACGAAATTTATATTAGGGTGAATTTTTTAAACCACCTTTATTTTAACCCCCTACTCCTTAACTGTTTCCAAAAAACAAAACCCAATAGTAAGTTATGTTCATGCTGGAAACAGATCACTTGGCAAAAAATGCTTTTAAGTATGGGCAAGCGAAAGCCATCCGACCGCTGTCTTGCGGCACTCCTCATAAACATGACGTTCTCGCGGACGGCCTAATATTGAAAGGTGTAAATGCGGCAGCATTATCTAATCGAAATAAAAGGAGTAGTTAAAAACCAAAAATGAACAGACGACAGTGTGCAAGATCTAACATAAATGAGTCCCTCTAGATACATATATTTTTCATTGAATAGGAAATGCTAATGATGTGAAGGAGGATTTTTATGCTTAATGTTAACAATTGGCTTGGACACCTCGCGCATAATTATGTCCTAATTGTGGTTGGAGCCATCATTTTCTTTGCTGTTAAATCAATCCTTGGAATAATGACGTACCATCACTACAACAAAGAATTAGAACATTTACACAAGAAGATAGACCTTCTCTTAGCAAAGAGATCTGACGAATGACAGATACTTACATCCATGAATTTTATTAATATCCGGTCGCTTAGATTTTGCATTTTGTTCAGTAGAATCTGCATCCTAGCACGTGCGGTCCTCTTTTTAGCGGTCAGCAGGAGTAAGATAACTTCCCGCGCAGAGAACCTGGCAGCCAAATCCATCCAGATTGCCATAGGTGTCGTTGTAGCATTAGTAGTGAGATTTGGTATAACTTGGCTCGCTGACAGCATGATCGGACTGCATATCCCGCAGTTTGCGGATACAGCGCTGTTCCTTTCCATTACCTTTTTCAGCTTTTTCCTTTTGATCTCCGCGGTGATGTCCCTTGTGAGCATCAAAGGAATTGCCATTTTTGCCTTGATTCTGTTCTTGGGGGCACCCCTGCTTGCTGTAGCTCCGGAAATGATGTCTCCTTTCTACCGGGACTGGGTGGACACATGGCTGCCGATGCGTTTTATGGTGGAAGGACTTCGAGACCTGTTCTTCTTCGGCAACGGACTGCACAGGAATCATGCTGTATCCACTCTTACTTGGATCGGTCTGGGGAGCGCTGTCGTCATCTTGGCTTCCGCATGGAAGCCGCGAGCGGCTGAACAGTCATATAAAATTGAAGGGTAGTATAAAGATGCATGCGACTGGTGGGACTGACCTCTTAATGTGATACAAATTAAAACACCTTCAAGAAAATTGAACCATTTCGTTAGATATGGAGACAATCTTGAAGGTGTTTTTGCATTGGCAACAAAACCGGCTGTATGGCCACAGCCGGCTCTCTGCTAATCATGTGTGCTAAATATTATGGTGTGGGAAAGGGAATGCTCTGCGCCGTTTCAATCTGCTGCAGATCGACGCTGAACTGTTCCTGCACGCTGAAGGGATGATACAATCCCTTGGCAATTGCATATTCGGTGATCTTCTCATGCGTATCGATCGCCTGTTCCAATTGACGTTCCAGAACAACCTTTATTTCCGGGGTGACGCATTCCGTTACGGCCATCGCTAAATTCCGGACGCCGCTCTTGGCCGTAGCCAGAAAGTCCATTGCGATCACATCATCCGTCATCTTGTTCATGCCAGTCATGTATTTCAGTACGGGATTCATTGCAGCGTCTCCTTTCCTTTTGTCAAAATCTCAGCGAGCTCGACCAGCTGATCGGATGACATGGCGGCATCCTCCTGAAGAATAAGCTTCAGCTCGGGGTCCATGACCAGGGCCTGCATCGTCTTGGACTTCGTCATGCAGACCGTCTTGAAGGCAGCAATCTCATGCACCTCCAAGGCTTCATGCATTGCATACGTTGGATTCATCTAGATTTCACTCCCTCGTTTAATCAAGCTCTTTACGGCTTTAAAATAACTTTGATGCAGTTATCCGTCTTCGTATCGAAAATTTCGTAGCCGCGTTTGGCCTCGCTCAGCGGAATAACGTGCGTAATGATATCGGACACGTTGACCTTTCCTGTCGTTACCAGTTCATACATGTAGGGCATATAATGAATGACCGGTGCTTGTCCGGAGCGAATGGCTATATTGCGCTGCATGATATCACCCAGCGGAAATCCGTTGTAGCGGCCGCCATATACGCCGGTAATTTGAATGGTACCGCCTTTGCGGACCGCTTGGGAAGCAATAATCAAAGCGCTCATGGTGCCGCCTTGCAGCTTCAGACCGCTCGCCAGGTACTCGAGATCGCTCATTTTCCCGTCCATGCCCACCGCGTCGATGACCACGTCCGCTCCACCCTTGGTGATTTCCTTCAGGTAGCTACCGACATTTTCATGTTGCTCGAAATTGACGGTTTCGACGTTATTGTTCTTTTTGGCATGCTGCAGCCGGTAATTTACGTAGTCTACGGCGATAACCCGCTTCGCACCTTTAAACCAGCAGAACTTTTGAGCAAGCAGTCCAACCGGACCGCAGCCAAGCACGATTACGGTATCGCCCTGTTTCACGCCCGCATTATCAACGCTCCAAAAAGCGGTCGTCATCGCATCGGCGATCAAAGCAAGGCTTTCATCCGGCTGCTCATTGCTTTCCGGAATTTTAAAGTGCGTGAAATTGGCGAACGGAACCCGCAAGTATTCGGCCTGCCCGCCAGGATATCCGCCGGTCGTTCCCGAGTATCCGAAATACGCTCCCATATCTCCGTTATCATTGGAATTGTCGCACTGGCTCTCCAGATGATTTTTACAGTAAAAGCATTCGCCGCAAGCAATATTGAACGGGATTATGACGCGGTCGCCCTTTTTCAGCTTGGTGACTTCGGGTCCGACTTCCTCTACGATCCCCATCGGCTCATGCCCTATGACGTAATCCTCCTGCAGGTTGGGAATCATGCCGTGAATCAGGTGCAAATCGGAGCCGCAAATGGCGGTGCTGGTCAGCTTGACAATCATGTCATCCGGCTTTTGAATTTTCGGATCGGGAACGTCTTTGACAACGACGTTTTTGACCCCTTGGTACGTCACTGCTTTCATCATGCCTGACTTTCCTCCTTATGCTCATCCGGCGTCCTGTCAAACATCCCTTTGCGCGACGTATCCCCCGGAAACAGGTTCATTCCGGCGATCATCGCCGTATTTTTGGCGGACAGCTGGTCCAGCTGATATTGCTCTTGCAGCTCATACGGATGAAACCATTTTTTGCGAATCATGAGCTCGGTAATTTCCTGGTGCAGGGCAATGCCCTGTTTTAACTGTTTTTTGAGAAGCTCCCTGGCTTCTGGCGATACGGTCTCGGTCAGGGCAACGGCGGTATTGCGGACCCCTTCCTTGGCCCGGAGCAGAAAATCCATGGCGAATGTCATATCGGCCATTTCCGGCATGTTAAGTGAATTGATTGGATCTAAATAATCGTTGTTCATTAGGTCATCACCTTTAATTTAGAATAGGGGTAGGCTTGCTTTCGGGAACTGGAGCCTGAAATGGAGCTCTTTGATAGACAGCTTTCAGTTCATGGATAGCCACCGTGGATTGTTCAACATCTTTTTGCATGAGCGCCTTCAATTCCTGATCGAAAACGATCCCCTGCATTAGCTTGGACTTTGCCGCACAGAGCGTCTTGAAATTCAGCACTTCATGGAGATCAAGCGATTCGTGAGGGGCGAGTGAATTATCTTTCACGGTTAATTTGTACCTCCTTCATTTAACATGTTTGCAAGGATAGGTTATCCCTCTGCACAGGGCTTGATTCGGGCTCCTCCTTTTTTGCCGCATTCCAAAAAATTCCATCTAGGGGGCACTCACGAAAAAAGGCTTCGGAATGTGAGATGTTATTACCGTTCATCATTTGGTGGTCGGCGTAGATATCGCTCAAGAGACCCATGTAGCCAGGGCTGTCAGCTTTCGCGGGATGGCTTTAGGGAATCCGCTCCAATTTGGAAATCTTCGTGAAGGCTTCGAGCTTTTCAAGCATAGACTCTCCCTGAACGCGGATTAATAACCAGTTCATCCCGCAACAGATCACAGCGAATAGTAGTACCATGTTCTCGGGCCAAGAACTTGTACCGATAAAATAAAAAAGCCGCATATTATGCGACTTTGAAGGTATTCATGTTCTTGTTGTTGTCTGACAAATATATTTATTTGCTGCTACACTATCTTTCTGCTCAAAAGCAGACGTAGATAATCCAGCACTGAATTTGAAAGAAGGCTCTCTCTTAATTAAAACAATTATTGGTATACCGACAGCTCTTTTTCAATTTCTTTCTTTATCAGGATGAGACACTCGTTAGATGTTTTTGCAAAGATTCTTTTTCCATTAACAAAAGCAAATGGTCTTCTGCCACACATTCCACAAAAGGAGAGACACTGATTTGCTATTACGGCTACGTCTGGATACTCAGCTTCCAATATTCCTTCAATATCGATGTCTAAGATAAATCCGCTGCTACAAATTTCAACGATGACGATTCCCAAAAAATATGATCTCCTTTTCTTACAAATGCTAAAACCCAATTGGATGTAATTACCCTTTATGAAACATCATTTTAACTTCATATGGCTGCTGTGACCAGGAGAAAGCTTGGCTGTAGGATCTATATATACTTTAGCATTATTAATCGCTGTTGGAGCTTCTCCAAACCCTACTGCAATTAGCTTTAATTTCCCAGGATAGGTCGTAATATCTCCAGCTGCAAATATCCCGGGAATACTCGTTTCCATTCTTGTGTCTACTTGTATCGATCCATTCTGTATATCAAGTCCCCATTCAGCAACTGGTCCTAATGAAGAGATAAACCCGTAATTAACAATTAGTGATTGACAAGGTATCGCAATTTCTTCCCCTGACTTGGTTTTGATAGAAATCTCTTCAATCTGGTCATCACCTCGAATTTGACTTATATCTACAAGAGTTAAGATATTTACACTTGATTTCATCAGTTTTTCTACACTATGCTCATGTGCTCTAAATTTATCTCTACGGTGTACCAAAGTAACCTTTTTGGCGATATTCTCAAGCATAAGTGCCCAATCAACTGCCGAATCGCCGCCCCCACATACTACAACTTCCTGACCTTCAAAAGATTGTATATCATTGATAAAATAGTGGATTCCATTTTCTTCATACTTTCGAACTTCTGGTAGATCAAGCTTCCTAGGTTCAAAAGCTCCAACTCCACCCGCTATAATAACTGAACGTCCATAATGAATTCCTTTACTTGTAATAATTTTGAACTGACGCTCAGCTTCCTTAACTACTTGAAGCACTTTTTCATCCAGATTAATATCGACTGAAAATAACTTCATTTGTTCTTCTAAATTATTTACAATTTCTTGACCTGTTACTTTAGGGAAGCCTGCAATATCATAAATTTGTTTTTCGGGATATAATGCAGCAAGTTGTCCACCTAATTGAGGCATGCTATCAATAATCTTTACACTTGCTTTACGCATGCCTGCATAAAATGCAGCGAACATTCCTGCGGGGCCTCCCCCTATTATTATCATATCAACCATTTGATTTTCTGGGGACGAATTCATTACATACTCCTTATTTAATCTAATTATATTTAAATATATAAGTACTAAACAGAAAGTGATTTTGACAGATGTAACATCTCGTCCACTAACTTTTTAATACGTCGATGATAATCGGGATCATCGATTTGATTATCTTCGTCGAACAAGTCACTGTGAACAAATATATTTCCAGTCGGGACAATTCCCTTCAAAAAGTTGAGTATCGGCTTCAGCTGATGCTCTGCTACGAGAAAATGTTTGTCAGTTCCAGCTATAGTAACAATACCTGTTACTTTATTTTTAAATGCATCGACCGGTAGATGATCTAATAGATTTTTCAAGGCCCCTGTAATCGAGGCTTGGTATATGGGTGTAGCTATGACAATTAAATCAGCATTCAATAATTTCTTCACTACAGTAACGGTATCATTATTATAAAATTGGAGAGGCATTCCCTTAACAAATTCGATTTCATAATCCTTCAAATCGATTAATTCTGTTTCTACCTCAGGATAATTTAATTTTGAATGTTTAAGGACATCATTTACGATATTTGCTGTTTTTGATCCCGATAGAGAACCGGACAAACCGACAAGCTTCATTCTTACTCCCCCTAACTTCAATTCACTTTTTAGAGCTTCACTTTCTAAGTATTAAAAAAAATAGATTCAGATGTCAATGGTAAATATATTTTTTATATAAAAATATTGAAAAAGTATTTTCTATCGAGTATTATCAAATATATCAATGTTCAATCTTGATAATATATTTTAATAAAAAGTGGAGATATTATTCTACTTTTTATAGAGGGGGGTAGGATTTATGGCATTTGTTATAACAGAGGCTTGTCTAACTCAAAAAGCTGCAGATTGTGTGGATGTATGTCCTGTTGATTGTATACATGAAGGTGAGGATCAATATTTCATTGACCCAGATTACTGCATCGACTGTGGCGCATGTGCGGCAGAATGCCCTGTGGAAGCGGTTTATCATGAAGATGAACTTACTGAAGAACAAATGATATATGTTGAAAAAGCTACGAGCTTCTTTAAATAGCTTATTAGCAAAAGGATGTGGGGTTTTGAACCTCACATCCTTTGCTTCTCTCTAATCAACACGTGTCGATCAAGTATTCTTATTTTATCCATAAAATTTACTATAAATTTAACGGTGAGTGATATAAATGACGAAAGATGATATTGAAAAAATACTGCAAGACATCAGAGATACGGATTCTGATAAGTCGATACTTGAAAAAGGACTTATTAGAGATATTGTTGCTAATTCAAATATGGTAGCCCTTACTCTACTTACTTCAAATAATGAAAATAAACAAACAGTTCCTTACAAAAAGGAAATAGAGAACGAATTAACTAAAGCAGGCGTCCATAACTTCCATATCAGGATAAAATTAATAAATGAACAAGAACATCAGCTTCTCACTGATCAAGCTCAGTTTAGCCAAACCAGTGGCAAGAAAAGCGCATTATTAAACAACACCTCTTTGCTTGGCCAACCCGCATTAAAATTTATTGCCATTGCCAGTGGAAAAGGTGGTGTTGGTAAATCTACTATCACTTTAAACCTAGCTGCTGCTTTAAATAAAGCCGGAAAACGTGTCGGTATTATTGATGCAGATATCTATGGTTTTAGTATTCCTAACATGTTAGGAATTAAACAGAAGCCGAAATCCCTAAACAATAGCATAACTCCGGTAGAAAGTAATGGCATGCACATTATGTCAACAGATTTTTTTGTTAAAGATAATAATCCTGTCATTTGGAGAGGACCCCGATTAGGTAAGATGCTATCGACTTTTGTTAACAATGTTGAATGGCCGGTATTGGACTACATGATAATCGATATGCCTCCAGGGACTGGAGATATAGCATTAAGTTTACAATCTATAGTTCCTGAGTATTCTGAAATCATCGTCACAACACCAGCTTCTACTGCCAGTGAAGTCGCTGCACGTGCGGGTGCAATGGCTATACAAACCAAACATCATCTCATTGGGGTTATTGAGAATATGTCATTCTTTGAAGATAATTCAGGACAAAAACATTATCTATTTGGAAGAAACGGAGGAATTCAGTTAGCCAAGAAACTCCAAACCCAGTTCCTTGGTCAACTTGAGATCATTTCTCCAGAGCAAATGAAAGAAATCACACCTTCTCACTTTTCACCTATTTTTCCTAGCGAATCACGTAATGGTGACATGATTTCAAGTTTAGCTGACCACATTATTCGACTCTAACGCTTTGCATAAATAAAACAAGGACTAGCTCAAAATTAGCTAGTCTTTGTTTTATCTGAATGGATATGAATATCACATACGTTTACATTAATAACTGAAAATGATACCTTCTTTATTACTATCCACTTTTAGTATCTTATCTTGCAAAATCCATTCGTCACTTTTTTCAACAAAGAAATAGTAACCACCAATTAATTTGGTTATTGCCGGATCGATCGGTTCAGCGTGAGCATTTAATCCAAGGCTAAATGCATCATTTCCTCCACCGGTATACTTAGCATATATCCGTATAGAGTCACCTTGCTCTAAGGCCCATTCATCTTTAAAAGTTTTAATTGCTTTATCAGAAACTATAAATGTCATTGAATTCGCCCGCCTTAATCTATGTTATTAATCACATTTTTTCGCTTTCCCACGATAATTAGCTATTCTAAAACTAGCCCCGCATCCACAAGTTGCTCTTGCATTAGGATTGTTCAGAGTAAAGCCCCCGATCATGCCAGACTCTTCATAATCTATTTGGAGATCTTCAATATACATAAGACTGTCAGAATTTATTAGAATATTAAAATCACCTTGATTTACGACAATATCCCCCTCTCTTTGTTGATCATCTACGATTAATGAATAAGATAACCCACTGCAGCCTCCCTCATCCACACCTACACGGAGATATGCATTTGGAATATTTTCTTGTAAAATTTCATTAATCTTCTCCGAAGCAACGTCACTTACGTATATCATGCCATTTCCCCCTATGTAATGATTTAAATGCGCAATAATGCACATGAAAGCAATACATTATTGCGCAAGCTTGATTAATTGTTAATTTCAAATTTTTCAGATACTATATCCCAATTTATGATTTTGAAGAAGTTAGAGATGTAATCAGCTCTTCTGTTTTGATAATTTAAGTAGTAAGCGTGTTCCCACACATCTAAGCCGAGAATGGCAATCTTACCATCCATAATGGGATTATCCTGATTCGGTGTGCTTGTTACTTTAAGCTCACCTTTTTCATCTATGATCAGCCAAGCCCAACCCGAACCAAACCGAGATACAGCAGCTGCAGTAAACTCTTTTTCAAAATTTTCGTAGTTGCCAAAAGCCTGATTAATCGCCTCCACCAATTTACTGCTAGGCTTAGTCACATCCTTTGAAGGCTTAATAATGTCCCAGAAAAGCGTATGGTTGAGGTGTCCCCCACCATTATTTCTTACTGCTGTTCTTATTTTTTCTGGTATTGCGTCAAGATTGGCCAACAGATCTACTAAAGGCTTTGCTGCCAAATCTGCATGTCCTTCAAGCGCATTGTTTAAATTCGTTACATATGTTTGATGATGTTTGCCATAATGTATCTCCATAGTCAATTTATCAATATAAGGCTCTAGAGCATTAAAATCATAGTTTAAAATAGGTAGTTGATGCGTCATCAATGAAAACCTCCAATAATTTAATTATACTTATTATATTATTTAGTATAATAATATAATATTCTCAATTTAACGAAAAAGCAACTTTTTCATAACACAGTGAGGATGGTAAATTTCACACTTACTAATCAGCTTTAAATTTTTTATACTTTATCTTATAATATATTGATAACCTAATTTACTCCACTGTATGGAGGTGTTTATAGTGGAAACCAACACACGAAGCAGTACTAAAGATAAAATACTTCATCTTCTAAAAAAAGAAGGAATCCTCACCGTTAATGAACTCACTGAGCTATTAGATATAACACACATGGCTGTACGTAATCATCTTAGTGCCCTTGAAAAAGAAGGCTTCATTGTGTCTGAGCTTGTCAAGCAGCCGATGGGAAGACCTCTTCAAACATTTTCTCTGTCTGAAAAAGCCGAGTCATATTTTCCTAAAAATTATGAAGGTATCAGCATTGAGTTTTTGCACGACATTAAGGAATTGTATGGTATTGAATCCATCAATCATGTCTTTAATAAAAGAGAAGAACGATTAACTAAAGAATACACTTCTCGAATGCAAGATAAATCGGTTTCTGAAAAAGTATCGGAAATCTCAAAAATTCAAAATGAAAAAGGCTATATGACAGATGTGACTCAAATTGATGACACTACTTTTGAATTGACTGAATACAATTGTCCAATACTATCTGTAGCAAATGAATTTAAGTTAGCATGTCACTGTGAAACGGCCATGTTTAAGAATGTGTTAGGATCTTCTCAAGTATTGAGAACACACTGTCGTACTGAAGGAGATAAGAACTGTAAGTTTCTGTTTAAATTTAATGAGATAGACTCCACATCTTAAAGATAAAGATAAATATGTTATTCAGAATCAGTCCTTGTACAAGTACAAGGACTGTTTTTTTTAATTACTGACGATTAATAATTTTACAATTAGGGTACTGAGCATTTACCTTTTTGTACGGATCTACGATTCCTGTCCATATTACTAAGTAAGGTATAATTTCAGCAAGTGATAACCCTTTAGGTGTTAACTCATAAACGATTTGCAAAGGCCTATCCATAGAAACTGTTTTCTTAACAATTCCATCTGTTTGTAATCCTTTCAAACATCTAGAAAGAGAAGTATCAGATATTGAAGGTATGATATGAAGAATTTCTGAGAATTTAGATGGACCATGTGACAGAATGAAAAGTATATGAATATTCCATTTCGTACTAATAATTCTATGTGCAATGAAAATCTTCTTTTGATCAAAAGAAAATTCATTCATCCTATATTCCTTCTCTCATATGATTTTATTTATGCAGCCATGTTAGTTCAGGCTGTTGTTAAGCAATGAGACCTGAGTAAAAATTCATCCCATTGTTACTATATTAAGATATATTATATATTATTAAGTATATAAACTTTAATTGTATAAGCAATATGATTGTCACAATTTATTCATTTTTTTAGATAGCTGTGCTGCCATCGACCATTATAGTGGCTAACCAGTCATTTGCGGTAGTTTGACATGAGGTATTTTCGTTATTATAATAAAAAAAGTAACTTACTAAAATATAGTGTAATATTGAATAATATTGATTACACAGATCAATAATGATTAAAAAGTACACTTATTTATATACTAATTATAAGAAAAGAGGGTTAATATGGAACAGTATCGGATTAATGCAGATAAAGGTTTGGAGTTTGGACTATATACCTTAGGAGATCATTTAGCGAATCCGGAAACTGGAAATAGAGTACCAGTCAAACAACGTATTCATGAAATTATTGAGTTGGCCAAATTAGCCGAGCAAGCGGGTATTGATTTCTTTGGTGTTGGAGAGAGTCATCAAGAGTATTTTGCCACTCAGGCGCATAGCGTTGTGCTGGCAGCAATAGCACAGGCTACAACGAAAATGAAAATAGGTAGTTCCTCTACAATTATTAGTACCTCTGATCCAGTTAGGGTGTACGAAGATTTCGCTACTATTGATTTAATATCCAATGGTCGAGCCGAAATTATTGCAGGTCGTGCATCACGAGTAGGGCTATATACATTGTTAGGCTATGATCTTAATAATTATGAGGAATTATTTGAAGAAAAGTTTGATTTGCTATTAAAGATAAATGAAAATGAAGTTTTAAATTGGAAAGGAGAATTTCGTGCTCCACTCAACCAGGCAAAAGTTCTTCCTCGGCCTAATGAAGGCAGTCTACCGATATGGAGAGCAGTAGGAGGTACTCCTGCTAGCGCGATTAAAGCAGGCCTTGCAGGTGTACCTATGTTTCTGGCTCAATTAGGAGGACCTGCTGTCTTGTTTAAAAGATCTATTGATGCTTATCGAGAAGCTGCACGTCAGAATGGATTTGATCCGTCGACATTACCTGTAGCGACTGCAGGATTATTTTATGTGGATGAAACGACACAAAAGGCACAAAGAGCTTATTACCCATACATTAACGAAGGAATGAAATTAACCAACGGACGTAGTTTTCCTAAACAGGCTTTTGCACAAGGAGCCCACTCGCACGATGTTATGAATATTGGTAGCCCACAAGAAATTATTGAGAAAATTTTATATCAACATGAACTCTTCGGTAATCAAAGATATATTGCGCAAATGGATTTTGGCGGAGTACCTTTTGAGAATCAATTGAAAAACATAGAACTAATCGGAAATGAGATTTTACCAAGTATAAAAAAATATACAGCCAAAAAATAAGACATAGGAGTTGAGAGTATGAAAGTTGTTGCATTATCCGGTTCGAAAATAGGCTCAAAAACCAGAATCGCTATGGATTACACAGTGAACGCTTTTCAAAAAAAGTACCAAGACTTTGAAGTCACGCTTCTAGATCTGGCTCTCTTTGATGTAGAGTTCAGTGATGGTCGGAATTATCTGGAATACGAAGGAGACACTAAATACGTTATTCAAACAATCATGGAGGCAGATATAATCATAATCGGTACGCCTGTTTTTCAAGCTTCAATTCCAGCAACACTGAAGAATATATTTGATTTAGCACCTGAAAAAGCATTTCGTGATAAGGTTGTAAGTATGATTGTCACGGCAGGATCTCAGCGACACTACCTTATTGCTGAGCAACAATTGAAACCAATTTTGGCCTACATGAAAGCACAAATTGTACAAACTTATGTATTTATAGAAGAAAAGGATTTTCATCGAAAAGAACTTGTAAATGATGATGTCCTATTCCGAATAGACCGATTAGTAGAAGATACCTTCATACTAGCGGAAACTTATGCTAGAGTCCGAAAGGCTGAAGAAGAAAAATACGGATTCTAAGGGGGCTTTATTATGAAATATAAGGATACTACATCAAAATCCATGACTGTTTCTACCCCTACGGCCGTACGCTCATTAGTGAAAAACGGGGATATGGAGAAAGTTATACGTCTGTATGGACGCCCATATACCATAAATGGGACGGTGGTCCATGGTGATGCTCTGGGAAGAACTTTAGGTTATCCAACGATTAATCTGGGAGTGGATGCTGACCATTATGTGCCTCCTAAACCTGGTATATATTTGGGCACTGCGGGAATATTTAATGGAGATAAGGAGACTCAGCATTATAATGCCTTAATCAGCGCGGGTTACCGCCCGACAGTGGATGGGCAATCTTATTCCATTGAAGCTTATTTAATTGATTATTCAGGCGATTTATATGACAGGAAGGTATCACTTCAATTTTTAAAATTTGTCAGGGAAGAAATCAAGTTTGACAATCTTGATCTGTTGGTTAGGCAAATGAAGTTAGATGAAGTTTACGCAAGAGATTATTTTAGATTAAATTAGGTAACTAACCCCCACGGCATCCTATCATTTGTTCGTATTCGTCTCACAGTGTGTTTCAGCAATTGAGTGGACATTGAAAAAACACCTATCCAAACTGACGTCGATATTCTATCGGCGTCAGTTTGTTTAATTTACGCAACCAATTCCAAAATATCTTCTTCCTGAAAAGCTTCGATACACGACTACCTTCTCAATCGTCTAATCCTATCCCTTATTCCATGACAACCTCTCTAGCAAACTTGTCCGCATTCCCACAATGCTTCCCAACCCTTCGAAACGCAGCTAAATTAGCTGCTTTCAATGGGACGATATACTTGCCCCTCGACTACCTAATATAAATTCTGCACTTGCTGTTGCTTTCTTTCGTAAACTATCCATTTCAGAATTGATAAGAACTCCGCCACGCTTCATTGCTTTTCCTGCGATGTATACACTGTCCACATTTGATGGATTGGCAAATTGTACAGCAGCCCCAATAGGATCATGGATTGGAAACATATTTAATTCTTTAGTAGAAATCAGCAGGAAATCGGCTTCTTTTCCTGGTGTCAAGCTGCCTACCTTATGATCCAGGCCAAGCGCCTTTGCTCCTCCGATCGTGGCGAAGTTAAGTACATCGTACGCGGTCAGCTTCAACTGATCAGGCATACCCCCCTCTTCTAACATTTCCTGATTAACCTTGGCTCTCTCTGCTTGCAGTGCAAATCTCATCTGACCAAACATATCGCCGGCAGTAGAGGTTACAACATCAATACCAAGAGAGGGAACTCCCCCAGCCTCGATCATTTTACCGGTAACCGGATAGCCATGTCCCATCATCATTTCAATTTCTGGCGTGACGGATAAAGAAGCCCCTGTGTCAGCCATCATTTTAAATTCATCGTCTCCCATCATATTTCCATGCACAATGTTGATATCGGGTGCTAGCAGGCCTTCCTTAAACATTTTCGTTATGGAACGTTGCTGTGCGCCCCAATTTCCGACTCCTAGATGCATCGAAATGAGCGCACCGTAATCACGTCCTATGTTAATTTCTTCGACAAAGGTATCCCAATGGCTGTATTCTGGACCTCTTATCGCTAATCCCAGTGTAAGCAGCTGATCCTTTGAATTAAAAAAACGCTCACTTACTCGTTTTATATCTCCTATAGTAGTCAGCCTGCTTTCACGATCCAAATACTCTCTTTCGCCAGAGGCACCTAAAGCGTATACCGCTCGAATACCCGATCTTTGAAGTCCTCGTATAAATTCGTCCGTATGCTCCGAAGAATACGTCATGTTCCAATCCAGCAATGTTGTTATTCCTGCATTTATAGCCTCCATCGCACCAAGATAATTTGCAATGTAGCTGTCCTCTACTCTAAGTCTACTTCCGTATCCTCCATAATAAATATGCTGCATATATGTGTTAAGCGACCAGTCCGCACCGATATTACGAACCAATGATTCCCACACATGTCTGTGAGTATCTATAAAGCCCGGAATGACGATCATCCCACTAGCATCCACTATTTCGGAATTCTCTTCTTCATAGACGTCTAAATGAGCTCCTATCCTAACAATAAGAGAATCGCTGATCATCATATCCGTATTGTGCAGAGTACCTAAAGACGGGTCCATCGTAATGATAGTAGCATTTTTTATGAACAAATTAGCAGTCATTATTAATTTCTCCCTTCATTATTCTTCCAAATTATGGATTACGCTGATAGTATAGCTTAAGTAAGTAATGTTAAATAAGTACGATCTTTAATGATACATAGTATCTTAAAACATACTTTGGAGGCTAGATATGACGATGGAGAATTCAAATCTCTCTGAAGAAAAAGGTGAGGTTGTGCCGGATCTATGTGAAGTGGATAAAACGATGAATGTACTATTTGGAAAGTGGAAGGTAATTATTTTAATACATCTGTTATATGGAGGTACACAGCGATTTAACGAGCTAAAGAGGAAGCTTCCGCATATTACACAAAAAACCTTAACCACACAGTTAAGGGAACTAGAAAATGAAGGTATTATCAACAGGGTCGTTTACGCTCAGGTTCCTCCCAAAGTTGAATATTCAATGACTCCCTATGGAGCAACTTTACAGCCAATTCTTGAAGCGATGCATCAATGGGGACAATCCCATTCAAAAGAAAGAGGACAACAAAATCTTACAAGCTATTCGAAATGATAATAATTTTCGACCCGGAACCCATGGCTTTTCGTAAAGAGATGCCATCAGCATATTCCGCACCGTGAAACTTTTGAACGGGGGTTGTCCTTCACTTGTCCCCCGCGAAGAACGCGCCCGGAAGATTCCGCGATCGCACCAACCGGTTCGTCCATACTGCCACAGATAGGGGTACATAGGATATACCACGCAACAACGAAAGGAAGTGGAGCATCTATGGGAACCTTTCTTGACCAAAGAAGCTCGATGAACGCAAGCACGACCATCGCGATAGCCGCAACGACGACTCCGGCTCTGTTCGGCGACATCGGCTTGCAGACCCAAGGGGTAACCGGCGACGGATTCGGAAACAACGGCTCTCTGATCGTCGACCTGGCCGGTACCGTCGGACTCTCAATTGTTGCGCCACACACAGTCACGATCAATGTTGTACGCGGCAGCACCATTGCCGGAGGCACGATCATCTACACGGCCGTTCTTCCGATTCTGTCGAACATCAGCACGATCGTCTCCTTCAACGCGCAGGACCTGCTCGCTCCCGCCGCTCTACTAACGCAGTACACAGCCTTTATCAGCGGCACCGGCGTAGCGGGCGTTTTGTTGGGTACCCGCATCGGACCCGAAGCTTTCTGGGGCGTAGCTTCCCAAGGCTAATCGCGTGGAAGCTTGCGGACGAGGACGAATATTTTCTCGTTCGCAAGCTTCCTCTTCTCCATAACGACTTTATTTCGGAAAGGATGGAAGTCTTGATCACCGTCAGCTTATGCATGATTGTCAAGAACGAGGAAGAGACGATCGGGCGTTGCCTGGACTCCGTCCGGAGCCTGGTTGACGAGATCAACATCGTCGACACGGGTTCGACCGACCGGACCAAGGAAATCGTATCCCGTTACACGAACCGCATCTTCGATTTCGAATGGATTCAGGACTTCGCCGCGGCCCGCAACTATTCGTTCGACCAGGCGACGAAACAATACGTGATGTGGCTCGATGCGGACGACGTGCTGCTGGAACGGGACCGGGAGCGGTTCCGCGAGCTCAAGAACACGCTCGATACGGGGTTCGATTCTGTGATCATGAGCTACGTGCTCTCGCGCGACGCAGCCGGCAACCCGCACGACGTCACCCGCCACAATCGACTCGTCAAGCGTTCGATCGGGCCGCGCTGGATCTATCCGATCCACGAAATCCTCGTCGTCCGCGGCAAGCTCCTCTTCTCCCCCGTCGAGATCACCCACAAGCCGAAGCTGGAAAAAAGAGACCGCACCCGCAACCTCACCATTCTTCAGGAGCACATCCACAAGAACGGGCCGACACGCCGAACCCAGTTTTACTTGGCCAACGAGTTGTTTGACAACGGGCGCCGGGACGAAGCGTTGACCATTTACGAAGCGCTTCTTGAGGGAAGCGTCGAGAACTTCGAGGATCATATCGCCGCCTGCGGCATGCTTGCCCACTTGTACCACGATCGCGGCGATGCCGCCAAAGAGCTGCACTACTTGTTCAAGACGTTCGAATTCGACGTGCCGCGGGCGGATTATTGCTGCCAGATCGGGCTTTGGTTCGAACAAAAGGGCGAATACCGGCAAGCGGCTTTCTGGTACGAAGTGGCCGCGCAGCAGGACATTCCCGTCGACTATTTCGGCCTGATGAATCTCGTCTGCTGGACTTGGGCCCCCCACGTGCAGCTGATGCTCTGCTACGGAAAACTCGGGGAATTGGAGAAGGCTGTGGCGCATAACGAAAAAGCGCTGGCTTATTTCCCGAACGATCCCAACCTGCTGGAAAATGAAAGAAGGCTGAAAGCCGCCGTGCGGCAACGGAAGCCGAAAATCGCCGAAAAGGATCCGCAATGACGATGAGCATTATCGTGCTGACCCATAACCAGCTGCGCTCACCAAAGCCTGCTTCGAGAGCATACCCCGCCGTACGAAGGAGGAATTTTCATGCCAGTATCAAATTTACTTCCGAGTGATGATACGTTTATTGCTTCAAGTTACCCTACAACCGTATTCGGCAGTTATCCCTTATTATATGTAGGTGGATATGTAGCTCCGGGAGATAATTACAGGACTTTGTTAAAATTTGACCTGTTCGTTATTCCTCAAGGAAGTGACATCCTTGAGGCAATATTAAAACTTTATATCTTCAGAAAAGACGTCCCAGGTCCGGAAGTTATAAGTGTTTATTTAAATCAAAGCGACTTCAACCAGAATACGGTAACATATTTAAATGCACCTGCTGTTACGCCTACGGGCATTACTAAAACCGTTAATGACGCAGATGTAAACAATTTTATCAGTATTGATATAACTCCGCTTGCGCAACAATGGTATACGAATCCTGCAGCAAATAACGGTATTACAATAATTGGCCCGGAAAATACCAATTCATTAGTTGGCAGTTACAGTACAAACTTATCCGACAGCAGCTTATATCCATTTCTTCAGGTAACTTACCAGGAAGGTAGTAACACCAGTGACATGATCAATGAAGTAACTCAATCCGGAGATTACATTATTAACGAGTCAAACACGCTTTTGTTAGACCAAAGAATACTTGGTACTTTCAGTGTTGAAAATACCGGGTTTACCAATGGACTTGCCGTACTTCAAATACTGAACGGCAGCAGCATCTGGGTGGATGAGAAGTCGGCAGAAGTAAGCCCCGGACAGACAAAGGTGTTATCCACCACAGCATCCAGGCTTGATGAAAGAATATCAATTGTCGGTATCATTGATCCTATTATTTCCGGAGCTGTTGGTGATACCCTGAATGCAAACGACAACCTTTTCAATCCGAATAATGTACCGCTTACCTTTAGTTCAGACAATCCTGATTTTCCTGTAGACCCAAATACCGGCGTTATTTCAATAAATAATTCCGGCTCTGCCGTAATAACCGTTATCACAAAAAATATTGAAGGCCCCAGCATATCATTTACAGTCATCGCCATAGAAAGCAATTCGGTATATAATCAAACTCAGGGGACTTTCTATACTTCGATTCAACAGGCCATAAATGCTGCCAATCCAGGCGATGTTATTCAGGTCGGACCTGGAAACTATCCCGAAAACGTGACAATTGACAGGCGTATTATTCTAAATGGCTCCGGAAGCGACGTTGGCGGAACTATAATTAATCCGGCGTCAGGAGTCGGCATATCAATATCAAACGGAGGGTTGAATTCGACAAATCGGCTGGTAATATCAGACTTGCTGGTCACCGGCGCTTCCCAGGGTATTTCAACCATCGGAAACAATCAGCCCAGCTTTATTACTCTTTCAAACGTATCCTTGCTGAATAATTTGAATAACGGCTTTAGTATTAATATCAGTTCCTCTTTTCCTCGTATGAACGATCTGATTATAACAGGCAGTAACTTCTCCAATAACGTTACTGCGGGATTCAGAGTCCCGACTTACGCGCAGGTTTCAAATTTAACTATCCGCAGCAGCATGTTTAACGGAAATGCCTTTGGAATACTTGTATTTTCAGGAACAGCAATATTTAACAACATTAATATTTCAAATTCCACGTTCAACAACAACACCACAAAGGGAATGTATTATGAAGCGTTGAGCAATGCATTTCTTACAAATAATACGATCGATAGCAGTGGTACGGTCGGGAGTTTTGCAGCCGGTATAGATATCAACCTCAAACACGGCAACTACCAGAATATCAACCTCATAAACAATATGGTAACAAACAGCGGGAACGGCGACCCTGTAAACGGTGCGGCTGCAGTAATAAAAGGCAGGGATGACGGTACCAACAACGGTACGCTTACTGATGTGACCGTATCCGGCGGCACTTACTCCAATGCCCCAGTTGGAATACGTTTTGGAGAGACCGGTCAAAACAACAATTATCCGACAGATACGATTGTAACCGGTGCAACTATTGAAAACAATGAAATAGGCCTGCAAAACGTTACAACAGTTACAATAACCCAAAATAACAATACCTTTATCAACAATGGCATAAATATTGTAGGTAACTTCAATTAATTTCAATCGATATCAAATAAAACGGCTCTTTCGCATTTATTGAACTGTAACCCGGATTGTGCACGGTTTAAAAGAAACAGCCCTAAGCCTAACCAGCAAGCAGATGACCTCTGAATTCGTCGGGGGTCATCTTTTTTAATATCCACTGATATCGCTCAGAGTTGTAGTTTCAACCTTACGGGAATCGATATTAATCCAGATACAAAATCTCAATCTCACCCGGAGCGTAGGATTGCTCTGCGTAATTCCCCCCCCAATCACAAAGCAATCTCAAAATGGGTTCTAGTGATTGACCCAGTTCCGTCGTTGAATATTCTACCTTAGGCGGTACTTGATTGTACATTTTTCTGCGAATTAATCCGTCTGTTTCCAGTTCCCGAAGTGTTTGGATCAGCATCTTTTGCGATATATTATTAACGAGTCGCTTAAGCTCCCCCGTCCGTTTAGGTCCTTTTATTAAATAATACAGAACAAGTCCCTTCCACTTTCCTCCAATAACCTCTAGTGTAACTTCCAGTTCACAGTAAAAAGTTTTCATATCAATACACCATCTCCCGACCTGAGAAAATCCCCTTCATGTATCGCTCGATCCTTCGAGAATCACTGAAAGAAAAAGTGAACGTTACATGAAGGGAATAATACAAGCCCGTTAAGTTGATTTAAAAAAATTTGTCGTTTTAAGAATTATTATATCCTTGTTAAACTTGAGCTACTCCGCCATCTACAAATAATTCAACGCCGTTCAAATAACTGCTTTCATTAGAGGCTAGGAACATGACAGCATTTGAGATCTCTTCAACCTGTCCAACTCTGCCGAGCGGAATATCATTTTTTGCCTGTTCTAGGAAATGATCTAGTTCGGAGCCAAATAACTCATCGTACGCCGGCGTTACGATTGTTCCTGGACTAAGGATGTTCATACGAACTTCGGTCCCTTTCATATCAAGAATCCAGCTGCGGACGAGCTGTCTGATCGCTGCCTTTGAGGCACCATAGATACTAAACGCTGGCATCCCCGTCGAGCCAGCAGTGGATCCCGTTAGAATAATCGAACCTCTTTTATTTGGAAACAAAGGTAATGCCTTTTGTACTGTAAAGATGGTTCCTTTCACGTTGACATCGAAAGTCTTGTAGTATTGTGCTTCTGTAATTTCTCCTAATGGAAGCAATGACCCTAGTCCGGCATTTGCAAAGAGAATGTCTATGTGTCCCTTCTCTCGCTCTACTGTTTCGAACAATCTATCTAGATCTTCCGACTTTGATATGTCACCTCGGACGCCTGTAACATTCTTGCCGATCTGCTTTACTGCTTCATCCAGTTCACGTTGTCTGCGTCCCGTGATAAATACGTAAGCCCCTTCTTGTACAAACTGTTGTGCCGTCGCGAGACCAATACCGCTTGTACCTCCGGTTACAACTGCTACCTTTCCGTCAAATTTCCCCATTCTATGACACTCCTCATATAATTTTTTAAATTGTATAGGATGCTCTGTCTACCTCATGAGCTTCCTATGCACGATAGTATGGAGGAAAAGTTACAAGAAAAACAGTACCCACTTTTTGGTGATATAGTCACCAAAAAGTGATAATTGAGGGTACAAGCTTTTGTTTTTACAGCCTAGCAGATGGAAGTGAGTTTCATAGGCGAATTATAAATTTCAATCTTCTTCATTAGATTCTCCTCTCTAATAAAGAAGCCGAGAATTTTCATCTCGGCTGGATTGTACACTTACTCGCCCGTTTTCGCGAACGTTTCAATACGTTGTCCAATTTCATTACGTACACGTTGGAATACTGACCATTTTTCATCGTCTGTTCCTTGAGCTTTTGCTGGATCATCAAATCCCCAGTGTTCACGGCGTACATTTGGTGGAGTAATTGGACATTTATCGGCAGCATCACCGCATAGAGTCACTACAAGATCAGCTGAGTTCAGAATAGCTGGATCGATAATATCCGATGTCTGATTGGAAATATCAATTCCTACTTCGTTCATTGCTTTCACTGCATTGGGATTTAATCCATGGGCTTCAATTCCGGCACTATACACATTCCATTCGTTTCCCAGATGTTTTTTAGCCCAACCTTCAGCCATTTGACTGCGGCAAGAATTTCCTGTGCACAAGAAATAGATCATTTTTTTACTCATTTTGATACTCTCTCCTTTAGAATCAATTTCATAAATCATTAAATAGGTAAATTTGAAACTATATTTATAAAATGAGGAGCCATAGATACAAACCTAAGAGTGTAATAAACAGAGTAGGAATCGTAATGATAATCCCCGTCTTAAAGTAGGTTCCCCATGATATTTTGATGCCTTTGGTTGAAAGTACATGCAGCCATAGAAGCGTTGCTAATGAACCGATTGGAGTAATTTTAGGTCCTAAATCGGATCCGATGACGTTTGCGTATACTAAAGCTTCTTTTATGACTCCTGTTGTATGAGTCGCATCAATAGCAAGCGCATTAATCATTACTGTCGGCATGTTATTCATAATGGATGAAAGAATAGCAGCCATAAATCCCATTCCCATCGTTGCTACAAATAGTCCCTGCTCTGCGACTGTTCCAATTGCATCAGCCAAGAGATCTGTCATGCCTGCATTTCGAAGACCGTACACAACAACGTACATTCCTACCGAAAAGAATACGATGTTCCAAGGCGCGCCTCTCACCACTTCTTTCGTTTGTACAGCTGGACTTCTTCTTGCAAGCATTAAGAAAGCTAACGCGATGATTCCAGCAACGATAGAAACCGGAATACCGACGAACTCACTTGCAAAGTATCCGATAACGAGGATGGCCAGAACGTACCAAGAAACCCGAAACATGGCTCTGTCCTTTATCGCTTCCATTGGAGCTTTAAGATCAGAGTCGTCAAATCTCTTAGGTATGCTTCTTCTGAAGAAAATATATAGAACAAGAATACTTGCCACCAAAGCAAAAACATTCGGAATAATCATCCGACTCGCATACTCAGTGAAGCTGATCCCAAAGAAATCGGCAGACACGATGTTGACCAGGTTACTTACAACCAGAGGAAGCGATGTAGTGTCTGCAATAAAACCACTGGCAATTATAAACGGAAATACTTTTTTCTCATCAAAATTTAGGGCTCGTACCATAGCAAGCACAATCGGTGTCAGAATGAGTGCAGCTCCGTCATTCGCAAAGAAAGCAGCAACGATTGCACCGAGTACACTAATGTACACAAACATACGGATTCCATTTCCTTTGGCTGCCCGAGCCATATGCAGTGCAGCCCATTCAAAGAATCCAATTCGATCCAAGATTAACGAAATTAAAATAATGGCCACAAACGCTAATGTTGCATTCCATACGATTTGCGTAACGTCCCAAACATCTTGGAAACTGACAACTCCAACTAACAGAGCAAGAACAGCACCGCCACATGCAGACCAACCGATGTTTAAATTTTTCGGCTGCCATATGACAAGCACAAGTGTAACTAAAAAAATGATACAAGCTAAGATTGTCGATACCAACTATAAACCCTCCAACTTGACTATCTTCTAAGGTTTGGCAAGACATACAAACAGCATGCTCTTACCCTCTCCATAAAAACATCACAGAACCAGAGTACTAGCTCTAAGATTTGTCATCAACCGCCTCCTCTATTCCGAAATCATTATATAAGCATATACTTATATATACAACCTGCTTTTTATTTTCCTCCAATACAAGAAGATTGTAATCCTTGTTTATTAAGGTCCGTTAGAATTTGCTGAGCATTCGGTAAATTATGCAGAACCGCCTGAATATAAGGTTTGTCCTCCACATGTATTGAATAGTAAATCCACTGACTCCTTCTTGATTCTTTTACAAGATCCAGGGTTTTCAGCTTCCGGATATGCTGACTTATCGCCGGCTGAGACATTTCAAAGATATCCACAAATTCGCATACGCACCATTCGCGTTCTTGTAAAAGCAACATCATCGTAAGTCTTGTTTTATCTCCCAGAAGCTTCAGACGATCCGCAGCGAGAGATAAATCAGATGTGGTTACAACTTCACTCACGGTCCTTCTCCCCTTTCTTCCTGTCGATTATTTCTTATGTATCCATCTTACATAACATCATTACATTTATCAAATAATTTTGATGTATTGATATAACACTGACTCTATGTTAATGTTTAGTTAATCAAAAATATTTGATTTATAAAAGGGAGTATGTTCTCATGACGATAGACGCGACATTCTTGGCCAGTTACGAGGCTAAGTTTAAAGCATTAGCTGATCAGAAGCGACTTCTCATTATCAATGAGCTTTGCCAATATGAAGAGGTTTGTGTTTGTGATCTTGTAGAAAAGATGGATATACCTCAGTCCAAGCTCTCTTACCACCTTAAAATACTTCTTGATGCCGGCTTTATACTCAAAGAAACCAGGGGTACTTGGAGCTACTACCGACTAAATGAAGGAGAAATTAACAAAGTATTGTCTCCGGAATTGTGCTGTATGTTCACAAAACCGAGTAGTACTACCAGCAGTCAATCCAAATGCTAATTTGAACCCCCTCATTAGTGAAGCAGACGGGTTATTTGTCGCTATTGGACATACGCCAAACACCTCTTTCTTAGGTGAACAAATCAATACCGATGCTCATGGATACATTGTTGTAAATCCAGGAACGACAGAAACCAATATCCCAGGTGTCTTTGCTTGCGGAGACGTACAGGACTCTAAATACCGTCAAGCGATTACCGCTGCCGGATCAGGTTGTATGGCTGCTATGGACTCCGAAAAATTCCTGGAGGGTTCTGCCATACAGGACTGAAGTGGGATTCTAAATCAATAATCTTTTTTAAAAAGCTCATCAAACACTTTGATGAGCTTTTGTTTTATATTAAAGAAAATAGTCTACAATGGAGGCAGCAAAAATGCAGATACGTATAAGACCTGCTATCGAAAATGATGCTCAAGGTATTATGGAAATCTATAATTACTCAATCGTAGTTGAGAGAAATGCAACCTATGAGACAACACCTAAGACGTTAGAAGATCGAACCCAGTGGATACGATCCCAAGGAGATCGGTATCCGATTTTAGTTGCAGAAATAAATGATCAGATTATTGGCTGGGCATCTGTCTCTAGTTACCGGACAAGAGAATGTTATCGCGGAGTTGGCGAATTCTCTGTATATGTACATAAAGACTTTAGAAAGCAAAATGTAGGTTACAAGCTACTCGATGAACTTCTTAAGGTATGCAAGGATGCAGGTTATTGGAAGCTGCTCTCTCGTATCTTCACCTTTAATCAAGGAAGTCGTAAACTATGTGAGCGTTGTGGGTTTAGAGAAGTTGGGATATATGAAAAACACGCAAAATTAGGGGATGAGTGGCTCGATGTTGTTATAGTCGAGAAAACCATTTCCGAAAATATAATCTAATGAACATCAAAAAAGCCCGTCATCCGGCGGGCTCTTATAGTTATTTTATATATTTGAGTTTCGCTAGTTTAGCTACAGCATGAAGACACTTTAGTAGCAGGTGTTGTAGAACAGCAGCTCTCCTCAACTTGATCTGAGACATTATTTATACTGCACACACCCGTCTCTGGTAATTCCAACTCCACTTTTTCGGCTCCTTCGTAATCTCCTGCCAGATATGCAGCAATGGATCTCACCTGCTCGTAGCCTGTCGCCATTAGAAAGGTTGGGGCTCTGCCGTAGCTCTTCATGCCTACAATATAAAAGTTCTCTTCCAGATGCCGAAGTTCTTTCTCACCGTGTGGACGAACCGTTCCGCAGCTGTGTACATTAGGATCAATAAGTGGGGCTAGAGTTTCTACACCCTCCGTAGTTTGATCGATACTGAGCCTGAGCTCGCTTATGAACGAGAAATCCGGACGACTTCCTGTGTTCACAACAATTTCATCTATGCCCTCAACTTGCTTTATTTCACCAAGACTCATGCCGATAATGTTGATTTTACCCTCCACCTGTTTCAACTGATGAATACGGAATGGTGTAAAGACCTTTATTCTACCTTGATCTACAAGTCGATGAATTCGACTTCCGAGTGCTCCTCTAGCCTTCAATTGGTCATTGTCTTCCCCACCATACGCATTTCCTACTTTACTCTTCCGCATGATCCAGAAAATTTCTGTGTTTGGGTCTTTAGACAGTTCCAGCATTGAATTGATAGCCGAATGCCCTCCTCCAATTACCGCCACTTTTTTACCATTGAACCGTTCTCCATCTCTGTTTTTAATGTCAGGAATACCATAATAAATATGCTCTTTAAGATCTCCTTCTTCCTTCGTCCAAATCCCACTGCTATGGATCGGATTCGCTTTCCCCCAAGTGCCTGATGCATCGATAACTGCTTTTGCCTCATAAAGGGTTGTTAACTGGTTTTCCTCCACGAAAACAATGAATGGCTGGCTTTCACGCCCTAAGGTTTTCATTTTATCCATATCTTTTCTGCTGACTGCTGTTACTTTTGCATTTAGCTTTAAGCTGGACTCTATTTCAGGCAATCGTGATAGAGGGTATAGATACTGCTCCAAAAGCTCTTTACCTGTAGGTAAATCGTCATCATTTGGTCGTTCCCAATCCGTTTTCTCGAGTAATCTAGCCGCTGCTTTGTCGATGTTGTATTGCCAAGGGGAAAATACCTGTACATGCCCCCAAGCCTTAATATGACTTCCTACCTCAGATCCCGACTCAAAGATGATAATACGTTCTCCTCTTTCAATAAGGTGTGCAGCTGCAGCAAGTCCGATCGGACCGGCACCAATGATGACCACAGGAAGATCGGTGGACGGGTTACTGTCCGGCTTAACTAAATCTCTGTTGATTTCAGGTGAACAACAACTGTTCTGAACTTGTTTAAATTGGATTTCCTTCATTTCACATACCTCACTTTTTTATTTGCAATTTGCAAGTATATATTAATTATATAGGGTGACCTTGAAGATCACCCCATAGGAGTACAGCATTTGTCCGATTTAAGCATACTTTCATTTAATAATTTAATCGATCTGAGAACGGTTTCTCGCTCAAATTCATTCATAAAAGAGAAAATCTCATTTAAGTAACTGTTCATATTCTCATCAATCGTGGTAGCCACGAATTTCCCTTCTGTCGTCAGATGTAGGATATATACTCTACGATCCTCGGGAAGTGTTGTTTTCTTGACTAAATTCTTTTTAATCAATGTTTGCACCTGACGGCTAAATGTGGTTATATCGATGCCAAGCGTATCCGCGATCTGCTGCATAGATGGCTCATGCTGTCGATCAATTTCATAAAGAATATGGCTTTGGATCATTGATATATCATTAGTTCCTACACTACAGCAATTCTTATTCAAAAGGCCGAATCGGCGTGCAGTCACTTGTAGTAATTCTCTAAGACTTTCTTCCATCTAAGCTCACCTCTAGATTCAGTTGTACCATACATATTTGCATTTTGCAATTATTATGTTTAAAGAGTTCATTTTAATACAAATACACAATCACCAAGCCAATACAGAATTTATTCCCCTCAATTTTGGGTCTTCAAGCATTCTTATTACTAATACTAATTGCACTACCGCCCCAACTGGCAATATGAACTCAGATATGTGCAAAAACGGGGGTTGAGAGGAAACAGCCGTTCTGTAGTACGCTCAGTGGCATAAGATGCTGCCTCTTGATGACAAAGAAGCAGTCTGCAATGGCAATCTGCTTCTTGAAGTAAATATTTTTAAAATTCTTTATCCGCAATTGGACGAAATTGGTCTGTGACTGTAATCAGTTTGCTGCCTCTCAGGTAAAACTCGTCATCTGCTCTCCATGTATGGCTCTTCTTGTTCTGCCTGCGATGATATACATAATTATAGGGTGTGGTAGCATACGTTTTGAATCCTTTCTTCCTGCACTGCCTCAGAAACGTAACATCTTCGCCTACAGAACGATCGGTAAATCGAACCTTTCTGAGCACTTCCTTCTTGAACAGTATCGTCCCCCCTTGTACAAATTCAACAAATTTACTAGCTTCTTCAGGGGACCTGACCAAGAGCTTCTTTGAAGCACCTAGATATACGAGACAGGAATGTTTACCTACGATATCACTGTTGGTTCTTCTCAGTGCTCCTACTTGTTCTTTCAAATAGTAGGCGGAATAATAGTCGTCGTCATCAGCCTTCGCAATTAACGGAAACCGTGCACGTTCAATCCCTGCATTCAAACATTGTCCTAATGAAATCCTTTCGGGTACTTGGAATATACTTACATTGGCATAATGTCGAACGCGGTTTCGATATGATTCTAGATTCATGCTGTCATGATTCAGAATGATAATTAGCTCTTTGTTCTTATATTGCTGTCTATTAAAATTTGTCAGGATATTATTAAAAAATTGCGGTCGATTCGTACATACAACGATAGAAACGCCATATCTACTCTCTTTTCTCTTCAACGCTTAACCTCTCTTCTATCCATGATTTTTTATCATATGGTAGAAGGGTTGCGCTGGTGTAGGCAAATAGTATCAAATTTATAGTGTAGTCACTGGGTTGGTCAGTCGAAGAGTTAATGCAAGAATCACGGTTTTTGTGCCAAAACTTTCATAAGCTTAATGGCCGAGCGCATGCGGGGTCGCTTCAAATACTCCTCCACATAGCGGTAATCCGTCAGGATCACTTTGGCATCTCGCAGTCCATAAGAAAAATCATCGTCAAACAGCAGCTGATACTCCCATACCCGCTTTTCCCAATGCGGAATGTTCGTCAGCATCCACTCATCTTCCGCTCCGGGGTGGACATAGGTTTCGCTGACCCCTTCAGGAAGTCTGTACAGCTTATCAATCAGTGATTGCTTAAAGCTCTCATAGGTCTCCCCCTCCATAACAGAAAAAGGATGCGAGAGCAGATAATCCGGGATGGGAACGCCAAACGTGTCAGCTAGGCCTGAAGCGAGCGCAACAGGACGCTCAATATTCGGCAGTGAGCTGAGCAGTGGGTCTTCAGGATCGATATAGCGGAACAATCGAGCCGGGAGGCGCCAACGCTTCGTCTTCCACAGCATCTGCGGAATGAGACTACGTCCTGTTTCCATACCGTACAGGCTACCCATGTGATTATCCACATGGCTGATTTGAATGCCTGCCTTGCTCGCCAGCTGGTACTGCGCTTCCAGCTCTTTTAACACGGCACTGTCCTCTGCCCCTCGTTCAAACTCACGAACGGTCCGGTACTGATGACCACTGTCATCGTGAAGAGAGGAATGCCTCGTTAAACTGCTCCATCGAAGGGCTTCGAATTCGCTCGTCAAGGTCAGATGCAGCCCGACATTCGGTTGACCTCGGCGTGCCGCCCAAGACGCAGCCTCTTCAAAGCCGGGAGCCACGGTCATAATGGTCGCCGAAGACACTTTATTCTCCTCCAGCAGATGCTGTATCGCCTTATTCATGGCCTTGCTCTGCCCAAAATCATCACAGTTGATGATGAGTCTTCGATCCAGTATCATGCCCGCCTCCTCTCATATTTTTTGAGAATTCGATTTTGGCTGCAAACGAGAACAGGAATGAAATAGCAAGTAAGCATAAGGGAACGATGCTAATCAAATACCTGAAGGTTGATTCCGGATTACTCCCCGGATTATCACCGCTTTCATATCCGAATATCATGCCTACAACAAAAAACGCCAGAGCAGAGATCAAACCACTGGAACGTGTAATAAATCCGCTGACAGCGGTATATATCCCCTCTCTGCGTTGTCCCGTCCGCTCCGCATCTTCGTCAATGATACTGCCGTTAACCATGGCCGGTGTTACCAGAAATCCTGCCAGACCAAACCCAACACAAATGCCTGCCAGAATTCCGCTGATCAGATCGTTGCCAAACCAGAGGGGAATAACGGATACACCGTATACGAAGAGCGACAATCGCCATGCCTTCACACCATCCATTCTACGAATGATTGAATACCAGAAGAACACCAAAGGGATAACAGATACAAATACAGCCGCGAGCAGAATCGACACTTGATTATCTGGAATATTCAGTACATATTTTGCGTAAAAAGGAATCGTCGAGCTAATCAGTCCATTTACCGTCTGGGCAAATGAATTGGAGATATTAAATACCCAAAATTTCTTGTTGCGCAGGGTTTCTCGGAACGCTTGAATTAACTTGAGTGGTTCGCTTGTGCTGTATACATCTTGCTCCCTAACGCTCATCATGCAGAGAAACATAAATGCGCCGAACAGCAGCGCATACAGTATCGCCATATTTGAGAATCCCATTGCATTATAGATCACCGGAGTCAGCGCGGTACCGATCAATAGTGCCACGACCTGGTAGCCCTGCTGGATGGCAGACGCCTTCGCACGAATGCGGTCTCCGCGATACAATTCGGGAAACAGGGCTCCATAATTGACCCATAATACGGTTGCAGCCGCTTCATATAGAATAAGGGCAACCATGAACCACATAAACAATCCGTTCTGTGATAATCCTTCCGGTGGCGAGAACACCAGTACGAAGGTAAGCATAAACAGTGGAATAGCACCGAATACCCACGGTCTGCGACGTCCCAGCCTGGTTTTCGTGCGGTCGGACCAATATCCCATAAGTGGATTGTTTAAGGCATCCCAGATCAGAAATACGGTTCGTGCCAGAGAGGCAAGCCCTATGCCAAGGCTCAATGTATCCACGTAAAAAAAGATGTAAAACGAGCTGAACGCCTGGCTCGGGACCATCATGGCAAACATGCCAAGCGAATATGCATACGGTGAATTCACGAAGCTGCGCTTCATCCATTTCCCTCCATCCATGTCGCTCTGACAAAGCTAACATATTTTATTAGTATCGTTTCATTTTGTATTATCTCCCTGTCATTAGTAGTAATTATATTATACATTCTCTTCCTATCCGGATCCTAAACATCAACCAGAATAGAAACGTCTTCGTCAGTTGACGTCTTTTGAGAAGTGCGTTTCATTCTTACAATTCTCATACATCCATCTTATTGTAATAAAAAAGCAGCTGCTGCTGGATATATGCAGCTACTGCTTTGATTTAGTTCAATTTAATAGATTTCTCATTTTGGTCACCAGATCTATTAGGCGGGTTCGTACAGCGCGATGAATCGACTTGCTTACTTCTTCTGTTAATAGGTGTTCGCGTGTAGTATCGTTGATATAAATTTCAGCCTTTGTGCCCTTAGTCATCTCAACTGATTTAGCCAAACCTCCAAAATACTCATAATAATGATCGAGATCGGTAACTTCATGCTCATGATTGCTCCTGATTTGAGAAACAATGTCAACGGCAGTTAGATTCGCCCTGTACAAATCATGCATATCCTTGCCTCTGTATTGGGAGCTATACACATGCTTAAGGCTGTTTATGAAGGCTGCGCCAAGTTCCTCTTCTTCTTCCCATTGCTTCGTTTCAATCAGTTTGCCTACTGAGGTTCCGTATTCTCCTTCAGCCGGACCATATAGGCGGGCGCATGCCAAGTCCCAAGCTTCATCATGCTCAGCGCCGGTACTGCGTAATTGATGATACAACTTCTCCGAATGCTGTTTAATCCGATTCTGATCCAAGGGCTCATCCAATTCAGCAATATCTTTAAACAATTGATGAAGCCTGGACAGCTGATCTGGAAACATATCACGGAAAAATCCACAGATATGGACTAGTATATTGAGTCTAACTGTACGCTCAGACGCATCAGACTTATCCAGATACGACAGCGCTTGTGATGTGGGGGCTGGAGACGGCTCGAACACAAGGAGAGACGATAGGTCAAATTCTGGGTTATTTAGGCGCCAGAGTTAAGCAGCTGAAGAATTTGCAAATGGAGTATGAAATTATCCCCCTTGCTGACCTAGAGAAAATATGCAGGCCATTTGGGATATAAGATCTGCGTATTCGATACAGCTCGGACTCTAGTGTCTCCAAGTCGGAGGCTTCAATAAACAACGCTTCTGCCTGCTCCTGTATTTGCTCCCATAGATCCGGAAGCCGTGCAGAATTTATATGCCCCGCTTCACGGTATTGATGCAGCATCGCTTCCAGCCCAGCGTATTCTCCATATAATCCCGATAACGTAAACGGAGGGGATTGATAGCCGATTAAGGATGCATGAGATCTTCGTTTCGCAATCATCGCTTCGGAAGGATTGCCTACATAGTAAATATAAAAATGCGGGATATCTTGAATCAACGCATCAGGTATACAGTCACCAGACATTCCACTTTCTTTGCCACTCATAAATTCCAAAGTACCGTGGGTTCCAACATGCAGAATCGCATCCGCCTCAAATTCATTGTGAAGGTATTGATAAAAGGCTAAATACTGATGATGGGAAGCAGGCTTTTATCATGATAAGCTGACATCTTAGTCATTCCTATATAATGATTGTGAAAGTATCTAGCTCTGATGAAGTAAGTGGCTACAAATTTACGTGGCACCTCTTTAATTCAAAAATTAGGTGACCCAAATCACTTCACTGGTATCCATTTCAACCTGCTCAAGCACTTCTTCAAAATGACGGCTGGGAGTAATCGTTGATAATGAACGCCATTCATTACCATCGGATTTGGTATACACTGCCCATGCATGATCCTCAAGGCGAAACTGAACAAAGTCAGTTGAGTCCCACATTCTCTCGGTCCAATCGGGTCTTTCCTCGGACATGGTAACCGTTCTATCCCCAATATGGTAAGTAATACGAACTTCTCCGCGTAAATCGGCAGGGATTTTCAAGCTGATATAACCATCCAGAATGGAGCAGATTCTTTTTATAGTAAAATGATCCATATCTATCCCCCTTCTTTTTTAGAAAACTTATTGCTTATATGATCAACCAGGCGAGCAGCAGAGTACTTCCCACAGACATAACGATTTGCCTGCCCGCTAACCGAAGTGCAAAAGAAGCTCCCATTTCCTTGTTGATTGTCCACAGTGTCACCAGACATGCTGTCAAGGTAGATGCTAAGTAGACCAATATAAAGAGCTCACCACCACTTAATGACTCCACAAATGACCCTTGGCCCTGATTCAGCAGGAGTAGTCCGTCTTTTCTCAAGACAGAGAATAGAATGCCGCTGGCCGCTTGTTCTGGTAATTGGAAGACGGAGAGCAATGGACCGACAATTTGGACTAGTCCTGTGATAATTCCTATCTGATCGAGTATGGTAGCTAGCAGACAGATACCTATGAATATCGGCATGGCCTGTGTCAAGAATTGTTTAATAACAGATCGAACTCTCCAGCTTATGGATTTCCACGTTGGCATTTGTAAATATGTTCGATTATAGAGGAATTGCTGATCATCTAGCTTATCCCGATTCCAAATACGTGTATGAATAGCTCCCACAAGAACAAGAACAATAATATAAGGAACAAATAACCAAGGTTTGCCCCCTGAACTGAAAATGGATAATGATGCCCCTATCTGATAACTGCAGGCTGATCCAAATGAAATCATGGAAATACAAGCCCTTCGGGTACATGAGCTGCATGTACGACTTTGAAAAACGGCAACGACATTGCATCCAAATCCACTAAGTACGGGGATTAGATCCTTACCATTTAATCCAATCTTGATCATCCAACCATCTAGAGAATCGGTGATACGATCTTTGAGTCCACTTTCTTCTGTTATAGCGACGCTGATACCGATTAGCAGAACTACTGGAAACGCCCAGATAAAGGAGTACAATCCCAAGCTAATCATTCCATAGTCGCCCAAGAAGAATGATCTAACCGGATCACTTATACCCGATGTTATCCGATTTAAAGGATCAAGGATCCAGGATTCCATAAACGGCTGAATCCAGTCTGAGAATAAGTAGGCAATGTACACCGGCACTGCAAATAACAATAAAAGTGCAACTAGAGCTGCAATTCTCCCCAAGAAGCTGTGTTCAAACAGAGTCGATTGTGGTTTTACTGCATATGAAACGGGTGGATCATCAATCTCTGGCACTTTCTTCATGGGCCTGGCGACAGAAACTGCCTTTAGAATCAGCGATCTTTCATCTTCACTTAATTGTCTCGTATTTCCGGGAATTACAGATATGCCAAGACCTTTGCGATAGTAATCTACCTGCGAGGCTAGCTCAGGAGAACACTTATCCGCATATGATAGAACTAAGACTACATTTTTTTCTTTTAAATCAAGCATTTCAAGAAGCAAGGGTAACTCTTCATTGACATTCGTTCCACGTACAACAAGTACAATCGTATCTCCAACTGCGAGTTGCTCCAAGGCAAGCATTGTTGTAGCAGAATCATCCTTCAATTGTATTCCTGGAGTATCAATAACTTCTAATGGAACATCAAACAGTTGACCCTTGCGAACGGTAACGGTAGAACCGCGGTAATTGGATTCTTCTCCAGTGTCCATACCGGTAATACAACGGAACAGAGCGGATTTACCCGCTGATTCAAAGCCTACGAATACTACGTTCTTGAGGGCATCTCTTGTGGTAATGGCTTGGTTTAGCATTTGCAATCTTCACCACAGCAAGAAAGATCATCGAGAAACATGCCTGCCTCACGATATTGTGAAAGAATCGAGACATCCATATCCAATCTCTGTGCAATAGCCTGTGCTACAACTGCAAATCTTTGTCTATATTTGTATATGAAGCATAATTGAAGATTACCATGTACCACTTGTGGACCCGTTATAAACAAACCAGGATTTATAGTGGATTCATCTGCAGTGCTTAATTTTAATTCGCCCTCTTGATTACGCTCAATCAGATGTTCAATTGTCTTCAAACTGCTCTGAAAACCGGTCGCTAGTATGGGCGGCTGCATAGTTTTTATTAGGCGTGTATCAGCAGATTCATTCTCACAATACAGCACGTAGCCCCCATCGTCTTCAGCTTCGATCCACTGTACCTCGAACCCGTGTAGTATAGTGATCTTATTATTTGCCATGGCTAATCGAAGCCTATCTTTTGTATAAGGGCTAAGTTCAACGCTTGGATCACTTGAACCTTTGGCCAAGCTTCTGTGATCCCGGTCAATGACTGTCACTTGTTTGCCTTGGCCGCTTAAATGGATTGCTGCGTCAATACCACTCTCATAACCGCCGACAATAATAAATTCCTCTCCTTGAACTTCAGCCCATTCGGTGAATAAGCTGCTGTGGATACCATATTCAGCACCCGGGAACGAATCCAATTTAGGATATTGAAACTCCCCTGCTGCCCAAATTACAAACCGTGAATTGATCTCACCGTGTGATGTCATCAGCTTATACTCCTGGCCCTGCGGAATTACTTCCGAGACAACGACCCCTGTTTTAACAGGTAATTTCTTATACTGCGCCACAGCCTGCAAATACGTTGCGTACTCCTTGCCGGTTGGATGCTCTGAACCGAGGGTATATGCCGGGGATGTGTTTAGAACAACCGCATTCAAATCTAACATTCCATACGCATTACTAGTGAACGAAGGAGTAATAAGCCTCATTTCCTTCGGCCATGCCATGAAGCTTGCGCCAATCTCGTGCTGCTCCAAGATAACAAACCGTTTCATACCAAGATCTTGTAAGACAGAAGCCATGCCTATTCCTGCTGGACCTCCACCAATAATTACGCAGTCATAATCTTTTAGTAATTTCATATTTTTCACCTTTCGAATTTCTAAGCTTCAATTCCATCACGTTATGTTTATCAATGTCAGAGTGTTCGGTCTCAACAAACCCAATATTTTTATAGTAATCAATCAACCCATGAGTCAAATGATCTTTGGAATGAGAACAATGCGCGTTATCCACATGGGGTTGAGCAATTAAGAACACAATGCCATGCTGATTGGTAAATAGATTCTGAATCGAATGCTTGATTAGATGTGCCCCTAATTTATTCCCTCTGAATAAAGGATGAACGATTAAATTCTGAATATAAAAGAGACTCCCATGATCCAGTGAATTGGGATACTTATTCGTTTGCACAATCTCATCTGCTCGAACCCCAATAATGGAATGTTCTCCGTCTACGGAATCTAACCAATCAAACCAAGTTCCTCCTATTTTCTCTTTCCATTCACTTCGAAATTCTGATATGTCCAGTTTTGCAATCATCAGTTTTTTCTGATATTCGTCTACCCAATAGTTCTCACATGTTCTGTTGAACTCTTCTTCAAAAAGTAACCCTTGATCAATCTCATCGAGCGGAATAATCATTTGCATATGATGAAAAATGGGGAGTGTATCACAATTAAAATGATGACCTTCAAAGCTGAAAAAGCCACGAGATTCATATTGTAAATAGGGAGTAATCGTAACGGAAGCAGGATTGGATATATTGATTCTTAAGTTAATGTTCAGATGTTCTCCCCCTGTTCTCCTGTATAAATCCCCTGCTCTTATCCGGAGTAGCTATGAATCAAAGACTCAAGCTTCTTCTTGCCATTTGGACAAATGCCGCCATGGTAGAAGAGAATTTGATCAAAGTCATAATCAAGCAGCTGTTCGAGCGATTTCATCGCTTGGGGCATATTGATCGTCAGCTCCTGAGGTGGAACTTGAATTTCACCGTTCGTATAAAAGAGTGCATCTCCAATGATTAATTGACGGCTTTCTTCCAATAGGAAACTTATATGTCCATCGGTATGGCCTGGGGTGTGAATAACATGTATACCTCCGCATAGATTTAACCGTTCTTTATGAGTTAATAGCTGGTCTACTCTGCTAGATGGCAAAACTTCCAATTCTTTTTGCCAAGGTACAACGTTCTCCTTCAGTAGACGGTTCTCACCACGAATATACGGAGCATCAAATGGATGCGCACAGATCAGAACATTAGGGTTAACCGCCGAGATTTCTGGAAGACATCCGATATGATCCAGATCCTGATGTGTCAGTAATAAATAATCCAGGCTCGCAGCCGAGCTTCCTGCACGAAGCATCTCATTCTCTAATTGTTCGAATTGTCCGGGCAATCCTGCGTCAATTAGAATTTGGACATTGTCATCTCGAATCAACATGGGATGAATCATGCTCTGTTCTCCCATGAAGAACATATCTAGTTCTAGTAAACTCACTCTATTGTCAATAATCTTCATTTATATAAATCCTCCGGCACAAATCTTTCCGAATGAGCTGATCACGCTCAGACAACCGCACATTCGCTGAATTGGGATCTAAACCAGTCTTCATCCAGGTTTTTCCCAATAATTACAATCCTGCTTGTCCTGTCCTCTCCTGCATTCCATTCTCTCTCCGCATCCACTCCGAACATCATGTGTACTCCCTGAAACACGACTCGCTTGTTCGTTCTCTGTACATTGAGAATTCCTTTGTACCGGTAAGTATCAGTGGCGTGCTCAACTAACCATGTATTGATAAATTTATTCACCTTCTCCAAATCCAGCGGTCTTGATTCAGTTAGTACAATGGAAAAAACATCATCTTCATGATGGTGGTGGTGGTGGTGATCCATAAAATGAGGATCAACCTCCAGCTTGTGATCCATGTCAAAGGTGTAAATTCCCAAAATCTCATTCAAGTCGATCACCGAATATTGTGTGTACAATAAGCGGGCATGACTATTTATGTTTTTTAATCTGGATTCTAATCGTGCGAGGTCTTCCCGGGTGACGAGATCTGTTTTATTTAACAGGATGACATCAGCGAAAGCCACTTGCCCCTTCGTTTCACGACTGTGGTCCAGGTGATACTCTGCATGCTTTGCATCCGCAACCGTAATTACTGCATCAACTCTGAAGAACTGGGAGATCAGGGGTTCAGCGAGAAAAGTCTGAATAACAGGAGCAGGATCAGCCAATCCCGTTGTTTCAACAACCACCCAATCATAATGAATACGCTCAGGAGAACTTACAAATTTGCGATGCAGCAGATTCTCCATAATATCTACGAGATCACTTCGAACCGTGCAGCATATGCAGCCATTATTCATCTCGATAATCTCTTCATCGGATTTCACAATCAGCTCATTATCAATGCCTACTTCACCAAATTCATTTACAATGACTGCCATTTTATGACCATGATCCTCATTTAATATGTGGTTAAGCAAGGTTGTTTTGCCAGCTCCCAAAAATCCCGTAATAATGGTAACGGGAATACGCACATCCTTCTCCGTATTCATTCCATTTCAATCCTCCTTTGTACTTCGAGATGAAAATGAGTTTATTCGTAATGATTACGATTAAACAATACTATAATCCTATTTTTTATTTGTGTCAATATAACTCCTCTGCAAACCAAAAAAGCCGCAATTAATAGCGACTTTATTCATCTGTTTTACGAACCGACTCATGATAGATTTCAGCGTACGTTTTCGAGGCCTTGATGAGGTCGTCGCAAAAAGCGCGGCATATCATAAAGAAAGGACGGAAGCCGCATTGTCCGTGCAGCTTCCGTCCCGATCTTAGAAAATTATAGCCATTCGTCTTAATTGTAAGCTGTACTGCCTTGCATTCATTTTGCTTCTATTTCTTCTTCGTTCTTTTCCTTAGGAGGAATTGATTTCAATTCCTCAGCTACTAAGCCTTCTTCCTGTGTTTGAACCATCTCAATTACTGCCGCAAGGAAAGCGAGACCGAGGCCTTGCCCCCAGCCTTGTGCCCACTTCCGGTCGATGAGGAGATATCCTTCAATGTTGTTCATAACGGCTGTTCCACCGGATACGTTCATAACTCGCCCGTTCGGGGAGATGTTGGCAAGCACACCGTCCAGAGCCTTCCGAACGTACTTAGCATGAAGCGGATTGCCTTGCATTAGCATTGCGGCAGCGATACCCGATGTAGCGGATACTTCACCATATGAATCCTGGTAATCAAGTACGGTTCCCCAGAGTCCGTCTTCCTTCTGCAGCTTTTTAATTGCTGCAAGCTGATCCCGAAGTGAACTCCATATATGCATCATCGGAGGATATAAATAGCTTTCCGGCAGTCCTCTCGCTGCACGTGACATCGTATAGGCGGCCCAAGCGTTAGCACGCGCCCAATGAATTCCTGACATGTGGTCTTTGTTAATATGATTATAGCCGTGATACCATAGCCCGTTGTCCTCATCCTGCAAATAGTTGATATGCCAGAAATACTGATGAAGTGCATCATCAATCAATTGCTTCTGCTTCAGCTTGACCCCAACACGAAGCATAAAATAGGCGGCCATAAATAACGTATCTGCCCAGCATTGCTCTGGAAAATCATTTTTTGAAGACACGGTATGCTGAAGTACACAATCTCCAAAACGCAGTGCTTTGTTCTCCAAATAATCCACCTTGCTGAGAATAAGATCGAGGTATTTCTGGTCATTTGTTTGCTCATATAAAGTAACCAGCATATGCCCCATGGCACAAGTGTTCACTGTCCATCGCGGAAGACCGGCTTCCAAATATTCATCAACCCAATCCGCCATCCGTTCCAAATAGGCCTGCTCACCTGTCACTTCAAATGCCCGGCTTACGCCGTAGAAGGCAACCCCGCCTGGCCAGTCCCAAGTTAAATCCATACCAAATGTGTAATCCACCACACGATCAGTAATATGCCTTAAATCCGCAGCAGTGTTAGGAATATTTAATTTCATAAATCCTCCATTTCCGGAAACTCAACATACAGTAGAGGTCCCTATATGATTACAATTTTACGATAGTACGAATATATTGCGGCTTTACACTCACCCGTGTATTTCTTAATACATTCAACAAACACTTTAGCTCAAAGCTCTTCACCTCAAATCTCATGGGTTATTCCTCCATTTTATACTTTGATTGAAGCGCTTCCACAATTATATCACTGCAGCTGTTTGATTCTCTCAATGATTATAATTGTACACTAATTATAGGCAAAACTAATGTAAAAAATCTACAATTAATTGTCCGATTATGTTGGGAATAAACATAAGCACAGATAAACGAAGTAAGTCTATTTATAATCCAAAATAAACCGATTCCATCTCTGCTGCCAAGGGATATCGGCCCAGAACGGATGATGCGGTGCGCAGTTGGAGCATAGTGTCATCCCCCAGAAGCCAAGCGCCATTCCTTTGCGGATTGCATATTCGGCGATATACTTTCCGCCCGGTCCTTCTTCAAAGCTTGCATTTAGCGGTGTATAACCGACATAACCTTCTCCGATGACAACCGGAATACCGTTATGCCGTACCCAGTCATGTAAATATATTAGCTTCATCCCGACCGGATCGCCTTCCATCCGCCATTCTTGTCCTTTCGGCAGAGTCCAATCCTCGAATGGTGGCGCATCGTCTCTAAGCAATGATTGTACAAAAGGATTCGGGAACAGCTTATCATCGTTCAGACCAGCCAAATCCATTAGCTCGTTCAGCACGCCTTTTATGTATAAATGAAAATGAGCGACCTGAAGGTTGCGAGCAACATAGCTTTTTGAATATGCTTCATTCAGGGTAAGCTAGCCGTTATCAATATATCAGGGTGGCGCTCGCGTAGATAGCCTACTGCCTCTTCAATATATGGCTGCATCACTTCAACAAGCTCTGGGGTGTTTGTCTCTGGAATTCCTTGGGGCTTTGCTGATACTCCCAGGAGGATAACATAATATAACAGTTATGAGCTTGCGCCTGCTTAAACAGTTCCAGCAGATGAGCATGTCCGTCCCCGGCAATTGTACCAGCGGGTGCGCTGGCCGACCTTTCCTAGATTACCGAATTTCAAGTGACCTGGACGTTTCCCTTCACTCGTGAATAGCATGAATGGCATGGCACATATGCGAATCGTATTGTATCCTCGCTCCACCGCTTCCGTTATCCAGCTTGGTCAACGGCTGTATGGTAGCAGTTACAATCCCAATATCATGTATGATCATATGAAATGAGAGAACCGCCCCCATCCCGCTTCTCATCGTAAGAGTTCCTTGTCGAGGGAAAGCAGCAATGCCTCTGCCTGTGTCAAGCTCAATACGTACCTCGGTATGGTCCATCGTCTCCGCATGATCCTGAAAGTTATTCAAAAATAGAAAGCCGCTGCCATTCCCTTGACGTACACACCAGCGAATTGTTCTGTGTCCTCCGGCAGGATTTCGGATTAACCCGGCGGCAGCTCAGTTCCAAGCGGGGCGATACCCGCTCCAAAGGCTTCCAGCTTTCACCCTTTGGGTTGGTTCCCTAGCAATCTCCCAGCTTGCCCGAATGAATCGTCTTCACATCAGACTTAAGCTTCAATGTAAGCGGTTTCATATTTTCTCCTCCCAGTGGATCAATGCGCCTTGATGGTCTGGATCCAGATCCATCACCCTATTGGAAATCATCGGCAGCTTCTGGTAACCTCCCTCAATCCTAGCTACTCCAAAGCTTATTCCTGAATTTTCTTCGGATTTTAATCTGGTCGATGACTGAATGCGGATATACGAAGCATTCATGCCATAGCTCAAGATTACAAGATTCAGAGTAGGCGAACAATTGACAATTCTCTGTACTTAATGGACTATATATTCTGATTTGACTATTCATAGCAAACTACGATTCTATTAACCAATGAGCAGGAAATTTTAAATAATGAGGTAATATAGTGTGTTGATTACCTATAGCCGAATTGACTTGTGCTTGAGTAAGGAAAATACATCCCGTAAGATTCGCACCTGATAAGTCAGCGTCCCTTAAGTCTGCGCCAATAAAATCTGCTTTTCTTAAATCAGCGTTCCTCAAATTAGATGCTATCAATAATGCTCCTCTCAGATTTGCACCTCTTAAGTCAACACCTTTCAAATTTGCACCCAAATAATCCAGACCCGTCCGCACTTTACGTTTTTTATTACGATGAATGAAATCTTTACGAGTTAATTCACTTGTTATCAATAGTAAATCATTCACATTTTTTCTATGTAAAGGTATATCTAATTTCAAAATTTCCTCTGGATTAAGATAGGTTAGAGCTAAAATTTGATCAAAAACAATTTGCAATTCATGATGTATGGTTTGAGCGTCTTCCAGAACTATAGCTTGATTTAGGTAATAAAGCATTTCATGTAGTTGTTGAACTATAGGAAACACGTCAAACATTGGCTTGGATAACTCTGTATTCGCTCTCCAATCATTGCCTTTAAAAATTTCCTGTGAAACATGTTGTCCTGCTCCAAAGCATTCATAGGAAACACACCCTTTAAACCCCTTTTCTCTTAGATGCTCATGTATGCTGCAGCGATGATCTGAATACAAGTTACGACAGGGGACTCCCCCTTCTTTATCAAAAGAAAAATCGGCTGATTGTGCATACGGTAAAGCCACGCAACATATCCCAAAACAGTTTTCACAATCTGATTGTAGTCTGCTATTCAAATTAAACACTTCCCATTAATTATTAGTACTCCCCAATTGAATATCTACAAACGGCTGATATTTGTTTGGTTCAACTTCTTTATATACGCGTACATAATTTACATCAAAGGTTGGATAAGGAGCTAAGTCATTAATTGCTAACCGCTTCATCTCTTGAATCTCCGTCTCGTTCATACCCCAATAGGTTTGTCCTAAGGTCAAATGGGGATGATATTTATCCATTTCAAAATAACGATCTATAAGTTCTTGTGATGGAGAAGCCGCTTTTACCAATCTTCTATGTAATTCGGTTACATCACTCGTATCAACACTAAGAAATGTAACATAACTTCCAAACGATCCTGGATCTGATAATGATAGTTGAAAACTTTGCATTAAAGAACATGTTTGTCTTACTCTTTCTAACCAATGTAGATCTGCTGTAAGGCCACCTTGCGCTTTTACAGTGATGTGAGGCTCCACTACATCGTTAAGACGATTACTGGACCAACGATCACGAAATGTCATTATTTTTTCTTTATAATCATCTGGAGGGGTAATTCCAATAAAATATCTCATTGTAGAGACACATCCTTTAGAAAAATATATGAATCATAGCCCACTTGCTCTTATCTTTATATTTCTTCGATTATATGCCCGCTAGCTTAATGAGTAAGGCAGTATAATGTTATTAAAAAATGCTTCCTTACCTTAGCCTCCTTAAATCAATGACATCGAAATCTGAGGTAGTATTTATTGATAAAAAATCCGTTCTCCTTGCAAAAAAGGTTGGCAGCGTTCCGCACACAATATCGGCATTCGCTCACGCATCCAATCATGCATCTTCACGTTCCCGTACTGAAAAACATAGAAACCGATGATCGCTGCGAGCATAAAACCTTCCAACTGCAACAACTCATTTTCTGAGCAGCGTCCACCATAATATGCTTCAAGGAAAGCATCCCGTCGTTTTGCAGGCAACATCATCGCATTCATAGCCGTGTCTATTTGTGCGTAACCCTTCCCATAGAAGCCAAAGTCGATAAAACGTACATCACCGTTCACCGTTAAGATCACATTCCCCAAGCATATATCGCCGTGAATAAGGTCTGGTCCGTCATTCCCACCTTCATCCGATAAACGAGAGTTTACCAATCGCAACGTGTCCTCAATGATTGCCGCATCGGCAGGCTTAAACAGACCTTGAGATATGCCTGAATATATCACCTGCGCCATTCGTTCGTTATAAACTTTCCCCTGGCTTGGACGTGATTCCATGCCGGATGGATTGTACTTCCTAAAAAAGGAATGGAGTTCCGACAAGTGCGTGCCCAATTTCTTAGCAACTTCTGCATCTTGGGTATCTTCCTTGCTCAGATCACGTCCTTCCATCCAAGTAAGGAGCGATGCATTCTGTCTGTGTCCATCTATTTCAAGAGTCGTGACAAGTTGACCGCTCTTGTTCCGTACTGGCATCTGCACTTCATCCTGGCTCCAGTGCCCCCATTGCTCCAACATATCCAGTTCTGCCAAAATACCTGCTTCAGTATGCTGTAATCCCTTCATCTCCTGCACAAAAGGTTCATGGATACGAAGTAGATACCGGTTGCCGTCGCTATCCTGCACCCGGTAAGTCCTATTCTCGTTATGCCGCAAAAAGGTCGGCTCCGGCCGATCCATCTCGTATGCATTTAGCAGATGCTTTATTTGCTCATTGGTCATCTCCATAAAGCTCCTTTTGTGTTCCTATCATGATACACTTCCGTTACCTAAAACGTCCGATATTACATTCCTTATTTTAGCATAGATGGAAGTGAAGAGAAGCGAAAAAGGGCCGCTCTATAGAGCAACCCAGTCTGTTAAATGAAATATAGATAATCATCCAGTTTAAGAATTAAATAATCGAATATTTTTTTCTCCTTTTCAGACATAGAAGCTTCTAATACTGAACTAACTTGAAGGCAAATAAAATAATGTACGAAAAGCTCCCATAAATTTCACTTTGGTGTTTAGCAGGACAGCAAGCATATAGCCCACCACGAGTCCCAAAGGCACTCCAACAAAAGTGTAATAGAACGAATTCCAGAGAGATTTCCAAAAGATAAAATCCTGAGTTAACAAACGATAATTCTCCATTCCGATCCAGTCAGAGCCTCCAAATAGCTTCCAATCTGTGAAAGACATGTACAAGGAGTAAATCATCGGTCCGGCGGTAAAAGCCAAGAATCCAAACAACCACGGTGAAATGAAGAGGTAGAAGTGTTTGGTCCTATCAGTCGTATTACTTCTCATGTTCTTATCCACTCCTCGTCAAGATATTAAAATAGAACGCTTTCATATGCGAAGTGAAGCGGCTATAATCTAATAAGTCCATAGTTGCTGGCTCCTTCTTGTATATGAGATATGGACAATATATTTAGATTTATTATATAGCTATCGAATAAGTATATGGATAACCAACAAGGACTTCCAAGGCATTATTAATGAACAAACTGGGACATGAATTTTCGGCCTTATTACTGCAGAGTATTACGTTTGGGAGGAATGAATATGGAGAAAACGAAACCTCATCATCTCATATTTGAAGATAGACGCATGGAAATCTACTTACATGGCGCACATATGTCAGGATTTAATAATGCAAGAACGATATGTCAAAAACATTTGCATCATATGATGTTTGAGCTAAACATGGTGCTTGTGGGTTCACAGGTTGTGATGTTTAACGACTTCTCCTATGAACAACATGCCGGAGAACTGGTATTAATTCCACCAATGACAGTCCATCAGTGCAAAGCAGAGAAAGCTCAATATGTAAAGTATTTTGTTTCTCACATTAAAATAATTGATGCAGATTTCTTGCAGAAAATAGCTAACATTGCTCCCTTGTTTATTCATCAGAGAAATATGGAATTAACTGTTCAATTGAAGCCTCTGATTTATGATTTAATGAGCAAACTTGAGAATAACGCTTCTTATGTATCCATCTTCCAAACTATCCTGAATATCTCAGTTCATATTGAAAGATTCTGCGATGAGAAGGCTTCTGCACTGTTGTTGGGTACTGAATTGTCTTATAAGATCGCCAGAAAGATTGATGAATTGTTGGTAAATGCTATCAACACAGAGGCCGATCTGAACACCAATTGGTTTGAGGATATTTCCTTCAAGCTAGGACATAGCAGAAGGCACTGCAGCCGAGTGTTCAAAGAAGCCTTTGCCATGTCTCCTAGGGAGTATCTTTCTATTTTGAGACAGCAAGAGGCCATGCAATTACTTATGAGCAGTGAAGAAACGATTGAACAAATTGCATATCGTATCGGATTCGGCAACGTTCAAAGCTTTATTAGGCAATTCTCCAAATGGACCGGTCAGACTCCCGGAGCATTCAGGCGACAGGAAAGCAATAATCATATGTACTTGACTCCGCTTGAATTACAATACTAATAATAAGATAAGGCAGGCCATTAATGTAACGGGCTGCCTTGTTTTGTACTAATCTTATTGTACAACTAAGCTATTGAGATGGATTACAACTTGCTGATCTTGGGTTCTGTGGTCCGCTCTACCAATTCCAATAAATATGGGTACAATACGGGAGCAAGCTCTTCGCTCTGCAGCCCTATCTCTAATATGGCTTGCAAGTAACCAAACTTGTCTCCAATATCATATCTGCTGCCTGTCAATTCTAATGCGAGCAGGCCTTCTGCTCTGCTTACTTGATGTAGTGCGTCCGTTAATTGATATTCCCCTCCTGCTCCTTTCTGCAGCTTTTCTATAATTGGGAATATAGTCGGTTTTAATACATATCTCCCCATGATAGCGATATTGGATGGAGCTTCTTCAATAGATGGCTTCTCCACGAGTCCGTTAACTTCATGAATACTTCCTTTTTTACTGGTTGTCTGTACAATACCATATTTATTTACATGATTTTTCGAGACGGGTTTGACTCCAATTACCTGCTTGTCATACTCCTCATATGTCTGTATCAACTGTTCTATCGCAGGTGGGTCTGATACGAAGATGTCATCACCTAGAAGTACAGCGAACGGATCATCTCCTATGAATTGCTTGGCACATAAGATCGCATGTCCCAGACCAAGCGGCTCTTTTTGCCGAATATAATGAATAGAAGCCAAATTATTAATGGAGCGGACCTTCTCCAGAAGTTCCGTTTTATTTGTTATAGACAGCATTTGCTCCAGCTCAATTGAACGGTCAAAGTGATCTTCGATCGATTTTTTATTTCTCCCCGTTACAATGATAATGCTCTCAATGCCAGACTGCACCGCCTCTTCAACGATATATTGAATAGCAGGTTTATCAACAATCGGCAGCATTTCTTTCGGCTGTGCTTTTGTTGCTGGCAGAAACCGGGTACCTAATCCTGCTGCTGGTATTATTGCTTTTTTAACTTTCATGGGATTTACCTCCTTTAGCTTGGGAAACACGGAATACCCAATACCTGCTTCCTAAATAATTGATCAGGATACCAGCTGTGGTTGCAATCACTTTAGAAATGGTCAAGGATTGATTCCCAAGAGACTGCAGTTCAAGAAGTAATAAAGATACTACACCAAGTGTCAGTATATTGAGGCCTATAAATTTAAGCAGCTCCTGCATGCTCTGCTTTTCTGCGCGCTGAAACGTCCATTTTCGATTTATTAAATAGCTGTTCACTAAGCCGCAACTATAAGATAAGCACTGTGCCAGTAAAATCGGGAGACCGGCGATCGAGAGCACGAAAAAAATCGCAAGATCGATACTCGTATTTAATACACCTACCATCAAGAATTTCAGGGCTTGCATCGAAGTCTTATTCATATACTGACGCAGGATGGTTAGCGGGCTTTTCGTTGTTCTGCCCCGAATAAAATTCTCGTACGATGTATAAAGGTCTCCCTTTGGTTTCATCGTAAATTCGCCCCACATATTCTCCAACTATGCCAAGCATAAGCAGTATAAAGCCATTAAAGATCAGTGTAATGCTAATCATGGATGGCCAGCCTTGCATCGTTGCGTCGGTAAATAAAGCAAGGTAAATGACGTATAGTAAGTACAGGAAGCCTGTTCCGGACAAGGTTAATCCGGAATATATGGCCAGCTTCAAAGGCTTATACGAGAAAGATAGAATTCCGTCCAAAGAGAGCTTGATCATACGCTTGAGTGGATACTTCGTTTCTCCTGCCGTCCTTTCATCCCGCACATATTCCACAGCCGTTTGCCGGAATCCCACCCAGCTTACTAAGCCTCTGACAAAACGGTTATTCTCAGGAATCCTTTTCATTTCCAAGCACACTTTCCGATCCATTAAACGAAAATCTCCCGTATCTAATGGTATATTGATATCTGCGGATGCCCGCAGGACTCGATAAAACAGGCTTGCCGACATCTTTTTGAACCATGTTTCCCCTTTACGTTTCACTCTTTTTGCATAAACTACCTCGTAGCCTTCATTCCACTTTCCTATCATTTCAAGAATTAATTCAGGCGGGTCCTGTAAATCCGCGTCAATGATAATCACCGCATCTCCTACCGCGTAATCCATTCCTGCTGTAATAGCTATCTGATGACCAAAATTCCGGGAAAAGTCAATAAGCTTCACTGTTTTATCCCATTTGGCAATGTTTCTTATAATATCTAAACATTTGTCCTGACTTCCATCATTGATAAACAGTAACTCATAGGTATCATTGACTTCCTTCATGACCTTCTTCAGTCTCCGGTAAGTTTCTTCAATAACAGCTTCCTCGTTATACATGGGAACTACGATTGAATAGCGGACATTGTTCGTCATTTACCTTCCTCCTTATCACAGGGTCACTTTATATAAAGTATTTGATCGTCCGAAACCACCCATATTAAACGTTTGTTCGTCAGTATTCTGCATCGTCTGCCATTCTTCTGAAGGTATTTCCTCTCCGTTTTCCTGAATCCATTGTGTCAGTTCGGAACTTCCACCTCTCATGCCGTCTCCTGAAATAAGGAAGTATTTAACTTTCCCGGTTGAAATCAAATTTTCTAATTCGTCAATCGTGTACACGGGATCAGAACCGGAGAATCCCCCCATGATGATCACCGATTCTTTTTCATCTATCATATAAGGAGCGGCGGTTTGATAGCTTGTTGTGGCAAACAAATATGGCTCACCCGTATTGTTTTCCTTCAGATATGCCAGCGTTTTACTATCAAGACTCGCTTCATTACCCATTCCTCCTTGCATATTTCTCGGCATTACAATCGTTCGACCCTCAGCTGAGGGAACATCCGGGTTATCATCAGGTGGAGACATTGCAAAATTATTCATATTCCCGCTACCTCCCGGACCTGCCTGCGGCAGCATACTGTTTCCACCATACGCAATGGGTGTGAAAGCCCAATACAGCGGTCCAATCAAAAGTACAAATAATCCTAAAATGCTTGCGATATGATTGAATTCTACTCTGCGTAACTTATAAATGATGAGAGCAGCAGTGAAAATGACTCCTGATAAAACAATCCCTATAGACCATGCAGGCCCAATTACATCATTGTAGGGATGGATGATATACCATTGAAAACCGGCAGTTAATATTACAGCAATCGGTAATAACCACCCTTTCCAACCTGCATGATTTCTGTAGTCTTTGAAGAGCTGTATCCATCCAGCGCCAAACAGAGCTGCAATTGGCGGAGCAAGCATAATGAGATAATAATGATGGAAGAATCCTGCAATACTGAAGAAAACCATTGCCGGGATTAACCACGCAAGCCAAAATATTGTTTCTTTATGCTTCATTGTGATACGGTTTCTCCGTAAACCGACGAGTAAGCATACGACAGCGAATCCTACAAATGGGAGCAGCCAGCTGGCCTGTCCAGATAAGCCTGATTGAAATAAACGGAGGGGACCTTGTTCACCCGTACCGAAACTTCCGCCAGCCATACCGCCCATACCTCTAATATCACCTGCTGGAAATCCTTCAGCTGAACTGCCAGGCTGCACTCCTTGATTAGTATCATTACGGTTTGGAGAAAGATTTTCGGTATCAGCGTCTCCATTGAATCCAGCCGAGGTGTTGAATTGAGGTGGTTGCTGCTGATTGTCAGGTCTATCCGATCTCGAAGGTCCTCCTTGGCCTCCTTGATTTCCGGTCAAACGTGTCAGACCATTGTAACCAAATGCTAATTCCAGAACGGAGTTCGTTTCACTACTGCCAACATAAGGACGTTCGTCTGCGGGAGTTAAATCCACAATGACTGCCCAGGAGAGGGAGATGACGAGCATGCTCACTGTTGCTATGGAAAGATAATTCATTTTTTCCTTCCAATTTAAATTGCCGGCCAACCAATAGAATAGATAAAATGCAGGAAGCACCATATAAGCTTGCAGCATCTTCATATTGAAGGCCAAACCTATCAGCATGAAGGCTCCCAGGAGACTGCCTATGTTAGTACGTTGAACACTCTTAAACAACAACCAGGTAGCCAACAATAGTGTAAACACAAGCATACTATCAATATTATTTGTCCGGCTCACAGCAGCTGCTATAGGTGTGCACGCCAGAACTAATGCTCCAATCCTTGCAGCAGCTGAACCGAATGACGGTTTAATTAGAAAATAAATCAATAGCACCGACCCAACCCCAGCCAATGCCTGTGGAAGAATGACGCTCCAGCCGTGTAATCCAAATATCCAGGCACTTATAGTTTGAATCCAAAATGTGACAGGTGGTTTATCTACGGTTACAGAGCCTGCTGAATCAAGAGAGGCATAAAAGAAATTATGTAAATTTTCCAACATACTTGCTACTGCAGTGGTGTAATAAGTATTGGCGTATTGATCGTTCCAGATATTGAAGCAGTTTAATACGATAGCCAATATGGCGATTACTAGTAGAGGTATATCCAATCGGGTCCTGAATCGTGAAATCATAGAATACAACTCCTTAATTTTACATGTGGTTTTTATTTAACAAGTCGTATTATGAATCTTCTAACTGAAGCGGACTTGAAGGTAAGCTGAAAGTTTCCTGAATATGAAAGTATGAGTTGAAATTACTTAAGATCATCATTGATAATAGGAGCATGTACAACTCAGGGGGTATAAGAATTGAATTCTCTTAGAGGAATAAAAATATTGCTTGTAGATGACGAACCACATATATTACAATTTTTGGAACTCGGATTAACAAGCGAGGGCTATGAGGTTAGAACAGCTGCAGATGGAATAAACGCCATCAACCAAGTCGAAGAATTTGAACCCCATGTTGCTATCATTGATGTCATGATGCCTGGTATCGACGGGTTTGAAGTATGCCGTATGATCAAAAAGAATAGAACTAACATTTCTGTCATCATGCTCACGGCAAAGGATGAAGTAGATGACCGGGTCAAAGGGCTTACATTAGGTGCAGATGACTATGTAATAAAGCCTTTCAGTTTCGAGGAACTGTTGGCTCGTATCCACGCCCGTCTACGTAATCAATTTCCAAGTTTATTAGGAGAAGTTGTGTACGGTCCTTTTAAGATTGATGAACGGAGAAGAGAGATCGTTTATAACAACAACGTATTAGAGCTCTCCCCCACAGAATACGAGGTTCTTATATTCATAGTCATTAATAACGGCATCGTAATGAGCAAAGGAAGGATACTAGAGAAGGTATGGGGCTACGATTTTCAAGGAGAACAGAACATTGTCGAAGTTTACATCCGTTCTATTCGAGATAAATTGAAAGACAAGGAGCATCGACTCATTCGTACGATTAGGGGAGCGGGTTATCGCGTGGATCTTCCATGATGAAGACGATTACTTCCTTTATACAAAGAGTGTTTTCTCCCCAATCCTTACGTAATCAACTCCTCATTCGAACATTATTTATTCTATCGTTCATTCTTGTCATCATCGGTTTGCTGCAATATTGGGTAATGAAAGACTTTTTATATAACAATGAAGCCGAGTCTTTACGAACAAAAATGATGTCCTTGCCTCACGAGCTGTGGTCAGAATCAGAATTGTTGATGATCGTTCCTCCATTTCGAGGATTAGAGGAAGAGGTTCCTGCACCTGTTCGTTCCAGATTTTTGTTCTTACAAGATATTTCGGTCGCCGTTATCGGACAGAATGGCGCCTTTGAAGATCTTACTGGCAATACCGGTTTATCCTCCCCCCAATTGTCACTTGAAGAGTATACGAGCACTATGTCAGATTTAATGAATCCACAACAAATGGATTATAGAATCGCACATGATGAAAACGGAGAAGAGCAATTATTAGTATTCAGACCCATTGGCGGAATACCTAATAGTACAATTGACCGTCCTTTATATTTTCTTCAAGTAGGAACCGAAACTGGCACTTTACGTGATGTTCTGTTTCAGCAGCTGCTCACCTTCATCAGCCTTTCCGTCTTTGCATTGTTTGCTGGTCTGGCGCTTTATTTAACAGTTCTAAGAAAAACGCTTGTACCTCTTTCTAACATTGTGGACGCTGTTGAAAATACAAACGCAGGAAATTTACAACAGCATTTACCTACACGACAAGGTCAAGAGGAAATCGATCGCTTGTCGAATACCTTTAATGAGATGCTGAAGAGATTGGAAACCTCCTTTGAACATGAAAAGAAAACGAAAGAGCAAATGGGGAGATTTATCGCAGACGCTTCTCATGAATTGCGAACCCCACTGACGTCGATTCATGGTTTTCTGGAAGTGTTGCTGCGTGGTGCGGCTGAACGCCCTGAGCAGCTCTATAATGCATTAAATAGTATGCATGGTGAATCCAAGCGAATTATCAAGCTGGTAGAAGATCTCTTATTCCTGGCTAAGATAGACCGTGAGCCCGGGCTCCATTTATCAAAAACCAATATCACCAATCTTGTTCGGGAAATGAAATCACAACTTCGCGTTCTAGGAGGAGAACGGGAGATCATTTATGACCTCACAGAAGGCATAGAGGGTGAATATGATGCCGATAAAATAAAACAAGTGATCTTAAATTTGTTTCAGAATGCGGTTCAGCATACAGATCCGGTAAAAGGAAAAATAACAATGGCTTTGATGGTCACTGACAGGCAATTTGTGTTGTCGATTCAGGATAACGGTCCAGGAATAGGAGCCGAGAGCCTTCCATATGTATTTGATCGCTTTTATCGAGTTGACAGTTCTCGAACAAGACAGCATGGTGGAGCCGGTCTAGGTCTTTCTATTACTCAAACCATCGTTCATGCTCATGGTGGGACAGTGATAGTGAATAGTCGCTTAGGGGAAGGTGCCACATTTAGTGTCTACATCCCAATGAATTAGTTGATCTCTTTATTACGGTTTTAATAACATATCGCTTCAATAGAAGAGTTCTAAGAATCAGCGAATTTCACCACTCAAATTCCAGTTTTACATTCTCTGTCGCTTGTGTTTTGATTTAGACATACAACTGGTGTTGGTTACCTATTCCATCAGAAAAATTAACGTATGTTTCTGGTGTACCATTCGTTCGCATCAAAACGGCGTGTCCCCTTCTACGGGAACACGCCGTTTATACGTTTTAGGCGCAAGGTTTGTTTATTGCATACCTTGCATGATGGCATTAATGATGCCTTGTTGGGTAACTGTGTTGTTCGAACGGTTAAACAAAGCGAAACCATGCTGACCGTTATGACCATTGTCCCAATAAACCGGAACTGATTTGTATTTCTTGGCGGTTGCCGTTACAGCTTTGGCAAAAGCTTGACGATATACATTATTACTTGAATCATACGCTGTTTTATCGATTGAGCCGAATTCACCAATGACCACCGGATAACCTTGGGTTACAAACTTATCGTGCATGGATTTAATTTGCGATTCCAGATAGTCTTCTTGTCCCCAAGTAGACTTCTTGGAAGGATTGGTTGCTGTTGCTCCCCACTGTGTAATGGTACCCGATTCCTCACCTGCAAAATCCCATGGAGAGTAATAGTGTGCCGAGATCATGATTCTCTTCTCCGAGCTAGGAATAGCTGAGGATCTGAAGTTATCCGTTGGAAGAACGAAGCCGTAATTACCTACCGTGTAATCAATATTGGTATTCCAGCCTGGAATGAGCAGCCATCTGGCATTGTTATTGCCTCCGGTCTTACGGACCGTATCCACGAAGATTTGATTGTAGGCATTCAGATTAGCGTAATATGCCGAATTCGGATTGCCGTAGGTTCCATCAAACACCTCGTTCATCGATTCGAAAATTAGACGTTCATTATAGTTGCTGAACTTGGTAGCAATCTGCTGCCACACCTTCTGGTATTTTTCCTTAATGGCATTTTGATTGCTTCCATTCACCAGTAACCATCCACCGGGCACGGAATTGTATCCATCACCGTGAATATTAATAATGACATAAAGCCCTTCATTGTAAGCATAGTCAACCACTGTTTGAATTCGATTCAGCCATGCAGAATCAATAGTATAATTGGGAGCGCTTCCAATATGATTCAAATAGGATACGGGAATTCGAATTGTTTTGAAGCCGGCAGCCTTTACCTTTTGAATCAGCTGCGGGGTAATGACTGGATTGCCCCAGGCCGTCTCATTCGGTGTACCATTCACCGATGCTTCCAGCTGATTACCCAAATTCCATCCTGCACCCATCTCCGGCACTATTTGAGAAGCCGACAATGATCTGAAATTAGCTGCTGATACGCGGGTGTTCCACCCTGTAAGGACAACAGTCGCCAGCAATACAAGAGCTAAGCTGAGAACGCCAAATTTCTTCATTTGTGTGAGCATAACCAAACCTCCGCTTATCTTATTTTTGTCTTAATCAGCAGTACAGCTACTCTCCTATATAGATTGATTGATTCGAGAATTCGCCCCTCCTTTCCTTTCTCTATCGATCAAACACAATACTGGTCTAACACCAACAGAATAACATATTTATGGAAAATAAAGGTAAATAATTTTTAGTATTTTGATAGTTTGTTACTTAATATTTTCGTATATTTAACCTCTCAACCCGCCGACAGAGCCAAGTCTGTGTCGATGATTGTCGAACATAATGTCTGGATACAACAAACTGTGCGGCAGAGATATAAGATACTCCGAGGAGCACCTTCCGACAGCACGATAACAATAGAACTCCTGCACGATGAAATAAAAAAGCCGCTAAATTAGCGACTTTCAATGGGAATATATGCTTGTGCAACTGTAGAGCAATCTACTATTGAATAATCAATGCTTCTTTCTGGGCTAGGTTTACGCTATTCCAATGAAGGTCCGACCGTAATCTGTTGATCAGTGAAATTATCAATATGGGCGCTTTTCTCATAGAAATGAATGGCATTCTGTTTAACGCCTGCTTGTGTATAGAATGGATCCCCAGCAGCCAGCGGAAGACTGACACTCTCTCCCGTGCTGGCTGCTTTATAGATGGCCATTATCATTTCCAAAGTGGCACGTCCGCTAACTCCATCAATCAATGGAGGCTCGCCCGACTCAATGGCATACAGGACATTGTCGATTTGAGCAATATGTCCCTCATACCGCAGATTTGGCAGGCTGTCATACGCTTGCTGCAGCTGTTCTTCCAGTACAACATTTTTTTCAGGAAAACCGTTCGTTTTCGACGACGAAGCGGAAATTTTCCAAGGAGCCGAAATTCGAGCATGCCGTCCCTGGAAAATAAACTGTTGTTCTTCACCATGATGCACAACCGAACTTGTGATCTGCCCCAGTGTACCATTCGGAAAACGAAGCATCGCAATGGATAAATCTTCAACCTCGGCATTGTCATGTGCAACATTGCTCATGAACGCTTGAACCTGGCTCGGTCGACCCATCATCCAAACCAATGCGTCGATGTGATGAACCGCATGGTTCAGCGTGCAGCCGCCCCCTTCCTTCTCCCAGGTACCACGCCACCAGAGATCATAGTAGCAATGGCCGCGCCACCAGAAGGAATCTACCTGGGCATGCAAGATCGGTCCCGCAAGTCCGGTGTCCAGCATCTTTTTTAGCTTCATAATCGGATTTGTGAATCGGTTCTGAGCCACAACCGACAGTACTTTGCCGCTGTTCTGAGCTGCTTCTATCATGAGGTCGCATTCCTCCAACGATGATGCCATGGGCTTTTCTACCAATACATGACATCCCGCGTTCAGAAAATCTATCGCTATCGGTGCATGCTCATATGGAGGTAAACAGATGGAGACGAGATCGATTCCCTCATAAAGCAGCTCTTTGTAATCGCTAACAATTTTAGCATCAAGTCCATATTCGTTTTTCTTTGCTTCAGCCTTGTCGGGATACATATCACATAGGGCTACAATCTGACAGCGATCCTTGAACTGTAAAAAACCATGAATATGAGCTCTGGATATTGCTCCAGCACCTATGATCGCAACCTTTTGCACAATAACTCCTCCCCTTACCTAAAGATGTTCTCAACATGATAGTACCTCAACAAGACTTTCCAATGTGATGCTATAGTGTGGATTAAATAACGCTGGATTGCGGTTTTATAACAGGTCCGGTATATTGGTAACGTTGGATACAAACATGCCGGGAGGGTGAAGTACTATGCGATATGATCTTTATAATTTTAATGAACAAACCCTTCATTTCGCGTATAAACGCAAAAGTGTGAACAATGAACATATCGAAACATTTCACTCCCACCTAGGCATCGAATTGCTCTTAATCCACAAAGGGTGCGGAACAATGATCGTAAATAACCGGAGCTATGAGATTAAACCAGGCATGCTCTGTATTTTTCAGCCTTATCAACTTCATCATCTAAAATTAGATTATTCCAATGATCAATGTTTCGAAAGATCTTTGGCTATTTTTGAACCAACGCTGTTCGAATCCTATTTCGAAAAATGGCCTAAGCTTCATACCTTTTTTAAACATATCTGTCTGGGGAAGCTGCTCTTCCCATGCCTGTATAACGTTGACGAGCAGCATATCCTGGTTCATCAATTTAAAACCTTTCAAGCGCGTATGCCTTATTTAGATGAATCAAATCGCACGGAGGAAATTTCACTGTTTCTCGTCAATATTTTTCATTTTCTTCATCCCCTATGGGTTGAACGGGAAGGAAATTCGGGGGTTCTTCCGGCCAAGCGCAGAAATCACCAGGTGGAAAAAATATTAAGCTGGATTGAAAAGAACTATCATGTTCCTTATCGTTTGGACGACTTAGCCTATTCCTTGCACCTATCCTCCTACCACCTTTCTCATGTATTTAAAGAAGCAACCGGGGTCAGTATTTCTCAATATATCGCAGCTCGCAGAATACATCAGTCTGTTCACTTGTTAACGACGACGAACAAACCGATTATGGTAATTGCAGAGGAAATCGGCTTGACGAATGTGTCGTATTTTTGCAAATTGTTTAAAGAACACATGGGTGTCACGCCTCTTCAATACCGCAAACGGTGGGTCGATCATTCGTTCAATTTACAGTAAACGAGTAAAGGTTTGTGATATTAGATTAAGACAGCGCTGTATTGATTTGGTCCGCGGTGATAGTCAGTAGAATAATTACAATAGGGAGCAGTTGCAAACGAAAAACGGCCATTCCCTTCCTATGCCGCGGGAATAGCCGTTTAGATGGTACCAGAACGTTTCTCTGTCAGCTCGCCTTCGCGAGTTTCGTGCTGCGAACCGATGCTATAGCGTATACGACGAGGGCTGTCCAGATGAGCGCGAAACCAACGAGCAGAACCGGCGAAACCGATTCCTTGAACACGAACACACTTAGAAACAGCATAATCGTCGGTCCGATGTATTGTACAAAACCTAACGTAGACAACGCCATCCGGGCAGCTGCCCGGGCAAAAAAGAGCAGCGGCAGCGCCGTTACTACTCCGGATAGCAGCAGTTCAACGAACGTAGGGGCAGGCAGTGTCCATGCCGTTGTCTTTCCTACAGCGGCCAAATAGACCCAATAGCCAAGCGCGAAGGGCAGGACTACAGCCGTCTCTGACAGCAGACCTACAGAAGCGTCTTGTACGATTTTCTTCTTCGCGAGGCCGTACAACCCAAACGACACAGCCAGTGAGATCGCGACCCACGGGAACCGTCCGTAGTCGATGGCGATGATGAGCACAGCAGCGCCAGCGATGGCAATGGCAAGCCATTGGCCTCGGTTTGGCTTCTCACGAAGGAAGACAACCGCTAGCAGCACGTTCAGTAACGGATTCAAATAATAACCAAGGCTTGTCTCAACGACATGCCCATTGTTAACCGCCCAGATAAAGATGAGCCAGTTAACAGCAATCAGTAGCCCGCTTGCGCCGAGCGACAGTAAGAGTGAGCGGCTAGCCGCAATTCTCTTCATGTCAGCCCAGCGGCGCTGGACGGTAACAAGAATACCCATGAAGACGAACGACCAGACAACCCGATGTGACAGAATTTCGCCTGCCGGCACATCGTCAAACAACTTCCAATAAAGCGGGAGAACTCCCCACATGATATACGCAATAATAGCGTTAACCAACCCATTGTTCATATTTAATTTCCTTTCTTCTCGCTACGATGTCTGAACGAATTATACGCCTCAATCCTCGCTCAAGTAAAGGAAATAATTGGTCCTCTTGCAAGACACTCACTTGGATTTTACCCTTTTCCGAAATTGATATCTTGCACTTTTGCCATGTCTCTGACTTTTATTTCCCGTATTATTCTGTACTTTGGTTATTGGACTCCTGATAGATATCAGCATATGTTTTTGAACCTTTGATGAGGTCGTCACAGAAAGCTGCTACGTCACTGCCCGTTACTTCGAGCACACCTTTGCCCGAGGCCGCACCTTCTTCAAAAAGATCGACAATCCCCGAGAGTAAATCCGTTCCTTCGGTTAGCTCAACAGGACCAACCTTAAAGAGATATTTTTGAATTTCTTTATAGACCATCTGATAATCTTGCGGGAGCGCTTTGACACGTGCAACGTGCGCTCGCCACTCCTTTTTGCCTTCGATGATATCTTGTATTCTCATTTTACCCTCCTATTTACCTAATTTTTTAGCAATATTATTGTTGAGTTGCTCGCGCCACTTGTCGCGAAAAGATTTTGCCCCTTCTTCGCCGGTCAGTGCTGAACAGAAACCTTTTATATCGTCACCCAAAACCTCTTGAACACTCTGACCGTCCGCCGCTGTTTCTTCGAACAGACCAAGTACACCGTCAAGGATTGGCATGAGGTTACGACCCGTGAAATCGGAGTGCGGCCAGAGATGGGCATTAATTTGATCCCATGCTGCTTGATAATCAGCCGGCAGCTTTTTGGCGCGCGAGTCAAAAGCTTTCATTTCTTTAGTCATGTCGCTGCCAGTGATTTTCTCCCAAAAGTTCATTATTAATTCTCCTTTAACTCATTGATTTTTGAAGATACGAACTCCCATTTTTCCCAGAACTTTTGCAATTCCTCACGCCCCGCGTCATTGATCACGTAAAATTTTCGTGGTGGTCCCATGTCGGACGGCTTCTTAGTAATCTCCACCAATTTGTTCTTTTCAAGTCGGATCAGGATAGTATACACCGTTCCGACCACAACATCGGTGAAGCCGAGGGCGTTCAATCGCCGAGTAATTTCGTAGCCGTAGGTTTCTTCGCGACTTATTATTTCAAGAACGCAGCCCTCAAGCACGCCTTTGAGCATTTCTGTTAGGTTATACAAGACAGTCTCTCCTTGTTATTCATTGCGACCGGTATAATGTATTACTTACTACCGCTATAAAGTAACACTTAGTAGCGTGTTTGTCAATATCGTTTGCTCTTACATTGAATTTATCTTTTCAACTATGCACTTCGATAAAACAGTATCATTATTGAGAAGGTAGAATTGGTTTTATTTCTTGGGGATTCTATATCGTTAATGCTAAACATCAGATGCTATTAAGTTTATAGCAAACCTAAATACTGTATGCTTCCTGCTCCTCACGATGATCCAGCTCATCCAATACTAAGGTGCGCAGCTCGGTAAAGGCACGGATGGTCCGTTTCCGTGGATAAGGCAGATCAATGGGCACGATAGCCTTGATTCGGCCTGGACGGCGGTCCATAACGACTACGCGGGTGGACAAGAACACAGCTTCATCAATATCATGGGTGACAAGCACCATCGCCGTCTGGTTGGTCTGCCATATATCGAGCAGCGCCTCCTGCATATGCCCTCTCGTAAAAGCATCCAAAGCACCGAACGGCTCGTCGAGCAGCATTACCTCCGGCTGTCTGAGCAGTGCACGTGCAATCGCAACCCGCTGTGACATCCCACCCGACAGCTCTCTTGGAAATGCCTTTTCGAATCCTCCCAATTTAACCAGTTCAATCAGCGCGTCGACTCGGCTTCGAATCTCCGGATCTTTTAGTGATAGATCAGCAGCGATGTTCTGCTCCACACTAAGCCAAGGAAACAGCCTGTGCTCCTGAAAGATAAAGCCTTTTTCCTGAGACGGACGATCTACCCGCTTCCCCTTGAGGAGTACATCTCCCTCATAATGGGTATCCAGTCCTGCAACAATTTTGAGCAGCGTACTCTTTCCGCAGCCGCTCGGTCCGATAATGGTCGTGAAGTCTCCATCCTTGACCGTAAGATTTATTTCATCTAGAACGTGGTTAGTGCCCTGCTCTCCCCTAAAGGTTTTATTCACTGCGGTCACTTCGAGAATCGATGTACGTGCTTCGGACATGATGGTTCCCCCATTCTTATTGAAAAATAAAAAGAGACTCGGCTGACCTTTGAAAAAAGGTGCTTAGCCGAATCTCCGGTGGTACCAGTCGATTCATAATGATCCAAGTTATTATTCGTTATTGTGGCTCATCTTAGCAGAGCTGGTAGGGAATTGTCAATACCCGATGAAACTAGTAGAATTACATGAATAACAAAATTACTAACGATAGGATAATTACCATCTATATAACGAATGCCATGGATTTGTTTCACAAAAAATACTTAGGAGTGAAAACTGCATAATGAATCGAATCGCAATCATCTTAGAAAAAAATCTCGAGATCGGCGCTGCTTCTAATGTTTCTGCTATCCTGATGGGACAAGCATCACGAATTGACTCTGATATCTATTCTGACAATCCTGTGCTTGACAAAGGAAATATTCGGCATGCGGGGATTAAATTCAGCACTGTTATTTTGAAAGCTGGAGAAGGTCAAATTTTAAATTTAGTACAATCTCTTAACTCCGACGAGTCTAAAATTAAAAGTGTTGTTTTTTCAAAGACGGGGCAATCGTTAAATAACGCGTTTGAACAGTATGCTCTGGAAATCTCATCACTAACTACGGAAGAATCAAGAATTTTAGGGGTCATTGTTTGGGGGGAAGACGAATTAGTCCGCAGCGCTACGAAAAAATATAGTGTATTCAAATAATATTTAGAGTTATGGACATAGTTTTCGTATCTTTTCCAGTTAGATATGGTCGAAAAAGACAGAGGTACCGCTTTTGCAGCCCCCTCTTTAGTAATACAAGTTCTGAAATGTCATTTAAGTAATCATTGTTTGATAATGTGGAATGCCACTCACCAAATTAATCCGTTATTCTCCCTTTAATTCATATTCGTTCGGAATTAATTCATACAAGGCACCAACATCACAACCGATGGAATCGGCAATTGATATGGCAATTTTGAGTGGCATCACTCTTTTGTTTTCAATAAAGTCATAGATTCGTTCCGGTTTGATAAGCAATTCTTTTGCCAGCCATTCCGCCGACTTCCCGGATTCTATCAATCGTTCATTGAGCAAGCAACGTCCCAGTTCATATTTCAAGAAGCGCTGACCTCCCGCGTAAGATAATATTTAATCTTAAGGGTTGTCGATTTCCAGTATGATTATACTGTATAAAGGGCTATTTCGATGAAGCTCAGCTCATTTATAAAATTGATTCACTGTTATTGTTTGAATATAATGATTGTTCGGCAACCTGAGCTAACTCTTCTGCTTTGACACTGATCTCTTGAATGGTAGCCGTAAATTCTTGAATTGTACCTAATTGCGTATCAGCTAATGTGTGAATATCTGAAAAAGCTTGATTTAAACGCAACAGAAGTTCCTGGATATTTTGAGTAATTCCATTAATTTGATCTACGTTGCTCTTGGAGCTCGTAGCTAGCTTTCTGATCTCTCCGGCAACAACTGAGAAGCCTCTTCCTACTTCACCAGCTCGAGCAGCTTCAATGGCAGCATTGAGACCGAGCAGGTTACTTTGATCCGAAATCTCATTTACTACCGTTGATATCTTGCCGATCTGCTGAGCACTCGAGCTAATGTCTTTCATTTGTGTAGTAATGTCTGTTACACGATCATTAAGGTGAGTCACAGCACGACTAATATCCTCAATAGAGGCCGTGGACTCCTCGACAATTGCAGAAAAGCTCTCTGCCATCTCAAACAGCCTGCTCGCTTTCTCAAGACTTGTCCCCATACCAATTCCACCAATTACTCTGCCCTCTTCGTCATGCAGCGGAATCGCTCTAGCCGCTAGCGGAAATCCAAACAGCTCTTTTGGCACAATCGCGGATAAAGATGTATTATTTCGAATTGCGTTTGTTACAATATCCCCTTCCAGCAAAGGGTCTCCCGGGTTTACATTAAGCGAAAATGTCTTTCCTGGAATATTTATGATCAGCTTCTCCGTATCATAGATCCCTATGGTAACGTCATCGTTTGAGAGACTGTTCAAGAACGGAGCCACCTTTATAAATGATTGGATAAGGTCATGCTGGGTATCGATTTCCATTGATGTATTCATATCTTCACTCCTAGCCCTTCATATTAATAAATATAATATCGTCAAAAGACTCAAGTTAAATAAGATCTTTTAACACTAAACTGAGCAAAAACTTTGATAATTATTGATTTTGATATGTAAGACAATCCGCGAGGAAACAAGCCACTATTTGCCAAACTCCTTTAAATGGTGATCTAAGTGCTTGTATAGTCCGATACTCCATTCCTCAGACGTCAGCTTCCCAAAAAAGGGATGCGGATTCGTAATTTCCAACCTCTCACTATGAACGGCTACCCACCAATATTCCAATCCAGCTTCACCGAGGACGGGAGCTTCCTGTTGCAACGTCTTGGAATGAAGAGCAGTGAGCTAACATTTGAGCAGCGTTCATTTTACCCCAGAGTGGTTTTGAATCCGATTTAAGTTTGTCGATACGAGCTAATATTTCTTCTACATCCGCTTCATTATAGATGCTTCCCATAATCACAAGTCCACCTTATTCTTTTATGAATAATTAACTATACTGCAGTCACAATTATTGGCTTATTCTTAGTAACTATAATAGTATGTTCATGTTGTGCTACAAAGCTATTGTCGGGTACACCTAAGTTCCAGCCATCCGGCTGCTCAACAGCATATCCTGCTCCTGTAGATAAAAAGGGCTCGATTGTAATGACCATACCATCCTTCAATACCCGTTTATCATGTTTGTTGTAGAAGGGTAAAATCTCTGTCGGGGACTCATGCAGAGATCTTCCGATACCATGGCTGCACAGATTTTTGATTATGTTGTAACCGCCTTTTTTAGCCTCGATTTCAATAATTCTTCCGATTTCATTCAATTTTACTCCATGCTTAAGTGAAGAGATTACTTTCATCATTGTCTGCTGTGTGTATTCGCACAGTCGCATTATAGATGTCTCATATGGAGGGATCTGAAAAGAATGTCCCGCATCGGCATAATATCCTCCCACTTCTGCAGAAACATCGATATTGATTAAATCGCCCGGTTGAATGATTCGATTGCCTGGAATGCCGTGAGCAATTTCGTGGTTGATACTAATACAGGTAATTCCAGGGAAATCGTAAGTTGTCTTCGGTGCCGGCATTGCCCCATACCTGCTTAGAAACTGCCCACCCAGATCGTCCAGTTCCTTCGTCGTCATTCCTACACGTGCGTGACGTTTCATTTCTTTGATCGTCATAGCAACAATTCTGCCAATTTCCTTCAGACCATCAATGTCCTTTTGTGACCCTATTGTCATGTAAGCCCCTCCAAATTAACTGATGAATTTACTTTAACACATATATCGCTCAATTATATATTTAAGGATAACTATCGTTTTGATATTTGAATATTTTTTTGCTTTTTATACGCTAACGGAGTCGTGTTCATCGTTTTCCTGAATTGATTAATAAAATAGCTGGTACTATTAAATCCGACCTGATAAGCAACATCCGTAACATTATATTCCGGCTCTTGCAGTAAGATCAGGCTTTTTTGAATACGGTATTCCATCACATAACTTAAGGGTGTATCCTCTAGAAATCGTTTGAAATAACGGCAACACTCGGATCTGCTAAGCTGCCCCGCTCTGGCTATATCCTCCAAAGCAATCTTCTCAGCATAATGTTGATGTATCCAATTCAACATATTTTTCATTTTCTCGTTTTTTAACATCTCAGCTTCTTTGTATTCTAGTTGAAAACGATTCACAATCAGGTTTCTCCATATCTGTGCCAGCTTGATAGAAATATCAATCTCATATATAGCTGGACTTTGCTGGATCAATCGGTCGATCTCCATGATGCCATCCAGAATGTTTGTCACCCACTGCTCTTTTGTGTTCAGGAGAATGTAGGATAAGTTTGTTGCTTTTATATAAGGGTATACATAAGTGCTAAATAACTCATGGGAAACCATAAATCTTGGAGAAACATTCAAACAAATATAGGCACATCCAGAAGCGTTATTATCTTTGGCAAGGTGCAGGCAGCCACTATTAATAAATAAGCCTTCTCCCTCATCCAATAGCACTTTTTCTTCCTGGATCTGAAAGGTGGCTTGTCCTTTAATAATAAGTACAAATTGAAGCTCTTCGTGCCAGTGCATAGGGATATATCCATTTATATTTTGCAGGATCGTTGTGTGATAACATGCTAGTGGTAATACAGTGGTTCGGTGCTCCGTAAGCTCTTTAAAATCCCGGCCAATTGTGAATTCTCTAAATTGCATTCATGAACCCCCGACCTCAATATATTTATATTTTTATATCTGATAATTGTATATATTTATACACTTTTTATTTATCATGGTCAAAGTAGGATACAATTTTAATACTTTAATGGAGTGTTGAACATGAATAGAGGAAAAGGATTCATTTTCATTATTTTGGGAGCTATATTTTGGGGGATTGGCGGTACGGTTGCAAAGAAGCTGTTCCAATACGGCATCGATATGGGTTCGCTCGTTACAGTCCGTTTACTCATTGCAGGAATATTACTCCTTGCAGTTCAATGTTGTAAGAAGGGCAGCAGAAACATCTTTGAAATCTGGACAGATAAAAAGCTATCTCTCCAACTCATTCTGTTTGGACTCGTTGGTATGCTTGGAGTTCAATATACGTATATGGCTTCGATCGATCGGGGGAACGCTGCTGTAGCAACATTATTGCAGTATCTAGCACCTGTCATGATTATTGTGTTTCTGTTAATTCGGGGTAAATCAGCCCCAACGAAGAAGGATATATTTACAGCAGCGCTGTCTTTAATTGGATGTTTCTTCTTGCTGACAAATGGTTCATTGACCCAGCTCTCCGTACCATATGATGCGGTTGTTTGGGGAGTGTTATCCGGAGCTGCCCTTGCTTTCTATACCCTATATGCTGTCCGATTTCTCAAGAAATACGATTCATTAGTGATCGTCGGCTGGGCAATGATTATAGGAGGAGTAGCTATCAGCATTATCCATCCACCTTGGGATTTGATGATCACAAACCTGCCGATTGAAGCCTATTTATATTTAATATTTGTCATTATTTTTGGAACCATGTTGGCATTTTGGTTCTATATTGAAAGCTTAAACAGCTTGTCTCCAAAGGAGTCCAGTCTTATGGGCAGCCTTGAGCCCGTAGCCGCTGTATTAACGACTGTATTCTGGTTAAAGGATCCCTTTGGAGGGTTTCAATGGATTGGGACCAGCTGCATCATTATAATGATCATTTTCTTAGCTGTTCATAGAGATGCTTCATCAAATAATACGGACCTATAGACTCTGACGGATACTGATATTTCGTTCCAACCACATGGTATCGAATTGTGGTTGGAATGGAATCGACGAATAGAGAACTCTATTTTCCGTTAACGGAAGTCTCACGTCGATCCACGATCTCTTCGGGAAGATGCTTGGACATACCTGGTACGTGCCGTGGCTGATACTCGATAAATTCCGAGGAATACACTGACACCGCAATTTGGCCGCCGCTGCTGTAAGCACGAATCAGGATCGGCTCATTATAAGCGTTCTGGAACGCGAAGTCCGGCCCTCCCCAGCTGACGGTTGCATCCCTTCCTGACAGAACATAAGGGACGTTCCGGCTATGAGAATACCGCTTCACGATTTGAAGTCCAGCTCTGTCAATTGCATTAAACAAGGTGGAGGATACTTGACATATGCCCCCGCCCACACCCTCGGACAGTTCGCCCCGAACAATGATGCCCGCTCGTTTGTAGCCCTTCTCTATAGTTCTCATGCCCACAACCTCATTGAAAGAAAACGTCTCTCCGGGAAAAACAACAGTACTGTCAATAGCCTTGGCCGCCAAGGCAATGTTATGCGAGCGATTTTTATTATTCGAATTAAAATAAGTTACATAATACCCGATCGGCTTCGTTCGGATGGAAGTCAGTATCTCGGCATCTACTTTGGGATGTAATATGTAGGTCGGCAGCTCGACCATCGCCGGTCCCTTCCCATAGTAATAGTTGCAGAATAATATCAGCATTTTACGTCGATCCAAGCGATATCCGTTGTGCCCCTCTTCAATCTGGCCATCCGCCGCAATTCGTGCATTTTCTGGCTTCTTTATACTTATTCGATCTAATTGATCCACCCACTGGTTGTAGGTATCCATATTGATGAGGGGAAACACGCCAAGATTGTGCTCGCTCCGATCTATTGTACTCAGCGAGTTTCCATCTTGGGTTACAGTTAACAGATCCGCCGGGTTCGCCTGTGTCATGAGCAGTCCAAACAGGACCATAATGGATAACCATTTCAAATTGCTTCTACCTCCTACTCCAATCGATTCCATATCAGTCCTTCTGGTATTATGGTAAGCTTTTGAGAAAATCATGCATTAGCAGCTGGGAGGAAAAAGCTGCTGGAGATTGGCTGTGGAAACGGTCAATCCCTGCAATACCAGGGGGAACGCAAGAGGAATGCGGCATACCCGTGGATTATTTTGACTATGTATATTCGATATATGCCATAGGCTGGACCACCGACCTTGAGGGTACTTTTAACCGGATCGCTTCTTATCTTAAAAAAGACGGTGTGTTCATTTTTAGCTGGTCTATGTGAATGCGCTCTCAAATGCAGGCTTTGTCATTGAGCAAATGATTGAGGAAACGGATGATGAACTGATGCAATCAGGGACGATAGCAGCGAGCTTGTACACAGAGCAAAGATGCTCCCTGTAACTTTTGTAGTCAAAGCAAGAAAGCTATAGTATCCAATTTCTTATTATGAATCCTCATCCATTGTACGGATGAGGATTCATAAAGATGATATGATCGAATCTCTACTTTTTTACAGCAATTCAATATGCCCTTCTGTACCATTCACACGAATTCGCTGCCCATCTTTTATCAATTTGACGGCATCATCCACACCGACCACAGCTGGCAAGCCGTATTCTCTTGCGATAACGGCTCCGTGAGTCATTAATCCTCCAACCTCGGTGACGAGACCTTTAACAGATACAAACAAGGGTGTCCAGCTTGGGTCAGTGAAGGAAGTGACTAATATATCACCATCCTCCAGATTAGCATCCTCTATATTCAGAATGACACGCGCACGCCCCTCTATAATTCCAGAAGAGACAGCCAAGCCCGCAATCGCTCCTGGAGGAAGATTATCACGGTGGTATCTGCCTGCAATCATTTCTCCATCAGATGTCATCACGCGTGGTGGTGTCAGCTTCTCATATCGCTGATACTCATCTTTCCGGTTCATAATAAGCTGTTGATCCAGTGTATGGCTACGCACAACCTCATGAAGTTCATCAAAAGTCAGATAATAAATATCTTCTTTATCCTGTATAACCCCTGCCTGTACAAGCTGTTCTGCTTCTCCCAACAGCGCCTGCTTATATATAAAGTAGCGATTAACCATGCCGTATTTCGGATACTCTCTAAATCCGCTAAAATCCCGGATGAGGTCAATCCGCTGCTTGGTTTCTTTCGCTTTTTGCTCACCATCCGGCAGCCGCTTTAGTTGATCCAACAGCTCCTGCTCTTTGCTGAGTGCCTCCTGCCGTCCTTGCTCAAATTTAACCTGGCTTGCGTTAGGCTCGAAGTTTCTAATGTTACCTAGAATTAAGGGAACAAGTGTGATAGGCTTCTCACTCCAACGCGTTCGTGTCATATCAATTTCTCCAACACAGCGCATCCCGTATTTGTCCAGGTAAGCATAGATTGCATCTTGGGCCTTCTGTCCACCATCAAATTTAACGAGTTCATCCAAAAAGCGATTATCTTCAGCCTCTTGTAGAAAATGAATGATATCCGGATAAGGACGGATGACATCTGCAACATCGAGCAATGCAAGACCCATTTCCGAAGTAATATTGTGCGGTACCGATTGTGAGAGGGTATCCGCTGCATTTTTTTCTCCGAGCCATTCGTACATATGCTCATTGATCCAGGCTGAAGCATTCATCGTTTCCATAATTATTTTAGAACTTTGAGGATCGAACAAGATCTTCTTTAGCTGCTGAATATCCTCCAGAATAAAATCAAACAAAGCTGTGCCTGATTTCGCCTTTATCGTATGCTTCAGCTCGGCAATGGAATCCTGAGTTTTCTTAATCAACTCAGATACGATAGCCTTATCGTATTCTACCCACACCTCAGAAGCAGTTGTCGACTTGCCTTCCCTGTCCGCACTCCTGCTCTTCTCTGTATTCTCCGTATCTAATGTTGGAACAAAATCTCCGCGTTGAATAAGCGTCAATAGTGCGTCCTTAACGAGCAGATCGGAATGTCCCAGCGTGTTTATGATGTGCTCTCTCCCGGCATGTGTAGATAGCACAGGTGTAACATCGACGAACAATCTTCCCCCCGCTGGGCGCATGGGTGCAGGCGTCGTCAATAAGTAGAAGGACAGACCCAGCGGCTTGATGGGATCTGTCATCATTTGTTGATGGCCGACGGATACATACACGTGATTCTCTTGATCATTTGCGTAAGGAATCGGGTATAATGTCGTGATTGGTCTGCTCTGGACAATATAAAATTCATCATTAGCTAAACACCATTCAATATCTTGCGGATAGCTAAAATGAGCTTCAATTTGTCTGCCGATCCGAGCCAGCTCCATGATTTGCTTATCCGTCAGCGTCTGTGTTTTTTGCTGATCAGGATGAATGTCCCGAGTCTCTGTACCGCCTTCAGCCCGTCCATACACCGCCAATTTCTTCGTTGCAATCTTCTTATCAACAATTTCTTCATCGCGCACTTTATAGCCATCTGCAGATACAATGCCAGAGACGAGCGCCTCCCCGAGTCCATAGCTGGCATCAATCGTGAGCAGCTTTCGGTTCGAAGTAACGGGATCCGCGGTGAATAAGATCCCCGAGGCTTCTGGAAACACCATCCTTTGGACGATGACGGATATTTTAACCTGGCTGTGATCAAATCCATTTTGCATACGATACATTACTGCACGATCCGTGTATAGAGAAGCCCAGCATTGTCTGATATGCTGCAAGATAGCTTCTGTACCAATTACATTTAAATAAGTGTCTTGCTGACCGGCAAAAGAAGCATGCGGCAAATCTTCTGCAGTTGAACTTGATCGCACGGCATAGGCATATTCTTCACCCAGCTTGGAGAGATATTGAGCTGTTGCTTCCTCAACATCGGAAGGAATTCCTGCAGCCATAATGGTGTTCCGGATCTCCTTACAGATTTCACCAATCTGATCCCGGTCTTCTACAGTTAGCATGGCAAGCTGATTCAGGAGAGCATGATAAACCTTATTCTGTGAGAGAGCTGTTTGATATCCTACGGTAGTAATACAAAATCCATCAGGTACTTTAACCCCTTGAACTTTGGTCAGTTCTCCTAGATTTAGTCCTTTTCCGCCAACAAGCCTTAACTGCTGTTCATCCATTTCCTGAAAACCGAGAACCAAAGGATCCATTTCATATCTCCCCTAACGATTAGATTGAGAAAAAACATTTGACAGTCCGTATGCCGGCATGATAATATAAAATTATAAGATGTAATATTTATGCCTACATATCGAACTGAAAATCTATATTATTATATCAGCGTATCTGTTTATATACAAGACGAAGAACCCGGTAATTGCTGCCGAGGTTCTTTTTACATATTTGGTTATGCGCTTTTATAACGTTTTTTCTCCTGTTACATCAGAATTACCTACACTATTCATGCCACTATGCGTAATAAAAACATCGGCTGTGCTGTAACTTTGATCCTGCAAATGCATTGCTACAGTTTTTGTAAAGCTCATGATTCTTATTAAGAACAGTCTCAAGGGAAATATAAATTTCTTGTCTATCCTTTTTATTGCTCTCCTGCGGTGACAACGGTTTAATCGAAGGTCCGACAAAGGCATAACGCTCAGAAAAGGTATCTGCCATCGCAAACAATTTGAGAGGCATGACAACTAGGAATAATCGTTGTCATTGCCAAAGAGCAATAAAAAAGCTTCTGATACCCATCTAGGTATCAGAAGCTTTTATTAGCTTATTCATTTGTTAGGCCGTTAAATTGCTCCATCTTTAATAAGATCGATTAAGTGTTCGAGCCAATCGGTGGTATGCTTCGCCCTGCTGGACGTATAGCTGGTCATGAAATCAACAAATTTTCTTCTTTGTTCATCCACTTCTATATACTTTTCAAATTGAGAAATATGCTCCCAACGATCTTGATATTTCTGCAATTTCTTCTCCAGAATAGTAACAACCTTGTCCCGATCCACGTGCTGCAAGCTTGCCATGCCAATCGTCATTCCACTGACATCAGCTGCATTTTCAAACAACTTATAGATTTTTTTGGGAAGCTCCTCTCGGCCTTTTGTTGTGATTGCAAATACTTGTTTATCCGGCCGGTGCTCTTCACGAACCACTTCTACGACTTCGATCAAGCCTTGCTTAGTCAACACTTCAAAATGATAATAAAGCTTGCTCTCGGTTAAGCCTGTAAACTCATCAAATGGAATCGGCTCCGACAAATGCTTCTTTAAGAGGTAAGGATAATTATTGCCTTCCATCAGCTTGCTCAGAATATAAATTTGGACTTCCATGCTTTAGCTCCTTCAGCATCATTCTCCTTATTGTAGCAGATCTTAAACCGTAATTTCAGCAGTTTTTTTAACATTTGGCTGTGTCGTGTCTTCGATCAGCGAATCTTGTATCGATTCTTCTGCTGCCTGAGGCTTGTGCAGGAATGCCACAATCAGCAAGTTGATGAGCAGAGCTCCTCCACCTACGGCCGCCATCATCCAGTGATGATATGCGGAGCTGTTATCCGTAAATAATAATTCAAAGTTTGCCTGTACGGCATAGTACATCGGTGAAATATAACTCATCCATTCATATGGCAAATACATCATATCTCGCGGGATGGTTGCTCCATTAGCTATCGTTTGAAGCAATAAGATCGGCATGTTCAGAATCATGCCCCCTTCACCTACCAGGAAGATCAAGATCGCAGTGAAGTTGAAGCAAACCATATAGTTCAGGATTTGATGACCCCACAAGGTGAAGAACATCTCTGATCCGTGATTGGTCACGGCATATGAAATACCAATTCCTGCGGCCGAGGATAGTGTCGCAATAAGTAAAGCAGTAATCTGAACATATAAGAACAATCGCCACTTGCTGGTTGTACCCCGATTAGCTTTATAGGAGCCGACCAGCTGCATAGCCCCAATCATTGCACCAACATAACCCGCCATAGTCAGGAACATCGGCAGCATATTGTTATGCATTCCTGCTGGGATTTCATTAATGGTTACGGAGTTGCCGACATAAGTCGTTTCGATCTTCTCGGCCATCTCAGCCGCTTGATCCTCCGGGACATTTAGTGTCATCAATATATTTTGTGCGGTTTGCGTCGAGAACTGAGTGCTTAATTGATTGTTGATTTCACTAACAATGGAGGACATGGACGAGGAGACGACCGTTGCTCCTGCACCATTCGTTGTAAAGTCAATGCTGGATGACACATCCCCGCTCTGCAAATCCTGCGAGAACGTCTCTGGAATATGAACCACCAACGCCAAATCATTATCTTCCAATTGAGCCAGCGCCTCTGAATTCGATAAATCCGTTGAAATCTCTTCAAATGGCAAATTCTCCTGTAACTGCTCGGCAATCGTTCCCCCATACTCTCCTTTATCTTCATTTACGATGGCAACGGGGAGTTTATCAATATTGTTCGGGATTGCGGTATATCCGGGGAGAAAAATCCCCAGCATCGCGACCGCGTAAAATATCCCCATAAAAATGGCTGCAATCGCTCCTCTTGTTTTTAAAAACGTTTTAAACTTCATTATTCATCTTCTTCCTTTCGAGCGAAATTTTACTTTTTTGAGAGTAGTTTTATAAAAGCACTTTAATCAAAGTATATTATATATTACTCTTACTTTTCAAGAAAATCAAATGACTCGGGGTTTATCGTATCGATGACTGGTGTAAAATATTTGAAAAATCAATATATCCGAAAGGAGCAAATCTATGTCAAGCCATCATAACCTAAAAGGTAAAATTGCTGTAATCACTGGAGCTGGCTCTGGTATTGGACGTGCCGCAGCGTTGCAATTCGCAAGAGAAGGCGTGAAGGTGTGCCTGTTAGATCTAGACCTTGAACATGTGAATAGGGTGAAGACGCAAATTGAGGAATCCGGTGGCGAGGTCATAGCCGAGAAGTGCGATATCAATTCATCTCAAGACGTCAAACAGGGAATCCGTACAGCAAGCGATCATTGGGGAGGTCTTGACATTGTATTTGCCAACGCAGGTATTGCCGGAGAAATGGCACCTATAGAAACGATGAAGGAAGACGATTGGGACCACACGATCCATACCAATTTAAGAGGTACGTTCTTGACCGTTAAACATGCCATCCCCTTCATGAAAGAGTATGGAGGCAGCATCATAATTACAAGCTCTGTTAGTGGAAACCGCATTTTCTCTCAAGCCGGATATACTGCTTACAGCGCCTCAAAAGCCGGACAAATTGCACTTATGAAAATGGCTGCTCTGGAACTCGCGCAGTACAAAATTCGCGTAAACGCGATATGTCCAGGTGCTGTTGAAACTCACATTGGACAATCCATTCACAACTCCTCTGATATTAAGGACATTGAGATCCCAGTCAAATTTCCTGAAGGTGATCAGCCTCTGGAACATGGACCGGGTCAACCTGAGCAGATCGCTGATTTAGTGACATTCCTCGCTTCCGACTTATCATCACATATCACCGGAACGGAAATATATATTGATGGTGCTGAGTCCCTTCTTAAATAAACACAGCGCAATAAATCTCGTGGACTATAATTTACATCCCCAAAATATATAAGCCGCCATATGGCGGCTGAACGTAAGGATACATAATGGTCGAAGTATTTATTCAACAAATGGATCTTACCAAAACCTATCTTGGTGTCCCATTAACAGCGAAATGCCTTCTGCAAAGTAATAATCCCCATAAATTAATGGGACATCAACATTGCTATTCCCAGGGTAATGACTCGTTCCATGTAAAATGAGACCTTCCTCTGTTTTCGATTCCCATGCTCCATAATTCGTATATAGGGAATAAAGGATTCGCTCTGCACATTTGCGGTATATATCCGCCTCCAGCCCGTTAACCTGATCTGCGATGAGCAGGAGTCCGCAAGCGGCACAAGCTCCGGCAGAGGAATCTCGAATCGAGGGAATTCCTTCCGGTGAACGGAAATCCCAATAAGGAACATGATCCTCCGGTAAATTAGCCATAAAGAAATGAGCCGTTTGCTTGGCGGCATCCAGATATTCATGCTTACCTGTATAGTGATAGCTTAGACTCATTCCATAAATAGCCCACGCCGTTCCGCGAGACCATGCTGATTCTGGTGCGTACCCTTGTCCTCCCATCACCTCCAGCTTCTCTCCGGATTCCGGGTCAAATACAACGATGTGACTAACGGAACCGTCAGGCCGATAAAAATGCTTCAGCACCGTATCGGCGTGCTTAACGGCGATGTGCTTATACCTTGGATCTCCCGTCACACGAGAAGCCCAGTATAACAGGGGTAAATTCATTAAGCAGTCAATGATTGCCCAGCCTGCATTATTCTCTCCATTCCACGCTCGAATGTAACTGCCTTGAATGTTGAATCGCGCAGCCAGAAGATTAGCGGCTAGCACGGCTCTCCGTTTCGAGTCCTCTGCTCCTAGAAGCTTATATCTAGCCCCGCTTGTTAAGGTCCACATGAATCCGATATCGTGATCTACCAGATTCGCATCAGCAAGCAATGAATCGAGCTGACGTTCGCAGGATTCTGCTGTTTCCTTCAATGCATCGTCTTTGGTATCACGGTAAACAAGCCACAGTAAACCTGGCCAGAAGCCGGCGGTCCACCAAGAGGCTCGCTCCAGCTGATATTCACCATTCACACTTGCATGTGGAAAACGGTCTCCAATTCGATGATGAACCCGCTTCACTTTTGCTACCGTTTGATCCCAAGCTTCTTGTACCCAATCCGGTTGAATTGTCATATTAATGCTCCTCTCGAGAACGCTAATGGTTATCTCAAAATGGCTTTGTCCAAATGGACAGTCCCACCAGACCATGCCTTAAGTGCCGTCCACTCGGCCTGTCCTTGCCAAAATGCAGTGTCAGGCGACAGCCCTAATGGTAGAAATACCGTCGTACACAGATATAAGCTGCCTGTCGAAATGTAGGCTTCTCCGATATCAGGCTGACTTCCGGCAAATCCGATTCGCAGCCAGCCGGAATCATCAAAAGTACCCGGCATCTGGACCTGCCGCTTGATGACCGCCGTAAGCGCACAGCGAACTTGAGCCGGTTCCAACTCTTCCGGGAGCTCCTCCCTTAAGGCCATTAATGATAAATGCTGAAATGCGCCAAAGCGATAGGCCAAGGATCGTCCAATGGGCGGGAATGTGCCTTCTGGTGATATGAACCGTTCCAAAACAGCGGCATAGCGTTCAGCTCTCGTAAACACTTTGGCTCGAAGTTCTGCCCAATCTCCATACTGATCTCCAACAGCATCCAATATTTCCACCTGCATGGGCTGAATGACATAGCTGTTATAATAATCCCAATGAAATGCAGGCCCATCTCCATAAGCACCATCGCCCTTATACCACTGCTCATGCTGCCTTAGCGCATAATCCACTCGCATGCGATCCCAGTCTTCTACTCCCATTCGAAATAAAGCGGTTTCAATCATTGCGCTAAATAACAGCCAATTGCTGAATACAGGTCGTATAATACGGGTTGCCCGCAGAGCTGAGATCAAATTCCTTTTTACTTTCTCATCCAGCTGTGCATACAGCACACTCGGAGCGCGGAGCACCGCGTTCGCAAGAAAAGCCGCGTCGACTACAGGCTGTCCTCCAATCGTAAAATTCATATAGTCTGGAGAAGCCGGATCTGTAGCCATATCCATTGCCCGTCTTGCCAGCTCGGCCATCTGTGCCCGAATTTCTCCTTCTTCTCCTGTACGAGGACCGTGTTCAAGCCATGGTGCAATTCCAGCAAGCGTTCGCCCGAGCGCTTCTAGATAAGTGTAATCGGATCGATCCCCCACCCTTGCTTCAACAGGCATATCCATCTTAAGCCGACGTTCTGATAATGAATACAGTACAGGACGAACAATGCGAACCAGAGTATCCACCCAATACTTACGATCGACCGACATCGTTGCTGCCTCCTTTTTCATCTCCTTGCTTCCAAAAAAAGTATAGACGCTTGCCTCCGACCATTCAATAAACTTTTTTAATAGCAGAGCTGGTCAAAATCTTCATTTCGATGTCTACATTACCTATCTATCGTTAAAAGATCCGTAAGGAAATCAAAGAATCACACAGAAGGAATTCATTTGCCCACAAAGCAAGGATTGGATTTAGCTGTTTCTGCTAGAACAAAAGAAAATGACTCCGGATTTATTCCAGAGTCATTCTCTTTATATGAAACAACATCCAAAAATACTGAAATCTAAAATTCAATGACTTTTAATTTTTAATCAATCTCTACTTAATGAAAATAGAGGGATATTAATCTCTTTGACGGGAGCGCGCCTCTCCACCCTTGCGCCCTGCCTCTTCTCTGCTCATTTTACCATCATTATTGGAGTCATCACGAGCTTCTCCACCCTTACGGCCGATTTCTTGGTAAAATTCCTTGTCGTGGTTCCGGGAAGTCGCTTCTCCTCCCTTTTCACCAATTTCTTGATAAAATTCCTGATCATGATTCCGAGAAGTAGCATCTCCACCTTTTTTCCCAATCTCTTGGTAGAATTCTTTATCGTGATTGTTAGATGTTGCTTCTCCACCCATACGACCTGCTTCTTCACGACTCATTTTGTTGTCTCGATTGTTTGCCATTTGAATTCACTCCTTAGTAGATTAGTTTAGGAAGTCTTTCTTACTTCCGGTACGTTATTGAATTACCCGCCTCCAAAAATATTAAACTCCCTTTTAGTATAAAATCCATATTCATTCGAACAAATGGCTATACTTGCTCTACTTGGTGCTTCACCATCATTAACGCGGTGTCGTGTTGAATTATTAAGAAATAAAAATGGCTGCCGAGGTTTTCTCGACAGCCTGAGCATCCGCTCTTGAGCGGAATCTGTTGGCTATAAAGCAGCGCGGGAATGATATAAATCCGCTACTCGCTTCAATCTTTATTCAATAGTTATCATATCTAAACACATAAAATCTTCATCAAAATAACTTCCCGCATATTTTAAAGCTCTTTTTTCCTTGCCGAACACTCTAAAACCTAACTCTTCGTATAGCTTTTTCGCAGAATTATTATCTGACATCACAGTCAAATTAATTTGCTCCAATCCCTCTTGCTTCCCTGCTAATATGATCAGCTCTTCGAGTAACTTTTTACCAAGACCCATTCGGCGATGTTCGGATGCTACATACATTCCATAAATGTTCCCTTTGTGTGCGGTTTTCATGTTGATTTCGCGTAGGAAGGTCACAATAGCTATTAATTCATTTTCCATAAATGCACCAAGTGTAAACTTGTTACTCGTTGAAGTTATGCGCTGGGCAACCTGTTCTACTGAATAATTTAGTTCAAGCTCATAAGTTGATCCGAATGCTTCCGGGTTGGTTTGCAAGGCCTTAAGCCGGAGAGCCTGATAAGCCTCTGCGTCATTCTCAGTTAATACACGAATAATCAAAGAATAGGCCTCCTTTAAAACATCCCCATACATTTACATACTAAAATGTGAGATGTCATACTTTATGTTAGAGTACGACATCTAATGATGTAATGCAATTGTGCAAATTCTGCGGCACGCATCATTAAAGAAACATTTTAATTTTTTGGACTTGTTGATCGTAACATACGCTTATACCACGATCTATCCATTGTTATGTAAAATGAGGAGCTGGCTGTCAATTGACAGCTGCTCCATTTTTCGGGACATGAACAAGCTATCATTAAGGATTAATTCACTTGCAAACGTTTGCTCCAATGTACTATTTAACTATTAGATCGATGCAGCTCCAGCAGGTGCTCCTTTCTGAATATTCCCGTAGCTGCCGTAGGTCCAGGTTCCTGTATCAAAAAAGTAATTACTTTGATTGTTGCTGTCCCATGCTCCGTTCCCATCCGTGAAGCAAGCCTCTAATTGTGAAGCGCTTCCAATATTTATACTAAGCTTACTGTAGCCGGGCACCTCAGAAGCTTGCATTCTCACACCGGGAACAGATGTCCAGTTCCCTCCTACCGGCCGATAATGTATATAAGGAGTACTGAAGCCATGCTTGTAATAAATGGTCACAACATTATTAGAGCTTGGCGCGCCTTCTTCGACCCAGACGGATACAGATCTGTCAAGCACACTAAAGTTGCCGTACCCCTGAGCATTTATTGTGACTTTATTTGATATATTTCCAGTCATATCAGTCCAGGTCTCTCCAGCATTTTGTGTACCTACATACATGCTTTTACTTCCGCCAGAACCATCGGTTATAAGTGTTGCAAGGCCCGATCCGGCTTTCGTGTTCAGCCCTTCCCGCGTCCATCCGATTACATCCTGGTGATTAACGTAATCATGCTGAACACCATAGGCGTAATTCTTTCGCGCTTCTAGGAGTGGGTCTAGCACTTCTCGCATGGGCTGAATATTGTGGCTTGGAATTCCATAATAATCACCGTAGAATACAGATGGATATCCTTGTTCTCGAGTAAGAATATAAGCATATGCTTGAGGCTTGAACCATTCGTTAACCCAGGAAGCAAGTGATTGTCCAGGCTGGGTATCATGGTTATCGACGAATGTAACGGATTTTACCGGATCGCTTGCCACCAGCGTATTTTGTGCGATGGTTCGCATATCATATCCACCATTTCCGTTTGAAGCAGCTTGAAATCTATAATGCAGCGGGACATCAAATAGCGACACGGTGCGCTCTACTTTATTCAAGTAATTCTGAAGCTTCGCCACATCTCCGCTCCAATACTCACCGACACTAAACAATTCCTTCCCTGTGTCTGCCCGAACGCTCTGTACAAAATCCTTCATGAAGCTGAATTTGATATGCTTTACCGCATCAAGGCGAAGCCCGTCCAGATTCAAAGTATTTACATACCACTCGCCCCAATTCTTCGTTTCGTTCACGACATCCGGATGGTCAAAATCCACATCTTCTCCCATCAGATAATCATAGTTGCCATTCTCTGTATCCACTTCCCAGTCCCAATTCTTACCTGAGAATTTATAAATAGATTCCTTCTGGTTACTTTCATTCCAGCTTGTTCCATTAAAATGCTCCCAGCGCCACTTAAACGAAGAGTATGCATTGTTACGTGCCGGAAAGTCATATTTCGTCCACGCCTGTATGTTATATGCACCTGACGTCTCCTGGTTACGGTTCGTTCGCGAGACTTCAACGGCATTACCGAATTCAGTACCCTCTGCACCCATCTTGTGATTAATGACCACATCGCCGTAAACCTGAATGTTATTTTGATGAAGCTCATTAATTGCACTTACAAGTTGATTTTTGGTCCCGTATTTTGTTCGAGTCGATCCTTTTTGATTAAATTCACCCAAATCATAAAGATCATAGACACCATAGCCGACATCATTGTTTCCAGCCTGGCCCTTATATGCTGGAGGAAGCCAAACAGCTGTTATACCTAGATTGCTAAGATACTGTGCATCCGATCTCAAGTTGTTCCAATGTTCGCCCGTATTAGGCAAATACCACTCAAAATACTGCATCATTGTTCCATTTACTGGAGAGCTTGCAAGTGTCTGTTGTTCACTAGCCTGAACCGTGTCCAGGTTCGATTGTGTAATACTTATTGAAGATAGCAAAACTAAACAGACAAGGAATGAAATTAAGGTTTTGATGCTCTTGAACAAAATCATCTCTCCTCTACGACTATTTTGCCTTCATTTTGAAATTGAAATGAGCGCAAACGTTTGCGCAAATGGCCATAAAAATTCAAATTCAACACAATCTTTGAACTAAGAAAGCAGTCTTTGTATTTTCCCTCCTCTCCACGTGGCCCTTCGACTTTGCATGTATTAACTTTTATATCCTTTAATGTATATACACTCCAGCCGATGAGTGGATTCTACCATATTCCAATTGAAATTAACAAGATGTTTTTGGAAGCGCTTTATACATTGATTGCTGCGCAAATATTATCATCCATACAGAACCTTTGATACATGTAAATGTTTATTTATGCTTGGAGCCAAGATACAAATTGTTCAGATAGATCCTCCGATCGGACAATGAGTTGTTTAACAACTGAATTATATAAGCATCATTCGATATAAAAAAAAGCCGCATTTATTCATGCGGCAGCACATACAGAACCTAAAATTGTACCCAGGTGAGTCTTGCTACATCGAGTTAGTCATAGCTCGATCCCTTTATTTATTTCTCAATATCACATTTTCAGTCATATTCCAAAATAAATGATCGAATTGTATTGAAGTAAAGTTCCAGCATTTATAAGATTATTTGAAGAAGTTAATCCAATGGTACATAAGTCTCATCAATGATCAGGATCGGTTTAATGACCTGTCCAGAAAGTGACTCCTCTGCTGCTAAGTTAATATCCTCGAATTTATATAATTTTGCTAGCTTGTCAAAAGCAAAATTACCTGCTTTGTAGAATTCCACCATTTGACGAATGGAGAGCTGAGGAACTGCCTTGCCCATTCGGGCACCAACCAAATTACGGTTTTGCATTGTAAAGTCATTGGTTGTGTTAATCTCCATATCTCGCCCAGCAGCAACCGGGGCTACAGATCCACCGACAGCCAGAACTTCAATGGAGCTGCGTACGACTGCATTGACACCGGTAGTGTCCACACTGTAGTTCACACCTTTTCCATTTGTCAGTTCGAGGATGGCTTCCTTCACATCCACATTTTTGCTGTTAATCGCATGTGTCGCGCCAAGCTCCTTAGCCCGCTCCAAGCGATGATCATGAATATCGACCGCAATGACTTTGGTGCAACCTGAAATTTTGGCTGCCATCATTGCAGCTAAGCCAACTGCACCCGTACCGAAGATAGCTATAGTTGTTCCAGGTTCAGGTTTCAATCCATTAAACACGGTTCCACTCCCTGTCAGGAACCCGCAGCCCAGCGGGCCAACTAAACGAAGATCAACCGATTTATCCACTTTAGTTAAGCTGGACGGACTCACGATAGTATGCGTTGAGAAAGACGATTGTCCAAAGAATCTGGTTACCGGTGTACCATCAGCTTTGATCAGATAAGGCGTGTTGTCATCCCGTTTACCATGGAAGTTAATGTGATTCCAGTCATCGCATGATGCCGGCAGACCCGTAAGACAGCTGTCACAATGTCCGCAATAACCAAACGATATAACGACCTGATCTCCTGGTTCATAGCCAACAACATTTTTGCCTACCTGCTCAACAACCCCAGACCCTTCATGACCAAGCACAATCGGCATCGGATATTCTGTATAGCCTTTGCGTACCACATCATCAGAGTGGCACATGCCCGATGCAACGATTCTCACGAGTACTTCGTCGTCACGAATTTCGCTTAACTCTAGCTCCTCTATTTCATAAGGCTGGTGAAGTCCATTCAATACCGCTGCTTTAATCTTCATACAATCTCCCCCGTAATGTCGTTTTTTGAACACTATTAATGATACCGTTTACTTTCTTTTAAAAACACTTATCTTTATGTACAACTTCTTGAAATGTAAAAGTATAGCTTTTGGGAAATTCACTATACTTTAGGATAGTCAGTTGGATATAATCTATTATTAGGAGGAGATTAAACAGATGAAAAGTTGGAAAGAGCAGCTAATATCTATCCCACAATCCTATTCAGTGAATGAACGTCTTTTTGAGATGATGAAAATATTCTATGAGCATTTCCCTTGCCGTATCATGCAGTTGTTTCAATATTCGAGCTTTAACGGCACGTTCAGCGGGATCCTAACTTATGAGAACTCGAATGTTCAATCGATTGCACACATACACCAAGTCATCACAATTAATTCTTATGTTCACGAAGGTATTCTAGAGAACAAAGTGTGCTTCTTCTCGGACAGTAAATTTCAGTTGTCCATTGGTAATCAGTTTGTGCTGTCCGAGCCTGTCCACGATATGTTGATGATCCCTTTTTCGGTAAATGGCATTGTCGTTGGATTTATGACTGGTGTGAATGTACAGTATGAAGTGACCAAGGAAATGTTAGAAGAAATCCGCAGCTTCAGTGAAAGTTGTGTACATATGCTTAACATCACAAAATACGGGAAGACAACTCATTTTACGGATAAAGAGCTTATCATTATGCAATACATTTCCAATGGTTATACGACAAAAGAAATCAGCAGCATCCTTCATATTGTGGAAGCCACGGTTAAATACTTTTTAAAGAACGTCATGCTCAAAACCAACAGTAAAAATCGAACGGAAGCCGTGGCAAAATTGTTTCGTATGAAGCTAATCCAATAAGTATGTTTTACGTTCCATATAAGGACTAAATTGTGTTTATTGTTAAAAAAGCAGTTGATCATTCAGATCACTGCTTTTTTAAACTATTTCGTTATTTTATTCTATAATTTAATTACATCCATTATTAAATCTATCTTTTTAGCTTCGAACTCTTCTGGAATAACATGAACTACGCTACATATCCTTTTGTACGGTCGATAGGGAAACAATAACGGGTCCTGCGAAATCGGAAGCCTCTTCTCCTTTCGGATTATGAAGGCGGAACTCAAAAGCATCCCCTTGTTCTGATGTCCACACCATATAATCGCTGATCCCATTCTCCCCGGAAGCTTGAAGGTAAAGCTTAGCTGAACGAAGAGGATGTTCGACCAACTCACCGCTATAATCAGATACTTCTCCTATTTGACTCAACTCTTCAATCGCTGCAGCTTCAAGCTGATCCAAATCATAATCGGCTGGTAACGGTTCAATTTCCACGCTGTAATCTGGATTGCTGCTTAAACTCAAGCGGCCGGTAGCTGCATCAAATGTAAACTTCTCAAACACATACACACTAAATCCTTCACCGTGATTCAAGCGCCCATCAAGTGACTGATTACCTTCGGCCGTCATCATCTCAAAGCTCTTGGTTTCTTCGCGATTCATCTCTACCTGAGACTCCTGCTCGGTTGAAGGAGACAAAGATGGTAGATCTTCAGAATCTTCTGTTACCGGTTTCGTCACTGGTCCTGCTTCCCCTGAACAAGCGGTAATGACAATCACCAAGACGAAGAGTGGAACAACTATCCAGAAGGGATGCTTCTTTTTCAACTTCATCTCTCCTTTCGATCTCGATCTTAATGGACCCACAGGAAAGAGCTATGGTGTCTGAAACCTAGCCTTAAGCACTTTTGTGATTCCATAATATGTATTACACCATACTAAGGTTCAATACTCGCTTTTCACTCATTCCTCATATAAAGATCACTGCAGTATTCTGAATATGGAGATACATATTCAAAATCACAAATTACATATATTAACAATTTTTGGCAGTTATGATATGTTTATTTTGAAAGCGCATCCATGACCGAGCAGAGAATCAATTCTTCATCATATTATATATGGAGGAAAGATGGTAATGGTACAATTGTTCAAAAAGTCAAGCGCAATACTGCTGGCATTTACTCTGTTCCTTGGGTTAATGGCAGTCCCTACTCAGGCAGATGCTCCGCTCTTCACAATCGAAAGCGAAAACGCTCAGCTTAGCTCCGATCTTCAAGTGGTCACGGAAATCTACGGCCAACCTAAGCCTGGATACACGGGTGATGGATTTGTCTGGATGCAGGGTTCCGGGACGATTACCTTCAATGTGACTGTTCCAGAGACAGGCATGTATGAAATCTCTTCACGGTATATGCAGGAGGTAAGTCCTGACGGCAGGCAACAATCACTGGCGGTGAATGGTGTAACGAAAGCAACTTTTATGCTGCCCTACGCGACTACATGGTCCGATTACAATTTTGGATTTTTTAAACTAAACGAAGGAAGCAATACGATTCAATTGAAAGCAGGCTGGGGATTTGCATATTTCGACTCCTTCACTGTAGATCATGCTGATCTTGATCCCCTGGATGTACAGCCTGTCCTCACAGATTCTCAAGCCACACCTGAGACTCAGCTTCTTATGAATTACTTAACAGAAGTGTATGGTAACCATATTATCTCGGGTCAGCAGGAGATATATGGAGGTGGTAATGACGGCGATTATGAGCTGGAATTTGAATGGATCAATGATTTAACGGGCAAGTATCCAGCCATCCGCGGCTTTGACTTCATGAATTATAATCCGCTGTACGGCTGGGAGGATGGCACAACCGATCGGATGATTGATTGGGTAAACAGTCGAGGGGGGATCGCGACAGCCGCTTGGCATATCAATGTACCCAAGAATTTCACTACCTATCAGCTCGGACAGACTGTAGATTGGAAGGATGCCACCTATAAGCCAACTGAGACCAATTTTAATACAGCAAATGCCGTTGTTCCCGGTACGAAAGAGTACCAGTATGTGATGATGACTATTGAGGATCTCGCAGAACAACTACAAATTTTGCAAGATAACAATGTCCCTGTTATTTTCCGTCCTTATCATGAGGCGGAGGGCAACGGTGGACTAAATGGAGAAGGTGCATGGTTCTGGTGGGCTTCCGCAGGTGCAGAAGTGTACAAAGATCTGTGGGATCTGCTCTATACTGAGCTTACGGAAACATATGAGCTTCACAACTTGATCTGGACTTACAACAGCTACGTATACAGCACTTCTCCGGCATGGTACCCAGGTGATCATCAAGTTGATCTAGTCGGTTATGACAAATACAATACAATCTACAACCGTGATGATGGTTTGTCCGGCGTCCCGAATGAGGATGCCATCACCTCGATTTTCTATAAGCTGGTTGATCTGACGAACGGTACGAAGATGGTGGCCATGACCGAGAATGACACTGTTCCAAGCTTACAGAATCTAGTTGAAGAGAAGTCAGGATGGCTCTACTTCTGTCCATGGTATGGCGAGCATCTGATGAGTTCTGCTTTCAACTATCCTGCCACATTGACAACGCTATATCAAAGTGATTATGTCATCACATTAGATGAGCTTCCAAATTTACAATTCCAATAATCCATCACCAAGCGCCTCCCTCTCACCTGTAAATGTGTCATTTGATATATTCAGCAGAATATTACCCTCTCCCAATGGCAAGTCAAGTTACCGGGTTTGTAAATAATGAACAGGTTCCGGTTATTTGAGCAATGAGCATAGTTGGGGCTTTGAGCCGTAATTGTAAAGTAAGTAATAAGGGCAGGAACAGGTTAATACCTGCTTCCAGCCCTTGTTTTGTATTTACTCGAAGATGAAAACGATTCAGTCATTTGAGATTGCATTCATCTCTGAATATACTTCTTTATAGGTTGGTCATCCCACCTGCGATAATGAGGACAGGTATCACAGTTGTACGAAGTGTTGATCCCTGTTATGTCTGCTCCTTTCTCTTCGGGTCGAGCATATACTCCTCGAATCGATCGAGCCGATCCTCCCACAGACCACTGAACAGAATCAAACCATTCATCCAAATCCTGAAATCGCTGTGCTTTAAATTGGCTGCCAATTTGTTTTAACTCAAGAGCATCCCGTTATAGCTTCATTTTTTGAAGACGCAGGGAATTAAGCACGACCGAAACGGAACTGAACGCCATCGCTGCACCCGCCAGCCACGGAGCCAGCAAGCCAATAGCAGCGATGGGAATACCTACTACATTATAGGCAAGAGCCCAAAAGAGATTTTGCTTAATATTACGCATCGTTCTTTTGCTTAATTGAATAGCGTCAGCGACACTATTTAAATCTCCACGCATGAGTATAACATCTGCTGCCTCTGCAGCTACTTCTGTACCTGTGCCTACGGACATACCCACATCAGAAACGGCAAGTGCGGGAGCATCGTTGATTCCGTCTCCTACCATGGCTACCTTATGTCCCAATTGCTCCAGCCTCTTCACCTCTGCCGCCTTCTCTTCAGGAAGAACATTTGCAATGACTTTGGAGATTCCAACCTGACTAGCAACAGCCAGAGCAGTGCGCTCGTTGTCCCCCGTCATTAATACCACTTTAATCCCCATTGCTTGAAGTCGGCTAACGGCTTGTGCGGAAGTTTCTTTCACGGTATCTGCGACAGCGACCATTCCCGCCCATTTGTGATCTATTGCCACTAGAAGCACCGTTTTTCCTTGGCCTTCAAGCTCAGACATTTGAACCAATGCTTCGGAAGGAATCCGCACTTTAGCATCAGTAAGCAGTCGGCGTGTTCCAACGAGAATATTCTGGCTGTAACCCCGAGCGCGAACACCGTAACCTGGAATATTCTCGAATTGTTCCGGCTTGAGTAGGATTCTTATGCCTCTGTCCTCAACACCTTCCATTATGGCTTGAGCGATTGGATGCTCAGAGCTTAACTCCGCAATTCCCACTCGTTTCAACATTTCGTTCGAGGACCAATCAAGTGAAGTTATCACATCGGTTAGGATAGGTCTTCCATGAGTGAGAGTCCCTGTTTTATCTAGTATGACGGTCTGGATGTAACCTGCATTCTCAAGGTACTCCCCGCCTTTGAACAGAATACCGTATTCAGCAGCGCGACCCGAGCCAGCCATGATGGATGTTGGTGTAGCTAGGCCGAGAGCGCATGGACAGGCAATGACCAATACAGCAATTGCCTTTTCCAGAGCTAAGCTAAAATTGCCTGAGCTTTCGAAGAATAAGGAAAATATAAATGTGATCGCAGCCAGGCTAATTACAACAGGCACGAATATACCAGAAATGGCATCAGCAACACGCTGGATTGGAGCCTTAGAGCCCTGAGCTTGCTCCACGATATGGATAATCCGTGCCAATGCGCTCTCAGCACCTACTTGGGTCGCACGTATAATGAGACGGCCATTTATGTTTAGCGTTGCTCCAGCTACGGGATCACCCAACTTCTTGTCCACCGGAATGCTCTCGCCCGTTAGCATGGATTCGTCTACGGAGGAGGCTCCCTCCTCCACGATTCCATCCACTGGAATCTTCTCACCCGGCTTCACAAGAACAAGATCATTGGAGAGCACATATTCGGAAGGGATTTCAATGATCTCACCGTTTCGAACGACTCGTGCAGTTCGCGGAGTCATTTGCATCAATCTACGGATCGACTTTACAGCTCTGCCTTTGGCCAAAGCCTCCAGCCATTTGCCGAACAAAATTAGTGTGATCAATACGGCGCTCGTTTCGAAATAGAGATGGACTGGAGCAAGGCTTGTCGTATTTACTGCCTCGTGATTATGATTAAATATACCGCCGGAGTTGCTCACGGATATTAGATATACACTATACAAATAAGCCGAGCTTGTCCCAAGTGCGACAAGCACATCCATATTAGCGCTTCGGTTTTTCAACGCTTTATAGGCACTTTGATAGAATGTGGCGCCTAAATAGAACTGTACAGGCGTCGCCAATAGCCATTGAACTAAAGGATTCGTAAACACGTCAGGTACCCATATCCAGGAGGTAAACGAAAAATGGGAAGCCATTGACCACAATAGAGGGAAAGTAAGCAGCGCTGACAAGATCCACTTCCATTTTTTTCGCTGTAGATCCAATTCTCGCAGGGCAAGTGCTTCTTCCTCTGTTGCTTTGACATATGCCTCATAACCCAATTGCCTGATTAGATGGATAAGATCTGAACCTTTGAGTGTTCCTGATATGAACTCAACATGCCCTGACTCTAATGCCAGGTTCACATTTGCACGCATCACTCCCGGAAGCTTACTGAGTCCTTTTTCGATTCGGGCTGAGCATGCGGCGCATGTCATGCCTGCAATCTCTAAGTCAATGGCTGTCGTCGCCGTACCGTAGCCCAGATTCTCAATCTTGCTCCGAAGAGTCTCCACATTAACCTCTCCTGGATTGTACTCAACCTTAGCCTCTTCCGTGGCAAGATTGACATGAGCTTGATGGACCCCGTTTAATCGGGATAACGCTTTTTCAATACGCGCAGAGCATGCGGCACATGTCATTCCCGTTATTTTGAGATTCGTTCGCTGATAGTTGTCTGTTTGTCTAGGGTTCATAGAATGGCGTTTATTCGAAAGTTGGTCCATATGATATTGAGCTCTCCTTCACTAATCGTAATCATCTAAATATCATACGTTGTACTCTCGATCTTGATGATGGCTCGAAAGGGCTATGTGTGTTTATTCTTCCTTATATGTATGTATATTCGATCAATTAAAGAGCATTCGTTGCCTTCATAGGGAAAAAGAATAATGATATCAACCACAGTATCCCACATAGTGAAATCGATGGAATAACCTATCATAAAGATAAAAGGATTTAAATAAATGGATCCACCAAATATCGTTGATGCAATAATGACAGAACCGATGATTTGCCAACCACAGACCTTCTTGTGGTTGAATTGCAAATGAACATGAGGATCGTATCCAAGTTTTTGTAACCTATCCTGCCATGAAGAAAGGAATTTAATAGGCTTCTTAAACTTTTGTCCTGCCCCTATATCCGCCGGTTAGACACCAAAAAAACCTTACATTTGCAAGGGATGCAAATGCAAGGTTTTTTGTTAGTCAATGTTACTTTTTACTCAAATTATAGTTTGTTCTGTGGATTCAGATCATGATGGATGGCTTCTGGCGGAACAGCAGGTTTATATACTTGGCCTTTAGCGACCGGTTCTGCTACATAGACAAAATTACCCGTTCCGTCAGGAGCGCTTCCCGTAGCCCACAGTCCTTCGGAAGATTCATTGCCTTCAGACAGATTCCAGAATTCATAAGCCTCGGGCTGTGACTCTAACTCTGCCTCCGGAGGGAAGGTTGCTGGAACGACAACTCCATTTTTCTCCTCCAGCTCTTGGATAGCCGCCATCCATTGGTACTGATGGTAGCGGTCACGTGCAAGCATCTTACGGAATGTTGCACGAACACCTTCATCCGTTGTCATGTGGTATAGTCTCGCCACTTGAAGTCTGCCTTGGCTTTCGGCATGAAGGTTAGAACGCATATCTGCGAGCAAATTGCCGCTGGCTACAATGTAAGAACCGTTCCATGGTACACCATTTGAATTACTTGGTAGTCCACCAAGACCACTCACTAGCAAATGCTGTGGATTAACCCCACCCATAATTGCTGCGGTCACTGGATCTTTTGCTGCTTCATCCTGAGCCTCTGGGGATGCACCGTCAAGCAACTGACTGATTAATGCACAGAGCATTTCAACATGTCCAATTTCTTCGGTACCGATGTCCATCAGCATATCCTTGTACTTCTCTTCACCTCGGCAATTAAAGCCTTGGAACAAATACTGCATCATGACGGTCATTTCTCCGAACTGGCCTCCAAGTACTTCTTGTACCTGACGTGCCAGCATCGGATCTGGACGATCAACCTTTACTTCAAACTGCAATTCTTTCTGATGACGGAACATCCTATCACTCCTAATCTAAAGGTTTTTTACAATTTTCTAATTTGTAATTAAACCATTAGATCAAAATTAAACAAAATTCTAAAAATGCTAGAAAAATAGAACCTTGACGGCTTGTACTCCAAAATGAATTCCAAAGCCTATTAAAAACAGCCCAGATATGATGGATATTCCTCTCAGCAGCGTATTACTTAGAAATTTACGAAAAAAACTTGATGTCGCAGCTACCGTAAAATCCCATACAAGGACACCGATGATAATAGCCAGGCTGAGCAGTACGATCTGCGATGCACTTTTGGCGGCTGCTTCCTGTGCAAGAACGGAACCAAATATGCCGAGCCAGAACAGAATCGACATGGGATTAAACAAGGACATCCAAAATCCTGAACGAAACGATCTGCCAAGAGGCTCCCTTTCTGAAGTAACTGACTCCTTAATTTGAACGCTGCTCAGCAGACTTTCCACACCGGTATAGACCAATACAAAGAAGCCGAATAACCATAGAAACGTCTGAACAAACGGAGTGTCCAGAAAATGAACCACACCTAAATACACAAGCAGCATGTAAGCTATGTCTGCAAGTACAGCCCCAAGACCAAATACCCAAGAATGAAAGAAACCACGCTTAATCCCAATATTTAATTGAGCTGCATTCAAAGGGCCAATGGGAGCGGCGAGCGACAAACCAAGCAGCATATAGGCAATATAAGCACTAGTTAACATATGCCTCCTCCTTAGATAGCAACATTACATCGTTATATACTATTCGTAGGAGGAAGCTTGTAAGACTATTTATTTGAAAGTATATATCGCAGCGACATTAAATTGACGAGCTTAATTAGAAGGTAATTCTCCCTTTTTTTCCTCCCATAGCTTAATTCGTTCTTCATGGCTAACCTGTTTATATACTTGATGCAGCATCCATACATAACCGAACGGATCTGTAAATATCGCATTAGATACGCCGTAGTCAGCCATCACTGTTACCGGCTGTATTTCTGTACAGCCTAATTCCATCGCCTTGGTGTATGTCTCTTCAATATTGAGAACGGTGACATTTACCCAGCTCGTTTTAGGATGCTCAGGAGTTGGTGCAATCAAATGAAATTTCGGGTTCTCATCCAATAGATGAAAGCGGACGCCATATAGAGTAAAAACCACCTCATTTTCACCTCGAGGAAGCTTTGAAGCTTCCACAAGCTCGATATCGAATATACTCCCGTACAATTCCAGTGCTTTTAAGCTGTCTGTTACGACCATATCCAGTTCTACTCCAACCATCTTCTACACGCTCCTAATCTAAATTTTTTCATCTTATTATTTTCCCTAATCCTAATTTGAAGTATACTAAGCTCGCTAATTCACATTGGGACCCGGGTATGCAAACCTCATTCCACGTGGGAAATACTTGTTAAAATATTGGTGAATGTGGACACCTTCTGGGTCGGTCTCCAGGACAATTGCAGATTATCCCGTCCTACACCCCCCGTCTCGCCGACATACATGTATAAACGTACATCTTATGAGTAAAGGTACTACTCTCCACAAACACAACGAATTTATTATACCATAGAGATGCTGAACATCATGATGAATCGTCCAAAGTGGTCTGGCTCTTGAAAAGCAGCATACAGCGATATAATTCCAAGTATGTTTCCCCTTCTCCTCCGAAGACTTCAAGTCCTGCCTCCCATGGGGTATATTCGCAATCGCGCCTGTTCGGTTCGATCCCAATAAATAGTACCTCTTGTGTTGTACCACTAGCAAAATCCGCCTCTAATTCTTCCATCGAGCCTGTAAACAAATAGTCGCCATCCTGTACAATTACCGCAGGAAACGCAACTGAATTATCCTTATGATATGTAGGCGGTGTATAGATATGGATGCTCCTATTCTCAAGCTTGTAGGTTGATAGATTCCCCCGCCGTATTCTCATCTCCATGTACACTTTTTGCTCTGTTTAGTATATCAAACGGCCAGATTTAGCACGAGAGCAATTGTGTTCCTATTACCTGATTATGGTAAAATATCTACTAACGATTAGGGGAGGAGCTAATTTATGAAAAAACATCGTTACATAATGCTTACTGTGCTATTTACACTGCTATTTGTAATCTCCGCATGCACTAATTCGAATGTATCGAACGCGGTTGAAAGTGCAGAGAAATATAAGCTCGCTGAATTGGAAAGTCCTCAGATCAGTGAGGTTACAGATCAATTAATAACTGAAAAATATGAAGTAATGGAGCCTTTAACAACGGAAACCTTCCATGACAGATCGACTAAGACCCGATTATTTATCACAGGATCTCAATTAGCACGTAAAAAAGAAAGTGAAGTTCATCTGACTAATCTTGAATTTACTGAGAGAAACGTAGCAGAGACCCAAATTGAACTTGATTATACGGGTACACTTTCAATGGCTGAAGATACCCTGGATCTGGAAGGAACAATTTATCTGTTAAAGGAAGCAAATGAATGGAGAGTTAATAACGATGTTTATAATATAGAGGATATTCTGAATATTATAATGGAGCGATGAAAAGAGACCATGGTCCATGATCTCTCTTCGTTATATTCTTATTCCTCTTCAATCTGTGGCAGCTTCCATAACAACAGAATAATAAGTATAAATGCAGTGAATGCCAAGACCGGAATGGTAATAAAACCGAACCATACAAAATAATTACTCGCACAAGGCGTTGGGCCGCAGGCTACGATAGAATTATCCTCAAAGAAAGTATGGAAACGTTGGTACAGGATATGAAATAGAGATATGCATCCTCCTATCCATGACAGCGGGAGGACATAACGTGTAATGGAACGGTCCTTATTGTAACAGGCGATCGCGAGTATGATAGTCAATGGATACATAAAAATACGCTGATACCAGCATAAATCACATGGAGTATATCCTTTGATTTCACTGAAATACAAGCTTCCAAACGTCGCTGCCATAGATACGATCCAGGCACCATACAAGCGATGCTCACTCTTTATCGGTATTTTCAAGTATTATTCTTCCTCCCGTATTTGAGGGCAAATCCATCATATTGATTGAATTAGATATAGAATATAAATCAGGTGTTCTTAAAGTTAGAATATATCCATTTATAATATCTGTAAGCAGGAGAATTTCTGCTGGACTGTAAGTCTTCAGCTCTAATGTTGAAATAACCACATCCTTCTCAAAGATATGTGATAACCTTGTAATTAATTGATTCTGATCATCTTCACTCAAATGATGGAATTGGTGTACCAAATTCTCGATATCATCTTCGCTATCATTCGACTGGACATAGTGAGATTGGATGGACAACTGAGCGGGAGCCACAAACTTAACTGCAAACACATCAATAATATCACTAATCTTGTATTGCAGACTTCTGCCCTCTTCCGATTCTATGATCAAGGTGCTATTCTGCATACTTTTAGAAACGCCACGAATAAATTCATCCTGATCTTTAATCCTGAGAATGACAGACCGTTCCTCTCTCACAGTCATCTCAATAAACTGTCTTTTGTTCATTCTGGTAGTGATGATGGTACCTACCTTTCGCCAATAAATGTAAAATAATATATTTCTATGTTGTCATTGAACAATCCTGCATAGCGAATAAGGCTGCTGAATCATCAGCAGCCTTATTCGCTTATTAAGAAGATTATGCCCAGAATGTAAACTTGTCAGAGCCTAATCGAACGGATTCATAGCCCTCCTCCTTGGCCTTTCCAATGGATATCATCATGACCGGAATATAGCGTTCCTCATCTAGATCAAAAGCCCTTGCTAACTGATCTGCTTCAAAGCCTGCCATTGGATTCGTATCGTATCCATGTGCGCGAGCGACTAGCATAAGCTGCATGGCAAAAAGGCTACTGTCAATTTTCGCTATCTCCACCTTCATTTCTTTTGTAAGCGTAGGAAAAATGGACAATATGGTTTCAAGCTGACGATCTCGCACGTCAGGTGGCATTTTCCCTTGTTCTACCGCTGTGTTATATATTTCTTCGGCATACAAATAGCTTTGGGTATCCCCAAAAATCAATAGCATTGCAGAGGAACTATTATTTTGCAGTGTATTGAATTGTACTAATGGTGTAAGCTTATCTTTTCCTTCGGATGTGTCCACGATCACTATACGCCAAGGCTGCATATTCGCAGAGGAAGGAGCAAGACTAGCTTCGGATATCATTTCCTTAATTTCTTCTCTTGAAATTTTATAACTCTCATCATAGTTGCGAACAGAACGGCGTCCCTTCACGATATCCGTGAAATCATTATTTTGAACATGGTTGAACATATGACTCTCTCCTTTTAGATAACGTTAGATTTTTTTGACAATTTACATGTCGTTCGTTATCATGATCACATTATGAGCTATGAACCTAGGTTCATAGCAAGAAGTAAATGAGGGAGCATGATGCGAATAAATGATGTTTCAAAATTAACGGGTCTGCCGATATCAACCTTACGATTCTATGAACGTAAAGACCTGATCCCCGACAGATATATGTATAGGGATATGAATAATTATCGTGTATATTCTGAGGATGTTGTCGCGTATCTGAACGATGTGAAGGCACTATTAGCTGCGGATTTTTCAATAGAAGAGCTCAGTCTGCTAGTTAATGAGGAGATTAACTTATCATATGAGGACAAGCTTAAGCTCGTTAAGCAAAAAGTCAAAAAAATAGATGATCTCAAGAATCAATTAAACAGGTCTGAGCAGTATTTGAATACGATCCTGGAAGGTACCGCCAAGTTTCATAAAGAGTGCTGAAATGCCGAAAAAGCGCAAGGAGCATCCCCGCGCTTCTTTGGGTTATACATTACTCATAACATCATCCTTCATAGGATTTGTCTTTAAACGAAGTGTAAAAATGACACAAGATAAGGTGATGGCGGCTGCCAGGAAGTAGGTACCCATAAGATCCAACTGATTCACAATAAATCCTGAGGATGCACTTCCGAGCAGCATGCCGCCCATTAGGAGCGGAATCATAATTCCATTTTTTCTTCCAATATACTCCTCCTTGATCTCTTGGATCATCATCGCACTGAAGCAATGAGCTTCAAATTTGTATTACTCATTACATATGCAAACCCTTCTCTGATGCCACGTAAAGGCGATGTTCTATCCACACGCTCTACACGATGAGATGAAGGCAGGAATAGCTGAATAAAGGCCGCCAGCGTAAAGACAATAATCAATGCGGTGATCGAAGATGTGATTCCCAGTTTATCGCGGACCAAAATAAGAGGATCACGGGGCATGTGTATGAGGACGAACTGCTCAATTATGTTACAGAAAAGGATCATAATAACTTTATTATCCGAATTTCTGTCGGTATTTCTTAATTTAATGAAGTCGAGACAGATACACCTAAAAAATATGAACAGGTGAACCAGAATGGATTCTGTTTCACCTGTTCATCCTGATGATTATTTTGCAGATTCCGTGATTTGTTCTTTTTGTACTTTCACGGCTCTCAGAGCAGTAGCAAGGATGACTAACATACTTACAATTCCAATCCACACAAGGGCCGAGAGATCAGCGTTCCAGCTGAGACCTTCACCAAAGAACAACAATGGTCGAAGTCCTTCTACCATAAAGCGCATCGGCAGCCAGGAGTAAATGTAATCATGATAGAACGGAGACATCATTTCAGGAGCAAGTGATAATAAAGGTGCCCCGAAGAAAAGTAATAAGGCAAATATGGCAATCCCCTTAAAGCCGACTACAGAAATGACAGCCAATATCATTAACAAGAAACTAAATGCCGTGATGGATAAGAATAGAGCGGTATCTGAGAAGTCCGGAATATTCAATCCAACCATACCATCGACAATCCAAGTTAGACCGAAGCCAATCACCACCGCTGCAGCAGCTCCAATTAAGATCTGTCCGATTTTTAGCATTAGACTTTCTTTCTTGGTACGGAACAGCATCTTGCTAGAGGCCATGAAAATAATTGCAGCCGTTGCCAAGCTTCCGATCCATACGGGCTGAAACAGAGATACCGGAGCATTACCGTTGGCGCTGTTTTCACCAACTTCATTGACATTAATCACATTTTTGACAATTGGCACTGCTAATAGTCCGGCCTGTTCTGTTGTCAAGGTCAGACCTTGTGCTTCAAAGCCTTCAAGTAGTTGATTGCGAATATTCACGTTCATGTTGTCAATGATTCCACTCAATATTTGACTCGCTGCAGAGGATGCTGCCATATGCATTCCTTGGTTGATATAGATTTGCACCTCAGGAGATGAAGGATCTGGTGACTGCAAAGATGCTTGTTTAGCACTAAAATCCCGCGGAATAACTAAGGCTGCATAATATTCTTGCTCATCTAATCCCTGCTGAACAGCTGCTGCATCGGATACTTCAATCCATTCAACTGGTGAATCCTCTTCTGTACTTATCGATTTCTGAACATTGTCAACGATTGTTTGACCCATATTCATTTGAGGTTGACCTGGAACTTCCACCCCTTCGTCCTCATTAACAATCGCAATAGGTAAATGGGTAGCTTGTGGCTGTACAGTTGGAAATAACGTTAATGAAAAAATAAACACAACAACCAAGGCAATGACGGGTGCCATTATAAAAAGTTTGTTTTTAAACATAGGATTGAAATCCTCTCACTTTCCGAATAATATAATAAACAACGTGTTGTTTATCTGATCCTTATTATAGTTGGAGATGGATTCTAATCCAATAATCAGAATTAGCAGAAGCGTCGGTTAAAGTACACGAAATAAAAATGTGTCGGTTAGGAGGAAGGAACTTGAGAGATCAGAACATGGATCTTCGTGTTATTCGTACTAAAGAATCCATTCGAGAGGCGTTAGTTGAGTTAATGGAGGATAAAGGCTTTGAAGCCGTTACTGTTAAAGATATAACAACCAAGGCAAGAATCAATCGTGGGACCTTCTACGCTCATTATCAGGACAAGTTTGACTTAATGAGAAAATGTCAGGAAGAGATTATGCACGAACTGGCACAACTGGCGGAAGAGAAATTCCCGGATATCGTCACTGAAATTTCTAAGCCAACCACTCCTCAATTGCCGCTTACAATCGCTGTTTCCATTTTTGAATGTTTGCATAGAAACAAGCGGTTTATGAAAGCTGTTTTAAGTCCAAAAGGAGATTTAACTTTCCAAACCACACTGAAGGAATTTATGTGGAATAAAATATTTGGAAACCCTTCAAATCCACTGATCAAAAAGGAGAATTTACTTGTCCCAGCTCCCTATTTAGCTTCATATATAGCCTCTGCTCACATCGGAGTAATCCAGCAATGGCTAAATAGTGAAGGAGAAGAATCGCCTGACCAAATGGCTCGAATCTTATCCACGATCACCATCAATGGGCCATTTTATGCAGCGGGGTTAAAAAAGTAAAGCTGTCGTTTTAAACATCAATGTTTGGATAGGTCTGCAGACGAGTCTTCGAATAAAAAAAGGAAGGTACGCTATGAATATAGGTACTTTCCTCATTGAAATATATGATACTGAAATATAACTTATTCAATCTCTACATCACACCAATAGCAACAAGAATCCAGGCGATGATAAAGGAGAGCCCGCCGAGCGGTGTAATCGGACCGAGAAATCGGATCTTTTTCAGACTCAGTATGTATAAGCTTCCGGAGAACAATATAATTCCCACTGCCATGAACCACCCTGCAGTCACTAGCAGCCCTGCTTCCGGATATTGACCCGCGAGAATACCTGCAACGATGATCGCTAACGCATGAATCAGATGATATTGGACAGCGGTTTCATATACCTTCTGTTTGCCCTCTTCGAATTTGCTCTTCAGTGCATGCGCACCAAATGCTCCCAAGGCCACGGCAATGACCATTAGTATACTTCCAAGTACAATCAACATTTGCACTTTGATTCATCTCCCCCATTGATTTCAACGACAATGACCTGATTGTATCATATCCGGATAAGGAGTATGAAGTCTAACGCAGAGTTAAGGAAGGATGTCTTAGCTATTTTTCAACCTGACGACCTTCTCATCGTACAGCTGCAGCTTTGCCTCAAAATGATTCCTGTTCTGTTCAAAATCCGTCGTCCATTGATACATCTTTCTTAACATGGACAAATCGGGGTTATAGTGACAGCTTTCCAATCCAAGCTTTTGTTTAACAAATCGTGTCATAATCCGAATTTTCCGCTTCCATAGTGGGGGATCCAGGAAAATGATCTTGTCCGCCAGCTCATACAGACTTTGATAGGAATCCCGGTCCGTTCCTTCAAATATCCATGTTCCATTAGCGTCAATTTCCCGGATCACCTCCATTTGTTCCTCTGGCGTGCGTTTAGATCTGCCTGCAGGAGTCAGGTGATGGACAATAGAGTCCAGCTCATACCAAGGTATACTCAGTTGCTGGGATAAGTTATTGGCTAAAGTAGTCTTACCACTCGCGACAATTCCGATGATAAGAATTTTACTTCCGCCGATTTCGGCTTTGGTGGGAATGGAATACTTACTGTTCATAGAATCATCCCTATATATCCTATCAATAGCATGCTGATGAGACACTTCATTGATTAGTATGGGCCTCGAATGAAATCAACGACTTTCTCCTGGTAGAAGAGCTGTATCTTGTGTTGCTCCTCTTCTGTAAAAGACTTGGTATCCAGTGCCGTGAGATTATCCTTCACCTGCTGGACATTCTTAAATCCAGGGATAATGGAAGTGATCTCCTTGTGATCTAGAATCCAGCGCAGTGCTGCACTAGCCATCGATGGCCGATCCTCTGCAATCCATTGTAACTGATCTGCAAGCTCCACTCCTTTCTTAAATCCCAGTCCGGCGAAGGTCTCCCCTACATTAAATGCATCTCCGTTCTCATTGAAACGGCGGTGATCATCTGCTTCAAACGTATAATCCGCAGTAAACTTACCTGTCAGCAGACCACTTGCCAGCGGCAGCCTTACGAGAAGTCCCACACCTTCCTCATAAGCTTTAGGAATGAGTTGATCCAACGGCTTCTGGCGGAACATGTTGAATATGATTTGCAGACTCTTAACATTCGGATGCTTCAGGCAGATGAGTCCCTCTTCTACCGATTCCACGCTGACGCCATAATGCCGGATTTTTCCTTGATCCTTGAGACGATCGAGCACTTCAAATACTGCCCCATCCTGCAAAATGTCCGTTGCCGGGCAATGAATTTGAAATAGATCGATAACTTCTCTATTCAGTCTGCGAAGACTATCCTCACAATAAGCAGATACTTGATCATAAGTATAATTATCTGGATCCGCAATATCTCCTTGGCGGCCGAATTTGGTTGCAATATAGATATGGTCTTCTTTGCCTTTGGTTGCCTTGGCTAATAGTTGCTCACTGTGACCATCTCCGTATACATCGGCAGTATCAAAGAAATTCACTCCTTGCTCCATTGCGTATTCCAGAGATCTCAAGGCTTCTGCATCACTGGTCTTTCCCCAAGAACCGCCAATGGCCCATGTTCCAAAGCTCACTTCACTGATCTTCATCCCGGTATTTCCTAATTCCCGATATTTCATAGCTGACAAACCCCTCTCAGAAAGAATTATAATTGGTGTATTCGAATCGGCACCGTTTCATAGAAGAAGTCTAAGCAGAATGATATAGCGCTTACATTCATCACAAAAGATGTCCTTACAACACCTTAATGTTTTAGAAGATGTCTGTCAATGAGGCACCTCCTTTTCAGCGGAAGATACTCCCGAGAACTCATCCCATTTCTATGAAATTGTGCCATTCCTCTCTACATTTAAATTGCATAACGGATCACAACTATTCTGTGTTACTAGTTAAACATGTCATCTGTCAGCAATTCAGTTAAACCATTAGGATACAATACCCTTTTTCCATGTTCAAATTCCGATACAGGTATCCACTTTGTTATGGTAATCTTATCTTGCTCGGTGACTTGAAACTGCTCCACCTCATAAAGATTCGGATCAACAAATTGAACGGCGTATACTTGTGTAATTTCATGACCGATATTCCCATCGATCGAGAATATATTTACTACACATTTCAGATATTGCTTCACTTCGATCTCAACACCGATTTCTTCATAAAACTCTCTAACCAGTGTGTCTTGGGAATATTCCCCTAATTCAATTGTTCCACCGATAGGGCGGTAGTAAGTGCCTGTTCCTTTTGAATGACTTCCCGATTGCTCCTCAACAAGGATTTGCTTATTACGAATTACAATACCAAGAGCATTGGCACGCGGATACAAGGCATTCACCTCTTCGATTAGATTCATTTTCTATGTCTTTCATAGCTCCACCCGGTATAGATCCCAAATTTTTTTGCCGTACAAGCTCATGAGATGTGTTTGATAATCAATATGGGCTAACGCTTCTATTTTACTAACCTCAAACGTGACCGTCTCATTACCAGCCGAAATTTCTCGAACCGTAAACCCCGTCAGCGAAATTTCTTCTGCAAACCTACTCCCATTATCAAAAGGTATTTCAAAATAATGAGATAATCGGCAGGTGTTATCTTTACTAAGATCTATTTTGGAATCTGCTACTTTCTTGTCATTCACATTCTGTCGAAGCTCTCTCTCTTCCTCTGTTTCCATAATACCTGCCAGTCCTTCATTAAAAAGCTGATCGATGTCGTATCGGTCATAATCCAAGATCCATTTGCGATGCAAGTGATAGAGCTGTAACAAGACATCTTGATCTAGACTATAAACATCACATCCACGATCATCATACATATGAAACAAAATGCCGTTTCTCTTATTAAAGAGATAGATCTGACCATCAGAAGTCGGTTTACGGGCGAAATTCAGCACGATATTCCTCATCCTTAAAATACGGCAATCCAAGTTCATATCGAATACTTGTACCCTGGGCGATCATTTCTTCTACATTCATCATTCTGTTTCTTCACCTTCATTAAAGGAATAACATCGTTTTTTAGGTAAAACGAATACATTATTGTAAAAAAGGTGGATCAGATACCAAATCGGTAGTCCGCTCCACCTTTTTATTAAATTCTAGTTCCAGCTTCTCTTCTCTACTTCCCCGTAGAATGAATAAATCTTTCTAAGGAAGAACGATTTGTAATATTATGGTTGCAAGCTTCCCCATCCATACAAACGTACTGGCCTGTCGATGAGAAATTGTCTGGTGATCCGCCTTTTCTTGTCTTGACATTGAAGAATCCAAGCTCATGCTGCCTGTTACAGAACATACAGTATCCCTTCTTGTTTATCGGTGTGATTGAACCCTCGAGACCGACTAGCTGTCCTTCATACGGATACACGATAAACAAGCGGTTCGTGGCAATGTCAATCCATCTCAAGTAGGTTGTATGCTTGTAATCAATTGTTTCCAGATCCGGCACTTTGAGCTTCTTGACTTTCGGAAACAATTTCTGAATTTGCTTTAATGTTACGTTCGGAAAGGGCACGACATAGGCTTCCAGGCTGTCCAGATAATTTTGCAGCTCATGTGCCGCCTCGTACTTGGACAACTGCTCCAACAGATCACGCTCTTCAACCGTTAACTTGTCAAAAGCCTCGATCGCGTTGTTCACTGTCGTACTTCTGACCGTATCCAGCACCTTCCGATCCGCAATAGTACGCATCGTTTTCAATAGGAAGTTCGCTTGTTTCTTAATTTCATTGTATTGATGATTCTGAATAAATGGTGTTTGCATCGCTTTCAGCCCCTTATATAGTAATGAAAATGTATAAGGTGCAAAGCTGAACGCCGGCAAACGATATGTTAATAAGGGCGATCTAGCAAAGTTTCTGATCGCGCCCTACACAAAGCTCGCCCCATTCAGGCTTTGCGTAAGGCGTTCTAGCGAACGAGCAATCCAGCACTGCTGCCAACATTGCCACGGTATGACCCCCAATTCAAATAGTGTAAGGAAATTATAACTCCTAGGGTGCATGGAAGCAACGAATTTGGTCAAGACAAGAAGTATAGATTGAACTAAGAAACAATAATAAATAGTTGTACTGGACCTCGGCCCAGGCTCATTAACCAGCTAAGGTCTATTCCACTAAAGCGAAGTATCCATTAGAATATAGTCATGACTTTTAGAGGAGCGATCACGAATGAATTATGAGCTTAAACTTAAGAAGGAAGTGAAAGATTGGGAACAACAACTCTTTAAACCACCGGGATGGCTCGAAAAAACATCGAAAACGATCGGCACTCGAATTAATCACATCATTCCCCCGAAGGTGCACACCGTCATAACGACCACCATTAAATCCATTGTTCGTACGGCATTATTTGGCGCAGAGTATACACCGAGACGTTCGGTTCAGCATGGTTTGGATCTAGAGACTGCGGATGAGGAGGCCAAGGAATTGTTTAACCTCTACCAAAAAATCGCGGTTGCTGAAGGCGCTGGAACCGGTGCTGGTGGTATTATGTTTAGTATGGTGGACTTCCCTGCACTAATCGGCATCAAGATGAAGTACTTGTTCGAAACAGCCCATGTGTACGGTTATGACACCAAGCAGTTCTCCGAAAGAATATTTATTCTCAAGCTATTTCAGATGACCTATTCGGGTGCTGAGAACCGTGCCAGACTGCTCGATTCCATTAAGCATTGGCATATCGAGAAGGAGCAATGGATCTCTGATGCTGACTATTCTAAGAACATGGATTGGGACTCCTTTCAGAAGGAGTACCGAGATGCGATTGATTTTCGAAAAATGCTGCAAATGGTACCTGGGATCGGTGCTATCGCAGGGGCCTGGGCGAACTATACGATCCTTGAGGAGCTCCGTGAATTCGCTATGAATGCTTACCGACTGCGCAGGTTACATGATGATGCTAAGGATGGGATCATTACAGACCATGGTCAACCAATATAAGTAGAAACGAAAAACAGCTCGAATCTGTTAACCTACTCCAAGCAGTAGTTAGCAGGATTGAGCTGTTTTGTGTAAAATCTTAGACTCCTGATTATTCACTACGAACCACACGAAAGCCCTGATCAGGTCCGAATCCATTCGCATCGAATTTTCCTCGAAAGGTGATTTCATTATTACTAACGTCGCCGATCCAGCCACCGCCCTTGACCACTCGCAGCATTCCGCTCTTGAAATCCTGGCCTTCATACCAGTCCCAGCACCACTCTCTAACATTTCCTGACATATCATAGATCCCTATTTCATTTGGCTTTTGTTTACCAATTGGTTTGGGTGTATTCTTATTGCTCTCTATAATAGGCCAGTTCCAGTCTCCGGATAAGTATTTATCACCGGCATTTCTCCAGTACCATGCGACTTCGTCCGCATTGCTGCTTCCACTGTATGTGTACCCTTTACTTGCCTCTCCTCCGCTTGCAGCATACTCCCATTCGGCTTCAGTTGGCAGCCGGTAACCATCAGCACCTTCATTCACCGTTACTGTCCATTTTACGTTATCGTGATCATTTATATTGGCTGTATCTTTGTGTTCTTTATCAATGTCGTAATACGGCGTTAAGCCTTCTTTGATACTCCTCTGATTACAATATTCAACGGCATCATACCAGCTCACCATCTGGACAGGTAACTGATCTCCCGTAAATGCAGACGGATTGCTTCCCATCACTTCCACCCATTCCTGCTGAGTTACCTCATATTTGCCAATGTAGAAGCTTGAAACCGATTCATCTTTATTCTTCAGACTCCCGCCTTCAACAAAAACAAGGTTATCGTTGTCTGACTTCTGCTCGGCGCTATTAGCGGTCTGATCCGGCGTACAACCACTGATCAAGATCATCGCTGCGCTTAAGAGAAATATGAATAGCTTAGTCATGGATCAGATCTCCTTTGATTCGATCGAGAGAATGTGGTTGCGATAGAGAAAAAGATTGACAACAAGCATCTGTATCCAGGCATGTTAGGCCGTTAAAACGAATGCAATTAACGGCCTAACATATGCCGGGCCTATTCGAATGTTCATTGACATACTTGTATGAATTACAAGCTTAAGACTGGAGCTCTATGGATTACCACACCGTTACATTAGAACTACCGCTGCTCTGATATCCCTCTGTTGCTAATACTTGATACGACCAGCTGCTTCCCAGGTTCATTCCTTTGCTCGCCCATGCATTCACATGGTTGCTGAAAGTAATTGCGGAATTGACGCCAGTTGGTCTCTTCGACTGTCTAACACTCCAATATTGGGTAAACGTTTGTGTACCGTCAATTGAAGGTGCATTGTAGCGCATTGTTTGATAAATGTCATATGTGCCCCCATCACTGGTCACCGTACCTTTATGAGTTCCTGTAGGCCGATAAGTACCCCAACTGTCAACCACATAATATTCAATGAGGGAATTTCTCGTCCAACCATACAGTGTTAAATAGCCGTTGCCCGATGGTGCCCATACGCCAGCATTGTAATTGACTGTTCGGTTAGGTGATCCCGTATTCCAGCCTTTACCTACAACAAAGTTGCCTGTGTTCTGCCATGTCACACTGTAATTTCCTCCTGAGCCATTCACAGCATTGACCGTTCCTCCGCCATCCGTCCAATTTTGCCAGTAGTCTGTAGCAGCGCTCGATGTTGCTGCAAATAAACCAAAACTCATGGATGCGGCCAATACGGCCGTTAACAATTTCTTTCTCAGTTTAAACATACTCTTCCTCCTCATAATTTTCATTTTTTACATAAGATCTGTTGTCTTGCAGTAATGTTGTAGAATTATGCTGGTCCTAGGATGATAAATATCTGTAAACTTTTTCCATTCCTCCTTTCCGTGAAGATTATAAAATGGAAGCGCATACATAACAACATGTCAAAGTATAGATTAAACTGTAATATGTTTAGTTCAAGAATCAATTTTAACTCATTAAAATCCAATTCCTGTTCCAGAAATAACTCAATTGTTCCGTATTTATTCTTAATATTTGCAAAAACAGCCTCCATGAATTTCTGACGAAGGTCAAGATTGGCAATGACCTCTACGACTTCTTCTGGAGTTAGAATTAAGGTAAGCTGTTCTTACGTCATCAGATTTCTATAGGATTCATTATTAATCACCATCTGTATATACATTCTGTGGCTATTGTAATAGTTAAAAAAAACACTTACCTAATTTAACGTAAAACGAGAAACAGCTCAGACCCGTTCCTCTGCATTGAAGCAGACTTTGAGCTGAGCTGTCCCAGTAATATCTAATATTCTCCTTTTATCACAAAGAAAGATCCCCGAATGGTCCCTGCCAGTTTCGATTTTTGCCTCGCGAACTTAAATTTCCCTTCCAGCTCCTCCGGCACTTCGATCCCTTCAGACAGCTTAAATCCAACCGCACGCTTCTTGGGATCATCTACTGTATACATGACGTTGACCGAAAGACCGTTTTCGTAAAAAACATAAGCAAACTTAATATTCTCCACTTGGAAACGCGAAGTTTCTAAAGGCTTCGCTGCAAACTTAATATCGCGTTCTTCTCTCAATATACGGTTCACATAATCCAGAGTCTCTTGACTCTCGCTAGCAGGGATTACCGTAAACACATGCTTATATTTGTTCATAAAATAACGAGCTTCATTGGCTCGTAAACCGGCGAGCGCTTCAGCTGCAGCTGAAGACTCCAAGCCATTTGCAGACACATTGATATAATCTACAATATAGGTCATCTATTCCACCTCACCATTCTATTTTCTAACGACAGGAATCCACATCTCACCATAATAGACGCCCTCTCGCTCTCCCATCTCCACAGTGGCATTCGGTCCACCGACATAAGCAATATGATTCGCTTCCGGCAGTACTTGACCGAAGGCAATACCCGTGAGCATGTTGCTGAGTTCACCCGGCGTATTTGCTTCTCCTCTGACAATCAAGTATTCTCCTTCAGGAAATTGGATTACTCTGGTTTGTTCTGGCAGCGTTGCCTCTGTCATGACACCTGCATAGTACATCATCTTGTTATTTACTGCTTCGTTTACAGCGAATACATAGTCATTTTCAGCCACCGACTTTAAACGTTCAAATCTGCCATCTTGCTCAATGGTACGCCAGAAATCTGACTTCTCCTTATTAATACCAGCGTAGTCCGTGTAGTCGCTCGTTAGCTCTGTCCCTATCCCTAATACGATGAAGCTTTCTTTTTCCTCGATTACATAATTACTCATGATAAACACCCTTCCCTCTTCATTTCATTTTTTAGTATAATTTAAGTTTTCACTTGATGGGTTTATAATAACCTTAAATCATGTCAAAAAATGATACTGTTTAGAGGTGCCGGATGAAAAAAGTGGAACGAATTAATCTCATCATGCGATATATCAACAACCGTGCCCAATTTACAATTTCTGAAATCATGCGGGAATTTAATATCTCACGTTCAACAGCAATTCGAGACATTAGAGAGATTGAAGCCATGGGTATGCCGCTTGTGGCGGAAGTTGGAAGAGACGGGGGTTATTTTGTTATGAATAACTCTGTGCTTCCTACGATCCGTTTTACCGATAATGAGATCAAAGCTCTATTTATTGCGTTTATGGCAACAAGGAACCAACAACTCCCTTATCTAAAGAGTCGCCACTCTTTAACTGAAAAATTACTGTCTCTCCTCTCCGAGAACCTGCAGGAGGATCTTGTTGTGCTGAATCAAATACTACAATTTGAAGGTACGAATCCTCACAATCCTGACCTGCTTGATCTGTCCGATCTGCCGCATCCTATGTTAGAACAGCTGATTCAAATCCTGCTATTGGATAGTTATTTACTGGTCACCGTTAAGGAAGGGAGGGGAATAAGATCATATCCTATATACCTCTTGCATTTGTATCGTGAAAAAAGCGTGTGGCATATTGAAGCCTTTAATATGGAGGAGGAAAAGAGGCAGACCATCCCTGTCGACCAACTGCTCGACGTGATCACCTACCCTGTGAAGAAAAGAGAAAGTAAGAAAAAAATCCTTCAGAGATTAAATAAGCAGGAAGAAGCCTTTAACCTTGTTCTCGAACTGGGTCCTAAGGCGATTGCTCAGTATAAAAAATATCATCCGTTCAAAGTCTCTCTATCCTATACGAATCCTTATCAAACAACGGCCTTGCTTAAGATGTTCGTAAATATAAATCGTGGGGAAGAGCTCACTGAAATAACGAATTGGCTGCTCTTCTTAGGCACGGATATTAAGCTGCGAGAAGTACCAAGTGCAATTTCAAACGAGATAAAAGAGAGATTAGGACTATACCATGCATAGGCCATGTCATTAATTGACTGCTCCAGATTTATACCCAGACCCACTATCCATCCATATGAGTCATGTATTCAAATGCGGTTAGTCCGTATACACTTTTGAAATGTCTGTTCAGATGCGTAAGATCAACGAAGCCGCATGCAGCTACGGCGAGATAAATATCCTTATTGATTTCAATAATATGCTTGGCGCGCTCTACTTTACAGTTCAGAAAATATTGATACGGGGATATTCCCGTATGCGCTTTGAACATGCGAATAAACTGAAATTTGGAACAACCCAGCTCTTTACAAATATCATCAAGCATAAGTACTTGATCTAAATTCGCACGAATCATTTCTTTTGCTGTTGTGATGAGCTTGGTGTCTTTTTTGGCATTTGCAATTGAATCCACTTGAAATAGACGGTCGGTAAGCGATAGGAACAACTCATTGCTCTGCGCTTCATCCTTCTCGTTTAACACGTTATAAGATAGGTTCAATATTTGCTGTTTCAGCATGCGATCATACATGATCGGTGTTGAAAACCGCACAATGTCTTTTCTTTGAGCAGCTTGTAAGAAAAGACTTGGCTCCACATACAGCATTACATATTCCAGCCCTGAATGATCATGCGCCATTCCGTCATGGGCTTGTTCTGGATTAAAGAACATTACTCCATTTGGATGCGATAATTGCAAGCTTCCATCCAGGTGATAATGCTGGATTCCTCGTAAGGTTACGCCAATGGCATACTCCTCATGTGCATGTTTTTTATATTTAAACTCCGTCATATTCGCGGATAGTACGGTTAAACCTGCCGATTTTTTATAAATAAATTGTTCCACCGCCTATACCTCCTCACTATCTTATATCCATATCATTAATGCTGCATAGATAAGACCGATCCCCATGACTAGGTTAACGATCTTTTGATGTTTCTGTAGAAATGTTTTGAATATCGCGCCGAAAATAAGCCATGTCATAAATGCCGCAAATCCAATGATCGTAATCACCATGATACTTAATGTCATCGCCGTTCCCGAGTTATAGTAAGGCATAATAAACGTGGGTATTACCGTTAGTGTAAACAGAACTACCTTTGGATTAAGAAATTGCATTATAAATCCAGACCAAAAGGTTGCCAGATGCTTGGAGTCGGACTCCGATGACTTCTTGATACAGATCAGATAGGTAAGATATAGCATATACAGGCTTCCAATGACTTGCATGATAATCATTACTCTAGGAAGCACCGTAATCAGCACTGAATTTAATATAGCAGAAATGAACAGCAATAAGGCAAATCCAAATGTCGCTCCGTATGTATATTGGATCGCTTTTTTAGTACCAAAATGATGTACCGTCGATAAGATGACAATATTCGTTGGCCCCGGAGTAAATGTCGCGATGATGCAATAGAGCAGAAAAGATGTCATATTCATAAGAACCTCTCTTTTAATATGTGGTCCTCAAATCATACATCTCGAGTTACAGAGTCTATAGTACATTATTGCAGAATTTTATGTTGACACATAGTAAATATTATGTAAACTTTCCGCATTTGCTAAAACAAATTTGCATTTTATGATGTCTTCGTGTAATGCTTTTTTTCTATGAAAAGGTGTAGATTCGATGTTAGGATGCTAAGGGAGAATGAGCTGAGTACATTAGGTTTTATTATTATGAATTTTTCATATATTGAAATTATTATATATTGATTCCGTTTCAAACCCTTATATTACAAAAAGAAAGCGGCCATTATGGCCGCTTCAAGCTATTCATTTGATTTATTGTTAGCTGACCAGCTTCAAACCGACTGCAGATCCCAGCACCATGGCAATGAACACCATTCTTAATATATTTCTCGGTTCACCGTAAAAGATCATACCTAGTATGGCACCACCCGATGCCCCTATTCCTGTCCACACGGCATAGGCTGTCCCCATCGGCAGAGTTTTCATATCAAATAGCGTGATAATGCTTTAGGAATGAACGACAGCATGCCTCCAGCCGCCGGAAGACGTTATATTCAGCGCTTCTTGAACCGCAGCAGCTTCACAGACAAATCCGGACACCCATCTCCCATCCTCTAGCTCAATCTTACTAATGCCAAGAGGGGATGGAATGGAAGCGGTAAATGCTCCAAATGAAGCGACGGGCATTTTCCACAGCTCAAGCTGAATTGCCGCTCCGTTATGATTTACTCGAACAAGCCCCGGTTTAGGCGGCATTGTATCAAGCTTAAACAGCTGATAATGGGAAGCGGTATGGATCTCTTCAACAAAAACGGCTCGCAGTGCGGTCATTTGCTTCTCAAACGGCATGCCTTTCATATGAAGACCACACACTGCAACAGTTACATGCTCATCATTCTTCTGATACCATTTCGCCGCTTCTACCATCCTCGATTCTTCTTCAGGCAGTGAGAACAATGTGATCCCAAACGGTAAGTTATCAGCCGCATTCCCTGCAGGTATAGCCACTGCACTTAAGTCGAGTAAGTTGCAGTGATTTGTATATAAGCCCATTTGACTATTGGTATGAACAGGATCGACGCGAACCTGCTCACGTGTCCACGTGCCTCCGCATGTAGGAAGAACCAAGACCCCATTAGTCATCATTCCTCTAGTTGTTTCTTTGATTTCGGCTAACCTATGCTGTGCACGGAACAAAGCGGCTGCAGTATAATCTTCCCTGGCTCCAGATCTGAGTATCTGCTCTGTTACAGGGAAGGCAGAGCCTGGTTTTTCTTCAATAAATGACTCAAGATCAGACCATCTCTCTGCTACCAACGGTCCTTCGTAGAGCAGTGCTGCAGCTTCCTGAAATAAGGAAATATCTACTTCCTCTACGAGGAGGCCAGAAGAAGTTATGCTGTGTCTTACTTCTTCCCAAGCTTTCTTATATTCTGCAGCAAAGGGACCGTAGAAGCTAACCTCCCCTTGAGGGAGCAGCCATTTCTCAGGCATTACGGAATTTCCAAGTGGAATGTCTCTTGAATAGGCGTCACCTTGTTTTTTTCCGCGAACCAATTGATCTATCATCTCGGCATCTTCCACGCTGTGCGCAAACACTGTAATGCAATCAATACTACGGCATGCCGGAATCAAACCTGTTGACGGCCAAGCACCTACAGCTGGCTTATAGCCTACTAATCCATTCAATGCTGCTGGAACTCTACCCGAGCCGGCCGTATCTGTACCGAGCGAAAAAGCACATTGCCCAAGAGCAAGCGCAACAGCCGATCCTGAGCTTGAGCCACCACTAATCAGTTCATCCCGCAGCGCATTATGTGTTTCACCATAGGGACTTCTAGTACCGACCAGGCCTGTCGCAAACTGATCCAGATTGCTCTTGCCGACTGGAATAGCTCCTGCTGCAATCAATCTCGTAACCACTTCACTGTGCTCAGCAGGAATATAGGAATAGTCCGGACACCCGGCCGTCACCGGCCAGCCTGCAACCTCTATATTGTCCTTTATTGCAAAGGGGATTCCCCATAATGGGTGGTCCGCCATATCCATATCCTGTAGATGCCGTATATATGATGATATGCGCTCAATGGATGGTGGCATTATCCAAATATTTTTGTCTTTATCCTCTTCGGCTCTCTGAATAATGGCTTCGATAACATCAAGAGGTGTAAACTGCTGTTTCAAATACCCTGTTCTCAAGGAATCCAATGTCATATTATACGGTACGGCATTGATCGTCATGATGCTGTCGCCTCCTCTTCGATCGGTGTAATCGCAGCAATACAATCGCCGGAGCGTACCTGGTCACCGGAGGTAACATAAATAGATGCGATGATTCCGTCCAATGGAGCCGTCTGCGGAAACTCCATTTTCATACTTTCCTCTATTATAATAGTATCGCCTTTCTTAACCTGCTGCCCTTCTTCCACTAATACCTTCCATACACTGCCCGACATCGAGCTGTTAACTCCGAGACTTCCTTCTGGCAGATCCTCTTCTCCTAATGAGGCATTCACCTCAGGCTCAGCTACATACTCAGCAATACCAAGCTTTTTCCAATAAGCTCTTTCAGCCTGAAAGGCCGATTGCTGCTGATGACGGAATTTACTTGACTCGTTCTCAATGCTCTCCAGCCCGTGTAAATATTCCCCCAATTTAAAGGTTGTCTCCTCAACTTCTACTTTGAATTCGCCTCTCGGAAAATCCTCTCTCATTTGTAGCAGCTCTTCTTCGGATACAGGATAGAAGCGAAGCTGGTCAAAGAAGCGAAGCAACCATGGCTTGCCTTGTTCGAAATTGACTGTTTCCCGGAATTTATTCCACATTTGAACGGTTCGCCCGACAAATTGATATCCTCCAGGGCCTTCCATACCATATACACAGAGGTAAGCTCCCCCAATTCCGACCGCATTTTCCGGGGTCCAGGTTCTGGCCGGATTATATTTTGTTGTGACAAGCCGGTGTCTTGGATCAAGCGGTACGGCAACAGGTGCTCCTAAGTAAACATCGCCAAGTCCCATCACCAGATACGAAGCGTTAAATACAATCTCTGCAACCTCCTCCATGGAACCCAGCCCATTCATTCTGCGAATGAATTCCAGGTTGCTCGGACACCATGGCGCATCCGGTCTTACATTTTGCTGATAACGTTCAATCGCCAGCCTTGTTGCTGGATCATCCCAGGATAACGGAAGCTTCACGATCCGGGAAGGTACTTCAATCGACTCTAATTCCGGGAGCTGCAGGTCAATATCCATAATTAGAGCTGCTGCTTCTTTTACCGTCATTATTGAAGCATCCAGATGAACCTGCAAAGAACGAATGCCAGGTGTCATTTCAATATATGGAATATCGCCGCGTTCTTGCAGTGCTTGCATGAGCACATATACCTGGAAGCGGTAGAGAAGATTTAGCTCACGCTCACCATATTCAATCAAGATATTCTCATCTCCGGAGCAACGCACCGTAATCGGAAAGCGTCTATGATCCTCAGCAAATGCCAAAATGGGCATGTATTCTCCTGTGGATTGCTCAGATAGCAACGGCAATACGGGACCTGCCGATAGAGAATGGAGGTACATCTCCTGCTCACTTCTTAACTGCTCCGCTTCTTCTACGGTAATCAGCCGAAACCGCACCTTATCACCTGGACTTAATTGGCCGATCTTCCACAGCTCAGCTGATGCCGTTGTAACCGGGCAGACGAATCCACCGAGACTTGGACCATCCGGTCCGAGTAATATAGGCATATCACCTGTTAGATCAAGCGCACCAACCGCATAAGCATTATCATGGATATTCGATGGATGCAGTCCTGCGTCTCCTCCGTCTTCTCTCGCCCACATTGGAGCAGGGCCAATCAACCTTACGCCTGTTCTTGAACTGTTAAAATGAACCTCCCACTCCGTTCCTGTAAGCTGGCCCAAATAAGCAGGCAGCAGATATTCTGCAGTACAATGCGGTCCTGGAATAACGCCAATGGTCCATTCTTTCATATAAATCGGTCTTGAGACTTCAGCAAGCGCCGGCAGCGTTATTCCATCTGTCTGTCTGACTACACGAACCACGGCGCCGGATCTCAGAGCACTCCCCGTATGTCCTCCGAATCCACCGAGTGTAAAAGTAGATGCACTTCCTAGTGTGAGCGGCATATCAAGCCCACCTGCTACTAGCAGATAAGTTCGCATTCCCTTTTTAGCTTCACCAAATTTAAGGATGGCACCTGCAGGTGCTACCGTCGGTGAATACATTTCTACAGGCTTACCATTTAATTGAGCCTCCATATCTGCTCCAGTGATACAGAAGGTAATCTTATCTCTGAACAGATATTCTCCGCCTCGAAGAGTCAATTCGAGACCTGGGGCCTCTTCCCCGTTACCTAAGAGCTTGTTGCCGATCCGAAATGCAAGACGATCCATCGGTCCTGAAGGCGGTACACCGATATCCCAATATCCAGTTCTCCCCGGATAATCCTGTACCGTCGTCTGTACGCCGCCGTCCAGCACTTCGATCGCATGTTCTTCAGGCATAAATCCACCGAGCATGCGAGTGTATACTTCGCCTTTTTGGAAGAGCTCGGTTTGGAGGAACGCTTCAATATAAGATTGATTTGTAGTTATTCCATATATACGAAGACGATGTAAAGCCTCTGTCATCTTGGCAATAGCTTCGGATCTTGTATTCGCATGCACGATAATTTTGGCCAGCATCGGATCATATAGCGTTGTGATCTCCACACCTTTTTGAATCCAGGATTCTACACGTACACCTTCCGGCCAGCATATAGCGTCGATCCGACCGTCACTTGGACGAAAATCATGAACGCAATCCTCGGCATATAGACGCACCTGAAGGCTGTGACCCTCGGACTGCGGGAGATCAGTATTCAATAAATTGAACTCATTCGCAGCCTCTCTTAACATCCATTCCACCAGATCTATACCAAGCACTTCTTCTGTAACACCGTGCTCCACTTGAAGACGTGTGTTCACTTCGAGAAAATAAAATTGTTCATTCTCCGGATCGTATAAAAACTCAACCGTACCTGCATTCCGATAACCTGCGGTCTTAGCAAGCCTTCGTGAACTGTCCAGCATCTCCGCTCTCACATGATCAGGCAGCTGTGGTGCCGGTGTTTCTTCGATGATTTTTTGATTTCGTCTCTGTACTGAGCAATCTCTTTCGCCAAGAGCAACGGCTTCACCGCTTGAACTTCCGAAGATCTGTACCTCCACGTGTCGCGCTCTGGCAATATATTTTTCGAGAAAAACACCGCCGTCATTAAAATTACTTATCGCCAGCCGAGTTACCGAATCAAAGGCTGAACGGAGCACAGACTCGTCCTCGCAGATTCGCATTCCTATGCCTCCACCACCTGCTGTCGATTTCAGCATGACAGGATAACCGATCACTGCTGCCTCCTGAGCGGCAGCTTCGACTGTTTCAATAAGACCGGTTCCCGGAAGAAGCGGAACACCGGCTTCCTCTGCCATGGCACGGGCTGTATGCTTTAATCCAAACAGCTCGATATGCTCTGCAGTTGGACCGATAAAGGTAATTCCATGATCAGTGCAGGCTTGTGCAAAAAACGCATTCTCACTTAAGAAGCCATATCCAGGATGAATGGCATCCGCCCCAGCAGCCAATGCTGTATTTAAGATCATTTCGGCATTCACATAGCTTTCCTTAGCCGGTCCGTCCCCGATCAGAACCGCTTCATCCGCATGCTCTACATGAAGACTGTCTCGATCTGCTTTTGTATAAACAGCGACGGACGAAATCCCCATCTTTTTCAATGTGCGAATGATTCTTACCGCAATTGCACCACGATTGGCCACCAATACTTTATTAAACATCGCGTTGTTCCCCTTTCGCTTCCCAGATCAGCACTTTTGCCGGGGTAGGATTGTAGCCGTTACAAGGATTGTTCAGCTGCGGGCAGTTGCTGATCAGCACAGTCACTGGGGCAAGAGCAACCAGCTCAACATATCGCCCTGGACCCGAGATTCCATCCGCAAAAGTCAGCTCACCTTCTGGTGTAACAGGTACGTTCATAAAGAAATTCACGTTAGGAGCTAAATCCTGCTTCGTGTACTCACTGCGCTCAGATAACATCAGCATGAAGGTGTCTCGGCAGTTATGCATGGGAAGCTTGTCGTGCGCGTAACGAACCGTATTACTCTGAGCTGAGCATGCTCCGCCGATCGTATCATGTCTGCCACAAGTATCAGCAATAATAAGGAGCAGCTCCTTACCGGATTCAGCTAATAAGGTGGACCCTGTAGTCAGGTAAATATTGCTCTGATTCGATATGGTGCGTACAGCACTGTAATGATCACTTGGATCCTCGCTCGAATAAAAAAGAGTGTCCACTGCCTGATTGCCTTCCACATCAACAATTCGCAGTACCTGCCCCTGCTTGAGGTCGTATAGCCAGCCCTCACCTGCCGGAATGGTCTGTTCGTATGCTGCATCTTCTGGCTTGAGACTGCTCAGTACCGGATTCATTGTACTCATCATCAGTTAGCTCCCTTCATCAATGCGTAAGCATTCCAAGTATTTTCAAACGCTCGTCTATTCTCATCACAATGTGTAACACATAGATCGTTTTCATTGGCAGGTGCTGTATCAGCAACATCAATTTGAACACTTGCTTCAGGATAATCTGACGAAGGATCTAATGGATTAGGCGTATTCGACAATACCAGCAGCACATCCATTTCCGTTCGAATCGTCACCGCTTTACCTGCCGTGGGTTGAGGGACATATTTCATACTTCCGTCCAGCTCACAGATGACTTTCGAGAAGAAGTTGATGGGAGAGCTCATGTCTCGCGGGGATAAATTATGTCTGTACATTTCCACAATCAAATTCTCTTCCCCATTTCGCAGTCGCTGGTTACGATCCTCCTGATAACTTGTTACACCATATTTTTCATCCGTCATTTGCTTTGTTGTATAACCAGATAGTGGATCATGCCAACCGACCGAGTCCTCAATAATGGAGGCAAGTACTCTGCCCTGGTCACTCATTAACACATGTCCTTGTGACAATAATGCAGTATGCTGAGCTTTCAGCGTATCTGGCATATTGTATTTTTCAGATGGATAAGGGGCATGAAACAATAATGTGGACAGATTGGCCCTGTCACTTTGGGCCGTAAATGTAATGGCTTTACCTCTGCCCACATAAGCTGACCATTTGCCGCCTGGCTCTACTGTGATTGAGAATAATGCTGTCATGATTTCATTCCTCCTGTGTCCATATAAAAATAAAAAAGCCCGGGAGAAACATCAAAGAACACTTTGATCGATTCTCCCGGGCTTTTTTCCCGCCGTGTACATCAGAACAGAATATACTGATGCGTTTTCTCTCGGACCAGCCAGCCGGTGTATACGACCCGGAACCCTAGAAAACTTTGGTATGTAATTGTTGATGTCATAAATACTAACTCTATTTATCCGATAATGCAATAAAAAATACCAAAAAACTCAAAACATCCCGAATTTATTTGTATTAAACGACTTCAATCTGTGTATTTTCCACCAAAACAGAACATTAGTTCCTATATAAAACAAAAAAAGTGCTTGATTTTTAAAAAAAGCCCTGCAACAATGTGAGAAGAAATAACATTGATGAAACACAGAATGAATGAGTTATTAGAGGAGGGATTGTATGTCACAAACCATAACATTAAAAAGAGACCTGTCACTCACTCATGTTGTGACCATGGGACTCGCCTGGATGTCCCCTATGATTTTCTTTACTAGCTTCGGTGTGCTTCATGAAGGTTCAGGCGGAATGCTCCTGGCAGCCTATGTAATTGCATTTGCAGCTATTCTATTTACCGCAGCAAGCTATGGTCAGATGGCAAGAGCATTCCCTGTATCCGGTTCCGCGTATACCTATGTAAGCAAAGCAATGAATCCTTTCATAGGCTTTATTGTCGGGTGGGTCATTTTACTGGATTACCTGTTCTCTTGCATTGTCGCCGTACTTATGTTTGGCATTAATCTTAATGCCCAGTTCACGAATGTACCCTCCTATGCATGGATCATCCTGCTGACGCTTGTCGTTATGACGATCAATATTATCGGTATAAAAACCTCGGCTAACATAAACAAAATTTTTGTATTAATGCAAATTCTATTTATCGCAAGCTTCTGCGCACTTCTTGTTTACAAAGCGGTAAGCGAAGGGTTTACTGCCGGATTGAATCCACTGAACACCACGAAGGGTGTTTCTTTTTCCTCTATTTTGGCCGGTGCCTCTCTTGTCTGTTTTTCCTTCCTTGGATTCGATTCAATTACGACAATGGCGGAAGAAACCAAAGAGCCTAAGAAGACGATTCCTCGTGCCATTATGATCATCGTAATCGCCGCTGGTCTCATGTATTTTGTAACGGCATACTTAATACAGCAGCTATATCCATCCCTTACATTTAGTGATATCGATTCTGCCGGTTTTGAACTTATGCAGGTGATTGGCGGGGGTTTACTCGCATCCATTTTCACATTTGTTATTATCTTCTCCATACTTGCTCAAGGAATGGCCTCTATGACTACGGTCTCTCGTCTTCTCTTAGTCATGGGCAGGTCTTCCTTGCTTCCGGCCAAATTCAGCTCCATTCACCCTAAATACCGGACCCCTGTCTTTAACATCGTATTAGTCAGCTTCATTTCCTTGTTCGCCATATTTATCAGTCTAGAGACGGCTATTATGTTTGTCAGCTTCGGAGCACTGACCGCCTTCCTGTTCGTGAACTTATCCGTAATATTTCATTACATTATTCGTAATAAGCAGCGAGAACCTAAAGATATCCTGTTCCGACTTGTATCCCCAATTATTGGCGCTGGATTCGTATTCTATCTGATTACGCTGCTTGAGATTTCTTCTCTGCTTCTCGGAATGGGATGGATCGTATTAGGACTCATTATGTATACAATAAACAGAGTGAAATCGGCGAAAGAAGGCGTAGTCTTAGGCGAGATTGAAGAAGCAGTATAGCTCAATATTATTAAGATAGAGATTACACATAAATCCTGAAATATAAAAAACACAAAAAAACATCTAAGTTCATGCCGTGAATATCGACATAAATTGAATCAATTTCATAAATCATTATTGATCTATATATACCCTTGAGTAAGCAGCTAAAGGTATTATGAGATTGATTCACTTAGATGTTTTTTCAAAACCATGTAATTTGAATCCGCAGACACCTATGAAGAGGTCTAGCACTTTCTAAGTGGTCATTTTTTAAGGTGAAATCATCTTTATTGAAGACTATAAACTTGCGTATGAACTCCAACTCAAGTGATGCAACCCCGAACAACATCCGGTATTACTGTTTCGTTACATACAAATCCTCATTTAGTGATGGGATGAACGGTGTCCATTCTCCTCCTGAATAGAGAAGCAGCCGATGCATCGCACGTGTACAGGCCGTATAAAACAGCTTTCGCTCGCTCTCCTGATGATACAGATCTGCAGATGCATCATAGATAAGGACAGCATCAAATTCCACACCTTTCGCCAAATAGACAGGGATGACAGACACACCTGCTTCAAAGGTAAGGGTGCTCTTCGTTACAAGCTTCACACCTTGACAGCCACTCGCATTAAGCAGCTCATATGCTTCTTTACTCTCGGCTGCTGTCTTGGTAATGATACCGATCGAAGTTAGACCTTCTTCCCTAAGCTCAGCGAGGTGCTCGGCCATACGGATCATCCGGCGCTCGTTATTTTCTATCTTATATAGTTCAGGCTTATTGCCACTTCGGTTAAAAGGTATGACCTCCTTCGCTTCTGGCAGCAATGCTTTGGTGAATGCTACAATTTCGCTCGTGGAACGATAACTGCGAACCAGATGAAATAAACTCGTGTCTGCTGCACCATATAGCCGAATAAGCGGTGAGTCCACACCATAGAGCTCCGTTGCTTGCGTATAGATCGCCTGGCTGAAATCTCCTAGAATGGTCATTCGGGCACGAGGAAACATTTTTTTGAGGTACTCATACTGAAACATTGAATAGTCCTGCCCCTCGTCCACAAATACATGACGTACATCGGTATTTATCCGCACACCTTCGATGAGCTCTTTTAAATACAAGTAAGGTGTAGCATCTTCATAAAATAGTTCAAGCTTCCCAAGCTTATCCTGCGTCTGCTGACAAATTTGCGGCCATAACGATGGAACCTCAGCTTGATCCGTCCTCTGCTTAAACACAGACTCTTCCTCAAATAGACTCGAGTATATCTGGATTAGATCAATGAAGGACAGACGCTTTACACTTTGTTTTACAGGTGCGAAATGCTTCCTCACAACCATCGCACGCAGCAGCTCTTCCTCGCGATCAGCGTAATCGAAATCCCCTTCATCGGCCCTGCGTCTGTTATTTATTCTCTCTCTGACTTCTTCATACTGCTCAGCAAAGTCAAAGACGGCTCTCTCGTTGTGCAACTCGCTATATACTTCGGCATATAGATCCTTATCAAGATAATCAAGCTCATCTCGTACCCAGGAAGCTGTATGCTCTTTTTTCTCAACTATACGAAGTTCACTCAGCATCCACTCCTTCAACAGAGTAATCCGATTTGCTAGGCGAATAGAAGCATCATAGCTGTAGAATTTCGATTTTATTTGCTCAGCTGTAAATAAATCACGATCACGAAACCGGATCGACTTGAATTGCATACCTTCCTCCATAAGCCAATCAACATAATTCTGTATAGCCCGCAGAAAGCCCTCGGAAGCTTTGTACTTTATGCCGCTCAACCTTGCCGAGTACTCTTCTTCATTTGATTGTTGTGCTGCCAATACATATTCCATCTGATCAAAAGGGTCCTCTAAACGAAAAGTGTCGAATAGCGAATATTCTAGGTATTCCTGGAAGGTCACTTGCTGCATGTTCTCTTCACCGAGCTCAGGCAAGACAGTTGATACATAGCTGTTAAACATCGGATTCGGTGAGAATAGAACGATTTGATCTGCGGTTAATCTCTCACGGTGCTTATAGAGCAGGTAGGCAACCCGCTGAAGTGCAGCTGAAGTTTTCCCACTGCCTGCTGTACCTTGTACGATCAGCATTTTACTGTTATCATTTCGGATTATTGCATTTTGCTCCTTCTGTATCGTGGCTATAATACTCCTCATCTGATGGTCCGCACCTTGACCCAGCACCTGCTGCAGCAATTCGTCTCCAATCGTAAGGCTCGTGTCGAACACGTTCTGCAGCTGCCCTCCCTGAATCTGATACTGCCGTTTTAGTGTCATTGCACCTGCAATGTGTCCAACAGGTGTATCATAGCCAGCCTCTCCCGGCTCATGATCGTAATACAAACTTGCTATGGGAGTACGCCAGTCATAAACCAAGAAATTCATTCCCTCCGTATCCACTAAGGAAGAAACGCCGATATAGATCTTTTCCGTGAGGCTCATACCTTTTTCCTCAAAATCAATTCTGCCAAAATAGGGCGAACCCAGCAATCGCTTCATGTTTCTCAATTGCTGCAAACGCAGCTTGTGGCTTCTCTCCCGTTCAGACAATAACACTTCTTGCTGCCTTATGCTGTAAAACGTCTCTTCAAAGTCCTCATGTGTATTTGTGTTGACCGTCACTTCCTCCCAGAAGCGTCTCCGGATACCTGTAACTTGGTCATGTAATCCCGTAACCTCCGGCTCCAATTCTATAATTCTCGCTTCTAGCTCATTTACAACCTTATTTAACCGTTCCTGCTCTTGAGTCCATTCCTTAGCATCCTTCTTCACTTGTAGATTCGCTCCTTCATTCGTAATTTGACAATCTACAAGGCATATGATAAGATTATAGTGTGAGATAAAAAATAGGTTCATTATGCCTTGTGACAAGATTTGAGACATTCGTTTCAATATCGTATCACAATGCTTTTTTGTGTGCAATTCTATTTTTTTATATATGGTCAGACTCGGTGAACCTGCCGGGTCTTTTATTATGTACACCAGCTCGTATAGCACAGTCCCTATAGATAATTTGAAGCCACCCTATAAGGTGGCTTCAAATTTAAATAATTCATCAGATTCAAGCGTAACATCCTCAGCCTTCCACGATATCTGCTCGAAGATCTGCTGCCACTTCCATCATCATAGGTACAACTTCTTCTTGAGAAATGGCCACATACACCTCCCCCATATAGTGCCGAAATGGAACCCTCATCCCTCCAAGCTCCCACATGAAGAAATCTCCCTTGATAGACATCGTGCTCTCCGGACCTTTGACAGTCAGTACGGCCTCATAAGTAAAATCAGGCTTCCCGGCGAAATATTCCTTGCACTCATCTAATGAAATCGCTTGAGCTTCAGCAGCATCTTGCATTGATCTTGTAATTCGAAATCGTTGATTCATTTATATATCCTCCAGATGTCATTTAATACCCAAAGAAAGCATCCTTCTTAATATTCTGCTTGGTGATCGCATTTGATTGCAAGTAAGAAGACACAGAGTCTACCATCGACTTGGGTCCTGCCGCATAGTATTTGCCGTTATTGTTATACTCACTGATAAATCGGCTGATTTCTTGATCTAAGTGCTCTCTTGAATCCAGATAATTGATCTGGATCCAAGGGAGGTGGCTAGCCATCTCATCAAGCTCGTCTTTAAACAAATAGGAGCCGTCACTGTCCAAATAGAGCACCTGAACAGGTCTCTCCTCTCCGTCTTCCACTGTTTCGAGTTGCTTCAGAATCGACCGGATCGGAGTTATCCCAATCCCCCCTGCAATAATTAAAGAAGGGCTCTCCTTATCAAGGTAAAATGCCCCTACAGGACCACTTACCTTGATCTTCATTCCTTGCTTCAGCTCTAACATTGCCTGCTTGTAGTCGCTGGGAGTATCCCCAATACGTGTCGTTATTTTGACAACCTTCTCGGATGGAATGGAGGCAATGCTGAAAGGCTTAGTCGCGTTCTTGACAGCTCTATGCGTAATACTGAACAACCCGTATTGCCCTGCTCTCCATGTTAAATCTTTATCTTTCTCAAATATGAAAGTATACACGCCGTCCGTTTCTTTATAGCTCTCCAGAAATGAAAGCTCTCTTTTCTTGAAAATAGAGAACATATCTTTAAAAAAACTCATGTCTCTACCTCCCCCCTTACTTCAGGTATTTTCCGGTTATCGACGCTTCTGCATGAAGAATCTGTGCAGGTGTTCCCTCATACACGATTTGACCGCCCTTGCTGCCTCCATCAGGGCCCAGATCAATAATCCAATCCGCTTGGCTGATCACCCCAAGGTTATGTTCAATGACAATTACCGTATTGCCAGCATCTACGAGTCGGTTCATAATCGCAAGCAAGTGTCCGATATCGGACATATGAAGACCCGTTGTCGGCTCGTCCATTACATAGATGCTGCCCTTCTTATGCAGCTCGCTTGCCAGCTTGATACGCTGACATTCCCCGCCAGACAACGTGCTGAGCGGCTGACCCAGTGTTACGTAGTTTAGTCCTACATCGCTCATCGCCTGCAGCTTGCGGACGACTTCCTTAAGCTCAAAGAATTCCAGGGCCTGCTCTACGGTCATCGCCAGTACATCAGCAATCGATTGGCCGTTCAGCTTGTATTCCAGCACCTCTTCCTTGAAGCGCTTGCCTCCACACACATCACACGGCAGCTTCACACTGTCGAGAAATGCAAGGTCTGTATACACCACGCCCAGCCCTTGGCAATTCTCACAGGCTCCTTTGGAGTTAAAGCTGAACAAGCCTTGGTTTACTTTGTTTGCGGAAGCAAACGCTTTGCGGACATCATCCATAATACCTGTGTAGGTAGCGGGATTGGAACGTGTTGACACACCAACTGCCGATTGGTCAATGACAATCGCATCTGGATGCTCACTAAGAAATATGTCGTTTATCAGCGTGCTTTTGCCCGAACCCGCAACTCCCGTAACAACAGTCAGAATGCCTGCTGGAATATCTACATTGACGTTCTTCAGATTATGCAAGGATGCATCCTTGATCGAGAGCTGGCCTGATGGACGTCTAGTGTCCTGCTTCAATTGAAGCGGGAGCTTCATATGGTTGCCTGTCAGTGTATTCGATTCCAGCAGACCTTGGTAGCTGCCCTCATATACTATATTGCCGCCACGACTCCCGGCATAAGGACCTACATCCACAATATGGTCCGCGACCTTGATGACATCGGGATCATGTTCAACCACTATCACCGTATTGCCCTTGTCGCGCAGCTTCAACAGCAATTCGTTCAGCCTATGCACGTCACGTGGATGCAGACCCACACTGGGCTCATCAAAGATATAAGTAACATCAACCAGACTTCCACTTAAATGCTTGACCATCTTGACGCGCTGAGACTCGCCACCGGACAAAGTATCTGTCTCACGATCCAGTGTCAAATAGTCAAGTCCAATATCTACAAGATGCTGAAGCCGCTCTGTCAGCGATTTAACGATGGGCGCTGCAATCGGCTCTTCAATATTTTGAATGACCTTCAGGAGTTCGCCTACTTCCATCGAAGACATCTCGGCAATGTTGAGCTCATTAATACGGCAGCTTAATGTCGCTTGGCTTAGTCTCGCACCGTGACAGCTGGAGCAAGGGCCTTCGGAGATAAAAGGGGCGACTGCTTTTTGTGTTCGTTCGGATTTGGTCTTTACATCTTGCTTGATGTATTTGTTGGTAAACTTCTCAATGACGCCTTCCACTGTCACATTCGTTGCTTTTCCTGCAAAATCCAGCTTTACTTTCCGTGCTTTGGAATAGAGCAGATGATCCAGTTCTTCTTCTGAGTAATCACTCAGCTTCTTGTCCGGATCATAGTCTCCTGATTGTATTAGCATATTCCATTCCCAACCGTTTACCGAATAGTCAGGCAGCATAATCGCTCCTTCCGAGAGCGACTTGGACATGTCGATTGCCATCTTCATGTTAACACCCAGCTTCCGCCCCAAGCCGCTGCACTCCGGGCACATCCCTTGCGGATCGTTAAAAGAGAACATATGCGCTGCTCCAACATGTGGCTGTCCAACACGAGAGAACAGAAGGCGCAGGATCGGAGAAATATCGGTAATCGTACCCATCGTGGAATGGGACCCGCCGCCCAGTCGTTTCTGATCCACGATGACGGCCATGCTTAAATTCTCAATTGCGTCTGTATCAGGCTGCGGCACACGGGGGAGAAAATTACGCACGAACATACTGAAATTTTCATTTAGCAAACGTGTGGATTCTGCTGCAATCGTATCAAAGACGATGGATGACTTGCCCGAGCCCGACACGCCGGTGAAAATGGTGATCTTCCGCTTCGGAATACGCAAGGATACATCGTTCAGATTATTTTCCCTTGCCCCGGAGAGTACAATGTACTCTTGATTCCATTCCTTCATGCTTACACTCCTTTATTATCATTTGCCTTAGCAAATTATTGTTCCAAAATCTGCTCAAGCTTAACGACCCAAGCATTCCAGCCATGTCTTGCCCCTTCAAGTCCATGAATATTCGTGAATCCGGACTGCTCAAGATGTAGGTTTACTTCACCGTTCCCCAAGTCCTTCAGAGACAGAGTTACAATATGCTTCTCTTCTCCGGTAGCCCAAGAATAGGACAAACGGTTCGGTTCTTCTACGACGATGACTTCACCATCAACTATGCCGTCCCACCATTCAGAAGGCTGATGACGGAATTGAAATCGGTGTCCTACGATCGGCTTGAAATCATTATCCGTAATCCATTTCGCAAGCTTATTTGAATCTGTAATTGCTGACCATAGCTTCTCAATCGTTGTTGTGAACAGATAATCCATAGACAGAATTGAACTCATTCTTCTTCCTCCTCTAATAGGTCGCTTAGTCTCATCATGTTTGCACTCCAATACTTGCTGTAGAACGCCACCCAATCTTGTACTTCTCTTAATGGCGAGGGATTGAGTCTATACCTCGTTTCTCTGCCAACCTTGCGGTCATATACCAAGTCAGCCTCTTTCAGAATGGTTAAATGCTTGGACACGGCTGTCCTGCCCATTTCAAAATGCGAAGTCAATTCATGAAGCGGTATCTCCTCTGTATCTGCTAACAGATAAATCAGCTGACGTCTCGTCGGGTCTGCAATCGCGTTAAATACATCCCTTGACGTATCGTTCTCTCTCACAACACCCTCTCCTATGTATTATTACCAAGAAATAGGAAATCTTTGATAATATACGCAAACTTTCAAAAAGGACACCGTTTGGTGACGAAACGATTATAAGACACCCAACAGTGTCGTGTCAATACAGCTCACATCGCATCTATTCTTACGAAAAAAGCCGCCCAAAAGGCGCCTTCAGATTAAAAACCAATGACTACACAAGCCACAGCACAGGATCCTTCATAAGAACTTCTAGAGGCAAACGATCCTCTTGTGCAACATCATTGACGTTGCGATCTTACACGAATTAGGTAATCCCCTCTTCGCTGCTCTATATTAGCCCGAACCGTTCATGTTTTAAATATAAGATGATTACCGAACCATATAAAATAAGGACTCCTTGGTTCCGTCATCAGCCAAAAGGAGCGACTACACTAAGGGCAGCCGCTCCTTGCTATGCAAATGTTCTTAAACCTATCAATTAAAGTACACCCGGTTGATGCTGCTTCGTCCACGTACTCATGGCAGGAATTTTGGAATAATCAACTCGATCGGCGTACTTCCTCGCGATCTCGGTGATTTCAGACAACAATCCTTCATTAAGTGTAATCGGCATCAGTCCCTTGGATAGAAAGAGACCATTCTCAACATGGAGATCATTCTCGGCCGCCTCTTGCCTTGGATTCGAGACGTAAGCAATCTCACTGCCCGTCAGCTGACTCACCAGCTTAGCCAGATCATTGACTCGATGTGTCTCTGTCATTTGATTCATGATGAGTACTCGATCTCCTATTGCGGGAGGATGTTCTACAGCAAGCTGCAGACATTGCACGGTATCTTGAATATGAATGAAAGCTCTCGTTTGGCCACCAGTTCCGTGTACGGTAATTGGATGTCCGATCGCAGCCTGCATAAGGAAACGATTCAGAACGGTACCATAATCTCCGTCATAATCGAAACGATTAATCAGTCTTTCGTCTAATTGCGTCTCTTTGGTATGCGTTCCCCATACGATCCCCTGGTGAAGGTCGGTAATCCGAAGCTTGTCATTTTTGTTATAAAAAGCAAACAACAGCTGATCCTGAGATTTGGTCATGTGATAGATGGATCCTGGATTCGTAGGGTACAAAATTTGCTGTTGCACACGCTCTCCCTCTTCAGTTACCACCTCTATATCCAAATACCCTTCAGGTATCGCAATCCCTGCCGTTCCGTACCCATAGACACCCATCGTTCCTAAATGAATCAGGTGGATATCTAAGCCGCTCTCTACGATCGCACTTAGAATATTATGCGTTGCATTAATATTGTTGTTAACCGTATACCGCTTCAAACGAGAGGATTTCATAGAATATGGCGCAGATCTCTGCTCTGCAAAATGGATCATTACATCCGGTTTTTCCTCCATGATGACATTTAACAGATCGTCATAATCCTCGGCGACATTGAGCAGGTAATGTTGGATGCGCTTGCCTGTTACTTCCTTCCAGGCTTCAAGGCGAACTTCCATTGACTGAATCGGAGTTAGTGAATTGGTCTGGGATTCCTCATCAATTCTTCTTCTGGAGAGGTTATCAATGATAATCACTTCATGTCCCAAGCTGGACAAGTGAAGGCTGGTCGGCCATCCACAGAATCCATCGCCGCCAAAAACGAATATTTTTTTATGTACATGCATACTTGTCATCTCAACCCATCCTTTACGCATTCAATCTGTTCTTATTCTGTGATTTAAACAAAAATCGGAAGAGCGCATCCTTCTTTTGTTCTGTTTCTCGGTATCCCTGCCAATAAAGCTGCATAAGCACCTGTTTGTTGCGTTCAGTTCTCCCCGCGATTAAGGGTTGTTCAGGCTGGATGATGAAAACTTCGTTATCCCTTTCCATGCTTAACAGTCGCTTCGTCGTTTGATTGTAATCGTTATGCCTCTTCTTCAGCTGTTGCTGGAGCTGCGGAAATTGTCTGAACAAACCATAGTACATCCAGCCGTAGGGCTCAGGCTTTTTTATATAACCTTTATTTCGAGTTAGAACAACAAGATGACGTTTGTAGCCTCGGTCAATAGAAGGCTGGATCGGAATTGGATCTGCTACTCCACCGTCAATAAGCTGTCTGCCCTGGAATAATACACTCGGGGAGAGCACAGGTAGACTGCTTGAAGCACGAATCAGGGTGAACAGATTTTCCGCTGAATCGTAATGATCATGATACAATGCAGAACCTGTTGCCATATCCGTCGTAGTAATGAGAAACAATGCATCGGACTCAGAAAAGGAGTGAAAATCAAAAGGCGCCAGTTGTGCCGGAAGAATATTGAATATCAGATCCATATGAAAGAGCTCCTGATGGGTCAACATGCGCTTAATCGATACAAGACTTCGACCATCCAGCAGTTGATTAAAAACCTCGTAAATCTTCCCTCTCTGTTTAGAAATATAGTAACTTCCAATCAGAGCGCTGGATGAGGAAGAAACCACAATCGGAAAGTCGATGCCCCATGCCCTTAAGCAATCCAATACGCCTGCCGTGTATAATCCCCTCATTCCCCCGCCTTCCAGAATAAGTCCGATATCATTTTCTGCTGGATTCAAGCCGTCATCTCCCCTTCTAATTCGAATTCAAGATTTCCTCATTTGACTTAAGCTTCCTCTCTGAAATGGTCTGTTTATAGTACCCAAGCACCTGCTCCGCTGCTTCTGACCATCCCTTGCCTATACTCTCTTGATAAGCAGCTTCAGCCATCTTTTTTCTTACAGCTTCATCTTCAAACCGACAGACAGCGGAGATAAAATCCTGATGATCGTTAGGATCATATAATAATCCAGAGTGCTCATGTCTGATCTGTTCGCTTGTTGGTCCACTTCTTGCAGCAACAACAGGAAGACCGGATGCCATGGCTTCCAAGAGGACAAGTCCAAGCGTCTCTGTCGTGGATGGAAAAACAAAAACATCAGATGAAGCAAAGGCCTGCGCCAGCTCTTGACCATATAGGAAGCCTGTAAAGAGTGTAGGTGTGCCTTTAAAGTGGTCTTCCAGCGCCTTTCGATGCGGTCCATCCCCGATAATGGCGAGAACAAATTGATCAGAAGCGTCAAACAGATCTCTGAGCTTCTCTATTTCCTTCTCTACCGCCAGTCTCCCCACGTAGAGCAATATTTTTTTACCCTCGTGTCCTTGAGACAACCTTACACGCATAACTGAATCGTAACGCTCGGGACTGAACATTTCGGTATCAACACCGCGTTTCCAGTGCATAACATTTCGAAAATGTCGTGAGGTTAGTTCATCCTTAACAGTAAGAGAAGTACACAAATTGACAGCTGCCCGGTTATGAAGTGATCGAATATAGGACCACAAGAGACCTTTTAGATAGGGGAGCTTGTAATAATCAAGGTACTGTGACAGGTTCGTATGATACGACGCCAATAATGGATAACCATACTTTCTCGAATAATATATTCCTGCAGCTCCAAGTAATGCCGGATTGACGACATGCACGACATCAGGATCATACTCTTTCAGTAGCTTTCCGACTTTAGGGCTCGGCATTGCAAACTTTTTCGTTCTGTATAACGGAAGTGGACGTGCTGGAATTCCATAGATCCTGGCTTCACCAAAACGGGTGATTCCCAAATCCGGAGCAATAATAATCACTTCATGACCTTCGTCAAGGAAATAACGAATTGAAGCCGTTAATCTGGTAACAATCCCGTCAGTCGAAGGCAGAAATGTTTCTGTTATGATTGCGATTTTCATGGTACACTTCCTCCATAGTTGATCCAACTCTAATGATACCTAATTTTTGTTAAGGCTGAATCAATTTCATAAATCCTTGCATTTCTACAGGTATTGAAATAAATGAGGTGAATCATGGTAAAGATATATTTTGGTTCATTATGTATATTATCAAATCATCCCTACATATGGTAAGATCTCTCTAGAATAAATACAAAAAGAGCCGCGTAATACGCAGCTCTTGGTTTGGCATGTCTTGTCAGCGACAATATATAGCTATCTGCTTACAATGGCTTAATCCTATATAATATCTTCTGCTGCCTGCTTCTTGTTCGATGGAGCAAACCAGCCCCATAACGCGATTGCAACCAGCACTGCATAGAATACAAGTGTCCAGCCCGTGCTATGTGGAAAATGATGATCCAGCACTCCGATATCCTCGTGAGCGAGAGTAATTACAGCTAGCTTAACACCGACCCACGCAACGATCGCATATGCTGTCGTTTCCAGTGCCGGGCGATCAACAAGCAGCTTAACAAACCATGTTGCAGCAAACTTAATGAGTACCAGTCCAGCAATTCCGCCGAGCACGACAACGATGAACTGACCACCATCCATTCCCCCGAAATCACCAAGCGGCGAATCTGGAAGTCCGAGTGCGAGAGCAACTGCAGCCAGTATTGAGTCAATCGCAAAGGCAATATCGGCGAGTGCAATTTTACCAACCGTAGCCCAGTAACTTTTTCCCGCAGCGTTTTTCTTGACATCCTCGCGAATTTTCTCGTTTTTCTTCCCGAATTTCGTTTTAATGACATGCTTCAATCCGAGGTATAGGAGATACGCTGCACCAATAGCCTGTATTTGCCAAACGTTTGCAATAAACGAAATCGCAAATAACGCGCCAAATCGAAAAACAAAAGCCAGAATAATTCCATAATTAATCGCTTTCTTCTTCTGTTCTTCCGGCAAGTGCTTTGCAATTACCGCCAGAACAAGGGCATTATCCGCTGATAATAATCCTTCCAGTCCAATAAGAATCAGCAGCGCCCATGCATACTCCAGCCATATTGACTCCAATCGTGTTACCCTCTTTCCATTTAGAATGAATGCTTACATAGTTTACCTTATTTCCTTACGGCATCAAGCTCCATCTCGTTTCGTTAGTGAAACAAATTTAACAAACATCGTCATATTGAAGCTGTCTAACTTTAAATAAACTCTAAAGAAGTAAACGTACCAGCTCTGTATTTCCATAAGGATGCAAAGTTACAGAAAGATGATGGTGTGAGGAATGATATTCCCGACGCAATGGCACTATAGAGAAGTGGTATACATCTCATTTGCCTAAAGGAGGAATACTGTAATGGCCGACCAGAAGAGAAGGAAAGAAGCAGCCTGGAAGTCACGAAAGCAAGAACAGCACCCTCATGGTAAAGTAAAATCGCTCAAGGAATTATCAAGCGAGTAAGAGATGAGCTTACTACGATAATTGAAGAAGACTGCTGGCGTATAAGGCCGGCAGTCTTTTTTTCTCGGATATATGCTCTCTCATTCATGCACTGCTTAACTTTATTCAACAGCTCCAGATGCAAGGATTCGAAGGTTCACATGACGATATCGACCAGCGAGAGCTGTAATCATCTACCGTTTCGTCAAGCAAACCCTCCTAACGGAGGGTTTATTTTATATCTCTGGACCATTGAACAGACGGTTAACTTATAGGCGATTTTTTATAAATCATCGAGATTTGATTTGCTATATGTTCCGAGCTAAAGTGAATTCCTTCTCTGATCCACCACATTATGACCCCGATAATTGAAGATGTCAGAATCTCGATTGATACTAGATGATCTGGCAAACCCCTCGTGATTTGCGCTTTATTTCTTCTCGTTTCGATCAAATGTTTGAAGAGATTGAATAGTCTGGATTCATAGCTTTTGTGCTCAAACAATACAGCGAACAGCTTCCTATTCTCATATATATAGTCCAAAAATCGTGTTAGGTCCTCTTCGTTATCCAGTATTTCCGACTGTACAAGAGGCTCTAATTTTATCGACAGCTCGTCGAACATTTCATTCGTAACCTTCGTCATCAGATCATTAATATCTACATAGTGAAGATAAAATGTTGCCCTATTTAGTTCAGCGCGATCAGCAACCTTCTGTACTGTGACCTGTGAGATCGATGGTTCCTCTACCAGAAGAGAAAGAGCGGCCTGTTTAAACATATTTTTAGAACGAATTGCTCGTGGATCTTCCTTTTTTCTTATAGACATTTCTTTCTCCTTTGTCGATTAAATCCTTGTTTGTATGCAGTTTGCCTACTCCTTGTTGTATACACGACGCATTAAAACAAATTGCAAATTGGCAGTTAATTTTCATTATGATACCATCTATTTTATTGATACGGTGTTGATAAAGCAATGCTTGGAAGGAGTAACTTAATGGAACAAGAGAAACCCAATGTAAAAAAAGGAATACTATTATTTATTTTAATTTTAGGTTGTTTTTTATCAACCTTGAATCAAACCCTGCTCAATGTAGCACTTAATGATCTGATGAATGTGTTCAAAGTGTCGGCTTCAACCATACAATGGCTAGCAACTGGCTTTATGCTGGTCAACGGAGTATTAATTCCCGCCACAGCTTATCTCATGAAGCGTTTCACCACTAGACAATTATTTGTCAGCTCCATGCTGCTGTTGTTGATCGGCAGCGTAATTTGTGCATTATCACCTAATTTCAGTATTTTACTTACAGGAAGAATGATTCAAGCCGCAGGTACAGGGATTATTACTCCCCTTATGATGAGCATCATCCTTATCGTCTTCCCTATTGAAAAAAGAGGCAGCGTCATGGGCTTGATCGGCTTTGCTATTATATTTGCACCTGCAATCGCCCCTACTCTGGCTGGTTTCATCATTGAATATGTATCTTGGAGATGGCTCTTTATTGGGCTGGTACCTTTTGCGGCAATTGTCATTTTGCTATCATTAAAATACTTGGCTAACGTTTCTCAAACCGTCAAAGCCAAGCTTGATGTTGTGAGTGTTGTATTGTCTACAATCGGCTTCGGCTTTATATTATATGGATTTAGCACCGCTGGCAGCAAGGGCTGGGATTCCCTCAGTGTGATCCTGTCTTTGATCATCGGACTCTTAATTACATCTCTATTTTGTGCCCGGCAAATTAAATCCAAAGATCCTCTATTGAACCTGGATGTATTTAAGAATAAGATGTTTACGTTCACTTCCGTCATAAACATTCTCATTACGATGCTTATCTATGCGGATCTGATCCTGCTGCCTATGTACCTCCAAAGCGGTAAGGGCTTTACCGCCTTTGAAGCTGGACTATTATTACTACCTGGTGCAGTGATTAATGCTCTTTTATCTCCAGTTACAGGCAAGCTGTATGACCGAATCGGAGCAAAACCTCTGTTTATAACAGGCCTGCTCTTCATCATCCCATCCATGTGGGCCGTGACTGACTTATCCAGTGATACTTCTTATATGTATTTAATGATCCGTACGATTTGTCTGCGCATTGGCCTTAGCTTTATTACGATGCCGCTGAACACTGCTGGTTTGAATGCATTGCCAAGACATTTGGGCACGCATGGCTCCGCAGTTAACAATACGGTTCGGCAAATTGCAGGAGCGATCGGAACAGCTGTTGTAATCACGATCTATACCGCTCAAGCAGCCCGTCATTCTATTGAAGTTCAAAGCCAAAATCCAACGGCTTCCTCCGAGTTCATCGCGACCCTTTCTTCCATATTAGGCTCAAGTGACGCATACTACTTTATGATGGTTATAGGGATAATTGCACTTGTGCTGACGCTATTCATGCCTGGCAAAAGGACGCAGAAACAGGCTGCTGAACAAGCCTTAGAGAAGAAAGAGTCCGTCCAATCCAAATAGTGATTTCTTTCAGAGTTAAAATTAAAGAAGAAGACAGCCGAATCTTAATGCTCGGCTGTCTTCTTCATTTATGAATTCCTCAAGGCTTTGATAATTACTAGCCTATACATCTTTCCCTGTCCATAATTTAATACGCTCTTTCAGCCATTCTGTGTATTGCTGCTCCATCTCAACCGCGCCTGCTTTATCAATCTCCGCCAGCATGCTGTCATAGATTTGATCAAATTGATCCGGGCTTGAAACGATTGCTTCTGGAATCCGTTTGCGAATAATGTCTTGGGTTTTCTGGAAAATAACGTTGTAATTCGTATCCGATGGAACCGGCATATTGTATGCAGCTCCCCACTCCTTAACAGGGAAATCCTCTTCAGTCGGGAATAAGCCTTTCCAAGTCTCTACGCCATAAGCTGCAAGTGTTTCCTTCTCGACCTCGTTATAGTTCTTGATAATTTCTTCTGGGAAGTTGGTAGTATAATAATTCCCCGTTGAATCTTTTACTCCATCACCATAACGCGCACTGAAGATGTTGTACAGACCGATTCCGGATTCCTTCGTAAAGTTTGCATTGTCATTGTTCTTCTTCTCCTGAACCTCTGCTGGGATCTTACGAACGCCGTCTTCTACAACATAGTGTTCACCTTCAATCCCCCATTGACGAAGTACCTGCCCTTCGTCAGAGGCAAGCCAGTCTAGGAATTTAATTGCACGAACAGGATCTTCACAGCTCGTTGTGATCCCGATCCCGTATGCATCCAGGCCGATGCTTTGGAAGTCGGCGCGTTTATATGTCTCATCCAGAGATACAGGATAGTGTCCGTAAGTCTGCTCATACTTTCCGGCAGATTTCAAAGCATTCTCTGCGTCGCTGTATCCCCAATCTTGGTCAAGCAAACCAAGTACACGTCCACTTGCTATCTTAGCCTTGTATTGATCATCCTTTTGAATGAAGCTCTCTTTATCGAGCAAGCCTTCATTGTATATTTTGTTCAGCCAGCGGAAAAACTCTTTCTCCTCTGGACGCTTGTAATGTAACATCGCTTCGTACGTTTCAGGATTAATGTAGTATTCGCCATCATCCGGAGCGCCTGTTACACCAAAAGCTGGATTTGTAACCGTTATCATAATTCTCCATCCATCAGCACTAAGTGAGATCGGAATGGTTGGCTGACCATCGGCTGTTGTTGGATGCTTCTCATAGTACTCCCGAATTGCATTCTCAAAATCTTCTAGGGTTTTGATCTCTGGATAACCCAGCTCCTTAACCACTTGATGCTGTATTGAGAATCCGCCTCCTGCATCAAACAATGTCTGTCCAACACCCGTATTTGTTGGCAGCCAGTATATCGATTGATCTTCATTGCTGTATTTAAGACGATTCATCTGATCTCCATAAACCTTCTTCAAATTAGGTGCATGCTCTTCAATAAGATCCGTAAGATCAATCATCGCACCTGCATCAACCAATTTGGACAAATTCCCTTTCGGATAAATGAGATCAGGATAATCACCGCTTGCTGCCATCAGAGGGATCTTCTCATCTCCGCCCCCGCTGGATACATCATATTCGGCATTGATCGTTACACCGGTCTCTTCAATGATCTTCTGACCTATAGCATCCTGCATCTTATTCCAGTTCGGACTTGCATCCGCTCCGAAAAACGTAAATGTGATCGGTTCTGTTGAATTCGATTCCGATGAAGTCCCTTCATTTCCGGTACTTGCTCCATCATTCGTATTTCCACAGGCAGCAGTAAACAACATTGTGCTTGCAAGTAGAAGCATGGCAACCGTTTTTGGCGCTTTGTGTTTCATTTGCTGTAATCCCCCTTAGATAGCTTTTTATATGTATAACAGGTATCCCTGTATATACCGAATTGAACAGCGAGGAAACAAATCATCATCAAAACCTTAATATAAAGCGCTTTAGGAACAGAATAAACTGGATGAATAGAGAATTAGTTGATCTGAAGTGCAGTTTACTTGAAATAATGAGGAAATGTATTGGGAAATAAATTGAGGTAACGTTTTCGAATATAAAATGTAAGTGCTTTCATTGCATTCAGTGTATGAAATATCATTGAATAAGTCAATCCTATTTTTTTATTTTTTGCATTGAAATTTACATATCCTGCATTACGAAGAGTCAGTTGATAGATGACTCCGTGATCATCACAATTCCAGCTTATCAGACACTTTAGAGTGAATAAAAAAGGTATGCTTCCAGGATTCTGGCAGCATACCTTTCTATAAACTACATTTATTAATTAATGCATAGGGCCTTGCTCACTCTGTTGTCCAGTTACCTGAACCCGTTTAATGAAGAAAGAAATGACTAGACCGATGACGGCCAGGATTAATGCGAATACAAAGGCATTTTGTACACCGGTTGTAAATCCAGCGAGTTGATTCTCCGGACTTTCCGGATTGGTCACTCCACTCAAGAAACGCGCCTGACCTGCACTGAGAATACTTACCGCAACAGCTGTACCAATCGCACCAGACACTTGCTGCAGAGTATTCATAATTGCCGTTCCATGCGGATAATACTCCGGCGGAAGCTGGTTCAGACCATTCGTCTGAGCAGGCATCATGACCATAGAAATACCGATCATCATGAATAAATGGAGTGTAATAATCAAGGCCAGTGGAGTCGCAGGTTCAATTCCAGTATACATAAACAGAACTGCAGCCACTACAACTAATCCAACACGAACGAGCCATTTAGGACCAAATTTATCAAACAGACGCCCCATTACTGGTGACAAGAATCCATTCAGCAGGCTGCCCGGCAATAATACTAATCCGGCTGTCAGAGCTGTAACCGCAAGACCTTTCTGCAAATACATCGGCAATATCAGCATGGACGATAACATCATCATCATACAGAAGAAGATAAGAATGAGCCCAATTGTAAACATTGGATACTTGAATGCGCGCAGATCCAGCATCGGCTGCTTCATTCTGAGCTGGCGGATGCTGAAGATGAGCAAAGACAATACGCCGACTAACAGCGTACTTATAACAATGGGGCTGCTCCAACCACTGCCTGTTTCTCCGTGTCCACCCGCACTACTAAACCCGTATACGATACCTCCAAAACCAAGTGTGGATAGGATGATAGATGGTACATCAATTTTCGGTTTCGTTAATTTCGAGATGTTCGGCAGGAACATTAAGCCGCACACAAGCGAAATGATAAAGAATGGCAATGATATCAAGAAGATCCAATGCCAGGTCAGGTTAGCCAGAATCAATCCTGAAATACTTGGACCGATCGCCGGCGCAAACATAATGACCAGCCCGATCAATCCCATCGCAGAACCCCGCTTCTCGATCGGGAAAATAATCAATATCGTGTTAAACATCAACGGCAGCAATAGTGCTGTACCCGCAGCCTGAAGCACCCTTGCAATTAATAGCATTTCAAAGGTTGGTGCAAACGCAGCTACCAAAGTACCTGCAATCGAAAAAATCAGTGAAGTTGTAAACAATTGTCTTGTAGTAAACCATTGCAACAGCAATCCAGACACGGGTACTAGAATACCCAATACAAGCAAATAACCAGTAGTCAGCCACTGAATTGTTGTAGGCCCTACTTGTAGCAGATCCATCAATGGAGTCATTGCTACATTAAGTGCTGTCTCTCCAAATAGACCGATAAATCCACTAAGCAGCATGGCGAACAAAATGGGCAGCACCTTATATTGTTTTTGTTCTTGCCCCTCTTGCACAGTATCAGCTTTCATGGTAACCTCCACGGTTCCATCCTCCTCTTAATCCTTAATATATTTTCTCTCTCTACAAGTTAGGGAAGCCTACTTCGCATTCTTTGCGAGAACCGACAAATAATTTGCAGCCGTCAGCATCGGCTGTTTGTCCTGATTGGTCAGGCTGATAATCAATGCTCCCTCCAGCAAGGAAATGACCAATAAACCCGTTTCTCGTGCTTTCTCCTCACTTATGCCATCCTTAATGAGATTCCTGGCAATCACTTGCTGCCAATCTGCAAATACTCCTTGACAAGCTTCTCTCAGCTGATGACTAATGCAAGAGGTCTCAACGGCTGCCCAGAAGCTGAATGGCAAAAAACCGGTGAATCCAGCTGCTTCAGTCTCATCAGCAAGCTTATGAACGAATAATTGTATGGCATCCCCCGTATTGTCATTAGCCGCAAAGCACGCTTCGAATTTCTGCAATATATCCTCATTAGCTTTTTGAATACATTCGTGTGCAAGCTCTTCCTTACCATGCGGGAAATAATGATACAACGAGCCTTTGGGTGTATTACTTTCCTTAATGATCTGATTTAGACCGGTCGCATGATATCCCTGTGAAAAAAACAGTCTGGCTGCTGTATTAACGATGCATTCTTTAGCGTTAGACTTCTCACTCAAGCAGAGTCACATCCTTATGCATTATAACGATTGGTCTATATAATTAAAACCATATCGCTGCATACTGTCAAGCATTATTTTGAGAAATCAGCTTCACATCGTCACAGTCAGAAAAAAATGAATTATTTAATCGCCATGCACCATCATACAAAGCCTATGTGTACCTAATACATGATCATAATTAAATCCGTGTTAAATCTATAGTTCAATATAAAATTTTGAGAATTTCGTAGCCTGCTAATGCTTGATTGACCTCCTATTGCGCTTACTGTAATATATAGTAAATATTATGAAAATTATGGCGAGGAGAGGAATAAATGAGTGTACATTTTCCTTACGATGAGCCTCTGGATCTGGATTCTATAGTCAATTTGATTCAATCAAACTATACAATTGAGAACTGGGAAGAGGTTCTATCCTTATCTGATCAGCTTATGCAGCTAGCCAAAGAAGTTCATCAAGAGCTTATCGAGACAGACTCCACGTCACATGTTTATAAAGACCATATCATTTATTACTTTGGATACAGTCATCTTATGAATGGTCTCTCCTATCAGAAGCTGGGTGATTTCACCAAATCAAGAGAGTACATCTCCTTCTATGCCAACCTGGATTGGCTTGATGATTCCACAGAAACGGGCAAATATCTGATCGAACACTTCAAATTCTTCTCTACTGCTAATGAATTACAGCTCGATATTCTGGATGGCAAGCAGGACAGGCTGCCTGAATATGTACAATTCTTAGACGCTAACCCCGATCAAGTACTTCAAGGCTTAATCAATATCCTTCGTTCTGCTAATCAATTTAACTATGACGTCGATTCCATCATTACTCACCTATCAAATTTCGTAGAAGGCTACACGCATTACAACGATAAAGTAAGAGCAGCACATTACTTGTCCTACCAATATCAGCTCGCCCTATACCGCAATATGAAACAGGAACAATCAACCGCGATCGATATTACCCTTCATATTCTGGATGCAGCTGATGAAATGAGGAATGACAAGTATTTCAAAAAAGCAATCTCCTTGTTTGAAATTCTTAGAAAATTTGGTACTGTTTCTCAACTCAAAACGTGTTATGATATACTCAATAAAATTCTTATGAGAGGAGATCTCCCAAATGAAAAAAGGTATTCTAGCCGCTCTGACAGTGTTGGGTCTGTTCATCTTCGTAACTTATCCTGATTTTGTACCCAATTCAATGCAGCTTCTTGACCACGGTTCTGAATTTAGACCTAAATAATCAACAATTCCCTTGCTAACTATGACCTACATATGAATTGGCTATTCACAACACATGGTTCATGTGTTGTGAATAGCCTTTTTTCATTAACATATCAAGATTTAATGTTATTCTCTTCTCTTGCTCTAAAAAAAAGATCACTTGGGATTATTTTCTAACTTCCCAAGTGATCACGTTATTCTAGGGTCTCAGCAAAATTCCGCTTATTTTCCTGGAGTAAATTTAATCTTTAGCGCTTCTGCCATTAACACAGGCAAATCTGTATTCTCATGAAGTCCGGTAAATAGATCCGCACCCGGGCCATATGCATACAACGGTATGTCTACACCCGTATGGTTCAGACTTGACCAGCCAACATTTGCTCGTGCAGAGACAATTTCATTAATCGTAATTGACGGCTGTTCGGAAGACTTAATTAACTGAGCCTCATCATCTGTAAGATCAAGTGCAGTGTATTCCTTCACAACCTCTTTTATATTACTGCGAGTGGAATCAAGCTTGGTTACCATATAATCACCGGTAGCCGTTACATTTCGAATCACCTCTAGATCTACATCTCCTTGACCGCTTCCGCCAACGGACATACCTCCTGTGTCATGATCCCCTGCTACAACGACCAACGTATTCTTGTCCTTCTTAGCAAATTCCAGTACAGATTCCAGAGCCTTCTCAAATGCTTCCGAATCCTTCATTGCCCAGGCTGCATCATGATCGTGACCTGCCCAGTCAATTTGGCTTCCTTCAACCATAAGGAAGAACCCATCTTTATCCTTGTTGAGTACCTTCAATGCCGTTTCTGTCATTTCTTTCAGGCTAGGCTGATTCGTCGTTTCACGGTCCAGTTCAGGCGCCAGTCCATCTTCCGCAAATAATCCAATCAGCTTGTTCGATCTTTCAGCACGCTTCAAGTCAGCTTTGCTCGAGATGTACTGATAACCATCCTCTTTTGCTTCATTGATAAGAGAGTCGGGGAAATATTTTTTCCCACCACCCATAATGACATCTACATCATTATCGATAAGCTGTGGAGCAATAGCCGCTTCATCCGCACGGCTGGCTACATGAGAGGCGAATACAGCCGGTGTTGCATGCGTAATGGTAGAAGTTGCAACTAAACCTGAGGACTTGCCTTTTTCCTCCATCGCTTCAAGAATGGTTTTGAGCTCTTTGCCATCAGGTGAAGTGCTGATCATACCGTTGTTTGTTTTAACACCAGTTGCAAAAGCGGTGCCCGCTGCAGCTGAATCCGTAATCTCTGAATTTGCAGAGTATGTACGATGCATCCCAACTAATATAGAATCCAGTGCTGTTTCTTCTCCTTTATACCAACGGTAATTCGTGACATATGAAGCGGAGAAGCCATCTGGAACCATAAAGATGACATTTTCGACTTGTCTATTATTATTTTGATTCCCCTTTGCATCTAAGATGGGCAAGTGACTTCCAGCGGTTATTGTTCCAAGAGCGATTGCAGAAACAGCTGTAATCGTTATAGCCTTTTTTCTAAATGTATTCATTATTATTCCTCCTTTAATTTTCAATTCTAATAGAGTATAAAACACAAATATTAACCGTATATTTTTTTATCGTTTACTCAATGTAATATTATGATTTCGATACGGAAATCATAGTTATCCAAGTCAGAATGCAGAATATGAAATGGGCAGGCGACGTTCCTGCTGAACTCCATGTCAGACTAAACTTCATTTCTTGCAATTTACAGGTACGGTGAAGAGTCTCCGGCATATACTCGGACATAGTGTGAACACTTATGTCTGGAAGAATACACAAGGTGTACGCACTTACGTTAAATCCAGCTGGATTCCTATAACAGGGGTACAATATATAGATCGTTATGAAGCTGCTCAGTTCGCATCTGAAAACCCTGATTATGCAGGAAAAAATCTCTATGATACGTTAGCCGCTGGCAAAACGGAAGAGTAAGGTTTGTATGTGCAGCTGATGAATCCTGCTGACGAAGCGGTGCTGCCTTTTGACCCCCTTGACGACACGAAGGAAGGGGATGAACGGCAGTATCCTGTGATACCTGTCGGCAGGATGGTATTTAAACCGGAATCCAGATAATTAAATTGGATAAACTTTATTCTCCTATCAGGTGGTTCTATTCTTCGTGTTTTTCGAAGATTTCGGCAAAGATATGCCTGTAAATCCATAGAATACAGTGATTAAGGGACACAGCAAGCAGAACAGAGCAAATGGCGCATATTCAACTACGGAAACACCCAGCACAGAAGTAATAAATACACCACACACACTCCATGGAACAAGGGGATTTACTACCGTTCCCGCATCCTCTAGCACACGTGATAGATGCTTTGGTTCAAGTCCTGCCTTTCTGTAGTAATCTTTAAATGCATTGCCGGTTAATAAGACCGACAAGTACTGCTCTCCAATAATAAAATTGACAGCTATGGCCATTCCAGCGGTAGAACAAATAAGAATGGAAACACGGTTTAAGAAGCGTTGGACCATAGACAGCAAGGCAGGGATGATTCCAAGTCTAAACAGCAAGCCTCCCATACTTAACGCAAGCAGTATAACAGATACACTGAACATCATGCTCTCTATTCCGCCTCTGGACAGCATTGTATCTACATCCTCCACTCCACTAGCCGATTGGTAACCCGAATATAGCAGATCCAGCATACTCTTAATATCAATCCCATTCCCAGTCCATATAGAGATGACCAGCGCCGATAGCGTACCTGCAAACAAGGCAGCAATAACTGGCACCTTCATAAAGGCAAGAACTGCTAGGATCACAAACGGCAAGAATGAGTATCCATTAACAAGATTCAATTGCATCAGCGTATCTTTCACCAATTCAATTTGGTCTATACTGGTACTCGTTTGTTGTGGAGAGAGCACTAAGAATACGATGAATGATATCATAAATGCAGGAATTGTGGTCCAGGCCATATTTTTAATATGATCAAATAAATCTGCACCCGCTACTGTAGCAGCAAGGTTAGTCGTATCGGACAGTGGCGACATCTTATCTCCAAAGAATGCACCTGAGACAATGGCTCCTGCGGTGATTACCGGTGACATATCCAGTGCAGTACTCGCACCTATGAATCCAACGCCTAGAGTGGCTGCTGTCGTAAGAGAACTGCCAAGACTAATACCAATGATGGCGGTCACAAGGAACACGATTGCATAGAAGAACTTTCCCGATACCAGCTCGATAGATAAATAAACAAAAGTTGGAATGGTCCCGCTCGCCATCCAGCTGCTGATCAGCATGCCAATGAAGAAGAAGATCATCACTGCACCGATTCCCGATTTAGCTCCCTCTGCCATTGCTCCTTCCAGCTCTTTGAAGCTAACCTTCTTTATAGCACCATATATTAGCAGAAGTGCTATTCCGGACATAACTGCGATATGCGGAACCACCTCAACTCCAATAATCAGGTATCCCAGCAATCCCATTAACAGAGCAGTGATGACCATTGCTTCTGCTGAATGAATCTTTAATACCTTATTTTCCTGATCCATATTTACCTCCATATCATAGTCGTCATTTCGATTTGAACTATTTCAATCATTCCCTGTAAGACATCAACAAAAAAAGTCCCTTCGCTTTAGTAACGAAAGGACTCATCAGGCTCCGCTTTTATGGTGCGGGATAATTTAAGATTCCTACTCTCTGTAAGCTCTGCTGTTACCGTCTGGGTGCGAAATATTTCTATTTATTTACGACAATTTTTATTATCAACTTTTCTACTAAAATGCTAAAATGCTTTTAAGCGTTAAATCATGTATGCAGACATCACTTTACACTACTTCGTTCTTTCTGTCAAAGAATACGAGACCATTAAATTAATATCATACAAGTCATACATATATCTGGGGGTTCTATGAGAGAAATAAAGGTTTATCATTACGATGCATTCAGCAATATTCCTGGTATGGGAAATCCAGCCGGGGTGGTACTGGACAGCGATGAGCTAACAGAGGAACAAATGAGGCAGGTGGCTGAGAAGGTAGGCTTTAATGAAACTGCGTTTCCGATGAAATCGGACTTAGCTGATCTGAGGATTCGTTATTTTACACCTGGACATGAAATCAATCTATGTGGTCATGCAACAATGCAACAATGGCAACCATCTATGCGCTTCATTCAAAAGGTCTGCTATGCAATTTGACGAATTTTACGATTGAGACCAGAGCCGGCGTCTTGCCGATTCAACTGAATCTAGATGAACAGGAGTTATCTATCACCATGAAGCAATCGGCACCCGAATTTCACAGCTTCAATGGCTCTATTCAAGAGCTGGCGAATTCAATTGGAATTAACATTAGTGATATCGATACTGAAACACCTATAGTATATGGCAGCACGGGAACATGGACTTTAATAGTTCCGGTAAGAAACCTTGATGCTTTCAGACGGATGAAGCCTGAGAACACTCTTTTTCCTAACATATTAAAGGAGATGCCTCGTGCTTCTATCCATCCTTTTTGCTTACAGACTTATGATGAAGCTGCACATATCCACGCCAGGCATTTCTCCTCACCGTATTCAGGTACGATCGAAGATCCGGTAACGGGTACGGCTTCTGGCGTGTTGGGAGCTTACTATGCAAAATATATAAATAAAGAATTGACTTCAACGTTCGAGCTTCTCATAGAACAGGGGCAGGAAATCGGAAAGGATGGCCGAGTACAGGTAAAAGTGATCGCAGGTGACACGATCGAAATCACGGGAAATGCTGTTTATGTCAATAAATTCCATGTGTTAATCTAAGCCAGCGGCTGATTCTATCCAGCGCTACCTCCAGCTGTACGAACGAAGATGCATACGAGCACCGGATGAAGCCCTCTCCACCATTACCAAACACATGACCAGGCACTACGGCTACCTTCCCCTCGCGGAGGAGCCTTTCTGCAAACTCCTGAGAACTCATTCCTGTCACCGTAATGTCTGGAAAGGCATAAAAGGCACCCTTCGGTTGTCGGCATGACAGACCCAGTTCACTTAAACTCTGAATGAACATTTTTCGTCGCTCATTGTAAGCCTGCTTCATCTCTTCCTTTTCTTCATGTCCGTTCTTAAGACATTCAATAGCGGCAATTTGCCCCATGATAGGTGCACACAGGATGGTATATTGGTGAATCTTGACCATTTCCTGCAAGAGCTGCTTAGGTCCACATAAATAACCTATTCTCCATCCCGTCATAGCGAATGCTTTGGAGAAGCCGCTGACCACAAGCGTCCGATCTCGCATGCCAGGCAGCGATGCAATACTGTCATGCTGACCATCATAAGTGAGCTCCGCATACATTTCGTCCGTAATAACGATGAGATTATGCTGTATTGCCAGACGGACTATTGGCAGCCAGTCTTCTTTTTTCATCACTGCACCTGTCGGATTACTAGGATAATTGACGATCACGGCTTTAGTTCTTGAAGTAATGGCCTGCTGTAGTAATTCTTCGGTCAGCTTAAAGTCGTGCTCGTCGGACAGCTCCAGCTCAATCGGAACTCCGCCGTTTAACCGTACAAGCGGAGAGTATGCTACGTAACCTGGCACAGGTATGACGACCTCATCACCTGGTGTTAAGAGTGCACGAAGAGCCAAATCTATTGCTTCACTACCACCGACGGTTACGAGTATCTCACCAACAGGGTCGTAGCTCATCTTAAAATATTTATTCAAATATCCAGCAATTTCTTCCCGCAGCTCCATGAGTCCTTCATTAGGTGTATACATGGTTCGCCCATCGTTCAGCGCCTTTACACATGCTTCTATTGCTCGCTTAGGTGTAACGAAATCGGGTTCTCCTACGCCTAGAGAGATCACCTCCGGATCAGCTTCGGCTGCGTTAAAAAATTGGCGAATTCCGGACGGCGGCATTGTCTGTACTACAGGTGACAGGAAGCTGTTCTTAAGATACATAACGATTCTTCTCCCTATTGCACAGATTCTCTTTGCTTCTTTCCTCTAAGGAGGCTGTAATTATTCTATCCAGCAGTCCTTCGTACTCTATCCCATCTGCTCTGGCGCTCTGCGGAAACAGACTCGTTTGAGTCATTCCCGGAAGCGTATTTACTTCTAATACATAGACCACGCCGTCCTTGAGCATCAGGTCTATCCTTGCATACACACTGCACTTCAGGGACGAATAGCACTTTAAGGCAGCTTCATTCACCTGGTTTTGGAGCTCATCCGTCAGTTGAACGACCTGCTCTTCCTCTTCCCCTGCCTCATATTTGGACACATAGTCAAAAAACTCAGCTTTGGGTTTAATGGATAGGATTGGCAGAAGCTTACCGTCTAATATAGAGTAAGTTAGCTCCTCTCCCTCTATATAACGTTCAATCATAACTTGACGGTCCCATTTCAGTGCTCTACATACCGCTTCCTCAAGAAACTCTGCAGACCGAACAAGTTGAGTTCCTATGCTGGAGCCGCCGCTGTTCGGCTTGACGATGACTGGAAATTCGATCGCTTCGGTGTCTACAGTCGACAGCTCTTCCAAGCTGCTAACGTTGATCCAGTCTGGTGTGTAGACACCTGCTTGCCGAAGCAGCCTCTTGCTCATGTCTTTATCCATACAAATGCTGCTGGATAGCACACCACTTCCTGTATATGGAATACCCAAAGTTTCCAGCGTGGCCTGTACGGTTCCATCCTCGCCAAAGTTTCCATGAAGAGCGAGCAGAGCGAAGTCAATCCCATTTGTCTTGGTAATCAGATCACGCTTATCCTTAATATCAATGGGAATTGGACTGTATTTAGATTTATTGAGATGAACCATCATTTGCTTGCCTGTTTGTAATGAGACTTCTCTCTCGGAGGATACTCCGCCCATAATGATGCCAACTTTCACAACACTACCTCCTTAAAATAATGCTGCGCTCTGATCAGAGCAGCTTCTCCGCACAATGACCAATCATTTGAATTCCCTTCCGAATATCCGCTTCTGATACTCGTGAGAAACCAAGCCGAAGCGTATTCCGACCACGGCCGTCCGTGTAAAAAATATCACCCGGTGTAAACAAAACCCCCTGTTCTGAACACAACTTCAGCAGCTTCCTTGTATCCAAGCCGGGTGCAAATTCAATAAATACATGAAGGCCTCCATCACTTGACAACTGATGCGCAGGGAGCCAATCTTTACAACCTTTGACGACCAGCTCATATTTTCGTTTGTATTCCGACTTCGCCCGCTTTAGATATTTCTCAAAATTGCCATTATAAAGATATTGATATAGCAAGGATTGATCGAGTGTAGACGTATGAATGCTTCGTGCACGCTTTACGCTCTCCAGATAATGAATCAATGCTTTATCGGCCAGCACCCAGCCGACACGCAAGCCGGGAAATAATATCTTAGAGAAGCTCCCTATATAGATCACATTGTTATATCCACTTCCCGCACTCACGACAAGCGGTGCTATATGCGATCCCGAATAACGCAATTCTTCATTAAATCCGTCCTCGATGATGGGAACCCGATATTCAGTAAACAGACGTAAAGCTTCTCTTCTTTTTTGATGGGACATCACTATTCCAGTGGGATTATGATAAGAGGGTATGAGATAAGCCAAATCATAAGCATGAGATGCGAGCTCATGGGAAAGGTCCTTCAGACGGATACCATCCCTCTCCATAGGAACTCCTGTAATCTTGTAACCATGCATTTTAAATGCTTTGATGGCCGTATGATGAGTCGGATTCTCGCACAAAATCCGGCCGCTTCCTTGCTTGAAGCTAGACAGTACCAGGCTGAGCCCCTCCGTAAAGCCACTCGTCACGAGCAGGTCCTTACCAGCTAGGTCTACGCCTTTATTCTCCATATAGCTCAGCAGATATTCGATCAGCGGTTGATAGCCTTTGGCGTATCCATAATTTAGAAGCACCTCTCCCTCTAATGACATTCGGTCCATAAAAGCCCTCTTTACATTTTGCAGATCAAACAACTCTTCATCTGGAGCAATACTGGTAAAAGAAATGGCTTGTTTCTGTCCACGAATGCCATGCTTCATTAAATCATGTTCTTCGGCAAGCCTAGCATAGTCATTTAATTTCGTACTCCAATCAATCATAACGCCGTGTGACTGAAATACAGAATCCGAAGGTGCGGCAGAATCAATAACGAAATGACCCTGACCTTTAACGGTATAAATATATCCATCCGCTTCAAGCTCTGAGTAAGCGTTTATTACGGTATTACGGCTAACATGGAGAAGTACGCATAGTTCACGGGTAGAAGGCAGCTTTTGATCTCCTTGAAGTGCTCCTGTCGTTATAAGCCGTCTCATATAATCTTTGACCTGTATATAGGCCGGTCGGTCATTCGCTAGTATAAAATCCGAATACATTCTCAGCAGCCCCCTCGCCATCATCATCGCATATAATCATTTAGACCACTAGATCCACGAAGTCACGCTTTCAAGGCAGAAGTGGTTCCCAGATCAGGTAAAAATACCTTTCATCGATTTCGTTCCGTCCTCAGGAGTTACCTAACATACGTATTTACTACTCCAGCACATAGTGCTAGCTTTGATATCAGAAGCATAGTTGGAATAGAGGTGAGTTATGCATTTAAATGAGTTAATTCGCAGCAATATATAGAAACCAAATTCAGTAATTATTCGCTGAATAAAAAAAGCCAAGGCAAATGCCTTGACTCTTGTAGTGAACAGTTAAGCAGCTTTCTTCCTAAGAATGTAATAGATTGCGATGACGATGATAAACCATACCGGAGTTACAAACAGAGCGACTCTCGTGTCTTCAGCCAGCCCCAAGATGACAAGTACAAAAGCAAGAAAGGCCAAAATCAAGTAGTTAGAGAATGGATAGAGCGGCAGCTTGAACTTATTGCTACGTGCCAATTCCGGTTTCAATTTACGGTATCTCAGATGACTGATCACGATCATCGCCCAGATGAAGAGAAAACACACTGTCGAAATGCTCGTAATAAGTGTAAATACACCCTCCGGCATTACGTAATTCAGTATAACTGCGATTAATATAACCGCACAAGAGAAATACAGCGCATTAGAAGGCACTCTTCTTCTGTTCAACTTGCTTAGACGTTCAGGCGCATTCTCGTCTTTGGCCAAGGAATACAGCATACGGCTTGTACTAAAAATGGCACTGTTGCAGGCCGAGGCCGCAGATGTCAGCACGACAAAATTAACGACCGCTGCCGCCGCGGTAATACCTACAGCCAGGAACACCTGAACGAAGGGACTCTCATCCGGAATAATCGCATTCCATGGATAGATGCTCATAATTACGAGCAGTGCGCCCACATAGAAGATCAAAATTCTGATGGGAATATTATTGATGGCTTGCGGAATAACTTTTTCCGGATTCTCCGTCTCACCCGCTGTCAGACCAACAAGCTCAATACCTACAAAAGCAAATACCACCATTTGAAAGGATAGTAAAAAGCCGTTCACGCCATTTGGAAACATGCCTCCATGCTCCCATAAATTTGTGAAGCTCGAAGGACCTTGATCCGTGGAGAACCCTCTTACAATCATTACGATCCCGATGACGATCAGAGCAAGAATCGCGATAATCTTAATTAAGGCGAACCAAAATTCCATCTCCCCAAACAGCTTCACGGTTGCCAGATTCATTATTAGCAATATTACAAGTGCTATAAGGCCAGGCATCCATTGGGGTATCTCCGGAAACCAGAACTCTGTATATAGTCCGACGGCTGTCAAATCTGCCATTGCAATCGAAATCCAGCAGAACCAGTAAGTCCAACCCGTGACAAAGGCGGCCCCATTCCCCATGTATTCTTTAACAAATTCAACGAACGAATGGTAGTTAAGATTACTTAATAACAATTCTCCCAGAGCCCGCATAATGAAAAATAAAATGATACCCGTTAGTATGTATGCCAATAGTATCGAGGGACCTGCTAAATGAATGGATTTACCGGCGCCCAGAAACAAACCGGTACCGATCGCTCCACCTATGGCGATAAGCTGCACGTGTCTGTTTTTTAACCCTCTTGTCAAATTATCATCCTGTACCATGGGTTAGTTTCATTCACTCTCTTTCTCTGATGTCAATTCGGTTAGACAGCTCCATCTCCCGTTTTTATATCATACTTGCTTCTGCCTTCGATTACATAGGTAAATAGAACGAATATGTTGCTTATATAGCCTTAACTCCTATACCCTGCTTATTATTGCACAATACGTTTAAGCTCATCCTTTCACTCGTTCATGAGAAAATGTAGGCTTGAATGCATAAGCAGCCCTGTGTTATGGAAAACTTCCTAGGTGAGGATTAAGCATAAATCCCAATACAACAGCATTATTTAAAGGAGGTATTAGGTATGGCTAAGCCAGATAATCGCAAGGATAATGTTCAACATTTGCAAAATGCGGTACAAAACACTATTGAAAATTACCGTGAGGCTGAGGGCTATCTCGAAGAGTTCGGAGATGAAATACCTGCTCAGGAAAAAGCTCAAATTCAAGAGAAAAATGAACGCCGCAAGCATAGTATTTCCGGATTCCGTGAGGAAATTAAGGATGAATCCGATCATCAGTCACAATCCTAATGTGATTTGCACTTTGATCGAGGAGGAGGTTTGCTTCAAATGACGAAACAGGATCCACAAGAACTCCTACAGCAAAAACACAGTCAGGATGAGCAAAAAGAACAGTTCACCAAATTTGCACGCAGCGCATCAGGTCATGCTGAATTAGAAGCAGGGCAGGAATTCAGTCATGACAGAAAGTCGGATGACCAGAACCGCATGAAATCTGTCGAAAATAAAAGAGCCTGATCATTTCAATACCCGATTAACCAAGCCGATCCCATCATGGATCGGCTTATTTATACATCCCGCAAGTCTTAGATTACAAGGGTTACATCCTCCGTTATATCCCCATCATACTTATGACTTGAAATTAAAACTGTTGCAAATTATTCAGCAATATCATATATTAATTGACATATCAATTATTGACTCATCAAATATTGACTAATCAATTAAATAGATAAAAGGAGTGTCGTAATGACTATGCGCAAATATCAACAAAACAATGATTTCAACGAGATCGTTTACGGTCGTCGTTCCATCAAAGTGTATGATCCTGCCGTTAAGATCAGCAAAGAAGAAATGACTGAGATTTTGGAAGAAGCGGTTACAGCTCCCTCCTCAATTAATATGCAGCCTTGGCGTTTTGTGGTCATTGAAAGCGATGAGGCCAAAGCTACACTCGCTCCGCTAGCAAGATTCAATAAGGATAAAGTACTCTCCGCCTCAGCTGTTATTGCAGTGTTTGGGGACATGAATAACTTTGATTATGCGGAAGAATTTATGGAACTGCTGTAGAGCTTGGTTATATGCCTCACGAGGTTAAAGACATGCAGCTTGGTGCTTTTAAACCTATTTATGAAAATATGTCGGATGAAGTTTTGCGTGATGTCATCTTGCTGGATTCTGGTCTTGTATCCATGCAGCTTATGCTTGTGGCACGAGCCCATGGTTATGATACTAATCCAATCGGTGGATTTGAGAAGGATCAGATTGCAGAAGCTTTTGGTTTGGATAAAAACCGCTATGTACCGGTTATGCTAATTACGATAGGCAAAGCAGCAAGTAAAGGATTCACCTCTTATCGTCTACCTGTAGATACCGTTGCCATGTGGAAATAATTGGTTTCCATGATTTAGAGCATGTAGTTAGTGCTGTCTTGTACTTTATGGGAATTTGCATTATATTAATTGATAGCTCAAATAATGAGTGTGTCATGATTTGGACATGACCATAGAGCGATTGTCCACCTGACAGCACTCGGGAGGTCAATTTATGAAATGTTCATTCTCAGAACAGGAGCAAATTCTGCATCTGCTTAAGAATCTGAATAATCAGATCAGCCCCAAGTTTGAAAGATGTACAGGAATCAGCTCTTCCCGATATGACTTATTATATCAGCTCTATCTTGCAGACGAGGTCAACCAAACTCATCTGCAAAGGGCGATCAATATTGATAGTGCGGCCATTACTCGTCATCTTAAACAACTGGAAGCAGACGGAATGGTAGCAAGAAGGCGAAACCCTTCAGATCACAGAGTAACCTTTGTTCGTCTGACCGAAGACGGTCGGAAACATATCGTTAACTACAAGAAAGAAAAGATGAATTTCGTGAGTCAAATGCTGAAGGATTTCCGTAAGGAAGAAGTCGAGATTCTTAATGATATGCTGCTTCGATTGCAGAACAATATAAGCCAATACTAACTTACATTTAGGAAAAGGAAGGTCATCATCATAATTATCATTCATGCAAACTTATTGATTAAACCGGAGCAGGAAGCTGTATTTCTTGAAGAAGTCAAAGCACTTCTTGCAGCGACGAGAGCTGAAGAAGGAAACATCAGCTATGATCTCATGAAATCAACCGAGCAAGAGCATAAGTACACTATGGTTGAGCTGTGGAAGGATATGGAGGCTGCGGGAATTCACAATACAAGTGCTCACTTCACTTCCTTCACTCAGAAAGCGAAAGAGCTTCTGGCCGCACCGATGGAACTCAAAATATTCAGTGGTGAACCTCTGAAAGCTTAATTTAAATTACAAGACAACCTTGGGATTGTGAAGTATATCCCAGGGTCTTCTCTTATTGATCACTTTGATATTTTAAATGATCCCAAACAGAATGAAACCAATCGTATTGATTGCGAGATTAGCACACATATGTACCATCCAAGAGGCATAGATATTTCCGTTTCTCTCATTGAGCCAGTTGAATAAGACGCCTGCGACAAAGAGGCTGACAATCAGCAATACAAATAATGAAATCGTAAACCAGCTCGTCATCATCGCGATGTGGTAGACTGCAAATGCTCCTGAGCTGAACAAATAGGCAAATCGGCGGCTGGCAAGTTTCTTCAATGTGAGAAATGCAAATCCCCTGAAGAAAAATTCTTCAAGCAATGAATTTACTATGGAAATGTAAATGGCTACTAATACAAAATTGCCCGCGTGAACCCCCATATTATCCTGCAACGCTCCAGTGACTTGGGTAAAATCAAAGTAAGGTCCAATGAGGAAGTAACTACCCAAGATAAATATGAAGACACCTATACCCAGTAATATGGCAAATCGGATACTTTTCTTATCAAATTTGAATAAGGCCCGGAAAGAAACTCCCTTGCTGTAATAGGCATACAATGCCGGTAAGGTGAGAAAGAGTATGATTTTGATAATGGATTTTACGGCGTAATCAGGTTTAAGTACGGCATCGACATAGCCCATGACAGCGCAGCTAAATACAACAATGAGTATGATGCTGATCCAATTTTTTCTTGTGTTTACCATTTAATGTTCTCCCAATAGAATCAATTTCATAATACCTTTAGCTTAGCAGGCATTTCGACAATATTCTCCATGCACGTTGCTAATATAAAAGGAATACAGCGCCGTTTTGATAGCATCGAACTATTAATCTATTATGATCCACCCTATATAATTAATGCTTTGAAATAGTATCAATTTCAACAATAGACCATAGTACATACCATCATAACTTGTTTCAAGCAATACTAACAACTCTAATCTAGATCGATAAGCGAGGAATCGAAATGAAATTATATCCAGAAATTGATGCTTGAGGAGATGAACTCTGTCTTTACAAAAACGTATGAGGGGATCAAACTGAAACCAGAGGATCGAATAGAAATAGACAGGTCCTATACCTCACAGCCGATACAAACCTATCGTTTTAGTTATCATACGCAACCGTAATAAAGAAAAACGCAGTCCAATCCGGCTGCGTTTTTCCTATTTATAGCTCACCATTTACGTCGTATGCTGTCCTGTGTTTGTATCTGTCTTCCTTCATATCTTCTGGTACAGGGTCCTGTTGAAAATGGACGGTAACGATAAAGGTTAATGATAGTGGAATCCCCTTTATATGGAGTAACTCAAGCCATTGAGCAACCCCTTTGTGATAAAAATCAATAACAGTGAAAACCACAAACTATTATACCTTTTCACCAGCAAAATTTCCTTAATATCCTATTTTTTTCTATATGGAATTGATCAAATCAAAATTCATAGGTAAATTTATCTAGAAGTTATTTCGTATCCGCCGCGGGTCAGGTATAATTTGTCTATTAAATATTGCAAGAAGGTGAACGAAGCATGTCCCATGAATCCATTCTCGTACTGGACGACGAGCTTGAGATCAGTGAACTCATCCGATTATATCTGGAGAGAGAACAGTATAACGTAACTACCGTAAGTACCGGGCAGGCAGCCATTCAAGCCGTTTACGAGCTGCGGCCTGATTTGATTATTCTTGATATTCTGCTTCCCGATATGGACGGTTTGGAAATTTGTCGACAGATTAGAGATCATACTCCTGCGCCCATTCTCTTCTTAAGCTGCAAAGGTGAAGACTGGGATAAGATCAGCGGATTGAGCGTAGGCGCTGATGATTACATGACCAAGCCGTTTAGTCCTGGAGAACTGGTTGCCAGGGTCAAGGCACATCTCCGTCGGGTTCATCGACAGCCTCAGCCTGTACTCACCAGCAATGAAGTCATAAATGATACTCATATTCTGAACTTCGGTGATTTGATAATTAATGAATCGACGCATGAAGTACATATTCGCGGAACAGCCGTGCAGCTGTCTGCTACCGAATTCAATATCCTCCATAAACTAGCTTGCCAGCCGGGACGTGTATTCCCTACTGAACAGCTGTTTGACTTTATATGGGGAGCAGATCACTATGGCGACACCAGAACAGTAATGGTACACATCAGCAATTTACGCAAAAAAATCGAAGGAAATCCATCAATGCCGCAATATATCCAGACCGTGCGCGGAGTGGGTTATAAATTCCTCGCACAGCCGGCTGCTCCTAGTTCTCAAGTAATAAAGGGAAGTTTAACATAGAAAGTACTGCCTTGACCGAGTGAACTCTCTACCCAAATCTCACCGTCATGCAATTGAACAATTTCTTTGGCTATAGCAAGTCCAAGTCCACTTCCTCCATACTTTGAATTTCGGGATTTCGAAGCTCGATAGAACCTTTCAAATACATAAGGTATATCTGCTTCCGAGATCCCTACCCCTGTATCCTTCACCTGTACAATTAAATGATGCCCCTCCTCACTCATGACTGCCGACAAAGTAATCGAACCCTCTGGAGACGTATGATTGATGGCGTTACTGATCAAATTCGTAAACACCTGTCCCATTCGCTCCCGATCCACCAAAATTTGCATGTCTTCCCTAGTTGATATATCCATCACAGTAGGATCAAGACTTATAATATATTGGATTCCAGACTGCTCAATATCAAGCTCATACTTCTGTGATAACCACTGTACGAACACCCCTGTATGCATTGGGGTCTTCGTCATGGTTAATTGCTTGGCTTCCATTCGGCTCAGCTGCACCAAATCTTTAAATAATCGTTGTATGCTTAGAACTCTGGAATGAATAACCTTTAAATACTTGCGCTGCTGTTCTTCTTCCGTTACGACACGATCCAGAATAGCTTCAACATAGCCTTGAATTGAAGTCAGCGGTGTTCCAAGATCATGCGATATGTTAGCGAGCAGCTTCCGCCGGTCATTCTCCATCTGCATCAATTCTTCTGTTCGTTCTTTAACCTTATGCTCCAGTGTCGATATCAATTTTGCATGCTCGATGGATATCGCAGCCTGACCTGCCAGCATATGTACAACCATTCTCCGTTCATCGTTAAATACATGAGAAGTAAACCGATTCTCCAAGTACACAATCGCATTTAAAGTACCCTGATGCAGTATCGGAATGCACAAGATGGAACGTACTTCATTGTTTTGTATATACGGATCTTTGACAAACAATCCTTGCCTTGAAGCATCATCAAGCACTACGTCCTCACTTGTCCTCGCTGTATATTGCACTATGGACAATGGAATTTCCTTGTAGATATGGATCTCCTCGGCCGCTGTATGTCTGGCTGTACCATCTCCAACTCTGCCCCCACCTTCCCCTTCAGCTTCTACATAGAGACCCTCAGCTTGTTTAACAACGAGTACGCCTCTCGTTGCTCCTGATATCTGAATTAGGATCGTCATAATTTTTTCAAGCAGCGTCTGAAGCACGATTTCTTGAGATAGAGCTTGAGATACCCCCATTATGGCTTCCAGATCCAGAAAATCTGTCGATATTGTGGTGGTCGTGTTATACGAGCCTGATTTAAATTCTGGATAAGCATCTCCGATTCTTCTCACTTTGTTCACGACACCCCACTGCTCATATAAATGATAAGCCTCCGCCATGGACATTCTGCCAGCCGTCATCCGGCCTTCAGCCACATAGAAGCTTGCCAGGCGTTCAGCGGCGATTGCGTTAAAATGATGAAACCCGTTAACTCGGGCCCCCTCCACCGCCAATTCAAAATTTCTCTCGGCCTGCTTTAACTTTTTCTCAGCACGATACCTTTCCGCTTTGACGAGCAGATAGAGGTGCTGATAGTTCTCAGGTGCTTCTAGCGCCCAGCGATATAATTTGCGTTCACACTGACGCGCTTCCTGAAGCAGCACTTTCCTTCTATCATTGGTTCCATGCTCAATCAGGGAGTATAGGGTTAATGCAGTGTATATTTCATGCTCTACTCTGTGAAACAAACCGAACGAAGCAGCAAGCGCTCCCTTTGATCTTCGTGACATCTCATACGCGGTTTCATAGTCCCCTGATAGGTAGGACAACATCATTTTTTTCATATAAAAGACCTGGATCACGACCTGATTCTGAATCCCCTCAAGTTCTTTGATCCATGTTTCTTCCTCTATTTCACATTCAGAGAGCATAACGTTCGGTCCGTAGCTGTCTATGAGGCGAATATGTGTCTTCCGGACCAATTCAATCATATGTACCGTCTCTGGATTTCCCGTTTGTCTCAAGAAAGGCAGATGCCTGTCCGCTTCTTCAATCCAACGCTCAGAAGGGAGGCCGAGAAAATCATGAGCAAGTAGTATATAAGTTATTGCATAACCCGCAAAGACCAGATCCCCTGCTTCCATTCCGGCATGATAAGATGTCCATAAGTCGTCAACAGAGTTGCGCAAGTGACGTTTCCAAGGAGAAATAAATACGGCAAAGGTAAAATGTGTCTTGCAGCGAAGTCCTGGATGCTTAAACTGGTTGCTAAGCTCTACACCATAACAACCAAGCTCATAGCCACGGCTATATTGTCCGTATCCCGATCCTAACAACAGACCCAATGCGTTATAAGCATTAGACGATTCTGTAAAATTGCCGTGATGGATCGAATACTTGACGATCGTTAGCATCATGTTCAAATATAAAGTCGGATTGACGAAATAAGCAGATGTCGCTGTGTCCATCAGCAGTTTCATCTGACTTCTGTTTTCATCCTGAATCAAGGGAGCGCGTGAGCTTCTCTTTTCTCTGCTTCCTTTCCTAACTCGTTGGAATATAATATCCAAGAGTGACAGATGCAGCGAGCCTTGACCTGGAGCAGAATTTAACTGAAGTCCAAATATATGGTTCAGCCCTTCCATACCCATAGATATCGTTCTTTCGTGTTGTCCGCTCTGCGTATATTGATTAATCATGACGGTGTATACGTCTGCACGGTTGATTGGATTCTTCGCCAGCTTGAGCATATCTGCAAAGCCTTGTTCCGTTTCTTCAAATCTTCCTTGCAGGGAGTTTGATTCCCATCTTCCGAGAAATAAACTGAATGCCAATTCGTAAGAATGCTTCCAATCATGCTCTTCTAGAAGCTCGATGCCGCATGAATACCATTCTGCTGCCGAATCGTATGCACCAGAAGCTTTGGCTTGCTCCGCAGCTAGCTGGAAGATCTGTGCAATGTGCAGCTTCTCCCGCTCGTCCATCAGTAATGGCAAGCCCAGCCGATAATGATGTGCCGATAGAAATAGTCGCTCCTCCCCTTCTCCTGTCGTACTGCGCTCAATGAGTCTCGCAGTCTGAAGATGAATTTGCTGCTTCTCCTCCATATGCAAGAGATGATAGAAGAAATTCCGAATTCGATCATGAAGGAAAGTATATTCGTGTGGTCCAGACGGAGCAATTAATCTTAAGTCAACTAACGGATTCAATTGAAGTTGAAGCTGTGCCTTCTCGATTTGCAATAGATTGGCAAGGAGCTCCGAATCAAATCTGTCAGCGATACATGAAGCATATTTCAACGTTTCCTTCTCGCATTCTTCCAATTGATCAATTCGCTGCAAGAGGAAGCCTGACATCTGGTCAGATACTTTCGTCGTTAACAGCTGTTCTTCATTCCACACCCAGGTTCTTGAATCCTCATCCAAGCTCATCAAATTCTGCTCGATAAGACCATATATAAATTGTTTCACATCAAATGGGATACCTCCGGTATATTCCATCACGATCTTCTGGAAGCGATTCGATTGCTGTATTCCTGACCCAAATGTATCTAGCAGCAGTGCTTTCAATATGTCTTCATCCATAGGAGCCAGTGTAATAAGCTCGGTTCTCTCTATAGTTGAACTAAGCTCTCCCACAAACCATCTAAGTAAATGCTCCTTCTCCCAATCCTCCACACGATACGCACCGATCAGCATCAGTGAAGGAGCGTTTGACGCCGTCATCAAAAAGTGCAAGAGCTGCAGCGAGCCAGGGTCCGCCCACTGAAGATCATCCACGAACCATACAATCGGCCTGTGCTCTGTCAAGCATTCCAGCAGTTGAAATACCGCAAAATGCAGACGATTCTTCGCTTCTGCAGCTGATAGTGCCGTAAGGGATTCCGCTGCATCTTGAGGACCAATAATCCACTCTAATTCAGGCAGCATATGAACAAGCACACGAGTGCTCTCCTTAAGCTTCTGGGTAATTCGATCCCTCCATACAGCAAGCTCATCTTCTGTTTCGGACGATAGGGAGCGTAATATTTCACGCAAGCCTTGAAGTACACCACTGTAAGGAACCTGACGCTTTAAGACATCAAATTTACCGGATACAAACAGTCCTCCGCCAAGGGTAACATCCAGCATCAGTTCTTGGACCAAGCTGGACTTGCCTGAACCAGCAAGCCCGCTTACCATCGCACATTCACTACTTCCAAACTGAAGGCGTTCGTATAGTTTTCTAAGTCTGGCTGCCTCGGTATCTCGACCATACAGGCCGCTTGGTATGTAGAAGACGTCTTTCTTATCCTGATCACCAATGACAAATTCAGTTACGTATCCATGCTCCTCCAGTTGTTTGAGGCAGCAGGATAGATCATGCTCCAAGCCTTGTGCACTTTGATATCTGTCCTCTGGGTTCTTGGACAAACATTTCATAATGATGTCGGACAAGACTGCAGGGATTCGAGCATCCAGATGAGAAGGCGGTATCGGTGTCCGCGCCAAATGACAATACACCCATTCCATCGGCGATTCTGCCTGGAACAGTGGAACACCTGTGAGCATTTCGTAAAAGGTCGCCCCAAGTGAATATAGGTCGGTTCTATAATCCACCATACGGTTCATCCGGCCGGTCTGCTCTGGAGACATATAGGAAAGGGTTCCTTCTAATTGTCCATATGCAGTCGATCTTACATACTCGGATCGAAACCGGCTCGCAATACCCAGATCTGTAATCCACACACTGTAGCTCTCCGGCTCCACAATAATGTTTCTTGGTTTAATATCCTTATGAATAATTCGATGTCTATGCAATTGTCCAACGATGGATGCAATGGAGATTGCAATCTCAAGAGTAGCTTCCAGCGTTAGAGAATTTTCTTTTATTAATTGCTGAAGGGATATGCCCCCATTATCCTCAAGTACGAGTGCATATCCACTATAGTAGGGAATCAATTCAATAGATTTGACGATCCCTTTTATAGGAAGACTGCTGATCATGTCGTATTCTTGCTTCAATCTTTGCCATTCTTCTGCAATAGGAGGTTCTGTTCTTGGTACTTTAAGTATGTATTTCTGATCATTCTTGCTGGACCGCGCTCGAAAAACGCTTGCATACTTCCCGTCATTCAATCGTTCGTAACTGGAATAATCGCCAATTCTCATCTTCTTCACCTTTTCACTTATACTTATGGCAGTGGCTTTGAGATCATTATACGTAAAAGCGTTGTCAGTGAGAAGAAGATTACATCCCATTATTCTACAAAAAATCTGTTTACATTACCCCGAGTTCGGACCACGACATCGAAAAATAATGATTGGACTCTCCCCTGAAAATCATGGCTTGGTTCGTTGGATTCGCCATGATATCGACAATATATCTCGCTCCGAACTTATCCCAACGTTTAATCAGGTTCCCATCGGAATCATACACGACAATGGCCATCCCCATTCGATGATCTGCGTAGCTAAGCGGCCAATAGGTATAGCTATTGGACCTCAATACAGGATAGATATCCTTGGGTTCATAGGTGTCCGGTGAAGACAAACTCAGTGCCTTCAGATCAGCCGGAATTGAGGGCAAGGATTGTATGGGCACTTGTTCTATATGAAAAGCCCGCTGAGGTTCAGGAGAAGCAGTTGGGATAATATCGTCCTCCGTCCATGAAGCACGAGATAGATCTGCTTGCTTCAATTGATGCACAGCATCAGACAGCTGAATCGAGTTTGCCTTAAGGACTGCCGGCTCTGCGAAGTTCCGAATCATATGCTGCACCGCGGTCTCAGTAACGGCATCACCTCGGTCCTGCATTTGATCTAATTCATACTTAATGTAGGTCATAGAGCGGATGATGATATCTAGTCGATTCAAGGCCAGTAGCTTCATTGCTCGAACCTGATTCAGATGATGAACGCTTCTGCGCAGTTTATTTCCCAGAACCATCTGCTCAACCCCTTTGAGTGCAGCACGAATTCCAGCGGCCGCAAGAGATACGACAGCACTCGCAATTAAAGTGCCTGCAGCCAGACCTACGCTAATCTCCCCACCGAAGACTGAGACTGCATTCATATCAGCCATTTCAGAATCCAGTATCCCGGATCTGATGAGGAGAGCTGTAACTTCTGGAGCAAGGAATTGGATTGAGGCCATAACTGCAGCAGCGCTCACCAATAGGTTGGATATTCTTAATGTCGGGCAGCTCATCGCTGAATCATGTTTCAGTTCAGGCACCTTGCATATTTCATGAGCCTTAGTCTCAGGATAGATGTCATGATCTGTATACACCAGGGTTAGTTTATCATGGATCTCATGGCTTAATCCTTTGAAAAGCTCATGCTTCTCCTTCATTTGGTGAAGCAAGGATTCAATATCTGTATACAGCTCGATCCATCTAGCTTTGCGTTTGTGGTTGTTAGAGAATAAATTCGGCATATCATCATCCAACTCTTTCATTATTCTGATCGTGCTCCAACTTGGATTGAGCGATACATGATAGATACGTTTCAAGCTTGTGATATTGGGTGATTCCTCGTCCAATTGCGGGATTGTTCAAGGAATTCACTGGATATCCCGATTCAGGATGAACGTATCCCAGCTCGTAACTCGGCAGCTTCGGAACGATATCGGGCACATTATAAATACGAAACGTACGAGGGACTGCCTGTTCATAGGTCTCTGTGAACACCCGATCCCCCACCATAGGTGAACCAAAAGTGTAAACTTCTGTATCTATATCATAAAAAGCGGCTGCAAAAGCAGTAAGCATGGCTAATGCACCACCAAGACTATGGCCTGCAACAGTCAATTGAGAAGCATTCATTTCCTCAACATATGTAGTGAGCATCTGCTCCTTATTTGTAGCGGTACAGCATACCTTCAAGGAACGATACATCCTTGCGAATCCTTCCTCCACCTTGCCAATTCCCCCCGGTTCAGTATAGGACAGCAGGAAGAAATCGAAAACATCAGCCCATTCCAGCGCCTTGGCTGTCCCGCGAAATACGATCGCTTGTATTGAAGGATCGGTGATCGACTGAGCGATACAACCGATACATTGTTCCGAATGCCATTGAAATTTGGAAGGCTCAAGCGTAATATTCGCAATGATGCGCCAGTTGGATGGAGTAGAAATTTTAGGAAAAGCACTCGCATTTGACGAACCGGCATCTCCTGTATATAAAGCCTTAATCATGTTCCCCCACCGCATTGCCTCATCTCGATTAAGCAAGGGCTTAACCATAATTTACAGCTCCAATATGAGCTTCAATGACTCGTATCGTTTCGCCCATCGTTGAAGAGATCAGCTCTATACGCTCGATCCACTCCCCGGTCATCTCCTGTTCAAGCCTCAGTGCAAATACATGCAGAACGGAAGGTGCTAATAATGCATTATCTTTAACGGGAATAGGGATATATACCTCACTTGTTACCGTTATCGGAGAACCCGGCTCAACTCTCCAGTCGTATCCGGTTGAACCCGAATCGTCTCTGACAGCAACAAACGTTTCCTCCCCTTTCGCCAATCTGACGATGACTTTTGTCACAGGAATTGATGGGGTATGCATCATAATCTTCCTTTCTATAATGGGGATCATCACTTAGTACTTATGATCTTACAAGAATCGGTTAAAGCTACGTTCAAGCCAATCTAAAGATTAGTTAAAGATCGTTCTTAAACGCTCTTTAACATAAGTTAAACCATCACTTTAAAATGATGTGCATACTTTATCACGTAAAACGGCTAATTCTGAGTATAAAAAAACACCGTCTTTTACAAGACGATGCTTCGAGAATTAAGCAATTATAATTTTCCGTCCCATGGAAGTCCCTTGTGATATCGGTGACGGTCATGTGCATGCCATGGTGCCAAATAATCAACACCAAGAAGATCAAATTCATACATCTCCCATATCTTGCATTGCTTCTGGCTAGAGCCGGCTGCATGAAGAACGGCATTCACCGCTCTTCTCCCTGCCTCATTAGCACCTTCCATCGTAGCGAGATCTGTATTGGTCTTAACATAGTCGGATGCGAGGAATAGATTTGGAATGGAGGTATATGCATTCGGGCGAAGCTCCCAAGTCCCTACTTCATTTATTAAGAGTGGCTCCAGATTAACCGTATGATGTGGATTCTCAAAATGGATATCTGTATCCAAGAACCATGAATGAAGCACTTCATCATGCAAAATGATGCTGTCCACATTTAATCCTCTTTTTAACTGCTCCCATACTTCTTCTTTGATCTCCTCCGGTGTACAATCCATAGCCGGTTTACGAATATGTATTCCTTCCGTTTCCCAATCGGATATATCTACTGATAATACGCCTCTAACTTGTCCATCCCCATAACTGCTCCAATCGAATCCATCCCAGAATTGTGCCTGCGATATTGAGGTTAACGACCATGGAGAATCAAAATACATTACATGGCCTGGGGCCACAGGGACATCTTCCTTCAAATAGAATTGAATTCCGTTCATCCAGTCAATGGACTTCGATAGCACCCGGATGTTCGCTAATTCATGATGAGCCGCTGCCATTTCATTCGTAATAAATTCCGACATAATCTCGACTGGAAATGCAGCTACATAATAATCAGCTGTAATCGTGCTGCTCTCTCCATTCTTGATCACCGAAACTCCAGAGATTTGACCGTTCTCATAATGAAACTCTGTCACTTGCGCCTCAGTTTCGTACAACGCTCCTTTGCTCTGTATATAATGAACCCACGCGTCAATCCAGCGATTATTCGTAGGACCATCCAGTATACGTACAAACGACAAGCCTGGTGTCAGAACATCCAGTGTCATCTGTGCAGCAACTGTACCGACTGTTTTGGTATTCGCCTTGGTGGACTTACAGGCTACCAGCGTCTTCGTAATATTCCCAAACACTTTGCGGAAGGCTGGAGAAAATTGATCTGCTTCAATGAAGTCCCACCAAGGGATATCCTGATATTCATTCTCCCGTCTCTCGTCACAGCTGGTCATCACCTGCCATAGCTTGGATGTATATTGCTCCAGATCGGCTTCCGTTAAGCCAAGACCATTATCAAATAGCAATTTGATTAAATCTCTTAAATCATCAAGTGAGAATTTCATTTCCGTCACGAGTGGAACGAGTGGATGTGTGTCTGTTGAGATGTCAAGACGAGGCACTTCCACCAGATTATCGTACACCATCTTCCCATTTTCATAAGGGATTTTCTTCATTGAGTCTATGACATGTCTATAAAACTTCGGGAACAACCGAAATCCGTGCTCACCCGGAAGATCAGAACGATCCCCTACACCAGAACCGGAATATGGCATGCTGCGAGCTTTCCCCCCTGGGATTGCTTTGAATTCGTACACCTCAACTTCAAACCCCCGATCGACCAGCTCATGCGCTGCTGTTAGACCTGCAACTCCTCCACCTAATACTGCCACTTTCTTGCCCATACTTCCCCTCCCCATGTTATCTGAAGTTTCATTCTTCCTCATCATAGCAAATTTCGACAAAAAAGTGTTTCAAATATTTTGATGGATAGAAGTAGTCTCATCATTCGATCAGTTGTCTAAATCATGAGATGGTTTCATATTTTTCAGTAAGACTCTATTTCATTTAATGGTTATTTTTATCCTCGAGATCCTGCTTATTCTTATCCGGTTCTTTGGTCATCTTCTCGAATACGACCCTGCCTATCAAGATTAGTGCGATAATACCTATCGCAAAAAATACACCTGCATACACTAAACGTTCCTCCCCATTCCCTCATCATCTATGAGGTTGTCTACATTGTATTATAACCTTCTTCCTACTGGAGATGATTGAACACTATGTGAAATCAAACGATATTAAAAAAAGCACTCACGACAACTTTAGATTGTAGTCGTGAGTGCTCGTAATATGTTGAATCTACTTATTGCGGTGTATTATTTCGTCTCCAGAACCTTGTCAGCGGACTCCATCCATTGGAAATGGAAGGTTCCTTCCTTGTCCACACGATTGAACGTATGGGCGCCGAAGTAATCACGCTGTGCTTGCAATAAGTTCGCCGGGAGACGCTCTGTGCGATAGCTGTCATAGTAGGCTAACGCAGAAGCAAAGGCAGGAACCGGAATGCCATATTGAACAGCAATAGAAACCACTTGTCTCCAAGCTTCCTGATAGTTGTTCACAACCCAGCCGAAGTAATCATCCAGCAGCAGATTTTTCAGCTCCGGATTCTTATCGTAAGCTTCCTTGATATTCTCGAGGAAACGGGCACGAATAATGCAGCCTCCTCTAAAGATCATGGCAATACTTCCGAAATTCAGGTTCCAATTGTACTCTTCTGATGCGGATCGAAGCTGTGCAAAACCTTGGGCGTAAGAAGCAATTTTGCTCGCATACAGAGCTTTGCGAACGGCTTCGATAAATTCTTTTGTATCCCCATCATAAGGTTTGGTATCAGGACCTTTTAGAATTTGGCTAGCCTGTACGCGCTCTTCCTTCATCGCAGACAGGAAGCGTGCAAATACAGATTCCGTAACAATGGAGAGTGGAACTCCCAGATCTAGAGAGCTTTGACTCGTCCATTTACCGGTGCCCTTCTGACCTGCCGCATCCAGAATAACATCCACCATCGGCTTGCCCGTATCAGGATCTTGTTTGGAGAAGATATCGGCTGTAATCTCAATCAGATAGCTGTCCAGTTCACCGCGATTCCACTCGGTAAAGATCTCATGCAGCTCATCCGTACCCAGATGAAGTACATCCTTCAAGAGGTGATATGCCTCACCGATCAGCTGCATATCGCCGTATTCGATACCATTGTGAACCATCTTCACATAATGGCCGGAGCCACCTTCTCCGATATAGGTCGAACAAGGATCTCCGTTTACTTTTGCAGAAATTCCGGTAAGGATGGGCTCGACGAGCTCATAAGCATCTCTTTGTCCGCCTGGCATGATGGCTGGCCCTTTAAGTGCCCCTTCTTCACCGCCGGATACACCAGCGCCGATAAACCGCAGCCCTTTGGCAGCAAGCTCTTGATATCTGCGTTCTGTGTCAGGGAAATAGGCGTTTCCGCCGTCAATTAATATATCTCCCTCTTCCAAGTGAGGTACGAGCTGCTCAATAAGCGCATCCGTCGGTTCACCTGCTTTGACCATCATCATGATCTTACGCGGTGTTTCAAGAGATGCAACAAATTCCTCGATACTGTATGTGCCTACAAAATTTTTGCCTTCGGCTTCTGCAAGCAGTTCTTTCGTCTTCTCAGACGACCGATTGTACAGTGCTACAGAGAATCCTTTGCTCTCCATATTCAAGGCCAAATTTTTACCCATGACGGCAAGACCAGCCACTCCGATTTGTTGTTTGCTCACGAATCTCTTCTCCCCCTGTATACTTGAATTACTTCACGCTTTTTTGCCAATCTGCTGCGAACTTATCAAGACCTTGATCCGTTAATGGATGCTTCGAAATTTGCTCAATGACAGAGAAAGGTACAGTAGCGATATGGGCTCCAGCCATAGCTACACGTGTTACGTGATCCGGATGACGAACAGAAGCTGCGATAATTTGTGTGTCCAAGCTGTGCGTACGGAACAATTCAGCTACTTTGGATACCAATTGAACTCCATCTTCAGAGATATCATCCAGACGGCCAAGGAATGGTGAAACATAAGTTGCACCTGCACGAGCAGCAAGAAGTGCTTGGTTCACCGTGAATATTAATGTAACGTTGGTTTTAACACCTTTATGAGCAAGATAACGGCATGCTTCAAGACCTGCGAGGGTCATTGGCAGCTTGATCGTTATGTTCTTATCGTTATTGTTGATCTTAATGAGCTCATTCGCTTGTTCGATCATCTCTTCAGCAGACACCGCGTCAGGAGTTACTTCCGCAGATACAGATTCCACATCAGGTACAAGTTGCAGGATTTCCTCGATCCGATCCTCGAATTTCACGCCTTCTTTGGCTACCAAGGATGGATTCGTTGTTACTCCAGATAATACTCCGATTTTATAAGCCTTTTTAATATCCTGTACATTCGCTGTGTCAATAAAGAATTTCATTTGTATAGCCTCCTGTAATGTGTATTGGGATGGATTTGGTAATACTCGATGCGCTTGGGATTAATGAACAATCCCGATTTACAAAATAATCTGCAGCTGAATGAATCTCACATCCTATAATATACTGAAGATTATGAGATTCATTCAGCCTGAACAGAACTTACCCAAAATTTATCCTACAATAACTTGTGCAACGGGAGTAGCTGCTGAAGATTCATCTTCAGCTGTTCTCGCAGTCTCATTTAAGACAAAGGTCTCATCCGGCTCATCAAACCACCAGCGATAACCGTCTTGAGCAAGCATTTCGTTCGCTGCTGCCGGACCATGTGAACCCGCAGGGTACGGATGAAGCGGCACTTCATTCTCCGCAAAAGCCTCCAGTATCGGTTGAACCCACTTCCATGAGAGCTCCACTTCATCCCAGTGGACGAAGAAGGTGGAGTCGCCAATCAAGGCATCGTTGATCAATGTCTCGTAAGCTTCAGGCGCTTCGGTCCGGTCAGGGTACAGATCAATGTTGACTGGCTTGAATCCACCTTGATGTTCATGGTCCTTCGTATTCAGCTGCAGCGTGATTCCTTCATCCGGTCCAATATCAAAGATCAACAGATTTGGCGTAATGGATTGTTGTGTGCTTCCGAGTGATTTAATCGGATCTTTAAATTCGACAACCATGCGTGTGTGCTTGGATTTCAGACGTTTGCCCGTACGGATATAGAACGGAACTCCACGCCAGTAGTAGTTGTCAATGTTCAGCTTGGCTGCGATAAACGTATCGTTTATCGAGTCTTCTGCAATACCCGGCTCAGAAGTATAACCTTGAACTGGCGTACCATGGAGTGTTCCTGCAGCGTATTGACCGCGCACGATGCGTGTGGCTACATCCTGTCTCTGCAGTGGTTCAATGGCTTCAAGCACCTTTTTCTTCTTCAATCTGACATTCTCCGCTGTGGTGCTGTTCTGAGGTACTTGGATGGCCAGCATCATGAGCAGCTGCAGCATATGATTCTGGAACATATCCCGTACAGCGCCGACATGATCATAATAGCCTGCACGTTCTTCTACCCCAACGGTTTCATCAGCTGTAATCTGAACGTTTGCGATGTAACGATTGTTCCACAAGGCCTGAATTACCGGGTTCGCCTGCTGTAATGCTTCAAGACGCTGAACCATCGGCTTGCCAAGATAATGGTCAATTCGATATATTTCCTCTTCTGCGAATGCCTCGCTAAGCTGAGCATTGAGCACCCGAGCCGAAGCCAGATCATGTCCGAAAGGCTTCTCGATCACAAGTCTCTTCCAGCCCGTAACCTCACCAAGCCCGCTGTTCTCAATTTGGGATGAGATCGTTCCGAAGAACTCAGGTCCTACAGAAAGGTAGAACAATCGATTTACAAGGCCTTCATGACCTTGTTCCCATGCTTCAACACGTCCTTTTAATTGAACAAAGTCCTCTTGTTTATCAATATTCAAAATATTAAAGCCGAATAAGCTTAGAAATGCTTGTAAGGTTTGATCTTCCTTCACTTCAAACCGATAAAAATCATAAAGAGATTGTTTAACATGGGCCTGGAAGGTTGCATCAGATAAGCTCCTTCTCCCAAGTCCAATCAGAGAAAATGCCTCCGGCAGCTTTCCGTTCAGGAACAAATGATAAAGTGCAGGATATATTTTTCGTTTGGCCAAATCGCCTGTAGCTCCAAACAATACAAAAGTTGTAGGATTCACTTCCATTATCTCCTTCCTGCTGAGAATGCACAGTAACCGAATATTTGGTATTGCCTGTGATCATCTCTGGTATCTATTTCTTAAATACACTATAATACAAAGCACAGTTATACATGTAATTAATATATTTCAGAGGAGATATAGACCACATCTATGACAAATAATTATGAACTATACAAAGTTTTCTATTGGGCTGCGAAAACAGGGAGTTTAACCCAGGCAGCAAAAGCGTTGTACCTTACCCAACCCAGTGTAAGCCATGCCATCAAACAGCTTGAAGAGAGCTTTGGTGTGACACTCTTTCACCGTACTTCCAAGGGAGTTAATCTAACACAGGAAGGAACAATTCTATTTTCATATATTGAACAGTCTCAAATTATGATCTCACTTGCTGAGGAAAAAATGGCTGCATTAAAAAACCTGGACAGCGGGGAGCTTCGAGTCGGGGGCAGCGATTCGTTATTTAAACACTACCTGCTTCCATTTCTTGAGGACTATCACGCTAAATACCCGAGCGTCAAGCTGCATCTAAACCATGGAACTACACCCGAGGTGATCTCATACCTCAAAGAAGGCCGCATCGACCTTGGTGTCGTCAGAATGCCAATCGTCGATTCTCATATTGAAGTATCCGAAAGCATCCAACTGCAGGATTGTTTCGTCGCTGGAGAGCATTATGCGGAGCTCAAAGGGGTACAGCTGTCTATGGAAGAGCTGATGGAATATCCCGTCATTTTATTCTCCCGCAACAGCCGGGCTCGAATGGCAGTCACTGAGCTGTTTGAACGATATGGATATGAGTTGAAACCTGAAATTGAAGTCGGAAGCGTGGATTTACTCATTGAATTTGCCCGAAGAGGTCTGGGTATTTCATATGTCACACGTGAATTCGTGTCTAAAGAGCTGAGAGAAGGATCCTTATTTGAAATTGAACTAGACATCAAGCTGCCTCCATCCAAGGTAGGCGTCATGATTATGCGTAATATGCCTATATCCAGTGCAGCAACAAGGTTCCTTGAAATGGTGAGGTGAGTCAAGGCCGGGTATATAAATGTATACTCAGCGTACAGGAGGATCTGATCTGCGTTTGGCATGAAGAACACATTTTCTGAATATTAAAATACCTTTATGAAAAAGTTAATAAGAAGTTCACAATTTATTGAATGAATTATTAAATATTTAACAAACAAACATTTTTACCTTAAAAATTGGTATGCTGTATACAGTTGAACTAAAGAAGATTTAACAGCAAAAATGTAACATTCAGGCTAGACAGTAGATCAAATTTAGTTCAATCTATATAGATATACTAATTTAATCATAGAAGTGAGTGGAATTATGAGTACAATTAATAATAGTTCAGGATCAAGTGCAGCAGCGGATGTTCAATCCCTGCCACAGGTTTTCTTTGCGACCATTAAGACAGGAATCATAAAATCAAATCTCATCGCGATGTTCGCCGGACTAAGTATGGCGCTCTATGTATTCAATGTTTCGTTTATTGACCATTTGGGCGCTATTGTCTTGTCGATTATTGGTTCATCGCTCGTTATCGGTTCTGCCGGTACATTTAACAATCTGTATGATCGGGATATCGATGCCATCATGCAGCGAACCAAGGATCGCCCGACAGTAACCGGCAAAGTGGATACAAAGTCAGGTTTAATTCTCGGATTCCTAATGAGTATTCTCGGTATATTACTTCTCTATTTGAGTTCACCACTAGCCGCATTTTTTGGATTTCTCGGATTATTCCTATATGTCGTGCCTTACACGATGTGGACGAAGCGGACAACCATTTACAATACGGAAGTAGGTAGTATCTCTGGAGCAGTTCCGCCACTCATTGGCTGGTCTGTCATCTCGAACGAGCTCGGACACTTCGAAATCTGGGCCTTGGTTATAACAATGCTCATATGGCAGATGCCTCATTTTTATGCAATTGCTATCCGTCGTTTAGACGAGTACAAAGCAGCTGAAGTACCAATGCTCCCAGTCGTAAAAGGAATTAAGCGAACTTATCTCCAAACCAATTTTTATCTGATCCTGCTCACGGCTTCAAGTGCCCTATTCTGGCCATTTAACCCGTACATTGCTGGAATTGCCTTTGCTCTAAGTCTTGCCTGGTTAATCTTCAGCCTGGTAAGCTACCGCAAATCAGACATTACGAGCTGGGCTAAGAAGATGTTCATCTTCTCCTTGAATCATATGACATTATTGTTCCTGATCGTGATTATCTTCTCTCTGATTGCCCAAATGCTAAGATAGTACGAAATTTCAGTTAAAATTGCTCCCTTAAATAACAAAGCCCTAAGTTTTTTCTTTAACATAGAAGAAAATACTTAGGGCTTTTACATTTGGAATTTTATGTATTGTAATAGAAGCAAATTCATTGCTCATGTGACTCGCATCACAGCTAAAACTCTTTTCCTCTATAATCTCCTGAGCAAGCTCATCAGGTCGCTTAATGGTATTTCATCATTAATCCCGAATTTGCGATCCATTCCATAGACTCAGGATGATCGGTATTCATTTTTGGTAGTTTCGACGATAATTCAAGCTCAACGTCATTAAAAGCAGCTTCCTTATACTGATCCCGTCTCCGTTTGTCTCACGCCTCCAAAGCTCGTATTACTTCCCGGACCTCAGTTTGTAGTGTATGCAATCCATCCTTTTTCAAATTCTTGTAAACTAGCTTGCATGTTCAACATCCTTTCCTGAATCATCCTATGTCTTAGATATATTCAGTGAAGGTTCGTTAGGCAACTGCCCGTATGCTTGTTATGTTCCTATGACATGTGAGGATATTTACTCTTAAAGGATGTTTAACCAGTCAAGTCATATGAGATTGCATAGAATATAGCATGATCAGCAAGGAGGTGGATTACATGAGCGGATATGAATATGTTGGCGGTGCTTACAACGGAGGTTACGGCAACAGCGTTGCTGCCATTCTTGTATTGTTCATTTTGCTAGTCATCATCGTAAAGGCTTTTAAAGGATATTAATAAGTAAATGGATTCAAAGAATACGCCCATCCGATTGTATATCGGATGGGCTTTGCTATTGAGATATTCGGTTGTGGATGAGTAGATGAAGCAGTTTCGCTACTTCCTGTCATTTTTTGATTACTACTAGTCTCGTGATTATACTTACTATAACGTTCAATATCATTCTCATGTGTATTCCTCTTATACTGATCCATACCCATATTCACATCATTCTTCACCTTAACGATCGCTCCCCAGCCTGAAATGAACAACAGGAGTACCCCCATTAATGCATATGCAATCGTAAAGTATATCTAGCTCGTATTTTATGTGCTCGTGGTAATACGACCCATTTAGTTGAAAGTTCCAATATTACATAATTTAAGTGAAGAGACAAGATTTCATCAAAAAACTGCACCTCTATTGCTGGTAAGGGTACCTAGCAATACGGTGCAGTTCCATTTTTTAAATAGCTGCTAATCAAAAGGAATCGGTACAATCTTATTATAGGTTTTAATATAATGATATCCACCAAGAATCAATGATTCTGGTTGGTCCGTGGTATTAAATGAATAGGTTCGCTCCCACAGGATGTTTCCATTGTTTAAGTCCCATGGACGCTCGGAAGAAATGGACGATACGGGAACCTCAGTACCGCCTGCTTGTACAAATATATTGTCATTTTCCAGAATCGTAAATTGTTTAGTAGCCATCACGATATCATAACCTGTATCCGTTTTGCTCACACTTCGAATCCATAGTTTCTCACTTCCCATTTTAATGGATTGATCGGAAGGTGAGACAAGAGAGATTGTTTCCTGTTGATTATGATAACCGCTGGAATTTTTAAGTATTAGCTCAAGACTTCTGATCTCGTCCGTTGGTAGCGCATCAAATCCAAGTTCAAATTCGCTAAGGCCAGTAGCTGCGTCATATTGTGACTCCATGAAGTCAAAATTCATTTCAATTCCATTTACGTAGAGAAGTGTCGTTCCAAAAAACCAAGGTTGCCGCTCCTGTGCCCATTCTTCATCCATTTTAATATGTCCTTTAATGACGGTAGAGGTTAGTGAAGCTGTAATAGACTCATAATATATTTCTCCCTGATCGACAGCAACTGATTTTGAGATTTTTTCTTTAACCAAGCTCTTCATTGCTTTGCTGGTATCAAATTTAAATGAAATCGGATATGTCTCACGTTCCCCATTTTTTTGGAATTCATAAAAAGTCACGGTTAATGTTCTAGACAAAGGACTAACGGATTCAAAACGTTGTATTCCATGGAGTACGGTTTCGTCCTCACTGTAATCATTACTGCCTTCTTCGGGAGATGAATTGGTCATGAAGCCTTCTATATGGTCTACGCCGAAACGAGATGAATCCCTTCTGATTATTTCTCCTTCTGGAGCCTTAATGGTGTAGTACATAGAGAACGAGTTATCATCGGCGATTACCCTATCCACTGTAATAAGCGTACCATCATCTAGTGTTGTACTCTTATTGACCTCCTGCCCGTATCCCTCTGTGGCAGCTTCTGAGAAGCTGGAGGCATTCAGCCCCATATTGAACAACTCGTTTCCATAATAGGTCAATGCCGGATATTGATAAGTTCCAACGATAAGCACTAACGCTGCTGCGGTGAGCCCAAACCACAGGACGACTTCATTCTTCTTCTTTTTGTTCGGAACACGGTCTAGTGCATTACGAAGTCTGTCCTCCAGCTCTGACGGTGCCAGCATTCTTTCAGAGGTCTGCTTGTGTTCTTGTAATCTCTCCTCGATCGTTCTCATAACGATCACCTCCGATCGTAGATTTCAGTTTAACTAGACCCTGTGAGATTCTTGATTTGATCGTACCAATCGGTGCACCTGTCATGTCCGCAATGGTCTGATAAGGAAGGTCATGTATATAGCGAAGCTCGATCGCTTCACGCTGACGTGGATTTAGCTTGGATAGAAGCTCTTTCATATCTGTCTCAGACTCAAAGTGAAGATAAGGATCAACTTCAGTCAGATTAGCTATGAAAGACTCCTGTTTTCCTTCAATGAGAATAAGTTTATCTTTTTTTCGAAGTGCTGATTTGCAGTGGTTTACAAGTATCGTTTTACTCCAGCTGTAGAATGCCTCCCTCTTCTGCAATTGCTCAAGCTTCTCATAGAGAGTTATGATCATATCTTCCATGGCATCCATTGCATCATGCTTATTTCCCATATACTTATAGGCAAGACGATAATAAGCGTCCTGTTCTGCTAAGATGAGCTGTAGTAAAGCTTCTTTGTTCCCCCTTTGGGCTTGTCTAACAAGACGGCTTATATTCATGGTCTCCCCCCTTTTCTAAATAAGAGATATTAACAGCAAATAAAGTTCATTTTGAAACAAAAAAAAACAAAAATCAGCCGATCCAGATTCATTTTCTCTTTATATAAAATTCTTGCTCCCATTGCTTTTGAATTTCTTCATCTTTATCCGAATGTTCCCTGTCATTAGGGGTAAACTACGGTCGAGGTGAAAAACATATGAGAAAATGGCTAATCATGCTCCTTATCATTTTATTGATTAATGGAATTTGTATAGCTGAAATTAACGCCACTCCCGATCCACCTGAAGAATCAAACCAAATGGAACAAAACAGCACTATAGAACCGTTTAGACGAGGCGGATTTCGATCACCAAGAGGAACCTATAACCCCGGAATCCGAAATCCCAATCGTACAAATCCATCTAGACAGGATAATAACGTGAATAATCCATCCCAACCAAGAACGACACCTGCAACAAGAACGGGTTTTGGTGGTTTTGGCGGCTTATTCGGCGGTCTGGCTCTAGGCACAATTATAGGATCACTGTTTAATCCGTTTGCCGGATTCTCACTTGGTGCCCCTATACTTTCCCTACTCAGTCTGGCTTTGTGGATCGTCGTAATTATCGCCGTCGTTCGTTTGTTTCGCAGGAAGAAAGAATATTAGGAATGACGGATTGTTGCCTATAAATTCCGCCATCAGCAAATTCATTAAAGAGAAACAATTAATATAACAAATTTGTACAATTAAAAAGGATGACTTCAGATGAAAACCGAAGCCATCCTCTATTATTTGATTAAATATATCCTTTATCCAATAACTCTTGGCTTTGTTGGATCGCAATTAGGGCTCTGAATCTCACCCAGTGCAGCCAGCTTCGATAGATAATAACATTCTTCTCGATACATATGATCCGGCATTAACGGATTTATTCGATCCAGCACTTCCCCGCGCAGCTCAAATTCCTCAAGCTCGGCTAGAAAGTGCATGAATACCTTCATTTCAAGGTCTACATCCGCATGAAATTTCGTCAATGCTGGGAAGTCCTTTAAATGGGTACGTAAATATCCAGCCATTTCCACGGATTTGAGATAAAACCCTTTGAAATTTTTCTGAAAAGCATTACTTTTTTTAATGAGCTGCATTTCTGCAAAATCTAAATCGGCAGCGAGACTGGCTGCATGTCCATATGCATCCTGTAACCAAAGCATATCATAATGCAGCGGATGAAATAGAGGAACACCTTTCCCTTCAAGCAATGATTTTAATATTCGCTGATATTCCTCTAATTCATTCACCATGTGGTTAATGAAGGAGGGCGTCAGAAGTATATCTACTTTACCTTCAAGCTGACGTTTCAGTAAATTCAGTTTGAAATTTCGAAGTTCTTGAGTGGCACCATTTGCTTCATGCGTTAGATTTGAGATATTTGTCGATGTATTCGAACGTCTCGCCTCATCGAGCAGCACATCAAATCGGTTCATCAATCGTTCAGCGATGGCGATATCAGCTTTTTCTTTAGGTGAGAGTGCAGTAAAAATAAACCGACAATGATCACCAAGAATTTGCAGCCAAAACCGATGCTCATATAAAGCATCCTCCATCCATTTCATCCTCCTCTCACAGCCGTTATTCACCAAATATATGCTGCTTGAGGCTATGTAGAACGCTAGTAGAACTGTAAATTATTTTTAATAGATCGTTAAAACCTCATATCCATATGCACCGTCTGCCAAACAGGGTCATTCTCGTACAATCGTTCACTGAAGCCTTTTGCTGTCCAGAATGGAATGGCCCCTGGTAAGAAAGCATGCGTATGTAAGTATAACGTTTCATAACCAGCTTCCCGGCTAAAGGCCGTCGCAGCTTCAAATAAGGCGGTACCAATGCCTGAACGGCGGCAAGTCGAATCTGTGTAACACTTGACGACTTCGGCGGTTGTTGTAAAGTCATAGACTCCTTCAATCTGTTTCAGCCTTCCATCGTAAGGACAAATTCCGATTGTACCAAGCACTGAACCATCCTCGGATATAGCAGCAAAAACAGCAGCATTTTTTCTAAGCACATAATACTGCTCGAATTGATCCAAGTCCTGGGGAAGCTGTTCCGTTGACAGCATAGGAAATACTTCCTTCCTTATTTTCATGACAAATGCGATAACTTGATCATAGGGCTCTGCTTCAATCTTTTGTATCGTATAAGCATGCGCTAATCTGATCTTACTCATATATGCTCCTTCTGTTTGCATGTATTATTGCAGAGTTGTTGTATGCTACAAATTACTTGCAACTATATATTAAGATAAAATATTTGCAGTAAAAAGTACAACAATTAAGGCAGCTATCTTTTTCCCATAAAAAAAGAAGCCCCTCAAAATTCACACTCTCAAGGACTTCTCTTTTAATTTATTGCAGCTTAGGGAATGGATCTTTAAATTCTCTCCAATTGGAATGAAGCTCTTCCTCAGTTAATAGCGCTGTATCCAGGCTCTTTTCAATTTCCTCACGATCCATATCAATTCCAATGAACACAATCTTCGTAATCCGATCTCCCCACACCTCATCCCAATCAGGAATGTCAGGGATCTTTCCGTTAAAATGAAAATTGATTTCTTCTTGGCTTAGTGAAGCAATCCAAACTCCTGCGGGAGAGAGTTGTTTCGATGTACCTGCATGACTATACGAAATGGCCATATGATTCCGAGTGGCTAACCACATTAAGCCTTTGGATCGGACAATCGAGGATGGATATTTAGAAATCCAGCGAAGCAGCCGTTCTGGATGAAACGGAACCTTTCGCTTGTACACAAATGAGTGAATCCCGTATTCTTCTGTTTCAGGCACATGCTCTTCCTTTAACATCTCCTTAATCCAACCCGCAGACTGGCTAGCTTTATCGAAGTTGAATCGACCTGTATTTAGTATATCTCTGGGATCAATGCGTCCTTGTACTGAATGAATGAGCTTCGCCTCTGGTTGTAAGGCAGTCAGTGCCTTCTCAAGACGAGTCAACTCCTCTTTAGAAATAAGATCTACCTTATTAAGGATTAGTACGTCGCAGAATTCGACCTGATCCGTTAATAAGTGTACAATTCCACGTTGATCTTCCTCACCGACTGCCTGACCGCGGTCCCTTAAAGATTCCTTAGAATTAAAATCGATCCAGAACTGAGCAGCATCCACCACCGTAACCATGGTATCCAGTCTTGTATACTGAGTTAGATCAATCCCATTCTCCTCATCCACATAGCTGAACGTTTGAGCAACCGGAACAGGTTCTCCAATGCCCGTTGATTCAATAAGTATGTAGTCAAATTTCTGTTCTTTAGCAAGACGTTCTACTTCTACAAGAAGGTCCTCACGCAGCGTGCAGCAGATACAGCCATTGGACATCTCGACTAATTTCTCATCCGTACGAGATAATCCACCTCCATCTCGTATCAGATCAGCATCGATATTGACCTCGCCCAGGTCATTAACGATCACTGCTACTCTAAGACCCTCTCGATTGTTTAACACGTGATTCATAATTGTTGTCTTCCCGGCTCCTAAATAACCGCATAATACGGTAACGGGAATTCTACCATCTTGTGCTGCTGAGGTTTGGAGGTTCATATTATCGCTTCCTTTCCATTCATATAGCGCAGAATTAACTACACAAGGTCTATCTGAGTAAAAATAAGGCTCCTTTACAGGTAAGGAGCCCCATCTTAGCTAACATAAACTTCTTCTGCGGTTTAGTTTACCAGCTTGATTTTTTCACACCTGGGATTTGACCCTTGTGTGCGAGTTCTCGGAATACAATTCGGGATACACCGAATTTACTAATATATCCTCTCGGTCTGCCGCTCACCGCGCAGCGATTATGAAGACGTGTAGGAGAGGAATCCCGAGGCAGCTTCTGCAGGGCTTCATAATCTCCCTTTTCTTTTAACTCCCTGCGTTTATCCGCATACTTTTGCACCATCTGCTGTCTTTTCAGCTCTTTTACTACTTTTGATTTTTTCGCCAATACAAATAACCTTCTTTCAACAATATTCTATGTTTTACAACTACGTATGGTTCATTTCGCAAATTCCGTTATGGAGTTGTTCCTTTTAGCGAGTTTCACGATGTAACGTGTATCTTTTCAATCTTGGACTATACTTTTTCATTTCCAGTCTTTCAGGGTGGTTCCGTTTATTCTTCGTTGTTGTATAATTCCGATCACCTGTTTCGGTGCAAGCCAAAGTTACGATCACTCTCACTGAATTCACATCCCTTAATTCATTTTGTTATTTTGCCAAAGACCAGATTGGCACTTAAGCTCTGTTTAGATAATGCTTAAGATTACTGCTTATATTTACTTCTTGTGCTGTAATCTCTGTTTAAACTTATCAACACGTCCGCCAATTTCCGCATTCTTTAGTTTTCCTGTGAAGAAAGGATGTGACGCTGAGCTTGAGTCTACACGAATGACGGGATAGGTATTACCATCCTCCCACTCCATTAGCTCCGATGAGGTCTTTGTAGAACCACTGAGAAATTTATAGCCTACACTTGCGTCCAAGAAAATAACGGTTTGATACTTTGGATGTATACCATTTTGCATCATAATCCTGCCTTTCTATGTGTGTATTATTGTTCATTTCATTTATTCGTAATTATTACGATTAATAAAGATTAAATTACACCATAATCTCGCTTCTGTCAACCTTAGCAACAAGAAACGAAACTCGGTATTTCTATTGTTCTAGCTTTAGTGAACCATGGTGTGTGGAAAATAGTCATGAAATGCATTCTTTATTTTGGTATAGTCCATGCTGCACTCTTCAATAATGACTTTGCGTTTGGCTTTAATAATAACCTGCTCCATATCTGCAAAGCTGCAGCCCTTTAACAACTGAGCGGCCTGTTTAATCATAGAAGATTCAATAGGTTCATTCCCCAATAGCTTGGATAGATAGCTTCTGCACTCCGTCTCCTCAGGTAAATCATAATGCATCCGGGTATCAAATCTGCGCCATATGGCATGATCCAGCTCGGCCTGAAGATTCGTTGCGGCCACAAATATGCTGTCGCCATCGAATTCATCCAGACACTGTAACAGTGTATTCACGACACGAGCCATCTCTTTCACTTCGTCGATAGAATCTCTTGCCCTGGCGATCGCGTCCACTTCATCCAAGAAGAGCACACAGGAGAGCGACTTCGCATATTCGAATATTTTGCGCAAATTACTGCCTGTCTCCCCTAAATGACTGTGAATAATTGCATCCAAACGAACCATGATGAGTGGAAGATCCAATTGCTCTGCAATGTAAAAAGCGGTAAGTGTCTTCCCCGTGCCCGGCGGACCAAACATCACCATCTTATTCGGCATCGGAACATCAGCAGCTTCAAATTTATCTCGTAATTGTTGAATATGGAGAAACTCATCAACGATCTTAGAGTTAGTTTCATTAAGTACGATATGCTTTACCTTTTTGCGGCATTCTGCAGCAGTGTATACGGAAGCAGCATCAATACCTTTTGATTTAGGCAGCATTTTCGATTTATTTTTCTGTTGACCCATCTTAATTCTCCTGTCTATTGCAAAGCCGATTTATTAGTAAATATTACGATTAACAAAGTATATATTATTCTTTTTCAATGAAGTTGTCAAAGAACTATCCAATATCTCTTAATTACATTTTTGCATTTCGTTCATATAGTGAAAAAACGAGCCAGCCATAGATAGCTCTTATCTTAGGCCGGCTCGTGTATCGTCCGATTTATTTTATACATTAATTAATTTGATTTTATAACTCTATTGATTATGACTCTCTAAGTGCAACTTCATTAATAACCAAAGTCGTTATTGAGTTTGCACCTATATTCAGTGTCAGTTGTCCATTTGCTGGTACATGCATATCATCTAACTTCTCCAGATTATGTGCTGGAGAGGTTACATACATTTGAGCCACTGCAGTATCTGGATAATTAAAATGAGTTAACTCAACCGCCTTGTCCTCGGCTGGACGTTCATTACGAATCACGAGCACGAGCTGTCGGCTCATCTTATCGTATGTAGCAAGTGTACGACAATCACTCGTCGGTATGATCAGCGAACCCGGACGGATAAATTTACTGAAATGGGCCATACCGTAGTATTGCTTAGTGATGTCATATTGCTCTGACCCACCAAAGTCTGCATGGATAAATCCCCAATTATTATTTGCCCCCTCATCCTCCACCGCCTGCCAATAAATCCATGCTGAAGGCTGCATAATACTCAGATCCAGCATGATACGTTCTGCCAGCTCCTGAACCGAGACCATATCCTCATGATGATGTGGCTTTGTTCCGCCTGTTCCGTATTCAGACATCCATAACCGTTTCCCATGTCCTTTGGCCAGCGTTCTCAATTCCTCCATAGAGCTGCCATGATAGGAATGCGTGTTGATCTGAGCGATCACATTCAATGTATTGTCATCATAGTTATTTAAGCTTTTCACCGTTTCATCAATGCTGTTATCGTCGGCTGCACTGATGTTCGTGCCTATCAGCCCTTTTTGAACTAGAGAGTTCGCTGTTTTTTGAATAATCTCCGCTTGCTTGTCAACTGTAAAGTGACAGCCCTCCTGAATATTTCCTTTTTTCCACCAGTTTGAAGAAGGTTCATTCAGAGGGTTAAGCGTACGGAAAATAATGCCCCATTGATCACGATAATGCAATACCACCTCGGTAAGATAATCGGCAAAAGCGTCATATTGGTCTTCTCTCAAATTGTTTCCACCTTCGACTGCGCCTGTAACTGACCCACTAATCGTCATCCAATATGGCGGGGAATTCGAGAATGCTTCGGTAATGTTAACACCACGCTTCAGCGCACCTTGCAGTACATTAAGCTGACCTGTGTCCGCTTCCCAGTCCCATACTCCAGGCTCAGGTTGAAAACCAGGGACATCACCTCCGGGTCTCAGCTTCTGCATGTTTGGATTCTCTCCACCTCCGATATTATAACGGACGATGTTTAAACCAAGCCCTTGTTCCAGGTCGAAGACGAGATCCAGAACTTCATTTAACTTGGATTGATTCCCCCATTGACCTAATTCATGCGCCCACCAAGCTAATGAAGTTCCCCAGCCCTCAAAATGTTCATATGCGTCCTGCAGCTTCAAACGGACGGCATCACTCGAAGGCGCTATCCATGTATCTGCTTCGTAAATAGATTTGTTCATTAGATCTCCCCTCCAGCAGTATAAATAAAGTCAACTTACAGCAGTTCCCCGTTACTTTATACCACTGCTTCCACCAGTTATATTTGCTTCATATACATAACGCTGACCAAATAGATAGACCAGCACCATAGGCATCGTCAAGAACAACGAGGCGACCATGACTAAATTCCACGGAGGCATCTGTCCACCACCAACGGTAGTGAGCAGCTGCACACCCAGTGCGAGCGGCATTTTCTCAGGATCATTAATATAGATGAGAGGCCCCATGAAATTGCCCCAGTTCCAAGAGAACGAAAAGATAGCGATTGCAGTAAGTATCGGATAGGTTAGCGGCATGATGATTCTAAAGTAGATTCCGGGATGCCCCATGCCATCGATCATGGCTGCTTCATCCAATGATTTTGGTATACTCATGATGAACTGCCGGATAAGGAATACATTGAAGGCTCCAGCAAAAAAGCTCGGAACAATTAAGGGATAAAACGTGTTAATCCAGTCAAGATGACGGAAAATGATAAACTGCGGTACCATCGTAACTTCACCTGGTATCATCATGGTGCTAAGTAGAACAATGAATAAGAGGCGACTTCCCTTCGCCTTGATGCGGGCAAATCCATACGAAACAACGGATGCAGACAGGACCGAGCCAATAATCGTAAAGAATGTAATGATGATTGAATTTTTTAGATAAGTACCTAAATTGTTATTTGTGAATATCGTTAGGAAATTAGACACCTGGAACTCTCGTGGGATAAATGTAAAGGCAGATTGTACGGTTGTAGACTCGCTGGCAAGGGCAATGGAGATCATGTACATAAATGGTGAGGCCAGGAGCACACCTACGAGTATCAAGAATATGTAGGAGACCGCTTTTTCGGTGGTAGATAGATTAGCCATTATCCTTTCCCTCCTCATAGTGCACCCATAGAGCTGATGAACGGAAGACCAACAGGGTTAATGCCATGATCATGATAAACAGCACCCATGCAATCGCTGAAGCATAGCCCATTTTGTAGAATTGGAATGCATTTTGAAATAAATAAGGAACCACCATCTGACTGGCATTGTCAGGCCCCCCTGATGTAACGATGAATACTTGTGCAAAAGTTTGCAGCGCCCCGATGATACCCGTCACTAGATTAAAAAAGATGACAGGTGTCAGCATTGGAAAGGTAATGTGGAAGAAGGATTGTGCGCTCTTCGCCCCATCGATCGCGGCTGCCTCATACAACTCTTGTGGAATCCCCTTCATTCCTGCAAGGAGCAATACGACTCCGCCCCCAACTCCCCAAAGAGACATCAGTATAAGGGCCGGTTTCACCCAATTCGGATCGAGCAGCCAGGCAGGACCTTGAATACCAAAGATGGATAAGGTCTTATTAATAAGTCCTTCGGTTGGAGCCAGTAAATGGACGAATAACAGGGAGCTTGCTACAACAGGAACGACCGAAGGAAGATAAAATAGAATGCGAAAAAAAGTGATCCCTTTAATTTTTTTGTTCAGATAATAAGAGATCCATAATGAAATGGCCATACCGAGCGGTATTGAAATCAGCGCATAGAAGAAGGTATTCCCCACCGATTTCCAGAATAGAGGATCATCCGTCAGCAATGTCTTGTAATTATCCAGTCCGATAAAAGTTGGTGACTGAAACAGATCCCAATTCGTAAAGCTCATATAGATTGAGAACAGAATCGGGCCTAGAGTCAGACTAATAAATCCGATCAGCCAAGGCGAGATAAAGAGATAGAACCATTTTCCGTCCTTTTGTCTCACGTCAAACCCTCCCTATAACAAGAGATAAGACGAAATCCGCACCCGGATTTCATCTTTCTCCCATCTCTGAACTACAAATATTACCGTATAATCGAACGTCTGTTTACTGATACAGTCTATCCAATCCGCTCTGAATCTGAGTAACCGTATCATCAAGGGTCGCTTTATCATTGAAGTATACGCCCAGCTTATCGTTAATCAGCTTCATCATTTCGTTCCACTGCGGATTAAGCGGTTCTGCATAGATCTCGGAATCACTAAAAGCAGCCATGTTTATCTTCTTGCCACCGTACTCTGCATTAAGGAATGCGTCACTTTCTAGTCCTGCCTTGGTTGCAGGAGCATCCTGGCCAGCATCGATCATAGGCATTTGGGCTTCAATGGTTGTCAGCGCTTCAATGACCTTAAATGCCTCTTCCTTGTGCTTGGAATCATTCGTAATTGTAAATCCGTTAAAGAACGCATTCGTTACACCCCAGACCGGTGATATGTCCCAGTTAATGCCTTCTACTTGTGCCAGTGAACCAATATTCCAGAAACCAGTCGTTTCCATTGCAATTTTTCCTTGTGCAAATAGCGGATCTGCACCGATATTCCCCATATCTGCGATTTCGGTTGGCGTTGGGCTTACCCCATACTTAAAAGTTAGATCATTCATAAATTGCAGTGCATTTCGTACAGGCTCAGTGTTAAAAGTAGGCTTGCCGTTCTCATCGAACAGTGAACCGCCATTCTGGTAGATCAGCTGCATCCATTGCGGCCACCAGCTGCTTGGATAATAGCCCCACTGCACCGTCTTTCCGTTCTCCTTGATGGTAAGTTTTTGAGCAGCATCGAGTAAATCTTGCTGAGTCCAATCCTTTGTCGGGTATTCCACACCAGCCTGATCAAACAAGTCTTTGTTATAAAAGAGCACCATGGCACCTGCACGATCCGGCATGCCATACTGTTTACCTTCATACTTCATTAGCTTCGAAATGTCATCGGAATAGCGTTCCGTCATATTCACATTGTTCGCTGTGATTAAATCATCGAGTGGAATAATCTGATTCTTGCTTGCATACGCTTGATAATTCTCTGCTATCATCATAATATCTGGGGCTGTACCTCCAGCAATCATGGTCTGTACTTTCTGGTCGTAGTCACCTGCGACAACATTCAGTTTCACATTAATTTCGGGATACTTTCCTTTGACAATGGCGAGCCGTTCCTCATAAATTTTCTTCTCATCCTCAGAACCCCATATGGTCATGTTGAGATTAACCTGGCCGTCGGATGCAGCTCCACTATCTCCATTGCTGCAGCCACTTATGATCATGACCATGATCAACAAAAGTAATGGAATGATTCTAAAGCCTCTCTTCATACTGGACGCCCCCTCAATATAATTTGGAGAATTTATGAAACCCATTTCATGAAATGGGTTTCATAACATTGAAACTTAAAACCCATTCCAGCTAATGAAAGGGGTTTCATTTACGGACCCATTATATTCCTCACGACCATTATATGTCAACGCTTTCTTTTCTTGGCTCCTTATATCTTAGCAGGGGCAGGACCAGTGCTCTGCCTTACAATCAGCTCTGGCTGCAAAGTTGTATTCCTTCTCGGTTTCTTCTGAAGAATTAACTCATGTAATATATCAACTGCGAGCTTGCCAAGCTGATATGTATTCTGGGATACGGTGGTCAGCTCGGGAATAACGGCTGTCGCAAGCGGTGTATCGTCATATCCAACAATGGAGACATCCTTGGGAATAGAAAGGCCATGTTCAATCGTTGCTTTGATTGCACCGATAGCTGTATAGTCGTTTACACACATGACTGCTGTTGGTCGGTTATCCTGTTCTAGCAGCTCGGACATCAACCTTTTACCATCATCAATTGAAAAACTGCCCAGAAGTAAACGATCTTTTGGAATCTCAAGGCCATGTTCCTTCAGCGTCTTCTGAACAGCCTTTACTTTAAGCATGGTCGTAGACATTTTCTGCAAACCTCCGACAAAAGCAATCTCACGATGTCCCAGATCTAATAGATGCTTAACAGCCAGTACAGCTCCTGCAGCTTCGTCTGTATAGACCCGGTGAATTCGGCTCTTGGGTAAATTTCCATTCACCAATACAATCGGCAGTCGCTCCGCGATATCGTTCAATTCCTGAGCCATATCCTCCGGGCAATTCTGCAAGTTAACCCTGCCACCGAGAAAAATGATGCCATCCACCCTTTTCTCGCGAAGAATAGATAAGTATTCACTTTCTCGATCATGATCTCCCCCTGTGTTGCATAGAAAGAAGGTATACCCTAGGCCCCGAGCCTCATTCTCAGCCCCCGAAAACACTTCTGGAAAGAACGGGTTTGTAATATCAGGCAGTATAATTGCTATTGTCCCTGTCTCTTTCTTGATCAAACTTCTAGCGAGCGCATTGGGCTGGAACTGGTGCTTTTCTATGATCGATAACACCTTCTGTCTGGTGCTGGCGCGTACAGGTGCAGTATCATTCAGCACCCTTGAAACTGTAGAAACCGATACATCAGCTTCACGTGCAATATCATATATCGTGATTGGTGTCATATGTATACCCTTCCTTTAACTCTTAATTTCCAAATTATCATATCAAATTAGCAGGAATGATGATATGCGTTTCATTAATGACATTAAACTAATCCCAATCTCCACATAAGCTATTATTAATAATAGCTTTCGTAGATGGGAAACTCCCAATGCTATTACATTATCTTTTACCACTGCATATATTTCCCTAATATAGACATGACGAATTCTGGTTAAATTGTTTGTGACACTTAAAGGCATTACAAAGAGACCACCTACATTTGTCCGTTATATTTTACTTCCCATCTACGTACAAGCGTTCTTATATTTTGACTTTGCTAACGATTGTGTCCCTTCATAAAGTTAATCTGTATTGAATGAGTTGTGTGTCGATTCCTAAATACGCTTCACTACCCATTCTACTAACTTCTTTGAAGCCTATTCTCTCAAGCATTTTTCTGGATCTAATATTTGAGTCGTGTGTTTCTGCGTTAAAGTCTGTAATTCCTAAATTGTTTAACGCGTAGTCTATCATAGATATAGCTGATAAATATCCGATGCCCTTCCCCCACAATCTACTCTCACCGATTGCAATACCTAATTCAGCAGAATTAGCTTTAATACAGGCCAAGTCAGCATATCCAATTAACTCTTCATTAAATTCGATTCCCAATCGAATAAAATCTTCAGCAGCATTATTTACACAACTCAGCCACCATTTATATAATTCTTTAGGGCTTCTATTCTTCTCCCATCCATTTACTGAACAGAAAGAATCGTCCTTACTCCAATTTAGAACTTTGCTATAGTCATCTACAGTTAAACTTCTTAGCTTTATCGATACTGAATTGTTATTTCTGTTCATTTATTTCTCCTAACTTACTCGTCTTCTTGAACTTTTCATATTATCTTCTTCAAATAGAAATAGCCCTAACTTTATTGCTAGGGCCCTAAATTTATGTCTCCTCTAGGTCCTGTACGAAAGAATGCGTACTGGGATAACTCTGTCAATTTCCATAGGCGTTTTAATACTTCACTTGAAAATGGACTTTATATTCCGAGCTCACGTAATCGCCACTTAGTTATTTGCTGCCGAGTTGTTCCGCCAAACCAATTAGAAGTCCTTCGATTCCACGAATATAGCAGAGCCGATACGAGTCCTCATACTGTACCACTTCGCCAACGATCTCAGCACCATACTTACTTAGTCTGGTTACCATTTCGTCAATGTCTTGAACTGTAAACATGACACGTAGATAGCCAAGGGAGTTTACAGGAGCAGTCCGGTGATCTGATATTGCAGGTGGAGTGAGAAATCTCGAAAGTTCGATTCGGCTATGACCATCTGGGGAAACCATCATAGCAATCTCTACGCACTGAGAACCTAGTCCGGTTACGCGGCCAGCCCACTCGCCTTCAACATTGGCTCTCCCTTCAAGGATCAAACCAATCTCCTCGAAGAAAGAGACTGCGTTATCAATAGATTCTACAACGATGCCAACATTGTCCATTCTTAGTAATTTGTTAATTGTCATATATTTATCTCCTCGTGTACAAATTTGCTACTTCATCAATTTCGATATTGTTCAAATCAAAACTTCAATTATTCTAAAATGATGCTGCTTTGTAAACAATTGTTGACGACAATTCAATATTCATTTCTTCTTTCGCTTAATTACAAAGTTCTTATCCGAGAACGGCCCTTAGCAAGATATTATGTTAGATGATGTCAACGCCTTCTCCGAACTTTCCATCAGAATACTTTAATAATCATCCTGATTTCAAAGGTTCGAGCAACGCTGCGATATTAATAAGACAAATCATTACTTTATTTTTATATTCATTTGATTAAGAATCCTACTAAGCAAACTCTCAATTCCTGATACATAGCTTAACACATAATTGTAATGGTGATATCTCTTGTAACCACTTAATCTAGTCGAGTCTCCTCTAGATATACCATAAACATAGTTTTCTTCTTCAAGAAGCACCTTAGATACTTCCTCACCTATACCTCTCGACGTTCCTGTAATAATGAAATGTTTCATCACTTACAATACATTGGCCATAATTATTATCACCCACAGCCTTTACCGTTCCGTCAGATTTAACACCAACAGTATGACGCCTACCTGCAACTATAATATTGTTCGATGAAATGGAGTTCATGTTTATCTCCATCAAAAACAAGTTCTATTCGAAAATCTTATCGATTTCACCCATTGAATGAAACATGGGATAGGAAAGTAGAACTTTCTGCTCTTGCTTCTTCTTGTTACAGGCTTTCCCCTGATTTCTTATAACGTTCTTGTATCTACGAACCCGAGAGGCTTAAGGAGCCTAACGACAGGGTCCGACAGACTTAGCCTTGCAGGGTTGTGAACTGAATCCTCTTCTCTGCTTACTACTTCTTGCGAACCAAGGACGTAGCCCACAGCATAGATACAGTGTTATAAGAGTTGACGCCATCTGTGAATATGCTACTCATCGTAATGCACCATGTGGAAGTATAGCATGCACACCTTTAACTCCATTTACAACTTGAGTAATTCTTAAATCAACCACTGTACTTCCTAATGCAATAGCTTCAACACGATTAAGATTAAAAAGTTTACACATAAGATTTAACATCCCATCCATAGCTTGAACCGTAGCTTCATTTAAATCTTCATGAAATCCAAAACTAACCCAGCCATTAGGGGTATTAGCTATTGGCATTGAAAGATTCATGTCTTTACGTACTGTAAAAGTTAGTTCAACAAACTCCATAGGACACTCAATCGCTTGGCAACTGATTTCTCCATCCCCTTGTACAGCATGACCATCCCCAACAAAAAAATAGGCACCGTCTACTGAGATGGGAAGATATAACACACTTCCTTTGGTTAGCTCTTTACAATCTATATTTCCACCACAAAACCGAGGATGCCAAGTAATATGGACTCCCCCTTGTTCAGGAGGCATCGCATATATACCCATGAAAGGCTTGAGACCCACTGAAAATACTTGATCATTTATTGTTGTTTTTCCAATCATAGTTCTATGATCTAGCTCCCACTGAAGAACAATCTCTTTGTAATCGGTCAATCCCAGTTTTTGATTTTGCCAATTTGGATATTGACCCGCAGCTGTAAAGCCAAAGGGACCTGGAATGATTTCATTTATCCTAACTTCCAATGTCATCCCTTTTTTTGCATCTATTATTTCTATAGGACCACAAAGAGCATGTCCAGAATCAATTTCTTTTCGTCTTTCAAATGGCTTTATTCTCTTCCCTTCATTAGACGGTGTGCCCCAACCAGCATCAAATATTGAATATTGAACGGTATCTCCGGAACTAATTGTTAATATAGGATCAAATTCAGCAGATAATGAGCCGTATAAATTACTTCGATCTGGATTCACTTTAAATACGGTCATGAAATAACCTCCAATATTATGCTTGCGTCAATTTCTTATAACGTTCCTGTATTCACGACGTCCGACGGAGTCGGATGTGTTCGGCTGCTAAAGCTTCCACGAAATCCCTCTGCCGGACCGAGGGTGTATGCCCGATGCGTGAACACAATGTTATTAGATGCTGGCGTCTTCTTCGAGCAATCTAACCTTTATCTTACCTTTTGATGCCTTTAAAAAATATTCTGTTTTCATGTATAGAGGATGTACTGGATAACTAACATCCAAGAGTGTACCTTTGTAGTTTAATTTATTTACCACTATTGCTTGTGGGTATTTTGTAAGGATGTCTCTTTGACGTTCTATCCCTATATCTAACTTGCCCCAAGCTATAAACACAAAATTATAATTGTCCAATAATTCTCTCGATTTAAACATTAAATGGTTCATTCCGTTTATACTTTTTGCATATCTTTTAGCCTTATCACTATTTTTTTCACGAATATTAAATATATTTTCAATATGAATTGAGTATTTATCTGGAAGTGTAATTCCATCTTGATAGTAAGCCTCCTCGATCATCCGCATAACCTTCTTCATTGTATTATCGGGTACTGTCAGAACCGGCTCGTTAGTTTCATATTCAAAATTTTCGAGCCGTCTATAGAGGGTTTCATTAATTGGTCTTGCGTCTCCTGGGTTCATCATGACCACTAATCCTATTACCTCCCCAGGACCATTAGTAGAATGAAACTCCGTATGGTGTCTGAATATCTTTATCTCGTTCTCTATTTTCTTCGAAACAAAGTGAGCGTAAGTTTGCATAATATTCCTCTCTCTGTGCACCAATTTCTTATAACGATTTTGTATCTACGAACCCGAGAGGCTTAAGGGAGCGCAGGCGACCGGGTCCGACGGACTTAGACTCGCAGGGTTGTCCGCCTAATCCAGTTCCATCGAAATCCTTCGGGCGGATCGAGGGTCGGCGAATGCCAACCAGATGCGTTAATACGGTTTTATATGAAGTAAGTATCTTCTCCGAGTTTACTACAAATGGTTAAACTTGGCCATTCTGAATCGCATTACATGCACTTAATAAATTTCCATCTGGGTCTTTAAATCCAAATCCCCCAAAGTCAAATTCAGAGTTAATATTCAATTCCCCTACTTGTACGCCTTGATCATTCAGATAATTATAAAATCCTTTCAAGTCGTTCGTATAGAAATCGATTACGCTATGAATAACCTCATTATTCGTATTTCTAAATTGTAATCTACTTGAATCTTGGGTCTCGCATAAAAAGATCCCTGGAACTCCAATCGAATCAAACGTTAACATGGCCGAACTTACATCTTTGTGTTGTAATTGAAGGCCAGTACCATTTAACTTTAGCTACCGGCCGCTTTGCGTTTAGGTTCGCAGGGTTGTCCGCTGCAATTGCTTCTCGAATTGCCTCTTTCGGACCGAGGGGACTAATGTCCCTGATGCGTGAAATTAGTGTTATATGATGTGTCTGACTTCTCTGAATTACATTCAATTATTACTTGTTGTATCAGCTTCATAAATCCTACTTACATGATTCCATGGATGATATCCTACTCCAATAAATCGCCAATTGTACTTTTCATAGTATCCATTATGATCAGTACAGAGATAAAGCTTATCGAATCCTAATCTCTTCGATTTTTTTCTTCCATGTTCTAGCAATACAGAACCTAATTTATTCCCTCGCTTATCTTCTTCAATATACAATGCGCACAAATATGGAAATAGATCTTGTCTACTAATAAAATCATTCGTGATTAATCCAAACCCTCCAATTACTCGATTACTTTCCGTTATCAAATAAAACCGGGGCAATTTACTGGAGGTGGTTAAACTGTTTGCAATGCTATCCCGGTATATCCTTTCCTCAATTCCCCACCGCTCAGAAAAATATTGAATTGCTTGTTCTGCAAATTCAGGGTTTTCTCTTATCCCAATGATTTTATAACTCATCAACATCTCCCCCTTGTCTTCGTGACTTTGGTTTTTCAGCCATTTCAGATAACGCTCCTGTATTCACGACCCGACGTGTGTCGGGTGTCCGGCGAATGCCGGGCCAAGGGCGAATGTCCGCAGCGTGAATATGTTGTTATACGAACCGGGAGGAGGTGAGCACTCCCCCTAAAAGTGCCGAAAAACCCTTATATATCAACGGATTTTCGCGTTTGTAAAACCCTTCCAAAAGGCTGTAAATAACCCGAAATTTCGTGGAAGTTAAACGCAGTCGTACATCCAAATGTTTTACGAACCTCCCCCTGCTCACTTCGTATATCTGCTTTGCTTCGCATATCCAATAAGGGAGGAAATGCGAAGTGTCTCAACCTAATATGATCGATTGGTCAAGCCTGGTTCATTTGTTCCTCATGGACTGCAAGTCCAGAAACTTGGCCAAGACGACTATTCGCCGTTATCGGGACGGATTGAAAAACATCGAACAGCACTTAAAAACCCAAAATCTCGAATGGTTTGATTTGACTTCCGATTTGTTAAAACATCGCATCATCCCCAGTATGCTTGATGGGGCATTGTCCCTGAGAACCGTCAATTGCAACCTGGCTATTATCAAAGAACTTTTCGCGTTTCTCGTGGCTGAGAAACAAGCTGATTGCAATATTGCGGATGGACTAAAGCCTTTTAAAGTCCAACCCTCTTTGATGCATACTTTCACGGATGCTCATTTGACGCGACTGTTCACTCAACACGATCGTTCAACATTTACTGGCTTCCGTAATTACATGATGATGTTGATTTTGCTTGAAACCGGCATACGCCTGAACGAACTCACTCAACTCCAAATCACAGATGTTCTATTAGATGAAGGAATGGTACGTGTTCGGCATGGGAAAGGCAGAAAGGCCAGAATGGTGCCGATTCAGCGAATTGTATCTCATGAGTTACATCTTTATTTGCTGGAGCGAGGAACGTTGTACACGGATCGGCTGTGGATCACGTTGGACAATCGCCCATTCGATGAAGGTGGCATTCGAACCATGATTTCGCGGATATGCAAAACCGCAAACATTCAGGATGTTCAATGTTCCTGCCATACTTTTCGCCATACCTTTGCAAAAAAGTATTTATTAAACGGTGGCGATATTTTCTCGTTAAAAAATATTCTCGGGCACTCACGGATAGAAACAACTGAAATGTATGTTGAACTTTTCTCGCGCGATTTGCAGATCCAACATGAGAAGTTTAGTCCGCTGGAACAGATCATTCAGGAATTCCCCTCTATCTTCACCGAAAGCGAGGTGCATGGGGAATGACTATCGGACGCAGACAAAACAAATTAACAAAGGTCGATAAGGCGAGCGACGCCAAGCAACAGTTAAGCTATAGCGATCTGCTTCACTCTTTTATTCTCGATTGCAAATCAAAAAAACTTTCGCCACTCACGATTCGTTTTTATCAGGATAGCGCAAAACAATTGGAAGCTGCCTTCCGGGACCAGGAGATTGTACTGGATATTTACTCTGTCACTTCCCGAGATATTAAGAATCATTTTATTGCCTATCTATTCGAACAAGGAAAATCGGACAATACCGTAAATGGACGCATAAAGGCCATTAAGCAATTCCTGAGATATTTATTTGAGGAAGGCTGGCTCCTTCAGAATCTTGCAAACGAGATTCATGCCACCAAAGCTGAAAAGTTGATGATTCAAACCTTTACCAAAGAACAAGTCGTCGCCTTGTTGGAGCAACCGGTGCGAAATACGTTCTCGGGCTTTCGGGACTACACCATGATGCTGGTTCTTTTTGAAACGGGAATGCGAATCAGTGAATTATGTAATTTGAAGATTGGCGATGTCTTTTTTAAGGAACAAGAAATTCGTATTACAAAAGGAAAAGGGGGAAAAGCCCGCCGCGTGCCTATGCAACAAACGTGTGCTAAAGTGATACGCCGTTACCTGGATATACGTGGAGACTTGGAGACGGAAGCGCTGTTCGTAAACTTGAACAATGAAAAGATCAGCACCCGAGCGCTACAGGAGAAAATGCATGATTACGGTCTTGCTTCGAGCATTAATGGGGTAAGGGTATCCCCTCATACCTTCCGGCATACGATGGCCAAGTTCTATATCTTAAATGGCGGTGATCCGTTCACGCTCCGGCGAATATTAGGCCACGCCACGCTTAAAATGGTCGAATACTATGTTGAGCTATTTAGCAGCGATATTAAGCAACAGCACAAAAAGTATAGCCCGGTTGAAAACATGAAACGTATTATTTGAACCTTGCCATAAGCAGCAGCGAAGGCCATTCACAACGGAATGGCCTTCGCTCTTCAACCTGATTGAAATATTTAAATCAACCTGTTTTGATACAGTCGGCGCACGGGGGAAGATTTCGCATGCTTCGATTTCATTTCTGGACGCCACAAGTTAACGTAACGCTTCACCATATCCTGAGAAGTATGGCCGAGAATATCTTGCAAGCTATACGGATCGCCCTCATTGATAATGTACATTTTGGCGAAGGTATGCCTTAACGTATGAGGACTTACCCGAACGTTAGTGATTCCGGCATCTTTACCGTATTGATGTAGAGCTCCTTGAAAAGAGCGAACACCGAGCGGACGACCATCCAGTGTGACAAAAAAATGAGATGAGTGGATGTCCCCTCTTGCTTTGATATATCGGATTAAGAGCTTACGCACATCATCACAAAAAGGGATGTCCCGCGGCTTCTTGCTTTTCCCAATGACACCAAGAAGCTGATTCTCTTTAATATCGACCTGATTCATTTTGAGTTTTGTGATTTCGCCGACGCGCAGTCCACTGTCGCAAATCAAGGATAGAATGACAAAATCACGAAACCCCGTAAACGTGTTTTGATTCGGCTGCTTGAGCAGGGCTACAACTTGCTCTTCGGTGAAGGATGGAATGGTTGGTTGATGACCTTTGCGTGTTCGTAAGTGTTCTGCCGGGTTGTCTGGAATCCAGCCTTCTTCGTATAAAAATAAAAAGAAACGCTTGATGGATTTAATTCGATTATTGATCGTATTGAGCTTGTAGCCTTTTTTCTCAACCATAGCCATAATAAACTTATTTCGCAGCAAGTCAGTCGATACATGATAGATGTCGGCTTCGATCTCTTGCTCTCGCAAAATTCGCTCATAACATTTCAAAGTGCTCATTTCAAACTTTACGGTATCCTCGCTTGATGTTTCAGCGCGGCGGGCCTGAACAAATAATCTCACGGCTTCTTCCCACGTTAGCCGATAACCCGCGTTGGAAAACGATTCTACATCGTATAAATCATTTCTGCGTCGTTTATTCGATCTATCACTCTGACTTTGCCGAAACAGGCTTACAACATTTCCGCTCATCCTCGTCCCTCCAAACAGATGTACTCTGAAATCCCCCTCACTATTCGTTTCATTTTCCGGACAAAACCGGACCCTCTAAAAATCAATTTGTCAGCGTTCTATAGCCTCAGGCGAAGCAGATTGTCAGATTGAAATGCTCCCAAAGATCCGATCACAGCGTTTTCCAATGATAAACTTGTGCGGTTACTGCGACAACCAGATCAATCCACTTTCACCGGGCCTCGATTAAAACTAAGTTTTGGTTAACCGGCGAGGCCCGGATTTATTGCTATCCCTTCCCGCCGGGTCTGTCCGAAAGTACACACATGAAAGTCGCTTAAAGAGAAGCATATTGAAAGTGCCTTTATTACATGGATAAGAAGCAACAAATTCTCCCACAGCAAGCTGCGGGAGAATTCATTTGCTTCCATGTTCTAACTCCTGTACCTTATTCAATATGTCCCCTCCCGGATCACAATCCTCCGCAGCTTCTCGCACCAATTGGATATAAGTGGAGAATGACTTCTTGGTTATCTCATCCTCACATGTTACAACAAATCGCTCTAACTCCTCGGCGTAATCGCGCAACTTGTTCGCTTTAACCCAATTCTTCATTTGATTCTCAATGTTTTGTTTTAGTTTCTGTTTGCGAAGAATGTACTCTTCAAGTCGCTGAAGCTCCTGCTTCTTGGATTCTTCTATGGCTTCAAGACGTTCCTTCTCTTTTTTCTTTACTTCATATTCGCGCTCAGCTATATGTCTAGATACGCTTATCCCAATGGCATTTTTCAAACAATCTATGAGAATCTCACCTATTTGTTTTTCAAACGGTCGATCCAGGGTTTCATTAAAACAAAGGGATTGGGCCGTTTTATTTCTGTGTGCGTAACCGAAAATCTCTGTGAACTCCATCCTGAGCAAACCACTGGGGATCTTTTCATACATGGGACTTAAACCCGTCATACTTCCAGATTGTAAATTCGACAAAAAAGAACGTCTTTTGACCATAATTTCGATCAATGAGGCGGAATACTCATGGTCTAGTAATCGTATCCGGATATTGTCCTGTTCTCCTGCAAATACGTCCACCCTCCCACCCAATTCACTAATTGCATCAATTAAGCTATTCATAATTCCATATGTCCGATTGGCTTGCTTATCAGATACGTCTATGAACAACACAGCTTTGTTCCTGCGGTTTTCAACCTTTGAATTCCTTAGCGAATATGGATCAATCTCTTTATAAAATTGATGTTCTTCGTCACGTGCCTTGCGGTAAGCAATCTCTTCCTGATATTCTATGATTAACGGATGTAGGTACTTATTGTGCTTCACAGCTTGAATATCCTTGCACCATTGATTAAACTTGGTCATTGATTCCGGTATTAGCAGTTCAATTTTATCAAGCTCTTTTAGCTGATTTATCGGATAATTGTTCATGTCCTTTAGTTCTATAAAACCATGTCGCCACACCACTATTCGACCTCCTGACCGGAAAAAGAGAACCCGCCTCTTAGCAGATCATCAACTAATTCTTCAAGCTCAGCTTCAGAAGTCATCCCCTCAGGCACTAAGTAACGGCTCAAGTTATCATTTAGCAATGCTGAAAATGAGCCTAAGAAATCCGAGTTCTCAGGATAATCATATTTATATAAATACCTATTTCCATCTTTATAATGTCTATGAGAAAATCCCGTTCGGCTAGGAAGCCTTGACAAATGAATTCCAACAATGCCCGATCTAATCTCAGTAAGTCGATTGAAGTCCTCCTCGAATTCCCCCTTATAATTCTTCCGCTTGATCAGCCTTGAAATATCTATAGTAAACTTTAATTTATATTTCATTTCTTTCACTATTTTATGGATATTCACAACATCCTCTGCTGTTTGCATCAAATACTTTGACTTTCCACTTTGCTTCTGAGGTCCATTAACTAAAGCAATTTTTATGGTTTTATATTTTTTTAGGCTTTTTTCGAGAATCGAGTACTGCTTGAAAAACTCCTCTTCACCATAGGTTTGAGAGCGTAGAGGGGATAACAATTCCAGTGTGTCAGGCATACCATACTTGGAGAATGTATCCATCAGATTCTTTAAAACAACATCAAGTCGTGCTGCGTCTTTCCATAACAAATCATTGTCTTTCTCATAGCTCAGGCGCAAAATGTACGCTTCATTTGGAGCAACCTTTAAAGCACCTGTTGTCGTTTCTAGAAAGGTCATATTACTCTTGATATCTACAGGGTACATCATGCCTTTCGTCGTTACCGGCACTAACACATTAATCCGTTTTACCAGGCTCACTCTTCCTGTAGAAATACATAGATTTACATACTCAGGCCAGTAGCCCTCATCACTTGCATCATCAAATACCCATACATACATGATCAGCATTTCCAACTCGCCTTTATGACCATTAATAAAAGGACGATGTTCGTTCTCTCTATAAAGAACATCCATATTAAACGGATTATCATTGTATCTATGGTTGTAACGATTGATATAATAGAAATGCTCTGATTCCCTGGTATAAATGCGTTCAATGTACTCATCAAAAAAAGCACCTGTATAGCTTTGAGCAAACTCGAATAAATTTACGCCATAACTGCGGTACGTCTCTTTTACCCAACCAACCAGATTGTCATCCAAATACTTAAATCCGGAAATGGATGGTTTTTCTGTCTCTTTTGCTTTTATCTCTTTTGCCAGAATGATCAATTGATCTCGATACTGCTCAATTTCTGTTCCTTTCATTTTTGTACTGCTACAGAACTTATGAATCGTATCCTCATAATCCTCGGCACTGTAAATAAGATGAACGTATTTTCGTTCATACATCCATGACTTCAGTAATCGATCTATCCGGCTCTTTGTTTTTTTGTAGTATTGAATAACAAAGTCCTTACTTTCAGGAAAGAAGCCTTCTATCTCTTGGAAGATTTTTAATGCTGATTGTTCTGTTTTGATGTTCTCATAATCGTATTCTTCCGGATTCAGATAATGATTAAAATAATCCATGACATACTTCAGAACCGCGGACATATTTTCGGAATGATTTTTAAAATTGAATTCATCAAGGTTATCTTTTTTCTTCATCTTTATTATGTATTGTTCAACTGTAAGCATATAGTCCCCTCACTTTCAAATCGTCAGGATTCAAATACATAAAATTTCAAATCCATAGGCAACTTATTAATGATTTTCGACAGACGATAGGAATTTCCTGTGATAAAGTGTGTATAGTTAGTAAAAGTGGGGAATTAGGCATAAATAAAAACCCTTCCGAAGAAGAGTTTGATTTGAGTATATGGTACGGTCGAGAGTGCTCGAACCTCCACGGGGGGTTAGCCCACACGAACCTGAATCATGCACGGTAAAGGGAACCGAGCGGAAATCATGTCCCTTTAGGGGAACCAAAAAACTGCAGAAAGCCTACAAGATCAAGGGATTTCGGCGTTTCACATACCCTTTCCTAGTGCCACAAGGCGTCTCGGGAAATCATCAAAAAGTGAGCGAAACTGGACGTTTGAGAGAACTCGGAGAGAACGACACTCGAATCAGCCCTGCTCCACTACCATCGACAAATTTTAGCGGAGCAAAATTAATCGTTTAGCAGGAGTAAGTAGTCCTGTTTAACATTCTTCAAAATGAGGGAATCTAAGCTATCTTCAAAATCATAGTATCCCCACTCTTGAAGAGTGTTCCGAACAAATTCTTTAATGACTTTATCAATATTAACATCTTCATCTACAGTTGACGTCCAAATCGAATTACGGGAGTTAAAATGTACATCTGACATTGATGATGAAAAAACAACATCAGTATTTATACCCTCTTCTGGAGAATTACTTAACGTAATCCCTAGCTTTCTTAATCTCTGGCCTGAAACAATCGGACTATTTACGACTTGAGCTACTGAAACTAAACAAAGTGTTATTAACCAGTTAAGCGGAATGAAAGGGTTTATCGCCCTCCATTGGATCATTGCAACACCAACGTTATCATATCGAACTTGAAACACTGGGGCAGTTGTATCTTGCGTTTTACATGTTACTGAGACAAAATCTTTGCCATAGCGTTTTGAACCCACGTTTTCTGGATAAACGGACTGTAATACTGTGGTCGCCCAGTCAAATATATATTCCTTTTCATTTGTATTGAAGCTAGAGTAACCATCATCGTAACCGGCTACAATGCTCAACCAGAATCCATCTGCGTTAGCGTGACTTGCCAACGAAAGATAGCTATGAAAGTCATCTAATGAATTGGGTTTCGATTTTTCATTTTCTTGTATATCAATTAACAGATTACTTTCTTTTTTTTTAGTTATTTCTGAGGCAGTTACATTGAGATACTTTAATACCAGCTCTTTTATTTCACTAGTACTTTTGAACACATTGTAGTAAGAATTGTCTCTAATAGAACTTTGGTAAGCTCTCAGTGCTTCGAGTTGCATTGGGTCAATGGTAGATGGCGAATATTTTTTGTCTGAAAAATATAATGCTACTGGTTTTTCTGAGGATATAAACTGATTGATTTCCTCCACGGTTCCTGATTGGTCTTTACCCGTCGGACTACCAAGCTTTGTCCAAAACATGGCTATCATAATATCGGAATTGTGGAGGATCTGTTTATTTATGCTTTCTTGCGGACGTATATTTATTTCAGGAACAGTATCTGTCTCCCACATCCTGGGCATATAGATTAGATTAAAAAATTTTGAATGATCCCTGTTCCATTGAAGAACACAATCTCTGACTATCTCTCTCTCTTTCTTCAAATCACCCGGTGATGCAATTACTATTTCATAAACTTGCGCTGAATAAGCCAACTAACTCACTCCTAGAGTTATCATAATATAATAGTATCAGATATCCTAAACACCTGCATAAAATTATCAAACTATACTGAATACTCAAGAGGGTGTCTCCGATATCTCCGATATGCCGTACTTGACCTGGCTTTTGACCTTTCCTTTTGTTCTTGTTCTTTGTTTTAATCGTCTGCACTTCCGGAATGGCTTATCATTTCAAACTTCCTGGTCTTTGAAAAAAATCGGAACGCAAATAAGGAAAAGTGCGTCAATGTAACCTAAGACCACTTAGCTGCAGCTCTCGGCTCTTAGTAGCCATCGTTCGCTTACTCCGTATGACTGAACGAGCCTGGGGAGCCAAATAGTATCTTTTTATGAAGGACTAGAAAATAGGGGATATGGTATTATTGGAGAAAAACGAGAGGCAGCGTTAATAGTTCCTTAATCTAATGATTCGCATTAGCCTTATCGCTGGAATGTCGCCGTTCACGTACTTTGTCGGTGCATTATTCACCGTCAATGACGTGAGCGTAAACACTGGAATTTTTTCCGCCGCGATTCAATAAACGCGCCTTCCATTGAATCGCTCCACTGCAAAGTTTGGCTTCTTCGCTCCATAACGCCTTTAACCCACCAGCAGCATCTTATATAATGAAAGCCAGCTCTGCTAGGCTGTGTATTCTAACCTCATGACAACAAAATCATGGAGGAAGCTAACTTTAAAAAGCAACAAAAGTACACGTTAATTTATCGTAACGTGTAGCCAGTCGCCGATTATGTTTCAGTTTATTGAAGAGGCATTCGACCAAGTATCGCTCTTTAAACAACCACCAGTCGGTCGATCGTTGAACGGTACGATGTTTACAACTGGGAATCACAGAATTCGCTTGCTTTTCCACCAACAACGAGATGATTTTTATCAGTGTCATACCCACGATCAGCTAAAATGTGTTTGCCCTTGATATCAAGGGACTGCAATATCTCGTAACCCGCCACACAATCGTTGATATTGCCTGCCGTCACTTCCATTTGGAGGGAATTGCCCAGAGCATCCACAACCGCGTGAATCTTGAAGGTTAAGCCTCCTCGAGATCGTCCGATCGCTTGAATTGCTGCCCCCTTTTGCTCCCGCGCCATATTGGTGAGCACGGACGATGGAGGCATCAATCATGACACTTTCGGAATCAGGTTCAGTGGACAGCACCTCTAGCATGCGATCGAATATGCCCGTCTTCTCCCATCGGCGGAATCGGCTGTGGACGCTGCTCCAGGAGCCATAGTATTCTGGCAAGTCCCGCCACGGCACTCCTGAACGGATCACCCAAAGCATGCCATTGAGCATCTTACGGTTATCCGTAGCAGGGCGTCCTCTTTGGAGTTTTCGTTCTAGCGGCAAAAGATCTTTTAGTTGTTCCCATTGATCGTCTCGTATCGTCTTCTCATATGAATAATTTACCAAACCATTGCGGGTTTTAGTAGTTTGAATACACACCCTAGTACATAGAACTATTCAATTCTTTTAAATCCATAAGTCTCTAATTGGTTCCTGTCTTTTGCATTTAGTTTCGGCACAGCCCATATTAATGAATATTTAGCTCTGGTGCTTGCAACATATCCTATTCGTTTTGATTCGCCTTCCTCTTCCATCCACTGTTTCCAATGCCCACCGATACTCTTTTGATCTTTACTCGAAACGACCATTACACTTTCGAAACCACAACCTTTAGCAGAGTGGATTGTATTAATTCTTATTGACATAGAGGTCTCAAGCATTGATATCGCGTCGATGGCACTTTCTGCTGTACCTGAAGGTGTACGTAAAATAGGTAAACTATTAAAATCACGCGGATTTTCATCATATTCATTTAAATTTTTATATGTATTCAGCAAGATAGAAGGGAGTTGTTCCCTTGCTGTTTTATACCACTCACCATATTTTTTATTTTCAAAATTATTTATAAAAGAGTTTGAGCAACAGGCTTGAAGGAAATCCTTGATAAAAATCCGCCATCTGAATGCAGATTTAATATCAATTGGACAAAAATAATTATCTTTATTTTTCGATCCACCTAACCATTTTTGCAATTGCTTTCCTGCAAGTTCTAACGCCATTATTCTAGTTGATTGTTGTTTCGCTTTCCAAAGTTGAATTGCATCTAATATCAAATGAACGCTTCTTTGATCTAAACGTACTTGCAAATTTGATTTTAATGAAAGTTGACGAACTAAAATAGAGGAACTTTCAGGTTGGATATTGAATAGGTTTAAGAATGACAAATATTTTTCTTGAAGTACTTGTAAGTCATCATATTCATAGTAACAAACACTATTGTCACTTAATTTATTGTTGGTTCTTCCTGCTATTGTTGTTGTGATAGAAGATATACGATTTGATACATCAACAATCGGTTGACAGCTTCTAAAATTATCAGTTAATTTATAACAAATAAAGTTAGACAGGAACTCCTTTGTATATGTTGGGTTGGCATTCTTAAAATCGTAGATGGCTTGATTTAAATCACCAATAAAATGAAGTATGTTTCCAGCATCTTTTAATTTCTCAAGGATTTGAATTTCGATCCACGATAAGTCCTGACACTCATCAATTATAATTATTGGAAACCTCTTGGATATTATTGAAGCTACTTTTATATTTTCTTGCAAAGCCTTAAAAGCAATGTTATTCATATCTTCAAAATTTGCAAATCCATCTTTTAAAAATTTAACTTTGTCACTTATGAGTTGTTTCTTAACGTATTCAATTTTATATAACTCGTTATTATTATATTTATTTCGAGTATCTTGAACAAATCTCTGAAAGTTTTTTGAGTTATAGTATTCAGTAATAGTTAATTTGTAATTTTCGGAGAATTGTATATAGTAATCTTTTTTCTGATAATCATAATATATTTGATTTGCGTAAATACTTTCTTGTTTTCCAACTCCATAGACATAGGGAATTTTTGACTTATAATTCTCTAGCCAATGATTTTTAAAAGTATCCATCATTTTATCAACCAACCGATATGAAAAGTCGCCATTTCTCCCATTATTACCAAAAAATTTGTAGCCGAATTTTTGAGCAATAAATCCATGAAGAAATCCTGTTAGTGTCCCAATATAGTGTGGGTGTAATGAGGATAGTTTCGAAAATTGCTCAACGCGATTTTTTATTGTTTCTGTAGCTTCATTTGTGAACGTTAGTACAGCTATTCCGTTGTTTCTATCTGTCCATTTGCTTATTTCATATGACATCTTCATCCCAACAACTTCGGTTTTCCCACTTCCAGCGCATGCCTCTAAAAAAATGTTTTGCTTAATTGAGGAAAATATATATTGGAGCTGCTGCTCCGTCTTTTCTGAAATGCGGCAAACATACCGCTCTTCCTGCGACGATGATTCCTTGTTTGGATTATGAGAACAACTGTCGCAATGAAGAGGGTGGTCTTTCCTGCATAAAACTTTTGACAGTACCTCTTGCATTTCTTCTTTAGTCATGTAAATCACCACCACAAGACCAAATTACTGCATCCTCAATATATTTTGGGACATTTATCAGCTTGCTGATATTTTGCAATATTGCCGTCGAATTAGATTTTTCTGAAGCAATCTTAAACAGTTCATTATTGATTTGAGTTTCGATTATTTCTGCAAATTGTTGAGCAAAAGTTCCTTTACCTATATTCTCATCCTCAATATGCTCAATAATAAACTTTGCATCCTCACTCAAAAGATTCTCATCAACGTATTTATTATCGTACTCAATAATTTTTTCACAATCCTTACTTACCTTTCCATTTCCAGTAGGCCACAAAATTTTAAGCGTTTGCGCCATTAATTTTGTGTTTTTTTCCATAGCAAGATCATATTCAAAAGTTTTTAATGGCGAATGAAATAATCGTGCCCACTTGCTTTTGTTAACATCTTCAATTAATGCTAAGGCGCTATTGTTTCCTTTTGAAGTATTACTGGGAAGTGGGTATGTCTCGATTAACTTTTTTTTGGGCCTTCCGTCATCACTCAAAATTGGCATTCCAACTTTATCGAATAAAGAAATTTCCGTTTTCCCCGGATCATTATCAGTAATACCAGAACAACGGATTGGTAATGTTTCTTCTCCCGAACTATCATCACAATCGGAGAACAACTTCAAAAAATGTTTAAAATTAATGCCATTTATATTTATAACTGAGACCCCTGCCTCTTCCAAGGAACTCGGCAATGGTTTTTTTGAAGTTTCAATTACTGAAATATTATATTTTGCCAGCGTTATTTGCGCTAACACAGGAATTAACATGGCTTCACTGATACCTTCTACTAAAATGATTCCTTTTGAAAAAAGTAACGTTGATTTTGTAACATCTAACCACCGATTTAAATAACCTTTACTATTGCCCATATTGATATCTTTCAAAGCAGTTGCAACAAAATTCTCATCCTTTTGCACGATATGAATTAAGTTGTCTATACTTATTGATGAAGCTAAGACAGGGGAATGTGTTGTAATGACCACTTGAGTATTATGCAACATATCTGTCAACTGCTTTAGGTACTTAATAAATTTTACTTGCAATTGAGGATGTAAATGAGCTTCAGGCTCCTCAATCAGTAATACCGTCACCAAGTTATTGTCTTTTAGCAACTCAAGTTCGGCGAATACTGTAGCGATGTATAAAAGGTTGTTGTAACCTAGACTATTTGTTGCAATATCTCTGAACTTATTGGGATCCGTCTCTCCGCTAAGAGGAAAAAACACCATTTTAATACTCTCAACCACTTTATTAAAAGTTGTCTCTGCAAACTGCAAATTGACACTTTGTCCAAGATGACTTCCCAAGGTTTCCACTAATTTTGTGTTTATGTTCTTTTTAGCTGCTTCTATTTCATTATAGTTCCCATCAGCATTACTAGTGATTATGTCGTTAAAACCTTTGACGCTATCGACAAGTTTCTCTTTATTATCACCATATTGCTTTTTTAAAAGCTGAGCAAGACGAGATTTTTTTCCGTTCACTAATTTCTCTTCAGCATCTCTTAATGGTGGAAAATAAATGCAATCAATACATTCGAAGGTTTCTTCTTCGAAAATACTTGCTTTTGATTGTCCTCCCCAAATTTCTTTTTTATAGTAGCCTTTCCGGTTGGGATTGGCGTTTACTTCTAAATGGAGTTGTGCTTTGAACTCAGCATCACACCATGATAAGAAGGTTACTTCTTCATCTGGGGTTAATGAATCAAAGGTGATATCAATTTTAATATTTTCAGAAGAAACTTGTTTATCGAGCGATATAAAGAAGTCATCCTCCGATATATTCATATATGAAAACTCATTTTCTTTGAGAATTAACCTCAATGCATTTATTATAGTGGTTTTCCCTGATCCATTCTCACCGACTAAAACATTAAGTCCTTTGTTAAATTTTATTCGTGAGGTTTCCTTCGCATTTTTATACCCAGCCACTTTTAGCTCAGATATGTACATTACCCCACCTCTTTCTAAGCCTTTGAAATTTGATATACGTGTTAGAACTCTGGAAAGGTATCTTCATTCCCTTTATGTTTTGTACTTTTGGCTTCTGTCTTCAGGTTATATATAATTTCCACTTCAAAACTGACAACCTCAACAATTCGTATTTCATTGTTCTTTTCAAAATTAAACAATGCATAGTTTGTATATTTTCTATCGCTTACACCTTGATAAGCCACACCATGAAATCCAATTTCAGCACAGCAATTACCAATATAATTGGTTAGTAGATAAGCCTTTTTTAAGGGCTTACTCTCTTCGTTTATCTCATTAAAAAAACCCTGGAAACTATGATCAAACAAACCGATGTTAAACAACTTCAATTTTTTTCTCGTTTTAAAAAGAGCAATGTCAATATTTTCATCGTTTAACGGATGAATTTCATACGGGATGGCTTTCATTCGATTACTCAGATATAAAACAGATATGCCAACAGCATTATAACGTCCGTGCTGAGGCAATCCCTCGGGTGGATTCCAGATTTCATCTTCTCCAAATACATGTTTCCTATCTTTTTTTCGTGCCCTTCCCCTGAAAAGTTGAGTCCCACTTCTTAATGCTATATAGTCTCCCTTTTCATAATGTTTTTGCAGAAGATCATATACTTTTTTCCCCGTTTCATGCTTATATGCCAGAAGAGGATATTTCAAAAGATGCTGTTTAAACTCATGGAGTTCCTGCCAACTAAGATCAATATTATATTTTTGGGCAAACTGAGAAAACTCAATAAAGTCAAAGTCATCTAATCCAAATACCGAATTTGTTTCATATTCATCATATACTTGATCATAAGATTCAAAAGTACCTCCATCCGGATTATGGGAATAATCAATTGGCTCTTCACCATAGTGGCAAGTTTGACATCGTAGATGTTCAAGTATTAGCTTTTGGAACTTATCGTCTATTCCTTCCCCCCACAAAAAGCTTTCAACGGATTGTCCTGCGTTGTTTTCAATAAAATTACTCGGGTCTTCTTCATCTTTATTCCAACGATAAACATCATAATCAAGCTGCGCGCCAACACATTTGAAACACCCATAAATTTTTGTTGAAAGCTTGCCTCCGATTAACACGAAGATGGGTATGATCTTCTCTTCAAAATACTCTTCAGGATAATACTCAACGTAAGCTTCAAGCTTTAAATTACACAGTAAACAATTATACTTTGTTTTTTCTGTTTCTCTTATGATCCGAGGTCTTCTGCTAATACTTACTTTTATATTTAGCCTGTTAATGACTTCGATTAGATCGTCAAAACAACTCCTGCAAATGACGTAGCACTCGTTCATATCTCCCACTCGCCCATTTAGTAAAATTTAACATGGTGCAATATTTTTCATAATTCGACATATCTGATCAAAATCCTTTTATTCCTCCTCTTGTCTGTGAGATCGCACTGATAATTCGACGATCACGCACATTAAAAGGAAGCAAGCGGAAAGCATGTCCCTATAGAGGAACAAAAAACCTCAAAAATCCTATAAGGTCAAGGGATTTCGGCGTTTCACACCACCTTTCCCCAGTGCTACAAGGTATTGCGGGAAATCATCGAAAGGCGACTAAAATTGGACGTTTGAGAGAACTCGGAGAGAACGACACTCGAATCAGCCAACTCCACAACCATCCCAAATGTTATTGGAGCAATGGTTTTGAAAATTTCAGGGCTGTCCCATAAAGTAAGATTTGGCTCGCTTTGCGAACAACTCATTTGAGAATCAAAGAACATATATGAAAAATAACGGTGTATAGGGAGTTATCCCTGCGCCGCTTAGTCTACTGCCGCCTTATTATAAATTTATAAGCGATCGAAATCCGGCCGACCTCAAGACTCACCTCAGTCGCGAAGTATCAGGAGGCTAAATTTATTAATCGGTCAACCTATACCAGATCACCTTACATCGATCGTTAGTCTTCCGACGACAGTTCAATTTCAGTAATGCTTTCTTGTTCCAGCCGAATTCTCCGCTCCAGCATGGTTTGCATTACTGGAATCCAAGCTGCGTATCCAGGGTCATCCAGAGCCGCTTGAATTCGAGATGCATATTCATCAGATACTGAGGCGGCCTGCCGCTCGTAATTCAGGAGGACGGCGGAATTCATCCAAATTGGCTCCAACGAGGGAAACAGCCGAGTTTTGATAAATTCAAAAATGCGGATGCCCCCTAGATCAATATCCCCCCAATGCATGATTGGAATGGGCTTATCTCCCTTATCCACTGCATTCGACAACATTTTCAGGAAGTGCTGCAAAAGTCGATGGGGAAATCCCCCCGTGTAGATGATCAACTCTTCAGCAGCATATAATTCACGTTGTTCGACCCATTGATGGTAGCTGGACAAATTCTCAATCGTAATTATTCGACGTGCATCGGTAGTCATATCGTTAATGAGTTCAACCGTCTGACGGGATAACCCAACACCACCCATCAGTTCTTCTGTAGAAATCCAACCTCCGCTTTTACTCCGAGCCCTGAGAGGACCGCATAGATAAACATACTGCGGATTACGGGTTAGTCCGATGAAATCAAGCCATTCCTCATCTGTTTCTCTCTGTTCCCCCGAGGCTTGCTTCACTACATTTAGCAGTCGTTTTAATACTTCCCGTTCCAGATGCTTGGAATCCTGAAATAACTGCTGGCTAAACAATCTGAGTGAAACAACCTTTCCGTCAAGCTTCGACAGTTGTAGCAACGTCCGCACCAGATCAACGTAGCCAGATGGATTATCCAGATCGAGATATGACGTCTTTCCTTCCAGTAGTCCTGCCCGAACCCTTTCTCCCCAATCTGCAACCCAAGCCCACGGATGTTGTACAAGAGGTTCAAATATCTCTCGTAAGCGATTCAGTTTTTTTCTAAGCGACATTCTCCCGGAAAGAGAATAAGCTTCAACAAGCATGTCCCAGTTGAGATAAATGCGCTCAACTTCTTGAAAATTACTGAACTTTCCCCATCTCAAAGAGATGATTCCCTTGTACTCCAAATCAATCAGGATCTCGTTCATCCATTGACGTTTCATAAAATCCATTTCATCTGTATAGTCCGAGTTAAACGGACTTTTAGACATGACGAGTTGCGGCCGTTGTTTGCCAGGCTCTCCGCTTTGGAAGGACTGGCTCTGTTCATATTTTTCCAGAAGCGTACTTAGGAGCTTGCGAGAAAAATGTTGTTTGAAGGCCTCCTCCAATCGATCCGATTCAATCTGCACTCATTACCTCTCCTGTCTCTGACATTGGGGGGTGTTGTCTAAAATAACGTTTCTTGCCGCTCGGCAATGTCCATAGCCCCACTTATTTCATCGACATCGTCGTCCAAAGTGATATCGTGTGCTTTATCAGTTTCTGATTCGTCAAGCTCCTCCCAACGATCAATCATATCCACGTAGCATTGATAGTTGTGCTTGCTGACAAACAAGGTAGTCGACACTTCTGGCGCCATATGCTGCATCTTCTCATCAGGAACAGCGGCAATCAATTGCAACCCTAATCTCTTGATTAACCGAAGGCTTGATTGAATTCGTTGCTCGTCCATCTTGTTGAACGCTTCGTCAAAAACGACCAGCCGCGATGTCTTATTGTTTGAATACAAGTGATGAAATGATGCTAAAATAGCAATATAGAAAGGCGTTTGCGTCTCCCCGCCAGATTTCTCCTTCAACACTTGCGAAAATCTGGACTTCGCCCCATTGCCTGAAGTAATAACTATATCGAAATCCAGGTACTGTCGATAATCTGTAAACTCATCTAGTTCACCAACCTCACCCCGCACCAGTTTTTCAAACAATTCATGAAGGTTGGCTGTACGCTCGCTTTCAGGAAGCTCAAACAATGAACCTTTTTCCATAAGCATAGGGTCCATAATAGCGTCATAAAACTTTTTATAACGTTCATTGGCTCTTACTTCGAAATGATACCGATCATCCGAAAAAGGAAAATGACGCAAGGCATAGTTAAGCTGATCAAACTCACGACGGGCCATCTCAATAGCTTCACGCAATTTGAAAATAAAGTGTGATTTAAACTCTTCCTCGGACTCTGCTCGAGCCGCTTCCACCTTTGACTGATACTCTGGAATATTCAGATGCTCAATCGTTTCAAATAACTGATCGTAGACCGTATTTTCTTCATCATGAATATCGGCGCTACTGGCATTATAACGAGTTCGTAATGTAACAACTGCTTTGAACTGATCATCACGAAGTGTCTGCTGCCCTCTCCAACTGCTTGTATAATTCTGCAGCTTTTGCGCGGTGGGTATTGTTTGCTTCATGGCTTCTTCATATCGTTGCACTGCCCGTTGCTCGCATTCTAAACCCCAATCGTTTACCCATTGATGGCAACTTTCCTCTGCATCTCGGATCTTGTTTTCTTGTATGTGGACACTGGCAACGCCTTGCTTGCATTCTTCCTCCAGCTTTCCTTTTCTCTCTTTATATTCTCCTAGTTTGGTTAGCCACTCCTGCTCCTGCTTGCTCCAACGCCCATACTCACTTTTTAAACGCTCAGATTCTGTCAAATCCAGCGTTCTTAAACTGTTCCGATCTTGTTCTAGCTCGAAAGCAAGCTTGTCCAGTTCCCGCATAAGACCCGTATTTGCTGCAAGACGAGCATATTGGGATTCTTTTTCCTTGGTTAGGCGCATTCGAGTCTGGAAAACACTATGCAATTGCCTGCGATGGGCATGCGCTTCCTGGAGCTCTGTCAATTCAGCTCGTCGAATTTCCAACTGGCGAATAATTGCCTTTGCCCCCATATACGGAACTTCATACTGCTTCTTGGCCATTTGTCTCGCTACATAATTACTGTATACCATACAACTCTTCGTTACCGCAGTACGATGGCGTCGAAGCTCTTGTTCATTTGCCGCTTTCATAACCCTGCCAAGCAGATGCTCAACGTGAGCCTGAATGACAGGATGGATAGCTTCCACCTCATGGGCTAATGCCCCCTTCTCGGAAGTGCCAAGAAATCTTTTTTCCTTTTCAGTATCTACCAGACCTACGCCTTCCAATTTGTACTTCCACTTCTCCTGCTCATAAATGCGTAACGCTTCCGAAACATAATTGGGCTCGACCAATATGTCAAACCTCTGGGTATTGAGGTATCCTTCAATAGCGTTTCGCCATTCCTCATCCATCAGTTCGGTCTCTTCGCAAAAAATCCATACCTCCGAACGGCCATTTAATCTTTCCTCTAATAAAGCTTTCAATTGGCGAACCGGTTCCGAATAACTGCGCCGTTTCTGTTCCAGTTCTCTAATAACCCGCTCCAATTCCCGAATTTGTTCTTCGTCGGCTTTAAGCTGTTCTTGTAAACGAGACTCGCCAACAACAAGGCGCTGATGCCACTTCGACAATTCGCCTCCTATAGTCTCCAATCGCTTCTGCCATTCTTCATCCTCATGCTCTTCCAATTTCGAAAACCGGACGATTTCCAGTAGACATTGCAACGTCTCCTGATGCTTATTATTAGCCGCTTTTTCCTGAGTTTCTAATATCCAGTATTCATTGTCAGACCAACCGATAAGTTGTCCTACAAGCTCAACCTCTTGTAGCAGCTGATTTTCATACGTTTGTTTAAGCCTTCTGGATTCCTCAAGCTTTGCTTGACCTTCCTTTACTTTCAATTCAAGCTCTTTTTTTCTTTTTTCAGCCGCATTATCTTGCCAACGTTGGTACGCTTTTTTGCTTTCCTCGCTTGCTTCTTGGCGCTTGGTTTCTGCTAAAGCAATATTATCCACATTCAAGGCTAACTGTTGCTGCGAGTGGGCCAGGTTGCGCTCCTTTTGTTCTTTGTATTCACACTCTATCTCTAATCTCAAACGACGAATCACATAGTCCTGCTCCTTCGCCGTCTCCCGGTATCTTACATACATCCGATAACTCTCCTGAATGCTCTGCAGTTGTACTTTTCGTTCCTGCAGTCGCTCCAGTTCCAGTTTGTACCGTTCGTGAAGTTCAAAATTATGCTTTAACAAATCTAATTGAAGTTCCCGTCGGTCAAGAATATAGTCATAGACAAAATCGCGGATGTCAGAAATCGGCTTAAACGAGAGCGCCTTAGTGAATACTTTGAAGAAACGTTCAGGTAATCCTCCAGCCCTTGCAAGCAGCGCCTTTAAGTAATTGGACTTGTTACGTTCAAACAACGCTTTGTTTCGAACTCCTCTTTTTCCAATCGTTCCAGATGCGCCGCCATAACGACGATGAAACTCTTCCCGATTCAACAATTCGTGACGAGAGTTTACGAAATCAAGCTGTTCCAGCCTGGTTTCTGCCAGTATAAAATATTCTTCATCGTACGTACGATCCCGATAAACATCCACGGCAATCCCAATAATAAACGATTCCTGCTTCTTTTCGTCCAGAAATTCGGAAACGATGTAGGTTGTAAAATCCCCATCACGAAGAAACGAGCGTTCGTCGTTTCCGATTTTTCCTTTTAAGTAATTGATATAGCTCCTTTTTGCTTCATCTGTAGCCGCATTAAAACGAATTAGCCGCTGATCAGCAACGAACAGAACTTGAAGTGCGTCGATAATGGTAGATTTTCCAGCTCCATTTTGGCCGGTGATAAGCGTCTGTTTACCAAACTCTATGGTCACATCCGTGAAGTAATGCCAGTTAATCAACCGCAGCCGCTTCATCCATTTCATCCAGTATTCCCCCCTTCTTTTCTGATTCATATCGTTCAAGACGCTCCGTCAATTGTTTCATCTCATCCGCCTGGATTACATACATCCATGTGTGGAACAGCTTAAAACGGGCATCATCCGATCTCTGTTCCGCATCAAGCGGTTCCATTAATTGAACTTGGACACATAATCGTACTAGCCTGTCTAACACGGTAGGCTTAACCCATTCCATTTGAAAAGTCTCATATTTACTTCGAATATCATAGAGTGTCACCATCGGGAAATCAGCCAGAGACAATCCCTGTCTCTTTTCCTCATACAAGATCCGGAGGATTAGCAACCAAATCGTATGATCACGATCGAGCCTTTTTCGCAATCGGCTGTCATAAATATGCAAATAAACGCATTCATGCCGTTCATCGACAGTTAATTCCCAACCTAAAAATTGAAAATAGGAAGCTAAGTTGGTACGATTCCGACGTATTACCGCATACATCTCCCTTTCCTTTTCCTTGACAAGCATATTCACTTCTAATAATCTGTTTATTGCTTCCCGCACTTTTTCACGTTCCGAATCGCCTAATTCTTGAAACACCATTACGACTGCCCCCCTCTCCGTTTAATGGTGTGGTTGTCGAACCGATAATTACCGATTACAAGCACTTGCCGATCGGTCCGACGCTGAAGGCGAAACGAAGACCCGCCGTCGTTGCCGTATAAGTAGACATATCCGAGTAAAATAAATTCTTCAGCATTATGAGGAGCCAGTTCCATTAGTTCCATTTCAGTCCTGCCATCCAGCTTTTGCAATACATAATCATTGACTTTTTTGCGAGTTATAGCTTTACGCATTTTTTCAACGCTTTTTTCCTTCAGCTCCTGCCTTATGTGCTCAGGCATATCAATAACAATATGGGCCTCTGGTTGATGGGGTGCCCTTTTCCGCCGCGGCGGCAACAATGAGTGATCAGATAGCGCTCTGATCTCACGTATTGCAAATATCCGATCTTGTTCCTCAGATGGCGATACCTTGCCAAGCAATTCTAGCAGCTTAGCGATTTGCTGTTCTGTTCCTTCACTCTGCTGGCTCAAATAACGAGCTCGTTCAAATGAAGAACGTAAATACTGGTTGTGACGGACATCAATTTGATAAAATAATTCATCCAGTCCAAGGAAAGTTTCTTCGATGAAAAACAACGCTTGACGAACTGCCCTTTCAGCTTACTCCAGTACGGCGTATAGCCCGCTTTTCACCCCGTCAAGAGCCGCTTCTTCCATTATTGCCGAATCAAGCAGCCATTGCTGCACAGTATTTAAAATTTGCATACGGTACCGGGCTACATGATCCGATGTTTTAAGACGGTGATAGCTCTTATCAATAATTTGTGATTTATATTGTTCAAAGTGATGATCCAATACATCTTGAATTGAAGTTTTACGAACAACCTGTTCCATATGAGCTTTCATATTGTTATACAGCGCGATGAGTTCTTGTCGGAACTGTGCGCTGACATCAGCAGCGCTAAGTACCGCAGAACAAGGCTGTAGCTTGGCAGCTTCACCTGTGAGCGATTGATATATAAGAAAAGCAAATCGCTGATATTCTACCGATTTTGCTTCACATAATTCCTTAAATAGACCGATAAGCTTACTGGAGTAATGAGGCAACACCAAATAACGGTCAAACTGACTGCGAGTTTCAACACTAATCCAACGCATGGTTTCCAATCGTCTGAGAATAGCATTTGCTTTCGCCCGTGTAGCCTCCTCTAATGAAATTTGCTCAGGTTCGCGTTGGAGCAATGGTTTTTCATCATGATCCGGTTCGTGGATAGATTGGCCCAATTCTTCGTGAGTCTCAAGCAATTCCTGAATCAGGTCCCTCATCACTTCATATCGAATGCCAAACCGCTCAGCTTGAACGTTCTCATAAAGAAGCAACAAAATCTCCGCATAAATCTGTTTATTCGATCCCGTTAACAATAAGAAAAGTCCATCGGGAATTACATCAAATAATTTCACACCACTCAGCTCATTCCCTGAAGAAAATGACAGATTATTTACTGACAGAACACCAAGCTCTCTAGTTTATAGCAAAATAGACTCAGGACATTTAGCCTTGAAATAGAATGACAATTCCCCGACCCAATTCCAATATCCATACTTCCATCCAAATTGAATGCAAGCCACTATGATATATTTCTACATTTTTCTTATTTTTCCTGCATCTAAAGCCTCTTGACTTACTAATCATCTTGTAAGAGTGAAGAATCACTTAATATTCACGCCACACAAAAAGCAAGCGAATCTGCAATAGACAGGTTCGCTTGCTTTTAATTAACGATCGGGATTGATTAGGGGACAAAAACCTATCTTTCAAAAAACGGTAATGGCTTAATGGCGCATGTGGCAGATAAGGTTCTTTCAGCAAACTGATTTCCTCTTCCGATAAATGGAGCGATACGGCGGTGACCGCATCCTCTATATACTGGATCTTGGTTGCGTCGACAAGCGGAGCGGCAATGACAGGCTTCGAAAGCAGCCAGGCGAGCGTAATTTGGGTCATGGGAAGACTGCGGTTTCCAGCCACCTCGGCCAGCCTGTCAACAATCGTCTTATCCATATCTGGCTTGGATATGAGTTTGCGCTCGCAGACGGTCCGTTTTTGCACGTTCGGTTTGCGTTCAACCTCCCAGGGCGGCGATAGCCGTCCGCGCGCCAATGGCGACCAGGGTGTGACCCCGTTCCTTCCGACTCGCACAGCGGCAGCATTTCCCGTTCTTCCTCCCGATAAACCAGATTATAGTTATTTTGCATGACAATGAACCGATGCCAGCCTTTGGCGCGCTGGATTTCTATAGCTTCCATAAACTGCTTGGCGTATAGGGTAGAGGCGCCCAGCCAGATCAATCCACTTTCACCGGGCCTTGATTGAATCTAAGTTATGGTTAATCGGCGAAGCTCGGATTTTTAGTCCTTCCCACCAGGTCTGCACGAAAGTATACACATGAAGGCCGCATAAAGAGTAGACTATCAAAAGTATCTTTAATACATGAACGAGCAGTAAATGAATCCTCCCCGCAGCTCACTGTGGGGAGGATTCATTTACTGCCATGCTCTAACTCCTGTACCCTATACATTATATCCACTACTGGATCATAATCCTCCGCAGCTTCCCGCACCAGTTGGATATACGTGGAGAATGACTCTTTTGTCTTCTCGTCCTCACATGTTATAATAAATCGCTCCAGCTCCTCGGCGTAATCACGCAACTTGTTCGCTTTATACCAGTTCTTCATTTGATTCTCAATGTTTTGTTTTAGTTTCTGTTTGTGAAGATTGTACTCTTCAAGTTGCTGAAGCTCCCGCTTCCTGGCCTTTTCTAAGGCTTCAACACGTTCCTGCTCTTTTTTCTTCACTTCATATTCGTACTCAGCTATATATCTAGATACGCTTATCCCAATTGCATTTTTCAAAAAATCCGTGAGAATCTCACCTATTTGTTTTTCAAGAGAGTGATCCAGAGTTTCGTTAAAACAAAGGGGTTGCACCGTTTTATTCCTAGATGCATATCCGAGAATCTCTGTAAACTCCATTTTGAACAAACCACTGGGGATCTTTTCATACATGGGACATAAGCCAGCCGTCATACTTCCAGCTTGTAACTTTGACAAAAGAGAACGTCTTTTGACCATAATCTCAATCAATGAGACGGAATACTCATGGTTCAGTAAACGTATCCTGATATTGTCCTGCTCTCCTGCACAAACGCTCACACTCCCACCCAATTCACTAACTGCATCAATCAAGCGATTCATAATTCTATATGCTCGATTCGCTTGCTTTTCGGATACGTCTATGAACAATACAGCTTTGTTCTTGCGGTTTTCCACCTTTGAAATCCTTTGTGAATACGAATCAATCTCTTTGTAAAATTGATGCTCTTCATCACGAGCATTACGGTAAGCAATCTCATCCTGATATTCTAGGATCAACGGATGCAAGTACTTATTGTGCTTCACAGTTTGAATATCCTTACGCCATTGATTGAACTTGGTCATTGATTCCGGCATCAGCAGTTCAATTGCATCAAGCTCTTTTAGCTGATTTATCGGATAATTGCTCATGTCCTTTAGTTCTATAAAACCGTGTCGCCACACCACCTATTCGCCCTCCTTACCAAAAAAAGAGAAACCACCTCTTAGCAGATCGTCAACTAATTCTTCAAGCTCAACTTCAGAAGCCATCCCCTCAGGCACTACATAACGGCTCAAATTATCATTTAAAAATGCTGAAAACGAGCCTAAGAAATCCGAGTTCTCAGGATAATCATATTTATATAGATACGTATTTCCATCTTTATAATGTTTATGAGAAAATCCCGTTCGGTTAGGAAGCTTGGACAAATGAATTCCAATGATGCTCGTTCTGATCTCAGTAAGTCGATTGAAGTCTTCCTCGAATTCGGCCTTATAAGTCTTCCGCTTGATCAGCTTTGAAATATCTATAGTAAACTTTAATTTAAACTTCATTTCTTTTACTATTTTATGGATATTCACAACATCCTCTGCTGTTTGCATCAAATACTTTAACTTTCCACTTTGCTTTTGCGGTCCATTAACTAAAGCAATTTTTATAGTTTTATATTTTTTCAGGCTTTTTTCGAGAATTGAGAACTGCTTGAAGAACTCCTCTTCACCGTAGGTTTGAGACCGCAATGGGGATAATAATTCCAGTGTATCAGGTATTCCATACTGGGAAAACGTGTCCATCAGATTTTTTATAACAACATCAAGCCTTGCTGTGTCTTTCCACAATAAATCATTGTCTTTCTCATAGCTCAGACGCAAAATGTATGCCTCATTTGGAGCAACCTTTAAAGTACCTGTTGTCGTTTCTAGAAAAATCATATTACTCTTGACATCTGCCGGGTACATCATGTCTTTCGTTGTTACTGGCACTAACACATTAATCCGTTTAACCAAGCTCACTCTTCCTGTCGAAATACATAGATTTACATATTCGGGCCAGTAGTCCTCATCATTTGCATTTTCAAATACCCATACATACATGATCAGCATTTCCAGTTCGCCTTTACGTCCATTAATAAAAGGGCGATGCTCGTTCTCTCTATAAAGAATATCCATGTTAAAAGGATTATCGTTGTATCTGTGGTTGTAACGATTAATGTAATAGAACTGCTCCGATTCCCTAATATAAATGCGCTCTATGTACTCGTTGAAAAAAGTGCCTGTATAGCTCTGAGCAAATTCGAATAAATTCACACCGTAACTGCGGAATGCCTCCTTTACCCAGCTAACCAAAGAGTTATCCAAATACTTGAATCCAGAAATGGACGGTTTTTCTGTCTCTTTTGCTTTTATCTCTTTTGCCAGAATGATCAATTGATCCCGATACTGATCAATTTCTGTTCCTTTCATTTTTGCACTGCTACAGAACTTATGAATCGTATTCTCATACTCCTCGGTACTGTAAATAAGATGAACGTATTTCCGTTCATACATCCATGACTTCAGTAATCGATCTATCCGGCTCTTTGTTTTTTTATAGTATTCAATAACAAAGCCCTTGCTTTCAGGAAATAAGCCTTCTATCTCTTGGGTGATTTTTAATGCTGATTGTTCTGTCTTGATGTTCTCATAATCGTATTCTTCCGGATTCAGATAATGATTGAAATAATCCATGACATACTTCAGAACCGTGGACATATTTTCGGCATGATTTTTAAAATTGAATTCATCAAGGTTATCTTTTTTCTTCATCTTTGTTATGTATTGTTCAACTGAAAGCATATAGTTCCCTCACTTTCAAATCGTTTGGGTTCAAATGCAAAAATTCCGAATCTATGGATGGATTCTTTTCTTCGTCAAGTCTTACTCATTCGAAGTGTTCATTTACACGTTCTGGCAGGTGTTTCCCTAATGATTGGAAACAGCCCTGTTCTACCGTTGTTAACTCATACAGACAATTATGATCGAAACTCTATAATAGATTTTCGACATACTTGTTTGCGGACTTGACGTTCATAAAAAGAACATCGTTGCCTGCACCATTACGTCTGAAGGTAAGGAAATCCGTAGGTTGGGCACCATGACCGACGATTTGATCTTGCTCATGGTGCTCAAGACCAAAAAATGCACTCATGCTGCTATGGAAAGTACAGGACCATACAGGAAACCGATATACAATTTGTTGGAGCTTGAGGATATGGAAGCACTTGTTGTAAACGCCCAGCGGATCAAGAGAATGTTCCGGGCCGTAAAACCCTATCTATCATAAATGACGGCTAAGCATCTATTTTAATGCAAACAAAAACCTTTCAAGCGGCTCGGAACGATTTGCTTGTTTTGAATCACATCAACCGCTCAATATTAATTTAAGGATGTATTTTGATGTCATAGTCAACATCAATTTTTATATTTTCCCAATATTTCAACCATTGCTCTTCCGTTATTTCTTTAGAAAACGGCTTAAGCGAATGTGTTCCGACCGCTAAGGGATCCACTTTCCACTGTTGCATTTTATTTAATAAATCTGACGTTTGTTCCTCAAGGTAGACCTCAATCTCATGAATTAAATGCTCCAATTGTTCCTCACTTTGAATTTTCTTTTCTCCCTGGTATTCCTCAATTCTTCCGTTCAATCCCACGTGTAAAGACAAGGATGAATAGTCCCTCGATAGTTTCATGCGAACATTGGATCGAATACGTCCTAAACTGATAGATAACTTTGGAATGGCCAAGACTTTTAAGAAATGATCGTTATCCAGAAGTTGAAAAATTTCATCGTCCACGTCTTGAATGACCATTACTTCTTTATCTTTTTGGAAGAAGGCTGTCCCTACGTAATTGAAATTGTTCTTATCCGAATGAAAAACCGGTAGGATCGGATCCTTAAGAGGGGAATAGAACATCTTCATAAATTGATGAATATTGACGATGCTCATTTCACCTTGGTTATGCTCCTCGTAATGCTTTAACATCCGGTAAAGAAAATAATCTTGGTTTTCTTGCTTCGTCAATTGATTTTTTATGTATTCATCAAAATCGCCTCTGACAATCAATAAATAGACACGCATTGAAATATCGGGATCAACCAATATCGTATTGATCAGCTTTTCAATGCCTCCTTTTTTTGCCAGCTCCTCATTGATTAATAACATTCGCAGCTGCCCCTGCTTTAATTCCCGATAATAAATTAAATTAAACTCCTTGCCTCCCTGCTTTAACAGATCGACTTCCTTGGAGAGAAGACGTTTTTTTCTTTGATGAGTGGTGGTACTAAAGTGCTGATTTTCAACTTTCCTTCCGTCCCCTTGTCAACCGACCAAAAAACTACCGGAGCGATCTCTTCGATCATATTGTTCTCGACATATGGAGAAGAACAACCGGCCATCCACATAAGGCTTACAATCGCCAATAAACCATAGTGCTTGTATGGTACCATGCCTACATACTCTCCTTTCGTTTAACCACAGTGAAAAGGATCGTAGGAACAAGTAAATAAATGAATGCGCCGAGCCAGATTTGAATGTTCAGTAACATCTTTTGACCCGGAACCGTTTCCCATAACCATTGATCCATTATGATGATGCTTATCAAAATGACGAACCAACTCGACAATAATCCGATCCGAGTCGTGCGTTCGTTCATTTTTCTCATAAAGACTCTTCCGGCTCCATAAAGACACAACAGAAGAATTGAAATGTCAAACACATAATTAAACATATGAAAAGAGATAAGGATGTAATCGATTCGTTCTAAACCGCTCGTTTGAATGTAGCTTCCCATATATACTACCGGAAAATTGATCTTGCTTAAGAAGTTCGAACCGTAAAACAATACTGAAGCAATGAACAATAATGAATATTCCATGATCGTCAGCATGTTTCCAATGACAAGATATTTCGATATTTTTTTATTGGAGCTTAACCATGGAACCATAAAGGCCAAATATACTGGACCGGAAAATGCCGACCAAATAAACAACAAACCCTGCCATGATTGTCCTGACCATTCGGTGGGTATGAAAGGATACAAATCGCGGTAATTTGCAATCGGCGGAAAGAAAAAAGGAATAAACACGATTAAGATCCAAGCCCCGCAAAGAAAGGCGATGACAACAAAACGCAATGTTTTCTCCATTCCATGTGAAGCCACAAATAAGCTGATCAAAAGAATCATTAGGACCAGCCACTTTTTATTCATTGATGGATAAATAAAACTATGGAGCATTTCAACGTATCCCAGTGTGATGATTGAAATTTTTAACAATATGATCAAAAAACCAAGTATTGCGAAAATTTGAACCATCCGTTTCCCGAAAAGCTGTACAAATCCTTGATAGCCTTTCGTTGCATAACTGGAAGTAAACCATTTGGACAGCATCATCAAATTAAGTTGGGACAGCAGCCCCATGACGACAATTCCCCAAACCATATACGAATGAACCAAATAAACCGGCATGATTAAAATAAAATAATGCATTTGCGTGCGATTAACCAATAAAAGGAAATAGATGCCACCAAGGGTGGAAGTTCGATTGTATAAGGATAAAGTCTTCATTTCTTCATCTCCTGCCGCCATTTCCGTAGTGGTTTTAGATAACCCGGACGCGTTTTCATCCAAATTAATGGGCCGCGGATAAAGAGGTCGATCCAATCCTTCCCATAAAAAGGAGCAATCGGCGCTAAATAAGGTTGACCTAATGACGTTAATCCATGGAGATGTGCAAGAATCCCGATCAGCCCGATCACGATTCCCGGCAACCCAAGAAACGATGCAAGGATAAGAAGAAACACTTGCATCAGAACCATGGATTTTGTCATTTGATAATTGGGAACTAAAAAGAAAGCAATAGCGGATATACCCATCAAAACAATTAATACTTTACTTGCAAAGCCTGCTTCTACAGCCGCTTGTCCAATGACGATACCACCGATAACCCCTAACGTTTGACTGGTTTTGGTCGGCATTCGCAAACTTGCTTCTTTGATGATTTCCAGCGTTACGATCATGAAAAATCCTTCCGCAAACGGAGTAAAGGGCAATTTGCTTCTCGATTCCAATAATACGAAGAGAATCGGCAGCGGAACCATTTGGTAATGAAATGTCGTTAATGCAACATAAAAAGGAATCATCGTCAAAGAAACAATAAAACTTCCGTACCGGATTAAACGTAAAAAACTGGCTACCGGCCAACGAAGGAAGTAGTCTTCAGGCGATTGGAATAAATGAAAAAAAGTAATGGGAGCAATTAAGGCAAACGGTGAATTGGAGACCAATAGCGTCAGCTTTCCCTCACCTAAGGCGTAGGCGCAGGAATCCGGCCGATCCGTTTGTAGTAACTGTGGAAAGACCGTATGATGATGATCTTCCATAAAAGCTGCAAGCTGAGCGGAGTCTAAAAACTGATCGAAATCCACACTTTCAATTTTCTTTCTTGCAAGGGAAACAAATTCCGGATTAATTAATCCGTCTATGTACAGTAACACAACTTTCGTTTTACTCAGTGAACCGACAGTGAAGCTTTCCGTTTTTAATGTCGTTATAGGCAAACGCCTGCGTAACATTGTAATGTTTTTATCGATTTGTTCGCTGAAACTGTCTTTCGCTCCATATATAACAGTTTCCGTTTGGGAAGATTGAATTGCCCGACCCAAAGGATTTTCCAGTTGGACGCCTAACCATTGATCGTTGACTGAATCGTTTAGAAGAATAAATCCTTGCATTATTTTTTGCTCAGCATCTTCGATCGATATAATTTCCGAAACTTTAGCATTGGCTATGCATGAAGAAAGCGACTTGTCAGCACAACGATGAAGTGGCTGAATAATCGCCTCGTTTAAACGCTCTTGATCTATTAACGTTTTTATGTATACAAGATGGACTGAAGCACTGGTACCCATTCTGTGTTCAACGACTTCGGCATCATCCATATGGTTTAATTTCTGTTTTAATTCATCAAGCCATGTGGACATTTGATGATTTTTTATTTGAGGGTCGTATTTTTCAACCATAGTCTTCTCCATTATTAAAGTAATCAAAATCATGTGGTTAATATCTTGCCCTGTAATCGAAAAATCATACGACCTGCAATTTGTATTTCAAAACCGCATAACGTTTTGAGATGTGGTTTGAGTCAAACAACAATACTATATGTAGCCTAAGGGAGTAGTGGATTTATTTGGTGTTAGATATGCCGAGGTGATAATCAAAAATAATTTAAGTGTAAGGAATTTGTCGATGTAGCTGTGATTAGACCATCTTAAGCAGCTGAGGTTAGTAAAGTCATCAGATTATCTAGGTATGTAGTTCCTCGAGATTAACCATTATGTAAGTTAAGCATAGTTCCTCTTCGGGGGGCGACTTTCTTCGCCCCGCAAGCATGTAATGCCAAAAAGTTTACTTCTTTTGTGGTACGGTTCACCGTATCTATTGATAGGGTAAACAACAACGATGAAAATGACTCTAACTCACTAACTTAGGCTGGCCTGCTTACCGTGTCTAAGAGTGAGCATACGTGATATACTTTGTATTAGATGGAAACTCTGTATTATTTACAAAAACCTGTTCGTTTTCATTTAATTGAAGAGTCAGTCCGATGAAGACTGGCTCTTCGTTTATTTCACCCTACGAATGCGAGGATATAATGAATATGAAAATCAGCGTATACGCTGTTGGAGATAAAATAGAAATGTTCTACCTTGAAGCCATAAAAGAGTATGAGAAGCGTTTAAGCCGATACTGTGCTATAAAGTTCTTTCACTTGAAGAATATAAACGAAGTTCAAAGGAAACTGAATCCTAAGTCTTTTGTATTGGCTGTAAACACCTCACGTAATACCATTTCCTCTGAAGAACTGGCAGATAAACTGGATCACAAAGCAGCGGCTGGTGTTTCTGACATCTCCATTATTGTCGGAGCAACTCCACCTACATACAATGACATCCTGTCACTTAGTCAGATGGAAATGGACTTTGGACTTCAGAGTACTATTCTGATCGAGCAAGTTTATCGGGCTTATCGAATAATAAATAATCATCCATACCATAAATAATAATAAGGTGAGCAGGTTATGCAAAGACACATTACTTTTATCAACAGATATGAAAAATTTATCGAAGAGTTCATTAACTTCAATGATTTTGATACCTTGTTTTTTGCGTTAGTCGCACCGTTTTTAGTAAGAGATGAGCAGGGAACACTTATCTGCGAGCAACCCTTTATTATGAGTAAGGAAAACAAAGAGAAAATCAAAAATATTATCAATCCCTATACTCAACTAAATAGGTCTTTTAATAAAATCATGCACTTCTTTATTAAGATCAATGATGGCGAATGTTTTTATTTGTTTCCTGATAAATTGACCCAGGAGCTTTGTATAGACTGTCAGAAATCACTTGAATATTATAATCAAAGGTTTGACCATGAATGGGTTCAAAAAATGATGCAAAGTTATCTCGACAACAATTTGAAGCTATTTCAAATTCATGAGCAGCTATCAAAAGATTTTTCCGTTTCTTATTTCAGCTATAACAAAAAGGAGTACTTAGGTGAAAGAAACAAGAATAAGCGTGTTTGTAGATTCTGTAATAGAGACATGAACAAGGGAGCATCATTCAAAAATGAAGCTCATACCATTCCGGCCTTTTTAGGAAACACAACGCTATTCCAAAATGAAGAATGTGATGAATGCAACTCATACTTTGGAAGTAACATCGAAAATGACTTGGAAAGATACACTAAGCCACTCAGAATTTTTGCTGGTACAAAGGGTAGAAATGGCGTTCCAGAGCTTCGTAATGGGGATACAATTTTCTTCTACTCCGACATGGAGGATGGAATCGGACTTCCGGTCATTGTATCTGATAAAAATTTGGCTGCAAATGAATTTGCTATTCAGATCAATAACGTGGAAATGTTTACCCCTGAAAATGTTTATAAAATGTTCTGTAAGATCTTCTTCTCTGTAGTCAATTCCGAACTATTAGATAAATTCAATGATACGTTGAAATGGGTACGTTACAATATTCCCTTGATTGAAAATTTACCTGTAGTCGCCTTCTCTTTTTTTCAAGAAAGGAAACATGAGCAGCCTTATGCCGCAACATATGTAAAAAAAGAGGTTGATGATAAGAGCCCTTATGCGTTTATAGAAATAGGTTTCGGGCAGTTCGTTTATATTGCACAAATTCCATCAAGAGAAAATGAAAATAAATTGCTTTTTACAGCGGAACAATTTAATGAATTTTTGAGAAGCCTTCCACACTATAATAATGCTTATTTTGACTACTATGATTTTTCAGGTAAAACACCCAAACATTCCATTTCAATTTTTTCCAACATGTCGACTAACAAATCATAATAATTTACTACACTCACTCCAGTTCGAATAAAGTTTTCACCGTATCTACTGATATGCTTTACACCTTAAAGCAAAGGGGCCCGGATCATCTCCTAGGCCCCTTCATTTATAACTTGACTACAGCTTCAGCTTGCTGAATTTGTTTTGTCAAACTAGCTATCTCTGCCTCCCTATCCCACATCACACTTGAACGCCCTGCTATTATCATTTCTGATTTTAACAGTACCTCTTCCTTGTTATACATATACTTGAATTGTAACGGTTCGCCTGTTTCGTCATCTTTGCAGTACATGTCAACGATGATCATTTGATCTCGCTTGTAAAGGGAAATCTCATCGTAATTTGCTTCGCTAATATTGTTTGCCAACACAAAAGGAGGAATCCCCTTATTGGCAAGAACATGTGCTAACTTCACTTTTAATTCCTGCACACTAAGCAATTGTTACCCTCCTTTCGGTTAATAAACTCATTCTAAAGTCTTTCTGCTAAATATGCCACATGTTTTTCAGCCAGTGGCCTTGCTTGCTTGAAGTCGGCAATAGACCATTGTTTTCTTGGGTAACCAATTGCCTTCAGCAATTGTTCGTTAATAATTTTGACGCAAAGGCCATCTAAGGCCAGTTGTGTATCACGATAGTAACCCAATTTTGTAGCAATATCATCTGCTTTCCCTTTGGGGTTAAGACCCTTTGCAGTTAATATTTCCGCGATTCCATTTTCAATGTATGTTTTTAATTCTTGTCGACGCTCTTTCAATTCAAGGTCGGGTCTTTTCGATTTCGCAATATCTTCAAACGTAGACCCTTCGATAAGTTTAATCATCTCGTCAGTAACTGGAATACCCTTTGACCTTAATGCTTCTAATGCTTCTTCGGTCTTGTTTCTGCTCTGACGAATTGCCTCTTCATAAGCTTCTAATATGGTTTCATCACCAACAAATGTCTTCAGTTCTTCTCTGAAGGTTTCCGATTGTCTAGCTTCCCCGACATCAGGCTCTGATCCACCATTACCGTCAGAGGAGCCTCCACCTTCATTCTCCTCGAATAACTTCTCTAACCGGTCGATGATCTCAGCCTTTTGTTGTTCTTTACTGTAGTACTCCCATAGCTCCTCTAGTCCAAGTGCGTTGTGATATACGAGATGTGCAACATTATCTATTGCCGTGTCTTTTGCGTCCGGTATTGAACGTAGTGCTCTTCCTGCAAATTGTGCGTATGCCGATAAGCTCTTAAATGGCCGGAATATCGCGGCAATAGAGATGTAGGGGTGGTCGTATCCTTCACCAAGCATTCCGACGTTCACAATTACATGCGTTCGATCATTATGAAAGTCCACTCTTTCCCGATCTTGTTCAGAGGGTTCCATATCACTGTGTATAATTGATGCAGGACATCCTGCGGTTTCGTATAGCTGCTTAATCTCCCTTGCATGTTCAATGGAACATGCAACAGCAATGATTTTATGAGGTACTCCTGTTGCTTCCCTTTTCTCAGTCATGATTTGGAGGCTTCTTTTTACAACAGCTTCACTGCATTGCGTTGAGTACGCTACCGTTCTTTCTACCCAGTCGCTGTCTTTTAATTTCAATACTTCCTCCAAGGTTACGTCTTCTTCAAATCCTTGTACCTTGAAAGTCAACTGATCTGGTATGTACTCTTTTTTAACCAACTGCTTCACGTAACCTTTTATCATCGCCCGACTAAGCGGATATGAATAAATATCCTCAGCATAGATTTCCTTTTTATCCGATCTGAAAGGAGTGCCCGTTATTTTAACGATTTTTGCCGAATTGAAATACTCTTCCATCTCTACCCATGATGCTGCTGGAGAATGATGTGCTTCGTCGATAATAATCATATCGAAAAAATCCCGCGGTACCTTCTGTAATAATGAACTTGCATTGTGGGATTGGAGTCGATGAATATTGGTAATTACAATTTTAGCTTGTTCCAGCGTTCTTGGATCGCCTTCGTATTCAATGACTTCGGGTAAGTTGGTTGGAATATTAATGACTTTTCGATTCCACCAGAAGTTATGTTCGTATCTAGGGTCAAGGCTATCAGTAACCGTATTACGAATTGTCCGATTTGGAGTAACAATTAGCACCCTGTGCTTGGCTATACCGTAAGGCAGAATAGCCATTAAGCCTGTTTTACCAACCCCAGTTGGTAAAGTGACTAATGCTGGTTTATGATCAACTGGAGATTCAAAATATTCTTTCACTCTCAAATATCCTTGCACTTGTGGCTCTCTTAGATTGGGATTTCCCTCAATGTGAGCAAATGTATTTTCGAAGTACATATAGGCCCCCCGGCAGTTTGTTGTAATACATATTTCCACATAATCCCTCATATTCCTGCCAACTAAGAGTTTTAAATCCAATTGAAAAGCCGAGGATCGAATGAATGATCCCCGGCTTTCAATTGGATATTATCCTTTAACAATCTCCATCAACTTCTCATAGCTGTTAACCACATCATACTTCAACTGATCCGAATTCAGTTTGGCAAAATGTCGTCGTGCACATTCAATCTTCGCCTTCTCGACTTCACGCAGCTCCATGGAGTCCAAAGAACCTTTCGTCTCAGCAATAAAGTAAATGTGCTTTACGTCGCCTTCCTTAAACACGATGGCCCAATCCGGATTGTAGTCGCCAACTGGAGTCGGGATGTAGAAGCCTCGCGGCAACTTAGCATAAATGTTTACTTCCTTACTGGTATCCAGCTCTTTCGCAAAAGCCCGCTCGATCTTGGAATCAGTCACCACATAGTCGTAGATGTGCTTTTCAACCGCTATCGCATTTTGGCCAAGTTGTCCCTTCAGCGTGTTCTTCGTGAACACATCTGTATCGAACGTATCATTGATCACATCATACGTAATGGATTCAATGATCGTCGTAGCCTTCTGCTCATTAATCAGTCTGGACGCTCGAAGTATAAACTCCTCGGGATTCTTCTGGAACAACATGAACTTCGCTTGTTTAATGCCTTTCATAATGGCCACAACCGTTTTTCTGGTAAGTTTCGTTTCATCCATCAGTTTGCCGATCAAGTCGTACTTGATCTTCGATGTCGCAGCTCCGTGAACGTATTCTGTCTGCGTCTCCCGCTGAATGAACGCTCCACCTTGCTTCAATTGATCACGGGATTCGATCTCATTCATTTCCCCATGTTTGATTGAATAACGAATGGAAGGCACATCTAAGCTCATATCAATCGCCATGATGCACTTCCGCACCAATTCCTCCGAATCGAACTGTACCGTGTAAACCGATCTCTTATTAATTCGGCTCCACAACTCCTTGAATTCTTTCTTGTGGAAGTTGCTGTTCACCGTGATGGACGGAATCGTATTTTTCCGGTCATCGTTCGTCATATCCGACTTGCCTTCAACGTAGATGGATTTGACAAGTTCGATAAGCTGCTCTTGATGTTCATTCAGCTCTTCTGGTAATTTGATGGTTTGTTCTTCAACGGCAGCAAAGTAGGCATCCGTCAGATTGTAGTCATCATCGGTATAACCGTTACGAATAAACGCATTTTGCAACTTGGTTGCGAGTCTATCATCAATCTTCAATTGTTCGCCGCGGGCATTCACAAGGACCTTTTCTAAGAAGAAGCCACTATCCGCTTTGCGTGGGCGATCCGACAACGTAGCGGCAATTTCGCTTTGAAGCTGCTTGGCAAATTGCTCATAAGATTCACTGGCCACAACAGTCAGTGCATTGATCTCATGAACGTCAATACCTTGAACACTGGAGTCGATTCGCTCACCGTACCGATTCACACATAGCCGCAGCCCACGTCCAACCTCCTGACGCTTCTTGATCGTGGAATCGCTATGTTTGAGTGTGCAAATCTGGAATACATTCGGGTTATCCCAGCCTTCTTTCAATGCCGAGTGAGAGAAAATAAATCGCGTCGGTTCCTCGAAGCTGAGAAGCCGTTCCTTGTCACGCATGATCAGGTCGTATGCATCCGCATCATCGGAATCCGTTTCCTTGGCAGACACTTTGGAATCAACAAACCGTCTGCTCTTTTTATCAATGGAGAAGTACCCTTTGTGTGTAGCCTTCACTTGAATTGAATTCAAATATTGAACATACGGATCATCCGCAAAAAGTGACAGTTGTTCGTTCAGGAGCTCCGTGTATTCTTCTTCAAAGATATCTGCATAATAGCCGTTCTGTTCACTACCGTCCTTACCATACTGCCGGTACTTGGCAACTTCATCAATAAAGAAGAGCGAAAGCACTTTAATCCCTTTATGGAATAACACCCGCTCCTTCTCGAAGTGAGACTTCAGCGTCTCCCGAATCTGGATTCGCCGAAAATGAAGCTCACTAACATCACCTTGCACGTCTCCAGCGTACAAGGAGACACCATTAATGAAGCTGATACTATTATTCTGACCATTGATTTCGGATACCTTGTAACCTCTATACTGTTCTAGGTTCTCAGACAGTTGATAGAGGTCATCGCCTGTTTCTATCTTCTTGGATACTTTAGTCAAACCGGTCTTGGTTCGTTTTTCATACTCCAGCCGAGCTACTGGAGCATGCTTATCGCTGACATCAATGCCTTCAAGGTATACGTAACTGTTCGTCCCGTTTGTTCCTTTGACCGAAATACCTTTTACACTAATCTTTTTGACCAGCTTCATGTTATACGCATCCAAAGCATCGAGGCGATAGACTTTGTTGTAATCTTCTCGATGGGTAGCCGAATATCGCAGCGTAATCAGCGGATTAAAAAGTTTTATCCCTTCCCTTGTAGCTTTCCCTTTTGCACCCTCTACGGATTGCGGTTCATCAATAATGAGGATTGGATTCGTGCTTGCAATAACATCAATCGGTCGTCTGGAGTTGAAATCATCAAGCTCCATATAGATTCTTCTCGCATCTTGCCCTCTCGCAGCAAACGCCTGTGAGTTGATAATCATGACGTTTATTCCCGCGTTACTGGCGAATTGTTCAATTTGAAGTAATTGTTTTGAATTGTAGACAAAACATCGAGCCTTAGAGCCATACTCAGACATGAAATGTTCTTCAGTTATCTGAAATGTCTTAAGTACTCCCTCACGAATAGCAATCGAAGGTACCACAATAATGAACTTACTCCAACCATACTTTTTATATAATTCGAACATCGTCCGGATATAGGTATATGTTTTTCCAGTTCCGGTCTCCATCTCTACGGTAAGGTTGTACTTTCCTTCAAGCCGTTCAGATAATTTCAATCCATTTTGACGTTGCACTGTTTGGATATTAGTCAACACTTCATGATCGATAAGCTTAATGGGATTATTCTTAAATCCATAATCAATCTCACTGCCCATGCCTTGGAATAAATCTACTTGTTCTACACTTTTTTGTCGCCGACCTTTATCAAGCGTAAATCGAGAGGATTCGTTGGGTTGTCCTTGAAATACGTCAATAATGCTTTTTACCGCGTCCTGTTGGAACTGTTGATGTTTGAATTTAATTTTCATCGGAGCTCACCTTCCTTATAGCACTTGAATTTCAGTGCTCGGAGAGAGCAGCTTGAACAATTCTTCGACATTGATACGAGCAGAGTCATCCTGGAAAGAACTATCACGAAATACGACGCGAAGCGGTTGAACCTCTGCAATCTTCTTAATGACAGACCCCGGTACCAAGTCATCAAAGCAAGCAATCAAAGAGTTACCTGCAACGTAGTGGACGGTTTTACCTTCGATTTCTTTGGACTCCATAGGCAATGAAAGATCCAGTCCGCACTCCAACATGACTTGGATAAGTAAATCCTCACCAGTTCGGTCTTCTTTAATGTTAGACGATACATCCTCCAGATTTAATTGGCCAAGCTTGTCCGGTGTGTAGTAGACATCTTTCATGTTGCTGGAGTCCAATCGGTATACCCGGAATCCGTAGTCGATTTCCGCATTTGTTTCTTCATTAATTTTCTTAGCCGCACGTCGGATGCGTTCTTTTCCAATTTCACAAATTGTTTTATATCCTGCTTTGTAAGCATCAGAATCTTCTTCTGTCAGAGCTGGTATTTGTACCATGATATACTTGCGATTTTTCAAATCTTCTGCATTCAACTCCATTACTGCGTGAGCAGTTGTAGCTGAGCCGGAGAAGAAATCCAGGATAATGTCATTCGAGGTTGTAACAGTATTAATTAATGTTTTAATTAACTCTACAGATTTAGGAGACTGGAATAACTTTGCCTTTTCATTAAACAAAGAGGAGAAGGCGGCTTGACCCTTTTCTGTGTAGAATAGTTTATCATTGAAAATTGTTTTAAGCATCTTTGTAGCACCTTCTGCGTAGCTTTTACGGTATATTTTCCATAAACCACTGGGATTTTGTTTTGCAACCAGAAGATGAATATCATTGGACGCTTTATTTCTATCCCATGTCCAGCAACCTTCAAATCCATCGTCCCATATCGGCTCAACTGTGACATATCCATCAATTTCATCTAACGAAACTTCAGAAGTAACAGGGTTTACATAAAACGGATAGAAGAGATTTTTTCGATTATGTTTTCCGAACTCTCTATGAGTATTTCTTAATTCTAAAGTTCTGTATCTTCCAAGTTCATCTAGTTCAGGGTATTCGGCTTCTATTTGATCTTGATCTTTCTCTATTGCGAAATACCCCTTCGGTAGTGGGGACTTTGAATACACTAATATATATTCATGGTTGGTTGCAAAATATTTATCCTGGGATCTGCCCTTAGGATTACATAATGTAGTTATTTGTGCTACAAAATTCCCCAAAAAGACATTGTCGCAGATCATTCTTAAATGATCGAGTTCATTATCATCAATACTAATGAAAATAACGCCATCCTCACTCAATAAATTTCTTGCTAGTTTTAATCTTGAATACATCATCGTTAACCAGTCACTATGAAATCGACCGTTTGACTCTGTATTCTGAAAGAGCCGGTTACCTTCAACATCAATCTGACCAGATTCCTCTAAATATTCATCGGACGAGGTTTTGAAATCATCTTTATAAACGAAGTCTTTACCTGTATTATATGGCGGGTCTATATATATAAGTTTTATCTTGCTCAAGTATGATTCTTGCAACAGTTTCAATACTTCAAGATTGTCACCTTCGATGTAGATATTTTGAGTTTTATCCCAATCCTTACTTTCCCTTATTATTGGACGAAGTGTTTTATCAATTGAAGTATTGGCATGAAGAATAGCTTCCTTTTTCCCCGGCCACGTCAACTGATATCGCTCTTTCTCTCCTTCAACGAGAATATCGGATAGTTCTTGCTTCAACAAATCAAAATCCACCGCACGTTTGATCTTTCCTTGTTCATCCCTTGCTTCTGTAATTACGTTAGGAAACAGTTCCGCAATCTTGCCGATATTGACCTGAGTCAGATCGGTTGATTTCATCGTCAGATGGTTCATGTTTTGGTTCGACCTCCAGTTAATCGAGAATTTGATTTAATTCTTTGCGTTTACGTTGCAGTTCCATATTCAATTCAACCTTACGATTGAACTGCTTTTCGCCGCGAATCTTGGACTCCAGCCGTTGGCATTCAAGCCTCAGTTTATCTATGCTTGCTTGTCGCTCTAGAACGGCTGCAAGCTCCATTTCCGGCTTCGAGCTAATCGGCAGCAGTTGACGGATGATGTTCTCGTATACGGCCTTTAAATCAAGTCCTTGAATGATGTCCAGCTTCAATTCTTCTACAGGCTGCCATTCCGATTCGTGATACGAACGTACAACGGAGCGGTTATCATCGGTCTGATTCCGCTCCTTGTAGGCGATTGCGAGTTTTGCCTGATCTTCGTATACAATGACGTGCAGTATGGGGTAAGGGATCGCCTTGTCGATGCTCCGCAACAAATCAAGTGAGTAGGTTCGCTCTTTCAAGTGAACCTCAAACACCTGAACTTCCTCAATGTCATCTTTCGGTTCGAGGCGAATCGTCTCTTTGGATAGTTTGTGCTTCCAGATGATCGACTCGACTTGCTCGGTAAACAGTTCCTTTAGATGTTGATTGGCGTGAAGCTTCTCATAGAACTTATTTTTCGGTATTTTGCGGTTCACAAGTGTGCTTGATGGTAGCTTGAACATCATTCACTCACCTGCCGGATGACAACAAAGGTTATAAGTTCAAAATCTTCAAGACCTTTGACGGAATCGATTAAAGCCGTTGTGCCGCCCGAACTGAACAAGCTATCCAGATCGCCTTCTTCCTTCACCTGTACAATAGAGCGGATCGCTTCCTCCAACAGCATGGAGTAAGCATCCATCTTCCTGCCGTCTTTCGTCTCTTGATTGAAGCTGCGACATGCCTCCAAGACAGGTTCAGATTGTCCTCTGCACAGGGCACGCAGAACGTCGAGTGTCTTCTTGACATCCATATGATTGGTGACGACTTCGCCATCGTCACTCAAGTAAACCAGATAGAAGGGATGCAAGCGATTCTGCTTGTCCGGGTTCAGTTCTTCATTCACATTGCGAAGAACGAATATGACACCTGGCTGCACTCCCTCCTCTTCATCAGCAGAAACAACTGCATGCAGTCCGCTTGGAACGGTATCCAGTTCGCCATTCTCTTTGACGTAGTTCACCAAATCCATTCGGAAATCATTAAGACCTAAATCCGTTATAGATACTCCGGTATTCATGTCATCCAGATCGACGACTTCTTTCTGCAAGCGATTAAGCTGCTGTTTCCGGTATTCCAGATCGCTGGACTGATTAAACAGAACATTGTCGTCGCCAGTTGCTGTCATATCCATGATGACCATGCGATTCTCGACTCGTTCTTTCAATTGAATGTACTCGTCCAGCGTCATGTTGGGCCAGAAGTTCACGAGCTGAATGGATTTGTTTTGGGAGCCGATTCGATCAACTCGTCCAAACCGCTGGATGATTCGTACCGGATTCCAGTGAATATCATAATTGATGAGAAAATCGCAATCCTGCAAGTTTTGCCCCTCGGAGATGCAATCGGACGCAATGAGCAAATCGATTTCTCCATCCACATCTGGCATGGTCAGCTTCTTCTCCTTGGATCGCGGCGAGAAGCAGGTAAGCAATGTACTGATATCATTCCGAAGTCCGGCGGTATTCTTGTTCTCATCGCTGCCGACAATTTTGGCGGTATCGATGTTGTATTTCGACTTCATGTATGCAGATAGATGGTTGTACAAATACGCCGCGGTATCCGTAAATGCACTAAAGATGATCACTTTACGATTGCCCGGATTGATTGGCTGTCTGATTTTATCATCGATGACTTGTTTCAAGGCATTCAGTTTTTCGTCATGTTCGGGCGATACCTTCCGCATCTCTTCGTGAAGAGCAGATAGAATTTGGTGATCGCTCATCAAATCTTCTTTCCATCGAAGCACATCCATATCGGATAGATTGATCTTGATGGTATCCCCGATGGTAAAGTCATCATCCAACCAATCGTCATCATCGAGACTGGCATCTTCAATTTCGGTGTATCCAACCGCATCAGATTTCCCGCTTCGCTGATAAGCCTCAATTCTCTCCAATGTCTGGCCGAGCTTGGATATAATCTTGGACAGCGTCAACCGGAAAGATTCCACGGAACTCTCTAACCGTTTGAGCAAATTGATCCGCATCAGGAGCTGCAGACTGCCTTCCCGGTCCAGTTGCTTGAAGCTCCCGCTTCCGCCCTTTACACTCGTATCGTACATTTCTTCATACAGTCGCAAGCGACTCGGTTGAATGTACTTGAACGGGGCATAAATGCCGAGGTTGATTCTGGACAACTCCATAAAAATATCATTATAGCCGATGACATCCGTCCTGTCTGTCAGATTGCAGAACTTGGATAAAGGCGGCAATCGCTTAGGAAATTCGCCGATCTCCTCTGCTTTGTAATACTTCTGAATGTGCTTGCGGGAGCGAGCGATGGTCAGACTGTCCAACAGCTCGAAAAAATCAAAGTCAAGCATACCCAGAAGCGTCTCCGTCGTCCGTTCAGTAGCATCCAGCTTAGACCACTGATTGAAGGCAGACTGAGCCCGTTTGAATATGTCGTTGATGCCCCGCTCCGTGCCCAGCTTGTTGTTGATCTCTTCGGGATTTCCCTCATACGCCAGAGCAAGCTGATTACGAAGATCCATGAATTTGTTATTCACTGGAGTTGCCGACAACATCAGTACTTTCGTCTTTACACCGCTCTTGAGCACTTTCCGCATCAACTTCTGATATCGGGTCTCTTTGTCCTTCTTCGCTTCGTTATTGCGGAAGTTGTGCGATTCGTCAATGACGAGCAGATCATAGTTGCCCCAGTTCAATCTGTCGAGCGGAATATCATTGGACTTGCCTCTCTCACGAGAAATGTCCGTATGGTAAAGCACGTCATATCGCAGACGGTCGGCGTACAAAATGTTGTTGGTCACGTTCTGTTTGTACGTGAGCCAGTTATCGCCAAGTTTCTTCGGACATAGCAGCAAGACCGACTTGTTGCGAAGTTCGTAATACTTAATAATGCCAAGAGCAGTGAATGTTTTCCCCAGCCCGACGCTGTCTGCAAGGATGCAGCCATTGTATTTCTCAAGTTTGTTAATGGCACCGAGCACCGCATCTTTCTGAAAGTGATAAAGCCGCTTCCAGATTTCCGTTTCTTTGAAGCCTGTCGCTTCGTTCGGAAGTATATCTTCCGTAATATCTGACAAGAACTCGTTGAAGATATTGTAGAGAATAACGTAGTAGATGAACTCCGGCGAGTTCTCTTTATAAACGGATGAAATGTGCTCGGCCACCTGGTTTGTTACGTCTTCGAGCTTGCTCTTGTCGTTCCAGACTTGATTAAACAGGTCGAAATACGTTTTGGTAAACGGAACCTCATTGAATTTGTTCACCATCTTGGATAAAGCGTTGCCTTTCTCGTATCCAAGATCGACCGTCGTAAAGCCATCGACTGGCATGTATGTGATGGCTTCATCGGATGTCTGCAAATTCAACATCCCTTGCATTGCACCTGAAGTCCGATTCGACTTGAAGGTGACTTTCTTCCGAATCCAGTCGCTGCATTCTTTCGCAATCGCTTTGAGGTTCATTTCATTTTTGAGCCGGATTTCAAACTCGGAACCGTACAGGCTTTTCTCACGGGTCAACTTCGGGATGTAGAACTCCCGCTTCTCTTTCTTGATGCTATCCGCAATAAAGGTAGGCGAAGTGAAGATAAACCGCACTTCTTCCACCTGATTCAGCTCTTTCATTAATGCTTCATAGGCGTAGATCGAAAAGCAGGATGCTGCGATCGACAGCCGCGAACCTTTTCGTATCGATTGTTTAAGGTCATCGCCGAGCAGACGGTCGATGTTATTGATGATGTCCATTGCTCACCTCTTGATCAGCCGAAGTTAGATAGTATACTTGTTCGGCATTCAATGCCAGAATTCCTGTTGGACTAGTTCTCACTACTCATTTCTCAATAATGTAATTATCGGTAGAAGCCCCGCTTCACTAAAGAAGCTCTGGTTTATATAGGCCGATTGCCAATAATGTAACGTGAATTGGGTGTTGAATCAGCTTTTTATTGATTTATCCCTTCAGTACCGCCTTCAGAAGCATTGCAGAGCGATAAGAACGGTGTTTTTCTTGCGTAATCAACTGTTGCTGCATGCACATCACGAAATCAATATTCTATTTATCGTGAGAATCGTGAAATTGTAACGTTGGTCGGATAACATAGGCGAAGTTAACGGGATTATATCGATAAAACGGCCCAATAGAGGAGAAAACTACATACATTTTTCCGGGACACCACCATGCATATTTGAAGTACCCCCGTCAGCCGTTTAATGCCCCACCCCTTCCATAGAGGTGAAGGGATTCAATTATCCCGGTCGAATCATCGTCAATCTTGTACAACAATAAATATTGATTTCCAGCGAGTCAGGGAGTGATCCTTGGCTCGCTTTGTTTTTATACCGCTAAACCACTTGAAAGGGGGTGAAACTACATGGTTGTAAAAAAAGGATTGCCAGAAGACGTTTCTATCGTTCTAAAGCAGCTCGTCATGAATGGACACTTCAGTATGGCTGGCCGCGTTCTTTCAACCTACTGCCGTCGAACTTATGGCGTGGATGAAGAAACCGCCGCTCGCTGGACCGTTGCCTACTTCCAACGCGAATTCCCTCAACAACTGCAACGCTACCGAAAACGACTGGCGAGGGCGTGAGGATGTACCATTTCGAGAGAAAGGAGACTGGAGAGATGACTTATGAATCATTCAGGCGTAACAGCCAGAAAGAATACCTCGGATTCTGCGAACAAAAAGGATACATCTACTCTGTGACACTGGATGCAGGGAAGTGTGCAGTTGTCGCACTTCGCAATGGGCAGGTCACGGTTCTGATTACTTACACCGTCCAGACATCCCCGGTCTTCAGATGAATGGCTAAGCTCGTCGGAAACGGCAAATGTCGCGATTCAACCGAGCAGGAAAGTCATTTTATACAGGTCATTGCAGATAGCCGTGCTGTTGCATCGACAGGAGGGTTATTTTACATGCCATTGAAGGGAGGTGTGACACATGGAGAACATGCAAGAACTGCTTGCCAGAAAAAGCTGGTTGACAGCAACAAGCGGATGATGGATCGAAACGCCCGCTTTGACACTGAGGAAGGTAGGGTGTATGCCCAGACACTGGTCAAGCTGGTCATGATTGAAATGCAGATTGAAGCCCAAGAAAAAGAAAAAATCGCCCGCAAATAGAGACGGAGCGATCAAGAAAAAATGCGTTGTCATCATCATAATTCAAATTCATCTATCACGCAACAGGAGGAGCCGCCGCTGCTTCTCCCTATGGAGGTCAACCACATGAATGTATATGAAATGCCGGCAATTAAAACGCTGTTTACCGAGGCACTTGCAGAAAAGCCGGACTCCTATGTCGTGGAGCAAATTTTTACTCGTTTCCCGTCGCTGACCGATCTGATGAATGTCACGGAGCAGGAACTAACCGCCATCAAGGGCATCGGCAAAGTGAAAGCACGCCAAATCATCGCCGCCCTGCAACTCGCACGGAGATTGAATGCACCTGTTTACAGTCATACGCATGTGATTCGCTCCCCCAAGGATGCAGCCGATTTGCTGATTCCTGAGATGCGGTATCTGCAACAGGAACACTTCGTTGTTCTATTTCTGAACACCAAGAACCATGTCATCGGGCGACCGGAGACGATCTCGAAGGGTTCGCTCAACGCAGCCATCGTGCATCCACGTGAAGTCTTTCGAGCTGCCATCAAGCGATCGGCTGCCTCAATCGTAGTTTCGCACAACCATCCAAGCGGCGACTGCACACCGTCACATGAAGACATTCAACTCACGACTCGTCTGGTCGAAGCCGGGGATGTGACTGGCATTGAAGTGCTCGATCATATCATAGTAGGCGGAGACAAATTCATTAGTCTCAAGGAACGTGGTCTTATGACTTCGTAAACAACGGATATTTAAAGCAATCCATCCGCAACGGCTCGCTATTATAGCTGGCCGCTGTATCTTTGACCATCAAATTCACATTGGAGGAATATACGCATGAACAACCATCAGCAACAATTTCAGTTACCAGCTGCAACGAATGGAAGCAAGGTCGAACTACATCCGCATTCGGCAGTTTCAATTACGACAGTTGTTGTACTGCAACAAATAACATTACCGGACGCTTCAAGGAAGCTCGTATGTGAATCGGAATGCCGAAATGAACGGATTGAAATCATGATGCTGAAGGATGTTCCATTCAGCGGGCTGCGGATTAAATTCAGGTTCATTCGTGAAATAATCGAGCAAATGAGCGGTTGGAAGGTGTATCTGTTCAAAATGTACAGTCCCGGAGCAGTCAGCGGTGGAATGTTTGCGGATCGCCAGATGAAGGTATTGTACATCGATGTGGATTTATTGTGGATGCCTCTACGGGCAATAGCCAAACTGATTGGCAGCTTGCCCGATCTGCTGTCCGCATTATCAGAACGAGTGTTATCGGTTGTAGACGGATTGTACAAGCCAGGCAGGACAAAGACCCTTCGAGTAAATGAACAAACCTCTGTAGGGCTCACAGTAAGCAAGAATGGCCTTTGCTTCTCTTCCCATTTTGTCTTTTCTGCGGACGAACTCTTTGTTCATGTATCGATCAACGGCAATGAAGTTTATCTACGGTTCGACAACGGATGGAGGATGTTCTTTCAAACGCATTCGCCGTTGCCCTTCTATGCTTACAAGACTCCCATTGAGGTCAGAAGCCAAGGCTACACCATCCCGTTGCCGCTTGATGTTTGCCATGAGCTGATGCTTGACCAGAAGGAACTGCTTTTCGCAGTGTATGCGGATTAAGTCCTACTCATATCCTGCATCAGCAACCGGAAAGACGGCTCGCTTCGCTCGCCGATTAAAGACCACCCTCTCCGCTCCCTGAGGGAGGACGTAAAGGGTTTCCACCCTTTACAATCCCGTCACTCGCCGTACGGCGTTCCTCAGCTAACGCTGAGAACAAGCAAGAGTGTCGGCTTGTTGCACCGCTCAGTCAAGGGTAAAGGCTTCGCCCCTGCGGCCCTTGACTGGCTTCATGCGACTCATTACCGCACGCAGGTGCAATGCAGAGACTGGGCCGCTCGCTTCGCTCGCGGCCCTCTGTACAACATGTCAGCTCAAAACGTCGGTAAGATAGCTTTGTCGCAGCCTGTATTTCTCTTTGCCCACATACGGTTCCAAGGAAGACCGGGTATAATGCAGATTTATCGGATCAATACGCACCGTTCTGTAAGTTATCATGTCTTTCCCGCTCCAGCTTGCTTTGAGTACCGGGAAGATTTTGCTCATCATATACAAGTGCGGCGACATGGACAGCCATTGATCGAGTTCCTTTTTAAACAAAGCACCGACATCAACAAGGGGATGCCTGAATGCTTCATGTAGTTTCAACTTCCGCTTCTCTTCCTTGGTCAATGTCATGTAGGCTTCCTGAAATGTTCCATACTTATTGATGCGTCGCATAATCTTGTCCCTACCGCTGAACTTGTCAATATCAACAATGACAACGTGTTTCAGAGCATCACTCTGTTCATCCAGCAGAAATCGCGACAAAGTTGGTCTTGCGAGCTTATCCCGCCGTTTCCTGCGTTTCTCAAGGCGAATCCACTCTTCACCATCACGATCTTGCTCCTTCGCCTTATCGTAGATGATGACCTGCTGGCCTTTTTTACTGCCGAACATAAATGTCTGGTCAAGATCATCATAGTTCCGAGGTTTCTTCTTCTGATAGCCGACATAAACACGCTTCGCCATCTCCTTCGAGGTAAGAAACCGGAGCCAATCCTGCTTATCGTCGTTGTGAGCGACATGTGCATCGAGATGACTGCCGATAATGAAGTCGATCAATGCAAGTACATCATCGGGTGAGAGTTGGTGCTTCCAAGGATTCAACATGATGGATGTCGTTGGGGCCTCCGGGTTGGCCTGCATCCACTGTACGCTGAACAAGTCATGCACCAGCCTGTATCGGTAAAAGGTTTCATCATCGTCCGTCTCGAATCTCGCGGGCCGAATCAGGTCAACGAACGCTTGTGTTGGCGGCTCATCTGAACAAAGGATCAGCTTGTCGTAAGGACAGTCAAAGTGCTTCACCTTGCTGGCGAATTGAATGCTTTGAATGATCGGCACGGTGTTCAACAACTCCGCTGCCCTTTGCTTATTGTACAGAAACATACGGTTTCACCTCAAATATCGAGAGGGTCTGAAGCCTTACGGGGCAAGGGATTAAGCCCTCTCGGTTGTCATTCTTGTACACCTGTTGTTAGAGATTCATCTTCTGCTTCCGATGGGTGATCCAACATGCGATTCAATGCCAGAGCAAGCCCCTCAATAAAATCTTGTTCCTTCTTTCGCTTTTCGTGAACGATCTCAAACGCATCGTCAATCTCATTCAGATCAATGCCAATATCGCGGATAAAGTCCATAGCAACCTCCGTAATATTTATATTTAAGTATTTGTAATTATATATTTGCAAACCATCATAGCAGAGTTTATAATCACTGTAAACCTGCTTGTACAGAAAGGATGATCTTCGATGCCAAGACGGATTCTCACTCGCGAAGAGTTTGAATATTTGAAGATGAGCGACTTGGGAGAGCGATTAAAGTTCTACAGAAAGGAAGCCGGAAAGCTTCACTCCAACAAAACCTTTACAACGACGGCAATGAGTGAACGTGTCGGTGTCAGCCACCAGACAATCATCTCTATCGAACGCGGGGATTCAAAAAAACCCGCTTACCAGCTCATCTACAAAATTACGCAGGATTTAGGCATCCCCTTTGATGCATTGACGGATGATTTCTATCAAGGAGAACTTCGGTCGATAGCCATCGGGGAACCAACCGAACCCGCTCCCGACTCTTCTGAGGAAAGCTCACTGTCTTATATCGGTGCTATTGTTTATCAAGCTTTCACGGACGGAATGATGCGGTTTATTCATGACCTTCAGTCCCCCCATCCACTGGATCGGGAACAACTTATCGCGTCCTTGGGCCGCATTATTGGTGAACTGGAGTCACTTAAACCATCTGAGGAATTGTTTAACCAGCCACATCCGGCAGTCAAAGCCAGTATTCTGTTGAATGAAATGGGCAAGTATCCGAATGCATTTCCTGTATTCCCGCGTGAATCATGGAACGAACATCTAGACAGCTTCTTTAGCGACTACCATAACAAGGAGGAAGTAAACAATGAGTAAGCTAAAAGCGGCTCTGTATGCTCGTGTAAGTACAGAAGAGCAAGCCAAGGAAGGTTACAGCATCGCTGCCCAAATCTCGGAGATCAGGAAGTATGCCGAACAGAACGGTCTTGAGCTTGTGGATGAATATGTAGATGAAGGTGCGAGTGGCAAAAGCATTGCAGGCCGTCCTCAGATGAAACGGCTTATAAGGGATGCCGCTCATCATAGATTTAACGCTGTCATCGTTTACAAATTTGATCGATTAGCACGCAAAACAAGAGATTCGTTGGAAATAAGCGACACACTAGAACGGAACAATATCGGATTGATTAGCTTAACTGAGAAATTCGATACTACAACTTCTTTTGGCCGTATGGCCTTTCAGATGCTTTGTTCAATTGCTGAGCTTGAACGAAACAATATTGTTGAACGTGTAAAAACCGGAATGGCCCAACGAGCCAAGGAGGGGAAATTTAACGGAGGAAAGGTGCTGGGGTATGACAACATCGACAAAGAGCTTATCATCAATGAGTACGAAGCCGTCATCGTCCGAAAAATCTTCGATTATGCCAATCAGGGGCTCGGCTTCAAAGCCATTACCCGCCGCCTGAATGAAGAAGGCTATCGTTCTAAGATGGACAAGCCCTTTAACGTCTGTGGGATCAAGACGATCCTCAATAATCCAATCTACATCGGAAAGATACGGTACAACCAACTACAAGATTGGTCTGAGAAACGACGGAAAGGAAAGAATCCCGACTTCCTGCTTGTTGACGGAACACATGATCCGCTTATTACATTCGAGCTCTGGGAGAGCGTCCATCAGAAGCTTGGTAAGCGTTCTTACAAGCCGTCCCGCTCCCATCAGCCATACATTCTGAGCGGATTACTCAGATGTCCTGCTTGCGGTCACGGAATGGTTCCTGCACGTTCCAAAGGTGCCGGAGGCAAGTCATATCGATACTATATCTGCGGACAGTTCCACAACAAGGGTAAGACCGTTTGCCGCTCTAATATGATGCGGGCTGACGTAGCCGAACAGCAGGTGCTTGATGAACTTGTAACAGTAGCATCGCGTCCAGATATTCTGAGGAAGTTAGTCGATAGAATCAATGCCGTGCGTTCAAATGCAGACGTCCCAATCATGGATGAAAAGAAAGCCCTTGTTGCCGAGTTGAATACCAACAGCAAAAAGCTTCAGAAGCTGAAAGACAACATCCTGAACGATCCCGAGTTGGCTGCAATATTCAAGGACGATCTGAAGGAAACGCACGCTCGTCAGGAACAGCTTCAGAAACGGCTGGAGACCATCGAAGCCGAACTGGACGAACAATTCAACAAGCCTGTTGATTTCGATTCGTTGCAAAAACTATTAATCCTGATTCAGGACGCAATGATGAAGATCGATGCGGATGAACAAAAGGCACTGTTGCGTCTAATGGTCGAAAGCATCCGCATCACCAAGGATTCTCCAAGGCGAGTCGGGCGGCAGATCACCCAGATCAACCTGCACTTCGATTTTACCATCGAATCAATGCAAAGGGATTCTGGAATCCTACTCAGTCGCCTAGTGAAAACACAGGCACTGGATTGTGTTGCACCTCTTGAGCCGGAAGTACTCGCCAGTCTCAACGAACCTCATACCGAAAGCCTCCGGGACTTGATGAAGTCCCTTTTTATTTTACCTTTAGCGATGATACGGTTCCCCGTATCACCACGTGATACCCGGATATACCCAACGGCACTTTTCTTTCTTTCCAAAAATGCCACCTTCCTCGAAATACTATAACATGTGCCTAAGGCGGGCGTATCCCACGATAATAACCAGTATCAGAGAAGGCACAACCTTCGTTTAAATGAAGGTTGTGCCTAGTTATTATTTCTAAATTTTTTGCATTTTTACGAACTCATCTTTACCGTATTTATTGACTAGTTTTTGAACACTTACTTCCTTCATAGATCAGACACAAAGTCCTTAATAATATCTATTTTAATATCCTCATCAGTTTTTAGTAACTTTTCAATTACAGTAGACATGTGTTTCACTCCGAGTATGCAAAATTTGGAGCATTAACTCCATGCCTGATAAAAAATAACACCCAAAAACCACTCTTAATGACTCCCTAATATTGCTGCTACTAACCGAGCTCGCCTTCCGCCGTTCACCTCTCGGTGCCGCGAATCGTTACCTGCTCTCCCATATCCGCGATATAGTCCTTTCCCCACTCGTACATCAGATCCAGAATGGGAATCAGGCTCTCGCCGCGGGGCGTCAGACTGTATTCCACTTTAGGCGGCACGACGGGATACACTATTCGGTTCACGATGCCGTCGTCTTCCAGCTCCCGCAGTTGCGTCGTCAGCATGCGCTGCGTGATGTCCGGAATCAGCGATTTAAGCTCGCTGAACCGTTTGGTGCCCTCTTTTCCAAGGTGCCACATGATGATCATTTTCCACTTGCCGCCGATAATGGAGAGCGTCAGTTCTTTCTCGCAATTGAATACCTTGTCTTCATTTCTGCTCATGCTGCAGTCCGCCTCCTACACCTTAGTATACTTTTAGACACTATATAACAAAATTGTGCCTACTTCCAGTTTTGATACCTTCTCCTTATAATTAAGTTCAGCCTAGCGCATACTTAGTATATTCACACTCAAAGGAGGCACTCATTCATCATGAAACTTCAGCTTGCACTCGATCTGGTGAACATCCAGGAAGCCAAGGAAGTCGTCAAGGAAGTACAGGAATATATCGATATCGTCGAGATCGGCACTCCGGTCGTCATTAACGAAGGGCTTCTCGCCGTGAAGGAAATCAAGGAGGCGTTCCCGAATCTGGACGTGCTGGCCGATCTAAAAATCATGGACGCGGGCGCTTACGAGGTCATGAAGGCTTCCGAAGCCGGGGCCGACATCATCACGGTGCTGGGCGCGACCGACGATTCCACCATCCGCGGCGCGGTGGAGGAAAGCCGCAAGCACGGCAAGAAAATTCTGGTCGACATGATCAACGTGAAAAACCTGGAGGAACGCGCGCGCGAAGTCGATGCGCTCGGCGTTGATTACATCTGCGTGCATACCGGATATGATTTACAGGCGGAGGGCGAGAATTCCTTCGAACAGCTTCGCGTGATCAAAAACGTCGTGAAGAACGCCAAGACGGCGATTGCAGGCGGGATCAAGCTCGCCACGCTGCCGGAAGTCATCGAGGCGTCCCCGGATCTGGTCATCGTCGGCGGCGGCATTACGGGCCAGGCGGACAAGCGTGCCGCGGCGGCCGAAATTAAGCGGCTGATTTCGGCGCGTTAAGCGATGGCGCTGTCCATCAAGCGCCATGCGGCGCATATCGTGCAAGAGCTCGAGCATGCCGCATCGCTGCTCACAGAAGACGCCGGCGAACGGCTGACGGAAGCGATTCTCGGGGCCGGACACATATTTGTGGCGGGGGCGGGACGCTCCGGCCTCATGATGAAGGCTTTCGCGATGCGCCTGATGCATCTGGGGCTGCAAGCCCATGTCGTGGGCGAGACGGTAACACCAGGTATTACTATGGGTGACCTGTTGCTGATCGGCTCCGGTTCGGGCGAGACGCAGACCTTGATCAGCATGGCCGAAAAGGCGAAGGCGCTGGATGCGGACGTCGCCGCACTCACCATCCAACCGCAGTCGACGATCGGAGCGCGGGCCGACATCGTCGTCCAGCTGCCGGGAGCGCCGAAGGACCAGGCGTCCGGCAGGGATTTGACGGTGCAGCCGATGGGATCGTTGTTCGAGCAGACGCTTCTGGTTGTACTAGACGCCGTCATCCTTCGGATCATGGAATCGCAGCGCCAGAACTCCGGCAAGATGTACGGCAATCACGCGAATCTGGAATAACGGACAGGAGGGAAAGGCAAGCATGCTCAAAGGTAAAACGGCTATTATTACAGGCGCGGGTAAGGGGATCGGACTCGCGGTCGCCCGCGCCCTCGCGCAGGAAGGCGTGCGTCCGGGCCTGATGGCGCGTTCCGCGCCAGACCTGGAACGCGCGCAGAAAGAGCTGAAGGAGACGTACGGCGTCGACGCCGCCATCGCGATGGCCGACGTCGGCAACCGCGGCGAGGTCGAAGCGGCTGTCGCCCGCTTGATCGGCGAGCTCGGCACCGTCAACATCCTGATCAACAACGCGGGAACGGCGACGTTCGGTACCGTGACGGACATGGATCCCGAGGAGTGGCAGCATATCGTTCAGGTCAACCTGATGGGGACGTACTACGTTACACGCGCCGTGCTGCCAACGATGCTGGAGCGCAAGTCCGGCGACATCGTCAATGTCGCGTCCACGGCCGGAGAACGCGGCTTCGCGACGGGTTCAGCCTACTGCGCGTCTAAATTCGCCGTGATGGGCCTGACGGAATCCCTCTTCCATGAGGTCCGCAAGTCCAACATCCGGGTCGCCGCCTTGACGCCGAGCACCGTGAACACGGAACTCGCCGTCAGGACGGGCTTGCCGGTCGGCCCGGAGGAGCGGATGATGCAGCCCGAGGACGTGGCGCAGCTGGCGATCGCGGCCCTCACGCTGCCGTCGCGCGTCGTTTTAAAAACCGCGGGCATTCTCACGACCAACCCGCAATAATCACCGGCATACACAGAAAGGGCATCCCGACCGGACCTTTGCGGGATGCCCTTTTTTTGAACCTTTCTTTGAATGTAACCTTTCACATGCTCGATTACATTAACATTAATTTCTTTGCATTCTTCACATGTGGGTGACTCCAAGTCATACTAACACTACTGTCACTGTTATTATCGTTTTAGGTAACCCGAAGCCTTGACTTGAAAAAATGGCATGAAATTGGCCCGATTAGCTCTATACCAAGCTAATCGGGCTTCATCTTCCCCATTCCCTCACCCTACCCACACCGGCCTTTTTTCGCACCTCTACCCCTTCCAACACAGAAATTTAGGGACAGACAATGTCGGTGATATTCAGCAATAGTCACCGACATGCTTACTAATCCCCTCTCGGTCTACAAAGGGGTCGCAAGAGCACGCAGTCTCTCGCCGATTGGCGTAGAGCAAAGACAATAGCCACTTTAAGGATCATGCATCGAATTGATGAAATCTATAATGAATCATCTCAACTTTGGTTACCGACGAATGACAAAATTCCATTAAGAATCAGGACTTTGTAGTCAATAAAAGTGCGTACACCGATTGTTTTACAAGAAGCGGCCGAGGAAATTGCTTCTGATTCGAGTGAAATTTTGAGTTTTTTCTTCAATATTAGGGATCAGAATGGCAAGCCATTCATTCTTGGATCGGTGACGTACGAATACAACCGTAACTGGGATTCCTGGAGCAAGCTCTGTCCGTATCTGATGGGTAAAATCACATCAACAATGGTTCCTTCGTTGACCGTGCTTTCGATGTGAATACTCCCTCCGTGTACGTGGACAATCTTGTTGCTGACCGTTAGGCCTAATCCCGTCCCCTTTTCTTTGGAACTATAAAAGGGTTAACCAATGGATTTAATTCGTTCCAATGAAATGCCACTTCCTTGGTCTACAAATCGAAATTTGATAAATTCTGAATCGTGGCATAGAATCTGTGTTTTGATGATTCCACCGTTTGGCATAGCGTCAACCGCATTCTGGAGAATGTTAATAATTACTTGCTTGATTTGATTCTCATAGCAGTAAATACGTGGTACTTCCGAGTCGTGTTCTTCAATAATTTCAATGTTGTTTAATATGGAGTGTGTACTGAATAACAACACCTCCTGTTGTAAAACAACCGCCGCATCAACTTCCTGCATTTCCGGAGCTTGGGGTTTGGCAAGTGTTAAAAATCCCCATACTATAGCTTCCAATCTCCCAACCTCAGATAGAATCAATTCAATATACTCGGGTTTTTCGTTACCTTGTTGTAACAGCTGGGCGAATTCCTTGATCGAGGTTAGAGGATTTCTAAACTCATGTGCAACCCCTGCAGCCATTTGACCTACTATCAATAGCTTTTCAGTTCGTAGAAGGAGTTCTTCTGCCTTCTTTCGTTCCGAAATATCACGAGACGCGTACACGCATTGCACTACTTTGCGATTTTCATCAAATATAGGAGTGCCCCTGGTCTCGATATATACCCAACTGCCATCTGCTTTTTTACACCTCCACTCAAAATCGAACGTTGATTTTAATGTAACCATGTCATTGAATTGCTTCTTAACATACGCAAGATCGTCAGGATGAACGAAATAAAAAGCAGAATTTCCTTCAAATTCGCTGGACGAAAACCCCAAGACCAATTCATGGGACGGCGAGGCGTATAGAACTATACCTTCCATATCCACGACACCGACTAAATCCTGGGTATTTTCGGCAATAAAACGATACTTTTCTTCTCTCTCAGCGAGACGTTCAGAGATATCACGATACCGTTGTTCGCTCTCACGGAGTTTCCATTCCTGTATCTTGCGTTCTGTAATCTCCCGACCAGTTACTAAGATGCTATCAATCTTACCATCGGACGTTAGAATGGGAGTCCCTATGCCTTCGAGCCAAATGCAGGTCTCGTCCACTTTAACGAATCGCCACTCAAGACGTACCGAAGTCTTGGTGGATATCATTTCATCCCAACGTTCTCTGATGAGTGCAAGATCATCGGGGTGTACCATAGAGAAAGGGTAGTTTCCTTCAAATTGGGAAGCTTCCCCCCCGAACATCCGAATGTGGGATGGCGAAGCGTACTGTAATACACCATTAGTATCCAAGATGGCAATCAGGTCTTGTGAATTCTCCCCAATCAATCGGTATTTTGACTCTTGCTCCACGAGGTATTGTGTGAGAAGAGACGCTTCCCTTTCTTTTTTGATACGATCACTTATATCGACAGCCGAGCCGATTACCTCTGCTACTTGTCTCCCTCTATGGATAGGGCGTAAGGAAGCCAAATACCAAATTCCGTTGTATTGACCTTCATAAGTGACGTTCTCCTCTCCACCCCAAGCTCTTTCGTAATATTGAGACTTCCGTTCAGCATCATTGAGCGGGAGGAATTCATGAGGCTCCTTTCCTACGACTTGTTCGGGTGTTAGACCCATGCGATATAACAATTCACCATCACACAAAGTATGAATAAATTTTCCATCATGCCGAGTCAACTTAAAAGTCATACCTTGCTGGTATCTCAACGTAACTGCTAATTCCTGCTTTGTTTTGTGCAAAGCTTCTTGTAACCATTTTTCTCTGAATAATGCTGAAGGTATTCCATCTCTACTAAAAATCTTCTCTATTTGATGGAATGCCACCAGAAATTCCGATGGCGGCAAAGGTTTGCTAAACAAATAACCTTGCCCTAAATCGCAGAGGTTTTGTTGGAGAAATATCAATTGCTCTTTCGATTCGATTCCTTCAGCAACGACCTCCACATTTAATTCATGCCCCAGAGCAATAATTGCCTTGACAATCGTTGCATCCTTCATGTTCACCAGGCAGTTATTCACAAAACATTGATCAATTTTTATAATGTCAATCGGCAATTCTTTGAAGTTATACAGGGAACTATACCCTATCCCGAAGTCATCCAAACTGATTTTTATACCGAGATTTTTTAATTGTCTTAGAATTGGAACAATTCGGACAATTTCCATCGTCATGTATTCCGTAATTTCAAGCTCCAGATACGATGGAACAAGCCCTGTCTCATGCAAAATATTTTCCACACTTTCCACAAAATCAGGTTGATAAAATTGACGTACAGAGAGGTTGACTGCCATTATAAGTGTTGGGGCACCTGCATCCTGCCATGCCTTGCTCTGAGTACAAGCGGTTCGCAACACCCATTCACCGATGGGGGAAATCAGATTAGTCTCTTCTGCGAGTGGAATAAACTGTGTTGGAGTAAGAAGTCCTTGTTCTGGATGCTCCCATCGGATCAATGCTTCAACGCCTGTGATTTTCCCCGAAGCCAAATCCAATTTTGGCTGATAGTACAGTTGGAACTCTTGACGTTCCAGTGCTTCTCTTAAATCTTTCTCTAATTGTTGAATCCCCATTGTTACCTCCCCCTACTCGTGTTGTTGATGAGACGACAAAGTACCTGTGGTATCGAGGATGAATTTATCGAATTACGGGGGACTATCGCTGTTCTCGCCACTCTAATCCCCAACAAACAGACTAGAGACAACGAAAAAAACGCAACACACGGCAACCTGGCAACCATAACGAACATGCGTATTAGGCCCATGGCTTTGCGTCCCCATCTTTCAATGGGTTTGCCATTTCAATTGTTAATCTTCAACCACATTATGCCATGGTTCGACAATCTTCTGCAATATTCTCTTTGTCCATGAATATTGACTTTGCGAAGATACCAAGTTGATTAGGGTTTCCAATGAGCTTTCGGACAAATGAAGCGCTTTAGCACGGGATTACCGTGCTATCCCTCGCGACAACATTAGCACATAGGTTAACTTTTCGAACATCAAATCGTCGACGATGAAGACGGTATCCCGATCCGCAGAAGTCAGCGCATCCACCTTTTCCACCTTTTTCATGGTGGCCACGCTAAGCGAAGTCAGAAAACGACGCCATGCAAAGCCGGCATGATTGAGAAAGCAATAAACCGCAGCTTTGCCGGCCTTCGAATCGTCCTTGCGGCTTTCAAGCAGGCGAAACCAGTTTTTCTGATGAAATAACAAAACGAAGACGAGTTGGAACAGCCGGGCGCAGCTAAAGCCAAAACGTTTACGGAATCCAGCTTGTTGCAAATGCTGCATGACTTTCAATTCTTGGAACGCTGGCTTTAGTTCGTTAGGCATTTGAATCAATTCGGATGGATGGGATATCATTAGGTAGACACCACCTCTTCGGTTAAAGTGATTGCTCAAAACTTTCACTTAGCAAACGAAGCGGTGTTTTTCTATTAACAAGCCCAGTATCTGATCGCCTTGGAAGCCTGCAACGACATGACTTCAAGACGAATTTCGCTCTGCGAAATTTGGGTTGGTAACCTACAAGTATTGTTAAAGCCATAGAAGAACTAGGTGCAGCTTCGAAGTAAGTTTTGATCTGGTTCGCGAGAATGTCTTTGAGGATTTGGGAAGACAATTTTATATAGTCGCGCGTGAATTTGCTACAGGACCAAAGTTCCGACGGGAAGGCCGTGCACCGTACCTGCACATTCTTCATTGCTTGCTGTTAGTAATGAATGGACATTAGATTTAGTACAAGCAATGCGCGATAATCCAGAATAAAGAGGTAGTGTGGTCAAGTTGTTAACAAAGGGTATTTAGATAGTTTTATTAACTGTGAGCACAAGGATTTATTTAGTGAGGTTTTGTTCTTTGATAACCTTACAAATACCCTTAGTGTTGAATTTACTTTCACGTGAATCTTTCCGTCCTCCGTCTCCTTTCTTGTTCTTAGGCGCTCCGCGACTGTCGAATTTACCGTATATCGAATGTATAATCCTCTCTCCAATTTCATAATAGAAGCATGCATGCAAATTCAAGGCATGTCATAACAGGAGGGCGATTATGAAGGCTGTAACATTCCATGGCATGAAGAACATGCAAGTGACGCAGGTCGCGGATCCGACGATTCAGAAAAAAGACGGGATTATCGTCAGGATCACCTCGACCGCCATATGCGGTTCTGATCTCCATATATACCAGGGGGCGATTCAAGCCCAAACCGGATACGTGATCGGCCATGAACCGATGGGCATCGTCGAAGAAGTAGGCCCTGAGGTGACAAAGGTCAAGAAAGGGGACCGGGTCGTGCTCCCGTTCAATATCTCGTGCGGCAGCTGTCATTACTGCCAGCATGAAATGGAGAGCCAATGCGACAACTCCAACCCCAATCCCCAAGTGGATACGGGAGCTTACTTTGGGTTTACCGAACGGTATGGGAATTATTGGGGCGGACAAGCCGAATTGCTTTACGTGCCATACGGCAATTTCATGCCCTTCGTTATTCCGGAGTCATGCGAATTGGAGGATGAGAAGCTCCTGTTCCTGTCCGACGTGCTGCCGACGGCCTATTGGAGCGTGGACAACGGCGGCGTGAAGCAGGGGGATACGGTTGTGGTGCTCGGCTGCGGCCCCGTCGGCTTGATGGCGCAAATATTCGCTTGGATGAAAGGGGCCAAACGGGTCATCGCGATCGACAATCTCCCGTACCGGCTGAACCATGCCAAAAAAATGAATAACGTCGAAACCTTCAACTTTGAAGATTTCAAAGACATGGGGCTGCATATAAAAGAAATAACGGGCGGGGGCGCGGATGTCGTCATCGATTGCGTCGGAATGGACGGCAAGAAGACGCCATTGGAGGAGGAAGAGCAAAAGGCCAAGCTGGTTGGCGGAACACTTAGCCCGATCAACATCGCGATGAATGCGGTGCGGAAATTCGGCACGATTCAGATTACGGGAGTATACGGTTCTAAATACTACCAGTTCATGTTCGGAAACATTTGGGAACGAAACGTGAAGCTAACCATGGGACAGGCGCCCGTGATCCATTACATGCCGATGCTGTATCAAAAAATTATGGCAGGCGAGTTCGATCCGACGGAGATCATCACGCATAAAGTGCCGCTCGATCAGGCGCATAACGCGTATAACACCTTTTACAATCATGCGGACGAATGCATTAAATTCGTACTGAAGCCTTAAATGATGACATGAGAAAAGAGGCTGTGCCACGGGGTATTGTACCCTGAGGGACAGCCCCATGTGTTTAGCCGATTCTTCTTCAATATTAGCAGGACCAAGTTTCATTATAGGCCTAAAACCGCCAGGTTTACAGCAAGCTCCCTGGAGACCCGATCCGCGACTCTTGCACCGACCGCCCTGACGATTTTCCCTTCGAATGACAACGGAATCCCCCTCCGAACACGACCACGCGTCCGTTGGTTGGTCGTAATGAACCCGTAAAGTTCCCCGTTCAGGACCGCCAAAAGAGCAACGCTCGCCGCAGGCATCTTTAGCGCGACCGCCGTCCATGCCTTATTATGGGTGATGTCGGACATAGGCCAGCCAGGAATGGTGTCCATCCGATGAGAAGCAACAAAATTCCCGTCATCGTCTACATGGCTATCACCTCCGCGATCCCGAACTCCCTTGCCCGTAGCTCCGCTGCGTGAATCAACACTTTGGCGACTTCCAAGTAATTTTCATCATCTGCGTCTTCTCCCAGTTTATCTGTGTCCAGTGACATTAGAGTTGGTAAATAGAAAAATATCACGAAAAGTCCCGAACATTCAATCTTATGTCGGGACTTTTCTGTTTCTGAGGAGCTGGCTAACAGAGGTGGAATCAATTCGGCTCCATAATGATGGGTGTGAGAGATACCTTGTTCGATCTTGAGGTAAGCGAACATGCGAAAGCATCGTTCCTTGAGGATTATTCGCTATTGGCAAGCTTGCCCACGGGGGCAATCAACAGAAGGAAAAATTCGTAAAAGAGAACATGGAGAGATGTGCTACAGTTGTCGAAACTGACGGAAAAGCAGCGGTTTTAAATTCGGGAATCCAACAAGTCTAACCTGCGGAAACTTTCATGTGAAGGCTTTCTTAAATAATGTCGAGCCGAACCTTTCTAGTGGGTTTGAAGAACGCCTCATCCAACATCCCCAAGTCTTCCTCGGTAAGCTTAATACGTTCCGCCTCCGCATTCTCTTCGACATGCGCTGCTGTTGACGCCTTAGGAATGGCAATTACGTCACCGCTTCTAATGCACCAAGCCAAGAGAATCTGAAGTGGCTTCACGCCATGTCGATCGGCAATTTCCTTAACCGCTGGATGCTCAACCAACCCTCTTCGTAAAGTGCCCGCCTGGGCAAGCGGACTATAGGCCATTATCGGGATTTTTCGCTCTCTCAACCAAGGAAGCAGGTCGTATTCTACACCGCGGGAACCGAGATGATACAGTACCTGATCGACCATGCAATTCGTCCCTCGCGCCGCGTCGAACAGTTCTTTCATATCGTCCGTGTCCAGGTTAGAGACACCCCATCGCAAAATTTTCCCCGCTTCGACCAACTGCTCCATCGCTTCTACCGTTTCGCTTAGAGGAATACTTCCTCTCCAGTGAAGAAGATAAAGGTCGAGACGGTCCGTCTTTAACCGCTTCAAGCTTTGTTCGCAGCTGCCGACGATGCGATTCAGACCAGCGTTGTGCGGGTACACTTTGGATACCAGAAACACTTGATCTCGGATCCCTTCGATCGCTTCTCCAACCAAGGACTCGGATCTGCCATCACCATACATTTCAGCCGAATCGATCAGGTTCAATCCAAGCTCCACACCGCGTCTTAACGTGCGAAGCTCTTCATTTTTCATGGACGGCTCATCCCCCATATACCACGTACCTTGACCGATTCTGGGCAAAGTTGTCCCATCAGTTAGGGTTACCACGCGCCCACCCCCTTATTTTTTTTTAATTTTTCCTGCAGCGCACCGTCCTATTCTCCATAGCGAATATATTGGGCGATGTTTTTGCAGTGGTCTCCCATACATTCTAAGTTGCTAATATGACGTACAATTGTTTGTCTACCATGATTTGGAGACTTAAAAGACAACAAAAAAGTAGGATATCCTCGGGGTTACGACGCCACCAAGAAAGGATCCTACTCGAGGACTACTATACCCTAAACTTGCTTGCCAATCTATTTGATAATGCTATCACCTCGTTCGTGAAAGAAAACTTGGAATCCATCCGTGCAGAAATCAAACACTACATGGAGGAAGAGCCCGGCGGCGAGCACAATAGTCGCAATGGCTACTACGGGCTGAGATGTGTTTCTTAATATACGTCACTGCACAAGAAGTCTCACAAAAATGAACGAAATGCCTCAATTTTGAAAATACGGCCTGCCGTACATTACTTGAAGATCGGCGTCAAATACATTCGATAAACAACCTGTAACCGTCTGGAGGAGGCATCGATAACTTTGCCCTCGCCGGCATAAATGCCGACATGCGAAATATTCATAAACCTCCCTTTCGGTCGTAGTTCCAGAAAATCAAATCTCCTGCCATTAGCTCATCAGAGGCAAGGGAAAGTCCGTTATCCACGCGTTAGCATGAACTGGGATAATCCTACTTAAGTGCCATTCAAACTGTTCTAACCCGCCTTGACTTCCAATGTTCCGGGCACCTTTCTTACCTTTGTCTTTCAAATCATTTTTAACAAATCCTTGATATTATTAAGTCTTATTTTAGTGTACGATTCATATTTTTTTGACCTGATAAAGTATCAATACTTATCTCACAGAAAGATTCTATTTGCTCAAGACTCTTGCTTGTTTCTAATGAAAATAAAGCATCAAAATTTTTTTCGCTGTAAGTTCAAAATTGGAGGCATCATTAAATGAAAGCGGCGCCGGAGGCCAAAGGCAACCCGGAAACCGTCGCAGCCTAGGGATTGGCGTATTGCAACCAGCTCTTTGTGATTGAACGAGATCTGCAGGAAGCTACAGCGGAAGATCACCACCTCGCACGGGCCGAGCGAAGCCAGCCCATGCTACATGCTTACTTTGCATGGCTGCGCCAGCAAAAATGCCGAACGATGCCGAAGAGCTTGGTCGGCCAAGCAATAGCTTACAGCTTGAATCAATGGGAGAAACTGACGGCGTTTCTGAATGACGGGCGTCTTGAAATCGACAATAACCGCAGTTAGCGTTCGATCAAGCCCTTTGTGATCGGGCGAAAAAATTGGTTGTTTGCGAATACCCCGCTGGGAGCTACGGCCAGTGCTGCCATTTACAGCGTGATCGAGACGGCGAAAGAAAATGGCCTGCATCCGTTCAAGTACCTGATGTACCTGTTCGAGCAACTGCCGAAGCTTGCAGATCTGAAAGACCCGCATGCACTGGAGCCTTATATGCCGTAGTCGCCGTCACTACCGGACTCCTTCCGTCTCACGTAATCTCTATCCATCATACACTCGCTCCCATCTGACTGGTAGGTTGGGGCTATTTGACGCTCACCTGTACCTCACACTTGAACCGCAGGTCTTCCAAACAACACTTGCTTGTCCGAATCGAACAGATTGCGGTACACTACTTGTCCCCGGCTTGAGGAAGCATCTACAACTTTGCCATCCCCCGCATAAATTCCAACGTGGGTAATATCCATAAACCTACCATTATGCTCGTAGCTCCAAAATATTAGATCGCCAGGAACCAGGTCTGCCGCGCTTACTGTCAGGCCATTTTCTACGCAAAATCTTGCTTGTTCTGCTGCGGTTCTTGGCAGGTTAATGCTTAGCTGTCGATAAACCCACTGAACGAGATAGCTACAATCTGTAAAGTCATCCTGTCCGGCCTTCGGTTGACTGTACGGATCACCTAAACGAGTTAGCGCCAATTTGACGACTTCACTGCCTATTTCTCCCTCGGGCAAATGCTGCCCAATATCCGCTAGCTGCCCCGGCGTCAAGCCAATATCCGTTTCTTTACCCAGCATCGCAAACATGAGTGGCCGAAACTCTCCAGACATCATTTCCTTCATGATGTCCATCTGTTCATTTGTAAAGTGATAAGATTCAGCCTGTTGCTCCGCAGTTTTGCTCGAAACAGTAATATGCAAAATGTGTTCATAGCTGGTAGTCGTCTCTTCGCTGGTAGTCCCATCTTCATGCTCTACCGTAACACTTTCCGTATGTTCGATCGTTTCGATACGGGATTCCAGTTGATTCATGTCCCAAAACACCGATTGGATGATCCCAATCCTTGTTGCATCAAGTGTTGCTACATCCATTCCGTTTTCTGAATCCATGACAGTCTTCACGGCAAAAACGGTTATAATATCCATCCAATTATCTATTCGCGTGTTGTCCGCGCTACCGGGGTAATGAAACTCCACCCGGTCTACACGGCCAGCGGACTGCTGTATTTCTGCCAGTCGGTCGGCATACTCAATGTCCAGCTCTTGAACGATTCGGGAAAGCGGCTTTACATCGGCATCCGTGTTTTCACCGGAAACAAAGATGCTGAACGGAGAGGAAATGACAGCTGCTATAGCCATAACAATGCACAGCAATACAATAACGGTGCTACTAATCCCCAAAAGCGCGGCTACCCCTTTGACAAGCAAAGCGGCTGCTTTTACTACCATTTTAATGATCCGAAGATTTAATCGCGCCGCAGCTTGTGCCCTTTGAATAGAGCGGCGGGCAGTCATCGCCATCTGTGCAGTCCGCTGCGCTGTCCTGGCACTATTCATTTTTCCTTCCGCTTGATAATCAGAGGGGCTTTTAGCCTGTCCTAGCCGTTGTCCCGTTTTTATAAATGGCGATAATGTCTTAAATTTCCTTTCTTTACGTTTGATCGTATGGCTTGCTTGCTTGGATATAGCGAAGGGGATTCGGGATGACGGTGGCCTGAAATGCCGCTTCCTCATGCTTACTGACGTTAGCGCTTTTGGACGATTCACGCGTACATTTGCTGAATGAGATGCCGCGGCGGCAAATGCTCCTTTTTTCCCGGCCGGTTCTTGATCTCTACCTTCCCGATTTAGAATTCGGTTAGTAAAGCTATTTTTGCGAAGAGGATGCAAAAGCCGGGCATTGACCCGGCTCCGTATAAAGCGTTGTTTTTTTGATTGATGGTTAGCTGACAAGTGATATTTCCCATCTACCGGCTTGCGGAGATGCAACCTACGGGCAAGTCGCAATTGACGTGTACCTGAAGGCTTAGTAATTATAGCAGCGGGGTTCTGTATCGATATTGTATCCCCTTCTGACTTTGCCCGCCTTTTTTGAATGAACCTTATCAATCTTTTGCTAGCAACCACGCTCATTCCAATTTGAAAACGTACCGTTTTATCTATGGCCGATGCAGAATGGTGCTGCGCATATTCATTTGGAGATTGTGAAATCGTCTTGTCATTGTCTTTGTGTTGTTTTGTGCGTGCGCTCGAATGTTTTACACGATCCATCAAGTTTGGCAGTCTGTCCAAACGTTTAATATCTTTCACAACAGTCCTCGTTTTAATATCCTTCATCTATTCCACTCCCCTAGCTTGTTGCCATTCAGCGAACTTGTTCGTTCAGCCGCTTGAAATTCTTCTCCTGGCTTCGGCAATAGTCCGGATAACGAAGTTGAATCGCTTCAAAAAAATAGGGAGCGTAGCTGCAATCGAATAATTCGTGGGGAGTAGAGTAGCGTTCCCCACCTTTTTCCGTCCAGCCATTCCACAGATTAAAAGCAAGCCTACACACGCGGATAGAACTACCGGTTTGCCACGAGGCTGCGAGACCTCCGGGCTTAATGCCCCCATTAGAAAAATCAAACAAATCGCGGATATGACTCCGAGTATCGCGGGAAATACCTAATGTGTAGAAAAGTGCCCGATGATAGCCGTCGCTGCATTTCCTTTCATCCAGCATCCGATAGTAGAAACTTTCGTGTTCAGCATCTCGAAATCGAATCGGATTCATTGTTACCTGCCCCTCTCATGGAAAATGAGCGGCTGGTAATACCCAGCCGCCGCCTACATAAAGCTCTCTAACTATCTGTTCATTTTGGCAAGCAAATCGGACCCTTTGACCTACCGCAATCACATTTTATTGAGAAACTGCGCCATTTGTTTTAAGCCGCGTTCAATAGATTTTCGTACTGCCCGTTCATCAACTTGTTCAGCTTGGGCAATCGCTACTTTGCTCATGCCTAAGAAGAAATGAGCATAAATTCGTCTGAACGATTTTTCCGGCAATCGACACATAGCCGCATAAAGCTGCTCATTGGAAAGCTTACGCTCGTAATATTCCTCCGGGGAAATCGAAAGGAAAAGAATATCTTGTTCTATACCGTCGTTCCGATCAAGCGAGTAATAAGCGCGATGACGATAGGTGCGCAATTTGTATGCACTTTCGTTTAAGTCGAAACGGCGGATTTCTTGTGCCACTTCATCATCTAGGTCGATCCATACATCCGTTTTGATAAAGGGATACATATCCCGCAAATTAATCCTTTTCATATTCGTCCCTCCATTTTGGTTTGTGAGCAAACCAAAATGGAGGGGGAGAGCGACAGCCAACGCTCCCTTTAAAACGATTGTTGATTGTGTTACATAAATAAAAAAGACCTTGCCGCTCAGCAATCCAATGCTGATTTGCAGCCAAGTCTGATAGTAATATCCATCGTTGAGGCGTTATGAGCCGTACGAATAGTAAAAACACATAAAAGGATCGTGGTTTGACATTGCATGCAACGTGGGGCACATAATATCAATTTCCCTCCTCACATGGCAACACCATTGCGAGAGGAATAACCAGTCTGTTTTATGATGGTGTTGTCCTACGTTTTAGTTCAAACGCTCCTTTTTGATTGTCCCGTATCACATGCCTTCAGCACTCGTCACTGTAATAGCTACCTTCTTTTGGGTTTCAATCAGAAAATAAAAAAGAGCGTTTCGCTTCTTTTTGCTGATCACAGCAAAAAATGAAGCGGCGCTCAATGGCTGGAATGCAAAGTAATGCGCATAGAATGAATACAGATGTATCCAGTTCAGGATGGCATGTCTACCTATTTCTAAATTACAGATTAATAGGAACCGCATCATCGCCCTCCTTTCATCGGTATTATTGTACGAATTAATGGGGAACATGACGAAACCATGCATGGAACAAGTTATGCCCGTTTCGTCAATCCTCGCTTCACAAACATAAAGGACAGCCGATGATCTTGTAGGCTGCCCTTAAGCTTGCTATACTATCATCGTATCAGGAAAATCGTGCATATTGGGTGCATAATTCGTGCAAAATAAGAGCAAATCTAGTGCAGCGTTCGGTGCATGTTCGGTGCAAGAAAGATTCACGGCATCTCTTCTCTTGGTGAGGAGTTAATCGTACTCGGAGAGATTGAACTGACTGCTAAAAATGGGGGTAGACCCTAGAGCCTGTTTGAAAACGGGGATATTCTTCAATTCACGAACCATAAAAATAGAAGATGCGTATGTGCATCTTCTGAAGTAATGATATGATCAGTCTTCTCCAAAGGAATCCAGTTCCAACAGGACCGCCCGATCTTTGATTTTTCGATATACTTTATGCAGAATTCGCTTCCGATGATAAAAGAACGCGCGGCGGGAAAGTGCAATGCGATCTATAATGACCGAAAGCGCCAGTTTATCCAAATATCGTAGACGAACGAACAAAATTTCCTCTGTGGTGAGAGCCGAGAAAGCGTAATCGATCAATCCGATTCTCGATAATAGCAACGGGATTTCATGTTCAGTGATCTCTATCCGATGAATGACCGTACGCAACAATGGTTCTTGTTTTCTTCCATTGCCATGATTCACCCATTCATGCAGAGCCCTCGTTAATCCCGGAATATGCTTAAGCTCTGCCTGCGCATATTCCAACCTTGCTTTCCAATCACTATAGGACATAAGCCATGCTTCCACTTTTTCATAGGGGATGGACTGTTGAGTAAGATTCATCAGACACCCTCCCCAATTCCAAGAAATACTACAACTCTCCTTCCGCAAAACTGCTGAATGAAGTGCAAATCAATCCATGTTAATAAACATAATTCACGCTCCGTTTCTAATTGATACATGACGATCATCCCTTCATTGTTATATTGGGGACAGCCGCATAATTACGTAAGTTAAAGGCACCATCCTCTTCATTTTACGAGAGCCTGTCCCATTTTGATTTACTTCAGACTCCGATTCACGACAACAATCTCCAGCATTCATCTTTTTTCTCTCCACCTCCTTTGGTAAGGGATAATATTCCTATTTTTCCTTAGATCACCCCTTCATTTTACCTATTATTAGTTCGAATGGGGAGGGTGATCTTTTTGTCACCCTCTGCCATGATGATTTTGTCGAAAATCCCCGAATTTTCCCAAAGCTTGTTTCAATTTCAGTCCCATTAAATCACGTAGCATAGTGCTGATCATACAGACCTCTTCGTTTCGCCTTCTCAGCAGCTTCTCGAATGGATCGGGTGTCGAATTTACGAGTGATATGACGAACGTGCGATTTTAGGGTGTTCGAAGTAATGCCAAGTAATTCTCTGATAATTGTCTGTCGATAGCCCAAGCCTATGAGCTGCAAAATTTCTTTTTCCGTAGGTGTGAGCATGCAATGCAATTCTTTTCGCTTTATAAGCTCGATCTCATTACGGATTATCGTCGCGACATCCGCATGGAGAGAGGACTGACGTCGGTGAGCTTCTCTGATCGCAACCGGTATGTCCATATAGTTGGACTTTGTAATATAATTGACCGCTCCGGCAACAACCGCATCGACCATGACTTCCGGATCATGTATCGAAGAAAGGACAATAATCGGTAACTCTTTATTTCTGAGAATCTCGGCTGCGGCGTCCAGCCCGTCTCGTTTGGGCGAATTCAAAATCATTTCCAAGATCATTACGTCTACGTCTAATTGTACACTCGCTCGAATCGCTTCCTCTTTTGTCGAAACGATGTTAGATAAATAAATATCTGGCTCGGATTCAAGCAACATAGCGAGTCGCTGTTGCCAAGCTAGGTCACCATCCGCCAGTAATACTTTGATACTCCTGTTCCTACGGATCATATCTTTTATCTCTACAGAAAAGCTTGTTTGTTTGTTCATAATCGATCACCTCTTTTTATTTTCAAATGACAAAAAGACACGCCCTCTCACTGGCGTGCCTACTTGTCATCTTGGTGTGGTTTGAGAGGGTAACCCGGCGATCATTGCACTAGTGCAGAAGACCCGTGGCTTTGCGTCCCTGTCTTTCGATCAGGTTTGCCTTTTTTCCTAGTCTATTCGACATATTTGTATTGATTTATTTTACCATATTTCAATAGATGCCAAAAAGTTTGCTTGGTGTCACACCTTAGTAACGTATGTTCGAACATAGCGCAACCCTCTTCTTGCCAACATTTTAACGAAAATATACGCTAAGCAATCGAGTAGATAGGGGCGGCAAGCCCCTGACCTCTCACACCACCGTACATGCGGGTCCGCATACGGCGGTTCCTAAAGGTTAACGAATTTCAAGATATCGAGAAGTTAGACTTAACAGCCCTTGGTCGTTCCAATAGTAACGGTTAAGGGCGTTATTTATATTTCGGGACATCTCCCAGCATCCTCGCCGGGAGTTTGCCATCATCCTTGCCGCCCATTCAGGCACACCTAAGGCGCGTAAATTTCGAAGTCGGGTTTTGGGTAGCTTCCATTGTTTCCATAGACACATCCGCAACCTACGCCGAATCCATTCGTCTAGGCGTTCGCAGTGCATCTTCGCGGATGCCAAGCGGAAGTAGCCAATCCATCCCATCAGATAGCGGTTTAGTTCTTTCAACCGGCTTTCCATTGAGATACCCCGCGTTCGCGAGGTTATCCCTCTTACGCGCTCTTTCAGTTGTTCCACTTTCTTCGGTGCGATTCGAATTGTCGCGCTTTTGTTGGTCAGAAAACTGAATCCAAGGAATTTGCGCTTCCAAGGGCGGTCTACTGCGCTTTTGTCCCGATTCACTTTTAGTCTAAGCTTCCCCTCCACAAAACGGACAACCGATTCCATCACGCGCTCGCCTGCGCGTTTGCTTCCGACGAAGATGTTGCAATCGTCCGCATAGCGCACAAACTTCAGTCCTCTTCCCGTCAGTTCTTTGTCCAAATCGTCTAACAGAATGTTTGCTAAGAGCGGGCTGAGCGGTCCGCCTTGCGGCGTTCCTTCCAGCGTCTCTTGCCTCATCCCGTCGACCATGACTCCCGCGTTTAGATAAGCTCGAATAAGCTTCAGGACTCGCTTGTCCGAAACTTTCCTAGCTACTCTTGCCATGAGGATGTCGTGATTTACGCGGTCAAAGAACTTCTCCAAGTCCATGTCCACGACCCAGCGACATCCTTCTTGGATGTAGGTCCGCGCCTGTTTCACTGCGTCATGTGCTCGTTTCCTTGGACGGAATCCGAAACTGTTCGGCGAGAATTGCAGATCGAAGATCGGCGTCATCACTTGCATGAGGGCTTGCTGAATAAAGCGATCCATCACGGTTGGGATACCTAACAGCCGCACCCCGCCTCCGGGTTTGGGGATTTCCACCCGTTTGACTGGCATCGGTCTATACGTACCCGCTTGGAGTTCCCACTTTACGGTTTCCCAGCGTTCCCACAAGTGCGCTTGTAGCTCTGCTACCGTCACTTGGTCTATGCCAGGCGCTCCTCCGTTTTGTTTCACACGCTTATAGGCGTCTCGAAGATTGCTCTCTTCGAGCATCCGCTCCAGCAAGTCGTATTGTCCTTCGCGAGAAGTATGGTCGATTTGTGCCGACGAAGAACTCGGCGCTCCGGCATACCCTGGCGGTTTCACCGTTTCTCTTTGCCGCGAGCTCCCTTGCGGGATATTCTGCTGTCGTTGCTCTTCGCGCGAACGCATCGGTTTCTTCTCTCCTTTAAGTTCAGCCCTTCCGTGTGTTGTTGCAACAACACGCGTACTATGGCTTCTGCTGACTCCTGCGGGTTCAGCGCGGCTTTTCAGCCGCGGTTACGAAGTTACTTCGCGTATCCCGCAGGCCTCCCCAGATAAGAACGCCATCTTTCCGCCCGTACTCGCCCAAGTTTACGGCTACAGCCTTTGGCAGCTTAGGATTTCGTCATGGTATGGTGACTCATCCGGCTGCAACCGCCTCAAATTGGATTCGTGTACCTCGAGCCGTGCTTTTGCCTCCGGCTTCCTTCAGATTCCGCCTCGCGGCGGACACCCTTGCCCTTGGCTAATGGTAGGCGCTTGCCAGCCCCCATTCGGGACTTTCACCCTAGAGATGACGCCCATGCTGGGCGTACAAGGCGAAGGCGCTGCCAGTTTACCGGCAGCGCCTTATTATTATGCCGAACATGTTCAACTCAACTCGAGCTGCAACAGTTCGGCCCGTCATGGCTCAAGGCTTGACGGCACGTATCGCGGCGGACACCAGGTATTGTTCGACATTTGCGCCAGGAATCCAATCCTTGATGAACGTCCGGGATTCGTCGTTAGGCTCGATCTCAATTTGGGTAAAACCGCTTTGCGCAAGCATGGCCTCCAGTTCACCGATGGAGGAAGCTCCTGAAATGCACCCTGAATAGATACGGTCGATATCCTGCTTGATTTCATCCGGAAAATCGGCTGTTGCCACGACATCCGATATGGCCAGTCTGCCGCCGTTACGCAGCACACGGAACGCCTCGTCAAAAACCTGCTGCTTCGATGGGGACAGATTAATGACACAGTTTGAAATAATTACGTCAACCGAATGGTCCTGAACCGGCAGATGCTCGATCTCGCCCAGCCGAAATTCCGTATTGGTAAATCCGCTTTTACTGGCATTTTCGCGGGCGCGGCTGACCATTTCCGGTGTCATATCTACACCAATGACGCGGCCGGAAGCACCAACCTGACGGGAGGCAAGAAAGCAATCAAACCCGCCGCCGCTGCCCAGGTCCAGCACGACTTCTCCCGGTTGCAAAGCGGCAATGGCTTGCGGATTGCCACAGCCGAGGCCCAGGTTCGCCCCATCCGGAACGGCTGTCAGTTCTTCTGACGAGTAGCCCATTTTAGCGGAAACATCCGCGGCCGAACTACAGCAATCATTGGCTGGCGCTGGCGTACAACAGGACCCTGCCCCTACGTCCTGTAAGGCGATTTCTTTATACCGATTCCGAACGTTTTGACGAATTTGATCATTACTCACTTGATTCATGAAAGATCACTCCTAGTTTTTTTATACAATCAACAGCAGCTCGCAGCGCAGCAGGCCGTTGGTGTTGCACGAATGATTGGCCGTCGGTTAAAGAATCGGGCCGATTGCTTTGGCATAGCGTCTGACCATTTCCACGCTTCTCTAGCAGATCGTTCGATTTCCCCTTGGCGTTGTTTCATAAGTATTTCCGCAGCAAACCAATTGAGGTTCAAGTCGGTCCCATCCTTTTATCAAAAAATGTAAGTATTCAGTGTTTAAGATGATGCAAAAGCTTTTTAACAACAAACTGCGCGTCCGGCCCCACCCCCCTTAAGGTAGCAGAACCAAAGGAACGCTGCCCTTCCAGCCCCACATAATAAAGCCCCGGAACGTCGCTTATGCCTGCTTGATGTAACGGCCTCCCTTCCGCATCCAGCGCGCCAATCGCTTGAAGGTAGGGAAGATGCGGCCGGTAGCCTGTCGCAAAGATCACCGTATCCACCGGTTCTTTTGTCCCGTTCGGCCAAATGACGCCCTCCTCATAAAAGGACGTAAACATCGGTTGTTGATCCGGTTTTCCTGCCGCTACTTTTTCTTTGTACCCGCCCGAATCGTTCACCGCACTTGAACTCGGCGCAGTTTTCCCGAACCGCCAAAATGGAAAGGTGTCAAATCCAATCAGTTTGATCCAAAAATGCACATCCTGACCCAACAGCCTCGATTTCATGAATTGGACCGGCCGGAGTACCGCTAAAGACGTCTTGCTCACCTCGGCCAGCTCAACACCGATCTGTACGGCAGAATTGCCACGCCCGACCACCACTACGCGTTGATTGCGAAATGGCTCCGGATTCCGGTATTCGGAGGAATGAAGTGTGCGGCCTTGAAACGCCTCCTGCCCCGGCAAAACTGGCGTATAGGGATTGTGAAATGAGCCGGCCGCATTAATGATGGTGCGCGCCCGAAACGTATCCCCTGCTATCGTACGGACCCTAAACCCTTCTCCATCCCTTTCGACCGATGCTACGCGCTGATTGGTCCGAACCGGCAATTGAAATTTTGCCCGATAATCCTGTAAATAACGAATGACTTCATCACGCTTGGGATAGCCATTCGGATCGCCGGGGAACTTCATGCCTGGCATCGACGAGAAACGTGCTGGAGAGAACAGTTTGAGACTATCGTAATAACGCGGCCACGAGCCCCCCGCCTCGTCGCCCGCGTCCAAAATCAGAAATCGAAGTCCTTTCTTCTGAAGATGATAGCCGGAAGCCAGACCCGCCTGCCCCCCTCCAATGACAATCGTATCCAATACCTCATTCATACCCAACATCCTCCGATTTATTTGCAATTTGCAAGTATTAGAGAAAAGAAATCACCCGATGGGGGTGGAACAGCAAAGGCTGGATTTTGACATCGCTTCATTCAAAAGCTTAATGGAGCGAATGACCGTTTCTTTTTCAAAATCGTTCATGTGAGAGAAAACTTCAGCTAAATAAGCGTTCATTTGCTGGTCAATCGTCGTGGCCACGTACTTCCCTTCTGTCGTGAGCGAAAGCACATACACCCTGCGGTCGTCCGGATCGGGCGATTTTTTGACCAAATTCATTTTAATTAACGATTGGACTTGTCGGCTAAAGGTCGTAATATCGGTCCCTAACGCCTCGGCTACCTGCTGAATGGACGGTTGATGCTGACGATCGATCTCGTAAAGAATATGGCTTTGCACCAAAGATATATCGCATCCACCGGCGGAGCAGCAATTTTTATTGAGAAACCCAAAACGGCGTGTCATGATCTGAAATAGTTCGCGAACATTTTCCACTGTGGTTCACCTCATGACTTAGTTATACAATATTTATTTGCAAATTGCAAATAAAATAATCGCAATAGAAAACCACTCGGCTGAGTGGTCTCCTGATTGCTTATTTGCCGGGATATAATTTGTGCAACGATTCTCTCTGGGAGGGTTTAATATCAATGATGTTGCGAATGCTCTTCGCCTTGGCCTCGGCTTCGTCAAGCGTGTCGCTTAATCCCAAGGCAAGTAAGGTGCCAGCGGCTACCGTACCGGTCCGTCCCTTTCCACCGCCACAATGAAAAGCAACTTTCTTGTTTTGGTGATAAGCTTCGATGACGGCCTGGATCGCTTGCTCGAAGGCTTTTTCTTGCGGCATAGCAGCATGATCTGCTAACGGAATTTGAATCCATTCCGCACTCGCCGCTGGATAGGCGCAATCCGTCGCTTCGCCGCGCAGATCCACGATCACGTCGATACCTTCATTTTTTACCATCGATTCAACATCGGCTGCCGCGCCCATAAAAATTTTATCAGGAATCAAAGCATGGTAGGTTTTTTCAGACGCCATGGACTATACTCCTTTTTTAAACGATCCAAACTCAATCGGAACCGGGGCCGCTGGCGGCGCGCAGCACAGGGACAAATCCCTGGCTTCTCCGGCGGATTCGAATTCGGAATCTTCTTTTGTGTAGAAAATCTCCCAAGCGTTGCCGTCCGGATCATATACCCAAACTTTATCCTGCACCGCATAGCAGCATGTGGTATTCATCTCGTCAATCAGTAGCAGTCCGCTTTGACGAAGCCTCTCCCCCATGGCCAGCACTTCTTCCGTATTATTCACTTGAAATCCCAAGTGGTTCAGTACACCCTTTTGTTCGAAGGGACGTACATTGAGCGAAAAATGAAGCGCCGGTTCTTCTAACTCGAATTTGGCGTAGTTATCTTTAACCTTACTCGGTTCGGCTCCAAAAAAAGCGCGATAGAACTCAAGAGACTTGTTCAGCTCCGTGCAGTTTAAAGCAACATGCATTCGTTTGATCATCGTCGCCACCTCATTTCCCTTCTTTGACAAATTGTTCAATCCGGCTCTTAATCGAATCGCGAACGGTGCGGAACTGGTTCATAATTTCGTCTTCCGTTCCGGTTGCTTTTGCCGGATCATCAAAACCCCAATGCCATTTCGTTACATTCTTGTTGGAGATCACAGGGCAATGCTCGTCGGCGTGGCCGCACAGGGTAATAACATAATCGGCGTGATTCAAAATATCCGGATCGATCACATCGGAGGTGTTTTTGCTAATATCTACGCCAGCTTCTTGCATGACTTGCACCGCACGCGGATTCAGTCCGTGTGCTTCAAGACCTGCACTTTTAACTTCATATTTATCGCTGCCTAGCGCGTTTAAAAACCCGTCTGCGATTTGGCTTCTGCAAGAATTTCCGGTGCACAAAAAATAAATTAACTGTTTTTTCTCCATGGTGAACAATCTCCTTTGATTTCAATTCATTAATCGCCTTGATGAACTCTTTTCGCTTGTTTACTTCTCATAAAAGTCTTCATGATCATTGCAACTACCACTAGGACGATCACGATCACCGCGATACATAACCATACATTCACCTGTAGCGTCTGGAGAACATAAAGCCATACATAAAGACCGGTGAGCGTAATGAACAACGTGGGAATGGTTAACAGGATACCGACTTTAAAATAATAGCCCCATCTAATTTTCACGTTTTTCGTGGATAGGACATGCAGCCAAAGCAGCGTGGCCAAGGAGCCGATTGGCGTAATTTTCGGCCCTAAGTCCGAACCGATCACATTCGCATAGATCAGCGCCTCACGAATGAACCCATCGGTTTGCGTACCTTGGATGGCCAGCGCATCGATCATGACCGTGGGCATGTTGTTCATAATGGACGACAGGATGGCTGCAATAAAGCCCATACCTACGGTAGCCACAAATAACCCTTGGTCTGCGACCGCTTGAATGACGCTGCCTAGTGCATCCGTAAGTCCGGCATTGCGCAAGCCATAAACGACCACATACATGCCGATAGAGAAGATGACGACAGCCCAGGGAGCGCCTTTGACCAGTTTCCAGGTATGAATCGCAGGGCTTTTTCTCGCCGCGAACAAAAAGGCAATCGCTGCAACCCCGGCAATAATGGATACAGGGATCGAGAAAAATTCGCTAATGAAATACGCAACGAGCAGCGCGGCTAAAATGACCCAAGATAACTTAAACAGCCGCATATCCTTGATGGCTTCCTTCGGCTTTTTCAGTTGCTTAAGATTGTAAGTGTTCGGGATACTCTTCCGGAAATACAGATACAACACAATGAGGCTCGCAATGACGGAAAAGAAATTCGGAACAATCATGCGGCTCGCGTATTCCGCAAAACCGATGTTGAAATAATCCGCAGATACGATGTTAACCAAGTTGCTGACGACAAGCGGTAAAGATGCCGTATCCGCAATGAACCCACTGGCCATAATAAACGGCAGGATCATCTTTTCATCAAACTTAAGTGCCCGGACCATGGCGAGTACAATCGGGGTAATAATCAAGGCCCCGCCATCATTGGCAAACAGGGCGGCAACCGCCGATCCCAGCAGGATGATAAATACAAACATGAGCAGGCCGTTTCCGCGGGCCAGCCGCGCCATATGCAATGCAGCCCACTCAAAAAATCCGATTTCATCCAGCACCAGTGAGATTAAAATAATGGCCACAAACGCCAAGGTAGCGTTCCACACGATACCGGTTACGGTGCCGACGTCCGCGAAGCTGACCACACCAAAGAGCAAAGCAAAGATCGCTCCGGCACTTGCCGACCAGCCGATATTTAATCCTTTCGGTTGCCAAATGACAAAAAGCAACGTTACCAAGAAAATGAAAATCGCCACATAAACCATTTATGCTTCCTCCTGAACTACGTACAGCAATCATTGGTTTCGCAAACGGCAGGCTCAATCAGCGCCGCTTGCGAAGGAATTTCTTTTAGAATATCCAAAATATAAGGCTTGTCTTCCAGGCAGAGCGAATAATAAACCCACTGTCCCCTGCGAGACTCTTTGACCAGGCCCCCGTCCCGCAGCTTGCGCATATGCTGACTGATATTGGGCTGGCTCGTTTTCAAAATGTCCACGATCTCGCACACGCACAGTTCCTTCACCTGCAACAAGGCTACGATAGTGAGTCTGTTCCGGTCCCCCAATAGCTTCAAGGCATCCGCTACTTCTTCTAGTTTGCTCAACTGCTTCACTCCTTTTAAGCGACGGGAATGTCCATCCCTTTTAACAACCCGATTACTTTCTCCCGAATCTCGTCACGCGCTCTCTTCACGTCTTCCAGGTTGCCGCCGTCTACAGCCAACGGGTCGGGGATGTTCCACTCGACGTTCATGATCTTAAACGGTACGATAGGACAGCGTTCTACAATTTGTTCGCACAACTTGACGATGGCATTCGACGCTAGAAAAAATTTCATATCGATTTTTTTGCAAACATGCTGGGAAAGATCGATGCCTACCTCGCGCATAGCTTCAACGGTGTAAGGATGCACTTCTTTCGATGGTTCTAATCCGGCACTCTCCACCACCACATGATCCCCGCCATAAAACTTAGCAAAGGCTTCGGCCATCTGACTTCGGCACCGATTTTGCCCGCAAAGGAAATAAATCCGCGTAACATCCCGTTTCATTCTCCCACACTCCCCTACCCCTTGTAAATAGCCATATAATTATTTGCTTATTTCAAATATGATTTTACATGCCAATTGTTATCGCAGTATTAACGTTGAAAAAGAAAAAAGCAGCCGCCGGGGAAGGAACTGCGATGTTTTCGATTAATTTTCACCGGGTGAAACGATATAGATTTCGTAAGATTGACAAGAAATTAGATCTTGTCAAGGCTCCGGATGAATGACGTGACATTGCCCAAACAGCAGGCTCCTTGTGGGTTATTAACCTCACACCCACAGCGACCAGCTTGAATTTGTTCTCTTATATGATCAATTGGATTCTGATTTTCCTGAACGGCTTGTATTAAGCGTTCTCTTGTCCATCCGAAGCAGTAACAAACGGGTACTTCCAATGCAGCGTCTTTTTGGAACACCGAAACTTTGAGCATATCTTTGCCAAATGTCTGCTCATCACTAAAATAGACAACTTCGCAAGATGAATTCGCGCAAAAAGTGTAAGTTAATTCAGGGTATATTGTTTCTAACGCGGTTGGTTGAAGCAATGCCTTGAGCGTAATCAATTGAATAGTTTTGCCCTTTTGGTAACAAACAGGGCATTGAATTGATTTTGTTGGATTATCAGTGGAAGTTTGACAACAGCTATGCATTTTGTATCACTCCTTGTGCAGTCTTTAATTCATCACTGTTTTAATAATGGGGCATTCATAAATATCTTTGTTTTCGGGGCATCTTTCTTTAAGGTCTACCAACATCCGTTCAATTCTTCGGAGGTCTTCAATTTTACGCTGGATGTCCTCTATCTTTTGAACAGTGAAATCATACATATCGCGGCACTTTACTTCATCCCGATCAACAACACCTAACAATTTGTCAATTTCATTTAATACGAATCCCAATTCCTGCATGCGTTTAATAAATGTTATACGATCGGCTGTTTGTTCTGGATATATTCGGTAGCCTGAATCGGTACGAGAAGGTTCTGCAATTAAACCGATTCGTTCATAATACCGGATAGTTTCTTTGTTAACGTTACATTTATCAGCAAGTTCTCCGATACGAAACTGCATTTGCTTCACCTCACACGTAGTATAAACCCTGTACTTAAGTACAGGGTCAAATAGATATTCTTCCTCTTTAATTAAAAAGAATTCATTACCGAGAATGTTTGTGCACCCACATTTTTTTACATCGCTTTTTGGGAAGTCCTTAGCGTACAGAATTTCCGAAATGTTGGCGTTACCATATATACGCTTCGCCTTTCGCTTCAAGGACGTAAGCACTTTCAATTATATTTTATTACATTGACTTTGCGGGTGGAACTAATATGGGGGAGAAAGTACACATGAAGCTGGGATATGGCCGTGTGTCGGCTAAAGATCAAAAACCGGAACGACAGTTCGTCAAGTTCCAGGAGTTGGGCATCTAGGACCATTTGTAAATAGTTTGTATTTGTCTTGTGATTATTTAGGCTCTTGCCCATTACTGCAGGTTTTGCACTCCTTTATATAGGCAGTTGCATATGATAAAAAAGTAAACACTGAATCATAAGAGGAGAATGAGTATGTTCCATAAATCATGCCATCACTATCAATGGCATAATCCGATGCATAACAGCTGGAATAACAACTATCGGGATTATAATCCTCACTATTACAATTGGTATAATACTGATAGTAATCCCTACGGAAAAATGAAATTAAGAGATTATGGACAAAGTCCACTTGTAGTGAATATTGACCAGGCAGCAAAGCAAAACAAAACTTACCGTACCGCTTTATGGACAGGAAAACATTTTCAAGTGACTCTGATGAGTATTAATGTTGGCGATGATATCGGTTTAGAAGTCCATCCGACAACTGATCAATTCATACGTATTGAAGAAGGTCAGGGACTTGTTCAAATGGGTGATAGGAAGGACAAATTGGATTTTCAAGTAATGGCCTATGATGACTATGCAATTATGATACCTGCTGGAAAATGGCACAATGTAACCAACACAGGCAATACCCCCCTTAAAGTTTACGTTATCTATGCGCCTCCTGAGCATCCATATGGTACAGTTCATGAAACAAAAGCAATTGCACTGTCTGCTGAAGGTTAGTTAAATCCAATTATTCCAACTTTATTTCGTCCCGGTCCGGAACCCAGGCCGGGTTAATTGGGGTATTACCAGCGTCACTGTCACGAAGTCCAAAAGTATGGAACAAAATAGTTTGTTGAATATGACTCATAAATTTCCAAGAAGGCCGGGTGGTATCAGCTTCGCTGGTACTCCCCCTAAGGCAGTCTATATTGGACTAGATCAACTCTCCAAATAGCGATATAGTGTAGTTTTACTAATTCCCGTCTCTTCCTTTATCTGTGCAAGACTATACTTTTGACTCTGATACATATGAATGGCTCGTTTCACATTCTCATCAGGCTTTCGCGGACGGCCAGGACTCATTCCTTTTTGTTTCGCCTCATACAATCCCTTTTTAGTATTCTCACTAATGACATCACTTTGAAAATTCAATAAATAATTTACGCTGTCATGAAATGAGTATCCTGATGATTGATTCGTATTTATCCCTTCGCCAACAGTATAGAGATATGACCTTTTTTCATTTAATTGATTTAATAGCTCTGCTAGATGCCGGGTAGAATCCGCAAATGAAAATAGCCTTGCAACAACAACTGTATCCCCTGGTTGAAGTTCATTCATCATTTTTATTAACATTACTCTTTTTTTAGGGGATGAATGCTCCTCAGTGAAGAATTGGTCACAATTCAGTTCTTTCAAAGTCTCTATTTGGATTTTACAATTTAAATCATCTTGATAGGGTCTCATATAACCAATTAACATAACGTGCCCTCCTTACTGCAGAAGCCCTTTTGAAAGCATACCACAAAAAAGGGACCTAAAAGGTTCCATTTTGGTCCTTTTGGTGATAAAATGAATGAGCCTAATACGGAACCTGACTTTTATGAGAGTTAAAAGTCACACTAAAAATAAATAAGGAGTGGAAGTAAACGTGGTTGAAAGAATAAAAAGAGAGTGGTTTTCAAACATAAGGGGCGACATACTTGCTGGAATTGTTGTCGCTTTGGCTCTCATTCCAGAAGCGATTGCCTTTTCCATTATTGCCGGTGTCGATCCTATGGTTGGTTTATATGCCTCTTTTTGTATCGCAGTCATTATAGCCTTTGTAGGCGGTCGTCCAGGTATGATTTCCGCCGCTACTGGCGCGATGGCTTTGCTGATGGTACCTCTAGTTAAAGATTACGGATTACAATATTTATTAGCCGCCACTATACTCACCGGGATCATACAACTTATTTTTGGATTATTCAAGATTGCAAAGCTAATGAAATTTATTCCTAGAGCCGTCATGATCGGTTTTGTTAACGCACTCGCAATCCTGATATTTATGGCGCAGGTCCCTCATTTTGTTGGCATATCAACTCTGACTTATGTGTTTGTTGCTATTACTTTGATTATTGTATATGTATTGCCTCGTTTTTTCAAAGCCATACCAGCCCCATTAATCGCTATTATCATCCTTACATCGGTTGCCATCTGGGGACATTTAGATTTAGGAACGGTTGGGGATTTAGGAAGAATCACTCAAACCCTGCCTTCTTTCTTTATCCCGGACATTCCATTTAATTTTGAAACACTTCAAATCATCTTTCCTTACTCTGTCGCTTTAGCCATTGTCGGATTACTGGAATCGTTGCTTACATCCTCTATCGTTGATGATATGACAGGAACAGAAAGCAACAAGAACAGAGAATCCAGAGGACAGGGTATCGCAAATATTATTACAGGTTTCTTTGGCGGTATGGCTGGATGTGCCATGATCGGTCAATCTGTAATCAACGTCAAATCAGGGGGCCGCGGCAGGTTGTCCACGTTAGTTGCAGGTCTGTTCTTAATATTTCTGATTCTTGTATTAGGCGGATTGGTTGTACAAATACCGATGCCTGTTTTGGTTGGGATTATGATTATGGTATCGATTGGCACATTTGATTGGACATCATTTTCGTATCTGCGTAAAGCTCCAAAGACGGATGCTCTTGTAATGTTGACTACGGTCATTATCGTTGTGGCGACTCATGACCTCTCCAAAGGCGTTATAGCCGGTGTTATTCTTAGCGCTATCTTCTTTGTGGCCAAAATTTCAAAACTAGAGGTTAGAAGACGGCAGACCAGCAAAGAAATCATATTTGATGTAACGGGTCAATTGTTCTTTGCCTCTGTGGAAGGCTTCATAAAAGCCTTTGACTTTAATATCGCTGATGATATAAATATTGTGATTGATTTCTCTCATGCACACATTTGGGACGACTCTGGCGTAGGCGCAGTAGATAAAGTAGTCATCAAATATCGTGAAAACAATAATCATGTCACAATTAAAGGACTAAATGCATCTAGCAAAAAAATTATAGATAAGTTAGCCGTATACCAAGATGCAAATGCTCAATTAAAAGCACACTAATGAAGGGGAGAGATGAATATGTATCAACGTATTTTACTCGCTGCTGATGGGTCAAAAAACTCGATTCGGGCAGCCCAGGAGGCTGCGAAAATTGCATCCTTGATTCCAGATTCCACCGTTGAAATCCTATTTGTGGCGGACTTATCCAAAATTAAAAGTGAAGTCTTGCATTCTCAAAATCATGAGGAAATAGAGTTGAAACGACATCAAAAGTTGCTTCCTATTGCAGAACAACTTTCTGCTAAAAATGTCAATCATGAAACAAAGATTATTACTGGCGATCCTGGTCCAGCTATTGTGGAATATGCAAACAATGAGAAAGTGGACTTGGTCATTATTGGAAGCCGCGGGCTAAATGCCTTACAGGAATTTGTCTTGGGCAGCGTAAGTCATAAAGTGGTTAAGAGAGTACTGTGTCCAGTTATTGTTGTAAAATAATTGATCCCAAGATGTTGGGAGGGAGTTTGATTGAAAAGCAGAACAACAATATTGATAAGTATTGTACTCGCCCTATTCGTAGCATCAATGGATACCACGATTATGAATACAACAATGCCAATCATAGCAAAGAGTCTTGGCGGGTTTGAATTTTTTGCTTGGCCGTTTGCCTCTTATATGATCGCAAGCACCGTGCTCGCTCCAGTTGCAGGCCGATTATCAGACTTGTTCGGCCGGAAACGAGTCTTTGCTTTTGGAATTATTTTATTTTTAATCGGTTCTATACTGTGCGGTGTGTCGCAAACGATGGTACAGCTTGTTATTTTCCGTGGAATTCAAGGTATCGGTGCTGGCTTCATGATGCCTTTTCCAGCTATTATTGCAGGCGATCTATTTTCCATTCAACAGCGCGGAAAAATTCAAGCCTTGGGGACGTCAATGTGGGGACTGTCTGCAGTCATCGCACCGCTATTAGGCGCATTTTTCGTGGAGTATATGACATGGAGATGGATTTTCTTTATAAATATCCCGATTTGCATTCTAGCGTTGCTCACTTTATTACCATATAAAGAGGAGTATACTCCCAAAAAAGCACGTATCGATTATATCGGCGCACTTTTGTTTACGATTGGAGTCAGTGTGTTGCTTCTGGCAACTGTCGTAGATAGCAATCAAATCCTCTATGTCAGTGTTGGCGCAATATTCATTATCGCCTTTTACTTCTTTGAAAAAAAGCAAGCATCACCACTCGTTCCCCTTTCCATTGTTAAAGATAAAACGATTCGCTGGATGAACATTAACGGTTTCCTTGGTTGGGCGGCCTTATTTGGAACCGCAAGCTATATCCCGTTGTTTCTACAGGACATAACCAAACTCTCCGTTTTCCAAAGTGGCATCGCATTACTAGGAACTGCCCTTGGTTGGCTTTCTGCATCTGTTCCGGCGGGAAAGTGGATTTTGAAATTTGGCTATCGCCGTCTGTTTATTATTGGAAGTATTCTGCTCGCTACTTCCGGAGTCTTCCTCGCTTTTTTGCACGATGGAAATGGATTTTGGTATGTATTTTTTGTTTTGATGATTCAAGGTTTCGCTTTCGGTTTATTATCGACAACAGGCGTTATCGGCGCCCAGCAGCTTGTTGAACCGCATGAAAAAGGAATTTCAACTTCATTTATGATGTTTGCTCGTAACATAGGAACAGCAATAGGCGTAACGATCATGGGGGCAATTCTGACGAGATCAGAAGATTTTATGAGCGGAATCCATCACATATTTTTGTACGGATTGATCGGAAGTATGATTGCCCTACTTACTACATTTTTTATCAAAGATCGTACCGCGGACACTGTACCCGAAGGAAAGATATAAGCCCTTCTTATTTCTAGGGGTAGTACCAGCGAAGTGTCAGTTATCCAAACTCCAAAAGTGGAATCCCTTGTTAAATAAGGGCTTCCACTTTGTTTACATGTATTTAATGTAAAACGTAATCGTTGGTTCCTAAAATGGTCAGAACCGGAACAATGGTGTTCAATTAATGCTTATTCCCCTTATTATTTACCGGTAAAATTAAAATAGAACTCTAAGTTCTAATACCAAAAAACAGATTCGGAAACTTAAAGAAAATATTCACGGGGTTATGCCTATAAGTGCCATACTGGGGCAAGTGTCAACATTGTATCGGCGCTTTCCTTACGTGAGATAAAGTTGCCCGGACGGTGGAACCCGGACCAAACTCAACTACCTGTTGTTTAAGTGAACGCAATACGCATAATTCGTAAATCGCGCGATCGGAGTTCATAATTAATATAGATACAAAACTTTCATTTATCAGAATGTTCCTCTTCTTTTCGCTTCTTAGAATGAGTCTTGTTTGTCTTCAAGATAACAAAAGAACAGATGATTAAACCAAAATAAACAACACTAACCATCAAAATTCCAAATCCATTGGAGCTCAAAATCGACCTCCTTTCTATATTGAATAAATGATTCGAAGGTCAGCGTCCCACCACTTTTCTCAGGGTAGTCATTCGAACTCCTTATGCTACTGGACAAGGCAATCACACCCAACCGCTTACATTACATCCTTCACATGAATAGCTAACTATTCATCTGGTCGATCCCATTTTTTAGAATACGCTTTACTAGTTGCCCATATGGTAATCCATATAATAAAGGCGGCTACTCCAATAACCGCGATATAAACAAGCAACATACTGACACCTCCAGATTAATACCATCGGTTTGACTACGACTTGATAAATAAATACACTATAATTCCCAGTGCAATAAAGGTAATAATAAAGTTGAAGATCAAAAAGACATCACAAGCTTGTTTGCTTAAATAGAAGATACGATTGTTGGAACACTTTTCTATTATCCGCCCGACAATCATGGCAACCTTTTGATTTCCGATATTGTCCAGAAACCGTTGTTGTCGAAAGAACATGAATAGCCTTTGAGATACACGTGACCTTCTGACAAGTCAAACAAAAAACTTTATTTTTTAAATCGTTCATAATCTTCTCCTCTCGCTTAAGTTGTTTAGCGAAAACCGTTATCGTTTTTTCCAAGAAGATAGCCGAAAGGTTGTTTCAAGCAAGGTCGAAACTTCCATATACTCCTGTAGTCGAAACGAACGGGTAACCATATCAAGCAGCTCCTTGTTTCATCTTAAAGAGGATCTCTATAAGCAAAAAAACCAATTTTTCTCCCCTGATATAAAATGTTTTGTTCTGGAATGTGTAGTTGTTTCGCCTTTTCCAAAGCAAATACGACGCTCTCGCAATAACCCGTACAGTATCCAAATTCTTGACGAATGCCGGTCGTTTGCTTCAAAAGAATGATCGAGAACCCCTCTCCCTTTTGCTGAATATGAATTTGACTCATTTCATACACTTCCGATCTGACCCTTGCTGTTCAATGAGTCCTGATATCAAGTATGTCAATCACGCTCATTAATTGGTTGTTAAACATGTTTTTGGTCATGAAGAGCAGATCACATATAAGAGGATCTTGCACCGAATAGACGACGCGAGTTCCAACCTTCATTCCTATTACGAGATGCTTCGCTTTTAAAATACCTAAATGTTGGGAAACCGCAGAACCTTGACTTTGTAAACGCGTTTGAAGCTCATTGACACCTTTCGGTCCTTCACATAATAACTCCAAAATCTGCAATCGCAGCGGATGAGCCATGACCTTAAAAACATCTACTCTGTACTGCTGAAGTGCAAGTTGCATTCCCATTCACCTCATTTCGTCTTTGGGGCGACTCCGAGTGAGAATAGGTTAGGTCCTTGATGGATCTGGCTTCAAGCTGGTGATTACTTCTTTTTGAGACTCCTTGTTTGATAACGCCGCGCATTCACGGAAAGCGAAATGTTTACAACCTAGACATTTATTCAAATCCAGTTGCAATAGCGCGAAGTTAAGTGCCTCACCGGTATGTCCAAAAAAATGTTCAGCCCCAATCAGCGTATACAACCCTGTTCTCTTCAATACATCCAAAGGCTGAGCTTGAATTCCGGATACAAGAATAATCCCGCCAAACTTCTCGAAATGTTTCACCAAACTGGACAGATTCGATTCACCTGTCGTATCCATAAAAGGTACTTTTCCCATGCGCAGCAGCAATACTTTCGGCCTAAGATGAATCGTATCCATAATGGACTTTTCAAACATGTTCGCGGCGCCGAAAAAGAGAGGGCCTTCGATGGTATAGATCCCGATTTGTGGACAATCGTGGCCTTCGGTTACCATGTGGGCTTTCACTTTTTCATGTTTAGCTGTTGGGTCAGGCAATACCTTGGAAACCAGTAAGCCATCACTCATTCGTTTCACAAACAGAATTACGGCCAAGATTAATCCGACTTCAACGGCAGTCGTTAAATTTGTAAAGACCGTAAGCAAAAAGGTAATGAGAAGGACAACGGAATCGCTCGTTTTGGTTTTTAAGACGTGAGCGAATTCTTTTCGTTCGCTCATGTTCCAAGCAACCAGCATCAGAATCGGTGCCATACTAGCAAGTGGGATCTCCGATGCATAAGGTGCAAACAAAATGAGCACCAGCAATACAACAATGCCATGTATAATACCCGACAGAGGTGAGACCGCACCGTTTTTGATATTGGTTGCTGTTCGTGCAATGGCTCCTGTCGCTGGAATGCCTCCAAAGAGAGGGGTTACCATATTGGCGACACCTTGCCCAATCAGCTCACGATTGCTGTTATGACGACTGCCGGTCATGCCGTCGGCAACAACCGCCGATAATAAAGATTCGATGCCGCCCAACATGGCAATAATAAAGGCGGGGCGAATCAAGTTTTCAATGCGATCCCAGGTTAGATCAGGGAAATGAAAATGGGGTAGGGTGCTTGGAATAGCTCCAAATGACGATCCAATCGTTGCAACTTCCCCTTTAAAGAATACGGTCGCCACTATAGTGGATACGACGAGCCCTACCAAGGAACCAGGGACCTTCGGTAGAAACTTCGGCGTTAGGAGGATGACAGCCAAGCAAACCACCGCTGTGATAACACTGTAGAGATTTGTAGTTGTGAGATGCATTACAATTTCCTTCATATTTGGTAGAAAATTCTCATGCTTCTCGATACCGCTCAAACCTAAAAAGTTGGCAATTTGTCCGCTGAAGATTATGACGGCAATTCCAGCGGTAAATCCGATGGTTACAGGGCGAGGAATAAATTTTATCAATGCACCGAGTTTAAATAGCCCCATGAGAACGAGAATAATTCCCGCCAAAAATCCCGCAAGCAATAAATTTTCGTATCCATATTCCATGACAATTGCGAAAAGGATCGGAATAAATGCACCGGTCGGTCCGCCAATTTGAAATTTAGAACCTCCGAACAAGGAAATACAGATACCGGCAACGATGGTGGTATAAATGCCATATTCCGGTTTTACACCAGCCGCAATAGCAAACGCCATCCCTAATGGAATGGCGATAATGCCAACAATGAGGCCTGAAATGAGATCCTTGCGGAATGCGGCTGCATGGTATCCTTCAAATCTTCCCATCCATTTCATCTGAACTACCTTCTATTCTTCATATATTTGATTATTTGAATATATATGAAATGTTACTCCTGTCATCGAATAATGTCAATCGTAATAATCTCGTGTCGCTTCGCATGTTTCCGGCTGCAAAACGAAAAAACAAGGTGATCCTTGATGTTGCTCATGGATACCCTTGTTTTTCAGTTTAAGATTCATTTCGAATGACCTCAAGTAATGAAATGGCATCAACGAGATGATTATCGAAGATCTGCTTTGTGACTGCGAGCAGGTCTTTAATCAACGGGTCACGTAACGAATAAATGACAGAAGTACCATCTTTTAAGCCCGTCACCACATTTTTATTTCGCAATACTGCCAACTGCTGAGAAACGGCTGAACCTTCTGATCCTAAAATACTCTGTATCTCATTTACGTTTTTATCTCCTTCACTCAGAACCTCCAGGATACGAATCCGCATGGGATGCGCCAGCGCCTTAAAAAAATCGGCTTTAAACTGTTGGATATTTTGATTCATGGCTAACGCCTCCTTAATCACTATACTTTTGAATATATGAATATCATAACACAACTTCACCCAAAAACATTCTGGAAAGAAGGGCATACCGGAGCATGGATTGTGATTTGGTTGCAACTCCTATATAATACACATTATATTCAAATATCTGATTATTTGATTAAAAGAACATAAGGAGTGGGTACGAATGCCGGACTCTACGAGTAATAACTCATCACATCAAGATTCGTCATCCTCTCACGAATTGACTACACCTTTCATGCAGGTAAGCAGACAAACCGTCATAACAATGGGGATTCATGCGTTACATGAGATTGGGTCCAATTCCATTTGTAACGTTTGTATCGCCAATGGAGGTTCCTGTTGTCAAGGGTGTCGACATCTTGTCAAAGGTATTGGATGCCAAAAACGAAATGCAAGTTGTACGGCATGGTTATGCGGGTTTTTAAAGTTCTTTTTGTATGAAACTGGTCTACTACGAGAATGGAATGACTTTTGGGAGCAAGTCCCGGGACAAGATTACCGTGAGGACTTTACGCCAGAGGTCTTTTATGTGACAAAGTCGTTATACCTTCCGGATCTTCGCAATTTGAGTGAGGCTCTTGCTACTGATCTTCATGAACTGGCTAAATCTCACATTGCGATCGGGTTTATCCTAACCCTACGGGAAAAAATCGATAAACAGATTGATCAACTCCACGAGTGTCAGCATAATCGGAAAAGGAAAACCAAAATAAAACGGAATATAAAAATGTTATCCAGTTCTTTCCACCGTTTTCAAAAAGAACTTCATGAATATCGACAAAAATTTCCGATTTCGTAGCAATTTCAATAAGGATGAAGGGTGGGAATATTGGTGTTTCATTCGCGTATTACAGCCATTGGAACGTATGTACCCCAACGAAAACTGACAAATGATGATTTGGAAAAGATGGTGGATACCAGTCATGAATGGATCGTACAGCGGACAGGCATTCATGAACGACGTATTGCTGAGCGAGACGAATTTACCAGCGATCTCTGTATAAGTGCAGTCAGGAATCTCGTCTCTCGGTATAACAAGACAATCGAGGATGTGGATTTTATTATTGTTTGCACCACTACACCAGATTTTCCTTTTCCTACAGTATCCTGCTTAATTGAAGCCCATTTTCAAATTCAAAACGCTGGTGCGATTGATATTAGTGCCGCTTGTGCTGGATTTACTTATGGACTTATCATGGCTCATGGCTTGATTGCTTCTGGATTGCATAGGAAGGTTCTGGTCATTGCCGGTGAAACGCTGTCCAAAATTACAGATTATTCGGATCGTACAACCTGCGTCTTGTTTGGCGATGCCGCCGGTGCCGTTCTCGTGGAAAGAGATGACCAGTTTGAGGGATTCGTCAGTCATCATGTTGGCTCCGATGGCACAGGTGGGGTCCATATTTATCGGACAGGGCTTGCCAATAGACTCGGCGAGCAAAAGTTGTGCGACAACAATTGCATTGTCCAAAACGGAAGGGAAGTATTCCGTTGGGTGATGCGAACAATACCCAATTCGATTCATCAATTGATGAACAAAAGCAGTCAGACAATAAACGATGTGGACTGGTTTATTCCCCATAGCGCGAATTTGCGACTGATTGAGCCGCTTTGTGAGAAACTGGAGTTCCCTATAGAACGTACGTTGCATAGTCTAACTCACTTCGGTAATACATCGTCTTCAACGATCCCCCTTTCACTCGATTTAGGGATTCGGAGTGGGAAAATCCGTGCGGGAGATAAAGCCTTACTGTATGGGTTTGGGGCTGGGCTCGTGCATGCGGGCGTCCTCGTAAGGTTACAGCTTGATCCTGTCGTTAACGAACCTCTTCCATTATAAATAACGATTATATGTAGCGGTGGCACCTTATGAAGGTGCCTCTTTGTTTTAGTGGGAATAAATCTTGCGAAGGGAGGGAACAGATAAGTTAAATATTCAAAAATTCAAATATTTATTGGAGGCCCTTGTTGTGTCATTAAAGAAGTCCCGCAGCCTGCTCTGTTTGGTTGTATGGATGTGTTTGCTGTCCAGCACAGGATGTCGTTCATTGAACCAGCCTGCTTTCAGCGAAAAGATAAAGCAGGAAATGAATCCTGTGCAAGCGATTCGTCTGTTGGAAGAAGGAAATCAACGATTTGTTACGGGGCATTTAGCAGAAAAACATGTCATTCGAAATCGGAGGCAGCTTATCTCCGAACAAAAACCGGTCGCTGTCATCATAAGCTGCTCCGATTCACGAGTAGCACCGGAAATTGTGTTCGATCAATCACTGGGGGATCTCTTTGTGATTCGCGTTGCTGGAAATATCGTGAATGATGATGTCATAGGAAGTGTCCAATATGCAGTGGATCATTTACACGTTCCGATTGTGTTAGTTTTAGGGCATGAGAACTGCGGCGCGGTTATTGAGGCATTACAAAGAAGGAGGCATCCAGCTTATTTACAATCCATTGTTAATAAGATTGAACCGGCTGCTGAAAAGGCGATATCCGCTGGCATATCCGAAAAAGACATAATTGACCGGGCTGTAATTGAAAATGTCAAAATGGTTGAGGATGAACTACTTGAATACCCGGCATTCAGGTCTCATTCTGGCTGTCGCGACCATTTGGATCGGAGATGGGTCCGCCAAATTTCTGGCTAAGGTACAGCCCGAAAAGTTGGCTGCCGCTGAATGGCATTTCGAAACCGGAAATCGGGTTTCTTTGATTGTAGGAGGTCATTTGAACCCGGACACGTTGGAAGTAACCGGTGCAATTGAAATCCCATGGGGGCTCAGCTTTCTCGCCACAGGCGATCCGAATGGAACCGTAGTGGGGTTGAACGATTTTCCAAGATCGGAATGGCCGCCGCTATATGTCCATTATTTGTTCGATTCGATGGTCGGCATCGGCTTTTATTTACTTGCTATTCCTGTTCTGTTCCTGACTATCAACAAAATAAAGCGCTGGAATGCCTATAATCGATGGCTCCTGACCGGGATTGTTGCAGGAGGGCCATTATCCCTTCTTGCCATTGAACTGGGATGGTTTTATGCCGAGGTGGGAAGACAACCCTGGATTATCAGAGGATATATGAAAGTTTCAGATGCGGTCACAACAAATCCCAACGTTGGTGTTACGTTTTGGCTTTTTGCCGCACTGTATGCGCTTCTCGGCGTCATTTGCTTATTCGTCCTTGGTCGATTGTTCCGAAACAAGCCTGCGGAAATGGAACTAGAGGAAAGGCGTATTATTTTGTAGAGGAGCATGGAGATGTCGTTGGAGCAGCTTGGAATTACGGTGCTTTGGGTGTTTTTGTACGGGTATTTGATCGTTGCTTCGATTGATTTCGGCGCTGGTTTTTATGCTTATTACGGCAGAGTCATCGGAATCGAGTCCGTTATTGGGCCGCTGATTTCCCGATATTTGTCTCCCGTCTGGGAAGTAACGAATGTGTTTCTGGTCTTTTTCTTCGTAGGTATTGTCGGTTTTTTTCCGGACACTGCTTACTACTATGGTACCGCTTTGTTAATCCCCGGAAGTATTGCGCTAATCTTGCTTGCGGTCCGAGGATCCTTCTACGCATTTACGAATTACGGGGCAAGAAAAAACAATCTTTACTTACTTGCTTACGGATCCACGGGATTACTGATTCCGGCTGCGCTGTCAACAGTTTTCACCATATCGGAAGGAGGTTTTTTGTCTTTTGAAGGCCACTCCGTCCACTTGTTGATGGAGGAGTTGTTTTTTAGTACCTATTCCTGGGCGGTGGTTCTGCTAGCCATTTCAAGCGTTCTATTTATAAGTTCTTCTTTCCTTACTTATTACGCGGCGCGTGCTGAAGATCGAAAGGCGCTGGAATGGCTTCGCCGGTTTGCACTCTGGGGAGGCATTCCGACCATCATCTCCAGCTTATTTACGTTTATGGCGTTGCGAAATCATAACCGAGACCATTTCCTAAACACATTGGATGTGTGGTGGATGTTTGGCTTGTCTTTTATTTGTTTTGCGATTGCGGTGTGGTTCATCTGGCGCAGGCATCGATATGGATGGGCGTTTATCTTGGTTATGGCCCAGTTCGCCTTTGCCTTTTTCGGTTACGGACAGTCACATCTCCCGTATCTTCTCTATCCCATCTTGACATTAACCGGCGGCGTGACCAATCCAGTGATGGGGCGTGCACTGGTTGCAGCATTCACGGCGGGGCTGCTGTTGTTGATACCGGCATTGATATTGCTGTTACGCTTGTTTTTATTCAATGCAGACTATGTAAAGGGGAAAATAAGATGAATCTTTTTGATCGACAAGACAAATGGCTCATGTGGTTATGTTTTGGAATTGCCTTTTTGCTTTTCTTATCGTCGGTTCGATATTTATTTTAACCGGCAAATATATAGGTTTGGCACTTTTTTTGTGCATTGTGCATAGAGCTCAGTTCCCTGCACGTCATGGGGCGATACGTCCGCTCAGCGATGCCACTCTCATCTTAAAGACAAGAGCACCGGGTTTTCCCTGTAACCATCGAAATACTCCTTTATAAGCAAGAAATTTCGCTTTGATTGTCATCCATAGTCATATGGGACTGCCGCTAGACATCAAGCTGGCTTCCCTGGTTTCAAGCATCTATATTTTGCTCAGTGCGCACAGCCATGACTGAATCAAGCGGCCAATTCGCAAGAACAGGCCTTCATTATTCAATCAGGGCCAGCGTTTCATTCGTCGGCCGAATCGATCGAATCGGGTCGACTCATCACCTTCGAGCATCGGCTGGTGCCCGTACTGGATACAGCACTCCTATGCTGCCATGGAAGCTGACAATTAAGGATTTGTATTGCATCATTCCCACCAACCCTGAGCTGTTTACAATGGAGCTCGAAGGCAGTGACTTGCTGCCCCCCTGCCCGTATCCATTGTGTGTAGAGAAAAATGAGCTTCCTCCGTCGATCGGGGAAGCTCATTTTTCAATCAATTGACCAGACTAGCCTTCCTGCTTTGAAGTTCATTCATACTTACTTTACCCCGTTTAGCGCTTTGTAATTGGCTAACGGCAGCTTTCACTTCGAAGACGTATACCGATCCAACAAGGCGAAGGCCCGCCGTCCCAGCCTTTTCTGTTCATCTAACTCAAGCGTTCAGTAGCAGTTGTATGGATGTGGCTCAGATGCTCTTATCAACACAAGCAGTCAAACGCTTCTCGATGTCGGAAGCAATGTTCATCAAGGCCTCATTCTCCACAAGTCCAATGAGAGCCGTTGGCTTCGGCATGCCGATCTTGGTCCTTTCATTCTCCACATACACAGCCAGTTTGCAGGGAAGGAAGTATCCGACCAACGCATTTTCGGACAAAACCCGCCTGGCCTCCACTGGGTTGCAGACCTCGAGAATCTGATACGGCATGTCGAATTCGACGCCTTTCTCGTTCAGCTTCGCCTTCATATCCAGTTGCCATAGGACGCCGAACTTCTCCGCCTTCAAATTTTCCGTCAGTGCTTCAACCGCCTGCTCAGGTGTTTTGGTAGTTTCAACTGTATAATGGAACATCGTTTACAACTCCCTTTACATCATTTCTGTACGACCAGAACGTAATGTGCGCCGGTGGGGTGATCCGTTTCCAGTATGGTAAAACCGGCTTGCTCAAACGAGTGTGTCAACTCCTCGGAGCCTATTCGATGGTGCAGCGGCGGCCCTTGATCCGTCTCCTGCTTTTCCCACTCTAGGCATGCACACCGGCCGCCTCTGCGAAGGACCCGGTGAATCTCAGACAAAGCCTGTTGAAGCGGCTCCGCTTCATGCAGGACCAGGGACGCGATGACACGATCCACCGACTCTTCCTCCAGAGGAATCTGCTCAAGCCGGCCTTCGATGGTCTGAATATTTTTTATCTGCTTCTGTTTCGTCTTGCTGCGAATAACCTCCAGCATCATGGGCTCGATATCCAAGGCAAGTATGGTCCCACTTGTTCGCTCTGAAACAGGGATGGAAAAATACCCCGTGCCAGCTCCAAGATCCAGAATAGTTGCTGACTCGTTCTCATTCAGGGCCAGCTTCTCTAGCAAAGATTCCGGGGGAAGAACAGCCTTACGTTCGGGACTGTCGAGTTTAGCCATATTTTCAGGATTAAAGCGACGCTCGTGCATGGGATTGTCCTCCATTCATTCACTAAAATACTTTAACCGTTTTTATCCTTGCCCTAAACCACGCTCACCACTCGTTTACTTGCTTGCCAGTTTACCTTTCCAAGCCCCGATGCCACCTTGCAGATGGGCGATCTCCTTATGGCCGTTCTTCAACAATATTTTTGCCGCACTTTTACTACGCATACCGCTGCGGCAATAGAGCAGCACGTCACGATCCTGGGGAATCTCGGAAAGCCTTCGGGACAATTGCGAAAGAGGAATATTCTTCGCATCGGCAATATATCCGCCTTTATATTCATTCGGTTCTCGGACATCGATCACCAGCGGTTTGCCGGGTTTGCCCATATGGCTCTTAAATTCCTCTGCGTTAAGGTTTCGGAGTCCTTTGGCCGGTTTAAAGCGCGAATATGCAAACCACACGACTAGCACAAGGATTCCGATATTAATGATTGTACCTGTGTCCAAAGATTCCACATCCTTTCGTATTCACTTGTTTGCCTGTCGGCTGAAAAAAATCCCCCTGCGCGGCACACAGCTGCCGGAAGCCGCGCTTATGCAGGATGCGGGCTGCTTTATTACTCTGATAGCAACTTGAGGACAAAATAATGACGGAGTCGTCGTTAGAGAGCTCTTTATGCCACACATAAGGCAGACGTCCGAGCGATATATTGATCGAGCCGGGAACATGCCCATGCAGATAGTCCGATGCATCCCTGACATCGAGTATTTTCACACTTGACTGATTTCGTGCTTTCTCCAATTCATGACAGGGCACATATTGGAAAGAAGGAACGGGCCAAAAGCCGCGCAGGACCCACAGGATCACGGCTCCGGCAAGAATATACAAGAGTGTTATCATATGAAGTCCTTTCTACAGTACTGCGACAGCTGAATAATGACACAGCTGCCGCAGACCATGGTTATTAGAGAGGCAAAACCTCATACAAGCTTTTCTGTCCAGGCGTTCAATCCGCCGGTCATATTTACGACGTCGAAGCCCTTCTCGCTTAGCAATTCACACGCAAGACCGCTGCGATTGCCGCTACGGCAGATGACGATCGTCTCTTTCGACGGATCAAGTTCTTTTAGCCGCTCGGTGAGCTGTCCAAGTGGAATGTGCTTGGCGCCTGCGACATGGCCGGATGCCCATTCGTCGGGCTCCCGGACATCAAGCAGGTTCAGCTTCTCGCCATTCTTTAACCTTGCGGCCACTTCTTGCGGCGTTGTTGCTTTCGGAATTTTGAATGCCATGTTTTTCACTCCCTCAGATTGTTAGTTGTTGTATTAGCGGCTCTTAACCAGAAGCTCCACAGCTTCTTTGACCATCTTTCCTGTATCGTTACCGGCAGCATGTTCCGCCATGATGCATTGCTGCAAATTTTCTGCAACGATCTGCGCGATAGCCTTGTCCGATGCGTTGCGAACGGCGGACAACTGTGCCACAACTTCTTTGCAGCTCTTTCCTTCCTCCATCAAACGCAGCACCCCGCGGACTTGTCCTTCGATTCTGCGCAGCCGGGTTTTGATTTCGTCCGTGTATTCGTAGTTCATGTCCAACAACTCCTTATACGAGTATGGGTATAGTATAAAGGAAAAAATTATAAGTTCATATACGCTTGTTCAAATGAATAAGTTTACCTTTCCGTTCGCGGCGTCACCCAGATATGCGGCTACTCCTGCATACTCCAGACCATCGATCAATTCTTCCTGTTTCAGACCGAGCAAGTCCATCGTCATCGTACAAGCGACTAACTTAACGCCTTGTTCTTGAGCCAGTTCAACCAGCTCGGGCAACGACAATGCTTTGTGCTTTTTCATCACATGCTTGATCATCTGGGGCCCGAGGCCGCCGAAGTTCATTTTTGACAAACCCAGCTTCTTCGCGCCGCGCGGCATCATCCATCCGAAAGCTTTTTCAAGAAGGCCTTTGTTTGTCTTTATCGGTTCGTCCCGGCGAAGCGCGTTTAATCCCCAGAACGTGAAGAAGATTGTCACCTCGTGATCATAAGCCGCCGCTCCATTCGCAATAATAAACGCCGCGATTGCTTTATCCAAATCGCCGCTGAAGAGCACGATTGTCGTTTTATCTTTTTCCAATTCCAACGTCACATACCTTCTCTCTCATAATATTTACTCATACCCCTATAGGTATATTAACGGACAATAATAAAGAATGCAACCCTTCTGCCGCGGCAAATGTTTGCAGATACGATTAATGCATTCACAAAATGGACGACCACACTTTAATGGCCGTAAGTGCGATCAGGACGACCAAACCATATCGAAGTACCTTTACATTGATTTTCGAACTGATCATCGTGCCGATCGGTGCTCCGATCAAACTGCCGATGACGGTATATACCGTCGCCCACAGAGGGATATCCCCGCCCGTGATTTTTCCGATGACGCCTCCAACGGCCGAAATAAAAACGATCGCGAGCGAGGATGCAATCGTTGTGCGCGTGGGAATTTTGAGCACGGTGAGCATAATGGGAATTAAGATAAACGCTCCGCCGGCCCCTACGATTCCAGAAACGATACCTACTACAAATGCCGCAGTAATGGCGATGATTTTGTTGAAACGGAGGTCATCCGTATCTTGTTGTGTCCCCCTGTTGGGTATTAGCATTAGCACGACCGCCAGTACCGCAAGGATGCCGTAAATCAGGTTGATGACATCTCCGTTCAACATACCCGAAACAAAGCCGCCGACCAGGCTGCCGACGAGGATGCTGCACCCCATATAAAGGACCAACTGTTTATTGACGACGCCCGTTCCGCCCTTTTTGCTTTTTTTCCGGAACGCGATAACACCAGCAAGTGAAGCGAAAAAGACCTGAAACATGCTGATGGAGGAAACTTCGTGGGCTGTAAAGTGTGCCGCACCGAAAAGGGATGGAATATACAGTAGGAGGGGATAATTAATAATTGCGCCACCAATACCAAGCAACCCTGAAAAGAAAGAGCCGACCAGACCGATGAGCACCATGACAATGAGCAGTAAGAAATCCATGACACCCTCCTGTCGTAAAGTTTTCTCTAATGCGTGACATCAAGTTGAATACAGGTTATAATTAAAACCAAGTAAACTTATCAGAAATAAGGTGATCCGATTGCTTCAACATTTAAAAAGCTTTTTCGAAGATAAATGCCCGGTGTGCAATCAAAGACTGCAAGCGAAAATCGATATGGCTTGCAGCACGAAAACTTGCCCCCATGGCCATTATACCGAAGAAAGTTACTGTTCCCTTGGCATCACTATCGTATATGACGAGGCGAAATAAGCGGGCCCTTCCGGGCCCTTCCGGGTCCCGCTTTTTTTATACTTTGCGAACGTAAAATTTATAAACGCCGTCTTCTTCGACGTGCTGAATGAGTTCGTGTTTCGTCTGTTTAACCCAGGCTTGAAAATCATTGACGGAGCCTTTGTCTGTAGACAGGACCTCCATAACTTGACCTTGTTGCAGACTATCCAAGGCTTTCTTCGCCTTAACGATCGGCATCGGGCAGGCCATACCTTTCGTATCTACCGTGATATCTGTATTCACTTTGATGTCCTCCTTTATTTATCATGAACCGCACAGCGGTTCGGACCAATTTCCATCTCGCGTTGCTCGTCTTCGTTCGGTGTAATCTTACCCATATTCGTTTGTCGAATCTCCTGATAGGCGTTCGGTTGAGGCGGCAAATTCACGGTTACCGTCCGCCGGAACGTCTCCTCGTCTTTAATGTTCAAGCCCGGATTGTCGCGGTAGAGATCTGACAATCGGGCCATGACGCGGCCGCCATCTCCAAGCTCCGTCACTTTGCCGAAGTGGGCAGGCAGTACGATCAAATCCTGAGCCAAGCCTTTGTAACGGTTGTACAAGGTGTTGCGAAGATCGCCGACCCAGTCCTCTGCTTTGCCGGCCAAGTCCGGGCGGCCGATCGATTCGATGAACAGGATGTCGCCCGTAAGCAGATATTGATCATCCACGATAAACGACGTGCTTCCGATGGTGTGACCCGGCGAGTATATAGGTTGAATTTTGATCTTGATATTCCCTACCGAGATCTCACGACCTTCTTCCAGTTTCTCATATTGGAACGTTACTTCTGTCGCGTCCTTGGGCGGCAGCCAGTACGTTGCACCTGTTTGCTCCGCCAATTTGCGCCCGCCGGAAATGTGGTCCGCGTGCAAGTGCGTGTCCAGCGTATGTTTAATGGCCGCTCCCTGTTCCTCAGCGAAGCGTTCGAATACATCCGTCATTCGGAGCGTATCGATTACAGCTGCTTCACCGCTGGAAATGACCATGTAGGAAAGACAGCCTTTTCCGATCCGCACGAACTGGTACAGGGAGCCCCCGTCTTTCAAATCTCCGATTTTCACCGGCTCCAAATGCTCGCTCCAAGATTTCATGCCGCCTTCCAGATAAGAGACGTTAGTTCTTCCTGCTCCAACCAATTGTTCTGCCACGAATTTGGACGAACCTTCCTTGGCGCATACCACAAGCAAAGGTTTGTCGCTTGGAATTTGGTCTAGCACTGGATCCACGCCGTCAAGCAAATCAAAATACGGAATGTTGATTATCTCGACGCTCTCTCCTTCCACTTTCCAATCGTCGAAGTCACTTTGATTGCGCACGTCGAGAATGAAGAGTTCTTTTTTGTTCAGAACGATTTTCGTCAGTTCTCCCGCTGTCATCGGGCGGAGTCCGGTTGCAGTAGTCAATGTTGATTCCCCCTTTGATGAATTAGAACGTCAAGGACACGTTTGCGTCCTTCGCGAAATCCAGGAATGTGACGGCGCCGCCGACTTCGATTCCTTCAATGAAATCCTCTTTCTTTAAGTTCATGACGTCCATCGTCATTTGGCAGGCGATGATTTTCACGCCCATTTCCTGCGCCATATTCACCAGTTCCGGGATGGAAGGAATGTTGGCGTTCTTGAAGCCTTCCGCAAAATATTCTTTGCCTGCCGGCAGCGGAAGCTGGTGATGGACCTGCTTGTGAATCAGGTTCAGTCCTTCGAAGGTGAAAAAGATGGCTACCTCCGCGTCGGTTGCTGCAGATGCCGTCGCGATGTTGAAAACCTTATAGGCATCGAACATTCCACCATTGCTTGCGATAATCGCTACTTTCGTGCTCATTTTAAACGACCTCCTTGGTCCATGATTAGATTTGAAAGTTCTTTTCTATCGGTCCGGACCACCCAGACATGCCGGGCTCCACGTTTTTTACGTTCTTGAAACCCTTCTCGGACAGCAACTGGCAAGCCAGATCACTGCGCGTGCCGGTACGGCATACAACATGAATATCATCTTCGGTATTCAGCTCGCCTAGGCGCTCTTCCAGTTCCCCAAGCGGAATGGAGACGGCGCCAGGAATCCGGTTAAACGCATATTCGGCAGGCTCGCGAACATCGAGAACGGTTACGCTGCCCAGCTTTTTCTCCAGCTCATCATTGGTCACGGTGTGAGGATATTTTTTCTCTTCCTTGATCTCATCCGCGCTCGATTTACGGATAAAGTGCTTAAGCACATCGCCATTCTGAATCGTGCCCAAATAGTGATGGCCGGTATTCTTGGCCCAGCCCTGAATGTCCGCCAGTGAACCTTTATCGGTTGCCTGAACCTCGATGACCTGCCCGGAATGCAACTGATCCATCGCTTTCTTGGTTTTGACGATAGGCATGGGACAGGCCAAACCTTTGCAATCGAGCGTCTGATCTGCTTTGATTTCTGAATGTGCAGTCAAATCGTAACCCTCCTATATTGGTGTTTTGCCGGGGCTTACATATCCTGTACGAGTTTACCCTACGGATTCACATAATATAATTACTCATACCCCTATAGGTATATTACATCCTAAAGAAAGGCATTGTCAACAGGGGAGAATAGTTAACTTCAGGGTTATGACTGTGAGTCCCCGCTGACTATCCACTTTATATTTACACTCTTGATCCCATATGGCGCTAAGGTATGTTCCAATACAATCTTCATCTTTTCCTGATCCAATTCTGCTTCCGAAGGATGAACTAGAATCGTCACCTCGCCAATCCCTTGTTCAAAATGCACCCCTTCCAGAGCAGAAGACGGCGGAAACGGGTTATCATATTTATCAATACGAGTATTTAACAGTTGCCCAATAGCTGTAATTCGAGGTGCCTTAATGGACGTTTTATTCACATAGAAAGTCTCGACTGGCACTGCCATACCGTTCTGATATAAATAAATAACATAGGTTTCTGTAATTTCCTGGTTCTCAGGAAGATCGTCTGATGACCGCAACGATTTGTTATTGACTTGTCCGATGATTCGGAGCGTTTCCTCTGTCTCTTTGAAGCCCTCGAACCGATATAACTCTTGGTTGCTTGCGTCTACAAGAAGCGTAGTCGGATTTGTCTTGATCCGGTAATGGTTCGCGAGGTCGGGATGAACATCCACATGTACGACTTCATAAGAAAGTTCATCCTGACATATTTGAACTTCGCGAAGCACATTGTTCATAGATCTGCCTAATGGGCACGCCGACAACGTAAACAACATCATTTTTTTAACGGGCAAATTCATGTTGAACACCTCTTTTCCATTATTTGATTTTGGAAACAGCTTCTTTCATGGTGTCATAATTGATAGCTCCTTGATATTTCTCGCGAATAACTCCGCTGGAGTCTAACAGATACGTAGTTGGATACGCGACGACCTGATACGTCTGCATGATCGTTCCTTCCGAATCTAATAAGATAGGAAATGTCAAGCCATAGTCTTTAACAAATGACATAACTTTGTCCGTTTTCTCCTCCGTCGGTGTTAAATTAGCCCCTAAAATGACGACGTCTTGTTGGTTATAGTCTTCATAAAACCGCTGCATATGGGGCATCTCTACTCTGCAAGGCGGACACCAGGTTGCCCAGAAATTAATAAGTACTGTTTTTCCTTTATAATCGGATAGCTTGACAGGATTGCCTTGCAAATCATTCAAGGTAAAATCCGGCGCCTGTTGTCCCTTTTGAATGCCCACTTTAATATTCTGGCCTGCGGATTCCCTGACAGAAGTCCCTTCAGACGATTTTTTTTCATAATAATCATAAGCCCCATAAGCAACAAGCATAACGAGGGCAATGATGGCAATCACACTTTTCTTCATCTCTATTGATCCCCCTTGTTAGAATGTAATGTCCCAAAATGTATATTGAGAAAGCCAAGCACTGATCTTTTGCAATTGGCCGGTAAATAGCAGCAGTCCCATTCCAATAAGAAGCCAACCGTTAATTTTCGACAGAAGAGGCATCCATCGATTCATTTTTTTCATCATGCTCATCGAATACGTCAACAACCACGAAATCAATAGAAAAGGAACTCCCAACCCAAACGAATACACGGCCAGCATCCCTATTCCGTTCCACAGTGTCTCCGTAGATCCGGCCAGAAGCAAAATAGACGATAACGCCAACCCAACGCATGGACTCCAACCTGCTCCAAACGCCACACCAGTAAGAAGCGAACGGATTATGCCGCGGCTCGCAGTTGGTTTGGTTTGCCACGTTCTACCGGACATCAGCAGACGAAAATTTAGAAATCCGGCCATTTGCAGACCAAACACAACAATCAACAGACCGCTTATTCTTTGTACCAGCTCGCGTTCTTGCGCGAAGAAGCGTCCAATGAAGCTTGCAGACGCACCCATCGTAATAAAAATCAGACTAAACCCCACGATAAAACTAAACGCCTGAAGGCTCAGATTCCACCGATTCACGACAAGTTTGCCATCTTGAAAGGTAGAGCCTGTTAAATGGGAAATATAAGCGGGGATAAGCGGAAATACGCAAGGGGATAAAAAAGAAAGCATCCCCGCTGCAAAGGCTACCAGGATTGTAAGATTATCCATGAGGACCTCCTTTCTGTTGCTTTTCATCCAACCAGGACCATCCTGTTAAACACGCGGCAGCCAATAGAAAAATGATCTGCTGTTTACTGAAGGACAACAACCATACCGGACGATCGGCAACCAGAAACGAAAGCAACACATTTCCGATCGAAAACCAAACGGCATGGTTTAATCCACTTCCCGAATCGGATCCTTTTTGAGAAACCAATAATGAGATCAGGAGAAGAACAGTCATTCCAGCGTTTGCTGTATGATACAAGGAAGACTCCTCGCCTGTAATAAGCAACAACAAGTGATAGACCAACCAGCCCGATAAAGTAAACCAAATCCCCATATCGATCCACATTTTGACGCTTAAATTTTGTTTCGAATTTCTGTACCAGATATAGGAAGCCGTAACCAGACTTGCTATCCATCTTCCGCGTTCCCCACCATCAAAATAAAGTAAAGACATGGGTTGTGTGATCACATCTATGGGATAAAAGATCAGAAAGCTTCCTTTCCAAACGAGCAACCACAGCCAGAATGCATTCGCTGCATCGGACAAGTATATCCGACGCTCCAAGCTGCCTCTAAGCCGATACTGCAGCATCAACCAGCCTCCCGCTCCATAACTCAGATAAAGAATCAGTTGCCCATTTAGAACGAAAGATCCGATCTGTATATTTTGCAATTCTCTTCACCTCCTTCTCACGTAAAGCCTAATCTTCTTCTTTAAAGAAATGATAAAGCTCTCCATTGGGGGAAATTACCTCCAAGTCCAACTAACCTCCTGTGATAGGCTTTGCTTAAACCGTTAGCGCATCCTTTTCGCTACGGTAAATTACAAAACTACAGGAGGTATTACAATGCTGAAGAAAAAAATGACCTTGTCTTTACTCGCTTCTGCTCTAATTTGTGGCTCAATTATAGCGGGACAACCTACGGTTTCGGCCGCGGGTCAAGAAGGAATCATCGAAAAAAGTGTTAACTTTCGTGAGAAGCCTTCCCTAAGCGGTGACCGCATTCGTTATCTAAAAGCCGGTGAACATGTCGATATATTGGAACAAGTAAATCAGTATTGGTTTAAAATCAAGGACCTGCGTGGTCAAACTGGGTACGTAACCACTCAAAGTCAGTTCATAAAAACGAATGGTTCCGTTACGGACAAGCCTGCTGAACCGGTATCTGGGACGCCCAAGAGCATTATTGACGCGGGTATGAAGTACTTGGGAACGCCTTATGTATTCGGTTCAAGCCGTTCCAATACCCAAACGTTCGATTGTTCTGATTTCGTCAGACAAGCCTTTAAAGATGGAGCCGGAGTTATTCTTCCAGGGAATTCAAGAACCCAGGCTGCTTATGTAAAGAAAATTGGAGCTACTACGACAAACTGGAGGGAGCTGCATCCTGGAGATATTATGTTCTTTATGTCCTACGAGGGGAGTAAAAGTAGTGACTACTCCGGAATCAATAAATCCTCGCAGCGAATTACCCATAATGGAATCTATCTAGGAAATGGGAAAATTCTGCATACGTATTCCGAGAAATCGGGCGGGGTTCGAATCGATCAAATTGAAGGGAAGCATTGGGAGTACCGATTTGTATTTGGCGGAAGCGCTATAAAATAGATGTGTAAGGAAGGGATGCTATTGTCCCTTCCTTTTCAAACTATCAGAATTGGAAATTTGAAGCATCTTCCTTCTCACGATTTCAGGTTCCAGTTCTATACCTGCACATAGCACTTCAAACCAAGCCGTATTCAAAAAAGCAAGCGCTTCTTGTCGGTTTTGAAAATTCTTCCCTCCTTTCTTTGGTCTGGGGGATATATCCAAATAGGTCAATATCAATATTTCACAGATCAAAGTCCGATATCCTTCATTCATCTTAAACGACCTCCTAAGCACCGTGCTTCAATACTATCGGAGGGGTGTTAAGTTTTAATAAAGCTAGGTTTGGCAATGATTGGTTTGCCTATACTACTATGTAGGTATGAATCACTTGCAGAGAAGAGGAGAGAAGATGGAACTTACCATAATTCAGCAAAACGATACGCATGGTTGTTTGGATGCCCATCCTGAATTTTTTTGGCATGATACACAACCTTCGTATATGACATGTGGAGGGTTTTCGCGCATACATCGATATGTAACAGAACTAAAAAAAAGACGTCCCCATGTCCTTTTTGTCGACGGAGGCGATTTGTTTCATGGCACAGCTCCTCTTGTATTGTCCAAAGGAGAAGCCATTATCCCATTATTGAAAATGATGCCGCTTGACGCATTCGTTCCAGGAAATTGGGATTATGCGTATGGCCCATCACAGTTGTTTGCTCTCTTGGATCAGGTTTCTTTTCCGGCCCTGGCAATGAATATGAAATCTTCATCCGCTGCCGCCCCGCTTAAGACGCAGTGGATTAAAGAAATGGGCGGAATTCGTATAGGTATGACGGGATGGACCTACTCATTTGTAGATCAAACGATGCCACCTGCTTTTTCCGAGGGATTGTCTTTCTCACTTGATCTAGCTGAGATGAGCCGGAACATACGAAAATTACGGGTGGAAGATAAGTGTGATCTCGTAATCGTATTGAGCCATATGGGACTGCCCCTGGACGTGAAAGCCGCTTCCAATATCGAAGGAATCGATATTATTTTAAGCGGTCACAGTCATGATCGACTTACCCATCCCATTAGACAAAATGGAACATGGATTATTCAATCCGGAGCCAGTTCTTCGTTTCTTGGGCAGTTTGAACTGAATTTTGAATCCGGCATGATAACGAAGGTTCAACATCGTCTTATTCCGCTATTTGCACATGAATTCGAAGAAGATCCGGAAATCTCCAAATTAATTGTTGAAATTAACGAAAGGCATGAAACGCATTTAAGTGAGATCATTGGGGAACTACAGACACCGCTGCATCGCATGTTCCTCAATGAAACGCCAATGGATCGACTAATTACCGATGCTTATCTCCATTCTGTCGAAGCCGATATTGCTTTATCACATGGTTGGAGATACGGAGCCCCTATTCTGCCAGGTCTCGTAACCTTGCGGGACTTATATCAAATCATTCCGACAAATCCAGAGCTTTTCACCGTAGAACTGGATGGCAAACAGATTCTGGAGGCTTTTGAATCTAATCTGGAACAGGTCTTCTCCCCTGATCCTTTCCACCAAAAAGGGGGATATGTCATGCGGGCAAGCGGCATCACAATGGCTTACAAACCTTATAATCCGCCTGGCCATCGAATTGAACATTTTCTTATCCAAGGAAAACCATTGAAGCTAGGAACCACCTATCGAATTGTGAGCGCAGGTGAACAAATTCTATACCACTATGATCCACTTAAGAAGAAGCTAGGGATCCATGCTCACGATGTGATTACACAGTATTTTAAGTCTTACAAGAAAATTGAAATCAGTGATACACCCAAAATTTTTTGCATATAGCAAAACAAACCGGTGCAATCCATGCCGGTCTGTTTTGTTATTTCAAATTTTTTTTCGAGTTGCGAGGCAGTGTTACCCAAAACGAATGTTTATTATTCTCCGACTCCAGTCCCACTCTGCCTCCATGCTTCTTCACAATTTCTTTTACAATAGCCAAACCAAGCCCGCTTCCTTTTGCTTTCTCTCCGCGATGTCTCGATGGATCCGCTTGAAAAAAACGTTCAAATACAAATCCGCGCACCTCTTCAGGTATTGGCTCGCCAACATTACTGACGGTGATTCGATACTGAAGAGGTTCGATAACCCCGATCACCCAAATCATCCGTCCCGTATTATAGCTTATCGCATTCTGTATCAGATTGTTTAACACCTGTCTTAATCCGCCTTCGTCACCGATGACAACGTCTTGTGAAACAGATACTTCCAACTCCATATTGTTGCTTTGAAGTTCCCATTGAAAAGACTGCGTGCACCGAGTAATCAGGTCATCGATTTGTATATTGCTGTAAGTCATGCTTGCAGCTTGTCGATCCTCCCATACAGAAAGCTGATGCAACTGCTCCACAAGCCGGGTAATATGCTGAGACTCTTCCAGCAGTGACAGATACAAGTCTTTATCCCCGACAATCACACCGCTGCTTAATGCCTCCAGGTAGCCGTTTAGATTGCTAAGAGGTGTTCGTAAATCGTGAGATATGTTGCTTAGCATCCTTTTGCGATTTTCTTCAGTCTGCTTTAAAGTCTGAGTCAAATCGTTAAAATACTGAGTCAATTGGCCAATTTCATCCACTGACGATACTTTAATGGGCTCTGGGTATGATCCGTCCATTAGCTGCCGTGTCAATTGGGTCAAACGTTTTAAAGGAGAAAGTATTTTCTTGATAAACACAAAATGGATGAGCGCGGCAACAACGATTGCTAGCAAACTTGCCCGAATCAGATAAAAATGCATGGTTCTGTTAAAGAAAATGTTCTTATCTTCACCGACAAGTCGATACTTTTCTACAAGAACACAAGCAAAATCCTTGACTGAAACACCTACTAGCCAGATGACAATGAGCATGACCAGAACGTTAACCGCAATTAATTTCCAAGTTATATGCTGCTTCCATGTACTAAACTGCTTAATTTGCGACAAAGCGATACCCCATTCCACGGATCGTTTCAAAAAAACACGGGACATCGCTCGATGTCTCGATCTTTTCCCTTAGCTTTCCCACATGAACATCTACCGTGCGGTCGATCACATTTTTCTCTTCGTTCGGATAAAGCTCGCATAAAATTTGCTCACGCGATAAGATTTGATTGGGATGTCTCATAAAAAAGTACAACAGTTTAAACTCATGCTGAGTAAGAGGGACAATGTTCCCGTTATATTTGACTTCTCCACGCAAAGGTTTTATTGTCAATCCTTTAAAACTAATTTTGCTGCATCGATTTGATGTTCGTCGAAGTACAGTATTCACCCGTGTGACCACTTCTTGAGGGCTGAAAGGCTTTGTTACATAATCATCAGCACCCATTTGAAGTCCTTCAATCCGCTCTGATTCCGTAATTTTGGCCGTCAACATAATAATGGGAATATCACTTTTGAGTTCGCAGCGAATCCACGTGCATAATTCTTCACCGCTTAGCTTCGGCATCATCAGGTCTGTAATGACGAAACAAGGATCATGCTTTTGAAAAGCCTCCTTTCCTTCTTCTCCATTTTCAGCCTCTAATACTTCGTACCCTTCTCTTTCCAGATATAGTTTAAGCAGCTTTCTTATTTTCGGATCATCTTCGATGATCAATATGTTTTTTCCCAGCATGCGTTCCCCTCCCTAGAGTAGGTTTTCATTTTATAAGGATAGTTTAAAGAAACGTTAAAGTTCATTCCAGAACTACAATTTGGATATCGGTTTCTGACAGGGTCGTAATCATAGCTCTACGGTGAGTCTATAGATCCTTGTTCACGGAAATTAAAAGAAAACAAACCGGAACCTTGCAACTAAAGTTGCCATGGTTCCGGTTTGTTTATATGCTTGACGTCAACCTTCTGGCGTTGGTTTCCCTTCAATCGTCAATGGTGCATGCTTCATGGACTTTTGTGGAACAATGGGATCGGAATATCTAACCTTATCTTTGAACCAATTTCGACGAATTATGATGAATACAACTGCTGCTATAATTATCAGCACTGCTATTAGCTGAGATATGCGAATGTTCTTTCCTGCTTCCATCATCCCCCAACCAAACGAGCTCATTGGCGACCAAGTCGTCTTAAGGAATGAGGCAAGCCATTCCGGTCCGGCAAAAACCAAGCTATCCGTGCGAACCCCTTCAATGTAAAAACGTCCAAGCGAATACCAAATGAAGTAACTCATAAACAACTCGCCAGCTCGCAAAAACGGCCGTCTGCGCAGCCAAAGAAGGAATAAGAGCCCTGCAAAGCTCCAGACAGACTCATACAAAAATGTCGGATGGTAATATTGACCGTTGATATACATCTGGTTGACTATAAAGTTCGGAAGATGAAGTGTGTTTCTCAGAAAACTTTCTGATACTGAACCGCCGTGAGCCTCTTGATTCATGAAGTTTCCCCAACGTCCAATCATTTGACCGACGATTAAACCTGGGGCGCATATATCTGCGATACGCCAGAAATTATAGCCTTTTTTACGTGTGTAAATGACAGCAGCCGCAATGGCAGCGATCAAAGCTCCATATATGGCAATACCCCCATGCCATATGTTAATCATTTCCAAGGGATTGTTCTTATAATTTTCCCATTCAAAGGCTACATAGTAGATTCGTGCTCCGATTAATGCAGAGGGAAGACCATACAAGACCAGATCCATAAAAAAGTCGGACTTTATGCCAAATCGCTTTCCCTCATGAGAAATCAGTATCAAACCAAGTAAAGCACCCAATCCAATAATGATTCCATACCAGTGAACAGAAAACTGGCCTATCGAAAATGCTATCGGGTCTAACATGAGAGATCATTCTCCTATCTTTATTTCTCCTATACTGAAATGTGTTGTGCGAGTCTCGTGCTTCTTTATAGGATTTTGTTCTTCTTGGCTCAAGCCTAATTTCTTTCGTGAATATTTTACAGTGGAAGGAAGTTTTTTAAGCCTTACCTCTTAAGAATTATAACACATGATATAGACACTTGCCGAATCTGTGACAAGGAAGTCTCTTACTGTACATAAAAAAGCCGTGTGCATCTTTGCAGCACGCACAGCGGCTTTCTTGTATCGATCCCCGTATTAGGATTGATAATATGGTCTCCCATACATCACTTGAAATTCGGCGTCAAATACATTGCGATAAACAACTTGTAACCGGCTGGAGGAGGCATCGATAACCTTGCCTTCGCCGGCATAAATGCCAACATGTGTAATATTCATAAATCTCCCGTTCGCCTCATAGCTCCAGAAAATCAAATCACCCGCTATTAGCTCATTGGAGGTAAGGGAAAGTTCGTTTTCCGCGATAAAGCGCGCCTGTTCTGCCGCCGTTCGGGGCACCTCAACGCCTAATTGCCGATATACCCACTGTACTAGATAACTACAATCGGTATAGTTATCTTTTCCTGCTTTTAGCTGGCTGTATGGATCGCCCAACCGAGTCAATGCCAGTTCGACAGCCTGGCTTCCAAGCACACCAGCGGGCAAATCGGATATAACCGCCGCAGACTGTTCGGACGTTAATCCGGTATCACCGTTCTTCCCAAGAATGGCCATCATCATGGGACGAAATTCAACCGATAGAAGTTCATTCGTCAAATCGACCTGTTCCGTGGAAAAACCATAGAGCGTCGCTTGCTGCTCTGCTGTTCGGGTAGAAATCGACAGTTGCAGGACGTGCTCGTATTCTGTTACCGACTGTTCCTCCACACTTCCATCACTCTGTTCAACGGCAACGGTTCTTGTATGCTCTAGTGTTTCGAGCTGCGAGTCGATCTGATTCATATCCCAAAAAACAGCCTGCAGCAACTCCTCTCTCTGTTGATCCATTGTAAACACTCTATGCGAGCGGCAAACTGGGCGTCCATTTCCTCTAAGATTTGAATCATTTTTTTGTGTCGGGTCCTGTATTTTCGTCAGCCACAAAAATGCCGAACGGTGAGGAAAGCAGCGCCGCGACGATCATAATGATTATTACCGCTCGCCGGGCTTCGTCGTCATCAAGTTATACAGTTTCGTGTGCCGCGGGAACTTATCGTTAAACGGTACAAGGGAACTGCCGACCTTCATCAGTCCATTCCCGGCGTCAACATTCGTAATGTAAGACAGTTGCAGATCCGAAATGTTGAGCAACTCGGCAAGCTCCATCCGGTCGGTGCTGGCCTGATTCAGCATGACGATGAATTCACTGTTTGCGAGCATGGTGCGGGCTGTATGGCTTTGCAGTAGATCGTCCACATTTTGCGTAATCCCTGTGCAAAAAGCGCCATACTTTCGGACACGCTTCCAGAGCGTGAACAGGAAGTTGGCGCTGTATTCGTGCTGAAACAAAAGGTAGATTTCATCAATAAAGATAAACGTATTCTTGCCTCTGGCGCGATTTTGCGTAATCCGATTCAAGATGTTGTCGAGTACGACCAGCATGCCGATGGGAAGAAGCTGCTTGCCCAAGTCGAGAATATCGTAGCAAATCAGCCGATTGTGGACGTTGACGTTGGTCGATTGGGCGAACGTATTCAGACTGCCGGAAGTAAATAATTCAATAGCCAGCGCGATGTCCTGAGCCTCCGGTTCTGCTTGCTTGAGCAGCTCCGCGCGAAAATCCTGCAATGTCGGCGGCTGTCCCTTATAGTTGCTCCGCAAATACTTGCGGTACACAGCGGCGGTACAGCGATCGATGAGCGACTTCTCCTTGGCTCCAAGCTGATGTCCTCCGATCAACTGCTCGCACAACGACAGGACGAATTCCGATTTAAGAATGATCGGATTGGCTCCGTCGCCATAATCCCGGTTCATATCCATCGCATTGATATGGTTCGACGAAGTAGCAGAAATGTGAATCGTCTCGCCACCCAGCGCATTTACCAGAGCGGAATACTCCCGCTCCGGGTCAATCAGGATAATGTCGTCATCGCTCGCCAATATCTGGTTGACGATTTCCCGTTTTGCGGCAAAGCTTTTACCGGAACCGGATACGCCAAGGATAAAGCTGTTTCCATTCAGCAGTTGCTTTCGATTGGCGACGACCATATTTTTGCTGATGATGTTTTGCCCGTAATAAATGCCGTCCGGATGCACGATCTCCTGCGCTCGAAACGGGATAAAGACAGCCGTACTTTCAGTCGTGAGCGTCCGCAAAGCATGAACCTTTCGCAGCCCATACGGTAGCACCGTATTCAAACCGTCCATTTGCTGATAGGAGAGCGTAGAAAACTGGCACAAATGCTTGCGGGCCGTAGTGAGCAATGTCTCCGTATCGCTATCGAGTTGTTCTTTGCTGTCCGCGACATGCACCATCGTAAGTAGTCCGAACATCATCCGCTGGTCGCGTGTGGTCAGGTCGCTAAGAAATTCCTTGCTTTCTTTGCGCTGCTGCTCCATGTCGTAAGGGATGACAGCAGAAAAGTTGTTGTTGCGATTTTGCCGCCGTTGCCAATTCGTAATGTTCGTTTCCACACCGAGCAGTCGATTCTCCACTTCGCGGACAGCTTCGTCGGTCGGAATCGGGATCACATCGAGCGATAGAAGCAAGTTGCGGTTCAAGTCGCACAGTTCAGCTACCATGCTGTCCTTGATGTAGCTGGCGTAATCACGCAGAAAGATGACCCGACCGTAGTATTCGCCCATCCGAAAATGATCTTTGGCAAACTCGAAGGTGTCCGGGCAAATGTAATCCTTGAAATCGTGACCCTTGCGCATCATCTCCTGCATGTCGAAGCGAAAATCGGCTTCCTCGCCAATCCGGAAGAAGTCATGCAGAATGCGCAGGCGGTCAGTCGCATCAAGCTCGGTACATTTCGAGCCGAGACGAGAGAAATGCGCCGTCAACTCCGTGCCGACCCGCGCGAAGTAATGGCGAGCTTCATCCACATTCTTTTTAACCACGGAGATGGTGATGTATTTCTCTTGAATCGTCCCATTTGTGTTGCCATCAGTCGCTTTACCAAGCAACATGTCGTTGTACTCCTGCCGATACACATCCAGCCCGTCGTGCTGGAGCGGAATAAGAATGGAACGTTCTACATCTGCCTGATTCAGCCGCCGATTGTGAATCGTAATCTTCGTCGTTGCGCCGCTGTCAAACGAATTAAGCAATTCGGAGTAGGAAAGGAACATCGTCTCCTTGTCCTCTCTCGATGCGACAGCGTAATTTATGTCCGCGAAACGGAACGACTTCGAGAACTTGTTGCCGACAGCAAAAATCCCGTCCGGCCAGATGGCGCGGATCGGGATCGCTTGTTGTACGCTTTTGGGAATGACAGACCGCTCCTTGTCCTGCTTCATGGTCCGCCTGAGCGTCTTAATCATTGCGCTTCATCCTTTCTTGCTCACGCTTGTGCAGGCTTCCTTTCAGCGCTTCGTAGTATATGTTGGTCGAGCGGAAGACAAGCCGTCTTGGCATCAGAAACTCCGACTTCACATACGCCCACAATAGTTGCTCCGCCGTCATACCGTGATAGCGGATAAACCCGAGCGCGGCGCAGGGAGCTGCCCCCAATATGCACATCCAACTGAGCGTTTCCAGTCCAAAATGACTGCGCAGCCCGAAATACAGTCCAATCGCCGCAGCGACCGCCAGAACAGAAAAAAAGAACTGCCGCAAGGACAGTCCGAAGAACAAGCTTTCCGTATAATCCCGGATTTCCCGGTTGATTTTCACTTCCACTTTTATCCCTCCCGGATGAGCAGTCTACGCCTCAGGCTCGTTGCATTCAGGTTTGAACAGTGTGTCGTCATCAAATGGCACAGGATTGCTCAATAGTTCCACAGCAAGCTGAAAGCCATCCTTCATCCCTTGCAAATATAACCACTCATTGATAATCGATTGTTTAAAATGATGTCTGTCCTCCCAAGCTTCAAATTCAGGCATACGACCAATATCCATACCAACAAACAAGACTTGAAAAGCCTTCTTTTCTTCAGCACGAACACGCTTGAGATCAGGATGATGCTCGAATCGTGCAGAAACGTAGTCCAATCGACCTTGAATAGCTGTTCGAAACCACGGTGGAATTTCCATTACCTGCTTCCCCCCCACAACTCTTTTACCTTACCTGCTGCTTCTGCTTGGCTTTCATGTGATGATAGCAGGCTACTAGCTGATCGACCTTCTGACTTTGCTCTTGAAATGCTTGATGGCCGGATAAAGAAATGGATTGCTTTATTAACTGTTCACCAAGCGTATTCAGCTTTCGCCGCTCCTCTTCCAGCTTTCTTAACAATTCGTTCATTTATCCATCCTCCCGTTTTTATTGTGAGAGCCGACATTTTTGAATGAAATACGGTGTATGTTAGAAGACTACTTCGATGGTAAGTTTTAATCTCATTTATGTCAATTGTGTGCTTCTCCATAATGGGAGTTATAAACTCATCCCCTTTAAAGAGGTGACGCTTGATGATTGGTTACGATAAAAAGAAGGTGGGGCAACGCATTCGGAAGCAACGAGAGGCTTTGGAAATTTCTCGTGAACAGCTGGCTGAACGAATTGGACGGGTCCCAAGATTTTGCGCCGATATTGAACGAGGTAAAGCCGGGATGTCCATTGAAACGATGTTCAGCATTTGCAATTTGCTCAAGCTTTCTCCTAATGAATTGCTTCTGGGTCAAGAGGAGAGCTCCACACCTTACGATGAAACAGCATTGATTATGGCTGCGCTCAATCAATGCACAGAAAAGCAGCGTAAGGATGCTTTGGCGCTATTGAAGCTTTTTCTGACAGCAATCCGATAACTCCCATCATTCACAAGGTGGTTACAGTCCCATCATTTCGCGCACGATGCGATCTGCCATTTTTACCGTACCGACAAGAACGAGCATGTTGAAAAGTAGGGTAAGCGCCCGGCGCCTTACCGCATTGCGGCGGCAGGTTTCCAAGCACTCCCCTCCGAACCGGACATACACCTCTCAATGTATCCGGCTCTCCAGAAATCAGTCTAAGTTTCCAGCGTGTAACTGTACGTGGCAGTGTTCGCAGAGAGCCATCGTTTTACGCCTTCGCGCAATCATGGCTTTTTCCCATTTTTTCCTGCCCTTCAGGTCTTTCAGCTTGCGGACATGGTGAATATCCATGTCCACATTTTCCGCTCCGCACCATTCGCACTTTTTCGCCTTTAATCTTGCAATCAGGCTGTTCGGACTGCTGTTGGCGTAGACTTTTGGTTCAGCGTCAACATTTTCGGCAGCGGCTTCGTCACTGTGACGGAAGCCCTCGTTGTATAGCAACATCACTTTTGAGCCGGATTTTGTTTCGTATTTCACGCCAAAGTCTTTGCCCATTCTGTATTTGTCCTTGATTGCGCCAATACGGGTCTTGTATTTCGCGGCAAATGTTTTGAACATGCTGTATTTCATGATGTAGCCAAAGCCGCTCAGCACGGAAACATTGTCGGCAATTTTGTAATAGTTATACAATCCCCGTATTTCGGCGTTATACTGTTGCAAGATTTCAAGGTCGTCATTGTGGAATAGGTGCGTCCGATGGAACGGTTTCCAAACCTCACGATTGCCGTTTCTCGCGTCATAATGGATTTTCATCGCGCCGTAATAGATCAGCTTGTTCATCCATTTTCCCTTGGGGACATACAGCTTAATCCGCTCGTTGTACACGCGGCGGGTCATACCGTTTTTGTCCTTCTTGATGTCCCTGGAACGGTTGGAATAGATGTCAAAGCTAAGAAAGCGCGCTGTATCTTTTGCATTTGTTACCAATGTCTTGTCTGCAGATAGATCCAATTTCAGGCTGTCCTTGAGGAATGACCCCACTTCGGTCTTGAGGGTTTCTGCATCCCGCTTACTTCCGATGACGCCAATCAGAAAATCGTCCGCGTAGCGGATATATACCACTCTGCGATAAGATTCATCCATTTGGTCTGTGCTGTCTATGCTCATCATCTTGGCTCGTGTTTCGCGGATTTCCCTTTGTGCCTGCTTCTTTTGCTCATCCGACAGGGATTCCCATTTCTCTTTGCTGTATTTCCTGCCGCGCAGATAGTCAAGGTGTCCCCGATAACGGTTGTATTCGCAGCTTCTCAAACGTTTCTTTCCGGAATTGAATTGCCCTGCGTATTGCTCCATAAATTTGTCCAGTTCATTCAAGTAGATGTTCGCAAGAATCGGACTTGCTCCGGAGCCTTGCGCTGTGCCGGATAAGGTATTGTGATAAACCCAATTTTCCATATATCCGGCTTTCAGGAACTTCCAAATCAATCCCAGAAAATGCTCGTCTTTGATTCTGCGGCGAAGCAGACTGACCAAAACATGGTGGTCTACGTTGTCGAAACAGCCACGTATATCTCCCTCAACAAACCATTTCACGCCCGTAAAACGGGTTTTGACCTCCAATAACGCTGTGTGACAGCTTCTTTTCGGTCTGAATCCGTGAGAGCGTGGCGAAAAAGTACCCTCATAGATACTTTCCAGTATCATGCGGATAACCTCTTGCAACAATTTATCGTCGAAAGAGGGAATACCCAGCGGGCGCTTCTTTGTCGAGTCGCTGTTTTTTGGGATATAGGTTCTTCTTGCAGGGTTCGGCTGGTAACTGTAATTTTTGAGTGACGCAATCAGCTTGTCGATCCGTTTGATACTCATTCCATCGATTGTCGACCCATCCGTTCCCTTTGTCATGTTGCCCGCCGTGGCATAGATGTTCTGATAGGCTTGCAAATAGAACTCCGGGTTGTACAGGTTGCGATACAGCCTTTCATAGCTGTAATCGCTGATACACGCTTTTGACCGTAGACTTTCCAATACTCGATTAGGACTCCTCATTGTGCCTCACGCACCTTTCCTTATCTTGTATGGGATGATTTCCTGCCGCCCTTCGCCATGTGGACGCCATTAACGCCCTCGGACTACTACGGCGGCTCCGTTGCCATGCCGGATTTTCAGCGTCATCTCTCTTGGCTCCCGCCTTGAGATTTATCACCTTGTGGCATTACACATAGCTGTAAAACAGCGTTCCGGTTTAGGCAATCTCCGTTTAGGTTTACTGAACATAGCTTGTTGTGATGTCGGATGGGATTTTCGCCCGTTACTCGCTTATTGCGATTGGTCGTCACGGATATACCGCGGTTGGAAAACTAATTGTTCCTTCCGCCGTGACGCACGGCTTCTCAATCATCCTAACGCCGTTGGCTTGGCTATGCCCCCTTGGGCTATCCTTAAAGCAGTGTAGCTTTCATCCTCGTTCACAACATTTCATCTCGCCGCTCAGTCGTGGATAGATGATTTCTCCAACTTGCGACTTTACCAGTATGCTGCACTCCCCGTCAGGTTTCCCCTTCGGATAAACTGGTCGATGACAGCGCGGCGCGTACCGCGCCCGTTATATCTTTACGCTGCTGCCTTGCCAAAGGCAGGATTCACATAAACCCGCGCACGGGCTTTTTTGCCCATGCTTACGGACGCACTGAGTTCCCCAATATACGTCCACACCATCGTAACCGCGCCCGCACTAGCATCGACGGCTGGGGGAGCGGTGGCAAAAGCGGAATAGATGATACAAGCCAGTACAATAATCGCGCCTTCCAGACACGCTGCCGCGTACCCTTTCAGGAACGACTTGCCGATATTTTGGCTTGGCTCCCCCGCAAATGCGGACAGCGGAACGGGGGCTATTGCCGTATACAAATAGATACGGAAAAAGCGCCCGTACACCGAAAGGATCATCACAAAGGATAGTACCGTAATGAACAAACTGCCGAGAATGGTGACGATCCACAGTGGAATGCTTTGCCAGAAGCCAACGTCTTCAATCGCTTGCGCTACCGTATCCGGCAAGGCCATAGCCTCTGACGTTCCGAACCCGGAGCGTCCCATCATCGTTGAGATGATCCCCTGTACAATAGTAAAGAGAGCCATCATCAACTCCAGCCCATAGGTTACGACCGCCTTGGCGAGCACAAAGCGGATAAACAGCTTGACGGCCATCTCCGGCCTTTTCACTTCCGCAAAGCTGCCGGTAGTCTTCACAACGCCAATCACAAAAAATAAGACCAGGAGTGCCAATCCCGTAGCTTGCAACGCACCATGAATATCAATAATCACACGCCATACGCCGCCACCCTTAAAATCCGCTGGCGATTGCGTAACGAGGCTCCAGATTTCATTCATCTTATCGTTCCAGGTATCCAAGGCATTTTCGAGATTGTCGATGACCCAACTGTTTTTTGCCATATTCTCACCCCTTCCGTAAACAGGGGACAGACGAATCGTCCGCCCCCCCTTATGCTAAAGCTTCAAGCTCATCCGGCAATCAGGGCAAGGATTTCCTTCGTAAACGTAATAATGACTCCGCCGGCGAGTGTCAAAAATCCGTTTGCGCGCTGAGAAGGGTCATGGGACTTTAGCGACAACCCAATTTGAACAATGCCAAAACCGAGAATAATCATGCCGATCGCACGGATTAAACCGAATATAAAAGTAGATAGGTTGTTGATTGTCGTCATTGGATCGCCTTCTGCATAAGCGGTAGAGGTGAATACGGTTCCCGCTAAGATCAGCACGATGTACAGGGCCAGCAGCCGTTTCGTTTTCATTTTCAAGTTCATCATTCCCTTCGTATAAATAGCGACTCTACTTCTTCTTCCGAAAGAAGTTCATAATCCCCGTCTTCATGAAGGAACACGGATTGCCAGTCCAAAGCGTGTTCCGCGCCGCCATGCTGAAAGGGAAGACCGTTACCATCCGTCGTTAGCGAGACATGAGGATGCTTGAGCAAATCATATTTGTCGTCCTGGACTGGATGTTCGCCACGAATAAAGAGCAGGCAAAAGCGGTTATCCAGCAGCCTCACCTCGTCGGGTGTGAGCAATTCGCGGCCTGATTGCTGGTAATTGATCGAGTAGCTGCCGTTTCTCCCCTTGCTCTGGCCGTAGGTATTGGTGTCAATCGTTTCCTTACCAAGCAGCTCCGAGACGTATTTGTGGGTAGACTGTTCGTTGCCGCCCAAGTACAAAAATTCGTCGCAGTTGCCCACAATCGATTCCCATGCGTCCTTGTACAGCGCCTTGAGCTGCGCTAAATTTTGCAAAATGATAGAAACGGAAATTTCCCGGCTGCGCATCGTGGAGAGCAGCTTGTCAAATTCGTCGGGAAGCGCTACATTGGCGAACTCGTCCATCACAAAGTGAACATGAACCGGGAGACGTCCGCCGTGCCGATAGTCCGCTTCGTACATCAAGCATTGAAAAAGCTGTGTGTAGAGCATGCCGACAATGAAGTTGAAGCTGCTGTCGTTATCGGGAATGACGGCAAACATCGCCGTCTTCTTCTCCCCCATAACGGGCAATTCCATTTCGTCGACTATGCTCATCCCCGCAATCGTATGCAAGTTGAACTTCTCCAACCGAACGCCGAGGCCAATCAAAATGGACTTGGCCGTCTTGCCCGCCGCCAGCTTGAAAATGTTGTACTGCTTGACGGCAAGGTGTTCCGGATCGCGCATGGCCAGCCGCTCGAACAGCTCATCAAGTGGACTTTGGTACGTTTCGTCCTCTTCCCGCACCTCAGCAGCAGCGATCATATCCATCACCATCGGAAAGTTCTGCTCTTCCGGCGGCGCTTCATACAGGAGGTACAGCACGAGCGCTTCCAGCAAAGCGGTCTCGGAACGCTCCCAAAAGGGATCGTTTGTATTGCTGCCCTTAGGAGTCGTATTGCGAATCAGATTGGTAACCAGCTTGAGAACATCCTTGTCGTCTTGCAAATAGGCGAATGGATTGTAGCCATGCGAACGGTGCGGATTGATGAGGTCCAGCACCTTGATGTCGTAGTCTTTGGACTTGAGCAAATGGCCGGTATCGCGAAGAATCTCGCCCTTTGGATCAAGCACGACAAAGGACGTATGCGCCTGCATAACATTCGGCTTGGCGTAAAACCTTGTTTTGCCGGACCCGGAACCGCCGACGACAAGAACATTCAGGTTCCGGAGATGCTTGCGGCCATCCAAGCCGATGCGTACCTGCTGCGTCAGAATCTTGTTTTGTTCCGGTTGCTTGTCGCGATACTTGGCATTTATCCGTCCGGCCTTGCCCCATCGTGCGCTGCCATGCTCTTCGCGCCGCCGATAGTTGCGCGGGGACGCCAAGTAGATGCCGACCGAAATCCCATAAGTCAGCGTGAACAGCAACAAGCTTCGCGGCGTATCCTCGACCCATTGAATCTGGAAGGGATGGTTAATCGCTTCGCTGAGATGCAGCAGAAGTGCAGGTAATCCCTTTGACAAAGCAGGGGCGGCAAGCAGCGCCGCCCACACGACCGGAATAAAAAAAACCGCAAAGAGTAAAAGATTACTCCTTGCGGTTTCAGCGCGCCGCATGATGACTCCGGCGCTTTATTTTTTGATAGGGAGCGTCAATCGCTTTGAGCAGTAAATCGTCAACAGGATCGGTCGGCCGCTGCTGGCCGATCAAGTCGTTGCGGAGCGCATTTAAGGCGTTGATGACAATGCCATGCTCGTAATGATCCATTCTCAGGATGCGTTCTTCCTCTTTCATCGCCACTCCTCCCAACGGAAAAATGAAAAGCAGATTCATGCCACGACTAGCGGGTGGTGGAATCGCTGCGATTCTGTTGCTGCTGTTGCTGCTGTCGCTGCTGGGCCAGCATACGGTGCATTCGACGGGATATGTCGTGTGCCGCATCCTTCATCACCGTCAGCTCGGCGCGAATATGCTGCGGCTCCAACTCCTTGAGCCGTTCGTGAACCCGGCCGAAGCGGAAAGTAGCCGTCTCGACGCCGAACTTTTTGCAAAGCATATACGCAGCACAGTAAGCTTGAAAATTGTAATGTGAACGGCTGTAGTCGTTATGGCCGCGATCAATCTCCGCATGCGCCAGCTCCTGTGCGAGCGCCCGAAAAATGTCACCAGCCCCAAGTCCGCGACGTATCACGATGCTTCGCGTATCCGGCTGATAAAGCGCATGAACCTCCGCAGGCAAGCTATCTCCAATCGTAATCGGAATAGGTGACCGGTCCATCAATGCCTTGATGCGCGTGCGGTCATCCGGGTAGATCGGCGATTCCTTTTTCGGTGCGGTTGTTTGCGCAACATCGAACATCTTCTTGGGGTTGTAGCTGATTGCGGTACTCCCATCTTCCCGCTTGTATTCCTCGCCTGGCTCCAAGATGTAGAGGCCGGTTTCCTTGCGACGGATATAGACGCCTTGTTCTTTCCAGCTATCAAAATCAGCAATGCGAGTGGCATCCGGGCGCTGCGCGAGAATAAGCAGCGCATTCGCGACGCTGTAGAGATCAAAACGGCTTTGTACGTCCAGATAATGCTGAAATTGTTCGCCGTTTTGCGCAATGTCGGCTGTGGCAGTATCAATCGTCTCATACGTCCACTGCCGCAGTTCTTGCTTTTTTTGCGCCCATGCTTCTTTGTCGAACGGCTGCTCACGCTGACCGGAGGCCGTCGTGACTTGGGGCTGGAATAACTCGTCCAGTTCGCTCATTTCGATTTCCCTCGCTTTCGACTCCCGGCCATCGGAACGGATGCTTTACTGCCGGACGCCGACTTCCCGCGATCTCTGCGCTTAGGCAACGACGGTTCCTGCACCTGCTTCCGCCGTCTGCTCTCTGCCGCCCGGTTTTCCTCCCGAATTTCACGCAGCAATTGGCGGACGGACACTTTTTCCTTCGGCTTTTCAGGGTCAATCGTAACCCTTTCGTATGCCGCGCTGCGCTCGGAGGTAGGCGCGGACGGAGAGGATGGTTCCGTTGTCCTCTCCTCCTGTGTCGGCGGGAGGGGAAGCGGACGCTCCGGTTCCGTTCGCTCGACCTCCCACGCCTCGGCCGCCGGTTGATTGGCTCCCTGCTGCGCGTTTACCGGCTGAACCTCCGCCGCCGGCTCGGGCTTTCCCAACAGATCGTCCAAAAAATCCTCACTGACTGCCGCGCCCTCGTTTGAAGCTGGAGGCTCGCTGGTTCCTTCTTCGGGTGTTACGGCATGTTGCTCTGGTGGTTGCGCCGCTCCTTTACGCTCGTCCGACTGCTTCTCGCTGCGGGACTTCACAATCTCCTGCTTGATGCTGGCCGTATCTACGGTCGCCAGCTTGAAGCGTTCAACGATTCGGTTGATCTTGGACGCATCCTCGGCCCGCACCATGACATCGCAAAGCCCGTCCACATTTTTCTTGTCACGCAGCGCGCAATAGAGGACACCGTACCGCTTCGCTTCTTTGCAAAAAGTCGGCAAGTCTTCATTTCGTACTGCAAACACCTTCAGCTCCTTGCCGCTGCGCAGCAAGCTTTCCAGGCGAATGCGGCCTCTTGTTCGTTTTTGCCCTTGCAGGGCGGCGAACAAATAAACGGCCAGATGCTTCGCGCCTTCGCCGGAGATTTTCGCCATGACCTCAATGCCACGAAGACTCATGCTGACGACCTGATCGGCCGCTTCGGTTCCGCTGCTCATGGACATTGGCCTCCCTTCGTGTCGATTGGTCTTCCTCGTTACGTTGCAGCTTGTTTGCCAGTTCGTTGGATCGGGCAAGAATGCCCGTACAAAGCCTCACCTCCTTTCGGAGCTTCGCAAGCTGACGGGAAAGTTCGGCAATTTGCGACTTGTACGATTCGATTTGCTCAGGATGCTGGCAGCGGCGAAGCCGGTTGTACAGCATTTTGCGGGAGCCGTATCCTTGCCGCAATTCTGTTTGCAGCTCAGCGTGGTAAGCCAACAATTGTGCTTTGCTGGAAATGCCGTGACGACACAGCAGCCTGGTCTGCTCCGTAATGGCCGTCAGATGCCGCAAGTCTTCGCGCAATAAAAAAGACGTCCGTTTGAGGGACGCGCGGGAATGGGGCAGAATCCCCATCTTGAATAAGTACCGCAGATACAAGGCTTGCAGACCGCTAAATCTACGTCTGATGTGCAGGGTGCTGCGAACGATGACGGCTCGCCTGCGCCGCGGCAACGGCATGGGTGGCTGACGCTGCGGTAACTGGTTTTGCAGAATACGCTCTTTTATCGCATGCTCCGTATATTCATCGCCAAGACTACGCAATCGAACAAACCGCTCTTTGCCCGGCGGACGTACCGCCAAATGCTTGACGTTCGACTTCATTTCATAACCCTGCTTTCTAAGGATCGCGAAGAATTGCGTCACCGTCATGGCAGCGGCGATAGCGGCGTCGATGTCCTCGCGAATCAACCCGCGCCAAGTCGGCTTGCTCTCCTGTTCCGCTCGCCACTCGCCGTAATGCTTGGTCTTACCCGGTTCCGGCTGCTCGATGACCGATAAGGTATGCTCCCGGCAAAGTCGATCGGATGTTTGCCGCATCAGCGCGTAAGAGGCTTTGTTATCGTAATAGCGTTTACCATCCAGAAACGACACCGAGTTTAAGACGAAGTGATTGTGCAGATGCTCCTTGTCCAAATGGGTCGATACCACGACTTCAAAGCGCTCCCCCCATAATTCCTGTGCCAGTTTGACGCCAATGGCATGTGCCACCTCCGGCGTCGTTTCGCCCGGAGCAAACGCCTGATACCCATGAAAAGCTACAATGCCATCGGTCTTTTGAAATTGTCGTTTGGTTCGCAGCATTTGCTCGTAAGCGGTGAGCGGATCGCAATTGATCCCGCTCACGTAAAGCTGTTTTTCAGTTTTCGCATCCGCGCTGGTATAAGCGAGCACCTGATGTAAATCATCATGCGCTGCACGCGCTTGATCGGTTTTATCAGGATTGGTGGCATAATCCAGCACACGCTTGAGGCGGTCGGTAATATCCCATATTGCGGTTGTTGCCATGTACGCTGTCCCCTTTACGGTGGATGTACGTTAGAATTTCCTTGTAGCTCGATTCTCGGTTCCGGTGCGGTCACGGCCTGTTGAATCTGCTGGACGGCGCGGCGCAAGTGATCTGCTTCCTGCTGAAAAACTGCCCGATCCAAATGACCTGTCGCATGGGCCTTCGCTGCGAGTTGATTTAGGTTATTGCCGACGGCATGGAGCTCGCGCATCATCGCGAAATAGTCTTTTGGCGGCATCGCCTTCGGAACATAGCCATTAATGAGAGATCGAATATAACCCTCCTGTGAAAGTCCCGATTTTTTCGCGCTCGCTTGGAGTCTAGTGTTTTCATCATAGTTCACCCATACCTGAATGCGAATCGCTCGTCTTCTCATCATGTTCACTTCTTTCTTCAAAGGAAATGGCCCGCATGAAATAGCTGAATGGTTTCTGCTGTTTCTGAAAAATACCGATCATTGTTGAACCTATATTCTTGACAAAACAGCGTGCTGTTGAGGTAGGGGTATTAGGGGTTTGCCCCTAACAAGCGAATTTGGGAGACCAAATTCAGTGCTTGCTACAACACGAGACATTCGTCTCGCGTTGCCCTTCAAGGCACCTGCCGGGAAAAAGGGAGGGGCATCGAAACGACAAAAAGACGCTGATCGCTCAGCGTCTGTCACTTAAAGTTGTTCACACATCCTTTGCTGCATGGCGCAATATTCCATAATCTGACGGTGGAAAGAGGCGTCTGATTGGCGCAATGCTTTGCATCAGTTGCACGTATAATTGTCCCGTGCTATCATAAGAATAGAAACAAGGAGTCGGACGCCATCCGACTCCCCTGTACAACATTTGGGTGGGAAGCCTCCCAGAGAAGACTTATTCGAAAATAACCCGTACCCTCGGCGCTAACCTGGGCGGGTTATTTTCGCTTTTTCAGGTATGTGAGCAATGCCAGCAAGAACATGCCGAGCATAATCACTTCTGTAAGCGAAAATTGCATAAGCATCACCTCCGCTCTGGAGGCGATACTTTCCCACCCAAGTCAGTTGTACATCCGTATTATAACAAACAAAGAAATAGATTAATAGAACACAGAACCGCTTGTGTTCCCAGCGATTTCACCCGACGCCGAGCAAAATACAGAATACCTTATCGAGTTGGCTCTTCGCGCTGTTTACGATAGACCATCAGGTCGTCGTTTACATCTTTCACGAAGGGCGGCTCGTCAGAAATCTCATAAGTTTGACTGAATAATTGCCGAATCATCGCTGCCGCAGAACGGCCCGGTTCGTCGTTGTCCAAATGAAACACCAGACGCTTCACTTCCGGGTAGCTTTGCAAATAGTTAGTGAGTGCAGCCGGTGCGATGCTTTCCTTAGCGCTGTATATCCCGGCCAGCGACAGTTGATGCGATTGTCGCCAGTCTTTCCCTGCAATTGTCTCAAGGGTGCAGTAGGATAAGAGATCAATTGCACTTTCAAACAAATGCAGCTCGGTGCCGTTGTCATCGGCCGGTATAGCGAACGAATACCGTTTATCGCTGCCTGGCGCTTCGCCCAGATATCGAGTGTTGGTTGTCCCGCGAATTGCCGCATAGCGCGGAGTGCCTTGCAAATCAAACCCAACAAAAATCGCATTGTGGTACATTCGGCTTTCGTACAGTCGTCCCGTTTTGAGACAAAAATCGATTACATCGCGAGAAATGCCACGTTTGGAGAGATAAGCGACGACGCGATTCGAAGTCTCATACGGTTCGGGAAGCTCCAGCCGCGCATTTGAACCATCTTGCTGGATGGCAGAAGTAGCCGGAGCCATGTGAACTGGCGGATTACCGTCAATTTGCAGCACCGCATCGGGAAACGACATGCCTCTTACTTTAATGAGGTAGTCCAGCGCAGAACGACCTCCGATCCCCCTAGACCACCAGAACCATTTATCGTTGGAGATTTTAAGGCTGTCATGGGTTCGGGTCGAATAGGCGTTGCGTGAGCAACGAACCAGTTCGTATGGTTCGAAACATTGTAGATAGGTGAGCAGATCCCATTGCTTGGCACGTTCGATTTGTTCCTTGTTTACATAGCTCATTACCGTAGTTCCTCTCTAAAAAAGTAAGTAAGAGACGACGGCTTTATTACTCGTGTCTCTTAATCGTAAGGCTGATTTTCTTTCATCCTGCCGCACTTGGTCATCGTGCCTTACCCTTCTTTTTGGGATACAGATAAGCACTTCTTTCCCTCAACTCTGTAGCGCCTTTCTGTTTCATGAATGCGTCTAACTCGCTTTCATAGACTTGACTGGTCACCCCGTTCGAATCACGGATGTAATAATACGTGTCGCCAAATCCGTTCTTCCCTTTGGATATCAATTCTAATGCTGGCACGGTTTCTCCCTCCTCGGTCGGATCGGTTCCGTAACAAATAGGCGGTAGAATTGGGCAAAAGCATCCGCCGCCGCTTGGGATGGCATACAACATGTGCGTTCCTCCAGAAATGCGAAAAGGACCCCAAAGCCGGAGTCCATTTCGTCATGTGATTTTACCTTTCCATTGCTGCTATCGCTCTCGATCCGCAACCCGCCGTTCGGGTGCTTCCGGTTCTTCATCCGACACGCTGTCCACGGCTTCGTTTTCCCGTTTGTCCATGTTCAGCAGCACATTTAACTCCGCGAGCCGCGCGGACTTGGTTTGCAGTTCCTGCTCTTGCTTGAACGGTGCCTCGATCTGCTCCTTCGCCGTTACCATCTGTTGCTTGAGTGTTGCGAGCTGCTCACGGCAATAAGCGAGCTTATTCGGCAAATCCGACAAGGTATTGTTTATTCGACTCATATTGCCACCTGCATCCGGTCCTAACGTAATCGTATGGCCCAAAGCGCCGCGCAGTGTCACTTTGTATTCCTTTGCAAAGCTATCAAACGATAGCCATAAAGAAAAGCCCATGTAACTGCCTGCTTCCTGCGGATCGGGAGAGGTCATGCCCTTGCAGGCTTCTAATAGCGCTGCGCCCGCCGAAGCGCGTTCCGTATACGTAAAATCTTTGATGGTCATACCGGGAAAACGGGAATCGTCGCTGCTAGCCTTATCCGACACTTGGGTGCGCATGAACAAGGCCACGTCCTGCTCATACCCGGCAATACGTTCCTCCGTTGACTTAATTTGTTGCGGCAGCATTTTGAGCAGCCGATCCTCCAGCGCATATCGCTGGCTTAAATGATTGGCCTTGAGCAGCTTGAGCTTCGACACTTGAATGTCGAGGTCCATCTTCTCCTTGATGTACGGATTACCGGTCGCCAGCGCTTTAACCTCGGCATAGGACAACGCCGTCTCATCAATATCCTCGGCAGACCGTACCGGCGATTTGCTGGTCATAATCTGCGAGATAAACCGCTGCTTGTTCTCCAGCGTTTGATAAAGATAAGCGTCGAACGTGTTCTCTGTAACATAACGGAAGATGTGAACCTCGCGGTTCTGGTTGCCTTGCCGAATAATCCGCCCGCTGCGCTGCTCCAGGTCGCGTGGTCGCCACGGACAATCGAGGTCATGAAGCGCGATCAACTTGGTTTGAACGTTCGTTCCCGCGTAGGGTAAGCGCCCAGCGCCTTGCCGCATTACTGCGGTAGGTTTCCAAACGCTCCCCTCCGAACCGTACATACAACTCTCGCTGTATACGGCTCTCCAGTATTCTTAGTCTAACAATCCGGCGTGTAATTTCTTATGACAGCTAACGCAGAGCGCCATCGTTTTCCGCTTTCGAGCGACCATCACTTTTTCCCAAGCCCGTTTGCCTTTCAGGTCTTTTAGTTTCCTGACATGATGCATGTGGATGGAAACACCCTCTCCACCGCACCATTCACATTTGCGGGCTTTTATCCGGTCCATCATGCTTGTTCTAGCCATAGTGACCGAGATATTGTCGGGATTGTTGTCTATGGATGGGCTCGTATCCGGCATTTCTTGGCGTCTGAATCCTCCATTGTACAGAAACAGCGTCTTTTCGCCCGCAGTTGTTTGGTATTTGACCGCGAACTTCCCGTCAATGCAGTATTTTCTTTTGAGTTTCCCGATACTGCATTGATATTTCAGACAAAAGGTTCTGTACATGCTGTACTCCATCACATATTTGAAACTTTGGAGGTTGCTGACGTTGTGAGCTAATCGATAATAGTTGTATGTCCCCAGAATTTCGCTATTGTACTTTTTCAGAATTTCAAGGTCGTCATTGTCTACCAGATACCGTCTATGCGTAGGTCTCCAGATTTCTTTATGGTCTATATCCGTTTTGATGTGAAGAGCCTTATAGGCCAGCAGTTTCTTCAGCCACTTATCTTGCGGCATATACAGCAAGACTCGATTGCTCATGCTGCGCCTGCCGTTGTGTGTCTGTTGATCGCGGCAGACGCAGATATCGTAGCCTAAGAACCGTGCTTTGGTTGCTGTGTGCGTAATCAGCGTTTTTTCCTCGGACATTTCGAGCTTTAATGTTTCCCGAAGATAGTTGCCAATATCACGCTTAACCTGTAAGGCATCTTCCTTTGAACCAATAATTCCGACCAAGAAGTCGTCTGCATACCTGACATATTTGAGCCTGCGGAATGTGGGATCGAAGGGATCACGACAATGCACGCTCTGTATGCTGGCTTTCAGTGCCTTGATCTCCTGCAAAGCCAGTTGTTTTTCCTCGTCCGACACACCATTCCATCTCGCCTTGGTTTCTTTGCGCTTGACCGAGAGTCTGTATTCCCAGAAGCGATATTCTTTTGTTCGTTGATGAACAGTTCCTCTATCGAACGATTTGATATACTTTTCCATATGCTTATCAAACCGGTCGAGATAGATATTTGAAAGAATCGGGCTTATGATAGAGCCTTGCGCCGTGCCCGAGTAGGTATTATGGAATTTCCAATCTTCCAAATATCCGGCTTTAAGAAACTTCCATATCAAGGCGATAAAATATTCGTCGTCGATTCGTCGCCGCAGCGTATCCACCATAATATGATGGTCGATGTTGTCGAAGAAACCGCGAATGTCGCCTTCAACGAACCATTTCGCTCCTGTGAATTCCTTTTTAATTTGCGCCAGCGCGGTGTGGCAGCTTTTGTTCGGACGGAAGCCATGAGACAGGCGGGAGAACGCACTTTCAAAAATGCTTTCCAGCATCAGACGAACCACTTCTTGCACCAGTTTGTCATCGAAAGACGGGATACCGAGAGGCCGCTTTTTACCGTTTGCTTTCTCGATGTACACCCGTCTTGCGGGATTCGGCTGGTAAGAATGATTTCTCATGCTGTCGATAATCTTGGAGATACGTTCCATTCCCATGCCGTCAATGGTTTTTCCATCCGCGCCTTTGGTCATGTTGCCAGGTTTTGCGTAGATGTTTTGGTAGGCCATCAGATAAAATTCAGGGTTATACAAATTCCGATATAGCCGTTGAAATCGATATTTGGTGTTACACGCCTTAGTGCTTAGACTTTTTAATACCTCTAAAGGATTTCTCAATGTCTCGCACATCCTTCCTTTTTCAGTATTAAACGAATACCTGTTTCCCTTCGCCATGTAGACGGCTTTCCCGTCCTCGGACTACTATGGAAACTCCGTTGCCTTATCGGATTTTCAGAGCCTTGCGCTCATAGCTTGTTGCAAGCGTTCCGACTTAGGCAATCTCCGTTTAGACGATTGAAAATGGCTCGCTGTGATGTCGGATATGACGGTTCGTCCTTTTCCGTAAATTACGGCTTGGAAACATGCGGTATCATGTAAATGCACATGGGACACCGTACATTTACGCATGTTATACGGCGTATCAACTATCTTTCGCCGTAGCTGCACAATGGGGCCCATCGGACTGTCATTCAAGCAGTTTAGCTTTTATCCTCGTTCACAGCTTTTCATCTCGCCATTCAGTCGCGGTAGCGATAGTTTACCGACTTGTGGCTTTTCCTGCGTGCTATTGTCCCCGTCTGGTTTCCCTTTCGAGTAAGCAGGCTGATGATAGAGTGGTGTGGTCACACCGTGCATACCTTTCTCTACTACCTTGCCAAAGGTAGAATTTTCAATCGTCCGCAGATCGACCAGGATTCTGGCTGACCTTTACGGACGCACGCCCATCTTAAACGTCGATCCAAGCAGCACCCGAACCTGCCCCGTTCGTACTTTCGCAAACAATTCTTTCTTCTTCACTTCTGTGTTGGCGTCGTGAATAAAGGCGATCTCCTCTGCCGGAACGCCTTTCTCCGTCAGTTTTCGCCGCAGCTCGTCGTACACATTAAAGGTTCCGTCTTGCTTAGGGATAGAAAGGTCGCAAAAGACCAGTTGCGCGAGCCGCTGCTCACGACTATCGGCCCATTTCTGATAGACGTTATCCGCGCAAGCGCTTACCTTACTGCCTTCGTCATCGGGTAGCATGGCGTTTGCCAGCCGTTGATCGAGGGCCAGCTTGCGTCCGTCGTTGGTGATCTTGAGCATGTTGTCTTCATGCGGCTCTACTCGCTTCGCTCTCACCTGTTCGGCGCGGCTGGCGAGATCCGCGACCATCTCACGCTGAAAATCGCTCGGCGGCACAGCGACGTTGTGGAAGTAGGCTTTGGGAACCGGAAGCTGGAGCATATCCGCCGTCTGAATGTCCGCCACTTCCTTAAAAACGTTCATCAGCTCCGGCAAATTATAAAAACGGGCAAACCGCGTTTTCGCGCGATAGCCCGTTCCTTCTGGTGCCAATTCGATGGCGGTAACTGTTTCGCCAAATGTCGAAGCCCACGAATCAAAGTGCTGCAAGCCTTGCCCGCGTAGCCGCTCGTATTGCAAGTAGCGCTGCATCGTGTACATCTCGGTGATGGAGTTGGAGATCGGCGTACCCGTGGCAAAAATAATGCCCCGTCCTTCGGTCAATTCATCCAAATAGCGGCACTTGGCAAACATGTCCGACGACTTCTGCGCTTCGGTTTGCGACAGCCCGGCGACGTTGCGCATTTTCGTATAAAGGAACAGATTTTTATACGAGTCTGCTTCGTCGACGAACAATCGATCTATGCCGAGTTCCTCGAAGGTGACCACATCATCCTTACGGCTCGCGTCGCTCAGCTTCTCCAGCTTGACCTGCAGCGTCTTCTTTGTCCGCTCAAGCTGCTTGATGGCGTACCGCTCGCCCTTGGCTTCCTTTAGCTCGCGGATGCCGCTTGTGATTTCGGATATTTGCTCGTAAAGCTGCTGCCGCTGGCGCTCCGCCGAGATCGGAATTTTTTCAAATTGCGAGTGGCCGATAATAATCGCGTCGTAATCGCCGGTGGCAATCCGTGCGCAGAACGTCTTCCGGTTCTTCGTTTCAAAATCCTTCTTGGTGGCGACCAGCACGTTCGCGGACGGATAGAGCATCAAAAATTCCGCTGCCCATTGCTCGGTCAGATGATTAGGAACAACCAGCATGCTTTTGTTGCACAGGCCCAAATGCTTGCTTTCCATAGCCGCGGCGGTCATTGCAAAGGTTTTGCCCGCGCCGACGCAATGGGCGAACAGGGAATTGCCGCCGTAGAGCGTGCGGGCAACCGCATTGACCTGATGCTGCCGCAACCGGATTTCCGGATTCATCCCGGTGAAGCGGATATGACTTCCATCATATTCGCGCGGACGGATGGAATTGAACCGATCATTGTACAGTCGCGTGAGCTGCTCCCGGCGCTGCGGATCTTGCCATATCCAGTCTCGAAACGCTTCCTTCATGGCTTCCTGCTTTTGCTGTGCGATAGCCGTTTCCTGCTTGTTCAGCACCCGCTTTTCCACACCGTTCTCAACGGCCGTATCGAAAATTCTTACATCCCGCAGATTCAGCGTGTCTTCGAGAATTTTGTACGCATTGATGCGATTCGTACCATAGGTGACATTAGCCTTAATATTGTTACTGCGATCATCGCTTTTGCCTTTGACGTTCCAGGCTGCTGTGTAGCCAGAATACATCACATTGATGGAGGTTTGGTACATATACGGCGTATCCACCAGTTCGAAAATGAATGCCCGAATGACTTCCGGCGGCAGCCAGGTTGCGCCCAGTCGCACATCAATCTCGGAAGCGTCCAAGTCCTTCGGCTGCACGGCTTCCAGCGCTCTAACATTTTCAGCGTACCGCTCGGTGTCATAGGCCGCAAACTGTTTGGCAGCGCGCAGCTTTTCACGCACATTGCCCGATAAATACGCATCCGCTGTTTCGTAGGTCGGTTGTCCTTCTTCGTCCAGATTCTCAGGATTCGGGAAGATCACGCCGCGAAGCTCCTGCACAAGCTGTTCCTGCGCGAGTCCGGTCAACTCTGCCATATACGGCAGATCGACGCGAGCTTTCGTACCGATGGAAACCGCCAGCGCCTCCGAGGCCGTATCCACCTGTTTGATGTTGGCTCGTTGCCGAATGGTACGCTTCGTGAACATATCCGCCTTACGTAGCAACCGTCCTTCCTCATCTATGACTTCCAACGAACAGAGAAGGAAGTACGAGCTGTCATCCGAAAAGGCAAGGCTATTGGCGCGACTGTTAATCAGGCCGTATTGCGCTGTGAACCGTTCATATTGCGTATCCAGCTTGCGCTGCTGCTCCCTTATCGCTTCGTCGCTGTAATCCTCGGTCTGGTATTCGATCAGTTCGCGCACCGTGTCCCGAAGCTGAATCATGCCCTTGATACGACCCGCCGCAGTTGCTGATGTTTCAACCGGCCGCATCCGGCTGTTTTCCCGAAAATAGATTCGTCCCTCGACCAGCGCAAAGCTGAAATTACGAACGGACGGGTCGGCAAGCAGGGAGACCTCTTCCTCCTCCGGCTGTTCCTCCCGTTCCAACTCGACCCACTCCGCATGGATGTTCGTCAGTGCCTCACGCAAAAGCTCGTCCAAAGGAGCGTCCGGGTAGGGCCGGCAGGTCGTTTCCTGTTGATTGCCGTACATCCGGTCATCGTAGGCCATCGTACCAAGCACCATTTCGGGGCGGGCTGCAAAGTAGCTATTCACCGGCACATCCTCTGCCGTAACGCCGAGCGAAAGCCATTCCTCGGTTTGCTCGCTGACAGCCACCATCCGGTCCCGTTTTTGCAAAAACAAAATGTCGGCGGTCACTTCGGTTCCGGCATTCGCCAGGAACGCATTGCTAGGCAGACGCACCGCGCCGAGCAGCGCGGCCCGTTCCGCGATGTATTTTCGGACGGTTGGGTTTTGTTTGTCCATCGTCCCTTTCGACGTAATGAAGGCGACAATCCCGCCTGGACGAACCTTATCCAGCGTCTTCGCAAAAAAGTAGTCGTGAATCAGAAACTTGTGCTTATCGTATTTTTTGTCGGCCACGCCGTAGCTGCCGAACGGCACGTTGCCAACCGCGAGGTCAAAAAAACTGTCCGGCAAGCTGGTCTGCTCGTAGCCGCTGACAGCAATCGATACTTGTGGGTAAAGCTGCCGCGCGATGCGCCCGGTGATGCTGTCCAACTCCACGCCAAACAGCCGAGCGTCCTGAAATGACTCCGGCAATAGACCGAAAAAATTGCCGATGCCGCAAGACGGCTCCAAAATATTACCGCTACGGAAGCCCATCCTCTCCAGGCATTCGTACATCGCCTTGATGACGATTGGAGAGGTGTAATGCGCATTCAACGTGGAGGCACGGGCAGACTCATATTCCTCCGGGTCCAGTAAATCTCGCAGTTCCGCATACTCCGTTCCCCATTGTGGATTTCCTTCATCGAATGCCTGTGGAATCCCGCCCCAACCAACATAGCGGGCAAGCACGGTTTGTTCATCCACTGTCGCCTGACGGTTATCCTTCTCCAGTTGCCCGAGCAGCCGAATGGCTTCCACGTTCCATTTGTACTTGGTTTTCGCTCCGCCGTGTCCCAAATCGTTATTCGTAATCCGGTAGTTGCTGGCTGTAGTCGATTCAAGTTGGTTCTCGGGCGTGGCAGGAGAAGAAGTGCCGAGAGATATCCTGTCCTCGTCTGCTTGTGTCGCTTGCTCCGGTTCGTCCACCGGTTCCATATCCCATTCCGCATGTTCCGAATCCAATTCCTGCTGGCCGGAAATTAGATGATCGTTCAGTGGATTCTCGCGCAGCATGCGTTCGAAATCCCGGCGGTTCATTTCCTGCATGAATAACGGAAATTGAACGTTCTGCAGCACAACCTTTCGCGGCTCCAGTTGCGCAATTTCGAATTCATCCGCACCGATAAAGACTTTGCTGCCCTCGGCATAGGCATAATGCGCATGAACCCGATTGGGTGTTTGTATTTGCTGTGATTCATTCGATTGCCATTCGGATAGCGGTTGGATGTGTTCCGTTGTTTCCGATATTCGTTGCCTGCGCTGCTCCTCCTGTTGCTCGGCATAAGCAGGCAATCGCTCTTCTTCCTGACGGTTCAGGTAGCGACCTGCTGCCAGCAACTCACCGATACGCTTCTGTACCTTGATCCACGGCAACACAACCCGTACATTCGGGTTCATAATGGAACCGCGTGTCAGCGTAATCCCCTTACTATCGTGATTTTCATGAATATCCGTGCCGATCAAGGCAGAAAGGCGTCCGCCAGTGCCATATTCCCGTTTCAGAAAATCCGCGTTTTCTTGCGCGGATAACGACTGTTGGAAAAAGAGCGCAACGCGAAGTTTCCCGTTCTCAATGCCGCTGCCGTTTTGCAGAACGGTGTCGATTGCAGCTTGTGGAAGTGAAAAAGCGGAGGCTTTATCGCTCTCCGCTTGTTCCACCCATAAGGTCTGTTGCTGAATAGAAGGCATCGACTTTCGAGCAGGATCAAACTCGTTAAGGATGATCATGCTGTCGATATGCCCGGCAATAACCGACCAATCGTAAAAGCTCTGCGCCGTCTTGCGTTCTGCCGTGCCTGTCCAAAGACGCAACACGTTGAGGTACGGCTCAAATCCGGCTTGCGTGCCGTCGGCTAGTGTCAACTCGGTGATTCCTGCTGGGAACAAGTTGCGTATATACAGCGTTCGTTCCCGATTGTCCTCATGTATGCCGTAAAATGCTTCTATAGCTGCCTTGCTCTCTGAAAGCGGTGCAGCGCGGAGCATGTCGTTGATGACCGTCTGGTCATGAAAAAACGGAAGACTTCTGTCCTCCGTTTCCCGGTCGTACCATTTTAGTGATAAATCAACTCTGCGAGAATCAGTTCCTCGGCCTGTTGCTTCAGGCTGTTCATGTGACCCATCCAGCCCATCGGGTCGGTCGCCTTCTCCGGTGCTGGATACTGCCGGATCAGTTCCTGCATCGTCAGGTCGATCTGCTCCCGCGCTGTCCGGTCGATGTCCGCCAGATGCTGATTCAACTGCTCCGACAGCATCAGATGGGCGTAGGTTCCCCTCCGTTGGTCCTTGAGAAACGTCTTGCGCAACATCCCATATTTCCCGAACCTCATCGGATCGGCCATCGTCAGGTCGGGCAGGAGGTAATCCCCGTTCGGCGTGTAGGTCAGTTCCATGTTTCATCATCCTTTCGCGTGCTTTAGCTTCATTTTGCGGCAAGGATTCTGGCCTTGCAACGGTACGGCTGGCCTGACGCTCTTTTTTTCGCTGCTCATCGCGGCGCATCGCCCGGACGGTGGATTCAATCTCACGCAGCATGGTTTCAGCTACGTCGCTGATCGCCGCGCCCAAATGAGAGAGCGCAGGGAGCGTATTGAAATAGCCGACGCCGGACAGATCGTCAACGCTGATGTAATGGGAGGGTTCCAAACCGCAGCGTGTCAGCGCCATAAAGGCGACCGCGTATTGTGCGGCTTCCCTGAACAGCAGTTCTACATGCGGCTCATCCAGTTCTTCCAGCAGGCTGCTGTCGCGTTCGGTGAGCAGCATCCGCACGTAATCGGCGCTATGATCCTCCACCGCGTTTCGGGCAGCGGACAACAGCGCGTCAACCAGTTCCATCCCCGATCCCGATTCACTGCCAAACGCATTTTCCAGCGTTTCAATGACAGCCTCCGTGTCCGGCACCTCCATGCGCCACAGGGGGACGGTTTGTCGGCTTCGGCTCTGCGTATCTGACACATCGAAGACATGACGCAACCCCAAATGACTGCCCCGATCCTCGATCAACGCGATGCCTTTTGCGCCGCGCTTTACCCACCGGTTCAACCGATTGTTCCAGATTTCAATCGCCGCGCAGGCTGTAGCATCTGGACGCTGCGCGTAGATCAACAGTTGATCCTGAAACGGATACTTGTAGTTCCAGGCTGCCGTCCGTAAAAAATCGGCCCAGCGCTCGGGATGATCTGAAACCGCGTGGGCCGTACTCGCGGCAAGCTCGGCGATTCGCTGTAACTTTGCTGTCACCGGTCGCACCTCCTTATACGAAGGTAATTTGGTTCGTCAGACGAATGCCTTCCTCGGAATATCTTGGCGTGAGCCGAATAAGTCCATTTTGCTGAAGCCGATGTAGGTTGCGACGCACAGCAGAAGTGGAAAGACCCACCTCTGACGCAAGTCGCCTGGACGAAAGCAGTACCGCGCCGTTTCGCCCGCCTGCACGATCCAACAAATAGCTGTACAGCAGCTTCGCTGCAGGGGGAATAGATGCTCCGGTCAGCAACCGGTAACGGGCAAGATCATTCATAGAAGTGCATCCTCCTATCGTTCCAGTTCAGACTTCTGCTTTAGTGGTGCCGATGAAGGGGAATGGAGGGGCGACGAAAATTCATTCATTCGCTCCGGCCGGGCAAAGCAATATAAATAGAAGTTATAGTCGCCGGCACGCGGAAAGCATCGCAGATAGTAACGATGCTTTGCCGTCTGTAAACAAAAGCCATAGACATCGCTGTGCCGTGCGCTTGGTAGACGGGCCTCTGGATGTTTTATACAAAAATCGTGCATGCCACTGCGGTTTTGAAGCAGCCCCTGTTCCGTCAACGCTTGAATGACCGCTCCAAGCTCCTCCCGAAAATCAGGAGTTTTCAACGAAGAGATATGTTCGAACCAAGTCGCCCAGAATGCCTCCCCATCTTTGCCGAAATCACCGCGCACATGCCCAATACAACCGCGTTCTGTATCCTTCTCGATGGAGGCGGAATAAAAATAAGCCTCATCCTCAGATGTGGCAATCTTCAACTTCTCAATCATGCTCTTTTCCTCCCAAACGATATGCTGTCTTTAATGGGTGCCGCCCGTACCAAAATCGTCGTAGCTAGACAAGTCGGCGTGATAAAACACAACGTCCCCGTCTAGCAAAGAGAACATCCCCCCGTAAGGATCGACAAAACTGCGCTGAAAACCTTCCATCTGCCACTGGTTGTCCAGCGGCGCATTTTTATACTGCAAATGCGGGTGAGCAATGTCCTTATTGCGAATGGTTTCGATGTCAAAATTGACTACAAAATAGCCGTCACGCAGGAAGATCGGCGCATTGTCGTCCAACCGGTGGGTACGTCCGTACTCGGCCAGATTCATGCCTGCTGGCACTGCATAGGGAGCAGCGGGAAGGCTATACTCGCCAAACCAGCGCTGCACCGAGGCATTAGCTCGTGCAGTATCAATGCCGGACGGCACCTGCATACTGCCGATAAACATCCGAAGCTGCGAAGGAAGTAACATTCCGTCGTAGCCGCCGACGTAAATCCGCTTTTGCGCCGCTTCCTTCAAATACTGCTGTACATACGATGTCTGACTGCCAGAAGAACCATTCACCCTCCAAAGTGAACTGGCAGTATTGGATAACTCCTGCTGCGACACATTGCGCATACGGGTATCAAGCGTCACCAGCCGCTGCTCGGTGTCTTCCGTGGAGCCGATCCGAATAAACCGCTTGGTTCCCGAATGATAGTACAAGTCCACCTGTTGTCGGTTTTTGCCCTGCTTGTCAACGAAATAAAAGGTAGGCGTGATTTTAATCCCGTCGCCCGCGCTGAACATGTTGCCGAGCGTTTTGACCTCAAATTTGAAGTGATAGCCTGTTTTTACAACAACATTTTTCTTTCCGCTCTCCGGGTGACTGCCGGGCCGAATCGGCAGCACGTAAGGGGCCGTATTGCCGCGCGTCGCGCCGTCGATACCTTTTGTACCAACCCAATAGCTATTTCCGGTCGGCGTCGCACTGCCTGCCGCCGTTCTGAACACCTTTTCCCACTGGTAGTCGGCAACATCGGTAATTCGGAAGTCGAACAGACGGCCAATAACCTCAACCGCCACAACTTGCGTCGCCACATGATTAGTTAAGTCCAAATTGGCATTACTTTGTGATGTGAATGAAGCCGGACTGTTTTCGGCAAACGTTCGGAATAGTACATCATAATTTCCCTCATCTACCCAAACGGGCATGTAAAAAGTGGTTGTAAGCTGGCCGACAGGAATCGAAGTCCAGGTGTCCTTCGGAATCAACGTTGCGTGGTCAGCCTTGTATACATCGAATGGGAACCTTACCTGCTTGTCTCGCACATATTTGGCATAGTCCCGATTGCCGTAGCCGATAATGTCTCGGTGCGGCCCGCTGGTAGGAATCGTCACGGTAAAGGAGCGATCCAGAATAAGCGCCGAACGATCGGCTGTCGGCACCGTTTTCTGATTGTGCGCCTGATCGTCGGCTACAGATGCCAGATTGACGACGGGGGTATGCACCGTCACCGGATTGATGCCGTTGATCGGGAAGCTTTGGTTCGACCCGCCTCCGATGCCCTTGACCAGCGTATAATAAATCGTCCCCGTGCTTGGCTGGCTCCCCTTGTTCGTTTTAGTCGCATCGATGACAAATCCCGAACCATATAAAACATCCTGACCGATCATGGGAGATGCGGGAATCGCCCCCGGAGCAGGAGCCGTTTCCTCCACCGTCCGATTGTCCATGATCGTTTGTCCATTAAAGACGACCGTGTCGTTCTTGACCTTGATTTTCCCGACCGCATTTTCAGCCTCTGACTTCCAGTTCTCGCTTGGAACCGAAGGTCTACTGGAGCCGCCGTAAACCGTTTGACCGGAAAGCACAACGTTGCGATACACCGGGTCCGTAATATGGGACGAGACCGCTGCATCATGGGTGGCGGAAACAGACGGTGCGGTATACCCGTTTGCTTGCAGCGTTACCGAACCGGAGGGCAGGGCATAGTTGGCGACTGTCGCCTTCTGTAAGCCGTACACTTCCAAACGGTCTACCAGCCAATAGCTGTACTTTCGTTCCACACTGTAGCTTTGGGTGACCGTTTGCGTGTCGGATCGGGATACCGGAATCGTGGTCGAATGACCTTCGCTATCCGGCGGGCCGGGAACATATTCCGTCCATCTCAGCGTATAGGTGCGACTGACTGTAATCGGATACGATTTCGAGCCTTTCACTTCTGTGAACGTGTTGCGATACAAATACGCTTTGGCGCTCGCGTTAACATAAAGGCTTTCAGAGGTCGGTATTCCCTTTAAAACGTCAAATCGTTCAGCGCCGCGAGAATCCGCCTTTATGATCGCCGATGCCGTGGCATCCATCGCCTCGACTTGCTGGCTCGTGCCAGGTAACGAGGTATCGCCGCCGTCACTGTCGCCTTTGCGTACGGTGTGATCCGAGGTGGAATCTCCGCTGTTACCATTAGCATCTTTCACGACGACCGTGATTTTGACGGTAATGCTGGAGCCGGATGTGAATGGAATTTTGATCGGCAGCGATTTACTTGCCGTCAGCCCGCTGAGTGAGCCGGACTTATCGTTAGGCGTAACGAATGTTGCGTTCTCTATTTTTGTGATCTCATACGTTTTGAGCGGCACGGGTGACTTCGCTTCAAATACAAAATTCCCATCAACCGTGGTAACTGAAGCCTCGACGTTATCTGGTGCGTCGATACGGGAGGTCACGGTAATCGGGGAAGGAATTTTATAGATGCCGACGAAATTGGAGCCGCCAGAGCCAACCAAGATGGAGCGTTCGAGCAGCTTCGCGTCGCCTTTTTCTTGTATGAATAGCTTCTCATCCGGCTTCTTGTTGTTTGTGATATATGTGCGAACAATTTCATAGGTCTGGCCGCCAGATGTGAGCTGCGGATCAAACGTATAGTTCACTTCCTCTCCAGTCTCGTAGACGCCTTTGTCGACTTCCTTGAGCTTCGTACCATCTTCCTTTTGATAGATCGCCTTTACCGGGTTATTTTCAGCGTATTCGGCAATCGCGTCCGTTCCGCCAAGCGCCGCCGTGAAGCTTCGCGTTCGCACCTTCGGATTTGTATCCGGATTTTCCTGTAACCAGCTTTTCTGCGTTAGGTCCTTCTTCGGCGATAGGTAGGAGCGGACAATACTGTACGTTTTCCCGTTATCCTCAATCGTCGCAGGAAACTCGTGGTTGATCGTCTCGCCGACTTTGTAGTCACCCTTATGGAACGTGACCTCAGGCTGCTTGAGGATCGTTCCTCCCACGGTTTTCGCAACGACATCGACAGGAAAATTCGCGCTGCGATAGGGGACGTGAATCCCAAAGTAATCATCGAGATCATCCGGGTGCGCCCAAGGTTCAGCGTTCTTGATTCCTTCTAACGTGTAAAATGGGCCTTTGCGCACGTTTCCATTGCCATCGACGGAAACCATGATTGCGTACAAGTACAGGTCGTCGTTGTCCTTGATGTCTCCCATGCCTGCTTGCCACATGCCGTCCGTTACTAAATCTTCACTGACTTCGTAGTAGGTCGTGACCGGCTCTCCGGGAATTGGGGGGTTCGGATTTTGCGCGACTTGACGCACCTGTTGATTGACAAATGATGCGTGACTGCCGTTACGCGGATCACTGCACTGTTTGGATGATGTATTCGTGCAGAGTTGGTCACGACGCACCGTCCAACCTACCGTTCTGTAGCGGATGGACGAGGTTGCTGCTGTGCTAGTGATTTCAAATTTGATCTTACCCTCATCTACCCGGACAGCCGGTGTCGCGGCATTCGTAAGAAACGGAAAGCACGACAATAAAAAAGAGCATGCCAGCAGCATGCTCAACGTGATTCGTATGAATTTAGGTTTGCGCATCTAGTTCGAGTCCGCCTTTCTAATGATATGATTGCGGAACAAACTTGCATTCGGATCGACCTTCAACGTATTTCCCCAATCGCCGCCTACATTAGTGGATAGAGAAATATCGGCGTAGCCTTCGTACCAAACACCTTTCTCAAACGTTTGTTTTTTCGGGAACCACTCATCGTAAAGCAAGTCATTGCTTGCCTTGTACGAGACGAATTTAATCCTGAACTTGGATCGCACAAAGTTGTTGCCAAACCCATCTTTATAAATCATGGATGGCTCGGGATCAAGATAGCCTTCCATCTGGATTTGGTTCTCTTTGACCCATTCTGCGTAGCGGCGAATATGCTTCAGTTCGGCATCAGAGTTTTGCATTTTGGTAGCAAAAACCGCCTGCGCCCACGCGTCATCAATCGTGTTGTAATTTACATTCAGCCAAAGCACACCGAATGCTTTCAGTCTTCCCATCCAAATATCCACGTTCTTCTTGTTGAATTCCGGCTTCGTCGAATAAAGGACGGATGAAACTTTGCTGTCTGTTGGATGCGAAAATGGATAGCCCATCTCGTACATTTCGTTCGGAACGTCCGCAAGAATGTATGGATAATCGCTCGCATTCTTCGGTAAGTCGGTCGTGCGTATCAAGCGCCCCCATTGGTCGGTCTGCGCCGTGCTATCTTCGCTGGCCTTGATAAACACGGTGTCTGTCGGATTGTCCCAATCCACCTTCGCACCCAATACCTCGCTGACGAAACGGAGCGGCACAAACGTTCGACCGCCGCTCAGGATGGCTTTCGTATCCAAAGTGACCGCTTTGCCATCTACCTGCACAACATTTTGGTCAATCGTCAGAACGATAGATTGATCGTCACTCGTAATCGGAACCGTTTGTGTTTTCGATTCCCAGCCGACTTTCGCTCCGAGCGATTCGGCGACAAAGCGTACCGGGACGAGCGTTCGCCCGTTCTCATCAATAAACGCCTGCGCGTCTGGAAACCAGATTTTTTGGCCGTCCATGACGACGCTGACAAAGGTTGGCGGTTTACTGGCTGCGCTTGCCGTCAAACTGAATATACTTCCGAAAAGTGTCACAATGAGGAGGGATACTAACCTTCTTTTCAAATGCCTCACTCCCTAAAGAAAATGTGCGAAACTGGAAAAACTTTCTGTTGCCTACATCATAGTGCCGATTCTGTTGCCTGTCCACTGTCCGGTAGCCTCTCCTCAGCAGGAACCAGGAGCCGCTCGTTATTCCGTGCGTGAAGCTCTTCTTCTTATAACAACAACGACGATGACAAGAATCAGCAGCGAGCTCCCGTAGACGCAGGATGGGCGCAGTCCAAATGAACCTTCATGAAGCGGAGAACCGTCCCCAGTAGCCTGAATCACGGTTCCTGATGGCATAGTCCGACCGTCCGTTACTTCAAAAGGGAATTCCTTCTGTTCTATACGGTTACCCAGCGTAGTCTTCACTTCCACCGTGTAAGAACCGGGAGAAAGCGGCCTGTTTAGCTCCGCCATGTACTGTGCGACCGTGCCTGCATAAATGGAATCAACCGTTGATTTCCTTTCAATCAAAAGCTCGCTGACATCGTCCTGCTGTTTGAGCTGCACCTCGATCTCCGGTTCGGACAAGCTTTCGCCTTCATTGACCAGCAAAATCGTCAAGCTCGCTTTTCCGTTCTCCAGCGTGTATACGGCTGCGTGCGGGACAGCCTCAGGAGGCTTCGCTTCGTCCAACTTGTAGTTGAGGACGACCCGCAACCCGATTTTACGTGCCGCCGATTCCCTCATACTTTGATCGTAGACGCCGATGACGGACACGTACTGGCCCGGCTCCACACTATCAGGTATCTGCATTTCCATTGTAAAGCTTTGCGTCTCGCCAGCCTTGAGGGTTATACTGCGATCCGGCGCCCTGTACCATGCAGCCGAACCGGTATCGGGATCGCTCGGTAAAGTAAAATCCTTACCGCCGCCCAATGCGGGCATGGCATCGGCCGCATAGAGCAGCGCTGTTATTTCCTCATCTGTGGGATTCGTGACGTGAACCGTGTACTCGCGCTTATCGCCGGGTACTATATCCTCGACATATGCGCCCAACTCCGGATTGATCCGGTCGGAATCCCCGCTGATGACCAGTTGCTGCCCATCCATAGGGTTTGTAAATCCGGCGGCTATACAAAAAACGATTGCCGCCAGCAACAGTCGAATCCACATGATTGATGAACTCCTTTACTTCTATTCCGCTTGCCATCGCTCACATGAGCGAATAGGCTACGTTCCTGCTAGAAGGCCGAGCCGAGGCAAGGCAGGGGCATATATCCCTTGCGCGCGGCTGCTTGCCCGCTGGCAAACGTTTCTTCGGCCGGATAGGTGTAACCGCAGGAACTGCGGTAGTACACCTTCATACTGCCTTTTCTGGCCCCGATGATCGTTGGACGTTTCACGATGCGGCTCCCGCCAAGCGCATAGTTGTTGTACACCTTTGCTCCCATCGGGATACCTTGTACAAAAGCCAAAACGCCCACATCATCCACCGTATTGTGCCAGTCCTCATCAGAGATCAGAGGCAGGGTGAACGTGTAGGACAGGCCATTTCGAGAGACCGTTTCGTTATATCGATTGATCCGGTAGGCCAACTCGTCCTGGATCGCCCGGACAATCGTGCTTCGTCGTACCTGCTCGAAGAGCGCAGCATCCTGCAAAAGCGGAATCGTCGCTTGCTGCCGAATGTCCTGACGCAAGCCCTCATGCCAGCTTCGGCTGACCGCATCGTAAGCGAGTACCTGCTGGTCGAGCGTAAAGGAAAGGCTGTTACCCGCCGAATCGGAATACGCATAAGGCTTCTTCGTTCCCCAAGCCGGTTTCATGACGGTTTTTCCGTCAGTCCCCGTCCATTCTTGCTCGGAATAGACGTAAAAGCCGTCGTACCCGATGATCACGATAGCCGGAATGTAGCGATGCAGGACACCTTGCGACACCGGATCATCCCCAGCGCCGAAGCCTGCGTCCAGCGTCCGGTAGAACGCCGCTAGTGCTTCTTCCTTGTTCAGCGCGACATGTTTGGCCGAGGCATATTGCGCTTCCTGCTGCTGGCTTGCGTTAACGACGAGCAACCTCGCGGCGTCGTCCACCGCGGCATCCAGCGCAGCGTCGTATCTCATCTCTGTCAGCACCGTCCGTCGCAGGGTATCTGTCTCATTCCGGTTGACTATCGCGAGGGGGAGAAACAACAGCGCACCGACGATTGCCCATTCAATCCATTTCATTGCGCACCACCCCGCCATACGGAATCACGATTTTTTCATTTGGGCTGATGGTATTATTCAGAAAATCGAAGAGCAGCGTGCCTGCCGTTCGGTTCGTATTGCGCACAATCACCGTGAAGCTGTCACCCGCGCGCATCCGATAACGTCGGCTTGGGTCATCCTTTGCTGCCCGATTGTCAGGGAACAGCACCGGCAGGATCTGCGAATTGAAAAACGCATCGTACTGTACCTCGTAGTTGCCCTTAAAGGTTTCGGGCCGTGTCGGATCGTCGTAAACCGGTACATACTTCTTGCTGTCATGCTCCATCTGAACGTCAAAGCTATTGCCGGTCGCCGCAAGTGCGGTCATGAATTCGTTATACATCGTTGGCGTGATGCCGCCTTTGTCCCGAACCGCATCAACGAAGGCTGTCGTCGCGCGCAAGGCAACCAGTTCCGAAATATCGTCCTGCTGATCAAAGGCGGCAGAGAGCGGGTAGAGGTAGAGCAGCAGAATAGCGATCAATACGGCGAAAATTTTGATCAAACTGTTCATGGCAGGCTCCTTAGTGTCAGGCGCTGCAAGTGACCGGAAGCGTCCCGCTCATAGGCGGGCTGATATCGCCCCTTCAGACGTATGCCTGCGGACGAAAGCTGCTCCCGTTCCAGCGGCGGCGCGAATCGAATGCCGTCTACCACCATTTCCGCATCTCCTTCATCTAGGCGAGCGATAGCTTGCAGCACTTCCGCACCGGATACCGAACCGTCGCCCGAGAGCGGTACAGCGATTTGCTGCAAGTTGCGATCCTGCGATTGGCCGGTTACATAGGCGAGCGAATTGAGTGAGGCACCGGTCTGAAACAAAATCAGACCGCTTCCTGCGGCCATGAGGAAAACGAGCAATGCTGCGCTCATCTCCAGCATCGTTCTAGGCACATAGTTCATGCGTTACACCTCCTTCATGACGAAAGCGTCCAACCTGGGCCGGACGCTTTCGTAACTTCATCCGACCTTATTGCTGCCGGAAGATGATGCCGCGAATGACATTGCTGCTGTCCAGCACCAGCGTGCTGCGGAACTTGCCGCTTGGATTAACGTAGTTGATGTCCGCTTCGTCTACGGTCTGGCTAATCTGGCCGGGTGCGGCTCCGACGATTGCGCCGTAGGTGACGCTATCCAGAGGCACACCGGTATTGACAACCTTGCCGTACCACTGACCGGTCGGGTTTTTGCCGGTAACGATCTGGATGCCAAATTGGTCCTGATCGCGGAACTTGCGAAGCGCGTTGACAACCTGACTGCCCGAAAGCGTCGTATTGTCATACACCGTAAACGCCGTTTGTGAAAGCTCCGTCTGGATATTGCTGAAATTGCTTTGAGCCGCCTTGGTCGAATCCTGGGCGGAAATAAACAGCACGACAGCCAGTGTAATGAGTGCGATGGCAAGGAAAATTCCTGCTGCCATGACAAGTGCCTTCTGCGCATTGGACATGTACAATTCTCTCCTTTGATTGGGGGGATAAAAAAAACGCCTTCCCGCTGATGAAGGAAAGCGTCTGTATGGGTTACTGGATGCGTTGAAGCTGATCGTAGTACACGGTCATCTGATGCAGGCTGACGACGACAAGCGGAATGACCAAATACCCGAATATCAGCGTCATCAAGGGGGCAAACCCGATCCAGCGGCCCCAGCCTGCCTTTTGTTCAATTAACTGTTCATACTCCTGCTTGCGCTGCTCTCGCGCAAACCCCTGCTCTGCTTCGAGATCGTCGAATGCCTGCCGGATCGTCAAATGCTGCGAAGCCATTTCCAGCTTTTCCACGATCCGAACAAAAGGCAGAAACGGTGCATCTTCTTTGAGCTGCGCAAGCGCCTGCTCCTCACCCTGTTCAAAATGAAGAAGGCAGGATTGCAGTGGCTCCTTGAAGACCTGCGCGAACTGCTCCATCCATAGCAGAAGCTGTTCAACCGACATCCGTTCCATCCCGGCCAGCATGGCAATCACGGCCTGCAACTGATCCACCTCGTGTTTCATCTCCATCTGCCGCATACGCCGCTGGAACAGTCGAATACCAACTGGCAGCGTGTACCCGCCCCATCCTGCGGCGAACGCCAAAAACGCTTCCCACCACGCCAGAAAAGGCTGATTCAGCTTCTCCAGCTTGCCCAGGATGCGCCGCGCCGCCTCTCGAAGCTGATCCTCCTTGATCTGTGCAGCCGGGTCCTTGCGCAGCAGACTGATGACGCTATTTTCGCTTCGCGGCCTCACCTCCTTTAATTGATCGAGCATCCTGCGATCCAGAGCGGCGGCTTCCCGCGCCTTCGTTTCCTCCTCCGGAGACAACTGCCCGAAAAGTGTTCCCGGCTTCACTGGTGCATACAGCACCTGATGCCGCTCCGCTGCATGCAAGGACACGAACAAGCCCAGCACCGTCAAAAAGGCTGCGAACCCGGCCACGATCCGCTGCACGTAAAACCATTCGAGACGTAAGGGAGAGGCTGTATCCTTGAGCAGCTGGGTTATCCGTTCCGCTTCTCGCGAGCCGGGAACCGGCCCCAGCCTGTGGGCTAGCCAGCGCATCCACGGCCAGCCATAGACCCGTTGCTCCCATCTTTTTCGGCTGGTGGGCCTTGCGGTCGCACCCAGCTCCGACAGGTTGCGCAGCAGCACGTAGCATAGCCACACGACGACAAGCAGACAGAGTTTGACGGCCCAACCGAAAGCGCTGGCGTAGAACGTGTCCATTGCCGGAAAAAAGTGGCTGGCCCAGGCTTCAATCGGACGGGTAAATAGCAGCGGCAGCAGCGCGATAACGGTCAGCCCCTGTAATAAGAAGCTGAGACGCTCGCGACGCAGCAATTCCAGATTCAGTTCGATGGACAGCTTTTCCAGTCCCTTGAGGTAGACCGAACCGCTTTCCGTTTGCTGATCGCCATGCTCCTTGATGAGATACGACAATCCCGCAAAGCCCTGCAAATAGCGATTTGGGGCATGCTCCACATATTGCGCTAGTTTATCTTCGGCGTCGCTGTCCGTCAGCATGTCGTACAGCTCTTGCCCGTGCAGTGCCATTTCATACGGCGCGCTGTCCGCCGATTCATAGACGGCTTCATCCACCATCCCGTGACGATGGTAATGATGTCTCACATCCCCAAGAAACAGACGAAGTTGTCGCAGCAGCCTCATTTCGAGCCGATAAACACCCATATCCGAGAGGATGCCGTGGCCGACCCAAAGACCAATGCCGAGCATCGCCAGCGTGTAAGGGTCGCGCACCGCCAAAACAAGCGGAATCGCGGCCAAAAGCAGGACAAGCCACATCAAGAGCGCCGATTTCATCACCTCAAGCCGCAGCTTCCATTCGTCCCCGAGCCGCAGGATGACCAATCGCCTGCGAAGGTGCTGCAAGTACATCCTTAGAACCGGCATCTGCTCGCAAACGCTGTATAGCCGCTGCATGAAACTGTAAACCGCCTGCTTGCGAGGCGCTTGCCCCGGCTTACGCAGCGCTTCGTAGCGCCGGACTGCCGCCACCTCCGAATCACGCCGGGACAGCCACAGGAAGGCCGCGACAGCGGCAAAAAAGAGCACGGTTGCGATGCCAAGCAGAGGGGAGAGCCATTCCCGAATCATGTCTCATCCCCCCAATGGGATGCTAGAAACGCATCAAAGACGGCCTGATCGGGGCCGCTCAGGTATTCCGCAATCTCGCAGCGACTTTGCTTGGACAGGGGATGAACGGCAACGTAACGACCGTCGCGGTATTCGACGAGATTTTGGGCGGTGTACAGCGGGCGATCCGTCGAGCGGCGGAAGTATTCGAGCGTCGTTTCCATAAAGGCTGCCATCCGTTCGTCCTTTGTCATTTTCCCGCGAAAGGCTTCCGGGTACGCCGTCTCCTGCGGCACTGGGACGCATTCCGTAATGCGCTCGATATACCGTCGTCCGTCCAGGTCGCGGCGAAGGTGAATATCGAAGTTGACGACGCTGACGACCTGCTGCTCTGCCACACGCTCGTTCGTAAACACCTTTGTTTTCAACAAGGAATTGCGGAGAGATAGCACAAGGTCACGGAAGGTTTTGGCGTGATGCGTGAACAAGGTGAATAATGATGCCACCTGTGCCATCTGAACCATCCAAGCGGCGACCGGATCGGTCGCTACCTCTCCCAAAATATTGACGGAGCCGTCCGTCTTCTTCTGGATGTCCAGCCCCTGTTGACCGGAAATCGTCTCGGTTTCGCGCAGGCTGACGATGTTGCGTTCCGGGTAAATTTTGCGCAACTGAAGCTCGAAGCTCATTTCCTGTACCCGGATGGGCAGCACTTCTGGAATATGACGCACCATCGCCATGAGCAACGTTGTTTTGCCGCTGCCCTGAGCGCCGGTAATCGCGGTGATCCGCGCACCCGATACCAAGTAACGAATGAGGCCAATCGGCAATTCCGCGCCTTCGTCCTGAATCAACTGCTCTAGCGTCGCGCTTTGCACGTCGAATTTGCGCACAAAAAAAGCCCACGATTCACTGAATCGGGGGCGCAGCACGACGACGCGGGAGCCGTCTGCCATTTCATTGACCTTAAATCCGTTCGCCTCGGACAACTGGCCGGGAAAATTGTGCTTATAGATGATCTGGCAAACGCGTCGCAGTTCCTGCTCGGAGCCGAAGGACAAGAAGCTCAGGTGGATGGACTTCCCTTTGTAAAACAGCCATACGCTATCATGCGAACGGGGCAGCGACTGAAGTTGTGCGTCCTCCTCCAGCGACCATTCGCCCTCCCACATGAGCGGCGGCAGACCAGATACACCCCCGGATACGCCGTCCACACGCATGTCGCGCAGCTCGTCCACGACGCTGAATCCTTTGTAATGCTGATAAATCCGCTGGACGACAAGTTGGAGCTTATCGTCCGTCGTCAAACACGGCGCTTCACGGGCGAAGACGCTACGAATATCCTCCGCCGTAATCCGGTACGTTTCAAGCTGGCCTTCCTCGTTTCGTCTTTGCCGATCCCATTCATAGGTTTGAACGAGCCGGTCGAGCGCATGAAGCCCGGCTTCCTTTTTATATGTGTAAAGCAGAATATCAAACTGGTCTTGCGCGGAGAGGGACTCCGGCTGATGAAAAGGCAGCAGGAGGTTCAAATGCGCATCGTCCAACTCATAGCGCTGCGCGAGCAGGTCGGCAATGATCTCCTTGACGTATTCCTTGTCCCGCAGATCACCGGAGGTGCAGCCCCGCAGCGCCTTTTTCAGCTCCGCCCGTTTGCTTTTTCGGCGGCGGTATTCTTCCTCCGACAAACCGAAGTCGGCCAGGTTGCTGCTGGTTAACTCGTGTAGCGTTGCTTTTACGAAAGTGGTCATCGCTTCCAGCGTATATACCGATGTGTCGTCCGTCCGTTCCGGCAATCGTCGGCTCAGGCGCAAATAAAGAAAGAAGATTGAAAGCAACAAGAGCGCGATCAGGATGAAGGCATTGAGCATAGCCGTCATGGCGTGTCGCCCTCCTTCCCTCCGAAAAGATGCTGCCTTGCGCCTGCGCTTTCGATCACAGCCTGCGCCAATCGTCGCACCTGCTGCACGAACAGGTGGTTCTCATGACCGCTTGCTATCTTCCTGTTGCGAAACCAGAAAGGATTCGCTTCGCCATGCTGTGCCGCATCCATCCAGCCTGTATTATGTGCAACAGGGTACACGGTCGGTCCTATACGGAATTGACGCATGAGATTTTTAGAAGTAAGCGTCGAATAAGGGTCGTACTGTCCGAACACGAGCAGCGTTCTTCGGCCTTGCAGCATCGCTGCTTCTGCCGATTGAAAAAATCGCTCTAGAAGGAGACGGTTTTGCGGCAGGCAGACGACCCATACGTCGGCCTGCTGCCGCAGCATTTCGTCCCAAGCCGACCCGCTGCCGCTCCCCCCATCCAACAGCACTACATCGTAAGCGCGGCGGGCAACCGCAAGCAGCGGTGTGAGCCATTCCTTTGCCGTTTCAATAAAAATATCCTCTTGCTTGATGGAGCCGGGCAAAATATCCAGGCGATCCCGCAGTAACGGATGGGCATAGTCACGCAGCATGACAGGCTCCAGCTTGCGGTTTTTCAGCAGACGCAAGAGCGCATCAATTCCCGTGTCCGGGTTTTGCATGTCCTCTCTTCCGGCAGGTCGAAAATAGGCTCGTTCGACAGCGGCGTAGCTGCTTAGCAAATGCCCAAGCAACAGCAATCGCGCCGAATATTCCAAACCCATGCACGTCGCCGCGGCGAGCAGATTAGTCGTTGTCCCGGCCTGACCGGATACAGGACTCCAAAATACAACGGTAGCTCCCATAAACGTTCTCCTTTCTACCACACCCGCACCCGTTTACGGGCGGTTGCCCAGGCTCGTCGCGCTGTCTTGCGGTCGCAATCGCCAAGCTGCTCCAGCATCGTCAGCAGCATCTCGCGAAACGCCCCGGTCAGCCCGCGAAGGTCGATGCGGCCGTGGTGTTGATTGTTCAAATCGACGGCTGCATCGCGTTCGTCCAAAGGGAAGCGAAACACCGTATCCTCCAACTGGATATGCCGCAACCGCTTTTCGGCTCGCCACGCTGCCAACTTTCCCGGTATGTCAGGGGAGAGCAACTCGAAAAAAGAGATAGGCTCTTCCGTGTTCTGTAAGCCGAGACGAAGCATCAGTTCCTCGTTTTTCTCCAGCGATAACCGCCTTCCATCCCAGCACCACACCCGCTTATCAAACTGGGACAGGTTGTGGTGGAAAACAAATTCCGTATGGTCAGTGTCCACCAGCATGATGTCGTATGCCGGTGTCGTCCCTGCCTGTGCCAAGCCTCGTTCAAGCTGTTCGGGAGTGAGATAGCCGTAGGCCACATCCATACCTTCATAATCCTGAACGGCGCTATTGGCATAGGCGTGCGGCAGATAACCCCGAATCGACTGCGTGACGGTGGAATCCACCAACAGCACTTTATTCCCCAATGCCACAAACAAGCGACCAAGCACCAACAAAGCATGCGTCTTGTCCGCTACGCCGATAAAAACAATTTTTTTCATATCCGCACTCCTCATTGATTGAAGATGTTTTCCCACTTATCTTCGCTTGCCGGAGGCGCTTCGGTTGCAGGAGGCATACTCGATGGCAGCGACGGCGAAACGGCAGGAGGGGGCGTCTGTTGATTTTTCGGAGATTGCGTAGCTGCTGCACCAGCAGCATCACTCACGCTAGGCTGGGGACCATTCGTCGAAACTGCTGATTCTCCAGACTGCGGTGTGCCTACTGGCTGTGTTCCGCTCATGGCATTGCCCTGCCGCGTCGTCATCCGTTCGTTTTGCAACTGCTGCTGCACGGTTACACTACCGCTGGTGACGCGAAGTTTGTCCGAGTCGCTGACCGCCTTCAAATTGCCATCCAGCGTTTGACGCAGCGCGCGGGCAAGTTCGATTTTTGCAGTTTCGAGCAGATTGGGATCGAACGCCATCAGGTTCAATACCTTCTGATTGGCCGGATAGTTGACCACAGCCGCTTCCTGTAAGCCCGGCTCGATGTACGGGAGGGCATACAACCGCGCTCCCTGCAAGTACGCATCAATAATTGCGCTGGACGTTTGGAGGATGTCCATCTCATTCAGTTCCAGCCACACAACCGTACCGGACAGCTCCTGTACCTTCTTTTTAGATAAGAGAACAAAGTCCTCGCCGGTTGGAAAGCCGATTCGAACGTCTATATATTGGTTAGGTTTGAGATTAGAGGGAAGCTGAATGACCTGAAACTCCTGTATGCGCAAATCCTTCGGAATGGGCTGCCCTTCGTACAATAAAGAGGAAAGTAGCGGCGTTCCTGATGCAAGCTCGATCTTGGCGTTTTTGCCGATGATGCTTTCCCGGTCGGTGATGACGCCCGGCGGAACCAAACTGACGGGCATCGGAACAGCCTTGAGGTCATCCGCTTTGAGCGAGACGCCTGCCGGTATTGTTTTTGCAGTCGTCCAGACATTTCGGCTGTTTTGCTGCTCCTCCTTTTTCAATTGCTGAATCTGCCGCTCATACTCCTCTTTCATCTGTTGCTGCTTTTGCTGCTGATCGGTGTGCTGCATCAGCATATACAAGGCCGCTGCTACCAGAAGCGCCACGCTGATCGCGATGGCTCCCATGATGAGCGTCTTGCGGTGTCGATACGTCCATGACATCGTTCACGATCTCCTTTCATTTATATAGAAGATACCTAGCGCTTCTCTTAACGCGCTTCGCCTCGCGGACGCGGCTTTGATGGGACTTGATCCGCTTGTCGTTGTGCCAGCTTCTCGGCCGCCCATGTGGGCGTATGCTCCGGCTTCAGGAACCCCATCAGGTCTTCCCGGTTATAGCGGTATTCATCGCCGGAATAGAGGGTTTCCGCATAGACCGCCCGCCCACGTGAGTTCCCGGAGGCACCGAAGCCTCCCGTTACCCAAATCAACTGATGGTCTGCCGTGCGAAATTCCGGTCGCAACCAATCCAAACGGGTCACAACAATTCTGCCGCCGAGATCATCGTCACTTTTGATGGGCAGGCATTGGTCGGGTTGAATGGGAGGCATCGGCTCCGTGATCGTAGCGCGCTCGGTCTGGAGTTTCTCGATTTCCCATTGCAATAGCTTAGTAAATTCCTGCATTGCGACCAGGTAATCCGCATATCCTTCTGCACCGTAATACTGATCGATGCCAAACAAATTATTCTGCGAGCAGTAGCAAACCAAATAGGGCTTTTCGGTATTCGTGATGTCGATGCCTAAAACAACCTCCACCCTGCCAATGGGTAGCGCTTGATAGACTTCGTAGTCACCGGCCATTCGTTTCTCTTGCTCCATCGTCAGCCCTCCCGGTTCTTTTTGTGGTCACGTTTCTTGTGCCAGCCTTCGGCTTCCTGAGCCTGCTTGCGCAGTTGTGCTTCTTCCTCCTCGGATGGCCTACTACGCGCAAAACCCGGCTTTTCTTTCATCAGACGTTCATACTGACGCCGTTTTCCTTTCGTAAAGTCCATTGATGATCTCCTCCCCGAAAATGGGCATAAAAAAAGCTCTCCGTCAGGGGAGAGGGCGCATGAACAGGACGGCAACGGGGGAATTACCGTTCGTGCTCCCTCTGCCGCCTTTTGTACCAGCTTTCCAGCAGTTGCACGATTAGGTCTTCCTTTTGTTTTTCCGAGAAATCTCGTGGGAAAAAGCGGTCGATTCGTTCTCGCTGAATACTCATTTTTTCTTTCTGATTCGGCTTTTCCTCCGTCAGTATGGTGTAAATGACATCTGTATTCAGCCTCCCTTCTTGACTCATCTTTTTCATACGCTGAGCCTGAGCAAGTGAAGGCGTGCAGTCCTCGGCCTGCATGGTCTCGAATAGGGCTTGCTGTTCTTTCTCGGCCAAGTAAGATAACTCAACGGCAGGATTAAAGGCAATCCGTTTGTCGTCTACCATTTCGAGAATGTGAGGAGTGAGTTCGGTTAGGCGAACGTATCTAAATATTTGGTTTTTGCTTTCACCCATCTGTTCTGCTAATATCTCGCTTGATTTCTTTGCAGCAGACTTGTTCCCAACTTGGGAACGAGTTAAATCTGTTCGTTGTCCTTGTCTGTTCATAGCTTCCAATTTCATTTTGTAGGCAAAAGCTTTTTCACTCGGAGAAATATACTCCCGTTGCAGGTTGCTATCCACCATGATGATAGTCGCCTGATCGTCATCCAACTCGCGAACGAGACATGGAATTGTCTCCATACCAGCCAATTCACTTGCCTTCTTTCGACGATGTCCGGATACCATCTCGTATCCACCGCCTACCTTTGGCCGAACTAAGCCGGGAACAAGGACACCATACTGCTTGACACTATCCGCCATTTCTAACATCGCTTCATCCGCCCTTACCTTAAAGGGATGACCGGGAAATTCACTAATTTCAGCCAATGGAATATCCATCACCTTTTCCCGTTGCGAATCGTTGCGGCTTTCCTCTGTCGAGAATAAATCATCGACTTTGGTCAGTTTTATGCTGGCGAGCCGATCTTCTTTCGCTGCCAATATCCTGCACCTCCTTCGTAAGTGCAGCGTAGGCTTTAGCAACCTGTCCGTTCGGATCGTGGGCATAAATGCTTTTGCCTTTGGCACTTGTTTCCGCCGCTCTGATGGACAGGGGGATTTCTGTATTGAATACACGCAGCTTATCCCCATAATCTCGGCGCAAAACTAAAGAAATGTCTTTGGCGAAATTGGTTCGGCTGTCTACCATCGTGAGCAGCACACCGTCCACAGCCAGCTTCGGATTAATTTGACGCCGAACGCGGGCAACCGTCTGCAAAAGCTGCGTCATGCCTTTGGCGGGCAGATAGTGTGCCTGTACCGGGATGATGACGCTATCCGCCGCTGCCAATGCGTTGATCGTCATCATGCCCAAGCTCGGCATACAGTCGATCAGGATAAAATCGTAATCTGCTTTTACGGAATCAATGTACGAACGCATAATCGTTTCCCTGCTCATCGTATTGACGAGTGCCACTTCGACTGCCGATAATTCGATGTTTCCCGGCATCAGGTCAATACCTTCATGATGATGCAGAATGCCTTCCTTCGGTTCATACGGCTCCTCCGTCATGCTTTTCACTAGCATTGTGGCGAGTGAAATGGACAGACTATCCGGTTCATGGAAGCCTAACGAATCCGTCAGGTTGCCCTGCGCATCCGCATCCAACAGCAGAACCTTGTTGCCCTCGGCAGCCAGCCCGATTCCCAAATTAACTGCAGTTGTCGTCTTGCCCACGCCGCCCTTCTGATTGGCGAGGGCGATTACTTTGGACATGTTAGAATCTCCTTTCACGCATAAAGCCGGTTGCTCTGGCATTCAGGGCAACCGGCTTATAAAGAATATCTATGTAAAAAGAGAACGCCAAAAAAATCGTTCTCTTGGATATTCCTATTTTAATTTGTCGTCGTTTCGCGGAGGTCTTAAACCGTCGTAAAGTGTTGAAATCCAAATCTGCTTCTCATCACTTTTCAATGGTCACAATGCCAATGTTTTTAAACAGGGGTTTGCATAACAAAAATAATCTCGTCCGGCGGACAGTGGTTAGCCGTCCTCATAGGCTGTCGCCTCTCCCAGGATCACTGCAAGCCGCCCCCATTGCGATAACTGTGGCTAGACGGATGTATCATTATCCCCTCCGCACGGATTATCGCCTAAATGATACCACCATTTATTTTTGCTTAGGTAATGATCGCTAGCACCCTATAAATAAGGATGGTCGTGGCGTACCTGCAAAATGGCTTTCCCTTTCAGGCATGCGGGGAACGTACCGGATGAGAAGTTATGTTATTGTCAAAGAACGGTCGAGGACGTGTCCCTCTACCATCCTTTTCATTTTTGAGGTCAAACCGGACCCTTCTTTCAAAAAAAAATCGAAAATAAAAAAAAACAGCACCAAACTCGAAATAGAGCTTGGTGCTGCGACAATTTATTAATGGGCAATTTAATTGAATTGAGGTTAGAACTAAATTTAGGTTAAGTCTACATTTTCAGCAGCTTTAGCTAAGGGTTAATGAGGGTTCACTTGCCATTGCAAGTGATTGATGATCATAGCCAAGAAAGTGAAAGACCACCTATCAAAGGTGGCCTTTCATATAACAACTCATATGACTTAATGGGTTCGCTTTAAATTTTCAATATAATCCATAATCCGAGCATGTTTAACGAATGGCGGAATAATCGGCTTATCATCAGGAGTAATAGCGTAAGTAAGCCAGTCATCTTCTTCTAATTCCCATGCATTTTTTATTTTAATATGTTTTTTCAGGATATGATAGTCAAATAACAATTCTGGCCTCTGGTTCTTGGGATTTATATAAGCAGGAAGTATAATGTATTTCCATGTTGACTCTACCTTTTTTAGGGCACTTTCGAAATTTCTAAGATTAAAATCATTGTCAACATCCATTGTATGAAACCTTGAAAGAACAGTAATCAATCCAGCTTTTTGCGAATCTAATGAGTTCTCAAGATTTGCGGTTAATATCGCCTTATAAAAGAAGGGATTTTTATTATCAATTCCTTTTATTATTCCAACTCGTATTTTATCATTTTCATCAGCCTTACCCACTAAGGTATGCCATTGTTTGAAAATCGAAATAGCTGCTTCTTTATTATTAAATGCTAAAGCTAATAAAGGAGGCCCATTATCATTAGTCCAACCAAAGAAAATTCCTTTCCACTGTGCCCTGTTCCATAATGGTATATTTATTATTTTTGTAATTTCAATGTCTTTTTGACTTACTGATTCAGTATCAAACTTCTCCTTATTATCCGACTTTCCACGGTTTATTTTTTTCTTATCTGTCTGGCCTACATCCAACTTATCTAACTGAAATCTAATTGTGCTATCTCGTATTAACGGATAATTATTCCCCTCAGGATTTAGCCATTTATTAAAGAGAGCATATTCTTACCGAATAAATCAGCAATGATAAAAATACTGCTTGTAAAATTCAATGATCTTTCGAAAGCTTGATCCTCAATTATCAGTTTTTCAAGCTGCTCTGTATTTCTAAACATTATTATTTGAGCAATAAATGCCGCAAAGAAATTAAGAATAAACTGTTTAGTTTGTTGCTGCGCTTCAAAAAATTCTTCCTCACCAAAATCAGAGCAAGTAATAGTGAATATAGGTTCAATATCACTGGGTTCATTTTTGAAGTCAAGATGGTATTTTACCGACTCAACATATTTAACTTTAATCGTTGCTCGGGGAATCATCCCTACCAATCCATCTAAAATAGCCGTTGCAAGGAAGCTTTCGATTGCAGCTAATATACTTTCGGCTAATTCGATGCATGGAAATTTGGCATCTGATTCAATATTAATCAGACATCCCATTATTTTTGAAGAAAAATACTGGGTGCCATCGATAACAAATATCGGTATATCCGGTATTTGCTCTTTTGCTGGTTGGTTATACCATTGCTGCATAAATTCTTCTATAGACTTTTTATCATCGTTGTAAGATTTCTGAATCTCTTCATCTATATAGCCTAGTGCATATTTCAATCCAATGGCAGCCATATGAAGACCTTCATGATCTAATACATCTGGTAATGATGCAAGTGAGTGGAGATCCTCAAAAGATGTTCTTAAAAGAAGCATTCCCAATATTGCATCGTATAAGTTGATATCATCGATTTCGTTTAGTCTCGTTGCATCGTAACCACTTGATATTAGGAGACCTTTTACCAGTCGATCTAACTTATACCATTCTAGCGAATGAGGAATTCTCCCATGCCGAAGTTCAATCATCTTTAGTTCGGTAGAACAACCAACTAATAAGGGACTGACATTTCCAAACTTCATGTAATCAATAAAGGCGATAAAGAAAGCATTAAGGTAATAACCACGTCCCGCCCACAATAAGCCAGCTTTTTCACAAGCGTGAGCCATTAAAGTCATTGCCAACAAGTACTCATTTTTACTCTCATCTTTATATAATTTTTGGAGGGCACGACCAATATAACGTATAGCGCTATATGGTTTTGATTCAATTAGTTGCTCTCCTCGTTTTAAGAGTAATTTTGCAGAAACTAATTCTTGTTTTCTGCTGCTTGAAGCTGAAATTATTGTATCAAATAAGGAATCATATTGGGGACTATCCTTTAAATTTGGGCTAACATTCATAATCAATTCAGAAAGTGTATCAAGGCTAAAATCAAGAACCCCATCACAATCATTAATGATCTGCGTTAGTTCATCAACTAACTCATCGACATTATCCCCAAGCATTAATTTTACAAAGACAAAGTTAGCCCTAGCTTCCAAAGCAGCATTAGGGCGTGTCTTATTGTCAATAAATCTTCTGTATTCTTCTATCAACGTTTTAGTGTGTACTTCAAACTTGCTTACTTCAAACTTGCCTCCAGTTATAGTATATAGATTCATCCATAGATTTGTTAATCGTTCAAGGTCAAAGAAATTATTACCATCAAGAATAATAGTTTCATATATACAATACTTTTCATAGAACAGATCGAACTTTTCATACCACCAATACAAAGTCCATGCCCATTGATAAGCACATTCTTTTTGCTGAATGATCGTTCCGTATTTATCTGAAAGCGCAATAGCTCTCTCAAAACGTCCCTTTGTAATATCAAACGACAGTTCTAGTTCCCTACTTAATATTGCTGCTTGTGTTGCATTCTCTACAAGAGCAATACTGTTTATTCCTTCAACGATGTATTGACTTATCTCTTTTTCTATTTTCTCCAACTCTGACTGACGTTTATAATCTAATGGGCCTACTTTCCGTTCATCAGCAAATGAATCTGAAAGCCCAAAAGACTCAACCGCTATTTGTTCACGATGGTTTGAAAACAGTTTATCCAATATCCATGATCTATCAAGCACTCTAGTTTCAATATTATATTGATTGGATAATTCGTCTTCTATAGCTGCTCGTTTCTTATCAGGAATATATTGATTGCTTATAAAAAAGATTTTTTTGTATTCTCTGGATGTGGAAACGATATTCTTAACATCTGATTTGATTTTGGATCTCCAGTCCCTTTTTGCACTTATCGCAAAAGCCCATCTTTCGGAAGATGCTTCTCTTCCTATACCACTAAACCATGATAAAGATAAATCATCGGATACCGGATATGTTTCCGAATCCACCTTACTATCTCCTCCTCCGGTTGGTCCAGTCTGAGGTAGAAGGTTTGGACATATTTCATGTTCTGCCATGCGTCTGCAGAATACCTCAAAATTCTTTTCTTGTCCTCTGCTTGTTAAGCTATCAAGATAAAAGTCAAATATTTCTCTATTTAAATTTGCTTTACGGATAATTGTAGAGTCGGAGTATTTTTCAGGTCTTTTAGCTTTTAAAAGCTCATATGGGGATATGGATTTTTTCATTACATCGCTCACCTCCAAACATTTTCTTTTCTCTTGCACATTATTTCTTTATTTTGGACTTCATTGAAATTTAATCTCTGGAAACTTTTCATCATAAGGGAAGTCGGGATCAAAAACTTCATCTGCTCTTGCTTTAATAACTTTTTTATTTCAGTAGAGAAGTAACCTAAATACACCATTCCATAAATTTTAACACGGCGAATCACAATTGGAAATATCAAACAAAAAGGAGGCGCAGAACCAAACCTGATCTGCTACCTCCTTATGCTCAATTTATACCATTTCTCCTACCTGCGGCAGGTGTCTTACTATGATTTCGCGAATACTTCGGATATGGAATTTTGTGAAGTACTTAACTAAAGCGTATTTGAAATATGAAGATAGCGAGGTAAATATGAAAAAATTCAAAGAATCTTACCCAGACCATATGTCGTATGATAACGAGACATACATAATGAATGAAGTACCTAATAAGCTGTTAACAAGCATGCCCAGTATCTTGATAAAGGGAGCTCGTTTGAAAATTGACTCTTACTCAGGACCGGGAAGACTTGTTAATGATTCAGTAATGGAAGTAATAGTGAATAAAATTGCAGAATATTCTTACGTTGAAAGAACAAAAAACTGGGGCTGGGATTATCTAATACGCGATCTTGAGAGAAATATTGATTCGCTCGGAGAAGTACCATTTGCAAGATTTATGGATGCAGTTAGTGATATCACGTTTAATTTTCTTGAAGCCTTTATAGTTGATGATCTTAACGAGATATTCGAATTTGTTAATTTCGGATATAGATTAAGTGACAATTTGGAAGAACCTTGGATATGTATCAATCACAATACTACAAAAACTATTGAAATTGAAAGTGTAGCAGAATTAACAAGAAAGCTGTGTAAGCAAACAGCTGATCATATAGAACAAGCAAAAGAACAATTAAAAAGATCTGAAAATCCAAGGGCAAGAAAAGATGCTATTAGAGACTGTTTATCAGCAATGGAAGCACTTATGAAGCGGATAACAGATACAAAAGATGTAAGTGGAGCCAATAATCATATGGTAAACAACCGTGAAGTATGGGGACCCAAAGTGATAGTGACAGAAGGTCATAAGCTATGGAAGTTATTTCATGAAGACTACACAGATATTAGACATGGTGATTTCGATATAAGTTCTATTACACTGGATGAATCAAGGTACTTTATTGATAGGATTTTATCTTATGTTATATACATTTCAAAAATTGCTTTGAAAGAACTAAACTAAGTTTTTCGAAGTAGTAGAGTCGGGCAGAAAATCTTGCAGGGCAAGATGGCGAAGCCATCAGGCAATTAAATTGTCTCAGTCTTTCGGATTCGTGAAGATACAACGTTATCAGGTATACTCGCGGGCACAAAAATACTTTGAATTTGAAATTTATTGAACTAACGTTCCGCTAACGAGTAACGTTAGTTCAATAACAACAGCGGCAGTCTAAGATTTTATTTTTCAAGTCTTGGTCTACCGCTGTTTGATTTTTCCAGTCTCAAACTTACAATTTGAAGACTAACGATTTTCAATCTCATCACCCTCAGTTTATAGCTTTATTTTCATATGACATTAATATACCGCTTCAATTCCACACCTTTGAAAGACTCATTGATACAAGATATATTGTAATTATCAGCTTCGTATATCTCGAAAAAAACAGATGCGTATATCTCGTTTTTCGCTTATCTTTTCAGCGCCTGGTTCGTATATCTTAGCTGAGAAAATTCAAGTTATGCGAAGTCAAAGCGACAAAAGCGAAGTGGGAAAAGTGGAGAACGCCTTGCGGGGAAAGGGATTCGGGCATTTCTGAAGGGGCAAAAAAAGGTTCGTATAATATGTTGTTATACGAAGCATACTTGAATTAGCCAACCCTCTATTCATTCGATAAAAAAGACATCATGAAGTACAAACTAATAAATCATGATGTCACTTATATTCTTGTTTAATTAATCGTCTTGATTGGTGTAAAAAAGTAACCAATTCGATATTGGTTTCTGTAATTCTATGAATAATTCGATAACTCTTATAAATCTTTTCTCTTACTTCGTCTCTATTTAATTCAGGTACTAGTCGTCCCTTATAAGGAAAATCAATTATTGTACTCGTTTCATAAATCAATTCATTAACAAACTCTCTGGCTTGTTCAATTGAATTTTGTTTAATGTACTCATAAATGATTTCAAGATCTTTTAATGACCTTGGTGACCATACTAATTCAGCCATGATTTTATTTTCTCCATTACTTCTGTATGAGATATCCCTCGCCCTGCATCTAATTCATTGATTCCCTCTTCAATTCTTGCTCGGGCATATAGTTTATATAAGATGTCTTCAACTGTTACATTATCAGGAAGATCTTGAATCAATTTAATTACTTCGTCCTTTACACTCACGTTAGATCACCTCTCTAGATCTTAATGCCTTTCCTTATTATAATACACAAATCATTTCGTTGTTAGACGCTTATTGATCTTATGCCCTACTTCATGTTTCGCATAACGTTCCCGTGTTCACGACGTCCCTTACCCTTAGATAGCTCTTATCTTAGGGTGAGGGATGTGTCCGACTAATTATCTTCCATGCAACTGAAATACTTCTAACGAATCCACTCCTTAAAACTTCGGTCGGACCAAGGGCTTTAGCCCGCAGCGTGAAAATTTTGTTAGATGATGTTACATTGATTTACCTACATAATTCTTTTTGCCTTAATTAATATAAAAGATGGTCTCTTTCTTTCATTTATTAATTTGGGCATCTTCTCAAGACCCTCTGGAATTGATTCAGGTTCAACAATTTCTTGAACAACTAGCCCATTTTGTATCAATACATTAAGTAAAGTTGAGAGTTTTCTGTGGTATTTTATTACTCCATCGATTCCCCAAAACTCTGTTCTGAGTCCTTCTTCTCCATAATTATCAATAGGCCAATGAAGTATATTGTTATCGGAATCTTTAATCCATCCTTCTTTACTCTTATTTGACAATACAATAGGATGCTCTGTAGAAAACACCAAGTAGCCATTTGGTTTAATCCATTTTGCAATCCTACTAATTAATAAATTATAATCTTCAATATAATGAAAGGCTAATGAACTGACTACCAAATCAAATTCATTATTATTGAAATCAATTTCTTCCATGGAACTATGAAGATAATGAATTTTAGATCGTTTTCTTGCCATATCTAACATCTTCTCTGAAATATCTACACCTGTAACATGAGTTGCTCCGTTATCGATAATATAATTTGCCTGTTCACCAAAGCCGCATCCCAAATCTAGTACTTGTAAATCCTTAAGGACTGGTAATAATTTTCTTATTGCAGGTTGTTCAATAAAGTCATTGTATGTGATTCTCGTTTCTCTTAAGTTCTTATACATCTTAAAGAACTCTGGGTTGTCATAAAGATTCTGCTTCATGTTATACCTCCACAATTATCTTCGTAATTTCATCTAACGTTCGTGTATTCACGACGATGCGGTTAGGTGGGGGGATGTGTCCGGCCGATTCCGCTTCCTGCTACTGAAAATCCTTCTTAGAGTTCACTTCTAACTTCTTGCCGGACCGAGGGCCGAATGGACCGAAGCGTGAATATGGTGTTATAAGATGTGGGGGCCATCTCGAATATACTTTCAAATGTTTTTCTTGTTCATTAATTCATCATCAAATATCCTTTTTGGAGATAAAGAATTAAATGTTGTAATGATTCTGTGAATCTGGTCTTTACTTAGATCTATATCAATATGTTTAAAAGTTGAGTTAATAAGAACAACTTTACTCATTCTAATACTATCAATATCCTGTTCTTCTATCTTCTGGTGCAAAGATAGTTGTTCCATAAATTTCTCTTCTGAATCGTCTGTTAAAAACGAGTAAAGAACAACAGCAGTAAATATCAAGAATACAGCAAGCAAACCTATTATTGCTTTGTTATTGATTGTATTCATCACTTGCCCCCATTTCTTATAACGTTCCTGTATTCACGAACCCTCACTGGCTTAAGGGGCGCATGCCCCGGGTCCGACGGACTTAGCCAGTGCAGGGTTGTACGGCTACTCCAACTTCCCCGAAATCCCTCTGCCGGACCGAGGGCCGAATGGCCCGATGCGTGAATATGGTGTTAGATGGAGTCATTGCCTTCACCGATTATCCTATAAAGATCTTATATAAGTACCTTACTAATTACTGTTTCAATAATTCTTTTATAGTTCTGATGTATTATTTTGATAAGTGATATTTCTTGAACTTCAGTTCGTATACTCTCTAATCTTTTTGTACTGAATTGTAAAGCTTCTAATAGTTTTTGATCGTCTAAGCGATTTGCAATTGTACAATGGGGTATCCATCTTTCAGGGTGATACATCAAATTGGAAAAAGCACTGTATTTCTTGAAGTGGTTATGATAATTGGAGTGAAAATCTATAAGTTCCTTTGTTGGATTCGGAGATAAAAACAAAGCTCCGCTGTTTATAAATGTTCCTAACGTGCTATAGCTGAGACACATCTTTGGAGCCGACTCATAATAACAATCAAACAATTCCTTATACTCAGATTCCTCTAGATCTGAATAATCTGCTAGTGTTATATGCGGTTTTCTATTCTCAATCTCATAGGCATAACTAGATATACCACTATCACTCAATTCCTTCCAAAGCGTTTTAATTATTTTTTCCGTTTTTGAATCAAAATGAAGTACTACCCCATACAAAATTAAATCACCACTTTCTACTATATATGTCTAACAAACACTAATAGTATTTTTTTACATTCTGCAATGATTTCATCTAACTTCTTTATCTCTGAACTTCGTAAATATCCTCTCGCAACCAATATCTGCGAACCTCAAACAGACAGATTAGCTATTCAACAACACACCACCCAGAGTCTACTCATCAGATACAAGAATGCATGGTGTCTAACTTCCTAATTATACCACGATTACCTAAATCCAATAGCCTATCATTTCCCTTTCTCAAAATGCAGCTTAACATTAACTTCTGATCCAGAATTAAGCTTATTTCAGCCATACGGGAATGAGAGCACAGAAGTAGAACATAATCCAATCTGGCTTCCATACATCGTGCAGAAGTAATGCCAACGCTCCGCTCAACAACAGATAATACGTAATTTATTTTGTACAGCCAAAATAACCTTCTCAGTCGGTCATGAAGCTTCAGCATGATAAATAAGAGCAAAAACATAAATATGGATAGTCGAATTATTAAAGCCATTATAAAATCTAAGAACCCACTGAAAGAAGTGAATTCCCGCTAAAATAAAGATCATACGGATCTATGGAGCTTAGAATGAACAGAACCATAATGACAGTAATTGAGCTTATCAGAACCCATAGCATGAATTTGCTGAATTATCTGTTGCTTCACTTTTGCAGAACTTATCACTTTTTGTGAATTCCTCAGCTGTTTCTCTGTTATTCATTACGCCCCCTCCTCCATCAGATGACGCATAAACCAGCTTGAAAGTTGTTTTACTAACATCCAAATGCCCATCATTCATATAAAAAAGACCACCATACTAGATGGCAGCCTGTCTATCACACAAATGAATGAAATCCTATACTCTTAGCTTAACTGCTAATCGTCTCTGGTACATTAAAATCTCTAACCCACTGCCCAATCCGCTCATTTTTCATCGGCTTTCCATAGTAATATCCTTGCATCACATAACAGCCGAGCTCAGTTAAGAACTCAATATGCTCCTCATTCTCTACGCCCTCCGCGATCACTTCTAGCTGGAGCTTCTCAGCCATCAATATAATGGCATGAACGATAGCGCGCTTACTAGGCGTGTCCAGATCATATGTAAACAACCGATCCAGCTTCAGGGAGTCGAGCGGAAGTCGATCCAGTAAACCTATCGAGGAGTATCCTGTTCCAAAGTCGTCCATGGAAACACGAACGCCTGAATTGCGAATCTTATGCAGCTGCTGAATGATGTCATTGATATTGTGAAAAACCATAGATTCGGTAATTTCAAGCTCCAGCATTTCAGGCTCAAGTCCTGTCTCCTCCAATACCCATGGGATTAACTCGGTTAGATTATCGGTCTGAAATAATCGAACCGATAAGTTTACGGAGATTGGCTGATGAATCCCTTGTGTCTGCCATTCCTTACACTGGCGGCACGCTTCTAACAGGACCCATTTGGTCATCGGAATCACTAGCCCTGTCTCTTCCGCAATCGGTATAAATTCAGCTGGAGATATCTGACCTAATCGTGGATGCTGCCACCTAATCAGAGCCTCAAATCCGACCAGACTATTCGTTCTCACATTACACTTCGGCTGGTACACCATATAGAACTGCTGCTGCTCAATCGCAAGCTGCAAATCTTTCTCCAGCTCCATCTTCCTTACTTCATTGACACCCAAATCCTCGGTGTAGATACAATACTGGTTCTTACCCAGCCCTTTGGCCTTGTACATGGCAGTATCCGCCGTTTTGAGCAGACTAGACCGCTCTGTATGCTGAATGGATCCAATGCTGATTCCAATACTGCCTGTCACATACAGCTCATTTCCTTCAATACGATGGACCTTCTTAATTTCTTTGATGACCCTCTCCGCATAGGCTTTAGCTTGTTGTAAGCTGCAATTCTTAATAATAAACAAGAACTCGTCTCCACCAATTCGATAAGCCTGCAGATCAACATCAACAAATTGTTGTAAGCGGGAGCCTACCTCCTGAATGAGCAAATCCCCAATATCATGGCCGAGTGTGTCATTGATCGCTTTGAACTGATCCAAATCCAGGAATAGCACCGCCAGCTCTTCATCTCCTGCATAAGTATCAAAGAATCGATTCATCTCATTACGATTAGGCAGCCCAGTAAGGCTATCCTCATAAGCCATTCTCTCAAGCACATGACGATCAAGAAATAAGGCCCCCCATGACACAAGTAAAATAACGAATGTAGCCACGGTCACTCCGTATAGCAAAAATAAATCCACGGAAGCAGCATGATCATCCATAGTCATATGAACATGTCCTCCATGGCTTAGATAGTCCTCATCGCCAGTAAATGTAGCAGCCTTCATTCCTGTGTAATGCATTCCGCAGACAGCAAAGCCCATCACGATGGAGGATATCCATTTCAGCCAGCTGACAGAAGCTTGATTTCGAAACTTCAAGAACAAGAACAGTGCTGCATAGGAAGCTGCATATGCAATAATCGCAGACAGGATCCAGAGCAAGGAATCATAGCTGATGTCCATCGGCATGATCATCGCTTCCATCCCTACATAATGCATCGTAATTATGCCGCTGCCCATGAAGAATCCGCCAAATGCGATTTTCAACCGGCTGACATTCTTGGGCTTAGTGATGTAAAACGCAACAAAGGATGAAAGGACACTCGCCACCATGGAGAGCCCCGTAAGCCATACATCATATTCCACTATCGTATGTACATGAAAAGCCAGCATGCCAACAAAATGCATAGACCATATTCCAGCTCCCATCACAAGGGCTCCGGCAAATAACCAGAAGAGCTGCATTTTACCTTTAGAATTCGATATTTTAGACGTAATACTAAGTGCAGAATAAGACGCAAGAATTGCAATAATAACGGAGAGCACTACTATATAGTAGTTGTAATCCCCATGAATGATCATTTTTTCACTCCTAATGTTCTCTGAAATGTTTCACTCTGAGCTGTTGAGCAGACTCTATATTATATCGACAGAATGAGAGATTCCCTTTAAGCAATTCATTATTTTGATCGGTGACAAGATGAGCAGCATCCAGACCAAACAAATAGCCCTCCTACTTCTCAAAAGAAGTAAAAGGGCTCTATTCTAGTTAAGCAGGGTTCGTACCTTTGGTCTTGGCTGCTGAGGAAGGAGTGCTCTCCTCTTGAACAAGGTCCATCGGATACATCTTTTGGAACAGCATGGTTTGAAAAATAAGGAAGGTTCCTCCTGCCATCCAATATAGCGGAATCGCTGCAGGTGCGCTGATCGAGAAGAATGCCATCATAATTGGGGATATATAGCCCATTATGGCAAACTGCTTCCGCTGCTCAGCGGGCATGTTCTTCATCGAAATTCGAGTCTGCAGCAAGTAGATCGCAGCTACAATAATCGCCAGAATCACATCTGGCTCTCCGAGTGTAAACCACAAGAATGTATGGCTGCTCATTTCCGGCATAAGCCTTATGGCTGTATATACACCTGTCAGTATAGGCAGCTGAATGAGAATTGGCAGACAGCCGATATTGAGCGGGTTGAATTTATGCTTTTTGTAGAGCTCAAGCATCTCCTGCTGCATCTTCTGTGCACTTTCCGGATCCTTCTTGTTCTCGTACTTTTTCTTGAGCGCATCCAGCTCGGGCTGCATTCCCTTCATCACACGCTTCATGTTCTGCTGAGATTTCGTCTGTCTGAGCATGAGCGGGAACAGCAGCAAGCGGACAACGATAGTCAATATGATGATCGCAAGTCCGTAGCTTCCCTGAAACCATCCCGCCATATGTGATATCACATAAGAAATGGGAAACACAATGTAATGATTAAAGAAACCAGGCGTTGTGCTCGTAATCTCCGTTACATTCGTGCTGCACCCTGATAACAATAATGCGATGAGCACACTTGCGATGATGCCGTATAACCGTACCTTCCGTCTAGGGAATCCTTTTGATATGTCCATCTATATCCTCCTCGTTGATCGATCTTACGTGTAATCAACGAGGACAGGCATTCATCCGAATCATCTTCAGGTGAAATTTTTATTCTACGAATTAATCTGAGTATCGAGCGTACTGCCCGCTTTTTAAAGGTCAGGCTCTGTTGTGGAACGAATTCCGGCCATTCGGCTGTTCGCCGTATACCAAATTCCTCGAGTCTTCCCATCAGATGAAGCAGTGAGGCGCATGTTACGGCAAATACCAAGCCGGCTGATGCCAAATATGGAATCAAATGTTGCAGATCTTGAAGCTCAAACCATAGCAAAAGGATTCACCTCCTTTGAATATCTACCATTATACGCTTTTTGTACGCAGGATATAAGGGTTAGATTTCGGCAGCAAAAAAAGCATAAAGTCGCAAGCATACGCCTCCATGCTTTTGATTAGCTGCTGTTCAGCTTCTGTATAGTTACGTCGCTCATTTTTTTCCATTCAATCACACATGCATCATCCGCAAATAATGCGGTGTATCCTCCGCTGCTTCATCCTCCCTATTGTCAAGCAAACCCTGCTCTGTCCAACAATTCAGACAATCTTCTTCTGTAGCACATAATGCAGCATCCTCACAGGTATAACAGTGTTGTAAATACAAACGTGTCAATTGATCGGGCATGATGTCTTTCATTTGTCTCATCTCCTTCGGATCTCTTGAGTACAATGTAACATGAATGCTTCCGTTATATTGTGATTATTTTCACATATATTTTATCAGCAGCATTTATTTTCTTTCTCCCCGTAAACAGAGAAAAAGCCGGCTCGCGCCAGCTTCCATCTCCTTTAATTTCACTTATAATGACCTATACTGGCCTACACTTGCTCCATTACTTCGCTTGGTTCTGCAGGTCACTCCATACCTTCTTATTACTATACTCCTTGCTCGTACTAATATCTCGGCCAAACCATTCCGGTGCAATGAAGTTCTCTGCTTCCTCCAGGGTTAGGAACTCAACCTCCAGCACTGCCAGATGGATCTGATCATATTCATCGATTTCAATGACTTTGTTATTCCATGTCGCTGTCGTTCTCTTCTTAGTCAGAGGAATCGTCCCGTGTGCGTCCATGATCTGCTTGTACAGCCCTTCCGAGATGTTATATTCGACTTCCTCTCTCGCCAAGCCCCACCCTTTCTTGAAGGTATGCGTATACTCGACTTCATTCGTGCTCAGGTCGGTTATTTTCCGCGCTCTCAGCTCCTGATCCCCGTCTAAGGCCAAATACGTTTGTTCTATAAACTGCTCCTTCATAATCACGATATCTCCAGCTTGTATTAAGGCAATTGGATAGGCTGTGAGCATAAATTTGCGTTCGATCTCTACTCCCATTGTGATATAGCTCCTCTGTCTTCTAATCTATTTGCAACTGAAACAATTTCATAAATTAATTCAACTATTATACACTACCTTCCCATTCGTCAAAAAATTGCTCCAAGTACTGCTCCATGAAGGCATGTCTTTGTTCTGCCAGCTTCCGTCCCTCCTTGGTATTCATTAAATCCTTCAATTTCAGAAGCTTCTCATAAAAATGATTAATCGCGGTGCTCTCTTCATTCCGATATTGGTCCTTCGACATGACCTCTCTTGGCTTCACTTCTGGATCATAGATAAGATGGCCTTTTGCGCCAGCATACACAAACGCCCTGGCAATCGATATAGCCCCGACCGCGTCCAGCCTGTCCGCATCCTGCACAACCTTTCCTTCGATGGTGCGCATCGGCGGGTTATGACCACCGTTATAGGACATGCTGGAGATAATCTCCAGGATATGCTCCTGATCCGCAGTCCCTACCGTATGATCCTGCAGCCATTTCTCGACCTTGACCATTCCCGCTTCTTTGGATGGATTCAGCTTCTCATCGGCGATGTCATGCAGATACGCAGCGAGCATACAGACGAACATGTCTGCCTGCTCCGCGGCAGCTATTTTTTCTGCTGACCTTACGACCCGATGGATATGCCACCAGTCGTGACCTGTGGTCTCCTGCCCCAATTCATGCTTCACATATGTCTCAGCAGCTTTTAATATGTTCTGTTCAATTTCTGACAAATTCATCATCGGATGATATCCCCGCGATCTATATGGTGTAAGAGAAAGAACCGGCCTTACTCCTGCTCAAAATATTCTTTAAGTGCTTGGTGGGCACGATATTCGGCTAGATTAAAGGACCACCAAGCTTGTTCCCTCTCATTCAGTCTATTATAGTCTGCTCGAAGATCAATTTGAATCTCGGGATTTTCACGGCTGAATTCAATAAGCACAGGAACAGCATCCATAGAGAGTGAACTAAGAAAATAAGTATCCATCTTCTGATGGATGTGGTACCGCTCGATATTTTTCTCGGCGATATAAGTGTCCATCCCTGCATAGTTAATCGCAACATATGCCGCTAGTCCGAAGACAATATAGCACTTGGCCAAGGGAATCCGCTCAAAATGTATTCGAAGTCCAGCGATGACCATCAGTACAGCAAGAAGCAGCATGAATGCATGCACCAAGAACCTGAGATAAGTGAAACCATAAGCTTCTTCATACATTGTCAGTCTGGAGAAGGCCGAATACAAAATAATGATTGAACAAATCACGAGAATGTAGAGCATCCCTTTTTGGAACAAGCGTAGCCTGGATGACCCCCTATTCTCGGTGTACAGAAGGATCGTCATGAGAATTCCGAAATTGAGCAGCGCGACCAGCATCAGCTCAGCAAAGCCCCTTCTTGCATAATCGGCGTAAGTCATCCCTTCTGGCAGCGCACCTTCAAAGGCCCCAAACAAATAAGTGAACTGCAGGATAACGAATACCAGATAAACGACATTCACCATGGTCAGAACTGTTGATGCAATAATCGGATCGATTCGCAGGCGCAGGGTATCTGAATTGCTCTCATGGATTTTATCCTTAATAACCGTTGTTCCGGTATCCCATTCGAATTCACCTTTCGAGATATCGCCCTCATGAGCAGTACTTGTGTTCGTCTCTTTCCAATAAGCGATCTCCGAATCCATCTTTCTTGCGGACACAGGCTGAACAAAGCCATACACATAACCAAAGAAGAACAAAGTGAACAGGAAGATCCACATGAATCGAAAAAAGCCTTCACTATATGTAACCTCATCCAGCCACCTCGGAATACCGAACATTAGCCGCTCAAACATACCGTCAGCAGAAGATAGCAACGAGATGACAATAATGACGAGCGGTGCGGAAATGGCTAGACCGAACAATATTTTACGACTAACAGCTCTTGATCCTTCATTAACCCGCTTCGAGTAAGATGATGTAATGCTGGTAAAAGCGGTTGGGAAATGTCGAAGGTTCCTTGGGATCAAATGCAACAGCATATCTTTCATAATCCCCGCCTTCCACCAGGGCCGTGGCTTGTAACCCAGCAGCAGCGTCACATGATAGGCAACCAGGGTTGGTATGATGAGGATATTAAGCACATAAAATATCGGATTGTCAAACAATAAGTAGGTTATCGACAGCATGAAAATAACAGCAAACATAAAAATAGCAAATGGTGATAGTCCGTGCAGCCGATCCCCTGCAAATCCCAATATAAATCCATAGAACAGGAGGATAAATATAGGAATGGATAGTCCTGGCGCATGGGCGTAGAACAAATACTGGTGGATGATTGCCAGCATCACAGCACCGAGGAGTGTGTATAAGCTGCGAGCTGGTGATGTTATGACAGGTAAAATTAACTTCATTTGAACGTCCCCCAAAACTTTAGGTTTATAATCCTAATTTTAGGTGATAAAATATGAAAATAAATAGAAAATATAAATGTATATATTTCGTATTTTAATAAGGGGTTGAATGATGAGTGAAGCTTCATTCCCAATTTTTACGGCTGCATGGTTACTATGGAAGCGAGGCAAGCGTACAGATTACACTCGATGAGATGGCAGACACGCTGGAGTGCACACACCGCAATGCCCTGAATATTATTCGCAAAATGGAGGCAGAAGGCTGGATTGAGTGGCATTCACAGCGGGGACGCGGTAAGCGCTCTAAGCTTATTTTCCTGGTGGATCCAGAGGAAATTGCAGCCATCTCCATGATCAAGGCGATTGACCGCCACGAGATTAAGAAAGTCATGGATGATATTAAGGCGTATACGGATTCTGCGAAATTACCTGGACGGCTGCAGGGCTGGATGATGCAGTATTTTGGACACCACACCCAAATGAATGAGGATAAAGAAGAAATTGATATTCTCCGTCTGCCTTTGCGTCAGCAAATTCATACGATTGACCCGCTAGCGATGAATCTGCTGGCAGAGTCTTTTGTCGCAAGTCACGTCTATGATGGGCTTCTGACACGGAACGAGACGGGTGAGGTCATCCCTCATCTTGCTCATGATTATGATGTCAGTAAGGATCGAATGACGTGGGTATTCTATTTGCGTAAGGATGTATACTTTCATCATGGAAAAACACTGACTGCTGACGATATCGTGTACACCTTTGAACGATTAAATCAGCATAGAGAGCCTCTCTTATATAATTTTATCGTTAAGTCCATCGCATCGGTTACAGCACTCAGCAGCACCTGTGTTCGGTTTACGCTGACATCTCCGAACGAGCATTTTGTGCCTTTCTTATGTACAAGCAGAGCCGTGATCGTTCCCTCCGGCCTGGACGAAGCAGCAGAACATGACGAAGTTAGATTTAGCGGAACAGGCCCCTTCAAGGTTACCGAGCTCAATTCAAGTATGTGTATCCTTGTCGCGTTCTCTTCCTATTTTATCTCTCGTCCGCATTTGGATATTGTGGAGATTATCCAGATTCCCTGGTCACTGCCTGAACAGAATACGGAGGCACAGGACGGAGCTGACCCGCTCTTTCACGTGCTGCTTGGCAACAACCATGTTCAACAGAACCCGGGCAAGTTTAATTCACATACCTTGGTACGCAAGCTGCTTACCTGCAATACGAGAAAAGACGGACCGCTAAGAGATCCAGATGTACGTAAACATGTTTTTCAGTGTATAGCGTATGAAGATCAGATGTTATCCGCCCAAAATCCAGGCACTTCGAAGCCAGCTGCCGTTGATGGAACCTATCTTGTACTTATCACCATTCCCCAATATCGGCCGGACGCCATGGATATTGCCGAGCGGCTGGAGCAGTTTGGTTACAGCGTAAGAGTAAAGGTGTTTATGCCCGAGGATTTCAAAGGCTCTATTCGGATGGAGTCGGATCTGATTCTGTTCTCACTCCTTATGGACAGAGACGAGCCTCTCCGTCGTCATGACTTGTACTTAACCTTGTCATCCCATGTAGAGTCTTCTGTTGAAAAAAGCATATTACATGGCCTTGACCAGATATTATTAATACAGGACGCCGATAAGAGATTACGGATGCTGCAGCAGATGGAGCAACAATTGATCGAACAGGATCATCTGTACGTCATGTACGATCGTCCCTTTCAGACCTCATTCCTGCCCTCCGTCCGAGGGATTAAGCCCGGTTCTCAGGGATGGGTGGATTTGAGATACCTCTGGTTTCCACCTGCAGCGCAGCAGAATGAATAGGCTTAAATTAAATTCAGCAGCATTTCAAGTGATAATGGATACTTCCCCTGCTTGAAATGCTGCTGTTTTATCTTCGTTACAAAAATAGACGGAATAATGGCAAGCAGTAAAAAATAGGTCCAATCCGAAAGGTTATATTCAATCAAAGAATAACGATTAATCATGATATAGATGAGCATTACCGTACCACCAATAAAAAAGACAATAATACTGTAAGCATTTGCATCTACTTTGTTGCTCACTTTTTGGCCTGTGAGTAAGTATGCAGACACGAAAATGGTGCCGATTAACGATAATACATCTCCAAATAAGGCTTCTGATGAAACGCTGATGTCTCGCCATGCGATAAAGACGGAACCAAAGAGAGCAATGATCAGGCAACAAACCGTTAGTAGACGAACACGTTCCTTGAACAAAATATAGCTTAAATGCGATTAGACTCTGCTTAAGAGATCAATTCCTTCTGCCAAACAATCTCCGATACTCCGTTGGTGTGACACCTTCATGCTCCAGAAACTTGCGGTTGAAATAGCTGCTGCTCGGGTAACCCGCTTCCTCTGCAATGTCACCAATGGTACGCTCTTCCTGCACCAATAGTGCCTGCTTCGCATACTGGAGTCTGCATTGGGTCACGAAATCCATCGGCGTCATATTAATCGCTTTGCGAAACAATTTGCAGAAATAATGGACACTCACCCCGGCTTTGCCTGCCCACAATTCTAACTCAAATGGCTTAACCGCCTCCTGCTGAAGCTCAGGGAGTAAATCCATAATGCGCTGGATGGACCCTCCGGATCTGCTGCCATTGCCTGTACGCGGTACAGCCTGATGTACAAACTCCGTAACGACAGCATAGGTAAGCGTAGACAGCACCGTAGGATTCAGCATCTTGTTATTCTCCGCTTCGGTCAATAGCTCGAGATGCACTTTTTCCCATTCCGCCCCATTTCGTAAGGTCCATATTCGATGATGCTGAAATCCCCGATCCAGCATATATTCCGTCATATTGCTTCCATAGAAGTGAACCCACCGAATGTCCCAAGGCTCCTGCTCATTACTGAAATATCTTTGCTCCTGCAGCGGAAAGTACAAGAAGGCATCGCCCGCCCCGAGCTCCTGCAGAATGCCATCGATCTCAATGTAGCCTTTACCGGAAGCAATATAGTGAATATTAAAATTGTTTAATGCTCCCTTCTGTCTCGTCACCGTATGTTTGGGCATATCGCTGTACATCCCTACCGATTCTGGGTAACAAAAAAAACGGGGATTCTGAGTTGTCACCAGGTGACTTTGCCGCTGCATGGCCTTCTCCTCCATTGTAGAACAATATTGTGTTATTCCAACACAAAATCGTGTTATTTTAATTTCATTCCAAATTCAATACAATGACAATATCATCATAATATTTCGTCAGGAGGAATAAAAGCACATGAGTAAAAAACTTCGATGGGGCATTCTCAGCACTGCCAATATAGGAAGAAAATCCGTCATTCCCGGACTACAATACTCGCAGTTTAATGAAGTAACCGCAATTGCCAGCCGGAATCAAGCGAAGGCAGAAGAAGCAGCCAAGGAACTGAATATTAAGAATGCATATGGCAGTTATGAAGAGCTGCTTGCTTCAGACGACATCGATGCTGTCTATATTCCATTGCCGAACCATCTGCATATGGAATGGACCATCAAAGCTGCCGAAGCAGGTAAGCACGTGCTGTGTGAGAAACCTATCGCTCTGACGGCTGAGGAAGCTGAGCGAATGGTTATTGCTTGTGAGCAAGCAGGCGTTCATTTGGCTGAGGCATTCATGTACCGCCATCATCCCAGATATCAAATGATCAAAGATGTAATCGCTTCCGGCGAAATTGGAACGGTACGTGGTATTCATGCAAATTTCACATTCAATAGCGGGGACAGCACGAACAACATCCGCTTTAACAAGGAGATGGGCGGCGGGTCCATATATGATGTCGGCTGCTATCCAATCAGTGTTGCCCGCTTCTTGACAGAGCTGGAGCCGGAGGCGGTAACAGCACAGTCGTTCTTCTCCCCGAAGCATGGGGATGTCGATATGATGACCTCTGGATTCCTTGAATTTCCGAATGACGTCTCACTGATCTTCGATTGCGGCATGTGGGCTACCTTCCGTAATCGGCTTGAAGTGCTTGGAACCGATGGAACCATTGAAGTCCCTTCTGCCTTCGTATGCGGTCATGACAGTGAAGCTGGATTTATCGTTAATGGCAAGCTCGGTAAACGTGAAATCGAGGTGCCGGTCATTAATCAATACTCGGCTATGGTCGATCATTTTGCGGATGTCGTGTTTGAACGCAGCACACCTGTATTCACACCATCGGATGCCGTCCGCAATATGAGAGTCGTTGAGTCCGCTCTTGTCTCTGCAACGAAGCGAGAAAGAATCACGCTTTAATTTAGTCAAGCTCAGACACATGAAACAGAATAATTCTGCACTTTACTCTCAAGGAGGAAACGGTTATGGAATATATATCGATTCAAGGATCAAAAAAATCAATTTCTCGTTTGATTAAAGGTTCCGATTATTTCACGCACGAAAATTATGATCAGGTCGTGACCAATATCGAAGCATTCTTGGCAATCGGCGGCAACACGATCGATACTGCACATATTTATACCGGGGGCCAAAGTGAAGAGGTTATCGGACGCTACTTACAGGAGTCAGGCAATCGGGACAAGATCGCCATCTTTACCAAAGGGGCTCATCATGACAGACAAGGCCCACGCGTGAACAAACAGGCTATTGACCATGATCTGGCTGTCAGCTTGGAACGGCTGCAGACCGATCATATCGAGCTGTATGGTCTTCATCGGGATGATCCGTCGATCCCAGTCGAGCATATCATCGATGCGCTGAATGAGCATATTGCTGCCGGCCGGATTGGAGCAGCAGGTGCATCCAACTGGACCTGGCAGCGCCTGACAGAAGCGAATGCATATGCCGAGAGCAATGGACTCGCCGGCTTTACATTCAGCAGTCCGAATTTAAGTCTTGCCAAGGCGAATGAACCCTTCTGGCCGGGATGTGTATCCGTGGATCAAGAAACCAGCAAGTGGCATGAACAAACCCAGCTCCCGCTGCTATCCTGGTCGTCACAGGCACGCGGTTTCTTCACAGGCAAATTCACGCCTGATATCAAGGATGATGCTGATCTTGTACGTGTGTTCTATAATGATCAGAACTGGGAGCGACTGAACAGAGCGAAGCAGCTTGCAGTAGATAAAGGGGTAACCGTTATTCAGATCGCACTGGCTTATGTGCTAAACCAGAATTATCCGACCTGTGCCTTGATCGGAGCCCGCAATCCAGAGGAATTGGCATCCTGCGACGAAGGGGCTAATATTCAGCTGACACAACAGGAAATAGAGTGGCTGGACTTGACGAGTGAAGGGGTCCAGTATTAACAAGAAATTGGAATCGCAATCAGAAGGCTGACCAGGCTCTATAATCAGTCAATTGAGAGCGATCGGGAGCACCGAAAAGACCTGCTTCGTAAATTGTTTGGCAGCGTTGGTGACAACATTTATGTGGAATCCACTTTCCGCTGCGATTATGGATACAATATTCCTGTCGGAGACGGCTTCTATGCCAACTTTGACTGCGTGATTCTTGATGTGTGCGAAGGTCAGAATCGGGACGAATTGATGAGGATTTCGGGTTACGATTGGAGACAATGTCTGGATCGGCGGACGTGCCATTATTAATCCGGGGATAACGATTGGAGATAATGTCGTCGTTGCCAGTGGAGCCGTTGTCACCAAGGATGGGCCCGATAATGTCGTGGTTGGAGGCAACCCTGCCTGCATCATTAAGCAGCTTGAGTATAAGTTTAATAGCGACTCATAGATTAGACCCAGGTGCTTTATCAAGCACCTGGGTCTATTTGTATAACAGAATCACTGGGTAATGGTTCTGATCTTCGATCTAGAAGACATAGTATTCGAGCCCGGTTATATCGAAGCGAAAATATACAGGGAAGGTTGGCTGCCAGTGCATACAGGATCATCATCCCAACAATAGGTGTATTCCATAGGAAGAACAATGGAGCCGGCAGCGGACCGGCATTTACAATCCTCGCTCCGCGTTTAGCTGCAATTTCAGCTGTACGATCTGTCGATTCGTCATCTACAACAATGATTTCATCGGTTGGATTCACCTGCTCTTGCAAGGACTTCAACAGCCTTCCAATATTCCTCTCTTCATTCCGAGCGGGAATCATCACACGCTTCTGGTCATTGGGTTCGCAGCTTTTGTGGAATGCCCCAGGGATTGCTCTTGATCACTCAGCTCCTGATGCAGCCCTCTGTTTCTTGGCAACAGTCTAAGCTCTAACCATAGCAAGATGCCGGAAATCAGGCCAGCCAGTATCCAAATTAGTGACATCATATTGTGCCTCCTCCAAGCTGTGCGCAGGAAATCAAACCTCACCTGCTGTTTATTTCATCGCACTTCCGGTAAGTATGGTAATTAAGCATTTTTACTTCAATTATGATCCGTATATCACCCTATGTATACAGTGTGACGAGATCAGATAAGGAGAAGAGGAGAACGTTTATGCGCAAAAAAGTAATTGTCATCGGCGGGGGATTGGGCGGCCTGTCAGCAGCAATGAGACTTGCAGCCGATGGTCATGAAGTTACCGTTCTTGAAAAAAACGAACGTGCCGGGGGCAAGCTGAACATCCGATCAGGTGCAGGCTACTCCTTCGATACAGGACCGTCTATTTTGACAATGCCTTGGGTACTGGAACAGCTGTTTGAAAGTACAGGACGCAAGCTGTCGGACTATATGAAGCTCGTACGGATTGAGCCACAGTTGAGAACTTTTTTTGAAGATGGGGTATCCATTGATGTGACCAGTGATTTGCCGGAAATGCTGTCTACGATCAAGGAGATTTCAACAGAAGATGCGGCAGATTTCCTGAAATATCTGCAGTACTGTCAGAAGCTGTACGATATGAATAGACGCAGCAGCTATACGAGAAGTCTCTCGGGTCTTGAAGAGCTTCGCGGCATGCATTCGATCAAAGAGCTGCTCGCGATGGACCCGCTTCGCACGATGGCGCAAAGCACCGACAAATTCCTGAAGGACAAGCATTTAAAACAGCTGTTTAATTTCTTCATTATGTATACCGGCTCTTCCCCTTATCGTGCTCCTGCTGTCCTGTCACAGCTTGTATATGTACAGCTCGGACTCGGGATCTATTATGTGGATGGCGGGATGTTCAACATAGCTAAGGGAATGCTGAAGGTCCTCGATGAGCAAGGTGTAACTATACACACCAATGCCAAAGTAACGAAGATTAACACGAAGGAAAAGGTAGCAACAGGCGTAACACTGCAAGACGGAACCGTGCTGGATGCAGACCTTGTGGTCTCTAATTTGGATGCCATTCCAACCTATCATTCGTTACTGAAGGATCAGAACGGAGCTCTGAATTCAGCTAAAAAGCTGAGTAAATTCGCGCCAACGGTATCTGGGCTTGTTCTGCTCTTAGGGATTAACAAGAAGTATGAGCAGCTGCTCCATCATAACTTTTTCTTCTCCCAGGATCCGGCGAAGGAATTTGACGACATCTTTAACAAGGGCATTCCTTCCGACGATCCAACCGTATATATCGGGGTTTCCAGCAAATCGGATGCCACTCAAGCTCCGGAGGGAAAAGAAAATTTATTCGTCCTCACCCAAGTTCCGCCGCTTAAGCCGGGTAAGAGCTTCGAATCCAATACAGAAAGGTACCGGGAGCTGATACTGAATAAGCTTGAACGAATGGGACTTAAGGATATACGTCAGCATATCGAATTCGAGTACACTTTCGTTCCCGATGATCTTCAGCGGTTATATGGTGCAAATGGAGGATCCATATACGGAGTAGTCACCGACCGGAAGATGAACGGAGGATTCAAGGTTCCAAGTCGCAGTGATTTGATTGAGAATCTGTATTTTGTCGGCGATTCTACACATCCTGGCGGAGGCGTTCCAATGGTTACTTTATCAGGTCAGCTAACAGCAGACCTCATCAAAGAACAATACACGAAAACAACGAAGTCAGGGAAAGCCAAAAAAGCGAACTAACCCTGTATTATGAACATATGATCTGATCCTGTGCAAGATCGTATGTATGCTATAACAAATAAGGCATGAGACTCTTCCCTGAAGGAAGATCACTCATGCCTTGATTTTTGGCGATTTAACTATTCCTTGCCTGTATAACGGAAATAAGAAAAGTCTGCATAGCTTCCCATGAACTGATTCATATCATGAGCTGCAATACCGACGAAGTTCCCAGTGAACCCTCCTGATAAAAATCCGATATGATGCGCCTCACCGAGCTCATTCCATTTGCCCTCACACGTTCGGTAATAGAACTGTCCATTTACACCAGACACATTGACCGCGAGCTGTACAGCCTCATCTTCTTCCAGCTTTACAATGACTGGCTCCAGTGTAAATTCATCTTTTTCACAGCGCATGAGCCGAAGCACCTTGCCATGCTCCAACTCTTTCGTCACATACGCAAACCAATAGTTGTCTTCGTTCAAATACAGCATGAGCCCCGCCATTTGAAGATACATCGCTGGCTCATACTCTACTTCCGTTTCGGCACGAAAATGAGTATCTGCCTGCCGAACAGCCAGGATGTGATGCTCGAACAGACTTTGAGCCGATTCTCCTGCATGAATTCTTAAATAACCCGGTCTCTCTGATAAATTGCACCAGCGATCGTCCGCCACTATACGCAGTGTATTCCACTCGGGTCTCAACTGAGCTCCTGTAAAATCATCCTGGAACTCCGTGCTTCGCTTCCCTCTAACAGCAGCACCTTTCGGAACAGGAACCTCTGTCTGGGGAGAATGACCGCCAGTAGTTAATCGAAGCCAACCCTCCGAGTCCCAATACACCTGCTGTAATGCCGTTTCTCTGCCCAGAATGGGGAACTTTCCTTCAATCGGCCGAGTGCATAGATGAGCCATATACCACTCGCCTTCGGGTGTCTCAACCAGGCTCCCGTGCCCTGCACATTGCAGCTCAAGCTCTGGGTTATCACTTGAAGTCAGCATTGGATAGTGAGGATCAACTTCGTAAGAACCAAGCAGCTCCGTAGACCGGGCTACAGTAACTGCATGTCCGCTGCCCGTCCCACCTTCTGCTGTGATTAAGTAATAATATCCGTTTCGTTTATAGATATGAGGTGCTTCCGTTTTCTTAAGCGGAGTACAGTCAAAGAGCTTAACAGGATCACCAATCAGTTTCTCCTGCTTCGGATCATATTCTTGAATGACAATCCCGCTTGATTTGTTCCCCTCGGTTATTCGATAATCCCACAAGCAGTTTAACAGCCATTTTCGCCCGTCGTCATCGTGATATAGGGACGGATCAAAACCACTGCTGTTTAAATAGATGGGCTCCGACCAAGGTCCGCTGATAGACTTGGATGTAATGAGGTAATTATGGCTGTCTTTAAAGGGACGTTTCGTGCTCTTCACATCGGTATACATCAGATAAAATAGGCCGTCATGGTAGCTGAGCTGTGGAGCCCAGATACTGCAGTTCTTGGGATTACCCTTGAGATTCACCTGATTTGTTAAGACATCTGTGCAGAATTCCCATTCCGCCAAATTATCGGATTGATAGATCCGAACACCCGGAAGCCATTCGAAGGAAGATACCGCAATGTAGTAAATATCGTCGACACGGATCATACACGGGTCCGGATTAAATCCGGGAAGTATCGGGTTCTGAATGGTCTTGGTATTCATTTCTTTCATATTGTTTGTAATCAAGCTGCCGCCTCCCTATACAACAATGTTTGTAGACTACAAGTGCTTGAGTAAAAATTCCTTCCAGTAATAGCGCATCTCTGCCGTTTCCATATGTCCCGATCCCGTCTCCATATGCTGCCAATGCTCAGGATACCCTGCCTTCTCATATGCTTCATGCAGGCCTTCAGCCAGCAGCATGACTCCTTCGTACGGGCATAGACGATCGTCCCTTCCATTCAAGCTCAGTCTGGGGCGCGGGACGATCCTTTCCTGAATGGAAAGTGTTGTGAAATGCTTAAGCAGCCCGGGAACATACGAATAGAAACCGTGATGATCAAGGCCCCTCTTCTGAATCAAGGTATGGGCATCCACCTGACCACAAATATCGACGATCACCTTGATTCGATCATCCAGTGCCGCAAGCCACCACGACATGAGCGCTCCCATAGACATGCCGATGGTACCGATGCGGCTTGCGTCTACATCCACTCGTGTGCAAATATAGTCAATCAAGCATTGATTATCACGAAGCATTCTGCCCCACAGCACTTCTCCCCGCCACAGCATTTCTTTGACAAGCTCGCTTTCTGTTCTGCCTGAGCGCTCATTGAATCCGCGCATATCCATACAGCAGGCGGCATATCCCATAGAGGTCAGTGTCTTGGCAAAGGAAGGCTGCTGCAGATAATGGCTGCTCGTTACAAATTCCTTGCGCCCTCCAGCATAGTTGCCGCCATGGGAATGGTTGAATATAACCATAGGAAACGGGCCTTCCTGTAGTAGCGGCAAGGCGAAGGATACAGCGACCTGCTCCATTCCATACAGCTCTAATCCTATCGTCTGCAGTAGATAGCCTTCCTTCTCCTCTTCTGCCAGCAGGCGCGAATTCGTTACTCCCCCTTCAGGCAAGTCGCCTAACAGCTGCCACAGTGGATCCACTGGTGATGACTTCATACCGGATTCTCCTGTGAAGGTAATACTGTTACTTCCTGAATGAGTTCTTCGGTTCTGCCCACATTCCTGGACTCACAGCCCTCAAGTTTAACGGCTTCTCCATTCTCAACGTAAAAAGCCGGTCCTTGATGATTCTCGATGGTCACATGCCGGAACCGAACATCCCTTACGTTCCCGAGGAAGAACCCGCGATTATTCATTTCCTCAACACCTGCCATCATGGCAGGGACAGCCGGTGCTGCATTTTCAGCCATGGAAATATCAATCTGATCAAATGTAATTTCAGAGACATACTGCTCTGCCAGACCATAGATAAATCCGGCTGCTGCGTGAACGTTACGGGCGGTAATCCCTGAGAAATGAATCCGTCGAAATCGTGGAGTTTCCATCGTTACAGGATAGGGATTTTTGTCCCAAACATATTTGTCTGTGCCGCGAGGACCGCAGAAGTAATACAGATTTAATATGAATGGACAGATCACATCCTCCATAACGATATTGCTTACGCGAATATCTTCAACTGTACCGCCCCGCCCCCGTCTTGACTTGAGACGAATTCCCCGATCCGTATGCTTGAATACACAGTTTGTAATCACCACATTACGCACATCACCGCTCATCTCGCTGCCAATAACGACAGCTCCATGTCCGTGCACCATGATACAGTTCGTGATTGTGATGTTCTCGCATGGAGCTCTGTCTGCGGTATCCTCCGTGCCTGCTTTGATGGCAATACAATCATCGCCTACATCGATGTGGCAATTGCTGATTCTGACATTGGAACACGATTCAGGATTAATGCCGTCCGTATTCGGTGAATCGGCTGGATTAAGAATGGAGAGATTATCGATGGTTACGTCATGACATAGGATCGGATTCACGGTCCAGCTTGGCGAGTTGATTAGCTGCACATCCTTGATCGTTACTCGGTGGCAGCTGTCAAAGCTGATCAGCTTCGGTCTTGGATACGTCAGCTCTTCCGGACGATTCCTTTGCTTATCCCACCATTCCGCACCATTTCCTTCGATCCGGCCTGTGCCCGAGATCATTACATTCTCCAGCTGCTCACCATAAATACAGGAAGCGTGGACCTTCCGTTTAACACCTTCCCAGCGGGAGGTAACCACCGGATAATCCTCCGGTTTATCGCTGAAGGATAGTTCAGCACCTGGACTTAAATACAAATGGATATTGCTTCTTAGAATGACTGCTCCAGTAGCATAGGTACCCGCAGGAATTACTACCGTTCCCCCACCTGCTGCTTCTGCAGCAGCTATAGCAGCAGCAATGGCCTTCGTTGACAGCTCACTGCTGTTTTTTCTTGCTCCGTAATCATCAATGTTATAGATGGTCATTGCTGGGCTCCTCTCGTTACAGACATACTTGACTCTCCTGTCTGTGCCAGCTCTTCATATTCAGCACAAGCTAAGAGGAATGCACCAAGTCCCTTCTGATCATTCGTAATAATGGGTTCGCTAATGTAATAAGCATAGGTGCCGTCACGACGGTCTGCGCCTCCGAGGCCTGCCACTTGACAAGTCTTGTTGAGGTTCAGCCAGCCTTCCTTGGTTTCTAATATAAATTCAGTAATGAGTCCCTTAAGAGCCCGGTGCAGCGGGTTGTTCCATTCGGAACCGAGAATCTCCAATCGTATTCCCTTTGCCATCGCGTAGGTGAACATGCTGGAAGCCGAGGCTTCCAAATAATTGCCTTTACGATCAGACTCATTAAGAACCTGGTACCATACTCCGGATGCATCGTCCTGAAAGTCTGCAACTGCCGTAAGCGTATCCTTGAATATCCGTTCAAGCTCGTTATAATCAGCATGATCCTTAGGCAAAATTTCAAGAACATCTGCTATAGCCATGAGGAACCAGCCTAGTGATCTGCCCCAGAAATTCGGTGACAATCCGGTATCAGGATCGCACCATGGCTGTACACGTTTCTCATCCCAAGCGTGAAATAATAACCCGGTTCTTTCGTCTCTCGTGTGCTTCTCGCATAGAATGAACTGCTTCGTTACATCACTAAGATCCCCCTCAGACTCGAACGTGAGCATATACTCTAGGTAGAACGGGGAACCCATATATAAACCATCCAGCCAGATTTGATAAGGATATATTTCTTTATGCCAAAAAGCCCCCTCGGAAGTCCGGGGATGCGTCAGCAGCTGGTTCCGTAATGTTGAGGCGGCATGTTTGTATTTATCATCACCCGTCTCCTTATATAGGACATAAAGAAGCTTGCCGTTATTCAAGTGATCAATGTTATGCTCGTCTTGTCGATAGCCCCGAATCGATCCATCCTCCTGAATGAAGTGATCCATATTGCTCTTAATGTAGTTGAAATACTGCTGATCACCTGTAGTTCGCCACAAATGTTCAAAGCCTTTGAGAATAACTCCGTAATCATAGGACCACTTCTCGTTGTATCCTTTATCTTCATACAGCCTTGGTGTCCGTTCCATAATGGACTGTGCCATTCTCACTGCCCAGCTGATCTCGCTCATGCGCTGTCATCCTCCTATAAAAGTAGATTCCTTCATGATAGATAAGCCGCTCCGAGAATCAAATCGACCCTGTTGAAGAACGGAGCGGCCTTAATTAGTTAGTGAGTCATAAATCTAGTAAGATTAGCCCCTTAATGAGCATCTTGATTGATGGTCGTATAATCCCTCTGAGATTTTAGCGAGCTATTATTGACCGTGAACTGCCTGGTAAGCAGCTTCGTATTCAGTAATAATTTGATCACCGCCTGCTTTTCTCCAGCTGCTGACAGCTTCATTAAACTGATCAAGGTTAATTTTGCCTAGAATATATTTGTAAGTCGCATCCGTAATCGTTTTTTGCAGCTCAGATCCTTGTGATGAGAAGGTAGCTGATTCGAGCGAATACAGAGGGTTCAGCACCGCAAACGTTGAATTCTCCTCGATCAAACGGTCCGATTCCTTCTTCAGTGGATCGTTGTCATGGATTTCATAGCCTGTTTCGTTAGGACGGGAGGATGCGAATGGCTGAACCTCTTGCTGCCACAATTCGGTGTTGGTAATCGTTACCGCTTTTTCTTCGTTCACCGTGTAATGCGTTCCTTCAATACCGTAGGTCATCAGCGTGTATACTTCCTCGGACATGAGATCATCCATAAACTGCAGGAGACGTTTGAGCTCAGCTTCGTCCTTGACTTCCGATTTAGGAAATGCCAGCAATCCTCCAACCCCATTGGATATAGACCAGATTGCCCGATCGGCTTCATTGCCTGTCGATGTTATGTCATTTACAAGCGTAAGCTCCATATCGTCCTGAACGCCCTTGGCCATATTGAGCAGGTTCTTACTGTCAAATAGAGCACCTACATAAATACCGGCTTTACCTTGAGCAAAATTTTGCTGCTGATCTGTCTTCGCTGTTACAGCGAAGTCTTGATTGATGTAACCGTTCTCATAAAGCTCTTTCATGTAATCCATCGTTTTCACATAGCCCTCAGTTTCGAACTCAGGAGTTACCTTGCCATCCTCCCCTACACTCCATACACTTGGTGTGCCAAAATAGGAGCTCAAGGTCTTGAATGCGCCATAGATAAGATCACTGCGGTCCATAAAGCCAGTAGTATCCTTCACTCCATTCCCGTCGGGATCCTGCTCTGTGAAGGCTTTTGCCACCTCCATTAATTCATCCGTCGTCTTAGGAACCTCTAGTCCTAATTTATCCAGCCAATCCTTCCGAATAACGACACCATTTCTAGCTACTTGCTTCTGCATTGGAATTCCGTAGAGCTTGCCTTCAATGGATGCAGAATTGCGCATATCTTCTGAAATGGTGGCTAAATTCGGATATTCATCCAGGTAAGGACCGACTTCCCAGAACACATTCGCTTTGAGCGCGTTGCGAACAGCCGAGTTCTCCATGAGTGTAATCGTTACAATATCAGCCAGGGAATCGGAAGCAAGCGATGTATTAAGACGCTCTTCCTTCGATGCATCCGGAATCCAGGAGAATTCAATGTTGGCATTCGTTGCCTCTTCAATTTTGTTCAGTACGGTATCGGTTGGTGGAGAAGCCGTATGCAGAATATTCAGCCATGTAATATTTGTTTTGCCATCTGCATCAACGGACGGCTCTGAAGAACCGGACGTGTCTCCTCCGCAAGCACTAAGCACAAGTCCACCCGCAAGAGTAAGCGCTAACAATTTAGATAATTGTTTTTGTTTCATGTACATATCCCCTTTTTATATATGATAAAAAAAGATTAATACACACCGTCTTCTCCAAACTTTTTGGCCAGCTTGTTGGCAATGATGACGAGAATGAGTCCTACCAGCCCTTTAAACAAACCTACTGTGGTACTAAAGCTGAGTTGTCCATTCTTTAGACCGGCAGTATAAACATAGGTATCAAAGATTTCTCCGACTTCCCGATTAAGGGAGTTCAGGAGCAGAAACATATGCTCAAATCCCAGCTCAAGCGTGTTGCCGATCTTAAGAATGAGCAGTGTAATAATGACGGGGCGAATTGCCGGCAATGTAACGTGCCAAATTTTGCGAAGCCTGCTCGCGCCGTCAATCTCAGCCGCTTCATAGAGCTGAGTATCCACCACTGTAATGGCTGCCAGATAGATAATTGTAGACCAACCGATCTCTTTCCAGATGATTTGACCGATGTACATGGGTCGCAGCCATTCCGGTGAAGTCAAGAAACTAATCTTCTGACCGCCTAGTGCAGCAATGATCTCATTCACAACTCCGCCGTCCACATTAAGAAATACATATGTAATGGAGACGATGATCACCCATGACATGAAATGCGGAATGTAAATAATCGTTTGGATGGAGCTCTTAAACAGCTTGTGTCTGACTTCGTTCAGCATAAGTGCAAGTATAATAGGTAATGGAAAGAAGACGACAAGCTCAAGTGCAAATAGAATTAATGTGTTGCTGAGGAGCATGGCGAATGTCGGTTCAGTGAACAACCTGATGAAATGCTTGAATCCGACCCATGGACTCCCTTGAATGCCAAGATAGGGCTGATAATCCTGGAAGGAAATAATGAGCCCGCCCATTGGCAAGTACTTGAATACAACAAAGAACAAAAATCCGGGTAAAATCATTAAATACAGCAGTTTGTATTTCTTCAAAAAATGAAAGGGTTGAAACATCTCTTTTTTCTTACGTGTGCCCACCTGATATGAAACGGCCGGGGTATCTGCTTCCTTCAATCGCTGTCGACCTCCTTGAAAAGTACTTCTTCAACATTCATGATGCTGAATCGGTTGTTCGAAGCCAAGCATACCCTCTTATGCTCCGTTACGTATATAATCATCAGCTATATTCGCCGCTGGAATGCAGGTTTATCAGGGATCAATGTAGCTCATGATCATTATTTAATATCAGGATTATCGGTGTGCGGAATGTCTTTTTACCGTGAAATTAAAGCCGTAGGACATGATTATATACGGAATTTTATCTCCTTGATAAGGTGTATATATCTCAATATTACTTACACCCGAAATAGAAGGAGGTCCTCATCCTATGGCTGCAACTGCCAAGAAACCCGCCTATAAAAAAGAGTCGCTTGGAAACCGAATATTCAATGTAGTCAATTACACGCTGCTTGCACTGATCGCTCTGGCTTGTCTGCTTCCCTTCATTAATGTACTCGCAAGCTCATTTGCATCTACGCAGGAGTTGGTTGAGAAGAAGATCGTATTATTCCCGACGACGTTTTCCTTGGATGCATACAAGTACATCTTCTCGACCTCGACGATCTTCCAAGGTCTTGCGGTATCGATCGGTACAACGATCGTGGGAACGGCTGTGAGTATGCTCCTGACTGCACTGATGGCTTATGGCTTGTCCCGAAAATATTTATATGGAAGAAGCTTCATCAACTTTATTGTTGTGTTCTCCATGCTGTTTAGCGGCGGGATGATCCCTACCTTTTTGGTCGTCAAAGCGGTCGGCCTGATTGATTCGTATTGGTCGTTGATCCTGCCAGTCGCTATCAATGCTTTCAACCTGATCATTATGAGAAACTTCTTCCAAGCACTGCCGGATAGTCTTGAAGAGTCTGCCAAGATTGACGGAGCGAATGATTTCCGAATTCTTGGGAGCATTATGCTGCCGCTCGCCCTTCCGTCGATTGCTACACTGTCCTTGTTCTATGGGGTTACGTACTGGAATACTTATACGAATGCTATTTTATACCTGACAGATTCGGACAAATGGCCTTTGCAGGTCCTTCTGAGACAAATCGTTATCGTCTCCAGCGGCATGGAAGGCGACAGCTCTGCAGTGGATATTATCCCGCCTGCACAGACCATCAAGATGGCCGTCATTGTAGTTGCTACACTTCCTATGCTGATTGCCTATCCGTTCGTACAGAAGCATTTTACAAAAGGGGCATTGCTTGGGGCGGTAAAAGGATAGATAAAGTAAAAGCAAAGAAGTTCGGCTTACGCGCATCATTTTCATGCTCGCACTCTCCGAACTTCTTTTGTTTGACACAAGCCTAAATAGTCATGCCTGTAGCTTCATTTTTCGATAAGCCCCGGGTGTCACATGCTCTTTCTTGCGAAAGGATCTAATAAAATTTTGAGGGTTCTGATACTGTAACCGCTCGGCAATATCCTTAATGGTCATGTCCGTATCCACCAGCCATTTTCTTGCGATATCCAATCGATAGTTCATCAGGTATTCCGTAAATGTCATGCCGTATTCCTTCTTGAAGATGCTGCTTAGATAGTTAGGACTGTAGTGCAGTCTTTCACTGATGGATTCCAGCGACAGTTCCTGGTCGTATTCAGCCCGGATGATGGATGCTATACGATCGGCGATCGACCTGAATTGGTGGTTTGTCTTCTCCTTCATGCATTTAGCCATGGGCAGTATTACTTCATCCACCAGAATGCGTTCAATCTCCTCCGGATTGCGTATATTCAATAAGCGGTGGTACAAATCAGCGTTATCCGGCGTTAGCAATACTTCAGCGCCTATGTGCTGTTCAAGTTGAATCAAGTTATTTACGAAACGCATCAATGTTACTTCCAGATTCATCGGGTTCTTGCTGTGCTTCATCATATCAGCGAGCAGTGGATACAGCGCACGAAGAACGGCTCCTTCATCACCCAGCCGAATTGCATCAAATAGCTGCGTCTCATGCACTGCTGGATAATGAAGAACCATAGGGCCTGAGATGACCGTCGAAATATCATCAAAGAAGATAATGGACTCTTTTCCTAAATTAAGTCTCTGATGAAGGGCCTCTATGCTCATCTCACAAGCTTCACAGCTCTTTAGGAGGTCGTTATAACACTGACTTACACCGATACTGACAGGCAGTCTCAAATATTCCCTTGAGGATCGTATAATCTGCTTGGCATATGTCATGATTTTTTTACGGATCTCCTGATCGCTATCACCCTCGAACATTAGAATCGTTGCTTGGGTTCGCTCATTCTTAACAACAGGAAGCAGTCTCCCTTCCTGAGGGACAATATCCTGCACCAGATTGTTTACCGCGAGCAGCAACACGTCTTTATCAGAGAGCTGTTTGTCATGGTAACGGTCCATTTGAACAAGCATGGTCACAAATACGGTGTTTTCTTGGATTCGATACCCGAAACGTGACAGACTGTGCCATGCCTCTTCAGATGTTAGACGGTTATGCAGCAAATTAAGAACAAACTGTGTTTGCAGCTTCGGTTTCTCAGCCTCCATTAAATGCTCCAGACTTTCCTTCTCTGACACGATCGAATCAATTGATCTGATGATCCAGTCTACCTCATCCTTCATCATTGGTTCAGAGCTATTAGCTAAGCTGCGCTGAATCTTGCGAATCGGCTTAGACAAATATACGGACAAGAAGTAAGCGATGATAAAAATTAGTATCATAATGATTAAACCCATGACAACGATACCGATTCGTGTAGCAGACATCGCTTCACTAACCGCCTTATCATCCAGCAGCGTAACAAAAGTCCAGTTATTATACGAGGATTTCGCATAAATCACATTCACTTCTGCCTCGTTCCCCGTGATCGCTAACTTCCCTGTTTGCGGCCGATTGGCGGTTGAATCCATGATCTGTCTGATTTGGGAATCACTCAGCTGAGGGTGTTCCGTGTCCGCAGAATACAGAAGCTCGCCTTGCTTGTTCAGGATATAAACAGGTGTGTTGGGTTGTGACTGGAGCGTGTTATTGAGCGTCTTTAACGATATCGATGAGAGTGCGATCGCTTGCTTGTTGTTCGAGAATACAGGCAGGGTATGTACAAATTGCATTCCGTCCTCAGTTTTTACCCAGAACAGATCCTCGCTTTGTTCGTTTATATATTTATTGTACAGTTCATTTTTTTCTTCTTCTGTTAATCGAGATAAGGAACCATTCGTAATGCTCCAGTCTTGCTTAAGGCTGATTAGAGAGTACTGAACCCCATCCAGCCCAAGTGAGGCGATGTAATTAAGCTGGGAGTTTACCTCCTGATAGGTTTGGAATTCCTGCTCTGTGAGCGGGTTGTTGATTACATCTGTGAAGGATTTGGTTGTACTGTACGTGTTAAAAGCATATTCAATCGTCTGGATCTTCTGTTCAAGTGTATTACGAATTTGTGATATCAGGCTCTGCTGACTGTCTCCGATCCGATCAACGACTGAATTTGTAGTCGACACATAAATATAACTGCCAAAGGATATAACGAGTCCCAAGCTCAGGATGAGAATAGGAATGAATATATTATAGAATGTCTTGCTCTTTCCCATTATTTCCTCTCCCTTAACCCCAGAGATTCTTTTTACATTAATTTCAATTATAGCGCTTTCATATCAATTTCGACAAACCTTTTTCCTCGAACTGCTGAAAATTAAGACTTCCAGGAGCAAAATCTATGATCTAGGCATATGCTGAAAAAAATATGTTAGCGTAATGAATGGGAGGAACAGCAGCTTATGAAGACCAATCCAGTCTTGCAATCTCCATCCCTCAATTTAAGCGGGGATTCCAATGCCGTCACTACTTACAAGAGAGATGCGCATAATTACATTACACAGATGTTTGCAGAGCAAATGCCTGCCATCGAAACCGGTTTTTTCAGTGCACATATGAGTAAGAATATTATAATTCAGCCGCACTGGCACACGAACGTAAATGAACTGGTGTATGTCATTAGCGGAGAAGTCGTAACCTCCGTGTTCGACCCTTTCACCCAAAAACTTATGTCTTATCGGCTAAAGCCCGGTCAAGTCTCCATGTTTCCTAAAGGATGGTTCCACTGGATCGTGTCCATGAAGGATAATACGCATATCCTTACAATCTTTGATGAACCTACACCTGACATCGTATACGGTTCTGATTTCCTACGGTTCACACCCAAAGAGATTATGAAGCTCGCTTACTGTGTGAATGAAGAAGAATATGCGGAAGCTGTCGCACCTATTCAAGAATCGGTTATTCTCGGTCCACCACCTGGCTGTAAAAAAACAAAGAGCAGCACACAAGGAAAGAACATCACCCATCGTACTGTGAATCAAACACAAGAAATGCTTGCACAGGGGAATAACATTCCTGCCCAAGGTGTTTTTCATCAAACAAGTTATGGTCCTCAGGGGTATTCGGACGATGATTACGAATGGGTAAAGGCCAGTCCATATCATTATTATTATCCACATGGTTCTTCGCACTATCAGCCGTAATCATTCGTAATCATCCAGAACCTTCACAACCGACATCAACCGCTCTTTCATTACCCGTAATACGGTGTGAAGCTGCGGTTTTTATAATTCCATTTGCACTGAGTCCAAGGTAATAAATAATTATAATGAGCTTATAGTCTAGATTCTTTCATCTAAATTCAGTAGAGTATTGATGTTGATACTACTGGAGAAGGAGCATCCCATTATGAAGCAAAATAAGTATGATGAATCGCCTTTTTTCAACGAATACAGCCGTATGCCCCGCTCTACATGCGGATTGGAGGCAGCTGGAGAATGGCCTGAACTCAGAAGAATGCTGCCGAACCTTAAGGATAAATCAGTGCTTGATCTCGGTTGTGGTTATGGCTGGCACTGTCGCTATGCAGTGGAGCAAGGAGCTAAATCTGTGCTTGGCATTGATATCTCGGAGAAGATGCTGGAACGTGCAAGAGGTCTGACAGATCATCAGCATATTGAATATAGAAGAGTTGCGATCGAAGATCTGAATGTGGATGACGAATCTTTTGAAGTGGTGATCAGCTCGCTGGCCATACACTATATTGGAGACTTTGAATCCCTAGGCCATAAAGTACATAGAATCCTGACTCCCGGTGGCCATTTTGTTTTCTCCGTGGAGCATCCGATGTTTACAGCACTGGAAGCACAAGATTTCTATTACGATACCACAGGCACTAAATTACACTGGCCTGTAGACAACTACCACCTGGAGGGTGTACGTGAAGCTGATTTTCTAGGTCATGCCGTTATGAAATATCACCGCACCGTTTCCACCTACGTAAATGGACTCTTGTCTGCAGGCTTTCGGCTGACTCAAATATCTGAGCTGAAGCCGACAGCAGAGATGCTAAGCTCCAATCCAGCATATGAAGAAGAGCTACGAAGACCTATGTTTATGTTGATCTCTGCAGTTAAGGAATGGTGAAAATACATAGGAAAGGACCTCATATCTTCAATTAAAGTAAGAAATGAGGTCCTGATGTGTAAATTGAATTATACTTTAAGTATTCCCGTACAAATTAATTTAAATGAACTTTAATAACACTTCCGGATTGTGCAGTTACGCTGCCAGCGGCTTCGTTTGGTTCTACACTCTTCACTGCATCGATACCAGCCGGAATCAATACAGGAGTAATCACCGGGTATCCTGCAGCCTGAATTGCGGCCATGTCAAACTCGATCAGAAGCTGACCTGCTTTTACTTCATCCCCTGTGCTGACATGGGCTTTGAAGCCTTCACCCTTCATTGAAACGGTGTTTACACCGATGTGGATAAGCACTTGTACTCCCGTTGTGTGCTCCAGAATAACGGCATGCTTGCTCTTCTCAATCAAATGAGCTACTTTGCCGTCAAACGGTGCTACAACCTTACCTTCTGTCGGCTCAATGGCTACACCTTCACCCATGGCCTTCGAAGCAAATGCTTCGTCTGGAACATTCGCAAGTGGAACTACCGTTCCTGTCAGCGGGGCTGCAATATCAAGAACATCCATTTTTTCTGCGGCCTTGCCTTTTAACCATTTAAACATCGAATCTCCTCCAATAACAAAACATTCATTTGTATATATTATATTTAGGTAAAAATCTCTCCGTCATTCATCATAACATAATTCCGAAAAACGTTCGAAAACAAATCCTGTCTTTATCATGAATTTTTCTCATAGTAATTAAATTTACTACCAGATCAAGAGGACTGATTCCATATCGGCTATATCATACTCAAGCTGTGCTTGTTATTTGTGATAAGGAGCATAGTTCACCTTGTCTGCTAGGAAGCGACCGTCCTTATATTTGTACTCGATCGTTACATCCCCCGAAAAAACAACGGTACTCGCTGAAGCCCCAAGACGAGCGGTAAGCTTTCCATTTTCGATGAAATAATAGACGACTGCACCGAAGCCAAGCTTAGAATAGAAATAATCCGGAGGATGTCCTGTATATTCCTCAAGTGTGTGCTTTATTTCCTCTTGTCCGTTTATTTTCACAGACACAGTGACCTGTCCATCCTGCGTTGTAATAGAGGAATCAATCCATTCGTTAGTAATTTCCTCGTAGGACTGAATAGAAATTTCCTTCAGTGTTTCCAGATCTACAGTATGGACTTCCTGCTGCATGAGTCCTGTCCCGTATCCCAATGTATTGATGACTGCAAATTCTTCCCGCTCGTCATTCGTGAGATCTTCTACATGAATAACAGGCTTGTAGCTCCAGTCCCACATTCCTTCCCATTCCGTAAAAGGATGAGACTTTCCATTAACTATAAGGTTCATTCCTTCAACGTGATCATACTTATTCACCTGTGCCGCTTGTAATTGAATTTCTTCATGCCGGGGAGCAGTCATTGTGTAGTATTGGTTCGTGGTGAGATATAAGATTCGGTCCATCTTATCAAACCGCATTTCTGTGTCTGAGATCTCGCTCAGGAATGCAGCAGGCACCATTACGCGATGATTGATTAATTGAACCTCTTCTTTTAGATGGTACACATCCCCTGCATATGAAATCTTCGTTACACCCGGCTCGAGGGAAAGGAATTGTCCGTTCATCTGCACTGTAGCTGTCTTGTTTGTATTATTCCACTTGATTTGAACTTCCGACAGCTTATGAAGCATGGTGATTGGAACCATAATCGTACCCTGCTCAACATAAGAAGAAGTTGCCAAGCTTACTGGTTCGTCATCAATAAACACTTGTATCGAATTGTTAGCCTCTGCTAATGCCTCATGATGGGGAAATACGTGAACAGTAGACAGTAATGCAGTGATCATTCCCGTTAGGGTGATCCGTTTCCAGTTCATCAGTCCGCCTTCTTTCATTATAGAGGTACGGGGCTTCGACATATATGGATCATATTCTCTTCCCTCTAATTAAACCATTTTAGGAAAAGCTATTCTGTTGGTCAATGCTCATTGTAGAATTACCACCGATTCAAGGCTCGCATAAGCTTGAGAGCATGATAATTATGGATTTAAACATATTAAGTGTTATGTTAACTGAATCAATTTCATACTACCTTTAGTTGCTTAAATCAAGAGTATATATAGTTTCATATCCATAAAAAAATCAGCCGACCTGGTCAAGGCTGCACTCCTCCTTAGTCTTCTTTATCCAGGAGTAAGCCGTCAACGGTTCGACTGAAATTATGTTTCGACTGCTGTGTTGTCCCTCACTGATCTGCTTCTGCAGGCTCCTCATCACTTCGATACTCCAAAATATCTCCTGGCTGACACTCTAACGCCTTACATATCGCCTCCAGCGTCGTTAGTCGAATCGCCTTGGCCTTTCCATTTTTTAATATGGAAAGATTGGCCATCGTTATCCCGATTCGCTCGGAGAGCTCGGTAACACTCATTTTTCTCTTCGCCAGCATTACATCAATATTTATTATTATGGCCATGATATTCCACCTCAGATGATTAGGTCATTTTCAGATTTGATCTCGATCGCCTCTTGCATAAGCTTCTGAAGAACTGCGGCGAATACGGCAACCACCAGGGAAGCAAAAATTAATACCAAACCAATGATGATCACACCTGGCGCGTCGTCTTTCTCAGCCAACAGATAGATGAATGGCAAATTGATCACATATAGAATGCTTATTGAGAAAGCACAGATTTTTATCAACTTTAATGCATTAACTGCTATTATCGAGAATGCCTTGTTCTTGTCAATGTAGCTAAGCAGCCGCATCGCTTGATAGAGCCCAATACAGAAAGGGATCACTGACACATACATAATAATCACGATCGGATATAGAATATGTGCAAATTCTGGATTCACTGGATTACTTACCAACCAAGGCAGACCAACAATACATAATGCAAGCACTGGGATTCCGATAAGAAAAACAGCTGCTTTTAAAAATAATGTTGAACCTCGTTTCATACAAACACCTCACCAAATTTTTATCTTATTGAATCTAACATAGCATTTATCGTTTTACAATAAATTTTTATCCTAATTTATTATATAATTATCGTAAATGAATTATTCTTACTTTTAACCCCGTCCTTATTCCGTATTTTAATTATAGATACATGTACATGTTGATTTGGTTGGAATGTGCTAGATACGAATTTTTTATTGTTATGAATTTTTCATATGTTGAAATAAATAGATTATGAAATTCAGAGGTTGTTCTATTGGGAAGTCATTCTGTTATTGAACCTTTTCACACAAAAAAACCGCTCCTCTATGCAAGGAAACGGTTTAGTTAAATATCATTTATTTTGATTTGTAATGATCTCCCAACGATTCTCGTACTTCTCCAAATTTGGATGCAGCTCTCTTGGCGTATCATTCAAGATTAATCGAACCTTCTTTATCCATTCTTCAAAGAAGGAATAAGAAGCAAACAGGTTGGCATAGAGTGGCGAGATGTACAGAAAATATGGTGCAGGATAATGCTCCGTTAAATGCCGCAGTGCTGCCTCCATCGGTGTATACTTTTTACGCTTGCCCTCCCAGCCTTCAACCATTATGAGTCTGTGATTTGACTGCTCACGCTTCCAATCATGCAGCCGATCCTCTCTCTTATAGAAGGGCTGTGTACTGTGCTTCAGCATGCGCTTAATGGTGGCATCGTGAAGGGGATAGAGAACCAGCTTCTTGAACTTTTTGGCTTCTGTTATATCTAACGCGTTTACCAGATCCCTGTCCTCTATTCCGTCAAAGTCATCATAATAGATCAGGGTTCCTTTGGTCTCGTCCTCCTTGGGTTCATATCCGTATGGAACGGAATAGACTTCCCTTGCCATTGCTTCCCCTCCCTTCTACAGTTATATCGTTATTTTAAACCAATATCGAGCAGCTCAGTCATGTAGTGAAGAATAGTCTATACATGGATCGTTCCTCTCCATTTCTCGATCAGCTTGGCCATCCGAAACAGCAGTGTTATGAACAAAAGATAGAATACAAGCTGGATTAAAGTAAATATGAATATAACCGTTAACATCGTGTCATTCATATTAAATGCCAAGGGATACATAATCATGAGAAGGGCTTGAAGGCCGAGCAATCAGAGTCATTGATGTAAGGAACAGCATGAAGAGCAATAAGATCGTGCTGTTTAACGAGGGAACGAGTTGTTAATATTGTGTGGCATGGTGCATTTGATATAAGACCTTTCCCCATATTGAAAAAAGGCCCGCTGACAGTCAGCGGGCCTTATCTATTCTACCAGATCGATATGATTTTAGTATGCCATCCATCCAGCATCTGCACTAATTACAGTTCCGTTCACGAAGCTGGCATCATCAGATGCGAGGAACAACGCGACTTGTGCAATCTCTGCTGGTTTACCGATACGTGGATTGATTGCCAGCCCCGCTTGGGAGCGACCCATGCCATACTGACTAACGCCCGTCATGGAAGCGCTGATATTCGTTTCTACTCCACCTGGAGCAATAGCCACACATCTGATTCCTTCTTTGGCATACATGAAGCCTGTATTCTTCGTGATGCCAACAACGGCATGCTTGGAAGCCGTATATGCAGCACCTGCACGAGCACCTTGAAGTCCGCCAGCTGATGCGATGTTGATGATAACACCACTTTGCTTCTCCATGAAGATTGGTAACACTTTGCGTGTCGCACGCATTACGCTCGTTGTGTTAATAGCGAAGATACGCTCCCATCTCTCATCTTCAACCTCACCAGCTGGTTCAAAGTTGTCCATAATTCCGGCATTGTTCACCAGAATATCTACAGTACCGTATTTCTCAACCGTTGTATCAATCAGTGTATTAATATTTTCTAGAGAAGCGACGTTCGTCTTGACCGCGAAAGCCTCTCCACCTGCAGCTTTAATCGCTTCAACCGTTGCATTCGCACCTTCCAGATTCAAGTCGGACACGACTACTTTTGCCCCTTCTTGAGCATACAGGATCGCCGTTTCTTTCCCCATACCGGAAGCTGCTCCCGTAATAATAGCTACTTTGTTTTGAAGTTTCATATTGAATTACCTCCTGTATTTTAGAATGCGTTTACATGAATATAACGAACAATTGTTCATTAACTTATTACAATTATAGTATAATAAATGTGTAAACGATTATTCAATCATCAAAAAATCATTGATTTGTATACTAACATACAATTACATAGCTAGATGTCTATTTACACAATCTATATCTCGCAAGGAGGACAGCAAGATGAACGATAAGCATGATTCTATTGATCGTAGAATTATTAAATCCAAGCAAGCACTGAAGGATGCACTCATTCAATTGATGAAGAGAAAAGAGTTTAAAGAGATTTCGATCACAGACTTGGTACAGGTTGCTAATCTTAACCGGGGCACTTTCTATAAGCATTTTCAGTATAAGGAGGATATATTAGACGAAATATTAGATGACGTCATTCAAGACTTGATTGAATCTTATCGCGATCCCTACTTGCATGTTGAAGTACTGGAAGTGAGAAATATGACATCTGCTGCCGTAAAAGTATTTGATCATGTTTATAAATTCGCTGATTTCTACGTTTTAATCGTTAAGTCAGATAAATTATCGGGATTTCAAAATCGCATATGCAATGTGCTGAAGAATTTAGCTCTGGAAAGCATAGCAGAGCAAAGGCCTCATGCGAAGATTAATCCCGATATCCATGCCAGCTATATTGCTTATTCCATCTTCGGGATCATCATTGAATGGATTAATGGAGGACTTTCATTCAGCCCCGAATATATGTCCGAGCAGCTGCTTGAGATTGTAAGCTTGAGATAAGCAATGACTGGGGTTAATGACAGTAATGGAGCTCAAATAGAAGCTCACACGTTCCACATTTCTTGGACGGGGCTTCTGTTTCAACATGCTATATCAGAGGTAATGACGTACATATTTACGCTGACCAGCGTGCATACTATGTCAAGAATGGAAAGGGTGATTATTGTGACTCACGATAAAACCGATCGCGGAGCTGGCGTGGAACCGATCCCGGATTCTGACGAGAACCATAAGCCTTTTGACGTGCTTGATCAATCCGGTTCCATTACCAAGGCCAACTTGACCGAAGATATACTGGAGGCGCCGGATGAGGAACAAGAAACAAAAAAGCGATAAGCAGGAAGCGCGGGATATATGGCTTTCATCCGCTTATCGACGCAGCTATTCCGCGCTTCATCATTCTCATAAGACACACAAGCCTGCTGACGAATAGCAGGCTTGTGTGTTTTTTTAATATTATGAATATTTATAGCTGAACTCATACTCCCCTGAACCCGCTCTAAGCTCTACCCCTTCAGATGTACTTATGATCTCAAATATCCCTTCCACTTCCTCTACGGAAAGACCGCTCTCCATAAGCTGAGCGAGATTTGCTCCTTCAAGAATAATCTTAGCTTCTGTATTCACAGGGATCTGAATTCGGACTGTTCTATGGCCCTGATCCTCTTGCCATGAGGATTCAATAATTCCATAAGAAGAATCCAGCTTAGCTGAAGCATAATTCAGCTGTCCTGCTGCAAATCGAGGGTTGATCCGTATCTTCTTGTAAGCGATATCCGTATCCTCCATATCCAGACCCGCAAGATACCGATACATCCAATCGCCGATCGCACCATAAGCATAATGATTATAGGAGTTCATGTCATCACTCCAGAACGTGCCGTCGGACTTAATCCCATCCCAATGCTCCCATATCGTTGTGGCCCCTTGCGCAATGGAATACAGCCAAGATGGATAACTGTCCTGCAACAGTAATTTGACCGCTGTCTCATGATAACCATTTTCAGACAACACAAAGCACAGATAAGGAGTCCCTACAAATCCTGTCGTTAAATGATAATCGTTCTGTACAACCATTCGGTTGAGTTCACTTGCCGTTCTTCTCTTCGTGTCTCCCTCAACGAGGCCAAACATCAGAGCAAGTACATGGGCAGTCTGCATTGGAGCAGCCAGCCGGCCTGCAGGAGTGACAAATTCATTCTGATAAGCTCTTCGCACCTGATACAGCAAATCACTGAATTCCTTCACGTCTTCTGTTCTGCCCAGAACAACAGCCGCGTTCCTAACAAGATCAACAGAATACGCGTAGAAGGATGTTGCAATCAGATCGAGCGGCGTTGCACCCACATAGCTGTTCTCCTTCGCATCAAGAGCAAGCCAGTCGCCGAAATGATGACCTGTATTCCACAAATATTCGTATTCACCTTCACCTCGAATATAATTCACCCAGGCTTTCATACTGTCATACTGCTCTGACAGGAGCCTGATGTCCCCATAGCATTGATATTGGGTCCAAGGACAGATGACAGCCGCATCTCCCCAAGCTGCCGAAGTGTCTTGATTCCATTTCAGAATACTCGGAATCGTGAAGGGTACACTTCCGTCTTCCCGCTGATCCGCCGCCAGATCTCGCAGCCATTTCGCGAAGAAGGGGGCCACCTGATAATTAAATGCTGCTGTACGTATAAATACCTGCGCATCACCCGTCCAGCCGAGACGCTCATCCCGCTGTGGACAATCGGTTGGAATATCGACAAAGTTGCCCCGTTGTCCCCAAACGATATTTTGCTGAAGCCGATTCACCCGTTCGTCAGAACAGGCGAATTGTCCCGTCTGAACCATATCAGAATGCATAACTTCCCCAGTGAAGCCCTTTATAAGCACCGAATCAGCAAGCTCCTCCAGTCCTAGAATTCGGACATATCTGAATCCCATGAAAGTAAAGGCCGGTGCGTAGTTGTCTTCGCCCTTCCCCCGTGCAGTATATTCTACTAATTGCTTGGCACTACGCAAATTGCCGGTGTAGAAATTCCCTTCCCGATCCAGCACCTCCGCATGATACAGGGTAATCTTTGTTCCTGCATCCAGGTTCATATTAATCCGGATCCGTCCAACCATGTTCTGCCCCATATCAAGCACCGTTTCACCACGGGGAGTATGCAGAACCGACACAGGACGAATCGTTTCCGTTACCTTCACCGGCCAATTTTCTTGTGCTATCAGCGGATTATAAGGCAAATCTATTGGAAAAGCATTCTCCCAAGCGCTATCGTCATATTCATATTTGCTCCACCCCGCGTCTTCGAGTCTTGCATCATAGATTTCCCCATCATATATGCTCGTGTAGCGAATAGGTCCTTCCGATGTCTTCCATGTCTCATCAGTCAGAACAACCTCCTCGCTGCCATCGGCATATTGAACATGCAGCTCAAGAAGTGCTGCGCGATACGCTCCATAAGCGCTCCGAAATCCCTTCTCCCAGGAGATACGTCCCGAATACCAGCCATCGGCTACGCGAATACCGATCCCATTCCCACCTGCATGCAGATAACGGGTCACATCGTATGTTTGGTACTGATGCCGATGATGATAGCTGGTCCAGCCCGGCGCGAGCAGCTCCTCCCCCACTCTTTCACCATTCAAATGCAAGTCGTATAACCCTGCTGCCGTAGCATATACTCGGGCTGATACGATATTTCCCTTCAGCTGGACTGTTTTCCGAAGCAGCGTAACAGGTGGCGAATCAGGCCACTCCCCACTCTGCTTGACAGTTGACCGCTGCATCGGCATAATCCAATCTGCCTGCCATTCATCAGAGTGAAGAAATGCCGTCTCCCACCATCCTATACTGCTCCAATCGGAACAATTGTCTTCCTGATCCCATACCTGAACTCGGTAATAGTAGCGTGTTCTGGACTGGAGAGTGGGACCGGCATATTCAATGTGAAGGGATTGATCCGATTCGACTCTCCCCGTGTCCCATAAAGATAAGCTGAAATCAGCCGCATCTGAAACGACAAGCTGATATGCCTGCTGCTTGATCCCTCTTCTCTTTGAAATCAGCTTCCAGCCAAAACGGGGAACGAACTGATCGGCTCCGAGCAAATGCTCACGATACTCACAGGTCACTTGGCTCACTGAGAGTGCTGCTTGTTGATTCATCATGCTCTCCTGCCTTTCTTCTATTTAATCGTAGCTACTTCTAATCCCTTCCCTTGTGTTTTTCCCTCTTTCATTTTACGATGAATGATAGCGCTTTATATAGTGTAATCAGACAAATCATCCTGGCTGATCGGACATTATTGGAGGAGAGTCGATAAGATGAGTGCCAAACGGAGAATTGATTTGATGAGAGGCGAATCTTTTTTTTCACAGGGTTTACCGTTATATCTTAATCGCAGTGTAGAATCTTATGAGTTATCCGAGCATCAGCATGATTTTTTTGAAATCAGCTATGTTGCTGAAGGCAGCGGCACGCATATGCTGAGCGGCATCAGCCTTCCGGTTAAGCAAGGTGATCTCTTTCTCCTGCCTCAAGGTACGTCGCATGTCTTCAGACCTCAGGGCATAACAGGCAGACATCCGCTCATTGTCTACAACTGTATATTGGCAATTGATGAATTTAGACACACGGTGGCTCCCATTCCTGGAAGTGATGTGCTGGACTCCCTGTTAACGATGGATGAGTATCGTCAATATTCTGATAAATATGGGGAAGCTCTAATTCTTTTCCAGCAATTACACCGAGAGTATCAAGTAAACCGACTTGGAAGAGAACTTGCCCTGTACAGCGGCATTTTACAGCTGCTCCTACTGATCCATCGAATGGAAACGGCAGAGAATCTTAGAGAAGGTGAGAATTCCATACATCTGGAAGCCGTGCTGAGTGAGCTGCATGAGAGATATAGCTGCCGAATAACCGTGCAGGAGATGGCTCATAAAATGGGGCTCAGCGAGCGGCAATTTCACCGGGTGTTTAAACGCCATATGGGGATGAACATGACCGATTATTTACAAAATGTAAGAATCCATGCGGCAAGACGCTTACTTCGTACAACCTCGCAAAAAGTCAGCAACATCGCAGCTGCTGTAAGTTATCAGGATGTGTCTTATTTCAATGCTCTATTTAAGCAAAAGACAGGCTGCACTCCACTTGAGTACCGTCGAATGATCTGAATCCATCTTAAGCGAAATACAAATACAATCTGGCCCCGCAAAAAAAACAGTGCTTGTACGGACAAAGGTATCTTCATCCAAGCACTGTTTTAAGGATCTTCGTTTGCGAAGCAGTTCGCGATAGGTCTAATTCATTCTGTCTCAAGGCTGACTAGTTCATACTTGCTTGAAGTTCACCGAGGACTTGCTTTAATCGCTCAGGGTAATCCGTAATAATACCGCTTACTCCAAGCTCTACCATACGTTTCATATCCTCTGTCTCATTTACTGTCCAAGGATACACCGCAAGTCCTTTTTCCAGAGTCACTGCCAGTTGGTTGTCTGTGAGCTGCTTGTAGTAAGGATGAAGGGAATACGTATTCACTCCAACGGCATTCGGCAAATATTCAGGATGCTGAAAATCCTGATGATATAGAAGTCCAAGCTTAATTGAAGAATCAAGAGCTTGAAGTTTCTGCAAAGCGCCAAAGTGGAAGGAAGAAACAACGACCTGCTCTGTCCGGTCATATTCCCGCAGGAGGGTTACGAGCTTCTGCTCGATCCCCTGTTCCAGTCCCCCTTTAATTTCCACATTAATCATCAGATCCTTAGGTGCTAGTTCAAAAACTTCTCTGAGCGTAAGGATCTTCTGCCCTTGAAACTTTGCATCGTACCAGCTCCCAGCATCGAAGCTTCTCAGTTCATCCAGGGTCATATCCTGAACCGCTCCCGTACCATCTGTCGTGCGGTCAATCGTGTAATCATGAATCACCATGATTTCTCCATCCTTGGAGAGATGAATGTCCAGTTCAAATGCATTGCAGCCTTGCGTAAGAGCAAGCTCGAAAGAAGCCAGTGTATTTTCCGGTGCAACTCCCGCCGCTCCCCTGTGTGCGATAATGATTGGCATCGTAGAATTCATTGGTCACACTCCCTGATTGTCATTGGATAAATTGGTTTATTGCTTAATTACAGACCTATGCGGACATGTAGTTCATGTTAAGTATATGGAGTTCAGGAGATGAGTTCTACCTTTTTGTGTTAAAAGACATTGGTATCTTCGGAGCAAACTTTACATTTCATCGATGTTATAGAACCGGGCACAATTCCCTCCCAGAATGCCGCTCCTCCATGAGTCAAGCTGCCCAAAATCCGGCTTCCATATCCGTAAAGGCTGATGGATGTCCATAAAGTCTTTAATCTCATGTTCCTCGAGCATGGAGCTTATATTTCCTCCATTCCGTTCATCCCAGCCCATTTCCCACATCTTCTGAGTGATACCTGACTAATATCCGTTAAAACAACACAAACAAATATTATTAATCTGTAAATTTCTTTACTCAGTAAATGACATTCAGAAAAAATAAACGTAAGACAGACTCATGTACTCCTGCAGTCCGTCTTACGTTATCTATTTTTTAAACCAGCTGTATTTTTTCAAACTTGAATTTATTCCAATATACCTTTAGGCTATTAAATTTAATTACCCTATTCCTGCTTCTTGCTTCGTGAGCCGATCCTGTGCAAAATTCCAATTCTTAATGCGTTCATACTCCTCCATGGTGATTGGCAGCACGGTCCCGTGCTTGAAGCCATATGGGAAGCTGAAGCTTTCATCGGAGCGAATAAACCTCCCGCTGTCGATATCATCCGCTAGAAAAGGAACATAACCTTGTCCTTCGCCTTCTACACCGAAAAAGTCTAGCAGCAGGCACCATCTGCCGTCCTTTACCTTAAATGCCGTTGGCGCTTCATAGGCATGATGCCCCAGCTTCGCCATTTCTTCATCAAACGCTTCAATACGGGTATGTTCACCAGTAAGCGTATTGCCCTTCTGCAGAATGATCCCCTCGGGATCATTCTCGCTTTTTAGAAAGCGATAAAAGGTCCCGTTCTCCTCATAAATTGCAGAATCAATAATCCCGCTGCCGTCTTTGCGGCACAGCATCTCCGGCTTCGAGAAGTTTACGAAATCTTTCGTTCGGGAGTAATAAATCGCCTTATGCCCGAAATTATTAGAGGCATGTGCAGAAGACCAATGCAGAACATAGTCATCGTTCTTGTGGTCATAAATGACATCGGGTGCCCACAGACAACCAAAGTCCTCATCTCCAAGCTCAATCATTCTCTGTTCGGACCAGTTCACCAAATCCACCGATTCCCATAGAGACAAGCACTTGCTCCCTTCTCTTGAAATGCTGGCCCAGCTGCTCTTGTACTTCGTATTAAAGCCATTAGCAAGACTTAAATCCGTTGCAATAATGAAGAACTTCCCTTCTCTTGTCCGTACAATGGTATGATCTCTAACCCCTTTATCTCCCAGTTCGCTCCACAGCACAGGGTTACCATCGTTGACTTGCTCCCAGTTCAGGCCATCCGTACTCAGGCCAAAATAAATCTGTTCACCGTCCGGTGTTTTCTTCTCTTTGAAATGTACGAATAGATAAGCATCCATTATAATTTCCTCCTCTAGTGATTTAATAGAATGACCCAAATCGTTATTCTTAGAATAATTATTCCATGCTTAATTTCTAATCGGCCTCATCGTTCGAAGTACACCATAAATACCATTCAAATCTGCTTCTGGCTTAAACTTAACGACAACTTGACTGCTCTTATTGATCATGCCTTGCGTAATCTGATATTCCTTGGTCACAAACTCTCTTCTACGTTCATAGCCGGTTTCTTCTCGCGCGAGAAGCTGATCGTTCACATAAATATTCATGGCACGATTATGGTTGATGAGGAAGTACGTCACCTGAAGCACATTCACATCATCTGGATCGACAGCCAGCGTATAACTGAACCAGCCCTCCTCGTTTGCAAGTCTGCCATTCTGACCATCCCAAGCTCCGCTGAATGTATTCACGCCCTTGATCTCATGCTGGAGTTCATACTGATCATTACCTACCTGAACGCTATCAATGGTTGCCTCCTTCGTCAGGACCTCAAGCCTGCCAAGCTCCAAATGGCGTCTCAGCTCCTCCGAGTCATTTTCAACAATGTTCCAGTAGATGCCGTATCGTTCCTTATGCTGCTTATAATGAGGTGTAAAAATTAACCGTTCATCCTCATCAGTGTTCTTTAAACGAAATTCCATTCGATTCTCATCTTTAACAACATGCTCTTCGATGGATTGTATCCATTCTTTAGGAGTAATCCCGTTAGGAATGATAAAGTCCTTAACCCGCATTCGCTTCGTCGGCACTTGCACCATGATGCCCGTGCTTGACAGCGTCATATCTTCAATGCCTAGAGCTGCGCTAAGCACAAACGGACCATACTGGAAGCCCACCGCTGCCGGATTGTCAGGGAGTCTGCAGGCAAGCACCTTCATGGGTAGAACTAAATCCAGGACATCTCCACTGTGCCAGACCCGTTCTACCTCAAGATAATCATTACAAATCTGAGGTTCAAGCCGCTTGCCATTTAATAGAACAGATATTTCACCCTGAATCCAGTGAGGCACTCGAATATAAAGCTTCATCGCCTGGTCTCGTCCATCTGTCGTTTCAATGATAAACTGTACATCATCACGTTCAGGAATACTGGCGGTTTGCGTAATTCGAATATTCTTCTGTACATAATCCAGCCTGGAACTAATAAATTGATTCACGTACAGCTCATTGTCATTGTAAAAATAGATGCTGTCATTCAGCTTCGTAAAGCTCTCCATCCCCGTACCTGTGCAGCACCAGAAGTGCTCAAACGGAGAGCTGTATATTTTGAAATAACCGGTAGCCATCGGCTGAAAATACATTGTCATTCCCGTCTCGGGATTTTGTGAGGATAGAATCGCATTGATGTAGCTCGTTTCATAATAATCGGCATACTTCTTTTCCCGGGTAAGTTTGAACAGCTCACGAGTCAGCTTCAGCATGTTGTAGCTATTACACGTCTCGCAAGTGATATCCGTCCGTCTTGCATCCAGGATATCTGGCTCTCCAAAATGCTCCGATTCACTGTTGCCGCCCGTCATATACGTGTGATGATATACTACGATATCCCAGAATTTCTTGGCTGCCTCAAGATAAAATTTCTCACTTTCACCCAGCGTACGATAACGGTTAAGCGCTCCCAGGAATTTAGGGATCGTTGTATTTGCATGCTTGCCTTTTAATATATCTACACCCTGAGCGATGGCTTCGAACAATGGAATTTCATCAAATTTATGTGCTGCCTCCAGGTGCTGTGGATCTGCTGATATTTTATAGAGATCATACAAGCAGTCATTCATTCCACCGTATTCAACCGCAAGCACTGTCGTTTGCAGCTCCTGAGACCAGCGGGAAGTACGTGCTGCAACCCAGTCACCTAATTTACAGACAACCTCTTTGGCATCTGCCGACTCTGTTGCGTGGTAAACGGCTATGAGCCCGGCAATCAGCTTATGTATAGTGTACCATGGAACCCAGGCGGGCTGTCTCTTCTCTACGTTATCGATCAAGCTCTCCGGAAATGCAGACAAATAACCGCTTTCAAATTGACACACCTTAAGTTCTGATATGATGTAAGTCAATTTCTCAAGCATCGCCGGATCGCTTGTTTGCTCATAGGCCTGAGCACATGCACTCATGTAATGCCCGAGGGTATGTCCCCGAATCTCGGTATTCTCCCAGCCCGGATATTTGGCAGCTTTGGGAGTAAGGCCGCAGGTTTCGCGAAATCCAGCAAGCAGTCGGTCCAAGTCATAGCTATGTAAATAGTGGAGCTCCTTCGCAAATGCATTGGCATAATACTCCCTCGTCAAGCAAACCTGATCTAAGCGAAAATCCTGCAATACATGACTCTTCACTGCTTCTTCCCTCGTAGACATTCTCTTATCCACCTTCCACACTCTACTTAAATGGTTCAAGCTTGCTATTTCAGAATAGCCTGTTAAGCTGCAGGAGTGAAGTGGAGAAACGTTCGAATTCGTGTACAAAAGTCAGGTGATTGCGTATTGACGCAGATGAAACGTAAGTGATAAAAAATAGTATCAATCAACGAGTAGTAACTACTCTTGAAAATAATCTATAATAGGAATGTCAGATTTAAGGTGTTAAAAGGTTAGATATAGTCGGAGGATATACATCGATGGTTGGATACGCTTTTAATATAGAGAAACCCTTAATTTTACAAATGACAGGAAAATTCGTCTCTCCTTCTCCAGACTGGATTCATATGAGCAGGATACTAATGGATTACGAGCTGTTCGTTCAGACCAAGGGCGAGCTGTATATCGCAGGTGATCAGGAGAAGCATGTACTGCAAGAGGGAGATTTTCTGCTCATGCCACCAAGAATGAAGCAATTCGGCTATAAGAAGTCCGACTGCAGCTTCTACTGGCTTCATTTTACTGCAGACCATCCCTCTTTCAATGCGATACCTGTTCGTGATTATCAGCCTGCCCAGAACCATATATTTATCCCGTCTAAAGGGCATTTGCGAGGCATGGACAAGATCGTCATTATGATGAAACAGCTGCAGGATTCTATGCGTAGTTATCAGAATCCGACACTTGGCAATTACATGGCAACTACTATACTGTGTGAACTATACCATCAATCCTATGCTGCAGAGAATGTGCTCGGCAAGAAGCTCAAGCAGTTGCAGCTCTATAATGATGTTGTGGATTATATTAGCTGGAATCGGTTTGAGCCGCTCAAGGTATCTGAAATTGCCGATCATTTTGGATATAACTCCAAATATCTGTCTCATCTGTTCGCTTCTATTGCCGGAGTTACGCTCAAGCAGTATATCGTGCAGCAGAAGATGGAAGCAGCTGCCTTTCTCCTGACCGATACGAATCAAACGGTACAAGAAATTGCAATGCAGCTGGGGTACCATGACAGCCAGCATTTTATGAAGTCCTTCAAACAGATGACGCATCTAACACCAACGGACTTCCGAAACGCCGCTGCCAACCGGCTGTTGTATTACAGATGAATAAGAAGAGAAACGGTAGTAATTTTCAATAATAAATCAAGAGTATCGTTCTCATTATTGGAATAGCCCCAAATATATACTTAATCACAACACTTGGGGTTTTTATTTAAGGTTAAGTGTTAGTTCCCCATTATACGTGTCGAATGTGACAGTATCTTTTGTCCATTTTGGAGAATTATAATCGAAAAAATCTTCTTCAGAAAAAATTAAGTTGTATGGCTCCTCTACTACTACTTCCTTGGTGGTTAGTTCTGTTAAAAAAAGTCCTGCAAATTTAGTTTGATAAACACGAAAATATTTAATACCTTGATCAATTAGGTTTGGTCGGTGTTCAACTATTACACCTCCTTTATTTGCAGGAACGGTTACGTATTCATAACTAAACGGATTAAATATTGGAGTAAAAGAATGCTTAATTAGAAGAAAAAAAGAAAGTGTAATTATTATAACTAAAACAATTAGTCTGTTACCTTCACTTTTTCTTGCCAGCAGGTAAAATAAAATGACATGCAGTATGATTGGGATGAGATAATTACTTTTTTTAAAGAAAGTAATTTCATACTCTATCATTGATGTGATAAACCATAGCAAATCAATAGTTATTAGTAATATAATATATACTTTTCGTAATTTCCGTTTAGTTGAACCCATATTCAATAACTCCATTCTTTTAATTTCAACGAAACGGGGGTACTTATTCACTCTATCACTACCTGTTCCCGATACCATTTTCGAAGCTGATTAATATGAGCCTGATGATAACGGTTATGATCTGCCATATGCCATATCCCCCAGCGAATCGTTGCTTCTTTCTCATTCATGTGACCGAACCGAACGACTTGATCCAGATCTCTATCTGATAGCTGCCTGCATGTATCTCTCAGCATAGATAATACCTCTGTATAATTTGACATGAATGTATCAATCGAAACTCCAGCTATCATGGGAAGTCTGCCATCTTCAACAATCATCGGACCGTATTTATCTGCATAATTAGAAGGTAACGCTTGTCCTTTAAATCTATACACCCAGTTCAAATCCACATACATGAGATGTTTAATCAGCTGTGCTGCACTATTATAACGATCGCCTGGACCCTTGTAATCCAGCTCATTCTGCAGCATCCCCTGTGTAATCATCTGAAGGCGCACACAATTTTGCTCCACCGCCGAATATAACATACCAACGATTGGAGACATATCAGGGTTACTTTTTAAATCATATATCATTGCACTGTTCCTCCATTTCTAGTGATCTTTATAATGATAACGTTGAACCAAATTATAAAGTTTGCTGCGTTCTATAGCTAAGGAGATGAGATGAAATGATGAATTACAGAACAGCACAGAATAATGCTGCGGTAATCAAACAATTAATTGATACATACACGCACCACAATCTATATGGACAAGATGTAACATCACGGGAAGTTTCAGAATCAGAAATGAGAATTCAATGGGATAACCAGCATACCTCGCTTGAACAGATCTTAAGCCATTGCTCATTAGAGGACTTACAGGCCATTCATGCCATTCATGCCATTCAATCGATAGGATATCATGAAAGGGGCGTACGCCACCGTTATTTAGACAACAGTAATGAAAATTATTGAGATGGAAATCTCTGAAAGTGAAGAACAACTATTGAAGAAGCATAGTAAATATATCACTTTCCTCACGAGACAAGAACTGTTGGATCAATTATTATCTCGTGTTGACATGTCTCAGGATTTAATTAAGGGATGAAGATTTTGAATTTAAGCTGAGCGAAGGAGTTTCTTATATGATTATTGCAATTCTCGATGAGCAAGTCGGGCATAATCTACAAGCATTACAATATGAATTTGATCGTTTTCTAAGTAGTCTTAAGGGGAATCATCCATTCCGATCGTATACTGAGATTGTTGAAAGTAATGGAGAAGTCTCATTTGCTGATTATGTAAATACATACGGACCAGACCAGTTGATCGCCTGGATTAATGTGGAGAAATATAATGACAGAGTCGCTGTAATACTAAAAAATACGGGTGATTTAATAGCAGAAGCTGAGATTCACATTTAACGAAGAATGCAATTTTTTATTAATGATTTAATCTTTTTTTTCTGATCCCTTGGAAAATCCACGCTAAACCTATACAGAGAAATAAAATGTTAAAAGAATCTATACCCTGATTATTCAATAAACCTTTAAATATATCATACGTTTGAATTACCAGAATAATGGAGGCATATACGAAGATCATATTGGTTTTGTCTTTGAACAATTTCTTACCAATAAAATTGACTAAAAGTATTATTGCAATGGCATAAAAGATTATTATTCCCGTGATCATCAAAGTTATCATTGAGACACTCATAATCTACACCCCCACTATAGTCATGTTTTCGTCTATTAACAGGACGAATTCTTCAACAATCATTTTTACATAATATCACATTTGTGAGGATGAAATCATCCCTTTTCCTATAACTTACCCATCAAATAAAACACCTCCAAGTTCATCTACGACCTTTGAAAATCGTCGAATGTTCTTGAAGGTGTTTTCATTTGTGCTAATCTTCTTATTCTTTCGTTGTCAATTTCAGTGGTGCCGCAATCATTTCTTCCACTTCATTGCCTTGAAGCACATCCGCTGCGGCTTGAACAGCGAGTTCACCTATAAGTGCCGGCTGTTGTGCCACCGTAGCGGTCAGCCCCCCAGCATTAATGGACTTGATCGCGTCCTCATTACCATCAAAACCAACAATGATTACATCTCGGCCTGAGCTTTGAATCGCTTCTAGTGCTCCGAGCGCCATCTCGTCATTATGGGCGAATACAGCCTCCACATCCGGGTTCCCCTGAATTAGATTCTCCATAACGTTGAGGCCTTTGGTCCGATCAAAATCGGCGGGCTGCTTAGCCACCACATCGAGCTGCTCATCGGCAATATTGTGGAAGCCCTGTCCACGCTCACGCGTCGCCGATGCACCTGCCACGCCTTCCAGCTCAATGACTTTCGCGCCTTCGCCCAGCTGCTCAATAATATATTGAGCTGCCATTTCTCCGCCCTTCACGTTATCCGATGCTACGAGTGCTTCAACATCCCCTTGGTCTGCAGAACGATCCAGAGTAATGACCGGAATGCCAAGCGAATTCGCTGTTTGCACTACATTTGAAATCGCCGCTGAATCGGTCGGGTTAATGAGCAGTGCATTCACACCTTGCTGAATCAGATCATCTACGTCATTGGATTGCTTCGCAGAATCATCCTGGGCATCTACAATTACAACCTCAATGCCTTGCTTCTCTGCTTCAGCTACGACACCGTCTTTTAAGGCAACGAAGAATGGATTATTTAAAGTAGAAATGGATAATCCGATTTTTATTTCATCTGTATTGCCGTTGTTATTCGGTTTAGCCCACTCCGGCGGCTGCATGGAACAGCCTGTCATTATGATCATGAGCACGGCGGTGAACAATAAGGTTAGTTTTTTCATCATGTCTCTACTCCTCTTATGCAGATTTCTTACGGTCAATCAGTACCGCAATGACGATCACGACACCTTTGACAACCATTTGATAGAATGAGGATACGCCAAGCAGGTTCAGACCGTTGTTAAGAACACCAATAATCAATGCCCCAATGAGTGTTCCTACAATGAGACCGCGTCCGCCAGTCAGACTTGTACCACCTAAGACAACAGCTGCGATCGCATCGAGCTCATAAGATTCACCTGCTGTAGGCTGTGCTGAGTTAAGACGGGAAGTCAGAATGGCACCAGCTAGTGCAGCCATCATACCTGCAAGAGAATAGATCATTATTTTGACACGGTCGACTTTAATACCTGAGACAAGTGCAGCCTTCTCATTACCACCGATGGCATACGTTTTGCGTCCAAATGATGTTTTATGGAGAATGACCCACAGAATAGCAAATGTAATCATCATGGTGATTGCCGGAACTGGAATACCAAGGAAATATCCACGTCCAAACAATTGGAAAGCCATGCTGTCACCCAGTCCAGTAATTGGATTCCCGTTCGTGTATACAAGCGTTAAGCCCCGGAAGATCGTCATGCTGGCAAGTGTTGCAATGAAGGGTGCCATCTTACCCTTCGTAATCATGAGACCGTTCATCATTCCCATGATTCCGCCCAGCAGCACCCCGACAATGATGGCAAGGATCGGATCCAGACCCGACAACATTAGATTAGCGACTATTGCACTGGACAACGCAAGGATCGAGCCAACAGACAGATCGATACCACCAGTGAGAATAACAAAGGTCATACCAAATGCAAGCAGTGCATTAATCGATACCTGTCTGAGCAAATTCAATATGTTAAGCGGTTCCAAAAATCCCGGATTCATGATCGTCACGATGACGATGAGTAAGATTAGACCGAGCAGAGGCCCTAGCTTACCAGCAAGCTGAGACAACTGTAATCCTTTTTTATTACTCGTTTCGTTTGCACTTGTCATGTTATTGCCCTCCTGTTGCTAACGTCATAATTTTCTCTTGTGTAGCTTCATTGCGGCTGAGCTCTCCACTGATATGTCCCTCGTGGACTACGATAATCCGATCACTCATACCGAGTACTTCCGGCAATTCAGAAGATACCATGATAATGGCAACCCCGCGGTCAGTCAGCTCATTCATCAGCTGGTAGATTTCCCGCTTCGCGCCTACATCGACGCCGCGTGTCGGCTCGTCAAGGATCAGTACACTCGGTCCGATACCTACCCATTTAGCAATAACAACCTTCTGCTGGTTACCACCCGACAGATTTCTGGCCGCCGTTTCTGATGATTCTGTCTTGATCAGAAGCCGTTTGATGAGTGTATCCACAAATTCCTTCTCTTTCTTGCTGGAGATTAGACCTGCTTTGCCACTGAAGCTGAATAGATTAGGGAGCACCATATTTTCACGAATAGAAAAATCAAGCACCAGACCTTCATCCTTACGATCCTCCGTTATAAAGCCAATACCGTGCTTCACTGCATCATCAGGCTTACGGATATTCACCTTCTTGCCCCGGACCAACATCTCGCCACTATGAAGGGAATCAAGTCCAAACAGGGCACGCATGATTTCAGTTCTTCCTGCCCCCATCAGCCCTGAGAAGCCCACAATTTCACCAGATCTGACGCTAAAGCTTACATTATCGAAAGCATCTTTGCGACCAATGTTTTTCACTTCCAGCACGACCTCACCCGGCTTCGGGCTTCTAGCAGGATAACGTTCGGTGAGTTCACGGCCAACCATCTTCCGGACGACTTCTTCAAAGCTTGTTTCCGGTATTGGCTTGGTGTCCACGGTCTTCCCGTCACGCATCACCGTAATTCGATCGCAGATCGCAAAGATCTCCTCCATCCGGTGAGAGATATAAACAATGGAAACACCTTGTTTGCGAAGGGAGTTAATGACAGCAAACAGCTTCTCAATCTCACGTTCTGTCAGTGCGGCTGTCGGCTCGTCCATTACAATAACCTTGGCATTGGTCATAAGCGCTTTGGCGATCTCAATCATTTGCTGCTGTCCTACCGAGCACTCTCCCGCTTCCTGATCCAGTGGTATGCTGACAGCAAGCTTTTCAAACTGTGATTTTGCCAGCGTTTTCATTTGTTTCGTATTTAAAAATCCTACTTTACTGGTCAGCTCCTTGCCGATAAACAAATTCTCAAGAACTGTCATATCTGGCCAAATGTTCAGCTCCTGATGGATAAAGGCGATACCGAACTGCTCTGCTTCTCTAGGATTAGAAAAATAAGTTTCCTTCCCATCAATCAGAATCGTTCCTTCGTTCCGCTCATGTAAACCGATCAGGATATTCATCAGTGTAGATTTACCTGCCCCATTCTCCCCCATGAGCGCATGAACCTCACCTTCAACCAGATCAAAATCCACACCAGTCAGCACATTATTCGTGCCGAATGACTTATGAATTCCTTTCATTTGAATATGCATGTATGATTCCCTCCTCGATGTGGATCTGTCAGAAGTAAACACCGGACTGTAAAATGCAATTTGCATAAGGCTTTGCCTCACCTGTCCGAATAATAACCTTAGCATCCTGTGTCAGCTGCTTGAACAACTCATGCGAATGATATTCCACCAGCTGATTGGTGAATTTCTCTTCTATATATTGCAGCGCTTCCTTATTTTCAGATTTAATCTCTTCAGCCAGAATTACCTTCTCAATCTCCATATCTTCCGCAATGGCTTCAACCACTTCCATAAAACTAGGCGTACCCAGCTTTATGGAAAGGTCAATCTTGTGAACACCCTCTGGAACAGGAAGTCCTATATCGGCAATGACGATTTGATCGGTGTGTCCGAGATCTGCAAGCACTTTAGTAATATGGCTATTTATTATTCCTTGCTTCTTCATTTACAAGCTCGCCTCCACTTCCTCACGTGTCGGCATTCCGCCTTGAGCACCAAACTTCATGACAGACAGGGATGCCGCACGATTAGCGAATTTGATGCTATCTTGCAGGGATTGCCCTTCTGCCAGAGCAACAGCAAAGGCCGCATTGAAGGTATCTCCTGCACCGGTTGTATCGACAGCTTCCACAATATAACTCGGAACCACAATCTCCTCTGTTCCGTCATAGAAACGAACTCCGTTCTTCCCTTCGGTGACAAACAGCTTGTTCGGATACTTGCGAAGCGAATCATGCACGCTGGCTCCATCAAAAATGATTTTGGCTTCATGCTCATTAGGTGTAATATATGCTGCCTTCTCTATCAGTTCATCGCTCACAGGCCGGGCAGGTGCCGGATTTAATAAGAGTGGCACGCCAAGCTTAATGCACAGCGCTGCAACATGCTCCACCGTTTCTTCGGGAATTTCCTGTTGAATGAGCACGATGTCCGAGTTCCTGATTACTTCAACCGTCTGATCCACATAAGCGGGTGTCACCTCATCGTTCGCTGCTTTTACAAAGACGATACTGTTGTCACCTTCTGCCAAAATAATATGAGCCGTTCCACTTTCCATATCTGTAACCGGTTCCACATAGTCGACGATAACACCATTTTGTTTAAAATTGTTCAGGATGATTTCGCCGTAATGGTCATCACCCACACGCCCGATCATCGTAACCTCAGCACCGAGTCTGGCTGCAGCGACAGCCTGGTTAGCCCCTTTGCCTCCCGGCACGGTCTTGAAAGATTCTCCAAGCACCGTTTCTCCTGCACCAGGGCGTTTATTAGACGTCACGACGAGATCCATCGAGGAGCTGCCAATGACCGTTACTTTTGCTTGTTTACTCATTAGTTTCGTGCCACCTTTCGGGTTGTATTCCGTTCTATATACTCAACGGGAAACTGAATATAGTTCTCCATATTATGTTTGTTATCAATTAAATGGATTAACAGCCGGGCAGCTGCTCTTCCCATCTCATATGCAGGCTGTCTAATGGTTGACAGTGCCGGTGATAACAATCCGCTGATTGGAATATCATCAAACCCGACGATCTGCACATCATCTGGTACTCTCCTGCCTCGCTTTACGGCTTCATGAATCACTGCTATCGCTGCCAGGTCATTACTCGCAATAACCCCGTCCGTAGAAGGATAAGTATCAAATAGGTTCTTCGCCAGCACATCTACATTGTGAAAAGAAAAGGTGGAAGTCTGGATGACATGATAATCCATTCCTGCTTCTTCGAGAGCTTCTACTGCTCCCTGATATCGATCTTGAGCCGGTTTGACATGAGCAGGACCTTGCATGATCGTAACTTCTTTGCTGCCTCCGGCAATAATCGCTTCTGCTGCAAGTCTGCCTCCCTGTCTTCCATCTGCATATACCGAAGGTTTATCATGCGATGTCCGGTCAAGAAATACGACAGGCAGGCTGAAGGATGTGTACGTATTTGTATCCGGATTATTCGTCAGGGTAATCACACCGACCACATTATTTTGCGTAAACGTTTGCAAATAATCCAGTTCCTTCTGCTCATTCTCATCACTGTTTCCGATAATGATACGGTAATCATTCTCCCGCATTTCATCTTCAACACCTCTGGCTACCTGTGGGAAGTAAGGATTCGTAATGTCCGGAATCAGCAGTCCGATAAGCTTAGACTTTCGTTTATATAAAGATCGCGCTACTTCATTGGGAGAATAATTCAATGCCAGAATGGCATCCTCCACTTTCTTGCGTGTATCCTCATGAACATAGCCTGCGCTATTAAGTACCCGGGACACGGTGGCCACTGATACACCTGCTTGACGTGCTACATCTTTAATTGTTGCCATTTCTGTCACCTCGACTATGTGTAACCGGTTACAGGTCTAAGATAACATAGATTATCTCTTGTTGCAAGCTCAAAAATCTCCATCTATATTCTGTCATATTATTTCATGTTAAGATGGAGGTAAGCTTTAAGTTTATGGATAGGAGGTACTACGCCATGGGATTATTTAGAAAGATCACTTCCCTATTTGGTACGAATGAACACAAGCCTAATCGGAATAAGAGGATTGAAGCACCTGAATTTGTATACTCCCCCAACTTACCCGAGCAATTAGGAATCGTCATGTCTGTTCATTCGTTGAACAGATTAGCTGCTCGTCTCGAAGAAGCATTAGATGATACATATATGAATCAGGTGAAAGATAGAGTCATGTCCAAGCATCGCTATACCGCTGAGAAATATAACTGGATGCTTCTTGAATTAAAGCGTTACTTTATTCTCTGCTCTGTACTCAAAAATGTGCCTATGTACAGTAATGATACAGACGTCATATGGCATGAAATGCTGATGTTTACACGAGACTATGAGGATTTCTGCCGGAAATTCACCGGTGATTTCATCCATCATCAGCCGCATACTGTACAGCCAAGCGAAGCCGAGTGTGAGAGTGAAAGAGCTTGGTATGATCTCATATACAGTCGTCTTTTCATAATTCATCCGGAGAATGAGCAGTTATCCAGCCCTTTCTTCAAGCATCCTATGGAGGATGAGGTCCTTAAGAGACTAGAATATGATGCGAACGACGAAGTGATCACTTCCAGACTGCGAGCAACGAATGACCCGGATGTGAAGCAGCTTCAGGAGGAGCTGCTGCTTACGCTCAGCCACCAGATCAGAGAAGCCCATTTGCACATGGATGACTTGTTAAGACAAGATTCGTTGTCCGCAAAAAACAAACAGAATACCTCACCGAATTTGTTAAGAAACAATGCGGCGATGGACCCTATCCTCTCGATCTTGCTCGTATCTGCTGCTGCTTCTCATTTGTTCGAGGAAGCTCCACCTTCTGAGGAAGAGCTTCGCAAAGCGCAGGATACCAGCGGTGGCGGAGGATATTACGGCTCCCATTCGAATGAACATGAACGCTCTGACTCCGGTCACTCGAATGACACATCACCAAGCGATACCTCGGGAGGCGATTCGTCTTGTGGAGGTTCATCCTGCGGAGGGGGATGCAGCAGCTGAGTGCGTAGAAACACTCTTCTGTATTAGATGTAATATAGAGTTCTGTGTCTAAACAGTTATGTGCCTGTATAAAGGAGTGATGAGATGATTGGAAACAAAGATCAATTCATCTTTGTTCTTTTACGAAGAATTTTTTCTCGATACAAGGTTAGTATCTACATGTCACATAAACAAGAACATTTCTATTCAATCATTCACAAGCTAAACAGCCATCATGTTGATTTTAGAACACAAATAACGGATACCGGTTCCTCTGGAGTCAGTTTGGGCGGATTATCCGCACAGTATGAAATTTTCATTAAGAGTAGCGACAAGCATTTAGCTGAAAAAGTGATTAATAATAAAATATAACTTCCGCATCAAAGCTTTTCTCTCGAATCAAAGGCTCCTCTCAGCTAAGTGCTGAAAGGAGCCTTTTGTATTTTTATTTAACATTAATAACTCATTTCTATTCGCACCGCTGTCGTTTTGAATCCCGGCATTTTACAAAAAGGGTCCAGTTCCCCGCGTGTGGCACGGTTCACATTTTGAACGCCTCCCCAGTGCATAGGCACAAACAGGGTGTCCTTTCGGATCTGTTCATTGAAACGGCACCGTACCTGGAATTCACCATATCGAGAAGTGATTCTTACCCAGTTCTGTTCTTTAATCATATAATGACGTGCCGTATCTGGATGAATTTCTACGAAATTTTCTACCTGTCGCGATGCAAGTCCCGGACTCAGCCTTGTTTGTACTCCTGTCAGATAATGAGACAGCACCCGGCCATTGGTCAGCATAAGAGGGTATTCCTTTGACAAACTTTCTTTGATCATTTTACTTTCTTCCGCTGTAAACACCGCTCTGCCATCGGCATGTGCAAATCGATCTTCGAAAATTCTACCTATTCCCTCTTCGTCTACCTCAGGACAAGGCCAGTACACTCCTTCCTCCTTCCGCAGTCGATCATAAGTGATGCCGTAGTAATCGGCGATACCACCCCGGCTGGCGACTCTAAGTTCATTGAAAATTTCTTCTGCCGAAGTATAGTCGAAGTATTTGCCTTTACCCAGAGCCTTTGCGAGCTCCCGAAGAATCTCCCAATCATGTCTGCAATCTCCTGGGGGCTTCGTGACTGCTTCACGCAGGAGTACCCGTCCTTCCAGATTCGTGAGGGTACCTGTGTTCTCTATATAGGAGCTAACCGGAAGAACGACATCGGCCAAGCGCGCCGTTTCAGATAGAAACATATCCGCTACGGCCAAGAATGGTACCTTCTCCAGTGCTTCCTCAACGAGTGTTGCGTTAGGGTTCGAAACAATAGGATTTGAACCCATCACGAACAGCGCTTCAATGTCTCCCGAATGAACGAGCTCCATCATTTCATAGGCGGATACGCCTTTTCTAGGAATTTCACCTTCTTCAACACCCCATACGGAAGCAATGTAATTCCGATCCTGCTCATCCTCAATGGAGCGGTATCCAGGAAGCTGATCCGCCTTCTGACCATGCTCCCGGCCACCCTGTCCGTTCCCTTGACCTGTAATCGCTCCGTATCCGCAGCCTTGTCGGCCGATCTTCCCTGTAACGAGCAGCAAATTAATAAAATGTCTGACCGCGAGGTGCCCATCTGTCTGCTGTTCCACTCCTCTGGCCGTCAGCACCATACCTGTCTTCGCCTTGCCAAACATGTCAGCGGCAAGCTTCAGATTTTCTACGGATACTCCGGTGTTTTCCGTGATATACTCCCAATCGAGTTTATCAAGATAAGCCGTCAATTGTTCATAGCCGTTCGTTCTATTTGCAATAAATGCTTCATCCAACAGCCGCTGCTCCCTCAGCCATTTCAGCATTCCGTCTGCAAGCAGCATATCCATGCCCGGACGAACGGCAAGATGGAGGTTTGCCATAGCTGCTGTCGATGTTCTGCGCGGATCAATGACAATAATCACCGCACCCTTTTCTTGAGCTCTAGTAAAATACGGCATAAGTGTAGGCTGGCATTCCGCAATGTTGGTTCCCGCGAGTATGATACATTTTGCATGCTCAATATCGGCCAAAGGGAAGGTTAGACCCCGATCCATTCCAAACACCTTAGCACCTGCCGATGCAGCAGCAGACATACAAAATCGTCCATTGTAATCAATATACTTGGTGCCGATGCCAATACGCGCAAATTTGCCGAGCATATATGCCGTTTCATTTGTCAGTGATCCACCACCGTATACGCCGACCGCATTCTTAGGAATAGACCTTATCTTGTCCGCAATACACTGAATCGCTTCATCCCAGGAAGCTTCCGTAAGTTTACCGTCCTTTTTGATTAGCGGAGCCGTAATTCGTCTTGCGCTTGTCGTATGCTGGTGAGCATTCATGCCTTTGACACAAATTCTTCCTTCGGAAGCTTTGTTCAGGGTCCCTTTGGATTCCGTCACATACTGCAGTACACGTGTTGTCGACTTAGAGACAAGCTCGCGAGATTCAATCGTCACCTCCGCTTTACACTGTACGCTGCAGAATGGACACTGCGTCGTTGCATGATGAACTGCACCTTGCAGCACCGAAGCTGTTTCTTGCTTAGAATTCGATACTCCTGATGAGCTAGCCATTGTCATGCTGACTCCCACTCCTTTTTTATCTGAACATCCAGATTCGTCGTTTATGCATATTCCAGCTGCTTATGTTCCATCTCCATGACCCGTTCTCGAATGCTCCCGATCCCTGTCCGCTCAACCCATTCCCACATTTTCTCGTTAAACCAGCCCTCTGTGCTATAGAGCTCCACTGTGAATTGAGCAGCACGTATGGCCCCTTCTCTGGTGTCCGTCAGGCATAACAGCTGTCCCTCCGCTACCGGATGCCGTGCATGACCTCCCACGTAAATCTCGTATCCAGCGGGACACGCTTGAATGGCAATATCATGAAGCTTTATCCCGAATACGGACTCCGCTTCCTCTGAGGCAGCAGCATATATTGAAGCAGGAACCCGCTGCTTAGAACACCAGCTTAGAAATTCCTCAAATGTATCTAACGGTAAGGAGCAATGCTGAGCTTCTTGAGATCGGTTTCGCTCTATGTAGTATGAAATCGTATCTTCACAGGTGCGGCATCCATCTATATGATCTGCAGTTAAATCAAGTGACTCACGCACTTCTGTAGATGATATAGCTCCTATAGTACTAATGAGTTGTATCAACTCCTCGTGTCCGGCTGACATGCAGGAGCAGATGCTATGATCTGTGACTGATTCGTGTTCTGCACCGCTGATTGGCATCGAAGCACCTGACAGCGTAACCTTCACAATCGCCTCAAGCATGGGCCTGCACCCACCGCATGATCCAGATGCCTTCGTCTTCTGCTTGATTTCATCCGCAGTCGTTAGACCTTCTTTTCCCATCACCTTCACGATCGCTGATTTGGATACTTGGTTGCAGGCACATACCGTCTCTCCTCCCGGCATCGAAGCAACAAGAGCCTCCATCCGGTTTTCGCCTGCAGGTGCAGATTGCATTGCCGTCAGCTCATGGACATCCGCTTGATGTTTAATGTATCCGAGCAAGGTCTGGGATTCGGTCGTATCTCCATATAAAATAGCTCCAATAAGTTTACCGTTACGCATCGTCACTTTTTTATATTTAAATTGCAGACGATCATATTCCTGAACTGCTACGCTGATGTCTGGTCCAATCTCACCAACAGAGAATAGATCAACACCGGAAACCTTCAGCTTGGAGTAAGGAATCGAGCCCTGATAAGCTTCGGTTGTTATATGACATAGCTTACGTGCAAGGACTCTTGCCTGATCGTATAGAGGCGCTACCAGTCCATAACAGATCCCCTGATGCTCGGCACATTCTCCGACGGCATAGATATGCTTATCACTTGTCTGCATGAAGTCATCGACGATAATCCCCCGGCTCACTGCAAGTCCGCTATCTCTCCCGATGTCCACATTAGGACTGATTCCTACAGCAAAAACAATGAGATCCCCCGTCAGCTTACTTCCGCTGGCAAGCCGAATTCCCTTGGCCCTGCCGTCTCCGATAATTTGAACGGTTTGTTGTCCAAGGCGGAATTTCATTCCTTGTGCTTCCAGCTCTGTCTGCAGCAGTCCTGCGGACATCGGATCCAGCTGTCTATTCATCAGATACGCAGCATTGTGAATAACTTCCGTTTCCATACCAAGGTTCAGCAGCCCTCTTGCAGCTTCCAGCCCAAGTAACCCCCCGCCAATCACAATGGCTTTCTTGAATTCCCTTGCGTAATCCATCATCAGGAGACAATCATCCATACTTCGAAAAGCAATAACGCCCTCCTGATCACTTCCCGGTATAGGCGGTATGAAGGCTGATGACCCCGTTGCAATCAGCAGATCATCATAAGTCAACTTCATTCCAGAAGAGGTTTCTATCTTTTTTTTCTTCCGATGAATCCGTGTGACCTTCTCTCCCGTGTAAAGTTTGATTCCGTTCTGTTCGTACCAAGTCCAGTCATGAATAATTATATCTTCAAATGAAGTTCCACCTTGCAGCACTTTGGACAATTCGATCCGATTATAGTTCGGTCTCGGCTCTGCACCAATCACCGTAATTTCATAAAGCTCATGATTTAGTTGAATGATCTCCTCTATGCATTTCATGCCTGCCATTCCGTTTCCAACGACAACCAACTGTTTCTTCATCTAGTAAGCCTCCATCCCTTGCCTATCTCTGTAAAGAAACCACGATATTGAATTCTGTTTCACGAAAATGAACAAAAAAGCCCCTTTTCCATGGTAAGAAAAAGGGGCTGCGCTGCCTCACGAAACAGCACTCCGTTGTGCTGAACTTATATATAAGAGAATATAGGACACCCGATCTCGTGTCAATATATTTAACACAAAATACTTTCAAATGATTACATTCATCTTTTTCAGGAAATTGCGTTAAGTATCTTGACATAATCAAAAGCAATTTCTATAATTCAGTGTACAGTCATTCAAACAGAGTACATATGTGATTCACAATGAAGTGAATCATGTGTCACGGCAATGAGGCCGCAACTCGAACCCTTGATTAGGGGCGAATTGCGGCTTTTTTTGATGCGGTTGAGTTTCGAGATTCAGAGCGGGTCTTAACAGCCTGCTGTTAAGCTCCAACACTTTAATGGATCTTAACAGCCTGCTGTTAAGCTCCAAACTTTAATGGATCTTAACAGCCTGCTGTTAGGATCCAACACTTTAATGGATCTTAACAGCCTGCTGTTAAGATCCAACACTTTAATGGATCTTAACAGCTACCATAATAGATCGATCCGGATAATTATACTGTTTATCCCCGATTTGATCTAAAAGAAAAAAAGGAGAGATTAGGATGGAGAAAAAAAGTTTCTGGAAAAGCGGGCATAACCCCACACTCTTCGGCGCATTTTTTTATTTTGACATCAGCTTCATGATCTGGGGTTTGATCGGCCCGCTTAGTGTTGTCATTGCAGGAGATTACCCCATGGATGCGGCTCAAAAAGCGAATCTGGTTGCACTTCCGGTATTAAGCGGCTCCATACTCAGACTGCTCTTCGGGTATCTGACCGACCACATTGGTCCTAAACTTACGGCGCAGATTGGAATGATCGTTACCTTAATCCCCTTGGTTCTCGGCTGGCAATGGGTCAGCTCACTGGATCAGCTGTATGTTGTTGCCCTGCTCCTTGGTGTGGCTGGCGCTTCCTTCGCTGCAGCGCTCCCGCTTGCAAGTCAGTGGTATCCAAAAGAGCATCAAGGCCTAGCAATGGGAATTGCCGGAGCAGGTAACAGCGGAACTGTACTCGCAACACTATTTGCGAATCGGCTTGCTACACATTTTGGAAGCTGGGAAGTCGTATTCGGACTCGCCATAATTCCCATCGTCATCGTATTTATCATCTTCACCATCTTCGCCAAGAACAGCCCGAATCGTCCTGCACCAAAAACCTTTGCTCAATATGCTAATGTCTTAAAACAAAAAGATGCAGTCATTCTCTGTTTATTTTATTGTGTTACCTTTGGTGGTTTTGTTGGTCTATCCAATTACTTAACGATCTTCTTCAATACTCAATATGGTCTATCTGCTGTACAGGCAGCCGATATTGCAACATTCTGTATTATTGCAGGCAGCTTCTTCCGGCCTGTTGGAGGCATGCTCTCTGACCGCTTCGGAGGTACTCGAATTCTGACATTCCTCTATGCAGGTGCTGCTCTAATGCTGGTAGGCGTTTCATTCCTGCCCCCGCTTCCGGTCGTTGTCGTACTCATGTTTATCGGCATGATGTGCCTTGGAGCCGGTAACGGTTCGGTGTTCCAGCTTGTTCCGCTAAGGTTCGGCTCCGAGATTGGTCTCATGACAGGCATTGTCGGTGCAGCCGGAGGACTAGGAGGTTATGCTCTACCGCTTCTTCTCGGAAACCTATACAAATCTGTCGGAAGCTACACTCCTGGATTCTTGATTCTAAGCATCGTCGCTGCAGCTGCTTGTATTCTCGTCGTTGCCATGAGCCTGCAATGGAGAAAAACATGGCTGCAAAAACAAGGCAATAAGTCTGCTGCCATAGCTGCAGAAGTAAACGCATAGATTTCAAAGTTACGAATTAATTTCATAACTTATCAAATATTTTGTACTCAACAAGTAAATCATCATAAACATAATCAGCTGCAGAAAAAAGAAGCAGTAATCTTATCCTAAACAATAAGATACTGCTTCTTGCTTTTGTCATTTAACAGTCAGCGTTCCAAAGGTCATATACATTCCGCAATTGAAATTGTAAGTCCCCGGCTCAAGTGTTGTATCAACGGTATAATAATTATCGCCTTTTTCCAAATATTGCAGCATATCAAAATCCTCAGAGACAAGGCTGGTAATATGAGTAAGGTTCGTTACCTTCTTAAAATTAATCTTCGTTGGTACCCCCTGCTTCACTTCAATGTGACTTGGAGAGAACCCCTGATCATTGATTTCAACAGTTACGACCTCATAATTGCTTAGATCCTCTTCTTCTTGTACAGTCTGTCCTCTGTCTAATGCAGACGGCACCATGCTGTTACCTTGGAAGAATATGATCAAACCACCTATAACAAGAACGGCTGCAAGCCCAATTGCCAAAAACGGCCACCATTTCACTAGCTTTTTGTTCATACGTAAACAAATCCTCTCGAAAAACATCAGATGTAATATGTCCTATATCTTAAGGATAAACCATATTTTCAATGATCTAAATAACCCTTTGTAGCTATTTCATTACATTCTTTTGTCTAAAATAAAAACATTATGTGAATGAAGCCTTAACATGAGGAAAAGAGAAGCGTCATCTAAGGACAGCTCCTCTTCTTCCTATTCCATATTATACACGTAAGTATTAAGGCTTAACCTAACTGATGCCAATCTGCGCTTCTTGTCACTGTTCGTTATTGTCAGTAATCCGCTTAGGGCCAGGTAGTCTCCCCGCATCTCTTAGAGCTTCTCTTAACAGAAACTCAATATGACCATTTACGCTTCGGAATTCATCAGCTGCCCAGCGCTCCAAAGCCTCATACGTAGCCTGGTCGAGGCGGAGAGGGAAGCTCTTCTTCTTACCTGCCATTAATGCGGCTCTCTCTCATTAATAGAGTGTGCTAGTGTTAATGACCGGCTGGGCAGAACGATCAGAAACGACAGCAACAAGCAGATTATTAATCATCGCAGCTTTGCGTTCCTCGTCAAGTTCAACAGCTCCTTCTTTCTCAAGCCGTTGAATCGCAAGCTGAACCATCGTTACTGCACCTTCCACAATTTTCTCCCGAGCAGAAATAATGGCAGATGCCTGCTGTCTTTGCAGCATCGCGCTTGCAATCTCTGTAGAGTATGCCAAATGTGTCAAGCGGGATTCACGTACATTAACTCCTGCAATCTCCAGCCGAGCCTGCAGCTCATTCGTTAACTCCATGGCGATCTCTTCCGCATTGCTTCTTAGAGAGAAGCCAGCTCCATCGAGATTATCATAAGCATATTTACTTGCCACATGGCGCAGAGCGGTCTCGCTCTGAATTTCTACAAAGGATTCATAATCATCCACTTCAAACAACGCCTTCGCTGAGTCCACTACGGAGAAGACAACAACGGCTTCGATCTCGATTGGGTTCCCTTCCACGTCGTTCACCTTCAGCATCGAGCTGTTGAAGTTACGGACACGAAGCGAAACCTTCTTCTGTACCGAGAGCGGAATTGTCATATAAAACCCACTATCGCGGATAACTCCCATATACTTACCGAAAAATGTAAGCACCATCGCTTGATTCGGCTGGACAACCGTCATTCCCGTAGCCAGCAAGACAGCAACTGCAGCAAGAATGGAGCCGTTAATATATCCGGCGGTTTCACCAGTAGCAAACGCATAAACTCCTGCAGCAATTAACACAAGAACAACAAGTAGGCCTACAAATCCATTTATACGAAATGCTTTTCTCTCCTGGAACAATAAACATCACCACATCTTTCCGCAATATTATTTTGATATATTTATGATATCACTTTTTACTTTAATTGTAAACAAAACTTTATAAATTAATACTTTCGTAAAAACAAAAAAGCCCATCTCATTGATGGACTCAATATGTTATACTCGTTCCCCCAGAAATAAAACATCCAAGACTTGCTCATCCACTTCTTGCTGGTCGTTTATGGACACATAGTGGGACTTTGCTCCAGGCCTTGAACTGACTGTCCTTAATAACACGCCGTCTGCAAAATGCAGCGCAGCTCCGTCATCCACACCATACCCCGGCTTCATCACCCCTTCAGATATGAGCTTGTGGTAGCCTGGTCTTCTGTGGACCTCCCCATCGTAGTGCGGACAGTGGCTTCCTTCTATGAAGCCCAAGCCATTCAGCTTATATACCGAAGCATGTAACGGATCTGTCAGACCCTCTTCAAACCAGCACATGGATCCTGCACTGAGCCCAGCGAGAATTAATCGATTTCAGCTCCCAAGAAGTGCCGCACTAAAATAAGGAAACGCCCTTAGAAAAGCTTCTAGAGGCGTTTTTGATTGTCTGAGGACATGTTAATTTTCTATCAAAACTGAATTCAAGAAATTCATTTAGTAATGTAAATATGTTACAATAAATAGTATAAAATACATTAAATAGAATTTTAGGTCTTTTTATTCTTCAAAAATTTGGCATGAAGAAGCTATGAGTGGGAATACTAATTATTGAAAGGTGGTATTTTAATGATAAAAAAAATAGTTTTGACAACCTTTGTAATAACGATGATTTCTGGAGCGTTCATAACTATAAATTCAAAAAATTCAAATTCTGCAATCAATGCGGATAGTTCCTCCAGTTCAAAACCAACTGCTACAAATGAGACGATAACTACTACTGTTTCCTCGGGTACAGAACTAAAAACTCCAGAAGAGACTAAAGATTTTTATCCCTTAGATCTTAGTGACGTAGGTAAAATTACTACGCACCATGGTAGGTTTACCCGAGTAGTAGAGCAAACTATCTTCGATGAGTCTCAAATTGCACGAGAGATGAAGGAAATTGGTCCAAAGACAATGCAAATCATTCTTGATTACGGAATCTTTTTACGAGAAGAAGAATCAGAATACCGATCTAAATAAAGATTAAAGAAGGAGCAGTTGTCCTCGACAACTGCTCCTTCTTTTTTAGACTATTGTTACTCAACATATCCATTTCCAGATATAGGATCCGCACCTATAACATATAATAAAACAAATATGGAATATATATGAACCATTTTCGTGGAAAAATAAAGTAAAAAGAGTGAATGATAAGCTCACTCTTCTGGTCGTATTATAACTGAATAATCATATGAATATCTTTGGGTTCCTTGCTGAACAGCTCGGCATCAACATTCTTCGTTAATTCACTCCCATTGCTTCGATAGAATGAAACGGCAGATCTTGTCTCTGTCGACGAGATGTACAGAGCTTTGGCACCTCTACGCTTAGCCTCTTCCCCCAGTCTGTTTAACAGCTCGGTTGCAATCCCTTGTCTTCTATATTCTCTGGTCACATACATCAGATCTACTTGCAGCTGATCCAGCTGTTCTCCTCTAGGTTTATGAGCAAGCACTCCGAACCCGACCAATATATCGTCAACAAATGCACCAACCGCCATCCCGCCTTGTTCAAGCTCGTAGAGGAATCTCTCCTCCATTTCTCGCAGTAATATATCGTCCCAATCAGGACACTCATGATCCGTCTTGATCTCAATCATATTATCATCGTCCATTTCATAGATGAGTTCAATATGTTCAGATCGATCAATTTCCTTCAATTGATGCACATCTTGGCATGTAAGAGCACGATAAGAGATCATGATTAATAGCCTCCGCATTTCCAGGATTAATAGTAACAGTAAATTGACCATACTGATTATATGATTCCAGCCTTTTAGACTGGTTGTATATGATCTAAGGTTAAAAAGTGGTTCAGTTCTTCAACGCTGTTCACGATATGAGTTGGCTCCGCTAGCCTCAACTCCTCTTCACTTCCATATCCAAATCCCACAGCAATGGAGTCGATCTTCTGTTGCTGAGCACCGATGATGTCATGTTTACGATCCCCGATCATTACCGTTTGTTCAGGTTGCAGATCGTAAGTCTCCATGAGATATCCGATAATTTCAGCTTTGGCAGATCGGGCTCCGTCCAGTTCGCTTCCACATATGTATTCGAAATATGAGCTAAGCTCGTAATGATCTAATATTTGCTTCGCATAAATTTCCGGCTTGGATGTGGCAATAAACAACCGCATCCGAGGATCATGGCTTAAACGATCGAGTATCTCTCTAACTCCAGGAAACACAGCGTTCTCGAAGAGTCCGGTAACACTAAAATATTCTCGATAATAATCTACAGCAGCTTCGATCTTCGCCTCATCAAATTGATAATAATCTTTGAAGGAAACACGCAGCGGCGGTCCAATAAATATGTCGAGATCATCTAAGCTATCCACGACAATGTTCATTTTGGCAAGCGCGTATTGAACCGACTTTGTAATGCCAAGCTTTGGATCGGTTAATGTTCCATCCAAGTCAAACAATAGATTGGTGTATGACATCTCTAATCTCCTTTTTCACACTCAAGTGTTAAACTCGCGTTGCAACCATTTCTCTAAGGTAGGAATTAATTCAATAAAGTTCTGGATTTCTTTAAGCGTTATAAGAACCTGCTCTTCTCCTCGCTGTTGTCCATGAGCATCCTTACATTCCATATACAAAGATCTTTTCAAGTTATACTCCAGCCAATCTAGCTTCCCTATCAATCCATTATACAGCACAGCACGCCAGTCTATCTCAGTTGAAACTGGGTGCTTTTTGTATCCTCTCATGAATGCTGTGAATTTCTCGGGTATCATTCTACCATTTGCATCTACAGACCAATAGAGTAACGTCTCCGTCATATCCTGCCATTGATTTATGTAACCTGCCGCTTCCCAATCAATTATTACAGGTATATTATGATTCCACATTATATTTTTTGGATCCAAATCTCGATGACTTATAACCCGATCCTTTGCACTTAACATCTTAAATGCAGCCGTTGCTAGAGCGTTCCACTCAAGAAGTAGATCCAAATTCTCTTCTAACATGTTGGCCCAAACTGCGCCAGTGGCCTTTCCTTTATCTGAATAGTAGCTCCAGTTAATAATGGAAACATCGGCAGAAGCAGGATCAACAATACCTATAACCGTAAAATCAACAGCATGAATCCTTGCCAGAAGATCCCCTACTATCTCACAATGACTCGGACGAATTTGAGCCAGGCTCAAACTTTTACCTTCAATCCAATTAAATACGAGCCAAAAGTTGGATCCAATTTGATGTACAGTCTCGTCATCGACTGATATCACTGGCAATGCAGGTATTTCCTTAGCGGCAACCATCATAGCAATACGTTCAGAGTTTTTGTAATTCTGAAGTGCTGTAGGCCTCCGCATAATTTCAGGATTTAACATTTTTATAGCATACGTTCCACGGTCAGCCGCGACAGAATACATCTGATGCAGCAAACCGCCTGTAACCTGTCGTGGTTTCCCCTCAACTTTACCTAGTCGTAGACTATTGCATAGCTCCTGGATTTGAGAAAATATTTGTGCATCAATCATCGTCAAAAATTCTCCTGAGTTATATTAAAGTTTTGCAATACTTCGATCTGCTTTGGAGGAAACACTTTGCCTCTATGTAGATATTTTTCAAGAAACAATTGAACTTGAGTCAAGTGTTTGTTCATATCCTTTGTACAGATTAGACCTTGGCTAACCGCATCTGCATATTCTTCCAGGTCAATCAATCTGTAAGTCGGTCCATTGCCTTCAATAACTATATCTATGTATAAATCAGTTAACACGATCTCAGCGTCATTATTCATTTTGATATCAACTAAATCAACATACCATTCGTTTGTCCATCCCCAAGGTTCGTGAATTATTTTGACACCTTCATGGATAAGAATATAATGGCGAATGACTTTATTGGATAGTTCATCAAAGCGATCAAAGAATGCAACCTCGCTTGTTCCGTATCCTTGAAACTCACCTAATCGTGAAGTGACAGTGAGTGGTTTCAATATTGCCCCTCCTTATAATTTAGTGTAATCCAACTTGCTCATTATGTACTGTGTTATTTCTTCTGCATTGAGTGTTTCTGAATCAATATGTTCTGCGAACTCACTGGCTTTAAGGGCACTCAAGCATTTATCTGTCTGCTGAAACTGCCATCCGCCTACAGTATCTCCTCGAATCGTTAGCCTCTCATGTATCGATGCTTTAGAGGCCATTAGCGTGAAATGATATACTTTATCCAGCTTTTCAAACTCTTGTCTAATGTAATTGTAATTTTGCGGCTTGTATAACGTCATAGGAACAATGAGGTTTCTATCATACTTTAACTTGACCTGCTTCGTGACCTCCACCACGAGCACTCTCCACAAGTCCAAATCTTGAAAATCTCCGCTTCGCTCATGCTCCTGTCTCATAGAATCGGGTATTAACTCCCTCAGCAGATATCCAGACAACTCCGGATCGACAATCATGCTGTTAGGAATAAGCCTTGCTAAATTCTCTGCTTGTGTCGTCTTTCCTGCCCCGAATGCCCCATTGATCATGACGATCATTGCTTTTTCCTCCTGTTGATTATTTCAAAATTTAAGAGCTTATGATTTAGCTCTATTGTTAACGCTATTAATATCATCCCTTAAAATGGCATACATTTTTTGATCCACGAACTCCCCCTTTATTTTCAGCTGACCTCGTAATATCCCTTCCATTTTCATACCCAGCTTTTCCATCGCCCGTGCTGATCCAGCATTATTATCGCTGCACCTGCCCTCAATACGATTAAAACCGAGATGCGAAAAACCATATTCGATAATCAGACGCGTTGCTCCTGTAATTATGCCTTGATTCCAATATGGACGCGAAAGGGCAAACCCAATTTCGGTTCTCTCGTGAGTCAGGTCCCACTGTATAAATCCTGTTCTGCCGATCAGTTTATTCGCGTTCTTATCGATAACGCCCCAGTGATACGCTTCTTGAACATCATATTTGTGTATTAATCTCTCTATAAATATCTTGGAGTCTGTAATGGATCGATGCGTATCCCACAAGGTAAAAATAGTCACAGCTGGATCAGAAGCCAGCTCATAGTATGTATCCACATCCGCCAGTGTTATTTTTCTTAATAACAATGTGCTCGTTTCAAACTCCGGTTCAGTCATAAATAGCTGATCTATGTTCAAGTTTGGTTCCCTCCGCTTCCCCGATCTGCAAAGATATTAACCTTCATATCATTTAATACTTCGATCGCCTCTTCTACAGGCAGCTTGGGTAATCGAAATTCCTCTTCGATTACTTGCCTTATCTGTTGCAAGGAACTTAAGAAATGAACTTCGATTTCTCCACTGCTATATTGAATACTAAATTTATTGTTCACTATAGAGACGCATCTCTTCTGATCCGTTTGATACAATTGACACCTGAATATGGATATGAATGGGGCAGCAGACATGTACGATTTTTTTATGACTTCACGAAAATCATTAATCGTTACTGCTTGGTTTGCATTAAAATGCCATGTCTTCCCATTTTGCTTCCCGTTCGTATAACGAATATATTTGAATTCATTATTATTCAGGTCCACCGGTAATAAGCATACTTCATCCTTACCAAAATGTGCTCCATTATCGTGTTTAGACTCAAAACGCACCGGTTTGAAAAAGGGAGCAGCAGCCCCGACATCCACATAATAGCGATGTTCATCAAGATCCACGATAATGCCGATGTGCTCTTTTCCAAGCATGATATGGTAACAGCTGAATCCTAACTCTCTTAATAAGGTTAACAAGCTGCTATTTAATGTATAGCATGTACCTCCGAAGTTATAGTCCGTATGATTAGTAGTAAACTGCTTTATGTTTGGAATTTCGCTATTCATACTCTTATTTTGATGCAGGGCGAGCAATTTGCTTATATTTTCAAAAGGAAACGTGTTCAAATGCGCCTGACAAATCAGTTCTAAAAACTTGTAGGACGGTTTCTGTAACGGAACATTAAGTATGGATAAATAATTGTTCACCTGATCACTTAATTTTAATTTTTCCATAAGCCTGCCCCCTGTAGATGAGCTATCGATCCGCTGAAATCTATTAAGCTGTCAGCTGCTTACTGATCACATAAAGATTCTAGGGAAGTTGCTACTGGCTTTCAGAGTCATAACAAGTACTTTCAGCAATATGTATAATGCCACGAATGGTTTCAGCAATTTGATCAGAACGAGTTATATGATACAAATAATTAGCTTCACCTTCCAAAGGTGCTGCCACATCGGGATTCCCTTCCTCTGCTTGCTGTCTATTTAGCACCTCTGTAAAAGATGCTGCACTTCTGAATATGGCTGTATTCCGCTGACTATGAGCAACTCTCTCCTCAAGAACATGAGCTGGGAGATCTAAATGAACAATAACACTGATAAATCCCTCTTGATGAAACCTTGTCAGCAAACTTAATCGACTCTTATAGCTTCGATTCGAATTACATAGAATGAGATGATCGTCTGTCCGTTGAACCGCATAATCTACAATGGTTTGAGTGACTGCGAATTTGATATGGTTAGGGCCTTGCTTAGGCAATAAGCTTCTATAATATGTATTGATAAATGCTGCATGATTATCTTGGTCGATAACGAGGGATGGATGGAGCTGCTGCTCCAAAGCTGAGGCAAACGTCGTTTTTCCACTATGCGTCTTACCAACGGTGATAATGACTAACCTGTTCACTTGCATGCCTCCTTCCTTATTTTCCGAACATCTTTCGGCCCGAATTCCCGCATTTGTCAGCTACAAATATTTCTTAAATCCTCTACTCACTGACCCACTATAGCCGCAACGCTCAATCCGTAGGGTCTTGAACCGTGTAATGCTTGCAAGCAAATATTTAAAGTTAAAGTCCCTACTATAGCCCCTTTTTCCTCATAAACAAGTAAAAAGTTCATAGGATCTTGTCTAATTCTATCAATTTGATCTTCAACAACATTCATTTTCCTGCTGTTTGGAACAAGCATTCTATATAGCTCATACAGTTGATCCCTATCCTCTCGTCTAGCTTCACGTATCATACTGAATCAACCCTTCGTATTGTTATATGTGATTCTGCTTATCACGGCCAGCAGTATCATATCCATTTTATTACAGAACGGCTTTACATTGAAAGCTCTAATATGGTTTCGTATTCTATCTCATAATTAGCGCATGAGTGATAGATTACAAACAATCAAAAGAACGACTTAGCATCGCTAAATCGCTCTTGTAGTAGCTATGGTGTTGTTATTCTGATCCGTCCTGATCATCAGACAGTAATTCCGCCCATTCCAGCAGCTGATCAAGTTCGGTTTGAGCGCCCTGCTGATCGGCCATTAGACTGTATCTGAGACCTTCCTCATCCCAGCTGATGATATTGATCTCTTTCATATAATCCCCTTTTTGACCTCTTACCGTGACCTTCTCTCCAAATCCGCCATCCTGAACATCATCCCCAGGAGATTTGAATATAGACAGACTAAGCGGCGTCTTGCCTTGTACCAAGTAATTGATTGTGACTTCATTTCGATTCAGCTCTCCGCTTGCTTCATACATTTCTACGGATACTTGGTCAAAGCCTTCTGATGGCAATTGCAAGAAAGATTGACCTCCTTGGATTTCACAACCATCCAATCTTTTGCATTCACCCAGTATTCCTGTGAACCGATCAAGGTGTTTTCATCCTTTTCTAATGGCATCGCCTTAATATGATACACATCATTTTCGAGCCACTTCTCTTTGCCTACGGTTTCAATGGCATGTGTGCTCCGCATACGTTCGAGCTGGCCAAGCATTTTATCCTTTGGAGAGCTCTGCATCGCTTCGTTCTCAATAGATTTCATGGTGTAGGCTGTATTTTGGGCTTCCTCGTACACGATAACTTGCTGTCCATCATTGACCGAGATGCTCTTGCCCGTATCCGGTGTAACGATCTCATTGCGGTTGTTGCCATTCTCTGCGTTATACCACTCTTTGATGGACATGCTCTCTGTTTCCTGTTCTCCATCAAAAAGACTCATCTCTCCTTCGGCATAATAAGACACGGGCTTATTGCTTTCTTGGATCGCTTTTTCCACCATTTCTTCACCCGTATATGCTAGTGCTTCTCCAGACTGACAGCCTGTTAAAAGCATCCCTGTAAGTAATACGGTTCCGAGTATCCCCATCGTTCCCATCGTCTGTTTCCCTTTACGTGTGTTCACCGTCGAATTCTTGATATATCTCATCAATCTCTCATCTCCTTATTGTTAAGAGGCAACCCGCATACAACTAGTGTTCCATACGGCTCCTCTGACAAAAGTTTGATCGTTCCTTGGTGCTGTTCAATAACTTTCTTCGCAATTGTTAAACCGAGACCAAAACTGCCTGAACCCGCTTGATTTCTGGAGCTCTCTCTTTGATAGAACGGCTCAAACAGCCTGTCCTGAATTTCAAAGGGGATCGACTCACCTTCGTTCTGAATAAGCAGCCATATGTTCTTAACTCGATCATCTAATAGTTGTTCAACTCTAGTTCTAAATGGCGGATTTATCCATTCCGGTACGCTGGAATCAGACGATAACGCTGCAAGATATAGCTTGCTTCCTGGCGGTGAATACTTGATCGCATTCGCGATCAGGTTATCCATCATCCGCAGGATCAGCTGAGGATCGAGTTCAACATTTCCACTCACTGAAATGGATGTTTCCAAATCGATGTTTTTTGTCGATGCCAATGGTTCATAACCGGCAAACAGCATTTCCATGAACTCCTCACTATCGACGAGAGCACGGTCTTTATTCAGTATTTTGGATTCAAGCGATGCATACAGGTTCAGATCATCCAGCATATGTCTCATGCGATCCACCTGACCCATCATGAACGCAAGATACTCCTGTCGTTCTTCTCTTGTTAGTCCATTTGTATCGAGCTCCTCGGCATATGCGCGAATGGAGGTGAGCGGTGTCTTTAGATCATGGGATAGAGCGGCAGTCATGAACGCTTTCTCTTCTTGCTGCTGTGAAAGCTTCTTACGAGAGGCTTCGATAGTTAGTCACATGTCCTCAAAGTGGGTCATAAGCTCTCTCATCTCCCCGCCGCCTCGGTACATAGTTGGAGGCACAGGTTCATTAGCAGCAAAGGAGCTCATCTGCTTCGTGAGTATACGCATGGGAAGAATCAGCTTGCGATGGGTGAGGAGCAGAACAATAATAAATAAAACGGCTATAAATATGCCAAGGATTCCTGCGACCCATACCGTACGGCTTCGTATATCCTCTCTCCACTCATGGCGAGCTAGTGTAATCTGGTAGATTCCAGCCAGGCTGCCGTTCTCAAACACCGGTTTTTTCAATACATAGCTGCGGGGGTTGATCTGCATTTCATACAAATTGCTATACAATCTTTCACTTGCTTGCACAAACCCTGTATATTCACTGTCTTCCATTGAAGAATAGATCGGCACACCATAGGGGTTAAACAGTTCAATCTTTAATGCGTCATTTGTGAGCAAGTCAAGCTCTTGTTCATCCCATACCGTTCTCAAGCGAAAAAGCGCCGGGTTCTGCAAATAGGACTCCGCTGTGGATATCTCCGATGAAGCAGCCATATAATCAGTAAAAGAACGCTGCTCATCCAATTTACCAATCAGCTGAAACAGGGCGATTCCAGCTGCGAGGGGAAGCAGCATAAGAATTAGAAAGGCAATCAGTAGCCATGTTCTCAGCTTCATTGGGGCTCACCGATAAAGCGATATCCGCTGCCCCATACGGTCTGAATATACTTGGGATTTCGGATATTATCCTTCAGCTTCATTCTCAGGCCTTTAATATGCACGGTTACCGTATTTCCGCCGTCTATCGCCTCCTGCTGCCATACATGTTCATACAGCCCACTTTTGCTGAATTGCCGTCCAGGATGCGAAGCGAGCAGCATGAGCAGCAACCATTCCTTGCTCGTGAGAGCTAGAGGTTCATTTTCATACATAGCCTGTTTCAGCACGGGATCAATGGTAAGACCGCCATAATAGGTTAGAATATGTGATTTCTCCTCGGCACCCTTTTGATATTTACGGAATTTTCGCAAGTGAACATCCACTCGCAAAGAGAGTTCAGTTAAGCTGAAGGGCTTCGTAATATAATCGTCTGCACCGAGTCCAAAAGCCCGGACCTTGCTCTCATCTTCACTCCTCGCGCTCATAATCAGAAGAGGAACCTCGCTCTTGAGCCGTATATTTTTGCATAGGGTAAATCCGTCCATTTCAGGCAGCATCAGATCCACCAGGACCAGATCATATTCCCCGCTGCAAAAGTCCTCCCAGCATTCCAGACCTGTGGTTGCCCAGGTTACTGCATAATTCTCCCGCCGCAAATGATCTCTCACAATCCTTCCAATCCCGGGATCATCCTCTACCAGCAGCAGATTGCCTTTAGTTTCAAGATATCCATCGTTGTTTGTCTTCTCCATGCTGTATCCTCCCCTTGACATTCATTCTAAGTTGTCTACCTTCAGACTTTGAAAAGTTAATAAATTCTTTATAAATTGAATCAATTCGTGTAAAAAAGTAAAAGGAGAGATAGATGCTATCCCTCCTTTCTTTATTCATATATTTTGTTTACCTAATAGCATATCGGGTTTGCTTCAATTAAAAATGAATTCAACTCTTGTACCGTCCGGGTATTCTTCTAACTGGTTACCAACCCAGCTGCCCGCTCCCCGATTGTCAGACGGATCTATGTATTCAATGCTGGCTCCATCCCCGCCTTCCACACACATGGCCATGGGCCACTCATCACGATCATAGCCACTCCGCGTCGGGATCCCTTTTAATGACTCTTGTCTGTTCTCATCTGCCCCGCCGCGATCGATTGTACATGTATTAGACAACCCTTCTTTTATTGCGGCTTGGATATGCTCTGCTGTCTCGGGATATTTGTTAACAGGAAAGACTAACTGAACAATATCTTCTTCATTTGAAGCTGAATGTGGTAATGAATCTTCTCCAAGGTACTGTAATGCGCCTGCTAAAATAACCAGCCCGATGATGACTGAAATCGCTGATTGAACAAACTTCTTCAAAGCTCTGCTTCCCCCTAAGTATAATCTGGATGCAATGGTCTTGTTGGATGAGGAGTGTCATAAGCAATTCACTCTTTTTCCATATCCATATGACTGTTTCATCATATATCAAAAAAGTAATTCTTTCCATCTCTCGATGCTAACTGTGTTATATGTCCCTTTAAAATGGCATGTATAAACAACCCTTCATTAAATTGATCACCACGGATGTAGCTGGTCATTAATTTTCCAAGGGCTTCCAAGTCTAATTTCATGATATGGTCTTGAATATCGTGTTCCACATTTCTATAGATCTCATGTGCACTAATCCACGTTCTTTGCTCGTTATTACGGCATCATAAGGCATAGATCATATTCAACTCGCTTTGTTGGGATGTAGTCCCTCACATTACTCCAGTACAATGGTTTTACAATCCAAATCTATTACTTAACACTATCATTATAGCTCGATCAATTCATTTATTTTCGTTGAGAAGCTGCCCCAATCCCCAGAGTACCCTATATGCATACCCCATCCGACTGACCTAAGATTGTTTCTGAGTTCTACAAGTTCATTCATTTCACTGTTCGTTAATTCTGTATTCGGATATCCGGAATAAGTCGGAAACCGTGAAAAATAACCAGACAAGTTCCATAAATCTTCTTCTTGCTCTTTGGAGATCAAGGCCATTTCCTTACCCGTGTCCATCAACGTATTAATTTCCTCATTTATATCCTCTATCTTTTCAATCACGGTGTCGGCTTCTGTCCAATCATTCTCTATTTGATAACCGATGGTACCCTCTAACTGAATCAATTCGTACTGAAGATTGAAAGACATGCCGGAATAGACATCCTCCAAATGATCAGCCCTTGAATAAACATAGGCAATTAAACCTAGATTTAGTAAAACAGAAATGACGATAACAAGGTTTTTGATTTTCATGTTTATCCTTTCTTTTTCCGTATTACTAAATTTCAAATGAGCTCTTTATGCAAATGTATCGTTATCAAATTCTCTTTTCTAGAATTCATCAATTTAATATCGAACGGTTCAAACCCTTGCTTGGTATAAAAGGCTAACCCTCTCGAGTTGGTGCTGTGATATGCTTTATCGTATCCTATTATATCCGTGATGAATAGCGATACCAGCAACCCTAAAGTTAAATTTGAAGTTGTTAAAAATCATGACGACCAACCTTAGATATTTCTTATCTAAAGCTGGTGTCATGATCTTCATTTATTTTGACTTTAATATTTGATCATTAACAAAGGCCTTTAAGAAGAACAGCTCGTCACCCTGAGGGCTCCTATGATTATTTTGCTCAAAACACTCTATAGCTTTATCCAATGATGTGGATTTCACAGCTTTATTGTACGAAACTAGTTCATTCCAAAAACTATTCATCTCTTCAAGATCACAAATGGATTCATGACCAAGTAGAAAATGATTCGCGTCGTATTTTTGAATATCCTCCATCATGGGTAGCAAATGTGATGCTTTGTAATGAAATATAGAATCCGTAGTCGTCCCATATACACAATCACCGAGAAAAATTACTTTTTCATCTGGGATATAAACGATTGTGGAATCATCCGTGTGAGTACTCCTGATTCGTTCCAATACACAAACCTTATTTCCCAAATCAATATGGAGAGACTGTTCAAACACCAAATCTGGAGTGCCTAATTTAAATTGTTCACTTTCCGGTATTTCTAATTGAATAATCTCCATACAATGCGATGTCATATTATTAGATTCTACATACTCTCGAAGAGAGCGATCATCGTATGAGTACCTTCGCCAAACCTCCATTTTTTGATGGGTTAAGCTATTCACAATAATCGACGCATTAAATTCATTCATGCCTAAGAAATGATCCCAATGGGCATGAGTGATCACCAAGTATTTAATAGGCGGTACATTTAAACGTTCGATTTCCTTCAAAAATTCTCTAGCATGTAAAGCAGAATTCCCACCATCGATAACTAGGCTGTATTTTTCTCCACAAACTAACCCCAATGTTGGTCTTTCTTTATCATTTTGATTAGATAGGTAATAGATCGATTCGTTCAATTTATTTAGCATGTCAATTCTCCTCTTCGGATTGATTTCAGATTAAATAAGAGAAAATCTGCATGCTAAATACTCACATCTAGATTTTCTCATCTTATTTGTTTACCAATGGAAACACCTCACTTTTCATATTCAAATTCCGCTAGTTTGTCGCTTGATTTTGTATTACAATCCCTTGGACTTCACACCAATTCCGTAAGACCCATCAACCAAATATCTCTGGTGGCTACAAATATAGGTACGGCTCTGATCTCAGTACTCGACGGGGGCTTGATCTTTTGGTAGGAATGTATAAATAATGTCCAATTCTTGTTCTCGAAAGCATCCTTGTCTTTAAACATCACTTTATTCCAAAGATAAACCGAAACGTCATACGATCTGTATCCATATCCGCAGCAATCGAAGTCGAACTGTGTTAGCGTATTCTCATGAAAATGTACATTTCCTCCGTGGAGATCGCCATGACATATCCCCCATTCAATATCATTTGATATTTCTTCAATACGACTTCGAAGTTCTACTGTTAACGCTTCCAAATAATTGAAGTCCTCAGGTCTATGCGATAGAAACGGACGAATATTCTGCAACGGTTCATTCAATAGATGATTCAGATCGATCTCAAATCTGGCATGTTCACTTCTAAAATGATCCATCACGAGATGCATTCGAGCAACCTCTTCACCGAATATTTCACTTTTATCCTCATCTTCAGAATACTCACCGTCAGCGTATGTAAATAACACCATGTGACGTAAGCCTTCGGGCGCCTGCAGGTCATAAAGATAATCACTATCTTTTGTTGGTACCGGGGAAGAAACAGAAATCCCCTTAAATTTCAAATCATTCAGAAGCTCCAGCTCAAACAAAATATCTGCTTTGGTACGCCAATGCGCTTTATAAATCCGTAGAACATATTGTATTGAGGAAGTTTTCACGACATATGTATCATTTAATCCATTTACAAGAAAACGGCACTCCTTCACTTCTCCAATCGAATACAACTCACTCACCAGCTCTAAGTAACGAACTTGAGGATATAACTGAGTGGTTATAAGTTACTTTCATCATATCTCTTATGTTCCTCCGTCTCATCGATACATTATGTATTACTCTCTGATTCGAAAGAATCATATCATACATTTACTGGTAATGTTTGATTATAACCAAACTTTTGTTCCTAGCTAATCAATTTCATATCCCATAAAATCCAATTAATATTTTGATTTTCTTTTTATCCTTCCCCACAAACTTTATTCCTTCCTTTGAATCAATAACCAGAACGTTCTTCTATACCCAAATTCGAATATACACCGATTTTAGCTTGAATGGTCGTACAAAGCCTTTAATTTCACTTTCCGATGCATCCTCGTGTTCAAATTCTGTTCTAATGAATCATCGATTCCCGAACCCAATTTCCGTATATTTCTTCAAAGTAACAAGCCTCCAAATTCAAAAAATACGATTATCTCTTATAGTTTTATTACAGGTGCCTTATAGTACTTCTAAGAAGGGATATATTATATTAACTTTAGTATCTATACTAGTAAAAATTGTCTTTTATCAATTATTAATATATGATACGATCCTTTAGTTGTTAATGAAGGAGGATATTTATGAACGGGTCCGTGGAGATAAGGAGTTTAAACTGACATGAGTAAGAAAAAAAATTATACAATCATTATTGTTGTCCTCATAATTCTTGTTCTACTATCGATTATACTTTTGAACGGATATAATAAGGCTAAAAGTGAGGCTAACGCATACTATACTAGTTTTATATCAAGTCTCCAATCTCTAAATCAGTCCTTAGCTCTTATTGAGGATAGTAAAGAACTGGATGAAACTCCTGTACTGATGGTTGATGTTATTGCTTATATTAATTTGGTAAACGATCGATTAGATCTTTTTGTACAAAAAAACACGAATAACTCTCTTGAACTAGCTGAGCTAGATAATGAATTTCATATACTAAAACATGAATATATAGGTATGGTACGAAATCAAGTTTCAAAGCCAAACGAATCAAACGTCCAAACGAATATTAAGTTAAGAAAACAAGTCCGGTTATTGATGGATGAATTACCAGATGAGCTCAACAATACTAGAGATTTTGCTCAGGAATTTAATAGAGTGGCCAAAAAGTTCAGACCTTTCATTTATTAAGAGATAAATATGACTACCCTCCAATTGAAATTAGAATTCAAACGATTGGAGGGTATTTTATGAGAGTCCTTCTACTTAACCATTAATAATTACGAATTCATCGCTTCCTTCCATGCCTCATAAAATTCCTTTAGAGAGCTATATCTGTCTTGTCTGTCCTTGCTAGTTGCTGTCCGCGCAACATTATACAGTGCTTCACTTGCATCCCATTTCTCCAGGGATCGATCGGTTTCACCGCCTAATAACACAAATGCCGTTGCTCCCATGGTATACACATTGGTTCGACTATCAATCTCTGCACCTAATTCAAATTCTTCAGGAGACATAAATCTAGATGATCCCCATAGCCTTCCCATCCGATTGTAGAATGGTTTTCTTTGATAATAATCAATATCACAAATTTTAATCTCATCGTTCGCGAAATTATATAGCAGACTTCCATCATAAAAATCAATGGCTGTATAGCCCTTTTCCTCTACAAGAACATGAAAGTCAAATATTCGATCTAAGGACAGCAGTCTTTTCTCGATGGATAAATGCTTAAACTTATAGAATGGAGAGCCAGGATCTATATATTTGGCTGGAGGAGGATATGACCAATGAGAGTGAAGACATTCACCATCAAACCAATTGAATATGGCAGCATAGCCTGAATCTACTTCAAAGTGATCAATAAGCTCCACCAGTACCGGATGGCTTAGCTCTTTATACAACGAAATGGCATCCGCCAATGCCGCGACTGCATCTTGAGGATCTCCTTCATATTCCATTGTTCTGACTCCGGCAAACTTCACAAACTTCTTCTGTCCCGCCTGCTCGATGCCGAAGCTAATATTACCTGAATCCTGCTGATCAAACACCGCAAACACCGTTCCTAGCTGAGTCAACCAACTGAAATCAACTTGTTCCTTGAGGTAAAAGGAAACCTGATCTATTTGATAGGCAATAGGACTGTTCATTCTACTCCTCCTGCTCGTGATTACTATTTATCTTCAAGCTTGTTTCCAAATGGATCAATGACGCAGCATTTCTTCACTGTCCGAAGGAGTGCTTTCTAACCTTAACTAACAACTTCTTTCTATTAAGCTAAATTTGTCAAATCCCTAATTGGAGGATACATTTCTCTTCATCATACGCTTGATTTATCATTCTTATCAGCTTATTCAGGTCCGTGATCAAGTCCTCTTTTACAAACCTTAATCTGTCATATTCTCCATATTCATCATTGCTATCCAACGTATAGCTTCCTTTGAGCTCGATCATCTCAGGAGCAAATACAAACAAGTCAACCCAAGCCTGAATTATTCCTCTGAACGTTATTAGATCCTGTTTATCAATAATTGTTACTCCGATTCGTGCTTGGATTCCAGCAAGACACCCAATTCAGCGAATCATTCAGATATAAGATGAACTCATCATCAAAAGAAACATGATCATCATCAGACAACCCCTCCCTATGTAGGTTTCCTTAGGAATCCCAGCTAAAGTTTAAATAGAAAGGAATTAAAGCATCTGTATTAATACTCTCTATAACGAACTCATGCTTTGGCACGTGTCTAATAGCACCTCTTCTCACACATACAATTCTTCTACTCTATTAATTTTAGGTGCGTATTAAGCACCGGAGATCTCTCTTCAAATCTTCAAATACAGGCCTTTGCACTGAGCTTATATCCTCTATCAAAATTTCATCTATGAACTTAAATTCAAGAGTTATCGATTCTTGGTGGACATCGTTATAAATAAGCGTATTATTGTCCTCGGCAATCCTGCCTTCCAAGTCCGCTTCCGCATTAAAAATAAACATCACAAAAACGACTTCATTTCCATCCGGATACCTATACTTCATGCGTGCGCCGCTATAAACGGAATAAAGCTCATGCTGTTTCACCAGAAGGCCAGTCTCTTCAAAAACCTCTCTGATCATCGTCTCTTCAATAGACTCACCAGCCTCCATTCCGCCGCCAGGGAGGCCCCAATTTCCATAATCCGATCTTTTCTGCATCAATATCCGGCCGAGCTTGTCTCTTATAATGGCTCCACCTGTTACGATAATTTCCATCTTCGCTAATCCCTCTCGCATTTCAATTTTGCCCTTATGCTAAACCATGATTTTATTATTCAGAATATAGTTATTATAATAATGTATCGGGCTTGAGACATCACCGGTTAGATTACTTGTAAACACGGCAACCAACTGCCTCTGCTGATTAACGAATATGTATTGCCCTCCCATGCCCATAGCATAGAATGTCCGATCCTCGTCATTTAAGGTATTCATGTCTTTTAATATCCACCAATGATAGCCATATGACGTTTCTTGTGCCTCCTGATTTCTTGTTGATTTATCAATCCATTCGGCAGGAATCAGCTGTTTCGATTTCCATTCCCCGTTATGTAAATATAGCAGCCCAAATTTCAGCATATCTTCCGTCTTCATGGTCATGCTGAATCCACCGATCGCAATCCCTTGCGCATCCTGATACCAATTAAAATCTTCAATACCTAAAGGTACAAACAAGTTCTTTTTCGCATAATCGACGGTATTCATTTGTGTGGCCTTCTGTAATATATTGCTTAACAGATGTGAATTACCACAGCTATATTTCATGTGCTTTCCAGGCTCCGATTCGACAGGCTGTTCAAGTACAAATTTGACCCAATTCTTTGATGGGATCATCGCTTCATTACCTGGCCATTTCAAGCCAGAGGACATCGTTAGTAGGTGTTAATGGTTATGTTCTTCTTAGAGTCATCTATGTCTTCAAAATAATGAGCAATTGAAACATCCTCGTTCTAAATATAGCCCTGCTCCATCGCAATACCACACAATGCGGACGTTATACTTTTGGTAACCGAATTTATTTTGAAGGGTTTCTCTTTTGCTTTCCGGTTTCTGTAATATTCAAATATTACAGACTCTCCTTCATATACAACACAGCTAACAATCTTATCTTTCTGAACTGCTCTTTCAAGTTCCACCAAATTTCTCAATAGAACAACTCCTTTTAGTTCAGTCTATCAACTTAGCAAATCACTAAATTATACCAATAAAACATAAATATTGTAAGTCAAGAACTGGGCACCATCATAAATCACACCTCTAGCAAGTAAAAAAGCACACCTAGGATAGACGTTGTAATCTATCTTTCGGCATGCTTTATGAATTTATCGTTTCTCAATCAACCACTCTTCTTTTTTATCCGATCTGCTCCATTCGAGCTGGAAGCTCCTGCCGTAATTGCAGCAGTTCTTCCCTTACCTTCACAACCTCTCCAATAACGATGAGAGCTGGATTCTCAATACGCTCTACCTTGGCAAGCTCCTCAAGCTGCTCCAAGGTTGTTACCATTACGCGCTCCTGCGACGTGTTACCTCTCTCAATGATGGCAACCGGTGTATCTGTTTTTTTTCCACAAATAATCAGCTCCGAGCGAATCGCAGAAATATGGCTTACACCCATATATATAACAAGTGTGTCTACTTGCTTGGCTAGCTGACCTATTCTCTGCTGACCAAGATCCACTTCCTTCCGGCTTGCCGTTATGCAAGCGAACGAAGTCGCTAGCCCTCGGTGCGTCAGAGGGATCAATGCTGAGCTGCCGGCTCCGATCGCAGAAGTGATGCCAGGAATGACTTCATAAGCAATTCCACGTTTGGCCAGTGCGAGAGCTTCTTCCCCGCCACGTCCGAAGACAAAGGGGTCTCCACCTTTTAATCGAACAACATAGCTCCCTGCCGATGCATAATCAATAAGCTTCTGCTGTATTTTCTGCTGTGTCATCGCATGAACGCCCGGTGCCTTCCCGCAATAGATTCTTCTTGCCTCTGGCCTTGCATATCTAAGAATCTCTTCGTTAACCAGACGATCATACAGGATAATATCCGCCTTCTCAATGCACCGAAGCGCCTTTAACGTGAGCAGCTCGGGATCTCCGGGTCCTGCGCCAACAATGCTTACATATCCGCTGCTCTTCTTCATAGCGTTACATAAACGGCGCCGCTCGCCGGATCGACCTCAAGTACATAGGCATTGACCTTGCCCTCATCCGGTGCTTGAACCTCTCCACTGCAGAGATGTACCTTCCAGTCATGAAGCGGGCAGTGCACATTACTGCCGCATACCATACCTTCCGAGAGCTTCCCTCCCTTATGAGGGCATCGGTTTTCAAGCGCCTTGATGGTACCGTCACTCAGCTTGAATAGGGCAACCTCCGTATTCTCAATCATCACGACTCTTGTACCGAGGACATCAATATCGGATTCGTATGCTACCAAAAATTTCTGGCTCATGGCTAATGTCTCCCCCTATTACCCCTAATCGTGTGACAGCTGATAACGATTCAGCGGCTCAAAATTTTTCCGAAGCTCTTTGTTCTCTGCAATCTCTTTCCACGGATCGACCGTGTTGGCTAATGTTTCATTAATCCGGGATACGAGCTCGGCTCTAAACTGTGCATCAGCCAATGCTTCCTTGATTGAATCGAGGCCAACTTTTTCGACCCAATCCGAAGTCCTTACTCCCCAGCTCGCTTGTTCTCTATAATATTGAAGGAATGCGCCAGACCATTCCACGACCTCATCCTCTGTCTTCACTGTACATAACAGCTCCCCGGCTCTAACCTTAATCCCGCCGTTACCCCCGACGTAAATCTCCCATGCTCCATCCAACGCAACAACACCAACGTCTTTAATTACAGATTCAGCACAGTTACGGGGGCAACCCGATACCGCCATCTTCACTTTGTGTGGAGCATTTAATCGTTCAAATGTCTTTTCAAGCCGGATTCCCATTCCTATAGAGTCCTTGGTTCCAAATCGACAGAAGGTTGAACCCACGCAGGTCTTGACCGTCCGAAGTGTTTTACCATAAGCATGACCTGAGGGCATATCGAGATCCTCCCACATACTAGGCAGATCTTCCTTCTTCACACCAAGCAGATCCAGTCGCTGTCCGCCTGTGAATTTCACCATAGGCACATCATATTTCTCCGCAACCTCAGCAATTCGTTTCAGCTCTCCTGGAGAAGTAACACCGCCGTATATCCGTGGTACCACTGAGAACGTGCCATCCTTCTGAATATTCGCATGATAACGCTCGTTCGTGAAACGGGACTCCTTCTGATCTACATATTCGGATGGCCATAGCATGCCAAGATAATAGTTCAGTGCGGGTCTGCATTTCGTACAGCCTTCCGGTTCATTCCAGCCCATGACGTTCATGACTTCCTTCACATTTTTCAGGCCCATTTCCTTAATGCCTGCAATGATCTCCTCACGATCAAGTGTTGTGCAGGAACAAATCCCTTCCTTCATTCCTGTCTTCGCTGCATCCCCGGCATAAGCGGTAATCAGTTGTTCGACAATCGGTTTACAGCCGCCGCAAGAAGCGGATGCTTTGGTACAGCCTTTGACTTCAGCAACACTATGACACCCCTGACCAACGGCATCTACAATTGTCTGCTTCGTTACGCCGTTACATCCGCAGACGATTTCGTCCATAGGCACATCGAGTATCCTGGCCCCTGAAGATGCGCTGTCCAGCTTCATACCCAGGAGCAGCTCTTTCTCACGTCCCGCAATCGACTCTCCGCTTCGGATCAGCGAGAACAAGGAAGCTCCGTCATTCGTATCCCCGAACAATACCGCTCCCACCAGCCGATCACCGCGCAGCACAATTTTTTTGTAGACACCATCAATATCGTCTTGATAACGTAAGGAGCGGGTGTCGTCTGCATCGAGATAATCACCTGCTGAGAATACATCTACACCGGATACCTTCAGCTTCGTTGAAGTCACTGAACCGTGATACCCTTGATGCTCCACATTTGCCAAATGCTTAGCCAGGACACTTCCTTGCTCATAGAGCGGCGCAACTAAACCGTACGTTATTCCATTGTGCTCCGCACATTCGCCCACAGCATATACATTCGGGATACTCGTTTCCATACTATCGTTAACGATGATCCCGCGTTTTACAGCAAGTCCCGCACTTTTGGCTAGTGTCACATTAGGAAGAATGCCGACAGCCATTACAACCAGGTCAGCCGCAAGCTTCTCTCCATCCCGGAATTTAAGCCCACTTACGCGCCTCCGTCCGATTAGCTCTGCCGTTTGCTTATTCAGCAAGAACTTCATGCCTTGATCTTCGAGCTCCATGCGCAGCATCGTTGAAGCTGGAATATCGAGCTGTCGGTTCATTAGATACTCACTATTATGAATCACCGTAACGTCCATACCCAGATTCAGGAGACCACGTGCAGCTTCAAGACCAAGCAGCCCTCCCCCAATGACTGCGGCCTTCTTATAATTAGCCGAAGCTTCAAACATCGTTTCGCAGTCCTTCACATCCCGGAAGCCGATAACTCCTTCCTTATCTGCCCCAGGCAGTGGAAGAATGAAGGCTTTAGATCCTGTAGCAAAAATAAGCTGATCATATGATGCCTCTGCTCCTGATGCGGAAGTTACTGTCTTTTTCATCGTATTCACTTCAATTACAGGATCGCCTGTATATAGGCGGATATGATGTTCCTCATACCAAGTCCATTCATTGATAATAATGTCATCTACAGAGGTTCCACCTGCAAGTACTGAAGATAACATGATTCTATTGTAATTCGGATAAGGTTCCTCCCCGAAGACTGTAATCTCATATTTCTCCGGCGCAAGCTTGAGCAGATGCTCAATGGTTCGAATACCTGCCATCCCGTTTCCGATAAGTACTAATTTGCTGCGTTCAGACATATTGTACCTCTCCCTTCCGAAATCCCTCTCTTTATGAACAAAAAAAATGAACAAAAAAAGCCTGCCGCGCTGTATCAGTGAACACAGTTGTTCCCTGAATTTAAGCGAGGTCAGGCTTCGTTGCCATTCCTAGACGAATACGCCATTGTATTCGAAGACGTTTATAAATTTGATGTTATTACTATAATTTGTTTTTTATTTTATGTCAATATACTTTACGCAATGATCCATATTACATTAATATATACGAATATCAAACCGAATCGACGTAAGGTTATCTCACAATTTTCATGATACAGTGCGATTTTTCACAAAATAAGAATTGCTTTTTGGAAACAAACAAGAGAAAATAAACAAAATGATGAAACGGAACCAGTTCATGGTATTACGATTTTTCAACATATAAGGAGGTGCCTAGGCTTCCATGCGTTCTTTATTACTTGTAGAAACCCATGTCCAAGATGCCCGCCTGTCAGAAGAGCATACTCGTCCCGAATCCCTGCTGGAGTCAAGTGGCTATCTTGTTCTCGCTGCGGGTAATGAAGCCGACATCCATACTCATATATCCAGAGCAGAAGCAGCCGTATTGCACCTGCCTGTATACGAGATTGAGTCGTGGAGTGAGAAGCTCATTCAAATTAAACCACTGCCTCTCTTGTGGTGGTGTAGCTCCGATGCCGCTAGTGCTTCCATTACTTCCTGTGAAGTCGAGGCGCCGATCGATGGAATATTGACTCCTACCATGAAGGAGCATGAGCTCGATTGGACGCTGCATTTTAGCGAGAAGCGCTTCTTCGAAAGACAAGAATGGGCAAGTGAACGCAAACAACTGCTCGCTAGGATCGAAGATCGTAAATGGATTGACATGGCAAAAGGAATCCTCAGTGATATTAATCGGATAAGTGAATCTGAAGCTTATGACCTGCTCCGCAAAAAGGCGATGAATGAACGTAAACGGATCGTTGACGTCGCTATCTCCATCGTAAAAGCTCATCAAATGCTTAAAGCTTAAGCTTCGTAAGGAGGTAACCCTATGAATATGAACCATTTTCTTAAAGAAGTGGGTAGAGGTAAAAGAGGCTCTCGTGATCTAACTTATGAGGAAGCTGCGGAATGTGCAGAGTTAATCTTGTCACAAATAGCAACTCCGGTTCAGATCGGTGCATTTCTTGCGTCCGCAAGACTCAAAATGGAAAGTACGGATGAAATAAAAGCATTCGTTGACATCTGTCGTAAATATGCAAACCGCTCCTACTCCCATGAAGGCATTGATTTTGCCGGACCTTATGATGGACGTAGCAATTCTTATTACGCTTCACTAGCCGCGGCGTTTGTCGTTGCAGCTGCCGGTGTAAAAGTAACGCTGCATGGCTCTGAGCCGCTTCCTCCCAAATGGGGAGTAACCTATCCGGTATTGTTCAGAGCTCTCGGTATCAACACGGAAGCTGCTGATGACGATAACTGCCACCTTGCAGCAGAAGCCAGCGGCGTACGCTTCATACAGGCAGAACGGTATAGCGGTAAGCTGAGTGGGCTCCGTCAGCTCCGTGAGGAGATGGGACTGCGCACGATATTCAATACCGCGGAGAAACTGATCGATTACAGCCACTCCCCTTATCTCGTGTTTGGCATCTTCCATAATACCGTCTTTGAGAAAACTGCCAAAGTGCTGACAGATCTGAACTACCGTCGTGCAATGATCATTCAGGGCTCGGAAGGCTCCGAAGACCTGCATATCCAAAGACCCACAAGGACTTACCTGGTTGAAAATGGTCAGACCACATTGCAAGTACTGGATCCCGAAATGTACGATATTGATTCTTATGTTCCTGATATCCAATGGACGGCAGCCAAGCAGGCTGAAGTCACCCTTGAAGTTCTGCAGGGCAAAGGGATGATGCCGTTTATGAATCAAGTCATCTTCAATGCAGCTGTCCGGTTATATGTCGCAGAGCATGCACCTTCGATCGAGGAAGGTATATATATCAGTAAATCACTGCTCGAGAATGGGGCAGCCTGGAATACGTATCAATTGTTCCGTGAGCATATCATCCCGAACCCGGAGCCTGCGAGTGTCGTGACGGAGTTGAATTAACATCGGCGTGTTAACACTACTTATCTATGTTTAGAATAATCCTAACTCAATGATAGAGGATCAAGACGAACAAGGAACCAGCCCTCTCTCCAGACGCACTGGAGAAAGGGCTTGTTTTATTCCATGCAGTTTTCTATTTATCATCATAATGACTCAGATTAATGCTTCTATAAAGTACATAGCAAATAATGAGATCATTCGTTAAGAGCACTTACACTAAGCTTTGACCAAGGCAAGGCTTCTCCATGGCGATGAGCTATGGAGACCACTTTGTGCTCACCAGGAAGCAGATCAAAGTAGTTGTCACTGAATTTGACATTCCCCAGAGGCAGATCTAGCTTTACGAATCGAGCCAAATGATCCACAGCAGTAATTGTTACCGTGCTAATAATCTCATCCACCTGAACGTGAAGCTGCGCCTCTTCCAAACGAAGATCTTTCGGATCTCTTAAATAGTAACGGTTAGCAGGAGCTTGTATCTCTCTGGATGACAGCTCTACCATTACCTCTTCCGGACCGAATCCCTGCAGGATTTCCGCTTCATCAAGCTCAGCATACATTGTCGACGAGATCGGATCGGCCTGCGCCTCATAAGTACCTGAGTATACAACCTCTCCATCAAAAGTATACACCTTCAGGTCGATAACACCATTCACCGAATGAGGTGTATCATTAACAAGCCATAAACGAAGCGGTTCACCGGGTTCATATTCTACAGACAATAGCAGAGGGTGAAAGAATCGTTTACCGTAGTAGTACGAGGCTTTGGGAAGCAGCTCATAATCAATCATCGCCCAGCTCGTACCCGGCCAGCTATCATTTAACTGCCAGACAAGCGCACCACTGTTGCGGTCATTATTTCGTCTAAAGTGTTCGATCCCATATTTCAGCCCTTCGGCCTGTGTGAGCATAGAGAAATTCATATACTCTTCAATATTGGACGGAATGCCTGTATAGCCTTCCATCAGCAATATCCCCTTCTGATGATTGGTGTCCTTGTTCCGGTAAGCCATTTCCTGGCTCCCCCAATAGAACTGGCCTGCAGGTATATTTTTCTCAAGTGTATACCGATTGGCTGAGGCATGCATACCAAATTCACTGCTGAACAGCGCATCATCATGCTTATAATTTTTGAAGGTTACACCTTGAATGCTGTAATCCAGCACCGGCTCTTCCCCTTGCTTTCTTGGATAGACTGAGCCGTGCCATACCTGCCAGTTATGCCGATCTCCTGTGGCGGGATCATTCGCATCCTGCTCTTCCTCAGCACCATAAGGTGACGAAGGCCAATAGGGGCGTGCCGGGTCAAGCTCCTCCAGCACTTCAGGAATGAGCTCATGATAGATGCTCTCCCCGTAGAAAGTACTCCTGATATCACCACTTGACGTCTTCATGTCATACAGCCAATCAATCTCATTATTCCCACACCACAATGCTAGAGATGGATGATTACGCAGCCGCAGAACATTATCAACCACTTCACATCTCACATTATCCATAAAATCCCGGTTAAAATCAGGGAACAGCGTATTGGCAAAAGCGAAATCCTGCCATACCAGTATTCCCCTGCGGTCACACGCCTCATAGAAAACGTCCTTCTCGTAAATGCCGCCTGCCCATACACGCAGCATATTCATCTGCCCCTCTGCCGCGAGATCAATCAGATCACGGTACTTCTGATCCGGAATCGATCCGATCAGATGATCGGCTGGAATCCAGTTGGCCCCCTTGGCGTAGACTTTGACTCCATTTAATATAAATGCAAACGAATTTCTCCCCTTCGAGTCCTTCAGGGCAAGCTCAAGTGTTCGAATACCCAAGGATTCTTCGTAAGCATCAAGCAAGTCATCTCCCTCAAACAGCTTGACCTCAAGCCTGTACAAATACGGCTCTCCCAAATCATGAGTCCACCACAGCTTCGGTGAAGAAATATCAAGCTTGAAGTCTACACCCGCTTGTTCGACTGGCTGCTCAGCTGCAGCAGCAATTCTGCCATCATGCTCTACTATATTTATAGAAAGGCGATAATTCGCCGGTTTGACATATCTTTTAATTGCTGCTGTCACATGAACTACTGCCTTTGTTTCCGATAGAGCTGCGGTCACAGACGCGATATGTTCAATTTTGGCGTGACGGTATTGCTTCACATGGACTTTACCCCATACACCGACAGTAACCATTCGGGGACCCCAGTCCCAGCCAAAATTCATTGCTGCCTTCCGAATCCATGGACGTTCTTTGGTATAGGAAGACCAATCAAACAATTCCTTGTCCTTGTTATGCAGGGACAGCGGATCAAACTTAATAGCTATTGAATTCCATCCTTTACGAGCAATTCGAGTAATGTCAAAATGATGTGACATCAGCATATTGTCCGTCTTGCCGATCTCATGTCCATTCACATAGATGGTCGCGAAAGTGTCTAACCCTTCAAAATGCAGCTCGGTTTTCTCTCCTGCCTCACTGACTTGATCCATTGTGAACGTTGTTCGGTACCACCATTCTTTTTGCTCAATCCACCGGCTCTTGATGTCATTATGACCGTAATACGGCGGATCGATGATTCCCCGTTCCACTAGAGCCGTATGAACATCTCCCGGTACGCTGGCTCCGATCCAGAATCGATCATCAAATCCCGGGGCAGCAAGCTCAAGCGGATTCTTCTCCCCTACGTCAAAATGCATCAGCTTCCATATACCTGACAGTTCCATCCCCAGTATGCCACTCCTTCTAACTCCATCAGTCTGCTAAATCTGTTGTTTCATTCATCTCTATCTGTTAGTGTACAATGGCATCCTATATAATGGAAGCGTTATCAGTGAAAATGGTCGTGAACGACTACAACCATACACTCAAAAAAAAGCACCCCTTGATTGAAGTGCCCATGTCAATAGACACACTAAAAATTATGAACATTATTAATTTTACTATTATGAACTACGTTTTTGTCGAAACGATGGTTGGTTGTCCAAACACCGGCTTATACGAAAGGATTGGATTCATGCTGCAGGCAGCGCCTTACAACCTGAATTTTGATTTCATATGGAATCGGGTTTCTTTTGGACATTACAAACACTCCTATCATGGTAGAAGTAGAGTTTTGTTTTTTCTACTGTCTACTATGATGGGAGCATATCAGATCGATACTGTTCTCTACTACAATATGCTCTAATTACATTATCCTCTTACTTCTTCGCCAAAAATGCATCAAGCTGCTTCTGCTTCTCAGCTATAATCTTATCAATACCCGCAGCCTTCAGCTTCTCCGCGTACTTTGGAATCATTTCATTCGGATCCACGGCACCGGAGGTTAAGGCAGGCTTAAACTGCTTGTTAACATTGTTGACAGCTGCAATCTCGTTCTTGACCGGCTGGCTGTTGAACGTGAATCCAAGCGCAGGCGATTTCACACCTCTGGCATTAAAATCTTTAAATTTATCCCATTTTTCTGGATCTTCATTATCCCATAAGTAGTTTAGAAACTGATTACCAAGCTGCCACTGGGCACCAGGATTATAGGTCCGGTTATTCGGATCGGTTCCGTCAGGAAGACTGATAATGTTATCACTGCCTTCTTTTTTCACATAATGTTTGCCTTCTATTCCGAAATTAAGCAGATTGTTTACAACCGGGTCCGAGTGGAGCAAATTAATGACCTGCATGGCTTTCTCCGGATTCTCAGAAGTACGGGATATGGCAAGCATAGCTCCTGACGTGTCACCTGTCGTTATAGTCGGCTGTGTCATCTCAATCTGAGTCAGCGGAAATCCGACATAGCTTTCTTCTTCCTTGTCCTTGCCCGGCTTCATTCCGTCTGTCCACATAAACACTTTCCCTGCCTTGGCCTGATCCTTAGGGAAGACGGTTGAAGTCGCTGCATCACTATTAATGTAGCCGGCCTCATACCATTTGCGTGCAAGAGCTGCCGCCTCTTTGAATTCCGGTGTTTCTACTTCATTCAGCACCGTTGTTTCGGAACCCATCTTGCGTACAACACCCGGTACGGAAGCATCGCCAAGATAGTCCCAATCCAGATTATCGAGCAGACCATTTCCTGTAGAGTTGGACATATAGAATGGGGTCACACCCGGTTCATTCTCTTTAATCGTCTTAAGCAGCGGCTCCAGATCTGCCCAGGTCTTCACATTACTTATGTCCAGTTTATATTTCTCCAGCAGGTCCTTTCTAACAAGAACACCACGGGTAGCCGCCAGCTCTTTGTTACTCGGAACACCGTAATTCTTCCCATCGACTTGAGAGCCTTCGAGGAAGGCAGGATCCAGATTTTTGACAATGTCCTGCCCATGAGATTCCAGAAGATCGTTCAGCGGCAGGAATGCACTCTTCGCCACGTTTACGGTGTAATTTTGCCATGCTGCCGTAAAGATAATATCCGATTTCTCACCTGACGAGATCATGAGGTTCAGCTTGTTATCCCACTGTCCCCAGTCGATTGCATTAATCTTCAATGTTGCTCCAATCTTCGGCTCCATATACTTATTGATCTCTGCTTCCACCAGTGCAACATCCTTCTGAGGTGTTCCTGGGTAGAATAGAGAGACTTCATAAGGTTTCTCTGTTTTTCCTCCCGAATCAGTAGCTCCACTGGTTTCCGTGCTGCTGCTCGTAGGCTCGGCTTTTCCTCCTCCACAAGCACTGAGCACCATGACGAAGGTTAGGATTGCAGCAAGAAATAAAGGCTTTCTTCTAACGCGTGTCCCCCGAATCCTTCTCTGTTGATTCATTTGCATAGACCTCCCAATAATGGAATATGAACATATGAAACTAGCCTTTCACAGCTCCTACGGTCAGCCCCTTGATGAAATAACGCTGGAAGAAGGGATAGGCGAGCACAATCGGCCCAATCCCCACGACCGCCATAGCCATCTGCAGCGTTTTGTTCGGCAGATCCAGCATCCCGCCTTGTGAAGAGATCTGCGAAGCGACGTTGGAGTTGCTCGTTAAATACTGAATATCGAGCAGGGTCCGGTACATCAAATATTGCAGACTGATCGTTTTGTTATCCGAAATAAAGATCATGCTCAAATACCAGTCATTCCAATAATTCAGTGTGCTGAACAGCGCTACCGTTGCAAGGACGGGTAATGATAACGGCAGTACAATTCTGATAAATGTCCTCAGCTCTCCGGCTCCATCCACTCTTGCTGATTCGAGAATGGAGACAGGGATGGAATTGGCGAAGAAGGTCCGCATAACAAGTACGAAGAAAGGTGACATCAGCATCGGCATGATCAGAACCCATAACGTATTTTTCAAATCAAGCAGATTGACATAGACGAGATACCAAGGGACAAGACCGCCATTAAACAGCATGGTGAAAAATATGAAGAAGGCGAAAAAACCTTTGTATGGCAAATCCCGTCTGGACAGCGGATACGCGTAAAATGCGGTCAGTGCCACACTGATTACGGTTCCAACAACGGTAACGAAGATGGATACGCCGTAAGAGCGAACAATTTGCTCCATATCCTTGAACAAGAAATCATAGGCGCTGATACTAAACTGCTCGGGAATGAACTTATATCCGTTTGCGATGACCGTCGTTTCATCTGAGAGGGAAATGGACAGTACAAGCACAAGCGGCAGAATGCATATAACGGCATAGAAGATAAAAAAAGCATGAATAACCATCTTTGATCTACCCGATATATGCAGCGCTTTACTGGAACTCATATCAGGAACTCTCCTCCTTGATTAAAATAGTGCGTTATCTTTATCGATCCTGCGGACGATGGAATTGGACACCAATACAAGCACAAATCCAACCACAGCCTGGTATAGCCCTGCAGCTGAGGACATGCCGATGTCTCCACCAATCAGGAACGTACGGTATACATACGTATCAAGCACGTTAGTTACCGGGAACAGCGCACCGGATTCAAGCGGGACCTGATAGAACAGCCCGAAATCTGCATAGAATATTCGTCCGATCTGAAGCAGTGTCATTACAATCATCAGCGGATAGAGGAAAGGGACAGTTATATACCACACCTGACTCCATTTACCCGCGCCATCCAGCACCGCAGCCTCATAATACTCTTCATCAATACCAATTACCGCTGCCAGATAAATGACCACATAATAACCAATGTTCTTCCAGGTATTGACGAACGGCAGAATGTACGGCCAATATTCCGTCTCCGTATACCAATCAATCGGCTCCTTCCCGAATAGCGGCAGGAAGCTGGTGTTCATAAAGCCCGAATCTTTCCCCAAGAAGGCAAGCACCAGATAACTTACAACGATCATGGACAGGAAGTAGGGAAGCAGCATGACGGATTGATAAAATTTGGATGAGAATCTTCCCTTCACTTCACTGAGCAGTATTGCTAGACCTGCACCGAGCACCAGATTAAGAAGTATGAATACCACGTTGTAGGCCAGCGTATTACGTGTAATCTCCCATGCGTCCGAGGTTCCGAACAAATACTTGAAATTGTCCAGTCCCGCCCACGGACTCCCCAAAATTCCATCCGCGTAGTTGACGTTCTTGAATGCAATAATAACCCCAAACATCGGCAAGTAATTGTTGATGAACAAAAATATGACACCCGGCAAAAACATAAGGTACAGCACCTTGTATTTCTTAAGGTTGTACAGTATGGTTCTTTTTTTCTTTACTGTGTTCGGCATAGCTTACATTCGACTCCCCCTTCTCATATGCTTCACAGTCCCTCCTACTGCAGCGGTAGCTTTATTATAAGAAGGAGAGGGATCTGCCGAATATCAGGTCTTGTAACCCTTGGTATGTGTTTTAATGACATCAGCGATTGATATAAAAAGACGACCGTTCGTAAACGACCGTCCTTCATCCTTATTGCAGTTCTGTACGCTAACTGTTCTGTCTTCGATACTGCTGAGGAGTCACTCCTGTGTGCTTCTTGAACATTTTCGTAAAATGCTGATAATTGTAATACCCGACTTTACTTGCAATATCGGTTACAGTCGAGACTGATGTACAGAGCAGCTCCTTCGCTTTTGCAATCCTCGCCTGAGCAATATAGTCCGAAATGGACATGCCCTTTTCTTTTTTAAACAATCGTGATAAATAAGCCGGATGCAGCTCCGCAAACTCAGCAAGCTCCTCTCTGCCCAGATCCTGCTCTAGCCTTCCATCAATATAGAGACAGACCTTCTCAATTGCAGAATAGGTATGCTCCCCTTCCGGGTGGAGAAGAGAAGCTGTGCGTGTAATTAACTGATGTGCCCAATCTCTATGCGTTTGGATTGAGCCTGTTACTTCCCTCTCCAAGGGCTCATCTCCTGAGTATAAGCTGTGAAGAGCAATACCGTTCTTGTGCAGAAGCGGGATGATGGTGTGGAGAAGCCCGTGATAGAAAGACTCCAGCAGCTCAGCGGACAACGGACTTTGGTGCTGCATCCAATCCATGAGCTCATCTGCCTTCTGCAGTACTTCCTTGATTTTTCCTGTTGCCAGCAGCACCGCAATATCTTCAATCCAAGGCAGCGGCACCAGCTCCTTCAGGCCTGTTTGTCCAGTGCGATCTGAGTGGAGATAATAAACATCCTCACTCCCGGCGATATGGTGCCGATGTTCCTGCATCAGCATCTTGTAAGCCTCAGGCAGCTTCCATATGCTTGTATAATTGCCGATACAGCACGAGATCCGGGCTGAGAGATATGTACTGCATCTGGCAATATAGTCTTTGCAGTGATCCAGTATTCGATGGGCTGCGAGCGGCTCCTGGAGCAGGATAAGGACATATCCTCTCTGATCTAAAATTACATGTCCTGCTGCACCACTCAGCACGATCTCCTCGGCCGCATTACAAAGCCCGAACTCAAGAATGTCCAGGTCTTTGGCCGGGAATGTCCTGAGCCATTCCTCGACCTTAAATAGAATCGGCAATATGCTCGCACTGCCATCGACATCTGCGTGATAGATCAGCTTCAGCTCATTAAACTGAGATTCCGTGAGGGGCGATCGGCCTGAGTACAAATCCCTCCAGAATTTAGTGATTCGCTTCGTACTCCAGAATCTGTCTTCATTTAAATAGTCCATATACTGTTCTTTTAATCGGGCAAACTCATCGTCAAGACTCTTTTTCTCTATGGCACGCTTTACGGTTTGAACAAGATCAGCAGATTGAATCGGCTTCAGCAGATAATCGAAGCTATGCATCTGGATGGCTTTTTGAGCGTAAGAAAACTCGGCATGTCCTGTTAGAAAGATGGTCTCCAGCTGCGGGACATGCTCCCTGACCCACCATTGCAGGGATAAACCATCCTCCTCCGGCATCTCGATGTCACAGATCATGATATCGATCTTCTCTTGTATGAGGACTTCTCTTGCTTCGTCAGCTGACATCGCTGTATAAAACCGGTCGAATCCGATATCACTCCAATTCACGGCATGCTTCATGGCTTCCAGCGCGTAATATTCATCATCCACGATGAGCAAGCTGTACATTCTTATTCACCTCCCTGACCCTGCTCTCCACATAGTTAATCGTCAAGTACACAAGAGCTCCGCCATCAGGGCTGTTCTCAAACTGTATCTGAGGCTCTAATCCCTTCACTTTCTCAAGCCGGTGCTTGACATTCCATATCCCGATACTGCGTCCCGTTGCTTCTTCGGGAGGCAGCTCCCCCTGCTGAAGTCTTATTAACACGTCCTCTGCGAAGCCTGTACCATTATCCTGGATTTGTATTCTAAGCTTCTGTTCATCAGGGACCAGATACAAGGTAATATTCAGATGGAGTGTGCTCCTTCCTTTTCGGAAGCCGTGCACGATTGAATTCTCTACAAAAGGCTGTATCGTGAGCGGAGGGATCTGCATTTCTTCTATATCTGAATCCACCGTCAGCTCGTATTGCAGACGCTCAGGGAAACGCAGCTTTTGAATTTCGAGATAATTTTTAATATGCAGGAGTTCATCTCTAATCGTAATGAGGCTCCGATCCGCCTGCATGCTGAATCGAAAATAGCCGGCTAGATGCTCCGCCATCTTCTGAACGAGCTCATGCTTGTGAAGCGCTGCCAGGCTATGAATAATATGAAGTGAATTGAGATAGAAATGCGGATTGATCTGCATTTGAAGCTGCTTGAGTTCTGCCTCCTGTACACGAAGCTGCTCCTCGTACATGCCTATCTTCAGCTGCTGGACTTCTGCAGTCATTTGGTTGAAGGTATTTGTAACAAAAGTAAATTCAGGAGAAGAGGAGGGACCAAGCTTTACGTTCAAATCCCCCCTGCTGACCTTTCTCATTCCGGATATGAGCGTATTCATCGGTTTAAATAGAACCTGTCTCAAGAAGAAGAGAACCGAGACGAGCAGTATAACAGCTACGACCGGAATAAACCGGATAATCTGCTGAAATACAGGCAGGTTCCGAACAATGCTCGCTTCTGGCAGCATGACGACATAATGAATCGCTTCATCATGTGCGGGGATGTCAATTAGCAAATATCGTCCTTCGCGTGCTGAATCACCCACGATTTCGTAGAATGAATCCCTTTCAGACTTCCCCAATTGATAGGCCGATGCAAGACTAACCACCTCCTCAGGCACTACAGTACCAGAGAGTGCCTCTCCTTCTCCTGACAAAATAACCGCTCCTCCGCCTTCGCCCCAATCTGCACTGTGTACACGTTCATTCAAGCTGTTGATCGGCACCCATGCCCCGGCAATGAATTGCTCGTTAATACGAACGGTTTTTACTAAATGATAGGTTCCCTTGGTCTGTACAATTTCCCATTTGTGTGTCGGGACATCTACGCTCATCGAAGCAGCTGCGGGCATAATGGATGTGATCGCAGTAATTTTCTCGTCGTATCCCCGCTGTGTCGCAAGCAGCGTATCCTCATGAACGGTATCATACAAAAATAAGCCGTCCAAGAGATCATAGAATCCGAGATCAGTTCTGAATTTATTTACGATCCGCTGCTTGGCAATCGTGTAGTCACCACTGCCATATGGCAGAAAAAACAACGAGATAATATCCGGATCCTGTTCCCCTAAGCTATATAAATAGCGATTCGTTTCCTGAAGGATGCGCTCGTTCTCCTCGACATTTTTAAGGACATAATTACGATTCGTCAGTGATACCTGGTCGCGAACCACACTCATTGCATACACATTGTTAAAGTATAGAAACAGCACGAGCGGAGCCATGATCATACAGAAGCCGGTAATGAATTTAAAACGCAATGATGATCTTGAACGGAGTTTCATCTGCTGCATTCACCACTTCCTTAAATTCTTGAAAACGTTATCAGAAATGACATTTACTGTAATTCGCTGGAATCTTGGAGAATCCTTTTCCTTTCATTCCTGAATAGAGGATTATTTTTTAGTTCACTTCATTTGTCATTCATCCCAAGCAAATTGTCATGAAGGTTACATAACAAGTTATAGAATTACAATTAATGTGAAATGAACCACAATATATCCTCTTCTATTTTATTATGATAATGACATAAATTACGGATACGGCTAAGGAAAATGCAGATGCCGTTCATAGGCATGTATCAATAGACGCAGATGCATCCTGCAACAATTGATTTAGCGTGCGAAAAAAATGGCTCTGCGGATCTTCCACAGAGCCATTACTATTTTTACTTTTTCTGGGTAAGCGTCACCGCTCTGCTCCCCGTGCTCTCATTATGAAGCCGATCTGCAGCCGTAATTACATAGGTGTAAGTTCCCGGCGTTACGTCCTTATCCTCAAATATCTGCTTCTTCTGATCCGTGCGCTGTACCATTATTCGTATATTTCCCGCTTGTTCCAAGTCACCTGCTATACTTCCCTCGAAACGATAGATGACGTAATAGGCTTCATCACCGCCTCCCGAATTCCACTCCAGCTTTACTGCTTTATTGGTGGAATTGGCTTTTACTTTTACCGGAGCCATCGGTGCCTGATTATCAAGCCATGGCATCTCTGGGATCAGTGCCGGAGTACGATAGATGTCATTTTGGAGTCGGTCTGTAATTCCCAGTGCGTTATTCTCAAACCACTTTGCACTAAAGAAGGCTCCCCCCTTCACCTGCTCGTAGTTCCGGTTATATGCAATCTGATTCGGAATTTCCTCAGGATTCAGCCATCCATCTACGGTACCATTACGATATAGCGCCTGCCCGATATACAGGTGTACATTCTTATCTGTGACGATACCTTGCCACCAATCAATCAGTTTGTCGTATGCTGCTGGACTGTAACCCATGTACCAGTAGATTTGCGGCATTATATAATCGATCCATTCTTCTTCGACCCATCGCTTGGAATCCGCATAGATCGCATCATAACTACTGAGTCCATTCGTATCCGAGCCAGAAGGATCAGTGGACTTATTTTTCCAAATACCAAACGGACTTATGCCATACTTCAGTTCACCCTTCTCTTCCTTGATCGCTGCACCAACTTCCTGAACAAAACGGTTGACATTATCTCTGCGCCAATCTGCGATGTTCGTGAACTCGCCACTGTATTCCATATACGTATCACGATCTGGAAATTCCCCGCTTGCCGCAGGATATGGATAAAAGTAGTCGTCGAAATGGACACCATCAATATCGTAATTTCTTACAACCTCCATAATACTGTTGATGATGTAATCCTTCGCTTCGGGAACACCCGGATTGAAATACAGCTTGCCGCCGTAGGACTCCACCCATTCAGGATGCAGTCTGGCCGGATGATCCTCTGTCAGCTTCGTTACATCGTTGTGCATGCTCACTCGGTAAGGATTAAACCAGGCGTGAAATTCCATTCCCCGCTGATGTGCCTCCTCCAGCATAAATTCCAAAGGATCATATCCAGGGTCCTGACCTTGCACTCCTGTCAGCCATTCAGACCATGGTGCATATTCGGACGGATAGAATGCATCCGCTGTCGGCTTCACTTGGACAATCAATGTATTTATACCTGTGTCTTCAAGACGATTGAGAAGCTCACGGAACTGTTTCTGCTGCTCTACCGGATCGGTTGTCCCTTTCACCGGCCAATCAATATTCTCCACGGTTGCAATCCATGCCGCACGAACTTCGCGCTTTGGCGCCTCCTGCGGAAGATTTGCAACGATATAGGTTGAAGCACTCATTCCATTGTAAGTTACCATGATTCGAGAACCACCAACAGCATGAGCTGTTAATTCACCATCCTCGGACACCGAGACAATCTCCGGCCGGCTGCTGGTATAGCTAAGCCCTTCTGTAATTGGCACCGCCTCTGGAAGCATAGAATAAATCCCATTCACCTGGAATTCATCTGAATTACCGATGGTAAGAGCCGTGGGTCCGATAAGTTCCAAGCTTTGCAGCACAGGTACAGGTTCGGATACGGTAACGGCAAGCTCAGCACTTAATCCGCCATACTCGGCCCTAATCGTCGCAGTCCCAGCTGCATGGGCTTGTACCCTTCCTTGTTCGTCTACCGTGAGCACTTCCGGATGATCACTAATAAGGTCAGCCCCTTCTGCGATCAGATAGGGTGAAGCATAATTCGGATAGTCGGCATACAACCGAACGGCTTCGGAAGCGCCTATTTCCAGTTGAGAAGGTCCTGACATTTCAATAGATATAGGAAGAACTTCTCCTTCCGTTACTTCGACCTCAATCTCTTCTGACACGCCGCTATGTTCAGCCGTAATCAGTACTCTGCCTGGTGATATTGCGGTCATCGTTCCATAGGTATCACCAGTAACTATAGCAATAGATGAGTCACTGCTTGTGTAAGTGACCCCCTCTTCGAGCAGAATCGGGTGAGTCCCTCCTTCGTAGGTAGCATACGTAGTCAGTTTAGCTGAATTTCCTGCTTTGATCGGCTGACCTCCGGTAATATCAAGCCCATAGATGTCGTCCTCTGTATAAAAAGCACTCAGTCGATCGAAATAAAGAGCGCCTCTGTTCTTGTTGGTGTCTTTTGTTTCTGCCACATAAATATGATTAAGTTTGAGCGGGGGAGTAAGAGCAGCCGGGATCTGGAGGGTAATGTATTTCCAGCCTGTCCAGCTTAATCCTGAAGCTGAAGTGAAATCTGCAGCGGTCTTGATTCCGAGTGAGTCTTCTATTTGTGCTCTGAGCCAGTGATTTCCACCATCTCCATATACCCATACACCGAGTTTGGATGGCGTTCCTGGCAGAGGTCTTCCGATACCTCCCTGATCATTCTTAAACTGCAAATAAGCAGCAGAGGTTCCTGTTTTCCCTGTGAAATCATAGGTAAGATTAACGGCGTGATGTCCATAATATATCGTTTGAGGTCTGTCTACGAGGGATAAGGAGGCGGAATTGGCTCCAGCATAGAAGCTGGATAGCAGGCTGAGTGATTCGAATTCTTCAATCGTTTGCATACGTGGCTCTGTATGAATTTCCTCAGCGTAAGCTGTCATCGTTGTTGCCCTTAGGCTGGAACTTCCCAGCATTAGAAATAAAGAGATAATGAGTATGCATGACAGCAGCTGCTTCAAGGAACCCTTGTTGTACATTGACACGATTACTGATCACTCCTTCGTAAAGGTTGATTATTGTACCTACGTCACGATCGGGGCTCTTGTAGAGGGTGAATCTTGTACGCTCCTCTCTTCAATACTATTCATATGTTCTTCAATCTATTAATATATTATATTCGATAAAGAGTATGTTCTCCCCTAGCCTAAGTACCATTTTTAATTTTAATAGCGAAGAACGGCATATGCTGCATCAGGATGTTGCATAATTCGGGCAAACTCCTCAGCACAAAAAAATCGGCCATACTCGGGCCGACTCGTCAACAATAATTAATATATATAATCCTAGTTCAGATGTCGCTCATACATAAACCAGGAACAGAATCGAATAAAGGGAACGATGCCATGGTTGTGCCTCCCTTATTGGGTACAATTCTAATTACTATACCACAATATGGTAAATGAAGACATTGCTGACTTACTTCACTCTCAGAACTTGCCCTACATAAATGGTGTAATTCGCATCGAGATCATTCCATGTCTTAATATCTGCTATAGTACTGCCATATCGACGGCTCAACGCATACACCGTATCTCCGCTCACGACAGTATGATAGATAACATTCGTTTTCTTGACCAAGCTAAAATTTTTGACAAGTCCATTGACGTGACCACGAGCAACCGCATCTAGGTGGACACTTGATGCGAGCAGTGCTGCATCTGCAGCTGTATCTATGAAACCATTCTCCGTTAAGATCGCAGGCATATCAGATTCTCTCAAGACGTGGAAATTGGCTTGCTTCCGCCCTCGATCGATCATCGAGTTCATCTTCATAACCTCTGTATGAATGTTTGTCTGATAGGTTGTCGTCGGAGCTGCCGAGCCGGGATAGATGAAATCCTCGTAGCCTGTGCCCCCGCCAGCATTAATGTGAATAGACAAGAAGTAATCCGCTCCCCAAGCGTTCGCAGCATCTGTTCTTTGAGTCAATGTTACTGTCTCATCGCCTGTTCGGCTCATCAGCACAGAGACGTTCTGATATTCAGCCAGCAGAATAGAGCGTACCTTGGTTGCGATCGTAAGGGTCAGTGCTTTTTCTTGAAGTCCGTTTCCCACAGCTCCGCTATCTGTTCCTCCATGGCCTGGATCAATAAATATTTTGACCATATTGATCACCTCCACTCGCATTCTATGAATTTGTGCTCCGATATGCTTGGACATTTCGAATCGATTCATAGAGAAAAGTTACTTCTGTAATTGGACTGATTCGCATATGCTATTTATTGATTCATATGAAGCTATACAAGCTATATGCCTTGTCTGAGGTTAGGAGTGACTCATGTGAAAGAAGCCAAAAAGGAATCCTTCATCGCCAAGTATTTACAACAGCTGTTAAACGTCATGCTCTTACTGCTTGCTATCATCCTGTCTATGTTTCTTGTCCGTAAAACGATGGTCATCCTTGACAGCTTATTGATTCAAAGCGAGCCAACCTCCTACTACTATCTTACCGAAGGAATATTGGTTTATTTTCTATATTTCGAGTTTCTATCTCTTATTGTTAAATACTTTACGCATAATTATCACTTCCCGCTGCGTTACTTCATCTATATCGGAATCACCGCCATCATTCGGCTCATCATAATAAATCATGAAGATCCTATCGATACATTTACGTATTGTCTAGCCATTCTCGTTCTTGTGATTGCCCTCTTTATTACGAATACGAGGAATTTAGATGCGAATTAATAAATATGGAATCCATGCCAAAGGGGATCCTAATCTCTTGGCAGGAATTTATATAGTCAAAAAAGCAAGGATTCCATATTCTTCCTTAGAACTCCCAACCCGATACTTTACAGCAGTTTCGTCATGAAGACGCTATATGGATCTTCTATGTAATCCGCAAAAGGAGAACAATGCTCGAAGCCACATTTTTCATACAAGATCCTTGCCGGAATGAAATCGTCCGTCGATCCTGTTTCCAGGGACAGTCTGCGGTATCCACGGTTCCTAGCTTCTGTCATAATGTGATTCAGCATCAGCCTTGCCACACCTTTTCTCAGGTGACCACTCGCGGTACGCATCGACTTCACTTCACCATGCTCAGTATCCAGTTCCTTAAGAGCCCCGCACCCAAGCAGCTCCCCGTCTTCCCAGACACTCCAGAATGTGACCCCCGGCTGCTTCAACCCATTCACATCCAGTGCATGAACGCTTTCAGGAGGAGATTGATCCAGCATGCTTGCAATATGCTGTCTAATTAAATGTTGAATCTCCACACCGCTTAAATCATCAATTCTAATCTCCATCCGTAACCGTCACTCTCCCGTTTAGCTCGCATTTTTCTCATGATCTGTATACATCTTAACAGGATTTGACGGTGTAAAAAAGGTGGACTTTTGCTAGTACATAGATAGTTTTAGCTCTTATCCCGGATAGGATTCCAGCTGTCATTCCCCTTTAGAACCTCAGCCGGTGAATAGGTATGAAGCATCTCTGGCTCAATTCTCTTCGTCCACTCTACTCTCTCTCCCTCTGCACCTGGACCGTGGCTGCCATACTCAGCATATTCGACCGTCTGCTCTCGTTCCCGCTTCCCCCAATTATGCCAGCCCGCAGGGTGAATATGCTTCCCGAGATCACAATTGACAAATACGGTTTTGGCATATTCTCGCCAAGGTCTGCCCAAGTATACGCTCCCCGAATCCGCATTCCCCGTTAAGGAGCAGTCCCAGAATACATATCCGAAAGTCACCTCTTCGGCGGTAGATGCAGCAGTTATATACCCAGGGGAGGCTGTACCGTCTGCGCTTCCGTTTTCATTGACATGTCTGCGCTTGGAGAACAGCTCACAATCTACAAATACTGCCGTCGCCGAACCAAAAATAAAATCAACATCTCCCTCGATGTAACAGCATTCATAATATTGACGCACAGGGCGCCTAGGGAACATGTCACGCGGACCACCGAATCTCCCACGGTTGATCGGCGCCTCTGGAAGCGGCCCCGTGAACAAGGTATCCTGATGTCCGAGCAATCGACAATGGTAGAAGGATACCCGATCTCCGTCTACATAGGCCGCAATGGCTTGTCCGATCTCCTTTCCATAGCCTGCGCTGTTCTCTATCGTCAAATGACTGACCGATACGTCATCACTGGAAATAAGCACTGTATAGGTATTAAAAGTGTGATAAGGACTGCCGTCCGGAAATAACTTATGAGCATAGTCTCCATATGTAATGATCGTGTCTTCTGCGTTCTCGCCGATCAACCGGACACCCGGCTGGTTCAGATGAATTTTTTCTTGATATATGCCTGATTTGATGAAAATTGTGCAGGACTCAGAGCTTCCGGCTCTAAGACTCAGGATCTGATCAATCGCTTCTTGAATTGAATTAAAGTCAGCCGTCCCGTCTTGAGCTACGGTAATTTCAATCACATTAATCCCCCTCCTATTAGCAAACAATCCTAAGACTGAAAGAGTTCTTCTAACAAACTGTTATTAACTGATTACGATTTGCGTTTACGCGAACGAACTAAATATAATACAATTCCTATCAATAGTGCTAACAGAGCTGATTGCCGATATGTATTATTCAGTAACAGCAGCCTTCACGTCATACATGGAAACTTTAGTCTCCAGCAAGTAATCAGGCTTCTCTTGATTCCGGCTGTTCCGATGTCCGGCAATATGAGCAGGGCTCTTCTCCCAAGCCTTCCAGGCATCTTCCGATTCCCAGCGGATCATGACGACAACCTCTTCTACTTCTTCATCCTTCTTGCGATTCTTCTTCACCATCACAGTACGATCAATAAATCCTGGAATTTCCGTCATAGGACCGCCAGGCTGACCGAAACGCTCAACAACAGCATCGCTGAAGCCTTCTTTAACTGTAATTACTCTCATTTGAATCAACATGTGAACATCCTCCATATCATAGAAAAGTATAAAAATATACTAAACGATAATGATTATCAGTGTCAATAAAGGAGTGTTCTACACATTATTCAAGATATTCAAATCCAGTCGATCTCCTCGCCATTCCCATCTTCAGGGATGATTGAAGCGCTTATCTCGTCAGCAATATTTTGAATATCCTCCGAATAGATAAGTGTTATACCATATCCATCCTCTTGGTGCTTTTTAAGCGCTTTTTCTTTTATATAACGCGGACTTCCGGGGCCATTTTCTTCATCGTAGACTAGTAATATATGCTCTGTCTTGCGAAAGAGAAGCTCGTCTCTTGCCTGAAACTGCCACGGACCGGCATATGGCTGCTTGCTGACCACTCCGTAGTAATCCACATTCCGCATGATTTCTTCGAAATATTCCTTCTTATCGTCCGACCATTTCTCTTCCGGATTCATAAATGCAGAAATAATGGACAGCTTCAGCTCCGGATATTGCTGCTTCAATTCAATGACAACTTCACATGCCCACAGATCTACACCATATTGACCCGGGGTGATGACCCACTCTGTTCCCTCCTCTATGAGAGTCAACAGCTTGGATCGGATCGCTTGCTTAATATAAGGAATACCGGGGTGCTTCTGATTGAAGATGCCGAGCTCATTGGCCCGGTATCCAGTAACTAACAGGTTTTTCATCATCTATCTTTGTAATACCGCCCTTCTAGTTCATCTTTATATCGTAACATATATGAATCAATTTCATAATGCCTTTCGCTGCTTAAATCAAAGGTATATAATTTCGAATTCACCTTATTCATGATTTATGAAATTGATTCACATTTTTATTTTTTGTTCACAATAAGCAGTTCTGTTCTTCGTGTCTCATAGGTATGAGATATACCTTCTTCTGACAGGATTCCGAGTTTAATCAAGCTGGCTATTTTCCCAGTATCCGCCTTAGACATGAGTTTCCACACCTCTGGATCTGGTAATGCTTGATATAGCAGCTCATCATCATATTCTTTCCTGCTTTGAACTACAATTTTGGCTTCATATTCTCCATGCACCATGCTGTCCGTATTCTGTGCAATAAGATGCTCAATCATCTCTTGACGCAGACTTGACAGCTCGTCTTCTATTTCTTTCTTCAACTTCTTAAGCTCATAATAACGCTCCATTTGACCTATCATCTCATCGTCACGCTCCTCTCCATTTAAGTGTATGCAGTAAGGCCAGGTTCAAGGACAGATCAACAGCTCAGCTGGTAGAAAACAGTTATAGTCAACGCATGCCCATTGAATTATGTATAGAGCTATGCTAAGATAGCGTTAACTTTAGGAACGGAGGGATACCGCTATGATTAATTGGATTCGAGTTAGATTTTCTTTTGCCCTTAACTAAATAGGCAAAGACTCTGCTCTTATGTGTAAGGCAGAGAACTCGGATTCGATCTATCCATATGCTGGTATTTCACAGAAGATAGACGAAGAGGACAGGAGTGAGATCCCTGGCCTCTTTTCTTATACACTTAAACGGGTGTGTCCTTAACCTGCCGCATAAATTATGTATTAAATCATGCCTATTGTGCAGTGTGAGTATAGGACCCTTACGGTATAAGATGCCTGTAGAATATGCAGCTGAACACTGGTTATTTCAGTTGTACCGCTGCATGTTCACAGATCTAAGTCCCCTACCTGGCTGTACCCCGTAGTTACTCCGAGTTCTCTTGAACCTGTACACAGGCAGAAGGTTTAGCCTGTGTTTTTTTAATTTTCAGGTGTAAACAGAAGGAGGACAATGGTATGACACAACCATTTATAGATAAAGCAGTTATTGTAGGACTACAGCTGAACAACCAAGAGGATTTCGAACACTCTATGGAGGAGCTTGGCAATCTGGCCAATGCTTGCGACATCGAGGTTGCCGCAGTGCTGACGCAGAAGGCAGAACGTGTACATCCCGCGCACTATATAGGCACTGGTAAGATTGAGGAGCTCACCGATTTACTGAAGATGCTGGAGACCACCATTGTGATCTTCAATGATGAGCTCTCCCCTTCTCAGGTTCGTAATCTTGAGAAAAGACTGGATGCCGCTGTCCTGGACCGGACAACACTGATCCTGAATATATTTGCCGAGCGTGCGAGATCTAGAGAATCTCAGCTCCAGGTAGAGCTGGCAAGGCTTCAATATGTGCTCCCAAGATTGTCCGGGATCAGCTCTTCCTCGGGCAGACAGCGCGGCGGGGTCGGTACCAAGAACAGGGGCTCAGGAGAAACCAAGCTGGAATTAAGCCAAAGACGGATTGAAGAGAAAATTACAGAACTGAACCGAGAACTGGAGCTGCTCGTATCCCAGCGCCAAACGCAGCGCAGACGTCGCCAGAAGACTGAGATGCCGGTAGTGAGTCTCGTCGGCTATACGAATACAGGCAAATCCAGTCTCATGAATGCTATGCTTGATAAATACGATGCGGCAAGCGAGAAAGCTGTACTGGCCAAGGATATGCTCTTTGCCACCCTGCAGACCTCGGTAAGACAAATCTCACTCCCAGATCGTAAGAAATTTCTTCTAACCGATACCGTCGGATTTGTAAGCAAGCTTCCGCATCATCTCGTGAAGGCTTTTCGTTCTACGCTGGAAGAGGTGCTTGAATCCGATCTGCTTCTGCACGTTGTAGATGCAAGTAACCCTGATGCTGAGCAGCTCATTGAAGTGACGAATCAAACGTTAAAGGACCTGGGTGCCGATAAAATTCCAGTCATCTATGTTTATAACAAAATCGATCTGCGCAGTGCATTATTGAATGAGATGCAGGTTCGTAAACCGGCCATATTCGTATCAGCCAAGACGGGGCAAGGATTAGACTCGTTGGAAACTGCCATCAAGGCACAGCTGTTCGGACATTATGAACGAGTTGCGCTTAACATTCCATATGATCAAGGACATCTTCTCTCCTATTTCCATGAGCATGCGAATGTTGAAACCATTCAATATGAAGAGGATGGAACCAAGCTGACTATTGAGGCCTCCCCGGTTGAAGTGAAGAAATGGAGCCATCTGCAAGCAGAATAGAGGATTAAATAATTAATAGAGGGTGTCCGCCCGTCATCGAAGATGATTGTGGACACCCTCTTTTGCTTGAGTCCGATTGTCTAAAAAAATCCGGGATACTTCACTACGGGCCACTTCTCTTTGCGCAGCGCACCCAGTAATTCAGGACCCACATTCAAGTTGCTGTGAACAAGTTCTTTAGGCGTTAGTGCCATCCACTGATTTAGAGAAACGTCTTCAAAGCGGTCACTTTTGAACATCTCTAAGAACCACAATGTGTCAGTACCCGTATTCTGAATATAATGTCCCGTCACGAAGGGGACATATCCAACATCGCCTGCTCTATAATCAAATGTACGAGCTGCACCGTCTCCAGTAAATACGGTCATTCTTCCCTGTCCGGTAAGGTAATACTGCCACTCATCGTTATTCGGATGCCAGTGAAGCTCTCTCATTGCACCCGGTTCAATCTCAACGAGTGCTGCTGCGATTGTTCTTGATATTGGAAAGTTAGAGGAATCTACAATTCGTACACTACCACCAGGGGTTTTAATGGGTTCTTGTTCCATCAGCCCGTGCTTGAAGGTTAAGGGAACTTCTCCGTAGGGGGACTGGACTTCTTGACTTGTTATAGAACCCGGTACTTCTCCCTGATAGATATACACCTGTTCAGCAGGTACCGAGTCGAAGGCACTCTCTGGCACTCCGAAATTAGCGGAGAGCACCTCTTTTGGAGTATGGGCAAACCAATCGGAGATCGACAAGGTGGATAGATCAGAGAAATTTCCGTCATCGAAGACGAGCAGAAATTCACAATGCTCCAACCCCTGAATCGAATGCGGGATACCTGGAGGAAAGTACCACAGATCACCTGGACCAACGTCAGCAATAAAATTCCTTCCTTGCTGATCAACAGCCGTTATACGTGCTCTTCCTAACAGCATATAAGACCACTCTGCTTGTTTATGCCAGTGAAGCTCACGTACTCCCCCAGCCGTTAAGCTCATATTTACTCCAGCAAGGGTGGTCGCGATCGGAAGCTCCCGCACAGTGATCTCGCGAGACCATCCCCCATGATTTAGCTTCATTGAAGTATCTGAGAAGGAGAATTTCAGATTAGGAACCAGTCCTGCATCTGTAATCGGTGGGACGAGCATATCGGGATTTTGAAGATCTCGCATTATATTTCGCGGTCCCTTGTCAATCGCTCCGGCCCCATCACTGCGGATGGGCTGTGGTACATTTTCTCCTTTATTAGTGCGTTTGTCCATCACTAAGCTCCTCTTATAAGGGATTTTAATAAGAAGATTATATGAATTACCAAATCGATTATATTCATCAGCTTATTTCAGACATCAAATGTCCATAATTAAAAATAGCCAACCCCTTGTTCATTAAGGGATTGGCTATTGATCTTTTTATCGATTAGGCATACGTATTCGTTATATTTTCAGCCCTATTTTAATGGGTAAGTCCAGAAATATTCAGTCTTCAGTCGATCTGCAAATTGCTTGTCCTTAAGAAGCGACTCGCCTGATAGAATGCGGAACTGTGAACTGTGCGCTGCAATGGACTGTACCTTGTTCAGCTTGTAATCCTGAATGTCGTAGAACACATCCGGTTCACCGATCGCTTTCTTATGACCATTGGAGAACGCAAGACATTGTACGACGGGTCTTCGATCCTGATCCATCGCTTCAACCACTCTGACAACCGCTTCGCCCGTTGCATCATGGTCTGGATGTACACTATAACCTGGATAAAATGTAAATACAATAGAAGGATTTAATTCTTCAATCAGTGCAGAGATCGCTCCGTCCAATAGATTACGGTCTTCGAACTCAATCGTTTTGTCATGAAAGCCCAGCATACGTAAATCTTGAATCCCGATGACTCTACAGGACTGCTTCAGCTCTTCCTTACGGATCTCCGGCAGCGTGACCCGGTTAGCAATTGGAGGATTACCCATATTACGTGCCATTTCTCCCAGTGTGAGACAAGCATATGTAACATGTGCACCTTCATTTGCAAATTTGGCTAACGTTCCCGACAAACCAAATGATTCATCATCCGGATGCGGAAGTACAACTAATATATTTTGCGTCATAAGAACCCCACTTCCTTAAAACAACGTTCTGCTGAGTAACAAAGATACGATCAAGCGGCCTTCTTTGTCATGACCTGCCAGCAGTATGCGTCCTTCTTCATTTTCTTCCCAATGAGTCAAGCCTTCCGTATAAACCCAACCATCCTTCATCTTCAAGCCAACTCTATAGTAGGTATCGCCAACAATGGTTCCTTTGCTGTATCTTACCGGCACATTCTTGATAAAATTCGCGGCTGGATGCTTCGAGCTATCATTATGGGCTGCATAGGCACCCATCGTCATTTCCATATGAAGATACAAATCTTCATTCGCGTACCGGTCAAGCTGCTCCTGCACCATTGCTATATTTATTAGCTGCATAACAATTCCTCCGTTACTCCTGCCATCTATGAACATCTACAGATCACAAATATGACTTCTCCTGGCCTTCACGATTCTTCAGGTTCGTAATAGGCTCTTATAGCAGTATAGCTCAAAAAAAAGCGAAAATAAATTATTGATTATAAATTTATTCCATCTAAACGAAACTAGTCTGACTTATGCTGCGTATATGGAAGAGGAATGTATGAATTTATGAGGAGGCTGCTTATTCTATGTCGTTCTTTAATAAAATGCTGGCCAAAGTGGGAATTGGGGCTGCAGAAATTGATACGCTATTGGAAAAAACATCTTACGTGCCGGGTGAGACGGTCAAAGGTGTTGTTCGCATAAAAGGTGGCAGCGTAGAGCAGGAAATTGAGAAAATTTATATTCAGCTGATGACCCGCTACATTCGTGAGCAGGACGATCGCAAAGTGGATTATAACTATACACTCGCCAAATTCAACGTATCCAAGAATCTTCGAATTGATAGTAACGAGCAACTGGAAATTCCATTTTCCTTCCCGCTTCCACTCGAGACACCTGTTACTTACAATCGTCAGCCGGTATGGCTGAGCACTGGTCTTGATATTGAGATGGCCATTGATCCGAAAGACCACGATTCCATTCAAGTCGAGCCGCATCATTATATGTCTGCTATCTTCGAAGCAGTAGAATATCTCGGATTCCGTTACAAAACTTCCTCCTGTGAGCATGCTTCCAAACTCGGACGCGGTGTTCCTTTTGTACAAGAGTTTGAATACTATCCAAGCAGCTCCTTCTCCGGACGAGTGAAAGAGCTCGAGCTCATGATGAATCTCGATCAGGATGGTATATATGTACTAGTAGAGGTTGACCGCAGAGCACGTGGGCTTGGCGGATTTTTTGAACAGGCATTTGATATGGATGAGCGTCATGTGAGACTGTACTTTGACCGAGCAGACATTGCCCAAGGCACAGAGCATATTGCACGTCAGCTGGAACGCGTTATTCATGATCAATCCAGATAATATAAACCAAGAACGCTGGTTTATTCTCACTTCGAGTGAGATAACCAGCGTTCTTTTTATCTCTATGATGATTGAAGTACTCTTGTTACAAGAATCACTTTATTTTGATAACGATGTTTCGGGAAATTATTCGATGGAGGATGATGAACAGAGCAGCAAGGACCACGGAGGTGAGCATCGCCGTTGTCGTCGTCAGCTCTACAGGATAGATTGGAAGCCAGTCAGACAGCAGCTCCTCAGCATCACCGCCGCCCCACACCATATCAAGCAGTATTAGACCACTGAGTCCTACGGGGATCGATAGCATCCCGCCGAAGAAGCCGAGGCGGTAAAAGCTCATGGAGACCATCCTTCCTACTGAATAGTAGACTAGTAACTGCATTGTAAACATAATAAACGGCATCAAGCTGAACATCTCATATCCAATAACAACAGATTCTTGATGTGGGATTCCAGCCCATCCCAATATCAAGTACTGAACACCTGAAAGTATCCACATGAGGATAGGGAGAACGATGGATAGAAGAATCACAGCCATTGTAGAGCCTACAAAATAATCCTTCCTTGTTACCCCTTGATGAATATAATGCTTCAAGAATACATAGGAAGAGATAATCCCGATTACCAGCATATAGGTCTTGGATGGGGTGAATCCAAAATTCATAAAATACATGGAAGCTGGGGATTCCGACTCAGATACGTTCAGCTTAATGAAATCTGGAAGCAGCAGCAGCATAAACTGGGCCAGAAACAAGAATGAAACAAACCACAGGGTCCAAACCAGCTGGACATAAAACATATCAAATGTGATCTTCTTGCTGTTCTCAAAAGGCTTCATTTTCATGATTGCTCCTCCTCCGTTAATTGAATGAATAGATCCTGAAGCGGCACATTACCAAGTTCAAGCCCCAATTGCTGAGCAGCCAACCGCTGCTCCCGAGACAACTCGCCATAGATGACTGCTGATTTCGTACCGCCTAATTGCTGTACATTCAGCACTTTCATCTCATTCGTAAATGCATCAACAGTGGAAGCTGCCCCTGTAACGGTAGCCCCTCTAGACAAAAGATCCTCTGAAGTCTCCTTGAGAACAAGCTGTCCTTTGTTGATGATAATAACTTCTTCAAACAAATAATCCATTTCAGATACAAGATGGGTAGACATAATAATGGTCCGGGGATGCTTCGCATGATCTTCCAACAGCTCTTTATAGAACAGCTCTCTAGTCGGTGCGTCCATTCCTAAATAGGCTTCATCAAACAGAGTAACTGGAGCTCTAGCCGCGAGTCCAATGGTTACGTTAACTGCGGACTGCATACCCTTGGACAGGCTGCTCATCGCCTTACCCAGTGGAAGCTTGAAACGTTCTGCCAAATACAAGGCATAGTCCATATCGAAGAATGGCCTATAGCGTTTAGCTGCTTCCAGCATTCCTTTTACCTTCTCCGTTTCAGAGGAGTAATCCACCTCATACACAAAAGCCACATGACGCATAATTTTGGCGTTCTCATAGGGGTTCTCTCCATGAATACGAAGAGTGCCTTGTGTCTGGCGTCTAAACGATGCGAGTATCGTTAATAAGGTTGTCTTGCCCGCACCATTTCTTCCTAGCAGTCCATATATTTTGTCGCTGTCCAAACTCATGGTTAAGTTCTCAAGCGCCATATGCTTACGGTATTTCAAACCGAGCTGATTCATCTCAATATTCATGAGTTCATCCCCCTTCCTCTTCGCTGTTCAATTAGATTGATTAGTTCCTCATCTGACATCCCGAGCTTCTCTGCTTCCTGCAGCATCGGCAAAATGTATTGATCTGCAAAGGCACCCTTTCGTCCTTCAAGCAGCTTGGCTCTTGCTCCTTCCGCAACAAACATGCCTACACCTCTCTTTTTATAAATGATCCCATCGTCCACCATAAGATTGATCCCTTTTGATACCGTAAGATGGTTAATCTTATAGAACTGCACGAGTTGGTTGGTTGATGGAATTTGCTCGTGTTCTTTAATCTCGCCGTTCACGATCTGGTCCTCAATCTTTTCCTTGATTTGCTGAAAAATTGGTTTATTATCCGCTAAGCCTCTGCTCAATTTACTCTCACCACCTGTTAACCATCTCTCCTTCGATATATGGTTATATAGTCATGTATATAACCATATCACATTTTTATGTCAAGTCAAGCTGGAATGTACCATTCATCTGCCTGTATGTAAAAAAGACTGGAAAAGAGCCCATGACTCTTCATCCAGCCTACATATATTTTATTTTTTGTGAGGGGCTTCTCCGATCATCAGCTAATAAGAAAGCTTACCGCTACAATGGTTCCGATGATGCTGATCAGTAAGAACCATGCCATCGGTCTAGCATGATTGATCGTCCAGCCATACCCCATTCTTTTTTCCACGAAAATTGCAGGGTCCTTCGGGTCAAAATAAAACATACCCAGCTTCCAGCTCTCATCGTTTCCATAGGGCTCTACGGAGGAAGGCTCTGCTTGAAGTTTCACTCGGCTTCCGCCTTGGCCTGTTGTGAAGTAAAGAATCGCCACACCGAGAAGTACTAGGAATACGACCGCAATAACGACAGCCATCATGACGCCTGCATCTACAGGATATAACATTGTAAATTGCATGAAATTGAACAACAGCACGAGCAGCAACGAAGTAATTAAATTAAATACAGAGTTTCTCATCCGAAATATTCTATTCTTGCTTAACGAAATCTCTGGGTTATCTGTATCAACCTGCTGTTTGCTTCGATAGATCATAGAGTTTATAAAGATAAACAAGAGTGTCATCATCGCCTGCATAATGACAGGCATATAGACTGTTCCCAGGCTCTTATCCCGAATTGTCGTCGGATTGCCTTGCAGATCATATTGAAACGGAATTTGATCCGGGAAGCGATCGTAGCTTATGGCGGTGAATATCGCGGTACCGACAATAATTACGGCGTGAATCCAATACCATTTGTTTGATATAACCAGCTTCTGCTTGCGAAAGGATGTGTCGATGCTCATCTTGGACGGTTTGACTGTGGCAGGGAGCTGCTTAGCCTTGTATTTTTTCATTTTGTTGTGGAAATAGAACAAGGCTATAAAATGAACAATCACTACTGCAAAAATATAAATAATCATCCATGTTGCTTGCTTAGCCGAATCCTGTACGAGGCTCGTTCCCCACAGACATATAGCGAGAAGGCCTACCTGCACAATGATGATGATAGCTGCGAAATTTCTTCTCATTCTCTTCAGCGGTTCGCTGTAGAACACCTCTTCACTCACCGTTATTCCGAAGCTTTCTGTCCTCCGGGTAAAGTATGGCGTGAAAGCAATAAGTAGGGTAATGGGTAAAAACATAACTCCAAGCATTACGAAATGAATCCATTGCATGCTCTTCTCTCCTTCCATTCTTATAAATATTGACTATGACTTAATATCCTTATAGATATCGTTCACTATCGCTTCTAATTCATCCTTGGTCATCCCCCGAAGAATGGCCTCCGCAATGATGGGACGAAGCTGCTTTAATTGTCTTGCTGCAAATTCATCATCCATCTTCGGCATCCCCTCTGGATTGACGACAACGCCTTTTTGACGATGTACATGAATGTAATTATCCTGCTTCAACAAATTGTAGGCTTTATTGACCGTATGAAGATTGATCCCGATGTCCTGCGCCATACTGCGTACAGATGGCAACGCTTCACCCGGTTGCAGCTTACCGCTTGCAATACCCTCAATAATCTGATTCGTAAGCTGGGTGTATATGGGTACATCCGACTCCATATCAAGCTCAATGATCATGATTTCTGCACACCTCCGATATGTTTATTATAACTGTTATATTTGTAGTATAACAGTTATAATAAACAAATGTAAATAGGCACTTCATTTTGACGTTCTATCTCTGGCTGTCTCTCTCCAGTTACTACGCGAAAGTCATTCATCATCCAAAAATTCCACTAATAGAGGGAGAAAACGTTCAGTGTTCACCTTTGGACGAAATTTGTTTAAAAATCGCTTGAAATAAAAAATCAACAGTATTTCTCGATATGATCGAGATACTGCTGATTTTTTAAGATTAATATGACATTTAGCATAATAGTAATTTCTCCTGATATTTATAATCTTCTGCTAAAGACCTTCCTTAAAGCGTAAAGTCAGGTCCGGTAGTAGGCAAGTATCAACTTACTCCATTCCGGTCGTTAACTATAGCGAGCAGTCCGTTAAAGGGTGCTTCAGGCTTTGCAACTTTCATATCTGCAAATTTAAGAATTTCTCCCTCTACATGAAGATCCGTGTTAAGCATCCTTCTGCCAATTCGGCTGAAATCCATTTTGCATATGACGACAAAGTGCTGAGATGTATTGACCATGCGATTCCGTAGTGCGGGTTACAGTTTACATTGTGAAAGGTTTCATTTATCAAGCCGTGGACAGTTACATAAGAGGCGGCACCAGGATTCGTCCTGATGCCGCCTCTTTGTGTTATCTAGTTCATTCTAGGAGCGGGTGCTGTACATCTCTCCCATTCCGTCAGCGTGCTGAACGCTTCATCATTCGTTTCACCGCACATTGTCGGCTCAGCCTTTAGTCTGCTGCATACTTTGGGTCTCTCCGGAAGGCCAAACAGCTTGCATTTGTTTTCCTCCGTCAGCTGGACGCATCTCACTCCAGCGGGTTTACCTTCGGGCATCCCTGGAATTGGAGAAGAAATCGATGCTGCAATACAACACGCCCCACAACCGGTTCTGCATTCCATCTTCTACACCTCTCATTATAGCCAGTTCATTGAAAGCCAAGGCTTATTTGTACTAGCTTATGCGAAAGACATAGCGCTTTATAACTGTTTTTCTATAGAGATCAAAACCTCGATTCAGCCTATTTTTACACTGTAACGATGCAGCTGTCCAGGTGCTCCCTTGAACTGCAGCTTCTTGGTCTCAATTAGTGACCGTAATCTAAATTCCAAGAAATCCTTGCGCAAATAATAACGATGAAGCTTAAGGAGTACCTCAGCAACAACCTTGGATGCAGGAACATAATGATCCTCGAATTGCAAACCCATCTCCGATACGACTTCATCAATGATATCATCCAGTGCGTTCTCATCACTGCATTTAAACTGGTTGTTCTCCCATAATCGGAGAGGTAAATTCTCCAAAGAGAGATTATGCCAATCCTTGGTAAGCTGCACTCTTTGTTCTCCACTTAATGAGGCCTTCTGTTCCAGCCTATTGAGCATCGGAATAAAATGCTCCTTCTTAAGCTGAGCGAGATTCACCGGTAACATAACGGGCGCCGAATTTCCTGACTCTTTTTCTATAACATCACGAAGAAAAAGGGCCTGATATTCCGCTGCCGCATTATTTAATACGATCTGCACGTCCTGATCTTGTAATAAATAGACGGCAAACCGAAGTCCAATCTGATCATGTGCATGATCGCCATGCCAGATGGTAATTCTGCTTCCTTCTGGAATCGCCTTGATCGCTTTGATGACTGTTCCAATCTGATGGTCAGGATTGTACATATACACTTTGTCAAAATTGGACAATCGCTGGGACATCCAGAATATACGATTACTTTCTCCATCCTTGAGGTCAATGCCCGACAGTGGGCCATAAGCAAACCAGTCATTAAACGAGAGTACTTTGTGTGAATGACGAATTTCCGCTTTATGTAATGCAGCTTTCATGACTCCCTGCTCTGACATCCCGAACATTAAATGAACATGCTGCTCCGTCATGTATGCCACCTCTTTCTAAATTGGGATGTAATTCAGCCATTCCCGCTAAGATGAACGTTATACCTTAGCAGGCTTCACATAATACTGATAGGTTAAATTTGGAACCCCCAAAAAGTCAAGCTCCTTTGTCGCAATTAGCGATCGAAACCGGTAAGAGATCAGATTAACACTCATTAATTCAGGATAACGTTCGAGTATCGGAACAATCAATAGTCCTGCTGACACATATTCCTTATGAAGAATATACTTATCCTCTATCTTATGAATATTTATATATTGTTTGTGAATGACTTCCATTATTAAATAATCATAGGCATCTTCCGCCAAAAAGTGCAGCTTCCCCTCCGTTAATACTCGCAGCATTTCACTATGGCTTGAGATATCCAGCCATTCGTCAGCATTCTGGGCTCTCTCCTCTTCCGTGAGTGTATTACCACTTGATTGTACCAGGATTTGGGCTAGCTCTTCCGTTGTTAGCTGGTTCAAGGATACGATGTCAGTATTTCCTTCGTTAGTCCGTATTCTATCTGATGCAGGCAAACGTTCATACTCTTCTGCAGGATTTATGATCTGAACTTCCACTCTTACCCCGCGAAGCAAGTGCAGTACTAAACGTACAAATATATAGTCATGTGTATTGTTTCCTGCCCATATCGTTACGATCTTGTGATCCGGAATGCTCTCAAGAATCGGCTTCATTGATAATATGTGATGTAATCCGTTAACAAAATAATGATCGTATCCCATATGATTCGTCATCCACATATAACGCTCAATCTCATACTGCGACTGATCAATATGACGCAAGGGTCCAACCGCATAGAAATCTTCAAAGCTATATACAATCGCTTCTTGCCGGATACCTGCCTTTGACAAGGAGACTTTAAGAGTTCCCGCATTGGATAGACTTGATGTGATATGAATATTCTGGGGAGCGTCTTCTTGGGACATTTTGCGAATTCTTGACTCTTCCAAGCATTCACGCCAAGCTCCCTTAATCGTGCGACCTAGCTCTCCGCTCTCCAAACTTCGATCTTCAATCATGGAATCGCTTTGTTGCAGCACCCAATCTACGAATTTTTTTAATCTATAGTGATCTATCTCGTTAATTTCATTATTGTAATTATTCCTAGTTGTAAGTCCCCATTTCTATTGTCGTAAAATAGCCCAATGAGAATGTGCATGAATATGTAGTACATACAGTGTATATTCATTATTTTTGAGATAATTCACATTGTCGCCATCAAAGCCCTTCATTGTATCTTCTGGATGCACAATGCTCTTTAATCCGTTTATAATTAGTTAGTTCCACCACCTCAATAGAGCTTTTCGAATCAGGTGAATGAATCATTTTGCCTTCCCCTATATATATACCTACGTGATGAATGCGTCCTTTTCCTTCTTCATATGCAAAAAAAAGCAGGTCACCCGGATGCAGCTGATTACTCGCTACTTCTGTTCCTGCCAGAGCCTGATCTGAAGCATCCCGTGGAATGATGATTCCTTGGGACGCGTACATACTATATGCATAGCCTGAGCAATCGTAGCCATACGCGGATAACCCACCCCATAAATAGGCTAGGCCCTGAAACCTGCTCGCTTCTGCTGCAATACGCCTGCCTGTGTCTATTTCAGCTCCTGAATGATATTGATTACTTGCTAAGTCCGTATCTGGTGCTACTTCGGATGCTGCGAACGCAGTGGATAGAGCGGATGGAGTCGATAGAGCCAATGATGTGGAATCAATCCGCGTACTGCCGGATAACACAATGACGTCTTCTTTATTAATCATGCCGATTCCATGAGGAGATCGAACATAGACTTTTGTGCCTATCACCTCTATTAATGGAAGCTTTGTTAAGTAACTGAGTTCCAAGTACGGTGCTTCTGTACCTTCTGACAACAGGAACATAGGGGTGAATTTAGCATTAACTTGCACCTCGTTGTTCCGCACATGAGCATTGACTTGTGCAAGTTCATTATCTTGAGCATGAGCATCATTCTGCACCTGCAACTGAGCATTTAATAACTCATCGCTGTCCAGTGCAATGTCACGCTTCCATTCCGAGAGCTGAGCATAAGGAATCCAGCCCGGATATCCAATCGGATCTTTCCTGGTTGCTTGACTAGGAATGCGGACGTCAGCCCACCCGTCTCTCACCTCAAGGACAACAACCTCCTCGGCGTATAGAACCTGCGTCTGCGTACGGTTAGACGTACACAAATCCAGCCGTTCATTTGCTGTCAGCTTGCTAGCCCAATTTCCAATTTCAGCGGGATTCTGCAGAATGTGCCTATCTATATCTCGCGGGGATTCAGGTGTAGTCCATACCGTTGCAACCGGAACACCGATCACCATCCTTTTCAGCCCAGGCCTGAGTTCGGATTGCTTCATCCTGTTACCCCCATTCCCTCTCGAATGTGTACATCACGAATGCCGAGTCCAGCTGCATCCGTAAATCGCATGACTCTCCCGTCATAGATTACTCCGCCTAATACATCCTCCTGATTCATCATGAGAGGCGCATCAAAGTCAAAGCGGGTTATATTCTTTTTACTTGCTGCAAAATGAGCGGCAGCAGTTACCGCTACCTTTGATTCAATCATACTACCAACCATGCACTCTACACCATACTCTTCGGCGAGTTGGTTGATCATCTGGGCTTTGTAGATCCCCCCCGCTTTCATCAGCTTAATGTTGATGAGATCGGCAGCACGCATCTGCAGCACCTCAAGCGCCTGACCCGGAGTAAATACGCTTTCGTCAGCCATAATGAGCGTATCCACGGAGTCCGTAACCGTCTTGAGCCCAGCCAGATCACTCGCTCTAACCGGCTGCTCTACCAGCTCAATGCTCAGGTCCAGCTCCTCCAGCTTGCGGATACAACGGATCGCTTCCTTCACCTGCCATCCTTGATTAGCATCCAGTCTGATTCCCACCTGATTACCGACCCGTGCACGGATTTCTTGAATTCTAGTGATGTCCTCTTCGATCGGATCTTTACCAACTTTAATCTTGAGAACATTAAAGCCTTCCGCTACACACCGCTCTGCATCATCCGCCATTTCTGCCACAGAGCCCACACTCACTGTAAAGTCCGTCTCAATCCGGTCCCGATATCCCCCAAGAAACTGGTATAGAGGCATGCCGCTGTATTGTGCCAGCAAATCATAGATTGCCATATCCACCGCAGCTTTCGCACTGCTTGAACCCACCATAACGGTATGTATAGTCTGTAATAGCTGCTCGTAAGAGAGCAGACTTCTGCCTTTTAAAGCAGGACCCAGTGTGTGGAGTATGGCTGACTCAATACTATCCAGGCTGTCCCCGGTAATTACGACCGTAGCCGGTGCTTCACCCCAACCGATTCGGCCGTCGCTAGCTGTCATTCGAACGAGAATAGATTCACTGCGTGTTACTGTTCTTAAAGCGGTTTTAAACGGCTTGATTAGCGGTGTATATTTACGCATGACCTCGATATTCTGAATAATCACTTTGATGTACCTCCTTGTTATATAAGCGGGGATTCTAGTTCTCTGCACCGTTTATGCAAAATCGTGATATAAAAAAGCATCACCTACCAAATTGGAGAAGCTTGCGATTCGTATCCAGCAGTGCAGGAAGACCTAAAGGAATTGCAATATTCGGTGAACAGTGACCGATCCGAAAGCCGGACACGGCAGGTCTTCCCGCCTTCGTCATGTAATGCCGAATCACCTCATCCAGTGATAGCGATGAAGCACGCTTAACAGGATCACAATGATGAAAATCACCCACGATGATGCCTGCTGCCTCTGTCAGCTTGCCCGCTTGCAGGAGCTGGTTCAGCATGCGGTCTATCCGATATGGCTCTTCATCAATATCTTCAATCAAGAGCAGCTTGCCTGTCGTATCGATCTCATATGGAGTACCGAGCGTCGTCACCAGCAGTGAGAGGTTACCGCCCACAATTGGGCCTGCTCCCGTACCTGGTATGAGCACCTCAAGCGGAGAAATGGCTTCTGTATAGGATGGTACGTCCTTACCAAACAATAATTTAAATCCTTCGAGTGTAAGTGGATCAACGAGATCAGAGGCTAAACAAGTCAGCATCGGTCCATGGAAGGTGATCAATCCCGTACGCTGAAATATAGCATTGTGCAGGAATGTAATGTCACTGTAGCCCCAGAAAAACTTCGGATGACGTTGAATAAGCTCATAATCCAGAAGATCCGCCATTCTTGCAGTTCCATATCCTCCTCGGGCGCATACGATTGCTTTGATATCCGGATTGCCGAACATGGCATTCAGCTCATCAGCCCTGTCTTGATCCTCTCCAGCCAAATATCCATATTCGCTATAAACTGTCTCCCCGAATTGAACCTGTAAGCCAAGACCGAGCAAATAATTGGCAGCCTTCGTTATACGAGCTGCATCCCCTGGGCTTGCTGGAGCAATAATACCCACGGTATCCCCTGCGCGTAATGGTTCTGGATAAATAGGTTTAAGATGAACCCTCTCGAACTCTATGCTCATCTCCTTCACTCAACTCCTCTCTTCACGTATAGAAAGGAACTCCCAGTGACCTGTCTGATCACCGGGAGAACTCGCAGCAGAGCCATCAGCTGCCTGTTTATTTTAATTCAGCGAACTTGAAGTCAATATAGCCGTATGCATGTCGAAGCACCCCAGTTAAATTCTCCTTCTGCATAAACACGGAATTATAAAAATACATCGGCATAATCGGCATCTCTTCCATAAGTATGCTCTCTGCTTCATGCAAATACGTAAATCGTTTCTCCACATCCGGCTCGTTATAAGCATCTTCGATCAATTTGTCATACTCACTGTTGCTCCAGCCTGTACGGTTATTAGGACTGCCAGTCACGAATATGTCCAAGAAATTAATCGGATCTGCAAAATCAGGGAGCCAGGAGCTTCTTGACATTTGGAACTGCAGACTCTTCTGCTCGTCTGTCAGCACTTTGCTCTCCTTGCTTGCCAGCGTAATATCAATACCAAGATTGGATTTGATCATGGCCTGCATCGTTTCTGCAATCTTCTGATGGAGATCATTGGTGTTATAGGACAAGGTTACAGCCGGGAGGGTATCATATCCTTCTTCCTCCATCCCTTCTGTCAGGAGCTGTTTAGCTTCCTCAATATTGAAGCTTACAAGCTCTCCGCCTTTTTCACGGAAATCTGCTCCGTCTCCTTCAAGCAGTCCGTAGGATACAAGTCCCGTTGCCGGCTTATGCTTCTGCTTGATCACCAGATCAACAATCTGCTGTCTGTCTACAGCCATAGTGAATGCTTTACGAATCTTCGCATTGGTGAACGGCTCCATCGTTGTATTAAAACGATAGAAATACGTCCCGGCTGAATCTTCAATCACCGCTTTACCTTCGTCGATCAGAGATTGAATTACATCCGGCGGCAAGCTTCCAGTAATATGCAGTTCTCCACTCTCATACAGCTGATAGGCTGTCGTTGAATCGTCCACCATCTTCATCGTAATGCCGTCCAGCTTGACGTTTTCCGCATCCCAGTACTGGTCATTTTTCACCATTTGAATCTCGGCATCATGCTTCCATTCCGTCAATTTGAACGGTCCGTTGCTTAGAATAGAAGTAGCCTCCGCCGCCCACTGCGCATTTCCTTCAACGGTTGACTTATGTACTGGGAAAAATGCAGGGTTCGACATCATACCGAGAAACCAGGGAGCGGGCTTGTTCAGCGTGATTTGGAGTGTGTGCTCATCTACCGCTGTAACCTGTACGTCATCTGCGGTGCCTTCTCCCGAGTTATACGCTTCAGCTCCATCAATGACATAGGCAAGCGTTGCGGATGCAGCGCCAAGATTTGGATCCAGCATGCGTTTGAATGCAAATTCAAAATCCGATGCTGTAACCGGATCACCGTTAGACCACTTGGCATCCTCCCGTAGAGTGAAGGTATATTGCTTCTCATCGTCTGCAATTGTCCACTCACTCGCTACGCCTGGACCTGGAGTATGATCCTCTTGCAGACGCGTCAGCCCTTCCATAAAATTGTTCAGCACATCATTCGATACCTGATCAAAACCAACGGGCGGATCAAGTGACGTCGGTTCCTTGCCGTTATTGACGAGCAGAATCTTACTGTTCGCATCAGCAGAGTCTCCTTCTGCTCCACTGCCCTCTCCTCCACAAGCCGCCAGCACAAGACACATGATCATAATACAGTTCAAGAACAACATGGACCGGTGTTTCTTCATTGATTACTCCCCCTTAAGTTTATAAATGTATATAGAATCAATTTCATAGCTAATTCGTATGAAATTGATTCGATTTCCGGCAATGTATGTGTCTATGGGTCGCTCAACCAATAGAAGAACGTATCGCCGGCTCAAGCACTTTTGGTGTGGGTACTGATTTCTTCGGGAACACACCCTTGGAGCGTTCGTCGAGCAGCCAGCAGGCGGCTGAATGTTCAGGAGCTCCGTCCATGCCCACGTTTGGCGGATCATATGAAGAGCATACTTCCATTGCGTAAGGACAACGTGGCGCATAAGCACAGCCTTTTGGCGGTGCGAACAAATCCGGCGGTGTTCCGGGGATGGATGTAAGCGGCTTGCTGCGATCACCGTCTACACGGGGCATGGATGCAAGCAGTCCTTGCGTGTATGGATGCTTTGGATCATAGTAAATCTGCCTTACCGTACCGGACTCCACAATCTTACCTGCATACATGACACAAACACGGTGAGCTAGATTGGCGACAACCCCCAAATCATGTGTAATCATAATGATGGATACACCCGTTTCTTCCTGCAGCAATCTGAACAAGTCCAATATTTGTGCTTGGATCGTTACATCGAGTGCTGTAGTCGGCTCATCCGCAATAAGAATGGAAGGATTACCTATGGCAGCGATCGCAATCATGACCCGCTGTCTCATCCCACCACTGAATTCATGCAAGTACTGCTTGAGCCGAGTGTCCGGATTCTTAATTCCGATAAGCTGCAAGATATCGATGGCACGCTTCTTTGCCTCAGTCCTGGAGAGCTTCTGATGATGCCTGATCCCTTCCATGAGCTGTTCGCCTATCGTCATCGTTGGATTAAGTGCCGTCATCGCATCCTGAAAGATCATCGTGAGCTCCCGGCCGCGAAGCCCCCTCATCTGCTTCTCCCCAAGGCTGACCAGCTCCATATTTTTATACTTGATGCTGCCTTCGTTAATCGCAGCGGTCTGCTTGGGCAGGAGGCGCATAATGCTTCTCGCGGTCACACTCTTACCGCTTCCAGACTCCCCGACGATCGCCAGCGTCTCTCCTGTATGGAGGGTAAAATTAACCCCCCGCACGGCCTGGACCCTGCCGCCATACGTTGCAAACGAAACATGCAGATTATTCACTTCGAGCAGCGGAGCTGCTCCCTCATTCCTCATTGTCATCATGTGTTACCTCCTCTGCTTCGGATCAAATATCTGATGAAGACCGTCACCCAGTAGATTAAATGCCAGCATCGTCAAAGAGATAAATAATGATGGGAAAAGCAGCCGCCACCAATAACCGGATAATATCGTAGACATTCCGTCATTTGCCATCGTGCCCCAGCTTGCAAGTGGAGCCTGAATGCCAAGGCCAAGAAAGCTTAAGAAAGCTTCCGAGAAAATAGCCGACGGAACCGAGAAAGTGACCTGCACGATGATGACGCCAAACGCATTAGGCAGCAAATGTCTTCGAATGATGTTCCACGAACCTGCCCCCAGTGCTCTGGCAGCGAGCGTATATTCAGAGGATTTCAGCTGTAGAACCTGTCCACGCACGATTCGCGCCATGCCGATCCATCCAGTCGCAGTTAGCGCCACGATGATTGTAAGGAGGCCGGGACCCATGGCAACCATGAGCAAGATAACAATAAGCAAATACGGAATACCGTACAAAATATCAACAATCCGCATCATGACATTGTCAACTCGGCCGCCGAAGTATCCGGCGATCCCGCCGTAAATGACCCCAATCGCAAAATCGATGACAGCAGCGATAAGTCCAACCCCAAGCGAAATCTGCGCTCCGTATATAATGCGGGCAAACACATCGCGTCCAAGATCATCCGTTCCAAACCAGTGGGCTGCGGACGGCTTCTGATTGGCATTCACCAGATCCTGATCCGCATAGCCGTGTTCAGCGATGAGAGGACCGAATACAGAGAATACACTGAGTAGAACGATGACGATGAGTCCTGCAAAGGCAAGCTTGTTCTTGTACAGCAGTATCCATGCCCTTTGCCAAGCGGGAATCTTTGGTCTTACAATCGCTTCCGCCTCTCCGGCTTGGCGTTTCATGGGTACAAATAGATGATCAGGTACATGGGGTGCTTGCATAACCTAAGCCCCTTTCTTATGAAGTTTAATTCGCGGATCAATCAGGCCGTACAAGATATCAACGATAAACATCATGATAATGAGCAGCGCGCTATAAAATACGGTCGTTCCCATAATGACGGAATAATCGCGGTTATTGATGCCATCGACAAAGTATTTTCCCATTCCCGGAATGGCAAAGATCTTCTCAATAACGAAGCTTCCCGTCAGGACGTTAGCCAGCAAAACGCCAAGCAGCGTAATCACCGGCAGGACCGCATTACGAAGAGCATGCTTCACGACAATAGTAAAAGGTGGAAGACCTTTGGATCTGGCGGTATCGATGTAGTCTTGAGTCAGCACCTCTATGAGATTTGCGCGAGTAAGTCTTGCGATCGTAGCGATCGGTCCAGCCGCTAGCGCCAGTGCAGGGAGTACCATGTGCCTCCACGTTCCCCACGTGGCTACCGGCAGCAGCTTGAGTTCAACCGCGATATATTTAATTAGCAGCGGTGCAAGCACGAAGCTTGGAACAGCAACCCCAATAACAGCCAGAATCATTGCCATATAGTCGATGATGCCGTTTTTTTGCAGGGCGGCGATCGTTCCCAGAAGAATACCGATGAGTATGGAAATACCTATGGCCACAATGCCCAGTTGAAATGAAACGGGAAAACCCCGTTCAATCATACTGTTAACACTGTCGGGGTAATGAGATATGGAAGGACCCAGATCCAAGGTTAGAAGAGATTTTAAATATTCGAAGTATTGAATGTAGAGAGGCTCGTCCAGATGATAGAAGGACATCATGTTCTGGATTACATTGGCGTTCGCTTCCTTTCCATCCCGGTCAAACGGCGACCCTGGAATCGAATGCATTAATAGAAAGGTAATCGTAATGATCAGCCATAACGTAACGACCATAGATATGAATTTACGAAGAATATATTGTGCCATGACATGACTCCTTTATCAGCAAAATGCAGTTCTCATTGCAAGCTCAGTCATTACAAGCATGGCTTGGTAGGCTTCAAGGATGTCGTCTGCCTGATAGGATACGACTGGGGAATAACGTTCCATCTTCGTTTTGGGCATAAGGTGAGCCCACTCTGCCTGGCCGTAATTGGCAAACTCTAGCGTCAGAAGCGGATTCGCCGGTGGAAGCAGCGGCTTGACGCGTTGTTTGTTCGCTAATGCTTCAATCGTCTTCTCCCTCAGGAGCTCACCACTCTGGGCGGGGGTCAAGCACAGCGCTGACGTGCGTGAGATTTGTTTTTTTACAATAGCGGTTGTGACATAAGGAATCAGCTCCTCGGCTTCCGCTGCGGTCTCATCATCCCCTGCCACAAGCAGGACGGGAACTCCAAAATGTCCTGCAACATAGCTATTGAATCCAAGCTCCCCTACAGCCACTTCATTGATGTACATATTCCGAATGCCGAAGATCATCGAGTGACTTAGCACTCCCGGCCTTGCAGCTCTTGAATGGTAGCCGAGAAATGCAGCTCCCTCATAGGTGGAATCGAGACCCTGCATCATGGAGTAGGGTTTCACATCTCCTGATATTAACTGTGCCCTTGGGTACAGCTCCTCAATGATCAAATTATTCATTTTGGAATGACTGTCGTTAACGACAACTTCACCAATTCCTTCACCAAACGCCGCTTCGATCACATGATTGGCCTCAGCCGTCATAATCCGTTGACCCCGGTTATAGTTCCGCTTAGCAGAATCGACGAAAGTATCATCCACAAGACCAGTAACGCCTTCCATATCAATTGAAATATACAGTTTCATTCAGAACGGCCCCCTATAAAATCGTAATTTGAATGCAAAGCTCTACTAGAGAATAAAAAAACAGCAAACCATAACTCGGGCAGCTGCTCCTTACATGAGAACATGTCTGACCCTAGTTATGATTTGCTGGATTTCATTTACGATATGTTGTACGCAAGGCCTGATATATGACATAGCCGGTACATGTGAATAAATAAAGCAGCACATCTTCTATATTCAATTATGGTTAATGATCGAGCGATACTTCTTCTGTGCATCCTTAAAGGCGACAATAATTGCCTTCTGTGAGGAGCCGTGATATCTCGAACGAACCTGCTCACTTATCGTATCCAGATCATTCATCGTCTTCCCTATAAACAGAGTTCTGACAAAGGCGGAGGTCAGCGGAATGGTCGAAGAGCAGCCGGCATCCACAATCTTATCATTGGTTGTATCAATAACCAGACCGATAAAAAAAGCACTAAACTGCTGTGTAATCGGATTATTCACCGAGGTCTGTGCATCGCCTACGATATAAATCGTATCCGGATTATAGTCCAATGGCTTGTCCTCCTGGATCAGCTTCAGCTTAAGCGTCGATCAAGGATGCAAGCGACTCTTGTCCCGAGTTCCTGCGACTTGATTAGACATCTGAAGTTGAATTATGTAATTTATTCTAACAACAAACTAACTTATTTGTAAATATCATTTATGAAATTGTTTCAACTATGTAAAATGATGTTCATAACACCCCTTATCCTCTTCATCTGAGCTTGAATTATGTCAGTTATATGTTATATAAGGACAGGAATTCATCCATTCAAATCTACTTATTTTACATTTCTTTTGCATTGAGATGAATTGGAATTTACAAACTCCGCTTATGCTTGTTTACATGAGGATTTGTCAAAATCCGACTGATAAATAACAAGGAGTGTGTTCTTTTGAGCGAAAAAACGATTGATCGCAAAACATTTCTATCCTATCTTGGTACAGGCGCTGCTGCCCTCGCCGCTGCTTCTGCCGGACTTGGTACGCTTGACGGTAAAGCCTCTGCAGCATCCAGTGCGAACCACCTCTTTGGATTTAATACCAATAAAGTTACGGGATTTTTCGATCCAATTGATCCTTCTATGGAAGACGAGCTCGTCTTGCCAAAGAACTTTAAGTATGACGTTGTTGCTGCCTTCGACGATATTATTAATCCGGCAGGAGAAAAATTCGGACAAGGTGCCGACTACAACGCATTCTTCCCTATCGAAGGATCGAATACGAGAGGACTCCTTGTTACAAATCATGAATACACGAATATCTTTGCCCTCGGTCCAGTAGCGGACAGTGGTCCTACCAAGAAGCAAATCGAGCAAAGCCTCTATTACCAAGGCATGTCGGTCACAGAAGTATATCGAGATGAGCAAGGTGTGTGGAAGCTTGATCCGACTTCGAAATATGCACGCCGTATTACAGGCTTCACTTCTTTTGATATTACGGGTCCTGCTAAGGGCACAAAGGTATTGGGAAATGCAACCAAAGCACAAGGTACATTTGCTAACTGCTCCGGCGGAGTCACATTATGGAATACGGTATTGTCCTGTGAGGAGAATTTCGAAGATCTCGCCGGTCAAGCGAAGCTGCCTGAGACACATTATGGCTGGGTTGTAGAAGTGGATCCGTTTGAAGCCTCTTTCCGCAAAAAACATACCGCACTTGGGCGATTCAATCACGAGAATACGGCAATGGGCATCGCCAAAGACGGACGGGTAATTGTATATATGGGCGATGACAAGAAGGACGCCTGTGTGTACAAATTTATCAGTAAAGGGAAATACAACAAAGCGAGCGGACGTGCAAATTCTGCCTTGCTTGAAGAAGGCACACTGTATGTTGCCAATCTTAAAGTTGGCAAGTGGGCTCCTGTAACCATTGAAGCCGTAAAAGAGGTTCTCTCTTCCGACAACTTTAAGAATCCCTATGGTGTATCAGGTACGAAGGAAGAGCTGCAGAAAAAGTTCACTTCCCAAGCCGATGTCGTAACTTATTGCCACCAGGCTGCTCTGCTTGTCGGCGGTACTCCAACCGATCGCCCGGAGGATATCGAAATCTCGCCATTTGACAGCACGGTATTTATTTGCCACACAAACAACGATATTCATGGCAATATTCACGGTCATATTACCCGTATTTTTGAGAACAACGATGATCTCGGATCACTTGAATTCAATTTCGAAATCTTTGCTGCCGGCGGCAGACAATCCGGCTTCAGCTCCCCGGATAATCTGGCTTTTGATTCGAACGGCAACTTGTGGGTCGTGACCGACATTTCAACAAGCAGTCACAACAAGGGCGTATATAAATCGTTTATGAATAACGGTTTGTTCGTCATCCCTACAAGCGGCAACAACCAGGGTCAAGCACTGCAATTCGCTTCGGGTCCTAAGGATTCAGAGCTGACAGGTCCATACTTCACACCAGATGAGCAAACTCTGTTTATTTCTGTACAGCATCCCGGTGAAATGACGACAGACCTGAAGAATCCAACGAGCACATGGCCTCACCGTAAAGGAGATAAGAAGGCGCGTTGCGGAGTTGCAGCGATTAGCGGATTTAAGCTGGGACTATAAGTCAGCAGTTGGTTTCGTAATCTAAATTCTACAGGAGATGATATTATGCCTGGAATCGGCAATATCGGAATCGGCGGACTTGTTCTGATTCTTATTATCGCGCTCATCATATTTGGTCCATCCAAGCTGCCTGAGCTTGGACGTGCCTTTGGACGGACACTCAGTGAATTCAAGGGGGCCACTCGTGGACTGATGGGTGGAGATCAAGATGAGGAAGAGAAGAAAAAACAAACCGAAGCGGGCAACACTGCTTCTGTTAGCAGCTCCGGATCTAATTCACAATGAGTAACAATCCAAACGAATTAAACATGATAGGGCATCTGGATGAGCTGCGAAGCCGGCTCATTCAGACGCTCGTCACCTTCCTGCTCTGGATGGTCATCGCCTTTATCTTTGTAAAGGACATCTATGATATTCTTGTATCGGATATGGAGCGCAAGCTGATCATTCTCGGTCCATCAGATGTCATGTGGGTGTACTTCATGATCGCAGGTGTGGTTGCTATTACCTTGACGATCCCTGTGGCAGCATATCACATATGGAAGTTTGTTCAGCCTGCTGTGCCGACCGCTGCCCAGCGTTCTACATTAATTTTTATACCTGTTTTGACCCTCATGTTTATACTCGGTATCTCCTTTGGTTACTTTATTTTGTTTCCGATGGTGCTTCATTTTCTGAATGAGATGGCAGCAGGTTCGTTCGAGACAATGTATACTGCGCAGAAATACTTTACTTTTATGATCCACATGACGGTCCCTTTTGGCCTGTTATTTGAGATGCCTGTCGTCGTCATGTTCTTGACCAAGCTGGGCATATTAAATCCAGCCAAGCTCGCGAAGGCTCGCAAGGTTTCCTATTTTATTCTTGTCGTCGTTGCAGTCACGATCACACCGCCGGATATCATGTCCGACATTCTTGTCATTATCCCTTTATTTTTACTCTATGAAGCGAGTTTAACGATATCAAAAATGGTATACCGTAAGCAGCTTCAGTCTCAGTCAGAGTCGAGTCTGGCCGCGTAAACTAACTAAGTTCCAATCCCGTAATAGCCCTGTTTATGCTCCTTCATTCCCGACGGAGCATAAACAGGGCTGTTTTAGTTTATTATCCTGTTCTTGACAAACAGCTGGGCATACAGGCTTAATAGATTAGGACAGGAGGAGAAGACAACTTGAGGATTTGGCAAAAATGGAATGCGGAAATTAGAAGCTGGCCCCGCAATATCCAGCTTTTTTTTCTTGCAAATATCCTATATCAAATGGGCGGAGGCATGTTCTCCGTGCTCTACAATTTATATATTCAGGATCTAGGCTACGACGCAACGATGAATGGTACCATTATCAGCGTGCAGTCCATTGCAACGGCTATCATGTTCATTCCTATAGGACTTCTCGGCGACCGATTAAGCAAAAAGCCGATACTCATTATAGGCGCGCTCTTCAGCGGACTAACCTTTATTGGACGGGCTTTTGCTGTAGGGGAACCTAATCTTTTATGGCTGGCCGTATCTTCAGGACTATTTGCTTCTTTCTTTCAAGTACTTGCTATCCCTTTTCTAGCCGGCAATGTCGGCGAGCATAATCGGCTGCGGCTATTCAGTATCCATGCTTCCCTTGTGCTGGCAGCCCAGGTAATCGGCAGCTTTGGCGGCGGAGTGCTTGCTGATGTGCTTGGTTACTTTGGTATCCATAGCCTTTCTAGTTTACAGATCGTTCTGCTCCTGGGCGGTATAGCCACATTTCTTGGTACGCTTCCGTTATTTCTAATCAAAGATTCTCCCGTAATACATCAACCTGCAGCTGCAATTCGCTCGAACACCGTTTCTGAATCGAATATGAACAGAAGCGTACATACCAATACGGCAGCAGAGCAGTCGAAATCTGACTTTCAGATCATTAAGCACTTTGTGCTGACACAGCTCCTGATCGGAATAGGATCTGGTCTGGTTGTTCCTTACTTGAATTTGTATTTTACAGACCGGTTTGATATCAGTCTCAGCCTGATGAGTGCCCTAATCTCGTTAGGTCAAGTTATGACCATTATATCGATGATGATTGGACCTACCCTTGTTAACCGAGTAGGACCGATTCGTGCGATCTTTATTTTTCAAAGCATGTCTCTGCCTTTCCTGCTGCTGACCGGCTTCACCCATTCATTACTTATTGCCTCCGTCAGCTTCTTGTTCAGACAAGCTCTAATGAATGCGGCAAACCCGATTTTTTCATCGATACTAATTGACCATGTGTCAGATCGAAGACGAGGCATCGCGAATTCACTTATGCAGACCGCCTTCATGATCGGCTGGGCTACGATGGGCCCTGTCCAATCCTATCTCGTTACAACTTACGGCAGCTATCAAGGGTATGCCATTACGTTCACCATAACAGGAGTTCTGTATGTTCTGGCTTCTACCTGGTTCTATATGGTGTTTCGAAACAAACATACCAATAAGCTGGAACAACCTGTGCCAGGCAAATCTTCCTCCATCTGATTCAATTACGCTGCGCAAAATACGGAAGTAAAAAAAAAGCGATCACTATAAACTCATGTCACTCATGTCAGTTCATAGCAGATCGCTTTTTATATTCATTATCATTATAAATCTCTTGCTTGATCCCTTATTTCTTTTTTCGTCCTTTATTAGCAGAGCTGCCAGCGCTCAATGAGTCCTTATCCCGGTTCACATACGTATACGTTTCGGCCAGCTTCTCCGCTATATGTCTGACCACCTTGCGGTTCTTCATATAACCATTATGACAGAAAGGATTCCAGAAGGTCAGCGGATTACCTACATTCAAATCAATGTCCTGCTTTACCGCCTTCTCATAGGCGGGGTCAATATTTCGCAGGGGGTATCCCAATATATCATCCTTGTCAAAAAAATTAACCCATTCTCCTTGCAGACCCGGGAAAAGCTCCTGACCTTCCTTGGACGGCACGACAATCGGCTTGCTAAAATCGCGATATCTCAGACTCCATAACGGAAGCGTTGTACCGAGTGAATAAAAATGCGTCAGGGTATCTCCTCTCTCTAAGGGTGAGGTGGTATCGATAACTCCTGGAAAGTGCCTTGATGTATACTGCAAATCGTAGAAAAAGTTACTTGCTATTACGCTGCCCAAGCTATGTGACACAACACATAAGGGAGCATTGTTCCCTACTCTTTGCGATAAGCTGTGCAGTGTATTACTGATCGTCTGGTGCACGGCATCATAATTATGTCCATTCGTGTCGACCGGTTGGTATGCGACAGCATCCGCCAAATAGTAGATAAGGTATCGGCGGAGATGCTTGTAGCGAAGCTTCTTACTTAATACCAGCTCCTGATAGATCCTCTCCTCCTCCTTACCGAATACATCGGCCCAGTAAACAGGCTCTACTTCGATGTATGGCCTAGCGGAAGGTACCTGCATGACACTTGAGAAGGCTTTATCCAGCTTCTTCATGAACCTTTCAGCGTATTCCTTCTTCTGAAGCCCCAGTCCATGCACCACAATGACCGCAATCTTCTGCACCTTCACCCTCTCCCCTCTATCATGTATAAGATAACAGAGCTTAACATTCACAAGATTTCATAAAACCGAATTAAACGAAATTCTGAAGTGAATACTCATCCATGGAGATATAGGTATGTATGTTCCCCTATTGTATACGATGCAGGTCCTTTCGAACATTGGTCATAAGTCCTTATTTTCCGCATAGGAAGTCGGCTGTTCAATGAGATTAAATTTGCAGGACTGCAATCGTTCCCGTTACTGTCAGCGTACTCAATAGTGTCGAAAAAAAGACCGTTTGAGAAGAAAATTCCGGTTCATTATCGAACTGTACGGCGAGAATCATACTGCTGAGTGATGTCGGTACCGCAGATGAGACGATTAAGGCCTTGGCAACCAGCCCGTCGATCCCCATCATCCATACGGTAAGTGCGGCCAGCAGCGGACCTGCAATGAGTCTTAGAAACACAGAAATGGCTACATTCGTACTGCCCTTTTTCGCGAAAGTCCATTTCATCGCTCCCAACTGCACACCGAGCGTCAAGAGTGCCATGCCAATAAATGCAGTATATAAATAATTCAGCGGTGTCTGGATGCTATTCGGAAGAGGCACTTCAAGGAACCTCAGCAGGAGAGCTGCGGGAATGGCATAGATCACAGGCTGTCCCGCGATCGTTCTCCAAATATCCTTCAGCTTGGCACGGTGAGCATTGACACTGTAAATTCCATATGTATTCGGTATGAAGGATTGAAGCATAAGGATAATGACTTGTACGCCAAGCGTCAGCGGATTACCTGAGAAGGCAAGCTGGTTAATCGGAAGTCCATAATTTGCGCTATTGGCGAACAGTACGCTGTTACGCAGTGCAGCAGGCATTCCGCCCTCCAGCTTACGGATTTTGATAAAGACAGAACATACGACATATTGCAGCAGCATGAAAATAAAGAAAAAGCCTATGGCCTGCCCAAACAAAGACATGGTGATGTCTGTCGTATATAAGAGATTAAAGACAACGGCCGGAGACAGGATATAGAAGTTAATGTTTGATAACGTTTTGACATCAAGTCCTCTCGTTCGTCTGACGATAAAACCTACAGCCATGACTAGAAATAAGGGGATGACGTTGTTCAGCAAAATGTTTAAAAATAGGGTCATGATGTAAGATCCTTTCTATAGAAAAAGCTTTCTTTACTCAGAGGAATGACGTTGTTTAAGAACATGTAAATGATTCATGAATTCATCGGTACTTGAATATGGCTCCTTCAGCTCAAGCAGCCGTTCGATAACCTTCTGTAACTCGGGCGAGATTGGCAACTCCTCCTGCCAGCTCCGTTCAGAATCTGTGCCATCCGCGGACTCGTAGCTCGAATACAGCATGAACAGCATAAAATGTCCAATATCTGCAAGGTCGGATTGCTCCTCTGCCAGCTTGATCTGCGCTGCATAGGAATGGCTATTGCTGGCTGCCTTGGGCCGATTGGCCGTTTTTAACTCCTGTGTACACCTTGTCTTCCGTGTCTTCTTTGGCTTCATTCGGTTCTTTTGATTCTTCTGAATCCCTTGCGGCGGTGCTTCGCCGATTTGTCGTGCCAGGCCAAAATCAATTAAGCTAAGTCTCTCATCCTGAAATAGCACATTCGGAATTCGCAGATCCAGATGAACATACCCTTTCTTATGAATATACTGGACTACATCCAGCAGCATGAGTGTCATTTCAATACAAGAAGCTTCATCATATTTGCGGCCCTGCTCAAAGATTAGATCCTCGAGTGTATCTCCCTCTACATAGGTCATGACAAGATAGGTGTGCTTGCCTTCATTAAAAAAATCAAGCTGTTCAGGAATCTGCGGATGACGGAGCGCCTGAAGTATGTTCCTCTCTCTTGCCAGCAAATGCTGTGCATATTCCCCCTTGCTGGGTCTAGACTGCTTAAGTGCAACGATTGCTCCACTCTTCTGATCTAGACATTTATATGTCATGCCATAGCTTCCTTCACCAAGCAGCTGCAAATTGACATATCGATCCCCAAGCACCGTATTTATTTCTGCTGGATAATCTCGCCATGCGGACAGGAATGAGCCCAGGAATGAAAAAAAACGCATAAATCAACGATTCTCCTTTGATGAATAGACTGTGAACGCTTTATTCACATCGCCCATTTATTATAGCATCAATCTGCGAATGTGGATTTCACGAATTAACGCCATTTGAGTTCAGTCCGGTAGTTTATACCAATTTAGAATAAAGATTACTTATTTTTCACAAATTAATCGGCTTATAGTCGTGATAAACTAGCTATAAAAAGTTAATTAACCGCAAGTTAATTTCATTTTGACAAAAAGATGCTATAATGACGATATATTCAGTCAACAAGAGGTGAAGACTCATCATGACTTCAGGCGTGAAAAACACAATTAAACGATGCTTTCAATTATTTTGGCTTTTCTTTAAAATAGGACCTTCAACCTTTGGCGGTGGATATGCAATGATTCCCGTGCTTGAACGAGAGATTGTGGAGAAACGGGGCTGGATCAGCAGACAGGAAATGAATGATCTAATGTCCTTGGCTGGATCCGCTCCGGGTGGTGTTGGAGTTAATGCTTCCGCTTTTATCGGGTATCAAATAGGTAAAGTGCCAGGAGCTATAGCCGCCACTGTCGGGATTACGCTTCCGACCTTTGTCATTGTTTTTATTCTAAGCAGCATCTATTCTGCCTTTCAGCATGAACCGAAGGTGCAGGCCGCTATGAAGGGAATTCACGGCGCGATTATCGGTCTGATTGCCGTCGCTGCATACAAAATGGGCAAGAACGCTCTGTTTGACCGCACCACGATCACCATTGCAGCCGCATCTCTGATTGTATTAATGGCTACGAGCATTAATCCGACTTTGATGATCCTGATTGGACTTGTACTCGGGATGGTCATCATCTCTGTTAAGAGAAGACTTGGAATGATGGTACAAACCGAGAAGAAATCGGCTTCAGAACATTCAGCAACGATCGAATATTACATTTAGGAGACTTACTATGCTGTACTGGGAATTGTTTATTACTTTTTTGAAGATTGGACTTCTATCCTTCGGAGGAGGCTACGCTGTTATTCCAATGGTTCAATATGAGGTTGAAAAATATAGCTGGCTCCCCGCAGAACAGTTTCAACGAATTGTCTCTCTCGCTGGAATGTCGCCTGGCCCGATCGCTACCAACAGCGCTTCGCTAATAGGCTATCATACCGCGGGAATGACGGGGGCGGTTACGGCAACAATAGGAATCATCCTCCCTTCTTTGCTCATTGTCATACTGATCGCTGCCTTCTTCTTCAAGATCAACAAGAATCCTCTAGTACAATCCTCGTTTTACGGACTTCGCCCTATCATAACCGGACTGATTGTTTACGCAGCCATCCATTTCGGCTTCAGTGGACATGGTGACAGCATTTTTCAATGGAGTACGTTTGCCACCCTGCTCACGGCGGCAGCAGCTTTCTTCGCTATTATAAAATATAAACTTCATCCACTATTGGTCATCCTGCTCTCTGCATGTGTCGGAATCATCTTATTTTGACAAATCAGCGAATTAATCAATATGAAGTTGAGTATTTAATGGCTGGAAAGTACTATTAAGGGAAGAGCTATTGCATTCATTTCCGGTTTATATAGTCAGAACATGTAGAATAGGCTCAGCTAGGAGTGACTTTATTTTAATGTACACAACACTGGAATCATGTTTAATTGACTTGGAGCGACACGGACATCTTATTCGGATACGGGAAGAAGTAGATCCCGAGCTCGAAATGTCCGCCATTCATCTGAGAGTATTTGAAGCAGGGGGACCCGCTCTCTTATTTGAAAATGTAAAAGGTTCGCCGTATCGGGCGGTTTCCAACCTGTTTGGAACCATTGAGCGCAGCAAGTTTATGTTTCGCCAGACCTGGGATTCAACGCAGAATGTTATCGCACTCCGCAATGATCCCATGAAAGCACTAAAAAATCCGTTTCGTCATGTCGGCGCGGCGACTTCGGCAATAAAAGCCCTGCCCCTCAAACGGGGAAGCAGCATGTCAGGCTTCAAGGAAATTAAAATAACCGATCTTCCATTAATCAAGCATTGGCCCATGGATGGAGGAGCCTTCGTGACACTGCCTCAGGTGTACACAGAAGATCCAGACAAGGCCGGCATTATGAAAGCCAATCTGGGTATGTACCGTGTGCAGCTTACAGGAAATGACTACACCGCAAATGAAGAAATTGGCCTGCATTATCAAATTCACCGCGGAATCGGAATTCATCAGCATAAAGCAAATCGTAAAGGTGAGCCGCTTAAGGTCAGCATCTTCATCGGTGGACCACCAGCACATACTCTCTCTGCGGTTATGCCGCTGCCTGAAGGATTAAGTGAGCTGTTGTTCGCAGGTCTATTATCTGGAAGAAGATTTAGATATGGATATGATGCGGACGGATTCTGTATCAGTCATGATGCGGATTTTGTCATTACTGGAGAGATTCATCCCGATGATACGAAGCCGGAGGGTCCGTTCGGAGACCATTTAGGCTACTATAGCTTGATTCATCCGTTTCCACTGATGCGTGTTCGGAAGGTCTACGCCAAGCATAATGCAATTTGGCCATTCACTGTCGTTGGCCGTCCTCCGCAGGAAGACACTGCATTCGGAGAGCTCATTCACCAGTTAACCGGAGGTGCAGTTAAGCAGGAGGTCCCCGGAGTTAAAGAGGTTCACGCTGTCGATGCGGCAGGAGTCCATCCTCTTCTGCTGGCGATCGGTTCAGAACGGTACACTCCTTACACCAAGATTAAGCAGCCGGCAGAGCTGCTTACGATCGCGAACCGGATTCTTGGCACGGGACAGCTCAGTCTTGCTAAGTACTTATTCATTGCCGCAGAGGAAGAACAGCCGATCAGTACACATCATGTATCCGAATTTTTCTCATACATACTTGAGCGAATTGATCTCAAGCGAGATATTCATTTTCAGACCAATACAACGATTGATACGCTGGACTACTCAGGCAGCGGCCTGAATCAAGGAAGCAAAGTGGTCTTCGCCGCATGTGGTGACAAGAAGCGCGCGCTCTGTATGGAAGCTCCGGAACAGCTTCAAGGGCTCCGGAATTTCGATAATCCTAGACTAGTGTTGCCAGGAGTTGTGGCACTGGAAGGACCTGCTTTTAGCAGCTATGCAGATGCAGCACAGCAGCTCGATGAATTGACAAACGCGGTCCATATGCGCGGAGACATGCCGGGCTGTCCGCTCATTATTTTGTGTGATGACAGCAATTTCCTAAGTGAATCCATTGATAATTTCTTATGGGCCACCTTTACCAGAAGCAATCCTTCTCATGATATTTACGGAGTGAATTCGGGATATTCCTATAAGCATTGGGGTTGTGACAATGTCATCATTGATGCTAGAACCAAGCCGCATCATGCCCCTCCGCTCATTCTGGATCAGGCTGTTGAACAGCGAATCGACCGCTTGTTTGCTAATAGCGGCAGCTTATCTGGTGTTCTGTAGCCTTTTAAGATAATTAGATATAACAAACAGCCACTGTACAAATAAGTGTACCAGCGGCTGTTTGTGCTTCTCAGATCTATACAAAACACGACGTATCTTTCTTCGAAATGTTAATTTGAGCCAATAGGTCTAATTAGTAACTGCCAGATTGAATCTTGTAAAAAACCATTATACTGATTTAGCACCACCATGCCGGCTCTCACCATGCTAACATGAATGAATACTCTTACTTAGATTGGAGATCAATCAAATGAACACCACGCTGCAGGATCGAATTCAACGACGGATGGAACAACATCATTTTTCAGGAAGCATCTACGTCAAATCAAACGACACGGATGTACTTAAGCTCAGACACGGTTACGCAAACCGTTCAGACCTTATATTAAATCAATGGAATACCCGTTACGGCATCGCCTCTGGCTCCAAATTGTTTACGGCCATCGCGATCTGCCAACTGGTGGATATAGGGGAAATTCAATTTAATACAACGATTAACGAATGCCTCGGCTCTTACTCCTTTCCTCATTTTGATCCGGGCATCACCGTGCATCAGTTACTGACGCATACCTCTGGTATCCCCGATTATTTTGATGAAGACCTCATGGAAGACTTTGAAGAGCTATGGATCAAGCGACCCATGTATCATATTCGTCACCTTGAGGATTTTCTGCCCATGTTCCAAAATGAGCAAATGAAGCATTCTGCAGACAGTAAATTTCATTACAATAACGCAGGTTACATCATGCTTGGATTAATCGTAGAAAAGGTAAGCCAAATGGCTTTTCAGGAATACGTAGCAGAGCATATTTTTGCGAAAGCTGGAATGAATGATTCAGGTTATTTTGAAATGGATGCACTGCCTGATCGAACTGCACTTGGTTACATAGATACTGATCAGGGCTATCGGACCAATATCTACTCACTTCCCGCGAGAGGAGGTTCAGACGGCGGTGCTTATGTAACTGTTGATGATATGATGAAGCTGTGCGAAAGGTTATTGGGAGGGAGCCTGCTGTCTACCAAGCTTACCGAACTAATCTTAACTCCACATGTAGAAGTGAGTGAGAGCACAGCGTATGGATATGGTCTCTGGATGACGAAGAATCAAGATATGGGGGAGATCGAGAAGTATGTGCTTATGGGGTATGATCCTGGCATAAACTTTCGTGCACTCATCTATCCGGATCAATCCTTGTATGCGGTTGTATGTTCTAATCAATCAGATGGTGCTTATGAGATCATTAGTGAAATAGAAAAAGAACTTACATCCAAGTAAAACGGATTAAATTATAAAGACGAACAAACAGCCTCCTATCCATAAGCACACAAGGGGCTGTTTGTCGTTTTTTATCGTAAAATTCCAAATATGCCGAGTATCGTCTGCCTCGTTTCTTCCCGTTGTCTTATCAGCTTATCATGGGGCCAGATGCTATCAGAGTCCTGCAAATCTCCTTCGATCAAGTGCAGCATCCATAATGAAAAAGCCGCAGCGAAGAGCATATACTCTCTCTTAAAAGCTGTTTTATCATAGATTGTTCCATTGGATCTGGTCAATTCTAAATATGTATCAAGGACCTTTTCTCGAGTTTGGGGATCCGTCTTCCTTGGAAAGAGTGGATGCGGCATGTCAAGCAAATGATATAAATCCCACATCGGCGTACTTCGGTGGTTATGCTCCCAATCCATCACAACAATTCTGCCGGAAGAAGTTCTTCCAAAGTTACCGGGATGCAGATCTCCATGTGAATATACTACCGCTTGTGAGAAACCGTGACTCTCCAGTAGATGAAAAAAGTAGTCTATACTTTTCTCAACACTCCCTAACGCTCGCAGCAAATCCATACTTATACTTTTCTTCGACATCAGGTTGGACAGTATTGAAGCTAATCCCGGCTTCTGACCATAACTTGTTAGCTCAGGATAGGATGCTAGTGGTACAGCGTGCCATATTGCCATCCATTCCGTAACCTGTAGAAGCATTGCTTCATCGGCATTATGTTCCAGGGTTCCTACATCTTCGAAGAGGAGCCAAGGGATATCCTCCTGATGATCTCCTTCGGAATGAGCGATCAGCCTTGGATACATAGAAGGGAGATAAGGCAGCACACGAGCATATGCCCAGCTCTCTCCAGTAAATACTGTATCGGTAGAAAGCTGCTTTAAGATATAGCTTGTGGGGGAATCTGTGATCAGACGCTCTACCCTCCTGCCTTCTAGACCTATATGGAGCATTTCACGAGCGTGGACGTTTATATCAAGAGCAGCCAGCCCTGCGGGAAGTGGCCAGTGCTCATATTTCTCTGACTCTATCAAACTCCTGCTTCCTCCTACTCGGTCAAATGATCATCGTATCAAGTATAATCTAAATCCGATATTTGCGGCTATTTTTAGTATATTCTCCATACAGCAGTATACGCCTCATTGCACCGTTCTCCTGCCCTCTCTTATAGACAAGGTCTGAGATACACCGGCAAATGAGGCGTTAACCTAACAGCATTTGATGTATTCATATGCATTACATATTACTAATAGAATGGCTACAAGCAAGATCAATTAAAATGATTCGCTGCGCTTCAGAACTTCTTTCAAATAAACCGCCAGGTCATCCTTCAATTCATCATTCTGCATGGCATAATGAATCGTGGTTTGAATGAAGCCCAGCTTCTCGCCCACATCATGACGAGTTCCGTCAAAATGATAAGCGATTAGATCCTCTTCGAGGCCTAGTTTAGCGAGCGCATCGGTCAGCTGAATCTCGCCGCCAACCCCGGCAGGAATATCACCCAGGATATCAAAAATACGCGGCGTCAATATATAACGACCGAGAATGGCCAGATTGGACGGGGCGTCCTCTCGCTTCGGTTTCTCCACCAAACGATTGGCCTTGTATACTCGTTCTGACAGCTCTTCACCATCCACGAGACCATAACGCGAGACCTGCTCCCAAGGCACCGGCTGTACGCCGACAATGGAAGATTCATGCTTCTCATATACATCCATCATCTGCTTGAGACAAGGCACCTTGGATTCAACGATGTCATCTCCTAGCATGACGGCAAAGGGTTCATTGCCAACAAATTTACGGGCACACCATATCGCATGACCAAGCCCAAGCGGTTCGCCTTGACGAATGTAGTGAATGTCTGCCATCTCAGACGATTTGCGCACTTCATCCAGCAGCTTCCATTTATGCTGTTCGGCCAGATTATGCTCGAGTTCAAATGAATTGTCAAAATGGTCTTCAATGGCCCGTTTGCTCTTCCCAGTCACAATGATAATATCTTCAATACCGGAAGCAACAGCTTCCTCTACAATATATTGAATGGTCGGTTTATCTACAATCGGGAGCATTTCCTTGGGCATCGCTTTGGTTGCCGGAAGGAAGCGAGTCCCCATACCTGCTGCCGGAATAATGGCTTTACGAATTTTCATGTTGTTCTCCTCCTCATTGCTGCTGTTGTGGATGCAACTGAGCTGTATCGCTTAGTTCCTCAAGCTTTTTAAGCAGTGTTCTGAATTCTTTATTTGTTTTCAGTTGATATTTAGCATTTGTGTTGCCGGAACCGATCTTTATAGAGAACGCTTCTTCCGGAAGCGCATTAAACATGTCTTCATCTGTATAATCGTCACCCGCACCCATAATAAAATCAAAGGCTTCGGCCCGGGTTAGCAAATGAACCCCGTGTCCCTTATTGATCCGGCTGTCCTTCACCTCTAATACTTTGTTTCCTTCAAGCACACCAATACTCATGGACTGCGTGATCGATAGCAGCGCTTCTCTAAGCTCATCCCGCTTAAGCGCGATGACATCTGGCTCGCACTGTCTATAGTGCCAAGCTAGCGAGAATTCCTTCTCTTCAATCAGCGAGCCTGGCATCCGGTCTGTATACATTTCGAGAATGTGGCGAATTCTGTCCTTCCATTCATTATCAACATTAATGGTCTTGATCCATTCTTCACCAGCTTGCTTAAACCACAAACCATGGGAGGCAATCAAATGAAGGTTCAGATCACCGAGCCATTTCTCGATGACGCCGCGATCTCTGCCTGTAATGATGACCACCGTATTCTTCGGATCCTGCGACAGGTTCGCCAGCAGCTGTCTGAGTTCCTCATCCGGTTTTGCTTGGTCCGGAGTCGGCTTGAAGCCGACAAGGGTCCCATCATAATCGAGCAGGATCAGGCGACGCTCTGCATCCGTATATGCTGTTTTTATCGCAGAAGAATCAGAGACATCGAGCATCGGCTTGGTTTGCAGGGCCTCTGTCTCGCTATTCTGCAGAGCGGTAATAAATTCGTCCGCCCAGAAATTGATGTTATATCTGGAGAGACGATGATGCATCATCTTGTTGCGTTCAATCTTCTCATGATCTGGCATATCAAGCGCGGTCTTAAGTCCTTCAGCAATCGCACCGTGATCATTCGCGTTAACGATGACAGCCTCACCCAGCTCGCTTGCCGCTCCTGCTGTTTCACTCATCACCAGCATCCCTTTATAATCATTGCGTGAAGCAATATACTCCTTCGCCACCAGGTTCATACCGTCCCGAAGCGGTGTGACCAGCAGTACATCACTATGGCGATAGAAGGCAATTAGATCATCCTGGCTGAATGTGCGGAAGAAGAACCATATGGGCATCCAATTCACCGTACCGAACTGGCCATTCACTTCACTGACGAGCACTTCGATATGTTTTTTTAACGTGTCATAGGTTTCCACTTCCACTCGGGAAGGTGCAACAATAAGATTCAGACGAACCTTCTCGTGATATTCCGGGTATTTCGTCAAGAACCGCTTGAAGGCTTTGATTCGGTCAGGAATACCCTTGGTATAATCCAGCCGGTCAATAGACAGAATGTTCTGGATGCTGCGCGTGCTTTCTACAAAATTCACCAGTTCACTCGACAGCTCAGCTGTACTCGATTTGGAGAAATAATCATAATCAATTCCCATTGGGAATGCTTCGACCTGTACGGTATGTGTCTCATAGCTGAGTTTGTTCAAGCTGTGTTCCACGCCGAGTATTCTACGTACTGTACTGAGGAAATGCCGAACATAATCATAAGTATGGAAGCCGAGCAGGTTGGCACCTAGCAATCCCTGAAGTATCTCTTCACGCCAGATTAATAATCTGAATATTTCGAAGGAAGGGAAAGGAATGTGGAGGAAAAATCCGATTTGGGCATTCGGGTATTTCTCTCTAATCATTTGCGGCAGCAGCATCAGCTGATAATCATGCACCCATATCGTATCATTAGGCTCAATGACCTCATCCAGTGCATCAAAGAATTTCTGATTAACTCTCTTGTAGGCCTCCCAAGTGTCGATGCTGTATTCCGTATGGCTTGTGAAGTAATGAAATAAAGGCCAGATCGTTTCGTTACAGAAACCATGATAATATTGATCAATCTCTGGCTCAGACAGAAAAACCGGAAGGCAGTTATATTGTTCTGTCAGTTCCGTGTTAATGGACCCTTTCTCCTCTTCAGACAGCTCATTGCTAGAGATGCCCGGCCAGCCGGCCCAAACGCTGTTTCCTTGTTCATGGTAGCTCTTGAGTCCTGTTGCCAACCCACCAATACTCTTACTGTAGGTGAGTTCCGACTCGTTCTTCTTGACAGTGACAGGCAGACGATTGGATACAAAAATAAGTTTACTCAATGGTGATCCCCTTTCCAGTAAAAGTTTCGCTGTTCTCTAATTTATATAGTTCTATAATGCTTGAAATTCCGCTCTTCCAAGCAAGTTACCTGTAACTTTCATACCCGCTTTCATCGAAAATGACTCAATTTCATGGGATAAACCTGATAATCGCGGTCTTTATCCGAACAATAGACAAGGCCTCAACAAGGATCTGAACATAGCAAAAAAACCTGGAAAATGTATCTCCAGGCTTTAACCTTTTACGATATGAATCTCATGTTATGCTTCCATTCCTGGAACCCTGCTGAAGCATTCGATCAACGTTTCAAGTGCCTCGAGCTCATCCTTCCCTCTCGTGGACAAGCGAATCTTCGTTCCCGCATGAATGGGCTGCAGGATCATCCCAAGAAGGCTCTTCACATCAATCACATGCTCATTATCGTTGTGGTCTGTGTACGTGATGATAATTTGTGAGACAAAGCTTGAAGCCAAATTCGAGATTTGAATGAGTTCCTGCTGAACGTATTCGGATTGCACGATGAATTCATGTACCCTCACATCCATCACCCCTGTCTATTGATAATAGCTGTATGCAGATTCAAATCAGTTGGTGATACAGGCTTTCAGCCATATCCAATATACAATTATTTTAAAGGAAACGAGCTCAATGGTAAACGGTTACAAAAAAACCGAAGTACGTGCTCATGTTATGAGCATCGCATTATTGATGACCGGCTACTCCTTCAATCCTTGCTTAAATGCAGATAGAAATTAAGATCAGCTTCAAGGTGAACTTTCATCAGCCTCTCGGCCTCTTCCCCATTATGGGCCATAATGGCATCCAGAATTTGCTGGTGTTCCTCGATCAAAAACGGGCGCTTATAATGGACGACCGCTCTGCGGAACAAATAGATGATGGATTGCATGCGCTCAATAATGTTAATAAGCTCGGGGTTGCGGCTTGCCTTGACAATGATATCATGAAACAGCTTGTTCGCTTCCATCGTCTCGACCACATTACCGTGCTGTGCATTATCAATACACTGCTGAAGTTGTTTCTGTGAGGCTTCATCCATGTAGATCGCTGCACATCGAGCCGAGTACCCCTCTAGAAGTATCCGTACTTCGAAAATATGCCGCAGGTCCTCATCCGTCGGACTAACCACACGCTTGCGTTTAATTAACCCCTCTTGTTCCAGCTTCCGAATGGATTCTCTAACGGGCGTTCGGCTAACCCCCATCTCTTCAGCGAGTCTTTCCTCCACCAGCTTCGTCCCGCCAGGCAGATCCCCGTTCAATATTTTGTCTCTAATTTGCTCATAGCAATGGATGTACGCCGCTTGTAAACCTTGCTTTGCCATATCAAGTACTCATCCTTTTCATCCTCTTAAAACCCTCTATAAATGGGAATCTGACCTTCATTATAGGGGAAAATCAGTTCTAATAAAAGCAAAATCGCCAAAATCAAGCAAGTACGACTTAGATTTTGTATTCAATTTAGTATTTTTTGTATACAATTTTTATAATTATTGTGTACATTATTGAACTTTTTGTGTACAATACATTTGAAATTGCGAAATCTTAAGACCAACCTATTACAAAATAATGGTCAAACGATCATACAAGGAGGAAAATCATCATGAGAATTGGCTTCATAGGACTAGGGATCATGGGTAAGCCGATGGCAGCGAATCTATTAAAGAAGGGGTACAACATCATCGTCAATGACCTAAATCATTCGGCTGTGGATGAGCTGAAGGGACTTGGGGCAGACACTGGGCTCACTCCTAAACAGGTCGCAGTTGAAAGCGATATCATCATAACGATGCTTCCGAACAATGCGATTGTAAAAAGTGTCATTTTAGGTGAAGACGGCATCATTCACGGAGCAAAGGAAGGCTCGATCGTCGTCGATATGAGCTCCATTTCGCCTGTCACTGCGACAGAAATTGCTGACGCTTTGAAGAAGCAAGGGATCGAAATGCTGGATGCACCGGTCAGCGGAGGAGAACCTAAAGCGATTGATGGAACCTTGTCTGTTATGGCGGGTGGAAATGAAAACGCATTTAATCAAGTTAGACCCATTCTCGCCTGCATGGGTAAGGATATTACCTGGGTTGGTCCGAGCGGCAGCGGCGCCACAGCCAAGCTGGCGAATCAAATTATGGTAAATGTAAACATTGCCGCCATGTCGGAGGCTCTCGTACTGGCAGCCAAGGCCGGCATTGACATTGAGAAAATGTATCAGGCTATTCGCGGCGGACTTGCTGGAAGCGCTGTACTAGATGCGAAGCTTCCAATGATTATCGAACGCAACTTCCAAGCTGGAGGTCGTGTAGACATTAATTTGAAGGATTTGACCAATGTGATGGAGACAGCTGATGCCTTCGAAATGTCACTTCCTCTTACTGAACACGTGAAGCATATATTCGAGTCCCTTAAGAAGGATGGCAAACAAGCTGATGATCATGGGGGGATTGTGCAATATTATGAGAAGCTGGCTGGTGTAGAAGTACGCAAGGCGTAGAAATTATCCTAATCTTCTAGTAAAGGTGGAAATAACATGTTAACAGGACCTATGCTGATCGTCGTCTTTCTGATCGCATTAGCATTTCTGTTTCTTCTTATTATCAAGTGGAAGGTTGAGCCGTTCCTGGCTCTCGCTTTCACTGCATTTGCAACCGCGATTGCCATTGGGATTCCGATGAAGGAGGTTCCCGGTGTCGTTACCTCCGGCTTCGGGAGCACACTGACCGGAGTCGGTATATTAATCGGTCTTGGTGTTATATTCGGTCAATTTCTGGGGGCATCTGGTGCCGTCGAGAAAATTGCAAGCTCCATGCTGAAATTATTCGGTATTAAAAAATCACCTGCAGGACTGGCTTTATCCGGTACCGTAGTTTCAATTCCCGTCTATTTTGATGCTGCATTTGTCATTTTGAGCGGACTGCTTAAGAGTCTTGCCTCACGAACAGGAATCTCGATCGTTACCTTTGTAACCGCTCTCGGAGTCGGGTTGATTACCGCGCACAATATGATCGCGCCAACGCCGGGGCCGATGGTTGTGGCAGAGAATACAGGCTCGGATTTAGGTCTGTTTATTCTATACGGTATTATCGTAGCCATTCCAGCTACACTCGTTGGGGGCTATATCTATGGAATGTTTATTGGTAAAAGGATCAAGACGGAAGAAGAGATCACTATTGAGGAAGAAGTTAAGCAACTGCCACGGAAGGAAATCAGCACAGCGATGTCCTTCGGTATGCTGGCACTTCCCATCGTACTGATCCTTGCCAACACCATTTCTCAAATGCTGTTTCCTGGGACATTCATTGAAACGTTGTTCGGATTTCTTGGAGACAAGAACGTTGCCCTGCTGATCAGTGTATTAGCTGCAATTGTCCTGCTTCGGCCTTATATTGCAGAGGATTCAGGCAAATTGTACACGGAAGCCATCGCAACAGGCGGTATGATCATCCTGATTACCGGTGCTGGGGGCGCATTCGGTGCGGTCATTAATCACAGCGGAATTGGTGACTATCTGATTACGACCATGCAGAGCTGGAGCATTCCTGTACTGCTGCTGGCATTCATATTCACACAGATTCTGCGGGCATCACTCGGATCTTCAACTGTAGCTCTGGTAACTACATCAAGTATTATGGGACCTCTCGTTACTGACCTTGGTGTATCTCCTATCCTTCTTGGACTTGCGATCTGTGCCGGTGGTATCGGCCTATCACTCCCGAATGATTCCGGATTCTGGGTTGTCAACCGGTTTGGTAAATTGACCGTTACCCAAACGCTGAAGGTATGGACACTTGGTGGATTTATAGCAGGATTGACAGCGCTTGCGACAGTGTATGTATTAAGCTTGTTCAGCGGAATTCTGCCAGGCATTTAACTTAATAAAGACCCATTTTGCAAAAACACGACAATATATAGATAAGGTGTGGATACGATGAGTGGAACAACAGAGAAACGGAAGGCTGCCGAAATATTTGATCATCTTCCTTCACTAGATGACGAGATGGTACAACAGCTTCTATCCAAGGAACTTACAGAGCTAGACCGTAAAATAATCGTTCTGGACGATGATCCAACAGGTGTGCAGACCGTCCACGGCATATCGGTATACACGGACTGGTCTTTGTCCACCATGCGGAGTGGATTTCGAGAGGAGCAGTCCATGTTCTTCATCTTGACGAACTCGCGTGCCATGGTGGCAACGGAGACGGAAGAGGTTCACAAGGAAATTGCCCGCAATGCGGTCGCGGCTTCTAAAGAGCTTAACAAGCCTTTTCTCCTGATCAGCCGGGGTGATTCTACATTACGAGGCCATTATCCACTGGAGACTGATACACTAAAGGATACGATTCAGGCGGAGTCTGGAGCAATACTTGATGGAGAAGTCATTCTTCCTTATTTCAAGGCAGGCGGACGTTATACGATCGACAACATTCATTATGTACAGTATGGTGAGGAGTTAGTTCCTGCTGGCGAAACTGAATTTGCCAAGGATCGAACCTTTGGTTATGCGAGCTCTCATCTAGGTGAATGGGTTGAGGAGAAATCAGAAGGCGCTTACCTGTCCAAGGACACCACTTACATTGCTCTGGATCGACTGCGTGCAGTAGACATTGATACGATTGTAGAGCAGCTAATGCAGGTCCAACAATTTAACAAAGTCGTGGTGAATGCCGTTGACGATGTAGACGTGAAGGTCTTTACTATTGCTCTGATTCGTGCGATTCGAAACGGAAAGAATTTCATGTTCCGCACAGCGGCTTCCTTCACCAAAGTCATTGGAGGAATCAGCGACAAGCCGCTGCTGAGCCGGGAAGAGCTAATTCCTTCTCCTTCTAATGAAGGCGGTCTCATTCTTGTCGGATCACATGTCCAAAAAACAACCGAGCAGCTTGAACAATTAAAAACACTGACGGATATCGCTTTTATCGAATTTGACGTACATCTCGTTACCGATGACAAGGCGTTCGCAGCGGAAACAGAGCGTGTCATCTCCGCTGCCGAGCAAGCCATTGCATCCGGCAAGACGAGTACCGTATATACTCGCCGTGAACGACTGGATCTCGGAGAAGGTATGAAGTATGAAGAATTGAAGCAGTCGGTAAAAATATCCGATGCGGTAACAAGTATTGTCCAGCAGCTGAAGGTTCGCCCCCGCTACATCGTAGCCAAAGGCGGCATTACGTCAAGCGATATTGGAACCAAGGGACTTGAAGTACAGCGTGCTACCGTTGCAGGTCAGATCAAACCCGGCGTTCCGGTCTGGATTACAGGTGAGGAGAGCAGGTTCCCACACATCCCTTACATCATCTTCCCTGGTAATGTCGGGAATAAGGATACGCTTAAAGAAACGGTTGAGCTGTTGGAGCACTAATAGATCTGAAGTATAATCACGTTGTATAAACCAAACAAGGGCTGGCGGAAATCCGTCAGTCCTTGTTTATTTTATCGAAACATCGATCTAAAATTCTCGTTCATTACGAAGGGATGTCCGGGTTACATGTTGTCTCTACTAATTCAGACAGGAACAGAATACATTGTGCACATGAATGTTGTCCACCGTTTTGGCCAGCTGCGCTGTCATCAGCACAAATGCATACCCTTGCTTCGGATAGACCCAGACCATGCAGCCGCCGATTCCGTTGTGACCAAAAATATCTCGTTCAATGTACCCTTTGTGACGAGCAGGCATTTTCCATACATATCCGTAATCTGACTCCACCTCGGCAATATGAAGTGTCTGCGGTGTAGTCATCTGTCTGAAGGTCAGCGGCTGTAGAAGACGCTTGTCCTCGGCATATCTCGTTTCATTCAGCATCGCTTTCGCAAAGATCATCAGATCATCCGCCGTGCTGATTAAGCCGCCAAAAGGCAGCTTAGCACTCATCAGCTGGTCCATTCGCCCGGCTATAGCTTCAAAGCTTCCAATTGGTGCCATTCTGGACTGATTCTCTCCAGGTACACCAAAGCCGGTATCCTTCATGCCCAGCGGATCAAAAATATGTGTTTTCAAGTATTTCTCATAGGTCATTCCGCTGACTCTCTCAATGATCTCCGCCAGAACCGTAAATGCAATATTGTTGTAGTTAACTGCCGTGCCTGGAGCCGCCGTCAACGTACTGGATACGAGTGATGTAAAGATCTTAGCATGATTCATCCCGTCTGCTTCCAGTTTCCCTTGAGCCCATCTTGCCATATAGGATTCATCGAGTCCTGACGTGTGGGTCAGCAAGTGCCACAAGGCAAGCTTGTCTTTACCCTGTTCACCGAACTCAGGGAGAAGCTCAGTTATAAGCTGTGCTGGATGCAGCAAGCCCTGCTCCCATAATTGCATAATGGCTAGTCCAAACATGGGCTTGGTAATGGAGAATACCGGATAAGTGCTGGTACTGTCTATTTTTGTTCCATTCTCATGATTACCATAAGACCGAAGATCAATGGTATGCTCTTTGTCTGTGATGCCAAGTACACCAGATGGCCATGCCCCAGCCTGTACTTTCTGTTCGATATACCGATACATGGGTTCAAATTGACTTAATTGCTGGCTCACTCCTGTTACCTCCATCTGTCTATGTATATTCGGGCTGCTTCAATCTTGCATTCGTTTAGCCCATATCATATCGTAACACGGAAATTTACAGGTATCAAAAAAAACCGTCCGCTCCTTAGAAGTTAAGAAGCAGACGGAAGATCATATGAATTTTCAGGAGTAAAACATTTAATCAGCCAGATCTTGAATCCGGTTCAGCATAACGCTGACCTCAGCACGATTTGCCATGTCATTTGGTGCAAATTTAGACTCAGATTTACCTTGAATTAATTTGTTGTTGTATAAATAAGAGATGGAGGATTTGGCCCAGTGACTCTGAATATCTGTAAATGGAGCGGTTTGGACACTAGAGTTACTGTCTCCTTCAGTTAGGTATCTTGTTAAAATAGCCGCAATCTCAGCTCTTGTGATCGGTGAGCTCGGCTTAAACAGGATTGCTCCGCTCTTATTGGCTGACCCTTGAATCAGTCCGTAGCTTGCCGCCGTTTCTACATAATCATAATACCAATCGGTCGTGTTGATATCGGAGAAGGAAGGCACTATCTTCTGAGTCATATCCAGCTCGAGCGCAGTAACAGCCGCTTTCGCAAACTCCGCTCTTGTCATATGCCGGAGCGGTTCAAAGTTACCCTCGTTCGTACCGACAAGCACTTCACTCGCTGCCAGACTGATGATGGCATTCTCTGCCCATTTGACTTTAGTTAATGCCGACTGATCTTTAAACCCCGAGATAATCTCTTTACTCGTCGGCAGACTGACCTTTTTCTCAGCCTTATCCCCTACAGTCTCAACCACTTCATTCACTTTACCTGTTCCCGCACCGTTTGCTGAGATCGTAATTGTAGGATGATTCACCTGATGGACAATGTTGATTCCTGGATTATCGGGCTGAATAATAATGGACTTGGATTGACTCAGCTTAGCTGATCCCGCCTTCACAGCACGGAATTTAACCGTCCCTACCTTCCCATATCCCGTAAACAGCTTGGCACTCTTCGATGTAATCGCCTCGGCAATTTGCACGGTACCTGACGAATTCACTTTATTTAGCAGGCTCATCGGATTGCTCGATTTCTTAAATACACTTGGAGTAAGCTTGGTCTCCCCTTCTACAGGCACAAGGAGTGCTTTATCAAAATTTAAGTGAACTTCATAGCCCTGTACTTTGCTGTAATCCCCAGTAAAGCCTTGCAGCCAGATCGCAACTTCAACGATATCTCCTGACTTGACATGGTAAGAGGACGGAACAAGTCGAACCATTGGAAGCTCAGAGCCACTGCTCGCGGCTTTGGTGACTGCTGTGGATTCTGCAGCGAAGATCGCTGCAGCATTTAAAGTAAATACTAGACTGCTTGCCAGTAGAATCGTGGCTAATTTCTTCGATATCGGAGATTTGATCATCAAGAGTACAGCTCCTGTCTTCTTAATATGTAAGGAGAGAGGACTTGTGGTCCTCCCTCCAGCTTACTGCGGTATATATAGATCAAAATGATTTGATTTGTCTATATATAGTTTCAAATTCACCTTTTTATTGAGTTATGAAATTGATTATTACTAAGATTAACAATTACAGCTCGTAGTTACCGATGATATAAGAGATATCCAGTAGGTCTACTGCACTGTCGCGATTGATATCCGCAGCAGATGCCTTGGCATTTGCCCATGCAGAGCCTCTTGTCTTACCGAACTCTTTGGCTGTAAGCTGCAGATCCACGAGATTCACAGCACCGTCATTATTAACGTCACCCGCTGTCAGCGGACCAAAGTTCAATGTTTCGTTGCCATCTACGGTTACGCCTGCTGTTTCCGTAATGTGACCAGGAACAACAACGCGAACCGTGTAAGTTCCTTCAGGAACCTCAATGGTGTACGTGCCGTCAGCTCGAACTGTTCCCACTCCAGCTACAGTACCGTTGCCATCTACAGCTTCCACAACGACCTTGTGCACGCCATCCGCACCTTGGTACCAAGTCTCACTGTAATCGACACTGTCAGCAAAGGCTTCGGCATCTATGCTGCCTGTAATGGAGTATTGACCTGGTGAAGGATCACTTGTTACCGTTACAGACGCTCCGGTTACATCACCGACGGCAATATCTGCAGATGTACTGTTCAGTGCACGAACATTCGATAACTCGAAGTCGTACTCACCTTCACTTGCGCCAGCGAAGTTAAATGATGCGAGTGCTCCTTCACCGGTATATCCAGACTCCAGTCCGACCAGAGTAATGACATAGTCTGTTTTCGCTAGCCCATTACCGAGTGCCGTTGTTTCTTCATAGACGTAAGGTGTTACGCCCGGATTCTGCTCTTCCTGGTATGTTGATAGAACAACGCTTGGTGCCGTTGTACCTTTTATCAAATCCTCGTCATACGTCAAGCTGAACTGAGCAGAATAGAGATCTTCCACTTCAGAGAAATCAATGTCCAGATTGAAGGATTCATTGACATCCACTTCATCCGCGGAAGGATCAACCGTTAAGGAGATTTCGCCCGGAGTTGGTTCGCCAGGTTCTTCCCCGTCACTTTCGTAGCTGACAAGATGAGACGGTTCAATAAACCCATTTCCTGTATAATCATATACGTAGACTTCAAATTCATTTTGACCTTCTACAATTGGCACTTCAATAGTAAACTCACCATTATCCGAGATCGAGCCAACCGTATATTCCCAGTCTCCATCTAGAAGATAACCTGCTTCTACTACAATACCTGAATAATTTCCCAAGGCATCTACCATAAGGTCAGATTCAATTCGCCCACGAATCGTTCCGATATTACCTTCAACAGTAATTTCTGGATCATTTAAAGATGACACAGGTGCTTCAGTATCTAAAACAAAGGGATACGCTTGATCTAATAATTCGATCCATTCACCATTAGAGAATGCGAATGGTGCAACAGCGTAGATACCATCTTGAAGTTTGAAATCTTCCGGACCATAATCATTTACCGTTCCATCCCATTGCGGGATCCAATAATCTCCCGGTTCAAGTCCGCCCTCCGTTTCATCAATGACCGCGACCCACTCACCAGTAGTTAGATCATAAACATCCAATGATACATAGCTATTTTCGGAATTAACAGAGAAATAGATATCTGTATAATCAGAAAGCATGTCTTCATTTGGAGAGAAGAATTGCGGGTCAACTGCAACATCAGATACGACAGGAATTTCAACAGGCTCACCAACGTATACATAGACCGGAATTTGGAGCTGGTGACCTCCTGCTTCTGTCAAGATAATCTCACCTTCGTAATTTCCATCTGCTATCCCATTATTCATTGCAATCGTTACATCAATCGAAGCTTGTCCGTTCACTGGAACAGTAATACTGGATTCACTAACACTCAGCGTACCAGGAGCCGTACCGTACCACTCTGTGGATACAGTGTAGGAAGATGCTTCACCCACGATATCGCTAACTTCAAGCGTTTTGGTTGATGTCGATCCTCCATCCAGTATTCCGTAGCTTAATAGTCCGGTTTCATAAGGAGTTTCATCTCCCGACTCTACTGCCGTTGTCTCCTCCTGAACCAAGGCTACTGACTTCGCTTCCAAGGTGCTCTCTAGATCAAGCCGGCCGGCCCCCTGAATGTTATGCTCATACCGGTTACCATTTAGATCACTCAGTTTAAGCGCATTATTGGTCATTAAACCTTTAATTTCAGATAGAGTTAAGCTGGCATCCTTATCCAACAGCAGGGCAGCTGCTCCCGCAACATGTGGTGTAGCCATACTTGTACCCTGGAAGTCCGCATAAGCTTCTGAATAATCCCCTCCGTAGGCTGGAATGGAAGATCGGATTGCAACACCAGGTGCTGAAATATCCGGTTTGATACCGTACTTAGGAAGAGCTGGACCTCTTGAGCTGAAATCTGCCATTAAGTCCTGCTGCAAGTCAATCCCGAATGTAATTTCATAACCAGGTGTAGCTTCGATCTTACTCTTTAAGGCTGTACCATCCTCAAGAGATATACTTAGAGTCGGGATATAATCCCCTGGTGCACCCAAGGTTCCACCAAAGTTCCCTGATTCATTATTATAAATAATGGCAGCTACAGCACCCGCAGCCTGTGCATTTACAGATTTCTCAGCAAAGGAAATACTGCCTCTTTGGATAAGAGCGACCTTTCCTAACAAATCGACCGCTTCTGTTTCATCTACTGTTCCAAGACCTGCATAAACGACCTCTATTGATTCTCCATCCAGTGAGGATAAATCCGGAGAGAACGTCATCAGGCTGCCATAAGAGGTGATAAGTCCTTCGCCGTCAACCGTTGGTACATTGAGAGGTGGAGTTGAAGCACCTACCGAGATTGGTATTTCGGCAGCTCCCGGCGAACCAAGCGTATAATCATCCGGTCCCGAATTACCATTGGCAACTACAGTTACGACTCCAGCCAAAGCTGCATTGTTAAGCGCAACGGAAGCGGGATCGAATTCGTTGTTCATTTCACTTCCCAGAGACAGATTTATGATATCCATTTCATCTTCAACCGATTGCTCAATCGCCGCAATAACGCCTGAAGTCGGACCGCTTCCACCTGGGCCGAGCACACGGTATGCATACAAATCAGCTCCATAAGCTACACCCCTCACCCAGCCGGTTCCACTTTCTGGATCTAGCGGATTACCGCGGCCGGCTATCGTCCCGGACACATGTGTTCCATGATCTGTTGCAGCTTCAGGATCATTCGGATTGGGCGGAGTTTCATAAGGATCATCGTCATTGTCGATGAAATCATAACCGCCTTTGTATGCATCAGCTAAGCTTGGATGCTCATAATCGATCCCTGTATCCAGCACGCCTACCTTGATGCCTGTACCGTCATAACCGATATCCCAAAACGTATCTGAACCAATAAAGGGGGCACTTTCATCCATATTCGGAGTAATACTGTTTATTGGGGTAGCTTTCACTTCGTTATCCGGGTAAACGGCTTTGACACCGGGAATCGCTAGTAAGCTTTCGACCCGATCAGCCCGGATATCTACTGCATATCCGTTGAAAACCACGGAGTATGGTGTCTTCAGCGTAGCATTAAGCCTTTTGGCAGCAGAGGCAAAAGTCTGTTGCTGCTTCTGAATGAGGCTGCGCTGATTGTTATTTGCCGAACTTAAACTTTGAGAAGACTTAGATTCATAGAGAGCAATCGGCTCTTCTGATAACTCTACGATTACACTAATCGTGCTTGTACCGTCTGATTCTGGAACATAATTTTGAGGTACAATCACTGAGGAAGCTCGTTTGGAATTTTCACTCTGTGAATAGGATTGAATCTTTGAACCGTTACTAGCATTCTGACCAGCACTTTCTAATGCTTCTTGTTTCTTGCCACTATTCCATGTGACACCATCGAGAAGAGAATTCAGCTTGTTCTGATCTACATTAAACACGGAAGGGTCAAACTTTCTGGTGCTAGCCTCTGCTCCGGAGACTACTGCGGGAAATACAGTGGATAGGAATAACGTGGAGACAACCGATAGTGACATCAATCTGCGTCGAATGGGCTTAGACTGCATACTACTCCTCCTTATACTATTCAATGTAAGCTAAGTTTCTACAATGCTCTATCAATCTTCTTCTCTTCTGCTCATCGCATGTCTCCTTTTTCGATAAACTTCTTCTATGTAGCTTGAAGTTGTTCGAAAACTATTCTAATTCAACACTCTTAAAAACATTGTAGAATTTCCTGTTGTCCCTCATATGATGGTAGATTTGTTGTCAAACCCCTTGATTTTACACAAATCTCGAGCTATTTTCGCATCAAATCGAACATATCAAACCACTAAGGTGAAGTAATTTGACATCACATTCTATTCTACCAATGGATGAATGCTGTATAATCCATAGACCTTTTGTCATTTTGACTCGTAATCTCGAACCCTAATATTAAAAAACAGGAATTTAGTGCTACATATTGTATCAATCATGATATAGGAATAGTCGAAATGTACTAGAATAGGAAACACAGCATATTCATTTAAAGTAAAAAAAAAGCCTATATCCCCCCTAGTTCAGGACAAATACAGGCTTCTTTCACTATTTTGTTGTATTTAAAATGTAGAAATCAAGTTCATGTTCGACAATAAAACCCGCCCTCAAATATATCCCGAGTGCTGTACTATTCGAGCTCGACACACATAATCTGATCTCTTCAATAGGTCTGTCAAACAAGTCCGTTACCGCATATCGTATTAATTCAGTGCCAATCCCCTTATTCCGAGCAGCAGCAGATACCGCGATATATTCCACACTCCCTTCAGCATGTTCTTCATTTCCTTCGGTGTAGATATAACCAAGGAGTTCTTCTTCTTGTAGATATAGAAACAACCGATTCTCGTCACTTAGACGTTCAAGGATTGCCGAAGAATTATAGTAGGTACTTGGAAAACACTGATCATGTAAGATCGAAAAGGCTTCTTTCCATCGCTTATCCCAAGCTGCAATGGAGTTATTCGACTTACTATCTATGCGGGATCTCCCTTGCTCCAATTTTGCGCTGCTTCTTCTAATTACAAGAACAGATTCCTTCTGCTTATAAACAAACCCTAACTGGTTCATGAACTCTCTAGCACGATCATTCGCGGCATTATAGAATCCTTTAAACGTATGTACACGGTTCCCCAGCTTCGCTACTCCTGTATTCCATAGATCTGTGGCAATTCTCTGCCATAAAGGTCCAGACTCCGTATCGATAAAAGGCCCCCAAATTTCTGCCGCTCCTTCTTCCAGGTCGACATCAAACCCGAGGAAGCCAACGATTTCTCCCTGCTCCATATAGACAATAATCGACTCATCAAGAGATAGATCAGAAAATTTTTCAGTCAAACAAGCCTCGATTTCGTGTCTATTGCCCCCTGCATATCCAACGTTGCTGCTCTTACTCTTATTTATATTCGCGATAAACTTCGCGATCTCTCCGACCGGGGGCGTGCGAACAAATTCAGTCACGCTTCTAGTCCTCCTTTTTATCCACCATTATTAGATCAATAATTTTTGTTATCCAAAAATCACCTTACATTCTCTTCTTCTCTCCCACAAGGGTAAAGATTAATTATAGTTAATTAATTTCTTGCAGCTTGTATATCTCGATAAAAACGCGAATAATCAAACAAAAAGGTATCGTCTGCATGCAGTTTTGCAGGGTGCGAATACCAATTCGATCATTCCCTGATGTGACTGTCCTGGTGAGCTGGAAATATGAAATCTGCTTAGAAAGTGTTTATAATCAACATAAAATATCGCCACCCTTACATAATCCTCTCGATGGGGATGAGCAGATTATATTACAACTTCACAGCATTGTTAAATAAATTTCTCTTTTGCCAATTCCACATCCGTCTAGATCATTTCCATTTTTCTGTCATACCCTATCTTATCTTCGATCAAAGGAGGTTTTTAGATGAGTGGAGTAGTAGAAAGTTGTGGCGTTGGTGGCTACGGCGGTGGAAATAAAATTGGTGCGATCTTGGTACTCTTTATTCTCCTCGTCATTATTGCCGCTTCATTCGGTTGGGGCGGTCTTGGCGGATTTGGTGGTTACTGAATTTGAGTCATTAAGACAGGGCCCTGATCATGAAATTAAGGGTAAAATAGTCCAGACCAATAGTCTCGATGCAACATAAGATATTCTATCTTGATAGTAAAGGAGGAATTTCTGTGAGCGGAGTAGTTGGAGGTTACGGCCAAGGCGGCGGATACGGAATCGGTGCAATCCTGGTTCTCTTTATCCTCTTGGTTATCATTGCTGCATCTTTCGGATGGGGCGGATTTGGCGGCGGATTTGGCGGTTACTAATTTGATTTAATGAAGAGGAGGCGTTCCACAAGAACGCCTCTTTTGTTGTTTCATTACACAGATCTGTAGTTTTATTCTTAAGTTCGCTTAAACCAAACCATCTTTAGACAAGCGATGGAGATGCCCTACCTGATTGACAATCTCATTTAGATTACTGCTTCTTATTCATCTTATTCACGGCGCTAAACAAAGCTTTTACAGAGGATTTGGCAATATCGGCGTCAACGCCGCAGCCCCAGAATACTGTTCCATTGCTGGAAGTAATTCCGATGTAAGAAACAGCTTGGGACTTAGAACCTGTCTCTAATGCATGCTCACGGTATACCAGATCTGTATACTCTAATCCACAATGATTTTGCAGCGCATTATTAATGGCATCCAGTCTACCGTTCCCATTTCCCGTAATTTGTTTAACTTCTCCTCCGGATTGGATCGTTACAATCGTATGGAAGTCCTCATCATCAGGAAACTGATATTTCACAAATTCGACAGGAGCAGCAATGTTTACATATTCTTCAATAAAGATATCGTAGATCTCATTTGGCATCAGCTCTTTTTGCGTTCGATCTGATACATTCTTGACGACATATCCAAAGTCTTCGCGCATCTTCGGTGGAAGATCAAGACCGTATTTCTGCTGAAGAATAAATCCGATGCCCCCTTTACCGGATTGACTGTTGATCCGAATGATATCTCCTTCATATTCACGTCCAATATCAATCGGATCAATTAACAGATAAGGAACAGACCAGTGAGCACGCTGCTCCTCCTCACGCCATTTCATCCCCTTGGCAATGGCATCCTGGTGTGAGCCTGAGAATGCGGTGAATACCAGTTCGCCGCCATAAGGATGTCTCTCATCCACATTCATTTTCGTCAGGCGTTCGTATACGGAGATGATCTCAGGAATATTGGTAAAATCCAGATGTGGATCAACTCCGTGAGAATACATATTCAGTGCTAAAGTGACGATATCTACATTTCCTGTGCGTTCTCCATTACCAAATAATGTTCCTTCCACTCGCTGTGCCCCCGCCAGCATCGCGAGCTCTGCATCAGCAACGCCGGTGCCTCGATCATTGTGTGGATGTACTGACAAGATCACATGTTTACGATGGTTTAAGTGTTCGCTCATATATTCGATCTGGCTCGCATAAATGTGCGGCATGGACATCGATACGGTAGCAGGCAGATTAATAATCACCTGATTGTCAGCTGTGGGCTGCCATACATCGAGTACACTGTTGCAGATATCCAGGGCAAATTCAATTTCCGTACCGGTAAAGCTCTCAGGCGAATACTGGAACTTAAAGTTCCCTTCTGTATCCTCTGCACACTGCTTCAACAGCTTTGCTCCAGATACCGCAATATCTATAATTTCTTTCTTGGACTTACGGAACACCTGCTCACGCTGTGCAAGGCTGGTTGAGTTGTACAGATGGACGACCGCTTTCTTAGCTCCTCTAAGGGATTCAAAGGTCTTGCGAATAATATGTTCTCTCGATTGGGTAAGTACTTGAATCGTTACGTCATCTGGAATAAGGTTCTGCTCAATCAAGGTTCTGAGAAAAGCAAATTCAGTCTCGGATGCCGCTGGAAATCCAACCTCAATCTCTTTGAAGCCAATGTGTACAAGGAGATTAAAATACTCCAGCTTCTCTTCAAGGTTCATGGGTACAACAAGTGCCTGGTTTCCATCTCGAAGATCGACACTGCACCAAGTCGGTGCTTCGGAAATATATTCTTTCTTTACCCAGTTCATGCTTGTCTTCGGGGGCATAAAATAACCTCTGGCATACTTCTCCACATTTTTCATCATAACGACCACCCTTTTCCCAATAGTATGTACATCTGATTTATGGATGCAAAAAAAGCCTTCCATCTCTTAACTAAGAGACGAAAGACTTTACATCTTACGTGGTACCACTCTAATTCATACCATACGGTATGCACTCAGGCAGATACAGGTCCAGTAATGAATGACCTTATATCCCCTAATTGATAACGGTTAGGACTCCGGCTCCACCTACTACAGTTCAGCGAGCTACTTCAAGGCGAGTTCCAACATTCCTATGCGGCTGTTTTGCACCGGCCAACAGCTCTCTGAGCGCTTGGAATGATGTACTATTCCTCTTCATCGTATTTAAATATTGATGTCATTTTATACTACAAAATTGAAGTTAGCAAGTGAATTAACGAAAAAACTTACAAGGTCCGTAAATTAAATCACAATATTGTGATCTCTGTTTATAATTATATTCGTGCTATTTCCGTTGTATCTACGATTTCACGATTACGCCACTTTGGTTTGAAAACTATGCACCAGGATAGGGGTCATCAAATTGTCAGTTGCAAAATATAACACCCCGAACACAAAGCCTGGGATGGCGATATTGATGTACATGATCGGTTTCTTGAAATATGAAAAATGAAAGGCTAAAAATAGTAAAGATGTTATTGTAATGGCCAGCCATTCCATATCAAAAAACATGTACAGCAAATTCTGAATGATTCCTCTGAACAGCAATTCTTCAAAAATTCCTGCAAGTCCCATAAATACAGTAATGTAGGGCAAAGAGTAATCCTAATAGCTCTTGTTGGCCTCATCGATGTGCTGCTCTACCTCTTTCGTATGTATTAAAGCCTAGCTGTATGCTGCAAAGTATATGATTACCACCATGCAGCCTTTCTATAGGATAAATGGAAATGTTCTCCGGCACAAGTCATCTATAATCCTAATTAATGAAGACTAGGTTACGACTTTCCTAACTAGTTAATCCCAACGCTGATCCAGCTTATCCGCATAGAAGGCAATAGCCTTTCTGTAACTCTGAACTCCGGAATTACTAGAATTCTCAGCGATTTCCTCAAGCAGCAGTCGCATTGCAACTGCATATTCTTTTAGATTACTGGACCATCGCAAGAAAGACTCTAAACTCTTTATTCTCCGGAAATTCATCTATACCTTGCCTTAATACGTTCTCGGCAGCTTCATATTGACCTAAGGTTCGATACGTACTGCCCAGTCCCAACAAAGCCCCTGATCTATCTTCTCCCTGTATCCCCATCGATATAGCGTCCAAATAATAGGGAACAGCTTCTTTCTCAAGTCCTAAAGAATCATAAGTCCAGGCAATCTGATAATTTAATTGAGCCGCTTGCTCTGCTTCAATTGTATTTAATAATTGCAGCAATCGTTCAAGCGCTTCTTCCTTGTTGCCTTCATTTCTTAATTTAATGGCTTCCCCTATCAAATTCATGACCGATACTCCTTCTAGTAACTTGCTTGCAGTTTATATCTTAACAAGCACATAATCCACATTGAAGTCATTGATTAGTTATACTTGTTTTTTCCCTATTCATAATTCCATCTACCCATTCATAACACTCTGCAAGCTCTGCATCTGTAATACGGTCAGATCGGTGCTCAAACAAAATAAGAATGTCCGAATTCAGCTTCCGAATGGTCCTAAGATAGTCCTCAATCGGAGCCCAGCCATCATCAGGAGATAACTTCGGCAGTACCGGATGATGCCTTAGAACATGATGAACTGTGTAGCGGGCATTGGATAGATGAATTAGCTTAGCATAGGAGGCGTACTTGCGAATAACTTTCATCGCATCAAATTCCGGATCAGTCAATGTTTGAAGGAACAACCGTGCCGTATCCAGACATATTCGAATACAAGGATACTTCTCCAGCAAACGAATCAGCAGGTCCGTATCCACGATGATACTCGGCACGGCATCAAATTCAAGAACCGGAGTAAAGCCGTACTGTTCGCCATAGCTGGATAACCTCTGGAATATCTCTTCACTGCTCCGTTCAAAAGATATCTGAGAGTGTTCATTCTCCCATTCATACTCCGCTTCATTGTCGAAATACCATAGATCCCACTCCTTCTGCGGATCCAGTCTTACCGGCTTCGGATAATGAAACAGCACATATTCTGGCTTTAAATGCTTATCACACAAATACTCCAGCTCTTGTTCAATGAAACGAAACGCTTCTTCTCTAGTGTTCTCATCTGAGGACATAAACAGCGCATCCCGAAATTCATGTTGCCCAGCACGAGGAGCGAAATGAAATCCATACTTAAATCCATCCTTATTGGACAAGACAAGAGTCTGTCAAAATCCTCCTCAGACTCATATAAACAATTCTCAATCCCAAAAAAATGACTTCTGAAATCCCTTTCATATTTACCCAGATCAAAGCCACCATATTGTCCGATTAGAAATTGGGCCGGCATCTAACGTCTCTCCTCTTATGTATAAGTGACATCCTCTAGTAATATATCATATTAAACTCTTGTAAATGGTGAATTTATTCCATACATTAATCAGGAAAATTCAACTCCTATGTTCATATTACGCCGCACAATGACCTCTTGTAAGAGATCATTGTGCATACGTATGCTAGTTACAGAATTCTCGTCCACAATATTAATTTAAATCTCCCACGCGTTCTCTTCTCCACCGATGCCGCAAGAACAGAACAACAATCAGTATAAATGCGCCATATAGAAGGGGCTGCAAAATCATCGGATCATATAGGCTCGCGGTTCTTAACAGCATCATATCGAAGAATGGACTAAGCAGCCAAATGACGCAGGGAACGAGGGCTGCAATAATCGTAACGTAATTGCGAGCCAGGCTTGAGATGAGCGCAGTCACTGTGGTGAACAACAGAAGCAATACGTACAAGAGCCCCATCGTAATCAGGATGAATTCCATGAAGTTTAGATCATACCAATACGGGCCCACCCAGCTGTTAAAATAGGAGTTAATCGAAATGAAGTAGAACACACTCTTGATCTCATCAGAATAGAGCATGAAGAATGCGGAGAGCTGAACGGCATACAGTATCGTCACCGCCAAAATTGCCGCTGCCCATTTGATCAGGAAGTGTTTTCGACCTGCTTTGGATGAGTATTGTAAATAGATAACTCCATTGTTGCGATCCTTGATGTACATGGGGATGATAAGGAACATGCTGCTCACCAAGACCAGGATTTGCAGGAACCCAAGCTGAATTCTGTAATTCTCCATTAACTCACCTGAGAAAATAGAAGTAAAAGTGCCGTCTTGTTCATACTGTTCAACCTTCTTCAGCTGTTCATCATTTAAATCACTGATTGCGGCAGTATTCTTACTCTCATATTGCTCAATAAGACTCTCTCTAGCCGCTATTTCCCATATCAAGTCGCCGCGCTCTTTGTGATTATAGATATAACTATTGACTTCAAATGGCAGGATTCCTTCGCCTGATTTTTGCTTGAATTCCTCAAAAGAACTGACCCTGTATTCCTTGAAGTAAGGATCTGATTTGATAAGCTGGTCTGCCGTCTGCTCCAGCTCCGTTAACTGCTGCTTAAAATCCTCAAATTCTTCTTTATCCATACGCTCTCCGTACTGCCCGAGCATCTGTATCGTCACATGGTGCATGTCTCCATCCGGTCTGCCATTAGGAAAATATTTAAATGAAAATTCCAAGTACATGAAATAAAAAATCACATGGAACAAAGCAAGAAAAACAAGCACCTTACGATTAAAAATCTTCCGCAGCTCATACCCTATTAACTTCACGCATCACTCCTCCTTTCACAGCCCCTGCTTTCGAAATTTGAGCATAGATAAGAGAACCCCAAATGCCAGCAGGATAGTCCAGCTCATGAGCGTAATAAGTTCATACCATTTGTACGTGCGAAAGATCGATTGACCCATGAACATATATTGGGCTTCCAATATCATATGGAACGGGTTAAATACACTGGCCAGGATCAAAAAGTGATCTGACGGAATAAATGACCGCCATCCAACAATAATTCCTAAACATAGAGCAAAGACCGCAAATACAAAGTAACTGTTCCTTACAAAAATTGAAATAATGAACGCCAGGCTGCTAAACATCAGCTGAGCAATCACAAAAATAAGGATGACCAGCAGTAAATATTGTAAGAAGCTTAAATCCCACCACGGGATATAAGGGAAGTTCTTGTCGGATACAAATATGCTGCTCATGGACACATTCCACAGCCCTGAATAATCTGCCATTATAAAATAGACTCCCAAACTCGCTGTAATCAGGAGCACACCTGAGATGAACGAGCCGGTTAATGAGGCGGCGAGCTTATCCCGCATCAGCTTGCGGCCTCTTCGGGTCGAATAGACGACATGCTCGCTGCGTTGTTCTGTTTCGTATTTGCAGATCATACCTGTAATCAGCACAGCAAATACCATAAGCTCAATGGCGATTCCGCCAAAGAGGGTTTCGAACAAAGTGGAATGCATGCGGTACATGCCCCCATCAAAAAACAACTGCTTATGCTCTTCATTGTCTATTAATTCCACCAGCCGCTCTCCAAGAGCAGCAAACTGTGTCCGTATATATTCAGCGGGACTGCCTGAAACACCATACAGCTCCATTGCTCCCTCCGCATAGGCCTGTACATCCAGCTGCTTGTAGACGGTATCTGCGGTTTGTGACTTCGTATAATAATGCTCAATCAGCCTCGCTTGATGGAACATCTGCAGCTCTTCATCATCGTATAAACCAGGCTGATTGTATACATATTTCGTCAGATTAGCCTGCTCGAAAAAGCTCGCTGCCGTTTCATAACTTTGCTCCGTTCTTGATTCAGTTACTGTATTCATTTCACCCAGCAATTCATGTGCCTTCTGACCCAGACCCGCAAGAGCGGCTTCATCCATTTCCACTCCGTATGCTGCCGCAAGCTCATTAACGAGCTTTAAATCCTCCTTAATATACGTCACCGGCCAGATCAGAAACACATTCCACAGAATGAAGATAACGAGCAGGATAGGAAAAACAGGCGCTTTCAGCACTTTTCTCAGTTCATAGCCTTTAATGCCCCACATAGACTTCATCTCCTGCAAGGTTCACCTCATCCTGATAAGTGTATATGAATACATCTTCAAGGCTTGGTACCACTTTACTCGAGACTATATCCGGCTCACCTGCTTCATATAAGAAGCGAACCTTCAGCCTGCCGAGTTCCTGTTTCTCGGACAAGATCAAATATCTGTCTTTCAGTGCTTCAGCCTCTTCATAGCTCAGCTCCGTCTCGTAAACTTTGCCTTCAAGACGTCCGCACAAGGACTCAACGCTCTCCTTATACAGCAAACGCCGATCCTTGATCATCAATATTTCGTTTGCGATGAGCTCTACATCAGACACAATATGTGTAGATAAAATAATAATTCGATCACGCGCCAGCCGGGTAAGCAAATTCCGGAATCTCACCCGTTCCTTCGGGTCAAGCCCTGCCGTTGGTTCGTCCAGAATCAGAATTTCAGGATCATTCAGCATCGCTTGCGCAATACCGACTCTCTGTATCATCCCACCCGAAAATTTCTTCATCTTCTTATTTTTCACACTCTCTAGTGCTACAAGCGACAGTAATTCATTAATCTTGACGGCTGCTTGTGCCCTTTCCATCCCTTTTAGAGCAGCGATGTAGTGCAGATATTGCACAGGTGTGTCATTCTTATAGTATCCGAACTGCTGCGGCAAATAGCCGAGTACATCCCGGTATCTCTCGCCCATCTGCACGATATCCTCTCCTCCATACAGGATCTCGCCTTTCGTTGGAAAAAGAAGCGTAGTCAGCATTTTGATCAATGTCGTTTTGCCCGCTCCGTTTGGAGCCAGCAGACCGTATACCCCATTGGCAAGCTCACAGCTGATCTCCTCCAGCGCAGTAAAAGCGCCGAATTTCTTAGTAACTTGATTAATGGTTAGCATGAATTATCTATAGCCTCCTGCCTGCTGTAATTGAAATAATTGCTTCAGATGCCGAACATACAACAAGAAGCCCATAATCGCGATAAACCCGTAAACAAGGAGTGGAATTTGGTTCAGCACCTGCTCGAAGACTGGACCTAGCCCCAATGAGAGCAGCACATTAGCGCTGATCCAGCTCATCCCAGCGACAAGCCAAGACCATCTTGACTTCACATACAGCTGGAAGGACATGAACAAGGCTGAAAATATAAACAGTGAGCTGGCTGACATGAGGATGCTTCTTGCTACATCAAATCCTTCAATCTGTACAGCAATCATCATAATCGAGAGCAGGTTAGCGGCAAGGCTGATCAGGCTGAATATGAGCATCCGAAATGCAGCCAGCTGATGGACACTGTATTTGCACACCATCTCTGTTTCGTAGGTGCTCTTCGTACGAAGCTGAACGAAAAACATTACCGCAATCGTAAAATACAGCATAGGCGACATCGTAAAAATGAGAACAGATATGGACCATGCTGAGGCTGAATTTGGCTGGTCCCCGGCGGCATAGCCGAACAACACCATGATGAGAAGTCCAAGAAGGGTGATCAGCGCAATCTCTGCTCGATCCTTGAACAGCACCCGCGCTCCCAGCTGACGCGCCATATCCATCAGCCCCCTCGCCAGGGATGGTTTGGGCATCAATCCTCTGGTTACGATGTAATCAACCTCGATAGGGATGGCTTCCTCTTCCGGAAAATCAATATAGAACGGCTTCTCATTATTAGACATCGCTATTCACCTCCAGCTGCTTTTTTATTTTGCGAATCATCGTGTAATATTTGGATTTCACCGTGGATTCCGGGAGCAGCAGCATGTCCGCAATTTCTAGAAACGTATATTCACCAAAGATCTTCAGCCTGAAGATTGACTGGCTGCCCGGCTCCAATTCACTGACAACTTGCATAATGTTCATGACTTCCTCTCTGTTCTCCACACGGATCGTAAAATCCTCAGGTTCAGGAATGACATATCGTTCCTCCTCTATCCGTTCTGTTGATCGACGATAGCGGTAGGCCCTGGACCGGTAATAATCAATCACTCGATTAGTGGCAATCCGATACAGCCAGGTACGGAAAGAAGCTCTCTTCCCGTCAAAATAATGAATGGACTGCAGCATGGAAATGAATATTTCCTGTGTCAGGTCCATCGACTGCTCCTTGTCCATCGTCTGTTTATAAACGTAGCTGTAGATTTCCTTGTAATAAGATGATACAAGCTTACCCGCCGCGGCTTTATTCGATTGTTTCTTGATCTGCATGATCCACTGTTTCTCAGATTCCATAAACAAAGCGCTCCATTCCTATCAAACCGGTTCGTTTTATATATGCGTAGTTCGTGTCCAGATAGTTTGACACAAGTTTATATATATTCTTGATTAAAGCAACAGAAGGTATTATAAAATGGATTCTCATGCACAAAAAAAGCTGTTCTCAAATATTCAAGACTACTTGAAAACAGCTGTATGAGTAACATCAGGTTGAGCGAGAACCTCACTTGCTTCTTATAAAAAGAATGTATATTCGACAGTTTCACCATCGAAATTAGACAAGTTACATTGAAGGGTTAATTTAATTCTCGGAGCCATTCGGCTAGCGCTTTGCCAACTTCATCAGGTGCGTCTTCTTGAGGATAGTGTCGGCCTGAGACGGTTACTTCTGTCTGTGATGGCCATGTGCGGCAATAATCGATGTGGGATTGTGGCAATAAGCCGGGGTCGCATTGGATGAATAGTTTGGGAACAGGGCTGTGCGCCATCCATTCTCCATTGTCAGTTACGATTTCGGGAACATCGGTTGGATCTCCAATAAACGGAAGCTGTCTGGCCCAGCTGAGCATGGGACGGCGGCTTTCGCCAGCTTCCAGAAACGGCCTCCGGTACTGAGCTGTTTCTTCATCCGTCAGCTTGCGCAATATGTTGACCGGCAGGTTAAACTCGATGAACGAATTTTGCTCGAGAACCATCTGCTCCCCTTCCGGTGTTCGGAGTTTTTGAAAAATTTGACGTCCAGTTTCCGGCATTTCACTCCAGCTGCGCGGTTTAATAATGCCCTCCATATGAGCGATACCTTTGACTGCGTCGGGATGCCGTCTACTCCAATCGAAGCCCAGCACCGATCCCCAATCGTGCACCACAAATGTTACACAATCGCTAACGCCCAGCTGTACGAGCAGCTCATCCAGGTAGCGGCGATGCTCGGCGTAGGTATAAGCGTCAGGTCCGCTGTCTGGAAGCTTCGCGGAATCGCCCATACCGATGAGATCAGGCGCGATGCAGCGGCCGAGCTTTCGGGCATAAGGAATAATGTTGCGCCAGAGATACGAGGATGCCGGATTGCCGTGCAGGAATACGATCGGGTCACCGCTTCCTTCGTCCACATAGGCCATCTCTAGTCCCAATACTTGAATACGCTTTTTCTCATAAGGAAACACCTCATTAATCATGTTACATCTCACCCTTCCTTTTCATTTGATCATATTTTAATCGTGAGATTTCAATGGCGTTAGCCATGTCTTGCTCGGTATTTAAATAGACGGATACCCAGCCTGAAGCGGGATACATATGATGTGGACTTGCCTTGCCCTCTTCAATCCACCGATCACGTTCGGGTCTCGATAGCAGCAAGTCGAACAAGCGATTGCCGTGAAGATGTCCAATTTCCGTTCCGTCCAGCTGAAATTCCACACCACCGAATCGATGGGGATGCTCTGTCACACCAGGCCATGACAGCAGCACTTCCTTCAAGTCTGTTCCCTCATACCTGCTCATTTTATAGCTCCTCCTGCTCTGTCAGATTACGAAGCACGATTTTCAGCAAACTAACTAACAAGTCATATTCCTCGTCGGTAATGCCTTTTCGAGTTTTGTTCTTAACACGGCCTAGCGCCTCCTGAACCTTCGGCACCACTTCACGCCCTGCATCTGTTAAGAAAAGCAGATGATAGCGGTTGTCGGCGGGATCGACCTCCCTCCGAACGTAACCTTCTGCTTCAAGCTTCGCAATCGCTTTAGCGGTTGTGGTTTTGTCAATGAGCAGCTTCTCGCTAAGCTTCTTCTGCGTAATGGGCTCCTGAAAAGCAATCGCCATCAAAAAAATATACTGCCCGCTTCCAATTCGATATGGCGCGAGCTCGGCTGAAATCAACACCTGCATGTGCCGATAGATGGCGGAGATGTATTGCCCATGGGATTCCGTCGAGTTTTCATTTTGTTTCCAGTGCTCACTCACATGATCTCCCCCTTTAATAGGATGGTATTGCAACTAATTACATCATATGCGTAATATAATGGTATTGCAACTAATTTTTTTCTCATTTTTATATAATTTGGTTTGTCCGTTTACTGTACTATGTATTATTTCGAGGTCTGAAATCAGGGAGCCTTGTAGGTCGTTCCATTTAGTACTGTTTCTCTCAATAATCACTCGGAGTGTAATAACCTATTATAAAAAGAGACACAGCGATTGTGTCTCTTAAGTCTTTAGGTTGCCGCATTCGCAGCATTATTCTGCCTGATCTGAATAGAGTGAACACCCATCACGACTGCGATCCATTCATAAGAATCCACTTCATTTGATCGGTTATCCAGGCGATACGAGCCAGGACCGAAGAAGCCGGAGGTTCGTGTAAAGGTTGCAGCTACGCTCCCCGATTCATCCTCAATCGTATATTCTTTGGAGAAGGCTGGAGAAGTGATGGAATAGATTCCTCTTGAACCGGCATGATATTCGAATTTTTTAGTAAAGAAACTCATCTTGGCCCTAACGATTCCAATAATCTCTTCTCCCGGATCCATCACATTCCACTTACTCGAGAAGGCACGAAATTTGCCCGAATATATTAAATCCCTGGATGGTCCATAAATATCCAGAGAACTGCCAAAAGCACTCTTCAAATCAATGCTTCCGGCTTCCTGGCCTGTATCGTCCACAATTTCTGTCATACCCGAGCTGAAAAAGTTATTCCTGAAATAAAGCTCCATTCCGCTTCCCCCTCAGAACTCAGATTACTTAGATCCAGTCATACTTCTCACTCATCCGCTGATGAAAGGCATGGTCCGGATTCTGCTCGATCACCTTCTGAATGGCCTGCTTCCACGATTTTTGAATATCTGTGGGCTTATCCTTTGTAATGGACTGCTTGCTCATAACATTCTTGAGATAGACCAGATCCTCTTGCAGGCGATCCAAGTCCTTCAAAAGAAGCTGATGTGATTTATGACTCAGGTGATTTGCCGATTCCAACGGCTGCAAGATGTCACTCTCAACATATTGATGATAGTCCTGCAAGAGATTTGCCATCACCCGGGTGGACGCACTGTCTTGCTGCCTGAAAAAGGGCTCCATCTGGGATAACGACCTGCCACCCTGTTCAAGATTACGTGCTGCCTGATCAAGCCGATTCACAACCTGATCTGTCTCCACGAGGTCACCTGTCTTAAGCTTCTCTGTCAAATAAGCAATATCCTCTAACGGCAAAGAGAACCCTTTGCTAACCGCTTCATTCCATAACCTTTCGTTCGTTTCCGTTTGCGCCTCCTTGTAGTCCAAAAGGCTAATATTCAGCGCTGCGCTCGAAACGAGCAGGATCGATAGCAATCCTATGATCAGTTTACTCGTCTGTTTTTTCCAAAAATACTTCATATGACTTCCCCCTCACTTAAGACATTCCTGGATGTTTGTAGTACTCAATCATCTTAATGAACTGTATTGAATAAGCATTCTCCACCTCGTTAAGAGAATACAATTTCCCTTCCAACTCTTTAAGTGCAAACACATAATCATGTCTGACATCATCCATTGCCGGTTTGCCTATGTATTGGCCCTCGTAATCTTTAAATTGGTCCTTAAATGCGGTGTCAAACATCAATCGATGCTTAAATGATGCGTGCACAAAAGCGTTAACCAGCACCAAAGTATTGTCAGTCTTGTCGATGACAAGGTAAATATTGCCGCGATTATCCTCAATAAGATCTTTATTGATTTGAATATCCATCTTGTCCGCTCCCTTTCTTTCATCTATATTTTCTCTTAATAAACAGCTAAAGTTATTTTGAAATCATTTGATTTAGTTAATATTAATCATCATACCAGTTATTCTCATTTAATTAAATACTTGAATTAATATGATTCTCATCAAAAAGCTGCTAAAATTTTGATTCTTCCATGTCGAAAAATATAGATTTGTGCGATTGCCCGAGAAATAATTCATGAAGCCGCCTTTTTTAACCACCTCTACTCCCGTATTGCTGCAAAAATTAGCTATTGGAGTCTTAATTGTGAATTGTCATCTACTTTGAATTTTTCAGATGTTGTATTTACCGAATAAATTCTCTGAAATTTATTACTCTAACACAACTACACCAATAACAAACCCAGCTTATTTATAAGACTGGGTTTGACTCTTCATGATAAATTTAGCGATGGATGCCCATTTCGGACAGTCGTGTCGCCTTAACGAGATAGGAAGCCAGGCTCGGAAACAATTTCGCTGCACCGGGATATAGACGATTGGTCTTGGCAAAAGCCAGCTTATGAATACGTTTAGCCCGTTTCAACAGCTTGCCAAAATGATGATTAGCCTCCAAAGTATACTCGCTCTGCCACTCTTCATAAGCAATCTCAGATCTTAGGTATCTATCCGTTACAGCCGAGCAGATCATAGAAGATCTTAAGGCGATAGACATGCCGTCACCACATAAAGGAGGGATCACCATTAGCGCATCTCCAATATGGGGGAAGATCGACCACGGCTCGGGAACAGAAGATAATTTGACGGGAGCAATGGATACTTGCGTTCCTTCGACTGGGGAGCCTGCGCTCAGCCTGGCTGACAGCTTCTCATTATCCTGAGATGCTGCCTGCAATATATCGGATACGGACTTGCCAATACGCTGAACGGTTGTCAGCGGGAACAGCCCAGCGACATTCGCCTTCTCTCCTCCTTCAATTGGAGAAATTCCAACATAGCCGCCTTCACAGAAATACAGCTCGACCCGAGGTTCTGTCTTGATTCCTGTATAGTGGGATTTGACGCCGACATAAACTTCCGAATTATGGGGGGAATCCATTTCCACACCTTGAACAAACTTGGGTCTAGGAATTCCATAAGCGCCAATAACGGACTTGGCATGATAATGAACAACATCCTTTCCCTGTCTTACGGAAACACGATAGCTGTTATCATCAAGCTGTACAATATCCAGCACCACAGCTTTTGTTACAATGCTTGTACCGGCCTCGACTGCTTTTTGATGCAGCATCATGTCCAGCTCATATCGGCTGATTCCCCAAGCCTTGCCTGGAAGGGGTGAATCGATCTCGCCTCCATTTGCCATGATGATCTTTGCACTGTCCATCACGCTGGGCTCCACTTGAAATGCGAACGGATCAACACCCACATAAGCCAGCATCTCTAACGTTTCTGGTGACATGAACTCCCCGCATGTTTTATGTCTCGGAAATGCTTTGCGGTCTAACAAAACCGTGTCATGTCCCCTGCCTGCAAGCTGAACAGCACATGCACTTCCCGCAATCCCTGCTCCTATAACAATGACATCCACCTGTTTATCCACATGCCTCACCTTCCCCTTTTCTGTTTCGGCTCCCTTACTGTCTCGGGATAATTACGGCATATCGGAACAAAGGCTTCCAGTTATAGGACATGGAGTGATGGTTAAGCTGTTTCTGCAGCTCCTTCCAGTCCGAGCCTTTGAATCCTTTCGCAACGGATAGCGGTCCATCATGCCGTATATAACGATTTCTCGAGATGATCCGTGTTGTAATCCATACCGCAGTATAGGAAACGGTATGCCTGTGAATATCATTGATAACAACCCCGTATATGGACGCACGAAGCATATGGGATACGATCTCAACGAGCTTCTCTCCGTCAAAATGATGTACGAACTGGGAGCCTGTGACGATATCAGCTGATGCGTCCGGCAGGTCACATACATCGGCCTGCAGTACCGTCACTCTGTTCTCTCCCTTGAATAGGGCCCTCGCTTCATCACATGCTTCTGTTGTCATATCTACGAGTGTAATACTCAGCTGGATACCCCGTTCATCCGCCCAGCGAAGTAGCTTGCGGTTCACGTCTCCTGACCCTGCACCAACATCCAGGATCGACAAGGTGTCCGGCCTGCCCATCTCCTTCCACAGCTTCTCAACTCCATATTTTGTTGGACCTGGAGCCGCGAATATTTTATTTAATCTCCTTAAATGCTTAAGCGCTTCGGTCAGCTCCGCTCCGCCTAACGAGAAATCATCCATCAATTCTTCTTCCTTCGCTCTTCGATCCAGCCTCCTAAAGATAGACATGATCTGCCTCTACGGATGAAGAAGTGTACGATGGAACATAGGTGAACCTCATAAGCTCAGCGGTTAACCCGGGGCCAAACGCCATCGCCACGCCTTCTGCTGTCTCACGCTTCAGAGATCTCAGTTCGCTGCGCATCGCATCCAGCACAAACATAATGGTTACAGAAGACAGGTTACCGTAATCTTTCAAGATGTCCCTGCTGAATTTCGTCTGATCGTCACGAAGTCTGAGCACTTCCTGAACAGAATCCACAATCCCTCTGCCACCAGGATGAATTGCATATAATTCGGGCTGCTGTGCACCTTCCAGCAGATAATCCATTTCCTTGGCTAGATGGGTTCCGAGCAGTTTGGGGATTCGCGGTGAGAGATACAGATCAAAGCCAGTGTTCCCAACATCCCATGTCATATCCTCCGCACAATCCGGCAAAAGAACCGAGTACCCCTTACCTAGCTGATAGTAATGCTGATGCTGTTCTTCTGCCATCCCCACTACGCATGAAGAAGCTCCATCTCCGAAGAACGAAGCTGCAAACAGCGCTTCCCGTTCCATTACTGGCTGAAAATGAAGTGTACATAGCTCCACACATACAACGAGCACTTTGGCATTTGGGGTACCCTGCACTACATCCCTTCCAGCTTGAATTGCCCTCAGTCCTGCCGCACAGCCTTGAAAGATCAGAGGGATACGTGTCGTCCGGGGGGATAAGCCCAAATGCTTCATCAGCAGCACATCAAGCCCAGGTAAGAATTGTCCGGTACAACTGACGGTAATTAGATGCGTAATTGCCTCAGGTGTTGTATTAGAATCTTTAAGTGCTTTTTCCGCGGCCTGGATGCCAAGCGGAACCGCTTCTTTTTTATATGTATTCATGCGTTCTCCCGTAGTTGGAGCCTCACGATCCTGATTAGAAGGCAGATACTCACAATCTTCCGGGTTCCCTGTAAAGCCCGGTTCACATGTATATCTCATCTCAACACCGCAGGATCTAAATATTCTTCTCGCAAAACGAACCAGCTCTGGCTTCTCGCCTAGTGAAGATTCTATCAGCTTGGCTGCATCTGTCTGTGACAGAGAATGAGCAGGTAGTGCAGTCCCCAGTCCTATTATGGAAATTCGTGAGTTCAACACATCGTTCATACCATTTTTCCTCCTGATTTTTCATATATGCTTGAGAATTGAGTCGTTTTTTTCAAACCCAGGGTTTAGTACACGCCATCCATTAATCTATATTTTGTTGGCAACGTACTTTTTAACCAAATTTAATTACATTAAATGTTAATAAAGCGGTCATTTTTGTGGTATTCTTTATATTTTTATCCCCTGTTTTGAAACTATTTACCCTTACCAATTGATTTGGAATCTTTAAAATGAAGAAGTAGGAGGCGGAATTTGATCGCCAAACCGCACATTTTGAGGAGGGAATGGTTATGATGGAAAATGGATTGGTTATGAGGAAGAACTTCCACGTTCGTTTGCTGCTTGGAATCTTGTTCGCGTTTATCACTTGCCTAATTGCTGCAGAAGTTGCTTCAGCTCACGGTTACATAAGTGCTCCGCAAAGCCGGGCCTATCTCTGCAAGCTTGGACAGAATACAAACTGCGGCAACGTACAGTATGAGCCACAATCCTTAGAAGCAAAAGGTAACTTCCCAGCAGGGGGGCCTGCCGACGGACAGATCTCAGGAGCCGGAATCTTCCCACAAATGAATGAGCAGTCTCCTACTCGCTGGACGAAGGTCAACATGAACACAGGACCAAACACATTTACTTGGACGCTTACAGCCGCTCATGCGACTGCGGAATGGAAATACTACATTACTAAACCAGGCTGGGATCAGAGCAAAGCACTTGCACGTTCCGATATTGAGTTGTTCTGTTCCATTGATGACGGTGGTAAAAGACCAGACTATACTGTGACACATTCTTGTAATATTCCTTCGGACCGCAGCGGCTACCATCTTATTCTTGCCGTTTGGGAAATCGCAGATACAGGAAACGCATTTTATAATACGATTGATGTGAACTTGAATGGCGGCGGAGGAAACCCTGGCGATACGACAGCTCCATCAGCACCAAGCGGTCTTCATTCCATGGGTGTCACATCAACTTCGGTTTCCTTGATGTGGTCAGCTTCAACTGACAATGTAGGAGTTACTGGATATGAAATTTATAGAGGCACGTCTTTGGTAGGCACCGTATCCGGTTCTACATTGACTTACAATGCGACCGGTCTTACGGCAAACAGCAGCTACACCTTTACTGTAAAAGCGAAGGATGCAGCGGGCAATCAATCAGCAGCAAGCAACGTATTAAGTGTAACCACTTCTGGTGCTGGCACTCCTGATACTAATGCGCCTACCGCACCAAGCGGATTGCATTCTATGGGCGTTACAGCAAGCTCGGTCTCCCTAATGTGGTCAGCTTCTACTGATAACACAGCAGTTACCGGATATGAAATCTACAGAGGTTCAACAAAAGTAGCTACAGTATCTGGTACAACATTGGAATACAACGTAACAGGACTCTCCGCTGGCACCAGCTATTCCTTTACAGTCAAAGCCATCGATGCTGCCGGCAATGTATCTGCTGCAAGCAATACACTAACCATCTCCACCTCTTCACCTTCGACGACAGCACCAGAATGGACGCCTGGCACAGCCTATAAAGTGAATGATCTTGTCACCTACAACGGGGTTGTATACAAATGTCGTCAAGCGCATACCGCTCTGACAGGATGGGAGCCAGCAACAACATTAGCTCTTTGGATCGCAAACTAACAAGGATTCTGTGAAATACTTGCTATAACATAACAAAGCTCCTGTCTCTCAGGAGCTTTGTTGACTTTTTCCCTATAGTCCTTGTTCCTTTGCATACCTGCCCCAATGAGGACGACTACCATCCCGGTCTATAAAGTCATACTCTTCAGACAATCCCCATGAGCTAAGTGCAAGACCAGTCTTCTCATGCACCTTGGGATCTGCCGCGAGACACGCCGCTGCCTTGCCTACATAATCAGGTGTTTCTGAAGCAATAAAATGAGGCTCTGTGCGTACAGCATCCCTCCAATTCTCTTCAGTTACGCCGAAGTAATCCAGCATGGCTTCTGAACGCAAAAAACCCGGGGTAAGCGCGAGTGCTGTTACGTTATGCGGCTTCAATTCCTCAGCCATGGCCTTTGCCAGATGAATAACTGATACTTTGGCTAAGCTGTAATATAGATTACCCCGATATCTATCATCGACACCGTCCGTTATTTCAATAATCAAACCCTGCTTCCTTGCCACCATAAGCGGTGCTCCAAATTTGCTTGTGATCATATGCGAATGGACTGCCCGCTTCTGCATCATTAATCCGTCCTCCAAGGAGTGCTCCCAGAAGGCTTTGGACCAATCTGTCAGCGGATCACCTCCCCATACGTCATTCACGAGTATATCGAGCCTGCCTTCTCTTTCACGGGCGACCCTCTCAAACAACCTCTCCACCTGCTCGGGATCTGTATGATCGACCTGGACCGCAATACCAATCCCGCCTGCCTGTGTCACCAGCTCCGCAGTTTCTTCAATTGTTTCCGATCGGTTCATGTCCGATTTATCCTGGCGAGTAGTTCTTCCCGTACAATACACTACGGCACCGCTCGCTCCTAGCTGAACGGCAATGGCCCTTCCTGCCCCCCGTGTGGCACCCGCTACAACCGCTACCTTGCCATTTAATGCTGTCACTTATCCATTCACTCCTCTGGTGTTCCTATCTCATCCTCAGGACTTATTCTGTCCTTCCTTCTTATTGTAAATGTGAAATATGACAATACCTGTCGTAGTTGCAAAAGAAATTGATTCAGTTATAACAGACCAAAAAAAACCGCTGTAAAGGATATATCATTCCCTTACAGCGGATTATAGATATCACACCTTACACGCGGCTTCTACTATATTTCTGGTATTACTCTACTTCCAATTTTCTAGCCGCAGATAGATCAGTGACAGCCGGTGCAGGAGATACCCCCTCTTCCAAGATTAATCCTGACTTCATCACCTGTACAGCTTGTTTTTTATCCAGAAGTCCTTCCCATCTTGCAACGACAAACGTCGCAACGGCATAACCGATCAAGTTAATTGTCGTGCGAAAGTTCCCCATAATCCGATCTGGTGCCAGCATCAACGCAACAGCCGCGATAGGAATGAAGCCCGTACTTACAGCCGTTGCAGATAAGGCAACAAATGCGGAACCTGGAATACCCGCCATGCCCTTGGATGTAAGCAGCAGCACACCAAGGAGTACCAGCTGCTCATACAAGCCGAGATCCGTTCCTGTGGCTTGGGCCAAAAACACAAGCGCCAGTGACAAATAAATAGAGGCCCCGTCAAGGTTAAAGGAATAACCTGTTGGCACAACCAAGCCTACGACTGATCGCTCACAGCCCGCCTTTTCCAGCTTCGTCATCAATTGCGGCATAACGGCTTCGGTGGATCCGGTAGCAAATGAGAATATGATTTCCTCACGAATCAGTTTAATGACTCCCCACAACCCAATCCCTACAAAAAGTCGCATAATGACTTCAAGAACAAGCAGAAAAATGATACATGCCACCGCCATGGCCAAGAACAGCTTGCCGAAGGAGAGCAGAGTTTGCATCCCATATTGACTTACTGCATAAGCCATCGCTCCAAAGGTCGCAATAACGGTTAGCTTCATAATGAAGCCCATGATTTGAAAAATAACTTTGCTGACATGATCCAACAGATCAATCAGAAATTCCGATGTCCTTCCTCCGATTCGAACGAGTGCGAAACCGAATAAACAAGAGACGAGCAGTACCTGCAGCATGGCATTGGAAGCAAAAGCCGAAACCACACTCTCCGGAATAATGTTCATGAAGAATTCGGTCCCCGTTGGCAGCTCTGAATTCTTCGTTGCTTGGCCAACCTGGTCTACGGACAAGCTTGCAGGGTCAACATTCATCCCTTGACCTGGCTTCATGACATTTGCAGCTACTAAACCGATAATTAGAGCAATGGTCGTAACCACCTCGAAATAGATCAATGCCTTACCGCCAATTCTGCCAACCGTTTTAATGTTCCCTACCTTTGCTATGCCCAGCACTACAACGACGAACACAAGCGGTGATATGATCATTTTAATCAATTTGATAAAACCGTCACCGAGTGGCTTAAGTGCTATTCCAAAGGATGGCCAGAAATAACCAACAGCAATTCCAAGTACTATGGCCATCATAATTTGAAAAAAGAGTCCTTTATAAAAAGGCTTCCGCTCCATCGTTTGTGTAATCTCCACAACAACGCCCCCATATCCATCCAGTTATTTTTTTATAACTATAAGTTGAGCGAGATGTTGCGTCAATTTATCTAACACAATTTTGGAGGAATGCTGATTTAATGAAAATAAACTAGGCACGCTACACAAAAATGCAAGTATATTATATGTTTTATGGTAATTAATGGTACGTAATTGTCATTCGCGTTACATTCACTACCATCGTCAATTGCCACCAAAAAACCGGATCGCATATGCAATCCGGCTTTATCCATCAGATCTATATTTTCACTATTATTTTGAAGGGTGATGCTTCCTATTCACAATAGACTCCAGCTTCTGGGAGATCATGACTCGTTCATGTTTCAACTCCCATATTCGTTCCGTTACTTTAGCCTTCTCCGCTTCGTCCTTCTCCCAACTTAACTGCTTAAATAGTGACAACAGCTCGTCGTTAAGCGCATCAAATTGAATCCATAATTCATTTCGCAGCACCGGAGTATCCTTGTTCGTCTCCTGCTCTGTATAAGTCTTCATCAGATTTATGATTTCTTGCTGCCAGTCTTTGTCATCAATTCGGATCGCATAATTCAGGAGATCCAAATAATCATCTATTTGTAATGAATTTGTCATGCGTTGTATTGTCATGATTGATCCAGCGTCTCCTTTACACTCTTTTACCGAGTATTATACTAGGTTTTATGAGAATTTCAAGAGGTCAATTGATCTTCTTGTAAAATTACGAATGAATCTACTCTGTGTGTCTGTTGTTCATTCTAATCTGATTTGATTCACTCCTATGTAATATACCTCACATATATGCCTGACGCCGGAATTCATTAGGGGTAACCCCGTATTCCTTTTTGAAGACGCGGTAAAAAGAACGAAGACTGCTAAATCCTGAATCAAAAGCGATATCCGTTACGGCATCTGTCGTTGATCGCAGCAACATATGAGCAAAAGCCGCTCGCAGGCCATTGATATAATTACGGAAGGAAACATGGAACTGCTCTGAGAAGATTCGAGAAATAAGATACTTACTAATGACGAGTTCTTTTTCAAGAATATCTAATGTAAGGGGTTCCAAAAAATGACGATCTATATAAGCTAGAATTTTCTGAATTTCATCGACTTCTTTCAAATAATCCACCTTCCTTAACGACAGTAACGGCATAGCATGTCCCAGAATGACTGAGGTATACGCCTTCAGCAGGCGCTGCTCACCCTGTTCTTCATAAAGATGGTATAACGTCCACATGACTTGAGTCAGCAATTCATTCTTTCTAATCAAGGGACGACTCGGAGCATAATGAAGCAAATCTCCTGTATAGTCCCCCGGAAAAGCAGCATCGAAAAACATGAGCATCATTTCGCTATGCTCGGTGGTCTGGTAGCTGTGAGGCTGATTAGGAAAAATAACGATCAAGTCTCCTGCTGTGAGCAAATACGTGTCACGATTGACGTTAGCTTGAATACTTCCCGACAGAAGCATGGCAATCTCGACATTCTTGTGCAAATGAAGCGGATAAGTGTTATTCCTGGATATAAATGAATGGAATTGCTGGTCACGATGCTGATATTTAATCTTCATACACGATCCCTCCAAGCCAGTATAGAAGACGCAGCTGCACATTCTGCATTTCACGCTAAAAAGAACATAATATGTGTTTGCTCCTTTAGACAAGAGAAAAGATCAATTTTTGGCAAGAAAGTGCAAAATTGTGGCAGGTAAATATTTTCCAAAAGTCTTAAAGTATATAGTTGTAAGGATGATCCGTAAGGAGGAGTGAATTCGCATAGGTAAGCTGCTGACTATTAAAATGAATTGAAGGGAGAAAACAGGCAGATGAAATGGAATCATAAGCGATTCAAAGGAATGATGTCTATTGGTTTGAGTTTTTCGGTAGCGCTTTCAATTATGGGTGTCCAGCCCCCTTCTGCGGCCATGGCACTTGAGACGGGTAAGAAGCCCGTTCCTGATGCCTCTGTCCTCGCGTTTCCAGGTGCAGAAGGCGGCGGTGCCTATGCTACTGGAGGTCGGGGCGGAGATGTTTACATTGTAACCAATCTAGATGATTATAAGGAAAATGAAGAGCCGATCGCCGGTTCACTAAGATACGGTATTTTATCCACACCACAGGAAGGACGCACAATTGTCTTCCATGTATCCGGCACAATTGAGCTTGAGAGCTCCTTAAGATTAAATAATATTAAAAATTTGACGATAGCTGGTCAAACTGCACCTGGAAACGGCATTACCATTGCAGGCTGGGATACGAACATCAGCAATTCAGAGAACATCATCATCCGTTACCTATCCTTCCGACCGGGTGCTGCAAATGTATTTAATGGCAGTGATTCAATGGACGCCCTATGGGGCAGAGACAATAACCAATTTATTATCGATCATTGCTCCTTTAGCTGGAACACTGATGAGACCTTGTCGTTATATCGGGGTGAGAATGGTACTGTTCAATGGTCCATCATCTCCGAAAGTCTGACTCTATCCGGGCATTCCAAAGGAAGACATGGCTATGGAGGAATAGCCGGCGGTGACAAAACAACATTCCATCACAATCTGTACACAAGTCATACGTCCAGAAACCCAAGACTTGGCGGTGGCTATGCAGGTATAGCGGATAAAGAACACGTGGCCGTTGTTCAATTTGCTAATAATGTAATCTACAATTGGGGCTTTAATGGCACTTACGGTGGAGGCTTCAATTTCACAAACTTCATGAACAATATTGAAATCGCAGGCCCTGGAACCAGGGATAATGTAACGGATAGAGTCATTGATGCAGGCGAATCCGGCAAGCTGGGCGGTTTCTATATTTCAGGTAATCAGATCAACGGCAAGCTCACAGGCTGGCTGGACGGTTCATCGACTTATGTAAAAAGCTCGGGTGATCCAAGCGGAGATCAGTTAACGACATTTGTAACCGAGCCTTATTTATCCGCGGACAGCACCGGTGTTAATCATGGCGTTACAAACAATGGCTTTGACAACCATGTCCTCCATGGAGTCGTCGATGCCAATGGACAATTGCTGAACACCATTCTACGTCAGGCTGGAGCAACGTATCCCCGCCGTGATGCAATTGATGCTCGTATTGTAGCCGAAGTGGAACAAGGACTCGGAAGATATATCAATACGGAGCACGAGGTTGGCGGATATGTAACCGACTTTGGTGTCGTTGAAGAGCAGCATCCTGATCAGTATGACTCCAATCTTAACGGAATGGAGGACAAATGGGAGAAGAAAAACAAGATCTGGGGTATGAAGGATGCATATAAGACCGTTACTCGCTCAGGTTATACTTGGCTCGAGCTGTATATAAACAGCCTGGGCGATATGAAGCATGTTGCGGAAAACCCTGAAGCCAAGCTTCAAGCACCTTCAAATAATGAACAATTTAAACTGGGCGAACCCATTCAAGTTAGAATCAAGGCTTCCTCCAAATTCAAGAACAAAATCAAGAAAGTCGCCATATATAAGGGATCTGAGTATCTTGGAGACGCAGTGAAGAGAGGAAATATGTATCAGTACACGATCAAGGGACTGGGCGATGCTTCTTACTTTATTTCTGCCCGAGTGACGGATTCAGAAGGTAATGAGACACAAACGACGGCTGCCAACATTCATGTGAATACGAGCGCACACACCCTTGCGGAGGCGGGTTGGTCTTCGAAGGACATTGGTTCACCAGACCTCAGAGGCTCGGGAAGCCTATCGGGTGGTACCCTGACGGTAAAAGGGAATGGGAAGCTGGGCGTAAGCGAAGGCAGCAGTGAACGGTCACCTGAGCGGGATGCTGCGAAGGATGATTTTCAATTTGTATACAAGAAGATGACCGGGGATATGGAGCTCACCGCAAAATTGGAAGACATCGGTTCAATCGATAACCATGCTTTTACCGGACTCATGATTCGAGATGATCTCACTATAGACAGTTCGGCGGCAGCGCTTGGTCTGTCTTGGGTGAAGCTATCAAAAGACACCAGCTGGTCAGCTTATCTGGCTGGAAGAAACCAGTCAGGAGCCGATTTTGATGAGCTGACAGAGACGCTGGATAGTCCGGCTGCAGCTGAAAATGCCGGTATTCAACTGCTCGCCGATATCCCTTTCAAGATAAATGGTGACTTACAAGGATACTGGCTCAAGCTAGGGCGTAAAGGAGATGCCTTCTACGCATATGGCTCCACAAATGGAACCGATTGGACCAAGATCGGTGAGAAGACGGTCGTCATGCAAGACTCGATCTATGTTGGCTTTGCGGTAGACAGTAATGATGTTGCAAATGATATTGAACAGTTGAATTATGCAAAGTTCTCTAATCTTACTTTGACAGAGGGTTTTAATCCCCTAGCTGACTAGTCGTTTACGTTAACCTATCCTCTGAAAATTGTCCTATTCATTAGCGCCGGGTGTGAGCTACAAGCCCGGCGCTTTTCTTGGTAGAGCAAATAGCCGCAGTTAAGCGGCTATCATGGACATATATTTTTGTAGCAGGATGATTAGCTATCCAGCGTATACAGCGGCAAATCTGCAGGAAGTGAAGCCGGACGTTTACAAGTGCTCTTCATCGTGTAGTGCTGACCGTCGTCCGAGGCGTCATGGAAGGCCCACATAGCTTCAAGAACATGATAGGCCAGTTCACCGCTGGCCCGGTGCTCACGTCCACTTCGAATGGCATACGCCATATCTGCCGGACCAATTCCCCGTGTGTTCTGATCGTATCCTGGCAAGAGCTCGACCTCTTCCCAATCCTTCTCTCCAATGCGCTTCAGCAATACAGGGCCGCCAAACGTATTCGGATCCGGCACACGAAGCGTTCCTTCCGTCCCGTAAATCTCGATATTAGGGAGCTGGCTTCCTCCAAAAATATCAAAGCTGGTTACAATGGTGCCGATGGCTCCTTGCTCAAACCGAAGTAGACCTGCTACATGGGTAGGAATCTCCACCTTGATCTTCTGACCGAATTTCTTCTCGCTGCTTATGGTGCGTTCGTCAAGTGCCTTGCCCGTCATCCCCGTAATACTCGAGATCGGACCCAGCAACTGAATAAGTGCAGTCAGATAATAAGGGCCCATATCAAACATCGGGCCTCCCCCTTTGGCATAATAAAACTCAGGGTCCGGATGCCAGAATTCATGACCGCGGCTCATCATAAAGGCTGTCGCAGCTACAGGCGTGCCGATCAGACCCTCTTCAATTAATTTTAGTGACGTTTGGATGCCCGTGCCAAAGAAGGTTTCGGGTGCAGAACCAACGAGAAGTCCCTTCTCCCTCGCCGCCTGCAGCACTGCGGCTCCCTCTTCCCGGGTAACCGCTAGAGGCTTCTCGACATAAACATGTTTGCCCGCTTCTATTGCTTGCAGACAAACATCCGCATGAACAGCAGGGATCGTCAGATTGATGACAAGCTCAATCTCGGGATCATTCAGCAGTTCCTGAACACTAACCGCTCTGGGTATACCGTATGCCTTGGCCTGCTCTTCTGCTCTTGACAGGTCAAGGTCGGCACAGGCTACCAATTCAAGACATTCGAATTTATTACAGTTTTCCATATAGATACTGCTGATTTTACCGCAGCCGATAATACCTACCTTCACTTTATCCATCGAATGTTGTTCTCCCTTCAACCTGTAAGTCTCGTATTAGATCTGACTATCACCCATACCTGTATATTGTATTGCCTTGCCCTGCTTAGCCGCGGCTGCTTGCTTACCCTCTGCAGCCCACATAAATCCGCGAACCATGATTTCTTTGACCGGTGCCATTTCCACAATATCCGCATGATGTCCAAGCGAATTGTAGAACACTCTGCCTTGCCCCCAGCGCTTCGTCCATACGACAGGCATGTCGACTGCGCCATTCGTAGAATGCGGTCCCTCCACAATTGGGAATCTTGTTGTAGCCAGCACTTCGACAGCCGGGTCAATGTGCAGATAATACTGCTCACTTTTCACTTGGAAATCTTCTATTCCGGCAAGCAGTGTGCTGGAGCTGTTCTTGATATTTACCGTATATTCCACTCCGTCATTGCCCGGGTGTGCTACCCACTGGCCTCCCGTCATAAACTGCCAGTCAACATTCGTGCGGAATGCATCACACATTCCTCCATGCAGTCCTGCAAGGCCAACTCCTGACATGACAGCAGCTGAAACGTTGCTTGCCAGCTCCTTCTCAATCTCGCCCATAGTCCAGCAGGGAATGATGAGATCAAGTGTCTTCAGCTTCTCCGCATCACGATACGCTTCAAGTGTATTCGCGACTTCCACCTCGAAATTTTGCTCGGTCAGCCATGCTTTAAACAATGCCGATACCTGCTCTGGCTCGTGGCCGTCCCAGCCGCCCCATACGATTAGCGCTTTTTTCATCCTGCAACACACTCCTTCATTATTATGGAATCTTACAGTTAACTAAGACATCTCAGACAGTGACACCCAGCGGCGTTCCTCCACCGACCGTTCTACCGCTTCAAGAACCGCCTGGCAGGCAACTCCATCATGGAAGTTCGGTACGGGCTGCCTATTCTCTTCGATCGCATTCATGAATTCAACGACTTCATGAGTAAAGGTGTGATCAAATCCAATCGGATGTCCTGTCGGCCACCAAGCCTCCGCATACTTGTGAACCCCATCTGTCGCCATGACTCGGCGGAAGCCCTGTACATCCTCTGCATCATTCACAAAGTAAACTTCAAGCTCATTCATCCGTTCAAAATCAAACTTTACGCTGCCCAGGCTGCCATTGATTTCAAAGGAATTGGTGCTGCGATGTCCAGCCGCAAAACGAGTTGCCTCAAAACTGCCGATGGCACCGCTTTCAAACCGGGCTAAAAACAGTGTTGCATCATCTACGGTTACAGGTCCTTTTTCCGTATTACTATTGCCCTTCGCTGTAAGTCCTGTCATCTCTGATGCAATCGGACGCTCCTTAATGAAGGTCTCGCTCATACCGATAACTTCTTTAAATTCTCCAACCAAATAACGAGCCATATCAATCAAATGCGCTCCAAGATCGCCATGCGAACCTGAGCCTGCAATTTCCTTCTGAAGTCTCCAGACGAGCGGGAATTCGGGATCCAGGATCCAGTCCTGCAGGAAGTTTGCTCGAAAATGATAAATCTTCCCCAGTCTTCCGCTGTCCACAAGATCCTTGGCGAGCTGAACGGCTGGTGAGAAACGATAGTTAAAGCCAATCATATGCTTGATGCCCGCACTTTCCGCGGTCTCCAGCATTTCACGGGAATCCTTAAGGTTTAAGGCAAGGGGCTTCTCACAGAAGATATGTTTGCCCGCCTGTGCTGCAGCGATGGCAATCTCCTTATGAGCGTCACTTGGCGCATTGATATCGATAAGGTCGATATCCTCTCTAGTGACCAGCTCTCTCCAGTCGGTCACACTCTCCTGCCAGCCGAACTGCTCCTGTGCTTTCTTCACTCCCTTGGGATCACGGCCGCAGATGACAGCCATCTCGGGTTTAACGGTTTTTGGAAAAAACATAGGAACACTGCGATATGCATTGCTGTGTGCCTTACCCATAAATTTATAACCAATCATACCTACGCGAACAGAACTCATGAAATCATCCTCCTGTACGATTTTTGGATGAGGCTCGAACGATTAGTTCGGCTTGTAACAGATATCTGGGATGTTCCTTGAACATCTGGGACCAATTGGACGGATCTTCACATGCCGTCAGCATCAATCGTGCAGCCAGCTCCCCCATTTCATAGAATGGCACTCTTACACTGCTGAGCGGAGGTACACAGATTTCTGCGGAATCCGAATCATCGTAACCGACAATCGCGGGAAAATGCTGCTGATCCGGTAGTAACTCTCGCAGCCTCTGAAGCAGACCGACAGCCATCCGATCATTTGCCACAAAGACAGCATCTACCTGTTCAACCCTCTTCGCAATTTCGTCTCCTATCGCATAACCGCTCCGTCTGCCAAAATTCCCTTCAAATAGAAGCGATTCATCGAGCTCAAGACCTCGCTGCTGAAGCGCTTTCTGAAAGCCCTTGAAGCGATCCAGACTGTTCGAGTACGTGAGCGGCCCGTTCAGAAATGCAATTCTGTGAAGTCCCTGATCGATCAAATGCTGTACAGCCATTCGGCTTCCTTCTTCATGATCCACATCCACTTCCGGGAAATTCTCCCGATCAAAATGCTGGTTGACGACAATAAAAGGATGCCTTGCCTCCCGGAGCTTTCGAAGGGCTTCCCGCTCTCCCGGCTCATCCTTTGCACCGAGCACGATTAGAGCATCTACCTTCTGCATCCGGAAGAATGACACATATTCGGGTGTATCCTCTTCACTGCGAAACAGAACAAGAAGATCATAGCCTTGCTCCCGCACCGTATTTCCCATTCCGCTGAGAATCTCAGAGAAGTAATAACTGGAGAACAGTCGCGCCTTCGGAATATAAGGCAGAACTACGCCCATATTCCCGCTCTTGCGACGGGCAAAGCTGCGCGCGAGATTACTTGGCACATAACCAAGCTGGCTAGCAGCATCCAGTACTTTGATCCGCGTCTCTTCTTTGATAGGACCCACGCCATTCAGTACTCGGGAGACCGTAGCTTCGGATACACCAGCTAAATCAGCAACTTCTCTTCGTGTTGCAATAATAGATCCACTCATTTCCATATCTAATGTACGCGCGTACATTTTCTCATGGCGGGCATAGAATGTCAATTGGTCTAATGCATTTTTTACAAAGAATACGCCCATGATCTTCTAATTAGGATGAAGGAATTCTTCATCAAACTGTGTAGAAGTTCATGGGCGTATAAACGGTTAAAGGTTTATACGCTGTTCATATCAGCCCTGCTTCAACGCTTCTATTACTGAGCCAGCAGCATGCTCCTCTTTGTTCGCTTTTGCCTGCTTCTTAAGCGTGCTGCCAGGTGCAGATTCTAAGGACTGGGCCTGCCTGACTTTATGCAGCACCTCTTTGCCCGGAAGAAAATGCTGTGTTCTTATGTAGCGGATCGTTCGGGTCTTGGCTCTCATAACAATAGAATGCGTCTCGGCTCTGTCATCAGCAAGATATCGGACTCCACCAAGAATTTCACCTGGCGTGACTCCCGTGGCTGCAAAAATAACATCGTCCTTACCGATCATATCCTCCATTGTCAGCACTCTATATGGCTCTGTAATTCCCATCTTCAGACAGCGCTGATATTCATCTGCATTCGCAGGCATTAATCTGCCCTGGATTTCTCCACCAAGGCAAGACAGCGCTGCAGCAGCCAGTACTCCCTCTGGTGCTCCTCCTGAGCCTACGTAGATATCAATGCCCGCTTCCGGGAATGCCGGCGCCATCGCTCCTGCCACATCTCCATCACTCAGGAATTTGATTCGAACGCCCACTTTACGCAGCATCTTAATGATGCTCTCATGGCGATCACGGTCTAGAATCATAACGGTTAGATCAGAGATGTTCTTGTTTAACTCAGTAGCCGCTTTTCGCAAGGTGACATCAATCGGATCTTCAATACTTACTTTACCGACCAGCGCTGGTCCGACCGCAAGCTTCTCCATGTACATGTCTGGAGCATGAAGCAGATTCCCTTTGCCTGCAACGGCGATAACAGACAGTGCATTATTCAGTCCCTTGGCTACAATCTCGGTTCCTTCCAGCGGGTCCACAGCAACATCCACTTCCGGCCCCTCACTGTTCCCTACTTCTTCTCCGATATACAGCATTGGAGCCTCATCCATCTCCCCTTCGCCAATGACTACCGTTCCCTTAATGGATACAGAATCAAACATGGCGCGCATCGCCAGAGTTGCGGCCTCATCCGCACTATTCTTATCCCCCCTGCCCATCCAAGGAGCTGATGCCAATGCAGCTAGTTCTGTTACCCTGACTATCTCAAGCGCCAATTCACGTTCCACCTTGCTTCCACACCCTTTCTCCCGTTTGAGTCTTATCATAATAGAAGCAGAAGCATAAATCTACCAATTCATCCCTTATTTTATAATGAAATAGACGACTTTGAATGAATATTCCCTTTACTTTAGTGATGAATTCAACTGTTTCTTGGCCCCCATAGAATAATTGCAACCCCTGCAAGACAAATGAACGAGCCTAGCCAATCATAGAAGTCCGGTGTTTTCTTATCGACCCCCCAGCCCCACAATATTGCCATGATGACGAAGACACCTCCATATGCCGCATACACTCTACCAAACGTGGGAAATTGCTGCAGCGTAGGAATGATGCCGTAGATTACTAGAATTAAACTTCCTGCAATTCCATAAATATAATGTCTTCCCTCTCTAAGCCACAGCCACACTAAATATCCGCCGCCAATTTCAGCAAGTCCGGCGAGAATGAACAATATGATAGATACACCCATTGAGATTCTCTACTCCTTCTAAAATGAAATCATTCGATCATACCACACATTAAAAAAAAGGCACAGAGCCTCATTCAATAATGAATGTACTCCGTACCTTGGTCTATCATTTTATTATCGTTATGGAATCCATTTCCACTTATTTGGCAGGCAAATATTCTGTAGTGAATACTTCGCTTACATCGAGGTCTTTCGTAAGCAAGCCGATCTCCAGCAGCTGATCCTTCAGCTCATTCCAGCGAGCCTCGGTCATATAGCCCATGCCATTCTCTTCCGCGTCGTAACCAAATACAAATTCTCTTTGTTGTTCTTCTCCAAAGGCAATCTCATCTTCTGCCAAATTGGTGTTAATCTCAAGGATCTTCTTATTAATCTGTTCAAAATTCTCTTTATAATCATACCAGCCTTCTACTGTACCGTTAACGAACGCTTTGACTGTCTCCGGGTTCTCCTCTAAATATTTCTCAGTGGTGTAAACAACGGCGGCATACGGTTCATATCCGGAATCGGCAATCAGCTTCGTTCCTACCTCAATGCCTTGCTTCTCCACAACATACGGCTCACCATTAACGAAGGACTGGCTTGCAGACTGAGGGTCTTCAATAAAGTTACCATGCTGGCCTGTATATGCTACTTCCTTAACCGTATCCAGACTGTATTTATGCTTCAAGAATTCCCAGTAGGGCTGGCCTTGCTGAATAAATACGGTTCTGCCATTCAGATCGTCAAAGTCCTCGATACCAGACTCCTCATGGAACATAAGAGCCTGCGGACTAATCTGAAACGTCGTTGCCAAGGCGACAATTGGAATTCCTTCCTCGCGTGCTAGCAGAATCTGATCCGCATGTGCAACTCCGAACTCCGCTTTTCCGGAAGCAACAATCTGAATGGAGGAGACCTGTGGTCCTCCTGGCTCAATCGTTACGTCCAGATTCTTCCCTTCATAAATCCCGTTCTCTTCGGCTGCATAGAACCCGCCATGCTCCGTCTTGGCGAACCAGTTAAGAACGACCTTAACAGGAGTTGTTTCTTGTGCACTTCCCGAAGCACTGGTATTATCCGTTCCTGCTTCTCCGCCGCCACATGCTGTTAAGGTTAAGGACACAGCGAGGAGCAAGGCGCTCATCTTCGATCTTTTGTTATTCCATTTTACCGACTTCTTCCACATACCCTTCACGCTCCGCTCATCATTTTTAGTAATGGATATCGTACGATTACACAAGTGATGTTCTTCTTGATTTTATAGCTATTCGGCGGGGCTCCAGTAACCTTCATGAACAGCAACAATCTCACTTGCCAGCTCAGGGAATGGCCCGATGACCTCAATTTCTTTTTGTCCTTTGGCAAAAATCTCGCGGCATGGCATGTCAAACGTCGGATTCTGAGGATCATTACCTGTCAGGGCCAACAGCTCCTTCTCCGAGATACCATATACGACACGCCCGATATTTCCCCAATACATCGCACCTGAGCACATGGCACAGGGCTCTGCTGTCGTATATAATGTACACTCCCATAAGAATGCAGGATCATATGTATGTGATGCTTTCTCCATCAACGCAGTTTCGGCATGACCGGTACAGCGATGCTCTGTAATCTCGACATTTCCCTGCTCCAGCAGGATGTGGCCTTCTTTATCCACGAGCACCGCGCCAAAGGGTGTATTCCCACTCTCTCTGGCCATGCGTGATACTTCTATACAACGCTTCAAAAATACAACATGATTGAGCTCCACTGCCTGACTCCCCATTTTCTTCTCCCCTTCACCTCTCTGAATATGACTTGATATTAGATGAACGCACTCTATGCGTCAATTAATCTTACACAGTTTTATCATACTGAATAATATAAGTCGATATTTTTGTGAAAAAGCACATATCTTCAAACTTTTTCGCTAGAAAATTAAGATTATTCATGATTTCCACAAAGAGTTTTTTACATTCCATGTTATATCTATGTTCGTTTAATGGATAAATAAATATATATTTCAGCTCAGCTTTAGTTTCTATGTTAATTCAATCTTCTTGTCACACAAAAAAGCTGCCGTTACATCGGCAGCTCGCAATCCGTGTTTGTTTTCAGCTGTGATATCCTACATGGATCATTTTTATATCAGCACCCTTTTTATTTGTTCCGCTATGACTTCATAATGCTTATGAATAAAGAAATGGTCTCCCTCATAAACGGAGAGCTGACAAGCTCCAAATGTTGTCTCTTTCCAGGCTTCCATTTGGTCTACAGCAATGACATCCTGATTCCCGGCAAGCACGGTGATATCCGTATGAAGCAGGTCTCTGGTTTTCCATTCATAATTCTCTACGAGCCTCATATCCGCCCTAATCAATGGCAAGAACAAATCTAACAACTCTTGATTCTCAAGCACTTCTTCTGACATGCCACCAAGCTTTATCATTTCTTCAAGAAACGTGCGGTCTGATAATTCGGAAATCCGCTTTAACTTTTCATTCAAGTGTGGAGCCCTGCGAGCACCTACAAATAAGTGTTTAAGCTCACGATCATGCTTCTCTCTAATATAATGAGCGAGTTCATAGGCTATTAAGCTCCCCATACTATATCCGAAAAAGGCAAAGGGCTCACTAATCAGATGTACCGGAATGGATAAGTAGGCATCTTCCACTGCCTCATCTATGCTGTTATAAAACGGCTCATTCATTCTTCGTCCTCGGCCCGCCAGCTCAATTGGATGGACCTCAATGAACTCGGACAGCTGATTACGCCAGCGAAAGTACATCATTGATGACCCTCCGGCATAGGGAAAACAGAACAAGTGAATCTTTTTCATTAGCTGCCTCCTCTAATCCAAAGCCCGACTAAGCTCTTGATCAGCTGGCACGGATGCCTCTACGGTGTCATTTTTGCTGTCAAACTTAATCTTGATTCCTGGAATTAAGCCAACAGTAAGCACAAGAACAGACAGGACATATGCTGTAAATAATGAAGTATTGCTCATTACGACACCAGCAAAGGAAGATCCGATGAGCATTGCGCCCATAAACATAGGCGTTATGGTACCATTAACGCGTCCAATCATTTGTTCATCAATTTTGGTAACAAGAAATGTGGAGATGATCACATTTACAAAAGCTAGACATAGAGAGCTTAAAAAGCTGATGACTAATGTAAGCCATAGCCAACCTGACATGACTTCTCCAAGAGTTGTAACCGCGAGAAAGATAACTCCTAATACAAGTGTACGGTTTTGATCCAGCTTGCTGCTTAATGCTGCTGCAACTCCCCCACCTATAAGCAAACCTAATCCCGAAGCTCCCGTTAAATATTGAACCGAGGTTTGATCAAGACCAAGTCGCTCCGTAATCAGAAAAATTTCTAGTGGACTGATTAGACCCGAAGACAATCCCAAAATAATAAATAACAGGGTTAAGAACTTTAAAGAGCTGGACTCCAGAACATACTTCCAGCCTTCTTTCATCTCGCCAAAAAGTGAGGTTGTGGCAGCAGGACTTGGTTCATCTTTTGGCAGAAGCGTTAATATTAGAGCCGAAGCAACGAACAATACAAGAAGTGAATACATCGAAGCTTGAATTCCCAATGTACTATAAATAAAAGTGCCTACGATGGGACCGAGAATAAGAAATAACGACTGAGAGCTCTGTGTAATCGCAATAGCGGACTGGACATGCTCCTCTTCAACATTTCGTTTAACGATTTTAACAGAGGATGGCTGGGAAAACTGACTAACGATGGACGATACAAAGGTGGCAGCATACAGCACCTGCCAATATCCTGATGCCATCACTGCAATAATGAGCACAATGGACAGCGAACTTAGAATGTCACCCATAATCATGGTCCGTTTTGGATTCCAGCGGTCAGCAAGTGCGCCTCCAATAAAGGAAAAAACAAAGATTGGAACATATTCAAGCACTGTAATAAGTGAAACTGCAATCGGGTTCCCTTGTGTCTGATCCATAATGAAGTAAAGAATCGCCATATTTCTAATCCAAATTGCTAAATTTTGAAGCAGATCAGATAGGGTAATAACAAGGAAAGCCCTGTTTTTAAACAAAGTATTCATAGCCATCTCCTTTTTAAACCGACTATTCGGTCTATTAATTTATAAAAGAAAAACTGATAAGTTGATATCAGTCTTTCATTGTTTTACTTGTGTGTTGAATACCCATCAGCAAGCTTGCGATTCCTGATTTATACAATCTGCGAATTTCTGTTAAGTCTTTCTCATAGTAGAGCGTACCTAACCCATTAAATAATCCATTAATAATATGCATTAAATCTTGTGGGTCACTAGGCTTCAATTCCTCGCGTTCAATGCCTTGAATGATGATTCGCTCATAGGTTACATACGGGATACGTATAAGTGACAGCATTTCATCCAGCATTTCTTGACTGACGACTTGACCTGAAACAAACTCGTTAATTGCATGATTAAGTGGATTAGCCAAATCATCTACATAATGGTCGGCAAGACCGTATAACTTCTCGACTGTTGTTTCGTACTGTGATTCCTTCTCTAGCCAAGAATCCATCCACTCTTGATTATTCAGCTTGATCAAGAACATGAAGAGCTCCTCTTTGCTCTTGAAGTGATAATAAATACTGCCTTTGCTTCGATTGTTAACCGTGCAGATCTCTTCCATCGAAGTTGCGTTATATCCTTTTTGTGCAAAGAGTTCCTTTGTATTTCGAGCGATGTCCTTTTTAATCTGAGCTACATCTTTTCTGCGTTTAACTTCGATCGGTAACCCCTCCAGAAAACTGACTGGTCAGTCTATTAGTATTATAGCCATAAAACGATTATTTTCAATATGTACCCTCTTACATATCACCATATTTGCTGGTGATTTGCAAGAGGGTATTGGATATTTTAAAGTTAACAATAATTATTTGTCCTCTTTTTCATTCTTGAATGCTTCATTAATTTCGTTAACAATGGTCTCCGGCAGTTTCTCCACTTCACGAGCTGCCTCGTTCACTTCCTCAGGTACATCCTCATTCTTAATGACACCGAATTTGAAAAATTTGTTTGCCATTTTTCTCCTCCTCTAATCATCTTTTTGTTAGTGTATCACAGCTTTTGTTGAGATGTTAGTATGTTCCAGCTGATTTATTATCGTATCCGGATCATACGCAATTTGTTTCAACAAATCCATATAATGCTTGGTGAACTTATTCATAAATTGTTTTTCGAAAATAGCTGTTCGATAATCAAACTGGATCATATACATCTCTTCAAGCTCCTGAGCAGTTACATATATATCATATTCGCAATAATCGTACTCGCAAGGATATGAAGAAATACAATAATCCCTTTCCTTACTTTCTAATGCGGACAGCATAAAGTTATTAAGATTAAACATGGTGTTAAATAACGGGTTCTCTCCTGGAGATAGCGGTATATCCAAATCCTCTAGCATCTTCTCATACGGATAATGCTGATGCTGTAAAGCAAGATTCATCATCTCTTGGACCTTTTGGAACATGTCTGTCATCGGATCTTCTGTATTAACTCGATATCTCAGCGGGATGGAATTAATGAACAATCCTACGATTTCCTGTACTTCAGCACGTTCACGACCAAATGCGTAGGTTCCAACAATGAGATCCTTCTCATTCGTTAACTGGCTTAACAAAATAAGATAGGTTGAATAGAAGATCGTATAATCCGTTACCTCTATATTCATCGAGTTCTTCATTTGTTCTATTAGAGCCTTGGAAATTTCTATTCTGATATGGCTGCCATTATGATCAGATGCCCTCGTTCCCTCAAGCTGTAATGGAGATAGCTGAACAGGTCGATAACCGGCAAGATAACTCTTCCAGAAATCCGAAGCGGCTGTGAAATAACCCTGCTCTAGCTTCGTATGTTGCCATTCAGAGTAATCTTTATACTGCAATTCAAGAGATTTCAACTCTGAACCGTCATAGAGTTTAAATAATTCATCCAAAATAATCCCGAGTGAAGTTCCATCAGAGATGGCATGATGCATATCTAGTAATAGAATGTGCTCGTCCCGATCAAGCTTAAGAATCTTTGCTCTTAACAACGAAGCGGAATCTAAAGCAAATGGCTGGATGAATCTCTTAATGACTTGACTTAACTCGCTATAGGAGCCTAGCGGTTCTATCTCAAGCTGAAATCTTACTCGGGACCTAATGCGTTGAACCACATGATCTCCCTGAAGCTCAAATGATGTTCTAAGGGCTTCATGACGTAATATCAGTTTCTGAAAGCTGAGCTCGAGTCTATTCAGATTAAGCTCTCCTTGGATCAGATATGCCGTCGGCATGTTCCAGTCCGTATTCCCTAAGCTGGACAAATATCCATAAGATTGATACGGGGTTGCCCTGTAAACCTCTTGTATAGGGGCTCTCTTGATCGATTCGTAGTTCTCAGAACTTTGCACAGACCGTGTTGCTAAATACTCGGCAAGCAGCTTAATGGATGGATAATCAAATATCGTTTGTAATTCAATTGGCAGATTTATTTCCTTCTGTATTCGAGCAACCAACATCATCGCTTTAAGGGAATGGCCACCTGCTTCAAAGAAATGATCCTCTATCCCGATCTCATCAATACCCAGAACATCACACCAAATCTTATGGAGGTTAGCTTCCAGTGCATTCGTTGGTCTCTCACCATTCATACTATTCACTGGACTTGGCAATGCATGCCGGTCTACTTTGCCATTAGCTGTCAGTGGCAGCTTGTCCAGGAGGGCAATCGATGTCGGAATCATGTATTCTGGAAGCTCTTCTCTTAAGCAATCCCTGATGTACCGATGCATCTTGTCGTGTTCTACACCTTCATCAGGAACTAGAAATGCTGCCAAGAATGAATGACCCTGTTCATCTCTTCCTGCTGTTACGACCGCCTCTTTTATCTCCGGAAGTTCAAGCAGCTTGTTCTCTACTTCTGTCAGTTCTATTCGGTTGCCTCGGATCTTGACCTGCCGGTCCAGCCGGTCCATGAACTCCAGATTTCCGTCCGGCAGCCACCTTACCAGGTCCCCTGTCCGATACAACCTCTCTCCCTGCTCAAATGGATTTGAAATGAACCGTTCCTTCGTCAGCTCTGGCTGCTTCAAGTACTCTCTGGCTAGTCCGTCTCCGCCAATATACAGCTCCCCTGGCAGTCCTACAGGCTGCCGCTGACCCCAGCGGTTTAACACGTACACCTTCGTATTGTGAATCGGTTTACCGATGGGAACACTGCTGTGCGCTCGGACATGCTCATCCACCGTATAGGTTGCTGCAAATACCGTCGTCTCGGTCGGACCATATCCATTAGCGATCCGATTAGGACCTACATAATCAAGCGCCTTAATGACATGCTTCTTCGAGCCTGCTTCGCCTCCAAAAAAGAGCTTTCTTACATGCTTCAGGCTCGTGACATCATAATCAACCAGTGTGTTAAACAAGGCTGCTGTCATAAATGCAGACGTTATACCATACCGCTTCATTACTTGAGACAACTCTGCTGCATCCAGCACGTGCTTCTTCTCGATCAAATATAGTGTTGCTCCATTCAGCAAAGCACTGAATATCTCATAGGTTGATCCATCAAAGGCATAGTTTGACAGCTGCAGCATTCGATCCTCTGGCTGGACATCCATGAATCCGTTATTCACACTGGTCTTCACCACGTTCCGATGTGTGGTCACCACCCCTTTGGGCCTGCCCGTCGAACCGGACGTATACATGACATAGGCTGCGGACTCCGGGGATAGGGACACTTGTCCATATTCACCTCCAGCCTCACTCCATTCTAGCCCTTCACTGCTCCCGTCGATCTCCGAAAGCCACAGCACCGCTCCGTCGTAACCATCGACTCGCATTCCTGCCTCTGCAATGAGCAGCTTGGCTTCACTGTCTTTGAGCATGTAAGTCAGCCGATCGGACGGAAAGCTCGGATCTAGTGGCACATAGGCCGCGCCTGAGCCCAGGATACCCATAATAGAAACCATCATCTCAATGGAGCGGTCTGCCAGTAGCCCGATCCTATCTCCAGGACGTATCCCTTGCTCCTGCAGCACAGCAGATAAATGGGCTGCACGAGTGGCAAGTTCTCGATATGTGACCATCCTCTCTTCAAATACGATCGCAGGATGATCTGGACTCCGTTCAGCCTGCGCTTGAAACAACTCCATAATGGTGGATTCTCGTGGGTAATCTACAGTTGTACCCTCAAACGTGTTTATTTCCAGCTTCTCCTGCACAGTCAGCAGCTCAATGTCTTGAATAAGAAGCTCATTTCCAGCCACTAGCTGCTCTAATACATGTTCATAATGCCCCAGCATTCTCTCGATTGTCTTTGCTGAGAACAAATTAGCGTTGTATTCAATGGTTACGGCTAGTCCATCTTGTGTTTGTACTGCTCCCCATGTCATATCAAATTTGGGCTGTGTACTCACCGTCTCAAGTTGACTGATATGAAGTGATGTCGATTGTAAAGAATAGGTCTCCATATTCTGAAGTACAAACAAGGTATCAAATAGAGGCTGACTTGGATGAATCCGTGAAACTTTTAACTGATCCAATAGTTCTTCAAGAGGATAGGAGCCGTGATCAAATGCCGTTAATAGTTGATCCCTAACATGGCCAAGGTAATTTACTGCTGTAAGATTCCCGATCGGTTTTAGCCGAAGGGGTAAAGTATTCACAAACATGCCGACCATGCCCTGGGTAACGGAGAGCTGCCGCCCCGCCTCAGGCACGCCGATAATGACATCTTCTTCTTGCTTATACTTAGATAACAAGATGGAATAGGCACCGAACAGTACTGTAAATAGAGTTGTCCGATGAGCGGAAGCTATGTCCTCAAGCTGTTGTGACAGACTAGTATCGATGTTGAGTCTTGAAATCGCTCCTACAGGGACCTTGGTACTCGCGTTGTTGAAGTCGTATGGGAGGCTTGATTGCGGCAGCTCCCCACTAAATTCCTTAAGCCAGTACTGTTCCTCTGCTTGGTATTGCTCGCTGCCTTTGTACTGCTGCTCCCACCAAGCGTAGTCCTTATACTGCAAGACTGGTTTTGGTTGAACCTCTTTTCCATCATATTGTTGAAACAACTCTGTAATAATGATACTCGTTGATATCCCATCTGAGATACTGTGGTGCATGTCTAGAACGAGCACGTGCCTTGTCTCTGAAATGGAGAGCAGCCCTGCCCTGAACAACGGTCCTGATGAAAGGTCAAATGGACGAATAAATGATTTTACATATTTTTCTATACTAGATTGAGTTAACGAATGATCTTCAACACCTTTTGTCCAGCTTTTTCGTTCGATACTAAAGTCTGCTTCCCGATTTGGATCAATGCTTTGTCTAAGTTCACCACCAATCATGACATATGAAGTTTGAAGCGCCTCATGTCGTTTCGTCACGATGGAGAGCGCCTCTTGCAGCTTGCCATAATCGAGGTACCCCTTAATTTCAAAAGCGAGTGGCATATTATAGCTGGTTCCCTCTTTGAGCAGCTGCTGGGTATAATAGAGCCTCCATTGAGAAGAAGATACTGGATAGGTCTCCTGTACAGGAGCTGCAATTATAGCAAGCCGTCCATTCATGTCCGATTTCTTGTCATGTACTATAAGGGCTTGCTCCTCAATAGTGTCATGTGTAAAAATCTCTTGCAGAGACAGCTTGACTTGCAGTTCTTGCTGTACTCTGCCGGATAGCATCATGGCTTTGAGTGAATGACCTCCAAGTTCAAAAAAATGATCTCTAATTCCAATATTTTCGACTTTGAGAATTTCAGTCCATATTTGTACTAAGATGCGCTCAGTTTCGTTTGATGCTGTAATCCGGGAATTGGTTTGATACGCGTAAGGCTTAGGAAGTGCAGCTCGATCTACTTTGCCATTAGCTGTCAGTGGCAGCTTGTCCAGGAGGGCAATCGATGTCGGAATCATGTATTCGGGAAGCTCTTCTCTTAAGTAATCCCTGATGTACCGATGCATCTTGTCGTGTTCTACACCCTCTTCAGGAACTAGAAATGCTGCCAAGAATGAATGACCCTGTTCATCTCTTCCTGCTGTTACGACCGCCTCTTTTATCTCCGGAAGTTCAAGCAGCTTGTTCTCTACTTCTGTCAGTTCTATTCGGTTGCCTCGGATCTTGACCTGCCGGTCCAGCCGGTCCATGAACTCCAGATTTCCGTCCGGCAGCCACCTTACCAGGTCCCCTGTCCGATACAACCTCTCTCCCTGCTCAAATGGATTTGAAATGAACCGTTCCTTCGTCAGCTCTGGCTGCTTCAAGTACTCTCTGGCTAGTCCGTCTCCGCCAATATACAGCTCCCCTGGCAGTCCTACAGGCTGCCGCTGACCCCAGCGGTTTAACACGTACACCTTCGTATTGTGAATCGGTTTACCGATAGGAACACTGCTGTGCGCTCGGACATCCTCATCCACCGTATAGGTTGCTGCAAATACCGTCGTCTCGGTCGGACCATATCCATTAGCGATCCGATTAGGACCCACATAATCAAGCGCCTTAATGACATGCTTTTTCGAGCCTGCTTCGCCTCCAAAAAAGAGCTTTCTTACATGCTTCAGGCTCGTGACATCATAATCAACCAGTGTGTTAAACAAGGCTGCTGTCATAAATGCAGACGTTATACCATACCGCTTCATTACTTGAGACAGCTCTGCTGCATCCAGCACATGCTTCTTCTCAATCAAATATAGCGTTGCTCCATTCAGCAAAGTACCGAATATTTCATAGGTTGATCCATCAAAAGCATAGTTTGACAGCTGCAGCATCCGGTCCTCTGGCTGGACATCCATGAATCCGTTATTTACACTGGTCTTCACCACGTTCCGATGTGTGGTCACCACCCCTTTGGGCTTGCCCGTCGAACCGGACGTATACATGACATAGGCAGCAGACTCCGGGGATAGGGACACTTGTCCATACTCATCTCCAGCCTGACTCCATTCTATGCCTTGACTGCTCCAGTCGATCTCCGAAAGCCACAGCACCGCTCCGTCGTATCCATCCACTCGCATTCCTGCCTCTGCAATAAGGAGCTTGGCTTCACTGTCTTCGAGCATGTAAGTCAGCCGCTCGGACGGAAAGCTCGGATCTAGTGGCACATAGGCTGCACCTAAGCCCAGGATACCCATAATAGAAACCATCATCTTAATGGAGCGGTCTGCCAGTAGCCCGATTCTATCTCCAGGCCGTATCCCTTGCTCCTGCAGCACAGCAGATAAATGGGCTGCACGAGTGGCAAGTTCTCGATATGTGACCATCCTGTCCTCAAATACAATCGCAGGGTGATCTGGGCTCCGTTCAGCCTGTGCTCTAAATAGCTCCATAATGGTGGAATTTCGCGGGTAATCTGCAGTTGTACCCTCAAACGTGCTTATTTCCTGCTTCTCTTCATCTGTTAACAATTCAATGTCTTTGATTCGCACCGGCACAGAATCAACGAGTTGTTCAAGGATATGTCTATAGTGAGAAGACAATCCTCTAATAAATGACGCTGAATAGATATCTTGATTATATTCAACCGTCATTAGAATGACGTCATCCTGTTCAGCACCAGCCCAGATCATATCAAACTTAGATTGACTAGACGGGACTTCTAATTGGTGTATATGAACATCCTCTATTAATAATTCTGCGGTGTTCATATTCTGCAGAACAAATAGAGTATCGAATAATGGACTTCTTCCAGAATCTCTAGTCACATCCAGCTCTTCTATCAATTCTTCTAACGGATAATCCGCATGCTTATAGGCCTCAAGCATCGTCTTCTTCAATTCATCAAGATACAGGTCAATGGATAAATCCGCTTTTGGTTCACTCTGTATCGCCAGTGTTTGGACAAACATACCGACGACAGGTTCCACTTCTGGAACATCTCTACCGGCAACAGGAATACCAACCACAATCTTTTCTTGCTCCGCATATTTGGATAAGAGAACATAATATCCAGCCATGAGAAGCATAAATAAAGTGATATCTTTTTCCTTGATCTTGTTCTTCATTTTGCTGACCAGCTCTGTATCTAAATAAAATGAATGCTTTGCCCCTCCCAAGCCCTGACTTAGATTTCGGCGTTCAGAGGTTGGCAAATTCAACTCGGGAACCTCATCCTTATACATATGAGTCCAGTATGTCTTAGCTGCGAGATACTTTTCACTCCTATGGTACTGCTCTTCCCAGACCGCATAGTCTTTATATTGAATAGTAAGTGGCGGAAGCTCCACTTCGCTGTATAACTTGAACAACTCATTTAGAATAATGGAAGTCGATACCCCATCTGAAATAATATGATGAATATCCATGAACAAAAGATGATGATCTAAAGTTTGCTCTCTAACGACAGCACGAATCAGGTAAGGCGACGACAGATCAAAGGGTTTAATCTGTGACGAAACCCATTGTTGGACTGCTTCATCATCTAACGGTGATCCTGTCTCCTCTTTCTTTATTTCCCACTGGACACTGCCCGGAGGCAGAATCTGTTGCTTAATCTCATCTCCCATGAGATGAAAAATCGTCCTTAAGGATTCATGACGCATGATCAACTGCTGAAATGCGCAGTTTAGTGCACGCAAGTCTAGCTTTCCCTCTAAACGAAGCAGCATGGGCATGTTATAGCTCGTTCCTGCATGCTCATACTGTGATGCAAGATAAATTCTTTTTTGTGCAGAGGATACAGGATAGAATTCCATCGCTTGCGCCTTCGGCAGGGTAAGCTTCACAGATGGAGTCTCCTGACGATGAATCAAGCTTGCTTGTTCTCTGATCGTCGGATATAAAAAAATATCCTGCAAATTAAGATTGATACCAAACTCATGTTGCACCTTCACGGATAGCTGCATTGCTTTTAATGAATGGCCTCCAAGATCAAAGAAATGTTCGAGCATACCCGGACCTTCAACACCGAGCACTTCGGACCAAAATTTTTGAAGCTGAACTTCAATGTTATTCTCAGGCTGTTCCTTATTCGTCATATGGGATAACAGAACCGGCTCAGGAAGCTTGGAACGATCTACCTTGCCGTTTGTTGTAAGTGGAATGGCCTCGATTATCATAAATGTAGAAGGTATCATATAGTCCGGAAGCCGCCTTTTTAACCACTCTCTCCATTCCGAATAGAGTATCCGCTCTGCTTCTTTATCTATGCTGGATTCATGACATACCACATAAGCACTCAAACTAACCGTCCCTTGGGTATCAGCAACTGGAACGACAACAGCCTGGTTAATCGCTGGATTAGAGATCAGCATGCTTTCAATTTCTCCTGTTTCCACTCGGTTACCCCGGACTTTCACCTGTCCATCCATCCGTCCCAGATACTCTAATTCTCCCTCACAAGACCATCTGACCAAATCTCCCGTTCGATACATCAGCTTGCCTTGTTCCTGCGGGTTCGGTATGAATCTTTCTGTTGTCATACTCGTATTGTTCAAGTAACCTGCGGCAACACCATCGCCTCCAATGAACAGCTCACCAGGCATTCCAACGGGCTGTTCATGACCCCAAGCATTCCGAACGTAGAGTGAAGTATTATGAATTGGCCTCCCAATCGGGACATTGCTCTTCTGCTTCAGATCATTTGTAATCGGATACGTCGTTGCAAATACGGTCGTTTCCGTAGGGCCATACGCGTTAAATATTCGGCCTTCGCCAAGATAATCAAGTGCTTTATCTACATGCTGAATAGATGCAGTTTCACCGCCAAAAAAGAGCTTGTTAACATGTTTGAAACAAGTCACATCATAGTCCACCATCATGTTAAACAAGGAGGTTGTCATAAAAGCCGAGGTAATGCGCTGCTCTTCCATTATTGATGCAAGAGTTGCTGCATTCAGCAATTCATCTTTTGTTATGATATGGAGCGAAGCCCCATTAAGGAGAGCACCAAAAATCTCATAGGTAGAGCCATCAAATGCATAATTGGATAGCTGCAGCATTCGATCTTCCTTGCCCAATTCGGCAAATCCATTATTGATGCTTATTTTGACCACATTCCGATGTGTTGTCAGAACCCCTTTCGGTTGCCCTGTTGATCCCGAAGTGTACATCACGTATGCGATATCTTCAGGTGCTATTGATCTTCTGTCCGTTGTTCTTGTTAATTCAGATGCGACCTTGCCTTGGCTTAATAGGTCACTATATGCAATATGTGTTATGCCTTCTTGATCATAAGCATTTCCACTTGTTGAGACGACAAATCTCGCTCCGCTGTCCTTTAATATATATTCGATTCGATGTTCAGGCAGCGCAGGATCAAGCGGAACATAAGCCGCTCCGGCTTTTAGAATGCCGACGATCGCAATAATCATCTCCATAGACCTGTCCGCTAGAAGACCAACTCTATCCCCTGGATTGACTCCCATTGAAATCAGAACTCTTGTGAAGTGTTCCGCAGCTTCATTCAGCTGATTGTACGTCATCACCTTGCTTCCGTGAATCAGAGCGGGTAACTCAGCTGATTCAACAGCCTGCTGCAAAAATAAGCAGGGTATAGAAGCCTCATGTGGATAATCGGCCTGCCTTCTGTTGTGGAGATTCAGCCATGTGTGCTCCTCTTCAGTCAGCATATTAATATCCATTAACAGCATATCAGGCGCATGGACCATTTGCTCCAGGATCGTCATAAAATGTCCGATCATTCGTTGGATCGTTTCTTCTTTATATAAAAAGGCTGCGTATTCTACGATAAAATCCAAACCATGCGAGGACTCTCGACAGCCCCATGTCATATCAAACTTTGCCTGACTCCAATCCCATTCAGCTGAACGGAATGCGACATGCTCAAGCTCAATAGGCGGTATATCCATGTTTTGTAATACAAATAACGTATCAAACAATGGATGTCGACTCATATCCCGGGAAAAATTTAAATCATTCAACAGATCCTCTAGTGGATAATCCCCATGGGCCTGCGCTTCCATGAATTGCTGCTTCACTTCCCGGATCCATTCGTGGACTCTAAGGCGACCTTTGGGCTGGGAACGTAAAGCGAGCGTGTTTACAAACATCCCGATCATCTGATGGGTATCCTCATGGGATCTTCCCGCTATCGGAGAGCCTACCACCACATCTTCCGTTCCGCTGTATCTGGATATGAGGATTTTGTATCCCGCAAGCAGCACCATATATAATGTTGCTTCATTTGCAGCAGCCACTTTTTTGAGTTGATCCAATAGATCTACTTCAATATGGAATGACAATGTTTTCCCTGCAGCACTTCTAACCGAAGGCCTTGCATAATCTGTACTTATCTCCCCTTCAGGCAGTGCTGCGGCGAACTGATCTCTCCAGTACTTTTGATTCTTTTCATAGCTTGAGCTGGATCGATACTCTTCTTCATACACTGCAAAATCCTTGTAATGTAGCTCTAAAACAGGTAAAGACTTCGATTGATATAAGCGCGCCAAATCCTGATAAATAATACCCGTTGATACGCCATCAGAAATAATATGGTGGGTATCCATAAACAATAAATGGTGCGTTTTATCCAAAGTAATGACCATAGCCCGAATAAGAGGACCATTCCCTAAATCGAACGGACGAATAAATGAATCCAAGGCTTGATTAATCCATTCTTTTTTGGCCGTACCGGAGGATTGATAAATTGCAAAGTCTTCGTCGTTAATCTCTAAGTAATCCATGGACCAATTAACATCCTTAGATGCGATGATCTTCTGCCTCAGTGTCTCACCAATCCATACAAAAGAAGTTCTTAACGATTCGTGCCGCTCTATCAATTTTCTAAGAGCCGACTCCATTCTATTTCTATTAAATTCACCCTCAATTTCCAGTATCATTGGCATGTTGTAATTCGTTTGACCCTTCTCCAATTGCTGCGCGATATATACTCTTTTCTGTGCTGAAGAAACAGGATATGTTTCCTGTACAGGCGCTCGTAATATCGGCATGTACTGACTTTCTTGAGACATTTGAATACATCTCGCCATATCCGTCAGAACCGGAGATTGGAACACGTTGTGTAATGAAAGTTTAACACCAAGCACCTTATGTATCTTTGCAGTAAGCATCATTGCCTTTAGCGAGTGTCCACCAAGTTCGAAGAAATGATCTAATGCGCTAATTTGTTGAATGCCCAAGACTTCTTTCCAAATATCGGCCAGAGCATCTTCCGTTGGACCCGACAATGGAACGGATGTGCTGGATGTGATGTTCGGTTCAGGCAGCCTGCTTCGATCGACTTTTCCATTTGAGTTCAAGGCAAAGGGCGACTCCATCCTATGGAATACAGCAGGCAGCATGTAGTCAGGAAGGCTTTTCTTTAATTCCTCTCTGCATTTTGCTATATCTAAGAAGTAATTATCTTGCACAGGAACAATATAAGCACATAAATATAAATGTCCCTGTTGATCATGAAATGCTTTGACTATTGCATCCTTGACCTCACTCAAATCCTTCAATTTGCTTTCAATTTCCCCTAATTCGATTCGATGTCCCCGAATTTTGACTTGATAATCTGCTCTGTCAAGGTATTCAATACTTCCATCTTCATTTCGTCTGACGATATCCCCAGTCTTATACAGCTTCTTACCAGCATAAAAAGGATGTTCAATGAAACGTTCTGAAGTCAGTGCGGGCCGGTTACGATAGCCTTTGGAAAGTCCATCACCGCCAATATATAGCTCCCCTGGTACGCCCACTGGCATCGGCTTCAGATCCCGATTTAATATAAAGGCTGTCGTGTTGTGGATAGGCTTCCCAATAGGAGTGCTCCCAGACTCCGTTATCGTGTGACAGGTAGCAAAGACTGTCGTTTCTGTAGGTCCATACATATGTAATAGTCGACCTGGACCCATAACTGTCAAGGCTGTGTTAATATGCCTCGCCGATGCCTTCTCTCCCCCGAATAAAATATGACATACCTCTGTCAATACGTCAGGGTTCCAATCCACCAATGTATTAAATAGAGCTGTTGTCATAAAAGCTACACTTATATCATATTTGCTGAATGCATTCCCTAGGGATTCAATATTGGAGGCTTCTTCTCTGCTAATCAGTACTAAAGCGGCACCATTCAGCAAGGCTCCATAAATATCAAATGTAGCTCCGTCAAACGCATAGTTTGAAATTTGCAATAGCCTGTCTGTTTTATCTATCTCGATATACCCGTTATTTATCATGGTTTTGATGACATTTCGGTGAGTAGCGGTCACCCCTTTGGGCTTACCCGTGGAGCCAGAAGTATAGATGACGTACGCATCATAATCCGGATCCAGGTTAACGGTCGACTCTACGGCATAACTCATATTTTCTGATAACTGTAGATCTGTTAAGGTCACAATCTCGCCTTTGAATTCCGGTAAATCCATATCTGTTAACAGCACAAGCTGCTGTACGTCTGCATCCTCCATCATATAGGATAAACGTTCAGACGGAAAAGTCGGATCAAGTGGAAGATAGGCCGCGCCTGTCTTCAATATAGCTAATATGGCAGTGATCATTTCACAAGAGCGCTGCGAGCATAGACCTACGATATCCCCTGGCTTAACTCCTTTATTTCTAAGTAGGTGTGACCATTTTTCTGAAATCTCGTTAAGCTCCCTATAGGTCCACTGCATGTTGCCCATAACGACCGCAGTCCTGTGTGGTTCTGCCGCAGCTTGCTGAGCAAAGAGATCAACTAGTGTTTGATCCATCGGATAATCTGCCTTTGTGTTATTCCAATAGGATAAGTGCTCTGTTTCTTGATAAGTCAGGACTGAAATGTCTTTCACCTTTATTTCAGGGTTTCCCGCGATTTGAGTACAAACCATTTTTAAGTGAGAGAACAGACGCTGAATAAAACGAATAGAGTACATATCCTCGTTATAATTCATCTTTATTCTGATTTCTGTACCCGGGCCAATAGAAATGTTCAGGTCATAATTTGTATGCTCATAAGCCTCAATGGAGCGGATCTTAAAGCCAAGACCAAGCTCTTCCGTATTGAACATACTGTCGTTAGCTGGGTAATTTTCATACACCAACAAATGATTGAATAGGGAACCCCCGCCCGCTTCCGCTTGGACATCGGCCAGTGATAGATAGCTATGTTCCTCCGCTAATACAGAGTTCTCATGAGTGGTTTTGACTAATTCTGCAAAAGTGGTTTCTGAACTCGATTGAATCCTGACAGGAGCGGCATTAATGAACAAGCCCATGATTTGATCAACATCAGGAATGGAGGTAGATCTTCCAGATACGATGGTTCCAAACACGACATCGTCAGAATCTGAATAATATTGAAGAACCACACCCCAAACCGCTTGAAATAGACTGCTCATCGTAACCTGATACTGACGAGATATGGCAGTAAGCTGATCGGTAAGTGATAATCCTAGATTAAACATGCTTTCTTGAATGTTCGAACGATCCTGGTTAGTAGGCGTTCTTTCTTGTGGAAATGAAGATTCCTCATAACCCGACAGATATTTATTCCAGTATGTTTTTGCCTGTGAAGCGTCCTTGGCTTCCAACCACTGAATATATCTCTTGTAAGGAATTACTCTGGAGAGCCTGACAGGCTCTCCAGAAATTTCTCCCCGATACAGTGCAAACCATTCTTGAAACAAAAGTCCGAGGCACCAGCCGTCTATCAAAATATGGTGATTACTCCATATCAATTCATAGGCATTTATATTGGTTTTGATCAACGTTAATCTCAGTAAGGGACCTTTGGATAGGTCAAATCCAATCCTTCTATCCTCAATTGCAAGCTGAGATACGTGATTATTTCGTTCCGTCTCATGTATATTCGTTAAATCCACAAGTCTGATTTTAATGTTCCTTTTCTTCAGCACTACTTGCCTTGGCTTATTGATTTTGTCATACACAAAGACAGTTCGAAGTATATCGTAACGATTTATGACTTTATTTAAGCTGTTTTCAAGCGCTTGTTCGTCTACATGCCCTTCCAACGAGAAGATCATCTGCTCGAAATACATATCTCCTTGATCATACAATGAATGAAACAGCAGGGATTCCTGCATTGGAGATAATGGATAAATATCTGCTATTTCTGTCTTGCTCATCATCCCTCAACTCCTTCTCATCTTATCGAAATCAAAGCTCCTTGATGATATCCTCGATGTCGTCCAGCTCATCAAAAGTCAAATCTGAATCTGTGTAATCACTAGGTGTATACTCTTCCTCTCGATCAATACAATGATTGATTAAAGATTTCAAATGAGAATTAAATTGCTCCAGCCTAAGATTTGCCGTGTTCTCCCCGATTACTTCAGGATTGTAGCGATAAGTTAGTTTAAACTTGCTCTCACTGATCACACAGTTCCATTCTTCGTGATGTGTCATCCTGTTCAGTGGGCTGATTAGCTCACCCATAGGCATCGGTGAAAAATGGTCATCTCGGTTATTCTCATGATTCTCGAATTGACCTAGATAGTTAAATACAATGTCAGCGTTCGAGGCATTCAAGGCCTCCCCCATATCTGTAGTCAAATATTTGAGAACACCGTATCCCGCCCCTTTGTTCGGAATGCTGCGAAGCATCTCTTTCATGTTTCTAAGCGTATCACCCAAGTCTTGTGAGGAAGAGAGGATTACAGGATATATGGAAGTAAACCATCCAATCGTGCGACTCAAATCTGACCCATCTACTAAATCTTCTCTCCCGTGCCCCTCCAGATGAATGAGTATCTCCGTCTCGTAAGTCATAGCAAGAGCTGATAGCAGCAGATCATTCACTTCTGTATGATAAGCTCGATGAACCTCGGTTAAGAGCTGCAGGGTTACCGCTGCATCCAGTTCCATGCTTAATGTTGCGCTGTCTTTATATGTGCACGGTACCTGCTTACGACTATGAAGCGCTACAGCCCGTTCCTCTATTTCCTTCCAGTAAGATGCTTCTCTTTGATAATCCCCTCTCGCTGCTTGAGCAGTAAGACGATGACTCCAGTCAAAATAAGTGTCTGTATTATCCAGGATATAAGGTTCTTCTTCAGCAAGCATAGCGTTATAAATTTGCATTAAATCCTCGATGAGAATTCTCCAAGACACGCCATCAATAATTAAATGATGTATGGCAATGAGGAGATGATCTCCTTGATCTGTTCTGAATATCCCAAGCTTACACAGCATGCTAGCAATATCCATCTGCGAATGAATGGCAGTTGCCAAGTACTCCATTTGTGCAGCGTAATCTGTATGTTCTTCAAGCTCAAACGTATCCAGCGTATAGAACGGCCCTTGGTCCAAAGGGCATACGATTTGTTTAGTGACCGCATTCTCCTTGGTGAAGCGAATTCGAAGGGCATCATGTTCGGCAATCAGCTGAGCAAAGGAATCACGAAGCACCTGCTCATTCCATCCTCGCGCGTTATACAGCATCATCGACTGATTAAAGTGTCCCTCATCAACAAAGTTCTGTTCGAAGAACCAAATTTGAATTGGAGTGAGTGGGATTTCGCCAACCATAAGTCGTGATGATTCTCTTTTAATCTCTGTCCGTTCAAGGTATAGGGCGCACTCGGCGATCGTTGGATACAGCATTAAATGTTTAACCTGCAATTTCCACTTCAGCTTAGCAAGCTTCGATACAATTTGAATCGACCTGATGGAGTCTCCCCCGAGCGTAAAAAAGTTATCGTCCACACCCATTTGGGTAACACCAAGCACTTCTGACCATACTTCAGACAGAACAATTTCCTCCTCAGTCTGTGGAGCAACGTAGCTTTCTTGAATTAGATCGAGATCTGGATCTGGCAAAGCGCGATGGTCCAGCTTTCCATTTCGCGTCAACGGAAGCTGCGCAATGAATATGAAATATGATGGTATCATGTACTCAGGGACTCTTTCTTGTAGGAATCTCCTGACTTCCTGTGTTGATAGATTTGCAGAATTAACGAGATACGCACAAAGATAATGTCCTGTATCCGCCTTTCGAGCAATAACTACGGCCTCTTTCACCAAAGGGTGCTCCATGAGCCTGGTTTCAATTTCCCCTGGCTCGATCCGATGTCCACGAATCTTGACCTGATGATCTATTCTTGAGATGAATTCCAGGCTTCCATCTGGCAGCCATTTTACCTTATCACCTGAACGGTACACTCTCGGTTCGTTTAATGATGGTATAGATGCAAATCGGGTATGCGTCATTTCGGGTTCCCCGAGATATTCTTGCGCAAGTCCTTCCCCTGCAATATATAATTCCCCTGCTATTCCGATCGGCTGCAAATGTCCTTCCTCACTGACTACATAGGTCCTTGTATTGTGAATTGGCCGGCCAATGGGTACGGAATGCATGGTGTGAAGTGTTTCATCTACATTGTAGGTTGTCGCAAATACAGTGGTTTCCGTAGGCCCATAACCATTTGCAATCCGGTTCGCTCCCAAGTATTCATAAGCACTCTTCATATGAGGCTTTGAAGTCGCCTCTCCTCCGACGAATACCCGCTTTATATGTTTTAGTGACGTAACATCATAGTCAACCAAAGCGTTGAAGAGAGTTGTCGTTATGAAAAAGGAAGCTACGTGCTCCTTCTCTATTATTTCCGCTAGCTTAGCTATATCCAGAACATCTTCCTTTCGAATGACAATAAGTGTGCTTCCATTCAATAGTGAACCAAAAATTTCAAACGTTGACCCATCAAAAGCGTAATTGGACAACTGAAGAATCCGATCCTCTGGTGTAAGAACAACAAAGCCGTTATTAATCGAAGTCTTGACTACATTTTGATGCGTTGTTACAACACCTTTGGGCTCCCCTGTTGAACCAGAGGTATACATGATATAGGCAGGCATGTCTGGGTGAATCAGCACTATATCACTATTAATTGCTTCACTGTTACTCCAATGAAGTGGCTCTAGAGGTGCATATACACCATTAAAACCATTTATGATGGTGCCACTAGGAGCCGCCAAGATCGTAGCACCACTGTTGTTTAACATATAAGCAGTACGTTCATCAGGATATGAAGGATCGATTGGTACATAAGCACCGCCTGCCCGCAGAATCCCTAATATGCCCACTATCATTTCTATCGAACGCTCTGCGCGTAATCCGACGGCTGTACCCGGACGCAGACCTTTATCAATCAACACTGCAGCAAACTGTCTGGTCAGTCGGTTAAGCTCCGAGTAGGTCAAAGACTCTTCATTAAAATGAACAGCTGCATGATCCGGTCTTGATAATGCCTGTTCCTCAAACAACTCTATAATATTTTTCGAGCGAGGGTACGAGGCGCCTGTATTGTTAAAGCATTCGAGAATTTGCTTCTCTTCTTCAACGGTAATTAATTTGAGCTGGTGTAACTGCCCTTTCGGCTGCGAAGTCATTTGATCCAAGATATGAACAAAATGCTGTGTCATTCGATCGATCTGTTCTGCTTGGTACAGCTCCGTACTATACTCCACGGTCATCTTTAACAGACCATCATTATCATGAACTGCCCAGGTCATATCGAATTTGGCCGTACGGGTCGCCCATTCTAATGACTCAATATCCAACTGACTTAGATGAGCTGCTTCGGGCTTAGCATCTTGAAGCACAAACATGGTATCGAATAGTGGATTTCTGCCTGGGTCTCTATTCATACGAAGTTTCTCAATAAGTTCGTCCAATGGATATGCTCCGTGTTCAAAAGCCTGCAGGGTTGCTGTGCGAATAAGTTTAATCCATTCATCGACCTCATAATGGCCTTCAACACAATTACGGAGTGCAATGGTATTAACAAACATCCCGGCAATAGAAGCCGTATCCGAATGATACCTTCCGGCAACCGGTGTACCTACCACAATATCTTTCTCGGCCGTATATTTGGACAGGAGAACGTTGTATCCGGCAAGAAGCACCATAAACATCGTGGAATTTGTCCGAGTTGATAACTCCTTGAGCCGCTTGTACAGTTGAGAATCAAGTTCAAATGAGTACACTGCTCCCTCAAATCCTCTTCTCACCGGTCTTCTTCCTTCGGTTAGAATGTCGATTACTGCTGGGGACTCCTTAAATTTGCTAACCCAGAACTGTTCACTCGCCAAATAATCCGGTTCCGAACGCCTATGATTATGCCAGGTTGCATAATCCTTAAATTGAATAGACATTGGCTCTAACGCTTGACCTTCATATAACTTAATTAAGTCTTGATAGAGGATACCTGTTGATATTCCATCAGAAGCAATATGATGAGTATCTAATAGCAGTACATACTCATCATTAGACAAGTCATATAAACCAGCACGAATGAGTGGTGCTTCACTTAGATCGAAAGGACGTATAAATTCCCCTAAACAGGACTCGATATAAATATCTGAGGACAATCCTTGCGTATTTTCACCTCTAATAAGCTCAAATTCAATCTCATTTATAGAATGAATTCGCTGCCTGACTTCACCGTCGTCCATTCCATAGCTGGTTCGCAGCGATTCATGACGATGAATCAGCTTTCTAAGTGCAAGCTCCAAACGCTCTACAATTAATTTACCTTTCATTTTCATAACAATGGGCATATTGTAGCTGTTATTCGTCTCCTCAAACTGCTCTATTAGATACAGTCTTTTTTGCGCAGACGATACAGGATAGCTGACCTGTTCAGCTGCCATAGGAATCGGGTTATATTTTTGTTTGTGCCCTTTTTCTATAAGCCTGCTCATCTCCGCCAACGTTCCCGCGTTGAACAGCTCAGGTAAGGCAAGCTTAACTTCCCAGCGCTCATAGATGCGTGCTGCAAGCATCATTGCCTTTAGTGAATGTCCTCCAAGTAAGAAGAAGGAATCGGCAGATCCAACAGATTCTATACCCAGCAGATCGGACCAGAGATTAGCAAGCTCGATTTCAATGTCGGAGACGGGTTCGACGTATGAAGAAGAAGCTGTCATGGCGGGCTCAGGCAGTGCTTTTCGATCCACTTTTCCGTTGTGCGTTAGCGGAAGCGATTCAAGCAATATAAACACGGAAGGAATCATGTATTCAGGCAGAATAGTTCTGAGCTCCTGTTTCCATCCCATCATCAATTCATCTTCGCTGAACCCAAATCGGGAATGGCAAACAACATAAGCCACAAGCATTGAAGTCCCATTCCGATCTCTATGCCCCTTAGCGACGGCTTCACTTACGCCAGGCAGAGAATTGATCGCATTCTCAACCTCATCCGCTTCAATCCGGTTTCCTCTTATTTTTAACTGACCGTCAGCTCTGCTTATATAAGCCAGCTCTCCATTAGGCAGCCATTTTACGATATCGCCTGTTCGATAACTCCGCTCCTTCTCTTGGAAGACGTCTATAAACTTGCTGCTTGTCAGCTCTGGTTGACCTAAATATCCCTCTGCAAGGCCGTCACCTGCTATATAGAGCTCTCCCGGAATGCCTACTGGCTGAAGCTGATCATTTGCATTTACGACGTATAACCTAGTATTCTTTATCGGGCGTCCGATTGGTATATTTCTAGTGATCTTAATGTAATGATCCACCGAATACATGGATGCAAATACGGTTGTTTCTGTAGGTCCATAGGCGTTAATCATCCTATGCTCTCCCAGCGTATCAAGTGCCTTTAATACATGCTGGTAAGAAGCAGCTTCACCACCGAATATGATCTTGCGCAGGCTCTTCAAGCTATCAAGATCATATTCTACCAATGTATTGAACAACGCCGTTGTCATAAATTGTACGGTGATGTTTTCATTTCTAATCGTAGAGGTTAGTACAGAAACGTCCTGAAGCATTGTGCTTGGCAATAATACGAGCGTAGCTCCATTTAATAGTGTCCCAAAAATATCAAAGGTTGATCCATCAAATGCATAATTAGAGAGCTGCAGCATTCGATCTTCTGGGCCGAGCTCCACGTGACCGTTATTACAGCAAACATTTACGATACTCCTATGAGTCGTGATCACTCCTTTTGGCTGTCCCATTGACCCTGAAGTGTACATGATATAGGCTGGGTCAGCGGCTGTTGCATATGTTCTCGTTGAAATGAATGAATCTTCAGCGTAGTCTGCCGGCTCAGACATGGATAGTACTGCCCCCATAAATTGTGGAATACACTTTCCTTCTTCCGCAATCAGCCACTTTGCCCCGCTGTTCTCCAGCATGAAATGGAGCCTTTCATCTGGGAAGCTTGGATCTAGCGGAACATACGAAGCCCCAACCTTCAATACCGCCAATATAGAAACGATCATTTGAGGATTTCGATCAGTGAGCAACCCGACATAGCCGCCATGACGTATACCTTGTCTCCACAAGTAGCCTGCCATTCGAATGACACGGTCGTTTAATTCCTTGTACGTAATCTGCTGTTCTTGATACTTCAGGGCTGTATGTCCTGGTTGTTCTTTTACTCTTCGTTCAAATAGATCGATTAATGACAGATTATCCGGATACAAGGCCTTCGTTTGATTCCATTGTTTGAATTGCTCATATTCTGGCGCCGATAGCATTTCGAGATCTTTTATTTTCGTATTTCGGTGGATAAGCATTTCGTTTAGAAGTCGTTCATAGTGAACGGCCATTCTCTTAATAGAATCCTCATTCCATAGATCGGAACAATATTCAATCTCTGCCATCATTCGCCCTTCTTCTACTTGCCATGCCCAGGTCATATCAAATTTTGCTTGCTGGCCTCGCCATTTCATTGGCCGAACATTTAAATCCGGCAAAGCCGTACTATTCAATTTCATATCCTGGAGAACAAAAAGCGTGTCAAACAATGGATTTCTACTCGGACTAAAAGGAATGTTGAGCTTTTCGGTTAGACTGCTAAGTGAATAATCCCCGTGTTCAAAGGCGTCTAGTATATAATGTTTAAGGTTAGTAATATATTCGCCTGCTGTCTTTGCTGAATCCGCTCTAACCCGAAGCGGCAGTGTATTCACAAACATTCCTATCGTTTGTTGAGTATCCGCATGGTTACGCCCAGCAATCGGCGTTCCTACAACAATATCTTCTTCCCCTGTATACCTCGACAGTAGGATGTTATAAGCAGCAAGGAGCAGTGTGAAGGGAGTAGTACTATACTTTTCAGCTTCCTGCTGTAGAAGATGATAACTCTTCTCACCGAGCTCAAACCGATATATACTTCCCTGCGAGCTTTTGACTGCTGGGCGCTGATTATCCATTGGCAGCTCCGCTGTCCCTGCAAAATCCGAGTACTCCGTAAGCCAAAATTGCTCACTTTCTTCATAAGCTTTATCTTTAATCCGTTCGCTCTTCCATACCGCGTAGTCTTTATACTGAACTCTGACTGGTTTTAAAGGAAGCCCTTGATATAAAGTCATCAGCTCGTCGTATAGCAGCTCGGTAGAAACCCCATCTGAAATAATATGATGAGTATCGAACGCCAAGTAATGAAGCTCGGGATGGACGGTTAATAGAGATACCCGTAAAAGTGGGGCATTCTCCAATTGAAAAGGCTTTACAAATCCTGTCATCCATTTGTTTAGGTAGTCCTGTATGTCAACTTCCTCTGATTGGTCTTCCACAATAGAACGGGAGATTTGCCAATCAAGCTTACTCATATCGTATATCCTTTGAGAAAACTGACCTGATTCCAAATGAATCGATGTTCGTAATGCCTCATGGCGTCCAATAATTCGAACAAAAGAAGCCTCCAGCCTAGCGATATCAACGATGCCTTCAAGCTCAAACAGCATTGGCATATTATAGCTGAGTACAGCTTCTTCATGCTGATATGCATAATAAATCTGCTTCTGAAGATCGGTTAAAGGATACTCTGGATGCTCAGGTCCGGATTGAATAGCCATGTGAGGCTGCAGGTCTGACTGCTGAATCCAAGCAGACATATCTGCGAGAATCGGCATTTGAAAAATATCAGACAAAGACATTTTGACATTAAATGTTTGATGAATTTTGCCCACGAGCATCATTGCTCTAAGGGAATGACCACCAATCTCGAAGAAATGATCGTGAATTCCGATTTTGCTAATACCTAGAACTTCTTCCCATAAGCTGACCAGTACTTTCTGCGTTTCATTGGTTGCAGGGGCATAGTTATCACCTTGTTTCAGTTCCAGCCTCGGCAATACTCGTCGGTTCACCTTGCCATTGCTCGTTAGAGGAAGCTCTTCAAGCAGCATGAAAATCGTAGGAATCATATAATCTGGCAAGTAAGGTTTAAGTTCATTCTTCCAGCTGGCAATGGTAAAAGGTGTTAGTTTTAGCAGCCGTTTATCTTCAGCTACAACATATGCACCTAAATAGGAATGACCTTGTTCATCTGTATTAGCGACTACAATCGTCTCTTGAACTCCCTCTAGCATTCGAATTCGGGCTTCAATCTCACCTAGCTCAACACGATGTCCTCTGATTTTCACTTGCAGATCGATTCGTTCGACAAATTCAAGACTTCCATCCGGGAGTAATTTCACCCAATCTCCTGTTTTGTATAAACGGGACGACGATAAATTTGGGTCTACAATGAATCGCTCAGATGTGAGCTCTGGCCTGCCCAAATAAGCAAGTGCTACACCATCCCCGCCTATATATAATTCACCCGGTACCCCAATGGGCTGTCGTTTGCCCGATTTGTTTAACACATAGAGCAAGGTGTTATTTGTCGGACGGCCAATTGGAACGTGGGACGCTGAGCTGATCTCATGAAATGTCGAGAATACAGTCGATTCGGTTGGACCATACATATGAATAAGACGTCCTTCGCCAAGTACATCGAGTGCTCTTCCCACATGATTCACAGATACCTTCTCCCCGCCAAACAGCACTTTTCTGGTTCCCAAAAAGCAGCTCGGGTCGAAGTCAATAAGTGTATTGAACAAAGCTGTCGTTAGGAAAAGAACCGTGATGTGCTGACTCGAAATCACATCTGCCAAAGCTACAGCATGTAGCATCTCTGTACGCTCTATCAAGACAAGTGATGCACCATGGAGTAATGCGCCGAATATATCAAACGTTGCACCGTCAAAGGCATAGTTAGAAGCCTGGAGAAAGCGATCACTATCTTTAATCTGCAAATAACCGTTATTTATCATCGTTTTTACAACGTTACGGTGTGTCGCCAAAACTCCCTTTGGCGTCCCTGTTGATCCAGAAGTATACATAATGTATAGAGGCTGTGTAGATTTGATCTGACGGTAGTTTTCTAGATTGGAGCTAGATTGACCTGACCACAGCGCCGTATCGTAGTGTACGATTTCTCCTTCATAACCAGATACTTCATATTCATCAGATGCAATAACCAGGTGGGCTTGACTATCTCCGAGCATGAACAGTATCCGATCCTTCGGGAAGGTTGGATCGAGCGGAACATAAACGCCTCCAGCCTTTATCACTGCCAGAATGGACACGATCATATCCATTGAACGATTCATCAATAGTCCCACACGCTCTCCTGGACGCAATCCTTTCTCAGATATATACCTTGCTAATCGATTAGCAGCTTCGTTCAGTTCTTTGTAGGACATTTTGCTCGTGCCCATGATTAGAGCGTCTGCTTCACTTCTGATCCTACTTTGCTGCTCAAATAATTCAGCGATGTTCAGATGTGCAGGATAATCCACGCTGGTCTTGTTCCATTCGTCAAGCTGCTCTGCCTCAGTTGATGTCAGCAGCTCCACATCTCCGATACTTAGATCTGGAAATTCAAGAAGCTGGCTAAGAATATGGAAGTAGTGATGAGCAATTCTGTGGATCGTCTCTGCTGTCCATAGATCCGTCCGATACTCAATTCCGAGGTCCATCCCCTCCTCAGTTGAAGAACAAATCCATGTCATATCAAATTTGGAAGTGCCCTGATCCCATTCTGAATAGTGCACACTAAGCTCCGTATTAGCCAGCTGCTCCATTCCCTGGTCTTGTACAACAAACATCGTCTCAAACAACGGATGACGTCTATGATCAGTAGATAGAGAAAGTCGATTAATTAATTTCTGTAAAGGGTACGTTCCGTGCTCAAACGCAGACAGGACTTGTTTATGAACAGAATCCAGGTATTCCCGAACGAGCATTCCTGGATCAGGAGTCGTCCGAATCGCCAGTGTGTTTGCAAACATTCCTGTCAGACTCTCTTCTCCCACTGCTCCCCTTAACGAGAAAGGTGTGCCAACCACGATGTCATCTTCTCCTGAGTATTTGGCGAGTAGAACCTGGAATGCCGCCATCATTATCATAAATAAGGTATCGTGACGAGCGGCAGAGATCTGCCGCAATTTACTCTCAAGCTCAGCAGGCATTTCGAAGCGCAGACGCTGACCCTTGAAGCTCCGATGTACGGGTCTAACATAATCCGTAGGAATATCGATGACCGCTGGCTCATGCTTAAATTTGGACAGCCAGTAACGCTCACTGCTTTCGTAGCCCTTCTCATCCATTTCCGATTCCCAAACCGCAAAATCTTTATACTGAATACGAAGTTCTGGCAGCTGTTGATTCTCGTATAATGCGATCAAGTCCTTCAGTAGAATATGAATAGACATCCCATCCGAGATAATATGATGCATATCTAACAGAAGAACGTGATGATCATCGGCAAATGTCATAAGACCTGCTCTAAAGAGAGGTGCCTGTCCCAGATCAAAAGGAACAATGAATTGACTTGCAATTCGTTTAACTGCCTCATCCGATAATTCATGATGCCTTAACATTTCCTGTTGTAATACGAACGGTTCTAAAGCTTCCACTTGATGTACTCTTTGACATAGCTCACCATTTTGTATCTCAAAAGACGTTCTAAGCACCTCGTGTCTTCGAATGAGAGCTAGTAAGCTCTCCACAAGCTTTTCTATCTTAAGTTCGCCCTTTAATTCCACAGTGATGGGCATGTTATAGCTTGTCTCGGCATTCTCAAATTGCTGAACGATATATAGCCGTTTTTGAATAGAAGAAGCAGGGTAGAGATCCTGCACAGCTGCTGGCTGAATCTTTAATATGTCAGTTTTCTGTTTAGAAACCATCCATTCAGCCATTTCTCGTATCGTCGGAAGCTTAAATACATCCTGTAATGAAATATTGATTTCTAAGTTTTTTTGTATCTTTGCCGCGAGCATCATCGCTTTGAGTGAATGACCCCCGATTTCAAAGAAATGTTCATCGATACCTATTCTCTGAACATGGAGTATTTCTTCCCATAGCGAAATTAATTTCTCTTCTAATTCATTCGTAGGTGCTATATAACTGTCGTTTTCCAGTTTCTCAGGTGCAGGCAATGCCTTATGATCCAATTTTCCATTAGAGGTTTTTGGAAGTGTACTTAAAGTAATAAAAGTACTTGGTATCATAAACTCGGGAAGCGTTTGTCGTAATTGTTTTTTCCACTTTTGCACACTGTAGTCGGTTCCTTCCGGAACAACATAAGCGCATAGGTAAGAATGTCCATGCTGGTCACGCTGAGCGGTAACTACCGCCTCTTTGATCGAATCCGTTTCGGCAAGCTTCCCTTGGATTTCTGTCAGCTCCACTCGATTACCACGAATTTTCACTTGCTGATCAATTCTGCCTCTGTATTCCAGTAATCCATCAGGAAGCCATCTTACTAAATCTCCTGTTCGATACATTGTTTGGCCTGGTTCAAAAGGACATGGGACAAAGCGTTCGTCAGTTAGGTCTTGCTGGCTCAGATAACCTTCAGCCAGCCCGTCGCCAGTAACACAGAGTTCACCAGGAACACCTACGGGCTGAAGCTGATCCGCTTGATTAAGAACGTAAACCTTTGTGTTATGGATGGGTTTCCCAATTGGCACTGTATCGTAAGCCAACAAATTCCCGTCTACTGAATATGTCGATGCGAAGACGGTTGTTTCTGTAGGTCCATATCCATTGACCAATCTGTTCTCTCCGAGTACTTCAAGCGCTCTTGCAACATGGCTTTTAGAGGCGGCTTCTCCTCCGAAGAATAGCTTTCTTACATATTTAAGGCTGTGAACATCCCAATCGACAAGTGTATTAAATAAGGCCGCCGTCATGAAGCAAGATGTAATTTTCTGTGTGAGCATAGTTTTGGCCAGTTCTTGAACGTTTAGCATTTGTTGTCTAGAAATAAGGATGAGAGAAGCACCGTTTAACAAGGCTCCAAAAATCTCATAGGTTGATCCGTCAAAAGCATAATTGGATAGCTGTAATATACGATCTGACTCCTGTACGTCCATAAATCCGTTGTTAACCGAGGTTTTGACAATATTACGATGGGTTGTCACTACCCCTTTTGGCTTTCCAGTAGAACCCGAAGTATACATAATATATGCAGGGCACTCAGCTGAAATGGAAGAAGCCGGGATCGGAACCTCTGTCATCTCTTTTACATTATTTACGTCATCAATGGAAAGGATCTTTCCATCATAATCTTTTATAATTTGTTCTTTATCCGCAATAAGCCAACTTGCCTTGCTGTCGGTGAGAATATTGCTGATCCTTTCATTTGGAAAAGCAGGATCAATCGGGACATAGATACTGCCTGTTCTTAAGATCGCGAATATAGAAATGATCATTTCCATCGAGCGATCGGCTAACATACCAATCGTGTCTCCGGATCTTACTCCCTTCTTCAGCGAAGCCGAAGCCACAGATTCAATACGCTGATCAAGCTCTCTGTATGTTAGTTGCTCATCTCCCATAATAAGAGCTGGGTGATCTGGATACATCAATACTTGCTTCTTAAACAAGCTAACAATAGAATCATTTCTCGGATATGCTGCAGTTGTGGCATTAAACTGCTCAAGCTTCTCTTTTTCTTCCATGGTCAATATTTTTGCCGTATCTAAGATACTATCCGTCTGATGGATCATGCAATCCATAATCTTGAGATATACGTCAAAAAGCCGATCAGTGAAGTCCCTTTCGTACATGGATACCATCTTGACAGATAATTCACCAAGCGTTACTGAGACGCTAAAATCTAGTAAAGTGTTTGTTCTTTCGAAGCTAAAGGGCATAAAATCAAACAAACCTTCATTAAGTGTTTCGTAAACATGGAAATCTATAAAATTGAAAGCAGTATCGAAGAATGGATTTTCCATGTTGCTTTGTTCTTCTTCCACAGCTTTTTGGATTTGAACTAAAGAAAGTCTTCCGTACTTTTTTAGTTCATTTTGTTTGACATTAACGTGCTGCACGATTTCTCCCCAACTCATTCCTGGATGGAAAATCGTACGGAGCGGAACCGTATTTAAGAAGCATCCCAACATGCGAGCTCCATCTTGAGAGACTGGGCGACCATTTTCTACAAGGCCGATCAAGATATCATTTTCATATGAGAACATGTACAGTGTACTGATGTAGGCAGCTAAACATATGGATTTTACAGTGACTTTTTGCTGTTGTGCAGCTCTCTGCAAATGGATATACCGATCTGAAGATAGTGTCTTGATGGAAGTGCTTGATTCATTAACCTTGCTTAATTTTGGCTGTTCAGGGAATTCATATTTGCGATAATCACTCAGCTCAGCACGCCAGTAATCGAACATCTCTTGATTCGAAGAAAGGGCCAGCTGTTCAATTACATAATCTCTGTAGGTTGACTTTATGGGATTAAGCAATGACTTCTTCCTCCTTCAACATGCCGCATAAATTTAATAACTCAGACATAAAGACAGCTACGCTCCAGCCATCGAGTATCGCATGATGAAAGATCCAGCCAATATACGTTTCTTCATTCGAAGTAAATAGTACAATTCTCCAGAGAGGCGCTTGATGAATATCAAAAGGCTGCTCACGATCTTTTATTAAATAATTCGTAATTTCCGATTCCACGTCCGAGGAGGTTAATCGTACTTCCCTCACTTCAAAATTGACTTGCTCACAAACATATTGAACAGGCACAGGAAAATCAGAGATATTGAAGCCTGTACGCAAAATAGAATGCCTGCTGGCTAGCACACTCATGATCCCATGTAGCTTAGAGGTTGTTACTTGAAGCCCATTAATACGGTATATGAATTGGTCGTGATACACCCCTTCGCCTTGATGCTTTATGTAGTGAAAGACCATGCCTTGTTGAATGTCGCTCATAGGAAACAGATCCAGAACGTGTTGTGGAAGAAATGAACGATATAATGGGTTTTCCATCCATTCCTTTCTTTGTTCGATCAGCTTTGCTTCTATTATTCTTTTTTCTTCATCGATTGTATTCGTTACTTTACTGTTCCGAATCAAGCTTCTAATCGTTGGGTATTTATATAAATCAATGATTTCCATACTCGTACCAAGCTCTTTATTGGTCATACTTATAAGCTCGATTGCCCTGATCGAATCCCCGCCTAGTTCAAAATAATTACTTTCTACACCCATATTGGTGTGGTGAAGAAGCTCTTGCCAAATACGGAGCATATTTTCCTCCATGAGGCTCTCTGGCAGGACGAGCTCGGCTGTCTTATTCGACTCAGAAAGAGCACCGGGGGTCGGTAGTAACTTCACATCCACTTTATTGTTTGTAGTCATAGGTATCTCTTGCATGTGGAAAAAGTGAGCTGGAAGCATATACTGCGGAAGATGCAGTGACAAATGTTTTCTTAGATTCCCAGCTTGGTGAGAGCGTTCAGATACATAATAGGCGCACAATTTATCTTCATTGAACCGGTCCTTTTTGACAGTTACGACTGCTTGCTGAACCCCATCGAATTGCAACAATCTGGATTCTATTTCACCTAATTCAATCCGATAGCCTCTAATTTTAACCTGATGATCCATCCGGCCAAGATACTCTAGTTCACCATCCATATTCCAACGGGCTAAATCTCCTGTCCGATATAAACGCTTACCAGGAAGGAAAGGAAGCGTTACAAAACGAGCTTCTGTCAGTTCCGGCCGATTTATATATCCTCTTGCAACCCCATCTCCTGCGACATAGATCTCTCCCTCTACACCGATAGGCACAAGTTCACGTTTATCATCTAAAATATAGATTTGAAGGGTAGGAATCGGTTTCCCAATCTTACTGGCACGACTGTTTATTTCTATCATACCTATCTCTTTATATGTGACGTGAACCGTTGTCTCCGTAATACCATACATATTAATCAGCTTCGTTTTCGGAAAATGCTGATTAAAGCTGGCTAACATTGCAGGCTGAAGCGCCTCACCACCAAAGATGACCGTCCGTACTTTAAGGCTGCTATTCTTAACCGTTAATGCGATCCTAGCCAGCTGATAAAATGCAGTGGGCGTCTGATTGAGCACGGTTACCTGCTCTTCTTGCAACAAATGAAGAAATTTAGCCGGCTCACGGGACACAGCTTGTGGAACAATTACCAGAGTGCCGCCATACAATAGGGCTCCGTACATTTCCCAGACAGAAAAATCAAAGCAGAAAGAATGGAACAAAGTCCATACATCCTTCTCGCTAAAGTCAAATAAATTTCTATCATTAAATAGAAGCCGTACAACATTCCGGTGCTCTATCATTACTCCTTTGGGTTGTCCTGTAGATCCGGAAGTATAGATGATGTAAGCAAGGTCTGAGGATGCACTCGTATGATGTTGAACGGCTGGCTGACTATAACCTGGCAAGATGGAGACATCGTTTGGATTTACGACAGGGATATCCAATCCTTCTGGAACCAGCGAAATATCCTGAGCGATACATAGTACGGCTCCACTGTCCTTCAGCATATAACTGATCCGGTCTTCAGGATACTCCGTGTCAATCGGCATATAAGCAGCGCCTGCTTTTAGTACAGCGAGAATTGAAACGACCATATCCATCGTTCTTGGACAGAGAATGCCTACAATTTGGTTTGGCGTTATTCGCCTTGAACGAATAACCTCTGCTAATTCCTCCGCTCTGCTATTCAGCTCATCGTAGGTCAGCTGCTGATCTTCAAATTTGATAGCAATACGGCTGCCGGATTGTTGTACTTGTCTCTCGAACAAAGTCTGAATCGTCATCTCTGAGGGGTAATTAGCATGCGTGTCGTTAAAATCATAAAGAAGTCTTCGCCTCTCCTGATCGGGCATGAAATTTAAACTAGACAGTTTGATAATCAACAACCCCTTCCAATATTGTTGTGTAAAATTCCAGCAGCCTCTCGATCGTCTCTCTCCGGTATAAATCCGTATTATATTCCATTCGCAGCTTGAGCACGTCAGACTCCTCATACACATGAAGTATTAGGTCATACTTTGACGTATCGCCTGTTTCAATTTTCATATGGGCTGTGGTCTGTCCTAACGCATACTGATGCGTAAATTCGTTTTGCAGCGTAAACATCACTTGAAGGGGAGAACGAAGTGAACCTGACTCTCTCTCTGAAATGTTGTTCAGCACCATTTCCAAAGGCACATCTTGGTGTTGATAAGCTCCAAGGGCTGTGTTTTTCACTTGATCCAGCAGTTCGTCAAATGTCATCTCATCCGCAATCTCTACTTTCATAACGACTGTGTTCGCAAGGAAACCGATAAGTTTATCTGTATCTGGCCTTTTTCTATTCGCCATCACTGTCGTAATAGGTAGTTCTGCTTGTCCAGTGAATCGATGGATTAGGTAAGAGTAGGTCGCGAACAAGAGCATAAAAAGTGTTGCGTTCGTTCGAGCTACTTTCTCGTAAGCCAGTTTGGTAACACGAGGGCTAACGATTTTTTCGAGTGTATCCCCAGCAAATCTCGGATTTTCAGTTGATAGAGTATCATATGGCACCTGCAAGGACATATTTTCTCCTTCTATGTGCTTTTTCCAATACTCTGCTTTACGATATAAAAATGAGGACGAGGTGTTCTCTAGCTCGGATTGCCATAAGATGTAATCAGAGTAGCTCACCGTTTCAGCCGGTTCCTCTATATTTCCGTGCAAATAGAGATGTATGAGTTCGTTCGTAAAAATCTCAACTGACCAGCCGTCTGACATAATATGATGCATGGACACAACCAGCGTATGGTCTTCTATGCTATTAGCTAATAGAGTACAGCGAATGCAATGGTCATTGATAAGGTCAAAGCGTCTGTTCGCCTCGTTCTTAATGTATGTGTTACGGTGCAGTTCTCGTTCTTCCTCACTCCACTCTTTCAAATCTACAAATTGAACGTAAGGCACGACATGATCCTCGATATACTGATAGGGACTATTGTTATCCACACCGAATCTAACTCGCAGTGCTTCATGTCGTCCGAATAAAGTTAGAAGACTTCCATAGAGTGTGTCATATTGAAGTTCACCTTGAAACCTGATAGAGAATGTGGAAGTGTAGAATGGGCTGTCCGGGACCATCATATGCAAGAACCATTGACTCTTTTGTTTAAGTGTCAGGGGCAGCCTCTCACTTTTATGAGAACGGACGGGTATCGTTAAGAACTCCTCTTGCTCCTCTGCGTCACTCAACAACTCTAACAAGCCGGCTACTGTTGCCTGTTTAAAGAATTGTGCAGCAGTGATCTGAATAGAATACCGTCTATAAATCATTGTGATCAGCTTGGACATTTTAAGAGAATCGCCACCTAGCTGAAAAAAATCCTCGTGTTCGGACAGTTCCGTTAAACCTAGGACCTTACAGAAACAATCAGCCAAAAAGGCGGCCTTCTCTTCTGTATTCTGGTCCTTTCCTACTCCTTTTGCTTGAATACGGTATAATTCGATCCGGCTTGGATTCAGATGGTTCTCTTCCAATAAATTTCTTATGGCCAAATAAAGAGCAGATTCCGAAATTAATCCTTCATCTAATGAGTACTGAACCCTCACCCGAGTATTTTCATCGATTGTATCGGTAATAGTCTCCTGTTCTTCTTGAATTTTTTCTATTAATCTACTCTTCTGTACACGTTCTTCTATTAACTGTTCCAATTCATATAGCAGCTCGTCGTAACAACCCTGCATTAAATCACTCACAAGCTGCAGCCTCTGGATCTTGCCGGTAGGCGTACGGTGGAAATTCTCTCTCCTGACCGGAATTACATATCTCGGATAAACTCCAAACTGTCTTGAAATAACTCCTCTTAGATGTTGTATAAGTAAGATGCTGAAATCAGGTTCGTTGTGTATCGGACTAAAAAACAGTAATAGATGATCATTTCCATTCTCTCCTCCGGACATGCCAGCAGCAGCTACATATCCAGGAACGATTCCTTCGACTTCTTTCATGGCAGCTTCAACTTCAAAGTTATATACATTCTTGGCGTTAATAATAAGAACATCTTTCTCTCTTCCAGTGAGGATAAGACTTCCGTTTTTTACAAAGCCAAGATCACCTGTTTCAAACCATCCATTCTCTGTAAATGCTTCCTTCGTTGCAGCCTCATTCTTGTAGTAACTGTCAATGACTGTACTTCCTCTGAGCTGCACTTTGCCAACCACGCCTTCACCAAGCTCAGATCCATTCGGATCCGAGATACGAAGCTCTACTCCTGGGATGACATTTCCAACCTCAGCAAAAGCTACGGACGTATTGCTGTCATTCCATTCACCAAATATTAAATGATCCTCCAGGCTGTCTTTGCGAACGAAATATACTCCCGTTGATGGAGAGTCATCTAGTTGTTGTCCAAAGCATAAGCTTCCTGAAAATTCGGACATTCCATAAGCGGGAATAATGCAGTGATTACTTAATCCAAAACGAGCTAGTTTTCTTAGAAAGTTTTTCGCTGTCATCACTGAAATGGGCTGACCTACATTTAATAGGATTCTTACTGAAGACAAATCCCAATGATCATCAATACTTTCTTCGTTGAGTTGATTGATCTGATCGTATCCAAAATTAGGAGACCAGGAAAAGGTCACCCGATGCAAGCTCATATCCTCCAGCCATACAGCCGGACGTGATAGAAAACGCTCAACAGGACTTAGAACTTGTTCGCTGCCGATCACCATGCCAAGAATATGGTTGGTTAGAAGACCTCCTGCATGATACAGTGGCATCCAATTTAAAGTGACTTCATTCTCAGTTAATTGTAAATGTCGCTGAATACCAATGATGTTGGATAATATATTTGAATTTCTGTAAGAAACGCACTTTGGAATGCCTGTTGTGCCTGAGGTGAATAGGAACATAGCATAGTCCTCGGCATTCGCTGGATGACGATATGAAGAAGGGATGGATTGAAGCAAATCGTTCGTTGATACGATTCTGTCCGTCGCATGATGAAGTGGTTGATCGGTTACGATCAGTGGAGATTCGAGGAGAACTTGCACCTTCTCGAATTTTTTTCTTTCTGCGTGATTAGCTGAGAGCTGCAATGTGTTTTTCATAGGTGCTGGGAGAAACCCGCCCATGATGCAGCTCCAGAAGAGGATAACAAAGTGATCAATTCTTTCGATCTGAAAAATGACTTTATCACCTGGTTTAAGCCCTTGAGCAACAAGTCCGCCAAGCATCCGCTCTGCCTGCAGTGATAACTCAGCGTAATTCGAAGTTATGATTTCGCCACTGTTTAAATAGTAATGAATTTTTTTGGCGGGACACTTAAGGACCGTTCGATCGAAGGCTTCAATTAAAGTATGCGGGTCACTATCGTTCCAAGTTAACGGCTTCCCTATTAGATGAGATGAATGCTGCTCATTCGGTCCACTTAATTCCTCCCTCAACTTCACTGTCGGCTTGGAATATGTAAAATGCTCCCCCCTCGTTAGTAAAACGGAGGCTGGGTTACGGTTTGTATCATCTAAGCAGGCTAAACTGGTTTGTTTTTCATGGAGAGTTACCTTTACATTAGTTAGCTTATAAAGTTGTCGAATACGTTGTTCAAGCAAGCAGGCTAACATCATTCAATGCTTCCTCCTTCAACTCAGCGTATAATTGAGTTCATGAATAACTTGATCAAGGCTTTCTTGTGTTATATCAATGGAGATCCAGCCTCGAACACTATTAATAAGCCATATCTGTGATGCCTCAATTAGATCCCGCATCGTAAGGACTCTTTCAACTACCAATCCGCTCTGGACAAGCTCGTTTCGAAGCGTACCTCCCAGAAGTCCACAATGAATTGGAGGAGTGAACTTCATATTATTGATTTCAAAAACGACATTCCCGGTTGTAAACTCTGTTATTTCCCTATTTTCGTTCCAGAGAAGAACATCATAGGCTTGTCCTCTTTTTTCGTAATGCCCATTATAGATCTCCCGATACGTTGTTTTATGATAAAGAAAACGGTTAGCTGATGAAATCGGAGATTGAGCTAAAACGGCTTCATTCACACCATTTCTATTAGTAATAGGCTCGTTATTTATATTAAAGCTTCCGTTCTTGGACAGCAGCAGTCTTGTTTTCCAGATCCCATCCTTATGCTGGGTTGAATGCTGTAAGAGTGCTTGCCTAATTAAATCCCAATTTCCCTCATACTCAAAATAAGCAGCAGAATTCTTCATTCTTTGAAGATGAGGGTCCAGCAAATCATATATTCCATTTTCGAGTCGGATTGATTCCAACAGCTGAAATTCCGGTCTAACTTCAGTTAATAGCAAAGCCTTTGTTCTAGCCTCTTGATATTCTTCCTCTGCTGTAGAGTCCCAAGTAATACCGCCACCCACACCATATTCAGCTTGATCTGTCCGGTGGTCTATCCAAACCGTTCTAATTGCAACATTAAATATAGCCGATCCATCTGGATTGATTACGCCAATGGACCCGCAATAAATCTCTCTGGGGGTATGCTCCAATTCCTGTATAAGGTGCATCGTGCTGATTTTTGGAGCACCCGTGATGGATCCACACGGAAACAAAGCTTTAAAGGTATCAAATAGACCTGTATCTTCCTTTATATTAGCCGTTACCGTAGAGGTCATTTGAAACAGTGTGTAATACTTCTCAATATTAAATAAGCTGGGTACATCTACACTTCCTGGCTCAGCGATAACTCCAAGATCGTTCCTCAACAGGTCTGTAATCATTACATTTTCCGCTCGATTCTTATCAGAATTACGTAACCATTCAGATAAAACCTTATCCTCTTCCAAGGTAACGCCGCGTCTAACGGTTCCTTTCATCGGGCGGGTTTCAATCTGTCTGCCTTTTTTCTTAAAGAACAATTCGGGAGAGGCACTCAGAATACTAAAGTCTCCCATGTGAAGCATTGCTGAATAATCTGCTTGCTGGGCAAGACACAATCTTGTGTAGAAGTTATAAGGATTACCTTCAAATGAAGATCGGAGCCGCATGGTATAGTTAACTTGATATGTATCTCCACGTCTTATTGCTTCATGGATTTGACGTATGTGGTCATTGTATGTGGTTTCTTCTATGGTAGGACTCCACGCTGAGACCTCAAACTTCTCGCATTCAAAATGAACTGCGCCGCCATGATCATGATCAAAAATTCCAAACCAGAGTAGAGGCAAAACGGTATTCTGATGAACCCTGAATGCTGAATCAAACGCAGGGGCGGCTTCATAGGAAACATAACCAGCTGCATAATACCCCTCCTTTGTGTACTGCTCAACTCTTTGTAACGCTTCTTTAACTTCTGAAACATTCCTTGCCATAATAACTTCTCGTGGATTGCTAAATACTTTCCGTTGCTTACACTTCTCTTCATTTACGAAATCCAAAATGATATAGGGATTGTCCTTATTAAAGTTCATTAAACGGTAGCCTCCTATAAGTGCCGGTTAGTATTAAACATACTTTAATTCTGTTGCTCGTTTCTGTACGGAATAGATTTGGAGAAAGTTGTTTAATATTTGTTTACCGTAGGGAGTAATAATGGATTCGGGATGAAACTGTACACCTTCGATATCATACTTCCGATGTCTAAGTGCCATGATTTCCCCTGCCTCAGACGTCGCCGTCACTTCGATATCATCTGGAACCTCATGATGAACGATTAGGGAATGATATCTTGCTACCGTCAGGGGGTTTGGAAGATTCTGAAAGAGACCTTTGCCCTCATGATGGATAAGGGATGTTTTACCATGCATAGGTCGATCTGCAGGTCTGACTTCAGCCCCAAAGGCTTGTCCAATTGCTTGATGACCAAGGCAAACGCCGAGTATTGGAACTTTTCCAGCGAAGTAGTTGATGAGTTCTAGAGAGATTCCCGCATTCGAAGGATTGGAAGGACCTGGAGAAATGACAATGTAATCTGGATTTAAAATTTCTAATGCATTTAATGTAATGGAATCATTTCTATATACTGTGACCTGTTGTCCAAGTTCAGATAAATACTGCACTAAGTTGTATGTGAATGAATCAAAGTTATCAATTATAGCAAGCATATACATCCTCCTATAGTTAGGATACCAATTGGGAACTTAGACTGACCGTCCGGTCTTTTAATGGGTAGAAATGTTTATTTCCTCTCTAATACTCACCTCCTATAATTAGACTGACTATTCGGTTTGTTAACATTCATATAATTCTAATATACTTGATATTATGTACTAATCTACTACAAATTACCTGAGAATGGTATCAGTATAGCACAAGAAATGTGAATATTTGTTATTATATTTAGTTTTTTCTGTAAAAATGTTCAAAATGGTAACACTGACCTATTGTTTAATACAGCTTTCGACATGTTAAGACAAGTGGCCGATTTATCGTCCCGGCTTCGAACATGCTTTGATTAACGGATCTTGGAATGGAGGTTGGTAGATCCAATTTAGATAAGAGCTGATTTTCGGGTCACTTTTTAATGCTTCAATTGAAGTCAACCCAAGAACAACAAGCTCTCTGTTCGTAAATAAATGGTGAATTTGCTTATGGCATGGAATACAGAGATTCACCGTTTCCTTATGACTTCCACCCAACTCACGGGGGGTTAGATGATGCACCGTTGTGACTGGGACGACCCGGTTGCATAGTTCACACTTCCTTAGATGATCCTTCATTTTGCTTCCTTATATTCAGGCAGTACAGCCTGCTACACCATCATAGCTTAAGTCCATCAAAGCTATGCTCTATGAATCATCTACGCATATCTTCACTATGCCTACACAATCAGAATTCCGTGTAATCAAGAAAGCACTCGATCAAGACTTGAGTATGAATATGGAAAAAATGCGTCGATCTGTTCAACAGCAAAGATTGACCCGATCGGGATCGGTTCTATTGCTCGCTCAAGGGATCGTAACTGGAATGAGGAAGAATGGTCCCGCATCTATCCCACCGTGCAATTACAGGTCCATGTAAATTCCAACTTCGTCAGCGATGACATGTAATATGAATAGGCCCCATGCTGACGAATATTTTATTTAAGTTTTCCTAGATTTTTGTTGCGCAATAATTGATTAACTCGCTCCGAGCTGACCAGCATGAGCAATATAAACAGCAATACGACAGCTGGGAATAGGCTGATTCCGAAGTTTGTTGCGATATATCCGAATATAGGCGGAAGAAACGTGGTCCCTGTATAGGCAACGGCCATTTGGTACCCGATTAATTTTGCAGCATGCTCCTTGCCGAACCTCGCTGGCGTCTCATGAATAAACCCGGGGTAGATCGGAGCAAATCCGAGACCAATGAGAACGAAGCCTGCAAGAAGGAACACCTCAGGAAGCGGGAGCAATAAGCATAAGCCGCCAATAACCGCTATGAGCTGACCGGCAAGAATTAATACACGGTTGCTTAATTTCAGTGTTATAAATCCGGTAATGAAGCGGCCGATGGTAATCCCGCCATAATAGAGTGAGATCCATACTGCAGCGGTATCTGCCGGTACATTTCTTTCGCCTACCAGATAACTTGCCCCCCATAAACCAACGGTCATCTCTACACCACAGTATAATAAGAACGCAATAAGTGTATATTTAACACCTGTCATCCGAAGGGGATGTTGCGGTGTGGTAGGCATAATCTGATTTGAGGGAGACATTTCTTCAATATTCTCTTGGTCCTTCTTCCGGTCTGATTGATGCAGCTGGGCGACTTTTTTCCACAGAGGAAGTGTGATGAAGAGCAAGAGAACAAGACTAAACTGAATCATTGAAACGGCGAAATACCCATCTCTCCATGAACCCTGCTCAGCGATATAATAAGACATGATGATGGGACCGCCGGTTGCTCCAATTCCCCAGAAGCAATGCAGCCAGCTCATATGGCGGGCTTTATAATTCGCTGCTACATAGTGATTCAGAGCTGAGTCGACTGCGCCTGCTCCCAGACCAAGCGGAATGGCCAGAATAATCAGCCAAGCAAGTGAAGGTGCAAAAGAAAAGCCGATCAGTGCACCTGCAGTCAGGATACAGCTGAACAGAGTAATCTTGCCTGTTCCAAAAGCCTGGATTAACCTGCCGCTCGCGAGACTCGATACGATTGTCCCTGCAGCAATAATCATCGACAGCAGCCCTGCCGACTCAAATGATGCTCTAATATCGGGCTGCATGACTGGCCATGCTGCGCCAAGCATCGAATCCGGCAGCCCCAGACTAATAAATGCTAAATAGATAATAATCAAAAACCAAGTTGCCATTTCACCATCCCTTTCTAAGCTGTCATTAGCTAAGTTCTGTGTACTTGGGCTCAAAGCTCGCTGAGAGCCAGCCATTTCAAGCCATCCGCATAATCTCGAGCCACAGATTGTTCAAAGACAAGCTCAGGACAAGTCGGAATCGAATGTCTTGTAAGATAGTTGTTCCATTCTGTCAGGAACGCTTCTTGATCGAGCTGCTCCTTGTATATAATAATGATATCGGGTGCCAAGACCGCGTTCACACTCTGTAAAATGCGGCACGCGATTTCATGAAAAGCTTCCACATTGAGCGGTTTAGTCCAATCCACATCTACAGGAAGATATTTAATTTCCCCTGCCATTCCATTCCTTCCCTTAATGACTCCTCCATTTAGATACGTACCCATACCAGGCGGATACTTCTCCGGAAAATAAATGCCTACAATGCACTGATCATCAGCTGCTTGTTCCCGGTAAGCATATCCGCTTATGGCTGCATTTACATCGTTCTCAACAACAACCGGTAGTCCATAGGTAGATTCAAGCTGCTCTGTCAATCGCATCCCATACAGCAGCTCATGACTTGTAACTGTAATCACCCCGTCAACCGATTGACCTGGAATTCCGATCCCGATGACTTTAATAGACTCAAATTCTTCTATCAATCGATCTATACATTGGAATAAGATGTCAGGGTTAAAATTCTGATAAACATATCTCTCCTGCTTTAATATTTCTTCATTAAGGTTCACGACACTAGCGTTGATCACATCTTCACTCTGCTCTTCCACCATATGAAGCACAAGTGCCAGACTATAGTTATAATTGTACCGATAGGTAAGAGCTGGCCTGCCGCCGCTAGATACCTGGTTCTCCTCTTCAAACAGCTCTCCGCAGTGTACCAAATGCTTCACAAGCGAGTTAATCGTGACAACACTTAGCCCTGTCTTATGGGCAAGCTGTGGCTTGGTGGCGCTTCCACTCTGTTTCATCACTCGCCGAATCATATTTAGATTCATCTGCTTCATTAAGTTTACACTCGCTTTTTCCATACTCTTCACCTGCCGCATACTTAATAAATAATCTTTATAAAGTCTCTTTATTTATAGACTGCTATTAAAGTCATGTCAATACTTATTATGTAATAAGAAGGCTATACTATAATCTCCGGCAAATAATCCTCCTCACCTCTATTAACTGAATGTAGTTTTTCTGTCTAAAATATCGCAAATAAAACGCAAATCCATGTAGAAAATATAACAAAATAAGCTATCCCTTCGTATGAACACTCGGGATAGCTTGGTATTCTGCCAATTTGCTGTTACTTTCGTTTCAGCTTATTGGTTTGACTCATCAAATATAACAAATACGGTGTTCCGAGCAATGCAGTTACAATACCGGAAGGCAATTCCTTTGGAATGATCACCACTCTCCCGATCAAATCTGCACCAGCCAGGAGTATGCCGCCGATCAAAGCAGCGATCACCATTGACTTCCGATGATTGGAGCCAACCAGCATCCTCGCCGCATGAGGTGCAAGTAAACCGATGAATCCAACTGAACCCACATTTGCGGCTGCAATAGAAGCAAGAAGTACAGCGATAATGGCGACATAGATGCGGGTGTTCCGCACATGAAGCCCTAGACCTGTTGATGTATCCTCGCTGAAGGTCAGCAGATCCACCCTTCTGCCCAGCCATGCTGCGAGCGGCAGTAGAATCAGGATTGCCGGAAGTATACGCATGACCTCTGTCCAGCTTCGATTGTAGGTGCTGCCTGCCATCCATGACAAGGCAGGTGCAACGTCAAGCTCTGCATGGATAATCATTAAATTAATAATAGCCGATCCAAAAGCAGCTACAGCGATCCCGACGAGTGTAAGTACGGTAGGATGAAGCCCCCGTCTCCAAGATACCCCATAGACAATCGCAGCAGAGATGATTCCGCCAATCACTGCACCGACTGGAATCCAATTCGCAGATAGAGCCGGAAAACTAACCATAATCAGCAGTGCTCCAGCTCCTGCGCCACTGGTAACCCCGACGACCTGAGGATCACCCAGCGGATTACGAACGGCATTTTGCAGCAAGCATCCACTGACGGCAATCGCCATACCTGACAATCCAGCAGTCAGGAGCCTGGGCAGCCTGTTATCCAGCAGAATTGAGCGATACATTTCGTCACCGCCTCCGGTGAATAATGCTGCTGCTTCCGCAAATGGGATGTACAGGCTTCCATTCATCAGACTGACTATCCATACAAGCACCAACAATGCACTGAAAATACCAACTAGTAAAGGATACGACATACGACGCAGGCTGGTCCCTGTCATCATGGAGCTGCCAGAACTATCACTGCTGCCAATCATGGATCGGGATACACGCAAGGCAAGCCAAATGAGACAAGGAGCTCCGATCATTGCCGTTATCGCGCCAACCGGCAATTCTCCGTATGCATCGACGAAGGTGCGGGAGATCGTATCAGCACCTACTAACAGCGCTGCACCCCATAGTGCAGCAAGCGGGATTAATCCCCCGTGCCGGTTCACTCCAGACAAACGCACAAGATGGGGTGCAACGAGTCCGATAAATCCGATTGGACCGACCACACTTACCGTTACACAAGCTAACAATACGGAAGCACCCATGGCAAGAAAGCGAATCGTCCCTACTTTTTGTCCGATGGAACGTGCGGATTCCTCATTCAGTGTTAGCACGTCCCATTGCCGTACTCCCAAGATCAGCACGATGAGTCCGCCTATAATCCAGGGCCATGTAAAAGCGACTCCGTCCCAGTCATTCTGAATCAGTGAACCCGAGCCCCATAAAAAAATACCTTGCGTTGTCTGCTGATTCAGCATCAGCAGCGCACTTGTAATCGAGGATAACACAAGCGTTACGATCATTCCTGACAAGGCAATCCGAAGCGGTGAACCTTTTGTTTTGCCCGCAAGCGCAAACACGGACAGGGCAGCTAAAGTTCCTCCGATGACGGCCAAGGGTAGAGCATATAAATGCTGGAGTCCAGGCCAGAAGACCATTCCTGCGACGACAGCCAGATAAGCTCCGGCATTCACCCCAAGCGTCGTCTCCGATGCGAGCGGATTTCGTGTAACGGTTTGCATCAGCACACCTGATACGGCAAGGGCAGCCCCCGCCAAGAGTCCTATCACTGTTCTTGGCAGCCGAACACTGCGGATCATGTGATGCTCTGCCAGGTCCTGAGGAGATAGCAGTGCCTGCACTACTGTCTTGACGGATATATCTGCTAAACCTTGAGTCAGGCTGATAAATGTTAGTAATAACAGCGATACAACTCCTGCAATTAGCATCCATAACGGCTTCCAGCCCCTCCCCGATGAGACGGAGGGGACTGGATGAATGCTTGCAGGCTCAGTAGATTGAGCTTGATATTTCCCTAGATTCATTGTGTAAGCAAATCAGCTGTTTTCTGTGCCATAACCTGAGCGGATAATGGGCCGCCGTATGGCCACATATCGCCGCCAAGCGCATATACACGATTTTCTTTAACGAAATTCAGTCCATTCCAGACCGGATTATCCTTCAGCTGATTATCGATGACATTATCACTCTCTTGAATAATATGAAGGAAATTGGCATCCTGTAGAGCTGGCAGAGCTTCTACATCCGTCGTTGTAAAGCCATAAACCTCAAATTGGCTAGGCTTATATGCATTTGTCAAGCCGATGTGCTCCAAAATCTTGACCGCAAGTGAATTATCCGTGGATATGCGGAAGGTCACTGCATTTTGGTTGCTGAAACCCATCGCAAGTGCAAATGGACGTTCTGTCATACCTGCTGATTCCAACTTGGCTTTGGAGTCAGCATAGGTTTGATCCAGCTCACTAAGTACTTTTTCCGCTTCGTCTTTCTTGTCGAGAACGTCTGCGATCGTATTAAATGTACTCAGCATCTCTTCATACTGATCTCCTTCACCTTCAGCAGGATAAGGGTCAAACACAAGTGTTGGAGCGATTTTGGTGTAAGCTTCATAATTGGATCCGAGATTGGATTTGAGCCCAATGATGAGGTCAGGCTTCAGTGATGCAATAATTTCCAGGTTCGGCTCCTGACGCGTACCTACATCCGTCACATCAGCACCAATCTCAACAGGAATATCAACCCATGTATTCATTCCTTCAATGTCGGCAATCCCAACAGGCTGAACACCAAGCGCCATCACATCTTCAGCATATAACCACTCAAGAGCAACCACACGCTGTGGTACACCCATAATTTCCGTTTCCCCAAGCACATGTTTAATCGTTCGCGTCTGCGGCTCGCTCGTATTGCTATCTGCACTCTGTGCAGGCTGGTTCGTCGACTCTCCAGACCCGGAGGTCTCATTGACAGCGGTGCCTGAACCCCCTCCACAACCAGCAAGTACCAGAGCAAACATCAAAACAATGAACACCAAACTCTTTGCATTATGCACTGCATTTCCCCCTATAACCTATATGTATTTTGTAATAACTGCTAGATGATAATCACTATTGATAATAATTATCATTATCATCATTGCTTACAATAATAGATACTCCCCTAGATTATGTCAATAAAAATTCATATTGGTATCACCGACAAATGAATCGTATCCATGATTACTCTGATATCAAAAAGCAGGCCCCCCTCAGGAGTTTACCTGATGTTAGGCCTGCTTTCCCTATTTTTATTCCTCATTTTAGATATGTTCCAGCTCCAGCAAAAACTGAAATGTCGAGCCCTTCCCTTCGATACTTTGAACACTGATGCTGCCGCCCATAAGCTCAAGGAGACGTTTAGTTATGGCTAGTCCTAATCCCGTTCCTCCGTAATTACGGCTAATCTCGGGATCTAATTGAGAGAAGGATTGAAACAACAATCGTTCCTTATGCTTCGGTATGCCGATTCCTGTGTCTTGAACCTGTACCATCAGCAGCACTCGCTTGCGGCCAGGTATATGAATCGATTCAGCTCGGATCAACACCTCACCAGATTCCGTGAATTTCACAGCATTGCTGATTAAATTGATGAGAATCTGTCTTATTTTTGCTTCATCACCGATCAAACTGTGCGGTATTCTGTTATCACATTCCTTCGTTAGCGTGATTCCCTTATTTCTTGCCTGTGCACTGAAGAGATTGGTCACTTCATCTAACACATCATGAAAACAAAATGAGGAATGCCGAACCTCTACCTGGCTGGTTTCCAGCTTGCTCAGATTAAGAATATTATTCAATGTTTGAATAAGTGAATCACTGCTGCTGAGTATAATTTCCATATAGCTGAGCTGTTCTTCATTAAGCTTCGTATCGGCGAGAAGTGATGCCATCCCCATAATAGCGTTCATTGGTGTTCGTATTTCATGGCTCATGATGGATAAGAACTCGGATTTTTCCTTCTCAGCCCTCTCTGCCTCATCCTTTGCCTTCCTAATTTCGTTGATTGAAGTCATATCCCTAAGAACCACGACAGAACCTTTTTTCTCCTGCTCTATAATGGAATGCACTTGATATTCAGCAATAAAGGTACTGCCATCTTCTTTTCCGAAGAGTGCCTCTTGAACACAAGTGTCCCCTTCATTTGACAGAATCGCTTTGTGGATCGGCATTTGATTCTTGTCGTATGGATAGTAATTCTCATTAATTTGAACAAAATAATCCGTCAGCCGCGATCCGATCACCGCATGCTCGTTCATTGTGATCAGCTCTGCACCCGCTTTGTTTAAATACAGTATCCGTCCCTCCGGATCAACACCGAAGATCGCATCCTTAACCGTATTAAGAATTAATTCGAGCTGTTTGCCCAGATTTTCAATCTGCTTCAGATACACGGTGCTCTCCGTCGTATCTGCGGTAATACCATAAACACCTACTACACTGCCATTCATCATGATAGGAACATTAATTACGTACGCTTCGAAGACATGACCGGATTTGCGCAGCATTTTGATATTATACTCTTGGGGGATTCCTTTGGCTGCTTGTGAAAAATGATAGTGGGTTTTCTGCAAACTGTCTGTATGAATCAATACTGAAAAATGACCTGTCAACAGCTCCTCTTGTGTATGCCCTGTTAACGCACATTGACCCTCATTAACTCTAATCAAATTACCATTTAGATCCAATGAGGCTACACCGAGCGGATTGTATTTAAATAAAGATTTATATTCCTGCAGTTCTCGTTCCAGATCTTCAGGCTCTGTATGCTGTACCTTGCTCACTGGACTATTCAATGGAGAAGGGACAAGCTGTACGACGGCATAACCTTCTTCTGCCTCCAGAAGGCTGATCCACATTTCCGCTGTGCAGACACCACCTTGCTGATTCACCACTTGAACACGGCGGCTTGCTGACGTTTCGTCATGTGCCCTTAGCTCCTGAACAATAAGGTCAAAATTAAATTTAGTACGATCCGAATTTACGATGATATCACATAATGTCAGGGTTGATTCCTCGCGATCACTGCTTACACCCAGCCAGTTCTCCATGGCCTTATTCACTCTGACGCAAGCTCCATCTTTTTCCAACACAAGAGCACAGGGGATTGGAGCTCTGTAGAACAGACTTTCCCAATGCTTGCTTTTTTTAAATAAGTCAGACATTAAGTTCCCCCTTATTTTACAAGAACTATACTATTAATAACCGGAAGCAGCGGAGTTCAAAACGAAGAAATACAAATGAATTTAGTGATTTTTCATACAAAGACTGTATATAGGAAAAGACAGCCTATTCGGCTGCCTCACTCTTTATATTTACCTTATTCTCACCGGTTAGCTTCGTAAATACGAATGCTCCCAGGCAGGCTGTAACGAATAATATAGCACCCATGGGTACTGCCGTCGTTTCATCAATACCGACGAGCGGAGATACGGCTGAGCCAATTAGCAACGGCACCAATCCTAATACCGCACTCGCGCTTCCCGCTCGATGTCCTTGATGCTCCATCGCTAGCGTGAAGGTGCTTGTAGCAACAATCCCGATGGTAATCATATAGATGAAGATACAAATAACAACAAGGAATAAAGGGCCACGAAGCGCAGTCGTGATCAAGAGCAGCAGTGTAGCACTAACAGCTATCCAAACCCCAATTCTAAGCAGTGTTCGCTCAGGAACAATACCGCCAAAACGGCCAATCAGAAAGCTACCGAAGATGATCGCAATCCCGTTAATGCCGAACAGAATACTGAACACCTGGGGTGACACTCCATAGATTTCCTGGTAAACGAATGGCGTTCCTGAGACGTAGGCAAAGCTTCCGCCATGAACAAACCCAACGGTAAGAGCATATCCGATGAATACCCGGTCCTTGAACAATTCTCCCATCGTTTTCACAGAATGTCCAAGCGAACTTGGCATTCTTCTCTCTGGAGGCAGCGTTTCTTTGAGACGCATCCCTATGATCAGCACGATAAAGAGTCCAAACAAACTGAGAAAATAGAAGATCGATTGCCAGTTCGCTGATGGAATGAGCAGGATAGCTCCACCAGACATTGGGGCCACCATCGGAGCTACAGCATTAATGACCGATAGCAATGCAAAAAACTTCGTGAGCTCTCTGCCGTCAAACACGTCACGCACCACCGCACGTGAGATAACAAGTCCCGCAGCAGCGGTAAAGCCTTGAAGGAACCTTGCCACAATAAGCATTGTAATATTAGGCGCCAGCGCACAAAATAGCGAGGACAATGCAAATAAACTGAGTGAAATCAGGAGCGGGACCTTTCGCCCGCGGGCATCACTAATGGGACCCACGATAACCTGACCTATAGCAAGACCAATCAAGCAAGAAGTTAAGCTTAACTGGACAAGTGAAGCTCTCGCACCCAGATCCTCGCCAATCTCGGGGAAGCTGGGAAGGTACATATCGATATTGAATGGTCCTAATATTCCGAGCAAGCTCAACAGAAATGCTAAGGCTAGCCGCTCTTTACCGGTTGGATTGTGCAGCATGCGTAGTAAACACCTATTTTCTTAGGAAATTTAGCTTATGTTGTTTCGGTCTTAAAATAACAAGCCACTGGCTTGTCCCTCTGTAGATGCATGCACAAGCATGAGATTCCGAAAAAGACAAAGCTCTGAACATTATAAGCATTCCTTGTCTATTTGTTAAGTCATTTCTTTAACGTTGACGATTGATCCTCACAGGGTATCGTGTGATCAAGCATTGTAAATATAGAAAAAGTCGCCAAAAAAGGCGACTTCGTAATCCATTCATCGTATTTCAAACGACTAACAACCCTCTTATTTCCTTGTAACTTATTCTACATCCTTACCCGTCCATAATCTGACCCGCTCTTTAATCCATTCTGTATATTGCTGCTCCATCTCAACTGCGCCTTCTTTATCCAGTTCAGCTAGCATATTGTCATAAATCGCATCGAATTGATCCGGAGTTGCAATGATCGCTTCAGGAATGCGCTTCTGAATAATGTCCTGCGTTTTTTGGTAGATGACATTGTAATTTCCGCTGTCAGTTGGGATCGGCATATTGTATGCTGCTCCCCACTCTTTAACCGGGAATTCATCTTCGGATGGGAATAGTTCCTTCCAGGTACTGATTCCATAGCCTGCAAGCACTTCCTTCTCAACCTCTGAATAACCCTCTTGTATCTGCTCCGGGAAATTCGTCGTGAAATAGTTATCCGTCGAATCTTTCACTCCGTCACCATAATGCGCTCCAAATATATTGTAGAGACCAATTCCGGTTTCTTTGGTAAAGTTACTGTTGTCGTTGTTCTTCCGTTCCTGAATATCTGCTGGAATCTTGCGTACCCCATCCTCTACAACATAATGCTCACCCTCGATACCCCAATTTCTTAAGATCTGTCCTTCCTCGGAGGACATCCAGTCTAAGAACTTGATTGCACGCACCGGGTCTTCCGCATCAACCGTTATACCAATACCGTATCCATCAAAGCCCATTGGCTGAAAATCCGCACGTTTGAAGGACTCATCCAACGTAACTGGATAAAATCCATAAGTGTTTTCGTCTAGACCCGCGCTTTTGAGCGCATTCTCTGCATCGCTGAATCCCCAGTTTGGATCGAAGAGAGACAGCACACGACCGCTAGCGATCTTGGCCTTGTATTGATCATCCTTCTGAACAAAGCTTTCTTTATCAATTAGACCATCATTCCACAGCTTGTTTAACCAACTGAAATATTCCTTCTCTTCAGGGCGCTTGTAATGAAGCTGCGCTTCATAAGTCTCAGGATCAATAAAATACTCTCCATCACCAGGACCACCGGTAGCCATAACCGCCGGGTCTGTCACGGTAATCATCCGACGCCATCCATCTGCGCTAAGTGTAAGTGGGATGGTCGGCTGACCGTCTTCTGTAGTTGGGTGCAGCTCATAGTACTCTCTAATCACATTCTCGTAATCCTCTATAGTCTTGATCTCGGGATACCCAAGCTCTTTGACAACACGGTGCTGAATAGCAACCCCATTAGTAGCATCAAAATACGTCTGGTCAATGGCACCGTTGGTTGGAAGCCAGTAAATGGATGGATCGTCATTGCTGTATTTCAAGCGATTATAATGTTCTCCATACGCCTCTTTTATGTTCGGTGCGTGCTCCTCAATTAGCTCTGTAAGATCGAGCATGGCTCCAGCTTCGACGAGTCTGGACAAATTCCCTTTAGGAAAGATTAAATCGGGATAATCGCCGCTTGCAGCCATGAGTGAAATCCGGTCATTTCCGCCACCGCTGGAGATATCATATTCCGCTTCGATGGTTACACCCGTCATTTCAGTAATTTTTTGTCCTACTGCATCCTGCATTCTGTTCCAATTGGGACTGGCATCTGCCCCGAAGAATGTAAATGTAATGGGCCCATTCTCATCTGAACTCGCGGGTGCATCACTTTCCGTGGAGCTGCCGCATCCAGCAGCTAGGAGTAAACTGCTTGCCAGAAGCCATGCTCCTATTTTCTTGCCATTTGGTCTCATCCTCTAAAATCCCCCTATTTCTTATGGAATTGCTCCTTCTACATTATTAACGACGAATAGCACCGTTTCTAATTCTGTAGATGAATGCGTTTACATCATTTCAATTAAAAGTATATGGAATTCTAACAATGCAAACCTTGATTTTTCAGTCAGCAATATAGGATGATATAGACATGATAACGAACTGCTCGGTGGTGGTATTTTGAGTAAGGTCCAATTAAACTGGTTCACAAATGATGAAGAATTTCCCTTCTTTATTCAATATGGCGGTCATGACGAAGATACGTCCTTGCACAGGCATAACGATTTCTCAGAGCTGGTCATCGTCCTTCAGGGTCATGCAACCCATGTGGTCAATAATGAGGTATCCTTTATCAAGAAGGGACATGTGTTTGTAATTAACGGTGAGACCATTCACGGATACAAAGATCCTCAGGATTTCAAAATATGCAATATTATGTACAAGCCTGATTTGTTAACCTACATTGGTTCTGATCTGAACGCCTCTAAAGGTTATCAAGCGCTGTTTGTATTGGAGCCTCTCTATCGGAACATTCAGTCGAATGAGAGTAAATTGTACATGTCTCTCACCAATTTGGAATATGTCTCATCACTGATTACTGCCATGATGAATGAATATAAAAATAAACATCCGGGCTATAAAACAATGCTCACCTCCCGACTTATCGAGCTTGTTGTGTACTTATCCCGTCAGTATGAGAGCAGTGATACCGATACAGACAGCCATGTCATGCATTTGGCTACGGCTGTATCCTACATTGAAGACCATTATTTGGAGGCGATTACTCTTGAGGAGATTGCAGAACATTCTGATATCTCAGTAAGGCATTTAAACCGGATCTTTAAATCCTATTACCAAACCTCACCCATGGCATACCTGCAGCGTCTAAGGTTAGAGCGGGCCTGCCAATTATTAAGATTAACCCGACTCCCGATTACGCAAATTTCATTTCAATCCGGATTTAATGACAGTAATTATTTCGCTAGACAGTTTAAAAAAGCATATGGAATGTCGCCAAAAGCATTCAGGCAAAGTGAACCATCCTGATTTTTTAGAGAATTGAATAATGCGGATTATACAAATAGATAGGTTTACATCAGTTTTGATGTCAACCTATCTCTTTTGTCATCTTAATCTACAGTTTTACATTCAGTAGTGCTGGATGTTCTGCAACTAGAGTCTTCTTCCTTCTCTTCTCTATTCATCCTTCGGTTCATATTCATACCAATCGAAGTAGGAAGGTCCAGAATGACCAGCAAGACTTGCCGCGTACATAGCAATCATGACACCAGTAAAACCGCCAGCTACTTCGGTAGATAGAAAGGCCGTCTCTGCCGATCCAGCTGTTACAGTAACTACACCAGCCGCATCTCGAAAGGAAAAGGTGAAGGATTCTCGATCGGTTTGAATCTCAAGCTGAACAGGTCCTGGAGGGCAGTCATAGGACGCTTCGACTTTCAAGGAACCTACGGTTCTTCTGAACAGAATCTTCTTGCATCCTTTCACCGAAGTAATCGCCAGCTCATAATGGTATTTCTCATTCATATAAACGGTAAGTCCTGACTCATCTCCATCTTCAGCCGGATCAAACTCAATTGAAGTGGCTACTCTGCTATTAAAATGACTGAGCCGGCGCCCTATGAATGCCGGAGATCCCACATTATCGAGTGTAACCGAGTCTCCTCGGAGCACCAGATATCCTGTCCGTTCTGACAATGACCAGCTATCCGGCCTCGGATTACGTAGAAAAATCCAGTCCACACCAAGCTCAGCCTCATCGAATTCATCCCTGATGGGCTTTCTTGGCAACGGCTCCCCTATAAATTCCGGTGCATCCATAATAGGTTCAATTCGTCCGCCTTCACCGATCATCGGCCACTGATCCTTGGTCCAAGTCACGGGTGCGAGGAATACCTCTCTTCCTAAATGATGCCGCATAGGGTAAGAAGCTGGCCTAACGCCAAGAAGCACAGCCCACCAGCTGCCGTCATGAGCTTCAATAATATCCGCATGGCCTGTAGCGTGAATGCTGCTCTTCAGACTGCGATGGGATAGAATCGGATTATGGGGACAAGCTTCGAAAGGGCCGTAAGGCTCCTTGCTTCTTGCGATCGTCTCCATATGCCCGTACTCCGTCCCCCCCTCAGCAAGCATCAAATAGTAATAATCGCCGATTTGATACAAATGAGGGGCTTCCGGGTATGAACCTCCTGTCCCCTTCCAAATTAGACGACTGTCTGTGAGCATTTCTCCTGTTTCTATGTCAATCTCACATTGATAGATTCCGTCTCCCTGATCTCCTGTACGGGTTGATTGAAAATATACGCTGCCATCCCTGTCAAATAAAAGGGAAGGATCAATGCCATCTTGGGCTACAAGGATAGGGTCAGACCAGCTGCCCGCAGGGTTCTGGGTCTTCACATAGAAATTGCCGATGCTGCCTACGTTTGTGGTCACCATATAGAACCAGCCCTCGTGATATCGGAGTGTAGGAGCAAATATTCCGCATGAGCTAGGTACATTCCTCAATGGAAGCTGCTGCTCTGTAGTGAGCACATGTCCAAGCTGTTTCCAATTCACAAGATCAATACTATGGAATATCGGTACACCTGGAAAGTATTGAAATGAGCTAGTGACCAAATAGTAGTCTTCGCCCACTCTGCAAATGCTCGGATCAGGATGAAATCCGGAAATAACGGGGTTTGTGTACTGCATACGATGCACTCCAATCCATCTTTTTTACTTTGTTTGTTCATATGTACACCATTTTATTTTATTTACATTTCATAAACCTTGATTAATAAGTCCTCACTTTAGCACAATTTAGACGAACATTAATTATTCCTGATTTAGCAGCTCCTTATAAAAAGAAATAATGAATATATTTTTATACCATGTTAGATTCATCAATGAACAAAATAGACTCAAGGAAAGGAAATTATAACATGAATACCCTTATATCGAAAAAAGCAGATATCAAATAGATCATAAACCGGTTATAGAAAGATATGTTGGTTATATGATAATCAACGATCGATGTGAAATCTGTGTGCCTATAAGACAAAAGGCTTAAGAAAACAAAAAAGCGGCCGCCTAAGCGAGCCGCCTTCTCTTACTATATGTTATTATGATTTACTAACTTCCATAACCGCAAAATAATTCTCTTCATCATCTGAGAAGTTAAACACTCTGCCCGTTGGCATGGTCACGATCTCACCAACCGTAATCTTATTGCTGGATAAATGTGAGTATAGATGATCTAAATCCTCTGTGAAAAACATAAGCGAAGGAGTGCCCAGATGTAGGCCGGGAGACATTTGAGCAACCGTTTCCTTATCATGCAATATGATGCTCGTTTCGGACTCCTTGGATGGTGCAATTTCAATCCATCTCATGCCGTGCTCATTATTTTGTTCTGAGATGACATGGAAGCCTGCTTTTTCAGTCCAAAATTTCACGGCCCCATCTTGGTCATTCACATACAGCATAATCTGGCCTATTCTACTAATCATCGTACCGTTCCCGCTCCCTTATAGAAAATGAATTCTCAACCCTATTATTCGCCTTATAGGAATAAAATCCCTCTATCTAACCCAGTTATAGAGATTTAATATACCATGCATCACAAGCAAAATGCTCCGTTTCCATCAGAGGCTTCGTTAAGGCTTTAAATCCGTTCTTCTGATAGAACTTGTTGGCAGCAACCATATTGTTAAAGGTTTCAAGATAACATTCATTGTAGTGCAATCTGGCGTAATCCAAAGCGACTTCCAGCAGCTCACTTGCTGCTCCAGTACCGCGCGCTTCCTTGTACGCATACATTTTTTGCAGCTCGCATATATGCGGAAATCCACTGATGGGTCCGATGCCGCAGCCAGCTATAATCTTGGAATCCACCTCAACAACCCAATATTTAGAGCCTTCGTGGTTGTATAGATGGTAGAAATCTCCCAAATTCGGATCCGTCCACGCGGTCCCCGGTTTGTTCGCTCCAAATTCAATCAGACAGGTTCTGATCAAATCCTCAACTTGCTTATTATCTCTCTCTTCAATCTCTCTTAATAACATGAAGTAAACTCTCCTATATGCATGGATTAATTGGATAATTCATTCTTTTCAATTGACTGCTCTGCTATGTATCATAGTGCAATTCGCATGATCAGACAATGCACCAAGTTATCTTCATGCCATTTTCAAGACCAATTGACCAGGACTAAGCGGATAGGATAAGACGTCTTTCCAGTCTCCATTGCCAAACGCACCCAGAAAAAAATAAAGTCGTCCAGCTATTCTACTCGGCCGAAGCTTGATCCGTCTTCGCAGCTTTCGCACAGGCTGCCTGCTGTACAGCTCGGACAATTCCCCCGTACCCGGTACAACGGCACAAATTGCCGCATAGTGCCTTCTCAATTTGCTCCAGACTCGGATCAGGATGTGCATCCAGCAATATTTTTGTAGTCAAAATCATGCCTGGTGTGCAATATCCACACTGGAATCCCCCTTCATCAATAAAGGCCTGCTGTATGGGATGAAGCTCATCCGCATTAGAAGGTGCGAGACCTTCAATCGTAACGATCTGCTGATGGTCACATTGATAAGCCATAAGCAGGCAGGAGTTTACCGGCTCATCATTCAAGAGTACCATGCAGGCTCCACAGCGACCGATCTCACATGCTATTTTCGTACCTGTCAACTGAAGACGATCCCGGAGGATGGTCACCAGTCTTTCGGTTGCCGGAACCGTCAGCTGAACATCCGTTCCGTTAATCGTACAGCTCCACTCGATCATTTCATTTCCCATCATGATGGCTGCACTCCTTCCTTCGTGTCGCTGAATATGGGCCTGATCAGCTGCTCTCTCTGAATGGGCAGCCTATTGAGCCAAATCCCGGTTGCCTGATATATGGCACTGACAATAGCAGGTGCCAAGGCAACCGACCCGATTTCTCCGATTCCCCTAGGACCAAATGGATCATTTTCCGGCAAATTCTCAATAGCTTCTACATCCAGTCTTTTTTGCATATCTTGAATGGTTGGAATGAGATACGTGTCCAGATTCGTCGTCATATATTCACTATTCTCCATGATCGTATCTTCCATAAGAGTAAACCCGAGAGCCATCCCGCTGCCGCCTTCTATCTGGCCCACATATCCCATCGGATTCATAACCGGACCCGCAGCTACGACATGTCTGATGTCTTCAACCTTAACTTGACCTGACAAGGTATTCACCTCAACTTCGGCCATAACCGCTGCATACGTATATAAATAATGTCCACCGACGACTTCGTCCGGTGTTGTTGGGTAGTCAAATTTGGTATCAAAAGTGAGCTCTTCGGCTGACGCAAGCTGTGTAATTTCTTGAAACGATATGACCCTATGTTTATCCTGCTGATTCTCCTGGCCCAAGCGCCATATTCCCCCTGGACCGGTTACAAGCTCATGTGCAGGAATACCGATCGCTTCACTGGTTAGCAGAATTAATTTATCTTGGAAAGGTGTTTTTAACCGCTGCAATGCCATCCAAGCCATCGTTGTAGAACGTGACGCTGTACTGGAACCGCTATGTGGTACACGATCCGTATCCCCTATTACGATCTCAAGATCCTCCCTGATGCAGTTAAACAGCTCACACAGCATAATTTCCAGCGTTGACACGAGCCCCTGCCCAAACTCCTCGTAGCTAAAAGCAGCTTCGATCTTGCCTTCCTCATTCAGCCTTAATCTGCCTCCTGCTGGATCAGGTATGCCATAACCCAGACCCGCACCGTGCATCGCAATGGCAGCTCCCTTCCCTTTATGAATCCAAGGGGGAAGCTCTGTACGCTCCTCTTGTATCCATAGATCGGAATGATGAACAGCTTCCCATACTTCCTGTAGACCGTTTGTAACCAGAATTTGCTGACCCAGTGGTCCCGGGTCACCGTTACTTCTGAGGTTTCGTCTTCTGAGCTCCCATGGATCTATTCCCAGCTGTGCAGCGGCACGATCCATCTGACCTTCCATAGCAAAGATTGCCTGATTTCCGCCAAACCCTCTGAACTCACCCGAAACCCCATTATTGGTATATACCGAGAGTCCTTCTACATCCACATGAGGAATCGCATAGGGCCCCATGGAATGCTCTGTCGCAAAGTTTAATACAGGTGCGCCAAGTGTCGCATATGCTCCTGTATCGGCCATAATTCGTACACGGTGAGCTGTAATCATTCCTTCCTTTGTAAATCCGGTCTCCATCTCAATCTTCATCGGATGCCGCTTCAAGCCGGCACGCACAGACTCTTTGCGAGAATTATGAATTTTGACTGGGCGTTTGGTTCTAAGAGCAAGAAGCGAGCCATAGGGCTGAACATTCAGCTCATCCTTGCCCCCAAACGATCCCCCGATTGGACTGGAGACGACCCGAATCATTTCCTCATCCATATTTAATATTCGTGATAACTGCATTCTGTCTTTGTAGCCATGCTGAGTAGGTGCATACACACTGAGTCTGCCGTTCTCCTCCGGAACGAACAATCCACCCTCTGTTTCCATATAAGTGTGCATTTGACGAGGGGTATAGTATGTCTCCTTGATGATATGCTCCGTCACTCTGAATGCAGCTGATGCATCCCCCCGCTTCACTTCTGTACGATGTAAAATGTTTCCATGCGGGTGTAGCTTAGGCGCATCTGGTGCAATCGCTGCTTCTGGTGAGCTGAGTGGTGACAGCACTTCATATTCGACCCTGATCAGCTTAAGGGCAGCTTCCGCAATTTGTGGAGTATCTGCGGCGACCGCTGCGATTGCATCTCCTGTATAGCGAACGAATTCATCACAGAAGACAGGCTGGTCAGGGGTAGCAATACCGAAGGCGTTCATTCCAGGAATATCTTTATGCGTAAGCACTGCTTGCACACCAGGGAGCTCTATGGCAGCGGCTATATCTATACTCCCTATCCTTGCATAGGGATGTATGCTCCGAAGTACCCTTCCATACAGCATACCGGGAAGAGATTTGTCTGTTAAATATTGAAGCGTGCCTGTTACTTTTTCTTTGCCATCTGGGCGGGTATACCATCTCTTTCCGCTGTTTTCCTTGTTTAGCAGCATTAAGCTTCACTCCTTCTCCCATGACTACTATTTCAAGGACTTCCATAAGCCCGATACAATCAGATTAGAAGCCGACTGCTTGCGATAAGATTCTGAGGCGTACAGATCTGTGAAGGTCATAAATTCAGCTTCAATCGTTTCCGCAAGCTTGGATAAAGAGGATGCGTTCATCTTGTGGCCGCGCAGCAATGCTTCACTTTCTCTAAGCCTCATCGCGTGACCTGAGCCCCCGCCTGCTGCAATAGCTATGGAATCCCACTCCCCTGCCTCATTCATTAATCCATGTACAGCGACGGTCACAAGTGATGGGGTAAAGGCTTCTCTCCTGCCAATCTTGTGGAAGAAGGATACAGGCTGGTATTTCTGTCCGTTCGTATTCTTCTTCGTTTCTTTAGGTATATAGATGTTCAGCAGCAGATCCGATGCATTACGCTGTCCTGTTCTCCACTCCTCGAGCCAGGACTCAAGACTCTTTTCTTCAAGCCCGTTCTCGGTTATCCATAGCAGTGAAGCATCATAGACGAGAAGTGCTGGAATGGTATCCCCCACACCCGAAGCGACATTGCCGCCGATTGTGGCTAGATTCCGTATAGAGGGAGCGGCAATGACTTCGGCTGCATCTTGAATGAGCCGGAAGCTGTCCTGAATCTGAGGATGCTCGCTACATGTCCGGAGCTTGCACATGGCACCAATACTCAGCTTCTCTGGATCTTCTGATATATTACGGATCTCCTGAATTCGATCCAGACTGATCAGATGATCGGGCATCAGCGCTGTGCCCATCTCCCACTGTGTTCGCAGAAGCGTGGTTCCCGAAGCCCAGACATAACCTGCATGTAATTTTTCTGCCACAGTCCTCGCTTCATATATATTGGCAGGCTGCCAAACCGTCGGATACGTTATTGGATTATGCTCATTCAATGACATTGAAGTACCCCCTTTAGCTTCCTATGTATCTTTATAGAGAGATCACCTGAATGCAGAAATGTACTGGCTACCTGCCTTCAGTGCAGCTTTTGCTTGATTACAGCAAGCTCTTCCTTTGTATCCGCATCTAGAAACACATCCTTCTCAAAAGAAATGCCGATTCCTTGATAAGAGCTGCTTCGCAGCAATTTTCTGGCTCCTTCATCCCCTTTGAGCTGCATCATAGCTTCAAACATTGTACTGCTGAACAAAATGGGCGGCTTAAGCTCGTCAAGGTCTTTGGCTGCTACATAATCAAGCTCAGGAGAAGATATAAAGCATGCAATCAATTGATTGATGTGAACCTGTTGAATGAGGGGCTGGTCTGCTAGCAGTATCATCGCACACGCTGCGCCATATTCCTTCACGGTACAAATCCCTTGCCTAAGTGAATAAGCCATTCCATTCCGGGCTTCTTGGCACACGGATATATATACCCTTTGCTCTTCGGCTGTCTTCACCCATGTCAGCGGATCATCTGGTCTAACAACCACGACGATGAAGTCCAGCTCAGAAGCCACTGCAGTATGAAGTACCGCGGTTCCCATAGTCATCCCTTCCATCAGAGGAAGATTCACCTTGGGTTCACCCATTCGCTGACTGCTTCCTGCAGCCAGAATGATTCCTGCCTTCCGCATCTGCCTTCTCCTCCTTACCGGCCCCCCATTGTTGACCTCGCTTAACTGAAATAAGCTCTGCGGCAATGGCAATCGCAATTTCCTCAGGACCTTCTGATCCAATGGCTAAGCCCACAGGTGCGTGAAGACGAGGCAAGGCCGGTAGCCCTTCAATCAATTTGGAAGTTCTCGTACGGGAACCCAAAATACCTAAATAGGCGTAAGACATGTTTATATTTGTATCTGTATCAGCAGCCGACAACAGTTCAAGGAAGGTCCGTTCATGTGGATAGTGATGACTAATCAGCAAAATATAATCTTGGCTTGTTACTTTGAGACGTGGATAGATGTCATTTGGAAAACCGACCAAGAGCTCTGCACCCGGAAATCGTTCTGCGGTGACTAACGCTTCACGCCAATCCGCTACCACTACACGAAACCCGGACGCCAGTGCCATGCGAACGACAGGAATCGTGTCATTCCCCGCACCGATTACAATAAGCCTCGGCTTCGGTGTGTAGGTATGAGAGTACAGCCACGCCCCACTGTGCCACTCTTGAGCTGCGGGGCTTAGATAGCTGGTTATTTTGGCACGCGATTTGGAAGGTTCGCTATTCATATGAGGGATGCATTGAACGGAATAGTCTCGAATTCCCCCCACTTCGCCAGAGCAGGTTCTACGCAAATCAACTTGGATTCCGCGATCTAGCAGCCCTCCCATTTCCAGCAGTATCTGCTTCAATGCAGCATCGACGGGCTCCAACAGAATGTGGAGCAAACCGCCGCAGCCCATATTTTCGCCCCAAGAGAGATCATCATCCGGGCGCATATCGTAGACGATTTTTTGTGGCAGTCCTGTAGACATTACATGCTCTGCATGCAAGGAGAGATCGGTCTCTATACATCCAGGACTAATGCTTCCATACATGAGCCCCTGTTCTGCGAACAGCATAGATACACCTTGCTTACGGTAGGCATGACCTTCTACATATACAGCGGTAGCAAGCACAAGCTTCGTTTCAGTGGACTGAACCAGCTTGCAGATATCATGCATATCCATACCGAATCCCTCCTAATGATATTGGTTGCACAAAGCTGACATGGCTTCAGAATGCATAAATACGAGCGGCAGCTGCCGCCCGTATTCGGGACAATCCATGTGGCTCTGGAGCTCGCATAATATACGAAATTGAATTATGCAAGCTCTGGAATTATGAAATATGCTTATTTCTTTTCAATAATCTGGCTATACTTTGATCTGCTTCTCTCAGAACAATGCCCCTGTCGATGGTCTTGACCATCCGATTCTCAAGAACAATCTGACCATCAATTATCACTGTTTCGACATTGCTTCTCGTGGCTGAGTAGACAACTCGGGAATAGATATCAACCGCATGAGATGGATACGTATGAAAATCATTCAGATCGAGCAGAACCAGATCTGCCTTCTTCCCAACCTCAAGGCTTCCAATCTCTTTGGCCAGACCGAGCACTTCAGCACCGCCCATTGTAGCCATGCGAAGCACCGTTCTCGCATCCATGACCGTCGGTCCATGCTCTACTTTATGGATGAGTGCTGTATATCGCATCTCCTGGAACATATCCAGATTGTTATTACAAGGAGCACCGTCCGCACCAATGCCTACGTGAACCTGTCGGTTCAACAGATCCGGTATATCAGCGATACCGGAGGACAGCTTCATATTCGAGCCTGGACAATGCGTTACCTTGACATCCCGTTTGCGAATAATCTCCTTCTCTTCTTCACTTAGCCACACACAATGTGCAAGGATTAGCCTTTGATTCGCCAGTCCAATGTGATCCAGATATACGACGTTGCGCATGCCCCGCTCATTCTCGACAAGCTCAATTTCCCCTTGATTCTCCGAAGCATGGGTATGCACCTTCACATTATATTGTGCAGACAGATCACGAACTTCGGTCAAGAGCTCCTCTGTACATGACACAACAAATCTCGGGCAGAAGGCATATTGGATCCTTCCTCCGCCAAATCCGTTCCATTTCTCAAGCAAAGCGACGCTCTGCTGGACGGAATCCGCTGTTGTCTCTTGCAGCGGCAGCGGTACCTCATCACCGTGATCCATCATGACCTTTCCAGAGAGGGCTCTGATTCCACTCTGTGCAATGGCTTGAAATGCAGATTCTGTATGGTGAACGGTCTCCATATCCAGAATGGTGGTCGTCCCGCTGGCTATCAGCTCACCCAGCCCGAGCAGAGCCGAATAATAGACCGACTCCTCATCATGCGCTGCTTCCAGCGGCCAGATCCGCTTGCGAAGCCAATCCATGAGCTCCAGATCGTCCGCTCTTCCACGGAACAAGGTTTGGCACAGATGGATATGTGTTTGTATGAATCCAGGCAGAAGTGCTTTGCCTTGGGCATCAATGATTTGATCAGCTGCAACCTCAATACTTGCAGCAATTTCTTTGATCCGGTTATCTTCTATTAATAAATCACCTTCCAGCACTTCTTCATTCGGATTCATGGTGACGATTTGAGCCCCTTTAATGAGGATCGTTCCCATATAACGACCTCCCTTGATCTAGATTCAAATGCTTGGGTGCTCTTCACAAATCAATTGATCTCTTACCATCCGATGGCAGCGCCATCGCCGCGCGGATCAGCAGCCCCGCTTCGTAATCCGTTCTCTTGAATCAGAATTCCCTGCGCCTGACCCATCAGATCATCCCATGGACCGAGGGCACGTACTTTATGTCCCATCTCTTCGAGCTCACTTAATATGGCATTATCAAATCTCTGTTCCAGCTTCAGTTCATCCCCTTCTTCTCCCCAAGTGCGCCCATACACCCAGCGAGGCAGACCGATGGCTTCTTGCACGGATAAGTTGTAATCCAGCACAGCAGTGAGGAGTGACAGCTGGGTTTGCGGCTGTCCTTCACCGCCTTGGGTCCCCAACAGCAGGTAGGGCTTATCATTTTTGAATACCATTCCAGGCATCAAGGTATGGAAGGAGCGTTTGGCTGGTTCCAGTACATTTGCTTCACTTGGATCAAGAGAGAAGAAGGAACCTCTGTTCTGCAAGACGATACCGGTACCCTCTGCCATATAACCAGAGCCAAAGTCGAAATAGAGGCTTTGAATAAAGGAAACTGCGTTTCCTTCACGGTCCACAACCGCTGCATAGGCCGTATCCTGACCCATTGCTTTGGAAAGTGTCGGCTCCGCCTTATTCGGATGCTGTTCAATCTCCTGCCATAGCTTATCGGCATATGGCTTAGACAATAATTTGTCCAGAGGAATCTCTCTAAAATCCGGGTCTGTTAAATATCGATCACGATCTCGGAAAGCCTTCTTCGTCACTTCTGTCATGAGATGATAATAAGTACTGGAAATGCGTTCGACAGAGGATAGCTCCGTATGCTCAAGCATGTTCAACATCATCAGCACAGAGAAGCCTTGCGAGTTCGGAGGCATTTGATATACATCAAAACCCCGATAATCTGTAGATACAGGGGTTACCCATTCACCGGCATGATTCTCAAAATCCTCTTTTTGCAGAAAGCCTCCATCCTTCTTCACGGCATTCGTAATCTGATCCGCAAGTGCCCCCTTATAGAAGACGTCCTTCCCGCCGCTTTGCAGTAATTTAAGCGATGCTGCCAGCTCTTGCTGAACAAGAATGTCGCCTTCCTCGATCAGTTCTCCATCCTTTAAAAATACGGATGATAGTCCTTGATCCGCCCGGATGAACTCCTCATCCTTGACCAGCCATTCTCTCAAATTGCGAGATACCGGACATCCGTTCTCCGCATAGAAGACTGCAGGAGCGAGCAACTCGGACCACGCGAGCTTTCCGAACTTCTGAGATACTTCCCACCAGGCATCCACCATCCCTGGCACCGTCAACGCACTCAGCACGCCGCGCTGCGGAATCGATTTAAGCTGCATTTGTTCAAACATTTCTCTGGTCAGCATACCAGGTGAGCGGCCCGAACCGTTGTATCCAGATAACTCCCCTGATTCTGCATTATAAGTCAGAAAAAAAGAATCGCCACCCAGTCCAGTCATATGTGGATACACAACAGCCAGGGCAGCACTTACTGCAATCGCTGCATCATAAGCATTACCGCCATCTGCCAACATTCTCGCACCCGCACTACTGGCTAGATAATGTGGTGAGGTAACCATAACTTCCATACCTACAGGCATTTGATTCAGCATGAAATTTCCTCCTTATTAACCACAGAGTATACATCCAGTGCAGCCTGAACCGCTTCACCAGCCGGCAAGCGATACCCTTCGCGGATGAGGACAGCCTCCAGAGCTCCCAAGGTGTGGAGCACATTTTTCTGATTACAGCTGAAGCCCATCGTTCCAATTCTCCATATTTTCCCTTTCAATGGACCGAAGGAACTGGCAATCTCGATTCCGAATTCATGTAGCAATCTGCTGCGAACAACTTCTCCATCAACACCCTCTGGGATATTAATGCAAGTTACGCATGGGAGCTTGCTCTCTTCATTACCGAACAATGTGAGGCCCATCCCTTTAATTCCTTGCACGAGAGCTCTGGCATTAAGTTCATGTCTTAGGAACCTTGCTTCAAGACCTTCTTCCAGCAAAATTCTGAGTCCTTCATGAAGAGCGTACAGCATGGATGTCGCTTCCGTGTGATGATTCAGCCTTGCAGCACTCCAGTAATCCTGAATCTGGCTCAGATCAAAATAGTTGCTTCGAATCATCTTTCCATCATTCGCAAGTTCAATATTAGCGGGGTCTCTTAGTCCTCGCTCAACTCGTTTACGTGACAAGAGCTTATACTCGATTCGGTCATTATAAGTAATCGGAGCCATGCCTGAAGGAACAGAGATACACTTCTGTGTACCTCCCATAACAGCATCGAGCATCCAGTTATCTGTCTCTACCGGTACGCCGCCAATGGTAGCGACCGCATCAACAACAATTAGAATATCAAGCTCTCTGCAAGTTCTGCCTATCTCTGCGAGTGGCTGCATCTGCCCTGTAGAGGTCTCTCCATGCACCATTGCAACAATACCTGGCTTATGCTCATGAATCGCTTGGATCACCGTCTCTGGATCAAATACACCGCCCCACTCCGTCTCTATATAGACGACGTCTGCTCCGCAGCGTTCCGCAATTTCAACCAGCAGGTGTCCGAATCTGCCATAGATCGGAACCAGCACTTTATCACCAGGCTGTATAATGCTTACAAGCACCGCTTCCAGTCCAGATCTGGACGTGCCGTCTACCGGATAACTCCACTGATTATTCGTTTGAAATACATCCCTGACCAAGTCCATCGTTTCATTCATTAAGGACGTAAATTCGGGATCAAATTGACCCAATATAGGAAATGACATGGCTCGGAGTACACGTGGATCTACTTCCACAGGTCCCGGCGTCATGATTGTTCGAAGTGAAGGGTTTAGTTCCTTATATTTCTTCATCTGTCTTCCCCCTGTAGCCGTATTGATACAGCAGCTCTATGAGCACTTTAAATCCTTGATCGATCTGTTCGCGTGACGTATACTCCAGCGGATTGTGACTGATCCCGTCCTTGCTGGGCACAAAGATCATTGCAACATTGCATATGCTCGCAAATATCTGGGCATCGTGTCCGGCTCCGCTTGGTATTTTTCGATAACTGAGCTCTAATTGCTCACATATATCTACGGTTTTCTCTACCCATTCTGGATTCATTGGCGTCGGTTCAACAGATAGATGCTCCTCTGAACGGGTAATTAGCTCATATGAATCTGCAATAGCTTGAATTCGTTGTAAGATGAGCTCTGTAAATTCATGAAGGATTACTTGATCCGTGTGTCTGATATCCAGTGTAAATTCGACCGTTCCCGGCACCACATTCACTGCTCCAGGGAATACTTCTACATTGCCGACGGTTGCTACCAGCGGATCACCATAAGCTATCGCAAGTTTCCTTACTTCGCTAATCATCTCGGCTGCTCCTGCCAAAGCATCCTTTCGATAAGACATTGGCGTCGTGCCTGCATGATTGGCCTCACCCTGAACCCTGATATCAATTCGCTTCTGCCCAACAATTCCGGTCACGACGCCAATGGATGTATTTGTTCGTTCCAGTACCGAGCCCTGCTCGATGTGGAGCTCCACATAACCAGCAGGTGCTAGGATTCCAGAAGTGTGTCCTGAACCAGGTCCAAACCCCACTCCTTCAGCAGCCTGCTGCAATGTTATTCCGTCAGCGTCTTTAAGTCCTCCGGTTACATTCCAGCAGCTAAGCCCAGTTATGCTCCTTGATCCCCAAAAAGCAAAAGGAAATCGACTGCCTTCTTCTTCGCTAAGTGATAAGGCTACCAATGAACGATGTGGATCTCCGTATCTTTCCTTCAAATACAGCAATGCGGCTATGCCTGCTGCTACACCCAGCGCACCGTCAAACTTGCCGCCAGATTGAACAGTATCAATATGAGATCCGGTATACAGCGGAGCATCGTTCTCTGTTCCCTGCAAGAATCCATACAGATTACCAGCTTCATCAAACGATACAGCAAGCCCTCGTTCCTCCATGAATTTCGCCAAATGATGCTGCGCCTTCAGCCAAGAAGGAGAGTACAGCAGCCTAGTGCAGCCTCCCGCCTCACTGGCGGACATTTCTTCTAAATCATCCAGCAGTTTATGTAGAAGAGCTGAATATGCCTCGAACGCTTCTTCCTGAAACAACGGCAATGATGTAATATCAGCAGAATCAGGCATATATATCTCCTCCTTTGCTTGCAATCGTCTTCCTTACTCCAGCCGGAAGGAATCTTCCCGGCTTCTGCTCTATTAATCCCGTAACATCATTGTAGACTAGAATGCCCCGGCTGAATGTACCTTTAATTCGGCACGAGAAGCTTCTGTTCAGATAGGGTGATTGCGGATGGCGGTAACGTATTTCCTCCTCGGAAAGTACATAACCTTGATTGAAATCGACGATAGCGAAGTCTGCATCTTTGCCAATCTGAATTTCTCCCTTGGTTCCAGCTAATCCGAATCTTGCCGCTGGATTTGCTGAGAGCAGTCTTGCAATTGTCGTCAGTGGAATGCCTCTCTTGACATACCCTTCGTCAAGCATAAGAAGCAAAGTGCTCTGAGCACCAGCGATACCTCCCCAGATCTCGAAGAAATTATCGGTTTCTTTCATAGAAGGAAGGCACGGTGAATGATCCGAGGCGATGATATCAATCTGTTCACGTTCTATAGCTTCCCACAGCTCTTCCTGCTCTGTAACGCTTCTCAGCGGAGGCGCACATTTTGCAATGGCTCCTCGTTCAAGCACGTCCTCCTCGTTCAAGACCAGGTAATGGGGGCAAGTCTCTACGGTGACATCCAGTCCGTTCATCTTCGCTGTCTGTATAAGCTCAACGGCACGCCGTGTACTAATATGTACAAAGTGAAGCGGACAGCCGGTCTCTTTGGCATAGACTAATGCTCTTTGAACGGCTTCAATCTCCGCTTCGGGTGGACGCGAGTCCAGGTAATCTCTTGCAGAGACATAACCCTGCGATTGCTTGGCGTATGACAATGCGCTGGTCATCTCATCACTCTCAGCATGAAGTGCTAACACCCCGCCGATCTCGGCAATGCGCTTCATTCCCTTAATCAGGGTCTGATCATTCGCACGTGTAAAGATTTCTTCCCCTTCACCACCCGGCTCAGACATAAAAGCCTTGAAGCCGGCCGCACCAGCGTTTGCAAGAGGTGCTAGTTCGTCTAGATTACCTTGAACCAGACCACCCCAAAAAGCATAATCCACATAACTGTGATCCTTCGCCCGCGCCTCCTTCAGCTCCCAGCCACGCATTGTAGTCGTCGGAGGCACACCATTCAGCGGCATATCAATATAAGTTGTAATGCCACCCACTGCCAGAGATGCAGAGCCTGTCTCGAATCCTTCCCATGAAGCCAGTCCCGGTTCATTGAAGTGGACATGCGCATCGATTGCCCCCGGCATAACGACAAGACCTGCTGCATCATATATCGTCGTATCCCCATCTGGAATCAATTGCGGCTCAATCGCGATAATGACTCCGTCATTAATGCCGATATCCATCTTCTCTACTCCATGCGGCAATACAACTTGACCGCCTTGGATAATGATCTCGTAATGTGATTTCATCAGAAGCCCTCCCTTAAAGACGCATAGCTTATCTATAGCTGAGGCATCTGCCGTCTTATGTTAACTCCCTCTATAAGTGCTGTAGCCTCCAGGTGAAACCAGCAGCGGGACATGATAATGTTCCTCTCCGTTTGCAACAAAGAATCGCAGCGGAATTACATCCCAAATCGAGCGGATTCCCGTTTCATTCAAAAATGATTCAAAATACTCTCGCACATAAAACCGGAGCTCATAAGTTCCGCTTGTCAGCTCTTCCTCGAGAAAGGGAGCATCTATTCTTCCGTCATCATTCGTTAGCGCTGACACCAGGTATTTCGCTTCACCTGTGCTCTCTATGAAATAGAGCTCAACTTTCATGCTTCTTCCCGGTATACCTCTGCTTGTGTCCAACACATGGGTCGTGAGTTTGCCTGCCATCTATACACTTCCTGCTTCTTGAGGCTTGTTCTCATAAGCAGCAAGATCCTCCTGAGTCATAGAGAAGCCTTGGAAGCCATAAGGTGGGCGCGGTTCAGTAAATACGGAACCCGGACCTTCATCTACGGTTTCTACAATCGTTTCCCATGTACGGTTATTGGACTCAAACGATACTGCTTCCAGCTGACTGAAGTTTTTCAAGATCCGAAGACCGATAAGATAGATTAGATATTGAATGGATGGAGAGTTATTCTCATGAAAAACGGTTGCTGCAATATCGCGGATTTGTTCTGCGTCAACGTAATTCTGACGGGTATCATCAAGTCCGTCAGCCGGATTCTTGTATTTCCAATGGATATCGAGGAAGATAAACAGCGGTCTGTCAGAAGTTTCGGGTAATGTTGTATATTCATCGCGGACAAAACCTGCAAATCCGCTGCCTTTCACTTTAATAAGCCGTAGATTTTTCACACTGCTCTGGGCGTAGGTTAATTCAATATTCTCGCCGCTTCGCTCTACCTCTACACTCGCTCCTGCACTTTCGTTGTGCGAGTATTTGAAGACGAGATCGCTTGGGGCAATGCCATCAGGAGAGCCAATCTGGACATTTTCGAATGGCACTTGTGTAGCGTTCATACGCACTCCGGTCATCTGCGGATAAGTCTCAATGAAACGGCGGCTTGCATACTCCAAGAAACCTTCTACCGTAGCTCCGGTGTAGTGAGCGGCATGTCTCAATATAAAATTCTTCATTGAATCCGTTGCAACAACGAGGGAATTGTCACCCTCTGTAAAAGAGGTAAGAAAATCCTCGCCCTTCACCGCAACTTTAATATTCATTCCGAACAGAACATTTTCTCTGCCGCGAAAAGGAGATTCAGGAATGACCGTAATCCCTGTGAGCGGTTTAGCATAGGAACGGAACACCCACACATCTCCCTTGCCGTAATACATCGTTCTGGATTCCAGCTGCTCTCTTGTCATCTTGATTACCTCTCCTCTTCCATAGGTTCTTTCATCCATGCGTCAAGCCGGTACCAGCTGATGAGATATACTTCTCGAAGAGCTGTATCAAATTCCGTCTCATAGCTGTTATGAACACGTTCTTTGATCGCAGCGATGATCTCGTCCGCCGATTTCCCTTTCACCGCAATGATGAATGGGAACTCAAAGGTCTGCGTATACTTCTGATTCAATTCGGACAGTATACTGTGCTGTACCTCCGACAACGTTTGAAGTCCAGCTCCCGCTTGTTCTTGGACAGAATGATTGCTCATCGCGATTCTGGCTCCCAAATCCGGATGGTTTCGCAGAAGGATCAGCTTCCGTTCCGTATCCGCCGATTCGACGGTGCTCTTCATTTGTTCGTGTAGTTGAACCATCGAAGTGAATGGCTTCTTGCTGTACGACTCCTCTGCAACCCAAGGTGAATGTTCGAATAAAGTGCCGAAGGCTTCTGTGAACTGTTCTTTAGTATAAGAGTTAACATCATCTATTGATAATTTCAGAAAGACTCACCTCCGGATCGAATTTATATGAGCATTGTAGTGTGCGAAGTAGCCATGTGACAATATAAATCACGCGATTTTGTTATATAAAATAACGCAAGCCATATCCTTTGTGTCTCATGCACGTATGGATTGTTACATTTTCACAACAGTTACTTATGCACTCCCTGATCCTGAAGAAATTTGCGGAAGGTAAAAACAAGCTTGAGCTTAAGCAGATCATTCGATTTTTTGAAATCCATTTGCAGCAGACTGCTTATTTTGTCCATTCGGTAAGTCACGGTGTTACGGTGCACAAAGAGCTGCTTCGCAGCCTCATTGATAAGTCCGTCATTCTCAATAAACGCTTCAAGAGTGTTCATTAACACCTGTGTCGGATCTCCATCCTTCACTAAGAGAGGTTCGAGCACTTTGTTGCAGTATGTCTTCATAATGGATTCAGGAACATGCTGAAACACATAGGCGAATTCGAGCATCTCAAATTGCAGCGCTGTATCCTGCATTCCGAACCGGCTGGCGATCGCCCGTGTATCGAGGCACTCCTGGAATGCTTCACGCAGTGATTTCGGCTCATGCTTCATCTTGCTGATCCAGAATCTCGGTCCTGCACCTCCCGGCTTCCTTCCCCCTATCAAATCTTCAAATCGCGAAGTTAGAAACCTAGAGAGCTCTTCACCGTAATCTTTGTCCGCCGGACATGCATAAATGGATAGAATTCCCTCATCCATCTGAATATGGTGTGATGCAGTCAGCTGCATCATCGGATTATACTGAAGCTCCCGATGCACCTGCTTGATCAGCTTCCCTTCCACATATCCCTCAGACTCGATTGTCGTTAGCACACATTGATAGGTCCCCGAATCCTGAAACAATTGAACCCCCAGCCCTTCCGACCTGCGGATCAGCTCTTCACAGCCCAGCTTGCGGTCCAAATACTGCTTCACGATTACTCTAATCTCATCCTGAACGGTAGGATTAATGTGCTCCCGATAGGTCATATCCATATAAAATGCAAGCACCTCGGAAGCCTGCTGGAACAGCTCCTCCTCAGCCTTAAGTCCGTACGCCCCATCTGTGTAAATTAACAAGAATCCATAATCCTCGTCCTTTTGCATAACAGGCACACGATAACAGCTTCCATGGTCCCATTTGACGCGGTGCATTACATTTTTGAAGGGCCAGCCCTGCTGGATATTCGTATCCTTCATTTCTTCGCTAACATACAGCATATGGCCACGGGAACCGATCACTGCAATGGGGTAATTCAGGACGGCAGCTAATTTCGAGAAAACATCGTTCTTCTGGTCCTGTTCAAGCGCAAACTGCATAAGTCGCTTCTGCTTATTTACAACGGTCTCCAGTGTTCGTGTATTCCGTTCATATTCGGCCTTAAACAAGGCATTCATCTGATCTGAAAAAGTAAATTGAAAGGGGAGTTCAAGCAGCGGTAGTTGAAGCGCATCCGCTTCCTCAATAATCTGTGCAGGAATGTTCTGCCAGAATCTGCCCAGCTTTACACCGAGTCCTGCACAGCCTCTATCATTCAACCGGCGCAGCAGCTTAACCGCATCATCCTCGCTGTCCTTCATGACAAAAGCGGTGGTGAATAACATCTCGCCCGACTTGATCCAATCTGCAATATCAGGTGCATCCATGACATTCACTGACTTGAGTGTCCGCATGGTCCCTTCAGCACCCGCAACAAGCTTTGCTTCCGAAAGCGGATATATGGATAAGGCTTCTTTTACCGTTAACTGCATTGGAACACACCTCTTTCATATCTAACATATTATGTAATGTTAAACCGAGTATTGTTAACTATTATAACATCAAAATGCACTTTGGGAATATACAACAATAAATATTTTTCTCCAAAAAAAGAACGACCCTCCATCCACATCTAGAGTCGTTCCTGTTCTATATTTATTTTGGTTCTGTTCTATATTTATTTTGGTTCTATGGATAACAGAACTGTTATTCGGATACCCTGCCCCTCTTCTTATCCCCCAATCGTTCACCGTATTTAAACAGCAGGATCCCTCCGATGATGACCAGAACACCCAGCATTTTGTTTACTGAAAAATCGATTTTTTCCAGTCCGAACAGTCCTAACGAATCAAACAGCACGGCAAAGCCAAGCTGAGAGGTGAGTGTAATCGACGTTGAGAAGGTCGGACCGAGCAGCTTAACCCCTTGCATGAGGCTATACACAACCGCTACTCCAATCATTCCACTGAACCAGTACCAAGGCTTCATATGCTGAAGCTCGAACGTATCTGCCCCTTCAAAGATGAGGCTGGCAGTCAAGGCAGCGATCGCTCCAAGTCCCAGCACAATGGTAGTTGTCAGCCAAGAGCCGGTGTGCTCGTTCATTTTGCTATTAAAGATCACCTGCAGACTTACGAATGCTCCGGCAACCAGAGCCAATATAATTCCAAGTGCCATAATAATATAATTTCCTTTCTGCTTTACAGCTTTAATATGATGACACCCGATATCATCATCGCTATGCCTATTAAGCCGGGAAGCGTAATTTTCCGTTTCATCACACCAAACCACCCGTTTGTATCAACAAGATAAGTAAGACTAAGCTGGGCAATCAGCAGTGCTGATATGGTCAACGTAACCCCTACCTGTTGAATGGCAGATACTTCACTAAAAATGATAATCGCCCCCATAGCTCCACCGGTTATATAGAGCGGCTTCACATTCTTCAGCTCTTTCCAGCTTCGATCACGTATAAGCATAAGAATGAATAAAGCTAGAATAAATCCAGTTAGCTGTGTAATGGTTGCAGCCTGCCATGTCCCTACATCGGTACTGATCTTTGCGTTGGCGATTCCTTGCAGTGTAATACAGGCTCCTCCCAATGCTGCATATAAAATACCTTTCACTTGCCGTGTTCCCCTTTCGTCGTTACGTGTAGCTTACTTTGTTGAATCTGACTGTTACTATTAAATAACACGGTGAAGCATTAGAAAAGGACATATGTCCTCAAAATAAAAAAACACAGATAACCGTATCGTATCTAGGATACCGTTATCTGTGTTCTTCGAACCCTATATATATCTGCTCTCCTCTATACACTTAGAGATGAGTTCTTCGGAGTCTTCTCCATTTGCTTCTTGCTGACCCATACCACAAGCACTGCGGCAAGTGCCAGTACGGTACAAACAGCAAACATCGCTTGGTAAGATAGAGACTGGATTACAATCCCCATAACGAGCCCGCCTAAAGAATACCCAAGGTCATACGAGGACATGAATAGCCCCATTAGTACGTATCTTGATTCCACAGGCAGCACAAAAGACAAATATGTCGTCAGTGTCGGATAAAGCAGTGCAACAGCAATTCCGTTAAAGACGGCAGAGATGTATACAAAGCCTCCAATTGAATCCATCAGCACGAGCAGTAACGATCCTGCGGCGGCACATAGAAGCATGGATGAGATCAGAGCCGTATTCCAGCTTCCATCAGAAGGGATCTTTTTGCGCAGTACAAATCTGCAGCCGACAACGACAATACCTTGAATCATAAGATACAAACCGGCACTGCCTGCTCCATTTGACACCATGTATAGCGGAAGAAAGGTTGCCGTCGCTCCGAAGATACAAGAGCCTAGAAGCATGACGATTGAACTGACAAGAAGCGGTCTGCTCTTTCCAATCATCCCAAATGACTTAAACATCTCTGTCAACGTATAAGATTTCTTGTGTTCCGTCTGCTTTGGAAGTGAAACGCTGAAGCCGACCAAGAGGGTTAGTGCCCCGATAGAGATGACAACGAGTGTATAGATCCAACCCATTCCGCTCTCCCATACCTCCATTGCTACGATGGGTACAAACAAAGAGGGAACCATGGTGAAGAGTGTGTACATGGACATGCCCTGTGCACGGTCTTTGTCTGCAAGCTGTTCAACAATGCCTGTCTGCATCGTCATGGAGAAGAAAGCCGTTCCTGCTCCTTGCAGCGCTCGCAGCCATATAAACCCTTCTGCTCCACTGAAGGTATACAAGACGAGACATAGAAAGTGAACAAGCAACAAGCCTCTCATCACTGCCAAAGGTCCATATTTCCCCAAGAGCTGTCCCGCATAGGGACGCAGAAACATACATGTCAGCATGTATGCCCCCATCATAAGACCTATTTCGGCTTGTCCGATGCCTTCGGCTTCACTTTGAAGCGGCAGAATAATGGTCAGTAAGGAATTAGCTGCAAAGAATAGAAACGCTAAAATATAAAAACGAATAAATGATATCGAAAGAGGCTTAAGCTGACTCAAGTGCCTGTCTTCCTCCTTTACACATAAAAGACCTTAAAAAATTGAAATCAGCTCTTTAGTATAGTCATGTCGTTCCTCAGAGAACAACCGATCAAGACCGAAATGATCAACAATTTTCCCTTCTCTCATTACCATAATACGTTGACTCATTTGGGCCACAGCAGCTAAATCGTGAGAGATAAATAGGTAAGACAGATTTAAGGTCTGGCGGAGTTCTGTCAATAAAGAAAGAACCGCACCTTGAGAGATGACATCAAGACTTGCGGTAGGTTCATCTAATACAATCAACTCCGGTTCGATACTTATGGCACGTGCAATGGTCACACGCTGACGCTGTCCGCCACTCAATTCATGCGGATACTGATTGGCAAGCTTCTCAGGTAATTCGACTGCTTCGAGAAGCTGCTTAACATAGGCTTCCTTAGAAGTATAGGTAAAATGCTGAAGATTAAGCTTTTTATGATATTGCTCGTAAGGATCTATTAGCGAATCTTTTACTTTTATTTTTGGATTCAAAGCAGCAGAAGGGTTTTGAAAAACGATCTGCATCTTTTGCCGAAAAGGCTGCAGCTTGCGTTCATTAAGATTCTCAATAGCTTCATCCTTGAAATAGATTGAACCATCGCTGATTGGTTCAATTCGAAGCAAACAACGGGCAAGCGTACTTTTACCACAACCGCTTTCACCAACCAAGCCTAAACATTCCCCTTGATTCAGCTCAAAAGAGATGTTGTCTACTGCCGTTTTTTCTCCCTCATAAGATTTAGTTAATTGTTTAACAGTAAGCAGCTTCATATGATGACCCCCTCCTGCAAGTGATTAGAAACGCTGCGCTGAAGTGTCGGAGCGGCCTTGATTAGTTCTTTAGTATATGCATGCTGTGGTTCAAAAAGGATCTGGTCTTTCTTACCTGATTCAATGATCTGCCCTTCCTTCATCACAGCTAGATGGTTCGCATATCGTCTGACATGACGCCAATCGTGTGTAATAAATAGTATGGCGAATCCGATCTCTTTTTGTCGTCTTGCCAGCAACTCAAGAATTTTATGTCCAGAGATACTATCAAGTGCCGTAGTAATTTCATCCGCAATAATTAAATCTGGTGACAGCAGAAGTGCCGTTGCAATAGATACACGTTGAAGCTGCCCACCGCTTAATTGAAATGGATATCGCTTCAAGAGAGAACCATTTAAACCAACAGAATTTAGTGCTTCCAAGGTGTTATTCAGCCGAGTGGATGCATCTGAAATTCCATGAATCTTCTGATATTCTTCAAAGTGCTGCCCGATGGTTCTAAATGGAGTGAAGGAGCCTTGATAATCTTGAAAAATATATGATATTTTCTTACCCCGAAGGGATCTCATCTCTCTATTTGTCAAAGACATAAGATCCTGTTGTTTAAAATGAATATTCCCATGTACCTGCAAGTTAGCCGGAAGCATTCGACCAATTGCATGAGAGAGCAAAGTTTTTCCACTCCCGCTTTGACCAACTAGTGCAAACCATTCCCCCTCACGGATAGAAAGGGATACATGATCGACAAGCTTCTTTTCTTTGCTGCTTACTGAAACTTGCTTAATCGAAAGCATATTATCCCACCTCTTTCTTCACGTCAAAATAGTCGCGCAAATAGTCGCCGAGCATATTGGTTAGCAGTACCGCAAGTACAATCGATAAACCAGGAAACAGCATAAGCTCTGGTTTGGATTGGAAATAAGGCCGTGAATCATTTAACATAGCTCCCCATTCCGGAATAGGAGGCTGAGCTCCGAGTCCGATATAAGAAAAAGCAGAAATAAGCAAAATGATCTTACCCAAATCAAGACTAGCAAGGACGAGAACATGTCCCACAATGTGAGGGAACAGATGCTTACGCATGATTTTGGATGATGACAGCCCATTCGTTTTAGCAATGAGAATATAATCTTTTTGAGACTCGGATAATACTGTACTTCTTACGAGGCGAGCGTAGCTTACCCATTTTACCATAACAATTGCAAGAACAAGGTTGTTAATGCCTGCGCCGAGCAATCCACTAAGGACAATAGCGACAATCGTGTCTGGTAAAGCTAGAAATCCATCAGCTATCCGCATAAAAATACGATCAACCATTCCACGTTTAAATCCTGAAATAAGTCCAAAAGGAATTCCGATCAAAAGGGAAACCAATAATGCGAGGAGGCTGAATCCAATCGTTTGCTGAGCACCTAGTAATATCCGGGTAAGAACATCCCTGCCAAGCTGATCTGTACCAAATGGATGCTGTAGACTCATTCCCTGTAGACGCTGATCCAGGTTGGTTAATGTAGGATCATGCCGTAAGAATAAGAAAGCATAGATGGTAAGAAAAAGGATGAGGAGTAAGCTCACTATTGCTACTCCCCCTTGCCACACACGCTTTTTAGATCTTGGCAATTGTAGAGTCAAGCCTTTCATTAGTAAGTCTCCCTTTCTTTAAGCTTCATTTCAGGATTTAAATAACGATAAGATAAATCCACGAATGTATTCACAATAAATACAGTGACCGCCATAATTAAAATGTAACCTTGAATTAAGGGATAATCACGCTGACGTATCGCATCCACAACAAGCTTACCAACCCCTGGATAGGCAAATAATACTTCAATAACGACAACTCCGCCAATCAGACTTCCGAGACTAACTCCGAAAAAAGTGATGACTGGAGGGAGACTATGGCGAAATGCATGCATAAAAAATATTCTCTGCTCCGACAATCCACGCCCTCTTGCTGCACGGATAAAATCCTGGCTGAGCGACTCTAGCAAGCTCGAACGAAGCAGGCGTACATATACGCTAGAGATAGCTAGACCGAGAGTTAGAGAAGGCAGGATCAGAGTGATCCAGCCGTCTCTTCCCATGGTCGGAAGCCAGTGAAGACGTACACCAAACAAATCAATGAAGATGAGACCCAACCAAAAACTAGGAACGGCTGCTCCAAGAATGGAGAGAACCCGACTTAAATGGTCAATCCAGCTATTCCGGTAAAGTGCCGATAGAGAACCCAGAGGAATGGCAACAATCAGCATTACAATCAAGGCTCCAACAGCTAATTCTAGTGTTGCCGGAACACCGGTTAGAATGACCTCCATTACGGGTTGACCGGTAATATAGGAGTTGCCGAAATCAAGCTGTATGAAATTAAGCAGCCATTGTCCGTATTGAACAAGCAGCGGTTCATTAAATCCCATTTCCTCTCGTAAAGCGTCAACCTGCTCCTGGCTTACAGATAATTCATCCACATTAAGGATGGTGAGTACCGGATCGCCAGGTGCAAGCCGAATAAATAAAAAGCTGATAAATGTAATAAATAATAAAAAGAATAATATCTCGGATAATTTTCGAGCTAGAATTCGAAGCATTTAATTCACATCCAACTTGTTTGTAATCATGTAGTATTCACTCCGAGTAGTCACCCAATTTTTCACTTTATCTTCGTTGTAGGCAACGATCGTCGAAGGGTGCAGTACAAACGAATTTATCACATTCTCGTGGACATAGTCAGCAGCTTGCTCTGCCAATGCCGCACGTTCTTCCTGATTGACCGTTCGGTTAAGTTCATCAATAATAGCCGTCAGCTCAGGCTCCTCAGTACCGCTAAAGTTGAGGGCGCCAGTAGGATGATAGGTTGCATTTAGATAGTACCCAGCGTCCCCCCGAGGGGCTGTAAGATTACTATATGTCGCAAGATCCCAATCTCGGTTTGAAGCCATATATTCCTCAGGAACATCGATTTGACGAATTTCAACCTCAATTCCTATTTGTTTGGCGTCAGATTGAAACACTTGAGCTATTAACGGCAAGTCAGCTCTTGCACTATAGGTTAGCAGGGTGAATTTAAGCGGTTCACCGTCTTTTTGCATAACACCATCAACGAGAGAATATCCCGCTTTTTTCAAATGCTCGACCGCAATTTCTGCTCCCGTTTCACTTGGTTCGTAGGTTGGGGCAAAAGGCAGTGACGGTAAAAATGGGCCCACGGCTGGTTCTGCATGACCTAATAGAATACTATCGACAAGCTTTTGGCGATTAATCAGGGCATCTACGGCACGTCGCACATTGATATCCTGAAGACTCTCTCGCTCCATATTCATTGTCATCTGATGAACACGGAATGTTGCAGTAGACTCAACTTTAATTCCACCCTGAGCCTCAAGTGATTCTAAACTCTCCGTCTCCGGACGATACACAATATCAACTTGACCGGATTGCAAAGCTAGTGTTCTGGCATTAGCATCCTCATTAAACGAAAACGTAACAGAATCTAGCTTTGAAGCACCATCCCAATAACCCTCAAAGCGCTCTAGCTCAAGCTTGCTGCCTGGAGCAAAGGATTGTAATACAAATGGGCCGGTTCCTACAGGATTGTTAATAAAATCTGTCTCTGTTACATCAATGATCGAGACATTAGGATTTACTAGTTCAGATACAAACTCTGGGAATGGCTCTTTGGTTGTAATCTCGAGTAGGTATCCTTCAGCTTTGATTGTATCTATTTTAAGTGCATTCTGTATTGCAACATTTTCATTCATTGCCCGCTCAAGGGAAGCCTTCACTGCTGCTGCATCCATTGGATTACCATTGTGAAACTTAATATTTTCTCTTAGCTTAATTGTCCAATGCTGACCATCCTCGCCTTCCCAGCTTTCAGCAAGCCAGGGAGCAACAGTCAGATTTTCTTCATCAAGACGCACTAGAGTTTCTGTGATTCCCGCTCTTAAAGGAACGTAGCTTGAATCCACATGAGGATCTAACGAGTTCGTTGAAAAATTGTATAGAAAATGGAGATGTTTGTCTCCCTCGCTGCTGCTTTGTGAGGGTGAAGAACAAGCACTGATCAAACAAATACATATTAACAACATACTTATCTTAAGAAGGTAAGTTCTTGTATTAGTTTTGTATTTATTAGAATTCAGATGATTCAAATTGCTCTGTTTCGGTTTCATAGAATGATTCTCCTTTTAGTATCGGTATTATAATTGGGAACTGCAGCACGCTTATTGACCTACTATCCTATTGAACAGATCGTGCGTTATGTATAAGAGGTGACTGCGTAAGATACCTCCTTATTAATGCATTGTATCTGTAGCAGTTCGTGTTATGCCATTTCGTAACTATTACGAACAACAGAAATTAATTTATCGTAATCTTTACGATTTGTCAATTACTATTTTCTAATTCTTCTCCTGTTCCCATGCAAAAAAAGCCAGAGAACAATTCTCTGGCTTTGGTTCGATGATATCAATGATTATGCTTTTGGTGCGATCATTTTGGCTGGAACGACATACTCCTCGAACTGTTCTTCTGTCAGCAGTCCTGTTTCCAGAGCTGCTTCCTTTAAGGAGAGGCCTTTCTTATGCGCCAGCTTGGCAATGCTCGCCGCGTTCTCATATCCGATATGTGGATTAAGCGCGGTCACCAGCATTAGTGAGTTATTCAGATTATGTTCAATCTGTGAACGGTTCGGTTCGATTCCGATTGCACATTTGTCATTGAATGCAATAATCGAGTCTGCCAGCAATTGAACAGACTGCAAGAAATTATAGATAATGACCGGCTTAAATACATTCAGCTCAAAATTTCCTTGGCTTGCAGCAAAACCAATTGCCGCATCATTCCCCATAACCTGAGTTACAACCATGGTCAGCGCTTCGCTCTGTGTCGGGTTCACTTTACCTGGCATGATCGAGCTGCCCGGCTCATTCTCAGGAATCGTAATTTCACCAAGCCCACTGCGCGGACCGCTCGCAAGCCAGCGAACATCATTAGCAATCTTCATCAGATCAGCCGCTAAAGCCTTAACTGCACCATGAGTATATACGACTTCATCATGACTCGTCAGGGCATGGAATTTATTCGGAGCTGAGACAAAATCTTTACCCGTAATGCTGCTTATTTCGGCAGCTGTCATTTCACCGAATTTAGGATGAGCATTAATACCCGTACCAACAGCTGTTCCGCCGATGGCCAGCTCTTTCATGGATTCAACACTGGTCTTGATCATTCGCTCGCTCTTTGCCAGCATCGCTTCCCAGCCGCTTATTTCTTGACCTAATGTTATTGGAGTTGCATCCTGCAAATGAGTTCGGCCTATCTTGATAATGTCCTGAAACTGTTCTGCTTTATTGCGGAATGTTTCTTTAAGCACGGAGATGGCAGGAAGGAGCTGATCTTCCACTGCCAATACACCTGCGACGTGTAGTGCTGTTGGGAACGTGTCATTAGAGCTCTGAGACATATTCACATGGTCATTCGGATGAAGCCTTTCCTCTTTGCCCTGCTCAGCAAGCCACTTATTACCCAGATTGGCAATCACTTCGTTTGTGTTCATGTTGGATTGTGTACCGCTTCCGGTCTGCCACACAACCAATGGGAAATGATCATCAATGCGCCCCGCAAGAATCTCATCCGCTGCATAACGAATCGCCGCTGCTTTGTCTTCAGACAATTTACCAAGCTTCAAGTTGCTCTCAGCCGCACTTTTTTTCAATATGGCAAAAGCCCGGATCACTTCTATTGGCATCTTCTCTTGCCCGATCGGAAAGTTCTCCTTGCTGCGCTGCGTTTGTGCGCCCCATAATCGGTCAGCAGGCACCTTCATTTCACCCAATGTGTCTTTCTCAATGCGATATTCCACTTGCAACTCCTCCTTAGGCATATGATATAGGATGTTTTATCATCTTGACATATAAATCGGGCGTTACTTTGGATTCACAATATACAGACGGCTTGTCTCCTCAAAGATCTCTCCCGGTTTAAGTGAAACAAGTCCAATCTCCTCTGCAGAGCGTCCTGATACATTGGGAGCATTAACCAGGTTCATTTGAGGTTCAGGACAGAAGAACTGCTCACACGCATTGTTGTTCCAGATCATCCAGTGCTTGTAAGACGTGCCTACATCATAAACGAGCTTGGTTCCGGACTTCCTATTCGTCAGCTCCATGTAATTGCGTCCGTTCTGAGGTTCTACGGTGTAGTGGTTGTCCATCGATGCAAAATAAGGGCTGACTCCTTCCGTCTTCAGCAGCACTTCATCGTCGGTCAACGGCTGTGTGCTGCCTGTAGGAAGATTGCGTTCATTCAGCTCTACTCGCTGACCAATGGTAGCTTTGGCTATATAATCGGCCGCTGTGCTGTTCGGTTCAAACGGCGCATTAATGGCTGTATGGAATGCAAGAAGACCCGGCATGGATGTCTGACCTTCATTTTGAATCGTAATCTGCTGCTGAAGACCTGCTCTGCTCAGTGTATAGCGTAAACGAATCGTATATTCAAACGGGAGGTATTGATAGTACTCATGTCCCTCTCTAACCACCTGTTCAACAATGACATAACTCTCCTGATCATTCGCACCATAACTGACTACATTCCAAGGGATGTAGTGCAAAAATCCATGCAGATGATTCCCCGTCGCTTCTTCATTTACGGGAAGCTGATATACCTCACCGTTCCATGGAAATTTTCCGTCCTCATATCGATTCGGCGGGAATAGTACAGGGATACCATAAATGCCAGGATTCGCTTTCAATTCCTCCACATGATCTTCCCCGGGCTCTCTGAGATATTGATGATTACGCTCTACATCTCGAAAAGAGACGAGATTGCCTCCGATTTCTGGAATGAGCGCAGCTTCATATGGACCGTGCTTCAGCTTGATTGCAGCTAGCCCACCATACACGCCTTCAATTGCGGAATAAATTTGTTCTAATGCCATTCTCTCATCATTCCTCCTATTATGTAGCGCTTTCATATCTAGTATTGAACTAGTTCCCTGAATCAATTTCATAACTTGAAATTGGTTTACCTACTGAACGAATATACCATGTTATTCAAAAAAATTCTATCGTGGACAGAAGAGCAGCCGCATCTATACGCACGAGAATTTGCATAAATTCTAAAAAGAACAATCCATCGGCTCCAAACGAAAAAAAGATTGCAGCCCCACATATATCGAGGCCACAATCTTCGCTAAAGCTATTCTCATCATTTATTAAATCAATCAGCTCTTCCTGTTACACATATCTCCCGTGTTTAGGCACAGCCTGAATCTCAAAGTTACGGGCCAGCCTTTCGAGCTGATCACTCATTTGGGCGCCTTTCATTACATGACCATGACCCGTAACGAGCAGATCCGGCTGTAGTCTGGTCAAGCTCTCTACAGAGCGTTTCGCTTGATCCCAATCCGTTGTGAAATAAGTAGGGGGTCCATTCAGTTCTTTATCCTGAAACAATACATGCCATAGTGACTCTTGCTGAACGGTAATGACTGCATCCCCTGCAATAAGAGCATGATCCAAGTCTCGAAACAACGAAACATGTCCCGGTGAATGTCCTGGCGTATGAATCCAGCGCCAATCCGGCGCTCCGGGAATGGAATGATCTGTGGGCAGCTCAGCCACCCGATCGTCCAGATGAATGGCTTCATTCGGATATGCAAAAGAAAGCTTGGCAAGGAGTCCTCCGCTCGCTGACGGGTCCGCAGGAGGATAATCACTTACTCCGGTCAGAAAGGGAAGTTCCATAGGGTGGGCATACACAGGAGCTCCCCAATGCTGCACCAGTTCTATAACATTGCCTACGTGGTCAAAATGGCCATGCGTCAAGATGATCGCCGTCGGCGGCCCCATAAACCGCTCCTCAGCAATATGGATAATGTCGCTCGCAAAGCCTGCAAGACCTGTATCAATCAGTACCCATTGTCTAGCACCCGGCAAGCCTACAAACAAGATATTGACAAATAACGTGCGCAAACTCAATATATCGGGTGCAACCTCTTCCAGTGCCGTCTTGCCCTCAGTAATCAGATTGTCAGATTCCATATGACGGATACCTCCCATTAATATATTGGAATGCGCTCCTTTATGTAACCAGATTATAGAGTACCCCAAGCCTTCTTCAGGTATACATGGTTAGACAACAGAGAACTCACCTTATTAAATATAGTCAGCATGTCATAGGAATAGACCAAGTACTAACTGACCAAGACTTAAAATATGATAAGGCTGATGAGTTCTCTTACTCTGGAATCGTATCAATCGCCGCATCCAGCAAATCGTCGAACAGATTATCGTCTTCTTCAATTCTGGCATCCAGCTTCATAAATTCCTCTTCTTCTCCAGGCTCTCCGGCAAAATGAAGACTGTAATCCCAGTCCTTCCCTTTCTTGCTGTAGAAAGAAATTTCATATTCCACTGGACTCTCATCCATAGTAAATACTGTACTGCCCAGCCATTCGTTATCCTCATTCTTACCCATAGAGGCTCTGATTACTTTATAACTCACTTTTCTTCTCTCCTTATTAGACTGCTATTTTTGAATTTAGCTTGTTAATGAAATTTTTGATGGTTTTTTTCATGAATACCACGTATATTGTACAATAATAAAATAGATATACGAAAGCAACCCGTTTACGTTAAACTGGGTATGCGTTTCACCCATCTTTTTTACCATAGGTAAATTATTATTGCGCTGTGTATGTACAAGCGTGTATTGGAGGATTATTAAATGAATGATTTTGCACACAAATTAAAAGCTTATGCTGAGCTTACTGTAGAAGTTGGCATCAACATTCAGCCAGGCCAAACCCTGATCGTTCATGCCCCGGTCGAATCCAAGGATTTCGTTCGTCTGATCGTCAAGGAAGCCTATGATGCCGGAGCGGCCCTGGTCAAGGTCCAATGGAATGATGAGCAGATTACCCGGATGCAGTACGATCTTGCTGCTGATGAAGTATTCTCGAAAGAGCCGAAATGGTATGCCGGAGAGATGACAGAGCTCGTTGAGCAAGGCGCAGCCGTGTTACATATCTTGTCTGAAAATCCAGACCTGCTAAAGGGAGTCAAGCAGGAACGAATCGTCGCCTCTCAAAAAGCCCGCGGCAAAGCCATGGCCAAGTACCGCGCTTATCAGCAGGCTGACAAATTCAGCTGGTGTCTCGTTGCCGTACCTTCTCCAGAATGGGCAGCTAAAGTGTTCCCTGATGCTCCACAAGAAGAACAAGTATCGCTGTTATGGGACGCTATCTTCCAAACCGTGCGTATTGGCGAAGCCGATCCGGTAGCTGCTTGGCAGTCACATCTCTCCACACTTGAGAGCAAGTCTAAAACCCTTAACGAGAAGAAATATAAGAAGCTGCACTACAAAGCGCCGGGTACGGATCTTACGATTGAGCTTCCGGAAGGACATCTCTGGGCTCAAGGCGACAGTATCAATGAGAAGGGCTTTACTTTTGTAGCGAATATGCCGACAGAAGAAGTATTCACTGCACCGCTCAAGACCGGTGTTAATGGTACTGTATCCAGCACCAAACCACTCAGTTATGGGGGCAACCTGATCGATAAGTTCTCCCTCACATTCGAGAACGGAAGAATCGTTAACGTAACTGCCGAAGAAGGACTTGAAGCACTGCAAAACCTGGTAGAGATTGATGAAGGCTCTCACTACCTTGGTGAAGTCGCACTTGTACCGCATAAATCTCCGATCTCGGACACGAACATTCTGTTCTACAATACCTTGTTTGACGAGAATGCGAGTAATCACCTTGCAATCGGAAGCGCGTATGCCTTCTGTCTCGAAGGCGGCAAAGAAATGGATCAGGAGCAAATTGCTGCTGCCGGACTGAATACCAGCCTAACTCATGTGGATTTCATGATTGGCTCTGGTGAGATGGACATTTATGGCATCACAGCTGACGGAAAGGAAGAACCGATCTTCCTCAAAGGAAATTGGGCGTTTTAATCGAATAAATACATCAAAGAGCTCAGGTCCTAAGACCTGGGCTCTTGATTGTGTTCAATGTTAGGAATTGCCGTTCAGTTCAGGGTCGTACGATCAAGCTTCTGCTCGGTCAAGGCTTGAGAATAACCTTCATGCAGTTTTCTTCCTTATTATTGAATACCTCGTAAGCCCGCTCCGCTTCTTCTAATCTCATCTGATGCGTTATGATATCAGTCGGGTCAATTTTGCCTGACTTAATCTGTGCGTACAGCTCTGGAATCAGGTGAATCACCGGTGCCTGTCCCATCTTCAGCACTACATTTCGTTCGAACAAATGACCGAGTGGGAACATATTGTAATTGGCCCCATATACACCGATTAATTGAATCGTACCAAACTTGCGTACAACCTCGGATGCAGTTCTGAACGCACCGAGTGACCCGCCTTGCAGCATCAGTGCTGTCTCCACCTTTTCTACAGCTGTTCTCTTGGCATCCATACCGACACAATCAATGACGACATCGGCCCCGCCATGCGTAATTTCTTTCATATATCCTTCAAAGCCCTTAATTTCTTCAAAATTATAAGTCTCAACCTGATTCGTCCGCTTGGCATGATCAAGACGATAATTCAAATGATCGACAGCAATGACTCGTTTGGCACCCGCCTGCCAAGCAAATTTATGAGTGAGGAGGCCCACAGGACCACAGCCGAGCACGATCACCGTATCGCCAGGCTTCACTCCGGCATTCTTGACGCCCCAATAGGCCGTCGGGAGAATATCGGATAAGAACAACAATTTGTCATCTTCCAATTCAGCGTCTTCTGGAATAACAAAGGGCATAAAATTACCATATGGCACTCTGAGGTATTCCGCTTGACCTCCCTGATAGCCTCCATAAGTATCCGAATACCCTAAGTAACCACCACTATCCTTTGTATCATTGGCATGGTCACATTGACTTTCCATTTCATGCTTACAGAAGAAGCATTCACCACAGGATACGTTAAACGGTACGATGACACGGTCACCTTTTTTGACATGGGTTACGCCTTTGGCAACTTCTTCGACGATCCCCATGGGCTCATGCCCGATCACATAATCTTCATGCATACCAGGAATCAGCCCATTATAAATATGCAGATCGGATCCGCATATCGCACTGGAAGTGACACGTATAATGATATCATTATTGTCCTGCAAGGCTGGATCAGCGACCTCTTTCACTTTTACCTTCTGTTTACCTTGATATGTTAAAGCTTTCATTTAAAAATCACTCCTTTCTCGCATACTTTAACCACATGACTAGATTAACTATCAGAATCATGAGATTTTTTATGGAATGGGTCCAATGTCAATAGAAACGTTCAAAATTATGGAGTAAACTTTCAAATTATAGTAAAATAATGGAATGATTGTCCAAAAATAGAGAAGCTTCATGATAGAGAGGGGATATTTATGTCAGACCGGATCCAACTGCTGTTGGCTGCGGACTATAATGATCTAGGCGAATCCCTGCAGAGAGAGATCTACTATGAATACTATCAGATGATGTACGGATTTATCGTATATATGTTGAAGGATCACTCCGCCGCTGAGGACATTATTCAGGAAGCATTCATCAAAATTATTAAAAAGAAGCCCGAATTTGAAAATGAAGCCAAGCTGAAAGCATGGCTCAAAGTCGTTACCAAAAACACGGCAATCAATTATTTAAGAAAAAATAAAAAATATCGTAACCAACTGGACACTGACAGTGTTTTCTTAGATGTAGAAGCTGTGCAGCAGACGTCAGCTTCTATAGAATCCGTAGTGGAAACGAAGCTGATGCAGGAATCCATAGAGCACTATATGGATCAGCTCAAGCCCGAATACAGATCTCTGATCGAATTACGGTGGAAGGAAGGACTCAGCTATCGTGAAATGGCTGAACTGCTGGACACGAGTGAAGATATAATTAAGCAGCGTCTCTTCCGCGCCAGAGAACGTATCAAAAAATTGTTGCATAGAGAGTGGGGTGCAGCACATGAACAAAGAAAAGTCAGATGATTGGCTCGATGAGCAATTTGACGAAGCCTATGAACGAGAGTTTGAAGAGGCCTTTGACCTCGCTTTCGAGAATGCTGCAGCTGCCTCCACATCGGTGAACAAGGAAGCGATGGCAGCATCTTGGGACAAGGTCAATCATGAGGTTCAGAATATAAAGAGACGCAAGGAAAGAATCAAACGTTGGCAGCTTGTAGGTGTTATCGCTGCTTCCATTACGATTGGCGCAACCATATTCAGTATTCCAATTGGAACCTATGCTGGCACGATTATTCAAAAGCTGCAGCAGATCGGCGATGATTTTATTCTTGTTTTTGAGGGACCTGAACAGGATTACTCTGGTGCACTAACTCCTCCACCTCCAGATATTTTGAGCAATCCAGACTACAAGGAAAATGAGGAGTCTTCAAAATTAGATAAATTTTTGATTTCTTCAGACCACACTTTGTTTTTTGTGGAGGTACCGGAGGAAAAAGCATTGAACAATACCACATTTGTCGTAAATAAGTTCGAGGTTCCTTTTACTCCGACTAACATCAAGCATTATCTGCTTCTAGATGAAGAGAATCCAGTATATCCCGAAAATTCTTACAAATCCGATGAAATTAAGATCGAGTTCTACGAGAGCAATGAACGAAAAGTCACCGTCAATTTTAATAAGATGTTCTCAGAGAATCCGGGTTTTACTGAACAATCCCCTGCATTCAGTGGAGTTCCTGAGGAAATACAGCTCAAAGATGGATCTTATGCCGTATATTACGAGAATGGAAATTTCGATCAACTCATTTTTAGAAAAAATCTAATACTCGTGACGATCTCTGGCTCCATTTCTAAGGATAACTTAATATTTATTGCTGATTCTATTCAACAAACGAACCACTTTCAAATGAAACAGTAATACGAAAAAGGTGTCTTACATTTCTGTATAGACACCTTTTTCACGCTTAAGCATAGTTATAAATCAGTTGTTAAATGAAATTCAACAATGACGCACTCAGTTGAAAACCTCTAATTCTCAGCCTAATCAAATAATTGGGATGATGAATTGAAAATTGCCTTTTCGACCGTCCCGTCCATTCTTACGGTATGCGTTGAAGTTGTTCTGTAATAATAACCTTTTTCAAGATTACTAACGGTTAAGCTTTTATCAACACCGCTTGAGTTATATGCTGAATTCGTAATAATCCTAACATCCGTCCAGATTGAACCAGTCCACTTCTGAAGTGTAACATCCACACTAATAAAGTCAGCAGCAAGATTTGCACGTGTATTTCCCGAGACCAAGATCCCGTTACCGCTCTTTGAAGCACTTGAATAGAAACTCGTAATATAATTATACGTTGCAAGTGGAGCAATTAAGCTTGTTTCTTCAGGCGGCTTCGATGTTAATGCTCCTGGTTCAAGCAGTTCTTCAGCACCTGCGAAGCTGGCCGCAAATAGGGAGAAAACCAGCATTAGAGGGAACAGCATTCTGATTCTTTGATTCTTCTTAGCTTTAAACATTGACATCACCTTTCCTCAATATGTAATTGTAGATAAATCTAACAAATAGTACGGAGTATATCGCCATAAGGTTACATAGTTTCAAGAAAATAAAACACCAAAAAAATCCTACATGAATAATCCTGCTATAGAGGACTTCTGTAGGGTTAAAGAACGTGATTTATATTTATTGTGATTCGAATAAGATACGAATTGGAGTCCATCGTCTTATTAGATATCTGCTCCCTCCAACTATTATTGTTGTGGAGATTATTCGGTCCAATAACGGGCAAAAAACATGCCAAGCTGACAACTGGTATGATATTTAGCTTTGTCAGCTGCAATTAAGGGTCCCGTTTCCCGATATGCTGATATATATGCTGCTCCGAATGATTTAATGGCAAAAAAATAGTCTTTGATATCCAGACTTCTTAACTCCCTGGATAATCAAAGACTATTCCTTATTTCTTATTTTGAGTAACCCTTATTACCGTCTTCCTCCACGAGGCGCTGTTGGTGCATACGGATATTCATAATTCAGCGGCTCATCGAATGTGGCATAATCAAAATTAACCATCAGAATGATGATCCGTTGACCAGTATTAGGATCACTGATAATAATGTGGTCGCGGCCTGCCGCTTCAAGAATGCCTTGGAAAATTTTAGCGTTCCACTCTCTGTTACCTTCATATGTCGCATAGAAAGTACCAAATTTCCCAAGATTCAATCTAAGTATATTTTCAACAAAAGATTGTTCTGTAAACGGAATATTTTGTTGAATGACCGTACCATTCGGAGTCATTACACTTCCGCTGGAAACTTCCGGCGGAACAACAGTCATTCCCCCCTGCATCCCTTGCATATTTCTCGGTGCATTTGCAGGCCCTGAATTTCCGATCCTATACGATACAGGCTGATATGGTTGGTTAAACATTTAAATACCTCCCTAATAATAAGGTGTACAGCTTAGAGCTAAAAAACCGCTGGACAATCTGCCCCAGATGGGCTGAAGAAACAGTGTGCACGGTATCTTCCGGTATTCTGTTGATTATACCAAGTTGCCGGACATGCACCAGCTGGTCTGAAGAACCAGAGAGCATTGCTTGCAGGCCATATTTTTTCGCCGTTAATTACACGTCTGGCCAAGCGAAGTTCGGACTCTCTTGCCGCTTGATAAAAGTATCCTTTTTGAACTGCCTCAAAGCCGCCTGGTGATTGAAATACCATATCGTTGACGGAGCGAATGTTACGAAAATCAAGACATCCGCCGAGGATCCGGTTGACACCCACGTTACCTACCAGAAGCATCCCGGTCTCTCCATCTTCCTCTGCTTCGGCTCTCATAAGTCTTGCAAGCACTTTTACATCCTCAGAATTTGCTTTAATAACCGCCAAATACGTTCCCACCTCCCTTATATGTCGTTAGCCTCATGCCTAATACCATATATCCTATTGTGCATTCACCCAGTTCGTGACACTTCTCTACAAAAAAAATACAAAAATATCCTGTATTCGCATCAATCAGCGATATACAGGATATGTAGAACCTCTTTCCCATATCAGCATGCTTCCAAAAGAAGTACGAATATTCGTCCAGCTCATCTCATCCTCCACATAAAATTTCTAGTTAAATGGTGTAACAGAATTGTCTCTTTTTATGAATCCTAATTATGTATAATCATCTATGGATAAAAAAAGAGCCGCCCTGGTTTGGGCAACTCTCTAATTACTGTCATGCTGTTCAACTCTTGCGTTACGGATTAGCAGTAATCCAGTAATCATAGGAATGGACAACATAACCTTGGTAAGCAGCATAGTTAGCAAGCAAATCCGGTAATTTAGCTAGCTCTTCTTCCATGTAAGCTTCTCCTTCTTCGTAGAAGGTAATATGATCGCCTTCATGGCTTTGTTTCATCTCAACAGAGACGAGAAGCGGCTTACCTAAACGGTCTGCAATCTCCATTTCTTGTGCCACTACTGCTGCAATTCCGTTTGATCCCTCTGCTGTGTCACGGAAGGCCATTAGTGAAACATGATCAAGTGTTCGAATCATCCATTCACTTACCGTCATATTCTTCCCTGGAAGCTCATATGCGTCAAGCCATACAGCGAGATCGGCACTCGTCTCCAGATCAGAATTCTTTTTGGTCTCGCGTGCGAAATACTCCATATTGGCAGCCCATTCTGTAAGTACACGGTCACGGTCAATATGCCATGCTTCATTGGTATACGGCTCTACATCAACATGGATTCCATGGAATTTCTCGAGCTCCGAAGCATGTTGATTATATTCCTTTACATAATTGATTAACCGGGTAATACGTGGTCGGTTTTCTTCAAGGCCCCATATTGGGTGACCACCCATTGCATGGACCTCGATACCCATGGCTGCTGCCTGACTTACGAAATTCCGATACAGCTCAAACGGCTGCTCCAAATCAAGTCTTACATACAAATAATTCACATTCTTCTCATCTACAAATTGTAGAACGCGCTCACTGTCATGAATCACTTGCTCTGCTTGCCAGATGTACGTCCCCCGAATGGAGCCAGGTTCTGGCGTTGGCTCTGGATCCGGTGTTGGCTCTGGATCCGGCGTTGGCTCTGGATCCGGCGTTGGCTCTGGATCCGGTGTTGGCTCTGGTTCTGGCGTTGGCTCTGGATCCGGTGTTGGCTCTGGTTCTGGCGTTGGCTCTGGATCCGGTGTTGGCTCTGGTTCTGGCGTTGGTTCTGGATCCGGTGTTGGCTCTGGATCCGGCGTTGGCTCTGGTTCTGGCGTTGGTTCTGGATCCGGTGTTGGCTCTGGTTCTGTACCGTTTTCGCTAAGGTTGGACCAGTACACATAATCATGCACCGCTACGCCTGCAAAATTGCGGTATTCCTGCAGAGATATAGACACCTCGTTAAGTACGGCTTCCATTTCTTCTGGTGACTTGCCTGCGAAGGAGGTGTACTCTTCTCCTGGCATCGGTTTCGTGTTAACAGCAACTACGATCTTCGCGTCATACGATTCCGACCATTCCATCTCTTCCTCAATCACATGAGAAATGCTGTCGTCACCTGTTGCTTTATCACGATAAGCCATTAAAGTGATTTGATCAAACTCGTTCATGAACCATTGAATTAGCGGCATATCTGTTTCTGGTACTTCATATTGGTCATACCAAAAAGGCAAATCAATGGCCCTGATAAGGGAAGCATCCTGATTAACAACGTCCAAAAACAGCTCAAGATTAGATAGATAGGACTGAATTATTGACTCGCTATCCTCGTCCCAACCATTCAGAACATACGGTTCGATATCCAGATGAATACCTGCAAATCGTTCCGATTCCTCAGATACAGCATTGTAATCAACAACCCAGTTAGCAAATTGAAGCAGCCGTTCTCTTCCACCTTCTGTCGCCCAATAAGGATGGCCGGCGAGTGCATCAACCTTGATTCCTTGCTCCTGGGCGTTTCGTACGAAAGTCTGGTACATTTCCTCTGGCTGATTCATATCAATTCTTAAGTAAATATGATCAATATTTTGATTGTCGGCATATTCAAGTACTTCTTGGCCGCCATCTGCGATGGTCTCTGCCTGCCATAACCATGTTGCCGTTGCCCGCGTGGATGGATTTGTCGATTCAAAAGCGGTCATTAATATAACACTTATGAATAAGACAAACCATAACAAACCGCGGGAATGATTGCGTTTCATATCCTCCCTCCAATTCTCCTCTCTTTTTTGAACCAACGTTATTATAGCAGTGGACAATAGTAAAAGAATGAGCCCAGGTGCTCAACTTGGACTCATTCTTCTGTATTCAGTCTTATGCCTGATTATTCAATTACAGTCCCAGGTTTAGGGCTCATATATCATTTTTCTTGTCATGCCGCCATCAATGACCAGGTTCTCCCCCGTTACAAAATCATTGTCTGGTGCCGTTAAATACAAACAAGCTCTTGCAATATCCTCTGGCTTGCCGACTCTTCCCGATGGATGCTGCACATGATCTATTTCTCTAAGTTCACTATAGTCCCCTGTTTCAATCCATCCTGGACTGATACTATTGACCCGAATCCGTTTATCTGCAAGAGAAACAGCCATCGCATGAGTAAGTGCAACAATTGCTCCTTTGGAAGCAGCATAGGCTTCAGAGTTCGGCTCGGACATCGTTGCTCTCGTTGAGGCCATATTAACTACAGCTCCGCCGTGTTCATTATCTCCCATATATTTTGCCGCTTCTCTTGTTGTTAAGAAACAGCTGCGGGCATTGGTATTCATGACGTCATCCCATTCATTAAGAGACAATTCAAGCGGAGACTTCCAAATACCATAACCCGCATTATTAATGAGGATATCGATTCTCCCGTAATCCTCCACGACAGTATTCATTAAATGTACAATTGCTTCTTCAGACCTAACATCACAGGCGATAAATATGGCAGTTTCACCCTTTTGACGAATGGCAGCGGCTGTAGCAGCTCCTTTTTCCTCGTTGTGATCGGTAAGGACAACCTTAGCTCCTTGCTCAGCGTACGCTTCGGCTATACCTTTACCAATACCTTGCGCTGCGCCTGTGACGATGACAACATAGTCTTTGAATTTCATGATACCTCTCCTTACGACTATAGATTGAGCAATTTTACTCTAATGTCTTTATACTACACAATTGAGGTTATTACATTGCATAAATCCGAATCAATTTCATAAATCATTAAAATGGTGAATTTAAAACTATATACACACATGATTTAAGCAGCTAAAGGTATTATGAAATTGATTCCCCCAACAAAAATAATTAATCGACTACGTCTTGTTTGAAACGGTTTAACTCAACTAGGAACCGAAAACAAAAACCGCCCATTGAATGGACGGATGATTAATCAAATTCTACCCTCGAACACGTTCGGTATATACCCTGTTATAGCGCTTAAATCCAAGATATCTAGTTCCTTGAAAAGTAAGCTGGCCCTCATCGCCTTCAGAGCAAAGACCATATTCATCTCCACCGACCTTGAACTCAATCCGATCTCCGCTGTCCACTTCAAACGTAATAAAGTAGATCGTTCGAGTACTCTGCCCCTCGTTTTGACTCTGCTGCGATACCTGAATCCTTCTTCCTGTAATCCGTGAAGGGACAGTCAATACCGGCTGCTTATTGTTCCGTCCCCATGCAAGGAGCTCTTTTCCCAGGGTCAATGCGATAATACCGAGAATCACGACAAATACTGCCGGGAATACCGTTCCGAAAAAATCAAACATCCAGAAAGATTCAAATCCCATGCCGTCTCCTCCCGTCCTCTGATTATTGTCTGTAAATAACCGACTACTTGTTTATGTATATGCTGTAGGGCGGTCAACTTGTCAGTTAGGGGAAGAAATACTTCATGGGATTAATTTTAAAGGACATTCCAGCTTGTCCCGCCATCCATTGTCTGCATTAATATCGATTTTTTCTCACTTGCATTCTCAAGCAGCACCCATCCCACTTTAGGGCTTACGAACTGCAGCTTGACAACCTCTGGATAATCTACAAGCTTCTCTGATAAAACTTCACTTACAGGCAATACGTCCCAATCCTCACCTTGATTTATCGTATGATAAACATAAGACCCCTGCAGTGCCCAGCCTTCAGACTCACTGAGAAAAGTAGGATACAAATCCTTGTTCACACCGCTCTGTGAAGGCAGGTTAAACTGGATATGCTCCCAAACGGAGCCTCCATCTGTCGTAAACAAACCGCTGTACTGTACACCGCTGCCTTCCGCACAGCCTAGTGGAAGATACATCTGCTGATGATCTGTATTCAAACTCTCTATTTCGCCTAGAGAATAAGAAGAACAGGATTCGTACAAAGCTGATGACCTGTTGAAATAGGACTCGTTAATAGACCAGGCCTTCCCTGCATTCTTGGTTAAATAGATCTTTGGAGCACCAAGCTCAAGTACGGATACGACACCACGATCACCACTCATGAACTGCATACCCTCGGCATATCCGCGAAGAGGTATTGCGTGATCCGTTTGTTGAAGCGGTGAGCTAGTCATCACTTCAGACCAATTCATCCCGCCATCCAGCGTCGAGAATATTTTTTTCTCCTCTTTGCCGGTACCCGCATTGTCACTTGTCATTAAGAACCCTTCTTTGGCCGAGGCAAAATGAAGCGCGGTTACCTTCTGAGTTTCCTCTAGCGAAGATATCATCCAGCTCTCACCGCCGTCACTCGTGCGTAGTACCACATTGTCGGTTCCGTCAGTCCCGGAACGCACAATCCAGCCATTCATGCCGTCAAGGAAAAATATATCTTCTCCATAAACCGGATTTGTCGCAAATTTTACATTAGATGATGGAGAAATGTTAGTCCACGTCTCCCCATTGTCACGGGTATAGTATAAACGCAGTTCGCTTCTCGTTACTCCCCAAGCTAGACCGCCATAACCATGGATTAATTGAAAGTCCGTTAATCGTGTCTGAATTTGATACTTGTTCACTTCAGCTACTTCATAATTGCTCGGTTCAATAAGCGTAATCGTCTGGCCATCCTCCAGCTGCTCTTCCTTTACAACTACAGGCTGAGCCTCCTCGGGTTCCGAAGATGTACAAGCCGTAAGCGCCAGAGTGAGCATGAGTATACATGCTAGAGCCCGCTTTGTCGTTTCTCGCATGCTATTCCACCTCTTTGTGCCTTGTTAAGGGCTGTCCTCTAAGTTAGACATTATAGCATACTTTGTTTTGAAGGAGAGTCAAAACTGTTACCTGTTCCTGTTTATTCTGTAACAACATTCGCCCTTCTGATATTAACCAGAAGGGCGAATGTTTATTTTCCTATTCAAGTTACTACTTCCTGGTTTGCTTGTCTCCAAGCTCACTGTGACGGTATCCATAGAAGAAATAAATACATAGACCGATGAGAATCCACACGGCAAATCCACCCCAAGTTGAGCCGTCCAGCTGAAGCATCAGCAGCACACAGAATGCTGCACTCAGCAAAGGAAGAAACGGCACCCATGGCACAGAAAATCCTCGTTTAAGATCTGGCCTGGACTTGCGCAGACCAATAACACCTAATGATACGACGGCAAAAGCGAACAGTGTTCCAATAATTGTCAAGCTGGCAAGCTGCTCCAGCGGCAGCAATCCACACAGCAGTGCAATAATGATACCAACCATCCATGTACTGCGGACAGGGGTGTGTCTTTTCTCATCTACTTTGGATAAGAACTTGGGCAGCAGTCCATCCCGGGAAATCGCGAACAAGAGCCTGGTCTGACTAAACAAAAGAACGAGCAGCACCGTTGTAATTCCGACGATCGCTCCAACCGAAATAAGCCCTGCCACAAAGTCTTGTCCTACAAAGCGGAGTGCAAAAGCTACAGGATCTGCAACCCCAAGATTCGTAAAAGGTACCATCCCCGTCAGGACAACGGCGACAAGTGAATACATAATCATACATACAATAAGAGATCCAATGATGCCAATGGGGAGATTACGCTGCGGGTTTTTGACTTCTTCTGCTGCTGTGGCCACCGCATCGAATCCAATATAGGCAAAAAACACAACTGCCGCTCCGCTCATCACCCCTGTAAAACCAAATGGCATGTATGGAGTCCAATTGTCGGGCTTAACATAAAATGCACCGACCAGAATGAAAATGATGATGACTGCAATTTTGACGATGACCATCATTGCATTAAATCTTGCCGTTTCTCTCGCTCCCTGGGTGAGTAATAAACAAATAGCCAATATGATGAGAACGGCCGGCAAATCTATGATTTGTCCCTGCGACAAATTAAAAGCACCAGATATAGCGGTAGGAAGATGTATACCGAAGCCTTCCAGCAGCCCTTGTACATACGCAGACCAACCGCTTGCCACCGATGCGGCAGCAACACCATACTCTAATACCAGTGTCCAGCCCATTAACCATCCGATCACTTCGCCGAATGCAGCATAGCTGTAAGCATAGGCACTTCCGGATACTGTAACCGTGGAAGCCAGTTCAGAATAACACAACGCTGCCAGAATACAGACGATGGCCGCAATAACGAAGGATATCATTAGTGCGGGTCCAGCATGTTCTGCAGCTGCTTGTCCGGTAATTACAAAAATACCGGTACCAATAATTGCACCGACCCCAAGCGATATGAGATCCAGCGCCCCAAGCGTCTTCTTGAGGCCTGTTCCCTTGTTCAGGTCAAAATGCTTCTTGCGAAATAAATCCATAAACTCACTCCTAGATGAATGTTGCAACGCTTTAGTGCAATTGAGCACAAACAATTATTATGTGAAAGTTAGTATGGGTTGTCAACTTTAATCATCGAATTAGAATCATTTGGCTCATGCCTTGCTAACAGATTGCCCCTAGCTAGAATTTTACCCGGAAACAAGAAAAAAGTTGGTTGGTATTACCTGCGAAAAAAAGTATTGCTACGATAGCGCTTACTATATTATTATGTCTGAGTAGGTTACAACTAATTATCTGCTTACTATTTTATACTATCTTAACAAATGAATATTGGATCTTCGGGGTAGGGTGAAAATCCCAATCGGCGGTGACGTTCATGCAAATGAAGAACGAAGCCCGCGACTCGCGTGCTCAGCATTCCTTGAGCACGCGACTGACTTGGTGTAATTCCAAGGCCGACGGTTATAGTCCGGATGAGAGAAGATCACTGATTACATGCTGTTGTTATAATTGAGACGCATGTTTATTTGATCACCCCTGTTGAAAGTGCATAGTTATATGTGCACAATCACGGGGGTTTTTTGACAATCTGAAGATACCATATTCAAATTCTCACTTACGAAGGAGTTTGGATTATGGAACACACGAACAAAAAAGCATCACCTGCGGCGGGCTCAACCGGCTTCTGGCTCGTCGCACTCGGAGCAGCACTATGGGGTATTGGACCCCTGTTCCGTATTCATCTATTGGACTACATGACCTCGACGCAAGTGGTGCTGATTGAGCACCTCCTTGTCTGTCTCGTTGCTGTACCGATTCTATGGATAAACCGATCTGAATTAAAAAGCCTGCGTTTGAAGCATTTATTCGCGCTGCTTGTCATATCCTGGGGCGGTTCTGCACTAGCTACCATTATTTTTACGATGGCCTTGTCGAGCGGTGATCTAAATGCGGTTGTGCTGCTGCAAAAAATGCAGCCGATCTTTGCCATACTGCTCGCAAAGCTGATTCTTAAGGAGACGCTGCCCAAACGATTCGGCTTCTTCTTTACCATCGCAATCCTGGGAACGTATTTGCTTACCTTCGGATTTACAGTCCCTTTTGGATCGAATAATGAATGGATTAAGGTAGGAAGCCTTCTATCTCTACTCGCTGCAGCATTATGGGGTGGATCTACGGTGATGGGACGCTTGCTTCTCGGCCAGGCGCAGTACAAGACGGTGACCTCTCTTCGATATGTACTCGCGCTGCCGTTGCTCCTCGTCATGACCTGGTTAGAAGGAGCAGCGATGAATCTTCCCCAGGCAGGAGCTGCACTAACGAGTATCGGAGTTAACTTGCTGGCACAAGCTTTGCTGCCCGGGCTGCTGAGTCTGCTATTGTACTATAAAGGATTGTCTTCTACCAAAGCATCGATGGCTACCCTTGCCGAGCTCAGCTTCCCGATGATGGGTGTGCTCGTGAACTGGATCGCTTTTGGACAGTTGGTCACTCCTGCTCAGCTCATTGGTTTCGTGCTTATTTGGACATCTTTGTTTATATTCGCGCGTCAGCAGCAACAGAGTAGCGAGCAGCTGGTCTCACACACGACATGAGAACCGATGGAATCAATTTTAGGTGGAAGTTTCACAGATGAGGATATAACGAGTCGGCAAGAGGTTAAAGCTTGACTATATAATTAGAGTCATATTAATGTGTCGCTGTCCATTTGGACGGCGATTTTTTTATATTTGCAGGTTTTCACTTTCCCTCCTATCAGATGGAATTATGCGTTATGATAGAGAGAACGATTAGAAAGGATGATCAATAAGCCTATGACTTCTTTTCCTTATACATCTTATGACGCAGTAGGACTCGCACAGCTGATCAGAGATAAACAAATCTCTCCAGTAGAGCTTGTATCTGCTGCCATTGAAAAAATCAATCAGTTGAATCCTAAGCTTAATGCCGTGGTCCGTACTCGCTACGAAGCTGCACTGCAAGAAGCGCGCGAGGTAAATACACTGGCCCAGCCTTTTGCAGGTGTTCCCATCTTGTTAAAAGACATTTCACAAGCGATCGCCGGCGAGCCTCTTACATCCGGTTCCAAATTATTTGCTGAACACAAGCCACTCTACGATTCTCATTACGTAGCCAAGCTTCGGAGAGCCGGGTTTATTCCGATTGGACACACGAACACCCCGGAATTTGGTCTCAAGAATATTACCGAGCCTAGACTGCACGGCCCTTCAAGAAACCCTTGGAATACAGACCACTCTCCCGGCGGCTCCAGTGGAGGATCGGCTTCAGCCGTTGCCTCCGGTATGATACCTGTCGCCGGAGCAAGTGATGGCGGCGGTTCGATTCGTATCCCCGCTTCCTTCAGCGGGCTGTTCGGATTAAAGCCGACACGTGGACGGACTCCCGTCGGACCGGGAGTTGGTCGGCAGTGGCAGGGTGCTTCCATTGATTTTGCCTTATCAAGAACGGTGCGGGACAGTGCGGCACTCCTCGATGTACTGCAGGTGCTTCAGAACGAAGCTGCCTTCCAGGTACCGCTTTACCCGGGAAGATACTTGGAAGACATGTACTTAACGATTGAACGGAAATACCGAATTGCCTATACGATGGATTCTCCAGTAGGCACGCCTGTCAGTGAGGATGCCAAGGAGGCAGTGCTCAAGGTCGTCAAATACCTGGAATCCGAAGGACATATCGTTGAAGAAAAACAAAGTCCGGTAAACGGCGTTCATCTCATGGAGAATTATTACATGATGAACAGCGGTGAGATGGCAGCCATGGTACTGAAGATGGAGCGCGGGCTTGGAAGAGCCATTACTGCTGAAGACATTGAGATCGAAGGCTGGGTGCTCCTCGAGGCAGGAAGAAAATTATCAGCAGCTGAATTTGTACATAGTCTTGCAGAGTGGGACGTTGCTGCAGCACAAATGGCCGCCATTTTTGATCGATATGACTTCTATATTACACCTGCAAATGCTTATCCGGCTCCGCAGATTGGTGAACTGACCCCTGGGCCAGAGAAGATTCAGCAGCTGCTTAGGGTTAGTGAGTTATCTAAAGACAAACAGCAAGAGCTCATCTATGAAATGTTCGAGCCTAGCTTAACGTATACGCCGTTTACACAGCTTGCGAATTTGACAGGTACACCTGCGATGAGTCTCCCTCTTCATCTTAGTAAGTCCGGGCTGCCCATGGGCGTGCAATTCATGTCTGCTAAAGGAAGAGAGCATGAGATGCTCCAGCTGGCGCACCTGCTTGAGAATACAGATTTGTGGATTACTCCATTCACATCCGGAGGTGAGCATTAAACACCAATGGACATTCTTGGGGTCAGATTGCATACCGCCATTGAGCAGCCCATTGATGTGAATCAATGTATAGAAGCTCTGCCGTTCGATCAGCAAATGAAAATCCGCAGGTTCAGACGTTATGCTGACCAATTAAGATCTCTATGCGGAGAGCTGCTGATTCAGAGCTACGCAGTCGAACATTGGAAGCTGCCCCGCAATAAGATGGACAGGCAAACGAATCGCTTCGGCAAACCTGAATTCGTTCATTATCCAATGTATCACTACAATATCTCTCACTCAGGTTCCTGGGTGGTAGCTGCTTTTGATCAACGCCCTGTCGGCATTGACATTGAGGAGATAAATGACGTGGATTTGTCCCTGGCAGATCGATTCTTCACTCGGAACGAGGGGGAGCTGCTGCGAAACCAGGCAGCATCAGAGCAGAAGCAGCTATTCTATAAACTGTGGACGCTTAAAGAAAGCTATGTGAAAGCGAATGGTGCCGGACTTTCAATCCCCCTTGATTCTTTCGAATTTCGCATAGCCAGTCCGGGAGAAATTACATTCTCCAGCTTACACGAGGTGGTGGAAGAAAACTGGTCGTTTAGAAGTTACGATATCGATCCCGACTATTCGCTCGCCGTTTGCAGCCGATCCGGGAATGCTCCGGAATCTATAGAACTAATAGACTTACATCAGCTTTTGGCGGGTCATACGGTGCTCCGAGGCAAGTAGTGAAACATAAAATAACGACAGCAGGGCGGTTGCCCTGCTGTCGTTATTTGAGTTGAAAATTTAATGAACATGAACATCCTTCCTATCAGCTAGCAGCAGGCGTCTGTTTGTCGGCCCGCTGATCGATATTCCGATCACGCATTTTCCAATGAGCGAGTAACAAGAATGGAATGCCACATGCCGTCATTAAAGCCAAAGGTAAAAATATCATCAGAGGTTGTTCTGCAGATAACGAGGTCAATAACCACCCTCCAATGACCGGGGCGAGTACATTTCCCATATTATTAAAGCCGATCATGCCGAAATAGGTGCCTCGCAGCTCTGGTTTAGCGATTCTGTCTACCAATAGATCCATCAGGGTAAACATCAACACTTCTCCAATAGTAAAAATAATGACGCCAAGCATCATCGTCCATCTAGATTCAAACAAGCCGAATACAAGTAAACTGCTGGCCACAAAGGCATTCCCGACAATTAAAGAAACCGCAGGAGGAAAGTTCCTGAACCATCTTACCAGCGGATACTGCACGATCAGAACCACCACTGCATTCATGGAAAGCATATAAGTGAACATTTCGGCTCCATTCCCAAAGCTCGGACTGAGTTCAAGATATTGCGGGAGTGTTGAGCTAAAGTGTCCATATCCTAGCACACAGAATATAGAACCTACTAACACATACATAAAGGTACGATCACGGCTAGTCACTGCAAAAGCTCCCTTTAGAGATACGGACTGTGCAGTGGTAGCACGACCAAGGTTAATATCACTTCTTCTTCCGAACTGGAATATAAGAACCAGCCCATATAATATGTATACAAATCCCGCGGCTATGAATGGGGCCCCGCTCTGCGACGTTCCAAACTGCAAACCGAGCAAAGGACCGATCACGACACCGACATTGATTGCCGCATACCTCAAATTAAAGATTAACAGCCTGTTCTTCGGATCTGTAATATCCGACAGCATCGCTCGCGAGGTTGGCTCGAATACAGCTCGACACAGCCCATTTAATGCGTTCATAACAAAAAACATCCAGATCTGATTGGCCACGGCAAAGCCGATAAATACAAGTGCCCAGCTAAAAATCGAGAATAACAATACTTTTTTACGTCCAATTCGATCCGATATGTATCCCCCATAAAAACTGGCAAATACGCCGATCAGCGAGCTGACAGCGACAACCATACCTGCCTCCGCTGGACTTGCTCCCATCGATTTAATGAGATAGATCGACAGAAAAGGAATGCTCATCGATGTGGCCATTCTTCCGAACATCGTTCCAACAATAATGGTCCAGGCGAGCGGGTGAATCTGTTTTAAATGACTGTTCATAATGCCTCCATCTGTCTCTGCTAATAAGTAAGTTAGTACATATCATTTCAGCTTAATCGCTATCTGTCAATACATGTAAACACTCACTCAATTGGCAGGACGGACGAAAGAAAATAGATACCTACATGCTTTACTATTATGAACTTTTCATATATTGCAATAATCTTATTCAAGTTAATTGCCATAAAAAAACCTTAGGATATATGTTCATCCTAAGGTTCTGATCAAATACATCATTATGTTCTTCCTGTCCAGTCATCTGATGCGATTTCTCTCCAGCGGTCACGGATCACCTCATAATCTTCCTTGGCAAGTAACCGTTCTCTTAACAGGTCCGCGTTCTCCTGCCAACGATTTGGCTTCTTGGTACCTACAATCGCCGTATCTACACCCGGCACGGATAAAGTGAAACTAAGCGCCTTAGCAATAACCTCCTCATTGCTCTCACCTAGGAATCCGTAGTTCAAGTCCCGTAACCGATTCCAATACACAAATGGATAAGCCGTTTCTTCAAGCGTATCATAAGTCCAGGCCACGTTGGCTAGCGGACGCTTCGCCGTCACACCCATTCCCCGCTTCCGCGCTTCAGGAATGGTCAGGTCAATGGCCTCTTGGTCCGCTATATTCACAGATGTTTCAAGACTATCGAACACACCGGTTTGAACAGCGTATAATGCATCCTTACTATCTCCACTGTAGCCAATAAATCTTGTTTTACCTGCTTCCTTGGCCCGGTTCAATACCTCAATGACAGAGCCTTCCCGAAGCACTTCTTCCGAACAGCTGTGCAAATGAATCATATCCACATATTCCGTGTTCAGTCTTCTCAAGCTGCGGTCTATCGAATTGGACAGCATGACCGGATCCCAATCTGATTGATCATATCCGGAAGCATGTCCACATTTGGTGAACAGATACACATCCTCTCTTTTGGGACCAAGCACCTGTCCAATTAATTCCTCACTATTTCCATAACATTCCGCAGTGTCGATCACATTCAATCCGGCTTCGATCGCACTTCCAAGCAGCCGATCCACCTCTGGCTTCGATATGCCGGACCCGATTTCCGACCCGCCGAATCCAAGCACGCTGACTTTCATTCCTGTGTTTCCATAAGAGCGCTGTTCCATAATTATAGCCTCCTTGGGTAAAAGTCAATTTCATAAAGTATCTGATATGTTCGTATTACCACCTCATAAAAAAGCGAAACAATAGATGAGCCGGGTCCATATTTTCTCTCGTATACTAAGCTTCATCCTCAGCTATGCCGGATATCAAATATATGCCAGATCATTTATTAACTAGCTCTTCAAACTATTGCTTTAAATCAACGCTAACCTCGAGACCCTCCAGGTATTTCGTATTGAATTTGTAAGTGCTAATATAGATGGGATCTATGTCACTCACATTGGAGAAAGTAAGCTGATACTTATTCGTGCCATCAATACGAGTCGCTGTATCGTTCTCATGATATTGAACCCCTTTACTATCTTCGAGCCATATCCGATCGAGTTGTTCGAATATGCGATATCCTTCAGCTTCATAAGTCAGTGTCAACTTATTGTTTTCTATTTTCTGATCCAGAATCGTCAGCGATCCTGCCTTCCCTTGATCAATAGTTAATGGCTCCCCTTTCCACTCACCACTAATTTTTGAACTAGGATTTAACATGTAAGGTTTGATGAATATCTTATTAGGAATCATCTCGAAAGGCTCAAAATAAGCTTTAAAATGGTTTTTATCCTTGTATCCGCCTCCACCTGAACTTATTGGTTGTAAAACGCGTCCTTGATCGTCATACACATGGAAATCCCAAAATAATGTTGTTGACTTCGGTAGACTGAAAGAGATTTCAGTGGTGGTTGGGTATAAAGTAACAGCATCATAATCAACTTGAAACACTTCATTATCATCCCACGTTTTGGTTTGTCCGATTGTATAGGTTTGATATTCACCTTCTTGAACGATGGGGATATTGGCGTATGTAATAGTTTCATCTGTAGACATAAGTCCGAGCACGAAGGACTCTGGAAATGAATGCTCATCTCCCCTGACATCTATACTAATTGTCCCTGCATACATACCATTATCGAGCTTCTCATAGGATATGTTCCCACCATAATCTTCTATCCTCTTACCATCAATCGTAAACATGATATCTTCTGTAAATGCCCACGGATCACGATCATTCGAAGGTACAGTCCAGCCCAGGTTAATTTTAGAACCATCATACAGACTCTCCGTGAATGTGATTTCTTGGTCATTGATTTTAACTTTCTGACCAAGCTCCGTTGTAAGCTGAAGCTCGCTGCCTCTCTTTACATCCACTCCGCCGACTAATTCGAATACTGACTTAAGTAACGGGAGGGATTTGAGGGATTCAGCAAAGCTTGGAGAGAAAGAGGACATTCCTATGGTGATGAGCAGTATTGCTGCTGTTAAGATGCCATAACGTTGCTTTAATAATCGACTACGCTCTCTCTTTAATCCTTTAAGAGTCAGGTTTACACGATCTTCGATCGTTTCAGGCATAGCTCCGTTTACCTGCTTCATGATTTCCTGCTCCCATTTTTCCATTCTAACTCCTCCTGTTCTCCCCAGAGTGACCGGGCATTTTCACGAGCACGGCGCAGCCATGTTTTTATGGTGTTTTCCGGTTTTTCATAAATATCAGCTAAATCCTTAATCGAAATATCCTCAATGTGATACAGCTTCAGCAATCGCCTGTCCTCTTCAGGCAGCGTCGCCAGCAATTGTTCTAGCTCCACTCTTTCATATCCTTTCTCACTGGTAGAAGGGAATGTTAGTTCATTGAAATCAATTACGTTTTTGTTTCGCCTGTGGATTTGATTACATTCATTGATAACGATTCGTAGCAGCCATGTTTTAAAATAACTGGGCTCTCTCAAGCTCTTTAGTTTGGAAAAAGCCTTTAAAATTGCTTCTTGAATGGCATCTGCACAATCAGCATCGCTGGCTAGTAATGTTCTTGCTACCTGATACATTGTAACTTTGTGAGCACTAATCAAGTGTTCAAATGATCTAAGGTTACCTCGTTGGGCCTTTTTCACTTCCTTTGCAACGTCCATAACTTCCCCCCTTTCAACTCGTATGTTAGATGCAAGAGAATGTCAATCAGGTTTCAACTATTTAAAATTTTTTATGTTAAGTGAAAGTAAAAAAGCAGCGAATCATAAAGGCTGCTTTTCTGCGTCGAGTTGGGATGTAACCAAACCTGTCTTAATTGTGGTGTTAAGTCTGCTTAAATTTACTGATGATCAAATCTATGATAACCAGCCAATGACATTAAAAATATAAATCGCTGCCATTCCATCTAGTATATCTACAAATTTCATTACTAATTGTAAATTTTTTTTGAAATTCGACCACAGGTATAATAACGAAATTTGCTTCTCTGAAGTCCAATGTTTTTACATTTCACTCGAAAAACACCACGAAACATGACTCATTTTGTTGAAATCGATGGAAACCTATCCAAATTTATAACCCCGCTGACATCACGTTTATAAATTATTAACATTCCAAAGGTACAATAAGCTTGTCTTTCAAGATAGGGATACGTGCCTTGCCTTGAATAATCAAATTTATCGGGGGTTATGAATTGAAAAAAAGAAACATGCTTCTTACCACTTTTACTCTGGTTACCGCTCTGATTGCAGGCTGTGGCTCTAATGCCGGCACTTCATCACAGGAACCAACGCCTACGACTTCACAGGCTTCTGATAACACAGGAACATCTGGCGAAGCAGCCAGCACAACAAAAGAAATTGATCAGCTCAAAATCAGCTTCGTTCCTTCCAAAGACCCGGAAGATATTATTACTGCTACTGACCCGCTCAAAGATCTCTTGAAGGAGCAGCTGTCTACACAAGGCTTTGAAGTGGGAGAAATCAGCATTGACGTTGGTACGACCTACGAAGCCGTCGGTGAAGCACTGTCCGCAGGAACGACAGATATCGGTTTTATTCCCGGTGGAACTTACGCGCTGTACGATGACGGAGCCGATGTAATTCTGACTGCAACACGTGCAGGATTGTCCAACGACTCTGATGCTCCAAAAGATTGGAACGATAACAAACCAACTGAACCGACAAGTGAACAAGCAACATATTATCGCTCCCTGGTCATCGCAGGTCCTTCCGCTAAAGGACAAGAACTCGCAGAGAAAGTCAATAACGGCGAAGAACTGACATGGGAAGAATTGAATGACGCCAACTGGGCAGTCATGTCAACGACTTCTTCTGCAGGTTATATTTATCCAACACTGTGGCTGCAAGGCAACTATGAGAAGAGTATCACAGATCTGTCCAATGTCGTGACATCCGATTCCTACGGCAGCTCTTTTGGCCGTCTGGCTGCAGAGCAGGTCGATGTGATCGTTGCCTTTGCTGACGCAAGACGTGATTACGCGGAGCAATGGACAAGTGAATTCAACCGCACGAACCCAATCTGGGATGAGACGAATGTCATCGGTGTAACCCAAGGGATCTACAATGATACGATCAGTGTGAGCAAGAACAGTGAAGTAATTACCGATGATCTCAAAGCCGCTCTTCAGGAAGCATTTATCGAAATCGCCAAAACAGAAGAAGGCAAGAACGTCATTGCTGTTTACAGCCACGAGGGCTACCAAGAAGCACAATCCTCTGATTATGACGGAGAAAGAGAAGCGCAAGAGCTTATTCGCAACATGAAAAACCAATAAGATAAAATGAATCAAACTTAAAATGATATGCTTTTAAAAAAGTGAGAGCATCAGGCTTCTAATGATGTTCTCCTTTTTTCATCTCGGCAGCAAAAACTATAGGAATGGAGCTTGACCCATGATCGAGTTTATCAATGTACAAAAGACCTACCAGAACGGCACAATTGCACTACAGAATATTAATCTCAAGATCGAGCAAGGTGAATTCGTTGCGGTTATCGGTCTGTCCGGAGCAGGTAAGTCTACCCTCATTCGATGTATTAATCGCATGCATGATATTACGGACGGGCAGTTGTTCGTAGATCAAGTTGATGTATCCAAGCTAAGAGGCAGGCAAGTACGGAACTTTCGCAAAAGAATTGGCATGATTTTTCAATCCTTCAACTTAGTCAACCGAATCAGTGTCATGAGCAATGTCCTTGTCGCCTTTGTCCCGCATCTGCCGATGTGGCGCAAGCTGACAGGAACATTTACAAAAGTTCAGAAAATAAAAGCACTAGAGGCTTTAGATAAAGTAGGCATACTGGATAAGGCTTATGTTCGGGTAGACCAGCTCTCCGGCGGACAGCAGCAGCGGGTTGCGCTCGCACGGACACTCGCCCAGAATCCTGATATCATCCTGGCGGACGAGCCAATCGCTTCCCTTGACCCGGTTACCTCCCGAATTGTGATGGATGACTTTAAGAATATCAATGAAACTTTGAATATTTCGGTCATTATGAACATCCACCATGTGGAAGTTGCACTAGAATATGCCGAGCGCATTATCGGGGTTCGAGCAGGAGAGATTGTCTTTGACGGTCCTCCGTCTGAAGTTACGAAGGACACCCTGGATGAAATTTACGGCAGTAAGCTAAGCGATGTTCCCCTCCCGGAGGAGGTGGCACTTACCCATGTATGATAAATTGTTTCCTCCGAAGAAGATGGTGCTGAATAACGGTAAAGTCGTTATGCAAAAAAGAACACGGCTTCCGCTTGTTCTCGTTATTCTTGCGATTCTGACTGCAGCATCTGTTCAGTTAACCGGCTTTGATCTTCAATTGCTCTTTTCAAGAATCGAAAATTTCTTCAAAATATTAGGCCAAATGGTTCCTCCGAATTGGAGCTACTTCCCCAAGCTGTTGGAAGCACTTCTCGCGACACTTCAAATGTCGCTGTTAGGATCGATGATTGGAGCGATACTCGCCCTGCCATTCGCCCTGCTCGCTTCTTCCAACGTGATGCGGAACAAGGTGATTACCTCTATATTTAAGATCATTATGAGCTTGTTAAGAACACTTCCGACACTGGTAACCGCCTTGATCGCAACCTTTATCTTTGGACTCGGTCCTATGGCGGGTCTAGTCGCAATTATTTTATTCACGCTTTCCTATGTCGGAAAATTGTTGTACGAGCAAATTGAGAACGTCGAAATGGGTCCGTTTGAAGCCATGGAGTCGATTGGCATGAACCGGGTCGAAGCTTTTCGCTATGCTATATTTCCACAGGTGCTCTCCCGTTATCTATCTACCTCCTTGTTCTGCTTCGAGGGCAACGTTCGCTATGCAGCCATTCTTGGTTATGTAGGGGCGGGAGGTATCGGTCTACTGATTAAGGAGAATCTCGGCTGGCGTGATTATTCGAATGTAGGCATGATTGTTTTTGCACTGGTCATCACGGTTTATATCATCGAATCGATCAGTGAACATTTCAGAAAAAAGTTAACATGAGGAGATCCATGCTATGACAACCATTGAGAAGCAATTGAGTGCTTCCCCTCGGAATCATCGATATATTTTGACCGTTACCATTATTGTGCTCATACTATTCATCTGGTCCCTAGACACCGTAAGCTTCGAGGATGTGAATCAAAAAGGAATCTCGATAGCAATGAATATTTTGACAGGGATTGTTACTCCCGATCTTGAACTGTTGTTCAGTCTAACGGAGCAAGGGGTTCTTTATCTGCTGCTTCAAACGACAGCCATCGCCATACTGGGAACACTCGTCGGGGCAGTGCTGTCTGTTCCGCTCTCTTTCTTGGCAGCATCCAATATAGTGCCAAAGCCTATCGCTTGGCTTACAAGACTGCTGCTTATTATGATCCGCACGATTCCCGCACTCGTATATGGACTCATGTTCATTGGTGTAACTGGACCCGGACCGTTTGCAGGGGTGCTGACCATCGGATTAACCTCTATCGGCATGCTGTCCAAATTGTATGTTGACTCCATCGAAGAACTGGACAAGCAGGTACTGGAGTCGATGACCTCTCTAGGCTGTAACACTTTTGAAAAAATCCGCTACGGTATAATCCCGCAGCTATTTTCACTGTTCCTGTCGGTGACGATTTACCGGTTCGACATGAATATGCGTGAAGCCTCGATCTTAGGGCTTGTTGGCGCAGGAGGAATTGGTGCTCCTCTCATCTTCGCGATGAACAGCTACCGCTGGAACCAAGTCGGCTCCATCCTGATCGGCTTAGTCATATTTATCCTGCTCATCGAATGGATGTCCAACAGACTTCGTTCCAAGCTCGTTAATGGCTAATCTTCTCTCGGTTTGTCGATGAATCACACTAAATATAAACAACACAAGCAAAAACCTCCGAATACGTTCGGAGGTTTATCTATGTTCCCAATTGGAGAGTGAAGATTGCTTAGTAAATAACCCTCCAGTTGTTATTGCAGGAAGCATGTATGATTTCCCGCTTCATAATATAGTTTGCCAGAATTTCTGTCATATCTGTCGGGATCTCCCGTATTACCGGCTTGTTTACCAGCATGGAGAAGTTACCTCCACCTCCTGCCCGATAGCTATTCATGACAACCTCATACTCAGTGTCATCTGCTATAGGGGTGCCTCTGAACAGCAGCTTGGTGACCCTACTTCCCTCAGGTCTTGAAATATCTAATTCATATTCAATACCTTCCCACATGTCATAATTAAAATGCTGCGGCTTCGGCTGAAGATAACTCTCGGAAGTTCTAAGCCCCTCTCCATTCTCATTTAGTCGAAAATAACAGGCATTCTGCTCCAGTGCAGCCCGGATATCGCTGCCGGACAGTAGAAGCACTTTGAGTGTGTTCGGATAAATATAATTGGAGACGACATCTCTCATCGTAATGTGCTCAGTGAACCCTCTCGCTTCATTGGTAAATATCGCAGCACAGGAAATTTGCGCCCCTGTTGCCTCCATTTGTACCTGGTTGACGAACTCCGTAAAGGCATGATCCATCTGTCTGGCAGCCATAGGGTCTACAATCGTCATGTCCCCCTCGACTCTGCCGATCGGCTGATCCAGCCATGCCTGAGTTCTTCGCTCACCTTCTGCAAAGATCTCAAGGATCTCAGGATCTGCCTCTGCATCCACTGCATACAGGAGCATCGCATTTCTATCACTAATTACCCATCTACCTTCGGGATTGCGGCTAAACATCAGCTGTACCTTGGATATAGCCTGTCCTGCAGAGCCAGGCTGCACATAGATTACTCCGTTCAGCTCTCCGGCAAGCAGACGGTGCTGATGACCCGTGAGCAGCACATCGATGCCTTCAAGTCGCATGCACATTTCATAACCCTGATTCTCTCCTGTTAGAGGCTCGGTAGCGTCTCCGGTGTGAGGGTCACGCTCAAACCCGCCGTGATAGCTTACAACGATGGCATCCGGGTTCTCGGTATCCCGAATGTGAGTTACCCAGCGCTGCGCAGAAGCAAGCGCATCCTCGAATTCCAAGCCTTGAATGTTGGAGGGTTCCTCCCAATTCGGAATATAGTGGGTAGTCACTCCCAGAACGGCTACTCGAATACCCTCCTGCATCTCAAATATACGATAAGGCTGTCCAAACGCTGGCTGACCATCGGTCTGATTAACGATATTAGCCGACAGATAGGAGCAGTTCGCATCCTTAATCGTGCTGTTTAACAGCCCCATCCCGTAATTAAACTCATGATTGCCAATAATTGCTGCATCGAATCTCAGCGTATTCAGCACGGCCGCTGCAGGGTGAACACCCTTTCTATCGTACTTGGCATAATGATACATGAAGGGAGTTCCCTGCAATAGATCTCCATTGTCCAGCAGCAGAAGAGACGGGTCGTCCATCCTTTCTTTGCGGATGAGTTCTGACAGCTTGGCAAAGCCGAGGGGCTTATCCCCCGGTCCCCGATAATCGGTTGGATAGATATGCCCATGTACGTCACTTGTCTGGAGCAGTGTAATCGTAACTGTATTTGTCGAGTTCATTATTTCATTTGTCCTCCCGTGCTCTAAATGCGGCTTACTCCCATCCTATTGTAAAAGAAAACCAACAACTCATCGTAAAGGTTTGTTTGATTAAGGTTAATTATCCGTTTACAATGCGCAAACCCGTAAGGAATCTAGATAAGGAGGAATGCGGAATTGCCTCGTGCGATCGTAACTGAAGCTCAGGTGACGAAATGCTGGCTTGGATTACCTGACTCCGGATGGAACCTCTCACGGAACTGCCCGTCCGTATAAGAACCAATCACCTTTCTCCAGAATGCTTGCGCAACGACATTCGTACGGACCTGCGACACCTTCCATTCGCCTGAGAAACGACGAAACAGTTCCTGGGCTGCCCAGGTGCCAACACCGCTGCGACGATATTTTTGCATAACAAAAAACTCCGTCATATAGTAATCGCCTTCTCGCCGTTCAGACAATCGTTCAACTAAGGCAAATCCGGCTGGCGCTTGTCCACTTCGAATGAGAAAGGGGAACTTATCCGAATGGATAAAATACTCATTCAAGTTCGGATATTCGGGGAATACCCCGTCGCTGTTCACATCAATATCTAAATACTTGGTAAAATCATATAAATAAAATTGCATCAAATGCCTTATAATCTGGCTCTCTTCCCTGGATATAATGGTGAGGCTTAGTTCCAATTCATATCACCTCGCGCTCGTTCTTTTTTTTGTATACTCTCCGTCTATTAAACACTAACACCTTTATATAAAATATAAAACTTTCAATTCGGACCTTCAAGCGTACTTTCTAGTCTTCATCCTTCTTCTAAGCAGGCTTGTTTTTTCCTTTGAAAAATCAATGTGGTAAAATAAGGTCAATCCATATACAAATCCAAAAAAACCGGGGGTTACATTGCTATGAATATACAAAAAGAAACCGACCGTAAAAAGCTTGATGAACGTGTCGTAACCATGCCCTGGTTCGTTCAGCAATTCATTGACTACAAACTGCCGGACCTGTCACCCTCCACCCTGCTGGAGTATGTCAGGGATTATGATACGTTTTTTACATGGCTTCGTGCAGAGGGACTCTCCACGGCAGAGAAGAATTCAGATGTCACCTTGAAGGATCTGGAAGTACTCCGAATGGACAGCATTACAGGCTATCGGATCTACTTAACGACGAAGAGAGAAGGCGCAAATTCCCGTATCACGATATCCCGCAAGCTGTCCTCTCTTCGCTCACTCTTTCACTATCTCAGCCAGATTGCCGAGGATGAGGAGTTTTATCCACTCTTAAAGCGCAATATTATGGCCAAAATCGAGATCAAGCGGGTTCATAAGCCCAAGGATACAGCGGCCAAGCTCAAAGGTAAAATACTGGAGGAAGATGAGCTCCTTGAATTTATCGGATACATATTAGAGGGCTATGCAAAGGATGTCGAGAAGAATAAGCAAGCCCTGTATTCCCATGAACAAAATAAGGAAAGAGATGCGTGTATCGCCAGTCTCATTCTCAATTCAGGACTGCGGGTATCCGAAGTCGTCAATCTAAACGTCGATGATCTTGATCTCAATAACAAGGTGCTCTATGTATATCGCAAGGGTAACAATGATGAAACATTCAAGAATCCAGTCTATTTCAGAGAGCAGGCAAAAGACGATCTTCTAACCTATATGCAGCTGCGGACATTACGCTATCATACACCCAAGAAAGAAAAGGCACTCTTCGTCACGGTCCCCAATGGTCAAAAGGAAGGGAAACGCATGACAAAACGTGCTATTCAAGCCATGATTATCAAATATGCCAAACGCTTTGGGAAGCCCTATCTTACTGTTCATAAGCTTCGGCATTCCTTTGCAACCGACTACTATTTACAGAATGATATCTACAAGACCAAGGAACAGCTGGGGCATGCCTCTACAGAAACGACAGAGGTTTATGCCCATCTAACTGATAAAACGATGTCCGAAGCTATTGAACGCCGCACTGAATCATAAAATTTGCAATTTTCGTGACATGATCACGATCATAACAGGCTGCCGAGTCAGGCAGCTGTTCTTTATCCAGCCTTTTTGAATCGACAGCGATAACTGCTCTTATCTGCTCTAGCTGAAGTAGAGCGAGGTCCTCTTGTTCTTTCACCATCAGGAGTTTAGGATAGGGAGCTCTCTTGAAGCCCTCCACCAGAATGTAATCATAGGCAGAGAATCGTTCGATGATCTCTTCAAGAGATGTGCTCCGCTTCTCAATGACAGCATGTCTGGAATTCGAAATGACAGCAACGGCTTCAGCACCAGCTTGACTATACTTTCCACTGTCTGTATTCGGATGATCCATATCAAAGTGGTCATGTCCATCATGCTTAATGACAGCCGTCGTATAGCCTCTTTCTCGCAGCTCCCGTACCAATCTTGTAATCAGCGTCGTTTTTCCTGCATTCTTATACCCGATGACTTGCCAAATCCTCGATTGATCGAAATGTGTATGCCCAGAATTCATCCTGCTCCCCCTTCTAGCATCCGGATGCTGTATTTAGCTTAAGCAGTTCTATGGGTTCCCCTGCCTTAAGTCCCTTGGATTCAGGACGAACAATAATGAGACAATCACTGTCTTTAATCGTGACCATGACACTCGACTCGTCCACTTTTGCCGCAGATGCGTACACTTTTCCGTTCTTAATGCTTAGTTTACCCCGGACATATCGGGTAAAGTTGTTAACCTTGGAGTAATCTTCTCCTAAGGTTGCTGTCCACTTCTCCAAATAAGGCGAATCCGAAGCCTGCATCATCCGAAGAGCTGGTCTTACGAACAACTCGAACCCGACATAACATGCACCTGGATTACCAGACAACGCAAATAACAATTTATGTTGTACGACAGCCGCCGTCGTCACACTGCCTGGACGCATCATGACCTTATTAAACAGCATTTCCACATCGTCCTGTCGCACAAGATCTCCCATAATATCATAGTCTCCCACGGAGACTCCACCGGTCGTTATAATCACATCGTATTTCTGGACGACTTCCTCCAGCATATGCCGTGCCAGCTCAATATCATCCACGATCGAACCCAGCAGATGAGGCTCACCACCGGCCTGCTTCACTTGAGATACGAGCATATAGCTGTTACTGTTTCGAATTTTGCCGGGCTGCAGCTCTTCATCTACACGAAGCAGCTCCGTTCCTGTTGCGAAGATAGCGACCTGCGGCTTGCGATATACCGGTACCTCGTGAAATCCGAAGGTAGCGAGGACCGATATTTCTCCTGCAGACAACAGTGTTCCCTTTTTGATTAGCAGCTCACCCTCTGAAATTTCTAAACCAATGGGTGTAATATTGGTGCCTGCTGTGATGGGACGTTTGAAACCGACAGCTGTAGCTCCAGCTTCATTCCGGACCTCAGTTGCTTCGATCATGACGACGGCATCGGCTCCATCCGGCACCTGTGCTCCCGTCATAATTCTGGCAGCTGTTCCAGCGTAGATGACTTTGTCCGATGCATATCCACATGGAATCTCGTCGACGATTTGGAGCCAGATTTGATTCCTGCCAGAAGCCCCATCAAGATCGCTGCTCTTCACAGCGTAACCATCCATCCCCGATCTGCGAAAATAAGGATAGGGATGCGGTGCGCGAATATCTCTGCTGATCGTACGGCCATGCACTTTATCAATGCTTACGAGCTCTGTGTCCATCTCCTGTACATGCCTGCTGATCATCTGCTGAGCAGCTTCTACTTGCATCGCTTTGCGGTTGAACTTTGGATCCGTTGATATATTTGCCATCATATACTCCTTATGTTTATCATCTTTTTCCAAAGTGTAGCGGCTTCTTTCTGCCCCTGCAAGGTCTGTACAGCCTGATTCCAGGATTCTGTTCAAAAAAAGAGCTGGAACTAAAGTTTAAATCAACTCTAGGTCCAGCTCTTATAATTATTCCCCTACTTACCTTCGCCTTGAAATTCGCCCTGAACCCATTTTGATTTTGGGCCGGCTGCTCTTCTTAGGAGATGAGAATATGCTTGATCCGCCGCTCTTCCCTCGTTCAATCTTTCCTTTGCTAGAAGAGGATGATGAAGATCCTCGTTCGAGCACACTATTTCCTGATGTTGACTTGCTTGTGTCGGCTGTATCTCCTAGCCCTCTCCTGATAATGGATCCGCTCTTATTCGTTGTCAGTGGAGGTGCCATCGACTTATCGTTATCCGTAGGCGTCCGATACGTTCCTTGGGACGGTTTATAAGTCTTCTGAGTTGTATAACCCCGATATTTCCCCGCGCCTTTTAAGGAATCAAACATACTGTCGAGAATCGATGCCGTTATATATCCCTGGAGAAAGGAGGAGCTGTAGTTCTGTCTAACATATTCTTGTGAGTCTACTTCAATAAGCGTATCTTCCGGTGTCTCTGGATCTTGCTGGAGATGATACAATTCATCAGGATATACAAGGAACATTCGCTCTGTATCCTGTGGAGATACTTCTTCCGGTGATCTCTCTTCCATCAGCTCATCCGCAACTTCAGGCACCGTCATACCCGCAGCACGATACACATAGGAAGTTGAATTGCCGCTGCCATTCACAGATTCGAGCGGGTAGTTCTCTTTGACCGCAGATGCTGTTCCGCATCCACTAAGTACAGAGACGAATAAACTGAGGACAAGTACAATTTTGATCGTGTAAAAAAAACGCTTGTTCATGGTTAACCTCTCCTAGGTTGCCCGAATAACTTTAACATCTGCTGGAATGATGTGCTCTCCCTCGTACAGCATGAAACGCCCATTTTGCCATTCAATCCTGAGCAGATGATTGTCATCAGACTGATACTGCCAGACATGCTGCTCTCCGCTCTGGGAGAAAGGAGTTCTTCCTGTTGTCAGCACATGCCCCGCGTATTGTTCTTCCATATGATAATCTCGGTCATCAAGCTCTATTGTTGTCGGTACTTCATCCGGGCTGTCGAGCCGTCCATCAATCGGCTGATACAGTCCGTATGTGAGTCGTTCTCTCTCTTCAATATGCAAGTATGCGAGCTGGTTTCCGTCTTGAATCGTAAGCACGACTGCATTGCGTCCACGATTCTGCACTCTTCCTACGACCTCGTAAGTAATGAGTGAAACCTCGCATATATCTCCAGGAGCCAGCTGCAGCATGCTCTTCTCTTGCGGCTCCGGCTTTGGCTTCGACAACAGACTCGTTACTCTTTTCCATATACTCATTATCTATCAATCCCCTACGTCTTCTCGATCTTAATTATAGTGAAGCCGAAATGATCAGTGCCCCAACCATATGCAGTGTTCCGGAGAACAACCCATATCCGATCTTGCCCTGCTGCATACCTCCATCAATATCAAAGGCAGCAAACCTGCGAATAATAAAATGGACCACGGCTTCGATCACAAGCAGAATGATAAAAGAAATAACCGATACAATTAATGCGTCCCCTAAATGATACGAAACAGATATTGACGAAGACAAAATGTATCCTTGTGCAAACAGCTTCATAATCAGTCTCGTTGTAACCGCCATATTGCCTGCCTTCACTTCTGCAAAATCCTTATACTTCGTAAACAGCGAATCGATATACATCAGTATAAAAAGTAATACAGCTCCCGATCCTGTCCATACCAGCATGCGTAAAATATCCATAAATTCCATCTCGGCTTACATCCCCCACTGTTCAAGATAACTCCTCAAGAAAAACGAAGGAGAAACTGTAAAGGTCTCTCCCTCGCTTATATATGTGCTGATCATGTTATCCATTCATCTCTTCATCAATAAAATACTTATTTATTGTCGTACTGCTTCATCAGTGCAGCGAGTTCGTCCTCAACAGCCTGGTCTTTACCAATATTCTCAAACTCTTCGTCGAGAGATTTATCCTTCTTGTTCATTTCATTGCTTGCTTCTGCCAAGGCTTCAGCCTGCAGCATTTTATCTTCCATCCGTTTTAGACCGGCTGTTGCGGAATCCGAGCTAAAATCATTCATCGCCTTGTTAATTTCAGTTTGTGCTTTGGCTGCGTTATATCGGGCAACCAGAGTTTCACGCTTGCTCTTCATTTCAGCGAGCTGCTTCCGCATCTCCTCAAGCTTACTGCGGAGATTGTCAGCTGCTGCCTTGTTCTGCTCATAGCTTACTTTGTACTCAGCAAGCTTCGCTTCAACATTCTTCTTCTCTTCTAATGCACGACGAGCCAGATCGATGTTCTGGGCTTTGGCAGCGGTATGTGCCTGCTCTTCACGCTTCTTAACCAACGCTTCTTGTTCCTCGTACAAAGACTTGAATTTTTTCTCTAGGGCAATTTGAGATGCAACGGCCTTCTCCGCATCTTCAAGGTCTTCCTGCATATCACGAATATATTGATCCGTTAATTTGATCGGGTCCTCAGCCTTGTCAATCAGTGCATTAAGGTTAGACATGGTAACATCACGCAATCTTTTAAAAAACGACATTTCATATTCCTCCCAAATTGGTTTTCTATAAGCATCAATCTTCATAACTTAGCAAGTTGCTTCTAATCCAATATTACGGATCACTTTAAATTCCGTTTCAAATATTTATTAAACCTAAACCTTTAACACAAAAAATCCCTGCCTCAATGGAGCTGTAGACAGGGGCGGCACATTAAAATCCTCTTAAATAAGGTTTGGGTACAGACTGCTTGCCGCCAATGGCTTGAGAAGCGTGCAGCGCCCAATACGGATCACGCAGCATTCCCCGACCGACTGCAACAAGATCGGCTTGACCCGATTCAATCACATTTCTCGCATCCTCATAATCTTCCAACAGGCCAACAGCAATTACCGGAAGATCCAGCTCACTCTTGAATACATGCGCGAGCTCCACCTGATATCCGGCTCTGGCAGCGGGGCCGCCATCCGAACCGATCGGACCTTCTCCTCCCGAGGTAATATGGAAGATATCCACACCCGCGTCCTTGTATTTTTGGCCAAGTTCAACAGCATATGGAACATCATAGCCATGCTCTACATATTCTTTCGCGGATATACGCATGATGATCGGCATGTCACTTGGAATCACCTCTTTAACCGCTGTGATGATCTCAACACCAAATCGTGATAAGTCCTGACCGTATTCGTCCTCGCGATTATTCGTCAAGGGAGAGTGAAACTGGTGAATCAAGTAGCCATGTGCTCCGTGGATTTCAACTGTGTCAAAACCGGCCTCTACAGCTCTTCTCGCCGCTTCTCTATAATCGATTACCAATTGCTTCACTTCTTCGTACTCTAGCGCTCTTGGCACCTCATACCGCTCGCTGAATGGAATCGCTGAAGGTGCGACAGGCGGCTTCGCATCCTGAGCCTTACGGCCTGCATGGCCGAGTTGTATCCCAATCTTACACCCATAGGAATGTACGGCATCAACCAGCCTTCGATAGGAAGGGATCTGTTCATCACTCCATAGACCTGTATCCAGATTGGTAATTCTTCCGTCCGGATGAATACCGGTCATTTCCACGATAATCAAGCCCGTACCGCCTACAGCTCTGCTGACATAATGCACATAGTGCCAATCGCCGGGAATTCCGTCCTCCTCCGTAACACTGTATTGACACATCGGCGGCATGACAACACGATTTTTTAATTCCATGCCCTTCACCTTAAAGGCCTCGAACAATTGACTCAACGCATCTCAGCTCCTTGTCCTTTTTTCTAGAATAATATCATCCTGCTAAGGTAATAACAAACAAGTAACCCCTTATTCGTATCCCGGATTTTGCCTAATTCGCAGTAGTTATGCCACAAATACATAACAGAGGAGTTAATTATATTGAAGCGTTTGTTAAACTACATTTTTATTTTGATGCCTTTTATTGCCATAGTAAGTGCTTTCACTTTCACAGACTTGTCAGATGCCTATATTAGTACAAAGCAAGTAGCAGCCATAAACAAACCGGATTCTTCAAAGGCTTCCTCAGAACAAAATTCACCAACTCTCGGGCAGCTCCGCAAGAAATACAGCCATTATTTTCTGACCAATGGACCAAGGGTTAACAAGGTTGCTCTCACATTTGATGATGTTCCTGATCCCAGGTTTACACCGCAAATTCTTGATATTCTGAAAAGCCATGGTGTGACAGCCACCTTCTTTGCTAATGGTCATCGGATTGAGAAATACCCTGAACTGTTTAAAAGGATTCACGAAGAAGGTCATGCCATCGGTAATCACAGCTATTCACATCCTGACTTTAACCGACTGACTCTAGATCAATTTATTAAAGAGATTCAAAAGACAGAACAGGCTGCATACCCATACATTCATTATTATCCTAAGATGATTCGTCCCCCCTACGGTGAGATTACCGAGGAGCAGTTACAGTGGGCTATGGCCCATTCTTATCGTGTGGTTAATTGGAACGTGGATTCACTCGACTGGAAGGGAATTGGCAAGGATGAGGTGATAAGAAATATTATGTCGGGGATAAGGCCTGGAGCGATTGTCCTTCAGCATGGCGGGGGCGGAGTAGGTTCCAATCTCAGCGGTACCATTCAGGCTCTTCCTGAGGTAATTACTAGGCTCCAAGCCTTGGGATATGAGCTTGTTACTGTCCCTGAGCTGCTTGGGATTAGCCTGGAAAAATAAAAAACCCGTGAAAGCAGAGCGGCTCTTCACGGGTTTACAGCGTTCAATAATCGAATCCATTTTCACAACTTATTCTTTAATGAAATATAATTTCACATCCTGAATTCCAAATTTGCTTACAAAGCTTGGGCTTCCAGGAATAAAGATATCAATCTTGTTACCTTTAATCGCTCCGCCAATATCCGTCGCCGTGGCTACAAAAGCCTTGTCAGGCAGTCCGTCATGAGAATGTCCTGTCACGAGTACCTTGGTACCGAGAGGGATGATATCGGGATCGACAGCAATGGTACCGAGCTCCAGATCATTACCGAAATAATCAACGGCTCCGTATCCACCGTTCTCTGCAGGATCGGAGGAGTAGGCTGTCGCTTTGACATTAAGCGTTTTGCTGTAATCGAAATTCTTACCCCATGCTTCAACCACTTTGTTCGAGCTGTCTACATTTAAGCTGGCAGTTACTGCTGGGTTGCTGCCAGCTGCTTGGGCAGTAAGCTTGGAGGTTGTCGGGATTGTAATCTTTAATCCGCCGTAGATGTTGTATGGCGAGATTTTTTTATTTGCATTCATAAGCTGTTGTAAATTCACTTTATACTTTTTGGATAGTGTGTAAAATGTGTCTCCTTCTACAGCAGTATGTACTTTGTCTGCGTGTGCAGGAACTACCTGAACCATCAATGCCGCACCTAAGACGACCGCTGCAGCAATGCTAGTCTTCTTGAAAGATTTAAACATAATGTCCTCCCTCATGAATTTGACTGACGTAAATATATCACAATTTTGTAACCTTGTATTATGTAAATGTTGGAAACAATCTGATCAACTCCTATTGATACACAAAAAAACCCCAGACACGAATGTCTGGGGTTAATCTCTTTACAGATATAATAGTTATAATACCTTGCTAAGAAAATCCTTTGTGCGCGGATGTTTAGGATTCGTGAATACTTCCTCTGGCGTTCCTTCTTCGACAATTTTACCGCCATCCATGAATAGGATGTGATCACCGACTTCGCGGGCAAAGCCCATCTCATGTGTCACGATGACCATTGTCATTCCGCCTTCGGCAAGCTTCTTCATCACATCCAGCACCTCTCCAACCATCTCGGGGTCCAGCGCTGAGGTTGGTTCATCGAACAACATAACATGCGGCTGCATGGCAAGAGCTCTCGCGATCGCAATACGCTGTTTTTGTCCGCCTGACAATTGGTTAGGATAAATATTCTTTTTATCAGATAATCCCACTGTCTTGAGAAGATCATCTGCAATTTTGTCTGCTTCTTGTGCAGCAATATTCTTCACCGTGACCGGGGCAAGCGTTATGTTCTCTCCAACTGTCTTATGAGGGAACAGATTAAAATGCTGGAATACCATGCCCATTTTTTCACGGGTAGAGTTAATGTTATGCTTCGGATCGGTTATGGAATTGCCTTCAAACAATATAGTGCCATCTGTCGGCACTTCCAGCAGATTCAGGCAGCGTAGAAATGTACTTTTGCCAGATCCCGAAGGACCGATCACGACGACAACTTCTCCTTTGCCAATCTCGATATCGATTCCCTTCAGAATATTTAGATCTCCAAAGGATTTATGCAAATTTTTAACGCTTATCACTTGTTCTCAACTTCCTTTCAAATGCACCTAGCAGCTTGGACAGCATGAAGGTAAGGATGAAGTAGATGACCGCTGCAATTATATACGGGCTAAGACCTTGATACGTAATACTGCGAACCGTATTAGCCTGGTACATAATATCCATCATACCGATGACTGAAATAATAGACGATTCCTTAATAATGGTAATGAATTCATTCCCGATGGCCGGAAGAACCGTCTTCATTGCCTGTGGCAAAATGATGTGTCTAAGCGCTGCTCCACGAGTCATACCGAGTGAACGGGCTGCTTCCATCTGTCCTTTGTCCACGCCCTGAATCCCTGCTCTGAAAATCTCAGCAAGATAGGCCGAGCTGTTAATGGATAGTGTGATCACACCTGATTGCAGTGGAGACAGATTAATACCGAACACGAGTGCCAATCCATAGTGAATGATCATAAGCTGAACGAGCATCGGTGTTCCACGCAGCACTTCAACATAAGCGGTACCCAGCCATGCAAGGATCTTAAGTCCCGACATGCGAACCAGTGTAATGATAAGACCAATCAGGAAACCGAAGATTACACCGAGAGCGGACAGCAATAAGGTATATCCGATCCCTTTTGCATAGTAACTGCGATACTCCCAAGCTACTTCCAAAATATTTTTCTCACCCGTCTTGCCTGCTGCCAGAAGACTTGCTTCCTCCACCATTTCCGTAATTCTGTCGTCAGCCTTAAGCTCAGCAAGCGTTTCATTAATGACCGCTAGCAGCTCTGTGTTCCCCTTTTGAACACCGATCGCAGCATCGGATTCGGATTCATCCGGTACAGCATCCGCGAGCACAATATCATCGTTGAGATAACCGGCAGCAACCGTATCCTCTACGATCAGTGCATCTACACGCTCGGTTTCAAGCTGCATTACGATATCGCCGATCTTATCCAGTGAGGTTATACTCGCATTCGGCACACCCATCGCGATATCCTCTTGAATAGAACCTTTCTGAACTCCGATCCTCGTATTCTCTAGATCAGCCATTGTCTGGTACTTGTCCTTATCTTCAGCACGAACGATGACAACTTGTCTCGCCTTATAATAGGGATCCGAAAAATCAATGCTCTGACGACGTTCTTCCGTCGGCGTCATACCGGATATTACGAGGTCAACACGGCCGCTCTGCAGCGCTGGAAGCAGGCTGTCAAAGCCCATGTCCTGAATGACCAGCTCGGCTCCCATCTTCTCAGCGATCGCCTTCGCAATTTCGATATCAAAACCTACTATCTGATCTTGACCATCTATTGTTGTATGAAACTCATAAGGGGGAAAATCTGCACTTGTTCCCAATATTAACTCTTGTTTGTCACTATTTGCATCCTGTGCATAAGCCGCTTGAAGTCCTGCAGGAAGCAGGATGATCATGCACATAAAGAGCATTAGCAACCGAAATGTTTTCTTCAACCTTTGTCTCTCCTTAACTGACTTATAATCATAAATTATTAATAATCGAAACATCATTATAAGTGAAAATGTATGAATATGCAATGAACTTCCAATAATTTTCACAGATATCCGATACTAATCGACTCTACCTGCTGAAATGCGACAAAGTTAAAGACGTTCACGTGCTTACAATGCTATAATGCTTGTGTGATGAGACCATTCATCAATAGACGTTTGTTTTTCTTTTGGGGATTTATGTAAACCTTCATTTATAAACATTGCATTGCATACAAGAGGAGAGCGATTTGAATTGAGCAAACAGACCATTAATCAAACCATTGATCAATATAGTTCCCGTTTCAAAGAGATTTCATTATATATTGGTCAGAACCCGGAGCTCGGGAATGAGGAGTTCCTTGCATCCGCTAGACTTAAAGAAGAGCTGATCTTCCACGGCTTTGAAGTTGAGGCACCTGTGCTTGGCCTTGCGACAGCATTTATCGGCACTTATAACGCAGCGAAGCCCGGACCGCGAATTGCACTGCTGTGTGAGTACGATGCCCTTCCAGAACTAGGACATGCCTGTGGACATCACTTAATCTGTATGATGAGTCTGGGCGCTGCAGTGGGTCTCAAATCGGTCATTGATGAGATCGGAGGTTCCATCAAAGTATTCGGTACACCTGCTGAGGAAACAAAAGGAGCCAAAGTACCCATGGCTGCTGCCGGATTATTTGATGACTGCGATATTGCCATGATGACGCATCCTTTCTATGCGTATGAGAAGTCAGGCACTTCCCTGGCCATGGACGCTATTCAATTTGAGTTCTTCGGCAAGTCCTCACATGCGGCCGCAAGTCCCCATGAAGGGATTAATGCACTCGATGCTGTTATCCAAACTTTTAATGGAATAAATGCACTTCGTCAACAAGTGAAGAGCACCGTCCGCATCCATGGCATTATTAACCATGGCGGTGAAGCTGCCAACATTATTCCGGATTACGCCTCTGCCCAGTTTTATGTCCGGGCATCTACACGGAAAGAGCTTGAAGTGCTAACTGATCGTGTCATCAAAATTGCAGAAGGATCTGCTCTGCAAACCGGCTGCACGCTGAGAACCTCCAATTATGAAACTTCATATGACGAGATGAACACGAATGAGACTTTGTCTGATGCCTTTAGCGCCAACTTAATAGAGCTTGGAATTCGTGAGGAAGAGATCAGTACAGGAGATGATCACGGCTCCATGGATATGGGCAATGTGTCTGTAAAAATTCCAGCCATTCATCCCTACATCAAAATAATTGAAGAGAAGCATGCGCTTCACTCAAAGGAATTTAGAGATTTGGCGATGCAGGAACGAGCACTCTCAGGTATGATTCTCGCTGCCAAGGCTCTTGGGAATACGGCATATGATGTTATTACACAACCAGAGCTGCTTAGCCGCATTAAAGCGGCCCACCGTGTTACGAACAACAACTAATTTCACGTCAAAGCAAATAGGGTACCGAGTTCACTTCTCGGTACCCTATTTATAATTATTTATAGCTCTTTACTAAACCGTAAATGCTTGAATGATATGGAGTTAATTCTTCATCAGACTCTCGTAAATATCGATATAGGCTTGTGCAGAAACTCCCCAGCTATAATCTCCGCTCATGGCATTGGACATCATCTTCTGCCAATGATCTTTGCGATCATAGAACATCATTGCTCTTCTTATGGTATACAGCATGTCATGTGCATTGTAATTGGTAAAGGTGAATCCTGTTCCTTCTCCAGTGAACTCGTTGTAAGCCTGTACCGTATCATTCAACCCACCTGTCTCCCGGACAATCGGGATGCTTCCATACTGCAATGCGAGCAGCTGGCTGATTCCGCAAGGTTCAAACATCGAAGGCATAAGAAACAAATCGCTTCCGGCATAGAATCTTCTGGACAAGCCTTCATTAAACCTTATTTGTGCTGACATCTTCTCAGGATGACGAAGCCCTGCCTCATAGAACCAATGCTCGTATGCATGTTCACCTGTGCCCAGCAGAATAAACTGGACATCGTCGTAATACAATAGTTCATCAAGTGTTCTACATACGAGATCAAGACCTTTGGACTCCACAAGACGAGTAACCATCGCGATGACAGGAACCTCAGGTCGAACCGGCAATCCAAGCTCCTGTTGAAGAGCAGCTTTGTTTTTTTGTTTTTGCTTCATATCTGCTGGGGAATATACAGCTGCAAGATCCTTATCATTTATAGGATTATAACTGTCCGTATCAATCCCATTAACGATTCCCGACAGCTTGCCGCCAAGTGATCGAAGCAGCCCATCAAGTCCATATCCATAGTGAGCTGTCTTAATCTCCTCAGCATAGGTCGGACTAACGGTAGTTACATGATCGGAATAGACTAAGCCCGCTTTCATAAAGTTTAGGTTACCGTAATATTCTACACCTTCCATCGTAAAATATCGGTCATGCAAATTTAACAAGTCATGATGTACCTCGTATGGGAATATACCTTGATACAACAGATTATGAATCGTGAACACCGTTCGAATAGATTGATACTCTGGAAGATGATCATAGTGTGCCATCTTGATTAGCGGGATCATTCCAGTATGCCAGTCATGACAATGAATCACATCCGGCTCGAAATCCAGTAGAGGTATCACTTCCAGAACTGCACGATTATAGAAGGCGAATCGTTCACCATCATCCATATAACCGTATATCCCATCTCTGCCGAAGTAATATTCGTTATCGAGGAAATAGAATGTGACGCCGTTATGAACAAGACGCTCTACTCCGCAATACTGCTTACGCCAGCCGACGTATACATCGGTCACCGTTACAGGCTCCATCTTCTCACGGTAACGGTCATGAATGCCTTTATATTTGGGTAACACAACTCGAACATCAACCCCATTTTTACGCAATGCCTGAGGCAAAGCGCCGATGACATCGGCCAGCCCTCCCGTTTTGATGAATGGATGCCCTTCTGCTGCGGCGAATAGTACATTCATTTGTGCTTCCTCCTTGATCAATGCTTTCGCTCTACATATACACTGCTGGTGTGTTTATACAATCGGAACATCCTGCAGTACTCTCTTCGATTGTCGTTTTTTGGGCTTGACCGCTTTTTTCTTATCTTGTGTAGTCTCATTTTTGAGATCTGCGGGTTTAGCGTCCGGCTTCACCTTGCCACGGGTTGTCTTCTTCAAAATCACGACACTAAGTGGCGGAAGCTTGAGTACCAGACTGTTCGGCTGTCCATGCCAGGAAGTTTTCTCAGTGCGAATTTCGTTATTTACATGCAGCCCTTCCCCGCCGAATTCCTGAAGGTCACTATTAAAAATTTCTGTATACGAGCCAGGCCTTGCAATACCTATACGATAATCCTGTCTAGCTACAGGCTGAAGATTAATGACCACGATCAGCGTATCACCTTGCTTCTTGCCTTTTCTAAGATAGGAAATGACACTTTGCGAGTGGTCATCTGCTGATATCCATTCATAGCCTTCACCAGCATGATCCAGTTCCCATAGTCCTTTTTCCCGGATATACAATTCATTTAGCGCTTTGGAGTAAGCATGAAGCTTACGATGACTCTCATAATCCAGCAAGAACCAATCGAGGGGCTCTTCATCCTTCCATTCGATAAACTGACCGAATTCCCCTCCCATAAAGAGCAGCTTTTTGCCAGGAAAGGTCATGAAATAACCGAGTAAAGTACGAAGACCTGCAAATTTCTGCTCATAGTTGCCCGGCATCTTGTCAAGCAGCGACTTCTTCCCATGAACAACTTCATCATGAGAGAGAGGAAGCAGGTGGTTGTCCGCCTGTGCATAAACGACAGGAAAGGTAAGGAAATTGTGCTTATGAGGCCGCTCGTTAAAATCTGTTTTGAAATACTCCAAGGTATCGTTCATCCAGCCCATATTCCATTTGTAATTGAATCCAAGTCCGTCAGCGAATACAGGGCTTGTCACACCGGGCCAAGCGCTTGATTCTTCAGCCATCATGAGTGCATTAGGATAATAGTGATAGATCGTCGTATTTAACTGTTTAATAAAATCGATGGCTTCCAAATTTTCAACGCCGCCAAATTCATTCAATGTATATTGACCATTACTTTTCTCAAAATCCAGCCTTAGCATACTCGTTACCGCATCAATCCGCAGACCATCAATATGATATTTTTCCATCCAGTAAATGGCGTTTGAGATCAGAAACGATCTTACTTCAGGCTTTGAATAATCGAAGCTCAGTGTCCCCCAGCCCGGCTTATCGGATTTGAGTGGATCCGCATATTCGTAGAGCGGTGTACCATCAAACATACGAAGTCCGTGTGCATCTCTGGCGAAATGAGCAGGTACCCAGTCCAGAATTACGCCTATACCGGCTTGATGAAGCTGATCAATCAAAAACATCAAATCTTTAGGAGTACCATATCTGCTGGTTGGGGCAAAATAACCTGTATTCTGATATCCCCAAGACAGATCGTATGGATGCTCACTCAGCGGCATGAACTCGACATGAGTATAGGACATTTCAAGAAGATAAGGGATGAGCAGCTCCGCCATTTCACGGTATGTATAGAAACTCATGTCATCTTTTTGCTTCCATGTTCCAAAATGCATTTCATATACATGGAGCGGTTTGTTATATGGCTCCTTCTGTTTACGGCGCCACGCAGCATCATGCCATACATATCCTTCGATATCCGTTGTTACCGAAGCCGTTGCCGGTCTTACTTCTGCCTGGAAGGCATACGGATCCGCACGGAGTAAGGATTCACCATGGGGAGAAATTATATGATATTTGTAAAAAATTCCTTCTATAATTTCAGGAAAAAAACGAGTCCAAAGTCCTGAATCGGGTATCTTATATAAGAGATCAGACTCGCCTAGGCCGTGATAACCGTTACGATCGTGAGCAAGACCCACTTTTATCGCGTTGGGAGCCCATACCGTAAATCGGTAACCCTTAACTCCATCTTCCACTACGGGGTGAGCCCCCAAAAAGTGATGACTGAAATGAGATGTCCCTTCATGAAAATAATAAATATCTTCAGAAGAGATGGATTGTTCCAACCATTTGTTCTCGATCAAAAGATCACCTGCTTTTTCAATTAGAATTTCAATCACATTATTACCCCATTTTCACCAATTTGAATAGCAAAAATAGCTCAAACACAATTTTTTTATTTATTTGTCATGTTTTCTGAAAAGGTTGTTTCACGGGCGAAGGTCGCCGTTTAATAATATCTCAACGTCAACAATTACATTCGGGAGGGAAACGAAAATGGCTAAGAAAGATTGCATCGCCATGTTGCTCGCAGGAGGAGAAGGAAAGCGCCTTGCGCCTTTGACATCGAGCATTGCTAAACCTGCTGTTCACTTTGGTGGAAATTATCGAATAATCGATTTTCCTCTCAGCAACTGCGTAAATTCAGGAATTGATACAGTAGGAGTATTAACACAATATGAGGCTGAATCTCTGCATCAACATATTGGTGAAGGAGAGCCTTGGAAGCTGAACCAGACTGGAGGAAATGGTATATCACTCCTTCCTTCATGGAATATCGGTTGTGAAGAAGGATATTGCGGCACTGCGGATGCCATATATAAAAATATTGAATTTATAGATCAACATGATCCAGAAGATGTACTTATTCTCTCCGGAGATCACATTTATCAAATGGATTATCGTGAGCTGTTGCAGTACCACACAGACAAAGGTGCTCAAGCAACGATTGCTGTTATTGAAGTGCCATGGAATGAGGCGCATCGCTTTGGTGTGATGGGTGCTGATGAAGATATGCGTGTTACCGAGTTCGTAGAAAAACCAGCGAAACCGGAAAGCAACCTGGCTTCAATGGGTATTTATGTATTTAAGTGGAGCTACTTGAAGGAGCATTTGCTTCGTGATGCTGCGATTCATGATTCTGGACATGATTTCGGTAAAGACCTTATTCCAGCCATGCTGCAGAGTGAGGAGCCGCTGTACGTATACAACTTTAACGGGTATTGGAAAGATGTAGGCACTGTTCAATCGCTGTGGGATGCGCATATGGATCTCTTGAACGGAGTAACCTTGAATAAGGAATCTGAACAAACATGGCCGATGTTCACTCGCAAATGGCGTACTAAACCAAGTGCACATAAACCGAGAACAAGCAGCTTTGACAGCTGTATGGTTCATGAAACATGCGCCATTGAAGGTGATGCAGACCGTTCGGTCATCTTCTACGGTGTCGAGATTGGAAAATCCAGTTCCATTAAAGATAGTGTAATTATGCCGAATGCAAAAATAGGCCGTAATGTAACGATTGAGCACGCTATTATTGGCGAAGGTGCCATTGTTAGAGATGGCGCGGTCATTAAAGGCAAAGTGGACGAAATTGTGGTCATTGGACCACACGAGACCGTCGTTTCTAAGCCTGCTGTTCGTTCTCAGCCTAATCGACTGCTCAAAGAAGTATATGAAAAAACGGGCCGCCTTCGTGCGGAAGGCTTATCCTCATAATAACATTTTCAAACGAAAAGAGCACTCCTTCTTCTAGGAGTGCTCTTTTCACTTATCATATATAATGTAGCGTGAATTTTACATTCTATCGTTCGTACAAATTTACGACCCGGACACCCATGTCCGTTACACCTTGATGCTTAAATCCAAGCCCTTGATAAAATGCATTTAGCTTCGGACTGTGTGTAATACAATCCAGCCTTAATGCCTTCTTACCTTTGGAGAGCACGATTTCTTCTGCAGCATCAAGCAGCCATTCGCTAATGCCTCGCTTGCGGTACGCTTGGCGGACCGTGAGTCGATGCAAGTAGCCGTAACGATCATCATTAAGAGGACCCCAATAAGAAGGATCACTTCCTTGCAGTGTGAACATACCGACAGGTGCTTGGTTCAAATAAGTGACATATACTTCACGGTCATCAAAATAGGAGCGAACGGATTCTGAAGTAAACATATCCGGTGTCCAATGCTTCAGAGCGCTTGTGACCATCCATTCAGCTGCTTCCTTCAGCAAGAATACAATATCATTCGTTTCTTCAGGGGTAGCTTTGACCAATACAAGGTTGCCCTCTTGTTCTTCTCTTTGCTTAATAAGCTCCAGATTGTCTAACATGCTCTCTCTCCCCTCTAATAGCCATCATGCTTCAATGGTCCCTTGCTGATCCTGCTCCTCATGAGCCTCTTCTTGTAAGGCAGGCAAGCGAACGGTAACTGTCGTACCGTTGCCGAGTTCACTATGCATACTCATTGTCCCTCCATGAAGCTCAATGAGCTGCTGACTAATAGCAAGTCCCAGACCTGTACCCCCATGCTGGTGATCCACTTGATAGAAGCGGTCTTTTACCTTCGCCAAATGCTCTTCACTGATCCCGATTCCCGTATCCTGTACAGACACGATAATGAACTCATCTTTGCGTTGAAGGATAATGTAGATCCAAGAATTCATATGGGAGAACTTGATTGCATTATCTATGACATTGAGAAACACCTGTTTCAGACGATTGCCATCGCCCAAAATAAGATATTCCTCTTCCTCTGCATCCAGCTTAAGCTGGATATGCTTCTGCTCTGCCTTCGCCCAGACATTCAGCATCACTTCCTGCATGACTTCACGTACACTGACCGAGCCTTTAACCATTTTCATTTCATTTTGCTGCAGTTTAGAGAAATCGAGCAGCTCCTCAACCAGTCCAATTAATCGATTCGTTTCGTTAGATATAATCTTCAGACCCATCCGTGTCTCATCTGGATCATAGCCGCCGGATTCAAGAGTTTCATTCCAGCCTTTGATGCTGGTGAGCGGAGTCCTGAGCTCATGAGATATCGAGGAGATAAAATCATCCTTGACCTGATTGCTGCGAACAATTTCTTGGGCCATATAATTCAGCGTCGAGGCAAGCTCGCCAATCTCATATTTGTAATCACCCTCGATCCGGACATCAAACCGGCCCTTCGCCATTTCAGCGGAGACTCCTGTAATGATGTTGATGGGCCTTACAATGGAATTGGCAAGCCCGATACTTATCGTAAAGACAAGCACCAGTACACCAATGACAATAAGACTGGACCAGATGAGAATATCAATCAGTGCTTCGTTTACACGCTCCATGCTTGTCACGTAACGGGCAATGTATACATTGTCATTACCGTAGTCGATCTTCGTCGACACCGCCATTACGGACTCACCTGTTACCGAGTCTTTCCCGATCCAGCGCCCTGTGCTGCCCTTCAATGCCTGAGGAATATCACTCGTCTGAATGGTCCGATCGGACTCGAAGCCCGAGGACAATGCAAGCACATTGCCTTCTGTATCGAGTATTTCAAGTGATGTATTGTCCAGCTTGAGATAGTACATCAGATTGGAAATAAACGAGCTTTCGTTGCTGCTGTCTATAAACGAAGAATTATAGTATCGGATTACATTTTTCGAATTGGATTCGATGTAATTATAGATACTGTCATAATAATATTTCTGCATCGCAACCAGAAAAATAGATTCGATCAGCAATAGCGCAAGCAGAACGAGAATAAAATATTGCAGAACTATTTGCCTGCGTATGCCTTTCATCATTGAGCTCTACCCTTCCACTTGTAACCATGTCCCCAAACCGTTTGCAAGTATTCCGGCTCTGAAGGATTGTCTTCGATTTTTTGCCGCAGACGCCGAATATTCACGTCCACGATTTTGGGATCTCCCATATATTCTTTGCCCCAGACATGATCAAGAAGAACATCACGGCTGAGCGGCGTATTTTCTTTCTCCAGGAAAAATTGCACCAGTGAAAATTCTGTCGGAGTAAGTTCAATAGCCTGACCGTTTCTTTTGAACTGCTTGGAAATAAGGTCTAATGAGAACGGACCTGATTCAAATGTGACCTTGGCAGCTGTTTCACGATGAACGTTCACTCTCCGGAGCAGTGACTGAATTCGTGCAATAAGCTCAGTAGGACTAAATGGCTTGCTAACATGATCATCCGCTCCGACAGACAAGGCATATACTTTATCTTGCTCCTGCACCTTAGCTGTCAAGAAAATAATCCCGATCCGCTCGTTCGTTTCCCGAATTCTGCGGCAGACTTCAAAACCGTCAATTCCAGGAACCATGACGTCGAGAAGAGCAATATCGATATCATTAACAGAATTGATGATTCTCATTGCCTCCATTCCGTCTCCTGCTTCAAGCACTTCGAAGCCGTTACGCTTCAAGTTCAACACGATAAAACTGCGGATCGATTCCTCGTCTTCCATAATCAAAACTTTACTCATTTATTCACTCATTCCTTCCTCTTCCATCTCTTGCGGAATATTGTCCGGTTCAGTTACACCTGCCTGTTTTGGTAAACGATATCCAATCACCTGATTACTTGACCGGACGATCTGTTTCCATTCATCTTTTACTTTCTCCCATTCATCAAGTGAGAAGAAATTAATCTCTGCTACGGTCTCATCCGTATCAATCAGCTTGAAGCGAAGGTATTTATCCTTGACCGATTTCGTATCCAGTGTAACATTTCCGTGCTGCTCAGGCTTAAGGTTGAAGTAAAAACGATCCTGGTCATCCCGATATTGCTGCATAACAAAGGTCATGTCATCCTTGCCGTTCCACTGATAGAAGGAATAGAAGTAGAGCTTCTCGCTGTCGACAAACATCTCCCAGCCTGGTGGGATTTCCAGCAGACCAAATTCAACAATACCATCGTTGTTGATATCTTCACTCATTATCTTTCTAGGCTTGAAAGTGATATCAATTCCTTTAAAAGCCTCAACAAGCTGGTTGTTCTCCATATACACAACATCCGTATAGGAATTGGATGCATCTAAACCAATATCTAGCAAAATACCTGTATGATTGGGTGAAATTTTACCCGCAGATACGTTGTAGAAGTCCCTCATACGAGTTTCGATTGTCAGCTTGTCAATCGGTTCGAAGACTTCGTCCTTATATTGGTAGACCGTTACGGTTCCTTGACCGCTTGTCGGCAATATATTCATGATGGTCAGATCATTAATCCCATCACCATTCATATCCATCGGATTACGGGACTCATCTACAATGACATACTTGGAGTAAGGCATTTCCAGTATCTTTTGAAGTGTGCTGCCGTTATAAATATAAGAAGCAAGCCAGTTCTGGGCATTCTGCTCTACACTGTTGGAGAAGCCGGCGATAATTTCCAAATCGTCATCTCCCGTTATATCTTGCAGGCGGAATGAATTGAGTACGGATCCGAGACCATCAAAGGTTAATTTCTTAACCCATGTTACCCCTCGCTTCTCAAGCACCATACCATGAATTTTCACTTCTTCATCGGGTGTGTCGTAGAAAACAACTGCCTCCATCACACCATCATTGTTCAAGTCTTTCTGAATAATCTTGTTGGACATCTCTCTTGGCTGTGTAATCGTAGAACCTTCAGGCAATTCACCCTGAATGACGCTGAGCAGATTCTCCCGCTCCGATGTCAGTTGCGGCGTTTTCATAAGCGACTTTGGATCATTGAATGAATCAAGTCCGTTCGCGCAAGCAGTAAGAAGCATAAGTACGGCAAATAACAGCGCTGCATGAATTATCCTTTTTATATGTTGTGCATTTAACACCTGATCACTCTTTCCACTCGTTAAATCTTGTTTTTTTCGTGCATGGTAAGACGCCGGCCCCGGATATCAAAAGCAATTCTTCCTTCGGAAAGCCCCCATATCCTAGCCGCATGACGTTCAGCCAGCTCGATAGGAAGTACGGCAATCACAGTAACATTTTCTTCCGAGCACAGCTTTTTGAAATTCTCAAGCACACTGTCCGCTGATTTGGGATCCAATCCAATGACAGGCTCATCCGCCAAAATAACTTTGGCCCCATGGGTGAGCGCTCTTGCAATAGCCACACGCTGCCGCTCTCCTCCACTGAGTTGTCCTGCCTTCATATGGGCTTTATCGAGCAAACCAACATTTTCAATAATGTCCATGGCTCCCATATAGTCATCCGAACGTACCATACCAGTCACCATTCTCCACCAAGGCGTTTGCCCAGAACGACCGATGAGTACATTCTTGAGCACCGTTTTGTTCGTGAACAATTCCGGATTCTGCTCCAAATAGGCCCATTCGCGCTTAATTTGCTTTTTACCAGCATAACCAGCATTAAAAATATCAGTACCATGTACCGTAAATTTCCCTTTATCCCATTGATCCTTCAGGGCCAAACAACGAAGAAGCGTACTTTTTCCGCTCCCGCTGCCGCCCACAATCCCGATAAATTCCCCTTGCTGCATGTCAAAGCTTATCTCTCGAAGTACCGGAAGCCTGTCCGGACCTACGCTTTTTGCTAGATTCTCTACTCTGATCATTTACGCTTAAACTCCTCTTATCCGTAGATTGTATATTCTTAGTTTATTGGAAAAAGAGTCGATTTACCATATGAGAACAAACATTCCTGAGATCAGAGTCGATGTGACTGCTCTTTCGATCGAAAAAAGAAGCCCGCTATTCCAAATACGAGGTAGCAGCCGCCAAGGAGCCAGAACATGGCTCCCGGAGCACCCAGCCCCAGCATGATTCCTCCAAGATTCGGTCCCAAAATGCTCCCTATATTAAATTGAAAAGAAGCAACGACATTCGCAGATGGAAGGAGCTGCTTAGGGAGAATATCAGCCGCATACGCGAGCCCCAGCGAAAAGAACGAACCAACGAGTCCGCCGGCAAAAGTAAGTAGAATCAAAGTGTACCAAAAGTGAGTGCCGACTGCCGGAATCATCAGAAAGAACAAACCACCTAATATTCCTGCGATCATCAGTATCTTTTTACGCCCATATTTGTCACTAAGTGCACCTAGCGGGAGCTGCAGCAGCAGTCCGCCAATACCCACAAAGGGCAGGAGTGTCGAGATGTCATTCTCGGAGAATCCGATTCTAAGCCCATATATTGGGAAGTTGCTGTTCATTCCCGACTCCATATAGCCATACAGGAAGGCCGGCAAGAGTGCATACCAGGCAAGAATGAAGCCTTTTCTGTACCGTCCCTTAACCTGGTCCTTCGTACTCATTTTCTCAGGACGTGTATCAGGCAGTCGAAGAGCAAAGAACAGTACAACAAGCATAATGAGGAACAATATTGCAAACGGCAGCATTTGATTGTAATCCAGCAATTTAATGCCTAACGGCCCAAGACTGAATCCAATCCCATATGACATTCCGTAGATGGATATATTTCGTCCTCTTGAACCAGCGGGGGTCACCAGTAAAACCCATAGCTGTGTTGCATAGTGTAATGCACTGTCTCCAATTCCGACCAGGAGCCGAAGCAGAAACCATAACCGCAAATCCGGGATGATTGGAAATAACATTAATGGAATCATGACGACAATAATTCCTGCGACAATCAGCTTTTTAAATCCGACTGCACCAAGAATTCGTTCTGCAACCAAAGTCATGGCAAAAGAACCGACATACATGACTGCGGCATTCATGCCGTTGACACTTGATGAAACTCCCATCTTCTCAATAAATATGGAAAGAACGGGCAATAATAAACCTTGACTTAAGCCTGCCACAATAATAATTGCGATTAAGATCAAAAAATGCCTTGATGATCCTTCTTGGTGTATTCCCTTCTGCAATGCGAACCTACCTTTCACTCGAACAAAAAGAAAAATCGTCATCGCTGACGACCTGTCACTGTCCTCTATTATAGTCCTCCGGGTGAGGAAACGGGTTACAAAGTATTCAACATTATAGTGGACAATACGCCCAAATACAAGCGATAATGAAATGAACGCTTACTTTTCGTAAAAGTTAAGCTGATACCTGTGATAGGAGGTCTGTTTATACAGATGAGTTATCAGGTGAAAGTTGACGTTTCTCCCATTTATGAACTGCTGAACAGCTTTATGGTCTATGTGACGAGAAGATGGGTTCGCAGTCTTGATCTCGGTCCTGAATGGATTGAGGACATAGACAGCACACTAAGCTTGGATGTTCGGGAATCCATTAGAGCTGCCGCTTCATGGCCTTTCAGCGATTATGACGTGCTATTTGCATGGACGGCGCTGCGAGAGCAGACAAGCGAGGTGCAGCCATTCCTTGCAGAAATGTCCGAAAGACCGATCGAGGAGCTCTTTCATATGGTCCATTCCGTGCTTCCAGACCTGACGATCGAAGAAGCTTCCCGCATACGGGATCATTACATTCCTCTGCTTCAGTTATGGGATAAGCATTATTATCAATCGCTTCTTCCCGAATACCGTAAGCTAATAGAGGAAGACAGTTCAGAGAAAGAATTGCTATTGACCAAGATGAGTCCTGACCGACTGGTTGACTATGCAACAGCAGGCCTCATTGTGGAGGACATTCCGGGATTAAACAAAATCATATTGTTTCCAACCGTTCATAACAGACCCATTAATATGTATTGCTTCTACGAAGGTATGCTATTGATTCAGTATCCGGTTGATGTGCCTGTTGAGCGTGATGATGAACCGCCTGTCAGCTTGCTGAGACTTACGGAAGCCATTTCCGATCCCGAGAGACTACGCTTGCTTCGTTATATATCAAACCAACCTAAATCGATTAACCAGATGTCAACTGAGCTCGGTCAGTCCGCGGAATTTCTTCGCCCCCATCTAATGGCTCTACGTGTATCAGGCTTGCTGCAGACACACCTAGGCAAGGATCAGAATGAGAAATATAGCCTGAGAACCGACGGACTATCAGAACTTAATATGTATCTGGAAGCTTACATTCAAATATGACAACTTTAGAACAGCAAGGAGTGAAGATAATGAAATCAAACGTGCCGCAGCAGATTATATTCGATCTTGACGATACACTCATACACTGTAACAAATATTTCAATTTAACGCTCGGTGCGTTTTACGAACTCATGCAGGAATGGTTTTGCGATTACAACATTACGATTGATGAAGTGAGATCGAAGCAAATAGAAATCGATGTGTCCGGGGTTAACATTTTCGGGTTTGCCTCCCAGCATTTTCCGCAATCCCTGATTGATACATACGTATTTTTCTCCAAAAAATATCATCGTGCCATCGACCAGGATGAGCAGGCTCAGCTTCAAGACCTCGGCATGAGCGTATACGAGCAGGAGGTTGAAGCATACCCAGGAATGGTTGAAACATTGGAGCTGCTTCGTGACCAGGGTCATACGCTGCATCTGTATACAGGTGGTGAACATATAATCCAGCAGCGCAAAATCGACCAAATGAAGCTTGGCGAGTACTTTGATGATCGAATTTACATTACGAAGCACAAAAATATTGAGGCACTCGAAGCCATCATACAAAAAGGGAATTTTGACCGCTCCGTCACCTGGATGATTGGCAATTCACTGCGGACGGATATTGAGCCTGCGATTTCTGCAGGAATTCACGCGATCTACATCGAACAGGATGTGGAATGGCAATATAATGTAATTCAGCTGAACAAGCCGGAGGACTATTCCTTATACACAATTAAGCAACTCGTCGACGTTCCCGATGTAATCCAAGGATACTTATCAGGTCTTCAAAATTAATGCCCCGGTTTATAAAAAGAACTGTCCTTCTCCCTTAGATATTAACGATTCATGGGAGTGAGACAGTTCTTTTTCTTATTATTAGCTGCTAATTGTTAATCTGTAATGTTCCGGGGATTACTGTTCGGGTTAATGCTCTCGCTCTAATGTTAATTTCCCCGATGCACGGTCGGTCAGCACAATTCTAGCTTTGTTCACAGCCCCTGTATGGGTCTTGAATGACAAGAGTTGTGTCTTGCCTTTGGACAGTAATGACTCAAGCATCTTCTCGGAGATTTGTTTGCCCGCAAAATCCTTCCATATGACAAACCCGCAGCCTTGTTTAAAATGACTGCAGCCATATCCTTTCCTGCCTTCGATGATCGTCCCGCCGCAGCCTGGGCGCGGGCAGCTGCCGAGTGCTGTTCGTACACTGGAAGTCTTGGCAGCGCTCGATGTACGGCTAGATGCCGCAAGGGAAGTAGATGCAGATGATGCGCTAGAGACGGTACTTCTTTTAGATGTGTTAGTACCCGATGAGGCCGACCCTCTTGTTCCTCGCTTACTGCCCTTTGTACTACGGCTTCCTCTGCCTTTTTTTGTCATGTCCTCGTCACCAAAGGCATTCTTCGCCGCAGGCTGCTGTACGCGGACCTTTTCAATGATTGAGATTGTAAAGCGTTTGACATTGTCCATGAACTTGTCCTGAGCAGCTTCTCCCTTGGATATTTGATTCAGCCTGCGCTCCCATTGGCCTGTCATTTCGGGAGAGGCGAGCAGATCGACTCCTGCACTTCGTATTAATTCTATAGCGGTGCGGCCTTTTAGCGTGATCGTCATCTTCTTGCCCGTCAGCTGGATGTAACCAACCTGCTTAAGCCGTTCAATGGTCGCCGCTCTTGTCGCTGGTGTTCCGAGGCCAGCGTCCTTCATCGCATCTCTGAGCTCATCATTCTCAATCTGCTTCCCTGCGCTCTCCATCGCTTTCAGCAGAGTTCCTTCCGTATAGCTCTTTGGCGGCTGAGTTTGCTTCTCTTTCATTTCGCTCTTCTTGCATGACACCGGCTGCTCCTTGTTCAGATGAAAAGGTTCAGACGTATGTTCCTCCTGCTCCTCATCTTCCCCGTCTTTCTTGCTTCGACGTTTCTTGGCAGCTGAATCTTCTGGTGGCAGAACAACCTTCCAGCCTAATGACAGCAGCTCCTTCACATTCGTTTTGAATGTCTCTTTTTCCACTTCCGTAAAAACGGTGTGCTGCTTGTACTCTGCCGGTGGATAGAAATGTGAGAGAAAGCGGCGCACGATCAGATCATAGATCTGATTCTCATCCTTACTTAAGGTGCCTGCTTTTTTGAGTGTTGGCAAAATGGCATGATGATCCTCGACCCGCTGCGGATTACAGACACTTCGATTGCCTTTGTGTACGAGTGAGGGATTAGCTCCTCCCGCCAGCTCGGCGTATGGACCATTCTTCAGGAGCTGAAGTGTCTTCTGCATGCCATCAATATTTTGCTCGGTCACATAATTTGAATTTGTCCGCGGGTAGGAAATAACCTTGTGCTTCTCATATAACGCCTGAGCAATATCCAATGTTTTTTTGGCAGGGAATCCGAATTTAGCGTTGGCCTCTCGTTGCAATAGCGTCAGGTCATACAGCTTAAACGGATATTCCTTCGTATTCTTCACATCGTATTTGTCGACGCGACCCGGCTTGCCTTTTACCTTGTCGGCTATATTCTGGGCAATTTCACTAGACGTCAGTCGATCCCCTTGCCATACGCCGCGATATTCCGTTTTATCCTGCTTGAAGGTGGCTGCTACTTCATAGTAGGTTTGCGAGTCAAAGGCTTCAATCTCCTTCTCCCGGTCATAGATAAGGGCAAGGACAGGAGTCTGTACTCTGCCGACAGACAAAAGAGCATTATGTCTGGTAGTAAAAGCTCTGGAGGCATTCATCCCGATCAGCCAATCTGCCTCGCTCCGTGCTCTTGCCGCTTCAGTCAAATGATAGAAATCCGACGCATCATGCAGCTGGTCGAAGCCACGCTTAATGCTCTCTGCTGTCAAATCCGAAATCCATAGCCGCTTAACAGGCTGGTTCAGCTTAAGCTGCTGCTGAATGAGATCAAATATGTACTGACCCTCACGCCCTGCATCACATGCATTAATGATCAGATTCGCTTTTCGCGCAAGCTCTCCAATGGTTTTGAGCTGATCTTTGGTCTTCGGATTCGGTACAATCTTGAATCGATCCGGTATGATGGGCAGATCATCAATACTCCATCTCTTATACTTGGAATCGTATGCCTCCGGCTGAGCCAGTCCAAGCAGATGGCCAATCGCCCAAGTAATGATGTACCTTTCTCCCTCCAGATACGTTCGGTTGTTTTTGGCACGCGGTTCCACCACGGCTGCTATCGTTCGTCCCATGTCGGGCTTTTCCGCGATAATGAGCGTCTTCATCCGTCCGTTCCTCCCTATTTTAGCCCTGTACGAGCCAAAAAGGAGCTTCCCTCATGATTTGACGGAAGCTCCTTGCTTCTAAGTAACCTCATTATAGCAGAAAACTTGATGTTTCGTAAGTTTCAAGCATTCTTGTTGATGCTCGCATGACCGCTTCATCCATGGATGGTCCTTCCGGGCGAATATCAATAAACAAAAACGCACGCTTCGCTCCTTCAAGTTAAGGGTGGGGATACAAAAGCCCCTATGAACCAATTCCAGTTCATAGGGGCTGATATTAGGATATAGATATTAACGGTATCGCTATTACAAAATTATAAGTTATACGAGAACGGTGGAGCCCATCAGGTATTTGTCTACTTCACGAGCGGCTTCGCGTCCCTCGTTAATTGCCCACACAACAAGACTTTGTCCACGTCTCATGTCACCTGCTGCAAATACTTTGTCTACGTTCGTCGTATATTTGCCATAACGGGCTTTCACGTTGGAACGACGAGTCGTTTCAAGACCGAGCTGCTGAGGAATCGTTTGCTCTGGTCCATCAAATCCGATGGCGATAAAAGCCAGATCCGCTTCAAAGACACGCTCCGTGCCTTCGATCGGCTGATAGATTTTGCGGCCAGTTTCATCGACAATACGCTGAATTTGTACGGTATGCAGCTCCTTCAGGTTCCCCTGCTCGTCACCTACAAATTTAGTTGTCATGATGGAGAATTCACGCGGATCATTGCCAAACACGGCTTTTGCTTCTTCTTGTGCATAATCCAGCGTGTACACGTTAGGGAATTGCGGCCACGGATTTGTAATCGGATCACGTTCTAGCGGTGCCTTCTCATGAGTACCGAACTGAGTCACACTTTTGGCGCCATGACGCAGTGAAGTGGCAACGCAGTCAGATCCAGTGTCACCGCCACCAATGACGATTACCTTCTTGCCTTCTGCAGAAATATAGTTGCCATCTGCAAGATTGGAATCAAGGTAGCTCTTGATCGTTCCATTCAGGAAGTCCATCGCATAATGAACTCCGTTAAGCTCGCTGCCTTCAATATTGAACTCACGCGGCTTCGTCGCCCCTCCGCACAATACAACCGCATCGTATTGTTCAGTAAGCTCCTGTGAAGAGATGTCCTTGCCAATCTCTGTATTCGTAATGAACGTAATCCCTTCCGCTTGGAGCAGATTCACACGGCGTTCTACAACACCTTTATCCAGCTTCATGCTTGGAATACCATAGGTCAACAGTCCGCCGACACGATCCGCACGCTCATAAACCGTCACGAGGTGTCCAGCTTTGTTCAGCTGTGCTGCTGCTGCAAGTCCGGCAGGACCTGATCCAACGACTGCTACACGCTTGCCCGTCCGTTTTTCAGGTGGGTTAGGAACGACCCAGCCTTCTTCAAACCCTTTTTCAATGATGGCTTCTTCTATCGTCTTGATCGTGACAGGCTGACCAATCAAGCCCACCGTACATGAACCTTCACAAGGGGCAGGGCACACACGACCTGTAAACTCAGGGAAATTGTTCGTTTTATGCAAACGGTCAAGCGCTTCCTTCCAGAGACCACGGTAAACAAGATTGTTCCATTCTGGGATCAGGTTATGCACCGGACAGCCGGAAGTGCCGCCGATCATATCAATCCCGGTGTGACAGTAAGGTGTTCCGCAATCCATGCATCGTGCACCTTGAGTACGGAGTTCTTCTTCTGACATGTGCTTGTGGAATTCCTCCCAGTCCTTAATCCGCTCTTCGGGAGGTCTGTCAGCCGGCAGCTGTCTTTTATACTCCATAAATCCTGTAGGTGTAGACATGTTACATTTTCCCCCATCCATTCTCATCTGTCTCAACGATACGGGCTATCCTATAAAATCCGAACAATAGCGATATAGTTGACACTTCGTGTAGAGTTTTTGACTATTGTATCACAAAAAAGCACAATTTGTACTTATCCGAATAACGAATTTTAAATCTTATTGTACAATCGGCTTATATCCTTTAAATAGTACAACATTCAAAAGCTCGCCTAAATCTATATTTCAACTATAGTAGCACCTGCAAATCCTGATATTAAATGGACTATGCGCATAATAATTTGTATTATTCATCACAAATCGCGTCAACTTATGATCGATTTTATTTATCGGAGTTTTCATAAAAAGTGTTTGTTCAATCGTGCTGCTCAAGCTGTTTACACTATTTTTCTGAAAAACTGGAACGTGAACTCATATGGATTTTTCTCATCTTTCTCACCCTGGATCTCTTCCGTCAAAACCCACTCATCCCACTTGATATCAGGCATATAGGTGTCCCCTTCCATCGTGTCATGGATTCGTGTGACGATGAGCCGATCCGCGTAAGGAAGAAATTCCTCATACACCTTGGCACCGCCAATGACGAACAATTCCTCATTCTTTGCAATCTCAACACCCTCAATAACCGAATGAATCACCTCTGCACCTGGAAGCTCGAGCTCTTGACGAGTAAGAACGATATTTCTGCGTTTAGGCAGTGCTCTCCCCTTGAGGGATTCCCATGTTTTGCGGCCCATAATGATGGTGTGCCCGGTAGTTTGCGCTTTGAAAAAATCCATATCCTTCGGAAGCCGCCAAGGCATGCCATTGTCTTTGCCAATTACACCGTTAGCGCTCATGGCCCAAATCATTGTAATTCCCATGGTATACCTCCTTATATAATCAGACAGATACCTGTGCCTTTATAGCGGGATGATGCTCATAATTCTCAAACTCAAAATCTTCATATTTATAATCGAATATAGAATCTGGCTTGCGTTTAATAACGAGTGTCGGCAATGGGTACGGCTCACGTGCCAGCTGAGTGTTCACTTGCTCCAGATGATTAGAATAGATATGAACATCTCCTCCTGACCATACAAAGTCGCCGACTTCCAGGCCGCATTGCTGTGCTACCATATGTGTCAGTAGTGCATAGCTTGCAATATTAAACGGCAGCCCCAGGAAGGTATCCACCGAGCGCATTGTGAGCATACAAGACAGCTTTCCACCAGCTACATAAAATTGGAACACAAAATGGCACGGTGGCAGCTTCATTTGTTCAATCTCGGCTACGTTCCAGGCACTGACGATATGTCTTCTGGAATCCGGATTATTCTTGATTGAATGAATGACGTTCGCAATCTGATCTATAAACTTTCCATCAGGTGTCTCCCAAGCTCTCCACTGTGAACCATAAACAGGTCCTAAATCTCCATTCTCGTCAGCCCATTCGTCCCAGATACGGACTCCGTTTTCTTTGAGATAGCGAATATTCGTTTCACCACTAATAAACCATAGCAGTTCATGAATAACGGATTTAAGATGGATACGCTTTGTCGTTACAAGTGGAAATCCTTTGGACAGGTCAAATCGCAGTTGACGTCCGAATACAGAGATCGTACCTGTTCCAGTGCGATCTTCTTTTTTGACTCCATGATCTAAAATATCTCTAAGCAGCGCTTGATAGTCTTTCACAGCAAACCTTGCCCCTTTCTGAGTAACCATTCCATTAAAAGAGAAATTCCATAAGTAAAGTAATTAACATCATGGTAAAACTTGAATCAATTTCATAACTCATTAAAAAGGTGTATTCGAAACTATATAGACAAATTAATTCATTTCGATCTATATATACTCTTGATTTAAGCAGCTAAATGTAATATGAAATTGATTCCCTATTATAATAGTTTACCATGCTGAGCATATGTCAGTCAGCAGAAAAAAAGAGGCAAAGAGAACGAGTTATCGCTCTCTTGCCTCCAAATCAATGCATGCTGTTTAATGAATCAACTCAATGTAAGTAATTAACGTACCATTGCGTGGATTGGATGACCCAGAACCACTTCAGATGCTTCCATTACGATTTCACCGAGTGTTGGATGCGCGTGGATCGTCAAGGAAATATCCTCAAGTGTAGCACCCATCTCAATAGCAAGACCGATTTCCGCAATCAGGTTAGAAGCTTCCAGACCCACGATTTGTCCACCCAGTACCAGACCTGTTTCTTCATCAGCAACAAGCTTAACGAAGCCTTCAGGATGTCCAAGGGAAACGGCACGACCGTTACCTGCATAAGAGAATTTACCGGATTTAACTTTGTATCCTTTCTCTTTTGCTTCTTTTTCAGTGTAACCAACGCTGGAGCACTCAGGATCAGTGAACACAACTGCTGGCATTACTTTATAATCAACAACAGACGGCATTCCTGCGATAACTTCTGCTGCTACTTTACCTTCGTAAGAAGCTTTGTGTGCAAGTGCAAGACCTGCAACGATGTCGCCGATTGCGAAGATGTGCTTATGGTTCGTACGACCTTGGTTGTCAACTTTAACGAAGCCGCGCTCGTCTGTCTCAACACCAATCAGATCAAGACCAAGCTCACCATCCGTATTAGGACGACGTCCTACAGTTACAAGCAGGTAGTCAGCCGTAACTTCTTTGCTCTCGCCGTTTACGCTGTATTTAACAGTAACATCTTTATCTGTTTGCTCAGCGCTTTCCGCTTTTGCATTTGTTACGATTTCGATGCCTGTTTTCTTCATGTTCTTCGCAACAAGCGTAGTCATATCTTTATCAAATCCAGGAAGTACTGTATCCATACCTTCGATGATGGTTACTTTCGTTCCGAATTTGGAGTACATTTGACCAAGCTCAGCACCAATGTAGCCGCCGCCGATAACGATCATGCTGCCAGGTACTTCTTGCAGGTTCAATGCTTCAGTGGAAGACAGAATGCGTCCGCCAAACGGGAATGGCTTAAGTTCGATTGGACGGGAACCTGTAGCGATGATTGCATTTTTGAAACGGTAACGCGGAGATTCATGATCATTGAATACACGCGCTTCGTTTTCGTTAATGAACATGCACTCGCCGTTGAATACTTCAACTTTGTTGCCTTTAAGAAGGGAGCTTACGCCGCCAGTCATCTTTTTAACAACGCCGTTTTTGAATTCTTGAGTTTTTGCAAAGTCTACTTTGACGTTTTCAGCAGTTACGCCGAATTGATCTGCGTGTTTTGCGTTCTCATATGCATGTGCCGCAGAGATCAAAGCTTTAGAAGGAATACAACCGCGGTTCAGACACACACCGCCAAGCTCGGATTTGTCAACGATAAGAACTTTTTGTCCAAGCTGTGCCGCACGAATTGCAGCAACATAACCACCAGGGCCAGCACCAATGACTAGAGTATCAATATCGAGAGAAGCGTCTCCTACTACCATGTTTTATACCTCCATTACCAGCAGCTCGGGATTAGCGAGCAGGGATTTAATGTAGTTCATAAAGTTTTGAGCTGTTGCACCATCAATGATACGGTGGTCGAAGCTTAGGGACAGAGCCATAACAGGAGCTGCTACAACTTGACCGTCTTTAACAACCGCTTTTTCACTGATGCGTCCAGTTCCGAGAATTGCAACTTCAGGGAAGTTGATGATCGGAGTGAAGAACATACCGCCTGCAGAACCGATATTCGAGATGGAAATTGTGCTGCCCTTCATTTCGTTAGGAGACAGTTTGCCATCTCGGCCGCGTGCTGCAAGATCACGGATGCTGTCTGCGATCATCCAGATGCTCTTACGATCTGCATCATGGATAACAGGCACGATCAGACCATTATCTGTATCTGTAGCGATACCGATGTTGTAGTATTTTTTGTAAACAATTTCGTTAGCTTGCTCGTCGATCATTGCGTTCATTACAGGGAACTCGCGAGTAGCTGCAATAAGCGCTTTGACGATGAATGGCAAGTAAGTCACTTTCGTGCCTTTTTTCTCTGCAATTGGTTTCATGCGAGTACGGAACGCAACCAGCTCAGTTACATCGACTTCGTCCATAATTGTAACGTGTGGTGCTGTGTAAGCAGATTTAACCATCGCATTGGAAATTGCTTTGCGGATACCTTTAAATGGTACACGCTCTTCTTCAGCACGAGCATTAGCTGCTGCCGCCGGTGCGCTGGCTGCTTCTTTTGTTTCTTCAGCTGCAGATGCTGCTGGAGCTGCTTGACCGCCGCCGTTCTTGAATGCTTCAACATCTTCTTTAGTTACTTTACCGTTGTTGCCAGTTCCAGTAACTTCAGCAATGTTAACGCCTTGCTCACGAGCAAATTTGCGAACGCTAGGAGTCGCAAGAACTTCTTTTGCAGGTGCAGAAGAAACTTCTTTTTCTCCGCCTTCTTTTGCTTCGCTTGGGCTGCTTGCTGCTGGAGAAGAAGTCGTGTCTGCTCCGCCTTTAGCTGCATCCGCTTCTTGAGATGCTTGTTCTTCCTCTTCTTGATCAGGAATATCGCCTTCTGCATCAATTACAGCGACAACAGCACCGACAGTGAAGATGTCGCCGTCTTTAGCGAATACTTCTTGTACTGTACCGTTGACTGGACAAGGAACTTCAACGACAGCCTTGTCATTTTGTACTTCCATGATGATATCGTCGTCTGTAACTTTATCACCTGGTTTGATGTGCATTTTGATGATTTCGCCTTCGTGAAGACCTTCACCGAGCTCAGGGAATTTGTAATTAAATTTTGCCACTTGTATTACCTCCTACTTTGGATGACTACATAGAAGAACTGTGCATAAGGAGCTGAAGTTTCAGCTCCTTATGCTGTTTAGGACGAACGATTCGTCCATCGTTCATTCTATTTATTAGAATTCAAGTACTTTGTTAACCGCATCAATTACACGATTAGGAGTTGGGAGCCAAGAGTCCTCAATTTGTGCGAATGCATATACCGTGTCAGGAGCAGCAACGCGTAGCACAGGTGCTTCCAGGTGCAGAATTGCTTTTTCATTGATTTGGGCAATGACTTCAGCTGCTACGCCGGAGCTCTTTTGAGCTTCTTGAACCACGATAGCGCGGTTTGTTTTCTTAACGGACTCAAGGATTGTATCGATGTCGATCGGGCTGATCGTACGAAGATCGATAACCTCTGCCTTGATTCCTTTTGTTTTTTCCAGTTCTTCTGCTGCTTTAACAGAAGTATGAACCATCATGCCATAAGCGATAATCGTTACGTCAGAACCTTCACGTACCACGTTCGCTTTACCAAGCTCAACTGTGTAATCTTCTTCTGGAACTTCTGCACGGAATGCATGATACAGGTTCAAGTGCTCCATGAAGAATACCGGATCGTTATCACGGATAGACGCAATCAGAAGACCTTTTGCATCGTAAGGGTTAGAAGGAACTACTACTTTAATACCCGGTGTTTGCGTAAGCAAACCTTCAAGGGAATCTGTATGAAGCTCAGCTGCTTTTACGCCGCCGCCGAAAGGTGTACGGAACACGATCGGGGAGTTGTAGCGGCCGCCGGAGCGGTAACGCATACGTGCAGCTTGAACCGCCATTTGGTCCAGTGCTTCAAAAATAAAACCTACGAATTGGATTTCTGCAACTGGACGGAAGCCAGTTACACCAAGCCCTACTGCCAGACCGCCGATAGCGGACTCCGCAAGTGGAGTATCAAATACGCGCTCTTCGCCGAATTCTTTTTGCAAACCTTCCGTCGCACGGAATACACCGCCGACATTACCCACGTCTTCACCGAAAATCAGGACATTCGGATCGCGTTTAAGCTCGACGCGCATGGCGTCGCGGATTGCTTCTTTCATGTTCATTTGTGCCATTGCTTCATATCCTCCTTAAACATTTAACAGTTCGTGCCTATATGAGTTCCGATCAGCGGAACAATTACTTACACCAAAGTTTTATTGAAAATCAGCTTTTTGCTCTTCCAGATGTTTTGGAGTATGCTCGAACATGCTGTCAATCAAGCCAGGGATTGTCATTTTTTCTGTTTTCTCAGCGCGTTTGATTTCTTCGTTCACTTTCGCTTTTGCTTCATCTTTCACGCGAGCTGTATCTTCTTCAGTCCAAAGACCTTTTTGTTCCAGATATTTAGCAAGACGGTTGATTGGATCTTTTTCGTTCCACTCGCCTTCCTCGTCTTTTGTACGATATTTGGAAGCATCGTCAGACAGGGAATGCGGACGGTAGCGGTAAGTCACTGCTTCAATCAAAGTAGCGCCTTCTCCGTTGCGAGCACGTTCAGCAGCTTCTCTAACAGCGGTGATTACTGCGAATACGTCCATTCCGTCAACTTTGATGCCTTTGATACCAGCTGCTACTGCTTTATGTGCAATAGACAGAGATGCAGTTTGTTTGGAGAAAGGTGTTGTAATGGCATAGCCATTGTTTTGCACGAAGAAAATAACCGGCAGTTTGAAACGTCCTGCAAAGTTCAGACCTTCGTAGAAGTCACCTTCGGAAGAACCGCCATCACCTGTGTAAGTGATCGCAACGTTCTTTTGGCTTTTCAGTTTGAAGCCCATAGCAATACCCATCGCGTGCAAAATTTGAGCACCGATGATGATTTGCGGCATCATCACGTTTACACCGTCAGGAATTTGACCACCATGTTGATGTCCACGGGAGTACAGGAATGCTTGATACAACGGAAGTCCATGCCATACCAGCTGTGGAATATCGCGGTAACCAGGTACTACGTAGTCTTCCTTCTCAAGCGCAAACTCACTGCCGATCATGGAAGCTTCTTGACCGGATACTGGAGCGTAGAATCCAAGACGTCCTTGGCGGCCCAGGTTAACTGCGCGGTCGTCCCAAGTACGTGTAAATACCATACGGTACATAATTTCTTTCAATTGCTCATCGGACAGCTCAGGCATCTTGTCTTTGTTAACGATTTCACCGTCAGGAGACAATACGGAGAGAGCCTCTACATCCTCTGTATAAACTTCATAAGGAACCTTGCTCATTTTTTTCTTCACCTCAACAAAAAATTTGAATATCAAGTTCCGCTGTTATAGAATTATTATACACCTGTTTTGTCACATACGTCAAAGATAAACGTTGATTTTTTTAAGCTTTTCTTATGTTTGTATGTATAACAGTTGTTTTATATTAGTATAACAGTTGTGGAAAATACCTGCTGCTTGTACTAGCCGAGCAACTAGGGTTAATCTTATCTTATTGTCAAAACGAATGCAAAACAAAGACGAAGAAAGGTGACGATTTATGACGGATTCTCGCTACTTGAAACGAACCATCCTTAAGGATGAAATTGAAAGCCGGTTTTTGAACGCAAAAAGAAATCTCCGGGTTTACCTCCCGCCGGGCTACAATGAAGTATTAAGCTATCCTGTCGTCTACTGTCAGGACGGGGAGGAATTTTTCAACTTCGGCCGCATAGCCACAACTGCCAATCGCTTAATTTTAGATGAAGGCGTAGAGCCTTTTATCATTGTTGGCGTTGAAGTCGACGTGAAAATTCGTACTCAGGAGTATGCGCCTTTTGGACAACAATTTGAGGCATACACTTCTGCCTTTGCGAAAGAAATCATTCCCTATATCGAAGAAAAATATCCAGTCCGCCGCACAAAAGAGGAAAGAATTCTTGCAGGTGACTCCCTTGGAGGCAGTGTTTCACTCCACATTGCGCTTATGTATCCCGAATTGTTCAGCAAAGTTATCAGCTTGTCCGGTGCCTTCTATCCCCAATCACAGGAGCTGTATGCTAAGTCCTCGGATCTGTCCTGGCTAAATGTGTGGATGATCGTGGGACTTCAGGAGGACAGCTTCGAGACCGATTATGGCATCTTCAACTTCGTAGAAATGAATCAGAACACTCGTGACTTGTTAGAAGCGCGTGGTGCCAAAGTGAAGTATGCTGAAAAAGACGGACGCCATCAGTGGGGATTTTGGCAAAATGAGCTTCCAGGCGCGCTCGAATACTTCCTGGATAAACAATAATACAGTCACTTCGGGAAGGAGCACTCTCTCCTCCCCGCTTAGCCCAATATTGGTGTTAGCGTTTACATCCAGCTTCTATCATACACCAATTTTTGACACAAAAAAACCGGCTCTGCTTGAGCTTGAGCCGGTCTGTTTTTTTATTTCAGCTTCTCTATCGTAATTTGATCCAGCAGCGCGTCACTTCCCAGATCAATCAGTCTGTGCACCTCATCAAAATTCCCTGTGTAATAGGGATCAGGCACCTCTCTGTGTATTTCATCGGGGAGTAGATCCATAAATTTTAATATGTTCGCTTGTTCTGCACCGGGTAATTTTCGGACATTGCGCTCATTCGAATCATCCATGCACACGATATAATCAAAGGAACCAAAGTCACTATCTGTTACTTGTCTTGCTGTCATACCTTCAAAGCTTACCGAGTGAAGGTTCAAAATCTTCTGTGTTCCTTCATGAGGAGGCTTTCCAATATGCCAATCCCCTGTCCCAGCTGAATCAACCAGAATGCGCTCCTCCAATTGCCGCTCTTTCACTTTGTGGCGAAAAATGGCCTCCGCCATCGGTGATCTGCAAATGTTGCCCAGGCATACGAATAGTACGCGAATCATCTCTTCCACGCTTCCCTTCCAGCATTCTATCTAATCTTCTTCACTTCATAACTACAACTCCCCAATTGTGCAAGAGGATATAGCCAGCAAATCAATTATTTATTCAAAGTGTGCTGTTTGTTTGGTGCTACCGAAGTTTCTTTTTCTACAGTTTGTAGCGTACGCTTCGGCAGCCTCCATCGATAGTGAACGGACAGCATACGGAAAAAGACAACCGCACCAAACAAAATCAGCAAGCTCACGGTGCTGTCCGCAATATGAAGTCCGATCATCAGCCCTGCCAAAATAGCCCACACCGCATATATTTCATCTCTGAGAACCAGCGGCTTGCGTCCAGCCAGCAGATCTCTAATAATTCCTCCACCAATCCCGGTCAACACTGCAGCTACAATTACTGCACTGATGGGATGATTCATATCGGCAGCATAGAGTCCGCCCTGAATGGCAAAAGCCGACAATCCAATAGCATCAAAGAACATTTCTGTCTTCTTCCAATGGCCGATCCATGGATTTGGGAGAATAAAAGCAATCGCAATGGAAAACAAAGCCAGCATAATAAACGTTCCTTGACTCCATAATGTAGTCACGGGTACGCCAATCAATATATTTCGTATGACTCCGCCGCCAAATGCCGTCACCATACCGAGAACGATGACACCTAATATATCATAATCTTCCTCCATTGCAACGAAGGCACCAGACATTGCAAAGGCGATCGTTCCGATAATACTAAAAATCTCAAACACATTCATTTCCACTTGCCATCTATACCTCACTCATTAGGTCATATTTACACTTGTACCATTGTAGTCAAGTGCCGTCCATTTGTGCAACTATTATTTGTGGATTATACTCAATAGAAATGAACAACAAGTAGCAAGGAAGTGGCCAAATGCCCAACACTAGAGTTGCCATCTTTACAGGCGGGGATCTTCATGAGGAATATATTGAGAAGCTGAATGCAGATGACATCTTAATCGGTGCGGATTACGGTGCTTGGTATTTAGTAAATCAGCATCTCACACTTAATTTAGCTGTTGGAGATTTTGATTCTGTATCAGAAGAGCAATATAGATGCATTGAAGAAAATAGTCATCAAGTCGTCAGGTGTGATCCCATCGATAAGGATCTGTCTGATACAGAGCTCGCCCTCAAATATGCCTATTCCTTTGATCCAGCAGAAATTGTTATTTTTGGTGCAACAGGTTCAAGACTCGACCACACGCTGGCGAATATACAGATCTTATCCAAAACTCTCAAGCAGGGTGTACGCTGCAGCATTCTAAACAGAAACAACCTGATTACTGCAACGGATTCTCGTATTACTTTACATAAGAGTGAATATGACTACGTATCTATACTCCCTTTAACGACTGAGGTTCGCGGTATTGATCTTGATGGTTTTATGTACCCTCTATCCAATGCTGTTCTGTCAATCGGAGACTCGCTCGGTATCAGTAATCAAATTGTGGACACAACAGGGACAATAACAATTAAAGAAGGTATTCTGCTTGTAGTACAGAGCAAGGATTGAGTTCAACAACAAAAATCCATTCGATAACGAATGGATTTTTGTTGTGCAACTCCTTTTTATCAGCCAAAATATCGATGGTAAATCGTTCTTGCTTCCGATATATCCTTCGTTCCGTGAACCAGCGCTCTTCCATCCTTGAATATGACCAGTCGAACCGTTTCTTTTAGCTGAAAAGAGACAAGAAAAGGATTCACCTCAACTTTGCCTTGATCTAGGCTGCGTAAACGATCAGCCGTTTCTTGAAGATCAAGCTCTCTTCTACGTGCAGGCCTAATCTGTACGGTGTCCCGCCCACACAACACATCTGATCGATCCGTGTTTGCTGCACTAAGAAAAGGATAAGTTCGCTGATGCCCGCAGGATAGGCAGTTCGGATTCTTCGCCAAATCAACACCTATCGTGGTATATTCATTACGCCACATGTCAAAACTGAGAAGCTTTCTCCTTAGCGCATCATAGTTTCCGGTAAGGAGCTTAAACGCCTCTGCTGTCTGATTCGCTGTAACCATCTGGACTGCTTGTGGAAGAATTCCTGCCGTATCGCAGGTATCACCACCAAGCGGGACCTCACCCAGCAAGCAATTCAAGCAAGGGGTTTCTCCAGGTAAAATGGTATATGTAATACCGTAGCTGCCGACACAACCTCCGTAAATCCAGGGCTTGTTGTTCTTCTGAGCAATATCATTGATGATCAGCCGAGTATCAAAATTATCCGTGGCATCCATTATCAAATCTGAGCCAATGATGATTTCTTCTAATTCCTCTGCGCCTACATCCATAACATGAGCATCAATATTTACTTCAGAATTAATATGACGAAGTCTGTTCTTGGCAGCGACTGCCTTAGGAAGACGGGATATTGCATCTGCTTCACTGTACAGCTGCTGTCGCTGGAGATTGCTCCATTCAACATAGTCTCGATCAGCTATAGTTAAACGACCTACACCTGAACGAACCAGCGTTTCTGCAATTCCAGTTCCAAGCGCCCCGGCTCCTATAACGACCACATTGCTGTTACTCAGCTTCTGCTGTCCTTCTTTGCCGAATGGCACGAATAGCTCCTGTCTCGAGTATCGATCAGGTGTTGCTTTTGCAGCTGCGCTTATATCTTCTGTACTTTGCGATCTATTCACTTATGAATCATCCCTTCCATCGGACTGCTTGCCGATGCGTAGCGTTTGACCGGGATCATTCCAGACTCGTAGGCTTTCCTTCCCGCCCATATGGCATATTTCATCGCTTCCGCCATTTTCACAGGGTCTCCTGCTCCAGAAACTGCGGAATTCAGCAGCACAGCATCCGCCCCAAGCTCCATTGCATAGGAAGCATCACGAGGAGACCGAATACCTGCATCAATTATAACAGGAACAACCGCCTGTTCAATGATCAGCTCCAGTGCTCTTGGATTATTTAAACCTTGACCTGAGCCTATTGGGGATGCACCCGGCATGATCGCATGAACACCTAATAGCTGTAATCTTTTTGCAAGCATCACATCATCTGAGATGTATGGCAGTACAATAAATCCTTCTGCAAGCAGTATTTCGCAGGCATTATAGGTCTCCAGTGGGTCTGGCAGAAGTGTAATCTGATCCCCGATCACTTCTACCTTAATCATATCACATAGTCCAGAAGCTTTTGCGAGTCTGGCTATTTTTACAGCTTCCTCCGCCGTTCTTGCTCCAGCAGTATTGGGCAGCAGCGTATACTTGGATAAGTCGAGATGATCCAGAAAATGCGGCTCATCCTTCTTGTCCAGATTCAGTCTGCGTACCGCAAAAGTAAGCACTTCCGTTTCAGAGATCTCTACCGCTTTGCGCTGAACATACAGATCATCGAATTTTCCAGTACCTAATAACAGCCGTGAACGAAAATTATAACTTCCAATGTTCAACATCATTAACCGCCTCCCACAAAATGAACGATCTCGATCTTATCACCATCTGCAAGCTTTGTAGTGGAATGTAGGTCTTTCGATAATATTTGATCATTCCACTCAACCACGACCGTTTTGACACCTAATTCAAGGAACGATATTAAATCGCTAACTGAAATAACTGAATCATCAATTGGTTTATGTTGTCCGTTAATGACTAGCTTCAATGAACCAACCTGCCCTTCTCCAAGATTCGCATAGGTGAGAACTCGGTAATTCCGAGCTCTTCTTCACTCTCACCTGCTACAAGTCTGCTAATAATTTCTCCTGTTACTGCGCTTAGAAGAATTCCATTACGATAATGCCCGGCTGCAATGTATAGTCCTGTAACTCCTTTGTACTGTCCGATATAAGGCAAACCATCTATCGTTTGCGGTCTGAGTCCTGCCCAGGAACGAGTATAAGCAGCGTGTTCAAGCTGCGGAATCCACATGCTTCCCTCGTGAAGCAGCCGAAGCATTCCTTTTATGGATACCCTCTTGTCATGATTAAAAGGAATGCTCGTCGCCCCAATCCATATTTCTCCCCCTGGCTTTGGCACAAGATAAACATCATGCGTATAAATGGTATAATCCAATCTGATCTCAGGTAAGGAAACGGCAATGATTTCACCTTTGACAGGCACTGTAGGAAGATTTATTCCCAAATTGGACAGCACATCCCCCATACCCTGTCCGAGTCCTGATGCGATAATGACGTTATTACAGGAGTAACTGTCTGTTAATGTCTCAACCCCACGAACGGTGCCACACTGGATATCTAGTGAAACCACTGGCTGTTGTTCCAGATAACGCGCTCCTTTGGCTCTAGCAGCATCAATGAGAGCTCTGTTTAATTGGCCCGGTAACAGCTGAAGCTGATCGGGATAATAATAAGCGCATTCGGCTTGGTCACAGATCGCTGGAATTTCACTTCTAAGCCTGGATCGATTCCAATATTCTTGTTGACCTATGTTCATTGATTTCTTAGGAAGATCCTTAAACGGTGAGACAAATCCTGCACTGCATAGAGCGACATCGATAGGAGTTGAAATGGATAAATCATCTACAAGTGATCGGATTAGCTCAAGACTGCGTTCAGCCAAGTTTTTCAGGGCAGGAGTCGAGAAGGATTCTAAATGCGGGGCCAGCATGCCTGCGGCAGCTCCTGAAGCTCCAGATGCAATACGTTCTCCCTCCAACAGCAGAACATCCTTACCATCCCGCGCCAAATAATAAGCGATGGCTGAACCGATAATGCCCCCGCCCACCACGATAAATTCTGACCTGCGACTGGTATCGACGTTCTGTTCGTAATGTTGCATATCCGTCCTCCTCATTTACTTAACCTCTCTATAACGACATAGTGCATTATGATATTCGAGCACTGCACCAAGTGGATCGGCTGCATTCATCACTCCTGATATCACAGCAATACCTGATGCACCAGCATTAACAATTTCATGAATATGTGTCGGCTTGATCCCTCCAATAGCAATGACCGGAACATGTACCTCTGTACAGACCTGCCGTAATGAGGCAATTCCTCTTGGAGCAGCACCCGGCTTACTAGAGGAAGGATAAACATGACCGTACATTATGAAATCGGCTCCTTGGTGCTCGGCCTGTTGTGCCTCCTGTAGGGAATGGACAGAAACCCCAATTCGTGTTTTTGACATCCCCCTGTTTGTCATTGAGTTCTTGAGACACTGGATGTGATGAAGCTCCTTCATCCCGATTTGGAGAATGGCTGCGCCATACTTGCATACCAGCTCCGCTTGACGATTCAGTCCCAATCTACTCATTGGAATCTGATTAAGCGCCAGGATATCAATAAACTGCTCGATTTCCTTAACCGTGCACTTTTTATCTCGGATATGTACGGCGGTCGCATATGACCATATTTTAGAGAATACTTGAATCCAGTCAGCGGAGGATGGGGAGTGAGATGAGATCACATGCAGTTCAAATTCAGACACTAATATGACAGATCAACTCCTTTTTGGAACAGATGAATAAGTGGTGGATACAAGCCTCACATGTTTCCTAGCGCAGCCGTAGCAACAAAAAAACCACTCCCAAAAGGAAGTGGTCATGATTACATTTAGAAATGCAACTACTGATGGATGAGATTTACGCAAAATATCGCATTCGTTGAATTACGAAACCTACGTTCATGCCTCATATCAGTTCCCACTTCCCTACGCTGGTATAATCCAGATCAGGTACAAAGAGTCCGGAATCGATTCATTCCATCTCAGCCGCTTACGCGCGGCCCCCCTAGTGAAAATACTATTCAGTTGTAGAATTACGTTGAATATGTTAGCACATAAGCAAGGATTTGGAAAGCAAGGATTTGGAAAGCAATAATTCTAAGACATTTATTATCTAAGACTCTCTCTTGAAGAAGTACTTAAGAAAAAACACCTTGATCCTCGTCCTAAGTCTCAACTTTACTTATGATTTAAACTTTAGCTGACCATTCTTCTACATTCCAGGTCTTGGTTACCCAATCCTCGTAGAAATCCGGTTCGTGGGAAACGAGCAATACAGTCCCTTTGAATTCTTTCAGTGCACGCTTCAACTCTTCCTTGGCTACAACATCCAAGTGATTGGTCGGCTCATCGAATAGAATCCAATTCGTCTCTCGCATCATGAGCTTGCATAGACGCACCTTCGCCTGTTCTCCCCCGCTCAGCATGTTCAGCGGTCTTGTAATATGTTCATTCTTAAGACCACAGCGCGCAAGATGAGCACGCACTTCATGCTGATTCAAATGAGAAAATTCATTCCATACATCATCAATTGGCGTAATTTTGCCAGGACGGACTTCCTGTTCGAAATAAGCCGGGAATAGGAAATCTCCTAGATAGGTCTTCCCGCTGAGCGCAGGGATTTTTCCGAGAATCGTCTTAAGAAGCGTAGATTTACCGACGCCGTTACATCCGACAATCGCAATCTTGTCTCCCCGCTCAATCGTCATTGTCATTTTGGGAAGCAGCGGATAGTCATAACCAATCTCAAAATCGATGCCTTCAAATACGGTTTTGCCGCTTGCGCGAGCATCCTTGAAACCGAACACCGGCTTGGCCGCTTCCTCAGGACGATCAATGCGATCAATACGATCCAGCTGCTTCTCACGGCTCTTCGCCCGTCCTGAGGTTGAATATCGAGCCTTATTGCGTTGGATAAAATCTTCTTGCTTCTTAATATACTCCTGCTGCTTCTCGTAAGCATCAATATGCTGATTCTTGTTGATATCCGCCATCTCAAGGAACTTGTTGTAGTTCGCCGAATAACGTGTCAGCTTCGCAAATTCGAGATGATAGATGACGTTCACGACCTGATTCATAAACTCGGTATCATGTGAAATCAGCATAAATGCGTAAGGATAATCCTTCAAATAACGAGTCAGCCATTCAATATGCTCAACGTCCAAATAGTTCGTAGGCTCGTCCAGGAGAAGAACATTCGGCTTCTCTAGAAGCAGCTTGGCTAATAGTACCTTCGTCCGCTGCCCACCGCTTAGGGCAGACACATCCCGGTCAAGACCTATCGCATTCAGGCCGAGCCCATTGGCCATCTCTTCTACTTTTACATCAATTAAATAAAAGTCGCCAATATCCAGCTGCTCCTGAATCTCACCCATCTCTTCAAGCAGCAGCTCTAGTTCTTCTGGAGATGCATCTGCCATCTTCTCGGTAATGACCATCATCTCTTTTTCCAGCTCGAGCAAAGGCAGGAATGCATCCTTCAGAACATCACGAATCGTGTTGCCCGGTGTCAGCTTGGTATGCTGATCCAGGTATCCATAACGGACTTTCGGTGTCCACTCCACTTTGCCGCTGTCCTTCAGCAGCTGTCCTGTCAAAATATTCATCAGCGTTGATTTACCTACGCCATTTGCACCGACCAATCCCACATGCTCTCCTGCCAGCAAACGGAAGGAAACATTTTTAAATAATGTGCGATCTCCAAAATTGTGGCTGACATTTTCTACAGTCAATAAACTCATATAATGCAGTTACCCCTATCTTGTATGGCTTTAGCCTTTAGTCTCTGTTATTTAATCCAAAATTCAATGAGGACGAGAACTTAAGCAATCATTGCTGCTTGCTGTAATATCACAAGTTCAATCCATCTAATATGATATATTAGCATAATTTGAAGACTCACTGATACTAAGATTTTGGGAGTGAGAGCAAAAATAAAATACTCTCTCCATTTCAACCAACGCTCTATGTTAGAAATGAAGCTAAATGGAGACAGCCTGAAGGTGGATATTGGATAATGTATGAAAAAAAGACCCGGGATCGGGTCTTCTCCTGTTAGAATTAATGCGGTACCTGTGGGCTGAAATCATCCCGGCTCGATCGATCCGCATGATAAAACACAACATCTCCGTCCAGTAAGGTAAAGGCATGACCGTATGCATCGAAGACCCTGTTCTGGTATCCTTCCATCTCCCACTGATTCATTAGAGGAGCATGAATATATTGTAAATACGGATCTCCGACCTTTCCTGCCTGAATCGATTCAAGATTAAAGTTTACAATAATATACCCGTCCGTAAGGAAGAGTGGTGAATTCTTGTCTAATCCTCCATTAGTCCGTGCATATTCAGCGATATTCGTTCCTTGTTTCACCACATATGGCTCGGCAGGGAGGCTATACTCACCATACCACTGCTGAATGGAGGCATTTGCCCGAAGCACATCACTACTAGCGCTTGTCGGTATATTCGTCTTAGGGCCAATAAAGGTCCGCAGCTGTTCTGGAAGCATCAGCAGATCCCATCCGCCGACGGGGGTCTTCATTTTGGTGGATACCGTTTGATAATAGTTCTGGTATGCATTCTCGGTAATCATTTCTGTATGAATGCTTCCATCATGATAATATTTATATCTCGCCGTATCCTCGAGCTGTACTGCTGGCACATTCCGCAGTCGTTCGTTTAGGATGACATAACGCTGAACCTGATCTTCATCTGATCCGATCTGGACGAAGTTCTGTTCCTTCGTATGGTAATAGAGATCCACAGGAACTCTATTCTGTCCATCCTTCGTTACGAAATAGAAACTCGGAGTAATCCGAATCCCATCTTCAGGGCCAAACATGTTCCCTTTGGTCTTGAAGTCAAATTTGAAGTGATATCCTGTCTTGATGGCCACATTTCTGTGCCCTTCGATGGGATGGCTTCCCGGACGAATTGGTGTCGTAAACCTCTCCTCAATACCTCTCGGATCACCATCAATACCCAGAGTTCCTACCCAATAAGAGACGCCTGTTGGACTGCTCCCTTCGGTTGTTCGGAACACATTTTCCCAGCTGTAATCTGCAATATCGGTTATTCGAAAATCGTACAGCCGGCCAATGACTTCAACAGACACCTCATCACTTGCAATATGATGCACAAGATTCAGGTTGGCATCTGGCTCATCTTGAGCATTATAATTCGAAGGTGCATTTTCCGCGATATTCCTGAATTCAACCTGATAGTCACCTTCGTCTACCCATACAGGAAGATAAAATGTAGTATCCAGCTGCGCTACCGGAACATTGATCCATGTGCCTTGCGGATAAAAGTGAGATTTGTCCTGGCTAAAGACATCGAATGGAAACTTCACCTGCTTAATCCGATAATACTTCGCATAGTTGCGATCGCCGTATCCAGGATAACTCGTGTGCTGACCTTCCGTTGGAATTCTCACACTAAACGGACGTTCCAGAATCAAGGCCGCACGATCATTGTTCGGTTTCGTCTTCTGATTATGCGCCTGATCGTCCGAGACTAAGGAGTAGTTCACAACAGGAGTATGTACGGTCACATCATTGATTGGGTTAATGGGAAAGCTCTGTGTTCCTCCACCTCCCACCGCAGGCTGAATGAGTGTATAGTCGATGGTTCCAGACGATGGGTTATCTGCTTCATTCAGCAAGCTCTGGCTAATGAGAAGCTGATCTTCATACAATATTGTCTCTCCGCTATCCTTATGGGACCTGATCTTGGGTGCTTGAGGTATTTGGGTCGGGTTAGGTCCATCTTGACTCACAGTACCCCCATCCATAACATTGGTGGTTGTCCCTTTCCAAGTAAAATCGAGAGAATCATTTTTCACATTAGGTGGTCCAGTCTGAGCTTCAGCCAGTCCAAGCAGTGTAGAAGTATCATCAGGCGGTGAAGGTTTACTGTCTCCGCCATCCACTACATCTGGGGTATAGCTAATATCGCCGCTGTCTTTTGGAATGACATGTTCCTCTACATTCTCGGACCTCTCCAAGCTTACAGAAGGTAGAGTATATCCATTGGGACTTAACGTAACAGTCTTTCCCGGTAATGCATAGTTGGACATTGTCGCTTGATTAATTCCATAGACTGCCAGGTTATTCACAGTCCAATAAGAATAATTCCGTTCAAATGAGAAATCATAATTGACCGTTTCTGATACGGACATCGGTTCAGGAGGTACTTCAACCATATTCCCTTCCTCATCAGGAACGGGGTCCTGAGCCTCCTCCCATTTTAGAACATAGGTAACCACTGCGTTACAATCGTAAGTAATCGTACCTCTCTGCTGCCCAAACGTATGCTGGTATAAATAATGATAAGCCCATGCATTGGCGTATAAGTGCTCTGAAGTGGGAATTCCGATGGTTGCATCAAAATGCATACCGTTCGCGTCGTCATCCGCTAGAATATGACCTTGAGCCCCAGGGTCCATAAAAATCGTTGTCGGGGTGGAGCCTTGTGAAGGCGGATTAATCGTATATGTACACGCAGCTTGACCCCCTGGTTGCTCAGTCTCATTATCTGGATCTTCACCAACAGTTACTGTGGCATAGTCATATAGATGATATGGGCCATTAGTGTCATTTTTCCACTTAGCTGTGATTCTAGCGGTCCCTTCACCGATTGCAGTGATTCTCCCGCTATCATCTACTGTAACAACGCTTTGACTATTAGAACTCCACTCGGTATTTTCTCTATATGAAACGTCTACCCAACTTGATTCTGAACCATCATACTGAGTAGTTTTTACTTTTGCTTTAAGTGATTCTCGATCACCGACGTTAAGTGTCTTATCCTCACTTACCTCTAACTCTTTTCTTTCAGTTACATATCCCGAATATTTTATAGTTAATGGTGTATTATAAGAGACTTGATATTTATCTTTAGAATCTGGCCTGTCACCGTAATCCACACGTGAACTTTCTGCATGATTCCAACCTGTAATAGTGGAAATAATTGCAAAAATATCACCTTTTTGAAACTCTGGCTTAGCATTTGCAGGCGTGTACGTATTATCAGGTACATAAGAGATGTCCTCTATACCAAGATCCTTAATATACTCTTGTTGAAACGGATTACCTTCTTTATCCCTCATCGTATTAGGAGCGTACTGGCTGGTATTAATTTTATCTATTACTGGATCTCCTGCTAGTGGAGATCCGATTCTTCCGGTTTCATTCCAATGTGTTGTAGTGGTTACGCGCTGAGTACCCTCATTTCTTGTGGCTGACCATATTTCACCATCGCCTTGAGTCCAGACAACTTTTGGTCTTGCTTCACTCTCTCCAGTCACAGTTACCTTAATACTCTGTCTTTTATAAGCCGGTTCTGGCCACGTTTCTGGAGTTACTTTGATTTCTTCTTCTTGACTTAAAGGAGGATACCCATTACTAAAGTTAGCATAGATAAGATTAGCATTCATTTGCAAAAATATAATTAATGCTAGGAGGTATAATGTTATTCTTCTCATCTATTTACTTCCTCATTTTTTTTGTAATTGCACAAATGAACCATCATCCATATTTGTAGAAAATAATGTTTCGGGAGTTAAATTCTTTTGAACCCAAATTGTTACGCCTTTCTTATATTTCTTAAAAAATTCAACCGGTTCTAAGTATGGAAGTGTCTGGTATCCAAATTTCGTTGGATTGGTGTTCACTATTCTTGAACCAGTTAATAAATTTCCTCTCCCATTAAAATAATGGTCTAACGAAAACCCATCAGCCTCTGGGTATATTGTGATTTGTATAAAAATTGGGTATAGTTCGTCAACACTAGTTAAAAACTTTCTATCGGTATCAGAAACAAAAACATCAGAGTAAATGCTCTTTTTATTGTTCCAATCTTGTGTATTCACTGCGATTGCTCTATGAAAAACCAGACTTCCCGATCCATTCTTAAAAGTGAATTTTTTATCGGATATATCCGCAAAACCATTATTTCCTGTAGTAAACGGAGTTACTAATTCCAAGTTAGATTTCTCAGTACCTACAGCGCGCAGCTCTGTTAAATCTGCGAACGAATTTGCCGATTTGCTAAGCACATTTTCCAAACGAAGGACAATCGCAGATACTTCCGCCCTGGTTGTCGTCTTTGTAAGTCCAAAGGTTCCATCGGTGTATCCTTTCATAAGGCCCGTCCCCATCACAATCGCAATGAATGGAGCCTTCGTCTGACTGATCTGACCTTGGAAGTATTCTTTCACTGGCAGAACGGTAGTCTTGGTATCTGTCCAAGCCTGCTTGTATTCTGTATCATTAGCTGCTAGTCCGGAGCTCAGCCATTTTGCCATCTCTTCCCTGGTCAAAGCCTTTCCAGGCTGAAATCCGTTAGGATAGTCAGCAGCCTTGATAAAACCCATACCTACCGCTGTATTTACCGCAGATTCTGCCCAGTGACCTTTCATATCCGAAAAATCAGCTGAACTCTGAACCCCTTCATAGTCAGCCACTCTTGCAATCAACGCTGCGAATTCAGCACGAGTAATATTGGCTTTAGGACGAAACGTACCATCTGAATAGCCTTTGAAATAACCTTTTTCCACCGCAGTATAAATGGATTGATTTGCCCAATAAGTAGAAGGAACATCCCTAAACTTACTGTTAGCTGCACTGACTGGCAGTGAGCTCCCTAATATACTAACGGAGACAAGGGCTCCCGCTAATAATGAGCTTATCAGCATTTTCATTCACACATCACTCCTGTTATGTATTGTTGTCTTCATACTCCAGCTGCGTATACTTGTTCCGATTTCTAACTATAAATAGTAGCTATAGTTCTAGTATTTTATCGGAAAACTGATATACATTTTTTATAAAAAAACCCATTTTTCTACTTGTCTACCGATATGCATTATTAATGCATCCATGTTCAAAATAACCCGCAGCTGCCGCTTCCTTAGACGTTGTAAATCGTTCCATCGGCACAAAAGCAAGATTACAGGTGCTTGGATAATAGTATTTAATCCCTGTCTCTGCATCAATTCCCCCTACGATAGGAGTCGTCTTAACCAGCCTTCCACCCGAAAATGCATAATTGTTATAATATCCGGTTCCAACCGGAATGCCTTGAATGAATGCCATCACTCCCACATCATCAATGGTGTTATACCATTCCTCTTGCGGAATAACCGGTAAAGTAAATTGATATGCGTAGCCATTGTGCAAAGCTTTCTCATTATGAATGTGGATGGCGTGCGCAATCCCATCCTGAATCTCACTGACAATCGTTTGTCTTCTTACTTGATCAAAAGCTTCAGCATCCTGTAGAAGTGGAATACTGATAAGAGCTCGTATTTCATCCAAATATCCTTCTACCCACTGGCCCGTCCTGTGCTCATATGCATATACATAGTCATCCAAAGTAAATCGGACCGTATTCCCCAGCTCGTCAGCATATATGTACATTTTTTTCTCAGTCCATAAATGTTCTTCTGCATTCTGGCCTTCCTGATTCGTGTAGGGAGCACTCTGATAGATGTAATAGCCGTCATAATCAATGACTAGCAGGGCCGGCAAATAGGTCAAGAAAGCTCTTTGTGCTGATAGATCCTCATCCAGACCAAAATTAATGGAGATCGTATGTATGAAGGTATCTAGCAGGAGATCTTTATCTACTCGTGTAAATTTGGATGAGGCATAGCTAGTTTCAAGCAAAGGATCTTCATTTAGATTCATCACGCTGCTTGCATCCTGAACCGCTGTCTGAACAGCCTGAGTATATTGCTGCTCCAGCCTAACAGCATCAGTTTCCTCCTTAATGCCCAAGCTATAGAACCAGAATACGGGAAAGAAAATGAGGACGAAGAGGATGGCATAATCAGTAATCCTCATTAATGACCATCCCTCCGTAATTCACATGAATCGAGCTTCCATTTCCATGATCCAGCAGTAACCATTCCTTGAATAGGTCAGCTGGCGTTCTGTTCGTATTCATACAAGTTACACGAAAAAAATCTCCTGCTGTAAGTTTGTATATTCTGGCTGGGTCATTCCTAGACAGCTCATTATCCGGAAACAAAACTCCCATGATCTGTTCATCGTAATAACCATCAAGCACTGCCTCGAACTTTCCTGTAAACGTCCCTTGATTCATAGGGTCTGTATATTCAGGAACGTACTTTTTATGCATATGCTCAAGCTTAACCTCAAACGTGTTCCCGGTAATCGCCAATTCTTCTTGGAACTGCTCGTACATGGTCGGCGTAATATACCCTTTCGTCCGCACGGCATCCACAAATTTGGTCACTGTGTTATATGTCGTCAGCCGGGACAGATCATCTTGTCTTCCAGCTGCTTCAACTGCCGGGTACACATAGAGAAGCAGAACGGCAAGCAGAGCTGCAAGTATTTTGGAGACACTGTTAATCACAAAGCATCTGCCGCCTTTCGATAATGAATTTGCTTGAGTTCGCCTGCAGGCCCTCTTATATATTCCACGCTATATTGATCTCCGGCATTCAGTTGAATGACCTCAGCCGGAATCTTCCCGTCAACATATAGCATAACGTTCTCCTGCGGAAACTGTATTGCGCTACGTACATAAGCACCGCTTACCTTGGGCCTTACCGCTTCTCCAAGAATGGTCCGTATCCGCCCATCCTGCTCTGATTGATGAATGTGTCTTGCTGAAGCCGCTGTTTCCATAGTGGATATAAGAGATACAGCAAGCACGCAAGCTCCAACCCAAGTCGTAACGGCCACAGCTATATGCAGCATCGTCCTCGTATGTTCTCCAAAGATCACGATCCCTTCTTTCTTCCTGTGATTAAACAACTCCAAATACTTGCTCTAATCAAATAATGCAGCTGCTTAGGACTGTACAAATAACAAGCCTCTCACTACGTTGGAGTTGTCCTTAACAACCGTTGCTTTAAATCTGCCGCTAGGATTAACATATTCGTTCAAACGCTCATTCAACGTGTCGTTTAATATTCCGCTAGTTCCGCCCTCCGGATTAACCACTTCCCCGTATCCATTATTCGTGTCGGAGTTGATATTTAGAGGATAGCCATACCATTGACCTTGTGGATTCTTACCTGTTTTAATATAGATACCAAATTGATCTTTACCTGCAAACTTGCGAAGCGCATTCGTCACTTGGGAACCGCTGATTGTTGTTCCGTCATACACTGTAAAAGCAGCCTGTGACAGCTCGGTCTGGATATCGGCAAAATTGTTCTGGGCCGTCTTCGTTGCTTCCTGAGCTGAAATAAACAGAATAACGACAATCGTGATCAGTGCAATGGTAAGAAAAATACCTGCAGCTACTTTAAGAGCAGATGATGCATTTTGCATGGTAATACCTCCGATATAATTTAATTTAATTTAATGAGTTATGAAATTGATTCAGGATTGAGACTTCAGCTCAAATCTTCTGTATTTGCTCATAGTAGATATTCATTTGTGCAAAGCTTACCGTGATAAGCGGTATGACCAGATATAGAAAAATGAGCGAGTACATCGGCGTAAACCCGATCATTTTTCCCCACTCCGCTTTCTTGTCGATCATTTGTGCATACTCTTGCCTTCGCTGTTCGAAATAAAAGGACATCTGCCCTTCCAGATCATCAAAAGCTTCCTTGATCGTAATTGAACCAAGAGACAGTATGAGCTTATCTATCATTCGTTGAAATTCAGGCAAAGTCACTTCTTCTTTAAGCAGTTCAAGTGCTGTTTCTGGTCCGTGCTCAAAATGAAGCAGGCATTTTTGAAGCGGTGTTTTGAATATGACGGCAAAACGGTTCAGCCACTCCAATATTTCTTCTACCGACATTCGATCCATCTCTCTTAGAATAGAAATGACGGTCTGATATTGATATATTTCATGCTTCATATCCATACTTCGAACTTTTCGCTGCATGTATAAGAGCAGTAACGGAAGTTGGAATCCTACATACCCTAAGCCAAAACAGAGAACCAGTTCCCACCACTTGAAAAATTCGTTATTCCATGCTTGGAGCTTGTCTATAATACGAGGTACGGCAGTGAGTACTGTTTCGCGATCCTGCTCCTTCTCAGAATTTGAAAGCAGTGAACGCTCAACTTCTTCATAGGAGCTGTCAGCATCCATATTCAGATCACGCATCACCTTCTCATCAAGCTCACTCCATGCGCGTGCTTCATCGAGCTCATGATCAGGCAGCTTTCCAAAGATTGTCGTTTGGGTCACCGGCTTGGTCAGAATGTGCTGCTTCTCAACATGATGCAAGTACAGAACACTTCCTAATGCTACAAAAAAGCAAATGCTGGAACATATAAGCCGCCGTACAACAAACCACTCTACTTTCAAATGCGTACTGGTTTCGCGGAGCAGCTTGACCATCGAATGATATCGTTTCGTAGCTGGCTGGGGAACAAAGCTTGAAACTAATAGTCGAATCCATTTCCAGCGATATATCTGTTTTTCGACGATTCTTTTTTGCTGAGTGACCCGAAATGCTGTCTCCTGATTACGCTGCAGCTGCTGAAGCATGAGATAACAACCAATAATGATGACGTAAATAGATAATAGAATGACGAACCCCATCTTGCTGTCATAGAATTCATTCATGGTCGGGAAGCTGCTTCTGGCCCAATTTTCGATCGGCTTTGTAAAAAAGACCGGAACTAGACTTATCATATTTAGTCCTTTTAACAGATAATCAAGCTTATCCAGCCGCAAAATCTCAAGATGGATCTCTTGAGTCAAACTACTGATCCCTGTTAAATATATAGAGCTCTGATCCGCATGCTGATCACCGAATTCCATGACCATATATGAAATTCCGGCAAAAGCTTTCAAGAAGCGATTGGGAGCTGTTTCATAATAACGCTCAAGCGCTTCATCCGGGTTAACAGAGGTTAATGCCGCATAGATATGCATCGCATGCCGGGCAGCTTCTCCATTCATGAATTCTGCAGCTTCATATAGCGCTTCTTCAACCATGCCGTGCTGATGATACCTGTGACGCACATCTGCGAACAATTCAATCATTTCAGACAAGAGCTTCCTCTCTTGCCTTGCTACCGTCATATCTAAGAACAAGCTGTTAATGATAACTCCAACAAGGCAGGACAATACCAGAAAGCTGATGCCTGGCTGTAGGGAGAACAAGATGCCTCCTACTGTAAGAAATGAGATCCATATTGTCCATGTAAGCTTCATCGTCTGACACCGAAGCAAATACTCGCTCATCCCCTGCTGATAGCTTAATTTCTTCCTCACCAGCAGAATATACCCCGATAGCACAGGAATCTTGATGCATACCAAATAAGATTTAGTGAATAAAACATTAAAGAATACGGTTAGCTGCGCAGATGTACTTGTTGTATTGGAATTGTATGGAATCGATACTGTTCGCTGTTCTTGCTGACGCTTGGCACGAGAAATCAATCCGATCACAGCCAAAAAGGCGGCTAGAGAGATAAACAAGAGAATTAGCAGCCATTCCTTAAGAGACATGAGCTTCACCTCGGTGTGTCAGAAGCCAGCGTTCAAAGGATTCAGCATCTTTCTTGTTCATGTGCGAGAGCATTTCTGCTCTGTTAGCCTCAGATATATCCGATGTGATGAAATATCTTCCTGCTCTATACTCAACAATATTCTTATATGTAAAAGTGGGATGCCCCGAACGCAAATGTCCGGGAACAAGCACACATTCTGTGATCCGCTCGATATATCTTTTACCGTCTCCGTCCTTTCTCAGATGAATATCAAAATTGATAACACTTGCTACCTGTTCCTCGGCTATGGGCTCCTGGCTGAACATTCCGGCCTTTAATAGTGAGTTTCTTAAGGAGAAGATAAGGTCAGGGAATGTCTTGGCATGGTGAGTAAAGATCGTAAACAAGCTGGCAACCTGAGACATCTGTATCATCCATGCAGCAACCTCGTCGCTCGCAACTTCCCCAAGAATATTGACCGTTCCATCCGTCTTCTTCTGAAGGTCAAGACCTTCTTGCCCGGGAATATAATCCGTTTCCCTGAAGGTTAATATGTTGCGCCTGCTGTATAGTTTTCTTAGATGCAATTCAAAGGCCATCTCTTGTACACGAAGCGTGTGATAAGGATAGATATGCTTGATCATCGCCATTAATAATGTTGTTTTACCTGATCCTTGTGCTCCAGTAACGGCGGTAATTCGGCTACCCTTCATGAGATACTCGATGAATTCAATAACCGGTTCTGCATTTTCACCTACGATCAATTTAGATAGAGTTGTATTCTGCAGATCAAATTTACGGACAAAGAATGCCCAAGACTCGGAAAATGGCGGACGAACAACGACTACCCTTGAGCCGTCCTTCATCTCGTTTACTTTGTAGCCTTTTGATTCCGACAACTGTCCCGGATGATTATATTTATAAATATTTTGGCAGACCCTTCTCAGTTCCCGTTCTGTTCCAAAAGACAGAAAAGATAGATGGATAGATTTGCCTTTGTAAAATATCCAGACACTCTCAATGGACTTTAAAGGATCAGGATCTACATCTTCAACATCCGTTGTTATCGGAATATTTATATGGAATCCATCTGTGTTTAACGACGGCAGATCTGTACTCAGCATCCCGCTTACTCCTCCACTTACGCCGTCAATCCGTTGGTCGCGAATTTCGTCAACTACAGAAAATCCCTTATACTGCTGATAAATACGCTGAACGACAATATTCAGCTTATCGGTAAAAGAGAGTTCCCTGTACTCACTTGTGAAGATGTGTCTTATATCTTCATCTGTTATCGCGTAACAGCCTGCGGTTTCCTCCTGATCCCATCTCAGTTCAGCCAAATCATATGTATCAATCAGGGTAGAAAGTGCCTCGGTTCCAAATTGCTGTTTATACAAATAAAATACGATTTCGAACTGATCCTGAACGGTTAAGTTTAGAGTGAGATCAAAAGGGATCGCTTCATTGATATTCTTCTCGTTTAGTCCGTAGCTGTGAAGCAATAGATCCTTAATTAAATTTTTGACAAATGCTTTATCACTGACACTTCCGGAAATACACTCCTTGAGTGCGCGTCTCATCTCAGCCCGCTGATTTAATTTCCGCTTGTATTCCTCTTCATGCAGTCCTGCATCTGCAAGCTGGCTATGACTGAGTTCATGGAGCGACTGCTTGATATACTCTGTCAAATATTCGATTGTACTTGCTTCATGACGAGCTCCTAGCATTATTCCAGAATAAGCCTTGTTTCTCGTTCTGATTCGTAACATGATGAGTATCATACATATGCAGACCAGGCTAATAAGAAGAGCATTAACTACTGCCTCTCCTCGCATTTATGCTCCCCTCTCCAGCTGCTTCAAGATGGTGCGTAACCCCGCATTGTCCATAATGCATTTGGCCAGCTCTCTAATGCTCGAGGCATGCTCTCCTCGTTGACCGTTTTTCTTGTCTAAATTCATGTTCTGCTGCAAGTAGGAAGGTACATCACGCCGATTCCAGGCATCCTTGAATTCAGTGCAGTAAGGTACAGCAACTACGGGATGTTTGTAATTAAAGCGTCGCTTAATATTATTGACGGTACAATGGGAATCGGCGTCGTATTGTCCAACCGTAACAATAACTTTTTTGCTCTCCAGCTGTTCTTTTAATTCTGTATCTCCAAAATAGTTTTCCAGCACTCTCAAATTTTGATCCAGGTTAACTACGACCACATCCGCATCCTTCATCATATCTCGCTCCATTCTGTCTCTATTTCCAGCATCCAGCATCACAAGATCGTAGACCTCACTTGCCGTTTTTAATACAGAAGGTATATATTTTGCATATTCTTCATTTACATCTAAACTGCTCTGCACTCTGGCTCCCGGCAGCAAATCCAGCTGTCTTGACAAAGGCACTGTATAATCTCTGAACTTGTCTCTCGTAAGGTTGCCGCTTAAATGAAGTCGTAGAAGCGCGTCCCACCCGGTGATTGTAAATATGTTAGTCATATGGTCCATGCTTTCCTCTCTAACCGGCAGTGCTGCTTCTATACTGTCTCCGTTCTTATTCATATGCATGGACAACACACGTACATGGTGGGTAAGCGTAATCATCAGCGCAGACAAAATAAGGTGAGAAGATGTACCTCTTCCGTTTACCGGGCTCCAAAATACAACAGTACTCATGCTCTCTTCCTCTCTCTCGATTGTATTGCCCGCCTCGTTTCGGCAGGCTCAAAGCCAGCAATCATTTCCATTAGCTCGGCAAGTGACTTCTTGTAATGTCTAGAGTAATGCTTAAAGCTTCGTCTTCGATGATGCTCGTTCTCGAGTCGGACAGCCGTATCCAGTTCATCTGAGCGAATCCATACCGGGCTGCCCTGAAATTCAATCGGACTGTCCTCATAATAAGACCAGATATACGGCTCGATATGCGTTTCTACCGCATCTATATACAGCTTGTAGAACGGCGGTAGATGATTCACAGACAGCTGGCTGCATAGTTCTTCGATCCATGCTTTGCCGCGCTCGAGAGTCATACGCGAATAATCCGTGGCCCACACTCTTGCAGAAGCGGATAACCATTGATCCATATTTATGAACTCCTTAAGCTCTATGTCAAAGATCGCAAAGTCATAGAAGACATCTTCATTCATCTCAAATAAGGCCTGCTCTACCTCGTTAAATTGCCGATATCCAATTGCTACATCAAAGCCTTCGTACTCTATGACAGCTGGGGCTGAATGACCTTCCTCAATACAATATCGATATCGCCCATCTGCAGTGCCATCGACTAAGATGACCCGAAACCCGCTGACAGACAAAATTTTGCTCAAATTTAACAGCAGATCGGTTTTGTTGCACGGCCCGGCAAATACATAGCTTTTCACTCGGTTCCCCCTTCTAGTCCTATACCTGTATTCGAATCCTTCCATATGGTCTCCTCATCATTTGATGAATTTAGTAAACTATTGCCACTGTCTGCTTGCTCGCCCAAGGCATTGTTCCAGGTCGGAGTTCTGTTGTCATTCGTACGAGCAAGCCCTTCCTCAATGGATTCAGACACCATGTAGTTTGATGAGGAAGGCTCACTTAATGCCCTTTCCAAGGAACTGCGCAGCTGAGTAGAAAGTGCTTGTTCGGCTAGATCTACGATATTGGGATTGGATTCAATCAGGGTCAGCACTTCCTCATTGGCCGGGTAGGTTGGAATTGCACGATTTTGAAATTCAGGTTCTACGTATGTAAGAGAATATAGTGAGGCTTTATGAAGATAGGCATCTACCATTGCACTGGATAAGGTGAGTATCTCTGCTTCGGTTAATGTCATCCACATGGTTGCCCCATCTAGATCGTGAACCTTCTTCTTGGATAATACGATGTAATCCTGTCCTGTCGGGAACTGAATCCGGACATCGATCATATCTCCTGAATTCAATAGTGAGGGTCGTGATATAACGGAAATCTCACGATTCCGTAAATCATCCGGTGTCGGCTCCTCCTCATATAGCATTGCGGCAGTAAGCGAAGTTCCGGCTTTTAGCTCAATCTTCGTCACACTTCCTGCAATCTCGTCTAACTCACTTATCAAATTGACAGGAGCTTGTCCTTGCGGTACCTTCACCGCTCTTACATCTGTATCTTTGATTAAAGTACCTGCTGGGATATCGTGTACTATTACATAGCCTGTCTTGCTATCCTTCTGTTCGGATACGAGCTGCTTTTTTATCTCCAGAAGCTCCAGCTCATGCCTCGACTCAAGTGAATCTGCAGAGTCCTTGTCCATTTTCCAGTCGTACAACAGCAATCCGCTAAACAAAATACTTGCTGCTCCGGCCCCGATTAATCCGGCAACTATTTTTTTCTTGCTCTGTTTACGAAGTTTAGACACTCATGGGTCTCCTTTACTGAACTCTTCTTGTGCTTATTTGAATAGAAACCTTCTTCTCTTGCTAATGGGTTTAATCGTGTTTAACAATTCATGCAATACTACATCCATATCCTCAGTACGGTCAAAAGGATCAAAATGTGGGGGAACACTGTATACTCTTGCTGAATTCATCCTTTTTCTCATTCTGTTCACTGTTTCCTTCGAGGCGAGCGGCAGCAGATAAGTCCATTTCATTTTCGGCTGATTAGGATACGATTGCATAAACGTTGCCATGTCGTCCTGCTTCCATTCGGCAGCAGCATTTACGACGATAGGCAGATCACTTCTAAAGAACTCTTCCATCTGACTGTAGTCCCTCTCGCTCCCCAGATCTAGAACGACATATTGATAGCTGCCTCCCAGCAGCTCAACCATCTCGTATTTGTTGCTTCTCTGAACGTAATGAACCCCTTCAATATCGAAGCTCTTTGCCTGATTCTCCTCAGAATCACGGTAAGCAATCGACTTTATCCTGGAAAAAGCAACAGACCGCTTCGACATTTCGACGATCGCCACCTTAGATCCAAGTCTGGCTAAATAATGGCTAATCGCAATTGCAGTATGGGTTACACCTGCTCCAGCTCCTGTACCGACGAGAGCGATAACTCGAGTTCCTTGCATCATCCCATCAGACGCTCTTGTCTCATTCCTACGCTCATAGTGTTCAGATAATCTGTACATTTCTTCTCTAAGCTCTTTAATCGATTGATATCTGGTCTGTGGTTCATACCTTAGCAGCCGTCTCATAACGGGTATATATTTTCGAATGCTATCGTTTCTAAGCAGCTGCTCTACCCCAGAGATCCATTCACTATGTGCACCTCTTGTGGTCATGTACAAAAACAATGCTCCCAGGCTGTACAAATCGGACCTGGCATCTGTCTGACCCGCACCAAACTGTTCAGGAGCTGCGAATCCGATAGTTCCCAGCTTGACCGTATCTTCAATACCAGAAAGCTTATACTTTCTCGCGATTCCAAAATCAATCAATCTAATCTCATCCTGCTCGACAATCATTATATTGCTGGGCTTCAAATCACGATAGATCATCGGTGGTGTAAGCCCATGTAAATAATCTAACACCTCCATAATCTGATGAATGATTCTGATCAGCGTGTCCACCGGTATCTGAAATTGCTTGTTATGTAGATATTCCTGAAGCGTTATTCCATCAATGAAGTCCATAACCAAATAACTGTATCCAGCCTCATCCGGTGCAAAAAAATCTACAATTTGCGGAAGTCTGGGATGCTGCAATGTAATCAAAGTCTCTGCTTCTGACACGATACTCCCATGGAATTCCGGGAGGGTCACATTTTCTTTGATGGCCCATTTCTTGCCGGGCAGCTTCAGATCCTCAGCTAAATAAACATGGCTCATACCGCCGGTTCCAATTTTTCGGATCACTCGATATCTCCCTCCGAGGACAGAACCTCGTTCTAAACGGAAAGGTTGCTTCATCAAAAACCCCCTAACAGGCACAAAAAAAGGAAAGCCCCTATAGCGATCTGCAGTATCCTGCTGATCCTTCGCTATAGGGATGCTTTCCCATTTCCGTGCTGGTTAATTTTGGATTAATTATATGACATAGACAGGGATATGTAAAGTGTTTTTTTGCTTTATATAGCAAAAGAGGATCACGGCTATATTAGTCGGACCCTCTATATAAGATAATGCATCTTAGTACTTAATCATGTAAAGTGTGATTTCATCACGGTTATGAAACAGCTGCTTGGCTCTCTGCACCTGCATTCGAGAATCCTCGAACACTTCGATGACTTCCCGTATTAGGGCCATCGGTTTCTTATGCATAAGTTTAACGGTTACGACCGCCGTTCCACCTGATTGAAGACTATCCAGTAAGCCTGTAACCAGTCTGGCCATAAGTTTCGGACTCCAGCTCATATCACAAACGAGCAGATCAAACTCGTTATCTCTGAATTTGACGTCACCCGCATTCTTGGAGATATAGTTCAGATTCGGATGATCTAGCAGGGAGGGATTCATCTTTGCCGGATCGACCGCCGTGACATGAAGGCCTCTTTCCAGAAGAAATGAAGTCCAGCCTCCCGGAGCTGCGCCGATATCGAGTGCGCTATGAAATGACGAGAAGGGAATGCCAAGCGTTTTTTCCGCCTCCAACAACTTGAACTTCGCTCTTGAGATTTGTCCCTCTTCCTTCTGAAAACGAACTGCGCCTCCATTCCAGTCAGACAGGTTATCCTGCGGAGCAGAAATACCAGCATATAGACGATCTCCTGTTAGATAAACAGATACAACCCTGTCGGCATCTTGAACCGCATGCTCTGCATGCAAACCTTCAATGCCAGCAAGAATATGCTGCTTTAATGCACCCGAGGTTTCCGTCCATGCGCTATCTTCGGTCTTACGAACTTGCAAGGCAAAAGTCCCTTCTTGAAGGTCAGAATGCCCCAGCAAATAGCGATACAGCTGCGAGAATGACGCCTCTAGATCCTCAACATTCTCTTCAAACTGAACAGGAAACACATGTCTCAAAAATATGAGCGGCTCCCTCATGAGCAATTCGCTGACTGCTGCCTGCTCCCGTGGAAGGGTCGCCAGGAAGACTTCACTCGATACAATGACCGAGCTTTTTACACTGCCGAATACTCTTCGCAGCTCCTCTTGTGCATATGGGGCAAACCCATGATTTGCGGTACAAATGAATCTTGCAGAATGTGCCTCTGCGTATTGTTCTTGATTCGTCAAAATATGTTAACCTCCACTGCATACCCGTATCCATGGTCTGTCCTCGAACCAATCCAGCTCTACAGCAACACCATAGGTATGCATTATTGTTTCTTTTGTCAGTACTTCCTTCTTAGGCCCTGCAGCCGCAACCCTGCCATCCTTAATAAGTGCAATATGAGTAAATAAGGGCATAATTTCTTCAATATGATGAGTGACGTATACGACCGAAATATCTTTTTTCCCGATTTCATCAACCGCTGACAGCATTTTTTCTCTTTCGAATAAATCAAGACCTGAGCACGGCTCGTCCATAATTAACAATTTGGGCTTTGCCATAAGCGAGCGGGCGAGGAGCACTTTTTTTCTTTCCCCTTGGGACAGTGTTCCAAAAGGCTGCTCCGCTAAATGAGCAAATCCAATCTCAGCAAGCCGAGCATGCGCCTCAGCCTTTACTTCGTCAGGAATATGCTGATAGAAGCGCAAAAATGCAAATGCACCGGTGGCTACAACCTCCCATACCGGATCCTTCAGTGCGAGCTTTTCAATCAGCGTCTGACTGATGTAGCCAATCTCCTTGCGTACCTCGCGCACATCGCATTCACCATACAAGTAATCCAGCACTTTCACCTTGCCCTCAGAGGGGAACATATATCCCATGATCATCTCAAGTATGGTCGTTTTTCCGCTGCCGTTTCTACCAAGAATGACCCAATTTTCATCCTTCTTCATCTCTAGATTAACATCATTCAGTATTTGCTTGTCTCCCCGGCGAAGACTGACGTGCTCCATTTCGATCATATGATTACCCTCCTGATTTGAGAGAGCAGATGCTCTACGGATTCCATTCGATATATCGATTTAGGGAGTTCTTTGGCACCGCTAAACAGTAATACGGCCGGTACACTCCTGATCTGGTATTGCTGCACGAGGCTTTGAATCTCGGTTATATTCGCTTCATATAGAACGCCTGAAGGCAATAAATGCTCACACACCTCCAGCATACGGCGAGCTGCTTGACATGTGCCGCATAGCGGAGTATAGACATACAAGGCGAAAGCCTGTCCCTTCCAAGCCATCTTTAAAATTTCCTGTTCAGTAGCTTCAATCATGTCTAATCCTGCCCAACTGTCCGCCCAATGCGCTCAAGCAATTCATAAGGAATGGGACCGTTATGCACTTCCACATCTTCTGGCTTGTTCAGATACAGTAATTCATACATGGCTCTTCTTCCATAGTCACTCGAGGTGTGAAGGTATATTTTCTCGGGATACAGCTTACGTTCGACAATAAAAGAAGCGATTTCAAGCCCTGTTGGATTGCCATAACCTAGATCATAGTCTAATGACAAAATGTTGACTCCATATTCATTTAGTAGCAGCTTACATTCCTCTGCATCGCGGGCGAGTGTGAATCCTGGAGGGCAAGCCCGGTAATCATCCAAAAAAATGTTCATGAACTGCTCTCCTCTCCTCGTTAGTTCATTAGCCAGGAACGAATCTGCTTAATATCGTCCTTGTGACTGCCATCGTCTCCTTTTTCACTTTCGAGAACCCAGATGCACTCTGCGAGCTCCTTGCGGTTTAACAACCATGACAGTCCTTCCACGCCGATTTGTCCTCTGCCGACCCGTTCATGCCGATCTTTAAACGACCGGAAGCCATATTTCGAGTCATTGACATGGACGGCAACCAGCTGAGTCCAATACCCCGTATCATGCCCTTTTTGAATCATAAGATGGTCTGCGGCCCCGTTCCATAATCCGCTCGCAAAAGCATGGCATGTATCGAGACAGAAACCGATCGCTTCCGCATGTTTCGACAAGCTTCGGATCTGGACGATTTCTTCCATCGTCGTGCCCATGGGACCATGATCCCCAGCCTGATTCTCAATGAGAAGCTTGGCCTTACCGGACCAGCCGGACAATACCTCATCCATAAACTGGATTACATTGCGGTAGGACTGAAGCGGATCTTCTGTCTTGGCATGTCCAAAATGGACAACCACGCCTGCTGATCCACAAGCCTCTGCAATTTCAAGATCATTCTTGAGAGAAGCAACCATCGTTTCGTACAGATTCGTTCCTTTTAACTTTCCTACAGCTGGATTCGTAGGATAAGGGGAATGTGCGATAGACTGGATATGATGTTCGTTACAATACAATTTACACCTTGCAGCTTCCGTCTGATCGTATGCCTTGGTCCCGAGACTACGAGGGTTCTTTGGAAAATACTGAAATGAGGTTCCTCCCATGTCATACGCCCTCATTGCAGCCTGCTTATATCCTCCCCGCGTGCTTACATGTCCCCCTATATACAAATCAGGCTTCTTCCTGCTGACATTCCGGACAGTAAAAAGCCTTTTTGCCCGTAATCAGTGTTTTGGTGATAATCCCCTTACTGCAGCGAGTACACGTTTCGCCTTCGCGATCATATACTCTGCACTGTTCGTTATATTTACCGGTGAGTTCATCGCCTTCATACAGCGGCATTTCCATATATCCGCCACCTGCAGTCGCTTCACGCAAGACAGATTGAATCGACCGGTACAGCCTGCTTGTTAATTCTTCGGATTCCAATACCTTTTGAATCTTCGTGCTTGGTGTGAGACTCGCTGCGAAAGCAATCTCATCCGAATAACAGTTGCCGATACCAGCGATTACCTCCTGATTAACGAGAGTGGATTTTATTGTTCCTCTTCTCCCTTTCAGCACAGCTCTGAATTTATCCTCAGTGAAGCGGTAATCAAGCGGTTCTGGCCCAAGTTCTGACATGGCCTCATCGGTTTCCTTCGCACTTAGCAAATGTAAGTACCCTAGTCTGAGCCCGATAAAATATAAGGTTATATCGCCGAACTGAATTTCAATCTGGGTATTACGATCCGGACGCTGATCTTCTGTTCCTAAATATAAAACACCGCCAAGCATGAGATGCAAGACCAATCTGCGGCCCGTGCTCAGGTGAAAAATCAAATGCTTAGCCCGGCGCTCAATATATACGATTCGTGTATTTAGAAGTGACGCAATGAATTCATCTGAAGTGACATTTATGGATTTTTCACGATTAATGGTCACTTGTGTTATTGGAATATCTAATATTCGATCAGATAATAGCTGCTTGTAATTCTCCATTTCCGGTAGTTCCGGCATCTTTGCATTCTTCCTTTCACTTGTTGCTGTCCATGTTACATTATACGTCATTCACTAGATGCTGCTCACCAGTTTGTACAAATCTTCATAAATTTCATCAGGCTTAATGCCTGTCGCACGAACATGGGCATCCAGATTCTCTTTGGTCGTTACACCCGTCAGCACTAAAATAGATAAACAGCCGGCTGCTGCTCCAGCTGCAATATCCGTACGCATATTATCTCCAATGACGGCAACCTCAGTTGCGGGCAGTCCTAATCTGTCAATCGCATGCTTCATCAAAATACTTGAAGGCTTACCAATGACAATTGGCTTCACCTGCGTAGCCGCCTCAATCGCAGCCCCTATGGTTCCAGCACCTGGAGTCAGACCATCATCGGCAGGAAGCTGCAAATCAGGATTAGTCAATATAAACCGGGCTCCCCCGTTGATCCATCGCAGTGCCTGTGTAAGCTTATCGTATGTAAATTCACGATCAATACCTTGTATCACATACTGAGGCTTCGACTCCGTAATTTCAAGACCCGCAGCTTGGATGGCTTGATACAATCCATTCTCTCCGATATACGCTACTCTGGCTCCTGGTGATTCCTTAGCTACATACTCAGCTGCAGCCACTGCCGAGGTACATACTTCTTCACCGATCGCCTCAATCCCCAAGGATCTCAGATGCTCAGCGACTCCTTCCGGAGTTCTTGAAGAATTGTTTGTTACATATAAGTACGGAATTGCCGAATTTCGCAAGTGCTGAATGAGCTGATCTGCTCCATCAATCCGGTGCTTCCCATGGTAAATTGTTCCGTCCAAATCCAGCAGGTAGGCTTTCGGTTGTGACAATTTATTTCACTCCTTCCAAAAAAGAATAAAACCCTTTGTATGTACGCTGTTAGATAAGCATTATGCCCATCGTACAACCTTTTTAAGTAGATTGCAAAACGTGAATAAAAGGGCCTTTTCTTACTTTCTAATTAGACCTGAATCAGTTCGTGCTCGGCTGCCAGAATCGTGTTTGGAAATAGTTCACGCGCTTCGCTTAATAGGGGCTGAAGTTGTTCCTCATCCTTATATCTAGAACTGAAATGCGTTATGATCAGCTTCTGCGCTCCTGCTGCTTTTGCCGCTTCCGCTGCCTGTCTAGAAGTACTATGATAGTATTCATGCGCTGTAGAGGCCAAGTCATGCAGAAAAGTCGCTTCATGGACGATGACATCAGCTCCAGCCGACAAGGGCACTACATGAGCGTTCGGCCTAGTATCCCCAAGAATAGTAACGATTTTCCCTCGTTTTGGCGCACCCAAAAAATCATGGGCATGGAGCACCAGACCGTCGCCAAGATCCACACTTTCACCACGCTTCAGCTTGCCAAATAGCGGACCTGGCTTTAAGCCATGAACTGCCAGCTTATTCGGGTCGAGACTGCCCGGACGATCCTTCTCCATAACCCGATAGCCATAACTATCGATTCTATGTTCAAGAAGAGCAGATTCCACAATAAACGTATCGTCTTCGAAAATAATACCGCCCTCATGCTCTATAATGCTCAGCTCATAATTGATTCGAGATTGACTAAGCTCAAGTGATGTCTCCACATATTTTCTAATCCCCGGGGGGCCGTATAAAGTGAGCGGAGTCGTTCCTCCCTGATAAGCACGGCTGGATAAGAGACCCGGAAGTCCGAACAGATGGTCGCCATGCAAATGAGTAATGAATATTTTCTCGAGTTTGCTCAATTTGAGGGGAGATTTCAAGAATTGATGCTGTGTACCTTCTCCGCAATCAAATAGCCAGATGGAACGCCGCTCCTCCAGCATGCGAAGCGCAACAGCCGTTACGTTTCTCTGCAATGATGGAACACCCGCATTGGTCCCCAAAAAATAAAGTTCCACGATCTATCACCTCGTTATATTTAAATAGTGATTCAATCTCATAACTCATTAGAACGATGAAATTGATTCTAGTATAAAAAGAAAAGGAAGGAACCATGCATGAAGCACATTCTAGTTATAACCTTTAATCCTATGATTATAAATGAAAATCCTCCGATTTTGGAATCGGAGGAAAAGGTCATTTCAATACTTTATTATTACGCCTTCTCTACGTTAAAATATTGAGCCTCTGGATGACTGAATACCATTGCCGATACTGAGGCCTCTGGCTCCATCATAAATCCTTCCGTTAGTTCCACACCAATATCTTCCGGACGCATCAAGCGAAATAACGGTTCTTGATCCTCCAGATCCGGACATGCTGGATACCCAAAAGAAACTCGGATTCCTTGATATCTAGCCCCAAGACGCTGCTTCATGGTCATATCTGCCGGATCAGGGAATCCCCAGGTATCTCTCATCATATGGTGAACCCGTTCTGCCAAACCTTCAGCCACTTCAAGCGCAATGGATTGGAGTGCATGAAACCGGAGATAGTCCCCCTTCTCTTTCCACTCTGCAGCCAGCTCTGAAATGCCATGTCCTGCGGTAACCACTAAAAATCCTACATAATCCATAACACCCGATTCAACCGGTTTCAGGAAATCGGCTAAACAAAGATAGGGATCGACATTCTGTCTAGGGAAAGTGAAGGTATGCAATACCTGAGTATGATCTTCCGGATGATATATGATAATGTCATTTCCTCTGGACTGCGCTGGGAAGAAACGATACATTGCATTAGCCTTGATGATTCCGTCTTTGATCGCCTCATCCATAATTTGATCGACGGTTTCTTTGAGCTGAACTGTCTTGGAATCACCTGATTTAAGCAGCTGCTCTACGTTCCCTTTCACTCCCAGATGATGCCCAAGCAGCATCTGCATGTTTACATAAGGAAGAATATGACTAATTGGATAATTCCGAATGGTATGTCTTGCTAGATCAGGTGGCAAATATACAGGTGCCTCTTGAGAAATTTTGGAGCGTTCCACTCTTGTCAACTCAGGTAAAGGAATTACCTTATTATCGGCTGCTGCATCCTTTTCCTTCTCGAGCTCCATTTCCTTCAGCATCAGCTCTCTGGATTGCGGATTCATTAGCTTGTTTGCGATGTCCAATCCGTCCATGGCATCCTTCGCATATACAACCATTCCGCTATATTCAGGTCTAATTCGAGTCTTGGTGAATTTCCTCGTCAGTGCTGCTCCACCTACCATAATGGGAACGTCAATTCCCGCATTCCTCAAATCCTGTGCGGTGAGCACCATTTGCTGCGCTGATTTAACTAATAGGCCGGATAAACCGATTGCATCTACTTTCTCTGCACGATAAGACTCAATGATACGTTCTGGTGGTACTTTTATACCCAAATTAACGATCTGGTAACCATTGTTCGCGAGAATGATCTCGACAAGGTTCTTACCGATATCATGCACATCACCTTTCACCGTAGCGAGCATGATCTTACCTTTCACCGAGGATTCATTCTTCTCCATGAATTGCTCCAGATGTGCCACAGAAGCTTTCATTACCTCTGCACTTTGCAGTACCTCAGCAACAATGAGTTCATTGTTGTTGAATAGTCTTCCAACCTCTTCCATCCCTTTCATTAGCGGTCCGTTAATAATTTCAAGTGGACTGTATTTCTCTCTCGCCAGCTCCAGATCAGGGATGAGTCCTTCCTTGCTGCCCTCAACAACGTAAGCAGCTAAACGTTCTTCCAAGGTCAGAGTTGAGATTTGGACTTTTTTCTCCACTTTTTTATTACGGAATGCTGCCACAAAAGCAGCTAAGGTTTCATCATTTGTTCGATAGATTAAATCTTCGGCAAGTTTCCGTTCTTCAAGCGGTATTGAGGCGTAACGCTCTACTTTTTCCGTATTAACGATCGCGTAATCTAGTCCTGCCTTGGTACTCTCATATAAAAAGACTGAATTAAGCACTTCACGTCCTGCCTCAGGCAGACCAAACGAAACATTACTGACTCCTAGTATCGTATGTGTCCCTGGTAATGCCGACTTGATCATCCGAATGGCTTCTATCGTTTCGGCAGCAGATCCAATATACTGCTCATCACCTGTACCGACGGGAAATACAAGCGTATCGAAAATAATATCTTCGGGCTTAAGACCGTATTTATTCACGAGAAGATCATAGGATCGTTTGGCGACCTCAAGCTTGTCCTCCCTGCTGATAGCTTGGCCTCGTTCATCTATCGTTCCGACAACGACAGCTGCTCCATATTTGTGAATGATCGGCGTTACGTTCTCAAATTTATCTTCGCCATCTTCCAAATTGATGGAGTTGATTATCGCTTTTCCTTGAGAATATTGCAGGGCAAGATCAATGACTTCACTATCTGTTGTATCTATCATTAACGGTACTTTAACTTTCTTAGCTACGAGCTCCAGGAACTTGCGCATATCCTCAGCTTCATCCCGATCAGGGTCTTGTACGCAAATGTCAACAACTTGAGCACCGTTCTTGACCTGAGCACGAGCAATTTCAGAAGCCTCTTCATACTTGCCTTCCACAATAAGACGTTTAAATTTACGGGAACCCAGCACGTTGGTTCGTTCACCAACCATATAAGGGCGGTTATCCTGTTCTACATACACAGGGTCAATACCCGAAATAGCCGGAGGATGTTCCCCAGTAAGCGGACGAGGCTTCATTGTACCCAGCTTTTCAGCAAGAGCCCTGATATGATCCGGTGTAGTCCCGCAGCATCCCCCTGCAATATTGATCCAGCCTTGTTCAGCAAAAGCAGCAATCTTGGTCGCCAGAGAATCTGGTGATTCATGATATTGACCATTCTCATCCGGTAAACCTGCGTTGGGATAACAGCTGACCGCCGTTCCTGCCATGGAGGACAAGGAACGAATATGATCTCTCATAAATTCTGGACCTGTTGCACAGTTTAGCCCGACCGATATCGGGTTAAGGTGTTCTAAGGAAACATAAAACGCCTCAATGTTCTGACCTGCTAGCATTGTTCCCATCGGCTCAATCGTCCCAGAAATCATGATGGGGAGCTCGATGCTGCGTTTGGAGAATGCTTGTCTGATCCCGATGCTGCCAGCTTTGACATTGAGTGTATCCTGAGAAGTTTCTAGCAGTAGTACATCAACACCACCGTCGATCAAAGCCAGAACTTGCTCTTCATAGCTGTCAATCAGCTCCTGAAAAGTAACGCCTCCTGTAACTGACAAGGTCTTCGTCGTCGGTCCCATAGCTCCTACGACATATCGTGGAGATTCCGGTGAGTTATATTTATCCACAGCTGCTCTAGCCAGTTTCGCTGCAGCGAGATTAATCTCTCTTGCTCGATCTTGGATATCGTATTCTGCTAGCACGACAGAAGTGGCCCCAAAGGTGTTCGTTTCAATAAGATGAGCGCCAGCTTCGAGATAACGTTCATGTATATTTTGAATCAATTCCGGTTTCGTAAGCACAAGTATTTCGTTACAGCCATCCAGCTCTTCACCGCCGAAATCCTCGGCAGTCAGATTCTCTTGCTGGATCATGGTGCCCATAGCGCCATCTAGAATTAATATTCGTTTATTCAACGTATCCTTTAAGTCACTCTTGATCACTGTCATACCTCCCGCAAAACGTTAAGTCTTAGTTTAGCAGAAAGGAGCCCTATTGGGAAGGTAATTCATTCATTAAACCAATTAGAAAAGAGGGAATAATCATGCCAGAAATTTTGATCAGAAACACGAATGAAAGAATTAGCGGAATGGAGAATGTTCGTAATTTTCTAAAAGACTATAATGTGCTCTATGAGCAATGGGATTCAACCAAGCTGCCGGCAGAGCTTAATAAAAACAATCTGCTGTCTGACGAAGAACAACAGCAGGTCTTGAACCTCTATAAAGAAGAAATTTCTGATATGGCAGGACGTCATGGCTATCAACAATGGGAAGTCATTTCACTGTCAAATGCCACTGCCGACCTTGAAGCCGAGCTGGCTGAACTTGAAGAAATGCATACACATGGAGATGAAGGTGCGCATGCAATTCTGTCAGGAAACGGTATTCTCAGCATGAAGGCTGATGAAGAAACAGGCTATATTGATATAGAGCTAACAGCAGGAGATGTCATTGCTATTCCTGAGAATACCCCACATTCCTTTGCTCTAATGAAGAACAAGGAGGTCATAGCCGTTCGGCTAACTATTAAAGAAAACGGTTGGACCGTATCTCCCTACCCCGACCCGGAATACATTAAAAATGGACAACCTCGATGAGGTTGTCCTAGCTTGTCTGATATTCATAATTGACTCTACTCTTTCACCACTATTTGTACTGATGGCATCGAGTGGAAACCTCTTGCTGAGACATGGGAAGTGACTTTGTATTTTCCTGCAGCTTTAAACTGATAGTCAAATACGTATACCCCCTCTCCTTGGTGTGTCGCCTCAAACTGCATGCCGACACCGTCCAATGTAGCAATCTCGAACATCACTTCATCTGCATCATCTACGACATCTGCTTGTTGAGTCACCACAGCCTCCATATGTACGGTTTCGTTCAGGTTTATCTCTTCACTTGAAGCACTAAGCTTGACTTCAATCGGTTCCATGAGAACTACCGGCTCTGAAGAAGCATCAGATGAGCAGCCTGATATTAGAATACATAAAGTTATTATAATGAAGCCCATCGAGATCCGCTGCCGGTAAGGATTTGCTCCGTTCAATTGTAAGAAGGGTTTCAAGATCTTCAGCTTCCTCCCTTAACTCTGTGTAAAAAGAAAACCGCCGCTGCTCTGCAGCAGATGCGGTTACATGGAAGATTATAACATTTTTTTGATTTCAGATAAATGCTTAATTTCTACGTCAGGAGCGTAAGCTTCCTCGTTCAGCTTATTATTTCGGTTAATCCAAACCGCTCTGATTCCTGCTGCAAGGGCTCCCTTAATGTCAGTGGTCAGCTTATCACCAACCATCAGTGCTTCATTTGGAGATACATCCAGCAAATCCAGAGCATGCTTGAAGATTGAAGGATCCGGCTTCCCTTTGCCAAATGTACCTGAGATTACGATGTGGTCAAAGAAAGGAACAAGATCAGGAACCCCATCTAGCTTCTCTTGCTGCAGAGAAGGACAACCATTTGTCAGTAATAGAAGCTTCACCTTACCTTGCAATTCAGCTAGTGTCTCAATTGTTTCATCGTACATGTAGGGACGGCTTCGGCGCTCTTTACCGAAATGTTCTGCAAGTTCCGCTCCGAGTGACGGCTGATCAATACCTAGAGCAAGAAGACCCTTGGTCCAAGCATCTCGGCGGTACGCAGGAGCAATCTGTTCGAGCTGCTTAAATTCAGCCCTGTCACTCCCGTTAAAATTAGCCCATAATCCTTCAAAAGGGTTAATGCCAATCATTTTTGTAAAAGCAAACGTTTCATACGATTCATACAGCTTCCTTGCTTCATTGCGAACAGAAGTCTCCAGCTCATGAGGATCAACTCCTGTTTGATTTGATGCAATTAGACATGTTTCATAAAAAGCTTCCTCTACACTCCGTTCATCCCATAAGAGTGTATCATCCAAATCGAATAGCACTGCTTTGATTGACATACTTCTCTCTCTCCCCCGAATGTATGGTATCGTATGTTAGACTTCTTACTTTACTCTCTTATCTTCGACAGGTATTTGATGATTTTGGGCAAACTGTACAAGTCGTGCTCCCATCGCTTCTACATCATATAGGTTAAGCAATTTGCTGAACACCCAAGGACCACCTTTACCATTGCGCTCAACAATGACAGATCCCTTTTCCAACACAATTTTCTTAATATCCTCTACACCCATGGAACGTTCTCTGCTTAGCTTAATCGTCTTGATACGCTTCTTGCCGACTTTCAGATAAGGTCGACGCATAAAATACATTATTGCCAGTCCAAGATAAAGCGCGAATACGACCCAGTCAAATGTACCTACTCCATCTGTCGTCAAACCACTAAGGGTCAGGAACATAAATGAAAGCACAACAAGTACAAATGGGAACAAAAAGGCTCTTCCTTTAAACACATCTTCTTGTTCAACACCAGATCCGATGGATGGCTGGCCTCTCTTTCTACGATCTTTATTAATTTTCTGCTGGTTTTTCTTTACCGATCTTTCAAATGAACTCGCCATGAGTATCCTCCTTCAATCTATAACAAAAGCATTAACCTATTTAATAAATCATTTTCCTTTTGAATAAGTGTCGCCGCTTACATCATCCACAATTTCAATGGATTCCAGCTGCTGACGGAAGTTGCTGCGGATGTTGTTCAAATAGATCTCTCTAAGCTCAGCCCGTTCAGCCAATTCTTCTTCAGTAAGCCCGGATTCCTTCTGCTTGCGTGCAAGCTCATTAATCCTCGCAACTAGACGTTCAATATCCAACTGTTGTTCCCCTCCAAAATGCATAGTCTCTTTAACTTTGACATGATTAGAAAGGGTTGTCAAGGTAAATACCTGTATAGCCTGTATTTAATACAGAACAGAAAAAAGACGCAGATCAAGCCGCGTCCTCAGCATGTTAAATAATATGAATGAATTATACATATCAATCAAAATAAGGGAGATTCAGCATCTGGCCCACTTGTATGTCGCTGCTTGATAACCCATTAATTCGCTGAATTTGATTCACATAATCTCTTATATCCATACCTTCTGGTTTGTATTCTGTGCCGATTGCCCATAAGGTATCGCCCGGATTTACAACAACCTTCTCATATGTCATCTCTTGTCCCGCATCTGCAAAAACAGTCATGAACCCAGTCAAGCTCAGAAACAGAATCGCCACGATCAATATCAAGCGGATTGTTCTCTGTTTGTTCTTCTTCATTATAATATGTATCGTTTCACCCAAGGTATTGTTAGTCGATTCATCTGTTCTAGGATGTATGCTGTTATAAGTGCTGTATCTAAGCATTATTCCAACCTCCAAACGTTTGTTCTCATTTCTTATAAACTCACTATAACACGAACATGTGTTTTGGGCAATAGTTTTTGAGAACAATTGTTCTGCATTTTTTTAGAACTAATGTTTGTACGAACGGAGGTTCTATGCTATAATTTTCCCAAACGTTATTATGTGGAGTTGATACGGTATGTCGAAGGTATCCAGCAGACAGTTAGCCATTCTGGAGTTTATACGCAATGAAGTCCGATTGAAAGGATATCCTCCGTCCGTAAGAGAGATTGGTGAAGCTGTTGGCCTAGCCTCCAGTTCAACCGTTCACGGACACCTGGATCGTCTGGAGAAGAAGGGGTTAATTCGTAGAGACCCTACCAAGCCACGGGCTATTGAATTGCTCGGTCAAGATGATGATGATAATGTAGTTCAATTTACTCAGACGGTTGCTCGCGTCCCTGTAGTGGGTAAAGTTACTGCAGGTATTCCGATCACAGCTACAGAGAATATTGAAGATTATTTCCCACTGCCGATGCAGTATGTTGGTGATGAGAAAGTGTTTATGTTGTCCGTTGTCGGAGATAGTATGATTGAAGCGGGAATTTCGAATGGTGACTATGTCATCGTCCGCCAGCAGCAAACTGCGAATAACGGAGATATCGTCGTCGCGATGACTGAAGATGACGAAGCTACCGTTAAGACTTTCTATAAAGAGAAAGACCATATTCGCCTGCAGCCAGAGAATCCTACATATGAACCTCTCCGGCTTACGAAAGTAACAATTCTAGGTAAGGTCATAGGCTTGTTCCGTGACTTCCTTCATTAATTAGCCATTTTTTTATTTTTTGTATAGTAAGTAATAAGCAGAGATCTTCGCGAGAAGACCTCTGCTTTTTTGTAGTCAACTGACTTATATTTTGTTGCAACAATCTCTTACTCAACTGAGGTTTGTATCCTGTTTCGGGGCACGTTGGTATAAAGAGAGTGCCTTACCTGCAGATAAACTGGTAAGCACTCTTTCGAACTTAGAACTTAGAACTTAGACTCTAATTATGTAATCTGGCCTTTATTTTAAACCCTAACTTAATTTGCATACTTAAACATACAGACTTCGCGCACATAATGTCCTCCTTTTACTTTAACGCTTAACTCTGTTATATCCTTCAATCGCACAACTACAAACAAGCTCCTTATCAATAAACACCAAGATAGGGTCTTCTCTATCTTTGCGGTATAAAGAAGGACGTAAGAATTCAGCGATTGCATAAACCGTTGCTGTCCCCTGTAGAAAAGCCTTTTTCGTTTTAGTTAGAATTTTACCACGTTATGCAATATCAAATTGCAAGAGAGCCCACTATTTAAAACTATTCGTATGGTCGATACTTTTCACGTAATTCCCAGCTTCCTTTTTTCTCGCTTCAACATATGATTTAAGGAAGAGACAAACTGACCCAGATTCCTTAATCGGCAAAAGCTTTTGACGCTTCATCAAGGAAGAAAGATTCTGTTTTGAACCTCCAAGCATTTCCACTGCTTCAGCCGATGTCAGCACATTTTCGTTAATAATACGGATCAGTTTCATCCCGTTCCATCAAATCACCCCATAATTAATATTACGATTGTACAATGCTGAATCCAATGAAAGTAAGCTAATTATCAAAGTTGCTTTAGTTTTTTTTGACATACTCATGATTAACATGCCCTTTTCGCGGTATGCTATAAATTGAAGAGAAAGATTAAGGAACTCACACGGTCGGTCGTTGAGATTAACTGACCGTGTGGCTCTCAAGTCCTACCTATCGTTAAAGGGCTACGAGGAGGTTGACTATTGCGGTGGCTAAGCTGACCAAGGCCGTGAGAAGCGTAACCCGCTATTTCCGAGATAATAGATGATGAAATAGAAATGAAGACCTGTCCAAGAAAATAGGGCTTTTCCATAGTCAGTAATCTTCTTTTGTGCATTATTTTGCAAAACTATATGGATATATATTCCTATATCTGTTAGACTATGTTTTGTTTGGAATTGATACTTTAGGAGGGTATATCTACATGTGGGCAGTTATAGGCTTGTTTAGTTTTGTAGGATTTATTATTTACCTAGTGTTAGGCTTGATTTCGGTTGCCAAAAAGAATGGATTTGCTAAGAAAAGATTCTTAACTTGCTTGGTGCTTTTCATAATAGTAGTTGTTGCGGTATCTGCAGATCCAAGCACTCAAACCGAGACAGCTGAATCAGATGAAACATCTACTGAAGTCGTAGAAACAAATGTTACGACAGCGTCTTCAAACGCTCCTACTGAAGAAGCAGAAGAACCAGACGAACAAGAGAAGGCCGCACAAGAGGCTGAAGCAAATGCTGCTGAAGATACAGCTAAAAAGGAAGCAGAAGCAAAAGCTACTGAAGAAGCAGCCAAAAAAGAAGCAGCGGCAAAAGAGGAAAGTATACCTAGAGAACATAAAGCGGCATTAATAAAAGCGGAATCATACGCAGAAACTATGAATATGTCAAAGGCAGGAATTTACGATCAGTTGACTTCTGAATATGGAGAAAACTTCCCAGAAGAAGCCGCTCGATATGCTATTGATAACATTGTATTTGATTGGAAAGAAAATGCATTAAAAAAGGCACAAACATATGCAGAAACTATGAGTATGTCAAATTCGGCTATTTATGATCAATTGATTTCAGAATACGGGGAAAAATTCACCGAGGAAGAAGCACAATACGCTATTGATAATTTAGAATAAGAACGAAGATATTATATATTCAAAATAATTAAAAAGAGGATGAATTAGAAATAAAGCCCTGTCCATGAGAACAGGGCTCTTTCATTTAGTCAGCTGCTTCGATCTTTGATAGTCTTTGTCTTTAATCAAATTTAGCAATATCTTCCGAATTGTTCGCGATTAAAGTCAAAAGCGAATTTACTGGTAATAGCCATTCATGCTTTGCAACACACATGCAGTACTCCTTTTTAAAGCTGGTGCTGAGATACGTACAAGAAAGAATAGGTCATCATAGCATCAGTATTACTTTAGATGTGTATGCTCATAATCCTACAATATGCTCCCATAAAGAAAAACCCTTGAGCTCTTAGAGCGCCAAGGGTTTCCGGTTTTAGTAAAGCGTCAAATATTGATCGCGTTCCCATTGATGTACTTGTGTACGATACATGTCCCACTCGATCTCTTTCAGCTCATAGAAGTGAGCCAGCGCATGATCACCAAGCGCCTCAGTAATAACTTCGCTGCGGATCAGCTCATGCAATGCTTCCTTCAGGTCGGCTGGGAGTGAAGGAATACCTTCTTCAATACGCTCTTCTTCGGACATGATGTAAATATTGCGGTCAATCGGAGCAGGAAGACTCAGCTCACGGTTAATTCCGTCCAGTCCGGCTTTGAGCATCACAGCCAGTGCCAGATATGGATTCGCAGCAGGGTCCGGATTACGTACTTCTACACGAGTACTTAGCCCACGGGAAGCCGGAATACGGATCATCGGACTACGGTTACTTGCAGACCATGCAACATAGCAAGGCGCTTCATAACCAGGAACCAAACGTTTGTAAGAGTTCACTGTCGGATTCGTAATTGCCGCCATAGCGCGTGCATGCTTGAGAATACCAGCCATGTATTGGCGTGCTGTTTTGCTGAGACCCAAAGTATCGGATCCATCATAGAATGTATTCACATTGTCTTTGAATAGAGATTGGTGACAGTGCATGCCTGAACCATTCATACCGAAGAGCGGCTTAGGCATAAAGGTCGCATGCAGTCCATGCTGACGAGCAATCGTTTTGACAACCAGTTTAAATGTCTGGATCTGGTCAGCAGCCTTGATTGCGTCTGCATATTTAAAGTCAATTTCATGCTGCCCTGGAGCAACCTCATGGTGAGAGGCTTCAATCTCGAAGCCCATTTCCTCGAGCGTCAGTACGATCTCACGACGGCAGTTCTCTCCAAGATCCGTTGGAGCAAGGTCAAAATAACCACCTTGGTCGTTCAGTTCTTCCGTTGGGTTACCATTGGCATCCGTACGGAACAGGAAGAATTCGGGTTCTGGTCCTACGTTCATAGAAGTGTAGCCCATTTGCTCTGCTTCTGTAAGCACACGCTTCAGGATGCCACGCGGGTCCCCAGCAAACGGAGTTCCATCTGGCATATACACATCACAAATAAGACGCGCAACACGATTCTCTGTTACCCATGGGAAAATAACCCATGTGTCCAGATCCGGGTACAAGTACATATCTGATTCTTCAATACGAACATAGCCTTCGATGGAAGAGCCGTCAAACATCATCTTGTTGTCGAGTGCTTTTTCCAGCTGGCTTACGGGAATTTCAACGTTTTTGATTGTTCCAAGCAAATCTGTAAATTGCAAACGAATGAAACGTACATTTTCTTCTTTCGCTATGCGGAGAATGTCATCTTTTGTATAACTCACTATATCCTCTCCCTCTTCTTCTTAAAAGTATCAGCTTCAACAAGTATTGCTATTGCAGGTTAATCGTATACCGCAGATAACGCCACTACAGAGCTGCAAGAAATGATGGGTCTCATTCATTGTCACAGGCAAAGGATAAGATGTCAAGAAAGCGATTACGAGCTCTTAAGGCATTCCTATCCTGTTTTTCTTATACCCGCTCCCCTTCGTTAACTAACATTACTTCTTGTTAAAGAACCTCGACAGCTCCCCTTGGATCAGAGAAACCTGTCCTGGGCGTTTGCCGCCAGATACCAGCTGCTGCTTAAGTAAACGGTGGAGCTGTGAATCTGACAGCTCTCTGCGCTTCACTTCTGTGTCCGCCGTAATGATCGTTGCTTCCTCTGACTCTTTCGTGACAGGATTCATTACTTGTTTGATTCCAGCTATGTTTACACCCTTCTCAATGAGGGCTTTAATCTCGAGCAATCGTTCGACATCATTAAAAGAAAACATTCTTTGATTGCCCGAAGTACGTGCAGGTACGATCAAATTATGCTGTTCATAGTAGCGGATCTGGCGTGCAGACAAATCAGTAAGCTTCATCACAATACCAATTGGAAATAAGGCCATATTTCTGCGTATTTCGTCACCCATCTCGTTCATCTACCTTCCAAGTATTCTAAGATATCATCATTGTACATTTTTATGATACTAAGTGTCAATGATGTGTTAGGTAAACTTACAGTAAATTACGATTTTTCATCGTTTGTAACGCCATGAGCACACCGTATTTCACATGAGAATAAGTAAGTCCGCCTTGCATATATCCAATATAAGGCTCACGAATCGGCGCATCGGCGGAGAGCTCCAGACTGCCTCCTTGAATAAAGGTTCCTGCTGCCATAATAACCGGATGTTCATAACCCGGCATATCCCATGGCTCCGGCACGACATGACTGTCCACAGCGGCGGCACGCTGAATACCTTGTACGAACGCAATCAGATGTTCTGGTCCGCTAAAGGAAACAGCCTGAATCAGATCTGTTCGTATTTCATTCCACGCCGGCTTCGTTTCAAAACCGACTGCTTCAAACATAGCTGAAGCAAAAATGCTACCCTTTATGGCTTGTCCCACGGTAGATGGAGCAAGATACAAACCCTGATATATCCCTCTTGTCGTACCCAGCATTGCACCTACTTCTCCCCCAATACCGGGTGCAGTTAAGCGGTATGCAGCCAGCTGGACATATTTTGCTTTACCACAAATGTAGCCCCCTGTTTCAGCAATACCTCCACCAGGATTTTTGATCAGAGAGCCTGCAATCAGGTCTGCCCCTACCTCAGTTGGCTCCTGCTCCTCCGTAAATTCCCCATAACAATTGTCTACGAATACAATCACATCCGGCTTGATTGCTTTTACTTTTTCAATCATTTCTTTGATCTGCTGCACTGTAAAGGATGAGCGCCAGTCATATCCTCTTGAACGCTGAATGCCGATAACCTTGGTATTGGAATGAATGGCCTGTTCTACCGCTGCAAAGTCCACCAGTCCTTCAGGACTCAAATCCGTTTCACGATATGTAATACCAAAATCGTACAATGATCCCGTTCCATCATCCGGCTTGCCAATCACCTTATGAAGCGTGTCGTAAGGCCTGCCTGTAATGTACAGGAGCTCATCTCCAGGTCTTAGCACACCAAAAAGAGCGGTGGCAATCGTATGCGTTCCCGATGCAAAATGTGGACGCACCAAAGCCGCCTCCGCTCCAAAAACGTCGGCATACACTTCATCTAACACTTCTCGGCCGCGATCATTATATGCATAGCCTGTAGATCCAGCAAAATGGAAGTCGCTTACTTGATGTCTCTGAAACGCATTAATTACCTTCCATTGGTTGCTGTCAATGACTAGGTCTACTTCTCGCAGCCGTGATTCAATCTTGTGCTCGATCATATGCTGAAGCTTAACAATGTCTGATGAAAAAACACCCATTTCTCGTTTTTCTCTCCTCACAAAACTAACACCAACATTACTTTAGTGCGTTACATTATTAGTATACAAAATCACATCAATCTGACGAATCAATAAAATCGTTTAACAAATATCCATGCTTCTCATATTCACCTTTTTGGACCTGTACTTCATAGATAACATCGTTCTCATCATATGCCGTTTCGATCACATCGCCGATTCGATAAACGACAGAGGTGATATCACCGCGATCGGCAGGAATTCTAAACTTAACCGTATCTCCTGTCAGTTCCTCCTGTATCAATTCACGGATACTTAGCAAATCCTGCTCATCAAAGGCACTGACTTTTCTGTATCCCTTGCCTGTAGGAAGCATTTGCAGCTGTTCCGGAGAACAAGCGTCTTTCTTATTAAACAGCACGATTTGTGGTTTATCGGAAGCACCCAGCTCCTGCAGCAGCTCTTCAACGACATTCATTTGTTCCTCTCTCATCGTAGAAGAAGCGTCAACGACATGCAGGATCAGATCTGCCTCATTCACCTCTTCGAGCGTCGCTCTAAAAGCAGCGACCAGCTCATGCGGAAGGTTTTGTATAAAACCAACCGTATCTGTTAACACAATTTCTTTTCCACTTGGCAGTTCCATCGTTCGGGAAGTGGGGTCAAGCGTTGCAAACAACTGATTCTCAATGTAAACATCAGCATAAGTCAGCTGTTTAAGCAGTGTAGACTTGCCGGCATTTGTATAACCAACCAGCGCCACTTGAATAACTCCGCTTTTCTTACGGCGTTCCCGGTGTAGCTTGCGGTGACGGGTTACCTCTTCTAATTGCCGCTTCAAGTCGTTAATCCGTCCGCGAATATGTCTGCGGTCCGTCTCCAGCTTGCTCTCACCGGGCCCCCTTGTACCAATTCCCCCGCCAAGACGTGACAGGTTCTTGCCGTGTCCAGACAGTCTTGGCAGAAGATAAGAATGCTGTGCCAGCTCAACCTGAATGATACCCTCTCTCGTATGAGCACGCTGTGCAAAAATATCCAAGATCAGCTGGGTTCGATCTATAATTTTCAGATCAAGGCTTTCTTCGAGATTACGAACCTGTGCTCCAGACAGCTCTTGGTCAAATATAGCGGTAGTCGCGCCAAGCTCTTCTGCTGCTGCTCGAAGCTCTTCCACCTTTCCTTTACCAATGAACCATTTGGAGTCCGGTGTCTCCCGATTCTGAGATATCACGCTGAGCACTTCAACACCTGCTGTTTCAGCAAGCTTAACGAGCTCTTCTAACGAATACTCAGGATTTAAGCCTGACCGCTTAACTTCATCTGTCACTAAGCTGACTAATACAGCCTTATCTTTCATCTCCGTGGATGTCTCGTGTGTGGAGTTCGTCATTTCTTAAGCTCCTTCAAATATAGGTATCGTCTACAATTTCAGTCCCTATGGATTGTAAGTGAATATCTATTATCGCTTATTTCTTGTCTAGCTTCAAATCCTCGACCCGAAGCGTCATCAGTTCCAATTTGCCAGGGTTTCCTGAGGAGTACTGATTTAGCAGCCGGACCGCTTGATGTCTAATTGATTTCTCAATCAAATTTCGAACATACCTTGCATTGCTGAAGGCTTGTGACGTTTCGTTCTTCTCATCAAGCAGATGCTGCTTTAACTTGAGTATGGTCTGAGGCATCAAAATATAATCTCGATCCTTCGCCATAAGCTCTGAAATCTGAATCAACTGATCAATTGAATAGTCAGGAAATTCGATTTGGATCGGAAACCTGGACGGCAGACCAGGATTGGTCTGCATAAAGAAATCGATCTCGTCTGAATAGCCGGCAAGTATCAATATAAATTGATTTTTGTGGTCTTCCATCGCTTTAACCAGCGTATCGATTGCTTCTTTGCCAAAATCCTTCTCACCGCCGCGTGCCAGGCTGTAGGCTTCATCAATAAACAGAATGCCGCCTAATGACTTCTTAACCAAATCCCTTGTTTTTTGAGCAGTATGACCAATATATTCGCCAACCAGATCAGCTCTCTCCACCTCAATGAGATGACCTTTAGCCAAGACCCCCATCTTCTGGAACAGCTTGGCGACGATACGAGCAACCGTTGTCTTGCCAGTACCGGGATTGCCTTTGAACACCATATGATACACATGAGAACCGCTCATGAGTCCCGCATCAGATCTCATCTGTGCAATTTGCAGAAATGCATAAATTTCAAATACAAAATCCTTAATACTCTCCAGGCCCACCAGCTGATCCAATTCCTTCTGAATATCCAGATACATCGCAAACTGGGGATTGTTCTTCAAAGAGGCAGCAGTCTCTTCCGGATCTGATATGGACTCTTTATTCAGACCATAGCCTTCTGTCTGATTACGCAAAACAACATTAATTTGCCTGGAAGGTCTACCTTCCGGCCGCTCTCCTGCTGCCATCGCTCTTCCGTTCATATAAACGCTCACCTCAACTCCATAAGGGGCTAACTTCTCTATCTAAAGTATTCTAGTTAGTTCAATGTTATTAGAAGTTTCCCTTAAAAAATATTACTGAAGGAACAGGAGTGCGGCGTCCAACTTCCATTTGGTATAAGCAAGCGTTTCCCGAATTTGGCTTGGCAAAAAAGGCATCACCACGGATTCAGCAAGTGAGACTGCGGGTGCTTCATAGTCAAGAAACTCGGCGATTTCAAGTGATCGCATTCCGTGAAAATCATGCGTTATAATGATGGATGAGGTTAAGCCCTCATCTGTCATAATTTTCTGACTGAACAGCAAATTCTCGTAAGTACTGGTAGCTTCGTTCTCCAAAAAAATACGAGAGGCCTCCACACCGTGCTCTACAAGATAGCGCTGCATTCCTTCGGCCTCGGTAAGTCGATGCTGAGGACTGTCCAATCCACCTGTGACGATAAAGTATCGAAAGCTTCCGGCGTTGTATAACTCAAGTGCCTTGTCCAATCGTTCAGCGAGACCCGGGCTGGGCTCGTCGCCCCACAGCGACGCCCCCAGTACAATGCCCACGTCAACAGGATCAGCTATTTCAGTTGTCTCATTCGGATTGAAAATCTTCCACTGTACATAAACGACCCAGATCAACCCAATAATCACTACTGCTGCTAATATTCTAAATGCATATCGAAAAAAATTCGTTTCCCTTGGTCTTTTATTCATAGGTTTTGCTTGCTCAAATGTCATAGCTCACTCCTTGAATTCTCCATTCTCGAACAAAGTGGAACGTTGTTCCAATGACATTTGGAAATAAGGGAACGAATGTGCATCAATCGAATGCAATAAGTATTGTGCTGTCCGCATGGACAATTCGTAATCAGTGGTCGTAATATGCCCCTTATCCAAAGCGTCGTCGAGTTCATCCTCGTCCAGCAAAAATACTTCTCCATCCTTGAGAACAATTACATCCAAGTATAAGTCATCAAACCACGGGACCCCCTGGTCTGTGACTCCCTGACTGCGGCAAGTATCAATATACCACTCAATTATCCGTTCCTGGTCATCAAACATCGCCGTCACCACAAAGTGTTCATCTTTTGGAAAATACTGAAGCCAGGAATACCCTTTATCCGCTGTGCAGAATGTATACCCTCCATAGGTTTTCCATAGTGGTTCCTTTAACTCATGGATGGTATAAAGGGATAAATAGCCAGTAAACTCCTCGCTCTCAACATATCGACAGGTGAATTGCCGGTTCGTAATCCGTCGCCAGTTCGCCCTATCTCCAAATTTTCTCTTCATCCTCATCCCTCTTTACTCATCCAATATCCGCTTTATTAAAAACAGCTTACCATATTTAAGTTATACACTCAAAATTTACGTATATACAAAATAAATCATTACCAGTACGCAAAAAAAGACCTGCTGCCATAGTTGTGACAGCAGGCCTTTCATTAAAATACATCAGGGTGAAGTTGTACCTGGAACTGTTGTAGTCGGAGGGCTTTCTTCACCTGGAGGTGAGATTTCACCAGTTGGAGGTGTGGTCTCCTCAGGCGGAGTTTCTCCACCTTCGTTATTACCTTCCCCTCCGCTTGAAGGAGGTTCCGTACCATTACCACCATTGCCAGTGTCGTTACCTCCTTGACCCTCGCCATTTCCATTTCCATTGCCAGAGCCATTTTCACCATTACCTTCATTACCGGAGCCGTTACCTTCACCGGTACCAGATCCGTTCCCTTCTCCGTTACCGCTGCCGCTGTTGTCCGGATTCTCTTCGCCTTGACCCGGATCTGTACCAGGTTCCTCAGGAACTTCCGGCTGCTCAGGAGGTTCTGGGGCTTCCTCTTCCGGTTCGATGAACAGTGACACATGGTTGGACTCACTTGCGTCTTCCCCATTCTCCGGATTAATAACGGTAACATAATATTCATAGGTCAGACCCGGCAACGCACCCGTATCCGTTGCCGATGTGCCCGAGATCTGATCCTGGATTCGACTGAAGCTTCCTTCCGACGTCTCCTTACGATAGATTCGGTATTGCACGCCTTCGGTGGATGAACCACTCCAGCTAAGTGATACCGCCTGAGCCTCTTTATCATAAGAGACACTTAGGCCACTAACGGTCAGATCCGTTTCCGGTTCCTCTTCTTCTACTGGCGGTTCGGTCACTTCTGGAATTTCACTATCCGGCACAAAGAATTCCTTGCGCTCCACTCCTTCAAGCGCCTTTTCCATAACCGTCTTAAAGAATGTGGCTGCAAGACGACTACTGTTCTTCAGCAGATGCTGCTGATCCGGATTATCATATCCCATCCAGACTGCGGCGGTATATTCAGGTGTGTAGCCCACAAACCACACATCACGGTTTGCGCTGTTTCCTTCGTAACCACTCTGTGTCGTTCCTGTTTTACCTGCCACAGGACGATCCAGACTGGCACTTGTACCTGTACCGCTATTGACAACTTCCTTCATCATCTCTGTCATTTGATATGCAGTCTGCTCGCTCATTACTTGCTCAGCATCTGACTCGTACTCATAAATTACCTTGCCATCGCTGTTCTCAATTCGCGTAATGGCGTGACCTTCCTGATATTGACCACGATTGGCAAAAGCACTGTATGCCGCAGCCATCTCAAGCGTATTGGTGCCTTTATCCAAGCCACCAAGCGCCATGGACAGATTTCGGTCACCATCCGTCATCGAAATACCCAGCTTCTCGGCAAATTCATATCCCGTATTTACACCGATTTCATTCAGAAGCCACACGGCAGGAATATTCTCAGACGTCGTAATGGCATCAGCCATCCCAATCGTATTCGAATAACCATGCAGATTTCGAGGACAGTAATCACCAAAGCACTGCTGTGAATTGCTAAGCGGTGTATTCGCCGTAAATTCACCGGTTTCAAGAGCTGGTGCATAGGAAGCAATCGGCTTAAACGCGGAGCCCGGCTGACGATAACTGCTTGTCGCCCGGTTCCAGCCTTGACGCTGATAGTCACGGCCTCCCTGCATCGCAACGATACCGCCTGTTGCATGATCCATGATAACCATCGAACCCTGTACCTTCTGATCAGATGCGCTTTCTTCGAACAATTCATCATTCTTAAAGGCTGCTTCTACAGCTTCTTGTGCTTCAGGAGCCATCGTTGTAAAGATCTTATAACCACCGATGTTCAGATCGTCCGTCGTTTTGCCTGTTACACGCTCCGCCTCTTTCAGCACGTAATCGACATAAGCAACGTATTTCTTCTCCTCTTCCGGGCGTTCATAAGCGTAATCCACGGCTTTCGCCTCATCCATCTCTTCCTTCGAAATGTATCCTTGATCATACATTAACTGAAGGACAACCCCTCTTCTTTCCTTGGAGTCGTTGGGATTACCAGCCGGATTGTAAGCAGATGGGCCCTTAGGAATCGCGGCTAGCGTAGCAACTTCCCATAATTCCAGCTCATTCAGATCACTCTTGCCGAAATAAAACTCCGAAGCGGTTTGAATACCATAGTTCTGGTACCCGAACCAAGTACGGTTTAAATACATCGTCAAAATTTCATCTTTTGAATAGTTCCGTTCAATCGCGAGCGCGATAGACATCTCTGTCGCTTTGCGGAAGAACGTTTTGTCCCGTGTCAGGAAGACGTTCTTGGCAAGCTGCTGAGAGATGGTACTTCCGCCTTCAACCAGAGAACGGGCCATAATATCCGTTACTGCTGCCCGGCCGATCGCCCACAGGTCTACACCATTGTGTTCGTAGAACCTCTTATCCTCTGTCGCTATAAACGCATCCTTTAATATTTGAGGAATATCCTCTTCGTCGACAGGATCACGCTTCTCAATCGACAGCTCACTGATCTCCTCACCATTTCGGTCATATACCTTGGATGTTTCATTTACTGACATTTTGTCAAAGTTGGCCTGTAAGATCCGTTCACCGCTGACCATAATAAACAGATAGCCGGCAAGCGCAACAAAGATGGCAAAAGCCGCTGTAAAAAATAATGTCCAGGCTAAACGTTTACCCGATATTTTTTTCTTTTTCTTAGGTCCTGGTTTCTTCTCTTTTTGATTATTCTTACGATTCCCAGACCTAGATAGTGTATCGTTTGACATGGTACCTCCTGACTCCCTTTTAGGTGTAGCATCTTTATGCTAGTCTTTAAGTCTTTTTTAGTAGATTTGAAACCAATTTGTAAACTTTTCTCCTGAGAAGTAAAAGAACAACCTTTACAGGTTGCTCCGCCTCAATCCTATACGTATTTAACGAAATGGACTCTTTAAAAGTTTCATTGATAATTTATTCTTCACCACTGCCATTTTGCATAAGAGAAATATTCCGTTGTGGTGTAAAGGTGGATATGGCATGTTTGTAAATCATTTGCTGGCGTCCGTCACTGTCGACAACAATGGTATAATTATCAAATGCCTTGACAGTCCCGCGAATTTGAAAACCGTTGACGAGAAAAATGGTGGCTGGAATATTTTCTTTGCGCATTTGATTCAAGAACGTATCTTGGATGTTGATGGACTTGGTCATTAGCCGTACCCCCAATAAGTTCAATTAGATTGATTTGAAGAATAATCATGCTCCAAATTCAGCTTATCTGCTATTATATCACGTATAGTAGCGAAGTTCGTAGAAAAATTTGCTGTGTCCGTCATATCCACCCATTGAATATCCTTCATATGACGGAACCAGGACAGCTGTCGTTTGGCGAAGCGACGCGTATCCCTCTTTAGTTCACTTACTGCTGTATCCAGTGGTGCCTCTCCACGCAGGTATGCAGCAATCTCTTTATAACCGAGGCCTTGCATGGAAATAGAGCCGGGACCCACCCCTTGGCTAAGAAGTGAAGCAACCTCCTCTACCAGCCCTTCCCTCATCATTTCGTCAATTCGGTCTTCAATACGGTTATATAGCATTTCTCTATCCATTGTCAAACCGACGATACAGAGATCATAGGGAGACTGCTTATTCTGAGCAGCCAGCTGCTCTGATTGTTTGACTCCGGTCATGTGAAATATTTCAAGGGATCGCACCACTCTGCGTACGTCGTTTGGATGAAGTCTTGCTGCACTTTCAGCATCTACTTCAAGCAGCTTATTGTGCAGCGCCTCCGCTCCATTTGCTTCCGCATAATCGAACTGGGCTTTTCTAAATTGTTCATCGGAGCCTGCTTCAGAAAATTGAAAATCATAGCATACCGATTCTACATAAAGACCGGTCCCTCCTACAATAAATGGCAGCTTGCCTCGCCCATGGATCTCTCGAATCAGCCTGCGGCTCTCCTCTTGGAATTCCGCAACAGAATATGGGTAATCCGGCTCATGAATGTCGATAAGATGGTGAGGGATGCCTTCCATTTCCTCTGGCTTGATCTTTGCCGTCCCAATGTCCATCCGTCTGTAGACCTGCATGGAATCTCCCGAGATAATTTCGCATTGAAAGGTCTTCGCCAGTTCAATGCTCATTTTTGTCTTGCCTACGGCGGTAGGTCCCACCAGTACAAGCAGCTTAGACTTTTGAATTTCTGTCAAGTTCAATCACTCCGTACACTGTTTTTGAATGGGCACGATTCACGGCACTAAAACCGAGTCTGGCAAATTCGCCACTGTCCCTTTTTTCTTTCAAGATGACTGTCTTTCTAGCTACTCTCTTGGCCTCTGTGATGCTCTCCAGTGCCAAGGGCGCACTATTCGCGTATCTGCGCAAAGGACGAATCGCGTTCGAATCCATAACAGGCTCACGGAACATCGGGTCAAAATATACGATATCGACACTATTGTCGTTCATGCTGCGAAGCAGCTCTAAATGGTTACTGTGCTTCACCTGAATTGATCTGAGTGCCTCATCCACACAGCTGTTCCCGCTCTGGTAATACCGCATACCTTCTAGCAATACGGTGTACAAAGCATGAGAGCTCTCGCAAGCAGTGACATGTCCTTCTCCTCCTGCAGCTACTGCGAAGACCAGCGAATCCGTACCAAGACCTGCAGTGCAGTCCAGCACAGAGTCGCCCTTTTGGAAATTCGCAGCTTCCAGCATAGGATCGCTTTCTCCTTTTAATACGCGCTTAGCCCGAACGAACCCCATGCTTGGATGAAATTCAAGCACAGGCTCCCCTGGACTAATCAAACGAACGCCATTTGTCACTACCACGATAATGTCTTCATCGCCATATTGTTCCGATAGCTTGGTCAGGGAAGCTTTATTTCTCTGGACATAGCTTGAATTGGTAAGCTCGGCGAGACGAACAGCACGCTCCGCAAGCGTCTTTGCATTCGTATCGCCAGTTGTAATTATCATTTAATTTCTCCTAATCATAAGCATCTGATTTCGTTCAACTACTTCAAGTTTTTCCACATTACATCACTCTTTTAAACATTTTTTCAAGATCATAGGTTGAGAAGGAGACGACAATAGGTCTTCCATGTGGACAGGTGTAAGGCTGCTTGCAGCTCGCAAGCCGCTGCAATAGCACGACCGCTTCCTGCTCTGTCAGTTTCTGATTGGCTTTGATTGATGCCTTGCATGAGCACATAATGGATGATGCTTCTCGCAGCTTGGACAAGTCAATCCCCCGCTCTGAAAGCACCCATTCGGCCATTTCCAGAATAATTGACTCTTCATCGCCCTTAGGTAGCCAATAAGGATACGATGTAACACGGAAGGTTTGTCCACCGAAATGCTCCAGATAGACCCCCGCTTGTTCAAACCAATGAAGCTTGTTCTTCAGCTGCTCTGTCTCTGAAGGTGTAAACTCCAGAGTGATAGGGAGCAGCAGCTCCTGAGAAGCTTCAACCGGATTTCCGAATTGGTTGTAGTAAAATTCATAATTAATTCTCTCGTGAGCAGCGTGTTGGTCAATCAGATACAGCCCGTTCTCATTTTGTGCGATCAAATAAGTCCCGTGATGCTGACCAATCAGCTCCAGTTCAGGGAACTGTGGCAGCTCCGCCTTTGTACCAGCAAGCTGTGCATAATGATCTCTGCTCATTCCTTGTGCATTCCTTGCCTTAAGCGCAGCGCTGTCCCGGTAATAATCCCCATTTGCAAGGTTCGATCTCGTTTCTCGAATAACCTGCTGCTTGTCCTTCTCACTAGGCACATAAGTACGACTGTCCTGAGTACGATTAACATTTCGCTGATCCGCTCCATAATTCTTGGAAGAATCGAGCGCAGTGTAATTTTCATCCAAATCTTCAATTGGAACAGTGGAAGAACTTCCTCCCGTTTTCCCTGTAACTGAAGTATTCCAATTCTCGGCACCGGATGGCCGGGGCTGCATCTTGGAGCTATTCATCCCATATTCTGGCCGGTCACCCCCCTGCTTGTCCCCTGAATAATGCACGTTCTTTACAGGGCTCGATAACGATGAAGTTTGCACCGTTCCTGCAGTTTCAGCGACTCCCGAATTCGCTGAACCGACCTGCTCCTCATGCGACTTCGATTTCGAAAAATGGAATTGCTCCTGAATAAACGATTTGCTCTCCGGCTTCCCAATGCTCTGTTTAATTACTTGGGGAATGAGCACTTCCTGCTTAAGTGCAGCGCGAGTGTGCTCCTCCACAAAAGTATACAGCTCAGGCTCCTTGCTGAATCGAACCTCCAATTTTGCCGGGTGGACGTTAACATCCACTAATGACGGATGCATGTCCAGCTGCAATACGGCAAGTGGAAACCGGTTGATAGGAAGCAGCGTATGGTAAGCCTTAAACAGCGCTTGGTTCAGCCCATAATTTTTAATATAACGGCCATTAATGATGGTGGAAATACCATTGCGATTAGCTCTGGTAAGATCAGGCCTGCTTACATAACCGCTGATTCGGTAGTCCAGGCTTTCACCGCTGATGGGAAGCATTGATTTGGCAGCTGATGTTCCGTAAATCGCAGCAATGACCTGAAGCAAGTCTCCATTGCCAAGGGTTTGCAAGATCAGGTTGCCATTATGCCTTAACGTAAACGCGATATCTGCGTGGGATAACGCCATTCTGTACAGGACATCAGAAATATGCCCCAGCTCGGTCTGGATCGTCTTCATATATTTCAATCTGGCCGGGGTATTGTAGAACAACTCCTCAACCAAAAAATCAGTCCCACGAGAGGCAGTAATATCGTCATGCTTAATCAGCTTGCCGCCCTCAATGACAATCTCACGGCCACGTCCATCGGATTCGGTTGCACTGATCAACCTTACTTTGGATACGGCAGCAATACTCGGTAATGCCTCTCCCCGAAAACCAAGACTAGTGATTTCAAATAAATCTCGACCATTTGCAATTTTACTCGTAGCATGGCGGTAAAAGGCGGTTTCCATATCCTCTGCATCAATTCCGCCTCCATTATCGGTGATCCGGATGCTATGAAGTCCTCCTTCATGTATGGATACATCGATTCGAGTGCTTCCTGCATCAATGGAATTCTCCACAAGCTCCTTAACGACAGAAGCGGGTCTCTCCACCACTTCACCGGCAGCGATCTGATTGGCAATATGCTCGTCCAGCACATGAATTCTAGCCACCTTTTACCCCTCCCTTTATATAGGTTCAGATCATATTACATATCCGTTACTTTCATTTTCAGTTCATTGACAAGCTGCATCGCTTGAAGAGGCGTCATATTCATTAAATCCGCACTCTTAAGCCGTTTAATCAGCTGTTTGACAACAGGGTCCAATTCACGACCTTCCTGAATCCCTTTCTTCTTCGGCTCAGGTACTTCATCACCAAATATTGATAGCTGCACAACTTCATTAGAAGAAGCTGCTGTCCCATCCGCTTGTGCTTCTTCAAACGACATCTCAGCCAGCTTTTTATCCTTCGTGATCATTTCATCTGACGCAGCTGCTGCTTCCTTCTCGGCCTGATGATAATCTGCCTTGAACGGCTCCTTATGTCCTTCAGCAACCATGTCAATCGAGTGCTCCTCAATGGTATGGATCAGCCTGCTGGCACGGTCAATGATGGAGCTCGGCAGTCCAGCTAGTCTTGCGACATAAATACCATAGCTGCTGCTTGCCGCGCCAGGGATCAGTTTGCGCAGAAACTGCACTTCATTTTCCTTCTCCTGCACTGCCATCGAATAATTTCGAAGGGAAGGAAGACTATCCTCCAGATGGGCAAGCTCATGAAAATGAGTGGAGACCAGAGCTTTGCATCCGATATGATCGTGCACATATTCAATGACAGACTGAGCAATCGCCATGCCTTCACTCGTTGAGGTTCCGCGCCCCAGCTCGTCAATAATAATCAGGCTTCGCGGGGTTGCTTTTTCCGTCATGACCTGAATGTCAGCCATTTCTACCATAAATGTACTCTGACCGCCGATCAAATCATCACCGGCACCAATTCTCGTAAATATTCGATCCATGATCGGAACCTCTGCCTCCACTGCTGGAACGAAGCAGCCAATTTGAGCCAGAATGGATATTAGCGCCACTTGACGCATGTACGTGCTCTTACCCGCCATATTCGGCCCGGTAATCAAAAGAATTCTCGGATCCTCCTGTGTTAACACCGTATCATTTGCCATGAATGCACCATCACGCATAACTGATTCTACAACGGGGTGCCGCCCTTCAATAACCCTCATGTCAAATCCATCAGTGATGCTTGGTTTGATAAAACCGCGTTCTGCACTGACAGCTGCAAGCGAATGGTACACATCAATCTCTGCGACCTGCTCAGCCAATTTCTGCAATCTTTTAATTTCCTTGCCAAGCTGATCACGAATCTCGATAAACAATGAATATTCAAGCCCCACCATTTTATCTTCAGCTTCCAGAATAAGAGACTCTTTCTCTTTCAGTTCAGGAGTAATATACCTCTCTGCATTAGCCAAAGTTTGTTTGCGCTCATATCTGCCCTCAGGAAGGGAGGAAATATTGGATTTGGTCACCTCAATATAGTAGCCAAACACTTTGTTATAACCGATCTTGAGAGAGCGGATCCCCGTAATTTCGCGTTCCTGTGCTTCCAGCTCCGCGATCCAGCGTTTACCATTCACACTTGCATAACGCAGCTCATCCAAGTGCTCATGATATCCTTCACGTATCATTCCACCTTCCCTGACGGATACAGGCGGTTCGTCCACGATGGCATGCTGAATCATATCGCGTAAATCACGACAATCATCCATCGATTCTGCAATATGGCGCAAGGTACTTGATGGAGAATCTGCACACAGCTTGGCAAGCGCAGGGATCATATCAAGGGACACCTTGAGCGCATTTAAATCTCGTCCATTGGCATTGCCGAATGCAATCCGACCAACGAGTCGTTCCAGATCATAAATTTCTTTCAGCTGCTCACGAATGTCGCTTCGCAGAATAAACTGATTGTACAGCTTGTCTACCGCTTCAAGACGTTCTTCAATTTTCTGTCGTTGGAGCAGAGGCTTATCAATCCAGCGTCTAAGCATTCTCGCACCCATGGAGGTCTCTGTCTTATCTATGAGAGATAGAAGAGAGCCCCTCTTGGAGCGGTCACGTACGGTTTCCACAAGCTCCAGATTTCTTCTGGTGAAAGGATCCAGAATCATATAATGATCCGGCTCATACGTCTGGATTTGTGTCAATTGCCACAAAGAACGCTTCTGGGTCTCATGCAGATAGGCAAACAGCGTCGCGAGACAATGTCTGCGCTCTTCCCCTAGACGCGCCCATGCAGCTTCACCAAATTGGGTTATAACAAGCTCAGCTTTGCTCTTATCAAAAGCCGTATAGGTTATCTTTCGGTTGCCTGCCAGCTTTTCGGACTGCACCGTTTGAAGGAGATCAGCATCTCCGAGCAGCTCGGAAGGCTCATAGATCCCGATTTCATCCTTCAGCCACTTTTCTGAATATGGAGCAGAGGTAATATACAGCTCTCCTGTGGATAAATCACAGGCAGCAATAGCCAAAATACCGCTTGTTTGCGTCAAGCAGATCATATAATTGTTCGTCTTCTCGCCAATCGTCTTGCCTTCCATCACGGTGCCAGGCGTAATCACCCTCACGATCTCACGGCGTACCATTCCTTTGGTTGCGGCCGGATCCTCCATTTGTTCACATACCGCAACCTTATACCCTTTCTCAATCAATCGCTGGATGTAGTTATCGGCGGAATGATAAGGCACGCCGCACATCGGAATACGTTCTCCGCCACCGCCTTCACGGCCGGTTAACGTAATTTCCAGTTCCTTTGCAGCAAGGGTTGCATCCTCAAAAAACATTTCATAAAAGTCACCAAGTCTAAAAAAAAGAAACGCATCCTGCGCCTGTTCTTTTACCTTCAAATATTGTTCAATCATTGGCGTGTATTGAGCCATGAATTATACCACTCCTGCCACACATTTTACTTCGAGTAAAACATATATTAAGTTTAACCGAATCCATGTCTTAACTCATTATTGCAAATGTAATGGATTCATCCGCTTATTATATCAAAAAGAGACCTCATATTCATGGCTTTTGCTGAATATTCCATAGAGGTCTTATATCCTTGGATTCATCCCACGTCTTCCCTTGATAAAGCGCCCTGATCAAGGGATTCACATATTTATGATGCCGGTTGTAATCAGGCAGAGCTGTCAATTCCTGCAGCAAGGGATGAACCAGTCCGCGAAGAATTTCTTTGTTCCCCTTATAGAATGCTTCATGATTCTCGGTGAGATCAAGCGGTCTACGTCGGAGCAGCCGGTAATTTGCAGCTACGAGATAAGCAATGGAGACCACCCCTTTGGCGATCATTGGGGATACCAAGAAGCTCGGAAGTGTTCTATATTCGAATCCGCCATAGGGCTGAATTCTAAAGTCACCCAAGTAGCCGTATTTCGGTCTTCGTCCACTGCTGCGAGGATCTTCCAATATGGCAATCGGGAGCGCCAAGTAGTTATCCAGTGCACGTAAGAGATCAAAGGTCAGCACCACTCTGCTGAAATGGACATGTCCGCCCAGCGGAAGCCCCTTCACAGGAAGTCCGCCTGCTCTCCATAACAGCGTGTGATCGGTAATAAGCGTTGAAGCGGTTAAGAATGCGTGCATCAAATGAGCAAGCAGCTCACGAGGTTCTGAGCTTGGCATGGGTCTAAGTTCCGCGACAGGATAAGATCTTCTACCGCCTCGCGTTATGGCGTCACACCCCGCCTCGCCTGTTCGTTCCAGAAATAAGGAAGCAGGAACAACTCTGTCCTCCTGTTGACTCACAAGCAGAAATTCGGGATCCATACCGAGTACGGGAGACGTGTGCAAATTTCTCTCCGCCTCGAGTGCAAGATGCTTCTCCATCATCGCCTGTTCGTACAAATCAGCTACTCCTTCTCTAATTAACCATGGCTGTGTATGAACGCTGCTTACGTTAATTCCTTCCTGCCCGCCTGCCTGCAGCACAACCTCCGCATGCTCCAGATTCAGTGCATATGCCGCACGAACTGCAGCTCGTTCAATCCGATTGTAGAGCGAAGTGTTGTCCTCTCTATGCAGTACAGTCCTGTTGCCTTCCCGAATTCCGGTAAAGCTTTTTTTGACGATTCTTAACGCACGTAGCTGGCTTATCAAGACTTCGTAAGTCACATGGAACTGAAGCATGTTCTCCTTAGGACGAATTAGGGAAGAACGAAGTCCTGAGCGGGTCAATCTTGCCTCACGCTCCTCCATTGTCATCGACTCATAATGCTCTGGATTTCGAATTATAACCATGGCATCTAGACCGTCCTTCCGCCAAAAAAGAAATAAAAAAAAGGAGGGCTGCCGCCCTCTACGCCGAAGGGTTCGGCGCATATATTGCCATATAAGTGAAGCTCACCATTTAGATCTCGTCATCCAGCAAGTCAGGATCAAGCTCATCAAAATCACCGTCAAGCGAGCCGAAATCATAATCTTTGTCTGCATCTTCACTGCAGTTGTTCGTGCACACGACGACACGAACCTTGGTTTCGGCAACCATTTCAGCTGCAAATTCACGTTCCACGCGGATGACAACACTGCCTCCGCCCGAAGCTACCGTCGCCTCTACACAGCTCGGCTCCTGCGTTGCATCCGCAGAGACCTCTACAGTGGAGGCACGATGCTTAGGATCCAGATAAGATAGTGGAATGTTCTCTACATAGGATATCGTCTTCTTTGCAACATCGGTTTGAGAGTTTTGGTCATAGGAATACCAAATGTTGATATCGTAAGTACCAATAACTTCAATTCCGTCTCCTGCCGGGACCGATTCGTACTCGTGGTTAATAATCCATGCCCCCAAAATACTGGTAGGATTATGTGGCGGAGTCACGGTATGTGTTACGGTAGAGAACTTACGACCCTTGCCGCAGATCGCCTTTGTTATAATCTCTCTACATTGATGTTTATGACTCAATGACATCTTTGAACCTCCTCCATACAATCATTCCATTTATATGTATGCAGGACATGGGCGTTTGTTACCAATTTAAAGATAAATATAATTGAAAAAGATAACTTTTAATTTAAGACGGCTTAGATGTTAATCAAGCTAATTTCCTTTAGCAGGGACAGGGAACGGAGCCTTGTCCTTTTTCGCTATCTTCAAGTACAAAGCGAGTTCTCGGCACAGCTGCCGGATCGAAGAACGAATCTCGAATTCTTCTCTTGTTGTGGGCAGATCCATTGTTCTAAACTCTTGCTCTACCATGCTTAGAAGTTTCTCGGTCCGTCCAGTATAGAATTCATTGCGTACATCATCACTTAGCTGCTCGAACAAATCGGCCACCATTTCCGCATGCGGCATGGTCGTATATACCTGAGATATCAGATGCATCATATGCTGAATAGAATCCAGCTGGGTTTTGCGCATATAAAAATACGCAGTCCACTCCTCATTCGGATGGATCACTTGATTCTCAAGATACAGCTTAGAGGCCGCGACTCCCTTATCAATTGACTTCTCAGCTTCCATCAATTCAGCACCGGTCCACACGAAAGAGGGATCCCTCAGCGTTCGTCCAAACTGTGTGAAAATAACCGAAAACAGCTCATCAATCTCATGACGGATGTTCGAGAGCATGTTATCCGATTTAGGCATATAGGCTAAATTGACAACCATGGCCGAACCAAGCCCAACAATGAGCAGCAATATTTGTGTCCAAATCACTTCAAGGCTCATCTCTCCTCCGCTAAACACGCGGAATACGACGACAGACCCTGTGACAATACCTTCCTTAAAGCCAAACCGAACAATGGCTGGAAATGCCGTCAGAATATAAATCGCAAGCACCCAGTAATGAAATCCAAAGAGAAAAAAAAGTACGGAAGCAAAAAGAAGCCCTACTACGGACGCAAAAAATCGCGCCGAGATCGTCTTAAGGCTTCTTTTACGTGTAACATCGACACCCAGAATAGCAAGCAACCCTGCCGACGTCGGACCTTTCAAGTGCATAGCATCAGCTATTAGCACGGCCATTAAGGCAGCAATAGCTGTTTTAATAACGCGGAAACCCATGTATGATAACCCTCTCTTCTCTCTATAAGGCGAGTACAATAAATAACAATTACATTATATTAGTGCCCAATCAGATCGTAGGTATCAATCGTACACGATTTTTCCTTCTGGAACAATGTGACATGTCACAGACATATTGTTTTGTGCCGGGATACACTAATAGTTCAAATAAGAATGAATTAATGCTCCCTGCCACTCATCAGCTTACGCTCGAGCCAGGCAACCAGCTGATACATCACCGTCGCCACTACAGCAATGACAATGAGACTCGACATAACGAGTGTGAAATTAAACACTTGAAAACCATATATTATTAAATATCCCAGGCCTTCCTTCGCGACCAGAAATTCTCCCACAATGACCCCGATCCAAGCCAAACCTACATTCACCTTAAGTGTGGAGACAATCGCAGGGAAGGATGCAGGAAAGATCACTTTGCGAAAAATATGCTTCCGGTTTCCTCCAAATGTGCGTACAACCTTTATATAGTTAGCGTCCACTTCATTGAAGCTGTTATACACAACAAGCGTTGTAATAATAACGGTAATCGATATGGTCGTCATAACAATCGCTGTGAAGCCAGCACCAAACATTACGATAAATATCGGTCCAAGTGCCACCTTCGGCATACTGTTAAGTACTACCAAATAAGGGTCAAGCACCTTCGATAAGAAAGAGGACCACCAGATAAGCACAGCGATGAGCGTACCAAGCAGTGTGCCCAGCAGGAAGCCGACAATGGTTTCAAACACAGTAACTGAGGTATGAAGCCAAATTTCGCCGCTGACCATATCCTTCCACAGCTGTGCACCAATCTTGGAAGGATAGCTGAACAGGAGCACGTCAATCCATTTTAATCTGCCCGCTATTTCCCAATACAAAAACATCATGATAAGAATCGCAATCTGCGTTAGGCTGACATATCTTCTCCATCTTCTTCTCCGCTTCTTGTGCTGAAGATGAATATTTTGAATCCATTGCTCTTCCTGAGCCTTTTCATGAGTTGCTTCCCACGGTTTTGCTTCCATTATGCGTGATCACCCCTTTCCTCCGGAGTCATCAAGCTCTCCCCAAATTTCGTTAAACAGATCGTTGAATCCTACCTGCTCCCTTGCATGAAACGGCTTCGCATCCCTGATCGGTGCAGGAACTTCAAAGGTCTTGCGGATTCGCCCAGGATTTTTGTCCAGCACGATAACTCTGTCGCTTACCGCAATAGCCTCTGACAGATCATGTGTAACCAGAATGGCTGTCTTTCCCTGCTTCTTCAGCGTTTCTGAGATCAGATCCTCAAGCTGCAGTTTCGTCTGATAATCAAGGGCTGAGAAGGGTTCATCAAGCAGCAGCAAATCGGGGTTCGTTGCGAGTGTCCTTACGAGGGCCACACGCTGACGCATCCCGCCTGACAATGCCTGCGGATATGCATCCTCTGTGCCTGAAAGACCCATTTCAGCTAGCAGATTACGTGTTGCTTTCAGCGAAGCTTCGCTAAGCTGACCGGTAAGCTCAAGTCCAATGGATGCATTTGCCATAATCGTACACCATGGATACAAGTAGTCCTGCTGCAGCATATAGCCGACTTGGGAAGAAGGTGACGTTACCTTTTCTCCGGCCAGACGCACCTCTCCCTTCGTCGGCTGCAGCAGGCCTGCAATCATGGACAGAATGGTTGTTTTGCCGCATCCGCTTGGACCTACCAGGCTGACAAATTCGCCAGTCGCAACTTCCAGACTAATGGAATCAAGGGCCAGTTTTGCCTCCCGCTCCGTTACATACACATGTGTAATTTGATCCAGTTCAATCCGTGTCATTTGTTCACTTCCTTTTTCTGAAGGGCGAACCTTACTTTCCAGCAGCTTCTTCAGCAAAAGTATTGTCTACAATCGCTGACGCAGGAACTCTCTCCTGCAGCTCGCCAGCATTCTCCATTACATCGAGCAGGTTATTCCATTCGTTATCATCAATAATCGGGTCCAATGCATACGTACCTTGATCCTTATAGCGCTGTACACTGCTCACAACAATGTCACGATCTGCGTCTTTGAAATACGGCATGATCACGTCGGCTATTTCTTGTGCTGTATGCTCTTCCACCCACAATTGCGCCTTGTGAATACTTCTAGTAAATTTGCTGACCACGTCTTTATTGTCTTTGATGAAGCTCTGTTTGGTCATAAATACGGTATACGGAAGCTTGCCGCTCTCTACTCCAAATGAAGCAACGACCTTGCCTCTGCCCTCTTTTTCAAAGATAGATGCTTGCGGCTCGAACAGCTGTACATAATCGCCTGTACCCGATGCAAACGCAGAAGTAATATTGGCAAAATCAATGTTCTGAATCAGTGTCAGATCCTTATGTGGATCGATCCCCTTCTTACCTAGTGCGAACTCACCAGCCATTTGCGGCATGCCACCTTTTCTTTGGCCAAGGAATTCACTCCCCTTCAGCTGGCTCCAATCGAAATCGGCCGATTGATCTCTGGCAAATAAGAAGGTGCCATCCGTTTGCGTCAGCTGTGCAAAGTTAATGACCGGATCCTCTGCCCCCTGCTGATACACATAGATTGACGTTTCTGAACCTACAAGTGCAATATCAATGGAGCCTGCAAGCAGTGCTGCCATCGTCTTGTCTCCGCCTGCTGTCGTTTGAATCTCCACATCCAGACCTTCTTCCTCGAAGAAGCCTTGCGCGTGAGCGACATACTCGGGTGCATAAAATACAGAGCGGGTCACTTCGCCAACGTTAACCTTAACGTTACCGCTGCTGCTTGAACTGCAGCCGCTTAGGACTACGCTGAATAACAGCAGAAGAACTGCAGCAGGCATCCACCAAGCCTTTCCTTTCATTGAATAGCCCTCCCCTTAAAAATAAAGAATGTATGAAACCATATTTATGCAATCAATCGACATTTGGTTAATCAGCTCGATAAGGACTCTCGTAAATCACCCTATTATTCACGCAAAAAAAAGCTGAAGGACTCTTGTAGAGTCCTTCAGCTTGACAAGATATATTGAGCGATATCTTGTCATCTCTTTATAGTTTATAGATTTCTTTATATTTATTCTCTAGATAATCTGCAAGGTAATCCGGATTCAGCTCTTCACCCGTAATAGCAACAATCAATTCGGAAGGCTTACGAGATTTGCCATATCGGTATACCTTATCGGTCAACCACTCTTTGAGTGGAGCCAGGTTCCCTTCCTTTATATAATTCTCGTATTCCGGAAGCTCCTTGGCCAGTGTATTCATCATTTGGGCTGCATACATATTTCCAAGCGAGTAGGAGCCAAAATAACCAAAGTCTCCTCCTGACCAATGAACATCCTGGAGAACTCCTGCTCCATCATCAGGAGGGGTAACACCTAAATACTCTTTATATTTCTCATTCCATACCTGAGGAAGGTCCTTCACGTCCAGCTGTTCGTTAAAAAGCATTTTCTCGATCTCATAGCGGATAATAATATGAAGATTATAAGTGAGCTCATCGGCTTCAATACGAATAAGCGAGCTTTCCACCTTATTAATGGCTTCATAGAATTGATCCAGTGAAACGTTCTCCAGCTGAGCAGGGAAATAATTCTGTAATACCGGATAATAATGTTCCCAGAAAGCCCGGCTTCTGCCAATCATATTCTCCCACAATCTCGACTGCGACTCATGAATTCCCATGGATGTTCCTTCAGCAAGCAGTGTACCTGCCAAGTTCGAATCAATATTTTGCTCATAAAGAGCATGACCGCCTTCGTGCAGAGAGCTGAAGATGGCGCTTGCCACATCTTTGTCATAATAATGTGTTGTAATACGAACATCACCGGGATTCAATCCCATCGCAAAAGGATGTACACTCTCGTCCAATCGACCTGCCTCAAAATCATATCCCATTTCCTTCAATATATATTTACTGAACTCTGACTGCTGCTTAACATCAAAGGATTGATTAAGGAAGGAAGTATCCGGCTTATGTATAGATTGACTAATTGCTTCCTGCAAGGGAACAATTCGAGCTTTTAATCGGTTAAATACTTCATCCAGCTTCTCGACCGTCAAATCAGGCTCATACATATCCAGCAGCGTGTCATAACGCGTATTTTTCACACCGTAATAATCAATAAATTCACTCTGCATGGCAACAATACGAGATAAGTAGGGCTCAAAGGATGCAAAGTCGGCTTTCTCTTTGGCCACTTCCCATTTAGCTTGAGACTGGGCCGTAAGAACACTGAATTCGCGAACCTTCTCTGGTGGAACAGTTTGTGTGCGGTCGAGCTCTTTCTCGCAATCATTTATCAATCGCTGATGCACATCTGACAGAGCTGCAAATTCATTCTCTTGTTTCAAATATGAGACCAAAGCTTTCATTTCTTCTGATGTCTGCAGTTTAAAAGCTTCCGATGACAGCATTCCTATCGTTTCTGAACGGGAATCAATCCCTTTACGCGGTGCACCCGTGCTCATGTCCCAGTGCAGGAGTCCAATCGCTTCATTATAGCTTTTGATTTTTTTGTTAAGATCCAGAAATTGCTCTAACTTAGCCTGTAATTGCTGGCTCATAATCGTCACCCCATCCATATATAATTCACCTTCCTATTGATCATACTTTTTGCTAAGATTATAATCAACATTTAAGAACGTTAACTAGGGCGTATCTTAGAACTCTAAAAGAAAACAGATTTGACTCCATTTTGATTCTAAGCAAAGGAGTGGGCCTACATTATGAAAATCAACCTTAGTAAGGCAGCTGAAGAACTCCTGACCAAAGTTCTCGGTAACAGGCCAGGCTTCATTCGACTGATGTATGATAGCGAGGGGTGCGGCTGTGCGGTTAGCGGAGTTCCTGCATTTCGCATCGTAGATGAGCAAGAAGACGCGGATATCGTACTGGATACGAACGTTCCGGATCTAACGTTTATATTGGACAGCCAGAAGGCTGTTTTTTTTGAAGAAGAGCTGAATTTGGCAACCGATCCGGGAGACCTGTCCTTACGTCTATCCAGCAGTGGTCAGCACTATGGCTTATACATTTTTCCACGCGATGAACGTACAGTCAATGCCTGAAAAAAATTACTTATTAACTATGGGGGTATAAACCATGAACAGTATTAGTCAAATTATGGAGCATAATCGTAGCTTCGTTGAAAAAAAAGAATATGAAGCCTATATCTCCGATAAATTCCCGCAGAAAAAAATGATGATCGTAACTTGTATGGACACCCGTCTTGTCGAGCTGCTTCCCAAAGCCATGAATTTCAAAAACGGTGATGTCAAGATCGTTAAGACAGCAGGCGCTATCATCTCACATCCATTCGGAAGCGCGATGCGAAGCGTACTAGTCGGCCTATATGAGCTGGGTGCTGAAGAGGTTGTCGTTGTCGGCCATCACGAATGCGGTATGGCAGCGCTGAACAGCGAAGCGATGCTCTCTCATATGGTGGAACGCGGCATCGACGAGAAAGTCCTTAAGACGATTGACCACGCAGGAATTAAGCTCGAACGCTGGCTGCGCGGGTTTGACAATGTAAGTGAAGGGGTAATGGAAACTGTGGAGTTGATTCGTAATCACCCACTACTGCCCCCAGGTACTCCTGTTCACGGCATGATCATTGATCCTAAGACAGGCGCTCTCGATCTTGTTGTGGATGGTTATGAGAACCAGGCATCTCTCTAATCCCTTGGGTCTGGATTGCTATATAGCAGTCCAGGCCATTTTTTATTAAATTTCTGTGACATTTATAACAACAGTTTATCCGTCATACGGCAAAAACGGTTGTCAAACCATACAGTTGTGGTGTACACTTTTAAACATATATAGTCCTGGAAAACGCTTTTACGCTATTATTCAAGGCTATAGTTTAGTAAAGGAGACATGTCCACTTGAACATACTGTCTTATGGTTTGCTCGGGTTATTGACACGTGATGAATCATCTGGCTATGATCTCATGCTGAAGATTCAGCCCCACTGGCCTGCTAAACACAGTCAGATCTATCCGCTGCTATCCCGTATGGAAGAAGATGAGCTTCTCTCTTCACGCTGGATCGAGCAGACAGATAAGCCGGATAAGAAGATGTATACGATCACGGATAAAGGAATCCAGGTATTACTGGAATGGATGTATACACCCGTGTCCACATCGCCTATTCGGGACGAACTGAGTCTTCGGCTGATTTGTTTTCAAATCACGAATCCGGAGCTGCTCAGGCAATGGATTGAAGAACGCAGACAGTGGTACCAGATTCGTCAAGAGTATTATGAAGATCTTCTCAAAGCTCTTCCAGACGAAGCAGTGCAGCCCACTCATTCCTATTTCGGTGATTATATTGTCAACACGAAGGCAGCAATGAAAGCCAAGGCAGGAATGAATTGGTGTGATTGGGTATCCGGATTGATCAGTTCCGGTCTTGCTGAACACGAAGCATCCAATTCACATTAATTTATGAATTCTTAAAAAATATGAAACCAACCTATTTTTTAAGCGTATGTAAGTTAGTAAACACTAAAAATCACTCTTAGGAGGAACATTTTACACATGAAAAAATGGTTCAGCTCAAAACGTCTTCTTATGGTCATGATGGCATTTACTTTGATCTTTTCAACGGTAGCCATTCCAGATAACGCAGATGCACGCCGTGGTGGCGGCGGTTTCAAATCCGGTACTAAATCTTATACAAATACACCGAATCGTTCCACTGATAATAATAGCAATGTTTCTAATTCCACTACGAATCGTAATAACAATGCAACAAATTCGACAACGAACCAAAACCGCGGATTTTTCAGCGGCGGATCACTCATGAAAGGTCTAATGATTGGTGGTCTTGCAGGTATGCTCTTCGGCGGATTATTCGGAGGTATGGGCTTCTTCGGAGAACTTCTGGGTCTTGCGATCAACCTGCTTGCCATCTTCGTGTTAATCAGCCTAGGTGTTGGTATCTACAGAGCGATTAAGAAACGTCGCGAAGAGAAAGAGAAATCCCGTAACATCTATGACGGAAACGGACGGTACTAAGCTTTATGGTTATTACAATGGATGAGATTGTTAATGCAATATGTCTTCACATCGCCGAACGTAAGCAGATCAAACCTACAGATGTACAGGTGGAGCTTAGTTGGGAAGAAGATACAGGCTACTCAGCCGAGGTTTGGGCTCAAGGCCGCAGCCAATATCTCATTGAATCTAACATGATTGAAGCTATTCTGCGATATGTTCATCAAGAGTATAATATCCGTGCATACCGTGAGGATGTCACACTGGAGCTTGATGAAGAAATTACAGCCAGAATTCGTACGTAGATTATTAACCATAACAACGAAACCGCCTCGAGCAATAAGCTTGAGGCGGTTTTATTTTTATTTATTTTTATTCATCAGTTTACAGGCTTGAACTCTTCTCGAAGTTGTTCGGTTGAATTTACAGGGGCACTCCAGGAGAAATTTTGGCCAATGTACACGGTTCCCTCACCATTTATGGCGGGTTTGTCGTCTAAACCAGGAATAAGTTCTGACAAGGCATTCTCTGTTTTGCCTTCATAATTAATGATAATGGAAGCATCTGGCGTATATGACTTATGGATGATGGAGATCATCTCCTGCATCTTGATATCATTCGTTCTTCCACTGATTATAATTTGGCGTCCTCCTTGACGTGCATAGGATATTCCAAGCAAATACATTGCATGACTGTCAGCATTGGAACTCGCAGCCCCCGCTATAGTATGGAGCCATTGTTCTCCCCTCTGCAGTAGTTCTTTATCCTGAGTTATAGCTGCCCATTTGGTGATCAGGAGGAAGAGCCCCCTGCTACCTGGAGGCAAACCATCAATCCCGTTACTGTGAGTTTGTGGCTGCTCTTGACCTTCTCCTGACATATGGAAGCTCGCTTTTTCGGAGTCCAGGTATAGTCTGAACAGTACATCCTTAAGCTCCAGCGCTTGAGCCAAATAAGATGGCTGCCCGGTAGCTTCATACAACTCTACTAGCCCCCAGGCCAAGTAGGCATAGTCTTCTGCATTCACTGCATCCGTTAACTCTCCATCTTGATAACCAGAGAACAGATTGCCCTCATGATCTCGCAACTTGGTCCATATGAAATCTGCCGCATTCGCTGCAGCATCTACATATTTAGTTTGCTGCAAAGCTTTAGCACCCTTGGCCAGAGCTGCAATCATCAGACCATTCGAGGCTGTAAGTATACGGTTATCATTAACTGGGCGTACCCTCGTCTCACGATATTGGAACAGCTTCTGTCGATCTTCCTCCAGCAAATTGCGTAAGCCAAGCGGGTTAATTCCTCTCCGCTCCGCTTGCTCCTCAGGAGTTCCTTTCATCAGGCTAGGAATGCTCTTCCCTGTGAATTCACCCTGAGGTTCAATTCCGTACACATTACAATATCGATGCATCCCCTCTACACCCAGAACATCTGCAATCTCTTGCCGGGTAAATACATAATATTGCCCTGTCTCCCCTTCCGAATTTGCAGCTTCTGCGCAATAGAAGGCACCTTCAGACGAAGTCATATCTCTTAACACATAGGAGAAAATGGATTCTGCGACTTCCGAATACAGCTGATGTTCTGTCAGCTGATATGCTTCAAGGTAGGCCATTGCGAGCAGGGCATTGTCATTTAGCCTTTTTTCAAAATGCGGGACATGCCCCCTCTCATCTGCCGAATATGTGAAAAAACCGTAACCGATATGATCATATACACTGCTCTGGTACATGCGACGCAGCGTTTGTTCCACCATTTCCATCGCTTTGGGCTGACTATATACCTTGGCATAGTTCATTAAGAACATGAGCTCAATAGGTGAGATAAGCTGGTGCACCGCTTCGGTTCCTCCAAATGCGGAATCAAAGGCATTCTCTAACGAACGGTAGGCCTCGTGCAGAAGTTCTTCGTCAGCTGTAGCCGTGAATTTTGGGTTTTCGTGAAAGAATCGATTTAAATGATGACTTTGCGTTTTTCTAATCATAAAGCTCCTCCATTTCTGCGACAATTAGATCCCGTTATGATGAGTATTAATACGCTTATTCATTCTTCAACAGAAAGTCACAGCATGAAGCATTTAAATTGATACTACAACCATAATTTGAATCCCGCTCTCCCGTACTAATTAGGAACTATAACCCATGACTTCTGATGTTTCAAATCATATGGTACGCCGTTTACCTTCTTATGTACCCTTTGTATCCCATGCAGCAGGAACAGAAATATATTTTTATCATAGTGTTTTTATTTCTAGTTAATAGTTTAATAGTATTTACATTCCATATACAAATGGATATTCAATAAACATCATTCGCCTAATTAATTCATCTAAACTAGCTTAACAGCTGAGTAAAGAGGTATATATCTAGTTAAATTGAACCATTTCAATCTAGATATAGTTGATTAATTGTTTTTCTAAGGTATTATGCAAAATCCTTATCTAATTAACTAATAATTTTCACGAATATATTGACCTTTGGTATACCTAAATGTAAAATAAAGTAAATTTGTGAGACTGAGGAGAAGGTGAGTATGGTCGAAGAGCCTGATATACTTGTTAGAGCTAACAATCTGGATTCTCTTATTAAAAGTATCGAAGCACGCTGTGCACACGAGGACTGGGAGGAAGTAATCACTTTATCCCGCGCTTTGTTACATGCTGCTGAACAGGTACATTTTGATATGGTACATCGAAATTGTCCTACCAATATATACAACAAGCATATCATCTACTATTTTAGCTATAGTCACATGATGACCAGCATATCGTACCAAAAGCTGAAACAGTACTCTGAGTCCATTAAATATATCTCTTTCTATTCGGATTTGAGCTGGCTTAGCGACTGTACCGAGGAGGGAGAAGCGGTAATTGAGGAATTCAAATCATTTGCTGCAGTTCACTTGTTAACATTGAAAATATTACGAGGGAATGTAAGCAAGCTGTCCGAATTTGAAACTTATCTTGAGAACAATTCAAGTGATGCGTTGCTGATCGGTCTCTCGACATTGCTCGAGTCTGCGATTGAACATGGATACTGTATTGACCGACAATTATCGCTCTTTAAGCAAAATATCAACAGTTACAATTATTATGCAGACCGTAATATGGCGCCTCAATATTTATCTTATCAATACTTGCTCGCTCAGTATGAACAGCTGAACAATCAGCATTCTGAGGCGCTATGCACAGCAGTTTATACATTATGGGCAGCTGACAGACTTAATAATGACAATTATTTCAAAAAGGCAATCCACTTATTTGAGTCCTTGCGCAAAAATGCTTCCGTATCTCAGCTAACGGCATGCTTTAATCAGCCATTTTATTAAGCTAAGTGCGATTGCCATAGATAATGATTACTGATGACAGCAGATGGCTGTCATCTTTTATTTTGATTTCGCACCTGAATCAATTTCATAACTCATTAATACCCTTGATTTAAGCAGCTAAAGGTATTATGAAATTGATTCACCTACCTCTTTAAATACAAATCATCAGGAGCGATTTCTCTCAACTGTTGTTCATTCAACAATATAAGCTCACCTCGCCTGCGTTCGAGTATGCCGATCTCCGTAAAATGTTTGACCACCCTGTTTAGATGCCGATAGCTTGTACCAAGCAAATCAGCAATTTCGTTCAGGCTGCGGCTTGGTATTTTACTTAAGACAACACCCGACTCTGAATCCAGCATCATGGATGTCAAATACCCCGCAAATTTCTTATCTAATGGATACAACAAATTAACACTGCTCGCACGATTCAGACTCGTCAGCTTATAACACATTTGTTCCAACAAGAAATGCAGAAATGCCGGCTGACTGATGTAATGCTGATTAAGTGCTGTATAGCTGATCCCAATCAGAATCGCGGGTCTTACACATTCCACTGTCGTACTTGCTTTATTCTTCGTAACCAGCTCCACGTCTCCGATCAAGCTGAGCGGATCGTTGAACCGGAGAGCAAGTGACTTTCCATTCGACATCGTCGTATAGACCTTGAGCCTGCCCTGTACCAGGAAAAACAAATGGTCGATCTCGTCTCCGCTCGAGCATACCCGATCCCCATACGTAAGCTCATATAACTTCATGTCGTGAACACTTACGGTGTTCAGCAGTATATCCAGTTCATATGTTCGGATGAACTTCATTAGCAATTCTTCGTTATGCACAAGTTTCAAATTCCAGAAGCTCCTCTCGTGTATATGTGTAGGTTAACTATCATAATGCTTGTTATTCATGACCGGACAAACGCCCTTTCTTCTCTAAAGAGCCTAGGTACAAGGTACTTATGAACTCGTTCTCCCGTACATTATGCTAAAAATAATAACGGGACGTATTAACGAACAGTACCCAAAGAGGTGAACGATATGCCAATTAAAAACGGTAAACAGTACATTGAACGAATCGATCGCCAAAACATTAATCTATGGTATAAAGGTGAACGAGTTACGGGTCCATTATCTAAGCATCCCGTATTTAGTGGACTTATTCAGACTCAGGCTAAATTGTATGACATGCAGTGCGATAATAAATATAAAGATCAAATGACTTATTTATCTCCTGATACTGGAGAATCCGTCAGTCTATCTTATCTACCTCCACGCAGCTTGGAAGATTTGCAGAAACGAAGAAAAATGATTGAGCTATGGTCAAGGGAGCATCACGGTTTTCTTGGAAGATCACCAGATTACATGAATACGGCCATAATGTCCTTCTATACCGCTGCACATACGCTGGAAGAGCATAACCCCGTATTCGCTCAAAACTTAAGAGACTACTATGCCTACTGCAGAGACCATGACATTACCCTGTCCCATGCCTTTATTCAACCACCTGCAAGCAAGTGGTCCGGACAATTCGATCAGCTCGAGGATTCTATCGCTGCAAAGGTTGAAGAAGTTACCGATGAGGGTTACATCGTCAGCGGAGCCTTTATGATGGCTACACAAGGAGCAACCTGTGACGAAATGATCGTCTTTCCTACCCCTTCCCTTGCACCTCTAGATGAAGTAAACCCCTATGCCTTTGCATTTGCCGTTCCGAATGATCTTGAAGGAATGACCTTTATTTGTCGTGAAAGTCATGCTTCCGTATGCACTTATGATCATCCTCTGAGCTCCAGATTTGAAGAGATGGACACATTAGTTATTTTTGACAGGGTACTGGTACCCCATAACCGTATGTTCTATTATGGGGATGCAACGATAAGCTTCAAGCTTTTTCATGAAGGCCACTTCCATACCCATATCGGACATCAAATTATATCACGTTACATTGCCAAAACTGAATTTCTCCTTGGTTTATTTGAAACTTTGGCAGACGAACAAAATGCTGGGATGGAGTCTCTTTCTATTGCAAATGTCTCAAAAATCATGACAATGCTGGAAAATTTCAAGGCTCTCCGACTTGCTTCTGAGACTTCTGCTGAGCTGGATGCACAGGGCATCTTGATCCCTTCAAGCAGTCCACTACTCGCTGCAAATGTTCAATTCCCCCCATTTTATCTTGAGGTAATCAATATGCTCCAATTGCTTGGATCCAGCGGCATCATTATGACCCCTATGAAGGATGATCTTTCGTCAGAACCAGGTCCATATGTAAATCAATATTTAAAAGGCCACACATCGGACGCCAAGGATCGTATTGCATTATTCAGAATGGTCTGGGAGCTTACTGCTGGCCCCTTTGGAGGAAGACAAAGTCAATTTGAACGCTTCTTTTTTGGAAGCGCCCAAACGGTTCATAATCGTATGTACAACAGCTATGATAATCATGAAGATTATCGCCAGCTGGTTCAAACCTTTCTAGCCCAGCAAGATACATGATCTCTGAGCTGTTAATTGACTTTGCTTGGAGCGTCGTATAGCGGAATATCCGACGCTCCAACGGTATCTAGACACAGAGGCATAACGAGCTTAACATAGTCCAATGCCTCATTATATCTGTGCTCATCCGGGATTAAGGTTATCTTTCGCCGATCCAGCAAACAATTGACTTCAATTCGTTCCGGAATACGTCCAAAAGCATGGTAGCAAAATACAATCATCATGTTCTGGTAAGCCCGAATGACCTCTTCGTGATAATTGACGATATACTTTTGGATATACAGCCCTTCCTGACCCATTCGATCAGGCTGCCATGCAACCTGGAAGATAACAAACAGGTCCATATCTAAGTCTGATATATAGGCTTTGTGCTCTTCATTCAACAGGACAGGCTGCAATAGCTCGGTATACTGTGTCAGCATCCGGACAAGCTCATCCGTTACGCCCCATTTCACATTCCAAAAATGATCGCTCGATTCAAAACCTGTAGGGTGTTTAGGCCATCTTTTTTCTAACAAATATTGAATGGGTACTTCTCTGCGCACCTCCGGAGTCAAGCTGTAGTAATCGTTTATCGTATGACTGACCGCATACTGAAACGATGCCTCCACTCCAGAACCTGCTGCTTGCCCTTAGCTAAATTTTTAAGTCTCTAAGGGACCTTTCAGACCATAGCATTTCCTCCAGCTTATAATCGGTTAATATCCTTTTATACGGTATCGCTTCAGAAGGTCTCTCCATTGATATCTCTCCTTCTCGCTTAAGCTCTTCTCCCATTTCTGTCTCTATCTAATTAGAGTCTAATTGATTGTCAACATTCAAAGAACGACAGCCTGATCCGCTACTCTACGACAAATGTATGACTACCGCATAGTCTCTTAAATATTCGACACCAAATAAGCCGCTTTCTCTTCGGAGAACACGGCTCATATTTGTCGTCGCCTCTTCTAATTTATTTATATTTATCCATTTATATCCTCTATATCAATACCATTCGCCACAGCATTAAACTCGTTCAGCGGTCATTTTTTGTTCTTTCGTCAGCAGAGGCTCAAATTCGTATACCCAGGTTCCATTCTCGGCAACCTTGATCTTCACAAGTCCTTTTTTTCGTAAGCTGGCGATGATCTGTTCTGCTTCCTTACTGTGAAGGTCAGTGTAGAGCGATATTTCAGATATCGTCAATAAATACTCATGCTTCATGGCAAGCTTCATGAGATCCTTCTCAAGGGCAAGCTCCCGTCTCTTCTTCATGGAAGAGAGCTCATACAGGCCATAAGCAAGCGGTGCAGCACCGAAAAGGAGAAATCCGAGGTCAAATCCGGATTGCATTGAAACAAATGAGTATGTATACAACACGATGGAGAATAAACCAAGGGCTACAAGAGTTACTGCGATCCATGTTCTGCTATTGCTCATCATTTAACCTCCCTTATCTTACTTTACCCCAAAATAGACGATTAGGCACATTTCCCGTGTATCCAATCCTATCCGATTCCATCTAAAGCTAATATAACGTAAAAAACGGGGAATACTGGCATGAAAACACGTAATTGTTGTACAATAGAACCTAATTGTAATTATTAAAAGCAAATGAACTTGAAGGATGGATTATTACATGTACGCATCACAGCAATGGAAAGATTATGAACTCATAGATACAGGCGGCGGAGAGAAGCTCGAACGCTGGGGAGATATTATTCTCCGTAGACCTGATCCACAGATCATATGGCCTCTTGAGAAAGAAACCGGAGCCTGGAGAAACGTCCATGGCCACTATCATCGCAGCTCCTCTGGCGGAGGAAATTGGGATATAAAAAAAACCATTCCTGAACGTTGGACGATCTCTTACGATGAGCTCAAATTCTATATTAAGCCAACCAATTTTAAACATACGGGTTTATTCCCTGAGCAAGCAGCGAACTGGAGCTGGATGATCGACAAGATTCAAAATGCCGGCAGACCGATCTCGGTTCTGAATCTGTTTGCTTATACCGGTGGTGCCACTGTAGCTAGTGCCTATGCAGGTGCCAGCGTTGTACACGTTGATGCAGCGAAGGGTATGGTTCAATGGGCTAAAGAAAATGTACAGCTCTCGGGCCTTGGCGACCGTCATGTCCGTTATATTACAGATGATGTATTCAAGTTCGTTCAACGCGAGCATCGCCGTGGTAATCGCTACGACGCTATCATTATGGATCCTCCGTCCTATGGACGTGGACCGAACGGTGAGACGTGGAAGCTGGAACAGAACCTTTATCCGTTCCTGGAGTCTTGTACAGGCATTCTGACAGATAACCCGCTGTTTGTCCTCATCAATTCGTATACAACAGGAATCTCACCAACCGTGCTATCCAATATGTTAACGATGACGATGCAAAACAAATACGGCGGCAAAATTTCAGCTGGTGAGATCGGGCTTCCGATTACAGCATCCAATATGATGCTGCCTTGTGGAATCTTGGGCCGCTGGGAGTCTTAATCCAATGAGTGATTTACAGCCGCTATCTATATTATACGAGGACAACCACCTGCTTGGTGTCGAAAAAATTGTCAATGTGCCAACACAGGCTGATGCATCAGGCGATATGGACATGCTGTCCATTCTAAAAGAGGATATCAAAGTCCGATTCTCGAAGCCGGGAAATGTTTATCTTGGCCTCGTTCACCGTCTGGATCGACCTGTTGGAGGAGCCATGATCTTTGCCAAAACATCGAAAGCTGCATCCAGATTATCAGACTCGGTCAGAACTCGAAAGTTTGAGAAGACCTATATGGCAATTGTTCATGGAGCCCCTCCTGCAAAACAAGGCAGACTTACGCATACACTTCTCAAGAATGAGAAAACCAATACGGTGTCCGTTGTTCCTGAAGGTACGTCAGGCGGAAAAAATGCGATTCTGGATTATTATGTACTGGGACAGACAGACAAGCTGTCACTCGTTCAGGTGGTACTGCATACAGGGAGATCACATCAAATACGAGTTCAATGTATGGCTATGGGCTGTCCTCTATATGGTGATCAAAAATATGGAGCTGAATTAAACAAGCCAGGACAGCAGCTTGCACTCTGGTCGGTGTCCGTAGGCTTCCCTCATCCGGTAACGAAGGAACACGTGCAGCTGATTTCCCTTCCGCCACGCCAGTTTCCCTGGAGTGAATGGCCTGAGAAAATGTATAAAAGTGCGGCTAGTCAGCCTTTTGTATAAAAAACGATATATTAAAAATCCCGGTCTGCTTCTTACGCAGACCGGGATTTTTTTATTATTTCATTATTTATTTTCGCTCGTGCTGACTTCTGCCACTTTCATTGCCACGCCTTTTGCATCCTTCGGTACGGATCTCTTAATAAAGAAGGCGAGAACCAGTGCCACCACGGTAACCCCTGTCGCAATAATGAATGAGAAGTTTATACCGTTGATTTGCGCCTCATTTGCCAGTTGAAGCATCGCAGCTTGATCCTGTGGATTAATATCTGCCATATGCGTATCAAGAAAATGAGTCGTACGGTTGCTGAATAATGTGATAAAAATAGCAGTTCCGATTGCACCAAATACGGTACGCAGTGTATTTAACATGACCGTTCCGTGCGCATTCAGATTTTGAGGTATATCATTCAAGGCAGCGGTTTGAACTGGCATCATGAGAAGTGACATCCCGAACATCCGCAACGTATACACGATAATCAGCTGTGTATAAGATGTATCCATCGTTAACGTGCTGAATTCCCATGTCGTAATGATAGTAATGACCAGACCGATAATGCTCAGCCATTTCGCTCCAAATTTATCAAACAAGGAACCGGTGATTGGGGACATGATACCCATAACAATTGCACCTGGAAGCATCAGCAGACCGGAATCAAGAGCACTGATTCCACGAATCGTTTGCAAATAAATTGGCAGTAGGATCATGCCTGAGAACATCGCCATTGTTACAACAATGAGAACCGCTGTATTCAGCGTATACATTGGGTTCTTGAACACTCTGAACTCCAGCAGTGGAACATCCATCTTGAATTGACGAAGAACAAACAGCAGCAAGGAGATAGCACCTACGACCAAGCAGGTGATAACGATCGGATCATTCCAACCGTTGGAGCCTGCATCACTGAAGCCGTACAACAGTCCTCCAAAACCGATAGTTGATAAAATAACCGAAGTAACGTCCAAGGTTGGATTAGATACTTCTGTAACATTTTTAACAAACTTCATCCCAACAAACACCGCGATTATAGCAATTGGGAGAATAATATAGAATAACAATTTCCAGCTGTCAAAGGTTTGGACGACCCATCCAGATAATGTAGGTCCAATTGCCGGAGCCAGAATCATGGCAATACCGATCATACCCATTGCACGTCCACGCTGCTCGATCGGGAAAATATTAAGGATAACAACCGATAATAGCGGCATGATGACACCTGCACCTGCTGCCTGAATAACACGTCCGGTCATGAGCACAGCAAAGGTAGGGCTTAATGCACACAGAAGAGTACCTATTGTAAATAAACTCATTCCGGTAATAAAAATTTGTCTTGTTGTAAACTTCGCCATCAAATAAGCGGTAATTGGAATAAGAACCCCGTTCACAAGCATAAAACCAGTGGACAGCCATTGGACGGTGGTTGGGCCTACGCTGAGGTCCTCCATAATCTTAGGCAGAGCAACGTTAAGTAAGGTTTGGTTCAAAAAGGCAACAAACGCGCCAAGCAGCATCGCAAATAAGATTGGACCTTTTTTGAATTCTATCGTCTTCCCAGACTGATTTGCAGCAATACTACTCATATTAATAAATCATCTCTCTTTCTCCATCTTCTCAAGCATCAAGGAATGAATACGAAGCAAATTATCGATATCTTCCCTGGGTAAATCCATCATATGAGATACTTTCGACATCCATAGCTCATAGACTCTCTTCTGCACTTCTCTCCCTTTCTCCGTCACCTGAAGCACCAGCGACCTCCGATCATGCAGGCATCTTGCTCTCTCCACGAGTTCAGCTTTGACAAGACGGTCAACGACACCACTCGTTGTACTACTACCCATATGGCAGAGCTCCGCTAATTCAGCCAATCCAATGTTAGGATGCTCAATTAGAATGGATAATACCAGCATTTGAATACGTGTAATCTCCATCTCCTCTTCCTGTTTCCAGAATAATCGATGAAAGCTCTGGTTCACTTGACGAAAGGATGAAAATATCTGGTACATCTCATCGTATTCCAGCATTGTACTCACCTTTGCTACAAAATGATTATTTTACAAAATATTTCGTATACGAACTATAAGGACTACAAAGTATTATTATAGACCGATTTTAAAAATAGTCAACACCTTCTATATGTAATTATTTTCGTATCACATATATTGCCCAAACAAAAAAGGAATACGCAGCACGTATTCCTTTAGAAGGTGGAAATCGTTCAATTTCTATTAAGAGGTTTGCTTGGTTGGGGAGCTTTGGGAAGTAATCTTGGTCAGCAGGTACACGAGCAGCTGTTGATTGTGTGAAGAAATCTTGCCAAGGGTACCGCTAATAAAATCTTCACGGATAATCATCCCTCGCAGCGCCTCTTGCTTTCCTCTCTCTGTTAAAGTGACCCAAACAATTCGGCGATCGCGATCATCCCTGCTGCGAAGTATAAGTTCATTCTTTTCCATTCGGTCGAGCAGCATCGTTATAGCTGCAGGTGTTGTAGACAAATAAGGAATGAATTCGGACGGCTTCATACGGGGCTGCTCAGATAACAGTTCAAGCACCGTGAGCTGAGCCTCGGTTAATGCAGGAGCAAGGGCTTGATCCATATGGGCTTTGTAGTCCTTCGTAAGCCTTGCCCATAGTTTGGCGAATTCAGAAGAATGCATCTGTTCTTCTCCCCTCTCATGTAGAGAATAAGTGTTGGATCATTAACTATTTAGCTGATGAATCATTTCGCTCTTTTTGATGCAATTCCTTCCCCGTTTTGGCGACTCGACCGGTATCGACGAAGGTTCTTATACTTTGCATTGTAACGTCAAAAAAAGCCCCTGATGCCGTTTCCTGGCACATCAGAGGCTCTTATGACGTATTTTAGGATGTTGAGTCATCCGCCCGATTATATATTACTCGTACAATCGAGTCGTTCTTCTCTATGCTGACCAAGGCTTTGCCTATACTTCTCTTATCAGAGATCGGTGCCGACTCTGTAGAAAATCCAATCATTTTGCCTTGTTCTGTCAACGCGAGCAATTGCAGTGGTTCTTTAACATGGTATGCAGCGACGATACGGCTGCCATTCGGTTTGACACGTTTGCCCTCTTTGAATTCAAAGGTGGCAACACCTTTGCCGCCGCGGGACTGCAGTGGATAATCAAGTAGAAGTGATCTCTTCCCATATCCAAGGTCCGATATTGTAAAGATTTCTCCTTCATCCTCATCAACCCATAGAGCAGAGACGAGCTCATCCTCGTCCTTTAATTGAATTCCTTTCACACCGCCGGATACCCGGCCCATTGTGTTCACTTCATCCTCTAGGAATCTTACACTTTGGCCCAGCTTGGAGACAAGCAGGATGTGCCTTCCTCCCGTACTGAGATGGACACGGATAACTTCATCATTCGCTCCGACCTTGCATGCGGCAACTGCCGAGGAACGCTTGGTAATATAATCTTTCAGTGCAGTACGCTTGACCTGCCCTCTTCGTGTTACGAACACAAGGCTTGCTTCTTCTTGATCGAAGCTGCGTATCGGTATGATGCTGACGACTCGATCTTCCTTCGATAAGGGAATGACGTTAACGATGGCTGTCCCCGGGTCCTTCCATTTGAATTCCGGCACCTGATGTACAGGCAGGAGGTAGTATTGTCCCCGCTGTGTAAACACGAGCAAATTATCGAGAGTATTTACATCATAGTAAGAAGAAATCACATCACCTTCAATCACACCCGAACTGCTCCGGTCTCCCCCTGAACGGGTAAAGGAGAGCATACTTGTGCGCTTGATGTAACCTTCATTGGACAATGTTACGAGCACATCTTCAGAATTGACGAGAACCTCAAGATTCACCTTCAGTTCTTCTACCTCTTCCTGAATAGAAGAACGGCGATCTATTCCGTACTTCTCCCGGATTTCTTTGAGTTCCTTCCGAATGATACTGATGAGCTTCCGATCACTTTCGAGAATACTCCGCAGTTCGGCGACTTTCTTCTGGATCTCATCCAGCTCTTTTTGCAGTGTCGTGATCTCCAGGTTCGTTAGACGATACAACTGCAACGTAAGTATGGAGTCTGCCTGCCGGTCGGTAAAGCCAAACATCCATTCCAGATTGTTCTGGGCATCCTGACGATTCTTGGACGCTTTAATTGCTGCAATAACTTCATCCAGAATATTAAGTGCTTTTACAAGACCTTCCAGAACATGAGCCCGATCCTCGGCTTTTTCGAGATCGTACTGCGTTCGATGGGTTACAACTTCGCGCTGATGTGCAATATAAGCATCAAGTATCGGCTTAAGTCCAAGCTGATGAGGTGCTTTATTAACAATTGCCACCATATTGAAGTTATACGTGACTTGAAGATCGGTTTTTTTGAGCAGATAGTTAAGAATGCCTTGGGCGTCCGCTTCTTTCTTAAGTTCAACGACGATACGCAAGCCTTCACGTCCGCTCTCGTCTCGAACCTCAGCGATACCCTCGATCTTCTTCTCCAAGCGAATCGTTTCCATCGCGGTAACAAGCCGTGACTTAACGACCTGATAAGGAATTTCGGTAATAATGATCTGCTGCTTACCGCCTCGCAAATTTTCGATATCGGTTTTGGAGCGAATATATATGCGGCCTTTTCCCGTACGATAGGCGTCCAGAATTCCGCTGCCGCCCATAATGATACCGCCTGTAGGAAAGTCCGGTCCTTTGATAAAAGTCATAATCTCTTCAAGAGAGATTGAAGGCTTCTCCATTACAGCAATACATGCATCAATAACTTCTCTTAAATTATGTGTCGGAATCTCTGTTGCAAAGCCGGACGAAATTCCGCTCGCCCCGTTCACGAGTAGATTCGGGAATCGGGATGGGAGAACTACAGGTTCTTTTGCCGTATTATCAAAATTGTCCTTAAATAGAACCGTACGCTTCTCAATGTCGCGCAGAATCTCCATGGCAATCGGTGACAAACGTGCTTCGGTATAGCGCATCGCTGCCGCCGGATCATCATCCTGTGAACCCCAGTTTCCGTGTCCGTCAATGAGCACATGTCCCATCTTCCAAGGCTGTGCCATACGCACCATTCCCTCATAAATGGAGGAATCTCCGTGAGGATGATAATTACCCATGACATCACCGACGGTTTTTGCAGATTTGCGGTACGGTTTGTCAGGCGTATTGTTTGAATCGTACATGGCATACAAGATACGACGCTGAACAGGCTTAAGTCCGTCACGCACATCAGGTATCGCCCGATCCTGAATAATGTATTTTGAATATCGACCGAATCGATCGCCTACGATTTCTTCCAGAAATGCCGGTAAAAATTGTTCAGATAAACTCATTCAAAGCACCTTCTATTCTTCGTACTCTGTAAAATCTACGTTTTCAACGATCCAGCGCTTACGCGGATCAACCTTATCACCCATTAATGTGGTTACTCTTCTTTCGGCTTTGGCTGCATCTTCAATCTTCACCTGCAGTAAAGTCCGGGTATCCGGATCCATCGTTGTTTCCCACAGCTGATCCGGATTCATCTCTCCCAGACCTTTATAACGCTGCAACTCGTAATTTTTGCCGAATTCCTTCAAGTAAATTTGCAGCTGATCCTCAGTAAATGCGTAACGAACCGTTTCAAGCTTGCCTGTCTTGCGGCTAATCTTATAGAGAGGCGGCTGTGCTATATACACCTTGCCTGCATCAATGAGCGGCTTCATATAGCGATAAAAGAACGTCAGCAATAATACCTGGATATGTGCGCCGTCTGTATCCGCATCTGTCATAATAATGATCTTGGAGTAGTTGCTGTCTTCCACTGCAAACTCAGTACCAATACCTGCACCGATAGCGGACATAATTGCCCGGTATTCCTCGTTCTTCATAATATCCGCCAGCTTCGCCTTCTCCGGATTCATGGGCTTGCCTTTGAGCGGCAGAATCGCCTGAATTTTGGAATCCCGCCCTTGCTTCGCCGAACCGCCTGCGGAGTCACCTTCGACGATGAACAGCTCATTACGAGAGTAATCTTTGGACTGTGCCGGTGTCAGTTTACCTCCTAGGTTAGAGCTTTCACTCCGCTTCTTGCCGGATCGCATATCATCTCTGGCTTTACGTGCCGCTTCTCTCGCTTTGGAAGCCTGCACTGCCTTTTTGATCAAGGTCTGTGCAACCTGTGGATTCTCTTCGAGAAAACGCTGCATGCTCTCTGTAACGACCTGATCCACTGTACTGCGGGCAGACGCACTGCCCAGCTGATCTTTGGTCTGGCCGACAAACTCCACTTCGGACATTTTAACACTGATTATGGCCATCATGCCCTCGCGCAGATCATTTCCTTCGAGATTTTTGTCTTTTTCCTTGATCATGCTCGTACGACGTGCATATTCATTCATGATTCGCGTATACGCCGTTTTGAAGCCTGTTTCATGTGTTCCGCCGCCGCGTGTAGGAATAGAGTTAACGAACGATACAATCGTTTCGGTATAACCCGCATTATACTGGATCGCGATTTCGACTTCGATATCCTCTTTTTCCGCATTAAAATGGATGACATCTGTCAGAAGATCCTTGCCTTCATTCAAATAGGCTACGAATTGACTTGCTCCTCCTTCGTAGTAATACTCATCTTGATTCCCGCTGCGTTCATCCTTAAGCAGTATACGAAGCCCTGAGTTCAGGAATGCAATCTCCTGCAGACGCTCAGCCAGCGTATCGTAGCTAAGAGAAATACCGGATTTAAAAACTTTAATATCCGGCTTGAATCTTACCTTGGTGCCGGTTTGTCGAGTATTTCCGATGACCTCAAGACCTGTAACCGGCTCGCCAACATGCTCGGTCCCTTTCTTATCCACCCAGTATTCAAAGCGCTGCCGATGAATTTTACCTTCCCGATAGATTTCCACCTCCAGGAACTCGGATAAGGCGTTCGTTACCGAAGCGCCGACACCATGAAGGCCTCCGGATTTTTTGTAACCGCCTCCGCCAAACTTGCCACCTGCGTGCAGTATCGTGTACACGACCTGAGGCGTAGGAATACCTGTCTTGTGCATTCCTGTCGGAATGCCTCGTCCATTATCCTGCACCGTAACGGATGCGTCTTTATGTAGCGTAATTTCAATCTTGTCACAGTATTTTGCTAAATGCTCATCGACAGCGTTGTCGACAATTTCCCAGACTAAATGATGTAAGCCAGAGCTACTTGTGCTGCCAATGTACATACCCGGTCTTTTTCGTACAGCGACAAGTCCCTCCAGCACTTGAATGTCGTCTGCTTCATAACCGGTATTACCGGATACGTCAGCAGATAGATCCATCTCTTGGGTCATGAATGCTCCCCCTCTTATGCCTTCACTCTTCATGAATGATCACACTGTTAAAATTTATTTAGATAAAATGATGAACTAGAATCAATTTCATAACTCATTAAAAAGGTAAATTTGAAACTATATAGACAAATAAAAATCATTTTGTTCTATATACCCTGATTTAAGCAGCTAAAGGTATTATGAAATTGATTCTAAAGAACGAATAAAGTTGTCTTCAAGCTATGCTGTTCTCATCCTAAAAATGCAAACAGATGTTTCTTATCCTTGTCCATTTTAATTCAAGATATCCCGTTTCGTAAAGACAAGGAATGAAACAACAAGCGAGACGATGCCCCACATGGTCAGCACACAGAGCGAAAATAGAAGCGTCATGCCTTCTATAGGCGGCAAATTCCCGGCTAAATAACCGGTCAGATTCAAATTTACCATGAATAAATATTTTGCGCTGTCCCATGAGGATGCCATATTAGTCAGTATGGTGCCGGCGATAAGAGCCGCCATCATAACGACGATACTTGCGGAAGTGCTTCTCACAAGAGTAGACACCATAAAGGACAGCACCGCAACTATGATACTGACAAACCATATCAATCCGGACTGCATAAGCAGGTACTCCCACTGCTCCACGACATGAACTCTGCTCATATCCACATCAGAGCCATTGATCAGAAACCCGGTAAAGATAGGGAAGGTAAAGCCCTTAAATCCGAAAAACAGACCTGCAATAAGATAACAAATAACAAATACGGCAAGGACAATAAGTGAAACAAACATAAGCAGTGTTATTAGTTTGCTAAGCAATATCTTCCACCGTTTGACGGGCCTCGTCAGGAGCATCTTAATTGTCCCAGTCGTCCTCTCGCCCGATACAAGATCAGAAGCCATAGCGACCACGAGCAGCGGAATAAACAAATTGATTGAATTGTTCATGAACTCTCTCGTAAATGTAACGCCGCTCGGTTCATTCGGATTGATATCGTGATCCAAATAGTACTGAAGCTGTTGAATGTAAATTCGCCGATACTGCTTCCACTCTTCCGGCACGCGATCACTGCCTAGTGAATTCTGATTATCCGTGATTGCCTGCTGCATTTCAAGCCGCCAGTCATTACCGAACTTTTCACGTTTTGTTTCAGATTCTCTCATCTGAGCATACGTAAACATCGGTGTTAGTACGACTAATACCAGCAGAATGACATAAAACCTCTTTTTCTTGATCATTTTGATCACTTCATTTCGAACAAGAGGCAGCAAACTATTCAAACCATTCACCTTCTGTCATCTTCAAAAATAATTGTTCAAGCGTAGGGTTCACCTTCTGTACTCCTTCTACCTTAATCCCTGCGCGAACCATGGTTCTTACCAGATCCGGAATTAGTCCTTCGGGCATTTCAGTGATAATTGCGTTATTGCCCAAACTCGCTGTCAAAGTATCATCCAGCATGCTCGCATCCTCAAGCGCTCTAACCTGCGGATGGCTGAGAAGCCAGCGGACTCCCTCGTCCTTGGGAGATAAATGCCAGATCGTGATATTGCTATGATCCTCAATCAGTTCATCGACCTTGCCTACCGTGAGGATCTCACCGTTGCTTATAATTGCAACTCTGTCACACATGAGCTGGATTTCGCTTAGCAGATGGCTGCTGACAAACACAGCAAGTCCTTCATCCGCAAGTTTTCGTATAAAAGCTCTGAGCTCCTTTATCCCTTTCGGATCAAGGCCATTGGTAGGCTCATCAAGAATTAATAGCTTCGGATCACCAAGAAGGGCTTGTGCAATTCCCAGCCTCTGTCTCATGCCAAGAGAATATGTACTGACTTTCTCGTGAATTCGCTGATCAAGACCTACAATCTCAGCTACTTCATTTATGCGTTCTTCCGTAATGCCTGGCTGCATTCTCGCAAAATGCTCTAAATTTTCAAATCCGGTCAAATAGGAGTACATTTCTGGATTCTCCACGATGGAGCCTACATATTTCAGCGCTTGCTCCGGTTGTCGATGCACAGGATATCCGCATACTTTAACAACACCGTCTGTGGGCTTGATCAGGTCAACCAGCATGCGGATCGTTGTTGTCTTACCCGCCCCATTGGGCCCTAGGAAGCCGAATACTTCACCAGCATGAACTTCAAATGAAACATCCTTGATGATCCACTTTTTCTTGATTCTCTTCTTCAAGTGCTCAACTGACAACACAATCTCTCTAATATTATTCGTCATCTGTTTCCACCCTCTGACCATGTACATCGTTAATTCCCAACACTTCTACGATTCGTTCAGCAATTTCTTCATATCCCTGTGCATTGGGATGAAAATGATCGGAAGCCAGCAATTGGGGGACACTATGCTCAAATAGATCAAACGTTTCAGCCATCATCATCTGATCATCCGTATTAATGAGCTGCAGCGCCTGACTATTCCAAGCAGACACCACCGTATTGCCAAGCACCTTCATATCAGGCAAATCACTGAAAGGATTATACAAACCTACATATACAATCCAAGCCTCTGGATTAATCTCCGCAATTCTTCGCAAAATTTCTTTGAGACTAGCTGTCGCCCCCGGCAAAGTGTCATACAGCTCTTCGGCATCAGGAAGCTCTGTCACTCCCTGTTCATATGCCTGCGCTGCCTTGAATAGGTCATTGCCCCCGATGGACAGCAGAATCAAATTTGATTGTTTTAAAACGTACTGTACTCCCGTCTCATCGAGCTGAGGCAGAAGCCCTTCAGTAGTCAATCCATTGATGGCAAGATTGGCAGTAACTCTAACCTCGTTCTCTTCATCCTGCAGCATGCTGACCACACGTCGAATAAAGCCTTTGCCATCGTCATCTCCCGTCCCTTTAGCAAGAGAATCTCCAATGGCTGCTACTTTTATTTCTGTAGTTTGCTCCATAGGCGCTGCTAAGGGTACTTCTCGATCCGCCTCTTCAACTTCCGTAAGTACGGTATTCCCTGATGGAGCGATGATATCCTGCACAGCAAGGACAAAACCGGTAACGAGTACGATGGTCACTATAATCGAAGCAGTACTTACAATTGCCCATATTTTTGTTGAAGATTTCACAAAGGCATTCCCTCCACAACAATTTATTCATTTAAATTCCTCGACAAAGTACTATATAAGGTGAACAGTCAGAGAATGATTTTGTATCATTCGATTTTGATTATTAGGATTGTCAAATTTTACTCCGATTTAACAACCCTATAATGATAAACATAAAACTTCAAGCTTCTATTTGCAAATGACCGCTTTAGTCATTACTAATCAGCCCTTCTCTAAACTCCAAAAAAAAGAACCTCCGGTTACGGAGATTCCAAAACAAAGCATAATATGTTTGCACCTAAAAAATATGGCATTTTGCTTGAGATGACTTAAGGGTCATTTAAAGCCTTACTAACTGAATCCATTTCATAATACCTTATTAATGAGTTATGAAATGGATTCGACAACAACTTAATTTCCGATAAATTCCTGAGCCCAGTAACCATTCACATAACCTACACCAATGAGTGTAAAGTTCTTGTTCATGATGTTGGCTTTGTGTCCAGGACTGTTCATCCATGCTTTAACTACCTCAGCAGGCGTTTTTTGTCCCTTGGCAATGTTCTCACCAGCATAGCTATAAGAGATTCCGAAAGTTTTCATCATATCAAATGGAGAACCGTAAGTTGGAGATGTGTGACTGAAGTAATTGTTGTCACTCATGTCCTTCGCCTTCGCTACTGCCATTTTTGTCAAATTCGTATGAATGGAAAGTGGTTTGAGGCCACCTGCTGCACGTTCCTTGTTAACCAAGGCAACTACTTCCTTCGCGTATGCCGAAACAACAGAGTTAGAATCTGTAGAAGTGTTACCAGAGTTAGAGTTGGAATCTGAGTTGGAACCCGTATTTGAACCTGTGTTAGATCCTGTGTTAGATCCTGTGTTAGATCCTGATTCAGAACCTGTATTTGAACCTGTGTTTGATCCAGTATCCGGTTTTTGAGTTGGGTTACCACCAATGTTGATTACTTTCCCGCCAATCGTAATGGTATTACCGTCAACCTTCACGTTATGACCATTTTCCTTCAGAAAATCTAAAATCGATTGCTGATAGCTTTCGAGCTTATCCTTAGCTGGAGAAGCGAAAGCTACACCAGCGCCTGGCAGAAGCATTCCTGCTGCAAGAACTGCACTCAAGCTACCAGCGATGATAGTTTTCTTCATAGACGATCTCTTCACAAATATCAGCTCCTAATCTGAAATATTACAATTTTGTAACTGGTACGCTTAGGATTATAACAGCACTTTTAAGATTTGTTAACCCATAAATTTTGGAAAAGGTTAAATTTAAGTAACCAAAATGTAATAATTCCGACAGCTTGAACGTTTCAATTCCATCCATTTAACTAGATCCATATCTCTACCTTAATAGATTCCAATATGCAAAATTGTGAATCAAAAAAACCTAACGATCAGAGATCGTTAGGTTATATTAGCAGTATCCTATTTAGGGCATACCTGGCATATAAATAAATATAACTTATATAGATTGCAGCTTCTTGCTGAACCGGTATCCATGTTTCGTAAAACCGAGATGCTCATAAAAACTGTAAGACGGCTTATGCTGTTCTCGATTGCCTTCGATAATCAGCAGTTTCTGACTGCCGCGCTCGCTTGCCCAAGATTCCGCATATTCCAAAAGTCTACGGCCAATACCTTCTCCGCGATGCGCTTTGCACACAATCAAAGATGTAATTTGTGCCGCTTGTTCTGGATCCGAATGCGTTTGAACACACTGCAGACCTAGCATTCCTACAACCTCTCCATCCATTTCCGCCACCAGCATACAGGTAGTATCATTCACCTGGGCAGATTCAATCCTCTCCCGCATAACTCCCGGCGTCGTTGGATAGCTGACCTCATGCATGAGATGTGTAACACACTCTGCATCCTGCTTCTCACATGAGCGAATGGTCAGAACTGGGGCTTCTACATTACTTAACATGGTTTACCTCCACTTTCAGCAAATTTGCGGCTTGTGTTGCCGTTTGTCGTGCTTCTTCAACACTGCTAGCTGCACTAAGTGCAACAGCCATTCTTCTTCCGGCCTTCGTCTCAGGCTTGCCAAAAATACGAACCTGGGTACGAGGCAAGGAGAGTGCTTCCGGAACACCTTGAATCGTATAAGATGCTGTAATTTCATCTGCCTTTAGCGTTGCAGACGCACCTGGTGTCAGTAGTTCAACACCTGTCACCGGAAACCCGAGAACTGCTCTTACGTGAAGGGCAAATTCCGACAAATCTTGAGTAACCATCGTTACCATCCCCGTATCATGCGGTCGAGGCGAAACTTCACTGAATACGACCCCTTCTTTCGTCAAGAAGAGTTCTACGCCAAACAAACCATATCCACCAAGTTCATCTGTAATTCGCTTAGCGATACTCTGTGCCTGGACCAGTTGTTCCTCGTTCATGAAATGGGGCTGCCATGATTCTACGTAATCTCCATCCTGCTGTATGTGTCCAATGGGAGGACAAAATACAGTTCCGGATGATGAACGAACCGTAAGCAACGTTATTTCGCTTTCAAATTCGACAAAAGCTTCCACGATGACTCGTGTTGTTGCAGCCCTTGCTCCTTCCAGTGCAGCATTCCAGCTTGTTAATGCATCCTCTTGCGCGCGGCATACAGTTTGTCCCTTGCCAGAAGAGCTCATAAGTGGTTTGACAACACAAGGCGTGCCGAGTTCTTGCAATGCCTCCTCTAGTTCCTGAAGACTATTTGCAAAACGATAGGCTGCCGTAGGCAATCCCAGCTCTTCAGCTGCTAACCTGCGAATACCTTCACGGTCCATCGTAAGTCTAGTAGCTCTTGCTGTAGGTACAACTCGAAATCCCTCTTGTTCAAGCTCTAGGAGCGCCTCTGTGGCGATCGCCTCGATCTCGGGAATGATAAAATCAGGCTGCTCCTTTCGAATCAAATCTTTAAGAGCTTCTGCATTCAGCATGTCAATACAGTAGGACCTATGGGCGACCTGCATAGCAGGAGCATGGTCATAGCGATCGACAGCAATCGTCTCTACACCCAGTCTCTGTGCCTCTATAACGACTTCTTTGCCCAGTTCACCGCTGCCAAGCAGCAGCATTTTTTTGGTTTCTGCCGAAAAAGGAGCACCCCACATTTTCTCTCTAATCCCCCTACTTGAGAAATCTATATCTATTTCTCTATTTTCGGGGAACTTGAGACATAATGCAAGAGTGCTCGACTTATTTCTTGTGAATATTACATGGAAATTTTAAATTTCGCGAATAAAATTTACAAAAATCTGAATTGAGCTTCAATCAAGCCATTGTAAATCCCTTGTTTTTGGATAAGCTGTTCATGATTTCCTTGTTCTTTAATTTCACCGTGATCAAGCACAATAATGTTGTCTGCATTACGAATTGTTGACAAACGATGGGCCACCATGAAAGATGTTCTTCCCTCGAGCAATACCTTCAGTGCATCTTGAATCTTGAGCTCCGTTTCGGTATCGATGCTCGCAGTAGCTTCATCGAGTATGAGTATCCGAGGATTCGCAAGGAGTGCCCTGGCGAATGACAGCAGCTGTCTCTGTCCCATGGAGAGAATGTTGCCTCGCTCCTCCACCTCGGTTTCATAGCCTCCAGGCAATTTCATAATGAATTCATGTGCATTTACGGCTTTGGCAGCGGCCTCGACTTCCTTGTCTGTCGCATCCAGTCGTCCAAACCTGATATTGTCGCGGATCGTGCCCGAGAATATAAAAGTATCCTGCAGCACGATACCGATTTGACTGCGAAGGCTGCGGATCGTAATATCCCGGATATTGTAACCGTCAATGGACAGCTTACCATCCGTTACATCATAGAAGCGACTCAGCAGATTGATGATCGTACTCTTCCCCGATCCTGTATGACCAACAAGAGCGATCGACTGACCTGCCTTGACATCGAGGTCAATACCTTTGAGAGCCTGACGTCCCTTCTCATATTCGAATATAACGTTCTCAAACTTGATATTTCCTTGAATCGTCGGAATCGGCTTCGCGCCTTTTTTATCAGCAATGCCCGGCTCCTCATCCATGAATTCAAAGATACGCTCAGAAGATGCCATCGCTACAAGGAGCTGACTGTACATTTGACCCAAGCGGTTAATCGGATCCCAGAAGTTGCCGACGTAGTTGGCAAACGCCACAAGAAGTCCGATGGTCAGCTCTCTTTCTTGAATGAGGTAAGCACCAAACCAGAACAAGATGAGGGAGCCTACTCCACCTGTTATTTCGATCAGTGGACCAAACGATTGGTTCATCGTCGAAGCACGGTTCCAGGATTTGCGGCTCGTCATGTTCATTTTGTCAAAAAACTTCATGTTCTCTTCTTCTTGTGTGTAAGCTTGGGTCACACGAATTCCTTGAATGGATTCGTTCAAGTGCGAATTGATACGGGAGTTCTTCATCCGTACATCCTGCCAAGCCCGGCGTATCTTCACCCGTAATTTGGTTGAAATAAAGAACATAAGCGGTACTGTCAGAACTACGGCCAGACCCAGCTTCCAGTTAATGAACATCAGAATAACAATAATTCCGACGAGCTGAACACAGTCAATCAGCAGATTGACTACCCCATTCGTAAACAAATCCTGCAGGGAGTTAATGTCGTTTGTAATGCGAACCATAACCGAGCCTGCGGGTCGTTTATCAAAAAACGAGAATGAAAGCTTCTGAATATGCTTAAACAGATCCGATCTTAGATCGTAAATGACGCGCTGTCCAATAATATTCGTATATTTGATGCGGATTGTGGCTGCTCCCCACTGGATAATGTAGAGAAGTAAGATTCCTCCAGCGATCCAATAGAGCAGCGTCAGACTCGGACTACTTCCATCCGTCGGTGCGATCGCTCTGTCTATCGCCAAACTGGTAAGATACGGAACGGTCAATTTTGTGATTGTTCCTAATACCAACATGACAATAACGATGGGAAGCAGTTGCTTGGCGTAAGGTTTCATGTAGGAAAAGAGTCGAGTAAACTGACCCCAGTTAAACGGTTTTTCAATGATTTCATCGTCCTGATAAACAAAACGCTCCTGTGCTTTTTTCTCATTCGCGCCCGGAATGTTTTGTTTCTCGACAGCTACATCGTTACTCATGTGTCACCTGCTTTCCAGGCGCCCGTTTAATACGGGCAATATGATCTGCGTATTGGATATGATATACATCTTGATATTGTCCAGGACTGCTGATGAGCTCTTCATGTGTGCCCCGCTGAACGACACGGCCTTCATTCAGGACAAGGATCTCATCCGCATGACGCAGTGAGGATATGCGATGGGCGATAATAAAGGTCGTTCTTCCCCGCATCACTTCCTGGAATCCGGACTGAATTTCATGCTCTGTCTCCATATCAACCGCGCTGGTTGCATCATCAAGGACAAGAATCTTCGGATTCAGCAGCAGAGCTCTTGCAATGGCGATCCGCTGTTTCTGTCCTCCGGACAATCCCATTCCGCGCTCACCAACAACGGTATCGTAGCCTAATGGCATCTCCATGATGAAATCATGGGCCTTTGCCAGCTTGGATACACGAATAATTTCATCCATCGACACGTCCTTCATGCCATATGCGATATTGTTACGGATACTGGAGGAGAACAGGAAGGTTTCTTGAAATACCGCAGCAATCTGACTGCGCAGGCTTTTGATGTTCATGTCGTTAATGTCTATTCCATCAATCTTAATCGTTCCACTCGTAATGTTATAGGCCCGCATAAGCAGCTGGATAATCGTCGATTTACCTGAGCCGGTGCCTCCCAAGAAACCGACAACCGTTCCAGGTGGTGCATCCAGATTGATATCAACGACTGCAGGAATTTTGTTGCCATAGGCGAACGTGACATGATCGAAGGTAACATGCCCTTTAACTTGCTCCGGCACAAGTGTAATAGGATCTTCTCCATCCTGTACGTCGATTGGCTGGTTTAGCAATTCAAGCACGCGCTCACCAGATGCTTTGGACTGAGTATAGTTATTGATATGAAATCCGATGTTCCACATCGGTCCGATTATGTACCAAATTAAACTAAAGAAGGCAACAAGCTCACCTAGTGTCAGCTCCTGATGGATGACGAGTCTTCCTCCGATCACAAGCAGAAGAACAACGCTGAGGGATGCCAGCAGCTCCATTATAGGGAAGAACTTGGCCCACAGTGAGGAGGCAAAGATTTGATTCGATTTGTAGCGTTCATTGCGAAGCGAGAACTTATCTACTTCATGAGGTTCTCGGGCAAAGGATTTAACTGTACGTACCCCGGTGATATTCTCTTGGACAGCGGTTGTCAGAGAGCTCATGGCCATCCGCATTTCCTGAAATGCGGGATGAATCTGGGTTTCAAATTTCAGGGCCACGAATACCAGCACAGGCATAAAAATGAGGGTAAGTAATGTCAGCTGCCAGTTGATGGATATCATCATAATGGCTCCAAAGACCACCATAAGCACCATATTGAGAAGCTGGGCAAATCCAAACCCAATAAAGTTGCGAATAGCCTCCAAATCTCCGGTTAAGCGTGACATCAGATCTCCCGTTTTGGCTGTATCATAGTAGCGGAAAGACAAGAACTGCAGTTTCTCATAACATGCATTCCGCAGACGATACGCCAGGTAGTTCCCTAGTCTTGCACCAAAAAATCCGTGTAAAAATTGAAATGATGCTTTGATGATCACTACACCCAGTACCGATAGGGCAAGCATGGGAACGTATTCATAATTCCCTCGGGTAATGACATCATCAATCAGCACGCGTAGAAGGTTCGGGTACACGAGCCCGAGTGCAGTGGCAATGGCCAAACAAAGAATAGACATAAACATCAAATTCCGTTTTGACCAGAAGAAGCCCTGCAGCTGCCTGAGAACATCCATGTTTCTCCTCCTCAAAAGTCTTACTCATCTTGTATAAAATCTTATGAACATTAATGAAGTTTATCACCGGCTTAAACCCCCGGCAAAGCGAAAAAGACCCCATTTTCAGGCTTCTTTTGGTTTAAAAGGGCAATATCAGGAAATAATGGGCAACTCTCAATTAAATAGTCGGATATTCTCAGCTTAGCTAGGTGATGTCAACATAAAAGCATCCCTTTTCGGTTGCCCCGAAAGGAGGGATGCTGTTCAAGGTAATAAACAGTTTAAATTAAACTATCCTCGACATGAGTTAATCGAGAGGCCAGCTCTTCCAGTGTATGAATATCACTTGCATATTCCAGTGCACCGATAAGGCCTGCGATCTCCTCTGACCACTGCTCTTCCATTCGTTCTTGATGATCCAGCAGTGACGCACGAGTTAACTTCTGAAAATAAGTAATCAGATGCTCTTCGTTGTATTCGAGCTCCTGAAGAAGAAGGGCTTTTAATTCCGGCTCTAAAAGAGCCTGCAGCTGTTTTCTTCCAGGTCCTTCAAAAAAATGCTTTGGATTTTTGAAATATTTCCAGACATTTTTCCATGCAATCGGTTCTCTTACATCGGTTCGTCTTAGAGTTGGCGTGTCCCAATGACCTGAAGCTTCGGAATATACTTGAATTCCATCCGATATTTCAGCGAGTCGTCTGCTTGTTCGTTCTGCTTCCTCTTGCGTGAGCCGCTGGCCCTTGCTCTCCATCCGCAGGGTTGTAGCCAGCAATTCCTGCTCAATTTCGAGATACAGCATTCGAAGAAGCTCTCTTCCCGATGCAAGGAATATCCCTTTAAGATCTCCCTGGTCTTCTCTCAATACAGACGGATGAAACGCTTCAGACATAAACTCTGACATCCGGTAGCTGATACGCTGTCCCACATGGAATAGCAGCTCTTTCATTTCCTGGGCAATTTCCGCATCCTTGTTAGAGGAGCCATATGCCGATAACAGCTCAAGTCCGTGCTGTTTGATTTCAGTCAGCTTCTGCTTGCGGGCCAGGCGCTCCGCTTCTCCCTGACGGGCATCACGAATCCACTGCTCCACACGCTGCCGAACATGACCAACTTCCTTGCTGGCTGCATGGATCGCTAGATCAGGGAGCTCATCACCGGCAAAATGACTGAAGGCACGTTCAAATGCCGTGAAACGAGATGCCTCAAGCGCAGCTTCATCGCCTTGTTGTTTGGCCTGAAGCGCCAGCAGACTGGATACCGGATATACTTTAGGAACACGTACACCATTATGCTGCAGCTGGTTTGTTACATGCTCCTTGACCATTCCGAGCTCTTCTTCCGACGATGCCAAGTCTGCTGCATTGATAACAAAGAACATATTATCGAGTGACTTGGCATCCTTCACTCTTCCAAGCTGGTTCAGAAACTGCCTATCACCTTGCGAGAAAGCATGGTTGTAGTAAGTAACAAATACGAGAGCATCCGCATTCTTCATATAATTAAATGTTACTCCGGTATGTCTTGCATTGATGGAATCCGCCCCAGGTGTATCGACTAATATGATTCCCTGCTCGGTTAATTCACAGTTATAGTACAGATCAATTGAGTCCACGAAACAGGACTTCTTCTCCTCTGCCACGTAGGCACGATATTCGTCCATGCTGGCAATCCATGCACTTCCAAGCCTAGGCTCCGCTTCATCATATCCTGCAGCCGCTGCCTTGAGGAAGCTGTAATGCGGCCTTCCTGCCGGGTGTACCTGCTGAGGAGTCAGTGCTGCGACTTTCTCTCTCCAGGAATTCTCTTCTGCCTTCCCTAATCCAAGCAGATCAAAAGAGAAGGCCAGATCCTGCCATAAGGCATCGCGGGTTTTCATTGTGACCCGTGCCGTCCGGTGTGCCGCCCCTTCGGCCGGCGCCATAATCCGGTTGATCGCCGCTGTCGTTGGATGCGGCGATACCGGGAGCACAGCTTCGCCTAGCAAGGCGTTGGCGAAGGAAGACTTCCCGGCGCTGAAGGCACCAAACAGCGCCAGGGTAAAGGTACCGCCCGCAAGAGATGCCGCGCGGGCGGTGAGCCCCCGTACCGCCGATTTCATGGCGGCATACGGGGCTGCAAGGGCAGCCGCCTGCGTAAGGCCGGCTGCCGCAGCGGCTAGCCGCTCGTGCCTGCGAGCGGCCAAGGGCGCATGCGCGAGCCTCGTGCGGGGCTCGCGCCCTGACGCCGGAATAACATCAGCCATGTTCACTGAGGCTGATGTTATTCCGGCAGTGGCTGTGCCGAGGTCCTCAGGCACAGCAGGGGCCGGGACCGCAGGCAGCGCACCTGCGGTCAGCTGATCTTTCGCCGGCAGCAGAGCCTGCACGGCTCCAGACATAGCCGCGATCTCCTGCTCGATCGCCGCTAACGCCTCAGCTGCAGCGGATTGCTTGCGAAGCGCTTCCAGCTCGCTCTTCAACACTTCAAGTTGATCTGCAGCCCGCGACGTTAGGCCCTCTAGCAGCTGTTCGGCAATCTCCAACGCAGACTTGCGATACCTTGCAGATAGCTCGGCTCGAAGCTCTTTACAATAATTCAAAACATATTCACCCGTCACCGCTCCGTCTGGCGTACTTTTCGAGGTGATTAGTGCTTGTTCGATGCTGTATAGCTGCTCATCAAGCTTGCGATCCCAATCCTCACTCCATAGCCCATGAGCGTTTCCTAATTGACGCAGCAATGTCTTCAAATGGAATGCCGCCTGGCCTTCTGCCTGCTTGCTGAATAATGACCAGAAGTGATTGAAGCGTTCCTGCTTCTCCTGTTCCGTCTTGCCCGCCGAAAAGAGAAAACCCACCTTAAAGCCAGTGCGCCGGCTCTCGATATACTTCCCAGCTGCCTCTCTTACATCAGCAGGAGTCAAATTCGCGTTATGAAGAAGACGATCTACTTCATCGCGAATCCGCTTGAGTTCAAGCTGCGGGAGTTCCCTGACTGCTTCCATTTCCTGTTCAATCGCTTCCTTACGGGCGGCAAGTCTGGCAGCACCCTCTTCTCCACCGATCTCTGTCAGTAGCCCCGCTTTACGTTCCTCACTTCGATCCTCAAACCTCATAAGAAACTGCTTCGAAATATGAATCGCAGAAGATGCCAGGCTGTGATTCAACAGTTCAGTTCGAATGGATAGCAGCTCATTTATAACGTCCGGAAGGACACTTAACTGGTTGTATGGGTGCTCAGGTTTCCGTAACGTTGTAAACAGCAATCCAGCGTAAGAAACTTCCCATGCTTTAAATGCAGCTTCTACCGCAGCACGGTACTCCCCAAAAGACAGCTCCTCATCTCGATGCTTGTCGATTTGAGTTACGATTAAATAGAGCGGCTTGCCCCAATCTGACAGACTTTTCGCAAAAGAAAGATTATTCTCAGATTGGACATGGTTGTAGTCCATGACATAGAATACCGCATCGGCCAAATGTAGTGCTGAATCGGTCGCTTGCTTGTGAGCACCATCAGTCGAATCAACCCCGGGAGTATCCAGCAGTACTGCCTGTTCCTGAAGCAGCTTCACCTGCTCCCACACTTCAATAAAAGCATACTGCTCTCCGTTCTTGCAGTACTCGTCCAGCTCATCAGGTGACACTGTTATGGGACCAAGGCTTGCTCCACCAAGATGATTCGGCTGATCTGGAGAATCGACGCGATTTGAACGCGGCGCAGTTCGATAAATCTTCGCTTGCCTTGGCCCATTCCGGATAACTACTACATTCGCACTTGTAGGCACCGGGCTTGAAGGCAGTACTTTTTTGCCGCATAAACGGTTAATGAGACTCGATTTCCCTGCCGAAAAATGTCCACAAAAGGCCAGGGTCAGTTCACCCGCCTCCGCCTTTCCTTGAAGATCAGCAATAGACGCGGCAGCCTTCGAATCTTCATGGTCCAGGAAGAGCTTCTGCAAATCTTGTAAACGCATACGCAAATCATCGTTCTGTCTCTTTACACTCGTCAGCATGTCCTCTAAAGACTCCTTCTCTTCATCTCGTTAAATATGTATATTTTATCACTGACCTTGGCAGAAATGAACCTCTACGTCTCAAAATCTTCTTCATAACAAATAACCGGGACCTAATGAAAGGTGCCCGGCTATCATATGATCTGTTCCTATAATTGCTCAGCCATAGAATAGCTTAAGCATCAATCGTTAAGTTATACCGCATTTTCCATCGCAGGAAGCAAGATTTCAAACACTTGTCCATGCTGAAGAATGGTAATATTTCTACTCTTATCTTTCATAACAACCACTTCAGGCTTCTGAGACATGCGCTCCAAATAATGCTCAGGTACATCTCCGGAGTGGCTCACCGTAATGCCCTCGATCTCTTTTTCTTCATTCTCGCTCATTTCAGTTGAAACGATCTCTTCAAAAATATCAGAAAAAGCTTCAAATTGGTCAGTATACACGGAAATACATTTCATGGTTAACTCATCCTCTACTATTCATTTGCAATTTTTTTAGGTAAAGCAGATGAACTACGTTCCTTATCTTTCCTGATTTGGGACGTTTTCATACGCTTCTTGCCCTCACGACATACATCGAGAAGCGGGCATACCTGGCATTTGGGAGACTGCGCTTTGCAATGGTATCGACCGAAGAAAATCAATCGATGATGCGTAATCGTCCATTCATCCATTGGAACTCTCTTCATCAGCTTCTTCTCAACCTCAAGCACAGAATCTTTCCAATTCACCAACCCAAGCCGTTTAGATACACGTTCTACATGGGTATCTACCGCTATGGCTGGGACTCCGAATGCGTTTGAAACGACCACGTTCGCTGTCTTGCGACCCACTCCCGGGAGCAGAACCAGCTCATCATGCTTGCTTGGAACTTCTCCTCTGTACTGTTCAATCAGAATCCGGCACAAATTTTGTATATGCTTTGCCTTGTTCCTGTACAATCCGATTCTCCGAATATCCTGCTCGAGCTCTTCGAGCGGGACGGAGACATAGTCCTCCGGTGTTTTGTACTTCTGGAATAAATCGGCTGTCACTTTATTCACAGTCTCATCCGTACATTGTGCAGATAACAATACAGCAATGGTGAGTTCAAACGCGTTGCTGTGGTTTAATTCACAATGAGCGTCTGGAAACATATTTGCGATCGTATCAAGAATGTGACGTACTGTCGCTGCATTCATGAAGAGCTTACCTCCCACAAAAAAAACGTCTTGATACGTTTGGTCCGTATCAAGACGGTCATTCTTTCGCTTGCCGTTTAAAGAAATGACTACTGTTTAGAAATCTCGATAACTACGTTATTGAGCAGATACACTACAATATTATCATTATCTTTGAGAGATTGCACGCTTAAAGTCGTGTCACCTTCATGAATGTAAACATTTGGTGACAAATTAAAGCGATAGTTGTTATCTGACATGGATGCACGCTTTACCTGCAATTCATTTGCTGCAGCATTGTACTTCCAGAACGTTTTGCTGAGCGGAGTCAGCACTTGGAATACAGGTGTTCCATCAGCATCCTTAGTGACAATCACATGGTCTCCGTCAATCAGTGTACTAATGCTATTCGATGTGCTTCCATTCTTGACAATTTTCACTTTACTGCCCGCATTTATCGTCTCACTTGAACCGGTCGTCGTCTTATAGGTTACAACTCCACCATTGATGGAACTGATTTCACCCCACGTTTGCTTGACTACAGATACGGCAGTTGGTGAAGTACCATCAAAAGATACGTTAATCAGCATCCCCTTCTGGAGATCGGAAGGCTTGATAACAGCTCCGTTATCATTGGTGATTGGAAGACTTTCCACATAAATGGAACTGGTCACCCCGTCTTTTTTTACTTCTGCTCGGTAATTTGAACTATTCAGTGATACAAGCTCAAACTGAGCAGCCGATTTGACATACAGTTTGCTTAAGTTATCCTGGTTGCTGCTAAGCATTGCCGTCACTTGATCTCCGATACTGACATCAGACAAGGATGCCGAAGCTTTGCCATATAGCTCAACCGTTGGTGTCGATTGATACGGGATGCTGATGCTTTGCCCATTGGGCTGAATCAGCTTTACTGTTTTGGAGGATGTATTTATCTCCGACACCGTACCTTCATATTTGTAAACGATGCTAATGGAAAGTGCTCGAGTTCCAATTGTGGTCAGGTTCACCTTTCTTCCATCCGTCAAATAAGGCTCAATCCCGGATAATGTCGGCTTGGTGCTGTTATAGTCTACTTTGGTTGCATCGTTCAGTGTAAACACATGCGGCTTCTCGCTAGAGTCAAGCACAGTCAGCAATTTCGTCTTGCTGTTATAGGATACGACCGTAACCATATTCAGCGGCTCCATTTGGCGATTAAGCACTTCTATTTTGGTTACTTGATCCTCTGCATTCAGTGTAAGCTCTACTTCATCGCCAGAGGTTTTGTCAGCGAGTAAATCTGTAAGCTTAGGAGCGTCCATCCCACTAATTACAATTTGCGGATCTGATGCAAGCAGCTTCACTTCAAGTGATCCGTTCCGATCATAAGTAATGGTTGAAAGATTTGAGCCCAGCTCATATAGGGTTCCACGTACCGTACGTTCAACACCAGCTGTAACCTCGATGGTTTGGGTAACACTGTCTTTTATCGAATATTTGATGACAGTGCCTGCTTTAAGCTCAGATAAAGCTACGATCTCGTTATGATAACGAATGACAGTCGTTCCTTCTTGGATCTTTAACACATCCGTTGTACCGGTACTGTTCGTCACTGTTATAGTGCTGGCAGATGGATCAATGGATTGAATGGTGCCCTCTGCCGATTTGTTTACCATACCGGATTTAACTTGTACAACGACCGGGCTCTTAGCTGACGTAAAGGTTTCGCGCTGTAGTTCCACGATGCTGCCGGCTGTCATGTTTTCCGGCTTGATCACTTGTCCATTCTGATCATAGAAAACGGTACGATCCGTATATGCATACTCTTGATACGTATCTCCGGTGAACATCCATAATTTGTTGCCTGATAGACGTTCAAAGCTGCCTTCAATGACTTCGACTTGAGGAGTATCGCTTGTGCTCTCTACATACGATGCATTGAAATTTGGACCCGATACCATTAATTCTGTGTACAGCTTAATGTCGGATGGCGCAATTTTGGATGATGAAGAATGAGTATAGAATGGTGTAGCTGAATTAATTGTAAAGCTAACATACTCGCTTCCTGTGTACAAAGTTAATTTGCTGTCTGTTCGTTCGGTTATGTATCCTTTGTACTGATTGTCATATTGATAATCGGTGTATTCACTTCCGCGGTTGAAGAACGCCGTTATTTCAGCTCGAGTTACAGTTCCTTGCGGATTAAATTTATTGCCTGTTGTTCCTTGCGCAATTTCAAGCTCTGCTGCCAGATTGACATAAGGCTTGTTGGCTGCAGTGATCAGATTGTCATCGGTAAAGCTTGAGCTCGCATTTCCTGCAGCTTTTGCTTCCGATTCTTTACCAATGGCTCTTATGACGAGCTTCGCGATCCATTCTCTTGAAGCTGCCTGTTGTCCCCAGATCCCTTTCTCTGATGAGCCTTGGGATTCCTCAGCTTCCTCTAACAGGCCCAGCTCAAAAGCAAGAGATACATAAGATTTAGCATACTCACTCGTGCTAATGCCCGCAGGCAATTTAACACTGCTGCCAGCAGGGAGGCTGGATTTCTGGTTCATGAATCGAATGGCTATCGTTACAGCTTCCTGCTTGGTCACCGCATCTCCTGGCCTAAACAGACCTCTGTCTCCAACCAAGATGTCCAAGGATGCAAGTTTGTATATGTGCTTCTCTGCCCAGTATCCACTCTTCACATCACTGAATGCGCCTTGAGCCGCCGTCGTGACAGCAGCGGGAGCTGTGTCAGCTCCCGCCACTCCCGCACCGGCACTAAGTGCCATCAGACTGGCGAGCATGGCAGATACCATTTTTTTGGAGTGCTTGGTATTGATATCGCTAGGTTTGAAAGTCAAAATTACTTCTCCTCTCTGATTCGCCTAAGTCTATTCTCTTGTCATGGGATGCTCTAATTCAACATGTCCCATTAAACTTTCTTTTTGCTGACCATCGACAAGCAGCTCGAGTGATTCCACTTCCTCAAACTGGAAGAAGGTCTGCTTCAGTGCATCAATGGCAAAGGATTCTCCACTTGAACCCAGATTTGCGGTCGCTGGAATTTTTAGATCAAGAGTAATTTTCCCTCCATCGACTTCCAGCTTATTGATGGCAATCTCTTCAGACCACAACGGAACAAGCTCTTCGCTGTCACTCTTCTGAAGTGCCTTGAATGCAGCTTCATACTTACTCCAATCCGTTTTGTAAGAGATCGTTTGAGTTGCAGACTTCATCTCAAGCAGCTCCGGATCCGTATAATACACCTGAATGCTTGCTTCCTTAGTCTCTACATCCTCAGCTTGCTCACCAGAGCCTCCATTCGCGCCGCCAGAGCTTGTCCCTCCATTTCCAGGGGTATTGCTCTCTTCGGGAGGCGTTTGATTATCAGACGGCTCGGTTTCCCCTTGTGTATCATCGGTTTGCGGGTCAGTTTCACTGCCTGTTTGCTGTTCCGAATCGGAATTCGGTGGAGAGGCGGTTGGATTGTTACCGCAGGCTGCAAGTGTAGTCAGTGATACAGCCAGTAATGCGACCATCCACCATTTTTTTCTCATCATCTCTATCACCCTTTTTTGTCAGCTATTAAATAGTTTGAACGAAAATTTACTGTCTGCTTATTGTAGAGACGTATAAGGAGTTTCATTTCATCCATTCATTCGATCTAGTTACTACATACATTTGATTACTATCTACTGTGAATACTACAACCCCAAGTATTCTTTAATACCTTTCACTACACCTTCAGATACACGATTCTGGAAGGTCGTATTAAAAAGTGCCGCTTCATCGTTCTTGTTGCTGAGGAATCCGACCTCCAGCAATATTGCCGGCATGGTCGTATCTCTGATGACTGCAAAGTTCCCCGTTTTCACTCCCCGGTCTTTAAGACCAGCCGCCTGTACCATGTACTTGTGCACCGTATTCGCCAGTGACTTGCTGTTGGAACGGTTATAGAATGTTTCTGAGCCGGTAGCAGCGGCCGGTCCAGCGTTCGCATGGATAGACAGGAATAGATCAGCCTTCGCATTGTTCGCTACTTTGACTCGCTCTGACAGCTCAAGGAACGTATCATCATCACGTGTCATAATGACGTTGATGCCGGATTCCTTCTTGAGCAGCTGTTCAATTTTTAATGCCATCGACAAGTTGAAATCCTTCTCTCTTTTGCCCGTTACGCCGATTGCACCTGGATCCTGATCACCATGTCCTGCATCAATGACGACCGTTTTCTTCTTCGTTGTCGGTGGTGTCGTTGTACCACTGTCCGTATCAAGTGAGACGGTAATCATACCCGCATTCGAAGATGTCATCTTGTAATTCATAGCGTAGCCAATATCGATGACAACTCGAACGGTAGAAGGATCATTGCTGAAGAGCGCATATCTTACTTTCTCTACCCCTTCATAACCGTCGACAATAATTTGACCAGCGATACTCTTGGTAATGTCGAGCGCTTGAGTATCTGCGAACAAGCTGCTGAATTCAGCATTTGGTATGTCTACGACAATGCGGTCTGGTGAAGACATTTTGAATGCAGTAGGAGCTGCTCCTCCACTAGTCGCGATCATGAGCTTGCTGTCCGTAAAGCTGATACCGTTGACCTGAATCAAGTCCGTATTACTGCCATTACCGCCTGCAGGAGGTATTTCACTCCCGCCTGAGCCGCTGTTTGAATTGAGGTATACAGTTTTGGTTTGATTGTTCCAGCTCACCTGTAATCCCATGGTCTCGCCGACGAAGCGGATGGGTACAAGTGTTGTACCATTTTTGATGATTGGCGCAGCGTCAAGATTGACGGTAGAACCATTGACGGTCGCCGACTTCTTGCCAGCTACCATTTTAATTACTGTTTGATCTTGCTTTATAGTAACCGTCTTCGTCTTCTGCTCCCAACCGACACTGTAACCTAACTTTTCTGAGACGACACGAATGGGTATCATTACTTTGCTGTTAATATTCTCTGCCTTTACGCCAGAGGGAAGACTCAACTGACTGCCATCGAGAACGATCTTGATGTCTGTCGCTGCTTGTCCTAGACCAGGGAAGATCCACATGAAGCATAGCAAAGCGACCCATACTTTTAACTTTTTCATCCGTCACCCTTCCAATTCTGCATTTTTTTGAATTTAGCCTGCTCTCTATCAAATATAGAAAGAATCCAGCTATTAACAAAATATTAGACGACAGAAATGGATAAAAGTTGCGGATCTATCTCATCATATCAAAAAAGTATCCACTGTGGTGCTACGAATTTGTCATATTTTAGTATGCCAGCTATCAACTATGTTACTTTGATATGACATTAACGAGAAATATTGTTCAGATGTGTATAAAAAAACAAGTCCGGATATCTCTACCCAGACCTGCTTACTGAAATGATTATTCTATTAAGGTAGTTATGAAATGGATTCTATTATGCAAACAATTTGGCAGCATGTTTCTGCTCGTATGCGGAGATTGCGTCCTCATGCTGGAGCGTCAAGCCGATATCATCAAGTCCTTGCAGCAGGAATTGTCTGCGGTGCTCATCCAAATCAAATGAGATCGACAAGCCTTGTTGATCTGTAATGGTCTTGTTCTCCAAATCTACATTCAGTTCATAACCCGGGTTCGCATTTGTACGCTGGAATAAATCCTCTACTTGCTCCTCAGACAGCTTAATAGGAAGGATGCCGTTCTTGAAGCAGTTATTATAGAAGATATCCGCGAAGGAAGGTGCGATGACACAGCGGAATCCGTAGTCCAGAATTGCCCATGGAGCGTGCTCACGAGACGATCCGCAGCCAAAGTTGGCTCTGGAAATGAGAACGGACGCCCCCTTATACTGATCTTGGTTCAAGGAGAAGCTGGGAATTTCATTTCCCTGTTCATCAAATCTCCACTCATAGAACAAAAACTGTCCAAATCCCGTACGCTCAATTCGTTTTAGAAATTGCTTCGGAATGATCGCATCCGTATCCACATTCACTCGGTCTACAGGTGCAACACTGCCTGTTAATTTCGTAAAAGCCTCCATGCTTGTATTCTCCTCTCGATTCAAAAGATAGCAATTCCATCCGATTTAACTGCTGATCACTAGCTCGTTACTTCTTCTTTGATCTTCCAGTCACGAACATCGACAAACCGTCCCTCAACAGCCGCAGCTGCAGCCATTGCAGGAGATACCAGATGTGTTCTTCCTCCGCGCCCTTGACGGCCTTCAAAGTTCCGATTGGAAGTTGATGCACATCGCTGACCCGGTTGAAGTACATCCGGATTCATCGCAAGGCACATACTGCAACCCGCTTCCCGCCATTCAAATCCGGCTTCTTTAAATATAACATCAAGTCCTTCACTCTCTGCTTGAAGCTTAACTCGCCCAGAGCCTGGAACAACAATTGCCGTTACCCGTTCAGATACTTTGTAGCCGCGTGCGACTTCTGCAGCAGCCCGTAAATCCTCGATCCGTCCATTCGTGCATGATCCGATGAATACATAGTCGATTTCAATTTCAGACATCGGCGTGCCTGGCACTAGACCCATATATTCAATTGCCTTCTCCGCTGCTTTGCGTTCATTCTCCGTCGGAAGCTCCGCTGGAACAGGCACACGGGAAGTAATATCCGTACCCATACCTGGGCTGGTTCCCCAAGTAACCTGAGGGATAAGGGATTCAACATCAAACTCTACAACTAAATCAAATTCAGCGCCTTCGTCTGTTGTTAGAGCGCTCCATCTTTGTTTTGCTTCTTCGAAGCTTTCACCTTGAGGAACATACTGCTTGCCCTGAAGATAAGCATAGGTTGTTTCATCGGGAGCGATCATCCCTGCTCTAGCGCCGCCTTCAATGGACATGTTGCAAACGGTCATTCTCTCTTCCATGCTGAGACTTCGAATGGCTTCTCCCGTATATTCAATGACATAACCTGTAGCGAAATCCGTACCGTACTTAGCGATAACGCCCAGAATCATATCTTTAGCCGTTACTCCAGGCTTACGATTGCCTACAAAGCGCACTTCCATCGTTTTGGCTTTGGACTGCTGAAGGCACTGCGTTGCCAGCACATGCTCAACCTCACTGGTACCGATACCGAATGCAAGTGCTCCAAAAGCGCCGTGTGTAGATGTATGACTGTCACCGCACACGATTGTCTTGCCCGGATGAGTAAGTCCAAGCTCCGGTCCCATTACGTGCACAACCCCTTGATCAATCGTATCAAGGTCAAACAACGTTACCCCAAAATCACGGCAGTTCTTGGACAGAGTATCAATCTGCTGCTTAGAGATCGGATCCTTGATGTTGAAGCGGTCTTGTGTTGGCACGTTATGATCCATTGTTGCAAAAGTGAGCTCTGGGCGGCGAACCTTGCGCCCGCTGAGACGAAGGCCCTCAAATGCTTGCGGGGAAGTTACTTCATGTACAAGGTGCAAATCAATATAGAGGATGCTTGGTTTTCCTTCCTCCTGCGTAATGACGTGATGATCCCAGATTTTCTCGAACATCGTCTTTTTGCTCATTATTCTCACCTCAAAGTTATTATTCGATCTATTTGTGACGGCAATGTCATGCCGTTCTTTATTAGACCCAATATAACATGAGCAAGACATATTGTTCCAAGATATAAAAACTATAGATGTGATAGGATTTCCCTATAGACAAATTCCAGATCCATGCACTAATTCCATATCATTTCCTTATTCGCTGAATTGTACATCGATAAGCTCATTACTGTTCGAATTAAATTTTACGATAACCGTAACTGGAAACTTTGTGCCGTCCTTTTTTACTATTAAACGGAACCTTTCTTCCGCCATTTGGTCAGTCAGTACCGTGCGCCCTAGATGCTGATATTCGGTAATCGAAGCATTATAATGCTTCTTTGCCTCCAGAACGGCTATGTTACCCCACTTCGCGTACTCAGGTACGGATGCTTCTGCGGTTGAGGGACTGATCATAACGTCCGAATAGGCAGTAAACAGACTTATAATCAAGTTCACCGTTACCATGCAGGAAAAGATCATTTTCATACTATATAACCCCTTTGTCAGCTTAATCAGATTATCTGGAAATAATCTACTTATTGTTCTGCAAGGATGAAGATATTATGCCTTATTGATTACAGTGATTAGTTGATTATCGCTTTAGAGGAAATTCCTATATAATAGACTTGATGGTATTAGAAATTCGGAAATTTCATTAAGGACGTGACCTTCCCATGGAACTTCGACAATTACAATACGCCTTGCAAATCGCATCCGAAAAAAACTTCTCAAGAGCGGCTGAGAAGCTGCATATTGCCCAGCCTTCACTTAGTCAGCAGCTGTCTAAGCTGGAGAAGGAGCTTGGCGTACTCTTATTTCAGCGCAATACAAGCTCGGTGGAGCTGACGCATGCGGGAGCTTCTTTTGTATCCAAGGCAAGCGATATTTTAGATGCTGTGGAGCTGCTCAAACAAGAGATGGCTGACATTTCCCAAGTTAGAAAAGGCAAAGTCATCTTTGGCAGCATGCCGATTACAGGGTCTCATCTATTACCTTATGTTCTCCCGGCTTTTCGCGAGAGTTATCCGGATATTGAAATTACGCTGCTGGAGGACTCTTCCATGAATCTGGAAAAATTAACGGCGATCGGCAAAACCGATCTTAGCCTCCTGTCTCTCCCGCTTCAGGAGCCCTCCCTCTCTTATGTGGAAATCGCGGAAGAACAGATTGACCTTGCCGTTCCGAAGGATCATCCGCTTGCACGTAAATGGAAGGAACATCCTGACTTAACGGTCGACATCGCGGAGCTCATAGATGAATCGTTCATTGTACTTAAGAAAGGACAAGGCTTTCGCAAGCTGACCTTTGATCTGTGTCAGCAAGCGGGCTTTGAACCCAAAGTCGTGTTCGAGAGCAATAATATGGAAACTGTTAAATCACTGGTCGCTACCGGAATGGGCATTACGCTCGTCCCTCGCTTTATCGCAAGAGCGCCCCGAAGTGAATTTGTTCCAGTCTATCTCCCTCTAACCGCACCAGCACCAAGCCGTACACTCGTTATTGCTTATCGACAAGGCCGCTACTTATCAGGTGCTGCAGAAGCGTTCATTCAGACTTTTAAGGAGACAATGCAGGAGCTGTTGGACTAACGCTCCGTACTTTAAGATGATGTGATATGAAATTGCAGCATGAAATCAGCACAGGCGGCCCGGGATACATTCCCGAGCCGCCTGTCTATTTTGTTACAGCATATTTACTTACTAAGGACGAAGAGCGTCAATCATCATTTGTAGGTTTGAAATCTTTTACCGGAATCCAATCAGTTTGATTGATTCGAATCCGGCGGTTCAAAGTATTCACGGGGGTGATAAATCTCCCTCACGGCTCTCTAAGAAAGGCCTGTGCCTATCATCTCTTACGAATTTGTGAACCTGTCGCCTGAGTTTGTCTTCCAGATGGTTAGCCTTGCGGTAATCCATGGTGATCATCCTCCTTTGGTGACGGGATACTATTCATTAACCTCTCCCTAGGAAACGAAACAGCTTCAATCAAACTTTTTTATACAAAATCCTCATTTTAGAAATAGAGTTCTGGTCTTCTATCCTCAAATACGGGAATGCGTTCTCTCACTTCGTCTACCATAGCCGGATCTATGCTTCCCACCAAAATCTCTTCATCCTCATTTCCTTCAATAACAATTTCTCCCCACGGGTCAATAATCATAGAATGGCCGAAAAAGGAAGTGCTGCCGCTTGATCCAACCCGGTTGCAGGAAATAACATACATCTGGTTTTCGATAGCTCTCGCCATAAGCAGAGTCCGCCAGTGATGCAGTCTTGGCTGAGGCCACTCAGCCGGTACAAACAGCATTTTCGCCCCTTTAAGAGCGAGCGACCTTATAAGTTCAGGAAAACGAATATCGTAGCAGATCGATGCTCCGCAGGACCATTTTTCATCTAAGGTAAAGGTAACGTGTTCATCTCCTGCAGCAAGATACTTCTCCTCATCCATTAGTCGGAACAAATGAAGCTTTGCATAACGTGCAATCTGTTCTCCATTCTTGTCAAACACGTACATGGTGTTATATATATTCCCATCCTTTTTCTCCGCAATGGAGCCTGCGACAATGTTCACTTTGTAGCTTGCAGCATATTCGCTAAGCCATTTACGTTCGATTCGTCCCTCATCATCGACGATTTCACGAATTTCGGTCAAGGCATAGCCGGTATTCCACATTTCAGGCAGAAGGATAACATTCACATCAGGTTGCTTTTGCATCGTTTCATGAATCAGATGCTGCATTCGTTCCCGATTAGCTGAGGTATCTCCGATCGTAATATCACACTGCAGCAATGCCAGTTTTATTTTGTCATCCTGCTGTGCGGTCTGTGCTGTTTCTGTATCCAAACTTAGAATATTCATCTTGCACCCCTTCCCAGCTCCCTGAAAACTCTTCGTGTACCGGAGTGATGAAATGAATTCTGCCCAAGAATCCTTCACTGCCTCAGCATTTCATTCATTTCATATCGAGCCTCAAGGGTAATGAAGAACTTGCCTACTCAATTTTTTGCTGCGCTCGTTCAAAAAGTCAACCAAGAAATTTCTGCAGGACACGATATCATTAATTCAGATTTTTTTTGCATCATGTAAGGTTCCATGGTATTCTATCATTAATTTATATTGCGAAAACGTGTTGACAGGGACCAGTAAGAAAAACGAATTTCGTGAATGCAGAGAGTAAATTCCAGTAGGCTGAGAGAATTTACCACGGATTTTTCTGAAACCTACCCCTTGAGCGGCCTCATTATACAGGACGTTGCCTTAACGTTATAAGGTCTAAGAGTCGGATGATACCCTCATCAATAAAGGTGGTACCGCGGAAGAATAAACTTTCGTCCTTTGCTAAGCAGCCAAGGATGGGAGTTTTTTTTATAATACAGAAAGGATGTTGATGCTTCTTGTCATCTAGAATTGTCGTCAAGATCGGCAGCAGCTCACTCACCACCGAGTCCGGATCACTGAATCACAAGGCCGTGTCATTTTACGCTTCCGAAATCGCGGCTCTTCATCAAGCCGGGCATGAAGTTTTGCTTGTCACCTCCGGCGCGGTTGCTGCAGGATTTGGACATATCGGATATGAGAGCCGACCTAAGCTGCTTCATGAGAAACAAGCCGCGGCCGCTGTCGGTCAGGCACTGCTTATGCAGGCATATCAACAGGCTTTTGCGCATCACCACATCAAAACGGCACAGATTTTGCTTACACGTACTGATTTTACGAATCGAAAACGAATGGGTAATGCCGGAATGACGATAGATGAGCTTCTCAAACAGAACGTGATTCCGGTTATTAATGAGAATGATACCGTGTCCGTCGACGAGCTCAAATTCGGGGATAATGACATGCTGTCTGCCCTGGTTGCGGGCCTAACCAAAGCCAAGAAACTGATCATATTAACCGATACGGACGGATTGTACACAGCAGATCCAAGATATCAAGCTGATGCGAAGCGCTACGATCGCATTGATGAAATAACTGCTGAAATTTACGAAATGGCCGGAGGAAGCGGCTCTGTGGTAGGCACTGGCGGTATGCGTTCCAAAGTGGATGCAGCCAAAGTCGCTACCCGGGGCGGTGTCCCTGTATTCGTAGGACGCGTAAGCGAGCCCGGCGATCTTCTCGCCGCTACAGCGGCCCATGGCAAGGGTACTTATTTTGACACGCGCCTGAACTCACTTTCTCGAAAAAAACAATGGCTTGGGTTCATTTCCTCACCATTAGGATCAATTCACGTCGACCAAGGTGCTGAAGAAGCTCTCATCTATGGCGGACACAGTCTGCTTCCGGTGGGTGTCAGACGGGTCGAAGGACAATTTCATGCAGGTGATGTTATCGAGGTCGTTAATCTCCAAGGTTCGCTGATTGGACGTGGTATCGTCAATTATGATGCGGAACAGCTGCGGAGCATCCTCGGGCTGCCAAGTCCTGATGTGCTTAAAAAACTGGAGGGAACTCTTCACAGGCTTGAGGTCGTTCATAGAGATGAGTGGATTACTTTGAAGTGACCGTACTGCTTAGGTACTAATATCTACAAAATGATTATATTCATTTAATACAGTTAGGAGTGTAAATGTGATGAGTGAAGTAAATGATAAAGCAAGACTTGCCAAAGAAGCTTCTCTGGTGCTTGGCCGCTTGAGCTCAGACAAGAAGAACGCCGCTCTGTCGGTGATGGCCGATGCTTTGATTGCTGAAAAGGCATCCATAATAGAAGCGAATGCAGAAGATCTTGAACGAGGCAGACAGAACGGAACTGCTGTACCGATGCTGGATCGGCTCTCCCTCACAGATGAGCGCATCGAAGGAATTGCATCAGGACTGCGTCAAATCATTGATTTGCCAGATCCGATAGGTGACGTTCTGGAAGTCATCAAACGGCCTAACGGGCTTCGCATTGAGAAGGAACGTGTTCCTCTGGGACTCATCGGCATCATCTATGAAGCCCGTCCCAACGTGACGGTTGACGCTGTCGGTTTATCGCTCAAGACGGGAAATGCTGTTCTGCTGCGCGGCGGCTCCTCTGCCTTGTCATCCAATAAGCAGATCATCAAAGTGCTTAAGCAAGCCTTGGTTAAAACAGATCTGCCTTCTGATGCAATACAGTTAATTGAGGATGCGAATCGATCTTCCGTGGATGAGATGTTGAAATGTAATAAATATCTTGATGTCATCATTCCAAGAGGTGGAGCCTCCTTAATACAAAGTGTCGTGCAGAATTCGACAGTTCCTGTCATCGAAACCGGTGCTGGTATTTGCCACACCTATATCGATGCTGCAGCTGATCCAGAAATGGCATTGCAAATTGCACTTAACGCAAAAGTTCAGCGGCCCTCTGTGTGCAACGCTATGGAGACACTGTTGATTCATAGCGATTATGGTAATAACTCTATCATAGAGCTTGCGGAGCGATTCAAAAACGCCTCTGTCGAGCTCCGAGGCTGTGAATCTTTCGTTAAAATGGTGCCTTGGGCAGTAGCTGCAACCGAGGAGGACTATGCTACCGAGTATAACGACTATATCTTAAATGTTCGAATCGTCGATCATATGGAAGAGGCGATTCATCATATCCGAAAATATGGGACGATGCACTCCGAATGCATTGTGACTAGTGATCCTGATGCAGCAGCTAGGTTCATGCAGGAAGTGGATGCCGCTGCAGTGTACCATAACGCCTCCACTCGTTTTACAGATGGGTTCGAATTTGGCTTTGGTGCAGAAATCGGCATCAGTACTCAGAAGCTGCATGCACGAGGTCCAATGGGTCTTCCGGCACTGACATCTACGAAATATCGAATCTACGGTTCCGGGCAAATCAAACATTAAACATAAGGGATTCAGATGAAATGGATACCCACTAGATACGGCAGCTAGAACACTTGCCCAAAATATCGAATTTATGCTGGAGGAATTAATATGAGTGGAACCCAATCTTTGATCAATCGTAAGATTACTTTTTTTGGTGCAGGAGCTATGGCTGAAGCCATAGCAAGAGGTCTCATCGCGCGAAAAGTGGTCTCTCCTGAGAAAATAACGATGTTCAATCGCAGCAACCAAGACAGACTTGTGGAGCTGCATCGTAAATATAACGTCACAACGGCGGAAGATGCCGCAAGCAAAGAAACTGCGCTTACACAAGCTGATCTAATCATCTTGTCCATGAAGCCTAAGGATGCGGCTGAATCGCTTCGATATTTGGGACCTTTGCTATCGAATAAACAGGTTGTTGTTTCTGTAATAGCCGGGCTTACCATAGAAACAATTCAGAACCTGCTTGGACGTACAGCAGCAGTCGTTCGTACGATGCCCAATACATCCAGTTCCATCGGACTCGGTGCTACAGGGATTGCCTTCTCTCCTGAAGTTACGGAGGAGGATCGCCAAATTGTAAACACTGTATTTGAAGCGATCGGAACGATTACCTTAATTGAAGAAGAACACTTTGAAACCTTAACCGGAATTTCGGGCAGCGGCCCAGCCTATATCTACTATATGATGGAGGCGATGGTGGAAGCAGGCGTAAAGGGCGGCCTGACAGCAGAACAAGCGCATGACCTCACGGTTCAGACCGTGCTTGGAGCGGCTCGCATGGTACAGCAGACAGGCGAGGCACCTGCTACACTGCGGAGGAATGTGACATCACCTAATGGTTCGACCCAGGCTGCCATTGAAGTTCTGGCAAAGGGTCATTTTAGTGAAACGGTTATTGCAGCAGTCCATCGATGTGCAGACCGTTCACGTGAAATGGGAGAAGAATTGAAGGAAGCCGCAAGGTAAGATGCAGAATAAATAAACAGATCATCTTCATGAATCATTACTTGAAGGCTACCCCTTTTCTGGCCTGAATAAATGGAAGACCGGAGGAAGCATCACCATAACACAAGGTGATATTTCCTCCGGTCTTTTTTATTTCTCTCTTATTTGCGATCATCAGAGAATGGCGATGCTTCCAGATCACGTTCCAAATCTCTAAGCAGCTGTTCCCCATCATACTCTCTTCTGCTTGGCTTAAACAACAGCTTTATACCTCCTCCAATCAGCAGCAAGGAGACGATAATCGTGTTCATATGCGACTGGATACGATCAATGTAAAATCCAAACTGATCTCCGAACTCAGGAACGACAAGCCGAATTAGTATATAGTAGACACCCAGGAACAAGAGTGCGATCCCGATCCATCTCTGATACCTGGTCCAGCTCTCAATAACCGGTTTATCATACAGAGGCTCTCTTCCGTACTTGCTCGATTGCTGAAGTCCATCAAAAAAGCTATAGAACCATATGATTGGGATGAGAAAGAGAAACAAGGACAAACCTAGTAAGTCTAAAACATAGATGCTTCCCAGGAAGATCAGCATCAGCTGCAGTCCTCTTTTTTGCAGTCCAAGATACATATGCCCTGCTCCTGGAAATGCTGCCAGCAGATTTGCAATGACTTTGCTCTTCTTACCTGTGCTTCTGCCATGTTCAAGCTGTTCAAACAACGTCTTATCCTCCAGAATCTCACCGGCCTGCTTCCGGTTCACATGCTGGACCGCATCAAACATACAGTACAGCCACATGATCGGCAGCAGCAGCAGGAAGAGAAGAAAGATTTCCTGTCTCGTAATAGCAGTGACAAAAAACAGCATAATTCCTAGTCCAAAGAACCCGATGAGGAAGGATAACCCCCTCTGCAGCAGACCGAGATGCAAATGACCTAAGCCTGGAACAAAGGATAGGAGAATGGTGTAGAACCGCTCACTTTCCTTGCCGCGTCCCCTTCCTTGATCCGGGTATACATATCCTTCACGCGGCGGAAATCCGTATGGTGCTGAGGCTTCCGGATCTTCTGGATTATGAAATGGAAGATCTGGTTCACCTTGTGCTCCTGCATGTCCGTAGAACATTTTCTCATGCGGGATATGCCCCTGGTATCCAGGATAATGAGCATAATGCGCCGACGGGTCCGGCTCTCGGATGAGCTTGATGACAAGATCAAACATACTAATTAACCATATCATCGCTGCTGCAAAAATAAAGAAGAAAGAAATCCCCTCTTCACCCCCAACGAGCGAAAGAAAACCGATCCCTAACAGCCCGAAAAATATAAATCCATAAATAAATCCCTTCACCCGGCTTCTGTAGTAGTAATACCCCAAGCCAGGTACCATGTTAAGCAGAAAAGCCAGCAGCTTGCTGCGATCTTGCTGCACATCCTTCATTCCTTTCACATCTAATTTTTGTATGGGTCAGGTTTAATTTCATCAAGCCAATGGGTTGCTTTCTTCACCATTTGTTCGCTGTATGGCGGTTTAACGCTTGAATCTACGTTTAGCTGTCCGGGTAACAATCGGTCAAATATGCCTGTAGATAAGAACAGCATCGTAATGGAGGCGGCAAGGGTATAATGGACCAGCTTGTTATTCAACCATTTTCTAAACTGGATGGTTTTGCGACTAGAACTTGTTTGTACTTTCTTGTACTCACGCTCAATATGACTCATCACTTGCTTCTCAAAAACTTCTGCATCATGAAGCCTTGCGTCTGAGATTTGTTCAAGGACTGCCATATAAGCCTCAAGAGCTTCACTATCCTCAAGCAGCCGTTTGTCCATGGCTTCACGCTCGTAGTCCGGCAATTCGCCTTGAATATATCGTTTCCAGTCCTGATGTTCTTGTTTATTCACGCCATGATCCCTCCTTCCAATGCGATCTAATCCACTGACGTGCCCGATACAGTCTGGATTCTACTGTTTTTATTGCGATTTGTGATTCTTCTGCAATTTGTTCATAATTTTTTTCTTTCAGATAGAAATCAACAATAATATCACGATGCTGAGGCGGAAGAGAAGATATCTTATGAAGAAGAGTTTCTCTTCTCTCCTTCTTTAACAGCTGATGTATAATATCTGCCTGGTGATCAATAATTTGACCAACCTCATTCTCACGGACGATCACTTCCGCCTCCCTACGATTCAATTTTCTTTTTGCATCAATTGCCTTATGTAGAGCAATGCGGGTGATCCATGTCTTGAATCCTTCTGATCGGTACTGGGGGAGAGATTTAAAGACTTGAATAAACGCTTCTTGTGCTGCGTCCTCCGCATCCTGTGCCTGGTGAAGCACGGAGTAAGTTACCTGATATACATGCCTGCCATAGCGGTCAATAATTTCGCGAAACTTGGCATGGTCGCCCTTCAATATTTGATCGATCAAACTTGCTTCATCAATGGCTTCTCTCCTCCTTCCCCACTTTAATAGACGACCGCTATTTATTTAACCCTGCATGTATTAAGAAAAATGATTTATACCATTTATTTCTCTATGGTTGTTATTCTGAAGTATTGCAACAAAAATAGACACCCCTCAAAATAAGGAATGCCTATCTCTATAAACAACTTGATTAACGGCCTCCATTGCGGAAACGAGCTGCATAAGCCTTAACATCCTGTGGAGTTCTAACCCGGTTGCGGCTCCATTCAAGCAATATACGGTCGATATACGTAAAGTGGACTTTGCCGGCAAACACCGCTTCTTTTAACGCCAGCAGAATTAATTCATCAGGATAACGATCTTGATCCAACCAGCTGGAAATCCGTTCAAGCTCCATTGGAGATAAGGGTCTACCGAATTCCTTCTCAAAAATACGGAAGATGTTCTTCTCCTCATGTTCTTCAGCAGACGGATTCAAGGCATTCTCCATAGAGCGGCTGCGAACAGATGACTTCGGAAGAGCAGCTGTTCGATCATCTGACAAACACTGAGCCAATATGGTATATAATCCAATCAGATTATATCGTTCATACTGAATGTCTTGCACCGCATCCATGCCCTCATCAATCCGGATAAATCCTTCCTTCATGAGCCGCTGAAGCCGTTTAGCTACTTCATCGGGCATGATGCCCATTCGATCGGCCAGCTCTTGAAGTGTTGGAAATTCATTTCCTTCCACCTGCTGAAATCCAAGCAAATGCTGTATAAGCAGCATTTCTCCTTCTGATAATCCCAGTCGGGCATGATAACGAAGCAGTGCATAGGGAAGCTGGACGCTTCCCATTGCCATGCCGTAAGCGACACCGTCCGCCCAAGTTCCTACGCTAGGTTCGCTCATTCACATTCCTCCTGGACTTAAGGGTATAGACGATACAGCATCCGTGGGAACGGAATCGTTTCACGAACATGATCAAGTCCGCAAATCCAAGCTACCGTCCGCTCAAGTCCAAGACCGAATCCGGAGTGAGGCACTGAGCCGTACGTGCGAAGATCCAAGTACCACTGATAGGCTTCCCGGGAGAGATTATGCTCCTCAAAGCGCTCTTCCATCAGCTTCGGATCATCAATCCGCTGGGAGCCCCCAATGATCTCTCCATAACCTTCAGGAGCAATCATATCGGCGCATAGAACAACCTCAGGCCGATTTGGATCTGGCTTCATATAGAATGCTTTGATTCCAGCCGGATAATGCGTAATAAATACAGGCTTGTCATACTTCTCTGCAATCGCAGTCTCATGCGGTGCACCAAAGTCTTCACCCCAAGGAATATCAAAGCCTTCTCCTTGAAGGAAATGAATTGCATCATCATATGTGATCCGCGGGAATGGAGCTGTAACATTCTCCAGCTTGGAAACATCACGTCCAATACTTTCCAGCTCTGTACGGCAGTTCTTCACTACGGACTGAACTACATGGGAAATGAATTGCTCCTGGATACGCAAACTTTCTTCATGATCTACGAAGGCCATCTCCGGTTCAATCATCCAAAATTCAATCAAATGACGGCGTGTCTTGGATTTCTCTGCACGGAATGTCGGTCCGAAGGAATACACTTTACCAAGCGCCATCGCTGCAGCTTCCATGTAGAGCTGACCGCTCTGCGTTAAATATGCATCCTCATCGAAATATTTGATATGAAATAGATTCGTTGTTCCTTCTGCAGAAGAAGGCGTCAGAATCGGAGGATCGACGATCGTAAATCCGTTCGTATCAAAATACTCCTGAACCGCACGAATGATCTCCGCACGGATAATCATAATCGCACGCTGCTTGGAAGAACGAAGCCACAGATGGCGATGATCCATAAGGAAGTCAACCCCATGCTCTTTTGGAGTAATCGGATAGTTCTCCGTTAGATGAATGATTTCAATATCCGTCACGGTCATCTCATATCCGGATTGACTTCGTGGCTCCTCGCGAATCACACCTGTTACATATAGTGAGCTTTCCTGAGTCAGGCTCTTCGCGTTATTCCAGATTTCCTCAGAAACTTCGCTTTTTACGACAACCCCTTGGATATAGCCCGTACCGTCCCGAAGTTGCAAAAACTGTATTTTGCCGCTGGAGCGCTTATTGTTAATCCAAGCACCGATCGTTACCGCTTCTCCAACGTGCTGACTGACATGGCGAATGTCGCTCTTTGTGCTCATGTCTTATCTCTCCCCGTTCTATTAAAATTCTAATTTCGATGTTACTTGGAAGCTTCTACAATACGATTCGTGTCGCGAGCAATAACAAGCTCTTCATTCGTCGGAATGATCAAGACTTCGACTTTGGAATTCGCAGTAGAAATACGGCGAGGCTCTCCAGAACGAATCTTGTTCAGCTCCTCGTCAAGCTCTACACCCAGATAAGTCAATTGCTCCAGAACTCTTTGACGAAGGATTACAGAGTTCTCTCCAACCCCTGCTGTGAAGACAATAACATCTACTCCATTCATTGCCGCAGCATAGGAACCGATGTATTTGCGGAGACGATATTCATACATGTTGAATGCAAGTGTAGAATTCGGATCTCCGTTCTCCATACCCTCTGTAATTTCACGCATGTCACTGCTGATTCCAGAGATGGCAAGCAGTCCGCTATGCTTGTTAAGCATCGAATTCACTTCGTTCAGCGTCAAATCCTCTTTGTTCATAACATATGGAACTATCGCAGGGTCAAGATCTCCACTGCGCGTACCCATCATAAGCCCTTCCAATGGGGTCATTCCCATTGATGTATCGACAGACACGCCATTTTGAACTGCTGTAAGACTTCCCCCGTTACCTACATGGCAGGTAATGATCTTCATGTCTTCGATCGGACGCTCCAAGAATTCTGCAGCGATTTGGCTAACATAGTAATGGGACGTACCATGTGCTCCGTAACGACGAACCTTGTACTTGTTATACAGTACACGTGGAATCGCATATAGATACGCAGATTCTGGCATGGTTTGATGGAATGCTGTATCAAATACGACCACTTGCGGTACACCAGGCATATTAGATTCAGCGGCATTGATACCCATGATCGCAGCCGGATTGTGAAGCGGTGCCAGATCAATCAATTGACGGATTTTAGCTTTGACTTCATCTGTTACGAGGGCAGACTCATTAAAGAATTCGCCGCCATGTACAACACGATGTCCAACAGCTTGAATCTCTTCAATTGAAGACAATACTCCATGCTCAGCATGTACGAGCTTGTCCAATACTTTGCGGATCGCTGTCGTATGTTCAAGAATCTCGCTTACTTCGGTCACTTCTTCTTTGCCTGTCGGCTTATGTGTAAGGATGGAAGAATCCATACCGATCCGCTCAACCAAACCTTTTGCAAGAACAGACTCGTCAGTCATGTCATACACTTGATACTTCAGGGAAGAACTTCCCGCATTAATAACTAGTACTTTCATATCCGGTCACCATCCTTGTCGTACTTGAAGAAGCCTTCGCCCGTCTTAACACCCAGTTGCCCAGCGCGAACCATTTTCTTAAGTATAGTGGAAGGTCTGTATTTCAGTTCACCAAATTCACGGAACATGCTGTCAAGGGCTGCATGAACGGAATCGAGGCCAAAGCGGTCAGCCATTTCAAATGGACCGTGTTGGAATTTGTATCCAATCCGAACTGCTTGATCGATATCCTCAGCCGATGCCACTCCTTCTTCAAGCAGATGAAGAGCTTCATTGATATGAAGGCAAATAAGGCGGGAAGTAACAAATCCAGGGGACTCATAAACCATGACGCCTTTCTTCTCCAATACTTCCTCAGCAAAATTCTTCGTGAATTCAAACGTATTATCTGATGTTTTAAGACCACGGATGATTTCAACAACGTCAATACTCGATACCGGATAAATCCAGTGCAAGCCGATTACGCGTTCAGGATGATTTGTAGCACTCGCAAGCTCAGTCAAGCTCAGCGTAGAAGTATTACTTGTCAGAATAATATCTTCTGACACAATCTCCTCAAGTTGTTTGAACAATTTGACCTTCGCTTCCAGATCCTCAGTAATGGTCTCTATAATCAAATCACAAGCAGACAGATCACTAAGATTCGCTCTATGAATTCTAGATAAGATCAATTTCTTCTCTGCTTGGGTAATCGCCCACTTCTCCAGCTTTTTATCTAACCCTGTCTCGATCATTCCGATGGAATAATCAAGCTTATTCGGGGAAAGCTCTACCAGCAGAACGTCGAGGCCTTTAGCTGCCAGCATTTCGGCAATACTTTGACCCATCGTACCTCCGCCGATAACTCCTATCTTTTTAAACAACATGGTTACTGCTCCATCCCTTCCTGGTCTCTTCTAAGTAGTGTGTATCCTTCTTTGTCGAAAAATACATTTTTATGACCCAACATATAATAATATCTTAGCATGAATCAAAAGTAAAAAAAAATAACCAGCATAAATAATTTATGCTGGCAAAAGTGCATTTTTCTTAAATAATTCACGGAATTGACCACCGGACAATACTTCCTCCTTCATGAGGATGTCCAGTGACTTATCAAAAATGTTAGCATGCTCATGCAGCAGCTCTTTTGTACGGGCAAACAGCTCATTCAAAATGTAGTTATTCTCTCGCATCAATTCTTCTTGGGATACCATGTCGAGGTTAACAATCCCGAGCGAAGTCAGTCCAGAGCTGATCATGGTTTTGACAATATCAAGCGATTGTTCAAAATCATTTCTGGAGCCGGTACTGCGCCCTCCATAATAGATCTCTTCCGCAGCTGCACCACCAAGTGCAATCATAATCTGAGCTTCAAGAAATTCCTTAGTATATAAATACTGCTCTTCCTGCGGATTATGTCGAACATAACCCAGAGCCTGCCCTCGCGGACTGAGTGCTACCTGGCCCACGCTGTTCGGTCGAACCGTTTCTGCTGCAATCGCATGTCCCAGTTCATGAATGGCAACCCGCTTCTTCTCATCTTCATTTGACTCACGATCTGTCTTCTCACCCATCATAACCTTATCAATTGCCATGGATAAGTTTCTCTGCGTAATAAACTCTAGACTATCCCGCATCGCATATATTGCGGCCTCGTTCATTAAGCTCTCGAGCTGGGCGCCGGAGAAACCGTATGATTCCTCTGCAATTTTGTCAAGGCTTACATCCTCGGCAAGCGGTTTATTTTTGGCATGAAGCTCCAGAATATGCTTACGCCCTTTCTTGTCCGGCAGCTCCACTTGGATATGCCGGTCAAAACGACCCGGACGAAGAAGCGCACTGTCGAGCATTTCCTTACGGTTTGTCGCCGCGATGATCAGAATCCTTGGTGCATCTGAATTGTATATACCGTCCATCTCTGTAAGAAGCTGGTTCAGTGTCTGGTCATACTCGCGCTGCTGACCGCCTTCTCTTTTGCCGCCGATGACATCGATCTCATCAATAAAAATAATCGCATTTTCTTTATTTTCCTTGGCAGCTCGTGTTCTGGCATCTTTGAATAATTCACGGATACGTCCTGCCCCAACACCGACATACATTTCAACAAATTCACTGCCGGCAGCAGCTATAAATACGGAATTCGTGTAATGTGCAGCCGCCTTCGCCATTAATGTCTTCCCTGTACCCGGAGGGCCTGTCAGCAAAATACCCTTCAGTGGGCGAATGCCAAACTTCTGAATTTCATCGTGCCTTACCAAAAAATCCAGCGCTTCACGAAGCTCCTGCTTGGCGCTGTCCTGTCCTCCAATTTCCTCGAAGGTGAGCTTGGAAGGTCCCGCCTTTTTGCGCTTCTTCTCACTGCTAGCACCTACGGCTAGTCCACCGCGTGTCTGCATCAGGAAGACTACACCGCCTGCGAGCAGGGCAATGAGCAGTACTGGAATGATATTAACTCCTATAAAGACTAGAAACAGAAGTACGACCGGAACAACCCCGATTAAAATCTCCTTTAACCAATTAGGCATTAGGCCACACTCCCATCGTAGCCGGCTGTCTCGGCAGAATAATATACTTGCTTGCTTCTCCATCTGACAAGCTTACATATACGTTCTCATTATCAATATCGTAGTCAACCTGAATGCTGCCTTCACTCATTTCCTTCAGCTTCTCAGGAATTTGCGTATACTGTCTAGTCTCCATTGCTTCGGCGACGGTAAATAAAGCACTGGACCAGAAATCATCAAGCGTTTCCGTCGAATGATCCTTAACCTCCAGCTTCATCGTTCTCCCGTTCAGAAGTTCCTTGCCATCTGTGCGGATATAATCAACAAGACCTCTTATATTGGTATTCGGTTCGAGATCGAGATTCAAAGTAACCTGATTCTGTTTAATATCTAATTGAACATCATTTACGCCGTCATACTCGGCAACCAACTTTTCAATTGGCTTCTCAAGAGCCACCTGACGGTACACAAACCATCCTCCAAACAGCAGCGTAGCCGTAACCATAACTGTAATTGCTATCCGAATAGGACGTAATTTCAAGTGACAACCTCCTCATCTATTTTGCCCACTCTATTACAATCAAAATGGGTATAGATATAGCATACCATATACAGCCGTCCAAATCTAAACTATGAATTATTTTTCAAAGTTTCCAATCCAAATAACCCCGAAATGGCCAAAGACGACCACTTCAGGGTATATTTTATGTGCTTTATTCTGTGACCGGCAGTTGAAATCCGTCATCTAGTTCAGTTCCATCACTAAAACGATAAAAACGATAGTAGTAACGATTATTCTCTTTATAAAACAACTGCCAGACGTATGTCTCATCATAAACTGCGGGCTGAAGTCTGACGATTTCGATACCAGGCAGCTGGGAGCTGATCTTGGACCGCATTTCTTCCTCAGATGTTCCTTCTTCGATCTTCTCACTGTGTACACTATTTTCATCTATCACTGGCTTCTTGTCCATACCGTACCGTACCCACACCATAATGGGTTCATTGTCAGCATTTATACCTTCGATTGTCCAATAAATGGCATCCTCAGACCAAACCGATTTTTGTGTCTTGGTTACCGTAACCAGATCTTCTTTTTCCTTGGCAATGGCTATTGCAGCTTCCTCTTCTACCCATGTATCCTTCATTACATATTCATAAAATAGATAAATGCCTAACAGCACGAGTAAGAAAGCCACAATGCTGATGAGTATCCACTTTCTTTTTTTTCTCAAGGCTGAGCTCCCTTCTTGCCCCTATCTCATTCAGCGGGACGTCAGTCCTTCGAAAGCAGCTTGTGCTTCGTGTTTAATCCGTTCTTCATCCATCGTGAGCATCTCACCGTTCTTAACTAACTGCTTGCCATCCACCCAGACATGCTGAACATCCTTGCTGCTCGCAGAATAGATTACATGTGATATCAAATCGGTATAAGGCAGGAAATGGGCCTGATCCAGATCAATTGCAATAAAGTCGGCTTTTTTGCCTGTTGCCAGCACTCCCGTATCCTTGACGTAGATGGACTGTGCACCATATTCTGTTCCCATACGAAGCGCTTCTGTAGCAGGCACTGCCGTCGGATCGCCGCTGACTCCTTTGTGTATTAATGCAGCTAGGCGCATCTCCTCAAACATATCCAGATTATTATTGCTTGCCGCACCGTCTGTAGCAAGGGAGACGACCACCCCGGCTTTCAACAGCTCAGGTACTCTCGCAACGCCGCTTGCCAGCTTCAGATTGCTTCCAGGATTATGGGCAACCGCCACATTGTACTTGGCAAGCACCTCTATTTCTTCATCCGTTAAATGTACGGCATGAGCCACGAGAGAAGGTCTGGAGAAGAAGCCGAGTTTCTCTAGATGAGCTACGGGACGCAGCCCATACTCTCTTACATTCTGTTCTACTTCAGCGGCCGTTTCGGACATGTGAGTATGGAGGGGTAAGTCCAGCGCATGCGCCGCTTCTACGAACTTCTCAATAAACTGTGGTCCGCATGTATATGGCGAATGCGGTGACAGCATCGTCGTGATGCGTCCGTCAGCCTGATTATGCCATTCCCGGGCAAAGGTCGTTGCTTCCTTCAGCTTGAATTCGCGCAGCTCATCTGAACCGAAACCGATTGCTCCCCGCATGAGACTTGCGCGAATGCCAGACTCCTCTACCACTTTTGCCACCTGATTCATCTGATCATACATATCTAGGAAGGCTGTAGTGCCCCCTTTGAGCATTTCCAGCACAGATAGCGATGTTCCCCAGTACACATCCTCAGCTGTAAACTTTTCCTCCATCGGCCACATTTTTTCTTGAAGCCAGACTTGAAGAGCAAGATCGTCTCCATAACCTCGGAGAAGGGACATGGCCGCATGACCATGCGTGTTAATAAGGCCAGGAATAAACAGCTGATGCTTGCCATCGTGAACCGGGAGCCCTTCTGCTCCTTCGGGCAAATCTTCACCTATATAAGAAATGCGGTCACCATCAATCAGCATATAGCCGCTGACAATTCGCCATTCAGGATCGCTTACCGCAAATTTACCATTCTTGATGAGCCACTTATGACTTGACATCCTCTTCCTCCTCTTTTCCTGCTTCATTCTCCAGATAATAAGCCAGACTAAGCAGATCCGTAGTGAAATCCGCTGTATGAATCCGGATATGAGCAGGCGCCTTAATAATAATCGGGGCAAAATTAAGGATGGCTTCGACTCCCGCCTCAACCAGGTAATCCGCCACACGCTGTGCTTCCGAATCCGGAACCGTTATAATGCCGATTCTAATGTTCAGATCATTGACTGTCTTGACCAGCTCTTCCATCGGTTGAACAGTTAGCGTATTTATCTTGGTGCCAATCTTTGAGGGCTGAGAATCAAACACGGCGACAATCTTCATATTGTCTTTTACGTATCGGTTATAGTTCGACAAGGCATGTCCGAGGTTACCGGCACCAACAAGTGCTACATTGATCTGTTGATCCAGCTTCAATATTTGTCTGATCTTATCAATGAGATAAGCCACATCATAGCCGATGCCCTTGCGTCCAAAATCCCCGAAATAAGCAAGGTCCTTACGGATTTGCGCCGGATTTAAATCAAGTCTGAGACCAAGCTCCTGTGACGATACCGTGGTTACTTCTCTTTTATACAGCTCTTGTAAATAACGCAGATATACGGGCAGTCTTCTTACGACAGCCTCTGAAATTTTCTCCGACTTCAATTATAATTCCCCCTCACACCTGCAAGCAGTTTCCGTGCTTTCTATTACTTCTCTTCATATGTCACATGTTCCTCTAACCACTCGCTTATACGCGGAACCATCTTGTCCGTTGTCATATGTTCCATTTTAGGACCTGGCAGGGAATATAAAAAATACTTGCCATAATATGATTCAATCACTCTTGTATCATACACGATAACGATGCCTCGATCCTTTGCGGTCCGCACCAGTCTTCCAAAACCTTGCTTAAACCTTATAACCGCCTGTGGTACCGAGAGCTTCATAAATGGATTCTTCTTCTCCTGCTGGAGCAGCTCACTCTTTGCTTCCACGACCGGATGATTAGGCGGCTGGAAAGGCAAACGCACAATGGCCAGACAGGATAAGGCTTCACCAGGAATATCGACACCTTCCCAGAAGCTGCTCGTTCCAAGCAGCACAGAAGCTTTGGCCTCCTGGAATCTTCTCGTCAGCTTTGTCCTGCTCCCACTGTCCACTCCTTGTCCAAATACGGAAATATCACTTGAAGCAAGGGCTTCCTTCAGCGGCTCATGTACTTGTCTCAGCATCTTGTAAGAGGTAAACAGGACGAGCATTCTGCCCTTAGTAGCCTGTGCAGCCTCTGACAAAGACTTGACGAGCATACTGACAAAGTGATCATCACCTACACTACCCTTCACACTCGGGAAATCACGTGGAACCACAAGAAGTGCTTGTTCCCGGTAATTAAAAGGAGAAGGCAGCTGTGAAGTAAGTAATCTCTGCTGCTCCTGCGCCTCGGTTAGTCCAAGCTGATCTATCATAAACTGGAACGATTTATCTACCGATAAAGTAGCAGAGGTTAGAATAACGCTTCGTTTCTTGTCAAAGAACATTTCCTTCAGCTGAGGACTTACATCTACTGGTACTGCATACAGCTGAAGCGACTTACTCTTGAATTGTCCGCTAGCCTCAAGCCAGTATACGGTGCCTGCATCATCTAGGCGCATGAAATGTCTTAATTGGTCTTTGAATCCAGCCAGATCCTTAACAAGCCCGGTAACGTCGGTTATTAGGCTGTCCGCCGTATAATCATCGAGTTCTTCTCTTACTTCACCAAGGACCTTATCTGCCTTCCGAACCAAATCAGAAACGGTCACATAGAACTGATTCTCAACCGCTGCGAGCCTATCCCACTTCTTGGGTTTGCTCTGCGGCTTCAGTCTTAATGTGAACTGTCCTGCTTCGCCAGGGGCAGCATCACTTCGTTCTGGCAGTAAGCTAAACAGCATCTCACTGAGCTGATCCCAGGTTTCCTTCGCTTCAAGAGCTGATGGAAACAGCTGATCAATTGCAGAGGTCCACTCGACCATCTGCTCATGGCTGGACTGCGCTATTTTTTGACGCAGAGCAGGGAATTGACCGTTCCGACTATCCTTGAACAATCGGGTAAGGGCATGAACCACCGTGAAATATTTCATATGCATTCCAAGATGCTTACCGGCGACCTCCTCGAATTGATGGGCCTCATCTATAACGAGATGCTCATAGGCGGGGAGCAATTGATGACTCGCCTTGACGTCCGTGAACAGCTTGGAGTGATTGGTAATGACCACATCAGCAATTCCTGCCTCATGTCTTGCACGATGGTAGAAGCATTTCTTAAACCAAGGGCAGCTTCGCCCCAGGCAGGAATCGGAATCGCTTTGGACAGTCTCCCAAAAATCACCGCCGCGATGACTCAGATTGAGCTCCTCATCATCTCCGGTTTCTGTTTGCGTGAGCCATACAAGCATCTGCGCAGCAGTAAATACGTCTTCCTTCGGAGTTACAAATTCCTTGTTGTTCAGCTTCTGTTCAAATTTGCGCAGACACAGGTAATGCCCTCTGCCTTTAAAGACAGCTGCTTTGAACGGAAAAGGAACCACCTCCGTAAGAAGCGGGATATCCCGCTCACGAAGCTGCTCCTGAAGATTGATCGTATGTGTGCTAACTGTTACCTTCGTCTCCTGCCTGACGCTATGATAAATTGAAGGCAGCAAATAACCGAGTGACTTACCGGTGCCTGTCCCGGCTTCAATCAGTAAATGCTTATCCTCGTCCATCGCTTTCGTCACTTCTGTGAACATCAAATTCTGGGATTCGCGTTCCTCATAATGAGGCAGCGTCTGTTTCAGACGGAGCTGAACCTCATCCATATATTCTTGAAAGGTCAATTTTTCTAATGGATTGGGTTCATGCTCATTCCTAGGCGGAGCAATCTGTGACCAATCGTCAATCTTGAGAGCGAGCTGTCTATAGTAAGTCTGATTGTCCAGATCGTGAATAGGCTCCATTTCTTTCTCTGCAAGAATCCCATCAAAAAACCAGCCCAGATCACTATCCTCTGCAGCAAACAGATCAGTAAGCCGCTGTAATGTGATCAAAGGCAGGCTCTTTAGCTCCTCAAGACTCTTTAAGAAAATATGCGCTGTAGCAAGAGCATCACTATCCGCCTGATGAGGACGGTCATGAGTAAATCCGAATTCGCTTGCTACATATCCCAGCTGATATGAGGATAAAGAGGGAAAGCAAATTTTCAGTAAATCCATGGTGTCCAAAATCCGGCCTGTAAATGGCAGGTAACCACATCGGTCAAGCGCATTCTGTAAAAAATGAAAATCAAAGCTTACATTATGTCCTACAAGTACCACATCATCCAGCAATGGAACGAGCTCCATCATCGTTTCTTCAAGCACAGGAGCATCCTTTACGTCCTCGTCTGTAATTCCCGTCAAACCCGTAATAAAAGGTGGAATGGAAGCGCCGGGATTTACATAAGAGCTGAACGTTTCTTTAATAGTAAAATCATGATCTATGATGGCAAGTCCAACTTGGATGATTTCACCAAGTGACTGAGTACCTGTTGTTTCAAAATCAAGCACAGCAAATTTCATGATGAGTAAACGTTCCCTTCTACAGTCTCTTTAGTAGCATAGCAAAAAAAAAGACTTTTGAACATGAAACAGACAAAAAGGCGATGTCTTATCAGGACATCGCCTTTTGCGATTGCGCTGTTTCAGCAGGTACTTAGGAGAGGGCAAGCAGCTGTGTTCCATACTGCAGCACAGCATTTTTGGAGCGGCATGCTTCCAGATTGTAGAGCGGCTCAGGCAAGGAAGGATCATGTTCCAAAGCAAGTGCAAAACAGGATTGGGCCTGCTTGAGCTCCATTTGCTTCGCATGAACACAACCCAGGGCATTGTACGCCATGGCTTTCATTCTGGGCTGATCACAGGTTAGAAGTATCCGATTCAGCTCCTCAGATGCGGTATGCATCTGTTCCAGGTGAAGATAGCACATGGCCAGGTATAGCCTCGACAACAAGCTTTCCGGATATACTGCTACCACTTTGCCGAACTCCTCTGCAGCATGCTGGTACATGAGCAGTTTGAAATATCCAAGTCCTTTAACAAAGGCATGAAGTTTCAGCTCCGGAATGGAAGTAAAGGGATCTGTGCCTCGGAAAATTCCGCTTTCGCGAATTTTGGCCATTTTTTCTTCAAATGACATCCATTCATCGATAATGCCGTCGCTCATTTTCTTAAGCAGGTTCCATCGCTGTAGCATTTCCTGTTTCTTCTCGACTGGTGCGGCAGTGTAGTAATTGGCAATCTCATCAAGCGATTGATTCATTTCCGCAAATAGATGTTGAAACATGGCATGCATCCCACCCTTAGCAAAATGGATTAGTGCAGTAACCTAATCACATTTTTTGCGCTTTGGGCACTTTTCATTCTTCATTCCATGGATTACAAGATTGTCGCGTGAACTTCCTCACGCATCGTTTGAACCGGCTTATTCTGTCCATCTACGAATACAACAGTCGGTTTGTGCTGAACTGCTTCCTCACTCGACATCATCGCATAAGAAATAATAATAACCGTATCTCCAGGCTGAACCAGCCGTGCGGCAGCACCGTTAAGACAAATCGTACCTGTACCGCGTGGTCCAGGGATGACATAAGTCTCCAATCTTGCCCCATTGTTATTATTCACAATTTGCACCTTTTCATTTTCCAAAATATCTGCAGCATCCATCAAATTGCGATCAATGGTTATACTACCCACATAATTCAAGTTTGCTTCCGTCACCGTTGCACGGTGAATTTTAGATTTCATTAATGTTCTAAACACGGGAGAGCACCTCCGTTTTTTGGAGCCGATGGTTATCGATCAGCCTTGTCTTTCCAAATTTAACAGCCAGAGCAATAATAACATCTTCCGGCTCAGTAATCCGCACACGGTCTTCAATCGGCTCAAGTGCTGGAAACGTTAGAATATCCACATAATCAATAACAGCCGTTTCTGACGTGTTGATCTCATCTATAATAAGCTTGCGAATTTGACCCACAGTAGCATCTTCCTGCTCCTCGGTCTTCATTTGGGCTAGCTTAAGTGAGCGGGATAATGCAAGAGCTTCCTTACGTTCCTTCGAGCTCAGATACACGTTACGTGAACTGAGTGCAAGCCCATCCGCTTCGCGGACAATCGGGCAAGGCACAATATTTATCGGCATATTGAGATCTGATACCATCTGCGACAACACGGCCACTTGCTGAGCATCCTTCATTCCAAAATAAGCGTTGTTCGGCTGTACAATGTTGAACAGCTTCGCTACCACGGTGGTCACACCATCGAAGTGACCTGGGCGTGATGCACCGCATAGGCGGTCTGTAATATCAGCTACTCTGATCTTGGTCTTCGTGGGATGAGGATACATGACTTCTACTGTCGGAATAAACACGATGTCTATTCCTTCTTTGTCTGCAACTCCCAGATCCCGCTGCTCATCGCGCGGATACGTTTCAAAGTCTTCGTTCGGGCCGAACTGAATAGGATTCACGAAGATGCTAAGAACAACAATATCATTATTCTTTCGAGCTTCGCGCATCAAGCTCGCATGTCCATCATGCAGGAATCCCATCGTTGGAACGAGCCCGACAGCCGGTTCTTTCCCACGAATGTTCTTTTTCATGGAGGCTATTTGTGCTCGCAGCTCTTCAATATTTCGAACTGTTATCATGATCTATTCTCCACCTTTGCTTGGCTGCTTCCGTATAAGGAGTCGACTACACCGTCTTCAGCAGTGAACACATGCTCCTCAGCAGGAAAAGATTTATTTTTAACATCCTGTACATAATTCCCGATGCTATCACGAATAATGGTTCCTACATCTGCATAAGTCTTCACAAATCTTTTAGGCATATATGGAGATGCATATTGCAGAACATCGTGGAAGACGAGCACCTGACCATCTGTACCACGCCCTGCGCCAATTCCTATGGTTGGAATTGACAGGTCGTTAGATATTGCCTCGGCAACTGCCTCGGTAACCAGCTCCAGAACGATGGCAAATGCTCCGGCCTCTTCAAGTGCCTTCGCATCTTCAAGCAGTCGTTTGGCATCTGCAGCATCCTTCCCTTGTACCCTGAAACCGCCGATTTGGTTTACTGATTGCGGGGTAAGACCAATATGTCCAAGCACGGGTACGCCAGCCTTCACGACGGCTCTCACGGTGTCTGCTATTTCGGCTCCGCCTTCAAGCTTCACTGCATGGGCATGGCCTTCCTGCATAATACGTCGAACGGCTTTTAGGCTCTCATCTATTCCGCCGTGATACGTCATAAACGGCATATCCGTTACGATAAATGTATTCTGTGCACCTCTTGCAACGGCACGGGAATGATATACCATATCATCAATCGTAACCGGGATGGTGGAATTATATCCGAGTACAGCATTTCCAAGAGAATCCCCTACCAGGATCATGTCTACGCCAGCTTCTTCAGCCAGCACAGCAGAAGGATAATCGTATGCTGTGAGCATCGTAATCGGATCTTTATTTTCTTTCATTTTTTTCATTTTAACAATGTTAAGCGGTTTTTTGGTTGCTGCCATACAAGTGGCTCCCTTCTGTTCTGAAATACCGTAAGTATTGATGCCATGTCTAAATCTGTGATCCTACGGATGCTCTTCAGCCAATTTAACGGAGATGGCGCCTAATAAGACTAACGAATAACCAGACGCACAAAAAAACCTTTTAGTATCAAACTAAAAAGGTCCCATAAGTCAAAAAAGAGTCACTTGCGATCGTCCCTTCTGTCTCGGTCCTCTTCGGCTCAGAGCAGAATCCAACAACTTGGCATAAGATTCAATTGTACAAAGCTTAGGTAATCTGACTGACGAGTGCAGTTTGATACAGAATCAATACCGCCTCATCAAGAAAGTATACCAAAAATAAAGGAATTGTCTATGCCTCGAATGAATTTCATAATACCTTAAGATTCCAAGCAGCAGACTTAACAGCATACTACTGCTTTATAATCTCAATCTCACCGGAATAAACTACCCTCTCCTCGCCACTTGGCGCGGCAATAACCAGTCCTCCGCTCGGATCAAGTCGTTTGGCGACACCTTGTATCGTCTCCGTCAATGTCTCCGTCCGTACGGCTTGACCAATAGATACGGAATGCTCCTCCCATTCCACTTGGATAGGTGTGAATCCTTCACTTGTATAACGATCGTAGAGAAGCTCCATTTCGTTCAGAATTTCGGCTATCAATAACGCACGATCTATAGTATGTCCTGTCTCCAGCTTGAGCGAGGTGGCAATCTCAGTTAATTCTTCCGGGTAATCTTCTGTGGAGAGATTGACATCAATCCCAATTCCAGCAATACAGTATTTTACTTTGTTATCCTCGGTGGCCGATTCTAGAAGAATTCCGCACACCTTCTTCCCCTGAATCAAAATATCGTTTGGCCATTTGATTGCTGCTTCCGCTCCTGTAACGCTGCGAATTGCCTTGCAGACAGCAACTCCCGTCAGAAGTGTAAGCTGAGGCATGTATCTGATAGGAAGCTCCGGCCGAAGCACCAGACTCATCCAAATCCCTTTGCCTGAGGGAGAGAACCATTTTCTGCCGAGTCTTCCTCTTCCGGATGTCTGTTGTTCAGCAATGAATAGTGTTCCTTCAACGGCACCGCTCTCGGCCTGGGTCATGGCGTCCACTTGTGTAGAAGAGGTCGTCTCCATTATATAAATCTTATTACCCAATATTTTGGTATTTAAATTCGCCTGAATATCTGTCTCTTTATAAAAGTCCGGAATAAACGTCATTCGATATCCCTTCCGAGATACCGCCTCGAATTCATAGCCCATGTCTCTTAATTGGTTGATTTGTTTCCAGACAGCCGTCCTGCTGATTTTGAGTCTTCTGCTAATCTCCTCGCCCGAAATAAAGGTCTGGGATGAATGCAGGAATAAATCAAGCAGCAATTTATTTTTCATCCGATATCACCTTCTTTGCCGCATCAAGCAAAATGTCATGTTTGTTAACTAGTTGTCCTGTTACTACCTGCCGCAGCAGCCAATTCATCGTTTCACCAAGCCAGGGTCCTCCCTTGCGCCCTGTGACACGGAGCAGATCAGAACCTGACAGCTCAAGCTCCTTCAAGCTGTAGACCCCCATCTCATTCCTCCATTCCTCTGCGTGCTCCACCAATTCCTTCAGCAGAAGATATTCTTCCCCAGACATCTCATAGAATGACTGAGGCAACAGACGATGGATGACATGCCAGTCTTCACTTGCCGGAACACCGTGCTTTAGAAGCGATAGTTTCCATTCTTCTCTTAAATGTCTACTGCGAAGTCCTTGCTTGTGATCCTTCGTAATCTTTGAAAGATGGTTCATCACCTCTTCATGAAGTCCAAGAAATCTCGTCATTCTGTCCTTCACTTTTCCGGAATAGGTCCAGGCTCTAAGCTTATGATCCGCATCCGCAGAATTTGCGCCAAGCAGCAATAGCAGCAACCCTAATCGGTATTCCGTAGTTTGTGGCAGTTTATCTAACAGGCTGAGAACAGAACGGTCCAACCTGGATAAATCTACTGGAGCCTTAATATAATGGAGCAGCTCGCTATCCATAAGCAGACCGATTCCTCTTGCGGGATAAGGACCAGAGAGCAATTTGTCCATTTCATTCCGTACTCGTTCCATTGCGATGTGAGAAAGCTTGTCTCGCTCCGCTAGGAGCCCGTCCCAGGTTAAGGAGTCAATGTCAAAATTAAAAATGGATGCAAAACGAACGCCTCTTAACATCCGAAGGGCGTCTTCTCTAAATCGTTCTTCAGCAAGACCGACAGAGCGAACAATGCCCCGTGCGATGTCAGTTACACCATTAAAAGGATCAATGATATGGCCTGCATAATCACGAGCAATGGCGTTCATGGTAAAATCTCTGCGCTTTAGATCCTCTTCAACCTGGTCTACAAAGTGAACCTCAGATGGCCTGCGAAAATCTTCATAACCGCTCTCCGTACGAAAAGTCGTCACCTCAAAATGATAACCGTTCATTCGAACGGTTACTGTTCCATGCTGCAGCCCTGTCGGTATGGAACCCTCAAACAACGCCATCACCTCTTCAGGCTTAGCCGAAGTCGTTATATCCATATCCATTACGGGCCTCTTCATCATCTCATCTCGAACACAACCACCTACAAAAAAGGCTTGATGCCCATGATCACTAAGCCTTCTAAGCACTTCTTCGCCCTGAATAGCCATGGCAGGATCGACATGCTTCCAATTGTTCATTTCCGTTACCCCTTTATAAATCTCCCGATCAATGCTCGAGGCCAACCCCTACATTTTGCTGTGTAAGGACCCGGCGGTATATTTGCTCATACTCAGCTGTAATTTTATCGATATCAAAATGAGAGCTTGCTCTGTCAAGACAAGCCTGTTTGTAGCTCTTCATCATTTCTTCATTACGCAGCAGCATTAATGCATATTCTGCCATTTGCTTCGTATCTCCAATACCTGAAAGGAGCCCGGTGCTTCCATGCGTAACAAGCTCAGGTATCCCACCGGCTGTTGAGCCGATGGTAGGAATTCCACAAGCCATGGCTTCGAGTGCTACAAGGCCAAAGCTCTCTTTTTCTGACGGGAGCAGCAGCAGATCAGCCATGGAAATGACCTGAGCAACATCATCTTGTTTGCCTAACAAATGTACTCTGTCCGTCAGTCCCATCTCCTGAATTCTACACTGAATCTTGGGCAGATCAGGGCCTTCTCCGACCAAGATAAGCTTTGTCGGAAGTTCTCTATTTACCCGAGCAAAGATGTCAACGACATCCAGCGTACGCTTCACAGGACGGAAGTTGGAGATATGCATCAGCACCTTCTCTTCCTTGGAAGCGTACTCTGCTCGAAGTGAAGTGCTGTTGCGCGGATAATAAGTTTTGCTATCTATAAAATTGTAGGTCAAGTCAATTTTTTGTTTAATATCAAGGAGTTCATGCGTCTCACGGATAAGATCCTGCGATACAGCTGTCACCGCATCGCTCTTATTAATAGCGAGCTCAATCAAGTCCTTCAGCGACTCATCCTGGGCTAGCACGGTAATATCCGTGCCATGCAGCGTTGTCACTACCTTCAGATCATCAGGCAGCATTTGTTTAGCCAGGTATGCACAGACAGCATGGGGAACTGCATAGTGAACATGGAGCAAATCCAGCTGCTGTGTTTTGGCAACCTGTGCCATCTTGGTAGCTAATGATAAATCATAAGGTGGGTAACGAAAAACGTAATAGTCATTTACTTCCACTTCATGGTAAAAGATATTGCGATGGAATTTGCCCAGTCTGAAAGGTATGCTGTTCGCAATAAAATGAACTTGGTGCCCTTTTTCGGCGAGTCGCTTTCCAAGCTCTGTTGCTACAACTCCGGATCCGCCAAGTGACGGATAACAGGTAATCCCGATTTTTAGATGTTTGCCCGCTTGATTCAAAGGGAAGGGCCTCCTTTATGATAATGTATATAAACAATGCTGGTCATAATTTAATGTGTTAGTAATGAATTAGACTTCTATATCTGAACCTGGTTTATATTTATGTACAAGCTCGCGCCAACCAAAATCACCACGTTCCAAAGCCTTAACAAGTATTTCAGCCGTTGCTACATTTGTAGCCAGCGGTATTCCCTGCACATCACACAGTCTCAGAAGGGCGTTAATATCCGGTTCATGCGGCTGTGCCATTAGCGGATCACGAAGGAAGATAATTAAATCCATCTCGTTCTTCGCCACAAGCGCCCCGATCTGCTGATCGCCGCCCAAAGGTCCAGACATAAACCGATGAATCTTCAAATTAGTGCCTTCCATAATACGTTGACCGGTAGTTCCTGTAGAAAACAAGTTATTGCCTTCAAATGCTTTTTCATAAGCCGTTACAAAGTTAACCATTTCGTCTTTCTTACGATCATGAGCAATAAAAGCGATATTAAGCATATGCATGTTCTCTCCCTTTTGATATCTATATAATGACATATTTATACCTTTAAATGAAGCAACTAAGGGTATTCTAAAATTGATTCAGTTAGTCAATAAAATGATCAAAACCGTAAATCATCCCGGAAAAACCCATGACCTTCTGGATACCTATCTTAACGCCAGGCATGTATCCGGCCCGTTCATAAGAATCATGTCTAATCTTCAGAGTTTGTCCGAAATCGCCAAAAATCACTTCCTGCTGTGCAAATACCCCTGGCAGCCTGACACTATGAATCCGGAATCCGTTGTAATACCCGCCTCTTGATCCTTCAATCGTTTCCTCTTCCTTCGGGTTACCTTGGCGAAGCTCCTCTCGGTTCTGTGCAATCATCTCGGCCGTCTTAATCGCGGTTCCCGAAGGTGCATCCAGTTTCTGATCGCCATGATACTCAATGATTTCGAGATTAGGCATATATTTGGCAGCTTGTGCTGCGAATTTCATCATTAGAATAGCCCCAATTGAAAAGTTTGGTGCAATGAGCCCGCCAATTCCTTTATCTTGGCATTGCTTGTCCAAATCTTGAATTTGCTCTGGGGTAAATCCCGTTGTCCCCATTACGGGTCTTACACCGTATGAAATAGCGAGGGAGGTATGCTCATAAGCATATTGGGGTGTAGTAAAATCAACCATCACGTCTGCATTAGAGTCTCTCAGCGCATCCTCCAACTGATCTGTAACAAGTACGCCGCAGGGCTCTAGACCAACCAGCCTGCCTGCATCCTCGCCTGCTCTGGAACGATTGACTGCTGCCGCCAGTTCAAGTTCTTCATCCAGAAGAACAAGCTTGACGACTTCACGTCCCATACGCCCTCCCGCGCCTACAACTACAACCTTTAACTTCTCTGCCACTTAAGAAACACTCCTTATATTCTAGGTTGATGATTTATTCTTATTAGACTTCATTCGTTTGTGAAAATCCTGCAACAATTGTGTTAATTGATCATTCTGTGGTTCCAGCGATATGGCCTCTTTCAGTACAGCGATCGCTAGGATGTATTCATCCAGTTCGGCATAAGCAATGGATAGCCATACGTAAGCATCTGTGAAGAGCGGATCAAGCTCAATAGACTTCTTCAGCTGTGCGAGTACATCTTCTCTGACCTTAGACAAATTAGACGCAGATGCTTCGATGAGCAATCGTGCACCTGCAGTCAGCTTCTTCGCCTCAAGACTCCCTAGATGCATTATATACTCACCATGGTCTGGAGAAAGTTCTGCTGCTTTTTGAGCATGAAGTAAAGCTTGCTCCAGCTTCCCATTGCGTGCATAGGTAATGGAGCAGCGATAATGGATTTCAGCATTGTCGGGTTCCTTCTCAATCGCAGTCTCGAACCAATAGACCGCAAGCTCGTAATCACCATGCAAAATAGCTTTGTATGCTTCTTGGATATAAGGATAAGATTTCATGCTTGCTGTCCCTCCCGAATATCGGTTAGTACAGCATATGTAAGGATGGATTATTCGGTGTCCTTTTTGGTCCAGCGATTCGCATCCCTCGTATTAAATTTATGCATCACTTTGTTGTGAGCCTCCGTCAGATCAATGCCGAGTGAATTTGCAAAACAAAGGGTAATAAATAAAATATCCCCGAGTTCAAGCTCAATGGAGTTGTCAGCCTCCGTAGATTTCTTGGGCTTCTCTCCATATTCGTGATTGACCTCACGGGCGAGCTCGCCTACTTCCTCTGTCATTCTCGCAAGCATCGTCATCGGGCTGAAATACCCTTCCTCGAACTGTGAAATGTAACGGTCCACTTCCCGCTGGATTTCTGCAAGACTTTTCTCCATACAAGTTGTAGCTCCTTACCGATAAATTTGCTTTATTCCAATGTTAACGTATTGAGATAGTGAAAACAAATCATTTTTTTAATCTGAGGTTGAAACAGGCATACTATGTTAGTACACCATTCTGTACATGTTTAAAGCGTAAAAATTGCTCTCTTTAAATGAATGTAAAAGAACAATCATCTAGCGAGGTATATATGATTATGAAGAATAAATGGATTATCCAATTGAAAATCATCCTTCCGATTATGCTGGGAACCGCCATATTTGCTTTTGGACTACTGTACTTCATCATTCCAAATCAGCTTATGGAAGGCGGAGTAACCGGAATTACCGTTCTGCTAAATTATGCGTTTGACATCTCTCCCTCCTTGTCAACCTTGGTGATCAATATCCCGCTATTCATCCTGGGATGGAAGGTTCTTGGGGGAAGACAAATCCTCTATACCGGTATCGGAATTGCCCTGCTTACTTTCTTTCTTGGTCTATTCGAGAGACTGATTGAAGCAGGTTATATTGTACCCTTTAAGACAGAGCATGATTTCCTGCTCGCGGCATTGTATGCAGGCGTCACTATTGGAACAGGTCTAGGAATCGTTTTTCGCGCGGGAGGCACAACAGGCGGCTCAGATATCATTGCAAGAATCTTATCCCGCAGATCAGGGATCAGTATCGGAAAAGTGATGCTCGGTATTGATATTATCATTATTGGTTCTTCCCTTTTTTTCATTCCTCTGGATAAGATCTTATATACGCTGGTGTCTGTCTTCATCAGCTCTAAGGTTATTGATTTTATTCAAGAGGGAGCATACTCGCTTAAATCCTTTACCATTATAAGTGATCAGGCTGATCAAATTGCACAGACCATTACGGTTGAAATGGATAGAGGGGTCACATTGGTGCCTGCTGTCGGGGGTTATTCTAAACAAGCAAAGCATGTAGCCTATTGTGTTGTTGCGAGACAGGAGGTACGACAGCTGCAAGAAATCATCAAATCTGCAGATGCCAGAGCATTTGTTATTATCTCAGAGGTGCACGATGTATATGGCGAGGGTTTTAAAGAGGAATAGCCCGGATAACCGGGCCATTATTAGATGCTAAGTACAGGACAGACATAAGACGATGTACCGAAATCCCGCAACTATCGTCTTGTAAATGGAGTCGTTTCGGTGCCTTGAAATTTGCGATATCCTACATAAGCCAATACCGCCATAATTGTAGAACCTATAAACAGCTCGGCAGCCCAAGGCTCAGGACCACTCGCAAACGGAGTAAAGGCAGTTTCATCCTTTTCCTTGCCGAACAGGGCATTTACAAATTCATCGCCTTGCTGTAAGGCTTCAGCAACCGCTTCATAATTAGGCTCTGAACGCATGGTCAGTCCTTTTAAATAAGACATCCAGGAGTCAAACCGTTCAATTTCATAAGGCTGCTTCTTTATGATGGCCGCTGGACGAATGGTTTCGTAATGCTGCTCAAACTCTCCATATGTAACCATGAGTGAATCAGCTCGATGATTCAGTGCTCCTTCTTGAACAGCTGCGATATCCTCTTTCAATATTTTATAATATTGCAGCCACAGCGGCTTATCAGGATGAGCAAGACTATCCACAGCCAGCCTTAATTTAGCTGAAGCATGCTGCAGCGAATCAGCAGCTGCATCCGTACTGGCGGATGCCTCCTTGACTTCAACGATCGTTTCGGTCAGTGCGTGCATCCCCTCCACACTTGTCACCCCGTCATAGGACAATTGCCCAACCTGGGTTGTTATTAACTGCACATCCTCCCGAACTCCTACTAAATTGTTCTCGAGGGATTTCCGGTACAATGAAGTTGCTGTATCGTTCAGTTGCTTCATAAGCTCTAGATCAGATTGTGTCTCTTGAACACTTGCAGCAGACACGTTGGATACAATAGCACCACTGAACAGCGTACAGCAGAGCATAGCCGTAATCACACAGGAAGATCGTTTGATAAACGAAAACATGGACATCCCCTCCTACCTTATCGTATGAGGGGATGTGGAAGCCTAGTACTATATTCGTTTGGTTTGTTTAAGTGCGATGAAGCCAGTAAGGATGGAAGCAAGTGAGAGCGCTACTGTAAAATTTCGAACGCTGTTGATGTAGACGTCAACAGCATCCGGAAGACCAGGATATATGCCTTTCGTGTAATCCAACGTATCATTAAGTAACGTCCATACACCAGCAAAGATAAGACTGCCCAGTCTAAAGCCGAAAAATCGAGCATACAGCAGCACTTCAACAGCCATGGCAAGGTGAGAGGCAATCAGCATAAAATCCGACCAGATCATATCTACTCCGAGAGACCAGCCTGCTACAATCATTACAACTGCCCATATACCGTATTTAAATGAAGTGACAAAAGCCAAAGCTTGAATCACATGTCCTGTATTCTTTAACCAAGACGATGAAGCAGGATACAATAAGAACAGAAGGGATATGGTAAAAAACAGGCTGGCTGTAGGGCTGTCAGGAACAAATACAATCAGCCATACCGGATAATTGTCCAGTGTGGACTCTAGCTGCCCTCCATACCATATATAACCGTAAACCGTTCCTAGTAAGTTACACCCGAATAGTAACCAAAGAAAGCCTCGATGCATGAGAAAGGCCCGGCTCCATAACATAGAAATCGAAAACACCTGTATCCTCCTCTTACAGTTGCAAAGTAAAGTATAGTATGTACATTAATTCAATATTCCGAAAAAGCCTGACTGCGGCTGCAGTCAGGCTTTCAGCTATAACCTATATTTTACTGTTCCGCTTTCTGAAGTGCAAGCCACTCTGCCAAGGTGTTGATATCTTCGTCCGTGAGACCTTGGGCAATATTAGCATCATACTGTGGCTGCATTCCGCCTATGCCTTCTTTAATAATCGTGAGAATTTCTTCCTGGCTATGCTTGTCACCGATTCCAAGCAGCGCCGGACCACTCTGTCCTTTCAGATCTACCGCATGGCAGCTCACACAGGTTGCTTTCTTATATATTTCTGCACCCGCAGCATCAGGCTCGACAATCGCGATCTCCTCCTCCTGCTGTGATGGAGCAAATGAGGTAGATTCTCCAGCTGCATGCCTTTCTTCCGCTTCCTTCTCCCGCTGAATATGCTCCGGCTCCTGTCCAGAAGCTTCAAGCTCATGCTTGTAGTGTGTCCAGGCAACATTCGTCAAGTAGATAACCGACACAATCGATAACAGCATGAGTGAGGAGGCAATCGGTCTTCTATAGAAGCGGCGTTCCTTACCCGTGTCAAGAAAAGGGGCCAGAAGCAGCGCGCCGAACGCAACCCCGGAAACGCCGAGGGTACCAAGAACGACATAATCCCCTGAAGCATACGGATATTTCAAGTATTGGTATAAGAATAAGAAGTACCAGTCCGGCATCGGAATGACGTTAGCACTTGGATCAGCTGGATATCCGAGTGGAGCAGGCTCCGAAATGGTAAGTACTAAAAAACCAACCAGTACGACAACGCCTACCATCCATTCTTTAAGCAGAAAGTTAGGAATGAACGCTTCGGACTTTCCCGGATATGACGTATAGTCAGGTGGAGTAATAAAGCCCTCTCCCTTGCGAACCCGAGAATCACCAACATACACAACCTTCTCATCAGATTTCTTCCCGTGTGCCATAGGCCTACCTCCCTTCGATTATAGTGGTCCGGAAATTCCTTGTCTGCGAATCATAATGAAATGCCCTACAAGCAGTATGAGCAGAACAGCCGGTAGGAAGAATACATGCAAAGCAAAGAATCTAGTCAAGGTCTCCGCTCCGACAATGGACCCGCCTTGTAACAGTTCTTTGATTACCGGGCCAAGTACAGGTACCGTGTTCGCGATCTCAAGTGTAACCTTCGTTGCAAAATACGCTTTGTTATCCCATGGCAGAAGATATCCTGTTAATCCCAGTCCAAGCATGACGAAGAAAATCAGCATCCCGACGACCCAGTTCATTTCGCGAGGCGCTTTATATGAACCTGTAAAGAACACCCGCATGGTATGTAGAAACATCATAACTATAACTAGACTCGCTCCCCAGTGGTGCATGCCCCGTACAATTTGACCAAACGCAACCTGGGTTTGCAAAAACTCTACGCTCGCATAAGCGTTAATGATGTCTGGTACGTAATACATCGTGAGGAACATGCCGGATAGAATCTGTATTACCGTAATGAAAAACGTAAGTCCGCCGAAACAGTATACAAAAGCCGAGAAGTGATGGGCGGGATTAACGTGTTCAGGAACTTCATGGTCAGCAACGTCACGCCAAATCGGGGTAATGTCCAGACGTTCGTCGACCCAGTTGTAAATATTCTTAAACATCTACTCACGCCCTCCCTATTGGACTCTAGTATTTGGAACAATGGATCCGAGGTACACCCAGCCTTCCTCTTCCTTAACGGTGTATTCATCAAGCGGCGCTGAAGCAACCTCCAGCTGCTTGCCTTCCTTCGTATAATGCGCACCATGACATGGGCAGAAATATTCGTCTGGATATGTCGGGTTGTTATTGTATCGCACGGTACAACCCAGATGCTTACAGATCGGTGATAAAGCGTAGATAACTCCATCTTCCCCTCTCCTGATCCAGGCAACCAAGGACGAATTGCTTAGATACCAGCCATCTTGCTGCTTAAGCTCAAAGTTCACTTCCTGAGGCTCATCGGTGACCTTGCTCACTTCAATGACTTTCACAAAATCGCCTTCGTCGTCCTTCTGCAGTATCGGGTCTACAGCAAAACGGATCATCGGCAGAGCTGCACCCGCAGCCATATAAGCCGTCGCACCGCCCAAAGTGTAAGTTAGAAACTGTCTCCGTGACATCTCTTTACGACCGGGTGGTTTAGGCAGTTGGTGCTCTTTGTCTTTGTGATTGCTCATCCTCTTCCAACCCCCTTTTTCATCCAAATATTTCATTGTTCATTTAAAATATTCCACAAATTACTAGGACATACATAATCATATATTAGCCTCCATTGACCGTCAAGAATTTGTCACACATTTTAAATCAAAGAATGGAAGCGTTATATTGAAAATGTTGGTATTTTGTCACAATTAATTTAGATCTACTGTAATCCCCATAGTCGATACACCTCACGATGTATTTTCTGTGACAATTGATTGATTTTTTCTGATGCCTCCTCCTTACTCTTGCTCACTAAAATTTCACATTTGGGGAATGTAAATATCAAATCTGAAGCAGAAACCGAAGAAGGCTCTATCTCTTGTCCAGTGCTCATTATAATGACAAACCTAAAACCGCTGGACTTCAGCTGTATACATATATTATTCAAGGAATCCAAGCGGTCTCCCGCAGTATAATGAAATGCCGGATAAGTGACAACTCGTCCTTTGAATGGAATTTCTACAATATCAAGAAAATCTCTCAGATTTTCTAAAGCGACTACAGCTTCAAGAGGAGATTCCTGCCCCGTCAGGCCGGTATATGGGATAATACATGTATCCAAATAAGGCTTCCATTCCATCCATTCTTCTTGTCTGATCTCGCTGAATTTCAAGCATGTATTCCTCCTTCTAACTCTATATTTTTCTATATTATAATATTTGTCTTCCTCTGTTGGAAGAAGATTCAATTACATATAAACACAAAAAACCCTCTTATTTATATGGTGGAACTCCAGCCATAAATAAGTAGGGTAATTTTAGAATTTATGCAAAATTCTCAGTTGATTAATCTCAGTTCATCCGTCAGGTTACGAAAAGCCACTTCATCCCCCGATGCCAGTGCTTTATCAATTTCATCCAAGAGCTTTTCACTTCGATGTTTCTTTAATGCCTCGTCCCACACCATCTCAGCAGCCAGTCCTAACATGCCCTCGTAAGTAACTTTCATTTTATCCATAGGATGCACCTCCAACCAATTGTTTGTTTTATCAAATTCTTTTTCCGTTAATTAGGGAAGGATGATATAGGAGCTGGATATTTTGCTCCCCCAGGCCGTTATTTGTATAGCCTGCCCTTCTTGTTCGGAATCTCCGCATCGTATCATCCCCAAATGCATGAGCATCTGTAAAATACGATGCTTAAAAACGACTTCCTTGGAATCATAGTAGAATGGATGTACCAAATCCCCTATACTTTCCATTAGCGAGGATACTGTGACCCACCTCTCAGCACACCTGCCAATCCAATAAACGACGGATGCTACATTTGGTATAGCCCCTTTATACTGTCTTAACCAAAAGCGGAATAGCTGTATCATCTCTTCTTCTAGAGCTTTCTCCATCGAGGCGCTGCCCTCTGCAGTCAGTTCAACCAGTCCATTATGTTCAGATACATAACGATGATGGAACGCATAGTCGTACAAGAGAGCCAATCGGTCCGGGTATTCTTTATAAGTGCGGCCATATCCAAAGCGCCACCCTCCCTTTCCGAGCAGAGATTCCTGAATGTTCAGAAATTCCATCAGCTGTTGTTGAGTACGCTTGTACATAAATCCTTCCTGGTTCAAAGGAATCTCATATTGAGAGATGAACTTTAACATCTGTCTAAGATCCTGGGCCAGCAAGTGATGTTCATCTCGATAAGCAGAAGGTTCATTTATGATTACCATCATCTGTTTAAATCTTTCCTGCAATATGCGAAGAAATTTAACTTTTAAATCGTTCGGTACTTGATATAAATACCGGGTCTGATGAGTCGAGCCATTAAATAACCATCCGGATTTGGTAAAATAGACAATGATCTCTCTAAAGAAAGAGACGGGTTGTCCGCCTTTTGGATCAATAGCTTGTCTGGCTAACGCAGTCAGTTCTTCCATACTGAAGCTAGCTCTTGTGTCGAACAACAACGCATTCAATAAACAAAGATGACTAATCGGAAGCTTCTCCACCTGTTCTTCAACAAAAGATGTGCTGCCGAGCGTAATTAGAATGCTCTGAATCAATTCATGTTTTGAATTGGTCTTGCTTGAGCACTCATAATGGTTCGCAATGCGGTTCAGCTGACCGATATCGGCATATGTGAGAAGATCTGCTAAATTCATTGTTCCATCGCCTCGCCGTTTTACTACCATTATGGGAATTATTACAACATTTATTCCAAATCCGCAAAAAAAATAACCCGAAATATGATCGGGTTACCGTTTAAGCTATTTCTTGTTAACTGAATCTGCTGCAAGTAAATGCTTAGTACAATTATACAATAGTGGATTCCATTCCGACTCCGCCTTCTCCAGAATCGTTAGTGACAAATTGCCAATCCGCTCGGAGTACTGATCTTCATACAAAGCTCTGTACAACTGCGCAAGCAATGCACCATGTGATATCACGAGAATTTGATGATCAGGGTATTTCTCTGCTAAGTCATTCATGAAAGACAAGATTCTTGCCTGCATTGCGGGTTCTTTCTCTTGTCCCAGATCCTGCAGGTTCCAATCCATGCCCCATTTCTCTTCACGCTCTAGAGCAGTAAGGCCTTCAGCCTGCCCAAAAGCTCTTTCTTTGAGTCGCTCATCTGGAGGCAGCATAGGCGTATTCAAAATGCCAGAAATGATCTCACCAGTCTCCTGCGCCCGTGACAATCCGCTCGTAATAATGTAATCCCACTTGTAAGGCTCTTCTAATAGCCTGCTGCCGAGCAATCTTGCTTGCTGCCTGCCTTCCTCGTTCAGCGGAATGTCACTTTGACCTTGTATGCGGCCGAGTAAATTCCAGTCAGTTAATCCATGACGAATCAGACCTATTCTCATTGCTTACTCCCTTCTCTAGAAGTTATCGCCCGTCCATTATGAATGCGGCGAAGAGAGAATAAGGCCACTCCCAAAGCAATTAGAGACAGAATCATCCAATGTTCAGGATATGCCTTCATTCCAACCACCAATGGATCCATTATACCGCTGGTTCTACTCTCTTCATGTTGCCAAATAGATAACGACGGAGAAGTACTTGCTACAGCCGTCGGAACAATACCAGATTGCTGGTTGGCGACTTCGCCCAAGCCAGAGTCCAAACTTGAAGTCATAAAGACAACACTGCACAGAAACAAAGCTAGACATGCAGAAATCCAGATCGACAACCGATGATTAACGGTCTGTGACATTAATGGATAGTTTCTCACAACACTATTCTGAATATTCGGATTGTCCTTATAGATCCGATCCATGACTTTGGTATGCATGGATTGAATCTTCTTCTCAGGTATTTGATCAGCAGTCAAAGGGATCAGCTCATACAATTCAGTCCATTCCTCATACTCTGACCCGCATGCTTTACATCCCTTAATATGCTGCATAAATTCAAGCCTTATTGGGTGATGTGCAGGCAGATCCCAAATCATTGCCATATGCTCCCGGGCATCGCTGCAATTCATTGATTCTTCATCCCCTCGTATTCCTCGTAAATCGGTTCAAAGAAATAAGACTGCAATTGATTCTTGACACTCATTCGAGCACGAAACAACAAGGATTTAACAGAACTTACCGTCTGTCCTAAAATATTTGATATTTCTTGATAGTCTAGTTGGTCATACTCTCTTAAAATGATTGCAGTACGCTGCTTGTCAGGCAAATTGTTGATTGCTTCACGCACCTTAACAACACGCTCACTCGTAAGCATCGCCTGTTCAGGGGCAGTGTCTGCCGAAGCGATTGGCATAAAGCCGCTCTCTTCCAGAGGAATGTTTGCAGTTCGTTGTTTGCGAAGCTCGCTAAGAACCGTATTTCTAGCAATAGTATACACCCATGTAGAGAAGGATGCATCAATTTCACGGAAAGAATGCAAGCTCCGGTAAGCTTTGTAAAAAGTTTCAGATACTAGATCTTCAGCTAAATGTTCAAGCCCTGAACTTCTCAACATGTGATATACAAAAGCATACATTTTGCGCTCATAGCGTTTCATTAATTCTGAATATAAATCAATGTTCCCCTCTTTTATCTCCTTGATCAGCTCTGAATCATCCATTAGGCCTAAGCTCCTCCTTGCCTATCCTTAGCCTGCTCCCATGTAAGGCATCTAAGAACAACTTATAAATGAATTGGGATCACGCATTTCTATAATTACGTCTAACAATTAGTTATGAAGATAGACCGCTTGAAACGGTAATGCATATGACCTTGAAAGGAACTTTCACACCTTCATCTAAATTGAAGAATTATAAATAAATTACAAAAATGTAATGTTCGTAAGGAGAGCCAGCATATTCTTGCTGTATATTTCCATCCCATATGTAGTAACACTTTCCTAAACATGACTTTATGACCAAGGAACATTATACCATACAAGCGACCATAGTTTCCCAATAAAATAGTTAAATTTTTGTAAACTTCGTTTACTACCCTACTTTCAGCCTATGTCAGTCCTTTTCTTGTTATCCCTTCTATTGAACAGTTACTAAATAAGAGACGGAAATCAATTGGAAATAGTTGCAGGTAAATTGGAATTTAATTTTTATCAAGTAAATCAATTTCATAATACCCTGAGTTCATGAGGAAGGGATGTCATGATGATAAAAAAAGTCTTCTCTTACATGCGACTCTACTTACATTTTCTAGTTTATGTGAGGTGTCATGTGTTAAAATGGCGTGTTTATATAGGGAGTTCACTGAAGCGAATGACAACAAGCTCTTCTTCTAAAAAAAAAAAGAGGTCGTGAACCGAGTTCACGACCCGTTGCCCATTTTCAGAGCAACTCAGTTATTGGATAGGAGTGGAGAGAAACCATACTGTACTTTTATTATATGTATACGTTTTCATTTTGTCAACCATTATTATACATTAATTTATTTTCCTGTTCATTTGCTCAGTTAAAGCGATTTTATTAGGTTTAAAATGCACGAAAAGATAATATAAAAAGCTAGAAAGCAGCTACACGCTTCCTAGCTTCTAACGGTGTAATTCTTGGAGATAAGCAGCCGGGCTGCACGCTCCATGTCTTCTTCCTGCCTGAATGACAGTCTTAAAATCCCCGGAACGTCCTCCCGGCTTTCGATAATCTGCATATTGCTCAAATTGATAGCCGCCGTGCCTAGCTCAGTTGCAATTTTACCAATAATCCCCGGCGTATCCGGCACATCAATATAAATATCAAACAAAGAGATGATGACGCCTTTTCTTCTCTCTGGAAGCTGATTGCGAAACGCGCCTGCGGTCCGGAATGACTCTTCAATCGCTTCACCATTTTGATGCTCAAGAATATCGGTAAACCGCTGAATTTGCATGTTCCAATCCTTGAATAATCGAAGAAGCACTTCCCGGTTACTCAACAATATATCTCTCCATACGAGAGGATCACTTGATGCAATCCGGGTAATATCCCGGAAGCCTCCGGCAGCAAGCAGCTGATACAACGGTTCTGTCTCGTTATACTCGCTTACCTGATTGACCAGAGCTACCGCGATAATATGCGGCAAATGACTGATGGCCCCAACGATATCATCATGATGCTTCGGATCAACACGAATAACCTGTGCCTTCGTATGAGCAAGTAACGCCTTCAGCGAATTATATACATGCTCAGGAATCCCTTCTAAGGGGGTTAATACGTAGTATGCATTCTCAAACAGCAAGGCAGAAGCCGCTTCAACACCAGATCTTTCTGATCCTGCCATGGGATGTCCGCCGATAAAGTATGCATCCTGAAAATCAAGTGAGTTGGCGGCCGAGGTGACCGAAGCTTTGGTGCTTCCGACATCCGTAATGATGCAGCCTTTCTTGAGTGGAAGCTTGCTAAGAAGTTCAAGATAATAATTCAGCATTCCTACAGGTACGCTTAAAAATATATAATCAGCATCCATTGCCGCTTCTTCAATCGACAACGTTACTTCATCCAATACTCCGCTCTGAATGTAGCGTTCTTTGAGTTCGGGTTCGTGTGCATATCCTACGACGGTAATTCCGGGTTTTCCTCTGAAACACAAGGCAAGGGACCCACCAATGAGTCCCACCCCGAAAATGGCTATTTTTTGTGTATGATTCTCTGATTCATTCATGGGCAGCGTTACACTCCAGTAGTTTCAGCCTTCAGCACATTTTCCAGTGCCCTGATGAAAGTCTCATTCTGCTCTTTAGTACCCACAGATACTCGGATATATGTCGGATATATTTGAAAGCCAGGACGAACAATAATCCCTTGTCTAAGCAAGGCATCAAACATCTCTCCGGCAGGTCTGCCTGCTTCAACCATGATAAAGTTGCCATGTGTAGCAAAATAGTGCAGTCCCAGACGCTCAAATTCGCCCTGCAAATACGTTACTCCTTCACGGTTCAAATCCCGGCATTCGGTAACAAAAGCCTGATCACTCAGAGCTGCACGGGCCGCAGACTGTCCCAGTCGGTTCGTATTAAACGGCTCTCTTACCTTATTGATGAGCGAGATAATCTCCGGCTGTGCGACACCATAGCCAATGCGAAGCGCAGCAAGTCCATATATTTTAGAAAATGTACGAAGCACCACAAGATTAGCGTATTTATCTAGAAGAGGAATCGTTTGTGGATATGCTGTATCCGTTACGTACTCATAATATGCTTCATCAAGCACGACCATAATATCCTGCGGCACTCGGTCCAGGAAGGATACGAGCTCGGCTTCCGTTACAATTGTTCCTGTAGGATTATTCGGGTTACATACCCAGATGATCTTCGTATTTGAGGTTACTTTCTCCAGCATTCCTTCAAGATCATGCTTACCGTCGACTAGGGGAACCTCAATGCTAACGGCGCCTTCAATATCAGCATTGCTCTTATAAACGGAGAAGGTTTGATCAGCCATGATTGTCTCATCACCACTCACAAGAAATGCTCTTGTAATAAGCGCAATGACTTCATCCGAGCCTGCTCCAAAAATAATCTGTTCCCTGCTCACGTTAAGATGTTCAGCAAGATCAGCTGTCAAATCTCCGGCACTACCATCGGGATAAATACTTAAATTCATCAGCTCAGCCTGAATCGCTTCTCTTGCTGTGGGTGAAGTGCCATAAGGGTTCTCATTGGAGGCAAGCTTGATAACTTCGCTTAACCCTAGTTCACGTTTGACTTCTTCAATAGGCTTCCCTGGTTTATAGACGGGTATATTAACGATCTGTGATTTAGGTTTCAATGTTAAAGCCCCTCCTCTGTATGCTTAATAAGAATAGCTGCAGCATTCGCTACAGCTTTAATTGTGCCACAAAATTCCGGATTTGCAAAAGCCCCTCTTGCTTGGTCGTAGGATCTGTCAATAATGGAATACTCGTCTCAATCTGTCTAACGATTGCACTCCCTACAACAACGCCGTCACATAGCTTCGAGAACCTCTCCACCTGCTCACGGCTCGAAATACCGAACCCAACAGCAACGGGGAGACGAGTGTACGATTTTACCGTGTCAATAAACGCCTCGACTTCTTGATGGAACGAGGATCTTTCACCAGTGACACCGAGAGATGAAACACAATATATAAATCCTCTCGCTTTTTTGACGATGTTCTCTATTCTAGTCTTAGAGGTTGGCGCCACCAAAGGTATGAGATGTATATTCGCCTTGTCTGCATAGGCCCTAATTTCTTCCGATTCCTCAATTGGCAAATCGGGAATAATGATGCCACTGATATCATGCTCTTTCAACAATTCAAAAAAAGTTTCAAATCCGGTTTGAAGAACAGGATTATAGTAAGTGAACAACACAAACGGTAGCTTGGATCCTGCTTCTCTGGCTCTTCTTGCCGCCTCCATGCATGTGCGAATGGTAATATGCTGCTTCAAGGCACGCTCGGAAGCCCGCTGTATAACAGGTCCGTCTGCAAGAGGATCCGAGTATGGAACACCAAGCTCGATGACATCAGCTCCCGCTGCTTCCAGCTCAAGAATAATTTCGATACTCGTCTCGATGTCGGGATCACCAATCGTGAGAAAAGGAATCAGTGCCGTTTGGTTTTCGGATTTAAGTCTTTCAAAGGCAAGATCCATTAAATTTAATTGTATGCTCATGAGAGATGACCTCCCGTGTATTTCATGATGGATTCGACATCCTTGTCTCCCCGGCCGGATAGACAGATGACAACGATCTGTTCCTTCTCCATGCTTGGAGCAATTTTGGCTACCTCGGCCACCGCGTGGGCTGATTCCAATGCAGGAATGATCCCTTCCGTCCGGCAGAGCAATTGAAGTGCATCCAGCGCTTCCTTGTCTGTAATCGGCACATACTGTGCACGCTTAATCTCTTTGAGATAAGAATGCTCAGGTCCTACCCCTGGATAATCCAATCCGGCTGAGATCGAGTGCGCTTCTTGAACTTGTCCGTATTCATCCTGAAGCAGGAAGCTCATCGAGCCTTGAAATACGCCATGTGTTCCTTTGCTCATCGTGGCTGCGTGAAATTCCGTTTCCACACCTTTGCCTGCAGCTTCACAGCCAATGAGCTCAACGGAGTCATCATTTATAAACGGATAAAACATACCGATTGCATTAGAGCCTCCACCGACAGCTGCCACGATCTTATCAGGCAATCTTCCTTCGGCTTGGACAATCTGTCTTCTTGTTTCGTCTCCAATGACACGCTGAAAATTACGAACCATCAGCGGATAAGGATGGGGTCCCACAGCTGAACCGAGAATGTAGAAGGTATCCTCCACATTGCTGACCCAGTACCTGAGCGCCTCATTCCCCGCATCCTTCAGCGTCCGAGTTCCCGATGTGACCGGAACGACCTCGGCTCCCAGCATATTCATGCGAAATACATTAAGCTGCTGACGCTTCGTATCCTCTTCGCCCATAAACACCTTGCATTCCAAGCCTAAGAGTGCCGCAACGGTCGCCGTTGCCACCCCATGCTGTCCTGCGCCCGTTTCAGCGATGACTTTTTTCTTACCCATTCGTTTAGCGAGCAGTCCTTGTCCAAGCGCATTGTTAATTTTATGGGCGCCCGTATGGTTCAAATCCTCGCGCTTTAAATATATTTTGGCCCCGCCCAGCTGCTGGGTTAAATGTTCTGCATAATAAAGAGGGGTTTCCCTGCCCGAATACTGCTTCAGCAAATAGTTCAATTCCTCATTAAACTCAGGATCCTCTGAAAAACGCTTGTATTCCTGCTCCAATTCGATTAGTGCATTCATTAGCGTTTCCGGCACATACCGCCCTCCAAAAGGACCAAAACGACCATATTCATCCGGTAATTGCGTCATGCCTTCTTCACCCTCTCCACAAAAGCTGTCATTTTAATGATATCTTTATGTCCATCTGTCTCAACACCGCTTGAAACGTCCACTCCATCCGGAGCATAACGACGAACAAGCTCTGTTACGTTATCTGCATCAAGGCCGCCGGCTACAAACAGCGGAATTCCCGTATCTTCAGCCCACTGCTGGTAAGGCAGGCTCTTATCCCAAGCAAAGGTCTTTCCAGATCCGCCGCCGTATACTCCATCATAGGTATCGAGCAGAATGGCATCTACCTTACCTTTATACGGGTTCAGCTGATCATGGACGCTAATGTTTGGAGTCTGGTTGTCATGAATCGAGAAAGCCTTAAACACCTGTACACCAAGCTCTGCTCTGACTTTATGACAAAATTCCGGGGATTCCTGTCCGTGCAGCTGAATCACATCGAGTGGAGCTTGATCAAGTATGGCTGTAAGCTCTTCCCATTCAGGATTAACGAACACTCCTGCTGATTTGGGGGAAGGTGCAACTTCCCATTCACTCAGTACCTTACAGAGCTGTGCAGCATGATCCGCAGATACTTGGCGCCTCGACTTAGCGAATACAAAACCAATAAAATCGACAGTTAAGTGCTTCATTGATTTTAGCACTTCAACGTCCTGAAGTCCACATATTTTTAAAAGCGGTTTACCTCTTTGTATCGTCATTTTCTCACCTATTTCCCTGCACCCATAAGCTCAAGAACAGCCTGGCTCACATTATCCTGACGCATAAACTGCTCGCCTACAAGGATTCCTTTCGCACCTGCCTGCTTCACATAATCCACATCTTGCGGTGTACGAATGCCGCTCTCGCTAATTAAGGTTACATACTCAGGCACAAGTCCTGCGAGCTCGGCCGTCGTCTCCAGGCGAGTTTCAAATGTGCGAAGATTTCGGTTGTTAATCCCGATCAGAGATGCACTGCCGATATCCAGAACGCTTAATAACTCTTCCTTATCGTGGACTTCGACGAGTGCATCTAGACCCAAATCCTTGGCGTAGCTAATATATCTGGACAGTTGTGCAGAACTGAGTATACTTGCAATCAGCAGAACGGCATCCGCTCCAATGATGCGTGCTTCCGCGATTTGTATCTCATCAATTATAAAATCTTTGCGCAGAAGTGGAACGCGCACTTGCCGGCTGATTTCCGTTAAATACTCGGGTTTCCCCTGAAAATAGTTGACATCTGTCAGCACCGACATACAATCCGCACCTGCATTTTCATAAGCCTTCGCTATATCAACAGGATCGAAATCACTCCGAATTAGTCCTTTTGATGGAGAGGCTTTTTTTACTTCAGCAATCAGACCCATTCCTCTTACATGTTCCTTGGACAATGCTTTTTCAAAGCCTCTCGTCGCCGGCAGTGCTGCAATTGTTTTTTCTGCCTCAGTCCTATTAAATAGGCTGGATAAAGCCGCAACCTCTTCCTTCTTCGTTGCCACAATTCGATCAAGATACATATCCATACTCTCCCGTCTTCTGAATAAGCTGCGTCAATTTATCGGATGCTTTACCAGAATCAATGGCATTTTTGGCCAAGTGAACCCCTTCTGCGATACTTCCCGCAAGTCCTGCTACATAGATGGAAGCCCCTGCGTTCGCAAGCACGATATCCCGATATCCTCCCTGCTCCCCTGAGAGCACACGTTTAATAATGTCAGCATTCTCGGCAGCCGTTCCTCCGAGTACCTCCTGCAATGGATGCACCTTGAGCCCCAAATCATCGGGGTGAATTTCGTAGGTTTGGACAGCTCCGTCCTTTAATTCCGATATCTTGGTTCGGTCTGAAATACTGATCTCATCCAGTCCATCATAGCTTGCAACGACGAGTGCTCTCTTCAGCCCAAGTCTGCCAAGCGATTCTGCAATGGCTTCAGTTCGGGATACGTCATATACACCAAGCACTTGGCGGTCTGCTCCAGCTGGATTGGTAAGCGGTCCAAGTAGATTGAAGATCGTCCTTACACCCAGCTCTTTACGCGGTGCAGCCGCATACTTCATGGAAGGATGATATACCTGAGCGAATAAAAAACAAATGTTGATGGCATCCAGGCAATCTCTCGCCTGTTCTTGATTCAAATGGATGTTTACACCTAATGCTTCGAGTACATCAGCACTTCCTGCTCTTCCGCTTGCAGAACGATTCCCGTGCTTTGCAACCCTTACCGATAAAGAGGAGGCGATGATTGCGGAAGCCGTCGAAATATTGAATTTGCTGATCCCTGATCCTCCTGTGCCACAGGTATCCAGCAGATTGTTCTGTTCTGTGTGTACTCTGGCACAGGATTCACGCATCGCTTCAGCAAATCCGGTGATTTCGTCAACCGTTTCTCCTTTTAGCCGCAAAGCCGTTAGCAGTCCGCCAATTTGTGCAGCAGTCGCTTCTCCGCTCATAATGTGACCCATGACATTCCTAGCTTCAATCTGCGTCAGATCTTTGCCTTCCATGATATTCATGAGGCCTTGCTGAACCGCATTTCCTTTTATGATGGTGCTCATCGTGATCTCCTCCTTATCAATTAGGTGTATAAATATAATCTTGATTCGTGTAGCTCTGTGGTACAGCTTCTTTTGGAAACATTTGCTCAGCATAACGGATTGCCGTTAGAAGTGCCTTCGCTTTGTTTACCGTCTCTTCATATTCCATTTCGGGAACCGAATCCCATACGATGCCTGCCCCTGCCTGAACATAGGCCTTGCCTTCCTTGAAAATAATCGTTCGAATCGTAATGCAGGAGTCCATATTCCCGCTGAAACCTAAGTATCCGATTGCTCCAGCATAGGCACCGCGCGCTTCACGTTCCAGCTCTGCAATGATCTGCATGGCTCTCAGCTTCGGCGCACCAGATACGGTGCCAGCAGGAAGACAGGATAGAAAAGCATCAAAGAAATCTTTGTCCTCTCTTATCGTTCCGGATACATTTGTCACCATGTGCATGACGTGAGAGTATTTCTCGATCTCCATAAATGAGTCACATTTTACGGTACCAAACTGACTGACCTTCCCGATATCATTACGGCCCAAATCAACGAGCATCAGGTGCTCTGCACGTTCCTTCTCGTCCTGAAGCAGTTCTTCGGCTAAACGTTCATCCTCCGCATTTGTTGCTCCTCTCGGTCTCGTGCCCGCGATTGGCCTTGTCTGTACCCTTCCGCCGTCGACCTTGACAAGCGCCTCTGGCGAGGTGCCAACGATCACTTCTTCTCCCAGCTTTAAATAATACATATACGGCGAGGGATTCAGCGTTCGGAGCACCCGGTATACCTGAAGAGGAGATACCTCGGTCTCAATATGGAATCGCTGGGACAGCACCACTTGAAAAATATCACCTGCACGGATATACTCTTTCGCCTGTTCAACATTGGAAATAAACTGATCTTTTGTCAGATTCGACTTCACATCACCGAGTTCAACTCCACTTGGCATAGTATGGCGATTAGCATTCTCCTTCGGTCCCTCATCTGCCAAGACCCTTGCGAGCTTCTCCAGCCTCTCATCCACTTGTTGATAATTGCGCAGGATATCCTCATCCCGATCACCTGGTGCAACATGTACGTTTCCAATTAAAAGCAGCTGCTGCTTCACATGGTCAAATACGATGACCTGATCACAGAACATAAACTGAATATCATCCATTTGGAGATCATCCACCGCATGCTTCGGCAGCTTCTCGTAATACTGCAGCAGATCATATCCGAAAAATCCGATGGCTCCGCCTGTAAACGGCGGCAATCCGTCCACCATAGGACTGCGATACTGTCTAAGCAGCGCCTTTAGCTCTTCTATCGGTTTACCTTCCATTTGTTGTCTTCGTCCATCATGTTCTACAGTAATGACTCCATTCTTACCGGATATCGTAATGAAAGGGTCCGTCCCGATAAATGAATATCTCGCCCAGTTGCTCCCGCCTTCCACACTCTCTAGTAAAAATGCGTATTCCTGCTCTGCGAATCGGCTGAACAATCGGATTGGTGTCTCCATGTCAGCGAGAATTCGCTTAACGACAGGAATCAAATTATATTCCCTGGCTTGCCTTAGTACCTCTTGTGCTTCTATATTCAACATCCTTATAACACTCCCTTGAGCTTAAGATGGGCGCAAGATGAAGTTCAAGAAGTATGCGTGTATGCAAAAAAACCTCTACGAGATTGTAGAGGTTCATTAACGAATATATGAGTAAGTAAGCATAAGAAACCTAAAGAAAATATACTTACCCTATAGAGATAGCCGAATAATAAAGTACTAGAATATATTCTCAATCCTGTACTTACAGCTAATAAGGGTATCTATATCCTTCATGCTTCTCAACTTTCAAAAGCCTTGCCTTATGCTTAAAGGCCAAGGACTTCTCCCATCTCACCAGCCATGCTACCGTCATGCCTTAGACACTACCGGCCACAGCCTTCTGAAAATGGCTAAGCTCTGCTCTACTCATCAAACGTCTTAACTCTTCTCATCTCTGCTACAGTTCACTATACATAGTTTAATCTGTTTTGGCAAGGTGCTATTTGCCCCTTAGCTTCCAGAGGAAGCGGCCAAATCTGGACGCAATGCCTTCGCGCCATTTAAATATACATGCAGAATATCTTTTTGTGATTTCTCTGTATTCACATGGATCATAAAGCGAATACACTTCTCCAGCGCACCTTTGACCGGAACCTCCAAAGAACACATTAAGGGTACGAGCTCCCATCCAGCCAGTTCACGGATCGCCTTGGCCGGAAATGCAGCATCAAGATCTTGGGTAAGTGTAATCCATACACTGCAAATCGCTTCCGGCTCAAGCCGATTACGTTCTACGATCTCTTGAAGCAGCTTTGAAGTTTCCTTCATGATCTCCACTTCGGTGTTGCTCGTTACCGTCGTTGCACCTCGTATACCTCTTGTGTACATCATGCGTTTACGCCTCTTTCCTTCAGCCCGTCGATAACATCCCTGACGTCCTGTACCCGAACATCATTCGCTACTACAACTTCACCGATCTTGGTCGGGATGATAAAGACCATCAGGCCTTCTCTAAATTTTTTGTCATGCATCATGGCTGCAAGAATATCATCTGTACTCATGTCTGCTGGAAGTGAGGTAGGCAAATTCAATGATTCGAGCATGCGCTTTGTCGTTGTGTATAGCTCCGGATCGGCCCCTCTTAATACACCAAGCCGAGCTGCGCCAACCATCCCGATTGAAATTGCCTCACCATGCAGAAATTTGCCATAACCTGCAATCGCTTCAATCGCATGTCCGATCGTGTGACCCAAGTTAAGCGTTGCCCGAATTCCATTCTCTCTTTCGTCCTGGGATACGATATCAGCCTTGATCGAACAGCCGCGTAACAGACCATACACAAGTGAATCGTTATCTAAGGAGAGCAGTTTATTCGCATGCTCTTCACACCAAAGGGCAAAAGCCTCGTCTTGAATTAGTCCATGCTTTAACATTTCTGCAAGGCCAGCAGAAACTTCACGTGGAGGCAGCGTCTTCAGCGTGTCCACATCATACAGAACGAACTCGGGTTGATGGAATGCACCGATAATATTTTTGGCAAGTGGGTGGTTAACCGCTACTTTGCCCCCTACACTGCTGTCATGAGCTAGGATTGTTGTCGGAATCTGTACAAAGCGTACTCCCCGCATATATGTAGCAGCGACGAAACCAGCTAAATCACCGACTACGCCGCCGCCAAGCGCCAGAATAGCCGAGCTTCGGTCAAGGCCGCCTTCGATTGCCATTGTCATCATTTCCGTGTATACGGAGAGAGACTTGGACGTCTCTCCACTTTGAACTACGGCGGATACAACCTTGTAGCCTGTTTGCTCCAGGGAATCCTTCACGATCTGCAAATAATGAGGAGCTATGTGATCGTCAGTAATGACCATGATCGGACTCTTACTACTCACCCCATGCTGAGCCAGATGGCTTCCTGTCATAGCAAGCAGCCCGCTGCCAATATAAATAGGGTAAGAGCGCTCACCCAAGTCCACATTCAGCGTCTTCATGACTAGTAACGCTCCAATTGGGCGTTATAGTTCTCCAGGTTGGCTCTGATCTCCTCAATGGAATCACCGCCGAATTTCTCCAGAAATGCCTTAGCAATTTCCCAAGCAACCACATGCTCCATAACTACGCTGGCAGCAGGAACCGCACAAGCATCCGAACGTTCAACTTGAGCCGTGAAAGGCTCTTTTGTATCAATATCCACACTTTGCAGTGGTTTGTATAACGTAGGGATCGGCTTCATTACACCGCGTACAACGACAGGCATACCGTTCGTCACGCCACCTTCAAACCCGCCCAAGCGATTGGAGGCACGATGGTATCCTTTCTCCTCACTGTACAAGATCTCATCATGAACCTGTGATCCCGGAATCGTACCCGCTTCAAATCCAATACCGATCTCGACACCTTTGAAGGCATTTATCGACATAACGGCTTGCGCAATACGTCCATCAAGCTTACGATCATATTGCACATAGCTTCCAAGTCCGACAGGAACACCTTCCACGACACATTCTACAATACCGCCGATCGAGTCCCCTTCTTTCTTGATCTGATCAATGTAAGCTTCCATCTTCTTTTCTGTTTCAGGATCGGTTACACGAACCGAGGATGCTTCTGTGCGGCTGCGAAGCTCTTCAATAGACAGTTCCTCATAGGGAGCTTCTATCTCACCAATTCGCAGCACGCGCCCAGCAATCTGTATGCCGAACTCAGCCAGAAGCTGACGTGCAATGGCTCCTACCGCCACTCGTACCGTCGTTTCCCGAGCACTGGAGCGCTCGAGAACATTCCTGAGATCCTTCAGGTTGTATTTAAGTCCGCCATTCAGATCAGCATGTCCTGGCCTTGGACGATGAACTCTGCGCTTCTCTTCATCAGTACCTTCAATCGGCTCAATGTTCATTATGTTGCGCCAGTGCGTCCAGTCTTTATTTTCCACGACCAGCGCAACCGGTGCTCCTGTTGTATATCCATGGCGAATACCGCCAACAAATTCAGCTGTATCTTTCTCAATTTGCATACGACGCCCGCGTCCGTATCCCTTCTGGCGGCGATGCAGCTGAAAATTCAGCTCCTCAAAATCCACTTTCATATTACTTGGAAGTCCCTCTACGATTGCTGTCAATTGGGGTCCGTGCGTTTCCCCTGCGGTTAAATAACGAAGACTCATAATACGTTCCCCCTTTATACTGTTAAGCTTTAAACTGCTAAAATGTTTAATCTTTGCTCATTATAGTATAGCATGTGTTGTTTGACAAGAATGGATCTGATATCGCCTGTTCCGGCTAATCGGATGACGATTACAAAGAAACGCCTATCCTCACATTAGGACAGGCGTTTCTTTGTACGCTCATGACTTGCCAGCAGATAGTCCAGCCCGCCATGACAGCTCATGACGATCAGAGTCAGGCTGAGGCTTGATCTCACCAAGCATCCGCTCCATTTGAAGCGTATCTAGCCCAATGATTTGGGCACATTCCCGGATATTGATAAGCCCTTGTCTGTATGCAGCAATTACAGTTCGTTTATCCAATTGTTTTACCTCCAAAAAGTCTTCAGACAGATAGTTCCAGTATAGGGCAATTCATACTCGAACTATACTTATATAGACTTTTGGTAAAAAAAGGTGTCCACCGAAACGAGATCATATTGGCTGGGAGAAAAGATCTGCTCTGTGCTTCCCACAAATAATATCCCGCCTGGCCTAAGCGCTCTGGCAAACTTCTGATACAGCAAATGCTTGGCCTCTTCCGTAAAATAGATCATCACATTACGGCAAACGATAAGATCAAAGCCTTCTTCAAACGTATCAGACAGTAAATTCTGCTTACTGAAGCGCACCGCCTGTTTAAGCTTACCATCAATATGATACTGAAGCCCATCCTCGGTAAAGTAACGTCTGCATACGGACTCAGGAACCTCTCTCAGTGAACGCTCCAGATATGCACCCTTGCTGGCTCTATCCAATGCACCTTCATCAATGTCAGTAGCAAGCAGATCTGTCTGGCTTAATAAGCCCAGCATATCAACAATCATGGCCAATGTGTAGGGCTCTTCGCCTGTAGAACACGCGGCGCTCCAGATCTTGAGCTTCTCATGATTCCGGCTCAGGCTGGGCAGGATCGTATCCTTAAGTACTTCCCATCTGTTCCGGTTGCGCCAGAATTCGGAGACATTGATTGTCATTCGATCCAGAAATTCAAGAAATAAAGCTTTGTTTCGGGTCATTTCCTCAAAAAAGGATGCAAAGCTCTCATGCCCGTGCTTGTTACGAAGCGTCGTAAGCCTTCGTTTCATTTGGGCTTCTTTGTATTGCGATAGATCAATACCAGTGGCCTGTTTAACATTACGAATAAATAGCATGTAATCGGATGGTGTTGTTGAAACCTCTAGATTGGACACATGAAACCTTCTTTCTTAGGAAAAGAACCGCACATTTTATGTCCAGACAGCAATCGTTTTGTCATACGCAACAAGTTCGTCTTCTTCAAAGAAATTACGGAGTTCTCTGGCCGCACTCTCTGGTGAATCAGAGCCATGAATCAAATTATGTGGTGTGATCGCCGCGAAATCTCCCCGAATTGTCCCAGGAAGCGCTTCTTTCACATTCGTCTTGCCGATGAGCATTCGCGATAGAGTGATGATGTCCTCACCTTCCCATACCATGGCAAATACAGGTCCGGAAGTAATGAATGACACCAAATCATCAAAGAAAGGTTTGCCATCATGCTCGGCGTAGTGACGTTTCGCTTGTTCAACGGTTACCTGCACAAATTTCCCGGCCACCAATTTAAATCCCTTGTCTTCAAACCGGCTCATAATTCGCCCAATCAGTCCACGCTGAACCCCATCTGGTTTCACCATTAAAAAAGTACGCTCCATCGTCTATTCCCTCCAGGCTTTGTTTAAGAATCAGGGCGTGTCTTAAACTCTAAAAAACAGATTTCACTGAGTTTTAAGACACGCCCTAGCTACCTGCATAATGACTTTCGACTTGCTTTCTTGATGTTCCTGCCAGGTTAATATGAACGTTTTACAACAAAATGAGCGATATCCCGTAGATTTTTCTTCGTCTTAATGTCAGGAAGTCCTTCCAGCGCATCAAGAGCTTTATTCATATATCGGTCAGCCAGCGCCTCTGCTTTAGCCATTCCATCGCTTTCACGAATCATGCCCACTGCAGCTTGCACTGACCCCTTGTCTCCATCTTCATGGATCCGGTTAATAAGCTGGAGCAAATCCTCACGAATGCGCTCTTCCTGCAACGCGAAAATAACGGGTATCGTAATATTGCCCTGAAGCATATCGCTTCCCGGCGGTTTGCCGAGCTGCTTCTCTGTGCCTCTTAGATCAAGCAGATCATCCTGGATCTGAAAGGCCATCCCTACATTGTAGCCGTAGCTGTAGAGTCTCCTGCACACCTCTTTATCCGCACCGGCTGCCACCGCCCCAAGCTGACTGCTGATCGCGATGAGGAGTGCCGTTTTGCGGCGTATTCGCAGCAAATAGTTACGCACACTTTGATCGGTGTTAAAGAAGTCCCTGATCTGTTCCATCTCGCCGATCGTCATTTGTACCATGGCCTTCGCCATCGTCTGATGGATCAGTGGGTTGGGCAGCTCCGCTATAATTGACATGGCACGTGCATAGATATAGTCACCGGTATACATTGCAATCCGGTTATCCCATTTCGATTTGACGGTAAGCTGACCTCGTCTTGTTTCCGCATTGTCGATTACATCATCGTGAACAAGCGACGAGGAGTGGATCAGCTCGAGTGGAACTGCCACGTGCTTGAGTACCTCGATATCATAGTTTCCGAACTTTCCCCCAAGCAGCACAAAGACCGGTCTGAGGCGTTTGCCGCCTGCTTTGAGTAAGTGCAGCGACGTTTCAGCAAGCAGAGGCTCACTCGTTTCTACACCACGGTATAATTCTTTTTCTATATAACTAATATCCTTCTTTAGTGCTGTCAAAATATCAAGTAGTTTCATTCCGTCACCCGTATCAGCTTATTCTCATTCCAGAGATCCACCTGGACCTCGTGCTCCATGAGACCAAGCTCATGTGCATAACGGAAATACAGTTGCAGCCCCTGCAACTCATTTTCACCAAAATCGTAAACCAAATTTCTGAAATATGCATACCAGTATGCTTCAGAACCGCCAATTTGCTGTATTGCCTGTTTAACAACAGGTGCCAGATCTCGCAGACTTGCTGTCTTACTGTTATAAAATGCCTGGACAATCTCTTGAACAGCCTCTCCATTGTTATCCGCTAAGCTGCGACTTACAGCCCACACTGCATAAGTCATGCTGTGTCCGGTATACTGGTACCATAACTCTCCAAGATCGTATACAAAATAATGATGATCTGCCCAGGATGCTTTGATAGCATGGTCTCCAATAAGCAGAGCAGCATCTGCATTCTCCATCATGTGCTCAAGTTCAGGCTCCATCGTAATATAATCAGGTTTACCCTCGTAGAACTTTGTCATAATCACTTTGAGTAAATTAACTGAGGTTGCTGAAGTGTTGGTCAGAGCAATCGTCCGGTTTCCAATGGAATCAATGGGCTCCTTGCTAAATAGCAGGATAGACTTCACTTCTCCCTGGCTGCTGACTGAAATATTCGGCAACAGGAGCAATCGATCAGATGCCATCCCATATGCAAAAGACGACATCGCGCTTAAATCCAGCGTTCCTTCTTGTATGCGTTCATTTAATCTTGCAGGCACCTCGGTGATCAGCTCTGCCGGATACGTAAGCGCAGCCGGCTCGAAGAAGTGATAGATCGGCCATGCATTGGTGTAGCTTATTTTTCCGATGGTGGTTGCGTGTTGTAATTCCTTCAATTCTCCTCCCCCCATCTCTTAAACAAGTTATGCTCGATGTGAAGAACATCAAGTACTTTTCCCACCAAGAAATAGATAAGATCATCCAATGTTTCAGGATGATAATAGAATGCCGGCATGGCTGGAATCATTTTGACACCAAGCCGGCTCAGCTTAAGCATATTTTCCAGATGAATAGCATGAAGCGGCGTTTCGCGGGGCACCAATACGAGTGGACGCCCTTCCTTCATCATGACATCTGCTGCCCTGGCTATCAGGTTATCCGAGGCCCCGTGCGCTATCGCTGACAATGTCCCCATTGAACACGGCATGATGATCATTCCGTCCATCAAGAAGGACCCGCTTGCAATGGAAGCTCCTATATCGCTAACAGGATGATATATAAGAGAACCGGGACGGTTCCCGAACTTCTCGTTCAAAATCCCTTCCCGGTCCGAAACATTCCAGCCTAGTTCTTCTTTTAACACACGCCAGCCTGCATTCGAAACGACAAGGTGTATCTCGTAATCCTGATCAAGCAATGTCTCAATCAGTCTGACTCCGTATATGCTACCGCTCGCGCCGGTTATGCCGACAGCGAGTCTTCTTAATCTATTCATAGGTTAGATCACCACCGCGTCGATCAAAGTAAACAATAGAATGACCATGCTGACCCAGCTGTTCAGCGTAAAGAATGCCGTCTGTACTCGGCTCATATCGTTTGGTGACACAATCATATGCTCGTATATAAGAAGTCCGCATGATATTAGTATACCGATTGCATATATCCAGCTCAAATCTGTCATGAAAAATAAGGAAATAAATCCGATAGCCGTTATAATATGAAAATATTTTGCGATATTCAGCGCACCTTGGGTTCCAAATCGCGAAGGGATGGAATACACGCCTTCCTTCTGATCAAAATCGATATCTTGGCAAGCATATATAATATCAAAGCCGGCCGTCCAAAAAGCGGCAGCTAGGTATAGCACAATGGCATCGAGATTAATTTCTCCGGTCACAGCGACCCACCCGCCGAGCGGGGCTAGTCCAATCGTCAATCCAAGCACAACATGGCACAGCCACGTAAAACGTTTGGTGTACGAGTAAATAACGAGCATAAACACCGCGATAGGCAGCAGCTTCACCGATAAGGGATTGAGCTGTGATGCGGCCCAGAATAACAGAATAAAGGATATGATTACAAAGATAACAACCTCACTTATCTTAAGCAGCCCTGCAGGTATAGCTCTTCCAGCCGTACGCGGGTTTTTGCCATCGATAACTCGGTCAATCATTCGATTTAACCCGAAGGCTGCACTCCGAGCTCCCACCATCGCGAGCAAAACCCAGCCAATCTCGGCCCAGAAGGGCAGCCTTCCATTAATCTCTGTAGAGCCAAGAATGGCTCCCATAAAAGCAAATGGCAGAGCAAATAAAGTATGCTCTATTTTAATCATTTCCAGAAAAATACCGATCTTCTTAAACATGCTGACTCTCCTTGCTCCCAATATGTAATGCTGCGATTCCGCCAGTCAGCGGATAGGACTTTACATCCTTAAGTCCAGTTTCTCTGAAGATTTGCTCGAGCTCTTCTCTTCCAGGAAACATCGCTAGAGAGTCAGGCAGCCATTTGTACTGTTCGTATCGTTTAGCAAGAAGCTTGCCCATAAAAGGCAGAATACGTCTAAAATAAAAATAATAAATCCCCTTGAAAGGCTGCCAAGCAGGCTTAGACAGCTCCAGACATACGACCTTTCCACCTGGCTTGACGACCCGCTGCATCTCTGACAGCACTTGTCTTAAGTCTGGCACATTGCGAAGACCAAAGCCAATGGTTGCATAATCAAACGTATGATCTTCATAAGGAAGCTGCATCGCATTGCCCTGAACGAGCGTTATTTGCTGATCTCGGCCTTGCTGTACTACCTTCTCCCGTCCGACCGCAAGCATATTGCTGCTGAAATCCAGACCATTGATGTGACCTGTTTCACTTGCTTCTGCAAGGCTGATCGTCCAATCACAGGTTCCGCAGCATACGTCCAGTGCCGTTTGCCCTCGCTGCACATTCATCTTCTTCATTGTGAACTTTCGCCAAGCCTTGTGACGCCTGAAGCTGAGCGTATCATTCATAAAATCATATTTAGTAGCAATGCTTTGAAATACCGAATGAACGTGCTGCTCCTTCGGATTCTCCCCTTCATGCTGCATGTTCGAACCACCCTTTTATTCACTTATCAAACAACTTTGCCAGGTGCTCTATATGTACGGTACACTTCCATCATCTTCATGATTTCCTGTACAACCACCTGATCAATAACTTCATTCTGAATCAATCGTTCCGTATCACTCACAGCATGACTCAGCTTTTCCGTTAGATATTCCTGTATTCTGTGCTTAAGCGTAAGCTGAATCCATTCATTAGGCTCAAGCTTATTCCCGTAAAGGGCTTCCCTAACACTGGAATCCGTATGGCTTAGAATTTGATAATAAGCGAGACGATAGCGAGAACGATCCATATCCTTCACATGTTCAATCTCCTCAATGAGCATATCAAACAGACTGAATGCACTCAGCAGTCGATCAAACAATGAGACTTCTTCAGCTGCAATCATGCTCTGAAAAGAAAGAAACAGCTGCTTCTTCAGCTGCACTGATTCGTTAACGTATTCCTCTGCTGTAACCAGCTGTCGTCTCATGCGGTTATACAAATTCATTTTCCGTTCGTTCACGATACAAATTCCTTCACTAAGTGATGCGACAACGGAGATTTGCCCTGCTGCAGCCAGCAGTTGATAGAACCTTGCACTGAAATAATCTCCACCGAGTACTTTGAGCTGACGAGATCGCATCTCCTGCTCCTTCAGCTCTTCCTCATGAATATCAATCATCTCATGTGTATCCAGACCCATTTGCACAAGGGCAGTAACAAGGGAGTATAACTCACTATGCTCCGCTGACCGAACCGGTCCGCGATTCAAAAAAAACGCAAGCAGCCGTACACGGCCATCAGGAAAATTCGGAATTTCCGTATGCCGCTGAATCATATCGTAGTTTGTATATTTTTTTGCAAGATTAGGTACGCGGTATGTAGTCATCCTGATCCTCCGAGCCATTAAATAAGTAGCGAATTAATTTCATAACTCATTAAAGGTATTATGAAATTGTTTCAAATAGAATATATTCACAATCTTATCTATTATAGCATACGATCGAAATGATCGCACAAGCATCATTAACCCTTTTCAGCGTAAAATGAACTGTCTGCGCCATAAATTCGTTTCCGACATATGAAACCGTTGTTTGAGGTCGTCAGGAAGCTCAGCGCTTTTCCATGTTTTGAGCAATTGCAGTGCTTCAAGATTCCACTCGCTCCGCCTAATATCTGCCGATAACAGCAAATGACGGCTTCCCATCCATTCATCCTCAGCCATTACCCGAAGCATCAGCTGCTGCACATTGACGGTCTCCTCAAAAGAAAAAGAAGCAACCGTCGCTATATCTTCATAAATATCAGATGGATCACTCGATTCATCTGCTGCTCTCAAATCAATAGTCAGAACACCGCTGTTCCACTTCACTTTGCTGATCTGTGCCGCAAGCTTCAATTCATGCAAGTAATCGACCAGATTATGATCCTCCAGCTTGACCGGATTGCTGCTCTGCAGAACCTCGCGGGAGACCTCCTGCATGGAGTCTTTTTGAATGGTGACAAAAGTGGCCAGCAGCATAAGTGTACTTAATGAGATGGAAAGGACTATGAGAATGACTTTTTTCTTCTTCAAAAAATTCGCCTCCCATTTCCTGTTGTGAGCTCGTGAGACAAGGCCCATACCTCATTGTACAAAGAAAAAAAGCAGGCTATGCCTGCATTTTAAAGTTGAGTGAAAATAAGCCGTTTATTGATCCGTTTCGATCTTCCCATGTTTTGTCATCACTTCTGCTTTGCCCCGTACTTTGATCGCTGAAGTGTGATCTGTGAATTGGGCGATCATGACTTCTCCTTTATCCAGCTTCTCGGTGTGATGAAATCTTGTATCATGTCCTCGGGTCAGTCCAATGACGTGCACACCGTTCTCTTTTGCCTTAATCACGATATAATCGCCGCCTAATGGAATTTCCATGCTCACTGCCCCTTTTCAATTAAATGAAAAAAGCCGTGAACGTATTCACGGTCTTTTTGGTTACCTGGTCGTATGTAGAAATCTTATTTGATTCCGTCTTTGAGCGCTTTGCCTGGTTTGAAAGCAGGAATTTTGCTCGCAGGAATTTCGATTTCCTCACCTGTCTGCGGATTACGTCCTTTACGTGCAGAACGCTCGCGTACTTCAAAGTTACCAAAACCAACGAGTTGTACTTTGTCTCCGTTTTGCAGAGCTTCGGAAATAGCTTCAAATACAGCATCCACTGCTTTCGTAACATCCTTCTTCGACAATTCAGTTGCCTCTGTAACTTGTGCAATCAGATCAGATTTATTCAAGTGTATTCACCTCCTGAAATATCTTAAGTGTTATACTGTGTTTCCGTTTTACCGCAAAATATACGTGGCTAGGCTATTTTTATACTAATAGGTTTATATGCCCGGCTCATTTACATCCGCTGCCAAGAGGAGTAAGCATCTAGTCGCAGGACTATATTTCTCTTGAACGGACAAACTTTATAGTAATACAGTCAGAATACAATTTCAAGTGAATTCAGCGCTATATATAGTTAAAATTGATAGAATCTTATCCTTTTTAAGAGTCAATGAGCAATCATACCATTTTTGACAAGCAAAATAACCGAAAAGGATATATCCTTTCGGTTATTTTAGTAACTAGCTCAGGTATTACAGTATGATGGCGATCAGTCCGCCAGAGCCCTCGTTAATAATGCGGCCAAGCGTTTCCTGCAGCTTGTATCTGGCGTTATCAGGCATCATGGCAATCTTGCCTTGAATGCCCTCACGCACGATGGAATGAAGCGAACGGCCAAACATATCTGAATCCCATACCTTGATCGGATCATTTTCAAAGTCCTGCATGAGATATCGAACAAGCTCCTCGCTCTGCTTCTCTGTGCCTATAATCGGTGCGAATTCGGACTCGACATCCACTCGAATCATATGGATTGAAGGCGCTGTTGCTTTCAGTCTGACGCCAAATCTTGTTCCCTGACGGATGAGCTCCGGCTCATCAAGCGCCATTTCTGCAAGAGAAGGTGCGGCTATGCCATAGCCTGTCGTTTTCACCATCTCGAGCGCTTCTGCAAAGCGATCGTATTCTTTTTTCGCATGAGCAAAGTCCTGCATGAGCTGTAACAGATGGTCCTTACCTCTAATCTCAATGCCAACCACTTCATATAGAATCTGGTCATACAATTCATCTGGTGCGTAGAGATCAATCTCAGCAACGCCCTGCCCCATATTCATGCCGCTGAGCCCAGCACGATCAATGAATTCATATTCCATGAACTGAGAAACAACACGATCCACATCTCTCAATCGGCGAATGTCCTTGACCGTGTCACGCACGGAATTTTCATAATTCGAACGCAGCCAGTGATTCTCGTTCAACACCATGACCCAGCTCGGCAAGTTGACATTCACTTCATGAACCGGGAACTCATAGAGCACTTCTCGCAGTACGCCGGTTACATCATCTTCCGTCATGGTCGCTGCGCTTACAGCCATCACCGGAATATCATATTTCTCTGCGAGCTCGGCGCGAAGCTGCTGTGCTTCTTCACTTTTTGGCTTGATGGAGTTGATGATCAGTACAAACGGCTTGCCGACTTCTTTGAGCTCTGCAATGACTCGCTCTTCGGATTCCACATAAGACTCGCGCGGAATCTCGGCAATTGTTCCATCTGTCGTTACGACAACACCGAGTGTAGAATGCTCTTGAATTACCTTGCGTGTGCCAATTTCAGCAGCTTCCTGAAAAGGAATAGGCTCTTCAAACCATGGCGTGGATATCATCCGAGGTCCATTCTCATCCTCGTAGCCTTTCGCTCCTTCTACGGCGTAGCCTACGCAGTCTACCAGTCTCACATTAACATCAAGGCCATCAGCCACTTTGATCTGCACCGCCGTATTTGGCACAAATTTCGGCTCTGTTGTCATGATAGTTTTACCTGCAGCGCTCTGCGGCAATTCGTCTACTGCACGGACACGATCGGAATCACTCGTAATGTTTGGCAATACGATCGTTTCCATGAAGCGTTTAATGAATGTGGATTTTCCTGTTCGAACTGCGCCGACAACACCAAGATAAATGTCCCCGCCAGTGCGTTCGGCAATGTCTTTGAAAATGTCTACTTTTTCCAAGTGAAATCCCCTCCTAAAAATACTCCGAAGGAAAAATGCTAAAGAGCATCCGCTTCGTTTTCAATCAGACGTTAAAACCCTGTAAGCGGTAGAACAGCTTATAAAAATTGCCCGGAAGTCGTCCGCCGCCGACAATCACATTCTGATCAAAGAGAGAAGATGAGCGGCGTAACTCGTACATGCTTTTGGACTAGTATCATAGTATGTACATGACCACTGCGGTATGACGCCTTTTCTAAAATTTCTATTATCAGACCTGATCGCCCTGATGATTGACGTCACCCTCTGCAGTCCATCCACACTGAATATATGAGTCTCGGCAGCTTTTTAGAACGTTCGGCAAAGTTCCTTCGGGCCACAATAAAAAAAGACCGCCAATCTGGCGGTCATCAGATATAAACTTATTGAAGTACGGCAATGGGGGCAGTGCCATCCCAATGATAAGGCAGTGATTTCACAGGCACATGATGTGATCGCTCCGTGAGCAGCTCTCTGAGGTCCTCAGTTTTTGAAGGGGCAAGCTTCTCCCGCTCAATTACCTGCATGATATCAATTGCATAATCGGCATATACGTTTCCATTTTCATCGAGCAAATATGGAAGGGCTTCACCAGAATATACGCTCTGTAATTCCTGCAATTGACTGGCTCCGCTCTGCAGCTTGTCTATATCAACCCGAGATACACCGGGTGATACCTCCTCTGACACAGGCCATTCATCATGTGTAGACTTGTACGTCTGAGCTAAACGCTGAACATCGTTTACACGCTGCACCGTCGTAAGATCCATCACCTTTACAATAGGGTCTGATTCTTCATTCTGAAGCAGATAATACACACTGCCTCCTTTTTCAAAGGCGGTATTCGGTATATCATCCAGGTATCCCTGCTGCTCCAGCTTGTTTAAATCGATTCGAAACTTTTCGTACCTTGGAGTCTCATTGCCTGCAGTAATCATAGGTAATATATGCTGGTCTGTCTGGAAGGAATCAATTGCATGCTGTATTCTGCTAACACTATCATCATAGTTTACAATTACAGGTTCTGATTCACTGCTTGTCCCTGGATACATACATCCTGTCAGCATGACCAAGACCAAGAAAAGTGTGCCGAGAATTACATATCGAAGCTTACCTATACCGAATCGTACTTGACTCTGTGACATCGCTAAGTCCATCCCATTTCTAGATCATTATAATGATGTACCAATAAGGCTTACCACAATTCATCACGTTCCGCCTGCTGTTTCTCAAGCTGCTTGCGGATTGCGGCCTTTAATTTGTCCTCTGGAAGTTCTACGACGACTGAATCATGGATAACCGCCTGACAAGCAAGCCGGGTTCCATCATTCAGCCATGTTCCCAGCTTGTTTATTTCAGCCGTACTCGGCTTACTCAAGTTCTTGCGTTCCTGCTCTTGAACCTTCACCTTGCACATCAGGCAGCCTGCCTTCCCCCCGCAACGGGTAGGAATATGGACTCCTGCTCTTTGCCCAGCTTGAAGCAACGTTGTGCCCTGCTTGACTATAATTTCTTTGCGCGCCGGCAAAAACGTTACCTTCACACTCATAATTAACTTCCTTCCTGCAGCAATTTCATTCCCGAAAACTCGCTTTTAGAGTCTAGTATTCAGGAGCTCCTCTACCCTACTTAAATCTTGATCAGACCATACATTCCTCGCAATGAGCTCTCTAATGAGGGGCAGATGCTCCTTCAAGTCCTCAGTGATTTTTGTTGCAATGGGGATGTAACGATCCTCTCTTTGGCGCAGTACATTGAACAGCAGCTCATGACTGAGCGGAGTTAACTTCACCTTGCCTGCTGCTCCCTGGACGCTGTAAAGCGCTGCATATGAGCTTAGCAGCTCGACTTCTGTGCGGTAAAATGACCCCTCAGTACATATCTCAAACCCTCCGGACAGCTCGATAGCGGAATCCTCGATACGATAATGGCTTAACAGGGAAGTGTAGGTGCCGCTGCGGTCCAGGACCTGTTCGTCTATTTGCCTGCCTGATGCAAGTCTATGCAGTAATTTGGCAACCCGAAGATCAGCATAGATATCAATATCATTGGGTGGTTTAGCGAGTCCAACGCCTTGGAGCATTAAACTGCTGCTGCCTCCCAGTAACCAGAGATGGTCATTTGTATTCCATATGTTGATCAACAATCTCAAAGATCTATCCAACACCTCATCATGACTCCAATCATTTGGTGAAAATAGCCCTGCCAATCGGCTCACCTTCCCTTTATCCTCTAAGTACAAATCTTGATGCTTAAGTAAGCTTGCCGCATATATGTTATAGCAGGGATAAATATCATTCATAGCTGCTACATGATTGACACTACGCCGCTAAAGAAACCAATTAACATAATAATAAAAGCGATTACGGATAAAACCCCTTTTATTATACCCTTAGTTTTGGCTCTGGCAAAAGTAATGAGAAAAACAGATACTCCCATAATTAAAATTGCGATAATGGACAGCCACATTTTATCCATTGCACTCATGATTTGCTCCCTTTCACTGCAACATTATTTTAGGTACGTTTGTCCATAAACACGACTTATTATATCATGAAAAACGGCACTGAACTTCCAAATAAAAGAAAAAAACAAAGAAACAGGCTGCTGCCTCTCTCTTTGTTTTATATTGATTGTTAGAACTTATTTCTTTTTCATCATCATTTTCATGAGTGCTTCCATGTTGCTTGGATTCATACCGCTTTTTTTAACCGCATTAACGATATCTTTAATTGTTTCTTCACTGACCGGTATATTGGCCATTGCAGAGACCTGCTTGATTAATGTCCGCAGTTGGGCTTCATTTTGCATTGTAGAAGGCTTAACCGTGCTGGCCAATTTTTTGACGGCCCCTTCGGATATTTTCTTACCGGTCTTTTTGTTAATTGCATCCAAAGCATCCTTAGAAAAATCTCCCATTTATTCCCCTCCTTAAGACAAAAACTCAACATATCATATGAGCTGTCTTAGAGAAAGGTGATGACTCCACAATTCAAGAGGCTCCAGCCTACGGAAGAGAGCGAGCCAGCTAAATAATTCAATTATTTATGCCATTGTTCCCAGGTCTCGAGCTTCATAACTTCCATCTCGGTCTTCGGATCACGCCCCATAAGGGCTTCTACCGCCGTACGACTGTCTTTGCCTGTGAACAGCACTTGATAGAGCTGGTCGGCAATCGGCATCTGTACATTAAATTTGATTGATATAGCATGAGCGGCCTCCGTTGTGCGGATACCTTCCACAACCATCCCCATCGCTTCAAGCACTTCATTAAGCAGTTTGCCTTGACCAAGGGCATACCCCGCCCGCCAGTTCCGGCTATGCTTACTTGTCGCTGTTACGACAAGATCCCCAACACCGGCAAGGCCAGAGAAGGTGAGCGGATTTGCTCCCATCTGGACGCCTACTCTCGCTATCTCGGCAAGTCCCCTTGTTATAATCGCGGCTTTGGCATTATCTCCAAAGCCCAGACCGTCCGACATACCGGCACCGAGAGCAATGATGTTCTTGAGTGCTCCAGCCAGTTCAACACCTACTTGATCCCGGTTGGTGTAGACTCTGAAGTTAACATTCATGAACAGATCCCTTGCGTAATTCGCCTTCTCATCGTTTAATGCTGCCACAACAATTGTTGTAGGATTCCGCTTCACTACTTCTTCAGCATGACTCGGTCCTGACAAGACGACAATATCGCCCTCCGTACATTCCAATTCTTCCGCAATCACTGTGGACATCCGTTTGAGACTGGGAAGCTCAAACCCCTTGGTTGCATGAATAATGAGCGTATCCTTAGCGTAGTGTGGCTTCAGCTGCTGAACCACAGCCCGCATTGCAGAAGAAGGTGCGACTATAATAATAGCGTCGGTACCCTTTACTGCTGCTTTCATGTCACTGGTGGCTACGATACGATCTGACAGAGTAATGCCGGGCAGGTAACGGCTGTTTGTACGCTGCAGATTGATTTCTGCCGCCTGCTGTTCACTTCTCGTCCACACAAATACATCGTGCCCATTATCAGCCAACACGCTTGCAAGTGCAGTTCCCCAGCTTCCAGCTACTAATAGCGTTACTTTTTTAGACAACCCGGTTTCCTCCTTTCGCTGAACTCGAACCTATCTTATTCTCCTTACCTTGAATTAACTTCATAATATTTGTACGATGTCTCCAAAATGCAAAGATACAAATAATTAGGCTTGACCAAAAAACAGGCCATGGATATAGAAGAATTAGCAAAAATAATGGCGTCAAAAAGACGAAAATTAATGAGCCGAGCGAAACGTATCTTGTGATGAAAATAGACAGAATCGCGATAATCCCTGCATACAAAGCAGGCAGAAAGCAGAGGGTAGCTAGTACACCAATGGCAGTCGCGATCCCCTTTCCACCACGGAATCGGAAGAAAACGGGCCAGTTATGACCTATAATTGCACTGATACCGCAAAGTGCAGGCACCCAGGCTGAATCGCCTCCCAGCGATCTGCCAATCCATACGGCAGCAATCCCCTTTGCAATATCCAGCGCTAGTACAAGAATAGCCGGCCATTTGCCAAGCGTTCTGAGCGTATTTGTAGCTCCTGCATTTCCACTTCCATGATCACGAATATCGATACCCTTCATCATTTTGCCAAGTAAAAAGCTGAAGCTTACCGATCCCAGAAGATAGCTTACGATTACAGCTGTGATTGACCAAACCACATTGATTCTCTCCTAACTCTCATCAGACTTGCGCCGAGTATATATCCTGATCGGTGTACCTTCAAAATTAAAGGCAGCACGGATTTTGTTCTCCAAGTAGCGCTCATATGAGAAATGCATTAATTCTGGATCATTCACGAATACAACGATTGTCGGCGGTTTGACGGCTACTTGTGTTACATAATTAATCCGCAGCCTTCTGCCTTTATCCGTTGGTGGTGGATTAATCGCTACCGCATCGGATACGACATCATTAAGCAGATGTGTTTGTACACGCATAACATGCTGCTGAGATACATGCTGTACAACAGGAAGCAGCTTTTGTAAACGCTGTTTCGTTTTGGCAGACAAAAATACGATAGGAGCATAAGTCATGAAAAGGAAATGATCGCGGATCTTCTTCTCAAATTCATGCATCGTTTTGTCATCCTTGTCTACAACATCCCATTTATTCACAACAAACAAGGAGGCTTTACCTGCCTCATATGCATACCCTGCAATATGCTTGTCCTGCTCGATAATGCCTTCTTCACCATTAATAACGATGAGAACAACATCTGCTCGTTCAATGGCACGCATAGCACGCATCACGCTATATTTTTCGGTCGTTTCATATACCTTCCCGCGCTTGCGCATTCCCGCCGTATCAATCAATACATAACGTTGTCCATCTTTTTCAAACGGAGTATCGATTGCATCCCGGGTTGTACCCGCAATGTCACTGACAATAACTCGTTCCTCGCCCAAAATAGCATTAACCAGTGATGATTTCCCTACATTCGGACGCCCAATAAGAGCAACGCGAATAACATCCTCATCGTACTCATCATCTTCAAGTTCAGGCAGATTGTTCGTAATTGCATCCAGCAGATCGCCAATCCCTGTACCATGACTTCCTGACACACCAATCGGATCACCGAAACCTAACGAGTAAAACTCATAGATCAAATCACTTCGTCCAATGTTGTCCACCTTGTTTACCGCTACAATTACCGGCTTGCCTGAGCGATACAGCATTTGGGCTACTTCTTCATCTGATTGTGTAACACCTGTCTTGGCGTCACACATAAATACAATAACATCCGCTTCTTCGATAGCTAGCTCTGCCTGCATACGGATGGATCTGATAATAACATCCTCACCGTCAATTTCGATACCTCCAGTATCGATGACGCTGAAAGGCTTGCCGTTCCATTCTGCAACACCATACAGTCTATCACGTGTGATGCCCGGCTTGTCTTCCACAATGGCCAGCCGGTCGCCGATGATACGGTTAAAAATCGTTGACTTCCCCACATTCGGTCGCCCGACTATAGCCACAACGGGTCTTGCCATAAATACACTCCTCCTGTCACATCTTACGCTCATATCATAGCAAAAAATAGTTCATTTATATACATAGAACTAAAGATTCAAGACAAAGCGTGAATATTTTAAATTAAAAAACACGTTTCGAACGACAATCGGCGAACCCCGGAGGGTTCGCCAATTCTATTAGCCATTATACACTGCCAGTTATAAATCTTATGTTAAAGTAATGATCATTTAAATTTGCTTAATTTGTCGCCAAAACGCTCACCAAGTGTAATGCTAAGGCCTTGGTTGCTCAGTGATACGTTAGGGTTGTCAATTTCCTCACGAGGTGCATTTTTGGATTTTTCTGCACGAGGAGCAGGAGCAGGTGCTTCTTCTGTTTCCTTGATGCTCAAGCTAGCACGCTGTTCTGCAGTGCTCAATTCCAAAATTTTCACTTGTACTTCTTGACCTTCTTTTAGAACTTCATTTGGAGTTCCGATATGCTTATGGGAGATCTGGGAGATATGAACTAGGCCCTCTACGCCTGGAGCAATCTCTACAAATGCACCAAATTGCACGAGACGTTTAACAACACCAGACACGATGTCACCTGTGTTGAATTGTGCAGAAGCCGTTTCCCATGGACCCGGTTGGGCTGCTTTGATACTAAGGCTGATCTTGCCTTTCTCAGGATCCACTTTCAGAACCTTAACATTCACTTTGTCGCCTTCAGAAAGTACATCAGCTGGTTTATCCACATGATTCCAAGCAATCTCAGATACGTGAACCAGACCATCAACGCCGCCTACATCAACGAATGCGCCAAATTGAGTCAAACGCTGTACTGTTCCTTCAATTTCTTGGCCTTCTTTCAGCTCAGCGATAACTTTTTGTTTGTTCGCTTCAAATTCAGCTTCCAGCACATCTTTTTGGGAAAGAATAACTTTGTTCGCTTCACGATCAAGCTCTTTAACTTTGACGCGAAGTGTGCGTCCTTTGTAGTCGCTGAAATCTTCTACGAAATGGCGCTCCACCATCGAAGCCGGAATAAATCCGCGTACGCCTACGTCTGCTACCACGCCGCCTTTAACAACGTCGGACACAGTAACTTCGAATACTTCGCCAGATTCAAAGTGTTTCTCAAGCTGCTCCCATGCATTTTCGCTGTCAATTGCACGTTTGGAAAGAACAAGTCTTTCTTTCTCGTCATCGATGCTTACAACCTTGCACTCTACCTCTTGGCCTACTTGTACAGCATCGCCAATGTTATCCACATGCAGTGAAGAAAGCTCGCGAACTGGAATCACACCGTCATATTTATATCCAATGCTCACATAAGCCTGGTTATCCTCCAATTTGACAATGGTTCCTTTAACAGTATCCCCTTTTTTCAAAGATACGAATGAATCCAGTTCATCTTGGGTTGCAGCTTCTGTTACTTCTTGATTTTTAATCTCTTCCGACATATCAATACCCTCCTCAATTCAAAAACCCCATTTATTTAAACCTGCCAAGGGCAGAGTTCAAAACAATTACAGCATAAACCTGATCTTTCGTAGCTTTCCATAAAATATAATGAATCATGCATTTGCGTTTATTATGGCTGAGAAGGTATGCCCGTCTTGGTCATCTCGTCAATCTTGGACATGATCTTCTCTGTAGCCCTTTCCAGCGCATCCCCTGAAGGATCATCTTTAAATTCATCCAGATTTACAGGTTTACCGTATACAATTTTCATTTTGCGGAACAGCTTATATTCACCAATAATTGCGGCTGGCACTACTACTGAACCGCTGCGTAAAGCGAAGCTGGCTGCACCTTTCTTGCCAATTCCTCCATCATTATTGCGGCTGCCTTGAGGAAAAATGCCGAGCACTTGTCCGTCTCGTAAAATTTTAAGGGCAGTTTTGATGGATTCTTTGCTGACGCCTCCACGCTTTACAGGGAAAGCACCGACAGCCTTCAGGACTGGACCGAGCACTGGAATATCAAAGAGCTCGCTCTTTGCCATAAACCTTACCTTGCGTTCAATTTTAATCCCAAGTGTAGGCGGGTCATAATTGCTGATGTGATTACAGCATAACACTACTCCACCCTCTCGGGGAATATTTTCTCTTCCTACAGCTTCTAAACGGAATAATACTGTATAAATGAATCTCAGCAAACCCCGACAGATTGAATAAATCATAAATCGACCTCTCTCCCGACTTCGTAACAGCGTGATACAATATACTCAACGACTTCATCAATACTCATCGAGGTCGTATCTAGTACGATGGCATCATCTGCTTGACGGAGTGGAGAAATCTCCCGTTCCTGGTCAAGCTTGTCCCGAGCAGCAATATCTGATTCAAGCTGTTCCAATGTCAGGTCATCGGTCTTCTCCAATTCATTGAACCTTCGAAGTGCACGTTCCTTAACGCTGGCAGTCATAAAAATCTTCACTTCTGCATCTGGCAACACGGTAGTACCTATGTCTCTGCCATCCATAACCACTCCTTTGCGGAGTGCCATAACTCTTTGCAGTTCAACAAGATGCGTTCTCAAATCTTCAATCTGAGAATATAGAGACACAATCCCGGTTACTTCCCTTGATCGTATAGGTCCCGACACATCTTCACCGTTAAGGAGTACTTTCTGCCCATTCAAATCCGGGACAAGCTCTATGCTGAGCTCCCGTAAGTGCTTGAGGACCGAATTTACATCTTCCGGTTCAATTTCATGGCGAAGCATATAGTAGGTAACCGCTCGATACATTGCTCCGGTATCTACGTATATGTATGAGAGTTCACTCGCCACACGTCTGGCTACAGTGCTCTTCCCCGCACCTGCCGGACCGTCAATAGCCACATTCAATCTCCCGTTCTCTGCTGCTTTCTGGCTTGTCAACGGGCCATTCCTCCTCAAACTTAAGCCTCAAGAAAAAAGCAGGCATTGCCTGCGACGTGAAAATTATACCACACAACCTACGCTGATGCAAAAGCGTTCAATCTTCATTACCCTTTATTTCAGAACGTAAAGCGGGATGAAGTGGAATTCCTTCCATGTTCAATACAGGGGAAAATAAAGGAGCAATTCCGGGAATATGAAGCAATATTTGGATAATAACCAGAAGGGTTATAAGGCTGATGATTACCCTTTTGATAACACACTCCATTTTATTGCTGAATTCGGCAAACAACTTCTCATATTCTTGACTGACTTCCTGATCGCGGCTCATCTGCTATCCCTCCGACTTAAGGTTTGGTAAATTATCCCCTAAGAGAGACAAGCTTATTCCAAATTCTCTTTTATCTTCCTCGAAAATCCAATTGACGTTCAAAGCAGTATTTGATTACTTTTTGTCGCTCCATATTCGTAATTTTAGTAAACTCTATCATTACTAAACGGCGCCCGCTCTCCAGATCTTGGATTCTTACTACTGCAGCTTCAAAGGGAACATGCTCGATCTCTCCATTTTTGTACGGAAGCAATAACCAGCACGACAGACTCTGTCCTTGTTCTACGCTGTAGCTGCTGTGTTCAAAAAACGAAAGTCCGCCTCCGCTCACATCATCTGTATAGGCTATGAATCTTGTGAAGTCATATTTAAATTTGACAGCGATCTCCAGCTTCGCCTGAACGCGTAAATAATTGCGCCGTTGAATTTGAGAAATCTCATCTTTTGAAGGTCTGCGTATCTTGATTAGTCGAATAACATCCTCTTTAAATCCAGTTACATATGTATTAAAAAAATGCTTAACTCCGCCCTCTGTTACAAAACAGGCAGCCAGTTCATCTCCTATTCTAAGTCTGTGCAAATATTTACCCTCAAGCATGGGAATTTCCATACAAATATGGTCTTCTTCAACCTCTGCGATTCTAGACTTGTATTCCAGCTTCTTCTCTTTGTTATCTGTTGAAGGGATTTGAACATATAAAACTTCATTCACTTTCGGATTCAATGCCGATCTCCACCTTAGGTCTTATTCATATCACTAAGGGATATTATACCATGTGATGAAGATCATACGTATATGCAAATAAGCTCCTCTCATTTGCAAGAGAGGAGCTTATTTTTATTGTAAAGCTATAAGCGGCCGGTTTGTCCAGGCACAACTTCTACTGCTTCTTCTAGACCTGTATCACTGTTTAGGTAGATCCGATACTGCGAACCATTGATCTTACCCACAAACTGATAGCACATCACTTCATCACTAAACTCATTTTTAATGAGCGCCTTACGAACCATGCTAACTTTGAAGTCAGGATTCAGCTTCGCTTTTGCATCCTTCATTTTCATCTTCGGCGCAGGGAATTCCCGATCTTCCTGATGCTCATTTAGAAACTCTGTGGCCTGCAGACCAATGACTTCACCGTTGTCAAGAGCAACACGCACTGTAATTTTCTCTGGATATACCAGTACATCCTCATGCTGACGAACATACGTGAAGTTCCCAAGATTATCGTATTCATTGTAAGCAACGGCCTGCATCTCTCGGTAGCCCTTATTCTCCAGGAATTGATCTGCCTTATTCATTGCCGTCTCACGGTCTACCTTCTTTGGACCCACTTCTCGTTCATCATTGTAAGAAATGAGCAAGCCGCCGTCAGCTGTGAAATCCATACTAACCATATTTCCTCTCGGGTGAACGGCAGAAGCGGTATAAGATCTGTAATCTGTACCCCTCCCGTTCTCCGTCACCTGAATCTCTTCTTGATTTAGGTCTGCGAATTTTTGCGCTTTGCGTTTGACATCGGCGGTTGTTACCGGTACTCCGCTCAGTTTGCGAACCTTGCGCTGCTCATACAAGCTCGATACCGAAGGTCCCCATTCAAGCGGCGGATATTCACCGACTTTTTTATTGACCGAGCGGAATCCATCAACAATTCCGTTCTTGACTTCCTTTTCACTCGTCATTGCCATTTCAGCATCCGACCACTTCAGGTGATCATTCAGAACGCTCATTTGTACATTATCCAGATCCTTGTTAATCTCTTCTGTATTTTTGTACAAGGTTTGCAAGTTCTTTTTCTCTTGATCCGTCAGCGGGTTTTTGGTTAAATCACGAATCGATGCTTGGTAAGCAAATTTGGAGATTCGAGATAACAGCTCCTCTGTTTCATTAAATGGAACCATGCTGAGCGGTAGCTGTGCTATTTCGTTCTGTGCCTCACTGCTCAATCGCCAAACATTCATCAATCCCTTACGGTGCATTCCTTCCGATGCAGAGCTTACCGCAAGCGTATTTCCCAGTTCGGAGTGAATACGATCCATATTATAGGATAAGTCGTGAAACGCTCTTTGATATTGATTTTCAGATTGAATCATGACGCTGTTCCTTTGCTGGTTTATCTGATATCCCCAGATGATAGTACCTATGAGCAGCACTGTCACAATAGGAAACAGAACCGAGCTTAATCGTCTGTACATCTTATTCGTTACTCCTTTCTTCAAGTAAGATGTCCTTATTGTGACAAGAAGAAAGGAAGCTTATGCATCATTGTGCTTAAAATTCAAATAATGTCTTCTTCAATTTCAAACCGATCTTGATTATCGCAAATGCATTGCTTGAAGCCTGTTTCGATCTTCCCCCGTTCCTTCTTTCCCCGAAGTACAAATCTTTCACCACACTGCTTGCAGCGGATTCTCACCTTTACTCTCATTAGTAAGCCTTCCTTCTCATCATGATTAGATAGTTTAGACAACAAAAAAACACACTCATTGTAAGCAGCTATAAAACCGCTCGAATACAACAAGTGTGTCCATATAAATTACAGATTAACCTCTTCTTCTCGCTTAACGAATCGAAACGGAGAGCGATTGTTTGCCCGGTATACCTTGCCCATCCCTCCATACCAAAGAATAACCATAATGGGAACGATAAACCAGTACCAGCCTCCGCCCTTATTAAGCACGATATCATATATTGCATGCCAGAAAACAGGCAGGATGAGAGACATAGCAAGGAACTTATTTCTAAGTTTCTGTGAATCAGAGAACTTGGCTCTACCTGTGTAATATCCCATGATAACACCAAACATCGCATGTCCCGAGACAGGTAATAGAGCGCGAAACAGCATTAGTCCAAATGAAGCATTACCAGCCCATGAATACAATACATTCTCAACTGTAGCAAATCCGAGAGAAATGGCTACCGCATAAAGAATACCATCGTAAGGTTCGTCAAACTCCGTGTGGTGATAAATAAAATGAAACATAACGAGCCATTTAAAACCTTCTTCCACACCTGCTGAAATGAGCCCAGCATGAAGGTACGGATTATGACCAAGCCATAGTTCAAGACCCCGCTGGATAATCATAATTGGGAATACGGTCAGCAGACCGAAAAAGAACATCCGAATAACGATATGAAGCGGCTCTGCATCGTAACGGTCTTTGAGATAGAAATATGTCAGCAAGGCGAGTCCCGGAGCAATTGCTGCGGTTAAGACCGAAAACAGAAGCACCGTTCATCCCTCCAAATTGTTTTCCTTAACATTTATTTATTATGCGTCATGACGATTAAAATGCTCACAAATTGTGGCGATCGCATTCTCCGCCATAACTAGCTTTCCATATTCCTGAAGGACTGCCGTCGTAACTGAGCTTCCTTCTCCAAATTCAGCAAGCAGAGCAATTAACGCACCGTGCTGCTCTGTGTCAACTTCATCCGGTTCAAGGTGCAGGAACCATTTGTCCTGATAATGATACAATTGACCGGCTCCAGTCACTTTATTGCGAAGCATATGGGCTGCTTCAATCAGAACTTCAAAATCCTTGAAAGTGTACATGACTGAATCACTCTGTTCCAATGTCACTTCCATTTCGTAAATTTCATCCGCGATGTCATCCTCATGCCCTGCGCCATAACGTTCGCGATCATATTTCCCCCTGGTCACAATAACGACCATTCCTTGAGCAGGCAAAGCAAAAACTTCAACAGCTAGTGGGCCTGTAGCATCAAATCCAAGTTCTGTATATGCTTGATCCATCATTTCTGTAAACAGTTCGTGAACTTTAGGCTCCTCTTGCCACATATCTTCCTTTTGGATGCCTCGCTCGCTTAAATCATCAAAAGTAAGGAAAATCCGTATCTTATCGTGGCTTAAGCGTTCTATTTTCATACAGGATCCTCCCCTTGTATCATGCATGTGTTAAAAATAAAATATGTTGCTATTTATTGTTGTGTGCTGAAAATGGATTATGTAAGTATGTTATCATTTTATACCCACAATTGCACGCAATAAAAATGACAAAAAAAGAATCATTAGCAGCCCTAATAAAAAGGATCTGTAATGATTCCATGTCAAATCCCTTGCTTCTTTTTACATGCCTGGAATCACAGTATGTGATTCTTTAAGCACTTGCTCCACTTCATTCTTGACATCCGGGTTGGATCTAATAAAGGATTTGATCAAGTTCATGTTCTCTTCTCTTTCCTTCGGTGAAACCTGCTTCTTGACGACTGTGCTGTGGCTGTTTTTTGCATCAATGACATGTGAGTCAATCCCTGCTTTGCTCAGCATGCTTCCCATACCAGGAAAGGACATGTCCATCATCTTTTCCTTCGTGTTGTTCAGCATTCTGCGAGCATCCTTAGACGTAGGCATGTGTACATTTCTTGCGAGCAGCGAGCTTGCGACAGCACCCAGTGTAATACCGAGCAGAAAAGAAGATGTTCTCATATTGATAAAAACCTCCTTGTATGATTGATGCACTTCTATTGTTCGCTTAAGGCGACAAACTCATGCGTAATAAAAACAGGAAGTTCTCCAAATTGTAATACACCATAAGTCAGAACAACGTTCGAAGCGGAGGAGCACCAATAATTCCCCAATACACAAGGGCTCCGGTAAGCAATATAAAGATAATAATCAGTGAATTAACAAACCATTTGCTTAGACGTACTCGTTGCGAAGGAAATACATCAGATCTTGTAGGGAGAATTCCTGCTTCTTGTGTCTGATGCGCTGATTTTTTTGTATTCGACTGCTGTTTTTTCTGCACTCTTGATAGTGTAACTGGCGCAGAAGCTGTCTTCTTTGATAAGTTATGCTTTGTGCTCTGCTCCTTGTCCTTGCTGCGGAGCGTTTTATCAGACTGATTGTCCTTCTTGCTCCGCTGCTTTGTCTCTCTCTTTTTACGATGGCCGTAAGTTTCCGCTCTGCTTAGTTGATTAGTCATTTTCCCCTCCGAAAACGAATGGCGAGTCCGGATATCAAATCGATTAAGAAATGGCACAATATTGGAGCCCATAGTGTTCCGGATTGCTCATAGATGTATCCCAAACCATAACTTGACAAGAATACCCAACCTGTTGGGAGCCAATGATTAAGGTATCTGAAATGAATCAATGCAAAAATAATACTTGTCCAATAGGGACCAAAAGCATGCTGAATTGCTCCTCTGAACAACAGTTCCTCGCAGACGGAGACAATAGCTGCAATGCATACAATATGCCAAATCGGCCTGTTTTGAAATAGCATATTATTAATTCCACCATCATCCATACTGTCCTCTGGCATGAAGGATGACAAGAGAAAGTCAATGACAAGCATGACCGCAGCAAGCCCTAGGCCGTATATTACGAATCTCCACCCATCCGGTAATGCAAGGATATCGAGCGGATTTCGCTGCTGAAAAAAGATCCATACAAGTCCAATGATTAAGGTAAGTCCCTGAGTCAAATACAAGTTGATGAGCAAAAGGCGATCTGTCAGTTGGTGAGGCTCTATCCTTTGTAACCTAAATTTCCTACGCTGTTGTTTCTTCATATATCGCCTCTTCTTACTCCTATTCTAGAAATTGAATATATCAGCTTAATTAAATGATAGCCAAAATAGATGAGAGATTCAAGAAACACATCCAATGAGCTGCCTAAACAAGAGGCAAATCGTCGTTTAAGCAACTTCATTTGATTCGCCCGTCAACTATTGACATGGTGATGTAACCATGATACATTATGAAAAAATTCAATATGAATGCGAAATACGAAGACGGAGAGAAGGCCCGGGTAATATAACAGAGAGCCGATGGCAGGTGGAAATCGGTAATTAATCGGAAAACCTTTAGCACTCCTGAGTTATTGCATTGAACGCTAACGTAGATGCAATCGAATGATTCCCGTTACGAATCCGGTCATACATAAATGACCATTGAGGCTTTTGCTTGTGAGAGCAATTGCGAATTAGGGTGGTACCACGACAACTCTCGTCCCTTACTACGGAGATAGTATGAGGATTGGGAGTTTTTTTGTGTATCCGGAATCTATCCAAATGTTCAAATCCGTGCAGCATGATACTCTATTACTGCGACGCATTACTATTTTACCGAGTTTATGAAATGGCCCAGCTCTAGATCCATATGAGAGCGCCGCTTCTTAATCTATATTAGTTACAATGATCAAGGAGGAAGAGATTCATGTTAAAAGTATTGGTATCTGATCCGATCAGTGATTTGGGAATTCAGCAGCTGGTGGATGCTGAAGATGTAACGGTTGACAAGAAAACGGGACTTAGCGAAGAAGAGCTCGTACAAATTATCGGTGATTATGATGCACTTCTTGTCCGCAGTCAGACGAGAGTAACACGTAAAATTATGCAGGCAGGAAGTCGCCTGAAGGTTGTTGGGCGTGCAGGTGTAGGGGTCGATAACATTGATTTGGAAGCTGCTACGGAAAGAGGAATTATCGTTATTAATGCACCTGACGGCAATACGATTACCACTTGTGAACATACCTTTGCAATGATGATGGCTCTGGCCAGACATATCCCTCAAGCTTATGCCAAGACCATTAACGGGACCTGGGACCGTAAAACCTTCCTTGGCGTTGAACTAAGAAACAAGACGCTTGGCGTACTCGGCATGGGCCGAATCGGAAGTGAAGTCGCGAAGAGAGCAAAAGCATTTGGTATGAACATCCTGGGCTATGACCCATTCCTTACTCAAGAGCGTGCTGAGAAGATGGGAATCACCCTCGCTACCGTGGATGAAATTGTGCGTCAGGCCGACTTTATGACGGTGCATACACCACTGACACCTGAAACCAAGCATATGATTGCCCGTCCTCAATTCGAGGTAATGAAAAGAGGCATGCGTATCATTAACTGTGCTCGCGGTGGGATTATTAATGAAATGGCACTCGTTGAGGCGGTTGACGAAGGCATTGTGGCAGGTGCTGCTTTTGACGTATTCGAAAGCGAGCCTCCTCAAGCGGATCATCCGTTCTTGACTCATCCCAAAATTATTGTAACTCCGCACCTTGGTGCATCCACTGTAGAGGCGCAGGAAAATGTAGCAATTGACGTATCGGAGCAGGTGCTTCATATCTTGCGTAACGAACCGTTCAAAAACGCGGTAAATATGCCTCCTGTTGCAGCAAGTGTCATGAACGTAATCCAGCCTTATTTCAAACTGGGTGAAACTCTGGGTAGTTTTGCTGCTCAAATCGCAAATGAAGCTGTACAGGAGATCCATGTTGATTATGCAGGAGAATTGTCTGAGGTGGACACTCAGCAGTTGACACGGTACATCCTAAAGGGGATTCTTGAGCGTCATCTTGGAAGCGAAGCGAATATCGTTAACTCCCTGCACCTTGCCAAGACTCGGGAGATTAATGTAGTAGTATCTCAAGCACCTCGTACAAAAGGATTTACAAACCTGATTACTGTAACGCTCAAAAATCAGAAGGAACAGGAGCGTCGTATTGCCGGAACCTTACTGGCGGGATACGGCGAGCGGATCGTAAGACTTGATCATTTCCCTGTCGACTTTGCACCGGAAGAGCATCAGGTCTTCATCTCACATAATGATAAACCGGGTATTATCGGCCGGGTTGGTACTCTGCTTGGTGAAAACGATGTTAACATCGCATCCATGCAGGTAGGACGGAAAATTGTGGGTGGAGCAGCCATCATGATCCTGACTGTCGACAAAGAAGTTCCTAAAGAAGTCCTTGAGAAACTAACTCAGTTGCCTGAGCTGAACTCTGCAAAAGAAATTGTTCTCAAAAAATAGGACTAAGCTGTCATATTCATAGATTATGTAGTAAAAGAGCTGGCCAATCGGCCAGCTCTTTTTTAGATATAACCTATACTTATAGGATGTTACGAAATACGATGAATGGACCAGACAATTCCTGGAGTACCTGCTCCACCAAGATCCAAAGCAGCAGTTAAACCATTGGCTGCGTAGAAGAGCCCTATAACGTCCCCTGCCGTAAGCTCTACATCTCCTGTTAGTGTGACAGTTCCATTTCCGAGGATAGCTCTTAACGTAAGAACTAAAGCCACGTTAACGTTGAGAACAGGGAACAATCCACTAATGAGCTGTGTAGTTGTTGGTGAGGTTCTTAGTACAACAAATGCGGGATTAACTCCTTCTTCTAAGGATATGGAGAGCGCTGCAGCTGTAGAATAATTGATGGTCGCATTAATCGTATAACGACCTGTGGTTGGAACTGTAAAGTTTCCTGTAGCTTCATCAAATGTCGCACTATCATAATAAGGGGGAGTGACCGTCCAACCTGCCAGCTGAATACTAGTTGCAGTCGACAGCGCAGGAAGAAACGCTGAGAATCCATCTGTACCAACGATTGTCCCTGTTGCTCCTGTTGCTCCTGTAATTCCGGTAGCTCCCGTGAGACCCGTTGCTCCGGTTGTACCTGTAGCTCCTGTTAGGCCTGTGACTCCTGTCGCTCCTGTTTCTCCAGTTATTCCCGCTGTCCCTGTTGCTCCTGTACCTCCTGTTAGGCCTGTGACTCCTGTTGTACCTGTCGCACCCGTAACGCCTGCTCCCGTTGCACCTGTACTGCCTGTTGCCCCAGCTCCCGCAAGCAGCGTGTAGTCCGGTGACATACCCGGTATACCCATCGGTGCGGTCACATTGGTTATATACGTACTTCCGAGATACGTAACCACCTGACATGCTGGGTATCCCGGTGCCGCGAGTGGATCATACGTTATTACTCCACTCAAACCTACTCCTGTTGCTCCAGTTATCCCAGCCGATCCTGTGGGTCCGGTAGCTCCGGTTTGACCAACACTTACGAAGAGCGTAAAGTCAGGTGAAATTCCTGGTATACCCGCTGGATTCGCTGTGTTTACAATATATGAACTTCCTTCAAAAGTAACAATTTGATCCGACTCATAAGCACCAGAATCTACTGGATTAAATTCAACCGTCCGAGTTAAGCCTGGAGGCCCTGCAGGACCGACCGGTCCCGGAATACCTTGCGAACCTGCAGATCCAGGAGCGCCTTGAGGACCCGCAGGTCCTGGAGGCCCTGAAGGGCCGGCAGGGCCTTGACCACCACCGCCGCCTAATCCTTCCGAAGCTGTGGTCAGCGCCACACCTGTGGCTCTTATGATTCCGACCAAACGGTCCTTCTCTTCAGGTAAGATGAGCAGCAGCAAAGTAATTTCTAACAAGTCATCCAACAAATCTTGAATATTAATTATGGTATTCAGTTTAACGAAGGGTGTTACCTCTGAACTGGCAATGGAAAGCTCCAGAATGGACTGTAATTGTGCTTTTATGACTCCAGGTAATGAGGAATTGTTGACAAATTGCAGCAGATCCCTCAAATTTCGCTGAAGCGCAGTGATGTTCAATATAATCGACTGTGATATGGCAGCTGGAGCTGTTTTTTGTAAGGCGGTCAAGAGCTGACTGTAACGTTCCAATTCTTCAAGCGGAATCGGGATTCCTACAAATCGGTCATTTGAGGAGTTACCATCAGAGCCTCTCCCTAGAAACGATCGAATACTGACTCGTTTTCGTTTTTTTGACATCATTCTCAACCTCCCTACATCATGACGATGTCGTATTAAATCCAATATTTACCTTCACATGCTGTTCTGAATATATTCGAGAAAATTCAAAAATGTTCCACGGTGAACAAGATTTATCTCTATTGTTCAACAAAAAAAGCACCCCTTAAGGGTGCTTCATAAAATGCATGTACTATATTTCGAATCTAATTGACCTAAAGATCTAAGCTTTGTGATGTAGAGCAGCCTGAACGGGAAAAATTAGACGAAATTCTGTACCTTGCCCTGGGATACTGTCGACCTCGATCGTTCCTTGATGCGCGTCAACAATATGCTTAACAATAGCCAGTCCTAGACCTGTACCTCTGCCCACATCCCGCACTCTTGCCTTATCTGCTTTGTAGAAGCGTTCAAAGATAAAAGGAAGGTCATCACGCGGAATGCCTTTGCCTTCATCCTTGATTCGAATTTCAATGAAGCTTGCGTTGATCTGTTTTGCAATAATTTGAATCCTTTTGTCTGAAGGTGTATGTCTGAATGCATTATCAAGCAGGTTCGTAAATACTTGCTCCAACTTATCTTCATCCGCCGCTTCTAGTACGAGGCTCTCATCTTGATGTGCATACTCTAAGATCAATCCTTGCTCCTTGGCTGCTACACTGAACTTCCGATACACTCTATCCAGCATTTGATTCAGATCAACTCTCCGCAAATTAATATCCGTATGTCCTGCTTCCATTCGGGCCAAATCCAGCAAGTCTTTAACCAATCTGCCCATCCGCAGCGATTCATCATGAATAACCTGTAACAGCTCCTCACTTTCTTTGGGAGAGGCCGCCATGCCATCCAGCAGAGCTTCACTATAGCCCTGAATCATGGAAAGGGGTGTTCGAATCTCATGTGAAATGTTTGCGATAAAATCACTCCGCATTTTTTCCAAATGCGCTTCTTCTGTCACATCTCGAAGCACCGCAACCGCACCTCTGCTTCCCTGTTCGACATGTAATGGCGCCATTTGGATCGACCATACGCTTTGCTTGACATGAAGCTCTGCACTCTGGTCCTGAGCCTCTGTAACTACGGCATAGAACAATGGCCTGAGCGGTGGAGGTACATCCTGAATGTTTGAAAAAGATTGGCCCTGTGAAGTATATTTCTCATCAGATTCATTCCAGTCGATGCCTTGCCATATCGACATCACTTTTGCTCCAGGAGGATTGGTCGATATCAGTCTTCCTTCTCCATCGAAGGATACGACGGCATCCGTCATGCTCCGTAGGACACTTGCTACACGTTCCTTCTCATGATTCAGATTCCGGATCGTATCCTCCAACTCATCAGCCATATGATTAAATGTACTGGCAAGTTCACCTATTTCGTCGCTCGTTACAAGCGACAGTCTTGTTCCATAGTTCCCTTTTCGGATTTCATTCGTAGCTTGGATAAGCTGCTGCATAGGCTGGGTAATTTTGGTGAACAAAAACAGCGCAAAGAACGTCGTCAAGCTGAACCCAATAATACATACAAGCACAAACATTCTTTTGATTTCACCGGATTCATCCGCTGAAAAATTAATGTCAATATAAGGAAGTAGAAACACCCCTAAAGTCATTAGAACACAGGCGACGAGCAAAATAATCGTATACCACAGTTTTCCAACGAGTGATTTCCAAAAGTACACTTATTTAGGAACCTCCAATTTATAGCCAACGCCCCAAACGGTTGTAATCATGGAAGCCGCTTCCGGAGATACACGATTTAATTTTTCGCGCAGACGTTTAACATGGGTATCTACGGTACGCAGGTCGCCGAAAAATTCATAATTCCAAACATCCTTCAAGAGGTCTTCACGTGAGAACACCTTGTCCGGAGAAATGGCCAAATAATGAAGCAGCTCATATTCTTTGGGTGTTAAGCTGATCTCTTCTCCGTTCGCCGTGACCCGGTGGGCATCATGCTCGATCAGCAAATGTGGAAACACGATGTTATTGCTGGAGTTATTCTCCTTAGATAGATAAGCTGTTTCAGATGAACGGCGAAGAATCGCCTTAACTCTGTATATGACTTCCCGGGGACTGAATGGCTTGACCACGTAATCGTCTGCACCTACTTCAAATCCTTGAACTCGGTTAATCTCTTCACCCTTTGCTGTCAGCATGAGAACCGGGGTTGATTTGGCTTGCCGCAGCCGGGTACATACTTCAATCCCGTCAATACCAGGCAGCATAACATCAAGCAGAATCAAACCATAATCTTCAGTTGTCGCTTTATGCAGCGCGGTTTCTCCATCCTCAGCTTCGTCGATCTCATAGCCTTCCTTCTCCAAATACATTTTCAACAATCTTCTAATTCTTTCTTCGTCATCGACGACCAATATTCGGTTCTCATGTTCTGCCATTAGCAAGATTCGCCCCACTTTCCCAAAATCCAGTCTCCGTAGTATGCGCTAGTTGAATGTACAATAAATAGAATATGACGGTGATTGCATTATTCTGTTCCTGCATAGGAGTGGAGACCTGAGATAATTAAATTCACGCCAACTAATGTAAACATCACAATTAAAAATCCGATGACTGCAAGCCACGCTGAATTTCTTCCCTGCCAGCCTTTCGACAGACGCAGATGCAGATAAGCACTATAATACAGCCATGTAATTAAAGCCCAAACTTCTTTAGGGTCCCATCCCCAGAAACGTCCCCATGCGATTTCAGCCCAAATCATAGCAAATATGAGTGCCCCGAGCGTAAAGATCGGGAAGCCAATCGCTATAGCACGGTAACTGATTTCATCCAAATCATCCGGATCAATATCTTTCAAGTGAGGACTGATCGTTCGGCCTAGAGGCTTGCGAACAATAAGACGCAATAATCCATATAAAACAAGACCAGAAATAACGGACCATATCACTGTATTAAGCTTGCGGCCTGCATTAACACCATCCATCCAGGAAGGAGCTTCAAATATAGGTTCCTTCATACCGAGGAATGAAGTGTAGCTTTCGGTTTCACTATTGTATGGTGCCACAATCGGCGGCATATGATAAATCACTTTTTCTATTGTACTATTATCGGTCCCCCCAGTGTCAACGTTAGCCGCTTCCTGCTGCGTGAAGACCGCTTCGTATCCACTTGCCCGAAATGCAAACACGGTACCGATAAAGCCTATTACAATAATAATAACAATCAGCGTGAATTCAACCCATCCTTGCTGTCTCTTATCAGATTTCGCAGAACTGTCAAATTTGACGGTCCGCAAAAGATACATAAGACCTGCTGCAAAACCAACGGCAAAAAAGGATTCTCCAAGCGCCGCAAGAGTAACGTGTATATTGAGCCAAATCGACTGCAGAGACGGAACAAGCGGCTGGACCTCCTGTGGAAATACTGCTGCATAAGCCATCAGGATAATGGTAATCGGAAGAGCAAACAGTCCCAGAATTGGTGTTTTGTATATCGCATACAAGACAATAAAAGCGATGATGACCATCATTGACAAGAAAGACATAAACTCATACATATTACTCACAGGAATATGCCCCGCACCAATCCAGCGAGTAAAGAAGTAGATCAATTGACCAACAAGCGCGATAGAGGTTGTAATCAGTCCGATTTTACCCCATTTCTTGACATGGACGATTGGATCTCGATTGCTGAATTTACGGCCCATAATTGCTATCGCATATACAATAAAGGCAGCACAGTATAAGAAAAATGAGATCATAAACGCATTGCTGCTAAGATCGAGTAAGTTGTTCACGCTTTGTTTCCTCCGTTATCCAAGAGTTTTTCGTCAACGATAATATCTAGCTGCTGTAGCACATCCGCTACTTCTCGCCTTAAACCAAACCAGTTCTTGTTCGTATGTGCACCCAGCACGAGAGTTCCGTTATCCATTCGAATCCATACTCTCCGATGCTGCCAGTAGAATCCGAGAACTAGACCAAGCATAACAATGGAAGCTCCAACCCATACAAACGGCATCGCCTTGTCAATTCGTATATTCAAATATGAGGTCGATTCGATAATATCCACATTCTCCATCCCATCCACGTTCAGCTCCAGAGGCATACGGCCTCCGTTAAGACGTTCATTGATAACATCTTGCTGGAAACGCTCCTTATCAATTTCGAGTGGAAAATATAAATATTGAATTCCTTCTTCCGGCAGGTCAGGTCCGGTAATGGCGAATAAAAAGGCTGGTGCATTCGGATTTGGTGTCTTAGACACAGGTTTTCCTTCATCATTCAGACCAAAATCCATGTACTTCTCTTTCAGTGTTAGTGAATAGGGCCCTGCCTCAAAATATTGTTCCGGATTCTGCATATCCAATTGAATCTTGCCATAGGAGGTTCCTGACGCAAGATCGATGACCTCAGGAGATACGGAGCGAAGGATCGGCGTAAGGTCAAAATCATACTGATAGGCCTTCAATCCCTCATAATCCAGCGGGTCGTTAACTCGAATAAAGTGATGCTTCACCTCTTGAAGCTGAGGCGTCTTGGACGGATCTGTACAATCCGCAGTACACTCGTACAATTTGGCTTCCGTTTCAAACAGCTTAGGTACAATCCTGCCGAGATTTCTAAATTCCTCCGGAGTTTCCTCTTCCGAATAATACTCCACTCTAAAATCAATGTTCTCCAGATACAATGTGGTATCAGGAATATTCTTGATCTCTCCTTGCGGAAATGAAATATGCTTGTCCATGTGCAGCCCAGGCAGCCCTCTGGCAAGAACGGCCAGCAGGAATATGATCAGACCAATATGAATGACATAAGGTCCCCAACGGCTAAATCGATATTTCTCAGCAAGCAATGCGGTACCGTCAGTTTTTACCCGATAACCTTTCTTTTTGAGCGGCGCAACCGCTTTCTTAATCCACTCTTCTGCTTCCTCATCAGGAAACTCAGTTTGGTATGTAACACGCTGTCTGGTTAAGAATTGAATATGCTTGGGGATACGTTGTTTGCTCAGTGCCTTGTATAGCGGCAGTACCCTGTCCAAGCTGCATATGACTAGTGAAGCACCGATCATAACAAGCAGCAGGATGAACCACCAGGATTCGTATGTATGAGACAAGCCTAGTAAATAATAAATATGCCCAAGTGTTCCGTATGTCTCTTTGTAATAAACAGATGGATCCATATTGATAAAGGCATTTTCCTGCGGATAAATGGTACCCAGCATCGCTCCGAGTAAAGTTATTACAATGAGATAGATGGCCACTTTGACCGAGGAGAAAAAATTCCAGACGAGATCGACGATGTTCGGATTACTCTTCTGTGAACGTCTGGCTATCCCGTCATACCTCATTTCCAGCGGTTCGCTCGACTCAAGATCCTCCTGCAGTTGAGGTTTGCCGCATGCTTCACAGAGTACTGTCCCTACTGGGTTTTGATGGCCGCATTCACATTTTGTATTTTGGATCATGATGTCTCAAATCCCCCTGTTTGCTCAGTTTGAATTCACCAGTTGCTGGATATGATACTCGAGCGTGTCTAAATTCAGCTGACCTTCAAATATTTCGGAGATCTTCCCATCCTTGGCAACAAAGAAAGTGGAAGGCATCGGACCTACAGCAAACCGACTTGTCGCGATCTTTTTTTCGTCGTACATAATTGGAAAATCAACACCAACCTGACGCACAAAATTGTTAACCGTCATCTTGTCTTCACCTACATTGATACCGATAAAAGCAACGCCCTGCTCTTTCCACTTCTCCCACTGCTTCTGCAGCGCTGGCATTTCATCAACACAAGGCTCACACCAAGTCCCCCAAAAATTAATGACCATCGGCTGACCTTTAAATTGATCCAGTGTATGAACAGCCTCATCGATGCCTAACAATTCGAATTCAGGAACAGAGTCCCCTACAACGGGTTTGCCATCCGATTTGGCCGTAGAAGAGAATATTGCATATGCGCCTAAAATGACAATGAATATCAAAATAATAACCTGAACGGTTCTCTTTGATCGTCCCATCGTAAATACTCTCCTTTTATGACAATCTTGTCCAATTAAACTTCTAGCCTAATTATAACGAATATTGTCACAAATCTGCGTCTGTTTTTTGAAAATTATGTGTCTTGGATTTGTTATCCTGGAACGAATACAAAAAAGAACTAAAGCATCAAGGTTAGCTGCACTTTAGTTCTTTTCTGTCAATGTCTTTATTGCCGGCTATTTCATTGTTATCTGCGTGATTTCTTCTTCGAAGGATCGGATTTGGCAGCCTGAAGAAGGTTGTTGATCTCCTCTGCTGTCAAATGACGGTATAAGCCCCGCTTCAAATTCTGTAGCAGCAGCCCTCCGAAGGAAATCCGCTTGAGTCTGGTCACGGGATGATTGATAGCATCAAACATCCGTCTGACCTGACGATTTCTTCCCTCATGAATTGTTATTTGAATAACAGCCTCATTTTTCTCCGTATCTACATCCTTATACTCCACTTCTGCTGGAGAAGTCATCCCGTCTTCGAGCATAATTCCATCGCGGAGCTTGTCAAGTGATGTTCCGTGCGGGACTCCCTTAACCGTTGCAAGATAGGTCTTCGGCACATGGTGCTTTGGATGTGTCAGTAAATGAGCAAACTCACCATCATTCGTAAGCAATAGAAGCCCTTCTGTATCGTAATCAAGTCGGCCTACAGGATATACGCGTTCCTTGATTCCCTTGAGATAATCCGAAACAATCTTTCTCCCTTCAGGATCAGAAGCGCTTGTGATGACACCCTTGGGTTTATTCATGACCAGGTATATCTTCTTCTCGCTTCGAATCGGTTTACCATTCACTGTAATGATATCTTCATCGGGATTCGCTTTCGTACCGAGCTCTGTCACGACTTCACCATTCACTTCTACTTTGCCGGACAGTATGAGCTCTTCGCTCTTGCGTCTTGAAGCAATACCCGCCTGTGCGATAATTTTCTGTAATCTCTCCATTTTAAATAAGTCACCTCAGGGATTAATGATACCCATCAGACAGAGAAATAACAAGGTCAAGAGCAGGAAAATAGCCCCTGAACCTCTCACCCGGTGTGTGAAATGTATTCAGAAGGCCATTTATTGGGCAATTCTTATCCAAATACGAGAAGACAAATCATAATTGCAGCCACAAATCCAACGATATCGGAGAATAATCCTACCTTTAAGGCATATCTGCCATTCCGAATTCCAACGGCCCCAAAATAAACAGTTAATACATAAAGTGTCGTGTCGGTACTGCCTTGGACGGTGGAAGCGATTCGGCCAATCATGGAGTCTGGACCATGAGTTTGAATGAGGTCTGTAGTAAAAGCAAGGGACCCCGTCCCCGTTAACGGTCTAAGAATACCAAGCGGAAGCACCTCCGGTGGAACGCCCATCCATTGAAAGAGAGGTGCTACAAGTCCTATAAAAAAGTCCAATGCACCTGATGCTCGAAATACACTGATGGCTACCATCATAGCGACCAGGCTCGGAATGATCGATATCGCCGTGCCAAAGCCTTCCTTTGCCCCATCGACAAATGATTCGTATACTGGCACTTTTCTAAAATAGGCATATACTGGAATGAAGGCAATAATGACAGGTATTGCCCATGTTGAAATGAGATTGATAAAGGACAACATGAATGCTCACCCTTTCGAGGATGATTCAATGATCGGCTTATTAAGGTGATTTTTTGGGGGCGCTGGTGCTTTAGGCGTTGGAGTTCTGCTTCGGAAATATCGATCAGCTGCGATAGCCGCAAATGTAGCAATGGCTGTCGCCATCAGTGTGGTGCCTACGATTTCAGCTGGATTAGCCGAATGGTAATTCAGCCGAATCGCAATTAGGGTGGTAGGTATAATGGTTATACTCGCTGTATTCAGTGCCAGCAATGTGCACATGGCTGGACTGGCCGTCGTTTTGTCCGGATTCAGCTCCTGAAGCTGCTGCATCGCTTTAATCCCCATGGGTGTTGCCGCGTTTCCGAGTCCAAACAGGTTGGCGCTCATATTGGATAAAATATATCCCATTGCAGGATGCTGTTTCGGAACATCCGGGAACAGATAGGATACAATCGGGCCTAGAAGCTTCGCCACTTTATTCAGCAGACCGGAATCTTCCGCGATCTTCATCATTCCCATCCAGAACACCAGAACGCTGATCAGTCCAAAGCATACCGTAACTCCCGTTGCTGCCCCATCAAAAGCCGCCTGGGTAACGAGCTCAATATTACCCTTTGCTGCGGAAAATACAAAACCGATAACGATCATGGCAAGCCAAATCAGGTTTATCATTCGCGATCCCTCCCACTTCGATCACTTGCTCATTCTAATTAAAGAGCTGGTCAAGCACTCTCTTTAGAGAGCTGAACAGGGAATTCCCTTTTAACTGATCAAAAGGAAGAGCAATAGTTTCTGCTGCTTTGTCCTTTGGAATGAAGCTGCCTTTTTCATAGACTGGAACTTCACCGATCTTAGCTCCATCTAATAGAAATTCAATTCTGCCCCTCAGTCCAAAATTGTTATCCGCCGCTTCGTCCCGAGGGCCTGATTCCTTCTGCTGATTGTAAAGTACCAGCTTGGTTCGGACATCACTCGTTTCAGTATTGAGAAGCGGATATTTAAACGCATTTCCTATAATGTACTCATATTGCTGAATGGATTGCCCCTTCGCTGCCAGCTCGTTCAGCGGATAATGCTCAAAGCCGTAATCCAGCATATTCGCATGATCATTCCAATCATTCCCGTCATTTAGCGTAACGGCAACTAACTGCTGACCATTTCGTGTTGCTGAGCTTACTAGACAGCGAAAGGCTTTTTTGGTGTAGCCGGTCTTCACTCCATCTGCACCTTCATACAAACGAAGCATCTTATTTTTGTTGTGCCAATCGTAGTCCCAGGATTCCTCAGGATTGGGGGCCTTGTGTTCCTGTGTAGCTACAATCCGTTTAAAGTCAGCGTTACGCAGTGCATAAGCGGTCAGCTTGGCCATATCCTCAGCGGTCGAATAATGGCCTTCATCATCTAGTCCATGCGGATTCCTAAACTGGCTATGTACAAGTCCGATCTCGTCAGCCTTCATATTCATCAGATATACAAAGCCTTCCTCCGAACCACCGATATGCTCTGCGATGGCCGTTGCCGCATCGTTGCCTGAACGCAGCATTAATCCATAGAGCATATTCTCAAGCGTCATCTTCTCACCCAGTTTCAAATAAAGAGACGAGCCTTCCTTACCGGCTGCATTTTTACTGACCGTAACGGTGCTCTTCAAATCGCCCTGCTCGATCGCCACAATGGCTGTCATGATTTTGGTCAAGCTGGCTATGCGCATTTCCTTTTCTCCGTCTTTGCTGTAAAGAATCCGGCCTGAGGTGACATCAATGAGAGCAGCCGTCTGTGCATGTGTATCGAGCATAGGCGCTTCATGACCAGGTTTATGGTCAGCATGGGCTGTAAATGGAGCAGTAAATAACGATAAAACCAAGGGCAATACAGTCATTTTTTTTAAGAGATTCATTTGCTTCCCTCCGGCTCCTTCGAGTCATCTTGTACTATTCTATGTATGGACAGGCAGATGTATGTCCAACAAAAAGTCCCCTCCAAATGCATGAGCTGCGGAAGGGACTAATCTGATTACACTTCGTAAGTTGGAGCCGTAGACGTTGCCATCCCTGAACCCGCATTGTTCTTCTGGAAAATGCTTTGAATTTGATCAATGACCTGCGGTGCAGAATCAATGATCTTCTCAAACAGATGGGTTTGATTATCCAGAGGTACAATGTGAACACCCTGATTGCCTACAACAAGAAATGCGATAGGTCGGATAGATACACCTCCGCCGCTACCGCCCCCGAATGGGTTAGGCTTGCCGTTGCTGCTCTTTGACTCAGCTTCAGCATCGAGATGAAAATCGCTTCCTCCTGCTGCAAAGCCAAATCCAACACGGCTGATCGGCAGTATTACCGTACCATCCGGTGTCTCAACTGCATCACCTACTATGGTGTTGACATCGACCATTGCCTTGATGTTTTCCATAGCTGTTTTCATTAATCCTTGAATTGGATGATCCGACATGATGAATTGCCTCCTTATAACAATGGTTTGACATCTATAGGTTTCCCAAGATACAGGAGCAGTATGTGCAAAAAACAAACTGGAAAATAAATTACTTTATTAAGCCTCTTCCTCCAAATCTCTGCGCCAGGATAGAATACCTCCATGAGCGTCTGCTAAACGCTTGGTGAGCATATTGCTGAGTCGCATCGCTTTAACAAAGCGGATACAGGCTTTTATTTCAAAATCCGTCTTCAGATCCCATTGCTCTGTCCAATTCGCCGCGACATTAACCTGTGGTATTTCTAGAAGCCTCACCTTGTGGGACAACCAGCCAAACACGGTATTCTTGATCCCCCACAAGATACCTGTTAATACAGAAGTGAATACAACATCCTCTGTCCCTATACGGGTATTCCATTTCAGTTCCAGAATCCGAATCGAGGCAAACGGAGCCGTATCCCATATCTTCAAAGCATAGGCACTCTTGAGCAAAGCTCCGGACTGATACAATATCCCTTTCTTCCCATGCTTCTCATCAGGCGATTCCTCTTCTTGTTCCTTGTTGCTGCCGGCCAGCTGGCCTGATAATGCACCCTCGAGCTTCTTGAGCAGCTTTGCTTTGAACTCCTGAATTTTCTGTTCTGGGACTTCCTTGGTTATTCTGAGGATCCCGTACATCATTTTAAGCTGAACATGTACCTCCTGCTTATGATTTGTAGACTTCACAACGAGATGGATATGTATTCTTGATACAAGTACGAACACAATAAGTAGAATTATAACGAGCAGTATACCTGCGCTAATCCAGATCCACACGAGACTTCCCCCTGGTATATGTAAAATTAAAACTCCCTTTTAGTATGTTCTCAAATATGGAAAACATGCGAATCCTTTGGCATAAAAAAAACGATGCCCTCTAAAAGGCATCGATTGTACAACTACTCAGCTCTATTACGTTCATTGTCAATTGGAACTTCACTCGAAGACTCTTCCTCAAACATATTCTGCCCCAGCTTGCTGAACAAGAGCTGTGTCTCTTCTTCGAGCGGGTCAGAATCTTCAAATACGGACGGTTCTGGCAAATCTTTGATCGTGCCGAGACCGAAATAATCAAGAAAGGCCTTCGTTGTCCCATATAAAATAGGACGGCCGATGGCCTCTGCTCGTCCAACCTCTTCAATCAAATCCTTACTCGTCAAAGTATGGAGTGCCCGTTCTGCCTTAACTCCGCGGATCTCTTCAATCTCCACTCTCGTTATCGGCTGCCGGTAAGCAATAATGGATAACGTTTCAAGAGCGGCTTGAGAGAGTGAGGATCTGGAAGGGGAGTAAGCAAGCTTCTCAAAATAGACGGCGTGCTCAGGCAAGGTTCCCATCTGATAGTTTCCCGCAATCTTTAATATCTGCAGTCCTCTTCCCTGCTTGGTATATTCCCTTTTCAGTTCCTCTAGCGCATCAGTTACGACTTCTGGACGCTGATCGACAATTTCGGAGAGCTGCTTGACACCTAATCCTTCTTCACCCGATAAAAATAACAAGCCCTCAATAATCGACTTCAATGCCGGAAAGTCCATCGCTTTCGTTTTCCCCTCTCCACTCCATCACGATATCTTCAAACAATCGTTCCTGGTAACATACAATTTGTTTCATTTTCATTAACTCCAAAATAGCCAAAAAAGTGACGACGATCTCTTGGCGATACATATCCTCATTGAACAGCTTGGAAAACAGCATTTTGCCGCCATATCCTTTACGTCCTAGCGTACCGGCTACATCCCGAATCCGATCCTTAACCGATATTTCATCACGGTGAATCCTAGCCACCGTCGTATTTCTCGAAGCCCGGCCGAGTGCTTTTTGAAAAGCCACAATCAAATCTGATGTATGCAGCCCTTCAACCGGATTCGACGGTTCATGATGAACATAAGGCGTTAAATCCTCAGGCTCTTTGGAGAAAATAAGACTTCTAACCGATTCGCGTTCATGCAGATGACGCGCGATGCTCTTGAATTTTCGGTATTCAATGAGCTTCTGAACCAATTCGGCACGAGGGTCTTCATCTTCTTCCTCCATGAAATGATCGTCTTCAAATTCATGAAATACAGGAGGCTTGGGCAGCAAAATTTTACTCTTGATCGCCAGCAGTGTAGCTGCCATCACCAAAAACTCACTTGTAATATCAAGCTCCAGCTCTTGCATGGTATGAATATAATCCATATATTGGTCCGTTATTCGGCTGATCGGTATATCCTGGATGTCGATCTCATGTTTGTCAATCAAATGTAATAGAAGGTCCAGTGGGCCTTCAAACGATTCAAGCTTATAAGTCACAACCGTCAATGGACGCATCCTCCCGCAAATGTTACAAAATACGTAAAGCCCTGCCCCGGCTAAGAGAAGCCTGAGTACAGGGCTTATATTAACTAAGCACTATTTCAGCTGTTTCGTCAAGTTTGCCATCTCAATTGCTGCAACAGCAGCGTCCCAGCCTTTATTTCCTGCTTTCGTTCCAGAGCGTTCGATGGCTTGTTCAATATTCTCAGTAGAAACAAGACCAAATATGGTCGGCACGCCTGTCTTCAAGTTAATTGCAGCAACGCCCTTAGCCATCTCATTACAAACATAATCATAATGGGTGGTAGAGCCACGGATTACAGTTGCGAGGGTAATGACCGCATCGTATTTGCCGCTCTCGGCCATTTTTTGAGCAATCAGGGGAATTTCAAAAGCACCAGGCACCCATGCAACATCAACCTCATCATCTTGTACACCATGACGTTTAAAAGCATCCAGGGAAGCGGACAGCAGCTTGCTCGTTAAAAATTCATTGAAACGTCCAACCACAACACCATATCTTAATCCTTCAGAAACTAAATTACCTTCAAAATAGTTAGCCATTATTATTCATCTGCCCTTCTTAACTTAAGATTTGATTTCCTGCTCGTTCTGCTCAATATCATCAAATTTCAGCATATGCCCCAGCTTGGACTGCTTGGTATGCAAATAGGATGAATTATCTTTATTTTCTGTAATTTGAATCGGTATTCTTGACACGACTTCCAGACCATATCCCTCTAGCCCTTTAATTTTTCGCGGATTGTTGGTCAGCAGGTTAATCTTGCGAATTCCCAAGTCTTTGAGAATTTGTGCGCCGATTCCGTAATCGCGAAGATCAGCAGGGAATCCCAGCTTCAGATTCGCATCCACCGTATCAAGTCCCTGCTCCTGCAGCTTATAGGCCTTGAGTTTATTAATCAGCCCGATACCCCGGCCTTCCTGACGCATATATAGCAGCACGCCGCTGCCATTCTCATGTATCTGACGCAGGGCAGCTTCGAACTGCGGACCGCAGTCACAGCGGTGAGAATGGAATACATCTCCGGTCAAACATTCGGAATGAACACGCACGAGAACCGGCTCTTCCGTATTAAGCGTGCCTTTGACAAGAGCCACATGCTCTTTGTGATCCACTTCATTCGTATAAGCTATCGCTTGAAACTCGCCAAAATCAGTCGGCATTCTCACCGAAACCTCACGAGTAACCAGATTCTCCTTGGCGTTGCGATACGCAATCATGTCCTTGATGCTGATAAGTTTCAGATCATGCTGCTTTGCAATTTCCTTCAGATCGGGCAGTCTGGCCATCGATCCGTCTTCCTTTATAATCTCACAGATCACACCTGCAGGATAAGATCCACTCATTCTGGCAAGATCTACAGCAGCCTCCGTATGTCCTGCGCGCCGAAGCACTCCGCCTTTCTTGGCGATCAGTGGAAACATATGGCCGGGCTTTCTGAAATCCGCTCCGGAAGCTTCCGAGTCGATCAGTGCTTTGACCGTAATTGAACGTTCATGTGCTGAAATTCCAGTCGTGGTTAATTTATGATCGACGGACACGGTGAAGGCTGTACCATGAAAATCCGTATTTTGGTGAACCATGGGTTTAAGGTCAAGCTCTTCTGCCCGTTCTTGCGTAATCGGCACACATACGAGTCCTCTGCCCTCTGTAATCATAAAATTGATGACTTCCGGAGTAGCTTTATCCGCCAGAGCCACGAAATCACCTTCATTCTCACGGTCTTCATCATCAACGACGATGACCACTTTGCCTTGCTGCAGATCCTGAAGTGCTGCTTCTACTGTATGAAAAATGGATTCCTCGTCCATGTCATCACCCTCCTTGTTACTGCTCATTTATATCAATTAAATCCGTGTGAGCTTAGAAATTCAAAGCTTAATTTCGACTGTTCACCTGTTCCGTCCGCTGGTGAGGCACCTTGTCCATACTGCAGCAAATGATTCACGTACTTGCCAAGAATATCGCACTCGAGATTGACAATATCCCCTGTATTGCGATGAGCAAGCACCGTCTCACCTAATGTATGCGGTATGATGGATACGGTAAATGAGGAAGCCGTCGTATCGACAACAGTCAAACTAATTCCTTCAATCGTGATGGAGCCTTTCGGAATAATAAACCGGAATACATCACTGTTAACCGGTGAAATTTCGAATACGACCGCATTCTGGTCTCGGGATATCGCAGTAATCTTGCCTGTTCCATCCACATGGCCCTGTACAATATGTCCTCCAAAACGGCCACTCGCTGACATTGCCCGCTCGAGATTAACAGGACTGCCGCTCCCCAAATGACGAAGGGTCGTATGACGAAAAGTTTCGGGCATCACATCAGCCAGGAAGCCGCCGGATTCTATGGATGTTGCAGTCAAGCATACTCCGTTGACAGCAACACTGTCTCCAATCTTAAGATCATCCATGATTCGCTTTGCGCTGATTCCAAGGACCATTGCTTCCCCTTTACGGCCAACGCTGCGAATTCTTCCCACTTCTTCAATCAGCCCAGTAAACATGGCATTCACTCCTTAATCAGCCTTACGGCCACACAGGTAAACCTGTCACACAAATATTATCTCCAATGGTCTCGACTTCAAGTTTATTTAATTGAATTGCATCATTCATTCGGTCCACGCCTTCAAATCGGAAGCTGCCTGGTGTCTCGTATCCCCCAACGATCTTAGGTGCAATAAACATCAGCAGCCGGTCGATCAGTCTGGCCTCCAGCATTGCGCCGTTCAAAGTGCCGCCGCCTTCAAGCAATATAGAGCCAATCTCCATTTCACCTAACAAGCTCATAGCTCTTAATAGATCGACCCTCGGTCCCGGACCACACCGGATTACTTCTACACCATAACTTGCCAGCACCGCCTCACGTTCAGCCGCTGCTTCATCAGTCGTCAGGATCAAAGTCATGGCATTTCCATCACGAACCAGCTTGGTATCTATAGGGATTCTCAGTCTCGAATCCACAACGATCCGAATCGGACTAATCCCATCTATAGATAACCGGGTTGTTAACTCGGGATTGTCAGCAATGACGGTCTCCACCCCGACCATAATTCCTTGGTGACGATGTCTGAGCATATGAATATGTTCTCTCGCTTGCTCGTTAGAAATCCATTTGCTGTCTCCACTCTTGGTTGCGATCTTTCCGTCTAATGTTGAAGCCGTCTTGAGCGTTACAAAGGGTAGACCCGTCGTAATATATTTGATGAATTTCTCGTTGAGCCGTCTAGCCCGGTCTCTCAGTACACCGACTTTGACTTCGATTCCGTGTCTGCGAAGCATATCAAATCCCTTGCCTGCTACCTGTGGATTAGGGTCTTCGCATGCGACAACCACTCTTTTGACCTTCTCACTGATTAGCCTTTCGCTGCATGGAGGTGTCTTGCCATAGTGACTGCAGGGCTCAAGCGTGACATAAACGGTGCTTCCTTCCGCCTCACTGCCAGCCATGTTCAAGGCATGAACCTCGGCATGCCCTGTACCCCTTTTCAGATGAGCTCCAAGACCAACCATTCGTCCACCCTTCACGACGACACAGCCGACAACTGGATTGATACCCGTTTGCCCCTGCGCTCTTTCTGCCATATCCAGAGCAAGCGACATGTAAAATTCATCATTCATCATTTCCATCATGCTTACCTCTTTTCAGCAAAGACATTGAATAAGAAACATTTCATTAAAAAAGCCCTTAACCGGTCGAAATGCCGGACAAGGGGCTTGAGAGTTTAATAGAAAGTGCAGCAGAACACTACCGTTACCTCAGGTTTGAACCGTTAAAGGTAAGGCAAATAACCATGTGCATCATCATCACTGACACACAGGCAGAAGTTCCGCTGGGTACGCCAACAAATAGAGTCATCTGTTATGTACCTATTCTCCTTCTCTCATCCAGACTATACTGTCGGTTCTGGAGTTGCACCAGATCCACCGATAGCTTCCAGCTAACGGGTCACGGACTAAGACTTGAGTTCAAGTCATCACCGCCGGTAGGGAATTTCGCCCTGCCCCGAAGGATTACAGCATATGAAACGAAGTAATAGAAAAATAGTAGCATTCCCATTATGAAAAATCAACAGCTGAGCTTAACACCCGCTGTCGTGCAGGCGCTTTTTTATTAGAATTTATTCTTCCTCCTGAACCGAATTCAGCTGCACGACCCAAGGCTCGAGATCCATCGGCTATGTAATAGAACATCCCACATATAAAATATGCGGGATGCCGTAATTTGCTATTGCAACAATTCTAGCAGCCTAAACTTAAGCGTCAAATACGGATACACTCTTCATTTTGTCGCCTTGCTTCACGCCATCAATGTATTCCATACCTTTGACAACTTTACCAAACACGGTATGAACTCCATCCAAATGCGGCTGCGGCTCATATACGATGAAGAACTGGCTTCCGCCTGTATTTTTGCCGGCATGTGCCATAGAGAGTACGCCTTTTTCATGCTTCGTTGTGTTTGTTGCCGTTTCACAATCGATGGAGTAACCAGGGCCGCCTGTACCATTGCCTACTGGGCATCCGCCTTGTGCTACGAAGCCTGGAATTACACGGTGAAAGCTAAGACCGTTGTAAAAACCGCTGTTAGCCAATTTCTCAAAGTTTGCTACTGTATTTGGTGCTTCTTCTGGCAGGAATTCGATTTCTACGGTTCCGCCATTTTCAAGTTCAATAATTCCTTTTTTCATATGCGTCACTTCCTTTTAACTATTTTCTAAGGCAGACCAATGGTATGTACATAAGCCTTGTCCTTAATTCATGCATCACTATCTGATTGTATCTACTTTGACTTCAATTTGCAATTATTCGTAGGCTTCTGAGCAGGAACCATGTCAGCCCGATGTAAAAAACACTCCCCCAAGCCGTTGATCTAGACACAGCAGCTTGCAGAGAGTGAATAAAAATGTTAGCTGATTCAATGAGTTATAAAATGGATTCAGCTGTTAATTGTTTGTTTGCTGATTCTCGCCGGAATGATATCGTTACGCACGATATCTTCATGACTTTCGCGGCGAACAACGAGATCACTTTCACCGTTCTGAACGAAGACAACGGCTGGACGACGTATCCGGTTGTAATTGCTAGACATGGAATAGTTATAAGCACCTGTGCAGGATACTGCCAGCAGATCACCTGTTTCCACCTGAGGAAGCTCTAAATCCCAAATCAGCATATCTCCGCTCTCACATGCCTTCCCTGCAATAGAGACGGTCTCTTCTGTTGCTTCATTCGCGCGGTTAGCCAGTATCGCTTCGTATTTGGAATCGTAGAGAGCTGGACGCGGGTTATCTGTCATGCCTCCATCCACCGATACATACTTGCGTACACCAGGGATGTTCTTAATTGCTCCAACCGTATACAACGTTGTACCGGCTTCGCCTACCATGCTGCGGCCCGGCTCAACCCATATTTCCGGAAGCTCTTCGCCAATATCTGCAAAATGAAGCTTAACTCCATCCGTAATTGCCTTGACATACTGGGATACCTGAAGTGGTGTATCTCCTTCGAAGTAACGGATACCAAAACCGCCGCCAAGATTGACAACCTGGAACACAACGTTCAGTTTACTCTTCACTTCTTTGGTAAAAGAAGCGACCCGCTCTATGGCCATTTGGAAGCCTTCCACTTCGAAGATCTGGGAACCAATGTGGGAGTGGAGTCCAAGGAGCTTAAGGTTCGGCTGCTTCAATGCCTGTTCTATGGCTTCAAAGGCAGCTCCGTTTCCGATATCAAACCCGAATTTCGAGTCGGTTTGTCCAGTGGAAATATACTCATGCGTATGAGCTTCAACACCCGGAGTTACGCGTAGTAAGATATTAACCTGTTGATTCTTCTCACTAGCCATCGCTTGAAGCAATTGCAGTTCTACAAGATTGTCCACGACGAAGCAGCCGATGCGCGCATCTAGCGCCATTTCAATTTCATTCGGCGTTTTGTTGTTCCCGTGGAAGTGAATGCGCTCCGTCGGAAATCCAGCCAGCAGCGCTGTGTAAAGCTCTCCATCCGAGACAACATCCAGAGATAGACCTTCCTGCTCGGCAAGTGCGCACATGGCCGTTACGCTGAACGCCTTGCTCGCATAAGCTACCTGAAATTTCAGACCTGAGGCTCTGAATGCGTCCATATATTCTCTAGCCCGCTTGCGGACAAGTATTTCATCAACGATATATAGTGGAGTCCCATATTCTTCTTTGAGTTGAACTGTATCGCATCCACCAATTTCGAGATGTCCTAAATCATTAATTTTGCTAGTACCGTGTAAATACATAATTCGCTAGTCCTCCACTTTTCCTGGAATGAAAAAAGATTCCATCGAACTTTACATCAGTATAGCAGACTCTTGTTTTTGATAGAAATGGATTATTCGGCAGATCATTTGTATTATATTCATGGACACAAGCCTTATAGCTGTTGGCTTTAGGGCATCTTTGTATTATCCCTAGGCTTGTTAAACGAAGGTCTCTTCTTATTTGTTAGCACTGGGGAACGAACGAATGTGGCAACCAGCCCCTTTGCATTAAAGGGTATAAATGGCCACAGATAGGACGAATTGTAAGATCGATGCAGTGCTAGTCCAATAATGATCGCAGTGGTCCCAACCACCAGCCCAGGCACTTTAAAGATAGCCACGAGTACGAGTAGAATCAGTCTGACCATACGATTTGCCAGCCCAAGCTCATAGCTTGGGGTTGCGAACATCCCAATCGCTGCTACCGCCATATACAGCAGAACCTCATTAACGAACAAGCCTGCCTTTACCGCTACATCCCCGACTAATATAGCCGCAATAAGACCCATTGCCGAGGCAAGCGGTGTTGGTGTATGGACGGCGGCCATTCGCATTAAATCTATCCCCAATTCTACGATGAGAAATTGCAGTATGATCGGAAGCTTTACATTTTCCTGAGGACCAATAATGTCCAGTCCCTCCGGTTTCAATCCAGGATCAATCACAAACAGCATCCATAAAGGAAGCAAGAACAACGAGGCTAATATCCCTATGAGTCTTACTATCCGCAAATAAGAACCCATGAACGGTGTCTGTCTATTCTCTTCGGCATGCTGACACAGATCAAAGAAGGTCGTAGGCATAATCATAACACTAGGGGAAGTATCCACGAACAGTACTACTCTGCCCTCAAGCAAATGGGAAGCAACCGAATCTGGACGCTCTGAATAACGAACAAGTGGATACGGATGCCAACCTCGATTAATGATGATTTCCTCAAGCTGCTTATCGGCAAGCGGAATACCATCAATATCAATGCTCTCAATTTTTTTGCGGATCGTCTCAACCTGAACCTTGTCCACGATATCGTCAATATAAGCAAGGCACACATCTGTTTTGGTTCTTTCCCCGACTCGAAACAGCTCCAGTTTAAATCCGGGGTCATGCAGCCGTCTGCGGACAAGAGACACATTGGTCAGCATCGTTTCTGTAAACCCGTCTCTGGCTCCCCTGACGACTCTCTCTAATGAAGGTTCTTCAGGACCGCGCGAAGGATAACTACGGGTGTCAATGATCAGCGCTGTTGTTTCGCCTTCCACAAAGAAGACGCTCATGCCGCTCATTGCCTGGATGAAGGCTTCGCTAAGTTTCGTTACCTTGGATACTTGGATATGGGGAATGTAGAACTCAAAGTACTTTTCCAGAGCATCAGAAGACATCTCATCCTCGGGCACATAGGACAGCCTTTTTAAAATTTCAGTCAGAATCGTATCTTTGGAAAGTCCAGTTATGAACAAAAGCCCGGTATGACGCCCACCAAAGGTCATCTCACGGAAATTGACATCAAAGCTTTCTCCAAAGCCCATCACATACTTGAGCGTGTTCCGCAGTACGTCAAAATCCGGATCAATGACGTCCTCATTCTGCCAATATTGAATCGATTCCTCAATGGAATCTGACATTTCTCTTTCCTTTTTTTCTTGGAGCTGCTTCTCTTCTTCAGTCATTTGTTGCGATTCATCTGACATTTTGTTCTTGATGCCTCCTACTTCTGTTGTATGCATTCAGCTGTTATCTGGTGTACACAAACCAATCAAATAATGAACCGGCTACCTTACCGAATACCATAGCCATTAGTAATCCAAATAAATAAGATTTCATTCCCAGTCTCTTGGCAAGTATGGGCAGGACGTTCAATACCTCAGTTAAGGCTGCCGCCAGCAAACCGATAAATATACCGCATAGCAGACCTACGAATATCGAGATAATTGGGAGACCATATACTTTCAGATTCCATAAGTCAGCGACTGTACCAATGAATGAACCGGCAATCATTGCACCTTCATAGGCATAAGCCTTGTCATACGAGCGTGTAAGCTGTGCTAAGCGCGGGATCATGTCCAGCACGATGAAGAGAGCAATGACTCCACTCCCTACAGCGATTCCTGATGCAATACCCAGTACAATCAGTATGCAGCCGTCCAGAACCGTCATCATTATTTTTGACCTGAAGGAGCATGCTCTTTTTTGATTCGCTCGTACTCTTCATTAACTGCATATTGATCAACATTTTGCTGATACAGGTACATCTCGACCTCCAGCGGAGTAGGCTCATCATTCCATTTCTTCTTGAACAAATGATTAAAAAAAACAGCCATGCCAAAACCGATACCAATGGAGTATGCTGTCTGGAACAAGTAAGGATTCTCATCCCGATATCCCGTCAGCATTTCAACAATTCGAATATGCACTTCTTTCATGTTTACATCAGCGTGAAAATTCATAATGGTCAGCGCTGAGCCAAAAAAAAGCAGCAGCCAAACAAGCACAAACAGCGATTTGGACGGCGGCCGATCATGAGGGATCAGCTCAACAAGCGTATGGCTGCTGCCTAGTGTTTCAATCGTTGCTCCTGGCACAATCTCCTTTATTCGCCCAATAATCTGAAGAACATCAACTAGCAGCAGGCTCCCGTCCTTTTTCTCAGTCTGCAGCAGCTCCGCTTCCAGCACCTTGTCTTCTAATCCAGGCGGATCTGAGAGCACATGTGCCACATGTCTGATCGTAAGTGTTATACCAAGCTTTATTTTGATCCGGCTATGCAGCCTTACATAAATGATAGGAGTGGATGGTACGGTCATCCTAACCTCACCCCTTTATACTGTGAAATTATTCATAGTATGGAGACTCCTCCTCTTTTCTATTCCCTCTGAGATGGATATCAAGATAAATCAAAAAAAGAGCCTTTTCTCTGACGAGAAAAAGACTCTTATATCATGTTTATTCATTGTTATATGCATTTTGTATTTACTGAGCAATTTGTTCACGGATAATCTGCAGTATTTTCTTCTCCAATCTGGACACTTGAACTTGCGAAATGCCCAGCCTTGCCGCTACTTCAGATTGCGTCTGATCCTTGTAATACCTCAGATAGACGATCAGCCGCTCCCGCTCAGACAGATTTCCAATGGCTTCATTAAGTGCCATCTTGTCAAACCAACGCTCTTGTGATTCATCTGCAATTTGATCCATAAGCGTAATCGGGTCCCCGTCATTCTCAAATACCGTCTCGTGAATGGAAGTTGGAGGCTTATTTGCTTCCTGAGCGAATACAACCTCCTCAGGGGTAATTCCCAGCTCGTCTGCAACCTCCTTGATGGTGGGCAGCCTGTCTAAATATTTAGAGAGCTCATCTTTCTTCTTGCGAACCTTGTTGGCGGTCTCTTTCAGGGAACGGCTGACCTTCAGCGTTCCATCATCACGAAGGAAACGCTGAATCTCGCCGATAATCATGGGAACCGCATAAGTCGAAAATTTGACATCGTAGCTGAGATCAAATTTATCTACGGATTTGAGGAGCCCGATGCAGCCGATCTGAAACAGATCCTCCGGCTCGTATCCCCGGTTCATGAACCGCTGAACGACAGACCATACAAGACGTATGTTACAATTGACAAGCGTGTCACGCGCCACCTGGTCTCCGCTTTGGGAAAGAGCGATAAGACGCTTGACTTCCGCATCTTCCAGATACGTATGTGAAGTTTGTTTCGCTTCTGCTTCCATAGGTCCAACCCCTAATTATACAGTGCTTTCTTGGATTCTATCCGTTTCTTCATCATGATCGAAGTACCTCGCCCAGGCTCGCTCACCACTTCACATTCATCCATAAAATTTTCCATTATTGTGAATCCCATACCAGAGCGCTCCAGCTCAGGCTTAGAGGTGTACAGAGGCTGCTTCGCCAGCTCCAAATCCTCAATTCCCTGACCCTGGTCTTCAATGACAAGTGTGATCATGTCTCCAACAATTTCAGCCTTAATGGTTACAATTCCCGCAGAGTCATTGTTATAACCATGGATGATGCTGTTCGTCACGGCCTCAGATACGACCGTTTTCAAATCACTCAGCTCGTCCATCGTCGGGTCCAGCTGAGAAATAAAGGATGCCACCGCCACTCTCGCGAACGATTCATTCTCCGACTTGGCAGCAAACTGCAAATTCATAAAATTCGATAGCTGCTCGCTACTCATGAGACCACCTCCAGATCCGAGAGGGCGCTTCCCTCGTTTTCGAACACCGGCATGATTTTGAACAAGCCTGACATTTCAAGCAAACGATATACAGCAGGATTAGCTCCAGATATGACCATTTTTCCACCTTTATGATGTATCAACTTATAGCGTCCAAGAATGACACCAAGTCCTGAACTGTCCATAAAGTCAAGGTCTTTCAAACTAAGAATCAGATGCTTGCTGTTCTGCCTTGCAATCGCTTCATCCATCTGAAGGCGAACCAGATCTGCTGTGTGGTGATCGAGCTCCCCCGATAATCGTACAATAAGCACCCCGTGTGCATATTCCATACTGACCTGTAAATTCATGCTTGCTCACTCTCCTCCCTGTCATGACCAACCATTTCTACGCCGATTTACTGCTTTCCTGCACTCCGACAAAACTAGAAGAAAAGTCTCATGAATCAACAAACTTGCTTATTTTAGCGGAAAAGATCAGAGGTTGTCCGTTTAAAGAGCTTCCAGAAGCCTGCTTTTTCAACGTCTACCGCGGCTGTAATATCAAATTCCTTCAGCACCTTGCTATCCTGGGATACAACGAGCTTGCCCAGCACCTGGCCCTTTTTGATCGGGGCCTTGATTTCGGTAGGAACGGTCAGCTGCTGCGTGGTCTCTCCGGCGCTGCCTTTTCTCATAAGCACACTGTAAGGTACTTCGGCCACCAATTCCAGCTCTTTGATGTTTCCTTTCTCAATGTTCACTTTACCGATAACGTCCCCTTGTTTATATATAGGCTTCATCGTATATTGTGAAAAGGCGTAATCGAACATATTCGACACTTCGCTGTTTCTCGTCTTCGTGTTAGGCTCACCCAGCACAACGGCTACCACACGCATACCATCCTTCATCGCTGTGGCGGATAAGCAAAATTTGGCTTCAGAGGTATAGCCCGTCTTCAGGCCGTCGGCACCGGTATAGAAACGTACAAGCTTGTTGGTGTTCACGAGCCAGAACGGCTTGGCAGTGTCTTTCCGCAGATAGTCCTGATAGGCTCCGGTATATTTGGTAATGTCTTTATGTTTAAGCAGCTCTCTGCTCATAATAGCAATATCATGTGCTGAAGAATAATGATTCTCTACCGGAAGACCATTGCAATTGGCAAAATGAGTATCATTCATGCCCAGCTCTTTTGCCCGATCATTCATCATCTGCACAAACGCTTCTTCAGAGCCGGCAATTTTCTCAGCCATAGCTACAGAAGCATCATTTCCAGATGCCATGGCAATGCCCTTTAACATCTCATCCACGGTCATCTCTTCGCCCGATTCCAGGAAAATTTGAGATCCACCCATGGAAGAGGCATATTCACTCGTTCGAACCTTGTCAGTCCACTTCAGCTTACCGGAATCAATTGCTTCCATCGTTAACAGCATGGTCATAATCTTCGTGATACTGGCAGGAGGCAATTTCTCATGGCCATTCTTCTCATAAATAATAGTTCCAGTATCCGCATCCAGCATGACCGCTGATTTTGCATTTTGCGCAAGATCCACTGCCGGAGTCGTATTCTCCGTTTTCGGTCCTACAGGCTCTTCCGCATATGCGCTGCTTGGAACGATCAGTGCGGCCGATAGCATCATAGCGGTCAGCAGCCTTACTCCTTGTTTCATGGCAATATTATCCTCCTCATGTGAATGCTACATTGTAGCTTGAATCGTTATACTGCTAATCATTGTCGTCAAGAATCCTCCAAATTATTCCTAGTCTGTATAATGAAAAATAGCAGTGCCTTCAATTACAAGATAATGAACTGGACATAAGGGGTAAGTACAATGAAGAGGTTCGCACTAGGTGGTTTGAGGGCTCATAACACAAAGCCTGACCCTCCTTGCTGACGCAGGACACACGCTAAGCGCCGGAATCGCGCTGGCACTCGCTCTTTTTGCACGAAAGATGCAATTGAAGGTTAAATGTGAAGACAGAGCTTTTTAAGTCATGAATGACTCACGATATCAAAAAGAAGCTGGAGGGACAGTAATATTGCCCTTCAGCTTCTTTTTGCGTTTATATCTAATTATCAGACAAAATATATTCAATCTAACACCTCCTTAACATTAAAACAAATTAGTTTACATTCTATTGACCTACTGAATTTTGTAATGTAAAATAAAGTAAATTATATGAAATTATTGGTAAGGAGAGGGAGTAATGAATGAAATTTATCCTATTAATGAACCTCTGGACTTAGACACATTAGTACAACATATTAAGGTAAGCTATTCTGTTGAAAATTGGAATGATGTCATTTCAATATCTAATGAGCTCTTGGAACTAGCAAAAGAAATCCACAAAGAGCTTCTTGAAAAAGGTTCAACTTCTCACGTATTTGGTAAACATATAATCTACTACTTCGGATACAGTTACCTAATGACTGGTCTTTCTTATCAAAAGTTAGGTGTATACACCAAGTCCAAAGAGTATATTTCTTTATATGCAAATCTAGATTGGCTAGATGACTCAAGTGAAACTGGAAAACTCATCATTCAAGACTTTAAGTTTTTTGCTTCTGCCAATAGCCTTCAAATTGATGTGTTGGACGGAAAGCAAGAGAAGATAGCTGAATATGTAGAATTCTTAGATAATAATCCCGATCAGGTGCTTCCAGGTATGATAAACATTCTCCGATCAGCAAATCATTTTAACTATAATGTAGATTCAGAGATTTCTCAGTTATCTAAACATATAGATGACTATACTCAATATACTGAAAAAATTAAGTCCGCATATTACCTCTCATATCATTATCAGTTAGCACTTTACAGACACAAAAGGGAAGAACATGAATCTGCAATCGATATCACTCTACATGTCCTTGTTGCTGCAGATAGATTGGGTAACGACAAATATTTCAAAAAAGCTATTTCTTTATTTGAAATTCTTAGAAAATTCGGGAAAACCTCCCAACTTAAGACATGTTATGATATACTTAATGATATAATTATGAGGGGAGACCTATTAAATGAAAAAGACCACACTTTCACTAATGATCACACTGGGTCTGTTAGTTTTTATAACTTATCCTAGTATTATCCCAACTCAGATGTACATATCAGATCATGGTGCTGATTACGAAGGTCGTTAAGCAGCATTTTGACATAATTTAATTACATAATCTGAAACCAATCATTCTTCATTGTGATTGGTTTTTTTGTTTCACTCAACCCATTTCCTATAATTCTTATCCAATACGCCTTTCATCTGACAACAGCTAGCATTTTATTGCCATATCAACCAAATAATCCGTGTTAATTTTTCTCTTCGGTGTATGGTTCATAATATCGAAGCAATTCTTCTTCTGTTATCGGACGAGTAGAGAGTGTCTTCTAATTTAATTTCCATATTAGCTCTCCCTTTTTAATAGAATCTCACTTTCACTTAAATTCTCTTAAATGCACATACTCCATTGTTACAACTTCGTCCGAGGATTTTAGTTGTTGAACGTCTCCTCCAGTACGCTCTTTACCTTATCTAAGTAAATTCGATTCTGATTATGATTCAAGCGGTCGGAAAAGTATTTGGCTTGGAATTGACCGCAGAGCAATATGATGAGTTGATGATTGCTGCAAATAGTGTTCTAGGTTTTCTCTTGGCTGCAGGTATTATCAATAAGACTGTTAAAACTAATGCCGCTAAAAAAGCAAATACAGACGAAAATCAGCCTTCTGAATAATTCAAATGAATTGGTAATTTTTTTGAAGGTTAAAATTGAAAAATAAGTAGAAATACAACTATACCCCTCTTTAGGATGCGATGATCCTATTGAGGGGTATTTTTTTCGTTTTTTATGAGATTACATCAAAAACAATGTCTTTACTTTCTATTTGCTCATTTGAAATTTCGTAAGCATCCAGAATTAGAGTCTTACTCTCGCTGTCCTCACTGTTGCAATGGAGAATTGCTAAGATATCACCTTTTGCAACTTTGTCACCAGTTTTTGCTTTCAGTGTAATTCCAACTGAATGGTCTATCGGATCAGCCTTAGTTTTACGACCAGCTCCTGCCATCATAGCAGCGAGTCCAATTTTTTCAGCATCAATGAAACCGACATAACCATCTTTAGGACTTACAATTTCAAAATGGTTCTTAGCTTGAGGTAGTTTGTCAAGATTATCAACAAATTCAGGATTGCCGCCTTGTGCAGAAATAAATTCTTTGAACTTGTTAATGGCTTGTCCATTCTCAATCAGTTTTGACATTTCAGCATATGCCTCATCATAAGAATCGAACTTTCCACCTAAAACAGCCATATGTGAAGCCAATGTTAGGCTTAATTCGGTAAGTTTCTTCTCGCCTTGACCTTTTAAGACTTGAACTACTTCCATAATCTCGTTCGCATTCCCAACTTCATGACCAAGAGGCTCATCCATATTGCTTAATACAGCAACAGTGTTACGATTTAAACTCTTACCAATGGATACCATTATGCTACCAAGCTTCCTAGCTTCCTCAATTGTCTTCATAAAAGCACCTGAACCAACTTTTACATCTAGAACAATTGCATCTGCACCTGAAGCTATTTTCTTGCTCATTATTGAACTTGCAATCAAAGGAATAGAATCAACCGTAGAAGTTGCGTCTCTCAGCCCATACAGTTTTTTGTCGGCTGGGACTAAATTTGCTGTTTGACCAACAAGAGCCATTCCAACATTATTTACGTTATCTATAAACTCTTTATTAGTGAGTTCAATTTTAAAGCCCTCTATTGCCTCTAATTTGTCTAGAGTTCCTCCGGTATGTCCTAAGCCTCTCCCAGACATTTTAGCCACAGGAACGCCCACAGAAGCCACCAAAGGAAGTACGATTAGACTAGTCTTATCTCCCACTCCTCCAGAAGAGTGTTTATCAACTTTAATTCCCTTGATCGGAGACAAATCCACTGTTTCACCCGAAAAAGCCATAGCATGTGTTAAGTTAGCCACCTCATCATCGTTCATACCGTTGAAGAAGATAGCCATCGAAAGTGCAGACATTTGGTAATCAGGAATATTGTCAGACACATAATTTGAAATAATAAACTCAATTTCATCTTTTGACAGTGACTCGTTATTCCGTTTTTTATGAATTAAATCAATCATTCTCATTACGCTTTCACCTCAGTGCTTTTAGCCTTGTACAGGTTTTGTTCTGCCAGTTTTCGACCATTTTTATAATGTCAAAAGTGAGATCTAGGTCTGTAGTTATCTTCACATACTTTAAAAAAACATCCGGTGTTTGATTTAACCCATTTATAATTTTCAAGAAGTATTCTTTTTGAGGAGCTACATTATAAACAAGATAGCTCTTCATTGAATACTGGCTAACCCCTGTAATCAAAGATAACCTTTTAGGTTTCTGTTCTAATCCTAAATCATTTATTGTATGCATTAGCCATGGTTTAAAGTGTGCCTTATAAGAGTCGTAGATATTCGTAGCCCATTCTTTGAAGTTTATACCTGCAATAGGAGATAAATCTACCTGATCACCGGATTAGCCATAGTTAAATCACCGGTTTCCTTGGCTGTCATGCCCTGAAAAAAGACAGCCATCGCCCAATACAAAGACTTACACTCGGCTCACAAAGGCACGCACCAGTCCAATGAATTTCGGCTTCGTCCGGTTTGCTACAGCTACGACTTGCTCATGAGTCAGCGGCTCAAGTTCCTCGCCAATTGCCATGTCGGTAATACACGAGATACCGAGAACACGCAGCCCGGCATGACTTGCGGCGATCACTTCGCCCACTGTAGACATCCCGATCGCATCCCCGCCAAGCAGGGCAAACATCGTGGATTCTTTAGGGGTTGAATACGTAGGTCCACTGATGCCACAATAGACACCTTCCTGGAGCTCAAGTACGGATCCATCCTCACCATGTATATCTTTAGCCAGCTCCTTCGCCAATATGCGATATTCAGGATCATATGCGGCTGACATATCTGGAAAACGAACACCCAATTTCGGATCATTTGGTCCGATGAGCGGGTTAGCGCCTGTCATATTGATATGATCGGATATGAGCATGAGATCCCCTGCCTTAAAGGCACGGTTCATGCCGCCGGCTGCATTTGTTAATACGAGTGTCTGAATGCCAAGGCTCTTCATTACATAAACGGGCATAACAACCGTGCGCATGTCATATCCCTCATAGTAATGAAAACGACCCTGCATAATAATGACATCCTTGCCTTCGAGCTGACCGATGACAAAGCGGCCTGCATGTCCCTCAACTGTAGATTTAGGAAAATGCGGTACTTCATCATAAGGAATATATACAGCATCTTCGATTTGATCGCCTAAATCTCCAAGTCCTGAGCCCAGCACCAAGCCAATTTTTGGGGAGTATTTACCCAGCTTGCTTGTTATGTATCCAGCAGCTTCTTCAATATTTCCAGCATACATCGTCGTATTCTCTTGATTCATTGTCATTTTCCCCTCTTCGTCAAATTTACATGTATGGGATCAGCGCCATAACTAATCCGAGGAATTTCCCTTTTACTTGTTCTGCCGTTTCCATAACCTCATCATGCGAGAGAGGCTGATCCAGAATTCCGGCTGCCATGTTCGTAATACAGGAGATTCCGAGCACTTCAATACCTGTATGACGGGCTACGATAACTTCCGCTACGGTTGACATGCCAACCGCATCAGCACCAAGTCTACGAAGCATCACGATTTCGGCTGGAGTTTCATAGTTGGGGCCGAGAAGTCCTGCATACACCCCCTCCTGAATGTTGAAGCCCTGCGCTTCAGCTGTCGTTTTAGCCAGTTTGCGCAGTCTTTCACTGTAAGCTTCTGACATGTCAGGGAAGCGCACTCCAAATGCAGACTCATTAGGTCCAACCAGCGGGTTGCGGCCGGTCAGATTCAGATGATCGGAAATAATCATAAGATCCCCAGCATTATAATTGGTATTAACTCCGCCTGCCGCATTAGTCACCAGCATTTTTTGAACCCCGATCTCCTTCATAACCCGAACCGGAAATGCAGTCACTTCCGGGCCGTAGCCTTCATACATATGGAATCTGCCCTTCATCATGACGACTGGGCGGCCTTGTATGTTACCAATCAGCAGCTCTCCCACGTGACCCTCGACCGTCGATATCGGAAAATGAGGGATTTCTTCGTACGGAATAGCTGCCGCATCCTCAATCAGCTCGGCTAATATTCCAAGTCCAGAACCAAGGATCAGCCCGATTTCGGGCTTTACACTTGTTTTTTCTTTAATAAATGCTGCTGCCTCTTGTACCATGCTTTGTGTTAGTATTCTCACCATTTTGCTAAATAGCCCCTTTTGCTTGAATTTCAATCCATCCATATTGCGTATTCTACAAGCAGCCCTACTTCAATTCATTCAAGAAGCTTGCCCCGTGAAGCGGTGCGGAAGCACCGAAATTATCGGAGATCGTAGCACCCAGATCCGAATAAGTCTCCCGTACTCCAATCGTGTCACCTTGCTGCTTGAGAGCCGGGCTGTAAATAAGAACCGGTACATACTCACGCGTATGATCCGTTCCCCGATGAATAGGATCATTCCCATGGTCAGCCGAGATAATCAATAGATCCTCTTCGCTGATACGTTCCATAATCTTAGGAAGCTCCTGATCGAATACTTCCAGTGCGCCCGCATATCCTTCCGGATCTCTGCGATGTCCGTATAATGAATCAAAATCGACCAAATTCGTGAACAAGAGACCATTGAAGTCTCTTCCTAGCTGCTCAATCGTGACTTCAATGCCATGCTCATTGCTTTTTGTCGGATAAGCTTCCGTCACACCTTCACCATCGAATATGTCGTTAATCTTGCCAACCGCAATAACATCATACCCTGCGCTGTGCAGCGCATTCATGACCGTAGGCTCTGGCGGCTTGACTGCATAATCATGCCTGTTGGAAGTCCGTTTGAATGCACCCGGAGTTCCGATGTACGGACGTGCAATGACGCGCCCTACTGAATGCTCAGGAGCGAGAGTCAGCTTGCGGGCAATCTTGCAAGCCTTGTACAGTTCCTCGAGAGGAATGATATCTTCGTGAGCCGCGATCTGGAATACACTGTCCGCCGAAGTATACACTATCCAAGCCCCCGTCTTCATCTGCTCTTCACCGTATTCATCAAGCACTTCTGTTCCCGAAGCGGGCTTGTTGCAAATGACCTTGCGGCCTGTCTGCTTCTCAAACTCGGTGATCAGATCTTGAGGAAATCCATCAGGATATGTATTGAAAGGCGTGTCAATCTTAAGTCCCATAAGCTCCCAATGGCCTGTCATCGTGTCTTTGCCTGCCGACACCTCTTTCATCTTGCCATAATAAGCCCGAGGCTCGTCCACTGGCTCAAGCGGAGGAATTTCAGCTATATTACCAAGCCCCAATTTCTGCATGTTCGGCAGCTTCACATGGGGAACACGTTCAAGAATGTGTCCTAATGTATGAGCACCTTCGTCGCCAAATTCGGGTGCATCCGGCAAGGCCCCAATACCAACACTGTCAAGTACGATAAAGCATATGCGTTTGAATCTAGGTTTATTGTTTGTCATGATGTACGTAATACCCCTTCCTCTATTATCAATTCAATCTCAAATTCAAGACATCAATTACGCTCTGGGATGATAATGATCATATACGTCCTTCATATTTCGTTTCACCACATGGCTATACATCTGGGTCGTCGAGATATCTGCATGTCCCATCATTTCCTGTACCGATCTTAGATCAGCCCCATTCTCCAGTAGATGAGCAGCAAAAGAATGCCTTAACGTATGTGGCGTAATCCTTCCTTCGCCAAGTCCAGCACCGTCTGCATACTTCTTAATCATCTTCCAGATTCCCTGCCTTGTCAGCCTTGCCCCATTCGTATTAACGAACAACGCCTCTTCTTCTCCATTCGCCTTCAACAGCGCACTTCTGGCGTTGTTCACATATTCCGCGGTCGCTTGGGCAGCGATACCTGTTATAGGGATTACCCGCTCCTTAGCACTGTTGCTGCCGGTTCTCAAATACTTCAGCTGCGGATTTAAATCCTTCACATTAAGCTGTACCAATTCAGAGACCTTAATCCCCGTGGCATACAACAGCTCGAGCATGGCTTTGTCTCTGGCCCCAGAGGGTGTTGAAGAGTCAGGCAGGGATAGAAGGCTGTCCACTTCCGCAATGGAAAGTATCTTGGGAGGAGACTTCTCTAATTTAGGTGAGTCCAAATGATACGTGGGGTCTTTTTGTACAACACCCTGATACATCAAATAATGAAAAAAAGAACGGATCGATACCACATTACGAGCAATCGTTGAAGCTGCCTTCTTCTGTTTCTTTAAATATCCCATGTACAGGACAATCTGATTGCGGGTAACGTCCTGAGCCTGTGTTATTTGTTCATTATCCATATACCCAATAAATTGCTCTATATCACGTCTGTAGGATTCCAGTGTACTTAAGGAAGATCCCTTGTCTTCCTGTAAATAATTCATGTAAGGCTGCACATAATTCCTCATCGGCACATTACGCTCCCTTACTACAAATTTTCATTATGACATTAGATAATCGCCTTTATTCACCATACCAATAAAAGAAACGCAGCCGTTCAATCATACTCGTCTTCTCCATAATAAGACCTGCGCCTTCCTCGTGATGAAATACTTTAAGCGCATTTCCCTCTGGAATTTTGTAGTGGTCAACAGGTGTAATCCATTCCGAAAATAGATTGAACACATTATAGAACATGTATACAAGTGCAGCAAATACGATAAGAAACCGAAATAGTCGAAACATTCTGCGGAGTGAAAAAATCATGAATTATCCCGCCTTTCATTCACGTCTTGTCCTTTGTTTACACGGATAGTCTTCCCAGCATACACTTATGCTATGTCTAAGCTATGACCGATCCGCTTGCTTTATGACGGACATGAAATTTCAAGGAAAAACAGGCTTTGTATCACTCTATCTCCATCTTACCTAACGGCAAACTAAATGTATATCTCAGAATAGAAGCTTACCACATATTTATGAATAAGAACGCTAAAAAGCTCCCCCGAACAAAAGCCGGTGAGAGCTTGTCTGATCTGCTAGTCTTTATGTTATTGATTAGGCTTCTGGTCGTTCTTGTCTTTACAGCGGAAGCAAATCCCCTGAAAATCAAGCCTATGGTCGAGAACTGTAAAATTAAACTCACGTTCCAGGCGTTCTTCAAGCGGTCCGAGCCAATCTTCGCGTATCTCATCCATGCTGCCGCATTGAACGCATATCAAATGGTGATGATGATGCTTGTTCGTATCACCGCGCAAATCATAGCGTGCTACTCCGTCACCAAAGTTAATCTTCTCAACGACATGCAGCTCATTTAGCAGCTCAAGGGTTCGATATACGGTAGCAAGACCGATTTCGGGAGCTTTTTCCTTGACGAGCATAAACACGTCTTCTGCGCTCAAGTGATCTTCTTCATTCTCTAGCAAGACTCTTACCGTGGCTTCCCGCTGGGGCGTTAATTTATAGCCTTGGGATTGTAATTGCTGCTTTATTTTCTCGATTCGTGCTTCCATCTTCTCCCTCCCCCTAGGAAATCACTGCATCATGATCGAAAACTCACTTGTATTATTATAGGGTCTCATCTTTAATAAAGTCAACTATATCAAGCGATGAGAGAGAGGGCTGTTCAACTTGTCACATTATACAAACAAAGGTGCAACCCACTGCATAAGCAGTGGCGTAATCCAAGTCTCAAATGATGAGATGGCAAGCATTAATCCGGCCATGGCAACCGTTAACCCGATATAGCTTGTCAGCGGTCTCTTGACACTGCCGTTTCTGTTCATAAAGAAACGACTCTTGATCATATGAAGCGAGAAGGTGATTGCTGCCACACTGCATATAAGAATAACGGGTATGACGAGCAGATTATGCGGTGCTACAGATACCATGGCGAGGAGAAGCCCTTTCCAGGAATACTGTCCCACCATATAGCCGACGGTAAACCCGATAAGTACTCCCTTTAGAAAATCCAAAATAAGTATACCCGGTAGTCCGATAACGGACAGACCAAGCACCCAGATCAGACCAACCCATTTTAAATGAAGCATCGCAATATCCATATATGTGCTGCCCGAACTATTTCCTTGATTCATCGTAACAAAAAAGTTGTCCAGATACCCTGCCAGGTCTTGCTGCTGATCAAGGGTAAGTGCACCCACCATTAATGCACCAAAGATGACCCCGACTAAAAACAGAACAGCGACAAATACATAGAGCGGAGTTTGATCCCGGAAGGTATGCTTGAGAAATAACATCGTTAAGGTCGTCCCCTTTCTCATTACATACCTTACATTATGAACTTGTCCGTTACTCTATGACTCTAAAAATGAAATCTATAGAGAGACTCTTCCATAGGTTCCTCCGCCACCAGCCGATAAACCGAGCTCACCATTCCTTGCCATGACGATAAGTCTGGCTAACTCGTTACCCACTACGCTTGCCAATTCCAGCTCGGATACACGGTGCAATATAGCCATCTCAGAACCAAAGGCCTCGAGCAGCAATCGGAGCTTCACCTTGCCAAGGCCAGGAATGAACTCCAGGGGAACCTGATAATGATATCGAGGTCTATGATCGGATGCATGAGGGACTTCGCGGTCCGAGATCGATAGAACACGGTCCAATACCCCGTGAATCAATTTGGTGCTTCCGCAATACGGGCATCGTTCTCCCGAGATTTGCTCTTCATCTAATATACTGCTGCAGAGGCCGCAGTAGGTCCTGTGATATTTACCAAGGCGCGGATTCAGACCGTAGTTTGCTTTAATTCTGCGTCCCCCTTGTGACTGAAGCGCCAGCTTAAATTCATCAAATGAAGCCTCAGCCAGAGCCAGCTCATTATATTCTCTTCCAATCTTGGCAAGGGAGTGGGCATCCGAATTCGTCAAGAAGGGATAACGGTCCAATTCACTAATGTAGCCGGCCATTTCGGTATCCGCACTGAGTCCCAGCTCAACTGCAGAGATCAGGCTTAAATCAAGCACCTCTTCCATTCGATGCGCCGTACTCCCGTAGATTCCTTTATGAGGAGTAAAAATATGTGCAGGGATAAATATCCCACCACGAGATATAATTTCCTTCTGTAATTCAATCGCCGGCACATACACACGCTGCGAGCTGAGATTCACATTTTTCATATAACGAGAAAGATAGTCTGTGAAGGATTCCATCTCCTGCAAAGTTCTGAAATAAGCTAGGAGATGAAACTCTTTCCGTCCCGGCTCCCTCACCTCAAGCTCTGTTCCCAGCAGAATCACTGTATCCTTATAACCAATTCCTCCGCCATCGATCTCTGTCATTTCACCCGAATCCAGCGCTTCTCTAATATCCCGCTGAACGACTGGAGAATGGGCATCAATAATGCCAATTAGATGGATGCCCTTCCGGTCAGCTGCCTCCTTGGCAATGCCCACAAAGGTCAGATCACGGCTTCCACTAATCTTTACAGCATCGCCATAACGGGTCCTCCCGATATGAATATGAAGATCAGCATAGTATGTAGTCAGCGCAGGATCAGTCAATGTAACTTTCTGATTCATGATTTATATCTTCCCTGTTAATTGATACAAGTGCCATGCATATACAGCAACAATGGTCTTGGCATCACTGATGCGGCCTTCCCGGATCAGCTCATACGCTTCATCGAGAGTCACCTCGAGCACTTCCAGAAATTCATCCTCATCCGGCTGCATACTGCCTGCTTCAAGCTGCTCTGCCATAAACAAATAGATGATCTCATCTGCAAAGCCTGGTGATGTATAGAACGCCGGTAGAGGCTTCAGCTCCGGAGCATGATAGCCTGTCTCTTCTCTCAGCTCTCTTCCTGCAGCTTCCATCGGATCTTCTCCAGGGTCAAGCTTGCCTGCTGGAATCTCAACCTGGGTTCTTCCAAGCGCCTGTCTGTACTGATCCACTACAAGCATCTTGTCACCCTTGAGCGCAAGGACTGCGACAGCCCCGGGATGCTTAATAATTTCACGTGTACCGGTTTGTCCATTGGGCAGCTTTACGGTGTCTACTTGGAGTGAGATGATCTTGCCGTCAAAAATTTCTTTGCTTGATACGGTTTCTTCTACAAGTGCGGGATTCGATTTCGGATGTTTGATATATGGATTTGAATTCAAAATAAAGACCTCCCTGGAATTAATTCATGTGTATAGTTCAAGGGCCGTGGGCATACGGTGTAATATGAATCCCAATTCGAAGGAGTGGCCCACCTTATGAAGAGCTATAAGACAAATAATGGCGTGTTTATGATTGGACAAGCGGATGAAATAAAAATGACGCTGAAACACTGGATTTCGGATCACGGACCTGACACTCATCTCAAGGAGCTGATGAAGGGCGGACAAGCCGTATCTCCGCTTATACAAAAAATAAAGAAATCATGATTTCTTATGATTTTCTTTTGTGTTTTCAAAAAGGCCTGGAAGGAAACGCCCCTTTCCAGACCTGCAGATGAACAAGATATCAATTATCGCTTAGCAGCTTCCTGCACGATGGATACAACGACCTTCGCTGCATCAACAAGGCTTCTTACCTTAATTCGTTCGTTTGTCGTATGGATATCTTCATATCCCAAAGCAAGATTGACGGTTGGAATTCCAAATCCGTTAAATATATTGGCATCACTGCCGCCACCGGATGGGAAAGTCTCCGGTGTCAAACCAACGCTTGAAATCGCTGCTGCCGCAAGCTGTACCACCTCACTTTGTTCAGTCAGCTTGAACGCAGGATAAGCAATTTCGCTCTCAAATACACCTGTTGCACCATACTCGCGGCAGGTATTAAGCAGTGATTCCCTCATGTGATCCACCTGATGCTCCACTTTCTCCTGTACAATGCTTCTCGCTTCGGCAGCAATTTCCGCATAATCACACACCACGTTCAGCGGGCCGCCGCCCGAGAAGCTGCCAATATTGGCTGTTGTCTCATGATCGATACGCCCCAGCTTCATGGCTGCAACGGACTTTGCAGCGACTTGAATGGCACTTATTCCGTCTTCCGGATTAACACCCGCATGCGCGGATTTGCCAGTGATCTTCATTTTGATCTGAGCCCTAGCCGGTGCAGAGACACAAATACCGCCTACTTCTCCGGTTGAGTCCAGAGCAAAGCCCAGCTCCGCATCAATTGCATCACGCTCCATTCCTCTTGCACCGATAAGACCCGATTCTTCTCCGACCGTAATGACGAATTGAATCTGTCCATGAGGAAGTTCATTTTCTTGAATGACGCGAATAGCTTCAAACAAGGCAGCAATTCCTGCCTTATCATCTGCACCGAGAATGGTCGTTCCGTCGCTGCGAATATAACCATCTTCGGATACGACTGGTTGAATGCCTACACCAGGCGCTACAGTGTCCATATGGCAGGTAAAAAATATGTTCGGTGCTGACTGCACGCCTTGTGCCTTCCATGTCACAATCAGATTGCCGGCTCCATGTCCTGTACGCCCTTTGGATTGATCCTCTGTAACTTCGAGTCCCAGCTTATTAAATTTGTCTGTCAACACTTTGGCAATGTTTTGTTCGTTTGTAGTAACGCTGTCTACTCGAACAAGCTCTATAAATTCTTCAACAATCCGTTCTTGTTTAATCATGGTTAACTTCCCTTCTTCAATTACTTCCACATCGAGTGCAGATACGTTACAATAGAATTTATTATACCTCATTCGAATTATAAAGGAGCTTTAATGAATGCAGCAGAAAAAATGGTTCAAAATCATTGTCTATCTCATGCTCATCGCTATGGTTGCATCTACTCTATTGATTGTCATTGAGCCTCTATTATATGGATAATCAATACCGTGTTGCTCATTAGAAAGCTTTCTTCTCGCACTTAGGGGAAGAGAGCTTTTTTATGCGGTAATAAAACTCGGACCCATCTTATCATGCGCTACTCATTCATTTTGAAGCCATAACCTGCACCCAAGTCGGCTTAAATGAGAACAAGCTTGCAAAGATGGTTACCAGCTCATCCGCTACTTTCTTTACTGAGAAGGTTTGGCCTGTGCAATCCTCGAGCGAAGTGACACCATACTCCTCAATTCCGCAAGGAATAATACCCGAGAATCCCTCATTCTGAATCCCTGATTTAATATTAAATGCAAAGCCATGACTCGTAATAAAGCCTCTGGTCCGCCTACTACGATTAAATTTAACCCCGATTGCGCATATTTTATGGTTGTCCACCCACACTCCTGTATACTGCTCCTTACGGCCTGCAGCAATACCATATCGGTCTAAATACTGTATGATGACTTCTTCAAGGAGCCGCAGATAACCATGCAAGTCAACATCCTCTTCTCTACCGAGTCGAAGAATTGGATAACCAACCAGTTGTCCGGGTCCATGATATGTAATATCGCCGCCGCGATCGATTTGAAATAAAGCAATGCCCCTGTTCGCAAGCTCTTCTGAGCTATACAGTAAATGCTCCGGATGACGCTGTGTTCCCATTGTATATGTCGGTGGATGCTGCAGGAGCAGCAGATGTTCCTGCTGCTCCTCTTCATCCAACGCATTAACCAGCTTTTTCTGCAAATTCCAAGCCTCTTCGTAATCCATCAACTCTGTGTAGTTCACAACAAGCGGTCTGCTCATGCGCATTTACACCCTTTCGAAAAAATTACGTTTCTAGAATTGCTGTAAAAGTTATATTGAAACAAATTAATAAAGCTTCGTTTCGAGCGAGTAGCTCTCCATTTTAGTAAAGCTTGGTTTCGAGGGAGTAGCTCTCTAAATTTTCTTTAACCCGCTGCAGGAAACGACCGGATATGACCCCGTCCAGAATCCGATGATCCAGCGATAAACAGAGATTGGCCATTGAACGTACCGCAATCATGTCATTAATGACCACAGGCCGTTTCACAATGGACTCAAATGTTAGAATAGCCGCCTGCGGATAGTTGATAATCGGGTAGGATAGGATCGATCCGAAGGATCCTGTGTTGTTTACCGTAAAGGTTCCTCCCTGCATATCATCCAGCTTCAATGTTCCTTCTCTCGTTCTTCTCGCCAAATCGTCAATCTCGTGTGCTAGTCCTGCAATATTCTTCGTATCTGCCCGTTGAATGACCGGTGTCATCACGGAATCTTCTGTTCCTACCGCCAGAGCTATATTGATGTCTCTCTTGACGATAATCTTATCCACTGCCCACACGGAGTTCATAATCGGATAATCCTTAATTGCATTAACGACTGCTTTGAGCAAAAAGGCCAAGTAAGTCAGATTAATGCCTTCGCTGCGCTTGAAATCGTCCTTCAGCTTGTTGCGAAGGGTCACCAGGTTAGTGACATCTACCTCAATCATCGTCCAAGCATGCGGAATTTCAGAGACACTCTGGCGCATATTCCGAGCGATGGCATTGCGTACAGGTGTAACATCAATGTACTGCTCAGCTCTGCCTTGAGGGAAGCCCTCCATCTCGATTTTTGGAATTCTTGGTGTCTCAGACAAGTGAATTCCAGAATGACGAACAGGCATCTCCGATTCTGCTGAATATCCGGTGGTATCGGAAGCAGGACGCGTATCCTCTTGTCTCACGTTAGTCTCTGCTTGGATGGATTGACGGTTCGCATGATTAGATATAGCCGCCTTCTGATTCAGATGCGAACCTTCTTGAATATAACGCAATACATCCTTGCGAGTAATTCTGCCATTCATCCCTGTACCAGGCACATCCTCCAAATTCAGACCATGCTCTGCAGCGAGGCTCTGCACTGCAGGTGAATAGCGTCCACGCATAGAGCCGTTTGATTCTTGATGTTCGGAATCAGACGGAGCAGTATGGCCGCTTTCTTTTGTCGAAGAATCTGCAACAATCCCTGTACCAGCAGCCGCGTGGACCTCCATACGACAGATCAGCTCGCCTACAGCCACCGTTCTTCCTTCCTCTGCTGCAATCTCGCCCATTATTCCTTCGACCGTTGAAGGAATTTCAGCATTAACCTTATCTGTAATCACTTCGCAGATCGGTTCATATTGCTCAACAGGATCGCCTGGCTTTTTCAGCCATTTTGCGATGGTAGCTGACACTAATGATTCAGCCAGCTGAGGCATCACGATCTCAATCCATTTTTTTTGTCCTGCCATATTGTTTCACTCCAATCAAGTCACTTTACCTTAAATGGCCTGCTCATCGAAACCGAGAGTAGGCCATTTATTTTAATACATCGCCAGTTTAAGCATTGCGTCCTTCACTTTGTCTTTACTGAGCATATAAAATTTTTCCATCGGAGGGCTGATCGGCATGGCCGGGACATCCGGACCACATAGACGCGATATTGGTGCATCCAGATCAAATAAGCACTCCTCATTAATTATAGCAGAAACTTCAGCGCCTACCCCGCCGGTTTTGTTATCCTCATGAATAATGAGCACTTTTCCTGTATGCTTGGCGGCTGCAATAATCGCTTCCTTATCGAGTGGCTGTAATGTACGTAGATCCAGAACATGGGCTGTAATCCCTTGCTCCTTCTCCAGCTCCTCTGCTGCCTGCATAACAAAATGCAGAGGCTGGGAGTATCCGATCACGGTAATATCTTCCCCTTCACGCAGCAGATTGGCGACACCGATCGGTACGATGTAATCGTCCTCAGGCACCTCTTCTTTTGTTAAGCGATACATTTTTTTATTCTCAAAGTAAAGGACAGGGTCGGGATCGCGCACTGCCGCTTTCAGCAAGCCTTTGGCATCATATGCCGTAAAAGGAGCTACAATCTTGAGTCCAGGGGTTCCAAAGAAAATGGATTCTGGACATTGAGAATGATACAGTCCTCCAAATATGCCTCCACCAATCGGGGCACGAATAACAACCGGACAGCTCCAATCATTATTCGAGCGATATCTGATCTTGGCAGCTTCACTGATGATTTGATTCGTTGCCGGAAGCATGAAATCTGAATACTGCATCTCTGCGATCGGCTTCATTCCGTACATGGCCGCACCTATCGCAACACCTGCAATCGCTGATTCGGATAACGGGGTATCCATTACCCGCATTTCGCCGAACTGATCTTGTAGACCTTTGGTCGTGGTGAACACGCCGCCTTTAACGCCTACATCTTCTCCGAGCACAAATACGGATTCATCCCGCTCCATTTCCTCTTTCATAGCCAGTCTAATTGCATCAATATACTCCATAACCGCCATCTTATTGTCCTCCTCCCAAATGATCGTCAGCATACACATGAAGCAGTGTATCTTCCGGTTTTGGATAAGGGGCCGCGTCTGCAGATTCAGTCGCTTCTTTTAATTCGAGCGCAAGCTGTGCCGCCAGATCAGCATCACGCTCTTCATTCCATATACCACAATCAATGAGGTATTGCTTCATTTTGACGAGTCCGTCTTTCTTCCAATTTTCCTCAACTTCCTCTTTGGTCCGGTATGCCAGATCATTATCTGAGGTGGAATGGGGAGAAAGTCTGTACATCATGGCTTCAATTAAGGTCGGACCTTCGCCTGCAACCGCACGCTCTCTGGCTTCCTTGACGGCTGCGTAAACTTCAAGGGCATCGTTGCCATCAACTCTGAACCCAGGGAATCCATAACCTAGAGCACGATCGCTTACTTTACCGCTCAACTGCTTATGAACAGGCACAGAGATGGCATACTGATTGTTCTCCACCATAATAATGACCGGCAGCTTGTGTACGCCAGCGAAATTGCTTCCTTCATGAAAATCTCCCTGGTTACTGGAGCCTTCACCGAAGGTAACGAAAGAAACGAAGTCTTTGTTCTGCATTTTTGCAGCCAGTGCAACGCCCACTGCATGCGGGACTTGTGTAGTCACTGGACTCGAGCCTGTTACAATCCGCAGCTTCTTGCTTCCAAAATGGCCCGGCATCTGCCGTCCCCCGCTGTTCGGATCCTCAGCCTTGGCAAAAGCCGACAGCATCAGATCGCGAGGCGTCATTCCGACGGCGAGAACAAAACCATAATCACGATAATAGGGAAGGAAGTAATCCTTCTCACGATCCAGAGCAAAGGCAGCTCCAACCTGCGCAGCCTCCTGACCGATTCCGGATACGTGGAAATTGATCTTCCCAGCTCTTTGAAGCAGCAAGCAGCGTTCATCGAACTTCCGTGCAAGCAGCATATATTTGTACATATCAATGACTTGACCGTCTGAAAGTCCAAGCTTCGTATGTTTGTGTTGTTTAGATGTCGTGTCTGAATTCAAACTTCAAACCTCCTTTTGAGAGCAGTTCAAGATGAAGTACCGTCTTGTCTTAAAACCTGGTACTAAGACTTGGCTTAAATTCATTATACTCGTTTTCTTTCCAAAAAGAAAAGACGTTTTGAAGTATGTTGATATTTCATTTTAATACAGGTACGAGATGTTACATCCCAATTGCATTACCATCCACGTTCAGCATGGCTTCGCCAATAATTTCGGACAAGGATGGATGCGGGTGAATAAGCTGCCCGACTTCCCATGGAGTAGCATCTAGCAGTATGGCCAGCGCAGCTTCACTAATCATATCCGTCACATGCGTACCGATGAGATGGACCCCTAAAATATCATTTGTGACTTCGTCTGCTATAACCTTGGCAAAACCGTCTCGGTTGCCGTAAACAAGCGATTTTCCAATCGCTTGAAAAGGAAATTTCCCTGTCTTGACCGAGAAACCCAGTTCCCTTGCCTGCTGTTCCGTGTAGCCCACACTCGCCGCCTCTGGTCTTGAGTAGATGGCACGCGGAATGAGGTGGTCAGGTGAAACATGCATGGAAACACCTGCGATGTGATTGACAGCACGAATGCCTTCATGGCTCGCAGCATGAGCAAGCTGAAGTCCTCCTATGCAATCACCGATTGCATAAATATGCGGTTCTCCTGTCTGCAAATGGCCATTCACTTGAATATATCCATTCTTTGTCTTGATATCAGTATTCTCTATACCAATTCCTTCTACATTTGCAGTACGTCCAACCGATACGAGTATTTGAGAAGCAGCAAGCGTTTCCGTACCCTTCTTGGTCTTTATCTCGATAGTAGCTTGCCCATCCTGAATACCATATGTAACGGGATCGACGGCTGCGCCGGTAATAACCTTCACTCCACGCTTGGTCAAAAGACGCTGCATCTCAGCAGCGATGTCTCCATCCTCCTGCGGCAATATTTGATCCGCAGCCTCCACCACGGTTACCTTCACATCAAAATCATTCAGCATAGAAGCCCATTCAATCCCTATAACGCCTCCGCCTACGATCATTATCGATTCTGGAAGCTCTTCCAGATTCAGCGCCTCGTCACTGCTGAGGATGTACCGACCATCCGGCTCTAATCCTGGTAATATTCTCGGACGGGAGCCTGTCGCAATGATAAGATGGTTGGGAACCACATTCTCCATCTCTCCATTATCCAGCTCCACTGCTACAGCTCCGCTCTTAGGAGAGAAGATGGATGGGCCAACAACTCTGCCTTTTCCTTGCAGCACTGTGATTTTATTTTTGCGCATCAGATACTGAACTCCTTGGTGAAGCTGTTCCACCACCGCATCCTTGCGTTCCTGGACCTTCGAAAAAACAAGCGTTGCGTCTGAGGTCTCTATACCGTAGCTGGCACTTTCTTTAATCTCTGCATAAACTTCAGCACTCCGCAGCAAAGATTTACTCGGTATGCAGCCCTTATGAAGGCATGTTCCGCCTAATTTGTCCTTCTCGATAAGAACAACCTCTTTGCCAAGCTGTGCAGCGCGAATCGCGGCTACATAACCGCCCGTTCCCCCGCCTAATATAGCGACATCGCAATGAATTGCCATGATTATAAAATCCTCCAATCATATCGTTACTAAACATTATTGTACTCTTCCTCTTATTGAATAACAAAAAACCCGTTTCCAATAGACAGTAACTAGAAGACAAGGTATCATATAGAAAATACGTACGTATGAAATGGGGTATTTCCTTATGCGTCTAATGCTTTCCCGATTTATCGCCATTATCATTCTTGTCATTCCAGGTCTTGGAGCCATGAAAGGCTTCCTTATGATGAAAGACTCCTTGTTTCACTATTATGCCGAGCATGGCAATGAGCAGGTAGCGAGACCTGCCTTTGAATGGCTTTCTTTTTCGCTCGGGCTTGTACTATTTGGCTGCTGTATGACGTTTCTTGGCGGCTGGATCTTGTTCCGTGACCGTAAACGTAATTATGTAGGCCCGCGCTTCAAAAGGAAACAAAACACCGATGCTACCTCATAATGAATTCATGGGTTAACCTTCTCCTCGTACTCCGGTATAATGTTCTATTAACATCTTATACGGATAGGAGACCGTGTTTACATGATATCCTTCATACTGACCCTTCAAAAGATTGCTGCAAGGTATTTATCACGGTAGCAAGGACAAGAAGTTCCTTGCACTTTTCGTTGTCATGCTCGCGACTTTGCTCTCGGGCACCATTTTTTATTCCAGCGTGGAAGAGTGGGACTGGATTGACGCCTTGTATTTCTCCGCTGTTACATTAACAACGGTGGGTCATCCAGAGCTTTCTCCACAAACGAACTTTGCCAAAATCTTCACCATTATTTATATGTTTGCAGGCATCGGTATCACATTTGGAATGATCGCGCGAATCACCCTTGGCATCATCGTTCCTGATCATCTATCCAGCAAACCCAAAGAAGCCGTGCCTGATGAATCTCTTGATGAAAAATAGGTCACACTCCATCTCTTCCACAAGGAAGAGATTTTTAATTGAACAGCCCTATTCCATCAGAGCATCCCGCAATTTCGAATTCATTCTACTACTGTTCGAGGATTGCTTGAGAATCACTTTTCGAAGCCGTTCATTCTGACCTGCAGCGTGCTCCAGCTCGCCGAGTATCACTTCAAACAATGTTGATGCCTGCTCTGAGAGTTCGCCATGATGGAGCAGCTGTTGATACTTTTCTCGTAACTTCTCTACATTATTGTCGTTATTCATTGTTATTTCACCTCAACTTTAAAACAATACCATGCGGCATGCTTCACTTCCAAGTATTACTTTCTAATTGACTATAAAATAGTGGATTCAACACATTTGGATATGTTAATCTTGATAGATTGAATGAAAGAACTAACAATGCCTTAATTCATTCTATCTTGATAGATTGAATTAAAGAGCCAATAAAAACTTTAATTCATTCTATCGGGATAGATTAAATTAAAGAACAATGATATCTTTAAGCATTTGTTCTATCTTAAATGTCACTTTTTATCATAAGTAAATCAATTTCATAGCTCAATAAAAAGATGAAATTGATTCAAGTAAGTAGAGTTTCAAGCGGAATAGTAACAGAGAGAGGAAGATTATTACCGTGCCCAAAGGTCGCATTACTGTCATTACAGGTCCCATGTTCAGTGAGAAATCAGGTGAGCTTATTCGACGCTGTCAAAAATTAATCAAGTATGGCCGACGCAAAGTAGTCGCTTATAAACCCGCAGAAGATGATCGTTTTGAAGTCGATGAAATCGTAAGCCGAATTGGTTATAAGCTGCCTGCCATTCCCATTCCTAAACAGCTGACTCCTGAAATTGTAAAACAAATCATGACTGAAACCGAAGATGCTGATGTGGTTGCTTTTGATGAAGTACAGTTTTTCAGCCGTGAGATTATGGATATCGTGGAGGAACTGGCCTACTGTGGAAAGCACGTCATTGTCGACGGATTAAATATGGATTATCGTGGGAAGGAGTTCGGCTATATCGGCGGATTGCTGGCCATCTCCGATGACATTGAAAAATTAACAGCCTTTTGTGCTGTATGTGGAAGTTCTGAAGCCGTATTCACACAAAGAATTGTTAATGGAGAGCCCGTGACTCTCGGACCCGTCATTATGATTGGTGATTCAGAAGCGTATGAGCCGCGATGCAGAAAATGCTTCGTACCTCCCCATAAGGTAAAGTGCTAGATACCCTTTAGAAAACAATATTTATCCGCTCTTCTTCAAGCCTCGGCAGCGATCAGAGCCCTAATAAAAAGGAGTGTCCGTATGAATGTCGGTCACTCCTTTTTATATCTCAGCTGTCAGACAAGCGTAAGCACCATATTGGCCTCGCATGACTAGTCTCTGGTCACAAAATATTTATTGGTCATGTAATATGCATCTCCCCGCGAGGTTTCCACCATGCCCTTCTTCATATCGAGGAATACAATTTCCTTACATTTAGTGCAGTACCACTTCGTTCGCTTATAAGGAGATTCCGTTACATAAGCGGTTCCACATTTGCAATCAATCTTCATCAGAATTTCGTTCGCACGATATGCGGTAGATAAACGATCCATGTTGTCTTGCTGTACCGGCATGATCACGTTCTGATAATCTGAAAATTGATTATGCACTTTAAAATCCGATACGAGTGTCGGATTCAATCCAAAGAACTCTTTGCCAATCTCTGCGATAAATTTCGTATCACTCTTATAGCAATGGAGCCAATCCTGGATTTGTTTGCTAGACAAAGGAACGGTTCCCTTGATACCGCTGCTTAGTGTGTATGTCATGATGTATAACGTATCGTCTTGTCTACTTGAGTACATTAGAATCCTCCTTATTCTCTGCTAATGTACTACAATTGTAAATCGAAAGCAAAACAAAATGTAATGTAATAACCACCAATAATACCATAACGCTCCTTATGTGGTTAATTGTCATAGCGGAAGCATTTTTTGAGTGTTCATATTCCCTTCACACTCTTTACACATACCGGTAACATTTCCACTTGAATCTGAGTAAAATTGAAGCTTACTTTTTTTGTTACATTTGGAGCACTTTTGTAATGTACGCTGTTTTCGAACATTTTTCAAGTAAATGACATTGTTCTTTTTCTTGGATCGCTTTCTGCTCTTCCATCTCAAGGCAGTAATGATCATAACAACAGCCGCAACACCAATCATCATATACATCATCAGCGTACCCTCGCTCCCTTCTGTCTTTTCCCTAGAAAAAGCGCCTACCTACAATTTCGGCAAGCGCATGAATATTTATTCATTTACGTCTCTCGGTTTCAGAACTAGGGAAAAATGATAAATAAACAGCCAGTGCTTATTTATCTCTATCCTTTCAAGACACTTTATGTTCGATTCTCAGCTTATCAGCCACCATCGCAATGAATTCGCTATTGGTCGGCTTGGATTTACTGATGTTGATGGTGTATCCAAATAAATGACTTATAGAATCAATATTCCCTCTAGTCCAAGCCACTTCAATCGCATGACGTATAGCGCGCTCAACACGTGATGGAGTGGTCTTGAATTTCTCAGCGATGGCTGGATACAACGTTTTGGTGATCGCACCCAGGATCTCAATATTGTTGTAAACCATTGTAATGGCTTCACGCAAATACTGATAGCCCTTGATGTGAGCCGGTACACCAATTTCATGAATAATGGATGTAATGCTTGCATCCAGATTTTTTGTTTTTCCAATTGGAACGACATTTGACTTGTTGGAGGAGGAGATTACTTGTGAGCTACCGCTGCTTGTAATAGTTTGAGTACCAATGAGCTGACGAACACGATTTGCCAACACTTCCATATCAAATGGTTTCAGAATGTAATATGAAGCTCCTAATTGAACAGCTCTTTGCGTAATGTTCTCCTGACCAAATGCAGTTAACATAATGACTCTAGGCTGCGGTGACAAATCCAATTCGCGCAAACGCTCCAGCACACCAAGGCCATCCAAATGCGGCATAATAATATCTAGTATCAAGACGTCAGGAACGGCTCTTCCGTCACTAATCAGCTGAAGAACTTCCTCGCCGTTATAAGCGATTCCTGTTACCTCCATATCCTCTTGCTCCGATATATATTCAGCTAGCAGATTCGTGAACTCCCTGTTATCATCAGCCAATAATACTTCGATTTTTTGCAAGTGTATTTCCTCCCTTAGACAATTATTGATTCGTCATTCCCTTACCCCTTAGATTTTCGACATAGGGGAGGAAATTCCTTCTGTCGAAAATTATTTTTCTTTATTTTTTATATCCGTTGATTTATAATATTGTATTTTATTTCAATTTATGATTAAGTTCTTATTATTTCGACAAAAAAATCTTAAGGCTCTAACTGGCCTTAAGATTTGTTGTTTGTTTTTTCTGAGGAATGACGACTCCAGCATCCTGCAGCATCCACTCAATAAAACATCCATATCCTGACGTCGGGTCGTTAACGAATACATGAGTGACCGCGCCAATTAATTTCCCATTTTGCACGATCGGGCTTCCACTCATACCTTGTACAATTCCACCCGTTTTGTTAATGAGACGTTTATCTGTAATTCGAATAACCATCCCTTTGGTTGCCGGCTGAGACTGATCAGATACATGAACAATATCAACAGTAAAGCGTTCAACCTTCTGCCCGTCGACTACGGTAAGAATTTCTGCCGGTCCTTCCTTTACTTCATGAGCGAAGGCGACAGGAATCGGTTTACCATACAGGCTGTGCTCCGGATTATCTGACATTTTGCCAAAAATACCGAAATGAGTATTGCGCTCAATGTTACCAAGGATTTTGCTCTCTTTGAAGAAATGAGCTCTCTTCTCTCCAGGATCCCCAGACTCACTCTTGGATATAGAGGTAACATTGGATTGTACGATTTCTCCACTTCCTACGACAATCGGTGTTTGTGTGTTCATGTCTGTAATAACATGACCTAATGCTCCGTATACACCTTGATCGGGAGCATAGAAGGTTAAGGTCCCCACACCTGCTGCTGAATCTCTAATGTAGAGTCCGAGTCGCCATGTTTTATCTTCCTCGTCAAATGCGGGGGAAATCTTGGTATTTATGACTTTTCCCTGACGAGTCAGCGTAATCTCAATAGGCTTCTTGGACTTTCCAGCTTCGAGCACTGCATCTGCTACTCCACTTACCCCAGTTAACGACTTCCCATTCATATGAGTGATCAAATCACCGAGCTTGATACCTGCTGTTTCACCAGGAGATATCGGTGTCTCATTAGCGGAACGAACCAAGTGATGACCTACCACTAATATTCCTGCTGACTTGACTTTGACACCAATAGTTTGGCCACCTGGCACAACCTTGAGATCAGGAACGACCGTGACATCCGTTGTTTTGAACGGAATTTTACCGAATAGCTTCCAGGTAAGTTTAGTGGCTCCTTCACGCTGCGGATACAGATGAACAGAGTGGGACTTGGATTCATCCTTAAGACTCTTGCTAAGATTAACTTGCAGAACTTCAGGATGTTCAGACACGCTTGGATCGACTGGAGCAGCTACTTCAAGATCTGTTTCACGTCCGGCGAACAGATGAAGCTCATCCGGCAATGATGCGTAACTAAATACGGGCAATAGGGTCTGTCCAATGAGACAGATAGAGAAGACAACAATAAGACCGATTAGTTTCTTTCCAAGGCTAGGCTTCAAGTGGCTGTCACACTCCCTTTGCTTCGTTCGCCTGACGAAAGGTGGTCGCCAATTGCGTAACTATAACATAACCTTGGCCAGGTCCTTTTATTACTGTCAATCATTGTTCCGAACAGCAGTTATGCCCCTTTTTTGGCTTCAGCAAGTTTCAGCATTTCTTGAGCATGATGCAATGTCTTTTCTGTAATTTCAACACCACCCAGCATACGGGCTAGCTCTGTCACTCTTCCCTGCTCTGATAAGGACTCCACCTGAGTCATTGTCCGTTCATCGTGAACATTCTTCTCAATTAGATACTGATGATCTGCCATACATGCAACCTGAGGCAAATGGGTTATTGAGAATACTTGGCAAGTTGAAGACAGGATGAACAGTTTCTCAGCAATAGATTGAGCTGCCCTGCCGCTGACACCTGTATCCACTTCGTCAAATATGAGCACAGGTATTTGATCATGGCGTGCAAATATACTCTTTAATGCAAGCATAATTCTGGACATTTCACCGCCGGATGCAATTTTGCCCAATGGACGAAGGGGCTCACCCGGGTTGGGTGAAATAAGAAACTCTACATTGTCAATCCCATGCTTAGTAATTCGAATACGCTTTCCTTTCCATTCCACACCTTTGGGATCTTCCATAATGGAGATCTGGGCACGCATTGAAGTTCGCTCCATCTGCAGATCCTTGAGTTCTTGTTCTACCTGATTGGATAGCTCTTCAGCACAAATCTTGCGTGCCTCGCTCATTTCTTCTGCTGTTTCCAACAATCCCTCTAATAATTGATTACGCTCTGCGAGCAGTTTCTCCAAGCGTTCATCCTTATTTTCCAGATGATCGGTTTCTCGTTCAATTTGAACATAATACTGAAGTATGGATTCTACACTTTCGCCATATTTGCGCTTCAATCCGGTAATCATATTAAGGCGCTCTTCGACCTCGGATAGCCGAACCGGATTAAATTCAATTCCATCCCGGTAGCTGCGAAGCTGAAAAGCCGCATCCTCCAGTTGATAAAATGCAGATTGAAGCTGTTCCAGAATTGGGTGTATTCCTTTGTGATCGTAATCATTAATATCTTCCAGCTTCGAAATGGCATAGCTCACTGCTTCGAGTCCATGTGAACCGTGAAGCAGCTCATAAGCACCTGATACCGAATCCATCATCTTTTCACTATGGGATAGTTTGACCCTTTCTTCGGCAAGGGATTCATCTTCACCAGGAACAAGACCTGCAGCTGCAATTTCTTCCAACTGGAATCGGTACATATCAAGCATTTGGTATGCTTTTTGACTGGATTCCTGAAGCTGCCTAAGCTTCTTCTCCACTTTGACAAAAGCACGGTATTGCTCACTATATTTTATTTTGATAGGTCGAATTATCGTTTCTCCATATGTATCGAGCAGACCTAAGTGCTTCTCTGCTCTAAGTAAACTCTGGTGCTCATGCTGTCCATGGATATTGATCAATTGTTCTCCAATTTCGCGAAGCATTGTCAGATTCACGAGCTGACCATTGATCCGGGATACACTCTTACCCGAAACTGTAAGTTCACGGCGAATAACCAGATGTTCATCCGCCTCCGCCTGTATTCCCAGCTCCGAAAGCGTGTTCCATACGGGATGTTGAACAGAAAGCTCAAATAAGGCCTCCATCTCTGCCTTGTCACAGCCATAGCGGATTAAATCTGCTGAGCCTCGTCCTCCCGCTATCAGTCCCAAAGCATCTATTATGATTGATTTACCTGCGCCCGTCTCCCCGGTCAACACGTGAAATCCTGAATGAAAATGTACATCAACTGCTTCGATAACGGCTAAATTTCGGATTGATAATGTGGAAAGCATGTTCCAACACCTCCAATGATAACTGTGTCACCCTTCTACAGCTAGAAGGGAACACTTGTTGCTATTTTCATCTTCGATGTATACTTTACACTATTTCTCACCAAAAAGAAACATACGTTCGTCTGTTTTTTTGAAATTATGATTAAGAAATGTAACTCATGATTTGATTAATGACGGTCTTGCTGTTCTCTTCTGTTCTGCATATCACCAGGATCGTGTCATCACCGCTAATTGTGCCCATAACCTCTGGCCACTCAATGCTGTCTAGGAGTGCGGCAACTGAATTGGCTGTGCCTGGCAAAAACTTCATAACCACGAGATTCGTCGTATAATCCACGCTGAGAAAATTATCGACCAAGGCCCGTTTCAATTTCTGCCCCGGATTATATCGTTGATCCGTAGGCAGTGAATACTTATACCTTCCATCATCGGTTGGAATTTTAATAAGCAGTAATTCCTTGATATCGCGTGATACCGTTGCCTGAGTTACCTGATAACCCGCTTGTCGTAAAGCTTCGACCAGGTCGTCCTGCGTCTCAATGTCATTCTGACTAATGATTTCCCTGATTTTAATATGTCGTTGTCCCTTCATACCTGCCTCCATCCAATGATCTATAAATTAATATTCGTCTTCATGCTCCCAAATATAATCATCTTCATCAATAAGCGTTATTAGCTTCAAGTTATTATCGTCCGTATCAACATACAATAAACCGTTACAGTTCGGGTACAGCAGCAAATAAGGTAGAAGGCGATCTCTAAGTCCAGAGCCTGTCCATTCTTGCGGCATCCGGCTTCTCGAGGTCTTCACAATGAATACCTCATCCTCCTTCTCAGCTACATAATCAATAAACAGGCGGCTGTACAGCGTTTGCTTGTCGACCTGAAAGGTCAGCGGGACTTTGAGCCTCCCTCCGATCACCTCATAACCTTCTCTTTCCAAAATTTCGAGTGCAGGATGCTCTTGAATTTCTTCATTGAGTACAAGTTCTGGAAGCTGTTCAGGAACCGGCTCCTGAAGCCATCTGCGAATCCCATACAACACCCAGAATACTATAATGATCCCAAGAAACGCGATAACAATTTTATCATATTGGCCTTCCATGCATCTCACCTCTCACAAGGAGATATTCGTTAGCCAAAAAAAATATCCTCTTGAGAAATATGGGAATCAGATGGTTTTATTTATATCCAGCAAAAGAAACCCATCTTTGTAAGATGAGTTTCAATGAAAGGTATGGTTCGCTTCGTTAACCACGGACTCAATCAGATGATCAAAATCAGGCTCAGCGGATTCCACACGATCTCCGTTCAGACGCCAATGGGCCAAAAACTCAATATTTCCTTCTCCACCTGTAATTGGCGAGAATGTCAGATCAGACAGTGTAAGACCAAGCTCATGTCCGTATCCCAGAATGGAACGCAGAACCTCCGCATGTACCTTTGGCTCTTTGACAACCCCTGTCTTCGGTACTTTTTCTCTTCCCGCTTCAAACTGCGGCTTGATCAGGGCTACAATATCAGCCGGCTGTTTAAGCAGCTGAATTAGGGGAGGAAGAATTATTTTTAATGAAATAAAGGATACATCAATGCTTGCGGTATCCGGCGTAGGACCCGTCAAATTCTCAGGTGTCACATATCTAAAATTTGTTCTTTCCATGACAGTGACCTGTGGATGGTTGCGAAGCGACCAATCCAATTGATTGTAACCTACATCTATCGCATAAACATGCGCAGCACCATGCTGAAGAGCACAATCTGTAAAGCCGCCCGTTGAGGAACCAATATCAAGCATGGTTCGACCTTCCATTGAAATATCGAACTGCCGAATTGCTTTTTCCAGCTTAAGTCCTCCGCGTCCCACATAAGGATGTACCGCGCCTTTCACTCGAATGGCAGCCTCGCGCGAAACCTTCATTCCCGGTTTTTCAATTCGTTCTTCATTAGCATAGACCAGACCGGCCATAATGGCTGCCTTTGCCTTCTCACGGCTTTCGTAATATCCCTGCTCTACGAGCAGGACATCCATTCTTTCTTTTGGGACTGACATAATTTCTCCTGTCCTAAACCAAAAAGCTATAGAGTCCAATATGAGTATATCCCATCCCATTTGTTGGACTCTATAATTCTCCGGACTTGTAATTTATTCATCTTCTAAATTTTGACGTATTCATCATGAAGGTGTGCTGGTCTTTGGAAGATCATAAGCGAACGTAAGCTTCAACTTACGCAGCTCTTCACTAACCGCCTGCACAGTAAGTCCAACTTCCTCACGCTGCTCCTTAACACTTCCATGCTCAATGAATTCATCCGGAATCCCCATAATATGAATCTTGGTATCGTATAGCGCTGCTTCTGAATAGAATTCAAGAATGCTGCTTCCGAGGCTTCCCGCTGCGGATGCTTCTTCAAGCACAATCATTTTCGTGTCGTTCGCATGTAAGGATATAAGCATTTCATGATCCAGCGGTTTAAAGAATCTGGCGTTAATGACACTAACCTGCATTCCTTCACGTTTCAGCAGCTCTGCCGCTTCTTCCGCAATTGGAATCATAGGCCCTGCTGAAATGATGGCGTAATTCTCTCCTTGCCGCAATGTCTCCCACGAACCTATCGGAATAGACTTAAGCTCTTGATCAAGCGGCACACCTAAACCATTCAGTCTCGGATAACGATAAGCAATTGGACCCTCATTGTAATCCAGTGCTGTCTTCATCATATGCCTCAGCTCATTCTCATCCTTCGGCATCATCACAACGATATTTGGAATATGACGTAAGAATGCTACATCGTAAACACCTTGGTGAGTTTCGCCATCCGACCCAACAAAGCCTGCGCGATCAATAGCAAATATAACGTTCGCATTATGCCTGCAAATATCATGAACGATCTGGTCATAGGCACGCTGCATGAAGGTGGAGTAGACTGCAAATACCGGCTTTAATCCTTCCATTGCTAGCGCTGCGCACATCGTAGCCGCATGCTGCTCGGCGATCCCAACATCAACCATCCGCTCAGGAAATTCCTTGCTAAATGGAATGAGACCTGAACCTCCCGGCATGGCAGGAGTAACAGCGACAATCCGCTCATCTTCTCTGGCGAGCTCAATGAGTGTTTCTCCAAATACATCGGTATACATCGGATTGCCTACAGATTTGAGCACTTGTCCAGATTCAATCTTATACGGTGAAATACCGTGCCATTTGAAGGAATCGGCTTCAGCCGGTTTATATCCCTTGCCTTTGGTTGTTAGAACGTGAACGAATACCGGGCCATTAACGTTGTCCGCCTGTCTGAAGGTTTCGATCAGCTTAGGCATATCATGACCATCAACAGGTCCAAGATAAGTAAAGCCCAATTCCTCAAACAATACACCCGGAACCATCATATATTTCAAGCTGTCTTTGAGTCGGCCTGCAGACTTCGCAAGTGTACCGCCGATAGCAGGAATCTTGCGCAATACAAGCTCAACTTCATCCTTGGCTTTCAGATAATGTCTGTCAGAGCGGATCTTGCTCAAATAGTTATGCATGGCTCCGACGTTAGGAGCAATGGACATCTCATTATCGTTTAGAATGACCATTAGCTTCTTCTGTTCATGTCCAATATGATTCAACGCTTCAAATGCCATTCCGCCAGTCAAGGCTCCGTCCCCAATAATTGCGATGACCTTGTTGTCTTCGCCTTTGAGGTCTCTTGCATAAGCCATTCCCATGGCAGCTGACAAAGAGGTACTGCTATGTCCGGCTTCCCAAACATCATGTTCGCTTTCATTACGCTTAACGAAACCAGACAGCCCCTTATACTTCTTGAGCGTATCAAATTTGTCCATTCGTCCGGTTAATATTTTATGAACGTAAGCCTGGTGGCCTACATCAAATATCATTTTATCTTTAGGGCTGTTATAAGCGTAGTGCAGGGCGATCGTGAGCTCTACCACTCCCAAATTGGATGCAAGGTGCCCTCCTGTACGAGAAATTGTTTCTATCAGGAACTGACGAATCTCCCCCGATAACGAAACAAGTTCATCCACAGACAATGATTTCAGATCGTTTGGTCCCTTAATTTGTGGAAGGAGCACGTGAACCCCCCGCTTTCCTTCATAAATTTTTGTAAATTAGTTATTCTCATAGGGTATATTATACCACAATCCACTTTAAATCATAAATCTCGCCAACTCTAATGATCTCTGTTCATCAAATAATCCGCCAATTCCAGCAGCCGAGATGGATCAGGAATACGGCCTGTTATCAGTGCTTCTTTTGCGGAAGCCGTTAAACGCTCCACTTCAGCCAGGGATTGGTCCATACCTATAAAGAACGGGTAAGTTACTTTTTGCTGATTGACATCACTCTGTGTCTTCTTCCCCAGCTTCTGCTCATCTCCAATGAGATCAAGAATATCATCCTGAATCTGAAAGGCAAGACCGAGATTTCTGCCGAACGAACGGAGAGCCTCCAGCTGTACATCATCTGCACCGCCAATTCTACCTCCAGCCATAAGAGAGAAGATGATTAGGTCACCCGTCTTATGAAGGTGAATATATTCGAGCTGTGATAAGGATGTCATCCCCTGCTCGCCCTCCATATCTGCCACCTGTCCTCCAACCATGCCTCGTGCACCTGCATGCAGAGAGAGCTCCTCAACAATGGTAAGCACGCGATCTGATGGAATATTGAACCTGCGAGCTGTTTGGATTACGCTGTAAAAGGCGTGAGTGAGCAACGCATCACCCGCTAGAATAGCCATCGCTTCCCCGTAGACCTTATGGTTGGTTAAACGCCCCCTGCGATAATCGTCATTATCCATGGCGGGCAAATCATCATGAATCAACGAGTATGTATGTATCATCTCTACAGAAGCAGCAACCGGCAGAGCGGCTTCCCGCTCCACACCAAATGCTTCACATGCTGCGATAACAAGCGCTGGACGAAGCCTTTTGCCTCCGGCCATAAGCGAATACTGCATTGACTCTTTTAAATGTTCAGGAATATCCCAGGCTTCGGGAAATACGGTTCTCAACTCTCGCGCCATTAAGTCAACCACATCCTGAATATACAATTCTATGGATGGTCTAGTCACAAAGAGACACCGCCCTCATCTTCATTACCTCCAAAAGGCTGCTTCCGAAACTCTCCATCTTCTTCTACGATCATTTCAATCTTACGTTCCACTTGTTCGAGCTTTTGATTACAGATCTGAGACAGCTTCATTCCTCTTTGAAACAGCTCGATTGCCTGTTCGAGAGGAACGTCTCCCCGTTCGAGCTGGTTCACGACTTCTTCTAGCTCTGCCATCGCAGCTTCAAAATTCAGCTCCTTCTCATTTGCCATCTTCGTTTGCCTCCTTTATCTCCCAGACCTGGCATGCAAGCTGTCCATCGACCAGTTTAATTTTGACCAAGTCACCAGGAGCGACCTCTTTGGTTGATTTCACTAACTTTTTATCCTGTTCATCATACACAAGACTATAGCCTCTTGACATTACTTTTAGCGGACTCAATGCATCGAGATGCCTCATATTCGCGCCTAACTGCTGTCGACTTGCCTTAACAAGAGAGGCCATCGAGGTCTCGAGCTGCTTTCTATACGAAGTAATCTCCCTCTTCGCAGAAGACACCTGTGCAGAAGGGTTAAAACGAACGAGCGACATACGCATCCGTTCCTGCTTCTCTCTTGCAAACCTTTTCCTCGAATCCATTGACCTTGATAACCTCATATGAAGCTGATCCAATCTCTCGGTATGCTGCACCAAACTTCTGCGTGGATTGATAAGAACGGGTGACTTGGATAAACGTTCGAGCTTATCACGATTGTGCTTCGCTCTTGTTATCAAGCTCTGATTCAGCCTACGCTGGTAACCAGCAAGTTGTTCCTTCAGCTCCATCTGATGAGGCACAGCAAGCTCTGCCGCAGCTGTCGGCGTTGCTGCCCTCACATCTGCAGTAAAGTCAGCGATCGTAAAATCCGTTTCATGACCGACTGCAGAAATAACTGGAATTTGTGATCTTGCAATCGCTCTTGCTACCATTTCTTCGTTAAAGGCCCATAGCTCTTCTAAAGAGCCGCCGCCACGCCCAACAATAATAACGTCAACTTCTGCCATCTCATTGACCAGATCAAGCGCACGTACTATTGAAGGCGCGGCCGTCTTCCCTTGGACAAGCACAGGGTATAAATAAACCTCAGCCAGTGGATAACGGCGAGTAATGGTCGTAATAATATCTCTCACTGCCGCTCCAGTCGGTGAGGTAATCACGCCTATGGATTTGGGATAGCGGGGCAGAGGTCGTTTGCGTAGAGCGGCAAATAAGCCTTCCTCTTCCAGCTTTTGTTTTAATTGCTCATATGCCATGTACAGGCTGCCGACACCGTCAGGCTGCATATGTGTTGCATAGAATTGATATTGTCCATCCCGTTCATATACGGATACATTGCCCCGTGCAATAACACGGGCACCTTCCTTCGGAATGAAAGGGAGCCTGCGATTATGTGTCGCAAACATAATAGACTTAATCCGACTTCCTTCATCCTTAAGTGTAAAATACATATGCCCGCTGGAATGATGCGTGAAGTTGGAGATTTCACCACGGATCCACACATCAGTCAGTACAGAATCGGATTCCAGCTTCATACGTATATAACGATTCAAATCTTTAATTGAATAAATTCGCTCTTCAGCCAGAGGAATCACTCCCTTTTTAGACGAGACCGTGAGCACGCTTAGCAGACAGCAGAGTATTCTGCATCAGCATCGTAATTGTCATAGGGCCTACTCCGCCTGGAACAGGGGTAATGGGTCCTGACACCTCACTAGCACTCGCAAAATCCACATCACCTGCAAGCTTTCCGTTCTCAAGCCGATTCATTCCTACATCAATGACAACGGCACCTTCCTTGATGTAGCTTGCATCGATGAAATTAGCCCGTCCTATAGCCACGACAAGAATATCTGCCTGACGCGCAATTTCTTTCATATTTGAAGTACGAGAGTGGCACATCGACACCGTAGCATTTTCACGCTGAAGGAGCAGTGATACCGGTTTGCCGACAATGTTACTGCGTCCGATGACGACAGCGTGCTTGCCTGCAATCTCAATCCCTGTACGTTTGATCATTTCTATAACGCCTGCAGGTGTACATGGAAGGAGACTATCGTCCCCAATTACCAAATTACCCACATTTACAGGATGGAACCCATCCACATCTTTTTCAACCGCAATGGCATTAATCACTTTCTTCTCATCAATATGACCAGGCAGCGGCAATTGAACCAGAATACCGTTAATGCTCATCTGACGGTTCAGTTTGTCAACAAGAGCAAGAAGATCCTCTTCACTTGTATCACTTGGAAGACGATGAACCTCTGAATAGAAGCCCAAATCATGGCATGCCTTTTCCTTATTGCGAACATACACTTGTGATGCAGGATCTTCGCCTACCAATACAACGGCCAGACCAGGCACAATATCTCTTGCCTTCAGCTGCTGAACTTCTTCTGTAATCGAACTGCGAATATCTTCTGAAATTTGCTTTCCGCTAATAATTGTTGCCGTCATGTCTCTTCTCTCCCTTGGATCCAAACTTTATAAACAACGGTTATTATTTAATAAAGAAATCGTCGTAACTAAGAAATTATTTAACACGAGCCTTCAGAGCTTCAACATCCTGAATCATTTTTCCTAATACGCCATTCACAAATTTCCCTGATTCTTCTGTCCCAAAATGTTTAGACAGCTCAATCCCCTCGTTAACAGCTACCTTCGCAGGGACGTCTTCACGATACAACATCTCGTAAGCAGCGAGTCTCAGAATTTGGCGATCCACGCGGGACAAGCGGCTGACCTGCCAGCCCTTCAAATAATCAGCCAGCAGACCGTCGAGTGCTTCTTTGTTCTCCCAAATTCCGCGCACATGCTCAAGTACATAGGCATGCATCACCGGTTCATTCTTAATGACAACTCCACTCTCGTTTTCTTCTGCTGCTTCTTCAAACAGCATATCTACTGCAGCCTTAGCCTCAACCTCATTCATTTCCATCTGATACAGACTTTGAACCACAATTTCCCTTGCCAAACGTCTTTTCATTTCCTGCCTCCTGCTTTCATATCTAATCTATCCCTAATTTGCAATTCATTCTTCACACAAAAAAACCTGTGCTTATGCTATTCTTCCCAAAAACGGGCATGAAGACTGCAGCTCTTTTTTGGAGTAAGAAAAACATATCACAGGGTTCATTTGAACGGACGCCAAACATTCAGCAAATAATCAAGCCAGCTTCGCCATGGAATGACGCTACTAAACTTCTGATCGCTTCTTCTGCCAAGCGTATATCCGATAAACACTACGAGTGCAAAGAACAACATATCCCAAAAACCAACAATCAAATAAATGATACCTAAAAAAATACCACCGGAAATGCCTACAATCCGGCCTTTATAAGTGTCCCAGATTTCCTTCCACGGCATCCATCAACCACCTCTATTCCACTCGACTCTTATAGTTCGGTGATTGCACAAGATTGGCGATGTATACCGATACAACTGCTACCGGAATCCCAGTAATGTCTTGTACATGATCATGTACTGCCTTTTGAAGCTCGCTTGTCAGCTCCGGAATGGAACTTTCACCGTCAACTACAGCACGAATTGTAATTTCAAGACCGGACTGGGCGACCTGGATACGCGACTTCACCTCACGCACGCCACGGAATTTGGATGAAGCTTTCAGACATAGATTTTCAATCGTCTCCATGGATATTTGTATATCCCCATATTCCGTCTTCTGATCAACCGAAGGATAAACGTTATGATCCCTCCGTACAGAAATATAGAAGAAACGGATACTAAGCAGAAACAAGATAATCGCCACCGTCAGGATTACTACCATCAGCATCTGTTCATTCTGAATATATATATCCAAATTAGGTACAAGTCCGCTAAACAAGAGAATGATAATTACTGATACCACACCAACAACCAAGCTGTATATAAATAACAGAAGCCTGTCCAGTATTTTAGCCACGAACGTATTCAACCTCCAACATCAACAACTGAGTATTAAAAAGATGGACTAAACCCCAGGCGCATGACGCCGGGGGTTTATAGTTAAATTATTTTATTTCACGCGCTGAGGGCTGATCTCAGGTTGATCGTCAAGCTTCTCCTGAGTCTTGAATTGAACATCGTGAATTTGAACGTTCACTTCCACGACCGTAAGTCCAGTCATATTCTCGATTGAGCGTTTTACATTTTGCTGAATTGCAGAAGCTACTTCAGGAATACGATGCCCGTATTCAATAATTACGGAAACATCAACAGCAGCCTCGCGCTGGCCTACTTCAACCTTGACGCCCTTGGAGAGGTTCTTACGTCCAAGCAATTCCGCAAATCCACCTGCAAAACCGCCGCTCATGCCTGCCACGCCGCCAACCTCTAGGGTTGCAAGTCCAGCAATGACTTCAATGACTTCCGGCGCAATCTGGATCTCGCCAATGTCAGTTCTCTCAAATTCAGTCGGCACTGTGCTCATCTCATTTAACACACCTTTCATAGTAAGTTTCCTCTCGTCCACAAGAAAGACATGCGCACTTATTATTCATACTATAGCATTCGAGGGACATTATGACAAACAAGCTCAATATGAATCCATTTCATAACTCATTAAACATCTAATTTGTAACTAAATAGTCTTGATTGAAGCAACTGAAGGTATTATGAAATTGATTCTTGCCAATTAAATCTCATTTTCCTCCAAAAATTTGATATCGAAATCACCTTTGGAGAAGGCTGGATGATCCAGCAGTTTTAGATGAAAAGGAATCGTTGTAGGGATCCCCTCTACAGCAAATTCGGACAAGGCGCGCTTCATCTTAGCGATCGCTTCCTCACGAGTCGGCGCCCACACGATCAGCTTGGCAATCATGGAATCATAGAAAGGCGGAATGGTGTAGCCTTGATAAGCTGCGCTGTCTACCCGAACACCAGGACCTCCCGGAGCAAGGTAGAAATCAATCTTACCAGGGGCAGGCATGAAGTTCCTGCTTGGATCCTCTGCATTGATTCTGCATTCGATCGACCATCCGTCAATGATGACATCCTCCTGTGCAAAGGACAGCGGACTTCCTTCAATGACCGAGATCATTTCCTTAATCAGGTCAATTCCTGTGACCATCTCGGTTACCGGATGCTCAACCTGAATACGTGTATTCATCTCCATAAAGTAGAATTCCCCGTTCGGACTTAGCAGGAATTCCAGTGTACCCGCTCCAGAGTAATCGACAGCGAGTGCTGCACGAACTGCGGCGTCGCCCATCTTCGTGCGTGTCTCTGTGTCCAGTACTGGACAAGGAGCTTCTTCAATGAGCTTCTGTCTTCGGCGCTGGATTGAGCAATCTCTCTCACCTAAGTGAACCGCATGCCCGTGCTTGTCAGCAATGATCTGGATCTCAACATGCTTCATTCCAGTCAAAAATTTCTCCAGATAAACACCAGCATTGCCAAAAGCCTTCTGAGCTTCCTGCTGAGCTGCCACGATCTGCTTCACCAGATCTTCCTCGTCTTCAGCAATTCGGATCCCTTTACCTCCGCCGCCAGCAGTAGCCTTAATAATTACAGGATAACCGATATCTCTAGCAATCATAACCGCTTCTTCGACACTCTCCACTAGACCATCGGAGCCCGGAATGACAGGAACACCTGCATCCTTCATCGTTTGTTTGGCTACCGCTTTATCCCCCATCTTCGTGATGGCATTAGCGGAAGGGCCGATAAAGGAAATATTGCAGGATTCACAAATCTCTGCAAAATCTGCATTCTCAGCCAAAAAACCGTAGCCAGGGTGAATTGCATCACATTCAGTTAATGTGGCTACGCTCATAATATTGGTTATGTTAAGGTAGCTGTCCTTTGATAAGGTCGGACCGATACAATAAGCCTCATCAGCAAGTCTAACATGGAGTGCGTCACGATCCGGTTCTGAATATACAGCCACCGTTGCAATACCCATTTCCCTGCAAGCTCTAATAATCCGAACGGCGATTTCTCCGCGGTTTGCTACCAATATTTTTTGAAATTTCATTAATACCACATCCTCCTTTGGAGCATTGACCTGTTCAAGCTGCTTTTTATAGTCATTTCACCAACAGGAGCTTACTCCGGTTTGACCAAGAACAAAGGCTGACCATACTCAACGAGCTGTCCATTCTGTACAAGAATTTCAACAATCTCGCCTTTCACGTCAGCTTCAATTTCATTCATCAGCTTCATCGCTTCCACAATACAAACGGTAGTCTTCTCTGTTACCTTGCTGCCAACATTGACAAAAACGCCAGCTTCAGGCGAAGGTGCAGAGTAGAACGTACCGACCATCGGTGACACAATTTTATGTAAATTGCTGTTTGCAGTCGCTTGTTCCTGTACAGACGAAGAAGCCGGTGTTTCGATAGCTTGTGGCACAGGCTGAATCTGGTTCGTTACAGGATAAGCATTGACAGAAGCCGCAGCTTGGACAATTTCAGTCTTGCCTGGTTTGCGAATGGTCAGTCTGGACCCTTCATTCTCAATTTCAAGTTCCTGTACGGAAGACTCGTCAATGACTTTAATTAATTCTTTGATTTCATTCAATTTAAACATTTGTTATTTTCACTCCTTCGGCATACTGCCTTATTCACTCGGACAGTCATAACTTTATGTATTATATCACAAACGCTAAAAATGGAAAGAGCCCAAGAATTAAGGGATTCTGGGCGCTTCCCAACTTGCTTGCAGCTTATTTATTCTTTGACATATTGAACGCTGACTTTGTCCTGTGTTACATCAAGCTCGCTGATGACCAGATCAACAATATTTACAGCGTCGATCGCCGCAAGCTTCTCACTGATGACAACTACCTTGTACTCATCTTCTTCCTCTTGAACAATCGCGTTTGCATACTGCTGGGAGAGCTGTTCCTCAATACCTAGTATTTTCTCATTTTTTTCCTCTAATATACGCAGTTGCTCCAAAGCTTTTGCATTTTCTTCCGGTGTCTTTGTCGCGTCGGATGCCGCAGCCGTCAGTTCATTCTCAAGCTTGCTATTCTCTGAAGAACGTTCCCATTGATAATTTTCGAAAACAGTGATTGCTGAATTCGCTTCATCTTGAGATTCCAGCTGGTTTAGCACATCCTCGTCAGTCTTCGCTTCCTCCGTTGTCGTGTCAGCATCTGTGCCTTCAGTGCTCGGTACGGACGCATCCGTTTGTTCACCACTTGCAGCTGATTCTTCCGCAGGATCTACCGGTGCTCCCATTTCGTCCGTCTGCTCACCTGTTGCTTGTTCTTCCGTTACAACTTCGTTCAATACAAATCCTTCCAGCGGATTTTGAGCAGAAGCTTCTTCGGCATTCCCCATCTGTCCGGACTCTGCTGTCTGATTGGATGATCCTGAATCATCAGTGAATAAGTAATAAGCGGATAGAACAACCATCAGACTAAGCATCGATACGAGCCATATCGTTTGTCTTTTGTTTTTCATTTTTGAATTCCTCCCACATTGGATCAAGATTAAGGTCAAGCATTAGATGTATACTTTATTGCTGTTTTCTAGGCACTACTGAAATTCTGTACGACGGAACGTTCAGACCTTTCTCCACTGCTTCCACGATAAGATCCTTAACAACTTTGTTCTCTGCACCCTTGGCAACAACGAGCACTCCTCGCACCTGAGGCTTGATCTTCTTCGTAATGATCGGCACCTCATCACCGGATTCGTTGTAAGTAACAATTTCACCGTTGCGGGTATATTGTGTGATATTCCTCTCACCGCCATTTGCGTCGGTCTCCTCCGTATTTTGCTGAGAGTCCTGCATGTTACGTTGAACGATAATCTCTTCGGTAGAATCAATGGTCACCATAATATCCACGGTTCCCACACCAACGATTTGCTCAAGGATTCCTTTCATTTTATCCTCAAACGATCTTTCGATCGTATCAAAAGGGGTGGCTTCATTAACGGCAGACTCAAAAGCTGACTGTACACTGGTCTCCTGCGGCGGTTCTCGTCCAACGTTCTCTGGTTCAATCTCTTTGACATTAACAAATGAACTGAGGATCACGATGGCAACGCCAATCAGACCCACAATGATTAACCAGCGAAAAGTCTGTCCGCGCTTTGCCGTTCCATCCTCGCCTGATCCAAGCCATTTATTTACTTGATCTCTTAGCTTTCCCATTCTCTCACCTCGCTTATATTATCCTAAGTTCAAAAATCAATTATCTGTAGAAGGAATAAGGACCCGAACCCGCTCAGGATTCACTTCCCATTCCTGTTCAAGCAGCTCTTCAATGAGGTTGATTTCTGTCGTTGTCATGGCCGAAATAACCTCGTCATCCGTAGTTGTTTCTTGGTCAGGCGTACTCATTGTCTCCGATGCATTCACTTGAATATCACTCGTCTCGACAGGCTGAATATAGATGGGTCCAAGCTCATTCGTCTCTTCTAGAGGATTTTGCTCCCCTGTATTGCCCTGCTGTCCTTGCTCTGCCTCCTGCTCCGAATAGGTCTCAGCAATGACGACTTCCACGCTTGTAATCCCTGTCTCCTCTGACTTCCTTCCGGATTTCTCAAGAGCTCCGAGCTGCACAGTAACAGACTTTACGGGCATCTGCGATTCCTGCTCAATCTGTGCCTTCATCTGATCCGCAACTTCGGCGGCTGCCCAGTTCATGGCACTCATTTCATGCTGCTGTGTCAACTCTCTACCTTTGTCCATAATCTCGGCAAGTGTCATGTCCTGCTCCTCTGTAGAGCCTCCGCCCCAATCCGTTAAGGCGGCACTTAATCTCTCATTTGATTCCCGGTTAAATAAATTGATGATCGGTGAAATCAGTGTAAGCAGAATAAGCAGACTCAGCACTAATTTGACATATCGTTCCATGGATTTGTTCGGTAGAAGCATATCCACAAATGTGGCAAGAAGTACCACCAATATTATTTCCCTGAGCCATCCGCTGAGCCATTCCATCATCTCACCTCAACATCACCGTCATATTTCCTGCTGTCAGCATAATCGTAATGGCCAGAAAGAACATGAGACTCACCGCCGCCAGAGCAGCGAATACGTAGATTAAGCTTTTACCTATGGCCTGGAGGCATCCAACGATCGGAGTATCGCCAAGAGGCTGCATGATCGCTGCCGCTACGTTATAAATAAGTGCCAGTGTCAGAATCTTCAACGCTGGAAAAGCACATATGAACAAGATGATAATGACTCCCGCCAGTCCAATCGAGTTCTTAACGAGAAGCGAGGCAGAAATTACAGTATCCGTTGCATCGGCCAGCACCTTCCCCACGACAGGAACAAAATTGCCGGACACATATTTGGCAGCTCTAATCGTCACGCCATCGGCTACTGAGCTGGTAGCCCCCTGCACTGAGATGACACCTAGAAAGATCGTCAGGACCACACCGAGTAATCCTACTCCGATCATGCGGAGCAGATTCGCCAGCTGCGTAAGCTTGAATTTGTCAGTTAATGAGCTGACCAGATGTAAAACCGCTGAGAAAAACAGCAGAGGAAACACAATTTTATAGATCACCATACTGATGGTGTGTATCATGAACACAATCAGTGGATGAGTAACAGATACGGTAATGATATTTCCCATGGAAGCCAGAAGCGCAAACAACAGAGGAATCATGGCAAGCATGAAGTCTATCATCTGATCGATCGCACCTTTTGCATACCCTATAGCAACGTTAAAGCTGTTGATCGAGATCACAACAATGACCATATAACAGATTGCATAAGCCACCTTGCTGATCGTGCTCTTCTCAAAAGCCGTCTGGAGAGTTTCTAGAATCATGCTCATAATGTTCAGCATAATAATGGTGACCAGCAGCTTTCCGTTAAACAAAATTTCATGGAGCAGAAATCTTCCGATAGCGGTAAATATATTTTTAAGGCTTAGTCCTTCTCCGCCGGGAAGAAGCATGTCCATGAAGGAGGGCAGCTGTCCCTCAGGAAAAAAACCGCCATAGTCATTAATTAGGGACTGCCAATATTTCTCGACCTGCTCAGTGGGCAGCTGTTCCAGTTGTTCTCCAGCCCAGTCCGTAACAGGTGAGCTTGCGAATACATTCGTACCCAAGGCAAAGAAAAAACAGATGACAAATACGATAATGATTCGTTTATCCTGACGGTGATGGGTCTTGTTTATCACATCCTTTATCCTCCGCCTCTATTTCAAACCGGCAGCAGCTTCATTACCGTTTCGATAATAATGCTGATAATCGGCACAGCGAGTACCAGAATCAACACCTTGCCGGCAAGCTCGATTTTTGAAGCAATGCTTTCCTGGCCTGCATCTCTTACAATCTGTGCTCCAAACTCTGCAATATAAGCAATGCCTATAATTTTGAGAATGGTCTTCAGATGCACTTCATCCATTCCCGAGGATTCAGCCATTCGTTCCAGCACTCCGATGACGCTGCCAATCTTGCCAATAACGAACAGAAAGATAAGAATCCCGGCTGTGGTTGCAATCAGAAAAGCAAACATTGGCTTTTGCTCTTTAACAATCAAGATCAGGATGGTCGCGACTAGTCCAAGTCCTACGATTTGTATAATTTCCATGTTTTGATCACCTTTTGTTCACCTTAAGCCTGCTTTAATAGAACAAGAATATAGACTTGATCTCCTGAAGCAAATTGTCGAGCATGCGAACAACCATGAAGAGCACAACGACAAATCCGATCACGGTAACCCAGTGTGCCATATCTTCTTTGCCCATTTGCTTGAGCACCGTATGGATCATCGCTATGATAATACCGATGCCTGCGATCTGAAATATTGCGTTTACTTCTAAATTCATTTGAGTATGGCACCTCGCTATAGGATCAGGATGACGATCAGCGCCCCGACCAGAAGTCCAAGACTGCGGCTCATCTTTTCATACTTTATTTGATCGTTTCGGGCCGATGATTCCTCATGATTCAGCTGCTGGATTGCAAGGGTGATATGTTTGTTCTGCTCTTCCCGGTCGCTCGTTCCAAGGCTGTAGCTGAGCTGACGAATCGCTTCTTTTTCCGGCTGCTTCATCGCCGTTCGGCTCCAGTAGCGATTCATCGCTTGCTGGAAGCTTTCTTGGGCTGACAGACCTTGTGAAGAATTCATATATTCGGCAGCAGAGATAAACAAACGTCCCAGCGGTTCACTTGCCTGATTGCCAATTTTGTTCAAGGCTTCTGCAAGCGGTCTGTAGCTGTAATTGATCTCTGTTAAGAGTCGCTGCAGCATCAATGTCAGCTCCCTGATCTGCTTCGGTCGTGATGCAAATTGATTCGCCTGATAAAATCCTGCAAGTGTCCCTGACAACAAAATGAGGACGGAACCTACCAGCTTAAGCATAAGTGCCTCCTGTGGTAATCCCTTGCTGATGCATGCCTTGATGATGCATACTCTTCTGCTTCGTATCGGAAATTTTGTACTGAAACCTTTTTCCTGTTCGATCTAGAATGACGATTAATTGGAAATAATCTTCGCTCATCAGCTCCTGCAACGCAGGTCTGCGTTTAAGCTCGGAAATATCTCTTCCATGGGCTGAAGCGATGACGGATATCCCTGCACCCAGTGCTTCCTTGATCGCCCCTGCGTCTTCCTCCCGTCCGATCTCATCCACGATGAGCACTTCCGGTGACATGGAGCGAATCAGCATCATCATCCCCTCAGCCTTCGGACAGGCATCCATCACATCAGTTCTTGGACCAACATCAAAAGTCGGGACCCCTTTATAGCTGCCTGCTATTTCTGAGCGCTCGTCCACAATGCCTACCTTAAAGCTCTTTCGTTCATTGCTTCCCGCACTGATCTGCCTTGACATATCGCGAAGGAGCGTTGTCTTTCCCTGCTGCGGAGGAGATAGGATAAGAGTATGCTTGATTCGTAAGGATTGTCGGTCCAGAATGTGCGGCATCAGCCTGTCAGCTGCTCCTCTGATTTCCTTCGCAATTCGAATGTTGTACCCGCTAATATCTCTCAGATGCTCAACCTTCCCTCCCTTTAAAACGGTTCTGCCAGCTAGTCCAATCCGGTGTCCTCCTGGAACCGTAATAAAGCCTTTTCTCAATTCTTCTTCCAATGTATAAAGGGAATGGTTGCTGATCAGATCTAGAAAACGATAGGTGTCATCTCTTGAAGGCTTGTACGCTTCACTCGGATTTTTAGACGGCTTACCTTGTTTCGTAACGAAATAATGTTCGCCATTTGTATTGATCTCCATCGGTCTGCCTTCCCGAATTCTTATTTCTTCAAGCGTTTCTAGCAGCTGCTGAGGAATATATTCCAATATTGTTTTTAATGGAGTCGGGAACAGGTCCAACCATTTCATATAAGCACCCCCTTAACTCGTACACTTTTCTGAGAGCTACTCCGGTTCGTTTTTGTTGGTCTTAACCCATATGTATGCCTGTATCTGTTTTTTATGACGGGAATCTATCAATTTTTTATACATTAGTTAAGAGGAAAAATAGCACTGTCTATATCACCTCTATTAATCCAGGAGACATTCTTAGAGCCACTGATATAAATAACGAGCAAGAGCTGAGACTCCATAGGCACCTGCCCTGTTCATTGTGCATATGGTAAGTTAACAGACTCCCATTTCATTGACTGAGGTGGAAGAAGCGCGTAAGGGAGGTGATTTTTTTGCGCATTGATGTCGTTGCAAGTGTCAGTGAGATAAGATCTGAAGATCTGGTACACCGAAGCGCCGTCGTTATTGATGTATTTCGAACTTCCAGCACCATCGTTACGGCGCTCGCCCACGGGGCAGCCTGTGTGATTCCGGTTGAAACGGTGCCACAGGCCAAGCAGCTTCAATATGAAGATATGTTTCTTGGAGGGGAACGATTCTGCAAAAAAATAACGGGTTTTGATGCGGGCAACTCACCTTTGGAATATACGAAAGAATTGATACAAGGAAAAAATGTGATTCTGACGACGACAAATGGAACAAGAGCGTTAATAAAAGCCGCTAAAGCTCTAAACGTCTTCTCTGCATCCTTTCTCAATGCAAAGGCGTGTGCTGAAGCTTTGGTTCATCTAGATCGCGATGTAGTACTATTATGTGCAGGAAGCCAGGATCGATTTGCCCTTGAGGATGGATTATGCGCCGGGATGCTTATTGATGATCTGAAACATATGACCCAGCAGCAGGTGCGTTCTAACGATCTCGGTATAACGGTCCATCAAGCATACCTTCACAACAAAGATCAGCTGAAGAAGGTACTGTATGAAGGCAACGAAGCAAAACGTCTTATCAAGCAAGGCCATGCCTTGGATGTGGATTACTGTTTGGAGACCAATATCTGCTCCATCGTGCCTGTACTTGAGAGCGACCAAGTGATCAGACCTTGGACAACAAAAAAAGATCTGCACAATTAATGTGCAGATCTTCCAGGCTGTCCGATAAGTTCTTGACAGCTATTAATTAACATGTAACAAGTAAAACGTTGTGCTTCGCACACTTCGTTATCTGCGATCCTGCGGACCACCCACAAATGCCTTGACATCCGTGTCCAGATTATAAGCCGTATGCAGCGCTTGAATGACTTCGTTCAGCTTATTGCCTTCAATGACACAGGATACTTTAATCTCAGATGTACTCACCATTTTGATGTTGACGCCCTGTTTAGAAATAACATCAAACATTTGAGCTGCAACTCCTGGATGGCTGACCATACCTGCTCCAACGATGGATACTTTAACCAAGTTCTCTTCAAAAGTAACTTCACGGTAAGGAAGCACCAGCTTCATTCCATTGATGACCTCAATTGCACGCTCGCGATCATCCAGGGCTACAGTGCAGGAGAAGTCGGCTTTGCCGTTACTGATACCGCTCTGTACGATAATATCAACGTCAATTTGGGCTTGAGCCAATGCACCGAACATGCCGGCTAGCACACCCGGAATATCCTCTACTCCTAGAATACTGATTCGTGCTACGTTTTTATCATAAGCAATTCCGCTTACCACTACTCCCTGTTCCAATGCAGCTTCCTCCTTCACAACCGTTCCTTCATTATAGTTAAAGCTTGAACGTACAACCAAAGGCACCTTAGAATGCTTCGCATACTCTACTGCCCGCGGATGCAGAACCGCTGTACCGAGGTGAGCCAGTTCAAGCATTTCATCGTATGAAATTTCTTTGAGCTTGCGAGCTACTTTGACGATCCGAGGATCTGTCGAATATACACCATCTACATCGGTATAAATCTCACAGGCATCCGCCTTAATTGCAGCAGCTAGAGCTACAGCCGTCGTATCCGAGCCGCCTCGGCCTAGTGTCGTAATTTCACCATCTGCCGTAATACCCTGGAAACCTGCCACAATAACGATCTTGCCTTCATCAAGTGAACGCAGAACCTTCTCCGGATTAATATCCGTAATTCTCGCTTTGCCATGTACCGGCTCCGTCACAAATCCTGCCTGCCAGCCTGTATATGAAACCGCTTCTCGGCCGAGCTGCTGTATAGCCATGGACAGCATCGCAATTGAAATTTGCTCACCTGTCGTCATCAGCATATCCAGTTCCCGTGCCGGAAGCTTGTTATTTAACAATTTCGCTTGATCAATTAAATCGTCTGTTGTATCTCCCATTGCTGAAACGACAACTACACATTTATGCCCCTCATCCTGTTTCTCGGCAACACGTTTGGCTACCCTCTGCATCCGTTCTGTATCTCCAACAGAACTGCCTCCGAATTTCATTACGAACAAAGACAAACCGAACTCACTCCCTACAGTATGTAACGTAAGATTGTAAACCATAAGCAAGCCTAAAGCTTACCTTGCTTCTAAACAGTATAATACGAATAGCGCTATGTTGTAACCCTTTTTTACGGTAAATCAGTAAAGATGCTGCTGTAAAAATATTGAATTCATCATAATAAAACAATATCCCCTGCCGAATGAATCTTAAGCAGAGGATAGTGCCGCATTATACTAATTGATTAACTTACAAGTGTCCATCATTTACGCGCGGGAGTTATATTTACCTTCGCGAGTATCGATGATCAGAACATCGCCTTCGTTAATGAAGAGAGGAACCTGTACGTTCAGACCTGTTTCCACTTTTGCATTTTTGGTAGCACCAGTTGCTGTATTACCTTTGATTCCAGGCTCTGTTTCAACAACTTTCAGCTCAACAGAGTTAGGCAGGTTAATACCCAGGATCTCACCTTGATAGCTGATGATGTTTACGTTCATGTTCTCTTTGAGGAAGTTGAGTTCCCATTCGAGCTGATCGCTAGTCAGTGTAAATTGGTCATATGTTTCGTTATCCATGAAGGTATGCTCATCACCGCTTGCATAGAGGTAAGATACACCGCGGTTATCGATTTGAGCGCGTCCAATCGTTTCACCAGCGCGGAAAGTTCTCTCTACTGTGTTGCCGTTACGCAGGTTTTTAAGCTTAGAGCGAACAAATGCCGCACCTTTACCTGGTTTAACGTGCTGGAAATCAAGGACCGTAAAGATATCTCCGTCAACCTCTACTGTCAAGCCTGTTTTAAAATCGTTTACTGAAATCACTAAAAAACCCCTCCTAATAATAGTTACAGCTTCAAAAGTTCCTTTTTGGAATGCGTGAGCAGGCGAATCCCTGATTCTGTAATCACGACATCATCCTCAATGCGTACACCGCCGATACCAGGCAGATAAATACCCGGCTCCACGGTAACGACCATACCAGGCTCAAGAATATCATCGCTCAGCTTGGACAGCCTAGGAGATTCATGAACCTCCATGCCTAGTCCATGTCCGGTACTGTGACCGAACTGGTCTCCATAGCCATATTTCGTAATAATATCTCTTGCGAGAGCATCCGCTTCTCTTCCTGTCATACCCGGCTTTATATGTTCCAAAGTATGTAATTGGGCTTCCAATACAATATCGTAGATCTCTAGCAGCTTGTCTGCAGGATTGCCGATTGCAATGGTCCGCGTTAAGTCTGAACAATATCCGTCAAGAAGTGCTCCAAAATCAAAAGTAACAAAGTCTGACGTTTCAATCACTTTGCCGCTGGCAACCCCATGTGGCATTGCCGAACGTTCGCCAGAAGCTACAATCGTATCGAACGAAGATGATGCTGCACCATTTTTGCGCATGAAGAATTCCATTTCCAGATCCACTTCACGCTCTGTCATTCCCGGCTTGATCACATTCAGGATATGTGAAAAAGTCAAGTCAGCCAAATCCGCAGCACGCTGCATGATGGCAATCTCGTTCTCATCCTTGTATATCCGCAGCTTCTCAACCAGGCCGCTGACAGGCACAAGAGAAACTGGCTTCAGCTGCTCTGAATACAACCCATACGTAGAGAAAGTGACCAAATCCTGTTCAAAACCGAGAGACTTAATCCCTTCTTTATCCAGCAGCTCTTTAACTGTAATCATCGGCTTCGCTGCATGTTCCACTACCGTGTAGCCTGCCGCCTGCTGAGGAGCTTGTGTCATGTAACGGAAATCCGTAAGCAAATAGGCTTGCTCAAGCGTAATTAATACATATCCTGCTGAACCCGTAAACCCGGTCATGTATCGTCTATTAATAGGACTGGTGACCAAGAACGCTTCCAGCTGAGACTCTTGCATCGCCTTACGCAATTTCAACACTCGGTTGTTCCCCATGATTATACCTTCTTTCTTCGCCACGTTCCTTCGATCGATCTAACAGTCTTGGGTCTCCAAATAGCGGTACATCGCGTTTAGAGCATGTTCATAGCTGTAAGCCCCGAAACCGGAAATTTGTCCGATCGTTACCGGTGCAATGACCGATGTATGTCGGAAAGACTCACGCGCATGAATATTAGACAGATGAAGTTCAATGGCAGGAATTTTAACTGCGCCCAAAGCGTCGCGAATAGCGTAGCTGTAGTGAGTAAAGGCACCTGCATTCAGCAATATTCCGTCAACTTCCCCCAAGGAAGCATGAATTCGGTCGATAAGTTCCCCTTCATGATTCGATTGATAAAAAGTAATGGATACGGAAAGCTTCTCTGCCTGAGCACGAAGCATCTCTTCAATGGATTGAAGACTCTGCTTACCATAAATACCAGGCTCACGCACACCAAGCATATTCAGGTTCGGGCCGTTCATGACCAGAATCCGCTTCATACCCCCGCGCACCACCTTTCCTGCAAATAACCATCTGCTATTTTACCATACCGGATATTGGATTGAGAAGCTTTTTTGCTCCACGTCAGCAGTGATGAGCGTTCGGTGAATAGCATATTACCTACTCGTTTATCATTAGACCATTTCTGGCTCTCTTTTACGTTCATCCGTAAACTCCATCGCGACGCTGTAACCTATGAACAATCCCCACAGCAGAAACAAGCAGACTTCGCTAAAAATGGAATCCCAGGTCAGCTGGTTTAAAGGCTTCATCATCCCTGTCCAAGGGCCAATCCATACAAAGAGAATGATCCACCAGGCAAGTCCATAGATCAGTCCCGGAATAGGCCCCTTCCGCTTTCGGAACAGGTACGTATAAATAATGGAGGCAAGCAGTGAAAAGACGATGAAAAATAACCACCCGATAATATGTCCCTGAACTTTATATATATAAGCATGCTTAAAGAAAGGCTCCGCCAAAAAACCGATCGGTACGACAGTAAAATTAAAATAGTAAAATATCCACTGAATGCCTCCCCATATCAAGCCTGCAAAAAAGCCGATCTCCAAGGCAAAAGCAAATGGATTCGTAATTTGTCTTCGCTGTTCTATGTGATTCATAAAATCCTCCCGCAGCTTATGTAATTATATATCTTCGATCTAAGAGACCCGCAACTTTTTGTGCTGCAGCTCGTACATAAACACAACCACACTATTGCATCTGATAACCAACAGCTATGTATGACTCGAGCTTCAGCAACTGTCAAGAAATACGCTCTCGTGAAGAACCTTGCTATAATTTGTAGTATGTTCAAATTACTGAAGACTAGTCAGAACTAGAAATTGCAGGCGGAATTCGATACAATGTAAACAATCGAAGTTAAGAATAGGAAGGTGAGCTCTTTGCCTCAAGAATCAAAACCAATGGCTTATGGCGGTCAAGCCGTAATTGAAGGGGTCATGTTCGGCGGGAAGCATGTGAATGTCACTGCAGTACGTCGCAAAAACCAAGAAATCACTTTTCTTGAAGTGCCTAAGCAAGACAAGTCCTGGGTCACCAAATTGCGGAAAGTCCCTTTTCTGCGCGGAATTGTGAGTCTGATTGATTCCAGCGCCAAGGGAACCAGGCATTTAAATTATTCGGCAGATGCATACGCAGACGACGAGCTGACACCAGAAGATCGTGCGAAGTCTCAAGAGGATGAAGATTCTGGCTGGAGTTTGTCGATGATTATCGGCGTTGCTGCCGTGGGTATCTTATCCTTTGTATTTGGCAAAGTGGTATTGACGGCGGTTCCGGTATTTATAGAAGATTTTCTATTTGGCAGCCTGTCGATCAGCCGGTTCGGTCATACTTTTATTGAAGGAATTATTAAGATCCTGCTTGTCTTTGCTTACCTCTACTTCTTATCCATGACACCAACCATTAAGCGATTGTTTCAATATCATGGTGCGGAGCATAAAGTAATAAGTGCATATGAAGCTGGCGCTGAGCTCACACCGGAAAGTGTGCAGAAATTCAGCCGTCTCCACTACAGATGCGGAAGCAGTTTCTTGGTACTCAGTGTCATTGTCGGTGTGCTTGTCTATTCTGTATTCTCGATTCCATTCCCTTACGATAATGTATGGGAACGTGTAGGACAGCGGCTCATGCTCTTGCCGATCGTACTCGGTGTTTCATTTGAAGTATTAAAGTTTACAAACGCAGTAAGAGATATACCGGTTCTTCGCTTCCTTGGTTATCCGGGTCTGTGGCTTCAGCTCCTGACAACGAAGGAACCAACGAATGAGCAGGTTGAAGTATCGATTGCTTCCTTTAACCGTATGCGCGAGCTTGATGCGGAATTTGAAAAATCACCCGCAACGTTCAGTGTAACTAGCGGTAATCTTGATCCTGTGAAAGGATGAGGATCTGACATGATTAAGCATGCTTTGGTTTTTTGGACCATCATCATATTGGCGGTCTTCGGTTTATATGAGCATATTCGGCGGGGTGAATGGGCTGCCTTGATCTTTCCCCTGATTCTGGGCGGACTCATCTTCTGGTTTTATAAGAGACCACCACGGGCATTGACTGGCAGACATCCCAAGGTTAAGCCTTCCAAGGCAACGATGGCAAAGCTTGAACGGAACAAGTCAGGACATAGATCCGGACCGTCAGCGAATAAGCGCAAGAGCTACCCATTTCATGTCATTGAAGGACAAAAGAAAAGCAAAAATGACGATGAGCTACCAAAATATCATTAGCATAAAGTCCTTTGACCTTAAGCAGGTCAAAGGACTTTTTAGGTTGGGGCTCAAATTTTTAGGAATCCAAAATATCAGTTCATTTGCCGTAATAGTTTTGCAGGGCCTCAACCAATCCGAGCGGATTCTTGGTCAGATATTGTGCACTAAAGTAAATATCGCCATCTACTTCTGGATATTGCTCATTGTATTTGAGCTGATTAATAATTTCATTCGCTGTATGCCAGCCTGCTTCTGAAGTTCCCAGCTTATATGGTGAGTGACCAATATACAGATCTACGTCCGTCCCTGTCACCTCATCAACCCACCAGTCAACCAGAATATCGTATCTCGCAGCTGGAAGCGACAAGCTCCAATAGATTTGCGGAGCAACATAATCAATCCATTCCTCCTGTATCCAGGTACGAACATCGGCATGCATGTCATCATAAGCTGTCACGCCAGCTTTCGTATTCGAGCCTGTCGGGTCGTCTGCGATATTTCTCCACACGCCGAAGGGACTAATCCCGTACTCGACTCCAGGTTTGGAGGCTTCGATTTGTTCCCCAAGTGATTGAACGAACCTATTAATGTTATCTACACGCCAGTCATTAATATCTTTATAGTTGTTGATATTGTACGCTTTGAAGGCAGCAGCATCATTAAAGGTAACATTTGATGGATAGAAATAATCGTCCAAATGAACCCCATCAATGTCATAGCGATTCACAACTTCCATAATGGCATCAATAATATGCTGTCTTGCTTCAGGAATACCCGGATTAATGTACATCTGATTCTTAGCTGTAACGATCCATTCCGGATGCTGGTTCACTATATGATTGGCTGCGTTCTTGCTGCTGTCGGCTGTCGTATTAGCTCGGAAAGGATTAAACCAAGCATGGAATTCCATCCCCCGTTTATGTACCTCCTCAATCATAAAGCTGACAGGATCATATCCTGGATCTACACCTTGTGTGCCTGTCAATACCTTGTTCCAGGGAACAAGTGTGGAAGGATATATTGCATCGGCAGCGCCTCTCAATTGAACAAATACGGCATTGATGCCCATAGATTCCAGCTTATCGAGCTCCTGGATAAAGTCTCTCTTTTGCTTCTCGACATTGTTCGCTGAGCCTGATTTCGGCCAGTCACCGTTAATGGTGGATATCCACGCGCCTCTCATATCATGATCCTCCGGTTCTCCAGGTACAATCGGAATTTCCGGATCAGTCGGCCACAAATTTGTAGAAGTGAGGTGAATGGTCTTGGCCGATTGATTCCATTTCACAATAAGGCCCAGATGCTCGCTGACAAAACGAATCGGCACCATCACACGGTTTTGAGTGTTGGTCACATTCGCGGTCAACTGCACCGTTCTTCCATTTACAATCGCCGTGCTCTTCCCCTGTGTCAGCGACAAGTCATTGCCAAACCCCTGAATCCGAACTGTTTTGGACGCCTGATTCCACCCTACCGAAGCGCCAATGCCTTCACTAATTACACGAAGCGGCACCATCGTGACATTGACTTTAGGCACAATATAAGGGGCAACGTCCGTCTCCAGCTTCTCTCCATCCAAATAGATTGTAATTGCTGACGTACTGGCTGCGAATGTTACAGTTCCCCCTTGAAATGCCAGCAAACAGACTAGCAATAATGCGATGCATTGTTTCAATTTCCTCATACAACCCTTGTCCTCCATAGCATTGGTATTTAGAAAAATAAACCATTTCCTATGAATATAGACGCGGGTTATATTCGGTTAGTTGCGGATAAAAAGAAAAACACCGGTCCCGGAATTTAATCAGGACGGTGTTCCTCTATGATTCGTTTGTCAATTCTTTGTGCACATTCTGTAAATCCTCTAAGCGGGCGTTGTCTCTGCGAAAATACTCGACAAGTGTTTCGATGCATGTAATGGAATCCCAGCTCAAATGATGCTCTATCCCTTCAACATCTGTATAGATATTCTCTTTCTTGACGCCAATCATCGTTAAAAATTCCTCAAGCAGCTCATGACGGTCCATTAGGCGCTTGCCCATCTTTTTGCCTTTTGGCGTCAGCACGAGTCCGCGGTATTTTTCATAGATTAAATATTCGTCTTTATCCAGCTTCTGGATCATCTTGGTTACAGAGGAAGGATGGACTTCCAGCCCCTCAGCTATATCGGATACACGCGCATAGCCCTTCTCGTCAATTAACTTATAAATTCGCTCCAAATAATCTTCCATACTGGGCGTTGGCATTTGCCTTACCTCTTTTCATTTATGAACTAGCGTCTGATTCGATCGCACAACTTTGCTCTTGTAATGATACATGTTATCACTTGCGATTTGCAAGTCTTAAAGCCTGACAAGCGCTCCTTACATGACTTAACTTACCACGCTTAATATGAACACACCGATGGCACAATAACAAAGAATTGAATATAGGGAGAGGAGCCAACAACCCATGACGTTACTCGTTCCGGAAAAGCCTAAACGCAAGCTTAAGCCTACAGCTCCCTTTGTTCCTGATTTAGTTTATTTTGAACCACAGGCACTTGAATATGATAAAGGCAAACGCATTATGGAATGGGTCAAAACTCATAATATTGAATATCGAATGACCACTTCGCATAACCGAATTACGAATCTGCCAGGGGAGACGGATCAGGAGAAATATCGTATTGCCAAAAGAACCCTCGTGGTTGGCCTCCGCAAAACGCTTAAATTCGATCAATCTAAGCCCTCTGCCGAATATGCGATTCCGATATCTACAGGATGCATGGGACACTGTCACTACTGCTACCTGCAAACCACGCTTGGGAGCAAGCCCTATATTCGTGTATATGTGAACACAGAGGATATACTGCATGCGGCGAAGGATTATATTGAAGTACGCAAGCCGGAAATTACCCGGTTTGAAGCTGCTTGTACTTCCGACCCTGTCGGGCTTGAACATATTACAGGGAGCCTTGGCGATCTCATTCGCTTTATGGCTGATGAAGAGTTTGGACGACTTCGGTTCGTTACCAAATATCATCATGTAGATCCACTACTTAACATTAAGCATAACGGCCATACGCGTATTCGATTCAGCGTGAATGCCGAGTATGTGATTAAGAATTTTGAGCCTGCCACTTCCCGATTCGAAGAACGTATTGAAGCAGCAGGAAAAATAGCTCATGCCGGTTATCCGCTCGGATTTATTATCGCCCCTATTATTTGGTATGACGGCTGGGAAAAGGGCTATAGCGAGCTGCTGGAACGGCTTAAAGAAAACCTTCCACAGGATGCGACAAAGGATTTAACATTTGAGATGATTCAGCATCGCTTTACCAAGACAGCCAAAAATGTAATTGAGCAGCGCTATCCCAAATCCAAGCTGGAAATGGATATAGCCAAACGCGAGACCAAATGGGGGAAGTGGGGACAATATAAATATGTATACCCCAAAGATCAGCAGCAGGCTCTCCGTGAATTTATTACCGAACGCATCTTCGAAGCTTTCCCTCAAGCAAAGATCGATTATTTCACCTAAGTTCGTGGTAAAAAGCCGTTGAATGCATGATCAATCCGCAAATGCAAAAAAACCATCAGTCATCGACTGATGGGCTTCTATACATACCTAAAGTACCATTTAGAAAATCATCCACTCTGGCGTAATCCGTTGCAGCCAAATCGTAATTTGGGTCATTCGGTCTGTAAAGAGCAATATGCCCATCAGCACCATGACACTGCCGCCGACTTTCATCAGTACACCTGAATATTTGCTGATAAACCTTGTTGTTCCAACAAAAAACGCCAGCAAGAAAAAAGGGAGCGCAAACCCTATTGTATATCCTGTAATAAGGGTAACCCAGGTGCCCGGCTCAGTCGCTGCCATAGCAATAATGGCAGTAAGAATAGGACCAATGCAAGGGGACCACCCTGCGGAAAAGCCAATGCCGAAAATAAAGGAACCGAAATAACCGGCTGGCTTCCATTTGACATCAAGCTTTCTTTCCTTCATTAATAGCTGCGGCTGAAACAGCCCAATTAGAAATAACCCCATCACCATAATAAGAATCGCGGACAGCATCCGAATCAAGTCCTTATACTCGTGAAAAAATTCGCCAAAGATGCCGGCGCCCAGTCCGAGTGTGTAGAATACGACGGAAAAGCCCAGGATAAATGCCAGTGTATGGCTTAATGTACGCATACGGACCTCACGCTTGTTCTGCTCATGCTTCAGCTGTTGCACCGATAAACCCGTTATGTAGGACAGATATGATGGATACAGCGGCAGACTACAGGGCGATAAGAAGGAAGCGACCCCTGCTAAAAAGGCTAATAATACGTTCACATCAGGCATGACTACAACGCCCCCCTAAGAACGAATGTAAGAATTCGGACAAGATAATATCTTAAGCCCGAATTCCTTTTTTACCGAGCATAATGACAATAAGCATAGCGATAAGCATGAGAACAATCGTTGCTCCAGGGGCAAGGTTCCAGACACCTGCAATGACAAGTCCTGCAATGACGGCAATTTCTGAAATTATGACAGATAGTATAATAGAAGATCTGAAGCTTCTCGCAATCAAGAGACTGACAGCAACCGGAATGGTCAATAGTGCCGATACAAGCAGCGCACCAACGATCTTAATTGCTGTACTGATCACCAGTGCCGTCATCACGGTTAGCAGCATGTTCAAAATCTTGGTAGGAAGACCGGTAACAGCTGCCGCATCCTCCTCAAAGCTAAGCAGGAAGAACTCCTTATGAAAAATAGATACTACCGCAATAACAATAACGGTTACGATTCCGACAACCGTCAGATCGGTTGTATCCAGCGTATAAATACTTCCAAATAAATAACTCATTACATCCCCATTATAGCCTTTACCAAGAGTAAAGAATAAGGAAGCCAGCGCTACTCCCCCGGACATAATTATAGCAATTGATAATTCAGCGTAACTCTTGTAGGCTTTACGCAGCTTCTCTATAGCAAATGAAGCCAAGACCGCAAAGATAAGGCCTACTGCAATCGGGTATACACCCAGTAAAAAACCAAGGGCCACCCCCGCAATCGTTACATGCGACAAGGTGTCCCCGATCATCGATAATCTGCGAAGCACAAGAAACAAACCAATCAGCGGGGCTGTGATACCAATAAGTATCCCGCCAGCCAGCGCCCGCTGAAAAAATTCACTCATTAGAATTTCCAATTTCCACGACTCCTTAACCCTTATAACAATGAATGCTGTAAATCTGTCTGAGCACAGTTCTCCAGATCATGTGAATGACGAGCATAGAACTTGATCTTGCCGTTCTGCTGCTCGGGTTCTTTTCCAAGGTATCCTTCAATCATATCAATATCATGAGATACCATTAAGAAAGTCATATGATGATGCTGATGCATGTGGGTAACGAGCTCGAAGAAGCTGGCCTGTGTCTCAGCGTCAATGCCTACTGTAGGCTCATCAAGGATAAGCAAATCTGGACGGTTAATCAGCGCCCGGGCCAAAAAAGTACGCTGCTGTTGACCACCAGACAATTGACCGATCCTCTTATCAGCCAAATCCTGAATCCGCATGACTTCAAGCGCATCATCGCATTGCTGCTTATGCTTTTGACTCATTCTTCGGAATATATTTTTGTTGTTGTACAGCCCCGACTGTACGACTTCTCTAACCGTAGCCGGAAACAATGGGTTAAAGGCGTTCTTTTGCGGTACGTATCCAATGCGTTCCCAATCCTTGAATTTTGCGATTGGTGTGCCAAACATTCGAATATCACCAGACCCTTGGGGCAACAGTCCAACGAGCATCCGCATCAGCGTCGTTTTCCCTGCTCCGTTTGATCCAATCACGCCTACGAAATCCCGTTCTTTCACGGTCATATTCAGATCCTTGATCACCTGCTGTTCACCGTATGAGAAGCATAAATTGTTAAGCTCAAGGACAGGATCATGGCATAGTGCTGTAGCTGGTTGCATCAAATGTTCCATCCTTTTAATTCATATTAATATAATCCTATCATTTTCTTAGTCTATTTTAAAGCTGTGACTAAATTTTGTAAGTTTTTCTCCATCAAAGTGACGTAATTTTCACCGTTCTGCAGCTGCTCCTCTGTTATGCCTTCTACCGGATTAAGCACCATCGTATCAACACCCGCTTCAGAAGCAAGCGTCTTGGCCAGCTTATCAGATACCATCTCTTCAAAGAAGATATATTTGATCCCTTCTTCTTCAACCAGATTAGCTAAATTCATAATATCTTGTCCTGTTGGTTCTGCATCAGGAGATAATCCCATAATCGGGTGCTGGGTCAAGCCGTAATCACGGGCAAGATAGCCAAACGCTTGGTGAGATACTACGATCTCTTTGTTAGGTACTTTTGAAAGTTCCTCTGTAAATTTGGCATCCAAATCCTCTAACTGCTGTCTCAGTGCCTCATAGCGTTCTTCATAGCCTGCTTTGTGCTCAGGATCTGCTTCAACCATGCTGTCCTTGATATTTTCTGCCATAATCATTGCTGATTTAGGGCTTACCCAAGTATGCGGATCGGTGGAACCATGGTTATGTCCGTCGTCCGATGCTGGAGCTTCTTCTTCATGAGTGTGCTCCTCTTCATGTGCATGTTCATCTTCTTGAGCGTGCTCTTCACCTTCATGAGCATGTTCATCTGCAGCTTCCTCTTCACCTTCATGAGCATGTTCATCTGCAGCTTCCTCTTCACTTTCATGAGCATGTTCATCTGTTGCTTCCTCTGCACCATGATCATGTGTATGACCTTCCGAATCAATAAGCTCGATCCCTTCGGTTACTTCTACGGATTTAACATTAGAATCGCTGTCCAATCCCTTCAAGAAGTTCGGTACCCATGCTTCAAGTCCGGCACCATTGTAGAGAAACAATCCTGCATTGGAAGTAGTTACAATATCCTGACTACGTGGAGTCCAGCTATGAGGTTCAACCCCCGCTGGCTGCAAATTAATAACGTTGGCATCTTCCCCGCCTATAGTCTTAGCGAATTCATATATAGGATAAAAGCTCGTAACGACATTAAACTTGCCCTCTTCAACTTGCCCTTGTGATCCGTTGTTCGCTTCATCGCCGCATGCCGCTGTAAATATCATCACAGCGCTAAGCAATATTCCCCCGGCTAAATTCCGTACTTTTTTCCCAGACAAACTATATTTCATAATAACCTCCGCATCGAATTAATCGTAATCATTATGATTACTAACAGATAGTAGTATAGGCATACCTCCTAAGTTTGTCAATAACTATTTAGAACAAAAAAAGAGCGTCCACAAAAGGAACGCTCTTCACATTTATAAGCTTTAAATCCTCTTTTTATGATTATGTGCAGGATGAATCGATTTCATAACTTACGAAAATATAGGCCTCTTACTTCACAATTGCTCCATTCGGCATATTTTCAGGCACCGTAGCCAGCGTCAATTGATCTCCATGGGAGGCAGCAAGAATCATCCCTTGCGACAATTCGCCGCGCAGCTTCACCGGCTTCAAGTTCGTAACACAGATGACTTTCTTGCCCACCATTTCTTCTGGTGAATAGAACTTCGCAATACCGGATACGACCTGACGCTGCTCGTAACCAAGATCAAGCTGCAGCTTAAGGAGCTTATCCGCCTTTTTCACCGGCTCGCACGCGGTAACCTGAGCAACACGCAGCTCTACTTTGGCAAAGTCCTCAATTCCGATCTCCGGCAGATCTTCCGGTGCTTCCACGCTGGCATCTGCTTCTTTGGCCGGCTCAGCTTTGGTCCCTCCGGACATGGCACCCGCAATATAAGCAACCTCCTTCTCTACATCCAGTCTCGGGAAGATCGGCTCGCCCTTGCGAAGCTCATTCCCTTCTGGAACAAGTCCTGCTTGCTTGGTGCTGTCCCAGCTGGTAAGTTCTCCTTCCTGAATGTTGAGCTGCTCCCAGATTTTGCGCGGAGCCTGAGTTAAGAACGGCTGCAGCAATATGGATGCTACACGCAAGCTCTCCACCAGATGGGCCATAACGGAAGCGAGCTCCTCACGTTTCGCCTCATCCTTAGCAAGCACCCATGGCTGAGTTTCATCAATGTACTTGTTGCAGCGGCTGATGAATTGACCAATTAACGTCAGTGCCACAGAGAATTCCAGATTCTCCATTGCCTCTTCCACTTTTTCTACAGTACTCAGCGCAAGCTCTTCAATGGTGCCGTCAAATTCAGTCACTCTGGATTGGTATGCAGGCGTCTTGCCTTCAAAATATTTGTGCACCATCGCCACTGTCCGATTAAGCAGATTGCCAAGATCATTTGCGAGATCCGAGTTGACCCGCTCTACGAAGCTCTCGGGAGTAAATGTTCCATCAGATCCGAACGGTACCTCACGCAGCAAATAGTAACGTAGGGAATCCAGTCCGTAGCGATCAATCAGCGTCACTGGATCAACGACATTCCCTTTGGACTTGGACATTTTGCCGTCTTTCATGAGCAGCCATCCGTGGGCGAATACTTTTTTCGGCAGGGGAAGATCCAGCGCCATCAGCATAATCGGCCAATATATCGTATGGAAGCGTACGATTTCTTTACTCATCAAATGAACATCTGCCGGCCAGAACTTATCGTACAAGGAAGCATCATCACTCCCATATCCCAGAGCTGTAATGTAGTTCAGAAGCGCATCAATCCATACATACACCACATGCTTAGGATCACTGGATACTTTGACTCCCCATTCATAGCTTGTGCGGGATACGGCCAGATCCTCAAGACCTGGCTTGATGAAATTGTTAATCATCTCATTCTTGCGAGATTTTGGCTGAATGAAATCCGGGTTCTCTTCATAGTATTGAAGCAGCCGATCTGCATATTTGCTCATTTTGAAGAAGTAGCTTTCCTCTTTGACGAGCTCTACCGGATGACCACTGTCAGGGCTTTTTCCCCCAATAATCTTGCCATTCGCATCTTTTTCGGTATCCACCAGCTGTGTCTCCGTGTAATAGGTTTCATCAGGGATACTGTACCAGCCTTCGTATTCACCTTTATAGATGTCTCCCTGCTGAACCAGACGCTCAAACACGTCCTGAACGATGGATGTATGTCGCGGCTCCGTCGTACGAATAAAATCATCGTTTGAGATTTCGAGCTTTTTCCACAAATCCTGAATTCCTGCGACAATATGATCAACAAACTCCTGCGGCGTTTTACCTGCTGCCTTGGCTTTTTGCTCGATTTTTTGTCCATGCTCGTCTGTACCTGTCAAGTAACGAACCTCGTAGCCTCTTAGGCGTTTGTATCTTGAGATCGCATCCCCCGCTACGGTAGTGTAAGCATGACCGATATGCAGCTTATCGCTGGGATAGTAGATCGGTGTTGTAATGTAGAACGTTTTCTTGTCTGTCACTTTTGTATACCTCCTAATGTTTAATATGTAACTAAGGGATTACAGCACCATGCAAAACAATACAAAAAGACCCTCATCCCATATGGGACGAGAGTCTGTTAAACTCACGTGGTACCACCCAAATTCCCTGATCCCTTCCCATTCAGGTAAGAAATCAGGCTCACACCAGTCAAGATCCATTGCTTAACTGTGCCCGCTAACGCTGGCATGCGCCGCTCCCTTACCTGTCAATCTTAATAGGATTGATATGGCTCGAAAGCAGTTCCTCCAGGACCATTTTCCGAATCTTGCTTCAGACCGGTTTGCAGCTCCCCCGGCTCTCTGTACTAAAGCATATATGATCGTACTTATCCCTTCATAGGAAAAATATGCGTATAAGTTACATCTATAATATTGAGCTTATTCACAAAAATCATACAAAACAGCATTATTAATGTCAAGGCGCAATAGCCTAAGAGGAAGTATTACCTTCGCTGCCCTTCTTGGGAGGTACCAGATCCACTCCCCCTGGGTGCAGAGGATGACACTTTGCTATCCGTCTCGCCGCGAGCAAAGACCCCTTCACAGCACCGTGCACCTCAATCGCTTCGAGTGCATAAGCAGAACAGGTCGGATAAAAACGACAGCTGGGCGGCTTCAGCGGTGAGATGAATTTTCGATAGAATTTGACCGGTGCCTTCGCGATCAATCTAGCAGGCTTCATTATTAATGACCTTTAGAAGCAGACTTTTTCATATTTTTATCGGCTTTACCTTCTGTCTGACAGTCTCTGCAATATCCAAACACTTCAAACTTATGTTCAACAACCTGAAACTGGTCTGGTGTGTCTGTAAGCTTCATTGGACAGAACTCGATCGGCAGTGTCTTCTGACAATTCAGACATATCAAATGATGATGATGATGACCACTGCTGCACGAAGCTTTAAATTTAACCCCGTCTTCAAAGATGACCTGCTCCAATACGCCGAGTTCCTGCATCACTCTCAAATTGCGATAGACCGTATCAAAGCTTAATCCGCTGTATGATTTGCCCATATATTCGTAAACATCTTTTGGTGACAAATAACCTTCTGATTCGGCAAAAAGTCTTGCCAGCGTCTTGCGCTGATCTGTAATTCGAAGTCCTTGACCGGACATAGCTTCAATAATTTGATCCGTGGACAGCATGACTCTTACCCTCCTGTCATACCTATTTGTGTCATACCCTTATAATGCCTGAAATCAAGAGTCACGTCAACGAACACGTCTTTCGTGGTTCATCTAAGAACAAATCCCTTAACAAAAAAAGAACTCTGATATAGAGCTCTTTCCTTGTATGAACGAAATCTTATTCCTCAACCTGCGGCAATGCCGTAAACAACAGGTTGATTGGAAGACTGCTAGCTGGCGCAGCAGTAAACCAAATTTCGACCTTTTGCTCATAATTGCCTGTCCGATATAATACAACCTGCTCGTTCGGAGCACTTACTCCTCCGCTCTTTGCGAGAGGAATGGGCATTCCATTTACCATCGCATAACCGGAATAGGTCCCTCCGCGTGGATTAAAGGAGATCAATGTATTCGGAGCTACTTTATCCAAAGTGATCTTGTACAGGACACCAAAGTTACCGGAGTTTGAAGCCGTTACTCCTACCATGGGATCTACACCCGACACGTTCGGATCATCCTTGTTATCACCGATAACAAGACGCTGTGACTCTTCGCCAATCGTCTCGCTGTATTTGATAATGCGAGTCGGATTCTCATAAGTTCCGCGGTTGTGGACACCATCCCGATCAAGAACAGGCAGCTTCTTCACTGTAGTCAAAGGATCCAATTTCTCATCAATCATAATGACCTTATAGTCTATCGGATAATTGCTGTAAACATCAGAAAATAGTGAAATAATTTGACTCTGACCCAAGCTGGACAAGCTTAGATCTGTAAGGATCAGCTTACTTTCACCCGGCTTCAGCTGAGTAGTCGACCATTTTGTGCCATCCTGCATCGTTTCAAAATATCGTTGTACCGCTTTTTTGCCTGCAGCCTGAGCAATGTTGGTCGGACCTGCAAGACCTAGATTCTCAGTGCGGAGTGTAGCTGTTGCCGAGTTGTTATTGGTTGCAACCACGTACATCTTCACTTTTTTACCGGTGTTATTTAGATGGTGGAGCAAAAATCGAGTACTGCCGACTGCACTGTCCTGATATAGAATCCCTTCACGATTGACCGTTTCAGGACTATTGCTTCGTATCAGTGTACCTGGTTGATCCGTGTAAGTATAATTTACTTTGTCCCAAGTAGGCACGATCGAACCGTCAAAGGAGAATTCCTCTCCAATCGGTGTAAAAAGACGGTTAAACTCATTCAATGTATACAGCGTTTCATTTGTGATAATGATCGTTTTTTCGTAGGTGCGGCTTGCACCTTTATTATCCGTAACCGTTAAACGAATCGTCTTGGGTCCAGGTGTGAAAAATGCTGATGCGTTATTGTCCCACTGCGTATCGACAATATACTCGTCGTCGGTGCTCTCGTCCTTGTACGTAATCAGTTCGCCCATCTTGTATTCTTCTTTGTCCGTTGTAAACATCGGGATCGGCGGCTGATTTGGTCGCTCTACATTAATAGTAATTGTATATGGATCACTCCATGTACCGCTCGAATCCTGAACATAATAACTAACCGTATAGTTCCCTTCCGCTTCAAATACATCCTGTCTGCCTTCCCAGCGCTCATTGATAATGGCAAGGCCCTTTGGAGAATAAGGAGCCGTTACATAAGTTACCGTATCTCCTGCGTACACTGTGCTCGGCTGAATGCTGAATTTAGCAACCGGCTTATTCGACAGATTTAGAATAATCCGTTTATTGATGTTATCCACACTGTAAGTAATGCCAAGTGCTTGGGTGATCGATGTCAGTGGCACCATAAACGTATTGTTCGTCTGGTAGGAAGCACCCTTCATGCTCTTCGAAACGCCGTTAACAGTATAGCTGCTGCTGTTCGTTTTGAAGCGAAGTTCGTTGTTGCCCTGAATAATCAGCGTTTCTTTGGTCGCATAGTTGTACGAAACCTTGTATCCAACACGATCAACCAATGCGCGAATCGGCACATATGAAACACCGCTCTTCACAACCATCGGCTGTGGAGCGTAATAAGTTACACCGTCCTGAATCATCTTGCTGCTATTATAAAATAAGATAAGCTGGCTTGCGTTGACAGCTGTATTCGCTGCTGTATTAGTCTTAGCCGAGCTTACCTGCTGAGATACCGACTGCTGCTCTACAGCTTCTGACTCCGTGCGATCCTCTTCGGAAGGTGAAGTCTGCTCCTTCTTCTCTGTAGATTCTGCAGCTTGAGACTCATCTAACTGCTCACCGCTGTCCTCATTACCAGGTTCAGCATTATTGCCTGATTCTGCTGTATTCCCAGAATTGGCCACATTGCCCGTTTCGGTGTCACCTGATATGTCTTGAGCTCCGCTTACGGATTCTTCTGCGGGTTCTGTGTCCTGATTCACTTCAACATGGGTATCAGAAGAGTTCTCGTTATTCTTTACGTCATGAGACAGGCTTCCTTGCACACTTTCTGTTTGTTGATCAAGGGCTTGTCCCTGCTGAAGTCCGGCATTGTCTGATTGTGCACTCACCGGAAATGCCATCAGTACCTGTGAAGCGGCAAAGACGGTGAGAATAGATAATTTCTTGAAATTCATTCCTCGACTCCTTCTAATCGCTTAGTTGTATCACGCTACATGTCTCATTATTAGACGCAGTTGTAACTAAAAAGTTGCTCTCCACATTCTAAAAAATGACAAAAAGCAACATCCCCCAAATCGGAGAAGCTGCTCTTATGTCGTCATTTACTTATGTTTTCAAAGATTTCAGTTTGTCTTGGCTGCCATCTCACGATATTCAGAAGGCTTCATCCCATAATATTTATGGAACACTTTTGAAAAATATCTCCGTTCCCGATACCCGACCGCCGCTCCGATGGAAGCGATGCTCCGGTCTGTTCCGGTGAGCATCGCTTTCGCAGACTCCATTCTTTCTCTCGTTACATATTCAACAAATGTGACGCCAAAATGGCTTTTGAACAACTGGCAGAAGTAGCTTGAACAGATTCCAAGCTGATCTGCCATCTCTTCAATCCCCAAATCTTTATCAAGTCTTGCCGCGATATAATCTCTTGCGGATGCAACCAGTTCTCCTGCCGTGCGCCTCGGCAGCTCGCTGGCGCATGCTTCTGCCAAGGTGAGAGACAGCTCATAATACTCGCGGAGCGTAAGCGTCTGTAACATCACATTCCATATTCGTTCTTCTGCATCTGTCTGGAGCAGCTTCATTTCGTGCAAATCACGGAGCATGAGAACGACAATGTAGTGAAAATACTTAATGGCCTTGCCGTTATTCCCACCATTATCGGTGCACATCAAACTGTAAATCTGCTTCAGTACCGCTATAACCTCATTTTTGTTTTTCTGGCGAACAGCCAGTGTCAATCGATCCGACCACACACGGGACATCCATTCCAGCTCCTCGCCCGACTCCTGCTCATCCCTGATTTCATGCCGTGTGCCGGATTGCTCAGACATCATCATCGCTCGCTGAGCATCTCTGTATTCTTCGGCAAGCATGTAATCATAGACGATCTTGCCAGAAGCATACAATTCCGCGGCCATGCCGGATGCATCTGCAAACTTACGCTCCAGATCTTCAAGTAGAACAGGAATCATAGATCCTGTCTCAGGCAGTAAGGAATCATGTTCAATGACAATACACCATTCCCCATCCCGTGTCTGGATCACTTCTCCTGCTGTCCCAGAGGAGGCCAAATGACTTTCGATTACAGCGCCAACAGACTCATGCCATTCCTTACGCTCCTCCTCAGGCCATAGCAAAGAATTCAGGAAATAATCCTGTGCATCAAGTCGTATTAGAGAATATCGAGATCCATCTGCGGTGGACTTCACATCCATACAAGGATTGGGACTAGGAGACTCTCCAAGCAATACTTCCTGCAGCCATTTTCGACGAATCCACTTGCTCATGTGGAGCTGTCGCACCGTACCCTGCTGCTCCTTGTACTTCTTCTTACTGATACTGCTTGCAAGCGCACCAATCTTTGACTCCAGCTCCAAATAATCGATCGGCTTGCATATGTATTCACGAACGCCTTGCTGCAGCGCTAGTCTGGCATATTCAAACTCCTGGTAGCCGGTAAGCAGCAGAATCTCTGCTTCCCCGCCTCGTACACGGTATTGTTCAATGAACGTTAAACCGTCCATGACAGGCATTCGAATATCACATAAAATGAGATCAGGCTGAACATGGGCGCTAAGCTCCAAGGCTTCACTTCCTGTACGGGCAACTCCAGCCACCTTGATTCCGAGCGATTCCCAGTCGATAAACTCCTTCAAATTATCAAGTATAGGCTGTTCATCATCAATCAGCAGCACACTCAGTTCCAAGACGAATCCCCCCAATCGTTTTTGGGTAGTACACACCGGATCATCGTTCCTGCCCCACTCGCAGAGCAGATAAATATACCGTAATGATCTCCATATTGAATGCGAATTCGGTCGGCTACACTCCGAACACCAAGACCGCGACGTTCAGACATCGCCGGAGATATAGGTTCATCCTCCATTTCCGTCGTCTTCGCCATGTATTCAAAGCGTTCAAGGACGTTGTTATCCATCCCGATCCCATTATCCCGCACTTCAAGCACAACTTTACCCATATCTTCCCATGCAGTTACCCGGATGACTCCTTTGTAATCAATTCCTTCAAATCCATGCTGAATGCTATTCTCGACAAGGGGCTGCAGGGTGAGCTTAAGGATGGGAAACGTTTCGAGCTTCTCCGGAATATCAATCTCATATTCAAATAGATCAGCAAACCTGTATTTCTGAATCGCCAAATAGTTCTCTAGATGCCTCACTTCCTCCTTGATCGGAATTTCTTCCACTTCCTGAATGCTGATACGTAAAATACTGGCCAGCCTGTTTACCATCTCACTGACCTTCCTTCTTTCGCCACGAAGAGCAAGTCCATTAATGGACTCCAGTGTATTAAATAAGAAATGCGGCTTAATCTGTGCTTGCAGCACACGAAGCTCAGCTCTTGTCTTCTGCATCTGCTCTGCCTTGACTCTGCGGAACAAGCTGCTGATTTTGTCCATGAGATCATTGATGCCTTGTGCTAGCAGTTGGAGCTCGTCGTAGCCTTTGCCCTCGATCCTTGCACTGAAATCTCCGTCTTCCACTCTGCGCATAAACCTTACAAGTACCGCGATCGTGCCTGTAATCCGATTCATAAAAAAGACGTTGAACATAAGAGCGGCAAATAGACAGCAAATAATAATAATCACATACCAGCTGACAAGCTGATTCGTTTCTTTTGCCAAGGTGTTCCATTCGGTTACAGAAACAAGCTGCCATGGGTATCCCTTCATTTGGTACTGTGAAAGTATGCTCTCTTTTCCGTCGAAATTCAGCCTGGTGCTGTGGTATCCTTTTCTGCTTGCAAAAGTCTCGCTCATCAGCTCCGACATATACCGCCCAATATAAAAACCGGATGGATCATATACGACAAGCCCATCTTGGTTTACCATCATGAATTCCGTATCCTGATTGCCGCTCATGCTGAGATTACGGAAGATCCGGTCAATTTCCCAATTCTTTATCTGTACAACCAGAACACCGATGTTTTGAAAAAAGCTAAGCTCCTTTACAAGCCTAATTTGTGTAAATACAGGCTCATATCCTGTGAATTCTGGATGCTCCAGTGGAGCAATCCACAGGGGAACACCGTTTAATTCTTTCACTTGATTGTATAGTGGATGATTGGTGAACTCCCCGAAGGGAAGTGCCTTGAAGTCTTCTTTTGTAAAAATGGAGACGATCCGCTCGCTGGTGGAATGCTCCAAATTATAGAGAAAGGCATAGCTGATCGCAGGGTAATTATAGAGCAGGCTGCGAAAATTCCGCTGACTCGCATTCAGATAGAGCTGATCGCTTTCACCGAGGTTCACAGGCTTCTCAGATTCGAGAGCCATCTGAAACACAGACGTAGCAATTCCATTGTCCGTTACATTGTTCATTTCCTGAAACACGCTTTCGATGCTGTAGCTGATCGACTTCAGCGCATACTCAGCCTGCTCGCTGTATTTTTTCTCAATTGTACTCGATGTCACGAGAAAGGTTCCAAAGCCCATGACACACATCGGGATGATGATCAATGCCAGAAACGCCACAACAAGTTTGCTACGCAAGTTCAAGAACGCATTTCTCCCCGGTCGAAGAGCATAAGCGTAAGTCTCGTCACCCTTTGACGCTACCTGCGGTTACACCTTCAATGATCTGCTCTTGCAAAATGGAATAAATAATGATAACCGGCACGACACTGTAAACAATACCCGCTGACATCTGAGCGTAGTTCATCTGGTACTGATCTCTGAACTGCACCATTCCTACAGGCAGGGTACGAAGTGTGTCCGTGGATAAAAAGTAATTGGCTAGAAGAAATTCATTCCAGTTGCCAAGAAAGTTAACAATGAATACCGTAACGATCGCTGGAATGGTTAGAGGTAACACTATTCTAGCAAAAATACCCTGTGCCCTCAACCCGTCCATAACGGCAGCTTCCTCAATTTCACTTGGGAGCGACCGCATAAAAGCAGCCAGAATAATAATTGTAAACGGAAGCGCATTTGCAATATAAGGAATGATGAGCGCAAGATGCGTATCCAGGATGCCAAGCTTGCGAACAAGCAGATAGATGGGCAGCATGAGGGAATTGTTCGGAATGAGCATGCCGATCAGGATCAGGCTGAAGAAGGCAGCGTTCCATTTTCCATGCTTCATTCTTGTTATCGCAAAGGCAAACATCGCTCCGAGCAAGATTGATACCACCGAGGCCAGAATTGAAATATACAAGCTGTTAAAAAAGTAGGTTCCGATCTTCGCATTAACCCAGGCTTCCACATAATTTTCAAATGCAAACTCTTGCGGGATGCCAAACGGATTAAGCGCAATCGCGTTGTTATCCTTCTTGACGGATGAAAAGATAACAAAGAGAAATGGAAACAAAATAACGAGCAAGTAACTGAGCAGAAATACATGGGGGATTGATTTACTCAAGCTTCGCATCATTAGTATTCAATCCTTTCACTGCGGCGGGCAATCAGCACTTGATAAAGAGCCGTCAGAATGAGTGTAAATACAAATATGAGGACAGCAATGGTATTTCCGTAGCCGTATTTAAAATTTGTAATCGCATATTTAATCATATAGGTTGCAAGCACGTCTGTTGATCCGGCTGGTCCGCCTTTTGTCATAACAATAACGATATCTGCCGCCTTCATGGCACCCGCAATGGACAGCATGATGACTACAGAAATGATAGGCTTAATCAGCGGCAGTGTAATGGACAATGCCCTTTGCAGCCGGTTCGCTCCATCGATCTCAGCAGCTTCGTCCAGATCACGCGGGATGGCGAGAATCGCTGCGAGTACCATAATGATGTAGAAGCCAGTCCACTGCCAGGCATTCGTCAGCAGGATGGAGAACATGGCATATTTCTCGTCTGACAACCAGTAGATCGGTTCGATACCGAACAGACTGAGAATCTGGTTTAACAACCCGATATTCGGTTCATAGATGAAGCCCCACAATATCCCAATAACTGCTGTAGACATAATTGAGGGAAGGAATACCGCCGTTTTGTACAGACCCTTGAGCCGCTTCACATTCGCAATAAGAAGAGAGAAGAATACAATCAGTGGAACCTGAATACCGCACGAAAAAAGAATAAACCATCCATTATTCAATGCCGACTCCCAGAACCTCTCATCTCCAAATGCTTTAGTATAATTTTCAAAACCGATAAATTTCGGATTTTCAGATACGCCATTCCAGCTGGTAAAGCTGTAGTATATCGAATTCAAGATCGGATAAATAAAAAACATAATAAACAATATCAAGGCAGGTAATATAAACATCGAGTATACCCAAGGGTTCTTGAGTGATTTGTTCATGTGCCAACAGCCTCCCATGGAAGAGCCAATAATGTACAGCCTCATACCCATTTAGTGTGTAAAAAAACCCCGGACGCTGTCCGGGGTAAGCAGTCCTGTTATTTCATCGTAACGATTGCTATTCCACTGCTGCGTTTGCTTCCTCTTGCACTTTCTGCAGATCTTCTGCCATTTGCTCAGGGGTCGTTTGGCCGCCGATCAGCTTCTGAATCTGGATATTACTGATTTCTGTCGTTACATCGGCCTGAACAAGCGAGTCAAATGCAGGGAAAGAAGTAGCGGAAGCATTAAGTACAGCTACAATCTCCTTCATCAAATCATCCGTAATACTTTCGGTCAGAACAGCTTCATCGAATTTCATCGCTGGCAGCACGCCGTCTTCAACCAAGCCTCTAATTTGCATTTCTTCATTAAACATATTCTTAATGAATGATTTGACTGCTGCCAGCTTCTGTGGATCGTCTGCAATTGAAGCCGCAAATCCGTATCCATTATTCACATCACGCATCAGAGAAGTTTGATCTCCGACTCCTCCATCTACCGGTGGCAAGTTGAAGAATCCGACCTTTCCAATCAAGCCCTCTCCGGACTGCCCTTCTTTGAATACCGATGATTTCCATGTTCCATCGTACATCAGAATGGCTTCACCGCTCGTAAATTGAGTCGTATACTCCGCATACTCAAATCCAAGCTCGCCTTTCTTGAAGTATTCCTTGTCAACCCATTCCTGGTGTTTAGCAAAGGCTTTGACAACTCCTGGATCTGTCCATGCCGCTTCCCCGGTAACAAACTTGTTTGTAACATCAGAGCCTGCGTAGCGGGACCAAAGATGGTTCGTCAGCATAAGCGGTACCCAGCCAGCCTTGGAAGCTCCTGCCAGCGGCACTTTACCATCTGCCTTAATATCAGCCAGCTGCTGCTCAAACTCGGCAAAGGTAGCTGGCGGCTGCCAACCCTTCGACTCGTAATATTCCTTGTTGTAGAAAAATCCTTCACCCGATCCCCCGACAGGAAGACCATACACATTGCCTTCATAAGTGAATGGCTCAAGCGAAGAGAATTTGTCTTGAATGCCCAGCTCTTCTAGAATTGGCGTCAGATTAAGAAGCATGCCTTCTTTGGCATATACCTTAGCATCCGGACTGCCGAAGAGGTCGAAGATATCCGGCGGATTGCCTGCGGCCATTTCCCCCCGCAGCTTTTCTTTGCGGTTTACGTCTGAATCAACCCCATCTAGCGTAAATGATGCGCCTTCGACTTCCTCCTCCACTTTCTTAACCACGTCCTGCAGGATCGCAAGCCTGCGTTCCTTGTCCGCACCGACCTGGGTATGCCGAAGCGTCATTTCAAACGGCTCAGCCGAAGCTGCCGGCGGCGTTTCACCAGAAGTTCCGGGCTCCGCAGCAGGTGTTTCTGTATTAGAGCCACCTCCACAACCTGCCAGTGTTAGTGATACAACCAGCATTAACGACATCATAGAACCAAACTTTTTCTTCAACATCCGTTTGCCCCCGCTTTCTATGAGCTTGTATTGTATGTAACTTACTTGCTTTACAATTTACATTATAGAAACAATGCTGTTCTTCCGATAGGACCACAATTTAAAGATCGAGGGATAAAATCCTCGAAAAAATACATAAAAACTCCCTTCGCATGTAAGAAGGGAGTTCGTTATCACGACAACATATCAAATTTGTATTTTGCTTGCTCCTTGCGTCCAGTCTCAATGAGATGGTAAGCACGGTCTATTTCATCTTGTTCAGGAGTGGGGACACCCTCAAGCGGATATTCTTGTTTGCCTAGCAGCTTCCATTTATAGATTCCCATTTGATGATAAGGAAGAATCTCGAATTTATCTACCCCCCTCCAGTGTCCCTATAAACCGGCCCAGACTCAACAGATCGTTCTCATCATTATGAATGCCAGGGACATATACATGTCGGATCCACATCTTCTTGCCATGATCAGACAACCGGCGTGCCCTGTAGAAATTTGCAGAATTTAGCGCATATACAAAAAAGCCGACTTTCTGATTAAGAGAAAGATTCGGCTTCCTTTTATATATGAAATGATATAGACCATCCATTGATTCATCCAACAACAATATATAATTTGCCCTTCATGTTATGCACCCTATATGTTTGCACCTTGGTAATATTAAAAGCTTCTCTTATGACATCTCCCGTTTCCAGGTCAATCTTCCAATCGTCAGAAGGATCATAAACCGTATGTCTAGACACAATCCCCTCCGTCAGCCTTATTCCCTCTGGATTTATGCGGACATTATCGAGAGCAAACAGACCACCGTCACTTGTTCTGAACACGCCAATTTCTCGGTCATTTAGAGTAACCTTACGTCCGATCAATGAATAGAAATCCCGCTCGTTTCCAATTGGATAAGCCCTGGCCTTAATGAATTCAGACACACTAACAGGCACCTGTTGTTCCTTAATTCTCCCTTTGATCACACCCATAGGTTAACCCTTCTTTCCAAGATACGGTAATGTCTTCATTTCTGAAATGAAATTGATTCACCTAATTATTTTAAATTAAAGATTCTGAAATGGGAATCAAATTTTGACGAATATTTCAAAATGATACCATGGTAGGATGTTTTGTTATGTGAATATTCTCACTATGGATGTTTTAGGTCTTTTTATCGACAAAAAAAGCCTGCCGACGACTACTGTCGTTCAGCAAGCTCTAATCTAACTTCATCCCTCGGACTAAGAACCATATCTAGTCCATATTCCATTAGTTCTTTATTATTCACTTCAATTTTCCATTTTTCCGTAATTAGCGGGACATAACCATCAATGGAGTGAATGAATCTCTTGTTATCTGTCAGCTGGACCCGCTCATTCTTCTCGAGAATATCTCGTACCGTCAAATTAGGAAAATAAAGACTTGCAATCGAACCCCGCAAATCTGGCTGACTTACTCCACCATAAATCGTTAATGTCACAGCCGATGGCTCCATATTTTCAATCTGGACAATAGGTTGAATGTATAGAATTAGTGAATCTTTGCTTTCTAAAGAATGTCCCCATGCATCAGAACCAATATCTTCATCATTTAATTTTAATCTCCACTCAAGAGACTCATCTAATACATATGAGCCAACTGAAGCAATTGCATTCGAACCTTCAGCAAATTCAGCGACTCGATCGATTGCTTCATGTACTGTTAGTCCTTCATTAATTCTAATTTGTACAGGTTGAGTTAGTGCGGGTATGTAGTTGCCGCCTTCTACACGGAGTTCAACAGATCCCGGAGTTTGGTCCTCCGCCATGCTTGTCCCCTTGTCTATCGAACTGCAGCCCGTAAATATGAACAAGAGTAGAATTATTGCTGAAATTGTAAATGAGTACCGCACTTTCATGCAATCACCGCCTTACTTTTTTTTGCATTATTCTACAATCTATTTATATAGCATACTATTTTCTTATGTTTAACTTCAACTCAAATAGAAAAAAGCCCAAAATTGGGCTCTTCTTATTTGACCTGTCTGACATTACTGAACTGCTGCTTGCATATATATTCGTTTACCGCTCATATTTTTCAAATATGGACCAAGCCCCTTAAATTGCAGACCTGATACATAAACTCCCGTCATAAGCTTACCTTCCATCGTTCCCCACTCTGAATCAAAAACGACAGATGGGGCAGGCACATCCTCTTGATAAACGGTAACTCCGTTATCTCTTCTTCGATAATGGATTCCACTCTCGTACAATGGTCTCTCCGTCAAATAAGTCGGCACAAAGTAGGCTGCAATGACATCCATCTCTTCACCCGTATAGAATGATTCATCTCCAAGAAACGGATGGAACAATTGAATCTCTTCATACTGTGACCATATGAATGCCTGAAGAATTAAGCTGGCAAAGGAGCCGCCAAGTCTCGCAGACAATGCTGTAGACTCGCCAATGCTTGTATCCGTTTTCAGATCAGCTAATGAAGGATGGTCTTCTGCTTGTTCATACTGATATTCACTTCCGATGAATTTCCATCCTTTGCTCGTGTGGATCCACTTTTGAAAATATGAGCGCTGGGACTGCACTGTTGCCTCAAGCTTCTCTGCTGCTGCTGGAGAAAAATACTGCTTCACCATTCTAGCTGCCTTCTCATAGATAGACTGAACGCGGAGGGATGCTTGCTCAAGCTCGGCAACATCTTGTTTAAAGTAATTCACTTTACGAGACACGACGATTTTGTTCAAGTAGATCGCCCTCCTTCTATGCCTTTTCGACCTTTCTGCAATTATACTACGAAAAGCACCGACTTGTGCAAGGACGATCCTTTATCTTTCTTCAGAAAAATAAAAAGTTTGGTCATTACTTAAGCATATCGTGGTCAACATACCGTTCACCGTTAAGCTCACTGAGCACCTCAATGGCCACCCTTGCTCCGTCACCGGACGTCACGATCGTATGGACACTGACTCCAGCAATGACACCCGCAGCCCACACACATGGCATACTGGTTCTGCCGAGACGATCCACTTCAATAACTGATTTTATTCTTGGCTCACGTCCTTCAATCATACGAATCCCGCTATTTGCCGCCAGTTCAGGATTGGCACCGGTCGTTAGAATCGCATGCCGTGCCGTGTATTCCTTGCCCGATTCTGTTGTAAGCCTGACCTGACCACTCTCAGAAGTAACCAGAGTTACCTTCTCATCGTAGAAAACAGCGCCAAACTTCTCCGCCTGTTTTCTGCCTGATGTTAACAGATCCGGCCCTGAAATGCCCTCGGTCCCATAGTGGTTCTCTATCCAGGCGCGTTTCGTCATACTTGCACCGCTATCAAGAACGATCGTTTCTTTGCCTGCCTTAGCCGCAAAAATAGCTGCACTGCCTCCTGCAGGACCTGCACCAACAACAATAATATCTGCCATGAGTTTCATCCTCTCCACACAAGATTCATGACGCCACGAACGAACTTAGCTTCGGCTATTCAACCCATTGTTCCGCCCACTGCTGAATTCCTTGCATTACAGGTTGGAGTGCCTTTCCTTTGTCGGTAAGCTCGTATTCAATTCTCACAGGTGTCTCTGGATATACATGTCTGATCAAAATGCCTTCGCTCTCCAGATCCTTCATTCGCTCTGACAGCATTTTATCACTCATTTGAGGTATGAGATTCGAAATATCTTTAAATCGTTTAGGACCATTCATTAATGTTTGAATAATGAGACCATTCCATCGTTTGCCCAGGAATGAAAAGGCCGACTCAAATCTTGGACACATCTTCAGATGTTGACCTTCCATTATATTCACCTCTTTAAATAATTCCATTAACCCAAACTTACAATTAGTTAGTACATATCATAATAGCACATTTCGTGGTATATGGAAAGAAACTATACAATATCCCATGAAGTATACTATAATCATTAACCAAAAATGAAGCTAATGACATGTAAAATCAGTCAACCGTTTCAATTAAAAAAGACCATCCTAAGACAGTCCATCTACCTCTGTGCGTACTTTGAATTTTCCCTGCAAGATCGGGATTCATAAGCATTTTTATTATACCACGCTGATTTTTGAATAACCAGTTCTTTATACCTATATAATTTTTATAAAAAAACCATGGACTCACTTCGCTGTAAGTCCATGGCACGATATACTAAATTTTCTTATACAAGTACGTTACCTAATGCTCTGACGGGCTCGCTGTTTCCAAATACAGGTTTGGTATGATGTAGAGGATAAGCCCATCGGATGGAATTGCTGATGACTCTTAGAATTTCCGGACGGTAGTAGGTTGGATACGTTTCATGTCCTGGTCTGAAGTAGAAAATCTTGCCTTCGCCTCGCTTGAACGTACATCCGCTTCTAAACACTTCCCCACCCTGGAAATTACTCAAGAATACTAGCTCATCAGGCGTTGGAATATCAAAGAACTCACCATACATTTCCTCATGTTCCAATATAATATGGCTGTCGATCCCCTCTGCAATCGGATGACTCGGATTTACAGTCCATATAATTTCTTGTTCGCCTGCTTCCCGCCACTTCAGGTCACAGGAAGTCCCCATCAGCTCTTTGAACGGCTTGGAGAAATGTGCTGAATGAAGAACAACAAACCCCATACCGTTTAATACTCTCTTCACAACCTTGCTAACGATTTCGTCGCTTACTCTGTCATGAGCCATATGCCCCCACCAGATTAATATATCTGTCGTATTCAAGACCTCATCCGTAAGACCGTGCTCCGGCTCATCAAGGGTCGCCGTACGAATCGCGTATCCTTCTCCAGAAAGACCATCAGCAAGTGCTTTGTGAATGCCTTCCGGGTATACTTCTCTAACCTCATCATGGATTTTTTCGTGAACAAATTCATTCCAGATGGTGACGTTTATCATTCTTATTTCCCCCTATTGATGTTAGACCCACCACATATCGCCAAGCGGTTCCTCAATAAGAACTTGCTTGAGATTGTGGACGGCTTTTGAAAAACCTTCCTCAACGGACATCAGTCCGTCTTCATGTTCGATACTGACAACATAATCATATCCGACAAGTCGAAGGGCGCTGATAATATCTGCCCAGGTTTTGATATCATGACCAAATCCAACAGTGCGGAATTGCCATGCGCGGGTTTGCATATTTGTATAATCCTGCATATCGGTAAGACCGTGCATATTTACATTGACAGGATCAATCGTTGTATCCTTGGCATGGAAATGGTGAATGGCTCCTTCACGGCCCAGAATTTTAATGGATTCCACAGGATCAATACCTTGCCACCACATGTGAGAGGGATCAAGGTTTGCCCCGATGACTTCACCAGCTGCCTCACGCAACTTAAGCAATGTAGCTGGAGTATGAACCGAGAATCCGCCGTGCAATTCGAGTCCGATTTTTACATTGTGGTCAGAAGCGAATTTACCCCATTCCGTCCAATATGGTATCAGTTTATTCTCCCATTGCCATTTCAATACTTCCTGGAAATCATTGGGCCATGGGGCGACAGGCCAGTTCGGATATTTAGCATCCTCATGATCACCAGGCAGGCCTGAGAACGTATTAACAACTGGAACTTCAAGCTTCTCAGCCAGTTTCACCGTGTCAACAAAATCATCATGGAACTTCTTAGCAATTTCCTTTTGCGGATGAAGCGGGTTACCATGGCAGCTGAGCGCACTAATGATCAGGCCACGGGATTCAACCGCCTTCTTGAATTCTTTCAATGCTGTTTCATTCTCCAGGAGCTCAGCCGGTTTACAGTGAGCATTACCTGGATGTCCTCCTGTACCGATCTCAATAGCACCCAGACCTTTGGACGCGATGTAATCTAATGCATCTTCAAACTTACGACCACCGAATAGTACTGCAAATACGCCTAATTTCATAAACTAAAACCCCTCCTGTATTGTAATGTGTACTTCAACTTCAACTATAATTAAACTGCTGCTTCTAAATGAATAAGGAAGTTTGCTTATTACTCGAAATATACCGCTTTTCCAGTACGTGCTGATTCATAGATAGCTTCAAGTATTTGAGTTACGACGTAAGCCTGTTCTGGTTTGACAAGAGGTTCCTTATCTTCCTGTATCGCCTCTATCCACATTCTGGCTTCCCGATCTGCGTCACTCTCGCTCTCACCTGCAAAGAAGGCAACTCCACCGGCGTTAAGGTCAATATTCTGCTCATAAAGCCTGCTTAATTTCTCACCATTCAAACGAAGACCATTCTTCATATCGGCTCCGCCTTCTGTCCCTGCAAGTAGGGTCTGTGCCTCGCCTGTCTCCACCACATTAAGAGCCCAGCTCGCTTCCACCTGAATAGTAGCCCCGTTCTCCATCGTCACAAAGCCGAAGGCTGAATCTTCAACGTTGAACTCCTTAGGATCCCAAGGACCAAATGCATTCGCTGCATTTTCCCGTCCGCTCAGCTTATGAAATACAGAACCCATTACACTCTTAGGTTTGTAGTTATCCATCAGCCATAAGGTTAAATCAAGCGCATGTGTGCCGATATCGATCAAAGGTCCGCCGCCTTGCTTCTCTTCGTCCAGGAATACGCCCCAAGTCGGAACACCTCGGCGGCGAAGCGCAATCGCTTTGCCATAATAGATATCCCCGAGTTCTCCGGTTTCTATAAGCTCCTTCAAATAGAGACTGTCATTGCGGAAACGGTTCTGATAAGCGATCGACAGCTTCTTGCCCGTCCGTTTCGCCGCTTCGATCATTTCAAGGGCCTGCTCCGATGTTTTGGCCATTGGCTTCTCACACATGACATGCTTGCCTGCTTCTAGTGCCGACACGGTAATGACCGAGTGGGAATCGTTTGGCGTACACACATGGACAACATCAATGCTCTCATCCTTGAGGAGCTCTTGATAATCTGTGTATACCATCGCTCCCTCGGCACCAAATTTGCTTGCTGCTTCTTCTGCGCGGGATTCGACAATGTCACAGAATGCAACCATTTCAGCATTCTTTTGTTTAAAAAGGGATGGCATATGTTTACCGTTTGCGATACCTCCACAACCGATAATAGCTACTTTTAATGTTTGGGTCATGAACTTTACCTCCGCCTGCAGCTTGTTAATTTAATTTTTGTTTAGCAAGTCCTCTAGATCATTGAGCCGGTGTAAGTTAGTTATTTGATAAAAGCTCGGGTTCCTTATGAACTTCGATCGTACTCTCCAGCAGTACATGTCTGCCTTCAATTGAAGAGCACTCAAACGCATGCATCGCTTCAAGCACATGGTATCCAAGCTTACCACTCGCTTCAGCCTCGCTTCCGTTACGAATCGCTTCTACCATCTGGTTCAGACCGAGACCACGCTCATTCTGCTCACTTACCGTTACAGGCTGGATCACTTCCCAGACGTCCGATCCAATTCGCTTCACTTTAACATCGCCGTTAAAGAAATTCGGATCTGGCACTTGTAGCGTTCCTTCTGTTCCATGGATCTCAATCAGCGGCAGTCCTGAACCTGCGCGAACATCAAAGCTTGCGATCATGGTACCGATAACTCCACTTGCGAAATCCATGGTTCCTGCCAGATGGGTAGGAGTTTGTACCTGAAGTTTCTGCCCTTGCTTCGGTCCTGACCCAACAACACGGTCTGGAATTTGAATGCCGGTTGAAGCGCTTACCCTACGGATTGGTCCTAACAGCTTAACAAGTGCTGTCAAATAATACGGTCCCATATCCAGCATCGGTCCCCCGCCGTAGGCATAGAAAAATTCCGGATCAGGATGCCAGGACTCAGGCCCGCCCCCCATGAAAAAAGCGGTTGCAGATACCGGTCTTCCAATGACTCCGTCTTGTATGGCTTTGATTGCAGTCTGAATACCCGATCCCAAGAAAGTATCAGGGGCGGTTCCAACATAAAGCCCTTTTTCTTCTGCCAGCTCAAGCACTCTGCGCCCATCTTCAAGAGAGATGGTGAATGGTTTCTCGCCGTATACGTGCTTACCAGCCTCAAGTGCAGCTATATTGGTTACGGCATGACTGCCGGGTACCGTCAGATTTAATACAAGCTCAATTTCATCATTTTGCAAAAGCTCGTCAACAGTGTAAGCGTTTGCTATCCCGAACTCGGCTGCTCTTGCTTCGGCGCGTTCCATAATCAAGTCCGCTACCGCCACAACTTCAATTACAGGACTCTTTTTCAGGTTCGTAAGGTATATGCTGCTGATATTCCCGCACCCGATAATGCCTGCCTTCATTTTTTCCACTGATCTTGTCACTCCTCTGGTGATTGACCTTCAAGGTAATTCTTAACTGGTACTATAGTATTCGATTCGTTTATAAATTAAAATGAAGTATATGATCAAAACATGAACAATCTGGTCAATATTTTTATTTCAAGGAGTCAGTACTTATGTCAGTCGAACAATCCTGCCAAGTTCTTACAGCCGGCTTTTCATTTCATCGGAAACCTTACTATTTCTCACAGCCTGAAGGAGTTAAAAATTATTTGTTCCGTCTTCAAACCGACGGGAGGTGCAGAGCCCGGGTCGATGACCAAATGACCTTTATAGAATCAGGTGATCTGCTGTTATTTCATCCGACAGAACCGTACGAACTCAAGATTGACAATGAGGAGAACGGTGCCGGCAATTCACTTGTCGAAAGTGGAGATTATCATATTTTTTTCACAGGAGATTGGGCGGATGAATGGTGGCATAAAAAGAAGCGTCCGACGCGGATCAAGGTTGATCTGACCGAAAGCCTACTTAGCCTATTTCGTCAAATCGTTCTCGAACAGCGCCGGATCGCAAATCCATTTCCGGAGATCCCAAGCTATTATATGCGCATATTATGCCTTGAAATTGATCGTTTACTCTCAGAGCATCCGACAACGACACAAACCAGCTATTTGGCTTATCAAATTAAAAATTACATTGTAGAGAATGCTTCTACCCTGTTTAAACTTGAAGATGTGGCTTCCAGCATAGGCATCAGTGTCTCCAGAGCCGTTCATTTGTTCAAGGAGGCATTTGATACAAGTATCATGCAATACACACTGGATATCCGGTTAAATATGGCGCGGGAGCGCATTATTTTTAGTCCTATGTCACTCGAGCATGTCGCTGAATCCTCAGGCTTTAACAGCTATACTTACTTCCATCGCGTGTTTAAGGCCCGATTCGGAATGTCGCCGAGGGAATTTCGCTCAATTCATCGAGAACAACTTCTCTAACGCTTGCGCTGCTCGATAACCTCAGCTACAACCATAGCAAGATCGTCATTACCATATAATGACAGGACACCAAGGAGTGTATCGTCAGCAATATCGCCTGCTTCCTCCTTAGGAACGACGAGGTTCAACACATGCTGAAGACGTTCGTTGTTCTGTTGGGCAGGATACGCTCTGCGATACAGCTCCTCGGGGTTCTGTTCATTGTTTGCACACCACTGAGCAAAGACGAGAATCATCATATCCTCATCCTGTCTGTAGCTTTCAATGATTTGTTCTTCCATTTCCTTTTTGTTCAAGGCTCATATCTCCTGTCTTGTATGATTTATCATGAATGGTTCTGCATCAGAAGCTCTTCACACAGCTCATGGCTTGCAAGCACACGGCCGGCATGAAGCTCGCAGCCTTCCGGATCTTTGCCGAGAAAGTCCAGAAAATGCTGTACGCAGCCAGTGAATCCTCTGCGGGTGAGGACCGATTCCCAGCTTCCCGGTGTTCTAATGATGGCTGGTGCACCTGCTGCATGGAGTTGCAGCGATTCCATTTGATAGATAAGTGCCGTTCTTCCTGCTCCATGAAGCTCTATCGTCTCGGTGTCAGCCCCTGCAAAACGCACCATGCCAAACGAGCCGACTCCTCTATTTCCTGTCACAATACTGCCCGAAGCCTGGAGCAGCGCACCCTGATCGTTCATCCTCAATTGATGTGATACGAGCTCACAATCCTCACCGCCAAGCCACAATAGGGTATCAATCATATGAATTAGATCATCATAAACGGTAATACGGCTTGAGCGGCTGTCAAGCTTCATGCGATGCTTATTGCAGACGATGCTCTCAACCTCGCCAGATTGGCTGATCCAATCTCGTGCCTCTCGGTATAGTGGAGCAAACCTTCGATTGAAGCCGACCGCAAGCAGAACACCCATCGATTCGGCAAAAGCCGCCATTTCTATGGATTCTTTAAGATTATAGGATAAAGGCTTATCCACATATACGGCAATCCCCCGCTCTATACAGTTCATCACAATCTCATGGTGAGATTCTGTTGAGGTATGTACAAAAACGGCATCCGGCTCCCAGCTGAACAGCTCGTCAAGATGGGTTGTTCCCCGATCAAGCCGATATAGAGAAGTGATCTCCTCTACCTTAGACAACGATCGGTTCATCACTCCGACAACCTCCACTTCAGGATGAGCCGTAAGCAGCGGCAGGTATACTTTATTTGCGATGTCACCCAAACCTGCGATCGCAATTCTTTTTCGATGTGTTATTTTCATCTGGATCTTGACTTCCTCCTGTCTCCCTCATAATCACCTGCTCTAGTGTAACAATGGCCGGTACAACTAGCAAAGTGAAGTTACATTTGTGCATGGCTTCGTTATGTAAGTCTTGCACCATCCGGTATAATAAATGAACAATGAATTTTCAGAGGATGATATGATGAAAAAATGGCTTCTCCTTACGCTGCTCTATTTGCCAGCGCTTGTATTTCTTCTATTATATCGCAATGAAGTCATGTCATGGGCACAGGACCATGCTAATTACATGAACTTGACGCTGATTGCAACCTTATTCGCTCTGTTTCCCGTTCTTCCTTATAAGCTTGTGATCGGGCTGCTGGGGTACTCCTTCGGTGCTGTTATGGGCGGAGTTGTTACCTGGCTTGGGACAACGATTGCCTCCATTGTCGTGTACCTGATGTTCAGATGGTTATTTCAGGACAAGGGCCGATTATACCTGGAGCGTATTCCTGTCATTTCCAGGCTCACCACACTGTTCGAGCAGCATACCTTCAGTACGATACTTCTCGCTAGAATGCTTCCAATCGTTCCACAGATGGGGGTCAATATCTACGCGGGAACAGCCTCACTGCCCTTCTGGAGCTATCTGCTGGCAACCTCCGTTGGCAAGCTGCCCAGTATTGCTCTGTATGCCTATGCAGGAGGGAACTTGTTAGAGCATCCGCTTCAAACCGCAGGCATAGCTCTGATTTATATTATGATGCTCGTTATCGCGTTTGCCGTTTATAAAATAAGGTTAAAGCAAATACAAGGCCCATGTTAACCTCTCTATTTGGTTAATATCGTTTTTTTAAGATATAATACTTCAAGGACAAGTTGATCTAATTATTCTTGTAGAATGGAGTGAATATAGAATGGAACCACTATTTACAGAAAAGGCTACATTTGCGGGAGGATGCTTCTGGTGCATGGTCTCTCCCTTTGAGGATCTTCCCGGCATTTTGAAAGTACGGTCCGGCTATACCGGAGGTCATACGGAAAATCCGACCTACGAAGAGGTATGCTCCGAAACGACAGGTCATGTGGAGGCTGTTCAGATCACATATGATCCTAAATTATTCCCTTATGAGAAGCTGTTAGCGTTGTTCTGGCAGCAGATTGATCCAACCGATGCGGGAGGCCAATTTCATGACCGCGGCACTTCGTATCAAACTGCCATTTTTTATCATACAGAAGAGCAGAAGGTAAAGGCAGAAGTATCCAAACAGGCGCTTGAAGCAAGCGGAAGATTTGATAAACCGATCTTTACCCCTATTCTTCCTGCCCAGACGTTCTATGAAGCTGAAGAGCATCACCAAGATTATCATAAGAAAAATCCAGGGCATTATAAGCGTTACCGCAAAGGCTCAGGGCGCGAGGATTTCATCGAGAACCATTGGTCCCGTCCTATGAGCAAAGAACAGCTGAAAGAGCAGCTGAGCCCGATGCAATATAATGTCACTCAAAATAATGGCACCGAGCCTCCTTTTCAGAATGAATTCTGGGATCATGAAGGAGAGGGAATCTATGTAGATATCGTATCCGGTGAACCTCTCTTCAGCTCACGTGACAAATACGATGCAGGCTGCGGCTGGCCAAGCTTTACGAGGCCCCTTCGGGACTACAGTATTAAAGAGAAGACGGATTTGTCTCATTTCATGATCCGTACAGAAGTCAGAAGTCGGGAAGCTGATTCTCATCTGGGGCATGTGTTTGATGATGGGCCTGGAGAGAATGGACTGCGATACTGCATCAATTCTGCAGCGCTGAGGTTCGTTCCAAAAGAGGATCTGGAGAAAGAGGGCTACGCTGAGTATGTCCATCTATTCGAGAATACAAATAAATAAGCCATCAGGCTTGTTAGAATTAGAAAACGCAGGAGCTATCTATATAGCCCTGCGTTTTTGGATGTTCCGCTTTTTTAACGGCCCTGTTTGACTAGCACCTGTATATTCTGCTGTTCTAGATCCAGCCAACCACAAGACTAATCCACAGGGCAAAGGGTACTAGAAGCAGCTGGGCTAGCAGCGTACCTGCAAGACGTGACATCAGCATGCAGCCATACACTCGGTTCATCTGCTCCAGACGAATATCTCCACGTAGTGAGCGATCACTTAGAAGTGCAATCCGAGGGTCAATCAACAGAGTCAGCAGAATCGTTGCCATACCGTTAATTAAGCCTGACGATTGCGAAGCAGCCATCGCTTGCTCAGGATTTAAATAGGCTGCATATAAAGTGGCAAGAACTCCAACCGTATAAATAGCCGTAACCGACATGTTAAGGACCATCAGCCTTCTCGGTAAATTTCCACCGAAACATGTCTGGAGCATGGAAAATCTAGGCCAAGAAATATAGTGGAGTGCATTTTTCATCGTGTTCTTAGAGCACAGAGAAGCAAGCATGCCAGGAATCGAGCCTGACTTCTCCAGGTGAACCACCAGCCTTGAGGACCATCTTACCATGGTCGGAAACATAAGAATTGCGATGAGTGTTCCCACTGCTGCCGCTCCTAATATCAAATGAAGCTGAGTTTGAAGCATGCTGCTGTCTGTACCATTGGCTTTATCAACCATTGAACCAAGAAGCGGCCCCTGTGCCATATTAGAAGTTCTTGAGACGAGGAGCAGCACACCAGATAAAGACAAAGCGATCGTAATCCGCTTCGTTCTTAACCCGCCCAGCCTCAGTGCATAGGACAGGCTGTCTGCAGCATGAATAATCATCGTAAACAGAAACGGCAGAGCAAGTTGCAGCAGCATGATCTATTCACTCCTTATGTTTTTGATATTTTGTTATCGGGTAATAAATAGATGAGACATCTTAATGAAGGGAGAGAAACATTATGCCATGGAGCAAACACGACTACCCTCCATCCATGAAAAATCTTGACCCCAGAATCCGCGAGAAAGCTGTTGAAATTGCAAATGCTTTGCTGGAAGACGGATATGAGGAAGGCCGGTCCATTGCCATCGCTACTGCTCAAGCCAAAGAATGGGATGAGAATCATCCTGAAGCAAACAGCAGCTCTGACAGCAGCAATGACAGGCCTGTTCATTCTTCTGGTGATCACCGGAATCTTCATGTTGTTCCCTTTGAAGATGGCTGGGCAATCAAAAAAGAAGGCACAAACAAGCCAGAGGATACCTATCGATTAAAAAATGAAGCAGAGGATGCGGCAAAAAAAATCGCATCAGGCAAGGAAATGAGAGTCATCATCCATGATAAACAAGGTAAGATTATGACCTCAAAAATATATAATTGAGCTTGTTACTTGAGCAGCTAAGCTATGTAAGAATCAGCTTGGCTGCTCCTATGATTCCTGCCTTATTTCCTAATATGGCTGGTAAGATAGGGAGCGGCGGATGATCTGCAAATCCATCCATGGTGTACCTCTCTATTTGTTCGCGTACCGGACAGAGCAAGGCATCCCCTTGTTCTGAAATCGCACCCCCGATGATAATAGCCGCTGGATTATAGAGATGAATGAGATTCGTCAAACCGATAGCGATGTATTCGGCATAGTCACGGATAAGGTTCTTTGCAGCTTCGTTTCCTGCCTTGGCTTCTATAAACAGTTGTCTGGGATCATCAGCCCAAGCAGGCTGTCCTGCTTCCAATACCTGTCTTTTTAGTGCTGTAACTGATGCATACTGCTCCCAGCAGCCTTTCGAACCGCATGTACATGGCTTTCCACCCATTTGGATTACCTGATGTCCAAAGGCACCTGCATACCCGCTTCTTCCCCGGTAGGTACGGCCATTCGTTATCATGCTGCCGCCTACTCCCGTTCCAAGACTAACACATAGAAATTCGGACAGACCTCTTCCTGCACCCTGCCACATTTCCCCAATCGCCAAGACGTTTACATCATTCTCCAGCCTTGTAGGCAGGTGAAGTCTTCTCTCCATTTCTTCTCTTAGCGGAGTTCCTTTCCAGTCTGGCAAATTCGCTGTCGCACTGCCAATTGCCCCGTCTATGGTAATGAACCCTGCCGTTCCCATTCCAATGCCTGCTACTTTTATATTTAGACTCTTAGCCTTGCTAGTACAGCTTGCAGCAGCTTCGGCAATGGAGGCAAGCAGTTGATCCTTGCCCTTATCTGCATTCGTTGGGACAATCATATCGTATAGAATGACTCCATCATCTCGTACAAGCCCGGCCTTGATATTCGTTCCCCCAATATCCAACCCCACTGCGCCCTGATGCATGACTGTCTCCCCCTTCTTTTCATGCATTTATCCCAATAGTCTGTTGTATTTTGTTAGGTCTGCAATGATATGATCAACGTAATACGTCGTTTGTTCTGTTTCTCCATACTCAGCAAGCACAGTTGCCGCTCCCCTTATCAACCACAGGATCATATTTTCTAAAAGTACGGACTGATCTAGCTGTAGACCGCTCTGTTCATAACCTTTTTTAAAGTCAAAAATAGAAGCAGCAGCTTGTTGATCTGTCCATGCCTTACCAATCGACGAAGTTAATAACGCAGCTGCATCGAAGTGATAATCACCTGTTCTTGCTTCTCCAAAATCAATGATATACACCGAAGCTGCATGAAAAATGACGTTCCAGATGCCCAAATCAGCATGGATACATCCTTCCATTCGTTGGTTCATCTCTAGACAAGCCGTTACATATTTTTCAAGAGACGCGTTTAAATTATCGGACATGTTTTGAGTTGCTTCGTTCCAGCTGTATTCCAGAGAAAAACGATCTTCTTGATCATGAACTGTCGTATTTCTCAATACGGTATGTAGGATGCCTAGTGCTTTGCCCATTTGCAGGAACATGTGCTGAACAGGAACCTTGTCCGGCTTCAAATAGTGCTGAAGATTGTATACGTTGCCTTGAACCTCTATAAATCCGTTTTCATTACGACCTGGAAGAATATATGGAGTAACGTAATGCGCTGCAGCTGTACTAGAAATTTCATATTCGCAAGCCGCTTGAAGCTTGCTTCTTAGTCGTCTTAAAACGAATTGATGTCCTTGCATCGTTTCTAACCGGCAGGCATGAGATGTATGCCCCGAGGATATAGGAACAAGCCCGCTGGCTTCTCCAATCTCATAGTGCTCTTCTAAACTTCTAAGCAGGAACCCTTCTGAAATTTGCACATTGTTTCTCCTTTATGGAATTCTAGCAAGACTTCGCCCTTTATCCCCTCTATGTTATCCTTTTTATCCAGAATAAGTAAAGTATTTAAAGGGAAAAAGAAAAGCCGCACATTCAAGAATGTTACGGCTTTTGTGGGGATTTATATGCATTCATTGCATTTTTCAGCTGATCTAATGCCTGCTGGTATTGCAGCTTGTCTTTCTCTGAAGCCGATAACTGTCTTCGCATGGTCAAATCATCCTGCAGCCGCTTGACCAGCTCTGCGATTTGATCGTTTGGTTTAGAGGTCGTCGGTTTAGGCAAAGATTGTTTTCCTGTCTGTACTGTAAGCTCTCCTCGGCTGTCCACCTGTCCTACAAATACCTGCTTCAGCGGAAGCCCCAGTCTGCGCAGCTCTTTATGAACCCAATCTTCATTATGGCCCGAAGCGTTTAACGAATCGGGTAATATATGTCCGTCGATGATAATTGTTCTTGGCTCTTGCTCGGAAGACAGCTGATATCCTAATAGATCCGCAGTAAGAGGCTGATGCTCTTTTTTGAGCATTACATTAATCTCACCACTCTGCTCCATTATCGCAAACTCTACATCTGCTACCCTGAATACATCTTTTTTACGCAGCTGCTCTAAAAATTCATCCACCGTCAGGCGTTCTTTTTTCAGGTTATCTCTGAGCAAGGCGCCCCTTTCAACCAACACAGTTGCTTTCCCGTCTACGATGTCCCTGAATTTTTTACTCTTCATGGTAAAATACTCTGCAACAGCAGATACGACAACCCATACAAACAGGGCTACAAATCCTAGATACCAGGTATTATCAAGATCAAGAGAAATGTAACCCACCAAGTTTCCCAAGGTGATACCTGTGATATATTCAAATAACGATAACTGGGAGATTTGACGTTTTCCTAATATTTTCGTGATCAGAAAAAGGACGGTTACTGCTGCCAATGTTCTGATCGAAACCTCCAGCCAATCAGGCATGTTCGTTCGCCTCCTAATCGATGGTCGTTTAGTGATTCTTTTTTGCTTAATTGCTGAATTATTTACCCTTTGTTTTTGGGAAAATAATTCAGCATACCTCAACAATTTTGATTAAATTCGTCGTTCCCGATCTTCCAATCGGTACCCCTGCTGACAACACCACAGTATCCCCCGGCTCCACAAACCCCTTCATTGCCGCGTTTCGAGTCACCGATTCAAACATCTCATCTGTTGTTGTTACCTTTTCACCCAAGTATGGGAACACTCCCGAGTACAAGCATAATTTAGGCAGCACCTCAGGATTGGATGTGATTGCCAGGATAGGCGCTTCCGGACGATACTTCGATATCATTCTTGCGGTAAACCCGCTGCCTGTGGATGTAATAATCACCTTTGCTCCGAGCTCAAGTGACGCACTTACCGCGCTTTGGCTGATAACCTCGGTTATTTTGGTCGCATGCTGCTCTCTCTTCTTAAGGAAGCCACTTCTGTAATCAATAAGTGATTCAGCCTTCTTGGCAACGGCAGCCATGGTGCGAACTGATTCCACCGGATACTTCCCGGCCGCAGATTCTCCCGACAGCATCACAACATCGGCTCCCTGCAGAACTGCATTGGATACATCGCTGACCTCGGCACGGGTGGGACGAGGATTCACTTGCATGGAATCCAGCATATGTGTAGCCACAATGACAGGCTTCCCTGCCAAATTGCATTTTTGGATAAGCTCAATTTGAACCATTGGAACATCCTCAATCGGCACCTCGACACCCAAATCACCCCGAGCTACCATAATTCCATCCGATGCTTCAATAATCTCGTTGATCCGATCTACGCCCTCTTGGTTCTCAATTTTGGCATAGATTTGAACATGCTCTGCCTTGTTTTGTTTGAGGATAGACCTGATTTCCTCAATATCTGCTCCTTTGCGCACGAAGGACGCTGCAATCATTTCCACCTTGTTCTCGAGCCCAAAAGCAATATGCTTCTTATCTCGTTCTGTTACCCCTGGCAGTGTCGTTTTAATTCCTGGGAGATTAACTCCTTTTCTAGGCTTTAGCACACCACCATTCAGGATTCTGCAGTGTATATCCGGCCCAGTTACCTCCATCACTTCCAGTCCAATCAGTCCGTCATCAATAAGTACGATGTTTCCCGATTTAACAACCAGATTCATCTCCGCATAATTCACACCTATACGTTTGGCATCACCCAATACTTCTTCTGTTGTTAATATGAGTTCTTCCCCGGTCACTAGCTGGACAAAAGCTTCCTTAAGTTTGCCGATTCGTATCTCGGGTCCTTTAATATCTATCATAATCGGTACAAATGTGCCCAACTCCTCTGCTGCCTGACGTACTTGCTTCATTCGCTGGACATGCTCATGTGGTTCGCCGTGTGCCATGTTCAGACGTGCCACGGTCATCCCTTGCTGAATCATTTGCTTTAACCGATCAATGGAGTCGCAAGCAGGCCCCATCGTACAAATAATTTTCGTCTTAAGCATTCTTTCTCCTCACTTGTCGATAAAATTTAACCGTCACAAAAAGGTTCCTTTGTGAAGTATGTGTTCTCTCTTTATAAATCATGTATAAGGACGTTCCATTTGTCCGTTTCATTTTTGGCTCCCTCTCAGTCGTTCCATTTTTGGCCCCCTCTCTCCGGTTGCTTCGCAAAAGTCGTTCGGGCTCCAAAAATTCCACTGGGGCTTTAAAGATCTTAAAGATCTGCTGTTTTAACGTTCCACTTGGAGGATAAACAGACAAGACAAAGAAACCGATACATCACACCTCTGTATCGGTCTTTGTCAAAATGATAACGATATTTAAATTACATCTGTCAGCTGTTTTCTACTATGCTGATCAAGCTCTCTCCAATCAAGAATTTCGCAGCGCTTACCATTTATATCCGTTAATATCAATCGTCCTTCTTCAGGATATTGCACATGCTCGTGCAAATTACGCATTGCCATTCGTGTAGGGCCAAGCGTCGTCTGCAGCTCCCATACCCAGAGCTCTGATTTTTCTTTAACACTGTCAACTCGGGTTACTCTCGGCAGGAAATAACGAAATTGCAATTCTCTCCCCAATTCCTCTACACTTTCAGCATCCAGCTGACTTATATCCCTAATAATTCCGAGCTCATCTCCCTTCGCATTACGAATGGAAATATACTGAGAAGTGTACTTAAAAGGAAAAGTTCGATAGACTAGAATTTCATCATACAGTGCGCCTTCTACAACTCCCTGCAATACGCCTCCCGGCCCCCGACTAAACATGACAGCAGGCGGCTGAAGAAAATGAATATCGTAAGGATCCCGTTCCATTAGCCTTCGACCCCCTTGATCTTCGACAATTCTTGCTGTGCATCAACTAGCTTACGATAAGCTCCCTCTTCGATCGCGAGCAATTCTTCATGTGTACCCACTTCAACGATTTTCCCTTTGTCCAATACTACCAAACGATCGGCATTTCGCAGAGTTGACAGACGATGTGCAATGGCAAATGTCGTTCGTCCCTGTATAAGTCTCGAAATGGCTTCTTGAATCTGACGTTCGGTCTCTGTATCGACGGAAGCCGTTGCTTCATCCAATATCAAAATTCGTGGGTCATGTATAATTGCCCGGGCAATAGCAACACGCTGTTTTTCTCCTCCAGACAGCCTATGCCCTCGTTCACCAACACGTGTATCATATCCATCCGGCAGACGAACAATAAAATCATGTGCGTTAGCAATCTTGGCTGCTCGCATTATTTCATCCGGTGTAGCATCAGGCTTGGAATAAGCGATATTATCTGCTATTGTTCCATCGAATAAGAACGTCTCTTGGAGCACCACCCCGATCTTATTCCGAAGATCAATTTGACTAATCTCTGTTAGCGGAACTCCGTCGATGAGGAGGCTTCCTTCATCTGGATCATAGAAACGGCAAATCAGATTAATGAATGTCGATTTACCTGCTCCTGAATGTCCAACCAGCCCAATCATTTCTCCCGGCTGAACCTCCAGACTCACCCTCTTTAATACGGGATGATGCTTCTCATAGCCATAGGTTACCTCATTGAACTGGACATGTCCCTTCATACTGCCAATATCACGCGGGTTCTGAGCATCAGGCACATCCGGTGTCGTATCAAGAATTTCGAACACTCGGTCTGCAGCAGCCAGTGCATTACTGGACCAGTTAATCATCTGGCTAATCCATTGCAGGGGACCAAACAGCATACCAAGATAGGATATTAGAGCCATGAGTACACCTAGCTGAAGCTCGCCTTGTATAACCGATGCTCCGCCATAATACCAGATGAGAAGTGTCCCAATACCAGCGATCAAGGAGAATAAAGGGAACATTCCCTGCCACAATCCCTCAATACGAATGTTGTGCTTCACAAGCTGTTCATTTACTTCACTATATCGGGATATCTCTGCCTTCTCTTTGTCCAAAAGCTTTTACTACTCTTATCCCCTGAAGCGAGTCACCAACAATGACGTTCAGACGAAAAATAGATCTCCACTGCTGATACCAACGCCGCCCGATCTTCGGCCATAGAGATAAGGACACGAACACCATTACAGGCATAGGCAATAGCGCAAAGAGAGTCAGCTTCCAGTCGAGTCCAAACATAATAGCAAAGATGGCAACCACTCGAAGAGATTCCCCGGTTACCCAGATAATACCGTCTGTCATGAATTGCCGCATCGCCTCCGAGTCACTGTTGACCCGGCCAATAAATTGCGAGGTTTGTCTGCGATCAAAGAAGGACAGGGACAGCTTCATTAATGCGTGATAGATATCCTTTCGAATGTCCCCCATTAACTTGGAACCGACCCATACTCCCAGCAATCCGCGAAACGTTTGCATGACCGATGTGACCAGCATCGCAGCTCCTAAGCCGACGACTAGCCACAGTAATGAGTCTGCTATTGAATCCGGTTTCAAGACATCATCTATCATAATCTTCGTTAAATAAGGCGGGATTAGTTCGACAAGAGTAGTTAATACAAGTAAGATTCCAGCCACAATCATTTGTCCTTTATACGGCTTTGCGTACTGGAGCATGCGAAGAAGAACTTTCCCATTATCTTTGCAGACAGGACATGTCTGCGTTCCTTCCGCCAGTGGATGCTCGCAATTCGGGCAATATCGCGGAATTTCTTTTTCCGAAGCAGTTGGCAGCTCTTCCTGCTGAATCACTGCACATACCAGCTTAGCTGCGAAACTATAGACCGCCGTAAGGGCGGCCGTATATCTCGCTATAACAACAGGACCTTTGGAAGTATCGGCAATTAAGGAGCCGCCGCCTATTCCGCTGACGGCTCGGGCTTCTGTCATTTGCTGTACTTCCAGCCTGCTTATATTGACTCCTTGTGGAGTCCAGACCGTGACCTCTTCCCTGGTGATCACGATCCACTGTTCTCCAAAATGTCCATTGTGTAATAAATCTGTCCGTTCGCTGAATAACAATGGATCTTCAATTTGACTTCCGATCGAACTCGGAAGCCCTTGGACTATCGACAATGAAGACACTCTCCCATCCTAAGCATCCTAGTTACCTGGACTTCACAACGATTTTGCGAATACTCTCACTGGATAGATGATACTTCTGCTCCAGCTCCGAAACAGACCATCCTTTGGAATAATACAGTGAAATCTCTGCGTTGCGCTGAGCTAGCTGCTTGCGGGCTCCGCTCTTTTCTCCCCAGCGTGCACGCTCTTCGGTAGCTTTTGGGATGTAGATGAGATCTCCTTGAATATACTTTTGAATCTCTTTCAGCAAGCTAGGGGGAAGCGCATCTCTTCCATTTTTGTACATCACGATAAATATCCTCCTCGAATACGGTTCTCTGGCCACTCACGTCATCACTTACAAACACATTTAAAATCATGTTCGCATCTCCTTTCGTTCATTTTTTGGTTGTTGTAACCTTCTCACGGAAACTATGCCCTCAAAAAAATAAAAAAACCCTGAACGTTTACAAATGTCCATAGGCAGTCCTCTTGATTATTCATAAGCTAAACATTACACACATCATCCATCTCACGCTTCATTCAAAATTCCTTGTCATGATCGCGTATCGGTATAGAGGTACCTTGCTTTGAGCATATTCAGTTGTTCCTGTCGTTGAAGTTTGAATGACGGCTGCATTGTACTTTCTCCTCTCTTCTTAAGATTAGATTTCGCCTGATATTCAGCAAGTTAGCATGTGGCAAAATCTTCAATATGTAAAACTAAACTTATTATAATGAAAGCATTGTTATATAGGCAAGAAGTAGTTTTTAAAATTTACAAATTTTATAACTCCGATCAAATGGAATCAAAGAATTCCGATACACACGTTTCCTAAGAAGAAGGACACTTCGTAAGCTTCCATGCGATCTATAATTAATTAATGAGAGGAGACATTAGCCTCCTCTCATGCTAAATGCACAACTTCCGCACTTAAGCGAAAGTCACCTCGCGCTCATTGATCAATTGGATCATCTCCTTTCCTTGTATTTCGTCGGCCCCGACAACTACATTATATAATCCGTGATTTCCATCAGGGTAGAGAAAGAAAAGTTATAACTAATCTTTACCGTAGTCGAGTCTAAAGACCTGATTTCCATATAAATCGTAAACCCGCTAACAGCGAAAATCCTGATAACGAAAGCGGTTCCAGCTTGGAACTAGCTTAATCATCTATTTCTCCATCCAGCCACCCTGATTGAACGTTTTTTTCATCTGCTAAATTCAAGAAATTCAATTCTGTTGCCAAATGGATCATGGACATAGAAACGTGTGATACCTTCTTCTGTACGTGCCTCGTCATGAATAATGGTTACATTTTGCCTCGCTAGATGCACCTTTAAAGCTTCTATATTGTGAACATGAAATGCAGGATGGGCTTTGGTAGCGGGGGTAAAATCCTTCTGAACCCCAATATGTACTTCATGAATACCACATTTAAACCAAACACCACCTCGTTTCTGTAATGGCTCCGGCTTTGGAATTTCGGTCCACCCTAATATCTCTTTAAAGAAATGACGTGCTTCTGATTCACGGCCTTCCGGTGCAGCAAGCTGAACATGATCAAGACCAACAAACCTAAACGACATCGTCCTTCTCCTCCTTATGAACGCAATTTACGTTTCATTAGATGAAACTGAGTTTTAATTAATATCGTAATATTATTTTACCTAATTCGGACGGAAAGAGCTATCGCGTTTTTTGGTCTTGCAGTGCTACCTCAGAGTAAAGATGAAAAGCCTCGGACTCTTGTTCGTTATAAGTTACTTTGTAGGCGATAATCCCTGGAAGCAAATCGGTTATTCTGAAAGAATATAGACTGATCCTCAATGACATTTATGGATAAATTTTGAGATTTGTGGAATTGGTTGGTGAAGACAACGCAAAAAGGACCTGCAAACATGCAGATCCTTCTGTTCTTTCGTATACTGTTCAACTGTATCATCAATACCAAATAATCTTCTATCCTCCGGCAGCACTTGACTTCTTGACCCGGGTGGTGGATACGTGATGCTTGGTATCCTTAGCGCTAATAGGTAAATACGTTACGTACGCAGTTGCAGGCTTCGGTATCGGTAATAGCCCAACATCGGTCTTTGCCGGCTTCGGCTGCAAGATTTCCCTCTCATATTCGGGCAGCTTCTTCTTCGCTGCTGCTTGAGTAATCAGAGTTATGAACTTACTTGCAATCCATACAGCTAGCACCGTATACAACGTTTCTTTGAGTGGCATAAAGAGAAGCGACAACAGCAATACAATTCCGTCAAAAATAAAGAACACTGATCCGATCTTCATCCGGCTCCATTTGCTGAGGATCACCGCCAAAATATCATCTCCGCCTGTCGCGCTTCCGCTCGCAATAACAATCCCTGCTCCCACTCCGGTTAAAATCCCGGAAATGAGGGCCGCTGCCAGCAGACTTCCCTGCAGATCAATGACCAGGGGTGAATACCGTTCGCACCATTCATAAAATAATGAGAAAGATAAGGCTCCGAGCATGGCTTTGAGCATATACTTTCGGCCCATAAAATACCATGCAATCAGAATGACGGGAATATCCAGCAGCAAGCTGGTGAGCGCAGGAGACCAACCGGCAACATAGCTGCCAAGCAGGGCTAATCCTACAAATCCGCCTTCCGACAAATGGTTTACATAGTTGATGTGATAAAAAGCAAACGCCATCAGCATCGTCCCAAAAAGCATCATTCCGATACTTTTCAGCTCATTCCGATTAAACATCGATCTTACGGCCTCGGTTACAGCCGTCTTTTTTCTGTTTTCGAATGAAACAGGTTGTTCTTGTGATATTACAGCCGCCTTATTCCAAAACAGAAGTTTTTGCTTTGTCCTCATACAGATTCCCTCGCATTGTTTGTAGTTTGGTCAGAAACAGACCGAAACTAACGCGTAAGGAAAGCTGAGAGGAGTTCATCCTTCGAATATTCATTTTGCTTACCTCTCCCTACGCATAGTTGGTCATTTTACAAGTGACTTTTTACTAATCGCGTAAGGGAAGCTACGTATACGAGGAATCATTTCGTTTCCAAATTGTCCTTTGGGGCTTCATCCTTCGGGGACTCATGGTATCCAGATCCTTTCTGTTAGTAATCATATATTCGTGCATATAGTCAGTTCTTTAATATATGATTAAACTAATTATAACATACCAGAAACGGTGCCTGCTTGGTATTTTATACTCACTTTATTACATGCTCCATGTCCATTTCATGTAGCGGCGAATAGACTATTAATATTCAACCCATCGTCTTTAGTCGCATACCTCTAGTTCTTACGGCTCTTTCTTCAGGATGTGGTGCTTTTCGGTTCGTCAAATTCGGGTAAATGGTATAATATAGAAAAAGATCTTAAAAAAACATATCCCGTAAGCGAGGCGGAGCGGACTATGAAGACGATTAAGCCTAGAGCGTTCATCGGATGTTCCCTTGAAGCGAAGCCTATTGCCGCAGCTGTACATGAAAATTTAAGGTATGCTGCTGAAATCACTCCTTGGTATGCCGGCGTATTTAATCCGAGCAGCTATACGATGGAGGATCTGGATAAGCAGGTTCGAAGCAGCGATTTCGCCATTTTTATTTTTCACCCGGATGACATCACCAGGATTCGGGGAAAAATGTACGCAACGGTACGGGACAATACCCTGTTTGAAATGGGTCTTTTTATGAGCCGATTGGGAAGAGGACGCATATTCTTTATATTACCTGAACATGTTAACGAGCTGGATAGCAGTATGGATATTGAAGGCATGCGAATGCCCAGTGATCTTCTTGGTCTAGGGTCCCTGACTTATGAAATTCGTTCAGATGGCAACTGGGCCCCCGCTGTATCGGTAGCGTGTCACAAAATTGCTGATATGATGGAAAGATTAGGCCCTTGGTCAGATATGTATTTAACAGAGAAAGTGAATAAAGTAAAACAGGAGGAAGAGAATAAACGCATTCAGCTGCTGAAGCTGCTTCGTTTCTTTCGCGAACTACTGCGTTCCCGCAAAATTGATGATCAAATGCTCCACCGTATGAGCGATACACTGCGAACGGCTTTTGTATCGCGGCCGCATTTTCTCGTACGCGGTACCACGGTGCACCGGGTTTCTCTATCTGGATATATTGAGCAGGTAGCTGGAAATGTCGGTGAGATTGGAAGGCGTTACTCCATGAATATCAATGACGGCAAACCGCCGGATGATCCCAGTCGAATCATGGTCGTTGATGCGTACAAGGAGAACAAAATCAAGGTAAATCTGTATGATGATTATCTTGAGAAAGAGTATATGCTGTGCTATCCTGTAGCAAGTGGTTATGTATTTACCGTACATCTTGTTGGACACCTCGAGGCAGGTGATGATCTATTCCAGCAAATTGACCGTGATAATCGCCAACTATTTAGTGCTATTCACGACCTGTTAGGAGGAGAGTTGGGATGAAACCAATCAGACAGAGGCTCAACAAAAAAAGAGGAGCCCCAAAGGTACGTCTGAGTGCCGCGCGCGAAACAACCGGATCTGTACCGGAAGGTGACAGCGGCAACAGTTTCAAGAAGCCCGAGGTGCCCATTGTCACGCTTGGCCCTTCCTTGAAAGGCAAGGAACGCCCGTACAAGGTCATATTAGAGAAGGACGCACTCTACGATAAACCGCAATATATGACATAATTTTAGGCAGCATCGATCTTCAATGATCGATGCTGCCTTTCTCTTATTAAGAGAGCCTTAAATGTTTGTACTCTCTGATGGTGCTGTAAGCTCTACCTTAATTCGGTCAGGATCTTCAAAATATACAGCGTAATGCTGCTCTCCTCCCGCATAGGGGTGAAGATTCTCGTATAAGATTAGGACTCCTCTATCCCTCATCTGACTGGTGAGCGAATCTACATGTGCTCTAGATTCGGCGTAAAAAGCAAGATGATTAAGCCCTACCCTGCACCTGTGATACGGCACATCAAGGAATCGATCTTCTGCCTGTACAAATACGAGATAAGCCGTTCCGCATTTCCAGCTGATTCCCCTCTCCCATTTCTGATACTGCTCATACCCCAGCTCCGTTAGAAGCCATCCCCAGAATTCAGTGCTTCTCTTCAAATCAGAGACATAGATCTCTAGATGATGAATCATCGCTTATTTCAAGCTCCTCTCCCCATCTGTATACAATTTCCACTTGTCAGAAAGCATAAACAGATCTTATATTGAATATAATAATACAGGAACGTATGTTCTATAAATATGACAGAAACTGAATCAATTTCATAACTCATCAAAATGATAAATACGATAACTATATCCTCTTAATTAAAGCAACTTAAGGTACGATGAAATGGATTCAATGACATATCATTTAAGGAAGTGAACGGGATGTCTACACCATTCACTGCCCCGATCCCCAGTGAAGCAGACCATTTGCTGGTCAAAAAATATATGATGCTCATTCTCATGCTGGATGTGCTTGAGCAGGACATCCACACCATACAGCATGTGTCTCTGCATATGCCACAGCTATATGTCCATCATTTAACCCGGATCCAGATGGATGTAACCCGAAATTTAACGGACATCCGAATTCTCATGCGTAGAAGCGGCATCCGCATCTACGAGGAGAACAAGCAGAAGGAAGGTTTTGAAATGCGCTACCTGTGCCGGGGATATCACCGTCGCTTATATTTACTGTGGACCTTCTGCAAAACCGAAGTAATGAAGGAAATGAGCGAACGACTGGGCATTGAGCTGACGGAACTGTCTTGACTGGGCAGCCGTTCAATTCGTATGATGTTAGGAAGATATATTCCTAGTAAAATTATAGGTTATTAAAATAAAGGGGACTTTCACATGCATGCTCAAAATAATCCTGCCGCTCCTCATGCTGACAAGCGTCTCGTTGTAAACAATGTAACCGAATTGATCGGTAATACTCCGATCGTCAGGCTGAATCGTCTACCGGAAGCTTTAGATGCTGATGTATTCGTCAAGCTTGAATACTTCAATCCTAGCGGCAGTGTAAAAGACCGCGCCGCAGCTAATTTGATCAGGCAGGCGGAGCTCAGAGGCCTTCTTCAGCCTGGCGCCACCATTATAGAGCCTACCAGCGGAAACACAGGTATTGGTCTGGCTATGAATGCTGCCGCCAAGGGCTACAAAGCGATTCTTGTCATGCCTGATAACATGAGCAAGGAACGAATTAACATACTCAAAGCCTACGGCGCAGAGGTTGTGCTCACTCCTGCTGCGGGGCGTATGCCCGGTGCGATTCAGAAAGCACTGGAGCTAAAAGAAACAATACCGGGAAGCTTCATCCCCCAGCAGTTTGAGAATCATGCCAATCCGGATGCACACCGAACGACAACTGCACTCGAAATCATGACCCAGATGGACGGGAGACTGGATGCTTTTGTAGCCACTTCGGGAACCGGTGGAACCATTACAGGAACCGGCGAAGAACTCCGCCGTCAGGTCCCCGGCATTCAGATATTTGCGGTTGAGCCTGCCGGATCACCCGTGCTGTCCGGTGGCGAACCCGGTCCCCATAAACTGGTCGGAACAAGTCCCGGGTTTATTCCCTCCATTGTGAACACCGATGTGTGGAATGAGATTATTCAAGTAACGGACGAAGATGCTCTTGATACCATGCGGCAGCTGGCGGCAAAGGAAGGACTCCTGCTCGGTCCGTCGTCCGGCGCATCGGTATGGGCAGGACTGCAGATCGCCAAACAGCTGGGAGCTGGACACAAAGTGCTCTGCATCGCACCGGATACAGGTGAACGCTATCTCAGCACAGGCTTTTTTGATAAGTAAGAAGCTCATATCCTATACAAAAAAGATCAGTAAACTGCTCCTAACCCGAAGTCTGCAAGACTGGCGAGGAACAGATTACTGACCTTTATTTTGTTCAGGACCGTTTCAATCCAGAAAGAGTCGATGGATTGCAGCTCAGTTACATTAGAGCTTCTCTACTCTGAGTACCGCTCCTTGAGGGAGCACGGCTTCCACCCGTTCTCTGACCTTCGAATCAGCGACAATTTCAGGATCAAGCACAGCGGCAATTCCTTGATCTGACGACGAACGAATCAATCGCCCGAGTCCCTGCCGCAAACGAAGAAGCATATAAGGCATGTCCACTTCCTCATAGCTGGATTCTGCTGCTTCCCGCTTGGCCATAAATACTGGATCTTCCGGCGGATAAGGCAGTGACCAGATTATGACATTGGATAAGGAAGGTCCCGGTACATCAAGTCCTTCCCACAAGCTCGTTGCACAGAGTACGGTTTCCTCATTGTTCTGGAAATCTGCAATCAGACTGCTGATCTCCCCGTCCCCTTCGAACAGCATCTTATATGAAGTGAAATAAGGGTGCTGGGCTGCAGCTTGTTTGAATCTGCGCAGCTCTTCCATCGTGGTGAACAGTAGGAGAGCACGTCCTTTGGAGTGTGCGAGCAGCTTGGCGGCACTCGCCAGCTTTTTGGCAAAGAGAACTTCGCTTCGAGGCTCTCCCGCATCGCAGAGCTCTTCTGGAACGATCAGTCTCATCTGATCGGCATAATTATAGGGTGAATTCACAGAGAACGCTAAATAATCGGTAATGCCAAGACTATTAGCTACATAATCAAAAGACTGTCCTACAGATAGCGTTGCAGAAGAGAAAATGATCGGCATGTTTAGCCCAAATACTCGCTGCTCCAACACTTCCTTGACCTTTTGCGGCATAACGGCTAACGTTACATCCCCATCCTCGCTCTCCTCTGCCCAGCAAATATAGCTGCCAGGCTGCCTGAACAGCTGCAATGCGGTTTGAATCATCTCGAGATGCTCCTCAACAATTCGAAGCTTATATTCATTGAGTGTGTGCAGGCCGCTCTCGAACACCAGCTCCTCGTCAATCGCCTCCAGCGTATCATTCCAGCGATTTAACTGTATCAGCAGAGCCTCATTTACGCCCACTCTTTTTCGATCTGATCCCGGAATGCTGGTGCTGAGCTCTTGAACCAAGCTGAATACCACTTTACTCTGATCAATGGCGTCCTCCACCCGCTCTGCAAGCGTTTCGCGGATTTCCCCATCCAGGAGTCTTGTAATCATTTCTTCGAAGGCAGTGTGCTTCAGCTTGTAGCTGAGGGCATGCTGTGCAGCAGATTCCAGCAAATGACCTTCATCAAACACGACAGAGCTATGCTCAGGAAGCAGTGGAAGCTGACCTTCCCTCTTTCTCCCTTCATAGGTCCAGACATGCTCCATATAATAATCGTGAGAGCAAATGATGAGATCCGTCGACTTACGGTAATGATCCCTCGAAAGGGTCATCCCGCAGCGGTGCCTTTTGTCGCATACAAAACAATCCTGGAAAGAGTCCCAGCTGATTTTGTCCCATTGTTCATCGTTCAGATGGGGATATTCCTTCCTGTCCCCATAAGGTGAGAAGGACTGCAGCGTTCCAGGCGAATGGACGAAGTCCGGCAGAGTGTCATATACTTCTTCAATGACGCCTGCATCCTCATCCTTAAGACGGGCGCCGTCCATCTTTTTAAGACAAATATATTGATCCGGGGATTTCCCCAATCTCGCGTCAATATTCAATCCCAGGTAACGTGCAAGCTTGGCAATGTCACCTTCCGGCTTGACGAGCTGTTCAATTAACGACTCGTCCGCACAAGCAATGACAGCCGGCTTACGGGTATAACGGGCATAGTTCACCGCATACAGCAAATATACAAGCGTCTTCCCTGTACCCACACCTGCTTCTGCAAAAATCGTCTTCTTGTCGGCATAAGCTCTTTCCAGCTGATACGCCATATAAATTTGTTCATCCCGCACTTCAAAACCGTGCTCGGGCAACATATCATAAAATACATCCGCCACCCAATCGCCCACTTGCTTCACGAAAGGCTCGGTCGGATTATAGGAGAAAGGATATCGCTCCATGGTTACTCCCCCACATTAACATTTTTCTTATAAGGCGAAACTGATTCAGGCAAACATTAATTATCTCATAAACACAAGCTGATAGCAATTCTTTATATTTGTTATAGATGCATTAAAATGAACTTGCTAGCTTAAGCTATGCTCAAAAGTAACCAGGCACTCTTTGATATAGAAATGGGGCGCTATAAACAATGAATTGGACAATCCGCCAAGAGTATCCGTCAGACTATTATGCCATTACAGAACTGCATGCCCTCACTTTCTCATACAGCTACGGAATGGGTGAAGCCGTTCTTGTCAATATGCTGAGAGCACGGAGCACTTTTGATCCGGAGCTGTCTCTCGTTTGCGAGCTGGATGGGCAAATTGTAGGCCATATTTTATTCACTCCCCAGTCTATTCGCATCCAAGGCAGCACCTATCATGCCCTTATTCTGTCTCCGCTGGCGGTTCATCCTAATTATCAGAAACAGGGCATCGGCTCCGCCTTGATTCATGCCGGCCATCTTCGCGCATCACATAAAGGCTTCGTCTTATCCGTTGTGCTGGGTCATCCACATTACTACGTCCGCTTCGGTTATCAAGGAAAGGCGTGGATGGACGAGCAGATCCGTATTCCTTTGGAGAGCATCTTTACAGATCATACTGCAGTAGTAAGGGAACGCCGTATTGAACAGGGAGATATTCCGTCTTTCGCACGGATGTGGGATCATATGCATGCCTCCTCTTCGCTGGCACTTATTCCGGGACAATCTATTCTGGATTGGATCAGCCCCGGTGCAGGTACGATCAGCTCTGCCTTGTTAATTGATGAGAAGCTTGGCGGCTATATCAGGTACTCTAAAACTGACCCCGAAATAATCAGCTTCATTGTGGCACAGGACAGTCATTCCCTGCTCCTCATTGCAAATTATTTAAAACAAAAACTTAATCCGCTTACCGCTTCTCATTTATCCCTGCCGTTACCGGCAGCCTCTTTTTTGCTCGAGCGGTTTGGTACAACCTTTGATGTTAACATCAGCACTTACGCTGAATATATGGTTAAAGTAATGGAGGGTCCCGATCGCTCCAAGCTGCACAATCATTTCTCTGCTGTTGAAGAAGGGAATATACCGCGCGGCTCCATTATTTGGCCTGTTGAATTTGATTTGTGCTAATAACATAAAGAAGTAACATCTGATGCAATGATTATGATGATGTGAGATCTGTAACGATGGAGTCGCTATTTACTGCTATAGTCTCTATCCCTTATGAACAGTGGAGATGATTATTCCAGCACCCCTCCATATCACGTATGATTCACATTGCAACCGCTGCCAACACACGGGTGCCAATTTAAATCATAGGAGGAATCGTAGTGACGAAATTGAACCTGCATGACCACTCAACAAAACGGAAGTCTATCGTCTTCCGAACGCTTGTATCCAGTATCAGCTTGTCCCTTGCACTTCCCTTGCTTCCCCTAACGAGCTTATCCGCCGAGAGCATCCCTGCTGTAATGACTGCCGAAGCTGGACCACAGAATACACAGGCTGTTACAGCCGCCGGGAATTTATATGTAGCTCCGAATGGGTCCGCCAGCAATCCTGGGACACTTCAAAGCCCGACGACCCTTGAACATGCACTGACCCAGATTGAAGCAGGCTACACCATCTATCTGCGCGGCGGTACTTACAGCTATTCCTCTACCATTACGATTGATCGAAATAACAGCGGAAATTCTGCCACTGCAAGAAAAACGCTGGCCGCCTACGGAAATGAAAAACCAATCCTTGATTTTTCAGCCCAGTCCTTTGCGTCAACGAATCGTGGTCTGCAGCTGTTTGGCAGTTACTGGCTTGTGAAAGGTCTGGAGATTAAAGGGGCGGGGGATAACGGACTTTATATAGCCGGAAACTATAACCGTATTGAGAATATAGAAGCGCATCATAACCGGGATACGGGAATTCAGCTTGGCCGCTATGCCTCCACTGCCGGATACAGCGAATGGCCCGCTTATAATGAAGTCATTAATTCATATTCCCATGACAATTACGACCCGGATAACGGCGAAGATGCAGACGGTTTTGCTGCCAAGCTCACGGTCGGCCCGGGCAACGTATTCGATGGATGTATTGCCGCTTATAATGTCGATGATGGCTGGGATCTCTATACGAAGGACGATACAGGCGCAATTGGAACGGTAACAATTCGCAACAGCATTGCCTATAAGAATGGTCAGACCTCGGACGGAACGTCCACTACGAGCAGTGATGGCAACGGATTCAAGCTGGGTGGTGAAGATATTGCGGTGAACCATACCGTGGTGAACAGTATTGCTTTTCAGAACAAAAAGCACGGCTTTACGTTTAACAGCAATCCCGGCTCCATCAACTTCAAGAACAATACATCCTGGAGCAATGGACGAAGCAATTTTGCATTTGATGAGGGTACGCATATCTTTACGAACAATTTATCCTTTGCCGGAGGAGCAAGTGATAAAACAAGCGGAACGGATGTAGGATCAAGCAATGTATGGTGGAAAAACAAAAAAAGCGTCAATGCGAAGGGACTTCTTGCCAGCAGTGAAGATTTTCAGTCCCTCGTCCCAACTGTTACCCGTGACACAAACGGAAATCCGGTACTGGGCAATTTCTTGAAACTGGCTGCAGGCAGTGATTTGGTCGGAGCCGGGACACCAAGCGGCACCAATATTGGAGCACGTTGATCGTCTAATGGAAACATGCAAGAAGGAGCCAAAGCATTCATTCGGCTCCTTCTTGCATGTATTTACTGATTTCAAGCTTCAAACAGCACTTCCCCTGTTCGGGTTAAATCATATCCCGATATCGAACCCAGCTCACGGATAAAGGACTCGGAACGCAATATATCAAGAACGGCGTGTATAAGCCCCTCATTCTCCGGCTTGTTCATAAGTACAAGATCGTATCTTTCTATCGTTAGCGGAATAAACTCCACTCCTTGCACAATGGTTGCCGCCTTCTCGATGCCTACTCCAACATCTGCCTGCTTGAATGCGACCCTTCCAGCTACAGCCAAATGATTGGATTCCTCATCATGGTACCCCATCAGTTCTCTAGCAGCGATTCCATGCATGCGGAGCTGTTCCTCGAGAAGCACCCGTGCTCCCGCCCCCCGCTCCCGGTTCACCATACGGATTCCCGGCTTAGCCAGATCCTTCCACCCATGCAGTTCATGAGGATTGCCAGGCTGCACATATAGCCCTGCTCGTCTGCTCATTAAGTTCACAACTTTATAAGAGCAGCCTATCAGCAATTTGCGTATATAGGGAATGTTGTATTCTCCCGTATCCCCGTCCAGCAAATGGGTACTGACAATATCGGAATGTCCCTGATACATGGAAATTAAACTGTCCAGGCTCCCTACGTAAGATCTAAGCGGCCTGATACCGGGCGAGCGCTTCTCTATATGCCGAACCAAAATATCGAGGCTCATATCTTGTCCTGTGATCACCACTTGCCTAGCCCCTTGAGTCGTCCCCTGAACAGCCACAGGAACCGCAGGAGCATCGATCACCTGACTTAAGGACCTTATCTCCTCACTCGAATGCAGGCCAACACCTTTGGAGCGCTGCTTGTACACCTCAAGATCTGAGTGGTCGATCCGCATCTGCTTGCCGACCCGATAGGCTGTAAGCTGCCCCTTCTTGATTAAATCATACACCGTTAACTTTGATATTTTTAGTAGCTGGGCGATTTCCTCGGTTGTATAGGAAATATCGGTCACATTTGCCACCCCTCTTGTCAGGTATGCAATAACGAATGATTGATGCAATTGATTGTACCATACTCTTTTCATTCCATTGGATTGTAATTGCTTCAAGAACCAATATAATATATTTAATTATATCTAATTATAATCAAATATAACGATTGGATGGAGATTATGTTAAAACAAGCGAAGCTTAGTATGATTTCTTTCTTCCTTCTCGCCCTGATATTCATATCTGCCTGTGCATCATCGAACGCTTCGTCACCGGACGATGCCGATTCGGCCAGCAGTGCATCCTCACTCCCGCCATCAGAACGCACTGAGCTAACGATCTCAGCGGCTGCAAGCCTAACCGATGTGCTGGAAGAATTACAGCCCATCTTTGAAGAAGCTCATCCCGCCATACAGCTCAGCTTCAACTTTGGAGGTTCCGGCTCCCTTCAGCAGCAAATCGAGCAAGGGGCTCCGGCTGATCTGTTTCTGTCAGCAGCTGAGAAAAATACGCAAGCCCTAATAGATAAAGGTCTCATTGATACAGAAAATACGACTACACTGCTAACCAATGAGCTCGTCCTCATTACATCTAACAACAGCGACCAACCCATCACCTCTGAGCAGGATCTCACTGCTGAAGATATCAAGATCGTTGCCCTTGGCATACCTGAAAGCGTACCTGCCGGAAGCTATGCACAGGAGGCTCTGACTTCGCTTGGCTTATATGAACAGCTGCAATCCAAAATAGTCCAGGCCAAGGATGTGCGACAAGTATTGCAGTATGTCGAGACGGGGAACGCCGATGCCGGCTTCGTGTATAAAACAGATGCACTTACTTCCAGCAAGGTGAAGATTGTACACACCGTCGATCCGGCCAGCTATACATCAATTACATACCCTGCTGGTGTGGTATCGGACAGTAAGTATCCCGAAGCGGCAGAAACTTTCTATGACTTTTTGCAGTCTCCCGAAGCACATGCCGTGTTTACTAGTTACGGATTTTCGGTGCCTGAATGATGTCAGCTTCATTTGACTGGCATAACTTCTGGGCACCTGTCCGCTTATCCTTACTGGTTGCATTCTTGTCCAGTATAATCACGATTGTACTTGGCGGGCTTACTGCGAGATGGATGTCCAAGAGCAGGTTCAGAGGAAAGCTGCTGCTTGAAACGGCATTTATGCTGCCGATGGTCCTTCCGCCCACGGTTGTAGGCTTTCTACTGCTCGTCCTGCTGGGGAGAAACAGCTGGATTGGAGCTTTAATTGAGACCATCTTTGCCGCACCTGTCGTATTCTCGTGGACAGCCTGCGTTATCGCCTCTGTTGTTGTCTCCTTTCCACTGGTTTATCAGACGATGAAGGTCGGCTTTACGTCCATTGATTCCGAGCTCGAAGCTTCCGGACGCTCGATCGGTGCTAATGAATGGCAGGTATTCCGGTATATTACCCTTCCGCTCATCTGGCCTTCTGTTATTACTGCGTATATTCTCGGATTTGCACGGGCACTTGGTGAGTTCGGCGCAACGCTGATGATTGCAGGCAATATTCCAGGTAGAACACAAACGGTCCCTACTGCCATATACATTGCTGTTGACAGTGGGAATACGGTCATGGCCTGGGCCTGGACGATTGCGATCGTACTTATTTCGTTCCTGTTGCTGCTTCTAACAGGGCGCAGAAAAAAAGATTAGCATTGGACTTTTGCCCATTTGGAACCAATCAAGTTAATAGGATGGACGCAACTGAAGCAGCCTTGATCATTTATCAAACCAAACCCTTATGTGATTTTAAAATAAGGGTTTTTTAGTGTTCGCTTAATTAATATATTATTGTTTTGATATTTTTACAATATATGGATATACATACGGTGTTCATAAGGATTTATTTAGTTACAATATTGTTACTTTAATACACACCTGTTTCAAACCAATGACAATTTATTATCCGACTTAGCGGAAATTTCGCAAAAAAATCCGGTTTTTTCTACGTTTTATTCCAGTAATTGGTGTACAAAAAGTAAAACAATAATTACATTTTTGATACTTATTAACCTTGTTTTGATATATATTAATTACAGTTAATTCATATTAAAAAAGTGTGCCGAATCTATCAGAATAGTACGGGGGACGATTTACAACATTTGGGGTGAATGCAGCAATGGAAAGATGCTAGAGTACCTTCTACTCGAACCCGACAGCTAACCTCGGAGGCAATTGGAGGAAATTTTAAGAATGAAGAAGTTTGGTAAATATATGTTGTTCTCATCTCTGCTCGCAGCTGGGTTAATTATGGGGAATGGACAAGCAGATGCCTCCTCATCAAGTACAAATACAGTAAATATTCAAGTGAATAGCAATCTGATCGATTTCCCAGATGCGGAGCCATTCTTAGATCAGAATTACAGCACTCAAGTACCAGTCCGCATGCTTGCTGACGAAATGAACTATACGATTAAAGTATTTAAGAGCGGTAAAGAAACGGTGGTCAAGCTGTCCAAGGGCGGTACAACCATTCGCATTCAAACCAATCAGACGACAGCGGTCGTCAACAGCAGCAAAGTAAGCCTCGGCACACAAGTGTTTATCCGAAATGACCGTACATATGTACCCATTCGTTTTGTATCAGAAGCAATGGGCTATGACGTAACTTGGAAAAAGGATCTTATGCTGGCCATGATTAGCACAACCGGTAAAACATACAGTCCCGCACTTGTTCCAAACGACCATGTCAAAGGCACAAGCATTGTAAATGAAGCGATGAAGCATATCGGCGTTCCTTATGTTTACGGCGGTTCGACAACAAGCGGGTTTGACTGCTCTGGTCTGGTTAAATATGTATTCGATAAATACGGAGTGTCCCTGCCGCGTACCGCAGCTACCCAATATAACCAAGGCTCATCCGTATCCAAAGGGAACTTGCAGCAAGGCGATCTGGTCTTTTTCAAGACCACAGGAAGCTCTATATCCCATGTCGGCATCTATGTAGGAAACAATAATTTTATTTCAGCTACCAGCTCCTCTGGCGTAAAAATCGATAGCCTGGACAACACCTATTGGGGTCCTAAGTACGCCGGCGCGAAGAGAGTTCTATAAATAAACATATATCTAATAACCCCTTTGCTGCTTGCCGGCAGAGGGGTTTTATCTATGATGGGTGTACTCAGGATTACTCTCCATGTAAAGAAAGAAGCTGCCACAGATATTTGTGGCAGCTTCTTTCTTTACATATATGATTGAATTAGTTCGTAAACAGATGATTACCAATCTTCTTGATCGCAGGTCGCTCCATGCTCCATTCGGAGGTCGCAATCTCCGGATTATAATAGTACATAGCTCCTCCAGACGGATCCCAGCCATTCAGAGCACTCTTTGCCGCCTTTAGCGCGGTCTCATCGGGAGCCAAATTGTATTGACCGTCATCTACTGCAGTAAATTGTCTTGGCTGCAGAATCACCTCTGTGATCGAGTCCGGGAATTCATCCGATTGCACTCGGTTCAAGATCACAGCTCCGACGGCTACTTGACCTTCAAAAGATTCTCCCCGCGCCTCACCATGGATAGCCTTTGCCAGTTGATTTAACGCGGTTTGGTTAATTGGTGCTTTTTTCTCCAGCACACGGATAGTCTCTGGACCGGCAATCCCATCTACCTTGAGTCCAAATTGCTTCTGGAATGAGCGGACAGCCTTCTCAGTTGCCTGGCCATAATATCCGGTTGTTCCTGTATTCATGAAACCAATGCTGCTTAGTCTTTCTTGCAAATTAAGCACATCAGCGCTCTGAATCCCCTGTTGCATGATTGCAGCACTTGCACCTGCAGGTGCTGCAGTCGCCGTTCCATAAGCACCCAAGAGTGCGGCACATATCATAAGTCTTTTCGTCAGTTTTCTCATTGATGTCATTCCTCCAGTTGTGATTGAATGGTCAGCGATGTAACACCGTCATAATGATGCATTCAATCAAATATATCTGTAAATATAGATTAATGTATATATAGATTCATTTGGATGCAAATCACCTATGATAATTATAATGTCACATTATATTTATTGCCGATATATTTCATCAATCCGCTGAAAGATACCTGAATGCGTATATCCTTCAGCGGATGATTCCTTTTCATTACAGTACAATATCAATCTTTACAGTAAGCTGTTTCACATTATAGAGAAAGCGAATTGTGTCTATCCGCTATTTCGTAAACACATGATTTCCAAGTCTTTGCGTCACAGGTCTGGATTTCATCCACGACGAGGATGCTGTTGTCGGATTATAGAAATATAGAGCACCCTTGGAAGGGTCGTAACCTGTCAGCGCCCTGCGGGCAGCCTCATAGGATGCAGCCGTCGGACTGCTGAGCTTGCCGTCCATTGCAGGTGTAAATTGATTCTTCTGGAATATGACATTCGTTATGGAGTCCGGAAAAGCATTGCTTTGAACCCGGTTCAGAATAACGGCACCCACCGCAATCTTACCTGTCAAGGATTCACCTCCGGCCTCATCCTGTATGATTCCTGCCAAATGCCGAAGCACTTTGTTGTTAATTGGGGCAACAGCTTCAAGCTTGGACTTCGTATTAGATCCAATAATACCATCCGCACTTAGTCCGTAAGCTCTCTGGAATGATTTGACGGCAGCTTTCGTACGGTTACCATAGTAACCGCTGATTCCAGCCGTAAAGTAACCTTTGCTATGCAGTCTTTCTTGTACTTCAACCACCTCTGCGCTTTGACTGCCAAGCCGAAGTGTTGCTGCGTTCGCTGATGTCGCTGAGCCCAGCACGGAAAGCGCACAGGCACATGTTATTAATAGTGTTGTTATTTTCTTCTTCATTAAAATCAGATATCCTCCAGTTTCATTCATGTTAGTCTGTATCATCAAGGACGACTGACTTCATTACGTGAAAAGGCGGAACAAAAACGTTCACCTACGAATTACACTATATCACAGGTTACAAATTTGTCATATCTGACAATGGTCCTAATCTTCGAGCTCAAGCCCTTTTGTCTCTCTTCCAAGGAAGAGAACGGCCGCTGCACCTATTAGCACGGTAACAAAAAACAATACGAAGATGGACTCCACGGCAACCCCGTTTTGCACCAATAGTCCTACGAGCAGCGGTGCAAGGATTCCTCCGACGCGGCCGATCGAGGCCGAAAGACCGACACCTGTTGAACGTGCCTTAAGCGGGTACAGCTCCGGTGTGTAGGCGTACATTCCTCCCCAGGCTCCAAGGTTAAAGAACGATAATGACATCCCTGCCAGAATCAGGCTGAATTCCGATTCCGCATTACCGAACCACAGCGCACTTACTGCGGTCATTACCAAATATACAACGAGAACAAATTTGCGCCCGAACTTCTCGATGAAGTAAGCCGCTGTAAAATATCCCGGTAGCTGGGCTAATGTCATAATCAGCACATACTGAAAGCTCTTGACCAGCTCAAAGCCCTTGATCTGCATAATGCTCGGCAGCCACAGGAACATGCCATAGTAAGAAAACACAACCGTAAACCATAGAATCCACAGCATCAGTGTTGTCTTGCGATGCTCAGTGGACCACACGGATGTGAATTTTTCGCGAAACGAAACTTGGCGCAGCTCCTGCTTGTTCTGAAGCCGTGGCGAATCCTCGATGGCTCTTCGCAAGTAGAGCGCATATAGTGCAGGCAGCGCTCCAATCAGAAAGGCTACTTGCCACCCGTATTCGGGAATAACGAAAAAGGAGATCAGCGCAGACAGAATCCAGCCCGCTGCCCAGAAGCTCTCCAGCAGCACAACCGCTCGTCCCCGCTCTTTGGCCGGAACAGACTCCGATACGAGCGTAGAGGCTACGGGAAGCTCTCCGCCAAGACCGACTCCGGCAATAAACCGGATAATGCACAGAAATACGTAACCTGTAGCCAGTGCCGAGATTCCACTTGCTACAGAGAAAATAAGCAGTGTCCACATGAGGACTGCCTTGCGTCCATACTTATCCGCCATCGTTCCTGCCAGCAACGCACCCACAGCCATGCCGATGGAGGTCGAGCTCGATACGAGTCCAACTTCACCAGGAGTAAGCAGCCACTCCTGCGCCAGAGCCGCAACGATAAAGGACATCATGCCGACTTCCATCGCATCGAACATCCAGCTGAGCCCTGCACTGAACAGCAGCTTGCGCTGCTTCGGATTTCGCAATACTTCTAAATTACTCATTATAAGGTTCTGCTCCCTGTTTATGTATTTGGAGATTAGTATCTTACCTAACCCATCAAACTATTTATAATGGATTCTGCCAAACTGTCAACCTTTTTTTAATATAAAAAGGAGAACAGTCAGCCTCTTAGCTACTGTTCTCCTGTGCTTGCTCATGCAAGCCTGCTACTCTTTTTTTTGCGCAAAGGTTAAATCCCCTGTTATCTTTCGGTACCAGGCCTCGTAGTGATGAATCGCCAGCCCTGCGAAGGAACGGTGGGTCGTGCCCAGCTTGCCTGCGATTTCAATCTCCGATTCCATGTTCGTTACCGGCTTTCGGAAAAAGGTTAAATGCTCGCCTTCGTCGGTATGGCCCAGCTCTGCACCGATCCACACCTTCTTATCGAGCTCGTCCGCCTCGGCAAGCTCCTCCTTGGACAGCTCATACATCTGCTCTCCGCTGTCCCTATAAGACATAATGGCGATGGCGTCAAACCGGTCAATAACCCAGCGGCTGAACGTTCCGCTGCCATCGGGAGCTTCCTTGGAGTCAAGCCAGAACGGTACAGCTGCACTCATGTACAACCCGGCTTCCGTACCTGCCTGGCTCCATTCCTCCATGTTCTCGCTCCATTCGGCAATGACGGCTGCTTCCTCCCGCCCCCATCTTCTTAGCTGGTAGGGCTCCACATCGAATTGAATGCCGTCGAACTTCTCTTCAGGTGCTGCATCTCCATTGTAGGACTTCACCCATTCAATCCATGCTGTTCCTTCACTACGCTTTTCCGTATAAGCCCAATCTGCATGGCCGTTCAGCGCATGAATCGTAATTCCTGCAGCATGCGCTGAACGGTTGAATGACCGATAAGCCTCATCACTTACTTCTTTTTGAGTCTGGAGAAAGACCGTGTCCACCTCTTGTTCATCCAGGAATTGCACGATCTCCTCCGTATGCTGCTCAATAAGTGAGGCATCCCAAAGCCAGGTTGCTTTTTTCTCATTCATGACCGGTGACTTCAGCATAAAATACAGAATGAGTAAAAATACAACGATGACCATCATGAAGCTCCATTTTACCCATGCAGGATATGCATTCCATGCTTTTCCTCCTCTAATCACGGCAGGTTTTATGCGAGTACCGCTTCTTCCTGCTGTGTCACCGGATGTTGTACGGAATGGCCAATTTTATAAATGTGAGGCAGCGGATAATCCTTGAACGCATTCCGAGTATCCAGCACTGGCACACCAAGGGATGCAATAACGTCGTATTCCAGATCCTTGTGGTTCGTAATCAGCACGATGCAGTCGTATGACTTGAACTTCTCTGGATCATATTTCACACTGTGTACGGTGGAACCATGTTTGTCAAGGAATGTGTCTGCAAACGGATCATAGTACTCGACATTTGCTCCTGCTTCCTTGAACAGCTCGTACACTTCAAGTCCAGGGGACTCACGCAGATCGGCAATATTCGGCTTATAGGCCATACCGAGCAGCAAGATGTTTGATTTGCGAACCGATTTGGCATACTCGTTCAAGATCGTCGCTGTCTTGTTCGTTACATAGTAAGGCATATTATCATTTGTGTTTTGTGCAAGCTCAATGAATTGACTATAGAATCGGAAGCCCTTCGCTTTCCAGGACAGGTACATCGGATCAAGCGGGATGCAGTGCCCACCGATTCCAGGACCCGGATAGAATGGCATAAATCCGAATGGCTTCGTTGCAGCCGCATCAATGACTTCCCAAATATCGATGCCCATACGGTCACACATCATAGCCATCTCGTTTACAAAGGCAATGTTTACACTGCGGAACGTATTTTCCAGCAGCTTGGACATTTCAGCCACCTTCGGATTGGACACAGGAACGACTGTCTGTACATATTTGCTGTACAGGGCAACACCCAGCTTCAGACATTCCTCCGTCGTGCCGCCGATAACCTTAGGTGTATTGAATGTCGTAAACCTTCCATTGGAAGGGTCAACGCGCTCCGGCGAGAAGCACAGGAAGTAATCCTCACCTACTGTATGACCGATCGCCTCAAGCTCCTGCTCGATCAGTTCCTCGGTTGTACCTGGATAAGTTGTACTCTCTAGTGTAATCAGCATGCCCTTCTTCATATGCTGCTTGATATTATCTACAACAGTCTCGATATAAGATGTATCCGGATCCTGATTCTCGCTAAGCGGAGTCGGAACACAAATGCTCAGTGCATCAATGACACGAAGCATGCTGTAGTCCGTTGTTGGTTGAAAACGTCCGCTTTGCATCACGGTCTTCAGATCTTCGGAAGTAATATCATGGATGTAGGAATCTCCTTGATAAATTCGTTCCACTTTGGATGGGTCCAAATCAATACCGATGACGGTAAAACCTTGTTTTACCATTTCTACGGCCAGCGGCAGCCCAACATAACCTAATCCTACTACTCCAAGCACCGCTTTCTTGTTCTCAATCGCATTCATTAAAGTATGGAATTGCTCTGTCACAGTACTTCACCCTCCAGATGGAAATTTATGATATATATGTTTGAATCCGTGTTGCCTAATTAAGAAACTGCATTATTGGAAACAGCGGCGAATGCGCGCATCCAGCTCAACCGGAGAGTACGGTTTGGTAACATAGTCGTCTACTCCTTTTTCGAAGCACTTGCTGATCGTGTCTTCAACCCGCTGGTCTGTCAGCACGATGACCTTAGGCTGTGTCTTCAGCTCAAGGCTCTGAATCTGATGGATAAACGACAGTCCGCTTACCCCATACAGATTAAGCTCCGTCAAGATCAAATCCGGGTTAATCTGTTTTGCAAGTTCTATAGCGGAGAGACCGTCAATCGCTTCAAAGGTTTCATAGCCCTGCAAGGATAGACGTATTCTCAAAAACTCGCGTGTCGTCTCGTCATAATCAGCGATCAGAATCTTGCCCGGTGCTGTCATAGTTTCGTTCTTGGTATATAGCTGAATGTCAGTGCTTTGACTAAGCTTCGCTGACTCTGCCATATTTTTGAGCATGTGCTTGCTTGGGCTGCCCATCTCCGGGAAGCTGGCAATCGTCAGCCGCGGATCCGCCTCGCCGAGACGTCCCAGGAGCTCCTGCTTGATGAGCAGTGCCTGATAATGTGTAGCGTTCAGCGTCAACCCGGGAAGAAACACGGCGATGGTGCTCGTCTTGCTGTCCTTCCATAGCTGAAATTCTGTCTCGCATGTACGTTCGAGAGCTTCATTCACTTCAGCCTCCGGCTGCTGCTCCATCTCCTTGCAATGTACAAAAACGACACCGCTGGGCTTGCTCACCATCCCTTTCAGCTGCTCCTCTAGAATGTCGTACACATTCACCGTCATTTGACGCTCAAGCGTGACCGTATTTGCCAAAGTTATTCCATCCTTTCATCTGTTATTACTGTGATATTCAAGCCGCCTCTTCCACTTTCGGCTCTTCCCAGCTTTGTCTTGTCATCGCGCCCCAGGAGTTGTTGTTCTGCATGTATTGGATATGCCCCTGCACCCTCCACAGCACGCCAAGCTGGTGATAGCCTACGAATTTCAAGGCGGAGAAGGTTAACATTTTTACAAGATCAGCCGGCTTCGGATAACGGCGGAAAGCAATCTCTTCAAGGATCAGCGCAGCTACACTGAGAAGATATCCGCTTAAGAAGTTCAGCAGCCCGAAGATAACAAGTACAGGCCAAGCCGTCATATCCAAGGCTACATAACCGGCTAGAGCGAGCAGCCCTGTAATCCGGAAATAAGGGTTGAGCGCTTCAAAAAAGATGTTGTAAGGCATCGTCAGCAGACCCATGGTTTTATATTTTGGTCTAAACATCATATTGCTGTTCTCAATCATATTTTTTAAGTTACCGCGGCCCCAGCGCTTGCGCTGGTTGGAGATGATCTTGTACGTGTCAGGCGCTTGAGTCCAGCATACCGCTTCTGGGCAAAAAGCAACCCGGTATTTGATCTTGTTCTCCAGCATGTAACGATGAAGCTTGATAATAATGTTCATGTCTTCCCCAGGATATCCCCCGCGGTACCCGCCGACAGCGATAACCGCCTCTTTACTGAATAAACCGAAGGCTCCTGATACGATGATGAGTCCATTTAACTGGCTCCAGCCAATCCGGCCCCCCAGAAAAGCTTTCAAATACTCAATCGATTGAAACATCGGCCACATCTTCCTAGGCAGTGACACTTCCTTGACTGCACCGTTCTCAATCTTGCAGCCGTTTGCGATTCGTACATCGCCGCCGATGGCTACCGTTTCTTCCGGATTCTCCAAATACATGCGGGCCATGCGAATCAGTGCGTCCTTCTCCAGCAGGGAATCTGCATCAATGGAAGAGATCAGCGGATAATGTGAGAAGTTAATCCCTGCATTAAGCGAATCCGCTTTTCCTCCGTTTTCTTTATCAATCAGATACAGGAATGGATATTCCGGATTGTGATATACCCCGCGGACAGGCTCGACATTAATGGTGCCGCGGAAGCTTGGATTTTTAATTTCCTTAAGGCCAAATTCTTTGACAAGCACCTGAACGGTTCTGTCGCTTGATCCATCGTTGATGACGATAACTTCATAAGTAGGATAATTTAAGGTCATCAGACATTTTACATTTTCGATAATGGTCAGCTCTTCATTGTAAGCCGGCACCAGCAGCGATACCGGAGGCACCACGTCTGATCCTGCAAGGCTCTTATAGCTTGAAAATTCAGACCTGCGCCGGATGGACCATATATCCTTGTATGAGAAGCAGAGAATACCAAAATACAGGACAGTAACGAATACGACGTAGTATATAATGATTGTGCCGTAACCCAGCAAAATATCTCTAAGCAGTGAAATCTCCTCCAATCACGCCGGACATCCGGTTTGCATTTGCTTGCGGCGCCGTGCCGAAGTAACGATTGTAGATCAGCCTTTTCTTGTTGAAGGTCATCATCTTCTCGATCTCCTCATGCTCGTTCGTCTCTTCTATTGCACGTTCCGCATATTCAAGTGCAGTCTCCTTGGCGGCTCCGGTTCCCTTCAAGGCGGTCTCGCATAGAGCCTCATAGCCTTCCTCACCAAGCTGCATAAGGCTGTTCGCACTGTTGTGTCTCACGAGCCAGTCCTCATCTCCAAGTGCATTTCTCAGGAGAGGGATGCTGCCGGCCTGATGGCCTGCCCCTAACGTCTTCGCCATTTCGGCTCTGACTTCTGCCACAGGATCTCCCATCCACTCTACAATAGTCCGTTCCTTAAGCACTGGATTCGTACCGAGATACAGCTTGACCGCTTCAGAACGAATATGCTGATCCTTGGAGCCAAATAGCTGTGTTACTGCCGGCATCACTTCTGGAATCGCATGACCATACATTGCGACAATGCCGACTTTGATGAAATCCGGATCTTCAGATTCCAATAATTCATATAGCAGCTTGCTTGGTTCAAGACTTGTTTCCATCAAAATATCTGCCGCTATGCGGTGTACAGGCTTGCCTTTATCGAGCAGAGAGCCCAGCAATTCCTTCAACTGCGCAGGACGCTCCGCACATCTTGCTGCCGCTCGGGCGTAGATAATCGCGTAGTTCACCTTCTTCTCTTCTTTTAATAACTCTAGAATCGACTCTGCCGCCTCGGTGCTTCGCATGCCGCCCAGCCGGTAAGCAGCCTGTATAGCCTTGCCTGTCCAAGAGCTGTTCAGCAGCTTCAATTGCTCATCTACGAAGCCCGCCTCCCGGGTCAGATCACGCAGCTTGTCTGCATGCTCTCCCTTCAGCTGATCAATCCATGCAATACACTTGTCCATAATGACTTCCCTCTCAAGCTTGGTAAGCTTGGTCGTCGGAAACCTGATGGGTTCACTGCCTGTCAGATTGGCTTGAACATATACGAAGTAATCTTGGTGCTTCTTTGTGTACAATTCTTTTTTTCTAAGCTTTGAATTGTGAGAATTTTTTAACGCGAACAAAATGATGATGCCTGCTACGATCAGTCCTGCGCACAGGTACAAGAACGTGTACGCTAGGGCTATATTTGAAAACATGAGTATGTGTCCTCCTTTATCGTTCCTGCTCCGAAATATCCACGAAGGCCTTCTGCATCGAGTAGTAGCTCTCTTTGAGGCGCTCACTGTACTGGACAGCTTCCCACGACTTCCATGTATATGGAGTAATCGTTGTCAGATCAAGACTCTCTTCTGCACCACCTGGCCAGGATACTGCCTCTGTCTTTCTCTCTGTAAGCCAAGGGATGAATCTTATTCCTTCTGTAGTAACCGTCTTGAAGACACGCTCCTCGCCTACCGAACTGTAATCAACCACCTGATGCGAGCTCGGATCGCCAAACCCAAGCAGCATCCACGGGATACGCAGTTCAATTTCTCGGCCTTCATACTGCCATAAGGTAAGGGAATCGAAGTCTTCGGACGCTGGGTCCGAGTTCCCTCTATTCAGCGTACCTATCACTTCATCCATGTAAGGATGAGCAAATTTGGTATCCGGTGGTGACATCTTCAGACTGATGGCCAGTCTCCATGGGACAAAGGAAGGCGTGTTTGTGGGCTGTTCCTCAAGCATCCAATATCCTTCAGGTCCATACAGCCGCTGATTGAAATCATAGCTTTTTGCGATGTTAACAGCTGATTCCTCATCCTTGCCCACCGTAATGACCGTTTCCAAATCTCCGCCTTCAATCGTTTTGCCAGGCAGCTCCTCAGCAGGCTGATTTCCACCGACTAGTGTGTCGGTCCCAATACTGAGCTTTGTTTTATCCGGATCAAAAGCTTCATTGAGCGTAATTCCGATATATACGTAAGCTTCATCGTGAGTCATCTTCATGCTTTCGATGCCCTCAACATCTCCCTGCCACTGCTGGACCTCTCTTTCGACAACCGAGCTCCAATCGTCGAGACTGCCATCGATAAGCAGCTGATTCTGCTTCCCGGCTTCCATCGCGAGAACGCCAAACATCTTCTCGTTCGTCAGCACGTTCAGCCAGAACGATCTTCGGTCTGCAGGAATTTCAATCGGCATCGTGTTCCACGTTTTCTTGAACCACTCATCCTGCCACATGAAGAGAATGGCTCCAGAATACCCCTGATCATATATATCCTTGGTGAGTGATGCATTGATTTCGCCCTGCTCCTGCTCGTTGTGTCCACCTTGATCCTTCCCGCCTGATCCATAGTGGGATATTCCCAAGGAAGCCGGAACACCGTATTCTGTAATCATTACAGGCATATCGGTAAACTCGGATTTAAGCTTTTGCAAATAGGCTTTGTAGGTGTTGTACTCCCCATTATCATCCTTAATTGTCTGAAGTGTTTCATCGGTGCGGAAGAAGTCAGGGTAGTACGGGTACACATGGTATGCCGCAAAATATCCGCCCTGCCAATCCAGCGGCTCGATGTGTCTGGCATCCACACTGACCAGATCCTCTTCAAACAGCGGCTCACCTGGATGTGAGAGTACATCGGTGGTGACCCAGTTCGTAAAGGTCATCGGATGCTCCCAGCCATATTGCTGCTCTTCGCTCGCTACGTGATCGAGCAGCTCCGCAAGCCAGTTCTCAAACGGAGTTGCATCTTCCGTACCGGCAAAATGCTTGCCGACATAACGAGGATGATCCTTATACTGCTTGTTGGTGTTATCCACCATATGTGGGTCCCATTCCGTTCCTAGATGCCATGCCATCAAATATTGTCCCGCATTCGCTGTGTACTTTCCGCTCGACTCTCCTTTTACAGGGGGGATATCGGCATTACCGTATACTGCCGAAACGGCTTTTTCAATCTCTGACTTGAACTTCTCCTGAATGCCTTCCGCATATGCATCCCGCTGCTCGATAAGCTGTTCCTCAGGCGACCAAATGCCCTGGATAAAATATAGGGGATGCTCTTCCCCTTTGTTGTATTCAACAAGTGCGGAATAAAATACAGGCTGATGGACAGTGTATACACGAATGACATTTGCACCCATTTCCTCAATCTGTTTAAACCATTTCAGGTAGTCCTCTTTCTCTAGAGGAAATTCACCCGGATAATGCCCCGGCTTGGTAGAGCCCAGATTAACTCCTTTGACGAACAGCTCCTCCCACACTCCCTCTTGGGTGTACTGCAGGAATCGATCGCCTTCCGTCCTGAATTTCATTCTCGTCCCATCTTCAGCAGCATAGGTAAGCTGAGTCGGTTTAAGCAGAATATATCCAAGCCCTCCTCCCCCGCCGATCAGCAGGACGCCTGCCAAAATCCATAGGGCAAGACGTTTTCTCTTTCGTTTGCTCATGGCTTTTGTTTCGCTCCATCTCTCTAAATTTGTTTCGCTCCATCTCTCTAAATTGTGAGTTCCCCGTATCAAAACATGTATCTCATGCTGATCGTTCAACTGCCTTAAAAATTTTTGCTTACTTTTTTAAGATAACGCTCGAATGCGTTTCTCTTAAATCCAGCCCGTGACACCTGCACGGTTCATAAATAACTATATCGTCATGCTTTCACTTTTGTAACTAGGCTAATGGAAGGAAAGATGGAGATGGATACTAATGCCCATTTTGCTTGATGTCTGCCTAAGACCTTGCCTCTTCCTCCCCAAGCTCCCCCTCTGCCTATAGCCCATCCCATGTCCCAGGATATTTACGAACCCTGCACCCTTCTACGATTCGCAGCGAAAAATCGTCTGAGCGCCTGTGTTTACTACGCCGACCCGTTCCATATCACTTATGCAGAACGATGATTTTAGGAATCGGTTTACGCTGTCCTCCTATAGTTTAACGCATAGCATTACCCAAAGTTACTTACTTTTTTACATTTTTAACCATAGTTATTACAAAATTGATACAATAGTCCGATAAAAAAACGGCGAAAAAGCCTGATATATCAACATTTTTGATTTTTTTCGTTTTTATCAAAAAAGGACGTGAGTCCTGCATAGGCATGGTCCATATTTAATATTAATTTACATTCCTATTTTTGTATGCCTTTTCATAACTCAAAGGTCTCAAATAACTAACATGATATGTAAAAATACAAGTCTATTTTCCTAATTCGCTGTTCTGTTTGACAAACTTTTGAACTTTCATATGTTTTCAAAAAAATTCCGGTTGCTGTATGTATATTTCTCCGTTATCCTAATAAAATAAGAACATGTGTTCCGTATAATCTGAACTCTGTACTACTAGTCACGTTCCTTGGTTCAAGTTATATGCAAAATGGAGGGGAGCCTGCGTTATGGAACGAATTAAACGCGTTATTATGCTGGCAGATTGCCAATCCTTTTATGCGAGCGTGGAGAAATCGGCCCATCCCGAGTATGCAAACCGGCCGCTTGTCGTAGCAGGCGACCCTGCCCGGCGTTCCGGAATTATACTGGCAGCCTGCCCTATTGCGAAGTCCTACGGAATTACAACGGCAGAACGCCTGTCGGACGCGCTTGCCAAATGTCCGGATGTGGTGGTGGTTCGGCCCCGGATGTCAGAATATATTCGCGTCTCTCTCCATATTACGGATATTCTCCAGTCTTATACTGATCTCGTTGAGCCCTATAGTATTGATGAACAGTTTCTTGATGTTACCGGCAGCCTCGGCTTGTTCGGCAGTCCTGAGGAGATTGCTCTCCGTATTCAGAAGCAGGTCATGCAGGAAACCGGCGTATATGTAAGACTGGGCATCAGCGATACAAAGGTTGTGAGCAAGATGGCTTGTGATCTTTTTGCCAAAAAAAATAAAAACGGCATCTATGTTCTTCCCAAAGAACGTATTGCGGATAAGCTGTGGCCGATGCCCATTCGGGAAATGTTTATGGTCGGCTCCCGGATGTCACGCCATTTTTACAAGATGGGGATCCATACGATCGGCGACTTGGCCCGCACTCCTCTCCCGAGACTCCGTGACCGCTGGGGAGTTAACGGCGAGGTGCTGTGGCGCATCGCGAACGGCATGGATCAATCGCCTGTCATGCCCAGCACCTTCCACCAGCAGCAAAAAGGTATCGGCCATCAAATGACGCTGCCAAGGGACTATACGACCTGGTCAGAAATTCAGGTGGTACTGCTCGAGCTATGCGAGCTGGTAGCCAGACGCTCCCGGGAGAAAAGTCTCATGGGAAGTGTCGTTTCTGTAGGCTGCCGGGGCATCGACTTTGATAAACCGACCGGCTTCTCGCGCCAGATGAAGATTGAAGAGCCTACTCACATTACCGATGAGGTCTATGAAGCGGCCAAAACGCTCTTCCTGCGTCACTGGGATGGTGAGCCTGTACGGCGGATCGGCGTATCACTGACAGACCTTGTACCTGATACAGAATATCAGCTGACCTGGTTCGATGAACGTGAACAGAAGCGGGAGCTGGAGAAGGCAACCGACGAGATTAAACGAAGATTTGGAGACACCGCTATCATGCGTGCTTCCTCTCTGCAAAAGGCCGGGCAGGCACATGATCGTTCTCGTAAAATTGGAGGTCATTACCGATGAGTAAAAAGTTAGAACGCAATGGATTGTTTGAATCCTCACGCATGATGCTTCCTGAGCACCGGGAAGCCTATGTTTCGCATCAGCAAAGGCTCGCGCCCAAGGCTCGCCCTCAGCTCGATCCTCAAGCAGCTGAAGAAATGTCGCGTTTGCTTGCTGAGTCTCTTATGCTGTATACAGAGATAACCGTTGTCCTCTTTGACGAGCTGGATGATATACTGATCAGCGGCATCGTGGTCAAATTCGATCAAGCTTCACGCTCCATCCGCCTTCAGGATGAGGAAGGCATGCTTCATGAAGTTCGAATGCGACATATTATCGAGGTGCGCTCTGGCCGTTAAATACGTTATACTCTAATCGTATTCCATAGTCAGAATACTTAGTCAGAATGCCTAAGACCCTTTTACAGGAGATTTGGACGAAGGATAGACAGCGATTGCTGCTTGGAAATATAGGAGGGCTTCACCGATGTGCGGACGATTTACGCTTGGAATATCACTTGAGGAATTGATGCTCCGCTATATGCTGGAGGAGATTCCGGATTATATTGACTATAGACCTCATTATAATATTGCGCCGACACAGCGAATTATGGCTGTGATTCATGATGGATCACAAAGACGTGCCGGTACGCTAAGGTGGGGACTGGTTCCACATTGGGCCAAGGACCTCAGCATAGGAAGCCGAATGATCAATGCTCGCAGTGAAACTGTGCTGGATAAGCCTGCTTTTCGGGAGTCGTTTCTTCGCAAGCGGTGCCTTATTCCCGCAGATGGCTTTTATGAGTGGCTGAAAGAGGAGAACGGGACCAAAACGCCTTATCGCATCATTCCCCGGACGGGCTTGTTCAGCTTTGCCGGGCTGTATGATACATGGGTTGATCCTGAAGGACAGCGAATCAGCACCTGTACCATTCTGACTACAAGCCCAAATGCGCTTATGAGCCGTATACATGATCGGATGCCGGTCATTCTCCCTCCTGGCCTAGAGCAGCTGTGGCTGAATCGCACCGTTCAGCAGCCAGGGGAGCTCCTTCCGCTTCTCCGCCCTTATCCGGAAGAAGAGATGGAGGCTTATCCCGTATCACGTGCCGTTAATCGGGTCGCTAATGACAGTATTGAATTAACACATCCTTTGGCTTAGACCCAGCTATAGGACCAGTTTGAAGGAAAACAAGGGACCTCGCAGAAATTGCGAGGTCCCTTGTTTTTAACGAAACATCCCCCACAGCTTGATTAAATGCAGGGTATTATTCGGATCAATTTTTTGATCAATCACGAATTTAACGAACTTATCTTCATCTGCCGAAGTCATTTTTTCATTCAGTATGGCTGCAGATGATTTGACCAACCGTCTGACCTTCGCACTATTTTGCAAATCGGCCTTGGTCACGCCATCAATCAACACTTTAATTTTTTCCTTCATCACCGGGTTCTTCATTTTGGTCTTCACCCGTTCCACCAACTGTGAACTAATACCATATTTTTGATAGCTCAACAGAACATCGCACCTCCCCCGCCTAAATCGTAGTCCTCCACTACTATATGCCGGGGGAGCTCGTACACTTGACCTTATTTTTTTATGCTAATCCATCACTTCGCCCTGGAATATCTGCTCTCGCTGCAAATAATCGCGCAGCGGTGCATAGGCAGGCGAAGTCCAGAACGCTTCATTGCCAACAAGCGAGGCTGCATCATCTCTGGCCATTTCAAGCACTTCGAAATCACTGACCATGTCCGCGAGCTTGAAATCGGGCAGCCCGCTTTGCTTCGTACCAAAAAAGTCACCTGGACCACGAAGATCCAGGTCACGTCTCGACACCTCAAAACCGTCCTCCGTCTCGGTCATGACCTTCATTCGTTCTTGGCCCACCTCCGATTTCGGATCAGCAATCAGAATACAATAAGAGGCATGGGAACCCCGACCGACACGACCGCGAAGCTGGTGCAGCTGAGATAAGCCAAAGCGCTCTGCATCCATAATGATCATAAGCGTGGCATTGGGAACGTCGACTCCAACTTCCACGACCGTTGTAGATACCAACAGCTGGGTTTCATTTTCATAAAACAGCTTCATCGCCTCATCTTTTTCGGATGGAGTCATCCGGCCGTGCAGAAGACCCACCTTATATTGTGGAAGCGCCTGCTGCATGGCGACATGCAAATCTATTGCATTCTGAACATCCAGCTTGTCCGATTCCTCTATAAGCGGGCAGATCAGATATGCCTGGCGTCCCAGCTCCAGCTCCCGGGTAATAAAGCCGATGACCCGATCCATCATGTCATGCTTGACCCAATACGTCGAGATCGGAATCCGGCCCTTCGGCCGCTCGGAGATCGTAGAGACATCAATATCCCCAAACGCCGTAATAGCCAGCGTTCGCGGAATCGGCGTTGCCGTCATGGTCAGCACATCCGGGTTATAGCCTTTGCGCCTGAGAACACTTCGCTGATTGACGCCAAATCGGTGCTGCTCATCTGTAACGACAAGTCCAATATTTCTGAAGTACACATCCTCCTGAATTAGAGCATGTGTGCCAACGACGACATCAATCAGCCCCATTTGCAGGGCGGACAGAATTTCTTTTCGCTTCTTCCCAGGCGTGCTTCCTGTCAGCAGAGCAACTTCAATTCCGAACGGAGTGAACAGCTTCTCCAGGGATCGCATATGCTGCTCAGCCAAAATTTCGGTCGGCACCATCAAGGCTCCTTGAAATCCGGATCGTACAGCGGCATACAGAGCAATAGCAGCAATCACCGTTTTGCCTGAACCCACATCGCCTTGAAGCAGCCGGTTCATACAGTGGGGAGAACGCATATCCTGCAAAATTTCAAGCTCTACCCTCTTCTGGGCATCTGTCAGCTCAAAGGGCAGGCTGCGTACAAACTCGCGGATCGTTGCATTCGAAGCGGTATGTACGATTCCGTCGGTTTTCCCACGATTGATGGCCCGAAAAGCCTGCATTTTTAACTGAAACAAAAAAAGCTCTTCAAACACCATACGGCGACGAGCTTCTTGTCCCAGCTGAGGATCACCTGGCTGGTGAATCAGGGCAATTGCCTTTTTCCGGGGCATTAGCTTGTACTTCCTCAGCAGCTCCTCTGGAAGCAGTTCGGGCACCATCTCTCCAAACTGAAGCAGCGCCTGGTTTATCGTCTTGCGCATCCAGTTCTGCGTTATCTTTCCCCCCACAGAATAGACAGGCTGAACGGAGCCCGAGCGCACGGCCCCCTTATCGGGAAATTCCGAATCCGATACCGTCATTTGCATACGCTTTTGGTCCCATTTGCCGGTAAGCGTAATCTCCCGGTTCGGCGTCAGCTGATCCTTCAAGAAATGCCGGTTAAACCAAGTCGCCGTAAACATAAAATCCTCTGCCATCATTCTGCAGGTCAGTCTTGATTTCTTACCGTATCGTTGAAGCACGGGCACACCCATGATTTTGGCCTGAACCGTAACCCGGTCCCCATCCTTCACCTCTGTCAGTGATTTCAGACGGTAATCCTCATAACGAAATGGAAAATACTCAAGTAAATCCTTAATCGTATAAATGCCAAAGGCGTGAAGCTCTCCTTCCTTAAGAGCACTCACGCCGCTGACCTGCTTCACCGATGTTTCTTCTAACAACATAAAGCATCCCTCATATCTTATGCCGGCCACACAAAGATCGCGATGGTTCCGAATCCGACATGACTTCCAATGACGGCGCCGATGTTCGGATACACCACTTCGTTCAGCTCAAACCGGGTCTTCATCAGCTCCACGAAGGTTTCTGCCGATGCCGGATTTGCGGTATGACCGACAGCTATATTGATTCGTTTCCCGGCAAAATCACTCTCGAACATTTGGACGATGCGTTCCATTGCCTTCTTCTGACCTCTTACCTTCTCAACGGCATAAATCACGCCCTCTTCATCAATAGAGAGCACAGGCTTAATGTTCAGCAATGTACCAAGAATCGCAGAGGCTTTGCCAATACGTCCGCCTTTTTGCAAATATTCCAGTGTATCGACTAGAAAATAGAGCTTGCGTTCCTTATGAAGCTTAAGAACAGCTTCTGAAATCTCAGCCGCGCTCTTCCCTTCAGAGGCAAGCCGGGCAGCATGCACCACAAGCAGCCCGTATCCATAGCTGGCCGACTTCGAGTCAATTACGGTAATATCTGCTTCACTCTCGTCTTCAAGCATGGATTTGCCAAGCATAGCAGATTGGTACGTACCGCTCATCCCGGAAGATAAATGTATAGAAACAATCTGACAGCCCGGATGGGTCTCGTTGAGTTCCTTGTATACATTCATAAATTCGATTGGGGAAGGCTGGGAAGTTGTCGGCAGCTCCTTAACTCCCCCAAGCTTCTCATAGAACCTGGATGCACTCAGTTCAATTCCGTCGAGATAGGACTCCTGTTCACTAAACACGACACGCAGGGGCACGATCTTAATTCCGTACTGATCCACCACCTGATCTGGAATATCAGCAGTACTATCCGTGACAATAAATACTTTGCTCATGAAGCGCAAGCCTCCTTATCTAATTTCAGGCTTCAACAGCGAACAGATAAGAATAGACAGGCTGTCCTCCCTGATGCACTTCCACTTCCGCATTAGGATATTCAGCAGCAAGCCATGACGCGAGGCGTTCCGTTTCCGTCTCTATCGCTTCTTCACCTGCAAGGATCGTAATGACTTCATCACCGCTTACAATCATCTTATGGAGCAATTGCTCGCATGTATCCAGAAGTCTTTCCTCGGTAGCCACGATCTTGGAGTCATGAATCCCTATGAAATGGCCCGCTTTGATCTCAAGATCATCAAACGTAGTATCTCTCACCGCATAAGTCACTTGTCCCGAACGGACATGTGCAATGGCTTCAAGCATATTTGACTCGTTTACTTCTGCACTTTCATCTTCCTGGAACGCGAATGCAGCCGAAATCCCTTGCGGAATCGTCTTGCTAGGAACAACCGTTACCTCACGCTCGCCTTCCAGTAGATCTCGAGCCTGCTTGGCCGCCAGCACTATGTTCGAGTTGTTGGGAAGGATAAAGATGTGCTTCGCATCAATAGAATGAATGGCCTTTACAAAATCCTCTGTACTCGGATTCATCGTTTGTCCACCGGACAATACAATATCAATCCCTAGACTCTTGAACACATCAGATATTCCCTGCCCGGATGCAACCGAAATGAAACCAAACGGAGCAAGCTCATCGGCAGGAGGAATGGACGGCTCAGGCGCTTCCTCGCGTTCTGGAGGAATATCAGCAAACAATTCGGGTGCCGGCGCAATGTCCATTCCAGCCGTAAGCAAATCACGGTGCTGCTCACGCATGTTCAGAATATGGATCTGTGTGATCTCACCATAGCGAAGCGCCAGATTAAGCACGTCTCCCGGAGCTTTGGAATGGACATGGACCTTAATCACTTCATCATCAGAAATAATAATGATCGAATCTCCATTTACTGACAGCGCTTTCCTAAAATCTTCCTCATCAAAATTCGTCTCACCTGCATCTCCGAGCTGACGATTGATAAAGAATTCCATGTCATATAAGAATTCAATATCTTCTGTCTCAAGTCTTGCCTGTGCCGATATCGGCATTTCAGGAGAAATCGGAGTCTTTGGTGCCGGAGCCGGAATTACAGGCGCTGCAGGCACTTCCTTCACTAGCGTGGAAGCCGTAGTTTTGCCCTCCGTGTTCAGCAGGTAGTCCATGAAACCTTCATAAATATATACAAGACCTTTTCCACCCGAATCTACAACACCAACCTGCTTCAGCACAGGCAGCATCTCAGGGGTCAAGGCAAGAGTTTCGTTTGCTTTCTTAAGCACTTCGCTCATGAGTTCCGTAATGTCGTTGGTCCGTCTCGCATAATAACCGGCATGCTTCGCAGCTTCCTTCGCGACAGTAAGAATCGTGCCTTCTACGGGTTTAACTACTGCCTTATAAGCTGTATCCACACCACTTTGCAAAGCAGCAGCAAACTGAAGAGTATTCAGCTCCTCATATGGGGCAGCGTAACGGCTAAAGCCCCGGAACAACTGCGATAGAATAACACCGGAGTTTCCGCGTGCGCCCATAAGCAGGCCTTTCGATAAAATACCTGCACAGCTGCCGATGGAGCTTGCGCTGTTTCTTTTTAATTCGGCCACACCGGCACTCATCGTCAAATTCATATTCGTTCCTGTATCACCGTCTGGGACAGGGAATACATTAAGGGAATTGACGTGTTCAGCATGCTTCTGCAATTGATCCGCTCCGGCCAACACCATTGCGTTAAAATCTGTTCCATTTAAAGAACGTTTACTCAAGTGAGAATTCCCCTTCCTAGCATGATGCATAAGTGCACAACCAATACCAAAGACTTAGTATGCACTTAACATCCGTTGTTCCCGTCATCCGACGGGCAGCGGCTTTCTTCCGCAGTATTATGGACTATACATCATTGTACTATAATCAAGTATAGAAATAAATAAAGTTTTTGTTTTTATTGACTAAGCTTTTTCCTATATGATATTATATTTAAGTATTGTTTTATGCAGGTATATTGGATTGATTACAACCATTGACTTGCGGATAACGGTTACTTTCAGAATAGGAGGTGTAATCTATGTCTCGCAAATGTTATGTGACAGGTAAGAAACCTGGTAGCGGTAACCACGTGTCTCACGCTAACAACCGTAACCGCCGTTCCTGGGGCGTAAACGTTCAAAAAGTCCGCATTCTGGTGGACGGTAAACCAAAACGCGTTTATGTTAGCACTCGTGCTCTGAAAGCCGGTAAAGTTACTCGCGTATAATTGATTTTGAATACAAAGCAAAAAGCACCTTGCCATTATATGACACAGGTGCTTTTTTCGTACCCGTATTCGCCTGCGATCCTTCAACTGCAGCCTTTTTTACGTTATTAGAAACCCCTTTTTGAATCTGTTATTTCTGGAACGTGTTAAGGATCGCTTTTACAAAACCCCCCAAAAACTTCGGAAGCTTAAATGTGTAAAATTTCATAGTTCACCCTCCCATCATCCTCATGCGCTCCACCTTTTATCGTGCCAGAAGCCTCTCCTTCTTACCGCTATCCCTAACTGCAACGATGCAAACGAAAAAAAGGCTACATGAGAATCGCGCTCATGTAACCATGTTTATGCAGTATGTGTTCAGCCTATTCCATAGAGACTAGCTTAATCCTTCTGAAGGATTGGTCATAAAAATATAAGCAGATAAAACAAAGATAAACAAAATGAAATATAGTACGGTGAACACAATAAATGAAATTCTTACTGACTTCTTATCGAACTTCTTAAAGAACCATATGACCAAAATAACACCAAGTAAGGAAACAACTGCATTGATTGGAGAAGGCAGCAGTGTGAATGACCCCAGCAGAATTCCTGTGACCAGACTGGCAAGCGAAGTCCATAGTGCTTCTTTTAGTGTCATTGGTTAGTTATCCTCCAATACTTTGCCGGATCTCATTGATGGCCTCTGCACGGTCTGTACGGCCAAATACCGCGCTGCCGGCAACCAGAACGTCAGCCCCTGCCTCGACGACCAGAGGAGCTGTCTCCTTCGTAATGCCTCCATCTACTTCAATATGAACGTTTGAACGTCCCAATTCATTAAGCTCATTCCGAATTTGTCTGATCTTCTGGATCGTTCTCGGAATGAAGGCTTGTCCTCCGAAGCCCGGATTGACTGTCATTACAAGGACCATATCAACATCCCCCAGCACTTCGCTAATCGCGCTTGCTGGAGTTCCTGGATTAATGGCTACTCCAGCCAGGATACCCTGCTCTTTGATCATATGAATGACTCTGTGCAGATGGACACAGGCCTCGGCATGAACTGTAATCATGCCTGCTCCTGCCTTGACGAAGTCAGCTATGTAATTCTCGGGATTCTCAATCATCAAATGGACATCCAGCAACAAGCTGGTATGCGGCTTGATGGACTGTACAATGGGAGCTCCCAGCGTAATGTTTGGAACAAAATGGCCATCCATAACATCAACATGAATCCAATCTGCGCCGGAAGCCTCCGCTTCGGCAACTTCTGCGCCCAGCCGGGCGAAATCTGAGGACAGGATAGATGGTGCAATTAATACTGACATGTTTAGTACCTCCGTTTCTTATCTTTCATTTCCTCCAAGAACTGCACATAGTGTGTGTATCTGCTCTCGGCAATGCGGCCTTCTTCTTTGGCTCTAATCACTTCGCAGCCTGGTTCATGTGTATGAGTACAGCCCCGAAATTTACACCCTCCGGCATACTCACGGAATTCTCTGAAGCAATCGCTCAGCTCCTCTACGCCAATCTCCAGGAAATCAAGCTGACTGAAGCCAGGAGTATCTGAAACAAACCCGCCGTTATTCAGCGGGATGAGCTCTACATGACGGGTTGTGTGCTTGCCTCTGCCCAGCTTCATGCTTATAATACCCGTTTCAAGCTCCAGCCCTGGAAGCAGAGCGTTGAGAAGCGAGGACTTGCCTACACCTGATTGACCCGAGAAGACACTGATCTCTCCAGCCAAGCGCTGCTTCAAGCGATCCATTCCAGTGCCATGACGTGAGCTGGTAATTATAACTTCATAGCCTATAGACTCATACAGACGGACAAGCTGGGCGTAACGATCATCAGACTCGTCAGCAAGGTCCATTTTCGTAAGGCAGATTACCGCTTGAAGACCCGCCTGTTCAATATGAACGAGGAACTTGTCCAACAGCTGAACATTCATTTCCGGTTCCTTGAGCGAGAATACCAATACGGCGAGGTGCGCATTGGCCACGGGAGGGCGGATCAGTTCGGTGTCTCTTGGTAGAATTTCTTCAACCGTTCCTTCCCCGTTTTCGGTAAGCGTATATTTTACATAGTCACCTACAAGAGGAGTAATCCCTCTTTTCTTAAAAATGCCTCTAGCCCTGCATTGAACAGCAGATACATCTGTATCCGGTGTTCCGCGATCGAGAGCAGGTTTAACGTAATAATATCCGCTTAACGCTTTGATAATAACTCCCTCCAGCATAGTTCACCGCCCTTATAGGTTTGAAAAAAATTGATCTCTAATCTAATGAAGAACAGGCGCCCTTAAGGCGCCTAGAATGAGGGATGCAGCTAAATTTCCAGTAGCCAAGTCACTCTTCACCGTCTTCATCTTCATCTTCATCTTCATTCTCGTTATTTCCCCGGCCCTTGCCGTTATTGCCATTGTTATCGTTGTTTCCATTGCCTTCATCATTATCATTATTGCCATTGCTATTACTACCGTTATTGTTCTCGTTACCCGAATCATCTGGATTAGGTTCCTCATCTGGACCTGAGCCTTCCTCGCCATCTCCTGCATTGTTATCAGGAGTGACCGCCGGGCCAATCTCAGGTGTTGTAACCGTTCCGTTCTTCGCATCAAAATATCTGACTTCAAACGTATCCATGAGCTGGTCATCACGGTACACAGATACAACTCCATCCTTGTTCGGAGCCAGAATGAGCGGTACTGTCAGCGTCTTTGTCTTGTTAATCGTCTTCGTACCATGCTCTTGATTCTCTCCTCTGGCATCCGTGAAGGTAATACGGATCTTGCTGTCTTTGCCTTCTTCATGAGGAGCTACCGAAATATTATAATTATACTCGATCGTCTCTGGTGAAAACCCCGTGCTTACATAGATCGTAATCTCCGTACCCGGAACAACCGGGGCCCCAGCTTCATATGGCCACTGCTGAGTAACTCTGCCTTTCTCCACCTCAAAGCTTGACTCTTCTTTGACCGGTGCGACAGTCAGTTTGTTCGCTCGAATCAGCTCTTCGGCTTCTGCACGGGTCTTGTTAATCAAATCAGGCATTTCGACCATTTCCTGGCCTTTACTTACTCTCAGTGTAATTACATCTATTTCTGGATCGAAGGGCTGTCCTGCCGCAATGGACTGTCCAATGACTTCATTGACAGACTCATCACTGAATTCCTCAGATGTTTTGATTCGATCTTCACTCATGCCAAGTGCAAGCAATGCTTGAACTGCATCTTCATAGTTTCGACCCGTAAGCTCAATCATGTCTTCCGTCGGCTTCTCTACACTTACCGTGAGGTCAATTAGCGACCCCTTCTTCACCACGGCGCCTTCAGGCCTGCTCTGCTCGTAAACGATTCCCGGATCGACACCTTCTTTATATTCCTGAAAGACCTGGTTTACCTCTATTCCCTGGTCCGCGAGCAAGGTTCTGGCTTCTGCTTCGGTCTTATCTATAACCCGAGGTACGGTTACTTCCGGCACGACAAGCGCACTCTCGACGTACCATACGACACCAGCCAGTGCAACTAGAATAATCAGCGTCAGCGTGACCCAAAAAGCTGCCCGCTTCTTCGATTTTTTCTTCTTGGACTTGCCATCTGTCACCGCTTCGTCCGGAGCCATTTCAGGCGCATTCGTATAGGCTGTCCCGCGTGGTTCCGGTTTGATCGCAGGAATGATACGAGTTTGATCTGTATCAAACTCATCATCGAATATGAGCTTCTCCTCATTCAGTCGATCCGGCAGCAAGCAGGTCTCCAAATCGCTGAGCATTTCAAGCGCAGATTGATAACGCTCATTCGGATTTTTGCGCATCGATTTAAGAATAATATTCTCTACGCTCTGCGGAATAAGCGGGTTAACGACACTCGGCTCCTCGAATTCCTCCTGCAGATGCTTCAGTGCTACACTGATTGGACTCTCCCCAAGAAACGGTAGCTGTCCGGTCAGCATTTGATAGATGACAATACCCAGTGAGTACAAGTCGGATTTCTCACCCGTTACAACACCCTTGGCATGCTCAGGAGAAAAATAATGCACCGAGCCGACAACCGAACCTGTCTGAGTAATCGTCGTCGAGGTCACAGCACGTGCTATTCCGAAATCTGTAACTTTGACCCTTCCATTTTTGCCAATCAGAATATTATGCGGCTTAATATCGCGATGAATAATTTGATTATGATGGGCATGATCCAGTGCATCCGCAATCTGTGCAGCAATTCTGACAGCTTCATCGACTTGAAGCGGAGCACGCTCTTTTATAATTTCATTCAGGTTCTGACCTTCAATGTACTCCATCACAATGTAATGGATGTCTTCTTCCTGACCTACATCATAAATACTAACTACATTCGGATGAGACAAGGATGCAGCCGATTGGGCTTCTCGTCTAAACCGACGAATAAACTCCTCATCATGAACGAATTGCTGACGAAGAACCTTGATCGCTACATTACGTCCGAGCAAAATATCGTGCGCTTTGTATACCAGGGCCATTCCGCCTCCGCCGACGCGCTCAATCACTTCATAACGTCCGCTCAGCTGATGTCCGATCATGATTCAACCCCCTCTTCCGCTACGCTTAAAGGGCCCGCTGGCATTTCAAACAGAGCAACTGTAATATTGTCGTCGCCGCCGGCCAGAAGTGCAAGCTGCAGCAGCCTGTCTGCCCGTTCAGACAAAGGCAGATCAGCTTGGCCAATCACTGTTGCCATCTGCTCACTGCTGACCAGATTGCTTAGGCCATCACTGCACAGCATAAGCACATCCCCGGCTTCCAGAATGACAGGGTATAGATCCACGGACACATCTTCATCCGTCCCAAGCGCTCTGGTAACGACATTTTTTAGTGGATGTACATGAGTCTCTTCTTCACTGATCTGCCCATTCTTGTACAGCTCATTAACTAGTGTATGATCCTCTGTCAACTGTAGTACCTTATTGGCTGTTATCTTGTAAGCACGGCTGTCGCCAATGTGGCCAATGATGCCGGAAGCATCACTCATGAGGAGAGCAACGACAGTCGTCCCCATGTTGTGAAGCTTCTCATCCCCAGCCGCTGTGCGATAGATGACTTCATTCGCGTGCAGAATGGCATCGCTTAGTGCAGCGCTCAGCGATGCACCTGACAAACCAGGCTCAAGCACCGCGAGGTCTTCGGACACCGTTTCTACGGCCAGTCTGCTTGCTGTATCTCCGGCAAGATGTCCACCCATACCATCTGCCACAATACCTAATATATATCCCTGATCCAGATGCCTGATCCAGGCGGAATCTTCATTTACCGAACGAACTCGCCCTATGTGGCTCACATGCACTGTATTCATCACAGTCATATTCTCACCTCAAGCTTCCTTGTGCTTCTCCATATGCTTCGCACGCAGCTGACCACAAGCGGCTGCGATATCATGCCCCTGCTCTCTGCGGATCGTAACGTTCACTCCATGATCAGCGAGGATACGCTGAAACTGGAATATATCCTTGCGAGCGGTTCTGATATATTTACGCTCCGGCACATAGTTTACCGGGATCAGATTGACATGGCACAGCATGTCCTTCAGAACTCCAGCAAGCTCTTCAGCATGCTCCGGCTGATCGTTAACGCCGCCGATCAAAGCATATTCGAATGTAATGCGTCGTCCCGTCTTGCCTTGATAATAGCGAAGAGACTCCATTACATCATCAAATGGGAACCGGCGGTTAACAGGCATCAGCTTCGAGCGCAGCTTGTCATTCGGTGCATGGATGGAGATGGCCAGGTTAATCTGGGTATCCTCATCCGCAAATTTATAAATATTGGGAACAATGCCGCTTGTCGAGACCGTGATATGGCGCTGACCAATATTCAGGCCTTTCTCATGAATCATTGTTCTGAGGAACTTCATTGTCTCATCATAGTTCTCAAACGGTTCACCCGTACCCATAATTACAATACTGCTCACACGTTCATTGCGTTCATCCAGAATTTGCTGTGAGCGCACGACTTGAGCAATGATCTCACCGGCAGTCAGGTTCCGCTTCAAGCCGCCAAGCGTTGAGGCGCAAAAAGTACAGCCGACTCTGCAGCCGACCTGTGTCGTCACACATACACTGTTGCCATAGTTATGCTTCATGATGACCGTCTCAATCGCATGGTCGTCATGCAGTCCGAACAGAAACTTCACTGTACCGTCCTTGGACTCAAACTTCGTAATTTCAGAAAGCGTCACGAATTGGAACTGAGCATCAAGCTTCTCGCGCAAACCTTTCGAGAGGTTCGTCATTTCTGAAAAGTCATTCACTCTTTTTACATAAACCCAGTCGTAGATTTGAGCAGCACGAAACTTTGGCTCCCCATTCTCCATTGCCCACTGCTCCAGCTCTTCGAGCGTGTAATCATATATAAAAGGCTTTGTCATTTCATTCACACCTGTTCTTTCCAATTGATCTATAGACATATTATTACTCATTCTACCCATTTTAGCACATAATTCAGTATTCATCTATGCAGGTCTTTAGGCCACCAACTGCAAAAAGCCGCCAATACCTGACGGTTACTGGCGGCAGTCTTGTTTATTAATCCACTTTTTACGATGATTCAAGCCGTGTCAGTCTTGCAATGTAGAATCCGTCGCTATGAAACTGGTGAGGCAAAATTTGAACTCCGTACTCGTCCATTGTTGCAGAGCGCTGCAGCTCTTCTCTCATCACCAGATGACCCGCAGGAGCAAATTGATCATTCTCCTTCAGGAAGCGTTCCACGACACCGCCATTCTCCGCATGCTCTGTAGTACAAGTACTATATACAAGCGTGCCTCCAGGCTTCAACAGCCTGGATACGCGGCTCAGCAGCTCATATTGCAGCGCGCTGATGGCTTCAACATCCTCTGGGGATTTAGTCCACCGAAGATCCGGCTTTCTGCGAATCACCCCGAACCCAGAGCAAGGCGCATCGAGCAATATGCGGTCAAACGAAGCTTCCTTGTAGCTGGCAGCCAAATCAAGCGCATCATGACATACGGTCTCAATGCTGGCGAGCCCCAGCCGTTCCGCCTGTCTATGAATAAGCTCTACTTTGTGAGGATGAATGTCATTGGCAATAATATGTCCTCGATCCTCCATCTTCTCACCCATATGCGAGGTCTTGCCTCCGGGTGCAGCACAGCAGTCCAGAACGGTCATGCCAGGCTTCGGGTCGACCGCTCCTGCCACAAGCATGGAGCTTTCGTCCTGGACAGAGAGCATCCCTTCCTTATACCAGTCGGTAAGAGCCATATTCCCCCCGCTCTTGACGATAATCCCATCATCACTGAGAAGGGAAGGCTCCACTACCAGTCCTTCCTCCTGCATCTCATTCATCAGCTTCTCTCTTGAGATCATGGTCGTATTCACCCGAACACTGACCGGAGGCGCCTCGTTATTCGCCATACACATCGCTTCAGCTTCCTGCTCCCCGTACTGCTCAATCCAGCGCTTAACAAGCCATTCAGGATGGGAGTGCGTCAGTGCGATGCGCTCTGCGGCAGGAAGGTTCTGAGGAATCGTCAGCTTGTCCCGATTTCTCAGAATATTGCGCAGCACCCCGTTCACCATTCCGGATATGCCCTGATGGCCCTTGCGCTTGGCAATATTTACCGCTTCACTTACCGCCGCATGATCCGGCACCCGATCCAAATATATAATTTGATACAGACTCAGCCTAAGCAAACTTCGAACCCAGGGCTGAAGCTTGGCAAGACCTTTGGCTACATAGGATTCAAGATAATAATCCAGTGTCTTTTGCCGTGCAATGGTGCCATATACCAGCTCCGTGGCTAGTCCCGCATCAGCGGGATTGAGATTCGCCTGTTTCAGCACTTGATTCAGAAGCAGATTGCTGTAAGCCCCTTCCTGCTCCACAGCAGCCAAGATTTGAAGAGCCGCCTCTCTGCTGGATACCTTGCGCTTACCAGAAGCAGCAGACTGAGCACCGCCCTTACCTTTATGCATACTGGATGTATTGCTATGGCGAGGATTTTTGTTGTCTCCTGACTTCACTTCAGCACCGTCCCTGTCTTAAGTGATCCGCCGCGGGCAAAATCACCGGCAGCCATCGCCTTTTTACCCGCAGGCTGCACCTCTGACAGCCACAAAGAGCCGTCACCTGTCTTCACTTCAATGCCCAGCTTGGACACCCCAAGCACTGTCCCCGGCTCTGCATTCATACTAGCATCAGACGCCTGAAGGTATGGCTCAGGGAGTTTAGAAGGATTAATTGTGCCCCAGACCTTAAATACCTGCTCGTCCCACAATGTAAACCCGCCAGAGTATGGAGTGAGTCCCCTGACCTGGTCGTAAATTTGACGTGATTGACGAGACCAGTCGATCTTCTCATCCTCTCGGGATAAGTTCTTTGCATAAGTCGCCTCATCCTCATTCTGGGGAGTGGCCTGCACTTTTCCCTTAATCAAATGAGGCATCTCGCTCATCAGCAGCTCCGCTCCAGCAAGACTGAGCTTCTCAAACATAGTACCCGAAGTATCCTCGTCCTCAATAGCGACCTCTACCTTGGAGATCATATCACCGGTATCAAGACCTTCAGCCATGTACATGAGCGTTACACCCGTAACCTTCTCTCCATTAATGATCGAACGCTGAATCGGTGCACCTCCCCGATATTTCGGCAGTAACGATCCGTGCACGTTAACACAGCCAGAGTGAGGCATATCCAGCACTGATTTCGGCAAGATTTGTCCAAAAGCAGCAGTAATAATGAGATCCGGCTTCCATTTGGCAAGCTCAGCTACAGATTCTTTATCACGAAGCCTTGCCGGCTGAAACACGGGAATACCGTGCTTCAGCGCAGCTTCTTTGACAGGAGGCGGTGTCAGAACCTTTTTTCGTCCTTGAGGTTTATCCGGCTGAGTGACCACAAGGCTGATGTTGTATCCTTCCTCAAGCAGTCTTTCGAGCGAAGGCACAGCAAAGGCCGGTGTTCCCATAAAAACGATGTTCATTTTCATATCTCCTTATTTACCGCGGTTCGGTTCAGCTCCAATTTCATACACTTTTTCTGCGAGGTCCGTAAACAAAACGCCGTTCAAATGATCGATTTCATGCTGGAACGCTCTCGCGAACAAACCACTGCCCGTAACCGTAAATTCTTTGCCATCGCGGTCAAGACCTTTTACCGTAACCGTTTCGGCTCTGCGAACATCCCCGTTATAGCCTGGAATGCTCAGACAGCCTTCGGGTCCAAATTGCTCTCCTTCCGAGCTTACAATCTCAGGGTTGATCATTTTGATCAGACCGTGATCATCCCCTACATCCACTACAATCAGTCGTTTTAAAATGCCGACCTGCGGTGCAGCGAGACCCACACCATCCGCATCATACATCGTCTCCGCCATATCATCGAGCAGTTTCTGTACATTAGGTGTGATCTTCTTTACTTCCTTGGCTACTTTGTGCAATACTTCATCCGGTTCTTTTACAATCAATCGAATTGACATGCTGCTAAACACCTTCCTATGAACGTAAATATTTCAGGATTTCATCATCCTGCTTCATGTTAATTTATATGTTATGAATCCCGATCCTGAACTACATCAGCATCTGTGGATCGACATCAAGGCTTATAAGCAAATCCTTACCCTGAAAATCCTGCTCCATCTTGCTCGCCATATTTTTCACAAGGCCGATGGCATCAATTTCCCCACGCCATTTTATCATACATTGAAACCTGTATCTATTTTTTAATCGCGGCATCGGTGAGGCGACCGGACCCAGAACATCAAAGGCATCTGAACTAAATCGATCCAGACTGCCGAGCAGCCCCATCTTCTGTGCCTGCTCCTTGAGAAGTCTCGTGTAATTCTCGGCTGCCCTCACAAGGACAGGAAGCTGTTCATGTGAGAATGTCACCAGGATCAGCCGGCAATACGGCGGATACTGCAGAGCACGCCTGTGGCCTAGTTCATCCTTGATAAACGAGAGATAATCATGGCTCCCTGCATGCACAATCGAATAATGATCTGGTGTATAGGATTGCACGAACACCTCTCCCGGCAGCTGATGGCGGCCCGCACGACCGGCAACCTGAGTCAGCAGCTGAAATGTTTTCTCAGCCGCCCTGAAGTCAGGCAAATTCAGCGCTGAATCGGCGGTTATAACACCAACCAGCGTCACGTCCGGGAAATCAAGCCCTTTGGCCACCATCTGTGTTCCAAGCAAAATATCTGCCTTTTTCTCACGAAAAGCTTTGAGCAGCTTCTCGTGGGAGCCTTTTTCGGTCGTTGTGTCCACATCCATCCGAATCACCCGCACGCCAGGGAACAGCTTCGCCAGCTCTTCCTCTACTCGCTGAGTCCCCGTGCCAAAATAACGGATATGCTCGCTGCCGCAATCGGGACAAATCTCAGGAGCGGCCTCCGCATAGCCGCAGTAATGACATCTTAGGTTATTGCTTCGCTGATGAAACGTAAGAGAGATATCACACTCCGGACAACTTGCAACATAGCCGCAGCTACGGCACATCACAAAGGTTGAATACCCGCGGCGGTTCAAGAGAAGTACGGTCTGCTCTCCGCGTTCAATCCGCTCCGCAATTCCTTGATGCAGGGCTCTGCTGAACATCGACCGATTACCGTCTTTCAGCTCCTCCCTCATGTCAATGATCCGTACCTTCGGGAGCTCATTGCCCAAGGCTCGGTAGTTCATCTCCATTAGAACCGGGGCAAACTCATCACTAGCTTGTGACCTGGCAGCATAGTAGCTTTCAAGTGATGGCGTTGCGGAGCCCAAGATAACTGCTGCTCCGTGCTGCTTGGAGCGTTCTACTGCCACATCTCTTGCATGATATTTCGGCGTCTCCTCCTGCTTATAGGAGGTCTCATGCTCTTCATCAATGATGATCAATCCCAGCTGATCAAACGGAGCAAACACAGCAGATCGTGCACCGATGGCCACTTTAACCTTGCCTTCACGGATTTTTCGCCACTCATCATATCTCTCTCCGCCTGATAGCCTGCTGTGCATAACGGCAACCTGGTCACCAAAACGTCCCTTAAATCTTTCAACCATCTGCGGTGTAAGTGAAATCTCAGGAACGAGCACAATGGCCTGACGGTTCTGCTTAATGCATCGCTGAATGGCCTGAAGATATACTTCCGTCTTACCGCTGCCTGTCACGCCATGCAGCAGAAATACGCCCTGCTCACGTTTATCCAGCTGTCTTGCAATCCGGTCATAGACTGCCTGCTGTTCCGCGGTGAGCGGAAGCGGCTCAGTTGGCTTGAAATCACGTCCACGGTATGGGTCGCGGAACACTTCCAATTCAGAGATCAAGATCAATCCCTTGTCTTCAAGCCCTTTCACTGTGGCGGCAGACACTTGGAGCGCAGACAGCACATCTTTAAGCGGCATTGGGAGCAGTTCCTTCGCTTCAAGCAAAAAAGATAAGACCTCTTTTTGCCGCTTGCCTTTGGCCGGAAAGTCAGCAAGCGCCTCCTCAGCCTCTCTATCGCTTACAGCAAGATTAACCGCCTTGAGCATCTTCTTCTGCAGCTTGTCCTTGATCATCTGTTCCTCATGCAGGAGGCCGCTGCGAATCAATCGCTTGATTTCCTTTGAATAATCCGGATACCGATGACTGAGATGATCCAGTGTCACCTGTTCCTTGCTCCGTACATATCGAATGATTTCATCCTGGATGGATGGTTCCTCCTGCCGTTCCGGGAGCGCAAATAATACAGGACTGTCATTTGCAGCCTGTGATACCTGCACGGTCTGCTCCTGTAATGGCTCGAACCCTTCTGAAACAGAGATATAACGCTTGGATTTACCCTTCAGCGCAGTCGGAATCATCGCCTGCAAGGCCATAATGGCACTACAGGCGTAATGCTGGCTCATCCATCTGCCAAGCTCAACCAGATCAGGCGACAGCGGCGGAACCAGATCCAGGAGCTCGGCAATCGGCTTCAGCTTGAAGTCTGTGGTTACTGCCTCTTCCAGCCCTACAACAAAGCCCTGAACCGTTCGATGTCCAAAAGGAACACCGACACGACTGCCTACCTCTACCCAGCCCTGAAGCGATTCGGGAATCAAGTAATCAAAAGTGCGGTCCACGTCTTTGGCTGGCACGTCTACTATCACTTTTGCAATATTCACAAGCTCACTTCCTCCCATCCATTCGGGAGGCTGCGATCAGCAGTACTTGTCGTGCTACTTCTTCTTTGGCAGTCACAGGAATTTCTTTAACCAAGCCCTGCCTGTCAAAAATTTTAACCGCATTTGTGTCTGTCCCGAACCCAACACCCTCTTGGGTAACGTCATTAGCAACGATCAGGTCCGCATTTTTACGCTCCAGCTTGGAAGCCGCATGTTGCTCCAGGTCATTCGTTTCTGCAGCAAAACCGATCAAGTATTGATGCGTTTTGGCTTTTCCCAGAGATTCGAGAATATCAACCGTCTTGACGAGCTCAAGCGTCAGTGTCTTGCCGCTCTTCTTGATCTTCTGCTTGGCCGCCTCCAGCGGACGATAGTCAGCAACTGCAGCCGCCTTAACTACGATATCACTCTGATCCCAATGCTCAAGTACTGCTCGATACATGTCATCTGCAGACTGGACAGGAACAACCGTTATTCCTTCTGGATACTTTACTTGCATATTTGCCGCTATTAGCGTGACCTCGGCTCCCATGGCTTTGGCTGTTTTGGCAAAAGCAACCCCCATTTTGCCCGAAGAATCATTGGTAATGTATCTAACAGGGTCAATTCGTTCAATGGTACCGCCTGCTGTAACTACCATTTTTTTGCCAGACAGGGTCTTGCTCGCTTCATCCTCTTTAAAAAAACGCTCAATTACATCCACGATCGTCTCAGGCTCTTCGAGCCGCCCTTTTCCGATATAACCGCAGGCTAGCTGACCTACCCCCGGCTCAATAAAATGCACACCACGTGAATATAAGGTATTCATGTTCTCGATCACGGCTGGATGCTCATACATGTGTACATTCATGGCTGGAGCAACCATCACCGGAGCCGTCGTTGCGAGCAGTGTTGTTGTCAGCATATCATCTGCAAGTCCATGAGCCATCTTGGCAATCACATTCGCTGTTGCCGGTGCAACAAGGACCAGATCTGCAGTGTCTGCCAGGTGAATATGTGAGACAAACGATGCATCACGTTCATCAAAGGTATCTGTATATACCGGATTTCGTGATAAGGACTGAAGGGTCAGCTCTGTAATGAACTCCTTGGCGGATGCCGTCATGATGACGTGCACCTCTGCCCCCTTCTGCACCAGCTTACTCGTCAGCGCAGCCGCCTTATAAGCTGCAATCCCTCCTGAAACACCGAGCACGATTTTTTTACCGTTCAGCATATGTGCTCCCCCTGTTCTTATTAAGATTTGGGACTTATGCGAATTACGCGTCTAAAGAAAAAAATAACAACCTTGCGGTTGTCACTTTTATTAGGGCTGTACATTATTCGTATTTCGAATATAGGTTATGACTGGCTGTCTTGTTCTACTTCTTCTTCTTCGTCATGGCCTTTCTCTACACGTATAAAATCACCATAAATTTCTTCAAGTGCAATACCGACTTGTTTATGGGATTTCGGGTTTCTGAGCTCGGACTTCTCACCTTCGCGCAGCTGTCTGGCACGTCTGGAAGCTGCAACCACCAGAGAGTATTTACTGTCTACCTTGTTCATCATTTCATCAATAGATGGATATAGCATGGAGCATTCCTCATTTCGATTTACTATTTATTTTACAATGTTCGGCGATGATGATCGATTCTATTCGTTTGCAGGCCAAATCAATTTCATCATTGACGACTGCATAATCATATTGCTGCAGCAAACTGATCTCCTGCTCGGCAACGGACATGCGGTGTTCAATTGTCGCTTGATTCTCGGTGCCTCGGCCTTGAATTCGATCCTTCAATTCATCAAGAGATGGAGGCAGCAGGAATACGAAAATACCTTCCGGGAACTTTTCTTTTACTTTTAGAGCTCCTTGGACTTCAATCTCCAAAATGATATCTTTGCCGGAATTAAGGGTCTCCTCTACGAAATCACGCGGGGTTCCGTAATAGTTGCCCACATACTCCGCATGCTCCAAGAGCTGATCCTTCTCGATCATATCAAGAAACTGCTCTTGACTCTTGAAAAAATAATTGACTCCGTTCTCCTCACCAAGTCTTGGTTGGCGAGTTGTAGCTGACACAGAATAGATGAGTTCAGGAACTCGTTTTCTTAGAGCCGTGCATACGGTTCCTTTTCCAACACCGGACGGTCCTGATAATACAATTAGTAATCCCTTAGACATATTACACTCCATTTTATTCGTCGTTGTCATCGTCTTTAGAAGATAAACGATGGGCAACCGTCTCCGGCTGCACTGCAGACAGGATCACATGATCACTGTCCGTAATAATTACTGCACGTGTTCTGCGTCCATATGTAGCGTCGATCAACATGTGACGATCCCGTGCTTCCTGTATAATTCTTTTGATTGGGGCGGATTCAGGACTAACAATAGAAATGATGCGATTCGCCGAAACGATATTACCGAATCCTATATTTATGAGTTTAATTGCCATATTCAGGTTCGTCCCCCTATTACTGGTGTAATCTTTGCAAAACTGAATCAATTTCATAAATCATTAAAAGGTGAATTTGAAACTATATATAGACAAACAAAATCATTTTGATCTATATATACCCTCAATTGAAGCAGCTAAAGGTATTATGAAATTGATTCAACTAAGTGTTCATTGCCTATTCTAAATTCGCAGCTTGTTCTCTGATCTTCTCCAGCTCGGCCTTCATCTCGACCACCAGATTAACCAGCCCCAGGTGGTGAGCTTTGGTACCGATGGTGTTGACTTCACGATTCATCTCCTGGATCAAGAAATCAAGCTTGCGCCCTATAGGCTCACGCATGGTGAGCAGCTCTTCGCACTGAGCCATATGACTAGAGAGACGAGTCAGCTCCTCATCTATGTTGGATCGGTCGGCAAAAATCGCGATCTCCATGCCAAATTTATGTTCATCGAATGGTGCATCAGAAATTTCGGTTAATCGCTGTTTCAGCTTGCTTCGATACTCCGTCACTACAGCAGGTGCTAATTGGATCATCGCTGCATGATGAGCCTGCAGACTCATTATTCGCGACTTCAGATCAGCGGCGAGATGATTTCCTTCACGAGAGCGCATATCAAGCAGCTCGTCAAGTGCAAGTGCAAGACCTTCCTGCAGCGCACTCTCCCAGTTCTGGTCCTCAAAGACCGAGAGACTGCTCATCTCCTCAGAATTCACAAACACACCAGGCAGCTGCAGCATTTCTGAAATGGTCAGATTCCCCTTCATCCCGAAGCTGGACTCAAGCTCCCCTGAGGCCTCGAGATAGGAAGCAACCATCTGCTTATTCAACACAGTGCCTCTGCTGCTGCTGTCATCAAATTCCCTCGTAATGAATACATCAATCCTGCCTCGTGCAAGTTTACGCTGTACCATCCTGCGAAGCCCGTCTTCGAAACGACTCCATTCCCTTGGCATCCTAAAGACGACTTCACAATATCTATGGTTTACGGATTTGACTTCAAATTGTACCTTATACCCGCCATAGCTGAGCAAATATTGACCGTATCCGGTCATACTGAATGACATCGGCATCACATCCATTATACTATTGTATCGGATAATACAGGCTTAAACAAGTACGATAATCAAGGGGGATTAGCCATTAATTCATACCATTATTGCCTAATTCAGGGCTTCCTATTAGAATCTACATACATTATTTATTTGCACTTCATGCACGGGCATCCTCTAAATGACCCATCAAAAACTTAAACAGGAGATCTGCATATGAAAACAGAACTGAAACTTATTGTTCGTCCTACCGAGATTGATGTCAACGGCCACGTAAATAATGCAAAATATCTAGAATACCTGGAGTGGGCACGAGATGAATGGTATGAAGCTGGAGAGCTGTCTTACAAAACGCTGCTTGAGCTTGGCTGTCAGACGGTCACCGTTAATATCAATATTAACTATCGCAAGGAATGCCTTCAAGGTCAGCTCCTTACCGTGACAACAGAACAAGACAGCGCCCGGAATTCAAGTTATGTGCTCAGGCAAACGATATTAAATGAAGCCCAGGAGATCTGCGCAGACGCTCTCATTACAAGCGTAACCATCGACCCTTCCACTCGAAAAAGCAGACCGATACCGGAACAGCTGCGGAACCTTTTCTCTTCATGATCAAGCATGTACTGGATCTTTCCGTTTATATGATGATTAAAAAGCAACAGCACAAAAGCCCGTACCTGCTATATTCGGCTCAGCAGGCACGGACTTTTTTCTCACTCGTGATACTCTATTTGGTCGTTCTTATAAATAAACTGGCAACGTAAATATCGGCTGTTGCTGTATATCTAATTCTGCTTATTTTTCTATGCCTTAATCGCGCGGCCTGACTTCTCCCACACATAATGAGTCAGCTCTTCACTCATTCCATAGAACATGAACGGAGTCATTATATAGATTCCATTAAAATGCTCCATCGCCACATCCAGCAGTTCCTTCGCTATCGTCGTACCCACCTTGCGGCCCTCTTCGCCTTCAAGCCCTGCCATTCTCTCTCTGACTTCATCCGATAATTGAATCCCTGGTACCTCGTTGTGCAAATATTCCGCATTCCGTCCACTGGCAAGCGGCATAATTCCAATAAATATCGGAATGTCCAAATGGCTTGTTGCTTCCTTGAGCTGTACAATCAGCTCAGGATCATAGATTGGCTGGGTCATAATATAATCTGCACCGGCAGCAATCTTCTTCTCCAAACGCTGTACTGCCTTCTCCAGATACTTCACATTGGGATTGAATGCGGCACCTACAACAAAGTCTGCCTTCTGCTTAAGCGGTTTACCGGAAAAAGCTATTCCGCTGTTCAGCTGCTTAATCATCCGTATAATTTCAAATGATGTCAAGTCATACACCGAGCTTGAATCCGGCAGGTCTCCGAATCTGGAGGGATCTCCGGTAACCGCAAGCACATGATCAATGCCCAGGGCATCAAAGCCCATAAGATGAGACTGTGTTCCAATCAAATTGCGGTCCCGGCAGGCGATATGAATCAGCGGTCTCAGTCCAATCTGCTCCTTCGCCAGATAGCCGAGCGCCATATTGCTCATCCGGGTTACTGCCAGAGAGTTGTCAGCCAGCGTCAATGCATCGACACCAGCCTTCTTCAGGGTTTTGGCCCCTCTTAGAAATTTTTGAATATCAAGATCACGCGGCGGATCAAGCTCTACGATGACGGTGTGGCGTTCTTTAACCAAATCTACAATCGTAGGCTCTGTTCGAATCGTACCTGCTGAGCTTCCATCAGCAAGTATCTCGGTGACAGAAACCGGAATTGGCAGAAGCTCTTCATCCACTACGGTTAGTGGAGCTGGCACATAATTATCAAGTGCTGAAACCATTGCCTTGATGTGCTCCGGTGTCGTACCGCAGCATCCGCCGATAATCCGTGCATTCAAGTCAGCAAACCGGACTGCGTTCTGACCAAAGTACTCCGCAGAAGCACCATACCGATACACCCCGTCAACATACTCCGCCAGACCGGCATTCGGGAATACCGACATCGGAATCCCTAGATTCTGAACCGATTCCATTACCCTCATAATGCTGCTCGGGCCTGTCCGGCAGTTAAATCCGATCACATCCGCGCCTTCTTTATATAGAATGGAAAAAGCTTCGGGCATCGTGAATCCGTCAAACGTGCGACCGATATCGTCAATAGCAAACTGGCAAATAATCGGCAGCTCGGTTAATTTCCTGACCTGTCTTATTGCAATTACAAGCTCCTCCACGTCATAGAACGTTTCCAGGAGTACACCATCGATTCCCTCATCAACAAGAACAGAAATTTGCTGTTCAAAATTAAAATTCAGCTTAGCAGCCGAAATGTCTGCTCTCTTTCCTGCACGAATGGCTCCGACAGCACCTACAACAAAACCTTTATCGCCCATCGCTTCTCGTGCGACTCTCACACCGGCTCTGTTAATCGCTTCAACTTGATCTTCAAGACCATACTTGGATAAGTTAACGTAGTTAGCTGAGAACGTATTTGTTTCAATAAGTCGTGCTCCTGCCTCAATGTATCTGGAATGAACATCACGAACCATATCGGGCGATATCAAGTTCAATTCTTCGTATGAAACTCCGACCGGAACGCCCATTTTATAAAGCTCTGTCCCCATGGCGCCATCGCCTATAATGACTTCATTTTTCAACACCTCACGTAAATCCGCCATCGTTCTCCTCCCGCCAATTCCAATTTGTTCACACTAATGTAACACATATGGGAGGATTGTTTAAGCAATGATTTTGCATAAATTCCAAATACAACAATAAAATCGACTATTACGATAGGTAATTAATGAATTAATATTATTTTATAAGGCCCAAGGTAACAATTTCACATGCCCCAACTGGCATGTTGATCACAGCGGATCTCTCGAAATTCTCCGGAGTAACCTGTTCTTCTCGCTCTTCAAGAATATTTCTCTTATAGCAGGAGCTATAACTATTACTCTTTAATTCCAGTGCTGTTTCATTGGCACTCATGTTATACCAGTGAAGCATCAAGTCATTCGACTCTTCATTTACCTTCTATAGAAGAAAAGGCCAGGTTCGGGCTGTCCCAATTGATCACTGCATGGCTGGGTGCAGCTGTACCTGTATGCACATCGGTTTGAACCGCTGTCCATGGAATCTGAAACTGGTCAGACTTACTAAAGATTGCTGATGCTGCGTATTGCTCGGATTCTCCCATTCTGCAGCAGGATGGTTATCCCGCTCAGCAATTTCAAACATTGAGTCGGCATGATGAACAGAGGACGCATATCCGTAGGAAATAAAATCCGCAGCCTGTGATCCTTTGCCTGATTATTGAAGGTGGTCTCGATCTTCACTGCTTTTCCACTTCGTTCAAGTGACAGAATCGTACGGATCGCAAGAGGAATCATCTGTTCTGTGCGTCCTGATGTCCGATTCGGATAATAGATCAGCTCCCGTTGTTCTAAATCCAGCGTATCCTCTGCAGAGGCAGGGACTTCCCACTCATGCGTAATTTCAATGGATGCACGATAGGATGTATCCTCCAGCACGCATACTTTCGGCTCAGCAGTCGACCTCCAAGAGGGCTACTGCCCATACTCATGGATACAGCCCGAGAGCGCCTTAAGCTCGGCTGAATCGATCGGCTGTAGACCAGACTGATCATGGCGTACCCCCGAGCCGAAGTGAATCTCAGTTACACCCGTTTGCTCAATAAAGTCCATGATCGTCTCCCTCTTCAAGCCACTGCCGGCTAAAATACGGAGCTGGCTGGCTGCTGTCTGTTCCACAAGTCTGCGAATTTGCGGAATCGACTGAGGAGCAGGATTTGGACCACCCGAGGTCAGTACTCTCGTTACTGCAGGATACTTCGCAAGAGTACGGAGGCCTTCCAGCTGATCCTCCAGCTCATCAAAGGCGCGATGAAACGTCACCTGCATATCACCAGACGAGCTCAACAGCTGTTCCAGTGTTTGTTCGTCAATCTTTCCATCTGGCGTCAATGCACCAAGTACAATACCTGCCGCCCCCGTCTGTCTAATGGCTTCAATTTCGGAGACCATCGTTTCCACATCGGACTTACTATATACGAAGGAACGGCTATGCGGACGCACCATGACATGAACAGGAATGCTCACAGACTTCACCACTTGTGAAACAAGACCGATTCCTGGGGTCAATCCGCCCTCAGTAATGGCCGTAATCAGCTCCAATCGATCTGCACCGTACTTCTCGGCCGTAACAGCATCATCCACCGTCGTTGCTATAATCTCTAACAGCATCACTATCCACTCCTTGTCTAATACCACTATTTAATATAATTCCATAAAAAAAGCACGCCCATCAACCAAAACGATAAGTTGATGGGGATGCCTTCAGATTTACAAAATAATTCGATTACATTAGTTCGTAGTTCCTGTATATACAATCTCAGCAGGTCCGGTCATGTACACGTGATTATTTGCCTCACTCCATTCAATATACAGGTCTCCGCCCTTGAGACTGATCCATGCTTCACGATCCGTTACTCCGTTCAGAACAGAGGATACCAAGGTAGCGCAAGCGCCGGTTCCACAAGCAAGCGTAGGTCCAGCACCGCGTTCCCATACACGCATATCTACATGCCTGCGATCCTTCACCGTTGCGAACTCAACATTCGTTTTGTTAGGGAACAATGGATGTACCTCCATCTTGGATCCCCAAGCGGCCAGATCAAAGTTGACTGCGTCATCAACATAAATAACACAGTGCGGGTTACCCATAGATACTGCAGTGAACCGGAAGCCGCTGCCTCCGACCTCAATAGGTTCATTCACAACTGGGTTAGCATCAATCGTCGTCGGCACCTTAAGGCCGTCAAGTACAGGTTCTCCCATATCAACCCGCACCGTCTCCACTTTGTCGTCCTTTACAGTCAGCTGAACGGGCTGTACACCTGCACCGATCGTAAGGATCGTAATCTCTTCCCGGTCTATATGCCCGTTATCATATACATATTTGGCAACACAGCGAATAGCATTGCCGCATTGTTCAGCCTCCGTACCATCAGAATTAATGATGCGCATTTGGAAATCCGCAGCATCGGAAGGCAAAATATATACAAGGCCATCTGCACCGATCCCAAAGAACCGATTGCACCATTTTATCGCCAGCTCTGCCGCGTTTGCGGGAAGCTCTTGTTCTCCATAAATGACAACAAAGTCATTTCCTAGCCCATGCATTTTCGTAAATTCCATGAAGTAACTCCGCTCCTTTTGGCATTCCAGATCGAACTAACCCCTATTATAAAATGGCTCATTCTATCTAGCCAAGCTGTTCATCTCAAGCATCCTGCTAAAATAGGATAAGCTGTCGACTTTTTTCTTCAGGATAGCATATCTCAAGAAGCGAAGGAAATCTACTTTATGCTGAAAACTTTGTACTTTTCGGTGTGTAGCCTCCGGTTGTCAATCTCCGGCGATTACGGCGTCCACCCCATACACTGCCGATTCCAAGCAGGAATGTAGGAATCCCTGCGGCAACGATGACGAGAGCCCATTCTCTGAGGTCAAGCGGTACCGTTTTGAAGATCGGCTGCAACTGAGGCGTGTACATCACGACAAGCATGAGAATGACAGATGAGAGAACCGCAAGAACCAAATATTTATTCTGCAGCGGATTGCGATGGAATATGGATCTTGAGCTTCGGCAGTCAAATACATGGATAAGCTGTGCCATAACAAGCGTTGCAAAAGCTACGGACTGGGCCTTAACAAGCTGCCCTTCACTATCTGGTGCGGCCTGCAACGTTAGCCAGAATGCCCCCAGCGTACATAATCCGATCAGCACACCACGGCTAATAATCTTCCAGCCCAGTCTTCTTGCAAAAATATTTTCTTTAGCAGAGCGCGGCTTATGCTCCATTAGATCTTTTTCCGGCTGGTCAACACCTAGCGCCATAGCTGGCAGACCGTCGGTCACAAGATTGACCCATAGAATCTGAATCGGCAATAGTGGCAGCGGAAGACCCGCCATCATGGCGAAGAACATCGTCAATATCTCTCCGACATTGGAAGCCAGCAAATAACGAATAAACTTCCTAATGTTCTCGTATATATTTCGCCCTTCCTCAATAGCTGAGACAATGGTAGAGAAATTGTCATCACTTAATATGAGAGCAGAGGCTTCCTTGGTTACATCCGTACCTGTTATCCCCATCGCAATCCCAATATCTGCGGCTTTGATCGCAGGGGCATCATTCACTCCATCTCCTGTCATAGCAACCACATGACCTTTGCGCTGAAGTGCTTTTACGATTCTAAGCTTATGCTCCGGAGATACTCTTGCATAAACATAGGTTTGCTCGACTTCATTGTCCAGCTCATCATCACTTAGTGAAGCAAGGTGCTGACCTGTCAGTACCTTGCCATCCCGCGGCAATATCCCAAGCTGATGCGCAATCGCCTCTGCTGTCATAGAATGGTCTCCCGTAATCATGACCGTCTTGATTCCGGCTCTTCTGCATGTTACGATGGCATCGCGCACTTCCTTGCGTGGAGGATCAATCATCCCTGCGAGACCAACAAAGATCAACTGGCTTTCCGCTTTATGCTCACTATCTACGTGTTCCTCCGGCTTCACGTCACGATAGGCCATGCCAAGCACCCTCAAAGCTGAGCTTGCCATTCTCTCTCCCTCTGCCGTCACTCTCTGTCTCAGCGTCCCGGTAAAAGGCACCACCTTGCCTTCCCACATGATGTAGGTGCATTCCTGTATTAACACATCCGGTGCACCTTTAGTAAAGATAAGCCTTCCGCCTTGATGCCTCATCATCACTGACATCAGCTTCCGTTCCGAGTCGAATGGGAACTCCTGCACACGCTCATATAAGCCAGACAGGCTTTGCGGAGATACACCCGCTTTGGAGGCAAGCGTAACCAGTGCCCCTTCCGTCGGGTCTCCCTTCAGCCTCCATTCCGTCTCCTCCAGCATCTTCTTGCCGTTTCGCATATCTCCCGCCTGAACCTCTTCAATCTGCGCATTGTTGCAGAGCGCACTGATTTGGAACAGTCTGCGAAGAGATTGATCACTCTTGAGATCTACGAGTTGGTCTTGATACGTAATTTGTCCGGAAGGGCTGTAGCCTTCCCCGGACACCTTCAGATGACGGCCGCCCTGCCAGACATCCGTCACCGTCATTTTGTTCTGCGTCAGCGTTCCTGTCTTATCCGAGCAAATAACCGAAGCGGAGCCTAGCGTTTCAACCGAAGGAAGCTTGCGGACAATCGCCTTTCGTTTAATCATACGCTGTACACCCAGTGCAAGTGCAATCGTTACAATCGCCGGCAGTCCTTCAGGGATTGCAGCGACCGCAAGACTCACCCCTGCCAGGAACATCCCTATTGCCGGTTGTCCATGCAGAATACCTGCCACAACTACCAGAACAGTAAGCACCAGGGCAACAACGATTAATATTTTGCCTAGCTGCTCGAGTCTGCGCTGCAAAGGCGTCTCCTGCGCTTCGGTATTCTGGATCAGATCAGCAATTTTACCCATTTCGGTATCCATACCGGTGCGAATCACGATTCCCTTGGCTGTTCCTCTGGTCACCATCGTGCCCATGAAACCGATATTCTTCTGATCACCGAGCGGAATATCCTCTTGCTGAATGATTCTGCTATGCTTACTTACTGGCACAGATTCTCCCGTAAGCGCAGATTCTTCAACATCACAGTTGCTGGCTGCAACAAAACGAATATCTGCCGGAACGCGATCCCCGCTCTCCAGCATGATAATATCTCCCTGGACCAAATTTTTGGCCGGTATCTGCAGCACCTTGCCGTTTCGCAGCACTTTAGAAGTCGGCGCAGACAATTTCTTCAGCGCGCTGAGCGATCGCTCGGCACGAAACTCCTGTACAAAGCCAAGGATTCCATTCAGCAGAATAATAGCGATAATGGTGATTGCATCCAGATATTCGCCCAGCAGCCCGGATACAAGCGTGGCCCCAACCAGAACAAGCACCATAAAATCCTTGAATTGATTCAGGAAAAGGGTGATCGGTGAGATCCCTTTCCCTTCGGACAGCTCGTTTGCTCCTGATTTTTTTTGCCTCTCTTCCGCATCTGCCTCTGTCAGACCTATCTGCGGGTCAACATCCAGGCTGGCCCCAAGATCCTCTATGCTCATCTGATGCCAATTCTTATGCTCCATCACGTACAGTTTCCCCTCCCGGTCTTTAGTCCTGTGCCTGTCCAGTGTCATGACGTGCCCGAATCAAAATAGGATTCATATACTTCATAAGCAGTGCCAATCTTACCGGACAAACTTCTAACATTACTGTATTCGGACAAGGGCTGAATTATCACATCTAAAGAGCTCTTAAGTTTTTATCAAAACTATGGCATGATAGTAAGAAGTGGATCTAGCCTTATCTCGGCTACGAACCAAAGCTTAAGATGGGAGAACACTAAATTATGGCACTAGACGGAATCGTCGTCCGCGCTATTGTAGACGAACTGCAAGCCTGTGTTGGCGGACGCATCAATAAAATACATCAACCGAATACGCATGACATTGTGATCAGCCTTCGCGCAGGTCGGGAGAATGCCAAGCTGCTGCTGTCGGCAAGCCCAACCTATCCTCGCGTTCATTTTACAGAACAAACATTCATTAATCCGACGGAAGCCCCCATGTTCTGTATGCTGATGCGCAAGCACTGTGAGAGCGGAATTATTGAAAAGATCAGTCAGGTCGGTATGGAAAGAATTATTCACATCGACGTAAGGCAGCGAGACGAGCTGGGGGATGTATCTGTAAAACGGATTATTATTGAACTGATGGGACGGCACAGCAATATTATATTGCTCGATCCTGCATCAGGCACCATGATGGATGGGATACATCATGTCACTCCCGCCATTAGCAGCTATCGAGTGATCATGCCCGGATTTTCTTATACCGAGCCGCCTCAGCAGAACAAGCATCATCCATTAACAGCCGACTCATCCGTCTTCGAGGCCTTCACAGCCTATGAAGGGACAGCTGCCAAGTGGTTTGTCGACACCTTCAGCGGTATAAGTCCGCTCATATCCGAAGAAATTGTGTTTCGCGCGGGGCTTAGCGGACAGTCGAAGTCTGAGGCGCTGCCGAGATTGATCCAAGCCTTTGGCGAGGTGATGTGCCTTGTCTCTGCATACCAGTTCAGCCCCGTCATCGGTCAAAATACGAAGGGGAAGATGGTCTTTTCGGCCATTCCTCTTACACATCTGAGCGGAGAGTCAACCCCGTACTCATCCATCAGCAAATGCATGGAGGCCTATTATGGTGAAAAGGCTGAGCGAGACGCGGTCAAACAGAAGGTGAGCGATCTGCTCCGCTTTTTGCAGAACGAGCGCAACAAAAATGTAAAGAAGCTGGACCACTTACAGAAGGATCTTGCCGAAGCAGATGATGCTGATCAATATCGAATCTTCGGTGAGCTTCTATTCGCATCTCTGTATGCTATTCAGAAGGGGGACAAGGAAGCTGTACTTCCTAACTTCTATGATGAGGAGCAGAAGGAAGTGAGAATTCCGCTTGATCCGCTTCTTACACCTTCGGACAACGCACAGCGCTACTTCAAGAAGTACAACAAATATAAGAATAGTCTGCAGATCATCGAGGATCAGCTGAAAAAGACACGTGAAGAGATTAATTATATGGACAATTTACTGCAGCAGCTGTCCATTGCCTCCATGAACGATATAGAGGAAATTCGCGAAGAACTGGTGTCGCAGGGATATCTACGGGATCGCAGCAAGAAAGGCGCTAAGAAAAAAAAGAAAAACAATTTGCCAACACTGCATGTGTTCACTTCATCGGAAGGCATTGAAATCTGTGTGGGCAAAAACAATCTGCAAAACGAATACTTGACGAACCGTCTTGCAAGCTCAGGAGATACCTGGCTGCATACGAAGGATATTCCCGGCTCGCATGTTGTCATCCGGTCGAGTACTTTTGGTGAGGTGACTCTTGAAGAAGCTGCTCAGCTGGCGGCATATTACAGCCAAGCCAAAGAATCCAGCAGTGTTCCCGTTGACTACACCCTCGTCAGGCATGTGAAGAAACCCAGCGGCGCAAAGCCCGGTTTTGTTATTTATGATAACCAGAAGACGTTATTTGTTACGCCTGATGAGGAGCGAATCAAACAGCTCCCGAGTGTTATCAAGAACGGATCCTGACTTAGATAAGCTAATTTGAATAAGTGAAGATTAACAAAACACCTTCAAGAAAATGTACCCTTTTCACAAGGAGCGCACTCTTGAAGGTGTTTTTTAATATTTGAGATGATTCAGATGCTTCAGGTATTGTAGGTGCTTCAGCTTCACGTTACGCTGCAGTTTACTTCCCGCTTAACTGTTCAAGAACTTCTGCATCCACGGTCACGCTGCCCAGATCTCCATGGAACACGACACCCTGTCTCTCCCCATGAAAATCTGACCCGCCTGTCATGACAAGGCTGTATTTTTCAGCCATAGCTCTGTATCGCGTTTCTTCCGCAGGGCCATGATCAGAGTGATAGACCTCAATGCCCTCGGGCTTACCCTGCTCAATCATTTGGTTCACCAGCTCATCGTCCCCGTACAGTCCGGGATGAGCAAGAACAGGCTTACCGCCGGCCTCTCTAATCCATTCCATAGCTTCAGCAGGGGATATACGCGGAACACTGACGAATCCCGGCTTCCCTTCAGCCAGATAGAGATCGAACGCTTCGCGCATGTTCTTTACATAGCCTTTATGAACGAGTGTATCCGCAATGTGTGGACGCCCAATCGTCTCATCCTTATCCAAAGGTCTATTCATTACGCCGATCACATCATCCATCGTCACCGATAGTCCAAGCTCCTGCAGCTTCTCTAGAATACGCGTATTCCGCTCTTCCCTGGTGCGCCTTAGTGATTCGAGCCGCTCAAGAAATTTGGAGTTGTGTATGTCAACAAAATAGCCAAGAACGTGAATATCCTTACCTCCGGCCCGGGTACTGATCTCAACGCCTGGAATGACCTGGATGCCGTATTGTACTCCCGCTCTCACGGCTTCCTCCACACCGGAGACAGTGTCATGATCCGTAATAGCCACAGCAGCAAGACCTCTGGCTGATGCAAGCCGGACATTGTCTGTAGGTGACTGCATGCCGTCTGATGCCAGCGTATGGGTATGCAAATCGCAGCGATCTGTTCTCTTCTCCATAGACATATTAAGAATACTCCTTTCAATTAATCCGCTCATTAGAAACGTTTAATCGTAGCTCTCGTCTAATGAATGAGCCTGCTTTTTTAAGTAATTCAAAAAGGTCACCGCCGAAATGGGCAGCATGGATGATTTAGAATACACCTCATAAAATTCTCGTTTGAACTCAATGTCCTTCAGCTCCAATATCTTTAAGAGACCGAGTGTGACTTCATGCTTCACAGAAGAAGGAGAAATAATCGTAATTCCCACACCGGCTTCGACAGCTGATTTAATAGCTCCAGTGCTGCCAAGCTCCATCACGGTGTTCAGCTTTGCCGGGTCCACTCCATGCTCACGGATTGCATCCTCCATGACTTGCCTTGTCCCAGATCCCTTCTCACGCACAATAAATGGATACTCAAGCAGATCATGCAGCCTAATCTCTTCCTTATACGTCAATGGATGATTGCCTGGAACAATCAGCTTCAGCTCATCATGCATGGCAGGCTGAACGATCAAATCCGGGTGAGAGAGCGGCGCTTCAATCATTCCAAAATTCAGCTGATGCTTCATAATCCCATCAATAATCTGAGTTGTATTCATCACATTCATGACAATAGATATGTCAGGATGCTTCTTGCCGAAGGGTCCAAGCAGACGGGGCAGGACATATTCACCAATCGTCAGGCTGGCGCCGATTAACAATCTTCCCTGCAGCTTGTCCGTAAAGGAAGACATGGCTTCATCTGTTTCACGGAACAGCTCCATGCTGCGCAAGGCATAAGGGAGCAATGCTTCTCCTGCCTCCGATAATTCAATCTTCTTCGTTGAACGATGAATCAGCTTCGTTCCGAAATAATCCTCCAGTGATTGAATTTGCATCGTCACTGCTGGTTGTGTCATATGTAAAGCCTGTGCCGCTGCAGAGAAGCTCCCTTTATCCGCAACGGTATAAAAAATATGTAGCTGGTGAAAGTTCATCTTGGTTTACTCCCCCTTAAACTCTTCCCTTATTGTAACCGATCCACAAAAAAAGTGTGCAGATCTGATCTGCACACTTTTAAAACGAAGCTATTATTCAAACGAAGCTATTATTCAAACGAAGCTATATCGTCTAGGCTCACTGCTACTTTCTCTTACGACTGTTCTTCACTAGCGTCATCCGTCTTGAATGCCGCAGCCAGGAATAGTAGGTCTTCAAGTCGCGCAGTTCAATCGTTTCTGACATCCGTCCAAGGAAAGTGACAATGATCATTTTGTGAAGCGGATTCCCTGTAATATCATACTCACCAGGCAATTCAGAGAATTCAGCAACCACGACCAGATCGCCATCAATGAGATAAACGTCTTGCTCATTCCGATAGTAGGGTGAAATCCTGTTCTGCTTGAGGCACTCCCAGAGCCATGCTGCGATGTTCTCAATATCGTTATTATCCTGTCTTACTCGGTCTACAAATCTTAGCTTAGCATGGTTCGTAATGACAATATCAGCTACTCTCTTATCACCTAGAGCCACATAAAAAGGTTCGTAAGTGCTCCAGCGCTGCATCAACTTGTCTCGCATGGGATATCACTCTCCACAAGATAGGTCTTTCTATCTACATATTTATCCAATATATTACAACATAAGTCCCGATAGCTCAAGGCAAAATTGCTTCATTTGATGAGAAATTTGAGTTATTAGTATGTCAATCGAAAAAATCATCCGACGACAGCCCTATCTGACACCCCAAAAAGCGTTGTTTCATCAGAAAATTATAAAAATAAAGAGCGGCCTATTGGGCCGCTCCGCCGGATTGTATATGAAATTCCCTCCTGATGTCTTTAACACCAGGTTAAATCCCGCCATAAAAGCTGGTTTTGTCCGGAATGTCTTTACTGTACTCCGTTTTAATCTCATTTCGGTATGAACGTTCAATCTTGCGAACATAGGAGAGTCTTTTGACATTCTTCATTGTATCCTCTGCACGTTCTGCGTTCACATACATTACTACGTAATGCATTCTTCTTGAGATGTAATGTACTGTTCCATATTTTTCAAGATTGCGAGCAGCTTTTAGATCACTGACCCATATGATATATCCTGTTCGCTGTGCAAACATGCGAAATTCCCCTCTTCTTCAGATTTTGCAAGTCTTATGAATCAATTTCATAATCCCTTTAGCTGCTTCAATCAAAGGTATATATAGATCAAAATGATTTTATTTGTCTATAAATAGTTTCAAATTCACCTTTTTAATGATTTATGAAATTGATTCAATATCTGTCTATTGCAAAATCCTCCCTATACCGGCATCGGCGTTCATCAGAACAAGTCAGCCGCAGCCGCAGCTTCCGCCCCCGCTACAGCCGCGCTTTGGTGAAGGATCGTTGCTAGGAACTTTAATGGAATTTGAAACGGAAAAAGCGATCGTTTCAGACATCTGATGCAGCATATCGTCTAGCTGTGCCTCAGCTTCCTTAAAACGTCTAACCTCTTCAAAAGCTTCAAGCTGATCTTCCACAGCCTTAACTTCGTCTTTGGCACTATGATAATTGGGGTGGAAATGCCCAAAGCGCTCCGTTTCCGCAAATAGTTCCTTCTTGTCCGAAAGACGTCGGACCCATTCTTGTATTTCCGGATTCTGCCGAACCCGCTCTTTCCAATATAAATAATCTGTTACTAACGTAGATTGGTTAATCATATCGCCTAGTTCATAGGCGTATGACAGCACTTGGGCCATATCAACCGTATTTAGCTCAGATACGCTCATGAAAATTCATCCCGATCTATATCAAAGTTCCATTTCTCTTAGGAAAAGGACTATATATATCATAACATAAGAGCCTATACATAAGAAGAGTTTTGTCTTCATATTGCTGGCTAATTAACTTATTCTGGTAAAATAAGGGACATTTTTGTCCATTCTGACGGTACAAGTGTACTCTTCTCAGCTACGTTTATCGCTCGACCCGGTGCAAAATAGCCGTTTACAGACCAAGGTTCTCCTCTGCCAATGGACTCAGGAATAAATTCTCTTCGTGTTCCTGCATATTCTAAGCCTAGTCTGATACGCCATGAAATCGCCTGCTGAACAATTTGCTTAGCCGTTGAAGGATGATATTCCCTCCATTCCTCATACCAGGATTTGGGGATGGACTTGAAGTCAGGCATCAGGCTTGAAATGTCGGGTGTATCCTCCACCATTTCATAGTAGTGCAAATTGTTTCCGGTATATACGAACCCTTGTTTGCCTGTTTCTGTATGAAATCTCATAGGGAGCTCCGCCCTCTCATTCGTCAGTGGATAGGCGCGTGTATCAGGACTAAGGCCTTTAATTCCCTTCGCAGGGGCGAGACCCATGGAAGCCAGATTTTTTTGTATTTCGCTCAGCTTGTCCTTGTTTATAATGAAATGATTCGGGCCAATACGTTCCACATCTGTACCCCACATCGAATAGGAGGGATGAGCTTCAATAGCATCCGCATCCTTCTGATTGGCACAGCGCAGCAGAATAACAGCTTCCAAAGTCGTCTTTCCGAGCTCGGCTCCCCATTGCCCGAGCGCTAATCGAACATGTTCTGGTACACTGGTCTCGCTGTATTGTTCAAGCCACTCCATTACCGTATCCGGGCCGAGACCATGCTCAGCCGCCAGATGAAGCCGTTCCTTCGTCAATTTGTATATGGACATTCGATCCCTGGACCGGAGCTCTGCACAGCCCTCCAGAATCCACCTTAAACGTTTGGAAGTGTTTGGCGGCACCATAACTTCATAGTCGGGTTGTACGAAGATCCCTGAACGATCCTCTTCTGGATCCTCGCCCTGTCCTTCTTCATAATCAACAGGCTCCTCGAATCGAAAATAAGGAGTGCCGTTCTCAGAGGAACCAAATTCTCCATAGCCAAAGGCAGCAAGCAGACGTACCCAGCCTTTGGCAAAATCAGCAAGCTGAGTGTATGTCATCTGCCCTGCAAATCCGTTATCCACTATGCATGTACAGAGCATATCCAGACTCAGCCATGACAGTCCAGCCCCCCTTCTTCCACAGCAGGTAAGCAAACTGCGAAAATGCTGAGCTCTTGGGCTTGATGATCCATATCTCTCCACCGCAATATGATAAATGTTCTGCCTCATCTGCTCATTAGACAGGTACAGCCAGCTGTCCAACACATGTTCATCAATAGTGATCTGCCCTTCCTCCTTTCGTACCAGACCCAAGCTAAACAGCAGATCCATGATGACTGCGATATGCACCGGATAGACATCGGGATGGGCATAAGATAGAGAAAGCTCTTCGAAATCGGAAGATTGAAGAATGGTCATTTCCCCCAGCTTGCCCAGCGTCTTCTTATGTATCGTCCCTTTTGCAGTCAGAGGCATTCCGTGAATCGCAATATAGGACAGGATATGAATGACTTCACCTGTAATATCCGATTTCGCTTCAAGAAGGACATGCTCCACTATCGAATCATGATCATTGGACAGGGGCAGCATAGGCAGTAGGGTTAGTTCTGTCAACCATATTAAATACGCAGAAGGAATATAGTAGATTTGCTCCCCCCACGTTTTTTTCACCGTCTTCAACAAATGAAGCTCTCTTAACCGAAGGACTGCGAGATCCAGCTCCAGTCCGCTAAGCTCACTGGCCAGCTCCTCCCGTAGAGTATCCAGCTGCAGCGCTGAACTGCCAAACAGCTGGAAGGCTGTCAAATACAGCTGCCTCTCCTTCTGCTTCAATTGCTTCATATTTTCCTCAAACGCAATTTGTTCTGGATTAGGCATTTTATAAGGTCGCCTCCTTCTCTCCGGCTACATGATATTCATACCCCTGCTCAATAAGGAACATCTGCCTCTTTAACGCAAAATCCTGCTCTCTTGAATCCTTGGTTACCAATGTATAGAAATAAGCTTTATTAGCCCCTTCCTTGGGCCGCAGTATTCTTCCAAGACGCTGTGCTTCTTCCTGACGTGAGCCGTAGCTTCCTGATACCTCAATTGCGAGTGCGGCATCAGGTAGATCAATGGCAAAATTAGCGACTTTTGAGACGATCAGCGTAGAAATCTTTTTCCTTCGAAAATCGGCAAACAAACGGTTCCTCTCCTGCTGAGAGGTAGCACCCGTTATTAGCGGCACCTGTAGTTCTGCGGCAAGAAGCTTCAACTGACCTACATATTGACCGATAATGAGGGCAGGCAGATCTGGATGACTCTCAAGCAATCGCTTCACTACAGGGAGCTTGGCTGGATTCTCAGAGGCCAGTCTAAATTTCTGTCTCGGCTCGGCATACAAATATTTTTGCTTCAGCTCGTCCTCCATCGGCACCCGTACCTCTCTGCAATCCACCTCAGCGATCCAGCCCTGCAGCTCAAGCTCTTTCCAGGGCATGTCATAACGCTTCGGACCAATGAGGGAAAATACATCCTGCTCGCAGCCGTCTTCCCGGACCAAAGTTGCGGTGAGACCAAGTCTTCTCGTAGCCTGGATGTCTGCCGTAGCCCGAAATACAGGAGCAGGGAGCAAATGCACCTCATCATATATGATGAGCCCCCAGCTGCGCTCCCCGAACAATTTCATATGTGTAAACTCATCATTTTGATTTTTTCGATGGGTCATAATTTGATAGGTTGCCACGGTAACAGGCCTTACTTCCTTCGTCTGCCCCGAGTATTCGCCTACAGAGGCTTCCGGAATGGTTGTCTTCTCATTAATCTCCCTGATCCATTGTCTTACAGAGGTTGTATTGGAAGTCAGAATGAGAACCTCACATTGCAAACGTTCCATGACTGCGATTCCGATAATGGTCTTGCCTGCGCCACAAGGGAGAACAAGCACACCACTTCCTCCAAGGCCATCTGTTCCTTCAAAAGCATTTGCAGCTTCCATCTGATACTCGCGAAGATGAAATTCCTTGTTGTCCTTGCCCTGTTCCATGGATTTCCACGAGAAGGCAAGCGGACTGCCATGCTTATACCCAGCCTGGTCCATAACAGGATAACCGATACGAATAAGCTGCTGTTTGATCAGCCCGCGGTCCTTCTTCGAAATTTGAAGCTTCGTATCGGACAATCGTTCAAATGAATAGGAGGATAACGACTTATGTGACTGGATCTGGTCAATCCATTTGGCCTCTTCACTAACAAGTATGCATTCTCCGGTTTCATCATCAGATTGCAGCCTTAATTTTCCATACTTCTCTACAATGTCTCTAATATCCTGAATAAGCGAGGCAGGAATATTCCATCTGGACACCATCACAAGGCTGTTCAAGACATCGTCAGCGCTGTATCCCATAGCAGCAGCACTCCACAGTGTGAGCGGCGTCATTTTATATGTATGAAAGGCAGGAGGGCTCTTCACCAGCTCCGCATAAGGTGCGATTAATTCTCTAGCGGCTTCATAGTTTGGATGGCCCGTCTCAAGTAAAATGGTGAAATCCCGCTGCACAATACAAGCTTTGTCTGCGTTCATATCTCTTCTCCTTCCAAAGCAAGAAAAGTCCAAATTCGCATGGGCGAAAATGAACTTTTCTGGCACATTTCATGCAAGTGGATGCTGTATCAATGTAAATGCTCCGAAATCTGTGTCAATGCCTCACCAGCATTATCAGTAAGCAGATGAGTAACCGCCAAATCACCCAAAGATACGATACCAATCAATTGATCCTGCTCCATAACCGGAACTCTTCGAATCTGGTATTTGGCCATCAACTCAGCTGCTTCATCTGCTGTTGTATCCTTCGTAACGGTATGAACCTTCTTCGTCATGACCTCTTCAACCCCGGTTGACCCGGAATGCTTGCCCGCATACCCCCGGAGCACAAGATCGCGATCTGTCACGACACCCACCAGCTTATTGCTATTCTCGGTTTCTACGATTGGAATAAAGCCTGTATCCTGATCCTTCATCATAACTGCGACATCATAGATATGTTTATCTGCCGATACTGTCGCTACTCCGGTAGACATCACTTCGGACACCATTTTCTTCGTCATCATAAGCCCTCCTAATTATGAAATTCAAGCCTTCTCATCATTAGGTTAACCAGAATAGGCAGCCCTAATTCCCGCATATCCGAAACAGCAACTTAAGGGTATTATAAAATGGATTCGTTCTATTAAACATTATGCATGCACGCTTGTTGTAATATACTCCTCAGAATAGCTTTTTGTCATTTGTATGAATAATTGCATGGCATGAAGCATGGCTTGCTCGTCAAAGTCAAACTTGGGATGATGATGCGGATAGATTGCTCCGGTATTATCGCTACCCGCCCCCACAAACATGAAGCAGCCTGGAATCTCCTGCAAATAATAAGCAAAATCCTCAGCTGGCATAAGTTTGGGAGTTACACTTACTCGCTCTGCACCAAATGCCTTCGTCGCTGTATCAAAAAAACGGGCTGCTTCCTTGTCATCATTAACGACTGGCGGGTAGCCCATCAAATAATTAATGTTGCAGCTTGCTCCATAAGCAGAAGCAACCTGTTCCGTAAGCTGATGGACGCGCTCCTTCATTACGCAGCGTGTCTCGTCATCAAAAGTACGAACCGTACCACTGATCGTGAAGGTCTCTGCAATCACATTTTGCGCAGAGCCGCCTTGAATTGTACCGATTGTAAGTACAGCAGGCTGCAACGGATCCACCGAACGGCTGACAACGCTTTGCATCTGAAGCACGAGTGATGCCCCAGCTACAATGCTGTCAATGCTAGTATGCGGCATTCCTCCATGTCCGCCTTTTCCGGTTAATTCTATATAAAAGTCGTCCGCCGCCGCCATCATTGCCCCAGGAGTACTGGCATATTTACCAAGAGGAATGGGTGTCCATAAATGAATACCGTAAATGACGTCCACATCATTTAATGCCCCGTCCGCTATTACTTTTGCAGCTCCTCCCGGCAGCAGCTCCTCCGCAGGTTGGAACAAGAACCGTACTTCGCCAGTGAAATCCTCTCTGTGTTCGCTCATATATGCTGCAGTAGCCAGCAATGTTGCCATATGTCCATCATGTCCGCAGGCATGCATTGCTCCGTCCACTTGAGACTTATAAGAGGTCTCTTTCTCATCCTGAATGGGGAGTGCATCCATATCTGCACGAAGCATAATGACAGGTCCTGGCTCATTTGTTTGCAGGATACCGATTACACCGTGTCCACCTACATTTTTCACAACATTAAGACCAAAGGATTCGAGCTGTTCCGCAATAAATCTCGACGTATTCACTTCATGAAAGGAAAGCTCCGGATTCTGGTGAAGATAACGTCTCCAGACGATCATTTGTTCAAGCCATTCATCTAAATTACGCTCTCTCATAAACGCTCTCCACCCTTTCTAATGTTTTCCTATCATTGTATCAGAAATTATGCTTAAACGATATGAAATGGCAGGTTATGGAAAGCTTGCACATGCTGAGGAAACATACTATCATGATATTTGTGAACATTATGGAGCATTGTATAAGGAGGGTTCATCTTCTATGATATTTGAGAACACGGGCTTGGACGGTCTCAAAAGCGACCTTGCGTACTTAGACGAAAGCGCGGAGAAGGCTGGTTTTGTTCGTTGGCAGTGGGAATACTACCGTGCTACATACGACTACAAAATTGAAGATAGCAAATCAAAAAATGAATATTTCTTACGGATCAACACGCGTGTAATCGAGGGCAAGCTAGAGAAACCAGACACCATTTTATCTGTAGAAGCTGTATATATCGGAAGAGCGACTTTTCCTCACGGCCTGGAGTACGAAAGTGAAATTCCTGCCCCTGTGATGAGCCTTGCTAACGAGAAGATTAAGCAGCTCAAGGAACTGCTTGAAGCATAATCAGGAACGGCCTATGAAGACCAAAGAAACAAGGCCCGTGCGAAGAGGTTTGCCTGATTTTCAGTTACTCATCCTCACCTTGTTATTAGTAGGTTTTGGATTGATCATGGTTTACAGCTCGAGCGCAAGCATAGCCCTCGTCTCAGACAAATACGACAATGATGCTCTTTATTTCACCAAGCGACAAGTGGTCTTTGCAATACTCGGAGTTATCGGCATGTTCGTAGCCATGAACATTCCTTTTGCAAAGTACAAGCAATTATATATCCCTTTGTTTCTCCTAACGGTCATATTGCTGTTAGCCGTGTTAGTTGTAGGTGTTGAAATCAACAATGCGAAGAGTTGGTTCGCCTTGGGGCCGATCAACCTTCAGCCTTCTGAAATTGCTAAGGTTTCTCTCATTCTATATCTATCCGCACTGATTACCAAGAAGGGCGAACGGTTCCGCGATCTGCGAACCGGTTATATTCCGGTCATGATCATTGTCGGCTTTGTCGCCGGACTGATCATGCTGCAGCCCGACTTTGGTACCACCTTTATTCTAGTTGCTACCTGCGGCCTCATTATCTATGCGGGCGGCGCAAGCATGAAGCATATTATGGGTTCAATCGGGCTGCTCATTGTAGGTGCAGGCATTGTCATCGGTACAGGATATCTTATTGACTTGATGACAGGCAATACATCCGGCAATTCCGGCGGTTACCAGCTCGCACGTTTTACGTCATTCCTGGACCCGCTCTCTGACCCTACCAACGCATCGTATAACCTGCTTCACTCCTTGACTGCAATTGGACAAGGCGGGCTGACGGGGACAGGCATTGGTCAAGGCATTATTAAGCTCCACTATTTGCCAAATGCCTTTAACGATTTTATATTTGCTGTTATCGGAGAGGAATTAGGGCTGATCGGAACGATACTGTTCCTTGGGGTTTATATTTATTTTATCTGGCGCGGCTTTATTATTGCATTGCGCTGTAAGGACTCCTTCGGGACTCTTGTAGGCGTCGGCATCATGGGACTTATTGCAATCCAGGCCTTCATTAATATCGGAGGAGTAACACAGACTATTCCTGTAACTGGAGTTACCCTTCCTTTTATTAGCTATGGAGGAACGTCCCTGCTCATTTCCATGACCAGCATTGGAATCATGCTAAGTATTTCCCGAGAAAATAGTCTCGATATGACTCAGGAAAGAGTCAAGTCCGTTCGCACTATAACGGAGGAGCAGCGAACATCGCCTGCTCTCGTTAATCGCAGAACGCAGAAGAGAACAACATCGAAATAAATGTTGTCATAACGACAAAAGGACAGTGTTGGTCATATTTATTGACCAAACTGTCCTTTTTTTGTCATTATCCGATTCCATTGCAGAAGACCAGAAAGTTGCCGCTTCGTTACCTGTAACAGACTTACTGCTCATCTCCCTTGAATGACACGCCTTCGACTTTCACATTAACTTCAACTACCCGCAGCCCTGTCATGCTCTCTACGGCTACACGTACATTCTGCTGAAGCATCCGGGACACCTCGTGAATTGGTGTTTCATAAAGGACGATAATTCTTAGATCAATTGCCGCCTCTGTGGAACCAACCTCGACGGTTACACCCTTCTGTACATTCTTACCGCTGAAGCGCTTGGCCCAGCCTTCGGATAACCCTCCGGACATTGCTGCAATTCCCGGAGTTTCCAGTGCCGCAAGACCAGCAATTTTAGCTACAACATCATTGGATATACGTATGTTGCCTGTTTCGATTTCGAGCTGTTCTGCCATGCCGAATCCTCCTTTGGCTTCATTACCCATATTTTAAAGCCTTTCACCCCTAAAAAGCAAATCTATATATCTCATCCCTTACATATGCTGGCTGGCTCCTATTTTCGCGGATTGTGGACAATTTATGTAAAACGGATTCAAATAAAACTGAGATTCAAATGAGTATTTGCGGCACGAAAAAAGCATGCATCTCTCTATGCATGCTTCTATAGATACCTTGAAGCTTATTCCACATTTCCTTTATTATTCAACGCTTCATAGAGAACTGCCAAATTCCGTTCAAGGTTATTCACCAGCTGCTTACCTGTTTCTGCTGGAAGAAGTCCTGCACGAACAGCAAAATCAACTTCTTTGGAGAAACCAAACACTTGGGTATCTAATACTTCCTCATAGAGAGGGCAGTAACGTGTTGCCAAGTTCTCCATCTGTACTTGAATAAGCTTCTTTATTTTATCTGCATCTTCTTCAAGAAGACTAATCGCTTTGGAACTCAGATGTTCTTGCAGATTTGATGAAGTCATGCACTCTTCCCCCCTATGTCCAGAATCTTGTACGACCATATATCATTAATATTAGACGAAAACCTCGCCCAAGACAAGAACCTGCTAAAAAAAGCACCTTTACCATCAAGGTAAAGGTGCTTTCAATCGCTGCATAAACTGTTATTCGGCGACAACGTCCACCGTCAAACCATGCTTAGCAAAGACTTCAGAGATTTCACGTTTCGCTTCATCGGCATCCGGTCCATGAACATGCAGTTCATAAGTCTTATTGCCCACAAGCGTAGTAAACAATCCAAGAATGCTTTTTACATCAATGTACTTGCTGTCTGAGTGAAGTACGATAGAAGAAGTGAACTTACTCGCAGTTTGAGCAATTTCTACAACCGCTGCATTGTTACTCGACATAGGAATCCCTCCGTCTAATATCAGATCTCTAATGTAATATAACCAGCTTTATGATACCTTGAATCCGCTTTCTTAGCAACTGATTTTTCCATTACATCCATTAAACGAGATTTTCCGGGTTCAACCCTTCAAGCTCTGGAATGACAAACAATCCGTCCTTGCGAATGAGGATATCATCAAAGTAGATTTCTCCGCCACCATACTCAGGACGCTGAATCAGAACGAGATCCCAATGAATGGATGAGGAGTTTCCGTTATCCGTAACATCATATGCCTGACCTGGCGTAAAATGAAGACTTCCTGCGATTTTTTCATCGAACAAAATATCTTTCATCGGATGCAGTATATGCGGATTGAAGCCAATTGCAAATTCACCAATATAACGTGCTCCTTCGTCCGAATCCAGAATTTCATTCAAACGCTTCGTGTCATTGCTCGTTGCTTCAACAATCTTCCCATTCTCAAAGCGGAATTTGATGTTCTCAAACGTTATTCCGTTATACAGAGTTGGAGTGTTGTAGCTGATGGTACCATTTACAGAATTACGCACAGGCGCGCTGTAAACCTCGCCGTCAGGGATGTTTTTCTCCCCTGCACATTTCTCTGCACCGATGGATTTAATCGAGAAAGTAAGATCCGTACCCGGTCCTGTAATGCGAACCTTGTCCGTTTTGCGCATAAGCTCTGCCAGCGGATCTTGAGCCTTGTCCATTTTGGCATAATCGAGATTGCATACATCAAAATAAAAGTCTTCAAAAGCTTCTGTACTCGTATTAGCCAGCTGAGCCATACTTGCGTTCGGGTAACGCAGAACGACCCATTTGGTGCGTTTAACACGCTCTTCACTATGTACGGGATGGGAGTACAGTGAATTATACATTTTCATTTTATCCTCAGGTACATCGGACAGATCATTCGCGTTCTCGCCAGCTCGAATACCTATGTAGCAATCCATCAGCTCCATACGCTTCAAATCAATCTCTGCCCATGTCTTCAGCATTTCTTCTGTAGCATTCTTAAGCATTGCCCGTTGTACGGTCTTATCTGTAAGCTGAACGAAAGCATTACCACCTGCCTTGCCAACCTCTTCAATAATGGCGTTAATAAGATCTCGCTCAGAACCGATCATTTCTACAAGTACGTTTTCGCCTGGCTGTACATTTACTGAATAGTTCACCAAATTTTGCGCCAGCTTTTGAATTCTTGGATCTTTCATTAATATTGCTCCTCCTTCAAGTTGGTTCATGTCTATTGTAGCACCCCATTGTGATTTGGGGTATCTCCCTTTAGCCAACTTGGAATTCATCCACATTCACTAATTTAGTGATACTTACTGAAATAGATGTCTGTAATGAGCATCTCTTTCTTTTCCCTATTATCCTTATAGCTGACCTCATTTTCAGCAGAGAGCCTGATCGGCAAGCTTGACTTCTTATTCACTGTAAGATGATAAACAGATTTGACTTCTATGTTCTTCACTCTTTCGTTTAGTCCATCATTCTCCTCGTTCCATATCCTCTCCAGCTCCTTCATGCACTGCTGGCGTTTGCTATTGTCCACCTGATTTACGAGCTCCGGCAGCTCATCATGCAGAATCTGCATTTCTTTCTTCAGTTGATCGGCTACCCATTTACTGGCTTCAACTTTCTCAAGCTCAATCCGAATCATATGAGTCCCCCGAGGGGTTCCTGATTCACTGCTGAACGTTTTCCCTTTCATATAACCGATCTTCTCCAGCTGTTCTACCGGGTTCAATCGGGTCAAGCTGCCATATGAGCTGTCCTCCATACGCTCCGATATCCTCCACATGCCGGCCTTACGCTCCATATTGACAGGATGAGAGTCTGTCTCGGCCTTATTGTTGCTGCTCGGCTCAAACGGGTCGTATTCCTGACTTGATACGACCAGTTTGTTATGGTTAGATAAAGTACCCTTGTATTCAAAGTGCTCAGTAAACTCACCTTGATCAGAGGTTCTGAGTCCTGCATGTCCTTCGAAGGTCATTTCTTCCTTCCCGGCAAGTCCTGCAAGAGCTCGATGAAATGTTTCCTCAGGATCAAGCGGATTGTTGAATACGCCGCATCCACTGATATGAAATAGGGATAAGCTCAGAATCGATATTAGTATAGTACGTAATCTTAATCCTCGCATGATAAGTCACTGCCCTTCAGGCTATTAGTATCGTCGGTTGTTAGGTTTGCCTAGAAACATCGCTAATATCCAGCAAGAACGATAAAAAACATCCGCCGTTTTGCTTACAGCGAATGTTCATTAGCGATCCATCATTTTATGCTCCACTACGATTCGGTTCCGGCCTCCATTTTTGGCTGCATAGAGCGCCATGTCCGCACGATAAAATAGTGATTCCAGGCTAACCTGATCATCAAGCCAGCACCATTCCCCAATCCCAATGGATACTGTTATGGAAGGGTTCGTTAATTCCGGAACCCGCTGTCGGATCGTTTCTGCCATCATTTTGGCCTGCTCACTGCTTACCTGAGGCAAATAGATCGCAATCTCTTCGCCTCCCCATCTCGCACAGAGATCATTCGGTCCAGCCGCCTCTCGAATAATATTTCCTACCTGCTTGAGAACGGCATCTCCGACCTGATGACCGTAGCTGTCGTTCACTTGTTTGAATTGATCAATATCAATAACGATAAGGGAGCCGCAAAAGTCTGTGCTCTGGCGTTCCTCTATCATTCGGTCGACATAATGTCTGACGTATAATCCTGTCAGTGCATCAACAGTAGCAAGCCGCTTAACTTCAGCGTGCAGCGTTGCATTTGTAACAGCCAGTCCAATATGAACGGCAAGCATGTCCAGAAATCGAAAGTTGTTATAAGAGAAATATTGCTTCTTCTGATGAGCTACGAGCACCGTGCCTTCCACCTGCCCACTGATTCTCAAGGGAACCGCCATCATCGACATCGAGCCTGTTGTCTCCATGAAGAAGGAACTTGGGCCGTTGTAGCTCTCATAATTAAATAATATAAAAGGCTCACCGCTCTTGTATACTTGCCCGCTGATTCCCGATAATGAAAACGTCTCGTTCCGAAGTGCAGGAACATTGGAGAACATCACATGAAAACGCTGATCCTCTTGGTCCAGCTTAAGTATACAGCAGGATTGGGCTTTAAATATGCGGATCAGCTGGTGAACTGCATACTCATATATATCCGTGAGCTGCAGACTCTGGTTCAGACGTTTGGTCAGCTCATCAATCATTCGCAGCTCTTGAATAAGGGTGCCGGATTGTTCATGCAGCTTGGCGTTCTCATAAGCAGTCCCTGCCGTGTCCGCCATCATGGTAATCAGCTGCAGATCTACATCTTCAATCCATTCCTGATTGGCTTCAATATGAAATACTCCATAAGTGCCTTGTTTGCCTCTGAATGGGATACCGATCTCATATTGATGCCGAGTGGAAGGCTGGGTAATGATCCGTTCTTCCGTATAGGCACGAAAACATACAGAACTGTTGTCTCCATTCAGATACAGAGGCTTGACTCTCGGGTCATCCATGCCTCCATCCTGGGACATGTAAAGCGTCAAATTTACCGCTGGAAAGAGAAACGCAACACTGTCGAACACTTCTTCTAGTACTGCTCTCACATCCATCTTTTCCTGCATCCGCTGCACAATTTGAAGAAGAATCGATCGGCGCCGGTTCTCATTGTCAGACAGCTTGTGAATATGAAGCATATCCGCTAGAAAAAGATGTTCAAACCGCCGGTAAAAACAAGATCGATAGTGATACTTGGAGGATAAGAGCAAGTCTGCAAATCCCTCTGTCACCCTTTTCTTTGAGACAGCAATACATAACACCCCTAATTGTTTCTGCTCGCTCCGGGAATGCAGAGAAAGGGTAAACAGACTGTATTCTTCAGCAAATGATTCTTCTGAGCAGCTATGTTCGATTACCGCTTCCGAAGGCTCCAAATCCCCCATTGGCTCCGATAAAATTTGATTAACCTTCTGCTTAGCCGCCTTCTCTACAAAAGATACCCCTTCACCCTGGGCAGCAAGACATATACCACTTCCGCTCCATATAGAAAAAATGGCTCCTTGCAAGGAAGGTATCGTAATCATATGATTAAACCATTCCTCAAAAGCATCCTTAAGAATCCGTTCGATGTGGTTAGTATCAAATACGTTCACGTCCAAAAATTCCAGCCAGTGTTGTTCTATATGGCGAACGTTAGAGTTATGGTCATACTTCCCCCGTTCAGGTCCCTCCAACAAGAGATCTTCCAACTCATAGGCAGATTTATAAAGGTGTTCTGTCATAAAAGCGGCACTCCTTTGCACCTTTCAGTTCACAAACTACAACGAGATGACCAGCATTGTTTTAATGTACATGACTGTTTAATTAAAACACAAATCTATTTTACCCTCTTTTATTACAATTTGCACGGAGTTTAAGAGAAATTCGTCCTATTTTTTTAGGTCCTAAGCCCTATCGACAAATTTAGACAAATTCCAGATAATCTTTTTCTTTGCTTCATTGACACATCTTCTTGACTTCACTAGTACATTTAATATAATATATATTGTTGAATGAGACCGATATGGTCTTTAAATTTGGGCGTAACGTTGTGTCACCCTCACAGCTATTTGTAACTGAACCGGACAGCGGCTGAACTTTCTGGATCTGAATGTATTGCCTTACAAGGCTTGCGATACAATTAGCGGCGCAAATAGAGCCCCATCATATGAAATTTATTATAAAAGGAGTTACTATAACAATGGCACGTTACACTGGTCCTAAATTTAAATTGAGTCGCCGTCTCGGCATTTCCCTGAGCGGAACTGGTAAAGAATTGAAACGAAACTTCCCTCCGGGTCAACATGGTCCTAACCAACGCAGAAAAATCAGCAACTACGGTATGCAGCTTCAAGAAAAGCAAAAATTGCGTCATATGTACGGCTTGGGTGAAAAGCAATTCCGTACTTTGTTTGCAAAAGCACAAAAAATGCAAGGTATTGCCGGTGAGAACTTCATGTTCCTCCTGGAAAGCCGTCTTGACAACCTTGTTTACCGTCTTGGTTTCTCCAACTCTCGTGCAGGCGCGCGTCAGCTGGTAGCTCATGGTCATGTGACTGTTAACGGTAAAAAAGTAGATATCGCTTCTTATGCAGTAAGCATTGGCGATGTAATCGGTCTTCGTGAAAGAAGCCGCGGTCTTTCCTCTATCAAAGAAGCTTTGGAAAACCGTGCACATCTTCCATCTTACCTTGAGTACAACGAAGCAGCTCTTGAAGGCAAGTTCATCCGTCTTCCAGAACGCGCTGAGCTCTCTCAAGATATCGATGAGAAGCAAATCGTCGAGTTCTACAACCGTTAATATTTAACTGGAGAACAATCATCCCTCGAAAGCAAGCTTTCGAGGGATTTTTAGTTGTTCCTGTAAGCATAAAAAAGAGTGCCCGTCATGCTAATATGACGCAGGCACTCTTTTTTTATAATCCAGCTTATAACCAATCGCTTAATACTCTACAGCTTGATTTTGGCAAACTTACGTTTACCAACCTGAACAATATCGCCGTCTTGCGGAGTGTAATCACTGTTCGGGTCGCCCCATTTTTCTTCATTAATTTTTACTGCGCCTTGTTGAATGCTCCGTTTAGCTTCACCGTTAGAAGCGGCAAATCCGAGTGTAGTCAGCAGGCTGATCAGACGTATATTCCCATTCTCCAGCGATTCAGCCGGAATCACGACCTCTGCAATATCATCCGGCAATGCACGCTGCTGAAATACAGTAATAAAGTGCTGCTGAGCTGCCTCAGCCGCTTCTTCTCCGTGGTACATACGGACAAACGTGTAGGCAAGCTTCATTTTTGCATCGCGCGGATGAACACTTCCGTCTGCAATGCCTTGCTCCAGCGCATTCAGATCCTCGGTACTCAGATCTGTAGCCAGCGTGTAGTATTTCAGCATAAGCTCGTCTGGAACAGACATTGATTTACCGTAGATTTCGTTCGGCTCCTCGTCAATACCGATGTAGTTGCCAAGGCTCTTGCTCATTTTCTGGACGCCATCCAATCCTTCCAGAAGCGGAAGCATGATGGTCGCCTGCGCTTCGTCTCCATTTTCTTTTTGCAGCGTACGCCCCATCAGGAGATTGAACTTCTGATCCGTACCGCCGAGCTCAATATCGCTCTTAAGAACGACAGAATCCGTTCCTTGCATTAACGGGTAGAAAAATTCGTGAATACTGATTGGCTGGCCGCTCTGGAAACGTTTAGTGAAATCGTCACGCTCCATCATCCGGGCAACCGTTACCTTCGCAGCCAGATTAACGACTTCAGAGAAGTTCATCGGCGCAAGCCAATCGGAGTTGTTGTATACTTTTGTTTTGTTCGGATCCAAAATTTTGAACAGCTGCTTCTTGTATGTCTCCGCATTGCGAATTACATCTTCCTCGCTCAATTGCTTCCGTGTCTCGGATTTACCTGTCGGGTCGCCAATTCGGCCTGTGAAGTCCCCGATGATCAGCTGCACTTCATGACCAAGATCCTGAAATTGACGCAGCTTGTGCATCACTACAGTGTGACCAATATGCAAATCGGGTGCGGACGGATCCATTCCAAGCTTCACCTGAAGCGGTACCCCGCTGACAACCGATTTCATGATCTTCTGCTTCAAATCCTCTTCAGGAACTATTTCGGATACTCCTCTTGATATCACATCCAGCTGACGGTTCACTTCCTCCTGCTGAGTCTTGCTCAATTCTTCCCATTTCATCCTAAACGTACCTCCTATAATATATTCGATCCTGCTCGATCGATTTGGACACAAAAAAGCTCCTTCTCATCCCAAGGGACGAGAAGGAGCACTCGCGTTACCACCCTAATTAAAGTACCTGCTCGATAATTACAAAGATAGGCACTTTCACTTCATTGACATAACGGGATTTCAACCCGGTACCAGACTAATCCTTCAATAGCTTATGGTAAATTCAACCTGCTATTCCTGTTCATCTGGACAGCTCCGGACGGTAATTCGACAAGCGGCACATTCCGGTTCACACCACCCACCGGCTCTCTGACTATGTGTTATCCGCCTCCTACTGGAGTCCTTCACAGCTTTTTTTCGTATCAAGTTTTGATTTTATATATAACATATTCCGAGAAGTGATGTCAATTTCCGACCCTTGCCACCATTTGCGGGGATTCAAAAGAGTTATTTTATGCTATAATAATGCCTGTTAAAAGGAGGAAGACATTTGATGGTTGATGATAAGGATAAAAAACCTGATGAGCAGCCTTCCCGCAAAAGAAAATTCTTAAGCAGGTTAGGTAGTTTTGTGAAATGGATGGTCGTTCTTGGCTTCGTAGGTATCCTGTTTGTCGGCGGTGCACTCACAGGTTACATAGCATCCATTGTTAAAGACGAGCCTGTCCGATCCAGAGCTGCAATCGAACAAGCGGTGAGTGAGAATGCACTGACGGGTTTTGCTTATTTTGCAGACGGTTCAGCAATCGGTCAACTCAGGACAGAAGAAGACCGGCGTATTGTGGAACTGGAGGACATTCCTCAAATCGTACTTGATGCAGTGACTTCAATCGAGGATGACTCTTTTTATGAACATAAAGGCGTAGACATAACAGGTACTCTAAGAGCTGTCAAAGAGAGGGTGCTTAACGAGCCTGTACAAACCGGCGGAAGCACGCTGACTCAGCAGCTGGCAAGACGGGTCTTCCTGAGTCTAGACAAGACGGAAGATCGAAAAGTGAAAGAAATTTTATTATCCCTGCGTTTAGAACGGTTCTTGACCAAGGATGAAATCATTACGGCTTATTTAAATAAGGTTCCTTTCGGGAACGGCTCCAGCGGATATAACGTATACGGAATCAAAGCTGCAGCCAAAGGCATTTTTAATGTCAACGATCTGAATGATTTGAACATCGCACAGGCTGCCTATTTGGCAGGCCTTCCTCAGCTTCCTTCCGCCTACTCCGCTTTTAACGGAAAAGGGGAGTTTAACGAGGACAATTTCAACAATGCGATTGAGCGTCAGCAGCGTGTACTCGGGCGTATGCTTGCTTTGGGCAAGATAACGCAGAGCGAACATGATGAAGCTATGGCATTTGATCTGAAGTCATCGCTCGCACCAAGAGTAGCCAAGGCATACAATACGTATCCTTACCTTATGCTTGAAACGGAAAGACAGGCTGCCAAAGCGCTGATTGATGTCCTCTATCCTGAAGGAGAAGTACCGGATAAATCAGACAGCGAGCTGACAGAGGAAGCGCTGCAGAAGCTTCGTACCGGCGGATATCGCGTCTATACGACAATTAATAAGAATGTCTACAAGACGATGCGCGCCATCGCCGAGGATGACAGCAACTTCTCAGCGTATAACGAGAGCAAAGGCTTAGAGCAGACTGCTGCCATGATGATTGATCACAAAACTGGAAAAATTCTCGGCATGATCGAAGGTCGTGATTTTAATGTTGAGAATATGAACTTTGCAACACAGATGGTGAGACAGCCAGGCTCGGCCATGAAGCCGATCGCTGCTTATCTCCCGGCGCTTGAAGAAGGAATCATACAGCCTGCCTCCATTCTTGATGATTCGCCGATCATTTTGAAGGACGGTCAAAAAGGCTATCATATTCCGAAAAACTCAAACGGAAATTATAACGGGCTAGTAACCGCAAGATACGCGTTAAATCAATCTCTTAATATTCCAGCCCTCAAAATTTTCAATGAAAAGCTGGGACTTGAGAAGGCTTGGGATTTCGCGAAAAGTCTTGGCATCACTACCTTGACAGATGTGGACTATACGAATGCAACGACTGGTGTACTTGGAGGTCTTACTTACGGTGTATCCGTAGAAGAGCTGACCAATGCTTATGGTGCGATCGCGAACAATGGTGTATTTAACGATGCCTACATGATTGAGAAAATTGTTGATTATCAGGGAAACATCGTATACTCCCATGAAGCAGCACCGAAGGAAGTCTTCTCTAAGGAAACAGCTTATCTGATGACAGACATGTTAAGTACTGTTATTTCAGACGGTACAGGTAAGCTCGTTAGAGACAATTTCAATAAGTATGGTGAAATTGAAATTGCCGGGAAGACAGGAACGACTCAGAACTATGCAGACGTATGGTTCCAAGGATATACACCGGATGTGACTCTCGGCGTATGGGTGGGTTATAACAATAAAGAGACTTTATCCACACTATCTAAAGGTGCTGAAAGAGAACGGGCCCGCAGACTCTGGGCTAAAATATTGAACGACGTAAACGAGGCTGAGCCAGACCTGTTCCCTACGAAGACCTTTACGAAGCCTGAGAATATTACAACCAAGACGGTATCAGCATACAGTGGCAAGCTGCCGACTTCGCTTACCGACAAATTTGTAACGGATATATTCAATACGAAATATGTACCGACCGATAGCGACGATGCAGTTGCTAAATCGAAGTACATTACTTACAACGGTGTGAATTATATTCCTAGAGACGAAACACCTTCAGATATGCTGAAGGAACAGACGGTTGTGAAGCGTGAGCGTCCAATATCTGAGCTGATTAAACAGCTGCAGGAAGCATTTAAAGTAATGGCCGAGCATGAGCCATTATCCTACTATATGCCGGACGATGCCGATGAAGACATGCCTAAGGAAGTTGATCCTCGTAAGGACGATGGAGCGAATCCAGATGCTCCTGGCAATGTCAGAATGACGGTGAACAACGGAAATGCTGTCATCACCTTTAATCCAAGCGCAGCTGGCGATGTCGTCGGTTACAGACTATATCGGAGCATGAACGGTGGTCCGTTCCAGAATCAGGGTAAGGTCGTGCTTGCAGGCAATCCGACTTCATTCAGCAGCTATACCGGCAGCAGCGTTCAGTTCTACATTGTTGCGGTTGACGTAGCTGGCAGAGAATCAGCACCTAGCGCGATCGTCAGTGGTGGAAACGGCCAGGTTCCACCTCCAGTGGAAGAAACACCTGACACTCCTATTGAGGTTCCAGGTACGGTCGTTGATCCGAATGAGAGCCAGGACGGTGATGCTGGAACTAACAACAACACCGACGCGTCAGGTGCTCCTGCAGCGCCTAGCGGTGTTTCTGCACAGATTACAGAACAAGGCATTGTCATCTCATGGGCTGAACAGGAAGGTGTAACTGGATTTAATGTTTACTATAGTGAAACGGGCCAGGAACCTTTCCAACATGTTGGAACCGCTGGTTTCACGGCATTCACTTACAATAATGCGGAAGCCAAGGGCGCATTCAGAGTGACTGCGGTTAACGAGGCTGGAGAATCCACTCCTTCAGCTCCAGTAAGTCCTTAAGATAGGATATAGAAGCAAAAAAAGCTAACGTAAGTTCTATACTTACGTTAGCTTTTTTATATGTTCACTTGAATCAATTTCACAAATCATTAAATAGGTAAATTTGAAACTATATATACCCTTGATATAAGCAGCTAAAGGGATTATGAAATTGATTCACTTAATAAAAATTAATCTTCTATTGTAGACAAATCACCAGCAGGTAAATCAAGCTCCCACGCTTTAAGTACCCTTCTCATGATCTTCCCTGATCGAGTCTTCGGCAATTTATCCTTAAACTCAATTTCACGAGGGGCTGCATGAGCTGACAAGCCTTCTTTTACAAAACGGTAAATATCGTCCTTCAATTCCTGCGTAGGTTCATACCCTTCCCGTAAGGAGACAAAGGCCTTAATAATCTCTCCTCGAACGAGATCCGGTTTGCCGATCACGCCCGCTTCTGCAACTGCCGGATGTTCTACGAGCTTACTCTCTACCTCAAAAGGACCGATTCGTTCGCCTGACGAGTTGATGACATCATCAATTCTGCCTTGAAACCAAAAATAACCGTCCTCATCCTTATAAGCTGAATCCCCAGATATATACCAGCCAGGAATACGAAAGTATTCTTCATATTTGGGTTGATTGTTCCATACCTGTCTCATCATGGAAGGCCACGGCGTCTTGATCGCCAGATTGCCCATGGAATACGGAGGAAGCTCCTCCCCTTGGTCATTAATGATTGCAGCCTCAATACCCGGAAGCGGCTTGCCCATTGAACCTGGCTTAATCACCATACCTGGATAGTTACAGATTAGCTGAGCCCCGGTCTCTGTCATCCACCAGGTATCATGAATTCGCTGATTGTAGGCTTTAGTTCCCCATCTCACCACCTCAGGATTCAGGGGTTCTCCTACGGATAGTACATGACGCAGTGTAGACAGATCAAACTGCTTAATCAGTTCGTCTCCTGCACTCATCAACATTCGAAAGGCAGTAGGAGCACTGTACCACACCGTTACTTTATTGCTGGCAATCGTTTGATACCAGTCCTGGGGACTGAATCTGCCTCCTCTGATCACATTCGTTACTCCATTGAGCCAAGGAGCAAATATACCGTAGGAAGTACCCGTAACCCAGCCAGGATCCGCGGTACACCAATAAATATCATCTTCTCGTAAATCCAATACGACTTTCCCTGTATAATAATGCTGAATCATTGCGTTGTGAACATGATAGACCCCTTTGGGCTTGCCAGTTGATCCGGAAGTATAGTGCAGAATCATACCATCTTCAAGACTGAGCCACTCCAGCTCTAGCTCATCTGAAGCTGCTGCCATCTCTGCATCGTAGTCAATGAAGCCCTCTTCCTCCTGTGCTCCGCCGCCTACAACAAAGATATGCTTCAGCTGGGGCAGTTCGTCACGATTGATGCGTGGCAGCAGCTGCGGAACGGTAATCAATGCTACTGCTTCACTATCAAGCAGACGATCCTTCACTGCCGTTTCCATGAAGGCTTCAAATAATGGACCCACAATAGCTCCGACCTTCAAGGTTCCAAGCAGACTCAAGTACAGCTCAGGGCTTCTAGGCATAAAAATAAAGACCCGATCACCCTTGGATATTCCGTACTTACGAAGCACATTACCAAACCGATTGGAGCCTTCGCTAAGATCCAGGAAGCTGTAGCCTTCCTCTCTGACTGCATCACTGTACAACAGCGCTGTACGTGTTCCATTGCCCTCGTCCACGTGACGATCAATGGCTTCATATGCCATATTTACTTTGCCTGTTTCATACCACGTAAAGTGCTTCTTCACTTCTTCCCAGCTAAATTGTTTACGAGCCTGTGTGTAATCTCCCAGATTACTACGATCTACGACAGTTGCGATAAATTCATTTTGATCATGACTCATTGCCTTCAGAGCCTCCTCAGTTACATTTTCACAATGTACAGGTTAGTTAGCGCTTACAAATTTGTAATTACCTGAACCAAATTTATAACTCCCTATAATGAATTTGATTCACCTTACCATCGTATCCGAGTTACTGCGGCTGTTGCTGAAAATGTGAAAACTATATGTCTGGAATATTATAGCATAATTTGCGATTGTGTTAATATTTCCTTTTCATTTTTTTGTATATTTGTTATAAGTAGAGAGAACACGCTATGACACTCCAAAAGGAGCACTGATGAACAATGAACCATACCAAACATCACCACGCTCACTTACTTGTTAAGAACAGCAGGGAAATTGTTATAGAAGGCCCTGTTCCTGCTGCGCTGCTGCAAGATCTAGTCATGCACCCGGATCTTGATGCGTTTAGAAGACCTCATGAGCAGCAAGAGGCACTCATTCAAATATCTGAGCTTCCGGAAGGAAGAATTGTCATTGCCAGAGAGCAAGATACGATTATCGGCTATGTTACTTTTCATTATCCTGATGAGATGGAACGTTGGTCTGAAGGAAATATGAAGGATCTTATTGAGCTAGGAGCGATTGAGGTTGCAGATGATTACCGCTCTTACGGGATCGGGCGTGCACTTATTCAACATGCTTTTGAACATGAACAGATGGAGGAATATATCGTCTTTACGACGGAATATTACTGGCATTGGGATTTGAAAGGAAGCGGACTAACCGTGTGGGACTACCGTAAAATGATGGAGCGCCTTATGAAAACGGTGGATATGGTCTGGTACGCTACCGATGACCCTGAAATTTGTGCACATCCTGCCAATTGTCTCATGGTGAGAATCGGCAGCAAGGTCCCCCTTGCCTCCAAAGAACAATTCGATCATGTACGGTTTAAACAGCGCTATATGTACTAATAAGACAGGAGCTTGGTCCCGGAGAAACCCGGGCTGCTTCCTGTCTTTTATAATTTAATCATCTGATCTCTTGTTACATATACGCCAGCATGTGTTCCACGATACGATGGGATTTCCGTGAGGATTCAACTGTAAATTCGGCGAAATTCACGTGGGCGGAGCCATCTGCCTTATCCGACATGGCACGTAGAATAACATAAGGGACTTTATTCATGAAGCAGACCTGTGCAACCGCAGCCCCCTCCATCTCTGCACACGCCCCTTGGAACTCATCGCGCAGACTGCTCACGATTTCTTTGCTTGCAATAAACTGGTCTCCAGACAACACGATTCCTTGAATATATCTCGCTGACAACTTCTCACACGCTTCAGCCGCCCGTTTGATCAAATCTGCATCTGCTGGAAAAGCCGACGTTTCCTGGTAAGGAATTTCTCCCCGCTTGTAACCTAGAGGTGTAACATCTATATCGTGATGAATACATGCCGTCGAGATGACGATATCTCCAATCTCCAAATCCGGGTGGACTGCACCAGCTACCCCTGTAAAAATAATATGAGACACTCCAAACTTCACGATCAAAATTTGAGTAGTCACAGCCGCATTCACTTTTCCTACACCTGATTTGCATACGACTACATGCTTGCCATAGACATCACCTTCGGTATACGTTATGCCTGCATAATCTGTACGTACGATATTCTCCATATCGGACAGCAACAGTTCAATCTCTTCATCCATCGCTCCAATGAGTCCAATCGTTTGCGCCATAACTTAACATCCATCTCCTTTGGATCGGTATATGATCAGCACATTATATATTCAGCAAAAAAGCTCCGCAACACGGAGCTTTCTACCGATAAACTTATGCTGTTTCTATTTTACACATGGCTGACTGACAAACGCAAAATCGTTTCGTGTGGCAGAATAACGCGTGGGTTCTCCACGTTTTCTTTTTTCATCAGCTTGGTGAGCAGACGCATCGCTACCGCTCCAAGATCGTACATTGGCTGAGCTACAGTTGTCAGCTGTGGACGAACCATGGAAGCCATTCGGATGTTATCGACACTGATGATCGAGAAGTCGTCTGGAACTTTGAGTCCTTCATCCTGTATACTGTGGATCGCGCCAATCGCCATTTCATCTGTTGCACTGAATATTGCGGTTGGTTTTTTCTTCAAACCAAGGAAGTACTTCATCGCTTCCACACCAGACTCGTAACGATAGTTGCCAATGCGCACCAAATCTTCCTGGTACTCGATACCGGCTGTTTCAAGCGCACGCTTGTAGCCCTGGAATCTCGCATAACCATTCGCCGGGTCCTGAAGGGTCCCGCTAATCATCGCAATTTCGCGATGACCGTGGCGAACCAGTGTGCTTACCGCATCAAAAGCCGCTGCTTCGTGATCAATATCAACGGAAGGGAACGTCCCCTTCTCATCACTCGTCGCACAAAGAACGATCGGCACTGCCGCTGTTTGAAAAGCTTGAATATGCTCATCTGTTACTGTACCGCCCATGAACAGAAGCCCGTCCACTTGTTTTTCAAGAAGGGTGTTAATAACACGAATTTCCTTCTCCTTCTTCTTATCGGCGTTACATAGGATAATGTTATAATGGTACATATTTGCGATGTCTTCGATTCCCCGAGCAATTTCGGCAAAAATAGAATTCGAGATATCTGGAATAACTACGCCGACTGTTGTCGTCTTCTTACTAGCAAGCCCCCTTGCTACTGCATTCGGACGATACCCGAGTCTTTCTATGGCTTCATATACTTTTTTACGCGTTTGTGGCTTAACGTTGGGGTTGTTGTTCACAACCCGCGAAACCGTTGCCATAGATACTCCGGCTTCACGTGCTACGTCGTAAATGGTTACCGTCACATTCCTTCTCTCCATTTGCAATAAATTTTCATTCCCATTTTCATGTTAAAAATTATGATACGACATATTATTGCGACATGCAATAAACAGGCTTTAAGTCGAGCTCAAAACGGAACTAAGGTCTCTTGAAGTGATTCCGGAGTGCGAAGTATGCCAAACTGGAAGACCATTTTTCACAAGGATCGTCTGCGGAGACTCGTGCCTAATTCCCAAACGTTCTGCTGCTGCTGTAGATACGGCCCGGTCCTCGATGACCAGTACGATTGAATAATTAACTTGCTCATTAGGAGCCGCTTCCAGATAGGCTTGTACCTCTTCATATGCATGTGCACTGATGGGACAACGAGTACTATGTTTAAATAGCAAAAGCGGATTCTCTGAAGATTGTGTAACCGCTTCTTCAAGCTGTTCTATATTTATCAGTCTTGTCATCGTTTTCATTGCCTATACATCCCCCTTGTCACTTCAGCCTTTCGTTTTCATACTTTTCAGAAAAACTTACACTCCCAATATATTAACAAAAAACGAGTCGAAAAGCCAATTTTCATAAGATTTGGTACTGACAGAATCAGCCTGCCTCTGAAAAGTGCTCTTCCCAACGAAATTGAGAGAGCTGTTCAAGTCTTCGCTCGACATCACTCATCCAATGTTCATCGCCGGCGTTTAGCGCATATTGATACAAATCTAAGAGCAGATTGATCCTCTCTTGTTTGGCTAGTTCAATCTCCTTGCCCATTGCTTCTATGTCGATATCAGAATGATGCTCTAAAATTTCTTTAATCAGCTTGGCAACTTCATTCGAATCTGCAAAGGAAATGGAGTCATATTCCCTTCCAGGCACTAAGCTTCCTATCAGTTTAACCAAATCCGGTTTGACAGGCTTAAGGACCTCATAGGTTGAACATGTCATGCAGGAAAATACGGGGACATCTCTGATCTCTACACTTTTAGCATAGATTACGCTTCGGAGCTCTAAGTTCATTGTCAATTTACATTTGCACCATCTACGCATAACCCAAACCCCACCCATCTGATCCAATCTCAATATTCACGTTTTTTCGACTTCATCTCATCTTTTAACTTCTTTACTTCGACTAATGTAGCATAAATCCTCCCATATGAGGGATGTACTATTTTCCATAATGTATTTATTCCTCTCCCCTGACAGCATGATTTGGTTTCACGCTTCGTTTCAGTTACAATGTCACTGTATACGGTAAGGAAGGAGTGTTACGACACATGAGATTAGCAGGCAAAAAAGTAATTGCCCTTGTGGATGAAGAGTTTGAAGATTTGGAATTATGGTATCCTGTTCATCGGGTGCGTGAAGAAGGAGCCGAGGTTCATCTTGCCGGAGAAGTAAAAGACAAGACCTATGTAGGCAAGTACGGTGTCCCCGCCAAGGCGGAGTACAGCTTCAGCGAACTGAACAGTCAGGACTACGACGGTATACTTGTTCCCGGCGGATGGGCACCAGATAAGCTGCGGAGATACCCTAAGGTCATAGAGCTTATTCAGGAAATGCATCAGGATCACAAGATCATCGGTCAAATCTGCCATGCCGGCTGGGTATTGATCTCTGCCAAAATATTGCAGGGGGTTACGGTCACTTCGACACCAGGAATCCGTGATGATATGGAGAATGCGGGTGCGATCTGGAAGGATGAGCCTGTGGTCATTGATGGAAACATTGTATCTGCTCGCAGACCGCCTGACTTGCCACCATATGGAAAGGCCTTCTGTGATCTGCTCGCAGATGAGTCTTGATACTCATATGAACGACAAAGAGGATGAATTCAGGCAGTGTGCCTTATATTCATCCTCTTTTTGGTATAGGTAACTGCTTGATCGTATTGTATCTGCATGTAGTTACAAGGGCTTGTCTCTCATATTAAGACAGGGAGGTGCTTTGTGTCGAATTCCGTTTATACTTTTCAAGCTCTGCCTCAATTTCTTTGCCGGTCGACATGGTTAGACAAGACTTCGCTACCGTTACAGCCTCCGCTGCCTCAGTATTAAGCACACGGTGCTTCACTCTCAGAAGAGATTGGGGAGACATGCTCAGATTGTGAATGCCCAGCGCCAGCCAGATCGGAACCGCTCTTTCATCACCCGCCAGTTCTCCGCAAACACTGACACTGATCCCTGCTGCATGCGCAGCCTCTGCCGTCATACGAAGGAGTCTTAACACGGAAGGATGAAACGGCTGATACAAGTGTGCAATTTGTTCATTCATGCGATCAACAGCCAGGACATATTGAACAAGGTCATTTGTACCAATGCTGAAGAAATCCACCTCTTTGGCAAGCAGATCAGCGATGACTACGGCAGCGGGCACTTCAATCATAATTCCAACCTCAATGTTGGGATCATATGAAATTCCTCGCTTCGACAGGTTTGCCTTTGCTTCATTCAAGATCTGATTCGCTTCCCTAATTTCATCAAGTGATGAAATCATAGGATACATAATTTTAACCTTGCCATGTACGCTGGCCCGCAAAATGGCCGTTAGCTGCGTCCTGAACAGATCCTTAAGCTCCAGGCTGATTCGGATCGCCCGATACCCAAGGAATGGGTTGTCTTCTTCCGGAAGAGGGAAGTAATCGAGCTGTTTATCTCCGCCAATGTCCAATGTTCGTATGACTACAGCATTTCCGCCTGTCTTCTCAACTACACGCCGGTAAACTTCGTACTGCTCCTCTTCACTCGGGAATGAATGACGGTCCATATATAAGAACTCTGTACGGAATAGTCCAACCCCCTTAGCTCCGGATCGAAGCGACATGTCTAGCTCTTTGACAGAGCTGATGTTGGCTGCCAGATTCAGCTGTGTTCCGTCCTTGGTTACAGCATCCACTTCCGCCAGCACTTGAAGCTGCTCCTTCTTACGCAGCTGCTGGTCGCGGATTTGTGTATATTTCTCGATAATAAAAGAATCCGGGTTAACGTACACAATTCCCTCATCACCATTAATGACAAGAACATCCCCTGTTTGAACCGGAAGATTAACGCTATTCTCAAGCCCTGATACCATAGGGATTCCGAGAGCTCTGGCCATAATTGCCGAATGTGAGGTCTTGCCGCCGATCAGCGTCACGATGCCCAGCACATAACTCGGATTCAAGTGGGCCAATTGGGATGGAGACAGCTCGTTCGCTACCAAAATATAAGGCTGTGTATCAAGAGGCAATGTAATCTCTGGAGCACCCAATAGATGCTTCAAGAGACGGTTTCCTACATCCTTGATGTCCATTGCCCGTTCCTTCATATATTCATCATCCAAGAGGTCAAACATCGTTACAAAGTGATCAATTGCTTCCTTTACTGCCACCTCTGCCGCTTTATATTGCCGCTCAATAATCCCCTGAATCTCGTTCATGAACACAGGATCTTCTAATATGGCCAAATGAGCGTCAAAAATACTCGATTCTTCAGGACCAACCACTTCATTAAATTCCTGCTTAATATGCTGAATCTCATCACGGGATGTCTTAATCCCCTCGTACAGCCGTTCGAACTCCCGAGCCATGTCTACAGCGTCCATCTTCTGATCCGGTAAATCCCACTCCCAACTTGGAAGAACAAATGCTTTGCCGATGGCTACACCAGCCGCTCCTGAGATGCCTTGTATCATGCTTCTACCCCTCCAACATTCCTATCTTCATATAGTACGACTGACATGACAGATGCCTGGCCTTTTCTAACGTGCTTAAACGGTGCATAACTCCATGACTTCACCCGATCCGGATTGGTAATGACCATTGGAGTGACGAGAGACGGTGCTTCCTTGAGCAAGGCAGCATAGTTAAAGCGAATGAGCAGCTGACCTGGCTCTACGGTATCTCCTTCACTGACGACAGCTTCAAAATTCCCCTTGAGCTGTGAGGTATCAATACCGATATGAAGCAGAACTTCAAGCCCCTCTGGAGTTTGAATACCAATCGCATGCATGGTCGGATACAAATGCATTATCGTCCCGTAGACCGGTGACAGCAGCTCTCCATTCTCCGGCTCAAAAGCGACTCCGTCCCCTACCAGCTTGCCGGCAAATATTTTGTCAGGCACTTCTTCAATGGGCAGCATCTTCCCTTGCACCGGACTGCTGAACAGTACTTGAGGCAAATCACGCTCAAGCAGCTTGGCAATTTCTTCACGAATTAATTCGGAGTAGGTACCGAAGACGACCTGCACATTGCCTGCGCCCAGCTTGATGAGACCGGCCGAACCGAGTGCTTTCATCGCGCTGCTGTCAATAAGCCGATCATTATGCACCGTGAGCCGCAGCCGTGTAATACATGCCTCCACCTGAACAATATTCGTCTTCCCTCCAAGCGCCTCGACAATAAGCGGTGCTTGATTAGGTATACTTCCTGCCCAGTCCTCAAGCACTGAGCCTTCCTCTCGTCCCGGGGTCGGGATCTGGAATCTGCGAATGGCCCACCGGAATAAAAAGTAATATACCAGTCCATAAATGATCCCGATCGGAATCAATAAGAGTGCATTTTCAGACAAATGGAAATTCAGTATGTAATCAATAACACCTGCTGAATAAGAGAACCCATGCCGGATTTCAAGCACATAGCTGATCCATAAGGCAAGTCCTGACAGAACGGCGTGTACAAAAAACAGATAAGGAGCCGCAAATAAAAAGGCAAACTCGATCTGCTCTGACACCCCTGTTAGAAAACAAACGAGCGCAGATGTCATAAAGGTCTTATGTATCTTGGGTTTCAAATCTTCCCGTGCTTCCTGAATAATGGCAAATGCAATCGCAGGAATGGCGAACATCATGATCGGGAACAATCCCGACATAAAGTAACCTGCTGAAGGATCCCCAGCAAAAAACCGCGGCAAATCTCCAGTCATGATCTGTCCTTCCGGCGTCTCGTATGAACCGAGCTGAAACCAGAACACATTATTGAGCAAATGATGCAGTCCGAATGCGACAAGCACCCGGTATAGAATACCGTACAAGAACAACCCGAAACCGCCAAGGCTGTATTCCATGGATGCAATTAAATCCAATAGCTGCTGCAATAGAGGAGCTAAGCCGAGCATAATGCAGGAGAACAAGGCCGAGAACAAGCCAACAATCAGTAGAACAAATCTGGACCCGCCAAAAAACTGCAGAATCTCCGGCAGCCTAATGCTTTTGAAACGGTTATGAGTAAACCCGGCGATCGCGCCGAGAATAATTCCGATCAGAGATGCGGGCTGGACAGCCCCGTTACCAAAATTGCTTACGACTTGATCATAAATGATCATGCCTGCAAGCGCTGCAAGTCCTGCTTGACCCGCCTGATTGGACAGTCCGAGCGCAACACCGACAGCAAACAGATAGGGCAAAAAATAAAACAGGCTCTGTCCTGCGACGGTAGCTATTCCGCTTACACTTTCAAATCCCCATGATTCCCAAGGAAGACTTCCTAAGCTTAGCAGAATCGCCGCTGCAGGCAGTACCATCGTCGGAAGCATGACAGCTCTTCCAAGCTGCTGCAAGGATCCGAGCCAATTCATGGCGATCCTCTCCTTTCTATCATTGATGGTAAGCGTTAGGCGTCTTTTTGTCAAAATGAGAAATATACTTGAATCGATTCATAACTCGCAAGGTATTGTAAATGAATTCCTCCGTTTGAATTAAGCATATGAAGAAGGCTGTCTCCACAGTCTTCTTCGTGGAAACAGCCTTACTTAGGGTTAGACTATATTGTTCTGGATTGAAGAATTGAATCCTCTACTTTAATGCAGCGGTCCATAATAACCTTCATTCCATGCTCTTCTCCGATTTGCCCAGCTTCTTCATTAACAATGCCTAACTGCAGCCACAATACCTTGGCACCGATCTCTGCCGCCTCTCTTGCCACATCCGCACAGTATTCGCTGCGGCGGAAGACATTCACGATATCGACAGGCTCTGGAACACTTTTCAAATCGGGGTAGCATTTCTCTCCCAAGATAGTTTCTGCTCCAGGATTTACGGGGATGATTCGATAACCTCTGGATTGCATCGCCTGCGACACCATATAAGAGGTTCGGTCCGGTTTATCAGACAAGCCAACGACAGCGATATTGCCTGCAGAAGCCAAGATTTCTTTGATCTCTTCACGTGAAGGATTAACAAAAGTCATTTGAGCATTCGCTCCTCTCATAACAACTAATAATACATATATCGTATTATACCCATTCTACATTAGCGCCAAGCGTCTGCAAATGGTCAAAATAACCCGGATAGGATTTGGCTACATGATGAGCATCCTTAATGCGAATCGGCTGCTTTGCGCGAAGCCCAACAATCGTTAAGGCCATAATAACCCGATGATCATAATGGGCATTGATTTCCACTCCGCCTTCAACGCCTTCCGGTCTTCCATGCACAATAATCTCGGCCTGCTTCTCTTCTACTTTGGCTCCGGCTTTTGCCAGTTCAGTCAAATAGTCTGTAATCCGGTCACATTCCTTATATCTTAAATTCTCAACATTATAGAAGCGGGATGTCCCTTCTGCAAATACAGCAGCGGCAACCATAGCAAGCACAGCATCGGTTGCAGCATCCCCATCAAACTCGACGGCCTTCAATTTGCCGTTGCCCTTGATGGTGACCGTATTGTTCTCATGCGTAAGTGGAACCTCCATCATACGAAGCACATCAACAATGGCACGCTCTCCCTGTTTACTCTCTTCCATCAGTCTTGTTACCGTAACCTCAGACTTCGTAACCGCTGCCGCAGCCAGTATGGCGGCTGATCCCGGGTAATCACCTTGCACCGTGTATTCAGCAGGCTTGTATTTTTGTCCGCCCTTCACTTTGAAGAACGTATAATCCTCATCTGCATGAATTGTAATGCCAGCCTGCTCGAGAACCTCCAGTGTCTGTCCAATGACTACTTTGGACTTCAAATCCCCCAGAACTTCAATCGTACTGTCCTCAGGCAAGAGCGGTGTCAGGAACAGTAATGCACTCAAATATTGAGAGCTGACAGAACCAGATACCCGTATGGCCCCGCCTTGAGGTTTCCCTCCGCGAATCGTAATCGGCAGTCTTCCATCCTGGTGCTCCACTTCCACGCCAAGCTGCTCAAGCGCATCAATGAGATCCTGATGTGGACGTTTCCCTAGTGATTCGGGGTATGTATTCACAAAATGAATTTCTTCACCAAGCGCTGCTATACCCATAAGAAACCTTAGTACAGCCCCCGCGTTACCTACATTAAGTTCAGCAGCCTGCCTTGGGGAGGCGCCAAAACCGGTGATCGTTATTTTCTCCTCATCCTCAATCAGCTCAGCACCCAGCTCCTGTATACAGCGGCGCATCGCATCACTGTCCTCACTGTGAGCCGGATAGTAAATGGTGCTGGTTCCTTCTGCAAGCGCACATACCAGTAAATACCGGGTCGTATAATTTTTGGAGGAAAGTGCATTAATCTCTCCGGCGAGTGAAGGGGTATTGTTTACTAGAACATCCATCGTGTCATTGCTCCTTTTTATGACAGAATATATCGGGTGTGGTATCCATCAATAAATTGACATGCTCCATCTGTCTTCGTTATCATTGAATTGTTGTACACTCGTGAACTAGCCTATCGTTAAATTACATAGAAGAGAGGTTCTACCTTATGAATCAAGTACCTGAAATTACACCTTCTGAGCTGCAATCCCGTCTTCATTCCGGTGAAGCTCTCCAAATGATTGATGTCCGTGAAGAGGAAGAGGTTGCAGCCGGTATGATCTCCGGAGCCAAGCATATTCCTCTCGGCCAAATTCCGGACCGACTCTCTGAGATCGAGAATACGGGCGAAATTATCTTCATCTGCCGCAGCGGCTATCGGAGCGAAAGAGCCTGCGAGTATTTGGCTCAGCAAGGCTTCGACGGATGCACCAATCTGGTAGGCGGAATGATCGCCTGGAACGAACAACAAGGCTAATAAGCTAATGGGCAGGCATTCAAGCCTGTCCTTTTTTACTTATCATACAACAACAGACCTTAAAAGCACAACAGCTTAAACGCGGTAATGCGCTAAAATATGACGAACAACCTCTTCCGGCTCCATCTCTGATGTATCAACTGTAATATCTGCAAAAGAATACTTCGACTGGCGCTCCTGCATGATCTGATGCACACGCGCTTCCACATTTCCTGCTAACAACGGACGATCACGATTGGCAGAAACCCGTCTTATAATTGCCTCTGCGCTCGCTGTAAGTGCAACCACCCACCCAGCCTTCTTCATTGCGTCACAATTAAGCGGCTTCAGCACTGAGCCACCGCCTGTGGATATAATCTGTGAAGAGCGGTCAAGTACACGAAGTAATACACTTGTCTCTACCTCACGAAAATACGCTTCTCCTTTTTGTTCAAACAACACCGGAATCGGGCAGCCTTCCTGCGCTTCTATGTCAGCATCAATATCAACAAGCTTATATCCCAGCCTATCCGCCAGCAGACCGGACACTGTTGTTTTCCCTGTTCCCATCATCCCGATAAGGACGATATTCCCATTTTTCCTGCTCAAAGACCTCTGCCACCCCTTTAATAGAACTATCAGTCGCTATTTTTCATTTAAACATAACACAGATAAAAACATCCGCCAAGAAGTCATAAAAGAACATCCTTTCGCGTACTCATGATAAAAATGAGTTGTCTATAGCATACCTGTGGGGAGTGTGAACAACATCCAAATTACAACAAGCCTCGAAACAGCTGTCAAAAAGCCTTCGTCCAGCAGGATTTCTCGAATTTTCCAGACAGGTCATGTCATCTGCAGAGATGACGTTCTATTCGTGCTTTATTATGTACAACAAAAAGTGGCTTCGGAGGATCCACTTCTCGTAGATCTCCCAAAGCCACGTCTTATCCAGAGCTTCCAATATTTCAGTGAAGCTTCCCTGCTGCTGTTAGATGGGCATGCTTCCCATCACTGCACACAGGAAAGGTTAAGGAAGTGCCTTAAGGAAGCACTGTTCGGCCTCTATGAAGAACACAGCCAATAGCCTCTATAACAGAATTGCTCAGACTCAATACAGATTCAAGACGGACGGACGATAATCTTAATTCCCCATCCAGTTGTAATGGAATGTACCTTCTTTATCCACACGCTTGAAAGTATGCGCACCGAAATAGTCACGCTGTGCTTGCAGCAGGTTTGCTGGAAGTCTCTCCGTCCGATAGCTGTCATAGTAAGACAGCGCGCTTGCAAAACCAGGTACCGGAATCCCATTTGCTACGGCAACGGAGATGACTTTACGCCATGCATCCTGATAAGATTCAACCACATTTTTGAAATATGGATCGAGGAGCAGATTTTTCAGCTCGGCATCCTTGTCATAGGCATCTTTAATGTTTTGCAAGAACTGTGAACGAATAATACAGCCACCGCGGAAGATCATTGCGATATTGCCATATTTCAGGTTCCAGCCGTATTCGTCAGAAGCAGCGCGCATTTGTGCAAAGCCTTGCGCATAAGATACGATTTTACTTGCAAATAGTGCTTTGCGAACATTCTCAATAAATTCCGTTTTGTCACCTGTGAATGCTTCAGTCTTAGGACCGCTCAGCACTTTGCTTGCTGCAATACGCTCTTCCTTCATCGCAGACAGGAAACGGGAGAATACGGATTCTGTAATCATGGACAGAGGTACTCCAAGATCCAGGGCGCTTTGGCTTGTCCATTTGCCCGTACCTTTTTGACCCGCAGCATCGAGGATAACATCGACCATCGGCTTGCCCGTCTCTTCATCATATTTCGAGAAGATATCCGCTGTAATTTCGATCAGGTAGCTGTCGAGCTCCCCTTTGTTCCACTCGCTGAATATTTCGTGGAATTGTTCAGCGTTTAGTCCAAGCACATCCTTTAACAGATGGTAAGCTTCACCAATTAGCTGCATATCGCCATACTCGATACCGTTATGCACCATTTTTACATAATGGCCTGCACCGTCAGGACCAATGTACGTTGTGCAAGGCTCGCCATTCACTTGAGCTGCAATCGAAGTCAGAATCGGCTTCACGAGCTCATATGCACTTTCTTGTCCACCAGGCATAATGGATGGACCTTTCAGAGCGCCCTCTTCACCACCGGAAACACCTGCACCGATGAAACGGAAGCCTTTTTCTTCAAGCTCCTTGCTGCGGCGCTGTGTATCAGGGAAGTAGGCATTTCCTCCATCAATAATAATATCGCCTTGATCCAGATGCGGAACGAGCTGCTCAATCGTCGCATCCGTCGCAGGACCGGCTTGTACCATAATCAATATTTTGCGAGGAGATTCCAAAGATTGTACAAATTCTTCTATAGAGAACGTTCCTACCAAGTTTTTGCCATCAGCTTCTTTTACAAGATCTTGCGTTTTCTCCGGGGAACGGTTGAATACGGAAACTGAGAAACCTTTACTTTCAATATTCAAGGCCAGGTTCTTGCCCATTACGGCGAGGCCAATTACACCAATTTGTTGTTTTGCCATTGGTTCTCCATCCTTTGCTTCGTATTTTTTGACTTCAACTGTTTATCGCCTTCATCAGGAAGCAATGCGTCTGCAGTCCTTATCTATGTAGTATAATGAAGAGCGCTTCAATTATATCCCTATTCTACCGTGTTTGGATTTGGAAGTAAAACTCCGATGCCTCCGAAGCAAGGGTAAAACACCTCTGTTCACGAGGTGTTCATTAAATGCTCATACTCTTTGTTCTTACCTTATAAGATTGTGACAGTCTCACCATTCAAGCATCAGCATTCGATCCTGCATTTGAAAAAGTTTGGCGCGGCATTTGTCTGCCCTTGTTGTATCGCTTGCACCAATTGCCTCATACAGTCGTTCTAGCTCATCATCGATCTCCATTCGAAGCAGTGTAAGTCTTAATTCCCCCTCGATCGAAGTGTACATTTCTTCCATTTCCTCGAGCGTCGGCGCCGGACCCTTCTGATAGATCACCTTCTGCTTGAAGCCTGACACTTCGACAAGCCTGATGACCTCACCGAACAAAATATTTTCTATAACGATAATATGATCCTTGAATCTGCGAACGACAGCATGCCCTCTCGTGTCTCCGATCAATTTCTCCATATATTCTGCAAGCTTTGCATCCTTGATTATATAGTCACCAATCAACTTATAATCACCGGTTCTCATTTGTTGAAATTTCAGCTTTACCAATTTGCGGCCTGTACGTACGGACAAAATAAAGTAATCTTCATCCTCGCTCCAATATAGCGAATATCCTTCCTGAATGAGATCCTTAATGAGCTGTTGGATACGAAGGCGGCTAAACCGGAGCTCTAAATTGCAGTATTCCACTTCATAGCTCTTGTTCATGGCACTTCCTCCTCCATTTTTTTACGATCATGTAATCCGGATCATACTTATTGGAAATGTAAATTGCAGCCTTGGTATTCTTGCCATTCTTCGCTCCACCATAAGTCTGCTTACCCTATTTTATACTGACTTCAAGGGAAGCGTACTTAGTCGTTTGACCATTTTTTCACCCGATAATCTTCATAAACAATCCAGCAAAAGTACAAACTTGAAGAGAGGGAAGCGGGTACTCCTGTGTTATAATGAGTCGCGTAATATTGTGTATACTATTATATTGGATAGAGTTTAGGTTCATGCTTACCTATAAGGAGGATTACTTATAATGTCACAACTCACATATCCCTCACTAAATGAAGCGGATTTTGAAGTATTCGAAGTACCCGGACTGGAACCCCGTATGGAGCTGCTGATTGAACGGATTCGGCCGAAGCTTGAGGCCATTGGGACGGCTTCTGCGCCATTCTTAAGCGAGCTGTGCGGTGAAGACATGTTTGTTCACGTCGCAAAGCATGCACGCCGGAAAGTTAATCCGCCGAACGATACCTGGGTTGCAGTAGCCAACAATAAAAGAGGTTATAAGGCTTACCCCCATTTTCAAGTTGGCATGTTCGGTACACACGCGTTCGTAATCTTCGCCATCATATATGAGAGCAGCAATAAGGAAGTGTTCGCTGATGCATTGTCCCGTCAGTTGGAAGAAGTGGCGCAAAATATACCTGAATATTTCTATTGGTCTACCGACCATATGATTCCGGAAGGAACAAATCATGCAGATATGACGAAGGAAGATTTCCAGCGTATGGCGGAACGTCTGAAAAATGTGAAGAAATCCGAGGTTTTATGCGGCCTTCGTATCGATAAGGATGATCCGATCCTCCAAGATGGCCATAAGTTTGGCAAGACGATTGAAGAGACTTTTACAGCTCTGCTTCCGTTGTACAAAATGTCTTTTTAAAGCGATTATCTTCCATTATTTACAAATAAAATGCCGGATCATAAAAAATCCATTTTCATTCCCTTTTCATTTTGCTATACTCATCTAGGTTTAATTATTCTTAATAATGAAAGGTTGTGACAGCATCCATGGATCACCGTCGTACGCCGCTCTTTACAGCAATTAAGAACCACGCGGCTAACAATCCGGTACAGTTTCACATCCCTGGTCACAAAAAAGGACTTGGAACGGACTCAGAGTTTCGCGAATTCATTGGGGATAACGCCCTTTCCATAGATTTGATCAACATCGCGCCGCTTGACGATTTGCATCAACCGACTGGAGTAATTAAAGAAGCACAAATGCTGGCTGCCGATGCATTCGGGTCAGATTACACCTACTTTAGTGTACAAGGGACAAGCAGTGCGATTATGACCATGATCTTGTCCGTCTGCGGACCTGGCGAGAAGATTATCGTGCCGCGGAATGTGCATAAATCAGTCATGTCTGCCATCATCTTCTCCGGAGCCAAGCCTATCTTTATTTCTCCGGTCAGTGACGAAAATCTCGGCATTGATCACGGAATTACGGTTGGTTCGGTCCGCCGGGCATTGGAACGCCATCCTGATGCGAAGGGTGTGCTTGTCATTAATCCAACGTATTTCGGCGTTTGTGCGAATTTGAAGGAGATTGTAGAGCTGGCTCACAGTTACCAAGTGCCCGTTCTTGTGGATGAGGCGCATGGTGTACTGATTCATTTCCATGAGGATCTTCCTATGTCTGCTATGGAAGCTGGTGCAGATCTAGCTTCTACGAGTGTGCACAAATTAGGCGGCTCCATGACGCAAAGTTCGGTCCTGAACCTGAATACCAAGAACGGATTCGTTAATCCAGAGCGTGTACAGACGATTATCAGTATGCTGACTACAACCTCTACATCTTATATATTGTTGTCTTCACTGGATACGGCAAGACGCAATCTTGCACTCCATGGACACAGCTTGGCTCAAAAAGCGATTGACCTTGCAGAGTATGCTCGCCGGGCGATCAATGATATCGAAGGGCTATACTGCTTTGGTGAAGAAATACTAGGCGGCGAAGCAACCTATAGCTATGACCCGACCAAGGTCACCATTCATGTTCGCCATCTGGGTCTCACCGGCTATGATACAGAGAACTGGCTTCGCAAGCATTACAACATCGAAGTGGAAATGAGCGATATGTACAACATTCTTTGCCTGATCACACCAGGTGATAATGATGATTCCGTTAATACACTCCTTATTGCACTTCGTGAGCTGTCGGATACCTATTATAATGTGAACCAAGCCAATGAGCTTGTCGTCAAAATTCCGGAAATTCCACAGCTGATGCTGACGCCACGAGAGGCTTTCTACGGTGACACCGAAGTGATTCCGTTCAAGGAATCGGAGGGCCGCATTATTGCTGAATTTATCTATGTATATCCGCCAGGTATACCGATTCTATTGCCTGGAGAAGTCATCTCTCAGGATAACATTAACTATATCATTGAGCATGTTGAGGTCGGTCTGCCCGTTAAAGGGCCAGAAGATCGGACGATTCAGAATGTTAAAGTGATTGTCGAAGCGGAGCCCATTTTTTAATAAGTGCTGCACAAGCAAAAAAAAAGACCAGACAACTTGTCTGGTCTTTCGTCTATGACAGAACGTGTCAATTACTCGTTCTCAATCATTTCGTTGAAAGCCGCTTCAACACGGTTCCACTCTTCTTCGTCTTCGATTTGATACAACGCAACCTCTTCGTTCTCTTCTTCAAGGCGGAGAATCAATCCGTCAGCTTCAGGATTGTCGCGCTCCAGTAGTACCGCGTACTCTTTGCCGTCTACGTCAAAAGTTTGTGCCAAGATCATTTCGACTTCTGCACCATTCTCGTCAGTCAGTGTAAGAACAGCCATTTCGTGTTCATGATCGTGGTCATGGTTGCAATGTTCGCCGTGAACATGGTTGTGATCGCTCATGAGAATACCTCACTTTTAAATTTATATTGTAATCATACGATAGGCATTTGTAACATCATACTACGGTCGCACTTGTAATCATACGGACGTATCGTAACACTATTACGGGACAAAATCAATGAAACTCTAATTCAATGCCGTAATCACTTTTTCCGAAACGAGGAAGAACGAATTACTGCCTGACGGTTTCATATAGAACCCTACTATATAATTCCCGCTTTTCTTAAATTCATAAGTAAAATCATTCGTTTTGAACCAGAAATTATCCTTCGAGCCGCTGCCGAGCTTCTCGGATTGTATATTTTTCACGTTTCCGGAAGGGTCGGTAATCGCTACTTTGACCTCGGAAATCTTCCCATCCAGACTATCGACCTGACTTAACACGTTAAATTTCAATTTACCCACATTAACATTCCCAAATACCGTCTCGCCTTTAAACAAAGTGATGTGCACATTCGGCTTAGTGACGGTAACCTTGCCATTTCCTGAATCCCATGAAGCAAGTCCGCTGATCTCACGGACAGGAGCATATGTCGTACCATTTATAAAGTAACCACCACCGCTTACTTCTTGCCCATTAATAATGACACGAATTCGTTCGGTAACCGAGTCAGCAAACAACATGGAGCCGCTGCCCAAGAGCGAGAACACAATCGCAAGGGCAAGCGTTCTTTTCCACTTCATAAGCTCTTGTTCCCCTCCAGCTATGAGAATATAGTATGTCTATTTATACTTCATCCCAGAGAACAAGTTGCGGTGCGTTTGGAAAATTTTTCTGAAAAAATTACGAAATATGTAACAGAGGCTTCTTCTATGCCGGGTTAAACATGCACCGTTCCTAGAAAGGGTCCGGTGCATGGCACTTTTGTCTAACCTTTCGGTTTGGTCAAGATGCAAGGGACGCCCTTCCCTACAGCTCCCGGTTCCCGCATGCGCTCTGCGTATGCCATTCCACGTTCACACGGTGTTTTACAGACTTCACACACGTCGGACGTCACCAGTTTCATACTTGTCCGTACCTTTTCCTTGCTTGACCCGCCTTTGCTCACCTTCCCTTTTGCCATTTGTGATACCCCTCTTTCTTGTAGGTGTTCAAGGCATGCTCATCTGCAGCTTCGTGCCTGGTAATGCCATTGTATGGGGATTTGCGGTGAAGGTGCATGGGGCGTTCATTTGAAGCGCTCCAATTTTTTGACTCCCTCTCTCCAGTTGCTTCGCAAAAGTCGTTCGGGATCCAAAAAATTCCGCTGGGGTGGTAAAGACTAGACTATGTCCTGCAGAAGACATCGTTTTCGTTAGAATTTCTAATAAACCAAAAAAAGGGAAGCCCTGTACTCGGGCTTCCCTTTGAACGCTCAAGATATTTTATTGGAAGATAGGCAATTGATCCAGGTTATTCGTCGGATCTCCATCCGCATCTCCGCGAATGCGAAGGGAGCCATCTCTTGCTTTGAATACATTGACTCCTGCAATGGAGCCCGTTTGAATCTCATTCAACGCTTGATTGTAATCAAGCACTCTGCCTGTTGACGTCTTAAATGCGGTCAAATCTCCGTCTCCGTTTTTCTGAACGGCAACAAATTGCTCGCGTGTGTTATTTTCCATAAGAACATACACTCCTTTTTGCAGCCATAGTTTGTAACCTGCTCGGATTCAGGGTAAGCTGATCTCCGACACCTATGATTATGCCCAATTGGATGTCTTCTTATGAAAGATACATCTCTTATAGCTTTTTCTGCATCCGTACGTGCAGTATACCTGCATCATAGAAAGGCTCGTCTGAGATAACTTCATATCCGAGCTTTTTATAAAAACCTTCAGCCTGACACTGTGCATCCAGCAAAGAATAGGCTAAGCCGAGGTCTTTAGCTCTTTCTTCTAATGCCATAATCAGTACACGACCATATCCGTTAACCCGGTAAGGCTTCAGGACAGCTATTCTTTGCAGCTTTGCTGTATCTTTTTTATAATAAATCAAGCGGCCGGTCGCCACCATCTCTTGTCCATCCTGAATTAATATATGGTGTGCATCCCGACTCAGCACATCGTATTGGTCAATTTCCTCTTCTTCTGGAACGTTCTGTTCCTCTACGAACACCGTTCTGCGAATGTTCAGCCCAGCTTCAAGCTGTTCTTGTGTTGTAACATTAATAATCTCGGCTGGCATAGTCTCCTCCTCTTACTATCCAAAAATGCAAAAATCCAAACCATTATACACTACATAAGCAGTGATCGTATAGTCTGTCTTAGATATGGATAATTAAAGCAAGCATTTGTGCCTTTTCTACGGTAATAATGTTTCTTCATTTGATGGTTTGGAGTAAACCTCATCTCCTACGGATCTCCGATATACATCATCAATAACCGGAAGATCCGATTCTGAAGGCTCAATCAGCTGCAGATTAATTGTTTCTTGCGATGGAGCTAACGTGCATCCCGTTATGTTGGCAAATACAATCCCGCAGATCATAAATTTGCTTAAATTATTGACTAGTTTATTATTCATAGAACCCCCACCACCCTACGGTTGTTATTTTCATCCTTTTAAGGTTGCTCAAATCAGGATAAATTAAACATAGGACAGGGATTGACATCACATATCAAAGCCTGATAATATAAGATTATTCCTTTTTTATAATTATTCCATGATCTGTTAGCTCAGCTGGGAGAGCACTATCTTGACAGGGTAGGGGTCAGTGGTTCGAGCCCACTACAGATCATCACTGAAGACCCTTGTGTATCAAGGGTCTTCTTCTTTTTCTGCGTCTGTCTCCTACTCCAAATACCCATCGACACGTACTTTCTCTTCCCATTACACGTACAATTGAAAAATATTTCCGTTTTCTTTAAATATATGTACTCCCCGCATCTCGCCAATCCCATCCAGCGTTACTCTTTCTCCAGATAGAACTGGCCTTTTCTCCACAACCACATGGAGTTTTGATGCCTTCCAAAGATCTGTCTCATAGTAAGAAACAACAGGCTGCTGTATCAAGAATTCGTCGATGCCGAGGGACACTTTGACATAGTTATGATGAAGAAGCCTGCCAGGCAGTGCATCTATATTTTGCGGATCAATGCTCTTCACGGCAATAATCCCTTCAATAATTACGTGAAAACCTGCACTCTCTTCAAACGATTTGAAGGCAGCGATCCTGTTCGCTTTAACATATTCTACGGTTGTCTCTGTCTCTTCACTTACATTAATATCCTTTATTCTAGCTTGCTCCACCAGGGTAACATGGGATTTTAGAAAATCATACAGACAATCCTCCGATTGTAAAAAATCCTGCTGCCATCCCTCTAAGAGTTCATCAAGCAACAAGCATATCCACAAGCCCGAGTAGTAACAACTTCTTCTTAAGTGAAGCGAAGCGGCTTCTGAATGAATTAATTCTCGTCCATATTGATCCAGTAATGATCCCCATGAAAGAGGTGACTCTTCGGCATGTGCCTTCAGCTCCACATAATATGCAGGCCCCTCTATGGTCTCTACCTTTGTCTCGTATGTAAAAAAAGGACCCAGCAACTCTTTTCTCATACCCCGAAGTTGAATAAATTTGTACAAATGAGACTCCCTTTCCTGTAGATCCCTTGCCTCCAGCGCATCAAAAAGACACTGCCTTTCTCGACTTCTTAGCTCCACGTTCTCTTTAAGAAGCGGGTATGTTACCCCCAGGAGTTCATCTGGAAACCTCTTTTCTTCACGAAGATACTGAAATCCATGAAATAGCTCATGAACAAGAAATGACTTGATGCTCGCCATATCCTTAATCCCTTCAATGTTTACTATTGCTGTAGGATAGTGTTCATACATGATTACGGTATTGCCCGCGAATGTTCTGTCCCACCCTAATTTATGAAACGTCTGGTTTTGAAATTTGGGATGGTGGAATAGGAAAACTTCGCTCGAGTTATATATCGCGTAGGCTACTTTTTGAAACCCATACCAATAGGGTTCTATATCTAGCCCAAGCAATTCATCTGCAGCCGATTGAATGTTAATTTCCATCCTTCTTCCTCCCCATTTCCTACTCGAGGAGATTATAACAAAAAAATAAAGGATCCGCAGGTTCCTGGGATCCTTTATTTTCGGTAATTAGTAGAGGATGGTTTTGGAGATGATGACAAGAAGAATGAAAAGAACAAGGATTGCTCCGATGGAAGACCAACCATTGTATCCTCCACAAAATCCGGATCTAGATACTTCACTCATGCTGCTCTCCTCCTTATCTCTAAGGTATGAGATAGTATATGAATACCTAGATTAGATGACAGGGCGAGTATCCTGATCTTTTAAAACTGCTTATCACTTTTCTCCAAAATACATGGTTTACTGCCTTTTATTTCACGTGATGAGGTGTTCCTTCATGCTTCTCTTTGCGAAGACCAGCGAGACCGAACAGACCTAATAATCCAAGCCATCCCCAGCCATTTCCGCGATTTGTTGCAGCGTTCGCTCGAATGTTATTGGTGCCGTAAGTACCATTGTTATAAGCATTGGTATTGTAGGTACCCGTTCCAGTGCCTCTGCCATCGTACATGTTATTGTTCATGTTGTTCATTGTGCGAGTACGATTCATGTTCGTAGTGCCATTGTCTGTCCCATCAATGCCTAGATTTTTTTCCAGACGATTGACCGAATTTTTAACCGGATTACCGTTCATTTGGTTTGCGTTCGTATCAGCCATCGCTGGAACGGCAATTACCATAGAAATGCTTGCAGCAGCTAATGTGGCTGCCCATTGTTTTTTCATCATTATTTCACCCCTCATTTTATTGTTTATGGCCTGTCGCTTGTATAATCCCCTCCTTAATTTAAAGTTATACAAGCAGATACTTGGGTGAAAAAAGGGGTTTTATCCAATATTTTATATACAGCAAAAAACCCACCGTTTGCAGCCGGTGAGTTTTTATATATAGAATCATCTCTTGAAGGGACGATTACAGATTACTGTATGATTATTAACACAGGATGATACAAACATAAAATTTTAATTAAAATTAGCGTTATCCTCGCCTTGACCTTACAACGAACGTATACAACTCCTTATCAAGGACTGTCCCATCTTCAAGCACTACATTATTGTTATCATGTGAGCTGATCGTTGTCCGGTACGTAATAAGCTTAACCCCTTTCCACACCGTTACCACAGAATTAAAGTAGATTGCATTATCAAATTGAATCGGCTGCCGCATTACGTATCCGACCGTATGAACAGAGGATCTTGCTCTTTTCTTGCCTTTTCCAAAGGCATCCTCTGGCAATGGATGGATTCGTACAATTTGGCTAAACGGAATCTTGACTCTTTTCGCTCCAACGACAATGATTTCGGCATCTGCATCCCACTTTAGCAATATCCCTTGAACGGGATCTTTACGACCACCTGCTCGTTCCACCAGCACCCTTTGGCCTACCCAGTGCTTCATTTCTCCCGTTCACCTCCGTGTTCGTTTTATTAATTGTCCGAAATTGACCAGTCCACTTGCTTGATTCCTTCTGATTCCAAATAGGCGTTCGCTCGAGAAAACGGATGGCTTCCAAAAAAACCATGCCGAGCTGCAAGCGGACTCGGGTGAGATGATTCAATGACCAGATGACGAGATCGGTCTATGAAAGCTCCCTTCTTCTGCGCATGGCTGCCCCATAACATAAACACTACAGGCTGCTTCCGGACATTCAATTTCTCAATCACCGCATCGGTAAACCACTCCCATCCAATATGGCGATGTGAAGTCGGCTCTCCCTCTCTTACAGTTAATACGTTATTCAGTAAGAGGACACCTTCTTCCGCCCACTCTTTTAAAGAACCATGTGAGGGAATGGGTACTCCAAGATCACTATGTAATTCTTTATATATATTTCGCAAAGACGGAGGTATTCTAACCCCTTTTTTGACGGAAAAACTTAAACCTTCCGCCTGACCCGCTCCATGATATGGATCTTGTCCAATGATTACAACCTTTGTATTCGCATAAGAGGTCAGCTTCAATGCATTGAATATATCTTCCTTCGGAGGATAGATCGTTTGCGTCTTATATTCAAAGGCCAGCTTCTTTCGAAGCTCCTGTATGTAATCCTTATTCATTTCGTCCTGCAGCAGTACATCCCAGTCATTATTAAACATATATTTGCTCTCCTCATCCCAAACTCGCTTTGCTACATGAATTCTACATATAGATATCTAAAAAAATAAGCTGGACTCCTATTAGGAGCCAGCCTATTTCATGTAATGTATGCCGAGGACGGGGGTCGAACCCGTACGATGGTCACCCATCGCAGGATTTTAAGTCCTGTGCGTCTGCCAATTCCGCCACCCCGGCGTATGTGTATAGACTGTCTAACCAAACTCGCTGTAAAGTTAAAGAACAATCCACGACCACTTCTGGATTTCCCAGTAGATCTTCTCAAAAATCCGGTATCTCTTATTATACATGAACAGCCACGTTTTGACAAGCTTTGCGTATACTTTTATATGAGAATTTTGCATAAATCCTTAACAGAATGTGCAAAATCCTGATATGAAATCTTGATAAAACTTAGCAAACAAACTAAAAATAAAGCCCACCTTTTCGAGATGGACTCCTTAACGTATACATAGACCTCAAGAAACAATTTATTCTTCCTGGTCTAAGCGCAGGCTTGGTACAGTTTGCCTTCATGTTCAACATGGATAAGCCAGCCTTCATTCTGGTTTATTCTTCCTTATATCCTTTTTTTCTGCTCGCCATTCGCATCCACCAAGCGATGCCTCCAACACCCGCAGCAATAATTACGGAAAATATAACGATATACCATCCATGAATATTCATTGTGCATTCCTCCTATGATAGTTATACCCATATTATCCGCCACATTAAACTTTTTCACTTATTTCTTAAGATTGTCTCCAAATGTTTAGGCTTCATCCGAATTGGTTTATTTAACTTTAAGATATTTTTTGGATTATTGTAGAAATTTAGAACTAGTTCTGATAGACTACTTGTAGAAATGAAAGTGAAAAACGTGTGATTAAACAACCAGTTTGCAATGTAATTAGACCTGTTTTATTACATTAATTACTGGCATAGGGAGAATAGGCTTATGAATAAAGAAGCGATTATAGCGATGAAACGCAATCAGCAGATTATGGTAAGAAGCAAAGATGGAGCTACATTGACTGGGTTTCCTGTTCCTACAGACCATGCATCCCGGCTCGTGTTAAGAACAACCTGTGGTCCGGTTTGGATCCCTTATGAGGAAGTAGAGCAAATCACCCGAATTATCAGCATTAACCGCTCGAGAAAATTAGCTTTATCTTAACAGCTCTATATAATGTTATCTTACAATGTACGGTTCATAAAATTATAATGAAATGCAGATCATAGATATGGATTAGCTGGGGCTTGGCATCATGGCTCTGGCTATTTTATTATTCAATGAGGTGAGCAAAAGAGATGAACAATATGCCGAAGCTTCTAATATTCCTTGGTGTTGCACTAATTGCTGTCGGATTGATCTGGATGTTTCTAGGAAGATTTATTCAACTTGGTAAACTACCAGGAGATATCTATGTAGATCGAGGAAATTTCAAATTCTATTTCCCCATTGTTACTTGTATCGTTATCAGCCTTATCCTTACGCTTATCTCCTGGATCATCCGTCACTTTATGAAATAAAGCAGCAGTTAGTATTTCGTCCAATAATCCATCCCATCTGATAAAGAGGGCATCGAACGCACCGACTTCTGCTCTTCAGGCTCCCAGCCCTTGAGAATCACGATGTGTTCCGTAGATGATTGGTCCTGCCACGTAATCATCCCTTGTCTTTCTAACTCTCTCAGCGCCTTCCGAATCCCCCCTTCTGTTCTCCCTGTCTTGACTTCCAATTCAGTCATTTGAGGCATACGTCTCCGTTGTCCACAAAAATTGTATAGTATTCGCAGCAGCTTGCGTTCAAAATCAGGCAGCATCATCATCACTCCCTAAGCTGTTATTGCTGCTCTAACAGGTCGCCAAGCCAGTACATTCTCCTCGTTAAAAGTTCTAGGAGCCCCTGTATGAAGACATGTGGAATATATTCTGCCCTTTATTATTCGATGAATTTCAATATTACGCTGACTAACCTTACCTGCTCGATCCAGATACACGATCTCTACAACCTTGCCTATATATTTACGCGGCATTTTCTCACCCCAAATAAGAACGTTTGTTTGTGTTTATTATATACGAACAATTGTTCTTTCATCAACTGTAAAATATGGCTACTCTCATGAATTCCACCCTTTGGAAGATACACCTTGCAAGCCGTACAGCAAAAAGACCCTTGCATCATAAGATACAAGGGTCTGTCTATCTGCTGAATGTCAACTATTTAACTTCCAAGCAACATAACGTTCTTAATGGGCAGGAACGCTATTCACTGAGACATTATCGTATTCATCATGGATATCTCCCACGATTTCTTCGAGTATGTCTTCCATCGTAACGAGCCCAGTAACTTGGCCGCTGGCATCTGTCACAACTGCAATATGAACACGATTCTGCTGCATTTTTGTAAGAACATCCTTAATTGGCGAGGTCTCCTTAAGACTTGGCATTGGATGAATAAAACCGCTCAGATCAAAATCTCTGCCTGCAGCAATGCTTGTCAGCATTTCCTTTGTATTAATAAAACCGAGATATTGCTCTTTATTCCCTTTATTAATTACAGGGTAACGGGTGTACTCATACTGATGAATGACATCAAGTATGCTCTCCAGTGACATATCACTACTAAAGGTAGCTATTTTACCTTTCGGGATCATAATTTCCTTCAGTATGCGCTCATCAAAATCAAAAATATTTTTCAGATAATCAAGCTCTGTCTGGTTAATTTCTCCGCTCTCATAGCTGTTGTTTACGATTAGCCTCAGTTCTTCTTCTGAATACACGATATCATGACCTGCAGGCTTCACGCCAAAAATCTTTAGCAAGAGGCGAGCAGAATTGTTCAGCGCAGTAATAACAGGATACATAATCTTACCGAACCAATACAGCGGACTTGCCAGAAGCAAAGTCATTCTCTCTGAGAATTGAATGGCCAGTGTCTTGGGAGCAAGCTCACCGATGACAACGTGCAAGAAGGAAACAATCGACAAGGCAATGACATAGGACAATATCGTCGAGAGGGCTGCCGGCAGATTCCAGCTATCAAATACCGGATGAAGCATCTTCTCGACCGTTGGTTCACCCAATGCTCCCAGAACGAGCGCCGTAATCGTGATCCCTAACTGACACGCCGATAAATAATAATCCAGGTCATGGGCGACCTTTTTGGCCAGAACAGCCTTCTTGTTGCCTTCCGCAATCAGTTGGTCGATTCGTGACATCCTTACCTTCAAAATCGCAAATTCAGCTCCGACGAAGAATGCCGTCAGTCCAATGAAAACAGCTATTAAAAACAAATTTAATGCAATTATTCCGTCCAATGATTTCCCTCTTTTAGAGGGATTCACCTCCAGAGTGATATAGTATTTTTTTATTTTATGATCAAAAATAGAACTATTTAAAGTTGGATTTTACGAAGTACGACCTGCTTAATTTGGAAATTATCCATTTCCTTGACCTTCCATACCTGCTCATCTTGTTCTACGATATCGCCTTCTTCGAGGGATGCACCTCGTTTGGATTGCATCCAGCCGGCAATGGTATCTACCTCATCAGCCCCGTCAAAGATGAAGCCGAACTGCTTCTCCAGCTCATCCAGCAAGACACGTCCACTGATCAGGTACTCATTGTCTCCGAGCTGCTGAATATCAGCCTTTTCATCACTATCAAATTCATCGCGAATCTCGCCTACGATTTCCTCTAGAATATCCTCCATTGTAAGAATCCCGGAAGTACCGCCGTATTCATCAATAACGACTGCCATATGCACCCGTTGCTGCTGCATTTTGATCATCGCTTCCTGAATCGGTGTAATTTCTGAGACATAAGGTAGTTCACGAACAAATTCTTCAAGGCGATGCTCACGTCCGTCCACGATATGAGGGAGCATCTTCTTCACGTTAACCACACCGATAATTTTATCCTTATCTCCAGCTTCAACAACCGGATATCGCGAATAATTATACTCGTCAAAAATAGGAACAATATCCGCATAAACCATGTCGATATCAAGCGTTACAAGATCCACGCGCGGAACCATGATGTCTTTGGCGTCTCGTTCATCAAAGGAAAAAACATTCTCCATATAAGAAAGCTTCGTCTGATTGATCTCGCCGCCTTCGTAGCTTTGATTCATGATGATCTTGATCTCATCCTCGGAATACGCCTGTTCATGACCTGCAGGCTTAACCCCAAAAGCACGCAGCATAACACGGGAAGAACCGTTCAGCGCCCAAATGAATGGAGACATGATCTTACCGAACCAATGTAGGGGTGCTGCGAGCAGCAAAGTCATCTTTTCAGCGAATTGGATCGCCAATGTCTTAGGTGCCATTTCTCCTACAACAACATGCAGGAAGGTAACCAAGATAAATGCAATCGCATAAGAAGCCACAGATGAAACAGCCTCTGACAATTCAAAGTAGTTAAACACCGGGTATAGCAAGCTCTCAACTGCCGGCTTACCCAAGGCACCGAGACCAAGTGCAGTGACCGTAATACCCAGCTGACAGGCAGATAGATAGTAATCGAGGTCAGTCGCCACTTTTTTGGCAACCACCGCTTTCTTGTTCCCTTCGGCGATCAGCTGATCGATACGCGACATCCGAATCTTGACTACAGCAAATTCAGCAGCAACGAAAAACGCAGTAAGCGCAATTAATATGACAAGTAATATTAAATTGGTAATCGTGATAATGTCCAATAATTTCCCTCTTTAGAGGGATTCACCTCCAGGAATATTTACAGCATCTCTAATGAATACTGTATTTAAATTTAGAATCAAATTGAATATTCACTTAAAAACGTCGGCCGATGAGGGGCGGTGTTCATGAGAAGAACCCTGTTCATTTCATCTTGGCCAGCCCGCGTCCGCTTGAATATTTCCCCAGCAATTAATTCCGTCTGCGGTTCAAAATACAATAACGCCTTCCCAATGTGTCCACCTCCCTCCGTAATATTCCTGTAAGTATATCATGATTGATTGCTAACCATCCAGTTCTACGTTATGGTTGAAACGTTATAATTGCAGCCGATACCTTATTCTCTTATAAAAGAGAGCCTATTAAAGGTACTTGGTAAGAGTACAGCCTGTTAGTTTATATAAAACTCAATAACCACAATATATTGAAAAGTCTAAATAATATAAACAATATATAGCCCTTTTAAACAGTGTATTACGAAGGCTGGAACTAAATGCAGAGCCCCTTATTTGTAATGTACTTAATTGTCTTCTTCCCTGCTATGTGGAACGCTTACGCTTTACTTACAATATTGTAAGAGAAAAAATGAAATAAAAAAACCTTTGCATATTACGCAAAGGCTGTTCAGGAATGGGCCCTGAGGGACTCGAACCCCCGACCAATCGGTTATGAGCCGACCGCTCTAACCAACTGAGCTAAGGGCCCTGAATCAATATTCTATTACACATATAAGTACGCTGTATGTAACAATTGCGGGGGCAGGATTTGAACCTGCGACCTTCGGGTTATGAGCCCGACGAGCTACCGAGCTGCTCCACCCCGCGTCAGCAAAAACTTAAAACAGCGACATCTAATAATATACATGATGCGTAATAGAATTGTCAAGGCACTTTTTTGGGAGAGAAAAGAATGTTACTCATTACGGAATGAAACGGACGCCATACCGCCCCTTGCGAGATTTGTATACCTCCACCTGCTGCGGCTCATCATGTCCATAGATCCATCCGTCCTGCTCCATTCGTTTCGCGAAGCAGCCCGCCTGAAATTTGCTTCCATATAATCTTGAATAATATACCCATTTCACTCTTGTTCATCTTCCTTTGACTCCATAATGGATGCTGTTTCCTTTCTAAGATTAGGATACCCAAAATCACAAAAATAGCCGCAAGATGAAATTTAATCAAGCGGCTATTCTGATAATTTTATTTAATTTGCGCCTAATTTATCTTCGAAGCTCGCATTTGGATCTGTCTTCAGCTTCTGCAGCATTTCATTTCCATCCTGCTCCCAGGCTTCCAGTGCTTCCTTCGGTGTCTTCTTATTCTCTACGACTTCATTGAAATATTTCTGTCCCACGGAGTCCACCTGCCATAAATTCGGCATCTTCTGAAACAGTGTGTTCATATCTGTACTTGTCGGCGGTACTGGCTTTAATGTGTAAAAAGCAGCGATGTTATAGTCCAGTCCATCCTTAGGCTGGATATAACTCTTACGTGATACCATCTCATAGCTGCTTCTTGCCTTGACTTTGGCCCATTCTTCACCGTTCAGGAACTTGATGAATTCCCATGCATCCTCTGGATTTTGGGCGTTGCTATTAATGGCCATTAGGCTGCTTAAATATACATTCCCGCCAATACCCGGTTTTTCCTGATGCACAGGAGGAGTCACTACATCCCAATCGATCGGGTCAAACTGGTCATCCGTCTCTGCATATTTGTTGTCACTAATTAGCCTTGTGACATAACTGTAGTCCGAAACAACCATAGCGAGCTTTCCTTCCATAAACATATTGCCTTGAAAAGGATTAAATTCAGTTTGATCCGTCTGATATTCAAAAACCTCCTGACCAGGGACAATTTGGTCCCGAGCCAGAGTGGCCACGGTATCCCATACTCTCTCCCAAGAGTCATTGTTGACTGTCATGGTTTCGGCTTTGTCATCAAATGTACGCAGCTGCAATGGGGAAGCATACATTTGGACATTGTAGAAAGGATCTCCGGCATATTGACTGAAGGAGAAGCCATATACCCGATCCTCTCCTTCTCCACTCGTCACTCGTCTTGCTTTATCAAATATATCTTCCCATGTCGCTCCATCAGTCGGTGGTTCTACACCTGCTTCTTGAAAGATCGCTTTGTTATAAAATAAAGCAGAGGATGAGAATGTTGGTGTCAGTGCGTACAGATTGTTGTCTCCCATATCCTTGATCCCGTCCAGCACGGTCGGCACAATATCTGTAGTATCAAACTCATCCTCGGCAATAAGCGGATCAAGCTGTGTCAGCATATTTTCCTGAATAAGCGACTTGAATAGTGAGGTATCTCCGACAATAACATCCACCGGATTCTCGCCTGTCATCAGCTTCTTGATTGCTTCCAAGGTATCTGGCTGCTCAGGCTGTTCATTCTTGGTATAGTCAAAATACTGATACTGATTCTGGTCGACTGCAGGTACGATTTCAATCGTAATATTGTCATTCAGTACCTCAAAAATATCTGTATACTGCTGTCTAAAATAGGTGTCATCGTTACTTCCATACACGGTACCGATTCGAAGCACTCTTTCCTCTTGATCATCAGATGGTTCGTTAGAAGTACATGCTGCAAGAAGTGGAGTCAGCAAAGTCATACATGTCAGCATCGCGATGACCCGTCGACTAAATACAGATTTCTTTATCATTCCCATTCTCCCTTTCTATGGTTACTTCGGCTGCGTAATGACAATTCGCTCACCATCAAACTCAAGAGTGGCCCGATTATCAATAGACAGCGCTTCTAGATACTCTCTCGGCACCTGAAGACGACCTGCTCTATCAATAATGACAAAAGCTTCATGCACCTCGCCCATTCCCGGAACAACCTCTGTGTCCAAATTTGCGTTGCGTTTAACAAATTCGGTGCTTGTAAGTCCGTCACGAATGGCAACTATTCGGTCCACCTTATTGGCTAGTGCCAGATCATGGGTGACGATGACAACGCTGACGGCCAGTTCTCGATTCAGCTTGCGAAAAATAGCCATGATCCGGTCGCTTGTCTCGCTGTCAACAGAACCTGTAGGTTCATCAGCCAGGAGTAGGCGCGGCCGATTGGCAAGAGATATCGCAATGGCAACCCGTTGCTGCTCTCCCCCAGATAATTGGTGAAGTCTGCTGTGCATTCGATGCTCAAGCCCTACCCATTCAAGCAGCTGTTTTGCATAGCTCCGATCATATTTCCCCCCAAGCATCATCGGTGTTTCAACATTTTCGAGAGCTGTCATATAGGGGAGCAAATTCCTGCCATTGTTCTGCCAGATAAAGCCGACGGTATGTCTCTTGTATTCCACAAGCTGCGCTTCCGTCATTTTGAGCAGATCCCAATCACCTACGACAGCAGTTCCAGCAGAAGGGCGATCCAGTCCCCCCAAGATGTTGAGCAGTGTTGATTTGCCACTACCGCTGTTGCCGATAATTGCCATCATCTCACCATCCTCAACAGTCAGGTTCAGACCTTGAAGAGCAACCACTTCAACCTCGCTGGTTTTATAAATCTTGACCAATCCTTCGCAGTGAATCATATCAGCGCTCCTCTCCCATCTTCACAGCCTGGTGCACTCTGAGTCTGCGAATTTGCCATAACAGCATCACTGCTCCAATGAAGAGCATCACTCCGGTTACGATGTACAGCTGATAGGTATCACTGGCTTCGAACACGATCCGAAACGGAGGGACCTGAGTCTCTACATTATCGGTCGTTTGCAGGAATGGAAGAAACAATCTGCTTGCCAGCTGACCTATACCGATCCCTAATGCAATGGATAATCCTGCCGTAAATACCTGTTCAAGCAGCAGCATTCCGCTGAGCTGACCTCTGGATAGTCCCATGGCCCTCAGCACACCAAACTGAACCACCCGGCCAGACAGGTTAAAGAACCAATACAGTACATAACCAATTAACGAAATAATAATAGAAACAAGAAATCCAAGGCTTAATATTCCAAAAACTCCGCCTCTCGAAGGATGCTTGCTCTCTGCCACGAGCTCGGTGCGGACATCCTTTACTGAGGACAATTCGATCCCTGCATCGGCTAATTCAGTCATTAAGGGAGCAACTAGAGCATCCGGCTCCATCTTGAGCCACACCTCGTATGGAATCATCGGCACCTGGTCGTAGATATAATCCAGATTTGTAATAAAAAACGGGGTCTGATCCGGGTATTGTGCCGGCCAGTAGGGCAGAACACCAAATACCACAAATTCAATCATCTGCTCCTGCAGAGCAATGGATATGATATCTCCACTTTCCAGCTGGTATTTCTCTGCAAGATTGGAAGGGATAATGACGGCCCCTTCATAATGACCAAGCAGATCAAGATAACGATGAGGATGAGCTGGAAACAGATCATTACGGAACCAGGCCACCTCGGCAAAATCTACATTATCGATACCTACAATCATTCCCTGACCTGCTGATTTACCCGATACAATGACATTGCCTTTGGTTTGGAGGACTCTGGCAGCATGCTCCACGCCAGGCAGTTGCCTGAATACTTCAAACGGCGGCTCAGAGTAGATCATTCTTCCGGGCGCAGCGCCTCCACCCATGCCCGGATTCCCTCCGCCACCGGGATTGCCCCCGCCTCCTGAACTTCCTCCGGAATTGCCGCCTGTATTAACTCCATTGTTATTTCCTCCGACACCAGGGCTGCCTCCAGGCTCGTTCGGATTGCCTCCTCCCCCTGAATTCCCTCCATTTACTGGAGTCAATTCAGGAGAACCTTCCCATACGGTCTGCATAACGACATCCGTACCATATTCATACAACGTACGTTCTGTTGAATTCAGATCAATGGTTCTTGCAGCCGATGCATTGTAAACGCCAAGTCCCAGAGTCAAAACAAGCAGGATCATAAGCGGGTAATAAGAAGATGAGGACCGAGAGAGCTGAGTCAGCGTCAGATAGAGCGGAACCGGAAAAATTTTGCGGCCGATCCACTGGATCAGTTTTAGAATCAACGGAAATAACCTGAGAAAGAACAGACCTAATGCAAATATCGCGATTGCGGGTACAAAAAATAAAAAAGGCTGCACCTGCAATTGGTCGGTTGTCATTCCCGTTTGAAAGGTAAGCATTTGGCGTTCATAGAACAAATAGTAGCCATAGCCTGAAATGCCAAGCAGTAAAATATCGAGATACCATCGCTGCCATATCGGCTTGCGATCACTTCTCGCCTGCCGGCGCTTGGCATCCACAATCGTCGATCTTGCATAATTAATTGCCGGGATAACCGAAGCGATCATGGAGGCAATTACCGCAACCAGCCCCAGCCACAGGGCATCCTGCGTCACCCCTACAGGTATGGCTTTTCGATCGACGAACTCCAGAAATCCACTGGCAGATCCTATGCTCTTCGCCATGAACCAACCGAGAAATGGACCTGCCATCATAGCCAACGTGCCAAGAATCAGACCTTCCAGCAAGTACAATAGAATAATCTGTCTGGCAGAGGCTCCCCGGCTTCGAAGAACAGCAATATCACTTTCCTGCTTCTGAAGCGATTGTCTGGCGTTCATAACGATAAAATAGAAGACCATTGCAATCATCGGAACCGCAAGCGTAAACAGCATAGTCTGCAGCTGCAGGCTCTGGGCTCTAAAGTTAGCAAGCAAATCACCGAAGGAAATGTCGACTTTGGTATCCTTCAATCGTTGATACAGCTCAATATCCAATCGTTCGAGCGTTCTCCCTAGACCTGGCAGCTGGCTCGTTTGAATCTCACTCAGATCAAAGGCGTAATACCATCTGGAGGTCTGAAGCGGAACTCCTTTTTCACTCAGCAAATAAGCGCTCATTACTTCTGGATCGATGTACAGTCCATTCATCATTCCTTCAAATCCTTGAAACCAATAAGGGGCGGTCAGATCATCCGGAGTAAAGACAGCTGTAATCTTGACCCTCAGCGTCAAATCCAGTCCACTGTATACGGGATATTCCAGTATGTCACCGACATGCAGATCATTTCGATACATTCCTTCTTCAAGCATCGCTGCCTCAATCACGTTATCCCGCACCTGATTCCCTGGCATGACACCTTGAGTCACTGTTACATGATCTGTCAAATCGGTCATTGAGCTAACGGTCATCGTCCTGATTCTGCTGGCATCGACTTTCGTAGGGTCTTCAGGACTCACTTCCGTGCTGCGAATCGTGCGGACATTAAAATAAGTATTGTGATCAAATCCGATACTGCTCGAAACGTCTTCCCTGATATATCGATCAACTTCGTTCAGCGAGACAAGGTCTGTCTTCGTCCCTCCTGCCGCCTGATAGCTCATGAGCAGAGAACCTGCAGGCATACCACTGCTCTCTTCCTCCAAAGACTGAGCGACGACACGCTTCAACGCTCCATCTGCATACATGGGAATGCTGACGGTGAAACCTACAGCCACAATAAGACCTAGTAAGGTACTTAGCGTAAGCCATCTTGTGTTCCATATTTTTCGAAACAAGAGGCGCAACAAGGGCATTCCTTTCATTACCTTCCGACCACCTTCTGTCCGGGTGTCAGACCTTTGAGGATTTCAACATCCGTAGATGTCTGCTGACCTACCTCAACGTCAACCTCCCTCTTGCTACCATCCGCCTCTACAACTTGTACATAAGTTCTTGATCCGATAGATCGAAGTGTGGAGATCGGTATTAAGACGGCATTCTCCTTGCGCTGTGTTACAATCGATACGGTAAGGGGTGTACCGCGATTTAACCCTTCAGGCCAATCATCCAGCTCAACAATGACAAATTGGTCGAGTGATTCCTGAGCAGGAGGCGTTCCTGTTCCTCCTTCTCCTCCTGAACCCGTGTCTTCTGCCATTTCCACAGGCATGACCTGAATGGTACCGGTATGCGTTCCAGCCGCGTTGATATCCACATCTGCCTTCATTCCTTGTGCAATCACTTCCAGATCCTTCTTGGCAAAAGTAGCGGCGACAACCAGATTGGATGTGTCTGCAATGGTTGCAATCGGATCGTACGCCTTCACAGCAGCTCCTTTTTCCACCTGAACACTTAGCACGGTGCCCGCGAAAGGAGCTGACAGCGTAGATTTGCCTACCTGCTCCTCAAGATCCGCCAGTTCTTGTCTTTGCTCTTCAAACGTGATTACAGCCTCTTCATATTCAACAGGGTCCATCTCGTCTTTTTTGCGAAGTGTTTCCTTCATCTGAACTTCCGCTTTACGAATCTGCAGCTTCTTCTGGCGAATCTGCTTCTCCAGCTCCTCAACATCCAGCACAGCAATTTGCTGTCCAGCCTTCACCTTGTCTCCCGGTTTGACGTACAGCTCCTTGACATGCATGCCATCCAGTGTAAAATAAACCTTCTCCTCTCTCTGACTCATCAGCTTGCCGGAACCCGAAACCTTGGTTTCGATCGTTTCTGTACGAACCTCATATTCCGGCTTCTTGGATATGGTCGGCGGTGTAATCGGAGGCAAGACCTCCTCTTCCGGTTCTGCTGGCAGCAAGGAACAGCCGCTGAGAATAAGACCTGCCGCACCTATTAGTGCAATGGCTCGAAGACGTCTCTTCCAGCTGGCATAGGATTCGTTATGTAATGAATTTACCGTCCACCATCTCATGAACATGGTCTGCAACCTCCAAAATCGTAGGATCATGTGTCGTCATGCAGATCGTCACTTGCTCTGTTGCAATCATATTTCGAAAAACCGCCATCACTTGTGCTCCCATCTTGGAATCAAGCTCTGCCGTTGGTTCATCAGCGAGCAGAAGCTTCGGACGATGAGCTATGGCCTTGGCTATTGCGACTCTCTGCTGCTCTCCACCCGACAACTCGAAAGGTCTGTGCTTCGCCCGCTTGCTGAGGCCCACCATATCAAGGCAATATGCCACCCTCTCCTTCCATTCACTCTTTGGAACATTCGCCATCCGCAGGGATAGCTCTACATTCTCCCATGCAGACAGCAAGGGCATCAGAGCATATGCTTGAAAAATAAATCCAATATCCTGCCTTCTAAGCTTTGTCCGACTTCCATCTCCTGTATCGTGCAGAGGCCTGCCATCAAAATAAATCTCACCGCTAGTCGGCTGATCGAGGCCTCCCAGCATATTTAGCAAGGTTGTCTTCCCCGAACCTGACCTCCCTCTTAGCATAACAAGCTGCTCAGCATTAACCTGCAGATCAATCCCTTTTAGGACATGGATCGCCTTGCCTCCCGTCTCAAAACTGCGATGAACATTACACACCTTAAGAATGGGTTCGCTAGAGTCCGGTCGGGATGGATCCGAATCCGGGCTGCCTATAGCCTCGTTCTCCTGTTCCATGCTGATCATCTCAAGAGCAGGCTCTCCCTCTGGCAGTACATCATCCTTCTCCTGCACAAATATAGAAAAACTCTTATGCTCATCCTGCTCTTTTCTGCTGCGAAATGGTATTCTTATAACAACTCGCCCCCAAACATTACAAGGAAATAACTAGAATATAATTACAAATATTTCTACCTGCATTATAAACGACATAAAACAGGAATAAGTTACAACCTTTTAAAGATAATTTTGATTTGTTCTCATAGAGCTGCCAGATGATGAATTAAACTTAAGAACATAACAAAAAACGGCCCTTCAGCAGGGCCGCCTGTCTATTGAGACTTTTTATATTACACTCCAAATGAACTCGGATCTTCACGCCAGGAGCGAAGCAATTCCAGATCAGCCTCGGCAATTGCTCCTTCACGCAGAGCAACCTCAGTCAGCGCTGTATAATTGGACAAGCTTTGCAGTGGAATTCCCGCTTCTTCAAAGGCCTGAGCTGCACGATCTAGCTGATAGCTGAAGATCGCAAGCACGGCAAGCGCCTCTGCTCCAGCTTCTTGTACCGCCTTCGCGGCTTTTAACGAGCTTCCTCCCGTGGAGATTAAATCTTCAATGACGATTACCTTTTGACCTTCGTTAACGAGGCCCTCAATCAGATTCTCTTTCCCGTGCCCTTTGGCCTTGTCCCGAATGTAAATCATCGGGAGAGCCAGCTTCTGTGCAACGAACGCCGCATGCGGAATGCCTGCTGTTGCTGTTCCAGCGATCACTTCTGTATCTGGATACTGCTCGCGGATAACGGCTGCAAAAGATTCGGCAATCAGATCACGAATTTCGGGATACGACATCGTGAGTCGATTGTCACAATAGATCGGAGATTTAATGCCGGAGGTCCAGGTAAAGGGCTGATTCGGGCGCAGTGCCACTGCCTTAATTTGTAACAGTTTTGATGCCAGCTGTTCAGGATTTTTCGTTAATGTTGTCATGATTCATCATCTCCTCAATAATTTGCTCTGCTGCCGCTCTCGGGTTCTCACTGGCTGTTATAGGCCTGCCTACAACGATATAGCTGCTTCCCCCTGAGATTGCTTGTCCGGGCGTAAGTATTCTGGACTGGTCGCCTACTGCGCTTCCCGCAGGGCGAATCCCCGGTGTAACCGTATAGAAATCATGACCGCATGCTTCTCTAATTGCGGTTACCTCCAGCGGTGAAGCAACCACTCCGTGAAGTCCCGCTTCCTTCGCGAGTGAAGCATAGCGTACAACAGCCGCTTCTACATCGCCTGGAATGCCAATTTCATTGTTCATCGTGGCTTGATTGGTACTTGTCAGCTGTGTCACTGCGATAATCGTTGGAACCGTAAATCCTTCCTCTTCCGCTGCCTGTTTGGCTCCTGCGAGTGCAGAGGACATCATCTCCTTGCCCCCAGCTGCGTGAACGTTGAACATATCGACACCCAGCCGGGTTACGCTATGTGATCCACCCTTCACCGTATTCGGAATATCATGCATTTTTACATCCAGAAATACTGAGTATCCTTTCTCCTTAAGCTCTTTCACAAAGGACGGCCCTGCCGTATAAAACAGCTGCATTCCGACTTTCATGTAACAAGGTATTCCCTCAAGACGGTCTATCAGCTGTCTGGCACTGTCTGCATCGGGATAGTCCAAGGCTACCATCAGGCGCCCGGCCATCTCTTTATATTCAGAAGTCAATTGCATTTGCCATTCTCCCCCATTCCATTTCTTTTGTTCGTTATAAAGGACATCGGATAAAGCCCTTTGATTCCGAGCTTTATCGATGTCCTTCAAGATATTGTTTATGAGGATCAGCGGCTGAACGTTGGCATGGATTCTGAGGAGAAGTTAATCGTCTCCAGCATTTGCAGAAGCGCGCGTACCGTATCCAGAGAAGTCATACATACAACCCCGTTCTCTACTGCTTCACGGCGGATACGGAATCCGTCACGCTGCGGTGTTTTACCTTTTGTCAGCGTATTAAATACGAAGTTGGCTTCACCTGTACGAATCATATCCAGAATGTTTGGCGTACCTTCGCTGAGCTTGTTGACCGTTTGGACCGGAATTCCCGCCTTAGCCAGTGCTTCGGCGGTACCGCCTGTTGCAATGATTTTGTAGCCCAGCTTGTAGAAGCCGCCGAGCAGGGATACAGCCTCGTCTTTATCTTTATCAGCAACAGTCGCGATGATGGCACCGGAAGAAGGAATCTTCATGCCCGCTCCGATCAGTCCTTTATACAAAGCCTTAGCGTAGAGCACATCACGGCCCATAACTTCGCCTGTGGATTTCATTTCAGGTCCCAGAGTGGGTTCTACACGGCGCAGCTTCGCAAAGGAGAAGACCGGTACTTTAACCGATACATGATCGCTCTCCGGCCATAGGCCATCCACATACCCTTGATCAGCAAGCTTGTTGCCAAGAATCGCCTGGGTAGCCAGATTCGCCATTGGAATACCGGTTACTTTGCTTAGGAATGGAACTGTTCTTGAAGATCTAGGGTTAACCTCGATGACATACACATCATCTTGATAAATAACGAACTGAATGTTAACGAGCCCGATCGTTTTGAGTTCCTTCGAAATTTTGATGGTGATATCTACAATTTTTTCTTTCAAATGTGCTTCCAGGTGCTGTGGAGGATATACCGCAATCGAGTCACCGGAGTGAACCCCTGCACGTTCCACATGCTCCATAATTCCCGGGATCAGGACAGTCTCACCATCACAGATTGCATCGACTTCTACCTCTTTACCCAGCATATAGCGGTCAATCAGAACCGGATGCTCAGGATTAATCTTGACAGCCTGCTCCATATAGCTGAGCAGCTCGCTGTCGGAGTAGACGATCTCCATCGCACGTCCGCCAAGTACGTAGGAAGGACGTACCAGGACCGGATAGCCAAGACCTTGCGCTGTTCCAACAGCCTCATCCACTGAAGTAACCGTGCTGCCTTGCGGCTGTGCAATTGACAAGCGGGATAGCAGTGCCTCGAACTTCTTGCGGTCTTCGGCTTCGTCAATGCTTGCCAAGTCCGTACCAAGAATCTTCACTCCTGCTGCCGCAAGCGGCGCAGCCAGATTAATCGCCGTTTGTCCGCCGAACTGTACGATGACGCCAATCGGATTCTCCTGCTCTATGACGTTCATTACATCCTCGAAGAACAAGGGCTCAAAGTAGAGTCGGTCAGACGTATTGAAATCCGTGGATACTGTTTCAGGGTTGTTATTGATAATAACTGCTTCGTATCCCGCTTTTTGAATCGCCCATACGGCGTGAACTGTTGAGTAGTCAAATTCGATGCCTTGGCCGATTCGGATTGGACCCGAACCCAGTACGACGATCTTCTCCTTGTCGGAAGGCAGAACCTCATTCTCCGTTTCATAGCTGGAGTAGTAATAAGGTGTTGTTGCTTCGAACTCCGCTGCGCAGGTATCTACCATTTTGTATACTGGACGTAAATTTTGCGCTTCACGCATTTCACGGACTTCGCTTTCCTTCGTATGCGCAGTTCCTGGTTGACTCTCAGCACGCAGCTCGGCAATGGCGCGGTCTGTAAAGCCCATACGTTTTGCTTGATACAATGTTTCCCCAGTCAGTTCACTCTCCGACCGGATTTGGTCTTCGAATTTGACGATTGCTTCAATCTTATCAAGGAACCACCAGTCGATCTTCGTAATATCCTGAATCTCTTGGAGCGTGTAGCCGCGACGGAACGCTTCAGCTACTAAGAACATACGCTCATCATCCGGCTTAGCAAGGCGGGTTCTAAGTACCTCATCTTCCAGTGTTGCCGCTTCTTTCAGGTAGATGCGGTGTACACCAATCTCGAGAGAACGGACTGCCTTATGAATGGACTCTTCAAAAGTACGTCCAATCGCCATAACCTCGCCGGTTGCTTTCATCTGAGTACCCAGCTTGCGGTTGGCGGATGTAAATTTATCGAATGGCCAGCGCGGGATTTTGCTTACGATATAATCCAGTGTTGGCTCAAAGAATGCATAGGTTTGACCTGTTACCGGGTTGATGATCTCATCAAGTGTGTAGCCGAGTGCAATTTTGGCTGCCATCTTGGCAATCGGGTATCCCGTTGCTTTGGAAGCCAGAGCAGAAGAGCGGCTAACGCGCGGGTTAACTTCAATAACGTAGTACTGGAAGCTTTGCGGGTCCAGTGCAAATTGTACGTTACACCCACCCTCGATGTTCAAGGCGCGGATAATTTTTAGTGATGCCGAGCGAAGCATTTGATATTCGCGGTCAGACAACGTTTGACTTGGGGCAACAACGATACTGTCGCCTGTATGCACGCCTACTGGGTCAAAATTCTCCATGTTGCAGACAACGATACAGTTATCGTTAGCATCCCGCATCACTTCATATTCGATTTCCTTCATTCCGGCGATACTCTTCTCAACGAGACATTGTGTAATTGGGCTGTAACGAAGACCCGAAGCTACGGTCTCAAGAAGCTCTTCTTCATCTGCACAGATACCGCCTCCAGTTCCACCGAGCGTATAAGCAGGACGAACAATGATTGGGTATCCAATCTCATTAGCGAAGCTTACTGCTTCTCCCACTGTTGTTACAATCGTGCTTTCTGGTACTGGCTGCTCCAGCTCACGCATCAACTCACGGAACAGATCACGATCTTCTGCTTTTTCAATGGAAGTCAGCTGAGTTCCGAGCAGTTTGACATTTTCACTTTCTAGTACGCCGGCACGAGCCAGCTCAACCGCCATGTTAAGACCGGTTTGGCCGCCAAGCGTCGGAAGCAGTCCGTCCGGACGCTCCTGACGAATGATTTGAGTTACAAAGTCGAGTGTGATCGGCTCGATATATACTTTGTCCGCCATATTCGTATCCGTCATGATTGTAGCTGGGTTGCTGTTGATAAGAACAACTTCCACGCCTTCTTCTTTGAGCGCTTGGCACGCTTGGGTTCCAGCATAGTCAAACTCAGCTGCCTGACCGATGACGATCGGACCGGACCCGATGACAAGAATTTTCTTGAGGTCGTTATTAATAGGCATGTTAGCGTGCTCCTTTCCCTGCTGCGGCAAGAACGGCTTGGCGCGGCTTCTGCGGGTTGTTTTGTTTATGTTCGCGGATCATGTCAAGGAAGCGGTCGAATAGATAGGAATTATCCTGTGGACCTGGTGCCGCTTCCGGATGATATTGTACTGAGAAGGCAGGGTATTTGGTATGCTTCAGCCCTTCAATCGTTTTGTCATTGTTGTTGATATGTGTAATTTCCAAATCTGTTCCCTTAATGGAATCTTCGTTAACCGTATAACCATGGTTCTGGGAAGTAATATAGCAACGTCCTGTTTCAAGCTCCTTCACCGGATGGTTGCCACCGCGGTGTCCGAATTTCAGTTTTTCTGTATTTGCGCCTGCTGCCAGAGCAAACAGCTGATGTCCCAGGCAGATCCCGAAGATCGGATATTCACCCAGAAGCTCAGATACCATCTCGACGGCATGAGGCACATCTTTTGGATCCCCAGGGCCGTTGGAGAGCTGAATTCCGTCCGGATTCAATCTGCGAATCTCATCGGCTGTAGTGTCATGAGGAACGACCACAATATCACAGCCGCGCTTGTTCAGTTCACGCAGGATTCCTGTTTTTGCGCCGTAGTCAACAAGTACGATTTTTTCGCCGATGCCAGGGCTGTTATACACATGCTTAGTTGATGTCAGAGGCACCTGGTTGCGAAGCTCATCAATCGTTGTGTCACTCATCATTTCGAGAAGCTCTTCAACCGGCTTGGAGCCAGTTGTCAGAATCCCCTTCATGGTTCCTTGGTGACGAATGCGGCGTGTCAGCATCCGTGTGTCGATATCGCTGATTCCGATAATTCCGTGTTCTTTAAGCAGCATGTCGATGCTGTATTCTGCGCGCCAGTTGCTTGGCACGGGTTCGTAACGGCGGGTTACAAACCCATGCACATAAGGACGAATGGATTCAAAGTCATCCCGGGTAATTCCGTAGTTTCCGATCAGCGGGTAAGTCATTGTTACAATTTGTCCGCAGTAAGAAGGATCAGAGAGCACCTCTTGGTAGCCCGTAATTCCTGTATTAAAAACGACCTCGCCTGTTTGCTCACCTTCAGCTCCGAATGCTCTGCCTGTGAACAATGTGCCGTCTTCTAGTAATAATCTTGCCTGTGCCTGCATCCAACTCACTCCTTCGTTGTATCTCTTTCATATTTAAAATGTGCTTGTATAATGAATTGATATTATAAAAGTGCGTTAACCATATTGATTATGCTTGATTAGCTTAATGTTGGATCGGAATATACCTTCTTGCCGTCTACAAAAGTCATAACCGGCCAGCCTTTCAGTTCCCAGCCTGTGAATGGAGTATTGCGTCCTTTGGTCGCAAAAACGTCCGGATCCACAGCGCGAAGTCCTTCGAGATCAATGATTGTGACATCCGCAATGGCATCCTTCTCAAGGCGGCCAGTATCCAGTCTGAATACTCGGGCAGGCTCAGCTGTCATTTTGTCGACGAGAAACTTAAGCGTCCATTTGCCCGTTTCCACAAATTTGGTGTAGAGCAGCGGGAAGGCTGTCTCAAATCCGACGATTCCGAACGGTGCGAGCTCCATCCCTTTGGCTTTCTCTTCCTCGCTATGCGGCGCATGGTCTGTAACGATCATATCGAGTGTTCCGTCCTCAAGCCCCTTGATGCAGGCTTCAACATCACGGCGGGATCGAAGCGGAGGATTCATTTTCCAATTCGCATCCAGACCCGGGATGTCTTCATCTGCCAGTATCAGATGGTGCGGGCACACCTCAGCGGTTACTTTTATTCCGATCTCTTTGGCCTGACGAATCAGTCTTACCGATTGCTCTGTACTTACGTGGCAGACATGGTAGTGAACGCCTGTTGCTTCAGCGAGCAGAATGTCGCGTCCTACATGAATGGCCTCAGACTCGTTTGGAATTCCTTTGAGTCCATGCTTTCTTGCAAACTCTCCTTCAGCTACACATGCACCTTCTACCAGTGAATTGTCCTCACAATGTGCTATCACCGGCATATCCAGCGAAGCTGCCAAGGCCATCGCATCCTTCATCATTTGCGCGCTTTGCACACCAACGCCGTCGTCTGTAAAACCGATCGCCCCTGCTGATTTAAGTGCTTCAAAGTCGGTCAGCTCACGGCCCAGCTCATTGATCGTAATGGCTGCATAGGGCAGCACTTTTGCCAGATTCGCTTCCTGTGCTTTTTCCAGCACCAGCTGCACCGTTTCCGGGTCATCCGTTACCGGTCTTGTATTCGGCATGCAGGCGATGGTTGTAAATCCACCTTTTACAGCAGAACGGCTGCCGGTCTCGATCGTCTCTTTATGCTCAAAACCCGGCTCTCTAAGGTGTACATGCATGTCAATCAGGCCTGGTATAACCAGCTTGCCTTCAGCGTCAATCACTTCAACATCTGTATTTTCCGAAGCAAACACGCCCGCGTTCTCATCCATAATGTCGAAAATTTTGCCATCCGCTATCATGATGCTTTTCTGTCCAAGTTCCCCTTCTTGATTCAGCACACTTGCATTCTTTATAAAATAGGCTTTCATTTATATCCTCCGCTCCGGTCTGTTTGTACCTGTTTAATGTTCAAAGCTTGAAATTTTGTCTGTCTCGTCTTCTATTCTCAAGCCTAATTATAGAAGCAATGCGCGTTCCATAACCGCCATCCGGATTGGAACTCCGTTCGACATTTGCGGGAAGATCCGGGAAGCCGGACTCTCTACAACCGCGTCATCAATTTCAACATTCCGGTTTACCGGAGCAGGGTGCATAATAATTGTGCTTGGATTCAGCTTCGCGGCACGTTCTACGGTAAGTCCGAACCGCTTACGATACTCATCTGCCTTCATATCAATGCCTTTATCATGTCTTTCCAGCTGAACTCTGAGCATCATTACAACATCTGCCTTGAGCGCTTCATCGATGCTTATATAGGGTGCGTGTATTTCAAGCTCTGGAGCCTTCATCATGTCTGGAGCACAGAACGTGACGTTCGCGCCGAGTTTTTGTAAAGCCCACAGATTGGAGCGAGCTACCCGGCTGTGCTTGATATCGCCGATGATGGAGACATTCAGTCCCTTGAGACTGCCAAAGCTCTGTCGCATTGTGTACAGATCCAGAAGCGCCTGTGTCGGGTGCTCGTTGTTCCCGTCTCCTGCGTTAACCAGAGGCACTTTCACTTTCTCAGCAAGCTGTGCGAGTACCCCTTCCGGCTTCAAACGGATCACGCCAGCGTCAATCCCCATCGATTCAAGCGTACGTACCGTATCGTAGATCGACTCTCCCTTGGCTACACTTGAAGCCGCTGCAGCGAAATTCAACACCTCAGCACCCAGGCGTTTCTCAGCCATTTCAAAAGAGAATCTCGTTCGTGTGCTGTTCTCAAAAAACATATTCGCTACAAATTTGGAAGCAAGAACCGGGACAAGCTTCTCTTCTTGTTTATCCCAGTGTGATGCCCGGTCCAAGATCGACTCTATCTCACTTGCAGCTAGTTCCTTCAGTCCCAGCAAACTGCGCTCTTTAATACTTTTTGCGGTTAGTATCATGCTTCATTCCCCCGGTTCTGATTAATGGTGACTTCGTCTTTACCATCAACTTCGATCAGAGCAACCTCGATCGATTCCGATCTTGAGGAAGGAACATTTTTACCGATAAAATCAGGTCTAACCGGCAGCTCGCGATGTCCGCGGTCTGCAAGTACTGCAAGCTGTATCATTTGAGGGCGGCCGATATCCATCAAGGCATCCATTGCAGCACGAATCGTTCTGCCTGTGTAGAGGACATCGTCGAACAAAATTACTTTTTTATTGTGAATGTCAATGTCCAGCTGCTTCTTCATGCTTTGTCTTACATCTGCCTCCACATTCCGGTCATCCCGATAAGGAGTGACGTCGAGGTCAATGCAGGGAACCTTTGTCCCTTCAATTTCCTCAATCTTTGCTGCAATGCGTTCTGCGAGATATACACCGCGTGTGCGGATGCCGACAAGAATACAGCCTTCAATCCCTTTATTTCTCTCCAAAATCTCATGTGCAATCCGAGTGAGTGCTCTGCGAATTGCGATCTCATCCATGATGACGTGTGCTTCACCGCTCATGTGTTTAACCTCCTCCTGGGCTTCCTTGCTTTCTTATAGTCCCGTGACGAGATAAAAAAAACTCCCTGCCGCAAAACTTAGGCAAGGAGTCTCAAAACCGCGGCTACGCACGCCGGGTCTGTAAGCTCTAAAGGACATACCGAAACAGTAGCCGCAGCTAAGATCCGGGTCCAATCACGTTACCTTGCCAGTCTCACGGGACTGATTTAAAGGTGCTATTCATGTTATTGCATGAGCGTGTAACCTCTCTGGATTACTCATGACCCAAGCAATTTTTCATCGACATGAATTATGACAGAAAGCTTATCCTCTGTCAACACCTTAACCAAATAGAAGCAACAAGCCTAGAAGTAAACATTACACAGCGATGAGATTTATACAAAATTATCAGAGAAATATACATTAAACATTCAATATTTTTAATAATTATACAATAAGTTCGTATATTTATCCACTGTTGTTTTTGATGCTTGAATCCAGAAGAAATTCAAACACCACAATATATGCAAAATACGCAAAAAAAGAGACCCTGCATAAAGGGTCTCCTGTCGTCCGTATTTATTAATTAATGGTCATCCTTGGCAAGTCTGAGGAACATAGCTGTAATACCGATTCCGCCCAAGACCATAATAACTGCGATCAATGCGACAAATTCCATAAAATTATGCCTCCTTCATGGATTACTTATATATCTAGTCTACCTCAATTTGGAGGACTTTTATTAGACAATCCGTGACAAAACTATGAAAGATATGATTTGGATCAGAATTCAAACTGAACATCACTTAGCCGGCGTTTTATTTCACCGATCACGCGCTTCTCTTCTTCATCACTGTTCGCTTCAAATGTAACAGAAAAACGGACAAAATGGCCAGCATCGTCCCACGGTACAGAAGAGATCAATTTCTCACGAATGAGGAACTGGGAGAAATCTTCACCTGATTCGAAACGCCGCCCCCCGGCAACTCCTAACGGAACCTCAACGTACAAGAAGATGGAGCCTTTTGGTTTCTCCACTCTGAAGCCCAGCTCATTCAAGGCTAGTACAAGCATGTCATGACGACGGGAGTATTTCTCTACTAATTTCACTGTAATATCTGGATGAGCAAGTCCATAAGCCGCTGCTTTTTGAATAGCAATAAATTGACCGGAATCATTATTGTCCTTAATTTCGCTGAACGCCTTAACAACGAGCGGATTACCCGCCACAAACCCAATACTCCAGCCTGCCATATTGAAGGATTTGGAGAGAGAATGAACCTCTACGCCCACATCTTTGGCACCCGGTATAGACAAGAAGCTGAACGGCTTGAGGCCATCATACGTCAGAGCTGCATAAGTTGCATCATGTATAACAATCACGTTGTATTTCTTAGCCCACTCGATCACTTCACTAAAGAATTCCGTCGTTGCGCTTGCGCCTGTTGGATTGTTCGGATAGTTCAAATAGATTAGCTTCGCACGAAGGGCGATTTCCTCTGGAACAGAAGCTAGGTCAGGCAGGAAGTTGTTCTGTTTAGTCAATTGGACATTGTAAACCTCTCCGCCTAGATACTTCGTATGTGTACCCATTATCGGGTAACCCGGAACGGTTAGAATCGCCACATCACCTGGGTTGATAAATACAGAAGGGATCATGGCAAGAGCCGGCTTAGAGCCGCTGGAATGAACCACCTCATTTACAGGATCAATATCCTCTACACCGAATACTTCTGCAAGGTATGTTGCAGCCGCTTCTTTAAATTCCGGTATTCCGTTATCCGCATATCCCCGATTCTCTGGCTTCGCAGCCTCTGCAGCAAGTGTCGCAACGATCCCTGTGTCAGCCATTTCGTCAGGAGCATAAGCTCCAAGGTCAATCAGTTCAATGTTCGGGTAATCTTTCTTGGCTGCTGATGTAGCACGTTTGATTTTTTCGAATTTATTGCTGTTTGCCCCTTTACCATAGTTAGCACCACCGATACGATCAGCAAAACAATTCTGAATATAAGTTTCTTGATATTTGTCAATGCTCATGAGTGTCCCACATCCTCCCTTGTAGCCAGTTTTCATATTGTAATCCTGTCCACACTTATTACCCATTCGGTACAAGTTTTCCACCAGTTTGCATTCAAACACCATGAAATATTCAGCATTGCTCAAGTTTCTCTTCCCGGAATGAACAACAAAAAAAGAGCCGCACATCACCTGCGACCCTTTTGATATCTTTAATACACGAACTGCAATAATTACAAGCTTATCGACTTCTAAGCGAAGCCAATACATCTTCCATATCTTGAGGCAGAGGAGCATTAAATTCCAATGTTTCTCCTTAATCGGGATGAACAAAACCAAGCGTTGCTGCATGCAGTGCTTGTCCATTCATCTTCACACCCTTACTTCGTCCATACATCGGATCTCCGACAAGCGGATGACCAATAAATTTCATATGCACCCGGATTTGATGTGTTCTGCCCGTCTCCAGCTTGAGTTCCAGCAAAGTGTGGTCCCCAAGACGTTCCATCACGGAAAAATGAGTCACTGCATGCTTGCTGTTGCGCTCCGTCACGGTAAACATCTTCCGATCATGCGCATCACGGCCAATCGGTGCATCAATGGTCCCTTGGTCATGCTGAACATGTCCGTGGACTAGTGCAATATAACGCCTGTTTACACTATGGTCTTTGAGCTGTGCCGCAAGCGATGCGTGGGCTTTATCATTCTTGGCAGCCATTAGCAGCCCTGACGTATCCTTATCAATCCTGTGCACAATGCCGGGACGCAGTTCACCGTTAATGCCAGAGAGGTCATGGCAATGATACATCAGCGCGTTCACAAGTGTGCCGGAGGCGTGTCCTGGCGCGGGATGTACAACTAGACCTCTCGGCTTGTTAACAACAATGACACTTGAATCCTCATAGACAACTTCAAGCGGGATGTTCTCCGGCAATATCTCGACCGCGGCGACCTCGGGGACAACTAGCTCAATCTTGTCTCCAGCAGCCAGTTTATAGTTTGACTTTACTTGGTTACCGTTCACTGTCACATGGCCATCACCAATCCAGATTTGGACTTGAGATCGTGATACGTCATCCATGCTGTCAGCTATATATTTATCAATTCGTTCCTTAGCAAAATCCGCCTCGACGGTCCATTCTTGAATGTCCTGGCTAGATTCCTGTTCGGACCGATCTGTCATAAATTTATTCCTTCCCTTCGTCCTGACTCTGTGTCAGCTGCTTCTCACGTCTTGTTTCAAGCAGAGTATCTAATATGATTAAACCTACACCGACGACTATTGCAGAGTCGGCAATGTTAAAGATCGGAAATGTGTAGCTTCCAAAATTAAATTTAAAGAAGTCGACCACCTCACCCGTCAGCAATCGGTCGATAAAGTTGCCAAGCGCGCCGCCAAGCACCAGAGCAAGAGCTACCGGCAATATTTTATCCGGTTGTGATTTAACTTTGTTGATATACCAGATCAAGGCTATCACTACAATCGTCGTTACTACGATAAAGAACCAAGTTTGACCCTGCAGGATGCCGAAGGCTGCTCCACGATTCCGATGGGAAGTAATCAAGAAGAAATCTCCTATGACTGATATTTCCTCCCCTAGGGTCATCCGAGTTGCAACAAGCCATTTTGTACCCTGGTCCACTAGAAAAACAATTAGTGCAATGACATAATATATCACCTTTTTTGTCACTCCGATCCATCTCTTTTACCATTCCATGGGTAATGCCTTGTATATTGTAGCACAAGGTCACGAACAGCGTCTATTTTAAGCTGGCTCAGCAGAGGAGGGACGCTCATGGAGAATATTTATGCAAAATCCTCCTTCTCTAAAATTGAACAAATCAGCACACTCTATACAGACAACCGATGAAGGAAAAGTTCAAGTAAAGGAGTAGACCGCCATGACGCATCTGACGAAGCAGGAATGGAACAGCTTGAAGAAACAGCTTCTTGAGCAGCAACACGATATCGAGCAGCGCGAAAAGGAATCCGACCATTACGGGCTCAGCGGCTCAACACGATACGAAGCCGGAGAGTTGACTACTTTTGATAATCATCCAGGTGATGTTGCAACCGAAATGTATGAACGCGAAAAAGATATTTCTCTAAATGAACACGATGAATTTATGCTTGAACGAATCAAGAGCGCGCTGAATCATATGGAAGAAGGCGATTACGGAAATTGTGCAGTATGCAGTAAGCCCATTCCTTATGAACGCTTAAATGCGGTACCGTATACCATTTACTGCAGAGAGCATGCTCCTGAAACCTCGGTATCGGAGGATCGTCCGATTGAGGAGGAATTTCTGAGTCCACCATTCGGAAGAACAAGCCTTGATGAAAAGGATACCCAGAATGGATTCGATGGTGAAGATACCTGGCAGATTCTTGAGAACTACGGAAATTCCAACACTCCCGCACTTCAGGAAGGCAACAATAACGATGATTACGATGCCATGTACATGGAGGCTGCCGAGGAGATTGATGGCTGTGTTGAAGCATATGAGAGCTTTCTCGCAACCGATATTTACGGCCAGAATGTATCCGTTGTACGCAACAAGCAGTACAGAAGGTATCTGGAGAATCATGAGGGCATGAGCATTCTGGAACCAGATGTTATCGAAGATGATTTATAGAATATAGACCTAATTGTAAATTCAATTCTAACGATTGGGTTCTCTAATAAGTATCCAGTTCTAATTGTCTCTGTACAATGCGAACAATATCGGCAATGTAATCACCGACAATCGGCAAATTCAGTGCACCAAGCAGCTGAAGAACATAGACGATCGTCGCAGCAAAAAAGGTGAATCCGATCGCAATCCCGACTCCTCTTGCTGTACCGGATAACAAATTAAGCCAGATCAGTCGAAAAGGCTTATGCAGCAGTCTTGTATAATCTGCAATCCTTGATTTCTCCAGATCGAGAGCAAGCTTCTGGAGAACACCATGCATCTCATCCATCTGTTCATCCATTTGCTTCACTTCTGCGGAGTAATGCTGACGAATGCGTGATCTTCGCCGAATATTGTTCATAAAGTAAAAGGCCTCATTCCTTCAATTTTCTCAGAAATATGAAACGAGCCGTTAGACGAGGGAGTACCCCTCGGCATTATCGGCTCGCTTTCACATGTAATTCTTTGCTATTATGTCCGCTTTACCTGTATTTTAGCCGGCAAAGCTTCCTTATTTTTTCTAGTGAATCTTAACGCCAATCGTTCTGGAACCGGCTTCGACCTGTTCCATATCCTCCGATGCACCAAATGCCAAATCTGTAACCAATACGTTCTCTCGAAGGACCGATTCAAAAGCCTCAATAGCTGCTCTCAGCTCACTATCGACATCCAGAGTCAGGTTTACGCGCTTCTCAATCGGAAGATCAAGCTTCTTGCGAGTGTCCTGTACTGCACGGACCACCTCACGAACCAGCCCTTCCTGTTCAAGCTCAGGCGTAATTTCCGTGTTCAGCGCAACGGTCAATCCATAGCCGGAAGCTGCCGCAAAGCCTTCTTTTGCTTTTTTCTCAATCAACAGCTCTTCGCTTGTTACTTCAAGCTCAGCTCCGTCCGGCGATACGATATTGAACTGGCCTGCTTCAACAACAGAGCGGGTATCTTCTGCACTCATCGCTTTAAAATGATTTTGCAGGAAGCCTACATTCTTGCCGTATTTCTTACCTGCAACTTTCAGATTAAGTTTAAGTGTAAAGTCTACAAATCCGCTATCGCTCGTCTCAACCTCAATACTCTTGACGTTGATCTCATCCTTGATGATCTCTTCATAGCCAGGGAGATCAAAGTCATGGCTCAGCGATACAATTAGGGCTGATAACGGCTGACGGGTCTTGATGCCGGTCTCGTTACGGACATTCCGTGCAAGCTCAACAATGTTGCGTGCCGTTTCCATATCCTGCTCCAGCTTCTCATCAATCAGCGCTTCGTTTGCTACTGGATAATCGGTCAGATGCACGCTTCCTTTTCCTCCAAGATTACCGTAGACGTCTTCGGACAGCATCGGTGTAAATGGAGCCATCAGCTTAGACAGCGTCAAGAGGACCTCAGTCAGTGTGCCATAAGCTGCAAGCTTATCCTCGGTCAAGCCGCTGCCCCAGAACCGATCGCGGGAACGGCGGATATACCAGTTACTCAATTCATCGACAAATACTTCTATCGCTTTGGCCGCATTCAGGAAGTCATTCACCTGAAGTCCTTTGCTTACTTTTGCAATAAGTGAGTTCAGACGCGACAGCACCCAGCGATCCAGTTTATTCTCCGAACCTTGGAATGGATGATTCTCTGGATCATATCCATCAATGTCAGCGTATAGCGCAAGGAATGCATGTGTATTGACAATCGTGTCAATCACCTTGGATTTCGCTTCTCCGACGATGCCCTTGGAGAAACGCTTGCTGTTCCATGGAGCACTGTCTGCAAGGAGAGCCCATCGGAATGCATCCGTACCATACTCTTCAATGATTTCCCAAGGATCAATCACATTTCCTTTGGATTTGGACATCTTCTGCCCGTTCTCATCCAAAATATGACCTGTTGCCATAACCGCCTTATAAGGCGCTTTTCCTGTAAACAGGGTAGAAACAGCCAGCAAGCTGTAGAACCAGCCGCGTGTCTGATCAATTCCTTCACAGATCATATCCGCAGGATATTGCTGTTCAAATGTCTCTCTGTTCTCAAATGGATAGTGGTGCTGTGCATACGGCATTGATCCGCTGTCAAACCACACATCAATCACTTCTGAAGTGCGTTCCATAACACCACTCTCACAGTGTGTACAACGTACCTTCACTTCATCAACATAAGGCTTATGCAGCTCAAGCTCCGGGCTTACCTCAGAAACCGCATGCTTACGCAGCTCTTCGTGGCTGTGAGGAGCGAACTGCCCTCCACAATCCGGACACACCCACACGTTAAGCGGAGTACCCCAGTAACGGTTACGACTGATATTCCAATCCACCAAATCTTCAAGGAACTTACCAAAACGTCCTTCACGAACGTGTCCTGGGTACCAATCCACCGTATTATTGTTAGCGATCAGTTGATCCTTCACTGCCGTCGTTTCAATAAACCAGCTGTCCATGGCATAGTACAGGAGTGGAGATTTGCAGCGCCAGCAGAATGGATAGCTGTGCTCAATTTTTTCTTTGCTGTACAGCAGTCCCTGCTCGGACAGATGCTTCACAATATCCAGATCGCAATCTTTAACAAACCGTCCTGCAAAATCGGTAACTTCCTCCGTATACTTCCCTTCCGAATTCACGACACTGACAAAGCTGATTCCATTCTCACGGCAAGTCTTGTAGTCATCCTCACCATGTGCCGGAGCCATATGAACAATCCCTGTACCGCTTGCATCCGTAACAAAGCTTGCCCCGACCACGATATTGGCTTTTTCGGCTGCAATGTAGTTAAACGGCGGAGTATAAGTTAAGCCGACAAGCTCGGAACCCTGCAAGCTGGACAATACCTCGTAGTCACCCTTCATCACTTTCTCGACGAGATTTTTGGCAACAATATAGATTCCGTCTTCCTGCTTAACACGTGCGTATTCCATCTCCGGGTTAACAGCCAGCGCAACGTGAGATGGGAGTGTCCAAGGGGTAGTTGTCCAAGCCAGGATGTACTCATCACGATCATGAAGCTTGAATTTCGCTGTTGCACTAAGGTCCTTCACATCCTCATAACCTTGCGCTACTTCGTGAGAGCTGAGTGTCGTTTGGCAGCAAGGGCAGTAAGGGCTTACCCGATGACCCCGATAGAGCAGGCCTTTGTCATGAATCGTAGCCAGAATGTTCCAGACACTTTCGATATATGTGTTATCCAGCGTTACATAAGGATGATCCAGATCCGTCCAGTAGCCGATTGCTTCCGTTAGCTCACGCCATTTATGCTCGTATTCGAATACACTCGCTTTACATTTCTTAATGAATGCTTCCACACCATAATTCTCAATTTCTTGTTTGCCGCTGATGCCCAGCTGCTTCTCGACACCAAGTTCAACCGGAAGACCATGCGTATCCCAGCCCGCCTTGCGGACAACCCGGTATCCGTTCATCGTCTGATAGCGGCCGACAAAGTCCTTAATTACACGGCCCAGCACGTGGCCAATATGTGGCGCCCCATTCGCTGTAGGTGGTCCCTCGTAGAAGACATAATTAGGTCTGCCTTCACGATTCTCAATTGATTTCTTGAATGTATCCTCCGCTTGCCATTTTCCCAGGATTCGCTGCTCACGAGCGCGAGCCTTCTCCTTGATGTCAACTCGTTTCATCCATCTCTTCCTTTCATCAGTTACCTATCCTGTTGATTTTGCTCCAAGAAAAAAATAAAAAAGCCTCGCCCCTAATAAGGGACGAGACTGTTCTCGCGTTACCACCCTAGTTCCGCAATTTGTCTTACGTGTGACAAATAAACGGCGCTCTAATCCTTATGTGACTACCATAAGGAGCCGATATAACGTTCGGCATACGGTTCGGCTTAATTGCAGCTGCTATAGCATGCTTTCGGCTTCACTTCTCCGGGATGATATTCAGCCATGTTCCGTTTCATTGGCTCGCACCCACCGCCAACTCTCTGTAAACGAATGCTCATGAGCTTACTGGTTCCCATCATCAAACCTTTATTATGAATTACATATAACAATATTTATAGCCTCTTTACAGCAAAAAGTCAACCTGACAGATGACCCGTTGTTTATGTTAGTAAATTTCCTTCATTTCGCGTTCGCGCTCACGAACCTCCTGCTCCCGGTTCTCAAGAGCTTCCCAGCCATCCACATTCAACAGCTCCAGCTGAGCTTCCACAAGAGTGCGGAAACGAGCACGGTAAATGGAAGCCTGCTTCTTCAGCTCCTCAACTTCAAGCGAAATTTTGCGCGACTTGGATAGAGCTTCGTTCACGATCCGGTCTGCATTCTTCTCTGCTTCCTTTACAATCAGCTGTGCTTCCTTCTTCGAATTGTTCTTTACTTCATCAGCAGCTTCCTGCGCAACAATAATGGTCTTGCTGAGAGTTTCCTCAATATTTGCAAAATGATCCAGCTTCTCCTGCACGGACAGCAACTGTGTGCTAAGCTCCTTGTTCTCACGGATAACAGCCTCGTAGTCTTTGATTACTTGATCCAAAAACTCATTGACCTCATCCTCATCATAACCACGAATACGGCGGGCAAATTCCTTATTATGTATGTCCAGCGGCGTTAGTGGCATGCTGTCCACCTCCTATAGTATTAACCTCTTGATAAGAGAGGCATTAAACTTCATTCTATTTATCGGTCCAGTACATCATTTCATAAACTCTGACCTAAAGATTTCGACAAGAAAACATGAATTCCTGCATATATATCTATACAAATTTACCCACTTTCACACGAAACCGACCTTTTTTGGTCATTCCATCGGTTTCCATCACTTTAAAACGCCCCAAGCCTTGAACGGATACCACATCCCCTGCCTGCAGCATTTTGGATGGGTCCTCTGCCACCTTCCAGTTCACTTTGCAGCGTCCTGCCTTAATCGGGGTAAGTATCTTGCTCCGGCTCAGTCTGTATACATCACTTGCAATTCCGTCCAAACGCAAAGAAGCCACCGTCAGATCCATCATCTGGAGAGCTAGATCACTCGTCCGCAGCTGATCTACCGGCAGTATGTCAGTAAATACATTCATTCGATGCACCTGGTGAAGGTGAAGCGAGAAATAGTCTGCAATTTCCTTGGCAACAACCGTGTGGCATCCATCATCCAGAACATGAATGTCACCGAGCTTTCCCCGTTTGAGCCCAAGGCTTAGCAGTGCTCCCATATAATCCCCATGATCGAGCTGCAGAAATTTTTGATCCGCCGAAGTTATGCTCAGAACTGCAAGTCCCATATCCTGATCATCCAGATAAGCATAGTCAGGGGCAATCAGTGCTCTTTGACGCTCCGCATTTGCAGATCCGCCCTCCATACGCACTTGTACATCCCCTCTACGATTCGCAAGCGTATCCAAAATATAGGCCTGGCGCGGGTCCAGAAAGTCCGTCAGTTTCATCTCATGATACTGTCCAGCATGTTCTACCCACTCCCAGGCCTTATCTACAAAATCCCGTTCATCGGGGTGAAAATGTTCATAAATGTCTGTACGCATTTCATAATCACCCTGTATATAATATTGAACTTGTCTAAGTGAAAATCCCTTCCAATATTGCGCTTAGTCCGGTCGCAGCATACCTCAAAGCAATGATGGCTATGATCGGTGAAATGTCGAGCATTCCGAAAATAGGCGGTATGAATCTGCGGAAAGGAGCAAGATAAGGCTCTACAATCTTGCCTAATATTTCTCCAAACTTAGACTCTCTAGCATTAGGAAGCCAAGACATCAGGATGTATATAATAATCATCCAGTAGTAAATGTTAACCAAGCTGTTAACCAACTGTAATACAATTTCCAAAAACCTGTCACCTCATTCTGTTGTAATCTGCTTCGCTGTCGTGATCTGTAAGTATTTCCGCGATGGTTCCTTGTATTTCAACGGTGTCGGGTGTACAGAGAAAAATGTTTCCACCGATTTTGGAAATGCCTCCGCCAAGTGCATAGACGGTACCGCTTAGAAAATCAATAATGCGAAGAGCCTGATCCTTTCGCACACGCTGCAAATTGACAACAACGGTCCGATGGGATTTAATATGATCGGCGATCTCCTGTGCTTCATCGTAACTACGCGGCTCGTACAGAACGACCTTTACATTTTTTTGGGAATGAATGCTTACCACATTATTGCCCTTCTGGTTTCTACGTTTATCAAAGCTCGGCGTTTCAACTTCTTGTTCGGGCTCATCTACGCGTGAATTGACTTGCTCACGTTCTACAACCTCTTCTTCTTCTTGAAGACCGAAAAAATTCATAAATTTATTCACTACACTCATCTCCTTTAGCCCTCCTCTTTACCTACGAGAACACTTCCCAGCCTCACCCAGGTTGCACCTTCCTGAATCGCTATCTCAAAATCATTGGACATCCCCATCGACAAATCGGTCAACGGTTCATGGGTCAAGGCTTGTCTATTCAAGTCGTCTCTAAGTTCACGAAGTCCGCGAAATACGGGACGCGTCCGTTCCGCTTCTTCTTCAAAGGGGGCCATTGTCATAAGTCCGGCGACTTGAATATGATTAAATTCACGAATTTCTTTGAGCAGCGGAACGACTTGCTCTAGCTGAAGACCATATTTCGATTCTTCACCTGAGATATTAACCTGCAGCATACACTGTACCTTAAGGTCCAGCTGTGCCGCCTTCTTCTCGATCTCACGAGCGAGAGACAGTCTGTCTAATGAATGGATGTATGGAAATTTACCGATTACATCCTTAACTTTGTTCGTCTGCAAATGACCGATAAAATGCCATACACCCCGATGTCCGAGGGCTTTCCATTTCTCCTCGGCATTTTGCCATCGGTTCTCGCCAATATGTATCAGTCCGCTGCCAAGCACTTTCTCTGTCATTTCGACAGAGACATACTTGGTTACCGCGATTACATTGACACTATCTTTATTGCGGCCGCTTGCCTCGCAAGCAGCTTGGATGCGTTCATCCACATGCTGTATTCTCTCCTCCAGTGACAAGGAGGGTCACCTCTCTTCCAATCCAATCCAGCTTGCCATTCTGCCTGTAATGCCACCTTCCTTACGATAACTGAAGAAAAGTTCAGGGTGGCAGCTTGTACACCATGATGTACATTCGATATGATCCGGCAATATTCCTGCTTTCATCATAATGTGTCGATTGACTTCTTTCAAGTCGAGCATGCATTTTCCTTCTGGTGCAGGCTGATGTGCCTTCCTGTATGCAGAATCTTCATATTCATCTTTACCCTGTTCAAGTTCGTACAAAACCTTCACACGGTCCATCACATAATCATCAACCTCATAGCAGCAGCTTCCAATCGATGGGCCAATCGCCGTCAGTATATCACTCCGCTTACATCCATAATGCTCTTCCATCTGCTCAATCATACGTTCTGCAATCTTCTGAACCGTCCCCTTCCATCCGGCATGGGCCAGGCCAACCACTTCTTTGACCGGATCAAAGAAATACAGCGGAACACAATCCGCGTAAAATGAAGTCAGCAGCACACCGCGAACGTTCGTCAGTAATCCGTCTGTATCCTGGATCGCCGACTCTCGATCGAAGAAGCCCTTGCCTCGATCTGCTTCAGTTACAATGGCAATCTCGCTCTTATGTACTTGCTCGCCGCAAGTCCAAGCCTCTGGCAGTATTCCAATCTTCTCGGCAATGCGTCTGCGATTATTAATTACATCTTCAGGGTTGTCACCCACATGAAAAGCACAGTTGAGACTGCTGTATGGCGCATTTCCGACACCTCCAGCCCGGCTTGTATATCCCGTCATAAGTCCCTTACTCCTCGAATAGGAAGTCCAGGGCTCTATTGCAAACAGCTTCGGTCCACTGTCATTATCATTCAGCACAAAAGGTTCCATGCTTGTGTATCACCTCGTTCTTCGTTAGAAACATCTATACACCAGTGTACCAAAAAAACATCCCTTAGTCTCTTTAGTGGAGACTAGAAACCCTTTCGTTCTCCTTCACGCCGCTCAGTACGTTCGTTATATACATCCTCGGGCTTCGCTTCCTTCACTTCATCCATCTTCACTAGCACGACATCCGAACCGATCTTGACGATATTGCGCCAAGGGATAATCAGATCTGCTCCTCCTCCAAACAACCCCATGAATCGGCTGTAGCTCGGTACAACAATGGCCTCAATGCGCCCTTGCCGAAGGTCCAGCTCAAGATCACTGATCTGACCCAGTCTTTTCCCATCCACAATATTAATGACATCCTTGGTTTGAAAATCCGATATTTTCATTGCTCTCACCGTCAGATCTCCTGAGCTCATCTTATCCTCACATCCCGCTCTTATGAATTGAATCCTTATATCAATATCAATATATGTTCTGAACGCCCAAAATGTCCTTTTTTTTATGAGAGCTTGGTCACTCCGGACAATAATAAAACCTCTAGTTCCGCGCTGCTTACGCGAAAGTAGAGGTTATTTTGAATGATGATGCACCACTAACCATGTTTGAATCAAGATCTTATTTCTTCGGTTTAGATTTTAACGTGTTTTTGCATTTGCTGAATGGCTGATTTTTCAAGTCTTGATACCTGCGCCTGGGAAATACCGATCTCATCAGCCACTTCCATCTGAGTCTTTCCTTCGAAAAAGCGCATGGATAGAATCATCTTTTCCCGCTGCCCAAGCCGCTGCATTGCTTCCCTAAGCGCGATCTCCTCGATCCACGACACATCCTTGTTCTTGTCGTCACTGATCTGGTCCATTACATAGATCGGGTCACCACCGTCATGATATATCGGCTCAAACAAGGACACTGGGTCCTGAATCGCATCAAGTGCGAATACAACATCCTCTTTAGGCACATTGAGCACTTCGGAAATTTCAAAAATGGTCGGCTCACGCGAGTTCATATTGGTCAGAGCATCTCTGACCTGCAATGCCTTATATGCAATATCCCGGAGGGATCTGGAAACTCGAATCGGGTTGTTATCCCGCAGGTATCTTCGAATTTCACCGATAATCATCGGTACTGCATAGGTGGAGAACTTTACATTTTGAGACAAATCAAAGTTATCAATGGCTTTCATGAGGCCTATACAGCCAACCTGGAATAAATCGTCAACGAATTCTCCCCGGTTATTGAAACGTTGAATGACGCTGAGCACGAGGCGCAGGTTCCCATTCACTAATTTCTCTCTAGCTGAGCGCTCATTATTTTGCTGAAGATTCGTAAATAACTCACGCATTTCTACGTTGGTTAGGACCGGCAGTTTCGACGTATCCACGCCACAAATCTCGACTTTATTACGGGTCATCGTGATTTACCTCCCAAGGAGAAACATTAATGTACATTATCTCCGGGAGAGGTATTTTTATTCCATTTCCATGAGCTTACCAGTTATACCCAAGACTTGATTTTACACCATTTTGTTGAACTCCTTGCGCAGTCGCTTAATGATTCGTTTTTCAAGTCTGGAGATGTAAGACTGGGAGATGCCCAGCATGTCTGCGACATCTTTCTGGGTCTTCTCTTCCCCATCCTGAAGACCGAAACGAAGCTCCATTATCATCCGTTCCCGTTCCGTCAGCTTGTCTAATGCTTTGTGCAGCAGCTTGCGGTCGACCTGTTCCTCTATATTGCGATAGATCGTATCATTCTCCGTACCGAGCACATCAGACAAGAGCAGCTCATTGCCATCCCAATCAATATTAAGCGGCTCATCAAAAGAAACCTCGGTTCGTATCTTGCTATTGCGGCGAAGATACATTAGTATTTCGTTCTCGATACAACGAGACGCATAGGTTGCCAGCTTGATTTTTTTCTCCGGATCAAAAGTGTTCACGGCTTTAATTAAACCGATCGCACCGATCGAGATCAAATCTTCAATGTTAATACCCGTGTTCTCAAATTTGCGGGCAATGTAGACGACAAGTCTGATGTTGCGCTCGATCAGCATCGCCCGAATGGCTGGATCTCCCGTCTTCAGCTTTTGCAACAAATAATCTTCTTCTTCCCGAGTCAGTGGCGGCGGGAGAGCTTCACTCCCCCCAATATAGTATATCTCCTCACTCTTCAGCCCGAACAAAAACAGGAACCGGTAATACTGAAGCTGTGCGGCGAGTTTCCATTTCACAAGCATGTACGCTTCCTCCTATACCACGTTCAGCGGCTTTTCTGTTTGACTGGATGATGGTTTGACAATGGGGTCCTGCACATATTCCGGATGAATGATCGCCCTGTATTTCCCTTCAGATGAGAGCGTTCCACCATCAAGACCGATCAGTGTGCGAGCCGGAGTATAGCACGTCCCATTCATCTTGATCATGACCGAGTCGGGTTTAATTGCAAGCATAAACGACGTTCCTTTATTGATTCCCCGGAAGGGGATAAGCCTTAATCGATCCTGCCATTCGAATCCATCGCCCAGCTCCATAACAAGCTGATCAGCGGGAACCTGTGATATCCTTCCTTTCCAAGTCTCCGGCAGGTAAGAATCCCATAACGTGGCTTCCATGACCATGACTGGCGTTCGGGTCAACGGATCTGTGAGCTGATTGCCTGTATCCACAAGTCCCGTGCAGCTCACTTCGACTTCCCCAATGCGTACGTTTACTTCACCGAAAAACACTGTCATTTGATCTGCTTTTTTCTTGCTCTTATGAACCGCTCTAAAGATGAATAGAACACAAAAGAAGACAATAAACATAAACCAGAACCCTATTTGCAGTTCAAACGACACGCCGCCAGTTGTAGTGAACAATATTCCATTGAATAACTCACCTGAGCTTTGGAGTAAATAATGCAACCCGAGTATACCGCCTGCAGCCACAAAATTGATTACGTAAAAGGAACCTATCGTCTTCATGAAGCTCTGCAGGCTATGGAATCCGAAGGAGGTCCAAATCATCAATAATGACAAGCCGAACTTAATGAGAAAGGTGTACAAAAAGGTAAGCTCGGGTACGAACATCATGACAACATAAAGCGCTCCAATGACCGCAGCAATAACCATTCGCCACCACTTTGGCCTCTGACGCTGCATCCAAGCTGTTAAGAATAACAGAACCCAGTCAATCAGCAGGTTGGTCAGAAAAATCAAGTCGATGTATACAACCAGTTTTTCTCACCACCCTTATCTTATATCTTCGAATCAAAGAATATAACCAGTATAAGGAGGGAGACTTTCAAAGTCTGTCTAAACTTGGGAGGAGGATTGCAACTTTTTTTGTCGGATTTTTCAACTTATTCAAAGTGGGAGTGACAGGAAACAAAAAAATGCAGCCTTATGCAGGCTGCATTAATGAATCGTATTATTCGTTGCTATTGCCGTTGTTTCTAGTGCGATTCCGCAGGAACGTCGGAATATCCAATTGATCAGAGCTAGGCTGATTACCAAATGGCTTCAGGTTAGTAGAACGATTCTCCTGCGCTTCCGGCTGAGAAGGCTTGCGTGCAGGCGGTGCAGCTGCAGCAGGCTTATTCTCGAATCCTGTCGCAATAACCGTAACCTTAATTTCTTCCTTCAAATTCTCATCGATAATGGCACCAAAGATCATGTTCACTTCTGGGTCCGATGCAGAGGTTACAATCTCGGCTGCTTCATTCACTTCGTAAAGTGACAGGTTAGCCCCACCTGTTATGTTCATGATTACACCGCGAGCCCCTTCAATGGAGGTTTCAAGCAGCGGACTCATGATGGCTTTGCGGGCAGCCTCAGCTGCTCTGTTCTCACCTGTTGCCATTCCAATTCCCATCAAGGCTGAGCCGCGTTCAGTCATAATCGTCTTCACATCAGCAAAGTCAAGGTTTATCAATCCAGGAACAGCGATAAGGTCGGAAATACCTTGTACCGCTTGGCGAAGTACGTTGTCTGCTTCACGGAAGGCTTCCAACATAGGAGTCTTCTTATCCACAATCTCAAGCAAGCGATCATTCGGAATAACGATCAGCGTATCCACTTTTTCTTTCAGCGCTTCTATACCATGCTCTGCTTGATTGGAACGCTTGCGTCCTTCAAACGTAAACGGGCGAGTAACCACACCCACCGTTAGTGCTCCACATTCTTTGGCGATCTCTGCGATCACAGGAGCTGCACCCGTTCCTGTACCTCCGCCCATACCTGCCGTCACGAATACCATATCCGCGCCTTTAAGTGTGTTAGCGATAAGGTCACGAGATTCCTCGGCTGCCTTCTTACCAACTTCAGGATTAGCACCAGCACCAAGCCCTCTTGTCAGCTTATCGCCGATTTGCAGTTTGTGTTCAGAACGGGCAAGATGCAATGCTTGAGCATCCGTATTCACCGTAATGAATTCAACTCCCTGCACACCATTCTCAATCATTCGGTTCACAGCGTTGCTTCCGCCGCCACCGACACCTATTACTTTTATCTGAGCCAAGCTCTCCATCTCGAAATCAAATTCCAACATACTTTTCCATCTCCCCCTCATGTGTGCATGGATGGCTCGTCCACTTATCAAAAATGAATCTGTCCATTTCATATATCGACGAACAGTCTATATCAATTCACTGAACATATTTTTTATGCGTTCGAAAAACCCCGGTTTATGTTCTTCTTCCGGAGCCGGATTCGGCTTAACACGATTCGTAGGTTTCTTGTTATTGCTTCCTCCGCCGCTCGTTGGTGCTGCGGGTCTGATTTTAGCACTGCGGATCACGTTATGCAAGATGCCCACACCGCTAGTATAACCCGGGTCGCGCACCCCGATAAAGTCTGGTACAGCCACTCTTACTGAAGCCGCAAGCTCATGTCTAGCAACTTGCAAGACACCCGGCATAGCCACCGTACCGCCCGTTAATATATAACCTCCAGGAAGCTCCGTGTAACCGAGTCTCTTCATTTCCTGATGAATCATCTGGAATATCTCTTGCACACGAGGTTCAATAATGGCTGCCAGATCTTCCTGAGTAAACTCCTTATCCACATTGCTGCCGATCCGAGTTACTTTGAATACGACATCTCTGGCTGCATCATCAAGCCAAGCACATCCATACTTCAGCTTTACTTTCTCTGCTTGTTCAGTCAATGTACGGAGACCGTAAGCAATATCATTGGTTACAAACTCTCCTCCGATCGGAAGTGTAGAAGTGGCGACAATCGAGCCTTCCTCAAACACCGCAATCGTAGTCGAGCCTGCACCGATATCGATCAGTACAGATCCCATACCCTTTTCATCTTTGGACAGAGACAGCAGCCCTGCTCCGAGAGACATGAGTACAAGGTCCTTCACTTTCAGACCCGACTTCTCTACGCAGCGAAGCAAGTTATGTATGGCGGTCTTGGCACCTGTAATAATCGTCGCTTCAACCTCAAGTCTTACACCGATCATGCCGCGCGGATCCTGAATGCCTTCAAGACCGTCCACAACGTACTGTCTTGCCACTACATCGATGATCTCACGTTCCGGCGGAATAGCAATCACTTCAGCCGCTTTCAACACCCGTTCCATGTCTTCTTCACCGATCTCACGGTCTTCATTCGATACTGCCACAACGCCGTGACTTGTCATAAGTCCGATATGATTTCCGGAGATACCGACATATACTTCGGATATTTGAATACCAACCATACGCTCCGCATGATCTACTGCATTACGGATGGACTGTACAGTTTGGTCAATGTCTACAATTGATCCCTTACGAATCCCCTCTGAGTCGGCAGATCCAACTCCAATAATATTAAAGGTTCCATTATTAATTTCCCCAATAATAGCTCGAACTTTGGATGTACCGATGTCCAAACTAACAATGATGTCATTGTTGCTCAAGTCTGTGGCACCTCCTGACTCCGATAGTAATATACGTTCTCAAGTTACAACACTCTCTACATATTCAACACGTTTAAGGCTTTCCCTCTTTTTTCTACAAATTTTTTAGGTGCCACCATCTTAGGTGTAATTATGAACTTTACGCTTGTTTTCAAGCCTAATAGCTGCATGATTCACTCTCTTATATGTCTATATCTGTTAACGGTATAAACCGTCTCGATGATTCTATTAAATTATGAAGAAAAAAGAAGGATACGTTAGCAAGATGCACATAGCTTAAAGTGTAACATTTTTTTAATCAATCAGAAAGTGCTATCTTCATAGGCTGTCAATTCAATTAATTTAGGGTGTGCTTCCCGCCTCGTCTTCTCCTGTTTCCTCTTCGTCCGGCTGAAACGGTTCATAGGAATCGGCCTCCAGCATTATGATAAGACCGGGTTCTTCTGTTTCAATGACTTGGTTTAGATAACTCACCTTATCTCCAAGCAAAGAAATCGTTGTAATGACCTCAAACATCGATTTGGTATACAGCTTGATCCGGTCGGGAAACGAAGGTGTTGGCGAAGGGAGAATCTCCGAAATATCTGTTGTCAGCTCATTCGGAATTTCTTTGAGCACATTAGAGAGCTCTGTCTTCAGCGGATCGTCTGCTTTCCACTGGGTAAGAATCGGTTTTTCCACTGCAATGCCTCTTCCCTCCAGATTGACGCTGGTACCGCTGGATAGTATGGCTTGAATTTGACCGTCTGACGCTAATTCATAGGCCACAGTATCATATTCTTTAACATGTATGGATATATTGCCAGGGAACTGCTTGTCCACCGTTGCTTCAGAAATAAGAGGACTGTCCTCCAGCACCCCTTCAATATCAGATGCATCGGCACCGAAAAAAGGACTACCTACCTCTAGACCGCTCTTTAATAAAATTTCTTCTCTAGTACTAAACACATTCCCTTCTATCTGAAACTGGGAAATTTTGCTCACGGGAGATCTAAAAAAGATAACAGCAAAAATAACGATAAATAACAACACCAAAATAAAGATGATTTTCCGGCTTGTTTTCATTTTTGGCGTGCTCTCTTTTTTGAGAGCTGGAATTTGACCTTTTGGCATTGACGTTCGCTCCATAAAAGCCTTAAGGTCCCCTCCAAAAAGAGGGGACTTTCAGGGCAATATTGTGCTTAAATCTGATTTAGCATGAATATACTTGAATATAATCACCATGAAGGTATTCGAATCTACGGCGCAACGAAACTTACGGGCTGGCGTTCTACAAAAGCACCCAGGGACTGAAATAATTGTTCAATCCGGTCGTATCCGCGATCGATATGGTGTACCTGCTCCACCACCGTTTTGCCCTGCGCTGCCAATCCCGCTATGACCAGTGCTGCACCTGCTCGCAAATCTGTAGCTTCTACCGTTGCCCCATACAAACGAGGCACGCCGCGGATAAATGCGGTGTTCAAATCCACTGAAATATCGGCTCCCATCACGTTAAGCTCATCCACATGCTTGAATCTGGCCTCGAAGACTGTTTCCTTCATAATACTGAATCCATCTGCCAAACTAAGCAGAACCATAACCTGTGATTGAAGATCTGTTGGAAATGATGGATAAGGTGACGTAACGATACGATCGACTGCCTTGGGTCTTCCCATGCAGCTCACGGTTATTATATCATTGCATACACTTGTTTGAACACCGGCTCGCTTCAGCACGTGTATAAGCGAAGTGAGGTGTGCTGGATTGCTGCGCGTTAATGTAACATTGCCCCGTGTTGCAGCCGCAGCAATCAGCACAGTACCTGCCACGATTCGATCGGGAATAATCTCATACGTGCAGGAAGTCAACCGATCAACCCCATGAATGGTAATTGTACTCGTGCCTGCTCCAATAATATGAGCGCCCATCGCATTGAGGAAATTTTGAAGATCCTGAATTTCAGGCTCTCTAGCCGCATTTGTGATCGTCGTTGTGCCGGAAGCCGTTACTGCAGCCATCATGATATTCTCTGTTGCACCTACGCTTGGAAAATCAAGCTGAATATCTGCACCAATCAGTTTCTTCGCACGACAAGTAATCTGTGAATCCTTCTCCTCAATAACAGCTCCAAGTGCTTCGAGACCCCTCAAATGGAGATCAATCTTGCGTTCTCCGATTGCGCAGCCGCCTGGCTGATAAATTGACACTTCGCCAAATCTCGCCAGCAGCGGACCCATCAGGAAAATAGATGAGCGCATTTTGTTCATCAAATCTTCCGGAACTCTTGATGAGCTAACCAAAGAAGTATCGAGCGTTACGATGCCTTGTTCATGTCTCGTATTGCAGCCGAGCCTTTCCAGGATTTGCAGCATTACTTCAATGTCGAGCAAGTGAGGAACATTGTGAAGCTCGGTGTTCCCTTCCGCCAGCAGGCTTGCCGCCATGATGGGCAATGCAGCATTTTTCGCTCCGTGGATACGTATGGATCCTGATAGGGGGTTCCCGCCTTCAATCACCAATTTGTCCAAGTGTATCACCTCCGAGTTTACCGCTCCCCTGACTATTAACGCCTATAAATTCTCTTGCGCACACCGTCCGATTAATATGCGTTTTGATTAGGCAGTTATAGGGAATGAACGTCCTTAAGCGGATAAGAAATTTTGTTGTAACACACTGTGGACTTTTCTTAGCCCAGAGTGATTGTCACATTTGATAAGGTATCTTATGTAAAGAGGCCTCTGTGTGTGACAATCGCCCACTGGACTGTTTCTTGCGTATCCATGAAAACGTTAGGTTTATTTCTTAACAATCCTTCTCATCTCCGCGACAAGTACAGCCGCTGAATCCGGCTTCCCGAGTTGCTTAGAGATGCTGGACATTGAGCGCTTGCGGCCCTCATCGCCGATGATGGCCTCAATGGAATGGAACAGGGTATCTCCGTTCATATCCTTCTCCAGAAGCACATGCGCCGCTCCAGCCTTCTCTAGCGCCCTTGCATTGGCCTCCTGATGGTTGTTTGTTACATTCGGAGACGGAATCAGAATAGCCGGTATGCCAAGGGATGTAATCTCGGCAAGAAAGGAGGCCCCTGCCCGATTCACAATCAGCGAGGTTGCTGCAAGAACCTCAGGCATATTATTCACATATGGCAAAATGTGCATATGGCTTGGAATGTTACCCAAACGTTTTTTCACAGCCTGAAGTGTAGATTCGTAATAGGAATCTCCCGTAACATATACCATATGGACGTCCTTAAGCTCTGATACACGTTCACTCATGTCGATCATAGCCTCATTGATCGCTTTCGCTCCCCGGCTTCCGCCTACGACAAGCACTACCTTACTGCCCATTGGAACCCCGAGCGAAGCAAATCCGCGTTCGCGGCTCGCATGTTGCACGGTAGTCGCACGCGGATTGCCTGTGTAGATTACATTTTTCACACCGGGAAAGTGCTTCTCTGAGCCCTCAAAGCTTACAGCTACGGTATCCACATAACGGCTCAGAAATTTGTTGGTCAAACCTGGAATCGCGTTCTGCTCATGAATAATGCTCGGAATGCCGAGCTTCGCTGCTGCATAGACAACAGGACCACACACATATCCTCCTGTGCCTATCACCACATCGGGTTTGAACTCTCGCAGCAGTTTCTTGGATGTGCGAACCCCCTGCAAAAAGCGGATTATGGTTCTTACATTGTCCATCGACAGCTTACGGCGAAAACCAGTAATATCAATGGATTCAAACCGAAGCTTTTCCTCGGGAACGAGTTTGCTCTCCAGTCCCCTTTTCCCCCCTATATATAAAAACTCAGCGTTCTTGTCCTCAGACTCCAGCTGCCTTGCGACAGCGACAGCCGGATAAATATGTCCGCCTGTCCCGCCGCCTGTAAGTACAACGCGCATATAAGTCACCTCGCATAACGTGATAAATTAAGTAGTATTCCCAGTGCTGTAAGCATCAGCGTCAGAGATGAGCCCCCATAACTGATTAAGGGAAGTGTGATTCCCGTTACCGGCATAAGGCCGATAACAACTCCAATGTTAATCACAACCTGTACGGCAACCATACCAACGATCCCCACGGCCAGCAAGCTTCCGAACGCATCCGGCACCGTCATCGCTACCCGCATCCCTCTCCATACCAGCAGTAGGAAGAGCAGTAATACAATCAAGCCACCAATAAAACCGAGCTCTTCAGCCAATATGGAAAATATAAAATCGGTCTGCGGTTCAGGCACATAGCTGTATTTCTGCCTGCTCATGCCAAGACCAAGTCCTCCAAGTCCCCCTGGACCGATCGCATATAACGACTGAATAATTTGATAGCCTGTACCCAGCGGATCAGACCACGGGTCCAGGAATCCGGTAATACGTCTTAGACGATAAGGAGCTGCGAGAATCAAGCCGGCAAAACCCAATACACCGCCAAGCGCCAGGAACATTAGATGCTTCATCCTTGCCCCTGCCGTAAATATGATCAGCATTGATGCGCCAAGCATAACAGCACCCGTTCCCAGGTCCGGCTGAAGCATAATAAGGCCAAAAGCAAGGCCAATAAGACCTAGCGGAGGAAGTAAGCCGGTAGTGAAGTTTTTAATAGCGGCAGGATCCTTGCTGAGCCATTTAGCTAGGAACAGGATCATGCCAAGCTTCATAAACTCGGAGGGCTGAATACCGAACGAACTAATGCCGAGCCAGCTCCTTGCGCCGCCACGAACGACGCCGATGCCTGGTATCAGTACGATGATGAGTAGAATAAAGCAGAGGATGAGTACAAACTTTGCGTAGTTGCGCCATATCCGATAATCCACATTTGCCGTAAAGAACATGGCGAATAGCCCAAGCCCCGCGAACAGCAGCTGCCTCTTCACAAAATAGAAAGAGTCGCCGTGTTCACGAAAGGCAAGGACGGCACCTGCACTGTATACCATCACGATTCCGATGGAGAGCAGCGACACAATGCAGATAACGAGCCACAAATCAGGCGCCGGTCGGGTCTGTTTCATTAGGAGGCCACCTCTTACATAAGTAGTAGGGGCTTATCCACCCCCCTACTTACAGATTATGCACCGCCTCTTTAAAAATGCGTCCACGCTCTTCATAGGAGCTAAACATATCCCAGCTTGCGCATGCAGGAGATAACAGAACGACATCACCCGATTGTGCAAGCTCGGAAGCATATTTAACCGCTTCGACAAGCGCTGCGGCGGCATCCTCCCCATTATCGACAATCCGAATATCCTTTAGTCCGGCAAGTTTCGCAACCTCAGAAAGTTTATCTTTGGTCTGCCCCAGCAAAACGACAGCTTTTACTCTCTCTTTGAACACTTCCAGCAGATCCATATAATCGGATCCACGGTCAAGTCCCCCTGCAATCAGCACGATAGGCTCTTTGAATGAGGTAAGCGCCATCAGCGTAGCCTTCGCATTCGTCGCCTTGGAATTGTTGTAGTATGCTGCACCCGCATGGTTCCGTACATATTCCAAACGGTGCTCCACACCGTGGAAAGTCGAGAGAGAAGTCGAAAGTGCTGTAGGAGCCGCACCCGCTGCTAACGCAATAGCACAAGCTGCCAGCGCATTATCGACGTTAAACCGGCCCGGAAGTCCAATCTCATTGACAGGAATAATAGGATGGATACCTCCATCCATATCACGGTACATGACTGTTCTCTCAATGTCATCTTCTACGTCCGGTATGTAAGGAGGGTCTGCGTATACACCGGCTTGCAGTGTTTCTGTCAGTGAGAATGGCAGGATTCTGCTTTTAATATAAGGCACAAGCTGTCTGCATACGGGATCATCCCAGTTGATAACCGCATAGTCCTCAGCTGTTTGATTGTTAAACAGTTTAGCTTTGGAAGCAATGTAGTCCTCCATCCCGCCATGATAATCAAGATGTGTCTCTGAAACGTTCAGCAGGCAGCTGACCGCAGGACGAAAATCCGTCGTTCCTTTGAGCTGGAAGCTGCTAAGCTCAACCACCATGATATCGTCTTTCTTTGCTGCTTGCGCTGCCTCGGATAACGGAGTACCAATATTGCCGGCAACAATGGGAGACAAACCAGCATGCTCGAGCATAAGCCCTACCCATGTCGTTGTTGTTGTTTTACCATTAGAGCCTGTAATACCAATGATAGGCGCTTTGCAAATATGATAAGCCACTTCAACTTCAGTGACGACTTCGATGCCCAGCTCCAGCGCTTTTTGAATCGGAGCAACCTTATAGGGTATCCCCGGATTCTTGACCAGAAGCTGCACCCCAGGATGAATCAGGTCATCAGGGTGTCCTCCGCATATAACAGAAATTCCCAAAGCCTCCAGTTCGGATGCTTCGGGACACTGTGCTCTGTCCTTCTGATCGTTAACGATAACATGGGCTCCAGCCTGATGCAGCACCTTAGCCACCTGTACGCCGCTCTTGGCTAGGCCAAGAACAACGACGTCCATTCCTTTATAACTCTCCGGATGATTCATGAACTACAACCCCTTGTTGATATAAAGTCCGAGACCAGCGAGCAGCAGTCCTACGGCCCAAAAAGTAATTACTACACGCCATTCAGACCATCCCGACAACTCAAAATGGTGATGAATCGGGCTCATTTTAAACACACGCTTGCCTCTTGTTTTGAAAGATACAACTTGAATAACGACAGACAGCATCTCAATAACGAATATACCGCCGATCACGAGGAACAAGAGCTCTGTCTTCGTGACAATTGCTATAGCTCCGATGGCTCCCCCGATCGCAAGTGAACCTGTATCCCCCATAAATACTTTGGCTGGATGTGCATTGTAGACAAGGAAGCCAAGTACTGCTCCAATCATCGCTGCTGCGCAAACGGCAGCTGGAAGTGAAGTAGCCTGCATCGCTACAATCGCAAACGCCCCAAAAGCAATGGCACTTACGCCGGATAAGAGTCCGTCCAGACCATCCGTGAAATTCACGGCATTACTTATAGCAAGCATCATAAGAACAATAAATGGATAGTAGAACCACGGTCCAAGGTCGAATGCCCAGGATGTTCCGGGCACTGCAATCTCCGTACTGTGACCATTCTGAATAAGTAAGAAGCACATAATTGCCGCAAATAGCAGCTGGCCAAACAGCTTCTGCCTTGCGGTTAGACCAAGTGAACGTTTAAACACAATTTTAATATAGTCATCCAGGAAACCGATCAAGCCAAAGCCTAAAGTTGCCACGATCAGCACATAAAAATCCGTATTCTTCGCAGGAGCAAACTTTAAGAAGGCAAGCGTAAAGGCAAGCACGATGACGACGCCGCCCATAGTCGGCGTTCCCGATTTCTTAAGATGGCTCTGAGGTCCATCTTCTCTAACCTGCTGACCGAATTTCATACGGCGCAGGAGTGGTATCAGAATCGGTGCAGCAATCACCGCTAGGATGAATGATACACCGATCGTTAGCAGCATTAATTGAAAATCCATGATAACACCTCTCTAGTCAACTTCGATCTGTAATGGTTCATTGATTAGTGCGTTAGCAACTTCCTCCAGCTTCATGCCCCTGGAAGCCTTGACAAGAACAACATCCTTCGGTGTCATTGTTGCCTTCAAATGGGCAGTTAAAGCAGCCTTATCCTCAAAAGCAAACACCGCATGGTTCGGCATATTTAGTAACGCGCCTTTCGCGATGTTCGAAGACAAGGAACCATATGTGAATACCAGATCAAGCTTGGCCGGTGTCAGATACTGTCCAATCTCCTCATGAAGCTCTTCTTCTCTTGGTCCAAGCTCCAGCATATCTCCAAGGACAGCCGCTTTGCGTTCATAGCCTGCAAGTCCGCTAAGTGCGTCAATAGCAGCCTTCATCGCCGTCGGGCTTGCATTATATGCATCGTTCAGCACCGTAATTCCACTGACACCCTTGGTAACTTCGATGCGCATTCCCGTCAGCTTCACTTCCCCCAAACCTTTGCGCATATCATCATGAGATACGCCATAATGCCTTGCGACGGCAAGCGCAGCTAGTGAGTTAACCACATTATGATGACCTATAAGCGGTATTTGCATTGCCTCCTCGCCTGAGGAAACCGAAGTAAAGATCATCCCCCCGGCATGATTCGTAATTCCCGTCGGGAAATCATTGTTTGTCTGATTCATTCCAAACGTAAATCGTTTGAATTCCTTCGGCTTCTTCGTAGTCGGCTCGGCAAGAACACGGTCAGCAAGTGAATCATCACCATTGTAGATGAGCAAACCGTCGTTCTTCAGTCCGCTTACGATTTCGAGCTTGGCACGTGCGATTTCCTCCCTGGAACCGAGCTGCAGCAAATGAGCTTCTCCGATGTTCGTAATGACCGCAACATCAGGACGTGCAATTTCCGCCAGTCTCTCGATTTCATGTCGACTGCTCATTCCCATTTCCAGGACTGTAATCTGCGTATCTTGAGGCATGTCAAGTATCGTTAGCGGCAGACCAATATGATTATTGAAATTCCCTTGTGTCTTATGCACCTTATAGGTGGTGGATAATAGTGAGTACACCATATCCTTGGTGGTTGTCTTGCCGTTGCTCCCCGTAATTGCCACTACGGATGCTCCACTTTCCCTCAAATATGCCGCAGATAACTCCTGCAGTGCAAGAAGGGTATCCTCTACAACAATAACCGGCCCTTCAGGAGGTGTACCATGATCCTTCTGCCACATGATACCGACCGCACCAGCAGCCAGACACTCTGCAGCATACTCATGCCCGTCAAAACGTTCACCAGCCAAAGGAACAAACAACCGTCCTTCAGCAGGCATCCGTGAGTCTGTATATACACCATGTATATTCAATTCACTGTCTTGATCTCTCAAGAGTGTGCCGCCGCACATCTGTGCAATTTGATATAACGTTCTTTTTATCACTTTGCTATGCCCCTTATCGCTTCTTTCGCCACCAGACGATCATCGAAATCCGTTTTTGTCGTACCCAGAATTTGATACGTCTCATGACCTTTACCCGCAATCAATACTACATCGCCAGAGCTTGCCTGCTCAATAGCACGATGAATAGCCGCCTTTCGATCCACGATAAGCTCGTATTTATCAGGCTGGGTGCCGACGTCGATCAGTCCTTGTTTAATATCTTCAAGAATGGCATCCGGATTCTCTGTACGGGGATTATCGGAGGTAACAAATACCTTGTCACTGTATTTAGCAGCAATCTGCCCCATAATCGGACGCTTTGTACGGTCACGATCTCCCCCGCATCCAAAGACGCAGAGCACTCTCTGTTCAGCAAACTCATTGACGGTTCGAAGCACATTTTCAAGTCCATCCGGTGTATGGGCATAGTCAACGATAACTGCAAAGTCCTGACCGCACGCAACCGCTTCAACCCGTCCATCCACGCCCGGAATGGACTCAAGACTTTGTTTGATCGCTTCAAGAGAAATACCTTCCAGAAGTGCAGCCGTTGTTGCAGCCAGTGCATTGTACACATTAAACTTGCCCACCATGCGAAGCTCAATATCTGTACTGCCCTTGAATGTATCTACATAGAAAAATGTACCTTGTGCTGTGATCTTGATATGGGATGCTTTTACATCGGCTTCTGTATCAATACCGTAAGTCACTACTTCCGCTGCTGTCAGGCTGGCAAAATACTTCGATGCCTCATCATCAGCGTTCAAGACTGCATATTTACGCTTCGAGATTTCCTCTGTAAACGCGTTACCCAGTCTTGCAAACAAAAGTCCCTTGGCACTTCGATAGGATTCCATCGTGAGATGGTAATCCAAATGGTCCTGCGTAAGATTAGTGAAGACCGCTGTGCGGAAATCCGTACCCTTGACGCGTCCCTGTTCAAGCGCATGTGAGGAGACCTCCATAACACAGTTCTTAACCCCTTCCTGCACCATATGGTGCAGGCTGCGCTGCAAATCCAGCGCTTCCGGTGTCGTTCCTGACATAGGGAACTCTTTGCTTGCGTAACGCATTTGTATTGTACCGATGAGTCCTGTACTTTGGCCTGCATCGTTTAATATTTTCTCAATAAGATAAGACGTTGTCGTCTTGCCATTCGTACCGGTTACTCCGATCATGTTCAAGCGCTGGCTTGGCGATTCGAAATAATAATTTGAAAAGACCGCCATCGCTAAACGGCTGCTATTCACGATAATTTGAGGAACCGGAGCTTCGAGCTCTCGTTCAACAACAAGCGCAGCAGCTCCTTGATCCACCGCTGTCTGAGCGTAATCATGCCCATCTACCGTGTGACCAGGCAGACAAATAAACAGATCTCCTGTACCCACTTTTCTAGAATCTGTTTGTATTCCTGTAATCTCCGTATCCCCGTTGCCTACGACTCTACTTGTCTGCAGCAAGGAAGCAAATTGTTTTAAGAGCACATGTATTCCTTCTTTCCCTAAATTAAAACGTCATCCTTCCCTATTGTATCCGTTACCTAGCATTATGGTCCATAGGAAGCGAAGTAAAAACATTAACTTCCTTCTTTTTCACTGCCAGAGGATGTATTGGTGTCATGCTCATGAGCGTCTTCCGGATGACTTCCCATATAAATCCGTATGGTGGAGCCTCTTTCCACCCGGGCTCCTGGTTTTGGTGCCTGACTGATGACCGTATTGCCAGTTCCTGATTTTACGAGCATAAAGTTCATATTCAAATCTTCATACAGATCTTGTACTGTTGCTCCTGTGAGGTCTGGTACGGTTACAATCGGTGTTTCCCCATACTTGTAATTCTTCTCAAGCTGATCCTTCCGCTGCGGGACCTGCAAATAGTGTAATGAATCCTCTAATATGTTCTGGACGATCGGAGCCGCAACGACGCCCCCGAATTGAATCCCCTTCGGATTGTCTACCGCGGTATAGACCACAATTTGCGGATCATCCGCTGGAGCAAAACCGATAAATGAAACGATATGTTCTGTTGTTGAGTAACGACCGTTAATTACCTTCTGAGCTGTACCTGTCTTGCCTCCTACCCGATAACCGTCGATAAAAGCAGGGCGTCCGGTCCCCTTAGCAACCACACTTTCGAGCGCTTCCCGAACCTGCTTGGAGGTCTCCTCCGATATGACCTGTCTTACCATCTCTGGCTCAGTTTCATTGACAACTTCGCCGGTCACGGGATCGACCCATGCTTTGGCAACAAACGGTTTGTATAGCTTTCCGCCGTTTATCGCTGCAGAGACCGCGGTAATCTGCTGAATCGGAGTTACAGAAACACCTTGACCAAAGGCGGTCGTCGCAAGCTCTACAGGTCCAACCTGGGAAAGCTTGAATAGTATTCCAGAAGCTTCTCCACTAAGGTCTATTCCTGTCTTTGCACCAAAACCGAAGTTTTTAATATACTCGAAAAGCGTCTCTTTGCCAAGTTTGTTCCCTAAAGCGACAAAACCCGGATTGCATGAGTTTTCCACAACCTGTAAAAAGGTTTGGCTGCCGTGTCCGCCCTTTTTCCAGCAGCGAAGCCGGGCTCCAGCGACCTCAATATAGCCTGGGTCAAAGAAATGATCATTAACGAGATCAACCTTCTTCTCTTCCAGGGCTGCGGCCAGCGTAATAATCTTAAAGGTAGAACCCGGCTCATAGGTCATCCATACGGGTAAATTGCGGTTATATATTTCTGCAGGATATTCCTGATAATTACCCGGCTCATAGCTTGGACGACTCGACATTCCAAGAATCTCTCCGGTCTTTGGATTCATCGCGATCGCAAGGGCAGAATTCGCCTCGAATTTGACCATCGCCTGATCCAGCTCACGCTCGATAATAGATTGGATCGGCTGATCGATGGTCAGCTGAAGGTTTAGCCCGTCCTTTGGGGCAACATATTCATCTGATGATCCTGGCATCAGCCTGCCTGCTGCATCCGACAGATACTCAATTCCTCCTCCAATGCCCTTGAGGTTATCATCGTACTTCTTCTCTATTCCGGTTAACCCCTGATTATCAATTCCTGTAAAGCCAAGAATATGCGCCGCCAAATCGCCGTAAGGATAGAACCGCTTATTGTCCTCAGCTACAACAATGCCCGGAAGCTCCAAATCACGAATTTCCTGTGCTTTCTCCATCGTAATTTTTCGGCCCCCGGGCTTTATCTCGACTATTCTTTCGGTCTTGGAAATGATGCCAAGCACCTTCTCCTGCGTCATCCCAAGAAGCGGCGCTAGGGCTTCAGCCGTTTTTTCCTTTTCCTTCACCTGAACCGGAATAGCCATAACGGTCGGTGTCGTAATATTATAAGCAAGTGCTGTTCCGTTACGGTCAAGAATCTCACCGCGCTTTGCAGTATATGGAATTTGCCTCCGCCACAGATTCTCGGCTTCCTCCGCCAATTCCGGTCCTCTGGCAAGCTGAACATACGCTAGACGGACGGCAAGCGCCGCAAAAAGAATGAGCAGTATCAGCATGCACCACAGCAAGCGGCGGCGAAGCGTCACGCTGGATACTTTGGCCATATATATCTCCCCCCTACTTGTCTTTCGTATTCACAATGACATGCTTAATCATGAATATTCGGGACAACCAGGGAATAGAACAAGCTTTATTACTATTAAGTTACCATCTCATTCTTCTGGGCTGCCTGCATCCGTGCAATATGTCTCAGCATCTTCTGAACCGGAACGGTCAGGCGTCAGGACTGTCTGCCTGTTCATCGGCTGCGCTTCCTTCTTCATCTGCTAAGCCGTCGGTGGATTCACCAGTTACGGCATCCTTCGCCGTCTGAAGCGTAAGCACTACTGTACGATTCTCTCCTGTTACTTCCACTTTCTGCTTGGAGACATACCCCTCACCCTCAACTCTTACTTCCACTTTCAGCAAAGTTAACACTTCAAGCGCATCACGCAGAGATTCGCCGGTCAAATCCGGGATTTCCATGGTGTCACTTTCCTCGGTGAGCAGGTAGATTCGCTGACCTGTCGTGAGCTCGGCTCCTGCTTTTGGATACTGCTGGATCACTTTGCTTCCCTTACCGAGTGTCTCATAGGCGATGCCCTCTTCCAATAGCTGTGTACGAGCATCCTTGCCGGACTTGCCGACCATATCAGGTGCTTTTTTGCGTACCAATGGCTGTGTATTCTCTGCTTCATCCTCGCTGGTTACCGCTTCCTTCGGAACGCCGAGATAAGTGAGGGATTTAGACATAATTTCTTTGAATATCGGGGCCGCACCTGAACCGCCTCCCAGGTTTGGATCATTAGGTTCATCAATCATGACCAGCATTGCAATTTTAGGATCATCCACTGGTGCATAGCCAATAAAGGAAACGACGGACTTCGTATGATCATATTCCCCGTTAATGTATTTAATTGCCGTCCCTGTTTTGCCGGCTACACGGTAACCATCAATATAGGCATATCTGCCTGATCCATGATCCTGATCCGCAACAACCTGTTCCAAATAACTGCCCACTGTTCTTGCTGTTTCCGATGATACCACCTGACGTACTTCTTTTGGCTGAATAGACTCTACCTCACCGCTGTTTGGATCCGATATTTCTTTCACCAGGTGCGGCTCGAGCAACTTACCTCCATTAGCTATGGCTGAAATGGCTGCCACCTGCTGAATAGGGGTTACCTGTACAAGTCCATGACCATAGGAGGCAGCAGCAATATCTGCAGCATATACCAATTCCCTAATTGGCGAGGCGGACTCAGTTGGAAGATCGATGCCTGTCTTCACACCGAAACCAAATTTATCAATATAATTGCGAAGTTTCTCTCCACCAAGCATTTTGTAACCGAGGTTGACAAAGGCAACATTACTGGAACGTTTTACACCCTCCAAGTAGCTGATCGTCCCCCAGTTGCGGCTAATATCACTAATGGTTCTGCCACCCACCTGAATACTCCCTGATTCAAAGGTCGCATTCGGATTAAACAATTTCTCCTCAACCGCTGCAGCCAGGGTCACAATCTTGAACGTAGATCCCGGCTCATAGATGGATTGAATCGCATGATTATAATAATTGTCCGGTGTTTCCCAATAGGAGTTCGGATTATAATTCGGCAGATTTGCCATGCCCAGAATTTCCATCGTCTTCGGATCGGCTGCAATGACCGTCATACTGATCGGATCATATTTATCGTAAGCTTCCTTCATTGCTTCCTCGATGTAATATTGAATCGTATCATCAATAGTCAGCTTTAATTTTTTTCCATTCTGCGGAGCCGTATAGGTGCTGTCCGAGTTGGCCAGCTCTAGTCCTACACCGTCCTTCTGATATAGAAGCTTGCCATCCGTTCCTTTGAGCTCCTCATCATAGTACAGCTCCAGCCCATAAACCGGGTCTCCCTCTTTATTCAAGTAACCAAGCACATGGGAAGCCAGATTGTCTCTCGGATAAAAACGCTTGGACTCATCCATCAATACGATGGCATTCTTCGCTCCGTATTCCTTGTCCAGCTCATTTCGAAATTCTTCAACCTTATCCTTCAACTCCTGATCAATCTTGTATCCTTCGCTCCGTACTTCTCTATGAGGCCTGAGGCTTCCGTTCTCCCTTGTTGCAGTGACATCCTCCCTCAGTCCAGCTTCATCCTTGCCCAGCAATTCATGCAGGCCCTGAACGACAACGTCCTCGATCTCCTTCTCATGAATAAGCTCAGGATTTACAGCTACCGTATAGGCAGGTGCATCCGTGGCCAGAACATTGCCATTGCGGTCTGTAATTGTCCCCCTCTTCGCTGGGATGGTCTTTGAATTCTCTATCAATTCAGCAGCGTAGTCCTGCCAAAAGCCTGCATTGACCACTTGAATCCAGAACACTTTGCCCATAAGTACAAGAAAAAAGAGGGTGATGATCCCTCCAATGAGTAACGTGCGAAGTTTTATTCTTTTATTCATTTTCCCCATAGACCAAAACCTCACATTCCTTACTTGCCGTCTGAAGAACCTTGTTCAGATGAAGTAGGACGAACTGTAGTTCTCGGGACTCGAATCACTTCGCGATCCGAAGTTGGCTCCACGTATCCAAGCTCGCGCGCTTTCGCTACAATTTCGTTCTCCAGCTTCTCCTTATGAACGTCCAGAACAGCAATTTCTTTATTGGCTAATACCGTTGCTTGTTCGACAGCATGTGTCTGCTTGTTGAGGTCATAGATATTTACATATCTGCCAACCATAACACTGACAATAATGACACATACGATCACAGACATCAGATACAGAAACTTCTCTCTTGTCGGCAGACCTGTCCTGCGAGTAACGACTTTCGTCGTCTCTTTATACCGCTGGGGCTGTGCTTGCTGCTCCTGCACTCTTTCCTTAACTGCCAGGTTGCCACGTGTATAGGCCATATTCGACTCTCCTTACGTTTCTTATTACAATTTTTCCGCTACACGCAGCTTAGCAGAGCGCGCTCTGGGGTTCTGCGCAAGTTCCGACTCGCTCGGCACAATCGGCTTTCGATTAACGAGCTTGAGTGTTCCTTTACCGCCGCATACACATAACGGGAAGTCAGGTGGGCATGTACATTTCTCCAAATAACTGCTAAAAATCTGTTTACATATCCTGTCTTCCAGGGAATGAAACGTAATAACAGATACTCTGCCGCCTGGTTTCAAGCAGCGAACTGCTTGATGCAAAGCCTCCTCAAACGCACCGAGCTCATCATTCACGGCGATTCGTAAAGCTTGGAAGCTCCGTTTGGCAGGATGTCCACCCGTTCTTCTGGCAGCTGCCGGAATACCTTCTTTAATGATATCGACCAATTCGCCCGTAGTTTCAATAGCTGCAGATTGCCTTTTTTCAACTATTACCCTAGCAATCCGTCTAGAAAACTTTTCTTCGCCATAAACATACAAAATTCGAGCAATTTCTTCTTCAGTCCACTCATTTACAATGTCTCTTGCTGTCAGATCACCAGACTGATCCATACGCATATCAAGTGGCGCATCGTGATTGTAGCTGAATCCCCGCTCGCCTTCATCGAACTGTGGAGAAGATACTCCAAGATCGTACAGAATGCCATCGACTTGAGGAATCCCTTCGGTCATTGGAACATCCTGTTCACTTAATACCGCAGTAAGGTCTCTGAAATTGGTTTTGACAAGTGTAACCTTGGACCCAAATTCTCCAAGCCTTTCTTTTGCATTTTCAAGTGCCCAGTCATCCTGATCGAATGCGATCAGTCGTCCCTCGGGTCCTAGTCGTGAGGCAATAAGCGAGCTATGTCCTGCCCCGCCTAATGTGCAGTCCACGTAAATCCCGTCCTGCTTGATGTTAAGGCCTTCGGTTGCTTCTTCTTTGAGTACGGTAATGTGGTGAAACACTTGTTTGTCCTCCAGACATTTTTGTGATGTGCATAAATCCTAAAACTCAAAATTGAAATCGACCAGCTTTTCGGCAATGTCGTTAAACGTTTCTTCAGATTGGCTGTAATATTGTTCCCATATGCCTTTGCTCCAGATCTCTACCCGATTGGATACACCGAGTACGACGCACTCCTTGTCCATCTTGGCGTAATCCCGTAAATTCATCGGTAAATTTACCCTGCCCTGTTTATCGAGCTCGCATTCAGTCGCTCCTGAGAAAAAAAACCGGGTAAAGGCACGCGCATCGGATTTCATAAGCGGCAGAGCTTTCAGCTTCTGCTCCAGAATGGACCATTCATTCATCGGATACACGAACAAGCACTGGTCCAATCCACGTGTGACAACAAAGCTCGGACCGAGAGCGTCACGGAACTTGGCCGGTATAATCATTCGGCCTTTATCGTCAATGCTATGCTGGAACTCCCCCATAAACATTGTCTACCACTCCTTACCTCCTGCTCACCACTTTGCTCCACTTTCCACCACTTAAGCATAATTGATTCGCTTTGAAAAATCAAAACCCTTCTCTCCATATGAAACTTTTTGGAAGAGATGTTAGAGAGCTACCTTGACTCATGGCGAAAAATAGGGTTAGTTGAAGCAAAAAAAGAGCGATGCCAAAAGCCAGATACGGCTTCTATAAGCATCACTCTTTGGCGTTACAATTTAGTTTAATCATCCATTAAACATTCCAGCCTATATGCTAGACGTTCCAGCTGTCCAAGTATTGAATTTGCTCTTCGGTTAACGTGTCTAGCTCAATGTTCAAGCTCTCCAGCTTGTGCCTGGCTACCTTCTCATCAATTTCATAAGGAACGTTAATCACAGCAGGGTTGAGAGTTTCATAATTTTCCCTTACATACCGGAGCCCCAGTGCTTGTAGGGCAAAAGTCGTGTCCATAATTTCAGCCGGATGCCCATCTGCCGCGGCCAGGTTCACGAGACGCCCTTCTGCTAACAGGTACATTTTACGTCCATCTGCAAACCGATATTCCTCGATATTTTTCCGCACCGTGCGTACCGATGTAGAACGCTTCTTCAGCTCAGGAATACTCACTTCCACATCGAAGTGCCCTGCATTCGCCAGCACTGCGCCATCCTTCATAACATCAAAATGCTCACCTGTAATAACAGCTTTGTTTCCTGTTACCGTAATGAAGAAATCACCCAGCTTGGCAGCCTCGACCATCGGCATGACACGGAATCCATCCATGTGAGCTTCGACAGCCTTGATCGCATCCACTTCAGTTACGATTACATTGGCACCAAGTCCCTTGGCGCGCATCGCCACTCCTTTGCCGCACCAGCCGTAGCCGACGACAACGACCGTACTTCCGGCAACGACAAGATTTGTCGTCCGAATAATCCCATCGAACGCCGATTGCCCTGTTCCATAACGATTGTCGAATAGATGTTTGCAATATGCGTCATTAACAGCCACCATTGGCAGGTTCAACACCTTCTGTTTTTCGAGGGCCTTCAGCTTAATAATACCGGTTGTCGTTTCTTCTGCTCCACCGCGAATCGTCTCTAGCAGATCCGGACGCTCGGAATGAAGAATGGTTACAAGATCTCCACCATCATCGATAATGAAGTCAGGCTTCGTTTCTAATGATCTCATGATCAATTGCTTGTATTCCACCGGATCAGGATTATATTTGGCGAACACCGTAATACCGTCCTCCACCAGTGCTGCACATACATCGTCCTGAGTAGACAGCGGATTGCTTCCCGTAATGGTTACTTCAGCTCCACCCGCCTGAATCACTTTTGCGAGATAAGCCGTTTTGGCTTCTAAGTGAAGGCAAATCGTCACTTTAAGTCCTTTGAATGGCAAATCTGCTTCAAACTCTTTGCGTACCCGGTTCAATACCGGCATATGAGCCTCCACCCAATCAATCTTAAGATGTCCTTCCGGGGCCAGGTTCATATCTGCGACGATACTGTTCTTAATCACATCCGTGCTCATCTTGTTCCTCCAATTATATATACAGAATATGATGGATGCCGCTCATATCAGCAGGAACCTCCATTAACTCTTTCAACCAGTCCGTTCCATACCGGTTAACGTAATAGTAAACATTATAGACTCTTTCCTGCGGGCGTTTTGAAGGAAAAAGCGATCTTTCTACATAATCCCATTGCTTAAGCGAAGCTTCATGTCTCTGTGCTATGGCCTGCTTCGTTCTTTTTTGCATATATTCGATCTGTTCTTCTATTTTCTCGCTGTTGGTTATTCCTAGACGACCCAGCCCCGACTCCAGCTGACCGAGCTGTTCAAGTAATGGCGCATATAGCTTGCGGAAAGAAGTCTTAAGATCTTCAAACTGTCCGTTCACATCAAATTCATCCAAGCTGAGCAGCCAGGTCTCTTTCTTCTCATCAAAGGAGAACTGGATATCAGCAAAAGTCAAATCATATTTATCCATCAGCTTCTGTATATGATGATCCAAAATCGTATATGACAAACGTGGCATAAGTATTGGCATGCGAAGACCCATTCGATGAAATGCGTCTTTGGTCAGCGCCCAGTAAGCAATCTCGGCATGCCCGAGCACCGTTGACAGCACCGGGAATATAGAATCCTGCATTAAAGGCCGGGTCAGAACATTGTTACTGAAGCGTTCCGGATGCTGATGGAGAATTTCAAGCAGCTCTGTTTTGGAAAAAGAAACATAGCCTTTGCGATCGACAAATCTACCGTCTTCCTTAAACAACAGCAATCTGGATCCCTCATGGATATAGAACAGATTTGCTCCTCCGGAGGCGACATCCGCCTGCATCGTAAAGCCGCTTGTTACAACTCGGCCGGAAGACTCGTGGTAACATTGTTCAAGCATGTCGTTATCTTCTATAATACGCTCAAATACAGGCACTTCGAGCTTTCTTAACTCCGGATCTGCCGAGTCCATAAGTACGAGTCCATATGAGCCGAACAATTGCCCTAGCAATTTGGCGAATACATCACTCAAGCTTAGATACTCGTCCTGAACCGCTTCTCTAATAGAAGCAATAATTTCCGGTTTGTTCTCCGAATCAGGTAATAGCTCTTCCAGCTCCTGAATAGCAGCAATCCAATGCTCCTTCTCCACGGCAACGTCACTCACGGAAGAGCGCCCTTCATATTTTCCAGGCATTTTGACTTTAGTTACCGAGAGATCTGAACTCATTAAGTAAGTATGGTCCACCTCATCCCAATCATGGTCCTCACCGGCAATCCAGAATATGGGCACAACAGGACGTCCAAGCTTCTCTTCTGCGGTCTTGGCCGCTTTAATAATCGTTGCTGCCTTGTATATAACAAGCAAAGAGCCGGTGAACAATCCGCTCTGCTGACCGCCGGTAATAACTAAAGCGTTCTCCTGTGCCAGCCGGTCCAGAGATGCCTTAACTGCAGGATGCGGATTTCGACTTTCATTATATAAACGCAAGCAAGTAACCATTGCCTGCCGGTCTACTCGTGTGTCTCCGGTTCGATCAAGCCACTCGGCACGCGCTATGTAGCTGGAAAAATCGCGAAAATTATATTCGTACAAATGATGCACGGTTTCATCGTAACGCAAATAATGTTCCGCTAGAGGTGATCCACTACGCAGCGCCTCAGGAATTAGATTCATGAGGTCATCCTCCTATTCATTTAAAGCCTTATTCGATTGTACCGAATGCTTTATATTCCGTCAAAGTAATAATTGTATACATTGAATCAATTTCATACATGTTTAGGTAATGGAATTGATTCAGAATCAATTTCATACACGTTTAGGTAATGGAATTGATTCTCCGAATCAAAAAAACCGCCGATTATAACATCGGCGGCACGAACTAACATATCTTGATCAAGCGTAAGGTTCAGCCACAAAATGGCCTTTGGATACTTCAATCAGCTTGGCATTATCCAGGTTAAAGGCGCTCTTCGCTGCCTCTCCCTCATTACCTGAACTGATTGGGCCCGAATTGTCCTCAGGCATAATAATACGCTTTTTATTCGCTTCAATGTCCGGATCCGGAATCGGAATCGCGGATAGAAGCATTTTGGTATAAGGATGGATCGGGTTTGCATACAGCTCTTCACTGTCAGCAAGCTCTACCATTTTACCCATATACATTACAGCAACCCGGTCACTGATGTGCTTAACCATGGAAAGGTCATGGGCAATGAACAAGTAAGTCAGACCCAAACGATCCTGAAGATCCTTCAGAAGGTTAACCACCTGTGCTTGAATGGATACGTCAAGTGCGGAAATCGGCTCATCACAAATGATGAATTTAGGATTTACTGCAAGAGCACGGGCAATCCCGATCCGCTGACGCTGTCCACCGGAGAATTCATGCGGATAACGGTTCGCATGGTCTGAATTAAGGCCTACAAGATCCAATAGCTCCTCGATCCGTTTCTTGCGCTCCTTGCTGCTTCCAGCCATATTGTGAATATCCAGAGCTTCACCAATAATATCAGAAACGGTAAAGCGCGGATTGAGCGATGCATACGGATCTTGGAAAATCATCTGCATGTCACGGCGCATGGCTTTCATCTTGTTCGGTGAGAGCTTGTAGATATCTGTGCCGTTAAAGCGCACACTGCCTGCTGTAGGCTCATACAAACGAAGGATTGTACGTCCAGCTGTTGATTTACCACAGCCGGATTCTCCTACCATTCCGAGAGTCTCGCCTTCACGAATATAAAAGTTAAGATTATCTACGGCTTTGAGCGTACGATTCTTCCCTACATTAAAGTATTTCTTAAGACCTTCAACCTCAATTAAGTTCTTGCTCATGAAGAATGTACCTCCTTCGCCATAGGATGCAGCTCCCAGCAGCGTGCCATGTGAGTGTCACTGAATACAGTAGCACCAGGATCAATACGCTCGCAGATGCTCATTGCACGATCACAACGCGCTGCGAATGGGCAGCCAAGCGGTGGCTTGATCAAATCCGGCGGTGTACCCACGATCGGAATGAGCGGCTCATCCTTCTTCTGATCAAGACGAGGCATGGAACGCATCAAACCTTTGGTATACGGATGCTGCGGATTTTTGAATATTTCATATTTCGTACCTGTTTCTACCACTTCTCCAGCATACATAACGATAACGCGGTCTGCAATACCGGCTACTACGCCAAGATCATGTGTGATCAGGATAATGGAAGTGCCAAGCTGTTCCTGCATGTCTTTCATAACGTCCATAATCTGAGCCTGAATCGTTACGTCAAGAGCCGTTGTCGGCTCATCGGCAATCAGCAGCGCCGGCTTACAAGCAAGTGCAATTGCGATCATCGCACGCTGACGCATACCGCCGGAGAATTCATGTGGATATTGATTGAAGCGCTCTTCTGCATTCTTAATACCGACCATTTTGAGCATTTTAACCGCTTCTTTAGCTGCCTCATCCTTGGACATGTTCTGATGCTTGATCAATACCTCAGTAATCTGTTTACCGATCTTGATGGTCGGGTTCAGCGATGTCATCGGATCTTGGAAGATCATGCCGATATCTTTACCACGAATGGATTCCATTTGCTTATTGGTCTTCTTCAGCAAATCCTGTCCTTGGAAAATTATTTCACCTTTATTAATGATGGACGGTGGAGAAGGAATCAAACGCATAATGGTTTGGGCTGTTACACTCTTACCACTACCGGATTCACCGACAATAGCAACAGTCTCACCCTTGCCGATTTCAAAATTCATGCCGCGTACGGCCTTTACCTCGCCGTCTCTTACTTTAAATGAAACGTTAAGATCTTTAACCTGCAACAACGGATCCATTATGTCCACCTCCTATTTTTTCAGTTTTGGATCTAGTGCGTCACGGAGTCCGTCACCGAAGAGGTTGAACGCTAGCATGATTAAGCTGATCAGACCTGCCGGGAACAACATCCGCCAAGGGTAGTACATCCATCCTGTAAGTGCGTTCTCAATCATGGAACCCAGGGACGCTCTTGGAGCTTGTACACCAAGACCAAGGAAGCTCAGGAAAGCCTCACTGAAGATCGCACTCGGTACGGATAAAGTCAGTGTTACGATAATTGGCCCTACTGCGTTTGGCAGCAGGTGTTTGAAGATAAGACGAGACGAGTTTGCACCCATGGATTTGGAAGCAAGCACGAATTCTCTGTTCTTGAGCTGCATAATTTCGCCCCGTACAATCCAGGCCATATTAATCCAGCCAGTTATACATAGGGCTATAATAATCGTTCCCACGCTAGGCTCGAGGACGACTAGAAGCAAAATAGTAACAAGCAGATAAGGGATTGCATACAGGATCTCAGAGAATTTGTTCATGATTTCTCCGACACGTCCACCGTAGAAGCCCATGATTCCGCCGTAGATAACCCCAATACAAAGGTCAATCAAGGCGGCTGCAAAACCGATAATTAGTGAGATCTGCGCACCTGACCAGGTACGTACCCACATATCGCGGCCAAGATCGTCCGTTCCAAACCAGTGCTCTTTGGAAGGAGGCTGATTGGCGTTCATCAGATCATTCGTCTGATAGTCATTGCTGGACATCAATGGAGCAACTATCGACATAATAATAATGATAACGAGGATGACTAGGCTGGTCATCGCGAGCTTATTTTTAAGAAGCCGCTCCCATGCATCGCGCATAGCTGACACACTTTGACGCTGAATGACCTCTGCTTGCTTCTCATCCGTCCCGATTCTTCTAAAATCTTCAGGTGTAAGCTGAGTGTTGTTTGGATCGATGCTAGATTGATTTGCAGACACTACCTAGCCCTCCTTTCCATTCGAAAGTTTGATACGCGGATCAATAAGAACATATGCAATATCCGTTAGAAAACGAGCAAACATGAGAATAATGCCATAGAATATGGTGATTCCCATAATCATGGTATAATCACGTGTCGTAATACTTTCGACGAATACTTTACCAATACCGCCGATACCGAATACACGCTCGATAACAACAGAACCTGTAACCACGTTAGCCGTCATTGGTCCAACATAAGTAACGACCGGCATGATCGCATTACGGATAATATGTCTGAACATAATGGTGAAGCTGTTCAAGCCTTTGGCTTTCGCCGTTTTAATATAATCGGCGTGTAATACCTCAAGCATGTTGGAGCGTGTCAAACGCGCGATATAGGCAATAGGCTGGGCAGACAGCGCCGCAACCGGCAGGACATAATCGAGCGGACCGTTAAGTCCCATTACTTTGAATATTCCCAGCTCTTGCGCCAGATAGAATTGCAGGAGTGATGCGAGCACGAAACTCGGGACTGCGATTCCAATAACCGCAAGCACCATAGCCACGTTGTCAATTATCTTCCGATGGTTCATCGCTGCAACCATTCCAAGCAAAATACCTACGATAACAGCTACAACGATAGCAACAAGTCCAAGCTTAAGTGACACACCAAAGGTTTGGCCGATAATATCGGTCACATCTTGGTTCAGTCGCTTCATGGAGATTCCGAAATCTCCTGTGATGATATTACCGAGATAATCAATATATTGCATGAACACCGGCTTATCGAGGCCGTATTGTTCCATAAGTCTGGCTTGAATTTCAGGTGATGTCGCCTTCTCACTCATAAACGGGTTACCCGGAATCGCCTTCATTAGGAAGAACGTAGCGGAGATGAGAATAAATAGAGATATCAGCATGAAAATCAGCCTATTGATCACGTATCTTATCATGATCCTGGACACCCCCCGCAAATTAACATAACAGTTGTACAATTACAATTTTATAAAAACTAGAGGATTAAATCTATTCTAGTTATTTGCGAATTTTACTATTACTTTCCAATTATGGACGACATACAAAAAAATCGGGATATATAAGGGTTAGCCCGCATATATATCCCGAAGCTTCTATACAGTTATATCCTTACTTACCCTCAACAGAAGCTCTAGTGAAGTCAATTGCTCCACTGAAATCAAGGCTAACGCCTTTAAGGTAAGGCTTAGTTAAAGAAACATTTGTATAGTAGTACAACGGTGCAATGACCATGTCCTCTTCAACGAGCATTTTCTCAGCTTGAGCAAAGAGATCATTACGTTTAGCTGCATCTTGCTCTACAGCTGCTTGCTCGATAAGCGCATCGTACTCAGGGTTTGCATAACCGGAATCATTGTTACCGTTGCCTGTAGTCCACATATCCATGAATGTCATCGGATCATTGTAGTCAGCGGACCAGCCAGCACGTGCTACTTGATAGTTCAGGTTCTTACGAGTTTCAAGGAACACACCCCACTCTTGGTTCTGAGTGGCAACTTCTACGCCAAGAGCGTTTTTCCACATATCCGCTACAGCTACAGCCAGTTTTTGGTGAGCTTCACTGGAGTTGTAGATCAGAGTAATTTTAGGAAGCGTTGTGTAGCCTTCTTCCTTCATACCTTCTTCAAGCAAACGTTTTGCTTCTTCTGCATTCTCTTGGAAGTATGCATCTTCAACTTCGGTACGGAACTCATCAGAAGCACCTTTGATACCTGGAGGTACAAATCCAAATGCTGGCAGCTGTCCGCCAAGAGTTACATTGTCAACGATCGCTTGACGATTGATAGACATTGCAAAGGCTTTACGGATTTTAGCATTTTGGAAAGGCTCAGCTGTTACGTTAAACATATAGTAGTACGTACTAGCGATACCTTTCACATTAAATTCTTCAGGCAATTCACTTTGAACACCTTTGATTTGGTCTGTAGGGATTTCACCGTTAGGTGCACCAGCATAATCGATTTCACCATTTCTATAAGAAGAAAGTTCTGTCGCACCGCTGTTTGTCAAAGACATATCTACACGAGCAAGGCTGATGCTGTCTTTGTCCCAATATTGTTCATTCTTCGTAACTTGGATCTTTTGACCTGTTGTCCATTCAGTAAGCGTGAACGGTCCGTTAACAACCATCGAATCTTTGTTAGTCGCCCATTTGTCATTACCCTCAACAGAGGAATGAACTGGGTAGTAAGTGTAGAAGGAAGTCAGACCCAAGAAGTAAGGAGTTGGGTTAGCCAGTTTTACTTTAAGAGTCTTCTCGTCTACTGCTTCAACGCCGACTTGGGAGAAATCTGTGATTTCGCCAGTGTTGAACTGTTCTGCATTCTCGATGTAGTACAGCTGATAAGCATAAGGTGGAGCCGGTGTAGAAGCGGGATCAAGGACGCGCTTCCACGCGAACACAAAAATCGTTTGCTGTTACTGCATCGCCATTGCTCCATTTAGCATCTTCACGAAGTGTGAAGACGTATTCTTTGCCATCTTCAGAAATTTCCCAAGATTCCGCAACACCTGGATCTGGGTTACCATCTTCGCCCATACGAACTAGGCCTTCATACATAAGCTTCAATACCGTGTTAGTCTGGCTGTCTTGAGCTTGAGCCGGGTCAAAAGTCGGCGGTTCAGCACTCAAATTAATGTTCAAAACCTGTTCTGCTGGTGCATTTCCTTCACCAGATTGACTGCCTTCATTGCTATTGTCAGAACCGCACGCTGCAAGTACGGAACCAAATGCAAGAACTAGCGTCAAAAGGACTAACAAACTCTTCCTTTTCATCAAGCATTTCCCCCTAAAAAGATGATGTGGTATATATGTTTATAGATTATACAACCAGCGGTCAAAAAAATCTACATAACTTTTTCTGAAAAATGACTTTTTTTCACCATTCGACACATTCGACACATTTTGCACACAATTCGCGTTATGTTTCCTTACATTAAATCTAGTATGTAGCTGAATAATCCAAAGGCTAAAAGTACTATATAGCTGAATCCCATTGCGACAAAAGCCATGCGCCAAACGGCTTTTATCATCCTTCTGTAGTTAATCTTCCCCTTTAGACGAGTTTGTGCGCTTCCAATTAAACCCAACGAGATGAGCAGCACCAGCAAAATCAGATAGAAGCCGAAACGTAAATCAAAAGTGCTATTAAACAACGCGGCAACAGCTGCGATCAAAAAGATTGTCGTTACATCCATTGCCGTATGAAGAGCCGTCTTCTTCGGTTTCTTAAAATAAACCATTCCGTAGTACACGATCAAAAACGGAAAAAACGGAAGCATGCTAAGTACAATAAGAAATGATCCGATAGCGTTCAATTCCCTTTACTCCCTCCTTAGTGGCATTCCCTCAATAAGTTTCCATACGAGCTGATGACCTTCCGCACGCATTTCCGCCTCTCTTGCCATAGCGACAATACTGCCGTTAATAGCAGCAATCTCGGTTGGCCTGCCATGGAGGACATCCATACACATGGAAGACCAGTTGCTCGAGGTCGATTGACAAACAGCAACAACTTGTTCCCATAGATTTGCATCATATTCAATCCGATGAGCATCATAGACAGCCACAGCCTCAGTGTAGAGCTGCTTCATCGCCTCCATTCTCTCTTGACTTGCCAGTAATTCCCCGTTTGGTATTTTCCAGAGAGAAGTCAGTGGATTAATTACCGCATTAATGACCAATTTCCGATAAATCAATCTATCGATTTCATTCGACGATTTTGTATCAAATCCTGCTTTAAGCAATTTATGGACTAAAGTGTCCACCTCTGCCTCAATAGGTGCTCCTGCGCGATATGACCAGCCGATGTGCGTCTCTCCGTAACCAGCCCTTGTCACTTCGATCTCATCTATTCGTTTGGCACCCTCCGTTGTAATTGCAGCATACACCCGGGCTGAAGGAAATGCTTCGGTAATGACAGGAATATGTCCCGTTCCATTCTGAAAACAAAATATAGCCGTATCCAGCTTGCTGACCTTAGTCAGCATCTCCATTGATTCCTGAAGACCTCCTTGTTTCGTCATAAGCATGATTATATGTCCGGGCTTCTTCCTCCATTCCTCTGGTAGGGATACAAGCTCTCTCGCTTCAAATCTCCCAGCTTGTACGCTCCATACTTGTCCGTCTGGCTGGTTTATAGTAATTCCATTTTCAAGTAAACGTGCAGCCTGTGCTCTCGTTCTAGTCCAGAACCTTACTTCTTCTCCTGCATATACGAGGGCTCCGCCATACATAAGACCAAGAGAGCCCGCACCAATGACATCAATAACCAAATTCGTTCCACCTCCAAGCATACCTTTCTCTCTTACTATATATTAGTTAGAAGCATATGACAAAAGCCCATTTGACCACGCATTACGCGGTCAAACAGGCTTTGAGTTCCACAATCCCACTTCTAGACTTGTTACTGGATATCCAAGTTTATTCAATACGTTCTAGGTTACCATTCGCATCCATTTTGAACCGAGTTTTATCTTCTTCTTCCTCAGATAAAAAAGCGAGTCTTCTGGCACGATCCATAATTTGAATGAGCGCTTTATAATCATCGTTTACTACCCGATAATCGGTTTGTACTTCGCTGACTTGCTTGGATAAGCGATCATTCTCAAATCTAAGCTCGTTCAATTCTTCTTCTTTTTCGCGCAATTCCTTCTCGATGAGCTTCAGCTGTCTAGAATTTTCCTGAACAATCCCCTTCCATTGCCTTAAGAAGCGGATTACAGCGTCAATAGACAAGGTTTCCTCAGAGAACCCCTCTGTTCTGTACATAAGCTCATCGGTTTCCATTACCGATAATGCTGCAACTTGAGGCTGAACAGCAGCATCTCTTTTCGAATAGCTTCGTTTTTGGCGCTGAGCCTTGGCAATGCCTATAGCTTCATCGTACTTCTTGCGAACGAAGCTGTTCCAGCGGAAACCGCATGCAGCCGAAGTTCTACCGATTTTTTCACCTACTTCCTCAAAAGCGGCAAGCTGAGTGCTTCCTTCCCGGATATGGCGAAGCGTAACATCAGCCAGGATCAAATCATCCTCCGCGCTCCATGCATCCTGTCTAACTGCAGTCATGCTATAAACCTCCTAACGACATCCATAATCACAGCCTCACCTTACAGCACGAATCAAGCTATGAGATGAAAAGCCGGTTATAAAATTCAGCTTTAATCATTCTTATGCCCTTCATAGAGTTCATAGAATCTATTTCATACTAAAATGTATTTCCAAATTGCTCCCTGGACATACCCTAAAAGATTTCGCTTTCATATCCATTTTTTATTTACATCATTTTCCTTAACAGATATAATGTTACTTAGTAGTTAGACGAGCGTTCTTAAGAGAGGGGGTAGTCATCGTGGCGCGCATGTTTCGTGTGCTGGGATTTTTCACTCTAACGATTGGTCTTATGGCCTTTGCAGGTAATATGTTGGAGATGGCTTTGTTATTTTTCCTTCAAACCGCTTTTTTCGTCATTCTCGGTTATTTGAAATTTACGGAGAGAACCTATATTTTATTGTTCTGGGCTTACATGATTATCACCTTTTCAGGCTTCAGCTACTGGACTGTATTCGAAATGGGCAAACCTCTATAGCACATCTCATTAAACAAATAAAGAACGGATCAGCCAAGTTAAGCTGATCCGTTCTTTATTTGTTTTCTTTTTCATATGTATGTTTTAAGTATATGATACAGGAAGTTTGTAACTTGGTGGCTATCTCAATGCTATCAAGCTTTAGACCCATTTTACTAGTACAAGCTATAGGGAGGAAATATATGAGAAACCGTTCTATATATTATGTGACCATCTGCTGTTCTATTCTACTGTTATTTCACCATATCTCCCCTATCCAGGCTGAACCCACCTTGGACGAGAATACGAGAGAAGTTCTGCAGAACAGCCTGTCTATCGTTGAAATTGATCACGAGATCGAGCGCATAGAAGTACAGCAGCAGCAAATCGAAGAAAGCCGAGGGTCACTTGAAGCCGAAATGTCTGTACATAAGGAAGAAATGAAAGATCATCAGGAACGTGCTGCCTCTATTGTGAGGTCCTATTATATGGGGGAGCGGGATCAATTGCTGCATATTTTTTTGAAGGCAAAGTCGCTGCGCTCCATTCAAATCGTGGCAAGCTATTATGAAATTATCATAGGCAGAGATCATGAGGTACTTCATGCTTATCATTCGAGGCAGCAGGAGCTTGAAGAAATGGCAGTTAGACTGGATCAGAATGACGCAGAGCTTCGCATGCTTAAACATAATTTACAGAGTCAGCGGGAAAGAGTACTCTTGCTGGAGCAGGAAGTTGAGGATACGCTGGCGAGCAATGGTAACCGGGAACTGATGGAGAAGCTGATTGAGGAACTGAACACTTACTGGAACAATGTAGGCATACATGAGGTGAAGCGGTACTTCGGCGCACTTGCCTCCGCCATGAATCATCTGCCCGATTTCGTCCAACAGGAAAAAGGCATCATTTCAACAAATGGCCGAACCTATTCGATTCGAATCAATGAAGAGCAATTAAACAATTTTCTGAGAGCGGAGAATGAAATATTCAACGATTTTGCTTTTGAATTTACCGATGATTATATCATCGCCAGTGGAAAAAGAGACAATCTTGAACTCGCTGTACAAGGTCATTACACCGTCATTGATGAGCCGACTAACGGTCTTCTATTTCATGTAGACAAGCTCGTATTTAACGGCTTTGAACTTCCGGATACAACTCGGAGCATGCTTCAGCAAGAATTCGATCTGGGATTTTACCCGCAAAAGCTCATGTCTTTCATCAAAGCAACCGATGTCTCTACAAAGGACCAGACGCTGGAAGTGACGCTCGAATTAGCCTTGAAATAATACTCCCGCTCATGGCTGTGGATTCTGCACAGACTCACTCGGCATTTCGTCCTCTCCCTGTTGTGAGAACAAGGACTGCACACGTGAATAATATACCTCAGCAGTTATATCGCCACGCAAAAACTGTGTGATCAGGGGCTGTGCACTATTGAGCAAGTCTCCATTAAGCAGGTCATTATGATAAGCAGCCTCAAGGCTCTGTTCTAGAGCCTGAACAGGAATGGCTCTTGTAACGTCCCGCATCCCCAGCTCTTCATAAACGGATCTATAAATCGGCAGATTCCCTGTTTCTTCAAACCAGTCTTGTGCAGTTTCAGGGGATGTCATTGCCTTAATCCATTCGGAAGCCAGGTCCATTTGCCCTGTTCTAGAGGAAATGGCAAAGCTGCGGCCCGTCACCGTAAGGGCCTGTGTTTCCACATCATTGTTAATGTACTCGGTAAGTTCTCCACGATACTCAGGCAGCATATCAGACAGCTTAACAATTCCAGAGATCCAGTTCAAATGACCGGAAGCAGAATTCTTGAAGTCTGTCTCAATATAAGGAAGGAGCATCTCCAGTTCTTGAAGCCTTGACTGCATTTGTTCATTCTGCTCATCAGGGTTGAAGAGATCTTCTGTTTGACGGATAATTCCTCGAAATTCAAGCCAGGAGGCAAAGGCCAGCGGATCTTCCACATCCAAAAAGAATGGCTTGTCGTCCGTCTTTGACCATGCTGTTATTCGGTTCATCCAATCCTCATCAGTGCTCATTGATTGCAAGGGTGGTGACGACGCATTGTCTCTGCGGGCTTCAGCATAGATATATGGATCAATATCAAGAGGAACAGCCCAGCGATATTGATTCCATTCATTTACCGTAATCACCTGCGGAAATGGATCTGCAGCCATTCCATTCAGGTCATTCCCTATGAACGGTCTCAAATAGCCTTGCATGGCAAACAACCGAACATGACGATTATTCAGCAAGGTAATGTCTGCACTGTCACCTAACATAAAACCTTCGCGTATGGCTTCATACTCATCGCTTTCACTAGTTTCTTTCATATTATGTACTTCAACGCCGGTACCGATCCTATTTCCGATCTCTACAGCGAAGCGCTGAAAAACTGCAAATTCCTGCTCCTTCATCGACACCGTTATTTTCAATGGCTGCTGCTCCTGTGGAACTTGAGGAGCTGGACGATATAACGGATCCGTGCTCTGATCGTCCTCATCCGTTACAGGGTCACGAGATATTTCAAGGCTTGGAGACAATATGGTCAAGGACAACAATAACACGACAAACAGTATCCACTGGTTTCTTCGCTTCACAGCTTCGGTACCTCCCCTAGAAATATCCAACCTTTCCCCATTATTGTACCAAATGGATAGTCTGCTTGTCCTACTAACTTCTCTTTCATTCTCCATTCTGGTTACTAGTCTAGTCAAAGAAAAGAACCGGAATGATATCCGGCTCTTCTCAGCGATTTCTTCATTTTCCGGGAAATATATAGCCTACAAGAGATCAGCTGCCAGCTGAGCGAGCTTGGAGCGTTCGCCTTTTTCAAGCATAATGTGTCCGCTGATCCCTTCCTGACGAAACCGTTCAACAATATATGTTAAACCGTTGCTTGCTGAGTCAAGATATGGATGGTCTATTTGCTCTGGATCACCCATCAGAATAATCTTACTTCCTTCACCTACACGAGAAACAATGGTCTTTACTTCATGCTTCGATAAATTCTGAGCCTCATCAATAATGATAAACTGCCCAGGAATCGATCTGCCTCGAATATAAGTGAGCGCTTCTACTTGTATACTGCCGAGTCCCATGAGTATTTTATCGATGTCACCCGCCTTTTTCGTATCGAACAGAAACTCCAGATTATCGTATATCGGCTGCATCCAGGGACGAAGCTTCTCCTCTTTCTCCCCTGGGAGGTAACCAATATCCTTGCCCATCGGAACCACCGGTCTTGCGATGAGAAGCTTTTTGTATTTATGCTCATCCTCGACCTTCAGAAGTCCTGCTGCAAGGGCGAGCATTGTTTTCCCCGTTCCGGCCTTACCTGTAATTGTTACCAGCGGTATATCATCATTCAACAATAACTCTAAAGCCATTCTCTGTTGTGCATTGCGTGCGACGATTCCCCAGACCGGATCATTACTGAGATATAGAGGCTCCAGCTTGGTAGCTTCCTGATTCACCTTAAGCAGGGCAGATTTACCCGTGCCCATCTCGTCCTTCAATATAATAAATTCGTGTGGATACAGATTATAATTTAGCTGCAATGGTATAATTGGCAGAAAACGATACGTATAAAATTCATCGATTACGGAAGGATGGACTCTAATCGCAGTATACCCCGGATACAATTCACTTGGATCTGCGGTACGATCAGACAAATAGTCCTGAGTGTTAAGACCAAGCACATCTGCCTTGATTCGTACGAGTACATCCTTGCTGACTAAAACAATATCTCGTGGTACCTCCTTATGCTCCTGCTCAAGCTGATAATTGAGCGCAACTGCAAGTATGCGATTATCATTTGTAACTTCACCAAACATCTCCTGTACTCTAATGAAACTGCGGTGATTTAGTTCTACCTTTAAGTTTCCGCCATTCGGTAAAGGTACTCCACTGTGCAAATGTCCGTGCTCCCTTAATCCATCTAATGAACGCGAGACATATCTCGCATTTCTCCCTATTTCATCTGCATTACGCTTTTTGGAGTCGATTTCCTCCAGCACTACGGCAGGAATTACAACTTCATGCTCGTCAAAAGCATAAATGGCGCCCGGATCATGAAGCAGCACATTCGTATCCAACACAAAAATTTTTTTCATTGGTATCCCCTCCAAGGCGGCGTCGTTTAAGTACAGCTAGGGCAAGCTATGGGCAGCGATAAGGACAATCGTGTATCCCATATCTAAATGTATTCGACCGGGAGCAAATAATTGTACAATTTCCTGAAAATATCCGTGGAATATGCATCGTTCATCACATTAAATACAAAGAGCCCAGTGAACAGGGTTCACCGGGCTTGTATTCATGACAAAACAGTGCATTTGTCAGCATATTCATATGAAGAGAGCGATATTCCATTCGATTAGCATAGTTGGACATAGACAGGACCTCCGCTAATGAATTCCATCTATGGGATACATCCACATTATATCACTACTTCTTCAAGGTTTGAACAGATATTTTGCAGATGATTTAATTTCCAGAAGCTTCAGCTGCTCCAGAAGAATGCTCGCCTGCAAGCTCTTTCGCTAGTGCTTGCTTCGCTTGGTCTAACTCCCCTTGATTAATATATACATAGGGGCTATTCCATGTTCCTGTCACCGGCACAAAGTTTACACTTTCCTTCGGAAGATTCCAATAGGTTGAAATGAAATTCTTAACCTGATCACTCTCTACCGTTGTCGTCATATTATCATCTACAGCACCGACGACTTTTCCAATCTTCGTAACACCGCCAAGAGACTTCATTTGATCCATTAACGAGTGAAGAACTTCACTTTGACGCTGGTTGCGGGAGAAATCGTCCGAAGCTGGCGTCTTAGGTTCACAGTTTGATTTGCGATAACGAACATACCCAAGCGCATCCTCGCCATTCAAACGCTGAGGACCGGCAGTCAGATTAATGTCGGTATCATCCGCGGTATCCTTATAGCACATATTCTGATTCACATTAACTTCGACTCCGCCCAGGGCATCCACAATCTCTTCAAATGCCTTGAAGTTCAGCACGGTGACGTAATCAATATCGACATCCAGGTATTTGCCAATCATAACCCGCATTTCTTCCTCTGCAGAGATGCCTGATTCTTTCGCCGCAGCTCTAAATCGAGGATAGAATTCATTCAGTTTCCTCTCGGTATAACCTTCGAGCTGAACCAGAGTGTCACGTGGCAGAGATACGATGGTCGCGGATTTCGTCTCCGGATGCAGCGAGGCTACCATCACGACGTCAGACAGGTGGGTGCCCGTCTCCTCTCGATAGTCCGTTCCCAAGATCAGCATCGTCTGCGGCTTCACTTTGGCTGAATCCTCAGCTGCCACAGGATTATTATTCCCCGTGTCAATGACATCATTAAATACCATATACAAATACCCAATACCCGCGATCAAACCAATAACAATTAGAGATAGTACCCATTTCATAAATGTTTTGATCGGACTTTTCTTCTTTACTTTCTTCTTGGTCGTTGTCTGCGCTGCGTTGTTATCGCTGCTCTTGCCACCTCTGTTGCGTGGAGGCAGTCCGTTAGATCCACTCATATTATAAGTTCAACACCTTTATATATTTCTTTGGTTGCTCTTTACATATTACCGCCACCGCTGATGCATTTCAAATATGGGTATATGTTCCACATAAATAAAAAATTTAAACAGCTCCAAAAAAACGGAAAGACCGCTGATTAGGGCGGTCTCTCTAATGTGTGCATTTGAAGTTATCTTTACTATAGCTACATTTTACTTGTCTCTCCAGAAGACTCCGCTTTTTTCTTTTGCCGAGCCTCCACAAAATAGCGGATTCTGACCAGCAGCATTAGTGCCACCGCGACAAGTAAGCATTGAATGATCGGTAATTTATCAATTTGGAAAACGAGCAGCATGAAGGAGCCGATGGCCATCAAAATGTACAGTAATATCTCTTTTAGTAACGGCATTTTCTGCTGTGGGCGAAATACCTTATTGTAGACATAAGTAATCAGTACAAATATAACCACATAACTAACGATCGGGTGTGACGCAAACCATGCCTGCATGGTGGCGTTCATCTCCTTTCAAGTTCGTGCTCTCTTTTCCACATTCATTATTTGGATGAATCAATTTGATTCAAATTATTAAAGATTAGCTTGGGACATCTTGCGATGCTTCTCAGCACGCTCGCGCTCACTCTTATTCAAGAGTTTCTTACGGAGACGAACGGACTTCGGAGTAATCTCACACAGTTCATCATCATTCAAGTACTCAAGAGCTTGCTCCAAGGAGAAGATTATAGGAGTCTTCATCTTAACCGTATCGTCCTTGGTTGCGGAACGTACGTTAGTCAATTGTTTCTCCTTACAGATGTTCACGACGATGTCATTGTCACGATTGTGTTCACCAACGATCATTCCCTCATAAACTTCCGTTCCTACATCAAGGAACAGCATTCCGCGGTCCTCAACACCAATCATACCGTAGAATGTTGATGTTCCATTCTCACTGGATACGAGCACGCCCTGATGACGTCCGCCAACTTGACCGCCTACGAGTGGACCATAGCTGTCGAATGCATTGTTCATTACGCCATAGCCGCGAGTCAGAGTCAAGAAGTTCGTACGATATCCAATCAAGCCGCGTGCAGGGATCAGGAACTCCAGACGAACCTGGCCGTTACCGGAATTGATCATGTTGACCATTTCGGCTTTACGGGAACCCAGGCTTTCCATTACCGCACCCATGCTTTCTTCAGGAATATCGATCATAAGGCGCTCAATTGGCTCCATCTTCTTGCCATCAATCTCCTTGATGATAACTTCCGGCTTGGATACCGCAAGTTCATAGCCTTCACGGCGCATGTTCTCGATTAAAATACCAAGGTGAAGCTCACCACGGCCAGATACGACATAAGCATCCGGGCTGTCTGTTTCTTCAACACGAAGACTCACGTCAGTTTCAAGCTCTTTGAACAGACGGTCACGAAGTCTGCGGGATGTGACCCATTTTCCTTCTCGTCCGGCAAAAGGACTGTTATTAACAAGGAACGTCATTTGAAGTGTCGGCTCATCAATCTTGAGAACCGGCAGAGCTTCAGGATTCGCTGGATCGGCAATCGTTTCACCAATATTAATATCCTTGATCCCTGCTATGGCAACGATATCGCCTGCACCCGCTTCAGCTACTTCTACCCGCTTTAGTCCTTGGAATCCAAACAATTTCTCAATACGTGCAGATTTATTAGATCCGTCACGTTGAATAACGGTTACAGCCTGTCCTTGACGAATTACGCCTCTGTTAACACGTCCAATTGCGATACGTCCCAGATACTCATTGTAATCCATCAGTGTGACGAGGAACTGCAATGGCTCATCAACACTTTCAATCGGATGAGGAATGTGATCAACGATCGTCTCATACAGACTCATCATGTTATCATCTTGTTTCTCCGGATCCATGCTTGAAGTACCGTTGAGTGCAGAAGCATATACAACTGGGAAATCAAGCTGCTCATCATTGGCTCCAAGCTCGATGAACAGGTCAAGCACTTCATCAATAACCTCAGCCGGGCGAGCTGCCGGACGGTCAATTTTGTTAACAACTACGATTGGCGTCAGGTTATGCTCCAGAGCCTTGCGCAGTACAAACTTGGTTTGCGGCATGCAGCCTTCATACGCATCGACAACGAGCAGTACGCCGTCAACCATCTTCATAATCCGTTCTACTTCTCCGCCAAAGTCGGCGTGTCCTGGTGTATCAACAATATTGATAAGGAAATCTTTATAATTGATCGCAGTATTTTTGGCAAGGATCGTAATCCCGCGTTCACGTTCCAAATCATTGGAGTCCATGGCGCGTTCTTGTACGGCCTCATGTTCGCGGAAGGTTCCGGATTGTTGAAGCAGTTTGTCTACAAGTGTCGTTTTGCCGTGGTCAACGTGGGCAATGATCGCAATATTGCGAATATTCTCTCTTACATGCATGGTTTATATCCATATCCTTTCCAAAATCATTTCTATTTGAATCAAATTCATTGTAGCAAGCATGAAATTGATTCTTGAATCAAATTCATTATAGCAAGTCATGAAATTGATTCTTGAATCAAATCCATTGTAGCAAGCCATGAAATTGATTCTTGAATCAAATTCATAGTAACAAGTCATGAAATTGATTCTTGAATCAAATTCATATTAACAAGCCATGAAATTGATTCTTGTTATATATAACGACCTTACTCACAAAAGAAGCGCCGGGTGATAACTCCGACGCACATATATCCCTTATATTATAGACGAAAAACGCTAAAAATCAAGTAGCTTATCGAAAGCGCCGCCGATTAGGTTTAGGTCTTCCGAAGATAAGCCAAATACCCACAAAGATAAGCAAAGCAGCAATGACATATATAAATCCGGTTGTGAGCATGGTTATGAACAGGAGAACGATAGACACCCCAAGCAAAATAATGGACGTCCGGTAGATCACCGCAGGCCGTGGATATTCGAATAAGGCATATTCAAACAAGCCCAGTGCAACCCCTATTATAAAAACAGGCCAGAGAGATGCAGTCAGATGCCATCCCCAAATGCTGCATATCAGGAAGAAAATACCATACACCGTCATTATTCCTGCCGGCACCAAAATAACCGCACTCGTATTTCTAAAGAAATACAAAAGATGGAGAATAATTCCTGGAATGATTAATATCAGAGGCCAGAAATTTCGCCCAAGAAAGCTAAAGAAACCCAATTGACCAAGTAAGATGACAAGACCGGCAATGACGATAAAGATGCCGACCAACCTTTCATTTCTTCCCTTCACTTCACACTTCACCCCGTTTGTATGATTATCTGCTTCTATCCAAGGTAATCCATGATCTACGTTCACTGGGAACTGTATTAGCATGTATAATTCTAGTTTATCCGATGTTTTTGCAAAAAACTACTGTCATGCTTCATATTTGACAAGAAGATCCTGTCCCCCACTCCGTGCCTTGCATAACTTGTTCCAACAATACTAAAAAAACCGGCTTCGAATTGCCGGTTTGTGATTAATCCATTTATGTATCTACCCGATATCTTAATACTTTGAAAAATGCACCGCCAAGCATAACCAAAATAACACAAAGTGCGGGCAGCAATGTCTCATAACCTGCAGAAATCTCTTGAAGCCATAACCCCAGCTTCGGATCACGAAGAACCATCTCGCCGGAAGTATAAGCTAATATGGCTGATCCGGCAAAGACCAGAATCGGAAAGCGGTGCAGCAGCTTAACAACAATACCACTGCCCCAAACGACAATGGGAATGCTAATCGCGATCCCGATCACGATAAGTGCTAGATCACCGTCTGCGATGGCAGCAATGGCCAGAACATTGTCCAGACTCATGACAAAGTCTGCGACGAGTATCGTGTATACAGCACTCCATAAAGTTGTAGATTGTTTAATATTAACATTCCCGTCTTCTTCAAACAGCAATTTAAGCGCAATGTACAGCAGCATAATACCGCCAGCCGCTTGTATAAACGGAATGCCAAGTATGAGCACCGCAATAAAGGTTAAAATACATCTTAATAAAACTGCACCAAAAGCCCCCCACCATACGGCTCTATTGCGGCTCTGCTCAGGCAAATTACGGCTTGCCAAAGCAATGACGACGGCGTTATCGCCGCTTAAAACAAGGTTAATCATTAGTATCTGAACTATAAGCCAAATATCATCCATGAACAGGGTAAACACCTCCATACCCTAGATGTATGCCCTGGTTGTCCTAGCTATGCTTGACGCTGAGAAATCAGAGGAATATAATGAACTCCGATTTATGCAATCGAACGATTCGGAATCATGGTTAGAGTAAAGGAGTGACAAGACTTGGATATCGGTCAGTTTTTAATCAGCTTGCTGCAAATTGTTTTTATCGATTTAATCCTTGCCGGGGACAACGCTATCGTAATTGGACTAGCTGCCCGTAATCTGCCGCAAAATGTACAGAAGAAAGCGATTGTGTATGGTACTGGCGGTGCAGTTCTGATTCGTATTTTTGCAACAATCATCGTACTATGGCTGCTGCAAATTCCATGGCTGCTGCTGGTTGCCGGGCTGCTGCTTGTAGGAATTGCCTACAAACTGCTGGCTGACCAAGGTGCCGACGAACATAGCGATATCAAAGCCGGGAGCTCTTTATGGTCGGCTGTACGCACAATTATCATCGCTGATGCAGCTATGGGGATTGATAATGTAATTGCTGTTGCTGGCGCAGCGGAGCAAAATCTTATTCTCGTTATTTTGGGTCTGCTGATCAGTGTTCCTATCATCGTATGGGGTAGTACCTTGTTTATCAAGCTCATTGATCGTTTTCCTTGGGTTATGTATATTGGCGCTGCTGTACTGGCCTATACGGCCTCGAATATGATTACGGAAGAACAAAGATTTGAAACCTTCTTTATCTCGCATCCCGTTCTTCGGATCCTATTTATTATTCTTGTTATCGGCGGAGTTTTGTTCGCCGGCTATCGGAAACAGCAGAATATGAAGAGGGAACACTCCTACTCTTAAGACAAGAGCAAAAAGATTTGATAATTGGACAAGCTTCTAGCCGTCACATTCACACTAAAAAAGCCTATCGCTGACAATAACAGCGATAAGCTTTTTTTAGTTTTATCAAAATAACACTATATATCTATGGAATCCTTAGAACCAGTCTTCCTGTATCGAATCAGGCATAGCTGTATCGTCATTGCTGCGTAGGACCAGCGTCTCCGTCTGCTCTACCGCACTCGCAATTAATTGAGGAAGCTCCGGAAGGGATGCCTCAATCTTTTCGACAATTCGCAAATTCGGGTTCGTTGTCGGAGACTTGGGTACAAACAAGGTACAGCAATCTTCATAAGGTAAAATGGATGTAGAGTACGTACCGATGTCCTCAGCAATCTTTACAATTTCACTCTTATCCATCATCACAAGCGGCCTTAACAACGGAAGATCGGTTGCCCTCCCAATAACGTTCATGCTTCCAAGAGTCTGGCTGGCTACCTGACCAAGGCTATCTCCGCTTACAATAGCCAGTGCCCCTTCTCGTTCCGCCAGCTGAGTTGCGATTCGTAGCATCGAACGACGCATTAGCGTAATCATTAGATTATCCTGCCCCGTCTTCGTAAACGAGGTTTGAACGTCTGTAAAAGGAACCAGATGAAGCTTGACTTCACCTGCATGATCAGCAAGAATTTTTGCCAGATCAATAACTTTGTCCTTTGCCTTTTGGCTTGTAAACGGGAAGCTGAAGAAATGAACCATTTCCAGCTCTAATCCGCGGCGCATGGAAGACCATGCGGCAACGGGGGAGTCAATCCCTCCTGACAACAGCATCATGGCTTTGCCGTTAGATCCGCGTGGAAAACCTCCGACTGCAGGAACGGATTCATAATACAAATAAGATCTCGCCTCGCGAATTTCAATCTTAAGCTCAATATCCGGATTTCTCACATCCACTTTAAGTGCGCTGAATTGTCTTAGAATGGGGGCCCCGACCAAATGATTCATTTCATGAGAAGAATGCTCGAACGCTTTCCAGACCCTTCTTGCATTTACCTTGAAGGTCGTTCCTTGCTGCGGATCAAGCTCTTCCATAAAACTAAGGGAGGCTGCCACAATCTCATCTGCTACAGACGGAGTTACCTTAACAGGACTAATGGAGACAATCCCAAATACTTTGCGTAAACTATCCGTTATAGCGAGGTGATCATTGCCACCCAGGTCTACGTACATTCTCCCGTATTCCTCAATAATGGAAGTTCCCGGATAGGCCTTCAATTTGGACTTAACATGCTTAATGACGGTTCGCTCAAACCGCTTTCGGTTCTTACCTTTAAGTGTAAACTCTCCAAAGCGGAGCAATAACATATCGTATTTCATCGGTTTAACTATTCCACCCTTCAAAAGAAGCAAGCCTTTCCTTCATCTGTCTCATCGCCTGAATCAGCTGTAATATGTCTTTCTCTGTATGTTGATCTCCGAGACTAATTCGAATTCCGCTGTCCGCAATCGCCTCTGACTTGCCCATTCCCAGCAGCACCCGGCTTGGAATGGCTTGTTTGGAGGAGCAAGCCGATTGAGTAGAAACAATGATATCCAGCTGCTCTAATGTGTGCAGCATCACTTCAGCTTTCATGCCAGGATAAGAGAAATGGACAATATGCGGAGCACCTTCTTCCGAGCTGTTCAGTACCCACTCCGGATGTTGGCTTATTTCCTCAAGAAGCAGGATTTGCAGCCTTTCTAGGCGTGCTTTTAGCTCAGGTTGACGTTCGCGGGCAAGGCGCATGGCTTTGGACATACCTACAATCAGCGGAATATTCTCCGTTCCCGCACGTCTTCCCTGTTCCTGAGAACCACCTGACATTAAAGGTGTCAGCTCCAGACCAGAACGAATATATAAGAGTCCCACGCCTTTGGGACCGCGGATTTTATGTCCCGAAATACTATATAGATCAATGCCTGACCCTGCTAATTGAACAGGGATTTTGCCATAAGCTTGAACTCCGTCCACATGAAACACAATCTTTGGGTGCTTGCGCTTTAGAGCCTGCCCTATTTCAACCACAGGATGAACAGCACCCGTCTCATTATTTACATGCATCAGACTTACAAGAATTGTCTCTTCGCAGATCGCATTTAACACATCCTCTGTCTTCACTCTGCCCATCGCATCTACCGGCACATAGGTAATATCATAACCGATTTCGGACAAAAACTTGATACTTTCATACACGGAGGCATGCTCTGTCCTGGTCGTTATAATATGACGGCCTCTGGAACGGTAACGTAACGCAGCTCCTTTTAAAGCAAGGTTATTGCTCTCGGTAGCTCCTGATGTGAAAATAATTTCATCCGGTTTAACATTCAGAGCCTCGGCACAAACCGAGCGAGATTTGTTCAGCAGTCGTTCTGCGTTTTCCCCGTAAGCATGAATAGAGGAGGCATTTCCATAATGCAGCTTCATTACCTCTGACACCGTGCGGATTACATCTTCATATGGCGGTGCTGAAGCCGCATAATCAAAGTAAAGCATATTGTATCAACTAACCTCCTTTCTTAAACGTGAAAAAGACCAAAAATGGACAAGTCAGCTGGTTCATTATACCGCCTGTCCAAGTTGATCTTTTGTTCAGATCCGATAACTATACGTCTTTTCTTGTCGTTTATGCTCTATATACCGCTTCTGCTTTTTCTATTTTAGCAATATAATCTTGAGTTTCCTTAGGTAATAAATGGAGTACACTCATCAGCTGTTCATCGGTCGATACCTGCAGCTGGCCTACACGGCCTGGGCCCGCATTGTAAGCCGCGAGAGCAAGCTTCACTTGTCCGTCAAACCGTTCTAGCTGGTAAGATAAATATCTGGTGCCTGCATCGATATTCTGCGCAGGGTCGAATGGATTCGTCACACCTAAGCCTGCTGCGGTTCCATCCATGAGCTGCATGAGCCCTTTGGCTCCGGCTCCAGATACTGCATTCGAATTAAATGCGGACTCTGTATCAATGACAGCCTTAATGAGGGATGCAGGTACGCCATACTTCTCGCTCGCTTCCTGGATCATCGAATCATAGGCAGTTCTTCCAAGCTGTGAAGACTTCACTGGTGAAGATGAAGAGATGCCTAAGTCCGAAGAGGATACGGAACTCGAATTCACCGTCCTGTCTGAATTTATATCGCTCGGACCGCCGGAGACTTTACCGGTTCTAAGATTGATCCAAAGCAGTCCGTCTGTGGACAAGTAAGAGCTATTACTGCTTCTATCTTCTTGGCTATCTGTTGATGGATCACGCTTAACTTCAGCCCATATCTCTGAGAATTCAGGCGTAGAAGCCGTTGTTGATGCTAAGGAATCTGCGGATTTGGAATTGACCCCTGAAGAAGAGGAGACATCGTACCATAGCGATTTTCCTACAGGATCGATTTGCATATGTAAACAAGCCCTCCAATTATACTAGCGATCCAAATCAATTTTATAATGAAATTGATTCATTCATTGATCTATTGTAACAATTGCCTTCCTGCATGCCAAGTCTTGTTTTTCATAGTCGAATACACTAAACAGGCAGCCCCGCATTATGAAGAGCTGCCTGCATTACTTTTTTCTAATAGTAAGTGAACATTACTAGGAAAGCGTAGCTCACCAGAGCTGCAATCCCGATGCCCATTGCCCAGCCGCCAGCTGTACGTCTTCCTTTGCTGAAGGCGTAATACCCGAGAACGATACCTATGACACCTACCACATAAGACCATAAAAACAAGGACACAATAGATACGGCAAGAGCCAGATAGCCTATTCGCTTAGACGTTGTGTCTTCATCTCGCTCACGAGCCCTTGAAGTTGCCTCAGTAGAATCTACCCTTACTGAAGGGCTGATCTCGGCTGCGTACTCCTCCTGATGCTCATGATGCTCTTTCCGAGGAAAATCGATACGGTCACGACTTCCCTTTGCTTTGTTTTCTTGGTTTGGTTTGTCCATTTTTCGCACCTCCGAAGCATTAGAGTGCCTGTCAGGTTATGAAGCCGCAGAATGCTGAAGACTTAAGCCTTTGGTTTGAACGTATGACAACAAGTCGCTGAAGAAGTTTTTGCATGATCATGATGTTCGGAATCGAATGTTTCTCCTGCATACTCTTCCTTGAGATGGTTTCTGGCATGCGCATCAATGTCAATCATAATTAAATCCGCTTTGCATTCATTTTGTTCTCCCCAATAGCTGCAGTTCGATACGCTACATTTAACGATGGGTACAGTCATTATTATCACCTCAAATGGTATGATACCCTCATCGCCTATACCTTATACTCCAGCATAATCATGCATTGATGCCTTTTGTTTGCAAATAAAAAAGAGGCTGTCCCAAAAGTAGGTTCGTTCGCTTGAGGCGACAGCTCTCATTATGTCTAAATCAGTAAAAATAAAGAAATGGCGGTGCTAGAGCTGTTATCCCTGCATCGCCATTTTGGTTTTCGGTCTCTAGCTGCCTTCTTGAGTAAATTGACTCTCGCTTTGATAATGCCGTTTCCTTACCACATATCTCAGCGTGGACGCTTCGCCGAGTTTATGCAAGGTCTTGCCCCGCTTGGGCCTGCTCTATGGTAGCTGTCTCTACCTCCACCGGGGTAAGTTTCCTTGAAGATCTTGTCGTCCAAGCGATTGTGAGCCCCGTCACCCGTCGCGCTGTCATAATGATGGATCGTTCCGTCGATAATGTACGAGATCGTCTCGAACCCGCGGGTGCACGTCGAAAGCTTCTTTTTGAAATTTATCCTCCGCCATCAATAGAAACGGATCGAAGTCCTCCCAGTGACCTGGCTCCAAAAGGAGCGCAGCAGTATGAATAGGGCTGTTTCTCCATTCATGTTAAAAACCGTATTCCGCTTCTTTGGCTTCGCGAATTTTGGTATAGGTCTCTGTTAAAACGAATGTATCTTCCACCAAGCGCCGGATTCGAAACAGGACATCATCATTGGTAATTTCTTTGCGGTAGAAATCCTTTTCCTCGATAAACACGTAGGTTTGGACAATTTGTGCTTTCATATAGGTCAAAATGGGCTTGAGTTGTTGTTCTGCAACCAGGAAATGTTTAGCAGATCCTGCAGTTACCAGTATACCGACAATTTTATCACGCAATGCCTGAGGAGCAAGCAAATCAAATATATTTTTCAACGTGCCCGGTATGGAGGCTTGAAAAATGGGGGTTCCGATAATGATCGCATCGGCCTCCATGATCGTTTGCGCCACGTTTCGGGTATCACCCTCGTATTCCATGTAATTGCGCCCGTCGCTGAACTGAACGTTGTAGTCCGCCAAATCAATCAATTTCGCATCTGCATCGGGATATTTTTCAGCGATGTCTTTCATGGCGTATTCGATTGCCGTTCTTGTCTTCGATCCTACGATGGATCCGGATAAACCGACGATCTTCATTCCGTTTCCTCCTTGTGCTTCTTAGCGGTATACTTTTTAACAACCGGTAATATTTTCGTTGCAATCAACTCGATGTTTTTCTTAACCCTGTCGAAAGGTACGCCTCCGAAATCGATTTGAGCGATATACCGCTGATGGCCGAACAGCTCATGCTGATAAAGCATTTTCTCGATGATCTGATCGGGACTGCCGACGTTCATGACATCGTGCGTATCCGAGCCTTGTGCGAAATGCTGTTTTGGATAGCTGCGCCCGTTAATGAGCTCCAAGAAGACATTCGCGTGAGTATACGCTTCTTTAAGCGCCTGTTGGCTCGTGTCGGCGGCATGGAACATACCTGCTGTCGCAATCGGCAGTAGGGCCGGATCGTGTCCATTTTGCTTCGCAGCTTCGCGGAAAGCATCGATCGACAGTTTAAACGAGGTTGCTGGACCCCCTAAAGTGGCCAAATACATCGGGACGCCCGCATAACCGGCCTTGATCGCACTGGCGGGAGGTCCGCCGACGGCGCGCCATATCGGCATCCAGCCGTTTTTCGGCCGCGGAAGCACTTTCGCGTTTCGCAGAGGAGCGCGGTATTGTCCGCTCCAATTGACGACTTCCTGTTCGTTAATCTTTAACAGCAGTTCAAGCTTTTCCTCGTACAGCTCTTCATAATCGCGGACGTCGTATCCCAACAACCCGAAGTTTCCGACACGCGAAGCACGGCCGGCGATGATCTCAGTTCGACCATCGGAAATCAAATCGATTGTCGCGAAGTCCTCATACACCCGTACCGGGTCCAATGTGCTGATGATGGTCGAGGAGCTGCCTATCTTGATTTTCTTGGTCGCCTGGGCAATCGCCGAGATCACGACAGAGTGCGCCTGCGTCGTGAAATAGTCCTGATGGCTTTCCCCAACGCTGAAAAAATCGATGCCCGCCTGCTCGGCCAGCTGGGCATATTCAATGATTTCATGAATTCTTTGCTGTGCCGAAATGCGCTTCCCGGTGTGCGGGTCCGGAAGATGATCGCCTAACGTATAGATGCCGAATTCCAGCCCTGCATCTGGATTGATGCGATATTTCTCCATCTTATCCCGACCTTTCCCTTAGTCTTCCTATTGTTAGCCCGTAGCTACAAATATATTAAAGTTACTTATAAATCTATTGAAATCCGACGATCTTCATTCCGTTTCCTCCTTGTGCTTCTCATTGTGCTTCTTGGCGGTATACTTTTTAACAGCCGGTAATATTTTCGTTGCAATCAACTCGACGTTTTTCTTAACCCTGTCGAAAGGTACGCCTCCGAAATCGATTTGAGCGATATACCGCTGATGGCCGAACAGCTCATGTTGATAAAGAATTTTCTCGATGATCTGATCGGGACTGCCGACGTTCATGACATCGTGCGTATCCGTGCCTTGTGCAAAATGTTGCTTCGGATAGCTGCGCCCGTTAATGAGCTCCATGCCGATGTTCGTGTGAGGATACGCTTCCTTCAGCGCCTGCTGGCTCGTTTCGGCGACATGAAAAAGACCGGCAGTTGAAATGGGCAGCTTTGCCGGATCATGTCCGTTTCGCTGCGCAGCTTGGCGGTAAGCATCAATCGACAGTTTAAACGAGGTTGCTGGGCCCCCTAAAGTGGCCAAATACATCGGGACACCCGCATAACCGGCCTTGATCGCACTGGCGGGAGGTCCGCCGACGGCGCGCCATATCGGCATCCAACCGTTTTTCGGCCGCGGAAGCACTTTCGCATTTCGAAGAGGGGCGCGGTATTGTCCGCTCCAATTGACGACTTCCTGTTCGTTGATCTTCATAAGCAGCTCTAACTTTTCCTCGAACAGCTCTTCATAATCGTGGACGTCATATCCCAACAAGGCGAAGTTCCCTATCCGTGAAGCGCGGCCGGCGATGATTTCGGTCCGACCATCGGAAATCAAATCGATCGTCGCGAAGTCCTCATATACACGTACTGGGTCCAACGTGCTGACAATTGTCGAGGAGCTGCCTAGCTTGATTTTCTTGGTCGCCTGGGCAATCGCCGAGATCACGACAGAGTGCGCCTGCGTCGTAAAATAGTCCTGATGGCTTTCCCCAACGCTGAAAAAATCGATGCCCGCCTGCTCGGCCAGCTGGGCATATTCAATGATTTCATGAATTCTTTGCTGTGCCGAAATGCGCTTCCCGGTGTGCGGGTCCGGAAGATGATCGCCTAACGTATAGATGCCGAATTCCAGCCCTGCATCTGGATTGATGTGATATTTCTCCATTGCTTATCCCGACCTTTCCCTTAGTCTTCCTATTGTTAGCCAGTTTCCATAAATATATTAAAGTTACTTACAAATCTATTGAAATCCAACAATCTTTATTCTGTTTCCTCCTTGTGCTTCTTTGCGGTATATTTCTTAACGGCCGGCATGATTTTTGTCACGATCAGCTCGATGTTTTTCTTGAGCCTATCGAAAGGCACGCCTCCGAAATCGATTTGAGCAATATACCGCTGATGGCCGAACAGTTCATGCTGATAAAGAATTTTCTCGATAATCTGCTCGGGAGTGCCGACATTCATGACGTCGTGCGGATGTGCGGCTTGTGCAACAAGTTGCTTGGAGAGCTCCGTCCGTTAACGAGCTCCGTGCCCGTATTCAAGTGGGGATACATTTCTTTTATCGCCTGCTGGCTCGTTTCGGCGGCATTGAACAAACCGGAGATCGTGAGCGGCAGCTTTGCCGGATCGTGTCCGTTTCGCTGCGCAGCCTCACGGTAAGTATCGATCGACATCTTTACGGTGGTTGCCAGGCCGCTTAACAGGCCCGTAACGATCGGAACACTCGCGTAACCCGCCTTGATCGCGCTGGCGGGAGTTCCGCCAACGCCCGCCAGATCGGCATCCAGCCGTTTTTCGGCCGCGGAAGAACTTTCGCGTTCCGAAGAGGAGCGCGGTATTGTCCGCTCCAATTGACGACTTCCTGTTCGTTAATCTTTAACAGCAGTTCAAGCTTTTCCTCGTACAGCTCTTCATAATCGCGGACGTCGTATCCCAACAACCCGAAGTTTCCGACACGCGAAGCACGGCCGGCGATGATCAGTTCGACCATCGTAAATCAAATCGATCGTCGCGCGGACCATTAAGTCCGCGAGGGTGTAATTCTGTAAAGATCTAAGCAATTGTTGCTCAACATCATGCGTAATCTCTTCAAAAACTTGATCGAAGAGGCTACAGGTTTCTCCGTGATCCGTTGGATTTAAATTTGAGATTGTCTCAGTGTTTGTGATCAGAAAAATCTCAGCGAGCGTAATATGTGTGGGATCTGTTTTGAGCACATATCCACCGTCACGCCCTTCCCTTGCCTCAACCATTCCAGTTTGAACGAACGGAAACAAAACTCTTCTCAGAAAAGATGCATTGATCTGAAAGCGTCCCTGCCAGAACAGCACTGGACTGAACATCTTTAAGTAGGAGGAGGAGCGCATGGATAAGGAGAAACTTCGTCAGCAATGGATGGAGCGTCACTCAATATCGAAATAGCGGGTCGACCATGAAAGCTTGGTGTGAGCAACATCGTGACGGGAGGATGGATTTGTTGTCGCAACAAAAACTTGATTAATCGCTGTCTTGCACGATGTAAGTCCTCCCTTGCATCGGATCGCGTTCGAATCAGATCTCGTAGTGCTTCATCCTCACGAGTTGGGACGTAAATAGATGTTAGTTCCCCGGCACGAAATAGCTGCGCCAACTGCAATGCATCACGGCGATCCGTTTTAATGCGATCCCCTGCACGCTTGGGAATCAGCGTAGATGCGATTACACAACATTGTGCTCCCATCGACGTAATCCAACGGTAGGCTTCATAGCCTGTAGGTCCGGCTTCATAATAAAAGGCCAGCGTTTCTTTATTTCCCAGCTGTTTAATTAATTTTCGAAGCGCCTTAGCGGTATGTGGAATCGTACCGTACCATCTAGGCTCTTCTCGACCTGCTTCAGCAATGGCAATAGCAATTTTTTCTTTTGAGACATCTAAACCAATGAATTTTGTGGCAGACTGTATACTAACAGCTCCTTTTGCTTAGTAGCTCTGAAATGGTTGGTTTCCCTATTTTCCATTTTAACCTACGATTTTCAGCAAATAGGAGCTGCTTCACGTTCATCTTAACTTACGGCAGTTCTACGAGACTACTTGTCGATCGAAAATAACGAGCAAGGACCACCTTCAACTGTACGTATTTTAGGTGCTTGGGACCCGGTTACGCCTCTGTTCGGAGAGGCTTGAGAGCACCACCCCAGGCGATCACTTGATCCAGCAACGGCCCTACTTCAGCGTCATGCCGTGGATGTGGTTTGAACGTTGTGAAGTTTTCAAAGTCGGTAAAAATCGATAGCGTCACATGCGCCGAAACAGTAGCAACCTGTAGAAATGCCAACACGTTTCGCAGATGCTCCACCGCGCGTACACCTCCAACGCCCCCATAGCTGACGAAACCAGCTGCCTTGTTGTACCATTCAGGAGTCAAAAAGTCGATAGCATTCTTAAGCGCACCGGATAGACCATGGTTGTACTCGGGCACCACGAAAATGTAGGCATCGAAGCTCTTGATTTTCTGCGACCACGCTTTTGTATGCTCATGAACGTATTGTTGTCCGGTAGACGACGGCATCGGTTCGTCTAGCATCGGGAGGTTATAATCGGCAATGTCGACAATCTCGAATTCAGCATCCTTGCGTTCCTTTGCCAGGTTGTACACCCACTTTGCAACACCGACATTGACACGACCTGGACGGGTACTTCCAGTAACGATTGCGATTTTCAGCATACTTAATCATTACTCCTTATGTCGTATTCCACAAGCTGTGGATTCCTCACTTACTGTTACCGAGTGAGTACAGAATCAGTTTAGCAGAAATACTGATTCTGTGCAAATGTAGTTTCTGTTTCACAGATGACGTTCGCGATTCTGTAATGTCCCCCCGTTGTCAAGACACGAAATCCAAAATGCTAAGATAAATCCTCCTTATAGAGCCTCTCCCATTTGTAGCTGCGGAAAAGACGTTCCGTCCTGGCATTGTCCTTGGCACGGCCTTTTCCGTCCATGCTGATCTTAATCTTTTCATAGCTTTTGATGCAGTTGATATAATCGTTTGAAGTAAACTGACTGCCCTGGTCACTATTGATGACTTTAGGTTTTCCATGCGCCCTTATCGCCTCTTTGACGGCTCTTACAATGAAGTCGGACTGCATGGTATTGCTAACGGCGTAGCCGACGATATACCGAGAATACCAGTCGATGATGGCAACCAGGTACACAAAGCCTGTGGGGGTTCCACAGTAGGTGATATCAACGCCTCAGACCTGGTTCACATGCGTAATGGGAACGCCTCGGAGCAAATAGGGATACGTGCGTGCTTTCAAGTCCCGTTTGCTTAGATTGGGACCGGGGTAGAAGGCGATGATCCCCATCTCCTCCATATAGCGGCGTGTGAGCTTTCTACCGATCTGGTAGCTTCTTTTGTTCATTGCGAGTCCGTCTGCAGCCGACAAGTGATCTGCGTTTACCCAAAACTAGACAGGATTTTGATAATCGCTATACCTATTCCGCATAAACCCTTTGTAAGTAGGACCAATTTTGGGCAAAGAGTATTTTGGCTTTTAAAAAACTATATGCTGTGTATATCGACATCACAACCTTACACATAGGCCCCACCTTTCGGATTTATTGGTCTATGCGAACAGCTTTGCGAAAAACCTTTATATAGTCGGCATTTTAGATTCACCAATTATTTTTCAAGGAGCGATTATAAATGAAGGAAAACTTTAAAGACAACGACATTGTGAATTCTTTGTGGAAAAAGACGAAAAACTGTTCGACATATAACACAAGCTTGTACATGGATAGGGATTTCACGGGCTACCTATTACCGTTGGAAAGTTAATTATGGTCACGAGAAGAAGGATTCTGTAGTGGAAAAGATTCATGAACTCTGTGTACAGCATAAGTTTCGCTGTGGATATCGGAAGATTACGGCATTATTTCGAGCAGAGCATAAGGTAAATCACAAACGAGTGCAACGAATTATGCAACAGGAACAACTTCAGTGTCGTGTCAAAGTGAAGAAACGGAAACCAACCGGACAACCTATTCATATTGCAGAGCACCTGTTAAAGCGTCAATTTCAGGCGGACAGACCTATGCAAAAGCTCGTTACTGACATTACTTATTTGCCATTTGGAGGGAAGACATTGTACCTTTCGAGTATCTTAGACTTATTTAACGGAGAGATTGTAGCGTACAGTATAGCAGACAAGCAAGACACGTCATTTGTTCTAGACACGTTAAGCCAACTGCCCATTTTACCAGGAGCGATGCTTCATAGCGATCGAGGCAGCGTCTACACGTCACAGTGATATCAGGAAGCTGTAAAAGGAAAAGGCATTGTCATGAGCACGTCCCTCAAAGGTACGCCTGCTGATAATGCCCCCATCGAATCGTTTCATTCCACACTAAAGTCTGAAACGTTCTATCTCGAAGGGCTAACCTGCACAACGACGACAATCGTTGAACAGACAATCGAGACCATATTACATACTACAACTCAATTCGGATTCAAACGAAACTAAATAACCAGTCGCCGATTCATTATCGACGACTGGCTGCATACTTGAAAGGTGTTTTGATCCCTGTCTCAATAACGGGGGTCAGTCCTACCTCCATTTTACCAAGGGAAGGTTTCTTTTTGTTATACAAATTTAAAAAAAGGGCTGTCCCAAAAGTCTCTTACGAGACTTTTGGGACAGCCCTTTTAGCATGACTTGTATTAAAAAAATCGACCCAGCAGCGCTTAAGCTCTGCTCTTCATTCTGCGCTGAGTCAGATAATCACTTTCGTAATAGTTCAGGTCATCACGCAGTTCTTCATAAGTCTTAGTAATTTCCATGATGATATCGCGAGCAGGTCTTACCGGCTTAATCCGGAAACGAATGGCATCTTGACCTGTATATGCGTAACGCCCATCCTCAGAGTAGCATTCATTCTTTGGATAGAAGAAGCTGTTAATACCCTGATGATAAAGGTTATATAATGCTTTCTCCGCAAAATCAACGTCAAAATTCGCACGACGAAGTGCCGTTCCGAGCTTCTCATACGATACCTCAGAAAAAACGAGCAGGTGCCGAAGGTCGGAAAGAAATCCTTTGTAAAATGGAATGGTCTCCTGATCCTGGTCAGCGGCAAGCTGAGCAAGTGAGTTTTCGTTTAGAAATGTTTCCAGTTTTTCAATTGCGGGTTTCAATTTCTCTCGTGCCGATTCACACAACTTCTGCACATTTGCTGACATAAAGGTAGTTCCCCCTTAAAGAATAAGTCCCTCATATAGACTTCTTATAACCGGCCAAGATTAAACTGCATCTACTGACCATTATTTCTCAGCTACTATCCTACCATAAAAATGTGACGAGCGGTACTTAAATAACCCTAAAGCCGGTAATTCCATCCCCTGTTTATTCTCGTCAGGATTGCAAAATCCTCTCGTATAAAAATAGCCTTATCTTCTCACGCTATAGATATTATATAGACAGCAGGAGGAATACAAAAATAATGGCTAGAAGCAATTGGACATACTGGGCTATTGGCGCCGCCGCTGCCGTTCTGGTGATGACCACCATCTTACTACCTGGGGAAGAGAATACGGCTGAACAGCAGCAGACCCCTAATAAGCCACAGCAGGAGCAGCTGCTCAAACAACGAATCAAAGCACAGGATGTTCGAGCAACCGATCATTTATCCCGTATGGATGCCCAAATGCATCTGCAAAAAATGCTGGAGGAATTGAAAGCTTCGGATAGCAAAGAGCTGTCAGCTTATATGGATCAACTGGAAACAACGCACAGTCACATTCACACCTTGCTGTGGATGGATCTGGAGCAAGATAAGCAGCAGTCCTTCAGTATTCAAAAGGATGCGGAAATGCTTCAGAAGAACAAACAGCTTCAATCAAGCATTGGCTCCGCTAAGCAAGCTCTTCAAAAGCATAAGTCCTATGAATCTACTTCGCTTACGCTCGATAAGGATAAGTATTTTGTCCTTGGCGAACCATCTTCTGACGGTAAGCATGCTGTTATCGCGGTAATGAGTCAGCACATCCTTAATGATGTGGAGGAGCATCAGCGCCGGAATTTAAGAATGATACCTTATCCCAAAGAAGGCAAGTACAGCGTAGAATCTGTTCTGCCCAATACATTACAGGATATTACAGTCAAAACGGGTCACGATAATCAGAACGCAAGTCATTATTACGAAGATGAGATCGTCGTTAGATTTAAAGAGAAATTAACATCAGAGAAGCTTACCCAGATCGAGAAAGATATTGATCTGGATCATACGCATCAAGTTGGCCAGGCGTATGTTTTTCGATCCAAGAAAATGGATTATCCTAAGCTTCAAACTTATTTTCAGAAAAAATGGAATCCCGAGTACTCCGAACCCCACTATTTATATTTAACCAACGAAACTGCACCTGAAAATGAGCTGGCTAACAATATTCCGAACGACCTGCTCTTCTCTCGTTATCAATGGAATCTGCCTGCGACAGAAACAAACAAGGGCTGGGCATTGTCCAAAGGCAGTGAGGATGTTATTGTAGCCGTTATTGACACAGGCGTAGATCTTGATCACCCTGACCTGGAGGGGCAGCTGGTTGAGGGGTACAACGTTATTGATGGGGAAGCAGAACCTTATGATGATGTCGGCCATGGTACTCATGTTGCGGGAATTGTATCTGCCAAAGTGAATAACAATGAAGGCGTCGCAGGCATGACCTGGTATAACAAAATTATGCCTGTTAAAGTACTGGATCAATCCGGTTCCGGCTCGAGCTATGCCGTAGCTGAGGGAATCATCTGGGCGACCGATCACGGTGCAAAGGTTATAAATATGAGTCTTGGTAATTACGCAGATGCTGAATTCCTGCATGATGCCATCAAATACGCCTATGACCATGATGTCGTTCTGATTGCGGCGACGGGTAATGACAATACGGAACGGCCGGGCTATCCAGCTGCCTACCCCGAAGTATTTGCTGTATCTGCCACAGATGCATCCATGAATCGGGCTGACTTTTCTAATTATGGTGATTACGTTGATGTGATGGCGCCAGGTGCAAGCATCGCCAGCACTTATCCGGGTAATCAATACGCCGCACTGTCGGGAACGTCTATGGCAAGTCCTCATGTTGCCGCACTGGCGGGACTGATCCGCTCATATAATTCTGATCTGTCAAACGAAGAAGTGATGGATTTGATGCGCAGCAGTGTAATCGACCTTGGAGACCCCGGATATGATAAATACTTCGGTTATGGTCAAATCGATGTATATAAGGCGCTGGAAGCTGCAGGAGCTTCTGGAGAGCAAGCACCGCTTCAATTATGGCCTCAGCATGTTCGCGACAAGCTGGAGGATACGATAAACAAATTTATGAAATAAAACAAAAAGAGCAGACGAGATTAACTCGGCTGCTCTTTTTGTTGTTTAATTATCTGCGGCCTCTTTTGCCACGGTCAAGATGGTAGCCCTTACCGTACATGCCGCCTACACCGTTCATCATGCTTGTTCCAGCCACACCGTTCATACCATTCATGCCAGTGCTCATGCCGCCTACACCTTCTTCAGTTTCAGCAACTACCCACTCATGAACTGGTACAGGTACAGGATGATGCTTGTTGATGATTTGTACAGGATGAATTACAGGCTGAATTTGTGGATGATAGTGTTCTTTTACTACATTAACAGGAGCACAAACGATTGGCTTAAGAGGAGGAAAACATTTTTTCATGTGATGACCACTACGTTGAGACATACTGAACAACTCCTTTTCAAGTGATAGTATAATCTATTCCCTGTTCACTTAATGGCTTGGATGTTCGTCCATAGTTAAAATAATTAAGAAAAACGTCTATTCGATAAAATTTGGCATAGCAGCAAGGCGTTCTGCCCAACAACAAAAAACGGTAATTTGTTCTGCACTAGGCAGGCAAATTACCGTTATATCATTTTCATATGCTGTGTTGCAGTTTGGAAAGTTTTACGTAAGCCGGGTTCTGTGCTCTTCGTGGTCATAACGGGAACTACCCTCCCACCACAAGCGACAATCATCTATCTAGGCCATTCATTGCTGAACAGCTCAAGCGACCAACCTAGACACACCTCGGGCTAAGGCTGCCTCCCTTACGAAAGGCGGTGTCCCTTTAGGTCTTGCTCCAGATGGGGTTTACCAGGAACGAAGTCACCAGCGTTCCTCGGGGTCTCTTACACCTCGGTTCCATCCTTGCCTGTGCATAGCATATAGCCAGCCATCGGCGGTCCATTTCTGTGGCACTATCCTTCAACTCGCGCTGACTGGACGTTATCCAGCATCCTGCCCTATGGAGCCCGGACTTTCCTCTCGTGGCAACAAAGGCCACCAGCGATTGTCTGTCAAACTTTCCGACAACATTCATATTATACTAGGACTCGCTCCATCATTCAAGTGAAATTACTGGGATCGACTATACAAATTGGAAAGGCTCCGTGTTAATCGCAGATACATGAACCTCTGTTGCATAACGGCCTTTCTCCAGCTTCTCTATGAGCCACTTTGCCGTGTTTGGCTTCATGATCTTTTCGATATTATGACCTGGGTCAATAATAGCAATCCCCGCCATCAGCGCATCCTGAGCGGTATGATAGTCAATATCGCCTGTAACAATGACATCCGCACCTCTAAACAGCGCATGATTCACATATCGGCTGCCGGAGCCGCCAAGCACAGCTGCCTTCTTGATCTGACGATTCATATCGCCTACAACCCGCACATGATTCACATCGAACTGCTTCTTCACTGTATTCACTAGGTCCTGGAGCAGAATAGGTTCAGACAGCTTGCCGACTCGTCCCAGCCCAAGCGTTCTTCCCTTCATATCCATATGATACAGATCATAAGCAACCTCTTCATAAGGATGAGCCTTCAGCATCGCCTGTACGACTTTGTTCCGAATGCTATGTGGTACAATTGTTTCAATTCTGACCTCTTCCACTCGCTCCATTTGTCCTTGCTTACCGATGAACGGCGTTGTATCATCTCCCGGGACAAAGGTACCATATCCGTCAATATTGAAGCTGCAGTGACTATAGTCCCCGATTGAACCTGCGCCCGCGCCAAGCACCGCATCAAGCACCTTTTGGTGATGGGACTTCGGTACAAATACAACCAGCTTGTACAGATGATCTGTATGCAGATCTTCTAGTGGAGAAACATCTGTTAGTCCAATGGCTTCTGCCATCCAATCGTTTATGCCGCCTTCTGCCACGTCAAGATTCGTATGGCTGATATATACCGCGATATCATGTTTGATCAGTTTCTCATACAGCTTGCCCATTGGGGAATCCGTATTCAGCGATTTGAGTGGCCTGAAGATGATCGCATGATGTGCAATAATGAGGTCTGCTTCCATACGGATCGCTTCTTCAACGACCTCATCTGTCACATCAAGAGCAACCAGCACCTTCTTTATTTCTTTCCCCAGCGTTCCCAGCTGAAGACCGATACGGTCATCAGGGACAGCTAGATGCTTGGGAGCAAGCTCCTCCATATAGGAGATTACGGTTTGTCCTTTTGCATACATGAGAGCACCTCCTCAATTCGTTTCAGCTCCTGTTCGAGCTCCCCGGCCTTTCCCTTTGCTTCAGGAAGGTCAGATTTAGATAAAGAAGCCAGCACCTTTTGGATCTTATCTATTTCCCACTCCCATTTTTTTACGAATACAGCTCCGCCCTGTTCCACCAAGAAAGGCCCCATCTTCAGCAGTTCGTCAGAAGTCAGCTCGATTACATGGTCAGCTGTCCCGATCAGTTTCGGTTCATATACTTCATCATTCGAGATATGGCTGAAATACCCGGGTACAGCAGCGATTACTTCATAAATTTTGCCATCTTCCTCAAGAATTCGTTCTGCTTCAATCACATAGTCATTATCGAACAGCCACTTTCGCAAAATATCCTCTCCAACATTAGGCTGCAAAATAAGACGTGTGACCCCCTTAAGCTTAAGCTTGCCGCGTTCTAGTATATTTGTGATAAGCGCGCCGCCCATCCCTGCGATCGTGATCGTATCCACTTCGCCTGCCTCGATTACATCCAGACCGTCTCCCCGTCTGACTTCGATCTTGGCCTGTAAACCACTGCTTGCCACTTGTCTCTTCGCTGCCTCATAAGGACCTTCATTCAGCTCTCCGGCAATTGCCGTGGCCGCCTGGCCGCTCTGAATACAAGCTACTGGCAGGAGCGCATGGTCTGAGCCGATATCAGCGAGATTCCGTCCCGGATCCATTAGATCATGTAATAGCTGCAATCTTTTCGATAATTTCAACATGCATTTCACCGCCCAACTTCATACTAAATGTGTACATTGCAAAGAATCTCACGACGATGACTTCGTGCACAAGTCAGGCACTGCGTCGTTTCGATGTTTGCAATCATCATAAAAAAAAGCTAAAATAATGGGTAATAAGAAATCGAAGGAAATATATCCAAAAAAAAGAAAAAAACCATCCTCAGATTAAACAAAAAGACCTCCTGCCGCAAGCACAGCAGAAGGCCCTTAATCTAACTATTCAAGGAAATCTTTAAGCCGTTTGCTGCGGCTTGGATGGCGCAATTTGCGAAGTGCCTTCGCTTCGATCTGACGAATCCGTTCTCTCGTTACACCAAACACTTTACCAACCTCTTCAAGTGTGCGTGTACGACCATCATCAAGTCCGAAGCGGAGACGAAGGACGTTCTCTTCACGTTCAGTCAGTGTATCAAGTACATCCTCCAATTGCTCCTTCAGTAATTCATATGCAGCAGCATCAGCCGGAGCAAGTGCTTCCTGATCCTCGATAAAATCTCCGAGATGAGAATCATCTTCTTCACCAATTGGTGTTTCAAGCGACACAGGCTCTTGTGCAATTTTCGTAATTTCCCGTACCTTTTCCACACTTAGATCCATTTCTGCCGCGATTTCCTCCGGTGTCGGTTCACGCCCAAGTTCCTGCAGCAGTTGCCTGGAGACACGGATCAGTTTGTTAATGGTCTCAACCATATGAACAGGAATACGAATCGTACGAGCCTGGTCGGCAATAGCACGAGTGATCGCTTGACGAATCCACCACGTGGCGTAGGTACTAAATTTAAAACCTTTGTTGTGGTCAAACTTCTCAACCGCTTTGATCAGACCCATATTACCTTCCTGAATGAGGTCAAGGAACAGCATTCCACGGCCTACATAACGCTTGGCAATACTGACGACGAGACGTAAATTGGCTTCAGCGAGCCGACGTTTTGCTTCCTCGTCTCCATTCATAATTCGTTTAGCCAGTTCAACTTCATCGTCTGCCGACAGAAGCGGCACACGTCCGATTTCCTTCAGGTACATGCGGACCGGGTCATTAATCTTAATTCCGGGAGGCAGACTGAGATCATCATCAAAATGAAAATCGTCCCCGTCATTATTCTCGGAATCGTCATTAGGCCGAAGTGGATTATCCTCATCACTTTCATTTACCACATCAATTCCTAAATCACTGAGTTGTTCATAGAACTCATCCATTTGTTCAGGGTCTTGATCGAATGGAGACAGTTTCTCCATGATCTCTTTGTAATTCAAAGACGACCTCTTTTTTCCCTGCTCAATCAGTTGGTCCTTTGCTTGATCCAGCGTCAATTCTGTTTCTAGTTCAGCATGCTGATCATTCGCCATACTTCGACTCCCTCCTCCCTAGAAACATGGTATGATAATTACAATCATTGTCTCTCTAGGGTTATAATCTCACTTGCGATTTGTGCTGCACGCAAAAAGTCTCCGGATCGTTCGGCAGCAATCATTTCCTCTTTTTTAGAATCGATCTGCTGTAATACCGGATACTTTAATACCTCTTTAATACAATCATCCAGTGCTCCGTGATCCCACTGCTCAGGCGTATCCATCATGGAAATGGAGCTTACCGTCTTCTCAAGACGATCGTCTTGAAGGGACAGCATAAACATCCTTAGATCCGGAGGTTTGCCTTGAGCGTAATAAGCATATAGATAAGCAGCGATAGCTGCATGATCGCTAATGTTAAAGGCTTCACCAAGACGTTCACCAACATATCTAGCCGCCTCATCATCTTGAAGCATCCAGGATAGAAGCCTTCGTTCGGCCGTATGATAGGCAGGGAGTAAATTAGGTGTAGGAATCTGCCTATTTTGTTGCCTACCATTATTCCACCTTTTGTCGTTATTATCCCCATAACGCTCGTTTTTTTGCATTTGCTGCCTTTCGAGATTGCATTCCTGCTTCAGTGTCTCAAAATCCACATGCACTTCGGAAGCTAACTCCCGCAAGTACACCTCTCTCTCTGTAGGAGAAGAAAGTGGAGCAATCAGCTTGATGGCCTCACGCGAATAAGCAATCCGGCCACCTTCTTCTAGCAGTATATGGTTTTTTTTCAAGTTTATAAGTCTAAATTTTAACGGTGGAACAGCACCTTCAATGATTTGATGAGTGAAGCGGTCTCCACCATGCCTGCGAATAAATTCATCAGGGTCTAAACCATCTGTCAGGAGCGCAACCTTTGCTTGAATTCCTGCCGACTCCAGGATCGGTAAATTTTTGAGTGCGGCAGCTTGACCGGCGCGATCACCGTCATAACAGATAATTACCTCATCACTGAGAGATTTAAGCATACGGGCTTGATTTTCCGTCAGGGCAGTCCCCATCCCGGCAACCCCATTTTGTATTCCATGCTCCCAGGCGGAGATAACATCACCGTAACCTTCGAACAGAATCGCTTGTCCTTTTTTGCGGATAGAAGCCTTTGCATGATCCATATTGTAGAGGACACGACTCTTGTTAAACAGCCTCGTCTCCGGCGAGTTAAGATACTTCGGCTGGCCATCACCCATAATTCGGCCTGCAAAGGCGATGATCTTGCCACTGCTATTCTTAATTGGAAATATAACACGGTCTCGAAACCGATCTACGTACCCCTCGCCTTCGTTTCGGGCCGAAATTAATCCGCCCTTCTCCATTTCAGCGAGCGGGAACGATCGTTTCGTTAGAAACTGTACAAGTGTATTCCAACCGGCTGGAGCATAACCAATCTGAAAATGGTCAATCGCTTTATCATTCATTCCCCGATTACGTAAATATTCGATTGCTGCCTTACCGTACTCCGTATTCTTCAACAAATAATGGTATAATTTAGCAGTAAGCTCATAAGCCTGCAGCAAACGCTCCGTTTCAGGATTATGATGTGCGACATCACGCCCTTGCCATTCCCCAAGAGGAACATGGCTCTCTTCTGCCATCGTCTTGACAGCCTCGGGAAAGGTTAATCCTTCGATTTCCATCCTGAATTTGATGGCGTTGCCTCCCTTGCCGCAGCCGTAGCAATAGAAGATTTGGCGTTCTGGTGTAACCGTAAAAGAAGGGGTATTCTCTGAATGAAATGGACAAAGCCCTTTCATATACTTGCCCTGCTTGGTCAGATGTACAAACTTGCTTACCGTGTCGACGATATCATGTTGACTCAGCACTGATTCGATAACACTTTCCGGTATATTACCCTGCCCCGCACTCATCTTAACCACCTTCATCTCTTTAACACGTAAATAATTATTCGCTAAACTTACACAATCTCCTGCAAATCCTTCAAAAGTTTTGTCAGTTTATGTTGAAATAACTTCCTGTCCTCATCTGTCATGGGCTTTGGACCCTTGCCATACTGGCCTCTCTTCCTAGCCTTAGCGTGCGAATGCCGAGTATCAAGCAAAAAGTCAATATCCTGATTGTCGATAATTCTGCCTCGGAACGTAATTACGCTGCAGGATTTGGCCAGAGCTAATGCAGCAAGTCCATAATCCTGGGTTACAACAATATCTTGTGCCTTGATATGATTAGCAATATACAGGTCAGCACTTTGATCACTTCGGTCAACATGCACGATCGTGGTCCCTTCTGCGCCTTCTAGCCGATGGTCGTAGGAAGACACCATGAGTACATGAATCTGAAATGCTGCTGCGACAGTTTGAATTTCACGTTTTACAGGACATGCATCCGCGTCCACCACAATTTTCCTATGCAATATTCATCACCGGTCCGGGATATTATTATATACGCCTTCATGCATCGTAATTCCTGCTCCAATCTTCACATGGAAAATAAAGGACAAATACGGAACGGAGCCTATTCCCCGTTCCGTATATATATTTCTAACCAAATTACCTTTTTAAGCAAATATCAGGCATTAAATTACCAGACGAGCTTGGAGAAATCTGCAAAAGCCTTCAAGTCTTTGTCAATGGATGCGAGAAGACCCAACCGATTTGCTCTAATTGCTTCATCTTCAGCCATGACCATGACCGAGTCAAAGAAGGAAGTTATCGGCTCTCTCCATTCGGCTGCTATGCTTAGTGCCTTCTCCGCATCCCTCGCGGTCAATGCCTCGCGATAAGCCTGTGCTGTGGAGCTCCATGCTTTATACAATGTACGTTCACCTGCTTCGACAAAGACCTCCTCAGTCACAGAGGCATTCGACGCCTTGGCTGCGAGGTTGCCTACACGGTTAAACGAATCAACGGTAGATTTAAATTCACCAGCTGTCTCCACCGTGCTCATTAGTGCCGTACCACGGTTCACAACAGATACGATATCATCATACCCTGCGCTGATCACCGCATCCACAACATCATAACGCATCGTTTCAGACAAGAGCTTCTTAACACGCAATGCGAAGAACTCCTGCAGGTCCTTACGGATATCATCCTTGGAACGCTTCATCGCCCGCATGTTCTCATGGATTTCAATTCCGATCTCGAAGATCTCATCAAGTGTGATCGGCAGCTTATGATCAAGCGCGATTTGTACAATGCCTGCAGCCTGACGACGCAGTGCATACGGATCCTGAGAGCCGGTAGGGATAATGCCGATAGAGAAGCATCCCACAATCGTATCTATTTTATCCGCAATGCTTACAATTGAACCAACAATAGAAGCAGGTACTGTATCCGACGCGCTTCTTGGCTGGTAATGCTCAAATACAGCCTTTGCTACTTCAGGGCGTTCTCCTGCGCGCAGCGCATAATCTTCACCCATGACACCTTGCAGCTCTGGGAATTCATACACCATCTGTGTGACAAGATCAAATTTGCAAATGTCCGCTGCCCGGCTTACCAGATCCACTTGATCCGCAGAAACCTGAAGCTTGGCTGCAAGCGTATCAGCGATTTTGCGAATGCGGCGAACCTTATCTCCTACCGTACCGATTTCTTCCTGGAATACGATGCTTTCCAGCTTCGATAGCGCATCTTTGATCTGCAGCTTCTGATCTTCCTCGTAAAAGAATTTCGCATCAGACAGACGAGCACGTAATACTTTTTCATTCCCTTTTGCAATGACGTCAAGAGATTCCGCTCCCCCATTACGAACCGTAACAAAATAAGGAAGCAATTTGCTGTTCTCGTCCAGTACCGGGAAATAACGCTGATGCTCTCTCATGGAAGTAATCAGCACATCCTGCGGGATGTCCAGGAACGATGCTTCGAATGAACCGTAGAGTACAGTCGGTGTTTCAACGAGAAACAGTACTTCTTCCAGCAAATCCTCTTTAATAGCAATCGTCCAATTCTTCTTAGCTGCTAAAGCTTCGATCTGGCTCACGATAAGTGCACGGCGCTCTTCAATGTCAACAATGACATGCTGTTCACGAAGGGCCTCTACATAAGCAGATGGCTCTGAGATCGTCGTGTCTGAACCGAGGAAACGGTGCCCTCTCGATATATTCCCCGACTTCACACCTGCAATCTCAATATCGATAACATCGGAACCGAACATCGCCACGATCCAGCGAATAGGTCTAACAAATTTCAAGTCATAAGAAGCCCAGCGCATAAATTTAGGGAAAGTCATCGCATGCAGCACCTGAAGCAGTCCGTCTGCAAGCACCTCTGAAGTCTGGATTCCTTTACTGCTCTTCGTAGCATAGATGTATTCTACGCCGCTCAATTCTTTGAAGGTAAACTGCTCAGGTTCTACACCTTGGCTTCTGGCAAAACCAAGTGCAGCTTTACTCCAGTTTCCGTTGTCATCGAGTGCAATTTTTCGGGAAGGACCTTTAACTTCCTCTTCAATATCCTCCTGCTTCTCAATGACATCCTTGATGATAACAGTCAATCGGCGTGGAGTGGCATAGGCCAGAACTTCGCCGTGAGTGACTCTTACACTGTCCAGCCATTTAACAAGCCTGTCTTCGAGCTGCTCTATCGCTCCCCGAACAAAACGTGCAGGCACTTCCTCAAGACCGATCTCAAATAACAAATCTTTAGACATTATAGTGCACCTCCTTGTTTGAGCAGCGGGAATCCGAGCTTCTCGCGTTCCTCCAGATAGGTGGCCGCTACTTGTCGAGCCAAGTTACGCACTCTGGTAATATACCCCGTGCGTTCTGTAACACTGATGGCTCCTCGTGCATCGAGGAGGTTAAATGTGTGGGAACATTTAAGAACATAATCGTAAGCAGGGAATACCAAATGCTGATCCATCGCTTTTTTGGCTTCTTCCTCGTACATGTTGAACAGAGTGAACAGCATGCGCACATCAGAAACCTCAAAGGTATACTTGGAGTGTTCATATTCCGGGTGTTTAAATACATCACCGTAAGTAATGCCGTTAACCCACTCTAGCTCGAATACGTTGTCCTTGTCCTGTATATAAGAAGCAAGACGCTCCATACCGTAAGTAATTTCAACGGAAACCGGATGAGTTTCAATACCACCTACCTGCTGAAAATAAGTGAATTGAGTGATTTCCATGCCATCCAGCCATACCTCCCAGCCTAGACCTGCGCAGCCAAGCGACGGGTTCTCCCAGTTGTCTTCAACAAACCGGATGTCATGCTTCTTAGCATCAATACCAAGAGCCTGAAGGCTCTCCAGGTAGATCTCCTGAATGTTATCTGGCGAAGGCTTGATGATCACCTGGAATTGATGATGCTGATACAGCCGGTTCGGGTTCTCTCCATACCGTCCATCCGATGGCCGTCTGGAAGGCTCTACATAAGCTACCTTCCATGGCTCAGGACCAATTGAACGCAAGAAAGTCATCGGATTCATCGTTCCGGCGCCTTTTTCCGTGTCATAAGGCTGAACAATAATACAGTTATGCTTTGCCCAGAAATCTTGCAGCGTCAATATCATTTGCTGGAAGTTCATTTTCATTTCTCTCCTTTGCAAGGTAAACTATTTCAAGTGCGCGAGGACAGCAAAAAGCCCCCGTCCTACGCCTGATGTTCAGACGTAGGGACGAGAGCTACTCCCGCGGTTCCACCCTACTTGACTGCACTCTGAAGAGTACAATCCACTTTTCCGTATCCATTTCATGCTCACGAGTGCCATTTCCTAAACCCGACCTGCCGGACTTTCACCATCTCCGACTCGCTCATTAACCAAAGGTCCTTTATTTAGTACTTTCTCGATCAACACATGTCTCATAAAGAGATATTACTATGAATAATAGCTTATATGTCATGTCATTGTCAAGCTGAACTCCCGGCATCGCAGCTTCTTCACTTTGAAGTCCAACGAAATAGTGCTATTTTCAATTAAAAGCCGTATTTGTCCATTTGATCGAGAAAATTACGAGATTTTAAATTCAAACCAAGCTGCTGATCCATGAAAGCTCGCATGATCTTCTTTATCTCCAGTTTGGTCTCATCACGAACAGAGACGTTTCCCAGCCGCTGCAGATCGACCAAGGCAAATAAACGAAGCAGCTTCAGCGCCCTTGGCGAAATGGACAATGCAGGCGGATCGAAATGCTTGCAGGCCCTGCACAGTGTTCCTCCGAGTCCTGGACTTATAAAATATTCCTCATCCGGTCTTTCCCGGCCGCATGATATGCAGGTAGTCAATTCTGGTGCATAACCAGCGGATTGCAATATTTTCATTTCATAAAGAGAAATGATAACAGCAGGATCTTTGTCTTCATTAAGTGCCGTAAGGCATGCTTTTAATTGCTTAAACCAAAAGCTTCCCGTCTCCTCATCCTGCAGCACGCGGTCGAGCAGCTCACAAGCATAAGAGGCATAGGCAGCTTTAACGATATCTTCGCGCAGCAAATGGTGAGATTCAATAATCTCACCTTGGTTTAACGTTCCGAGCCCCTGATTTCGAAAAAAAACATATTCTCCGTGAGTAAAGACCTGTGTCAACCCGGCATGACGGCTTTTCGGTTTCTTGGCTCCACGAACCAAAACTCCTATTTTGCCTCCACTTTCGGTGCAAAGCGTAATAATTTTGTTCCCCTCACCGTAGTCCATACTGCGGATGACGATGCCTTCCAACCTATATAGCATGTCTCATCCCCCAATAGAAAGTCATGCTGTACTCTTTTAGGATTCGGTCTGTAATTCATCATAAGCCTCTCCCTCTGCGTCAGCATCTGCCCCTGCTTCACCCATGCTGCACGCACAGGATTCCTTGTATAACAGATAGGCATCGACATCTCCTGTCTTTGCAAAATACGTCCACGAAAAATCTCGCACAAGTATTCATCCTCTCTCTTCGGAAATGACGTGATAAGCATCTACGAATAGGATGTGCAGGGCTGTTGTTTCTATGCGATACATTAACTGGAATTGCTTGCTCACGAGAGGTTAGGCTGTTCATGTTTATTGACCGAAATTATGCGTCCCGATGGAAACCTAAATCTTTAAGTACACGCTCTTGATTACGCCAATCCTTCTTAACCTTTACCCACAGCTCCAGAAAAATTTTGGAACCGAGCAGTCTTTCAATATCTTGTCTGGAACGCTTTCCGACCTCTTTAAGCAGCGAGCCCTGTTTGCCGATAATAATCCCTTTTTGGGAATCGCGTTCTACGAAAATGACGGCAGATACCTGCACCGTTCCATTTTCTTGCACACGCATATCCTCAATGGTGACCGCGATGGAATGCGGCACTTCCTCACGGGTCATATGCAGAATTTTTTCACGAATGAGCTCTGCAATGACAAATTGCTCCGGGTGATCTGTAATTTGATCATCAGGATAATATTTCGGACCTTCTGGCAAATACTTTTTGATCTGATCCATTAATGTATTGACATTATTTCCAAATTTGGCAGAGATCGGCACAATTTCAGCAAAATCAAGCAGATTGCGATATTGATCAATAAGAGGCAGCAGCGCTTCAGGCTCCACCTGATCAATCTTGTTCAGCACAAGGAACACAGGCGTCCGGACATTTTTGAGCTGTTCGGCAATAAAGCGGTCCCCGCCGCCCATTCCTTCAGAAGCATCGACGAGAAATAATACGGCCTCCACTTCGGAGAACGTATTAAACGCCGTTTGATTCATGAAATCTCCAAGCTTGGACTGGCGCTTATGAATTCCGGGTGTATCCAAGAATACGATTTGATTATCTTCTGCCGTATAAACCCCATGAATTTTGTTGCGAGTGGTTTGAGGCTTATCCGACATAATTGCAATTTTTTGTCCGATGACTTGATTCATCAGTGTAGATTTTCCAACATTGGGTCTGCCAATAATGGCAACAAATCCGGATTTAAAAGCTGTTTTAGACATATTTTCCTCCAAAAAGGGTCAATACCCTTATCCTTTTTATGCTTTCTCCAGAGCTTCCGGCCCAAAAGCGCCGGGCAGCAGATCGGTGATCGTTGTCTCCCGAATTTCTCCCTTGAGGTTGCCAAGGTATACAGGCATGCTGCTGTCACATAGTTCAAGTATAACTTGCCGGCACACCCCGCACGGTGCAATAGGTTCTTCCGTGTCGCCTACGACTGCCAGTGCCTTGAATCTGCGGGGGGCATGACCACTCGCAATGGCACTGAACAGTGCTGTACGCTCTGCGCAATTGCTCGGACTATAAGCTGCATTTTCAATATTGCATCCATGATATATATACCCATCTTCCCCTAAAAGCGCAGCGCCTACGCCAAATTTGGAATAAGGAATATATGCTTTTTTTCTTGCTTCGATCGCTTCCTGCATGAGCTGATTTGCATCCATATTTGTACCTCTTTTCGATTATTGTAAACGTGTATATAACGATGAGTTAAAAAATCCATCTAATGAACGGTTTAAGGTAGACAAAAATGCCGATGATGACGGCAAAAACCGCCGCCAGCAGTACAGCTCCGGCAGCGGTATCTTTGGCGGCTTTGGCCAGCGGGTGAATCTCGGGGGATGCAAGGTCAACAACGATCTCAATCGCTGTGTTAAGCAGCTCTGTCACAATTACAAAACCTATTGCCAAACTAATGAACATCCAATCCGTACGTGAAATATCCAGAAGCCATCCGGCAGCAACGGCCACTAGAGCAAGAACAGCATGAACCCGCAGGTTCCGTTGTGTTCTAAAGCCGTAAATCAGCCCTTCCATCGCATTTCGGAATACATCCACTATGGACCGTTGTCTCATTAGCGTGTCAACCCGACGCTTGCCAAGATAGCTTCTTGTTTACCCATCATTTCAGCTTCGCTTGTTTCATCCTGATGATCATACCCCAGCAGGTGGAGAAAGCCATGAACGAACAAAAATCCAAGCTCCCTTTCCACAGAATGACCGTATTCCTCGCTCTGTGCGATAGCCGTAGGGACAGAAATGATAATGTCACCGAGTACATCCGGAACGTCCACCGATTCGCCTTCCTCTAATTCATATACAATGTCAAGCTCTTCATCCAGCGTTTCATTCATTGCAAATGAAAGCACATCGGTAGGGCGGTCTATTCCGCGATACTCCTTGTTCAGTTCATGGATCTCTTCATCATTGACGAATGTAAGTGCAACCTCGCCTTCGTCTACACCTTCCATTTCGGCCGCTTTTTCAAGCAGTTGAGTCAGAAGAGAGATAAGCTCATCACTGATATTATATTGTTCTTGATTATTATCCCATGCAAGCTGCACACTCATATGGCATGCTCCTTTGTTTCAATAAATGTGATTTGAATTAACTATCTTTTGGTTTCTTGATCTCTTCAGGATACTCAATTCTCGAATGAAAAATCCCCATGACCGTCTCTTTCAGTGTCCTGGAAATAATGTCGAGCTCCCTCATGGTAAGATCACAATCGTTAAGCTGATGATCGTCCAGTCTGCTCTTAACGATCTTCTCGATCATGGATTCAACCTGTTCCACAGTAGGCTTGCGCAGTGATCGCACTGCAGCCTCTACACTGTCAGCGATGCCCACAATCGCTGCTTCTTTGGACTGAGCCTTCGGTCCCGGATATCTGAAGTCTTCTTCCGTAAAATCCGGTTCTACGCCTGCTTCTTCAGCCTGTTTCAGCGCCTTATGGTAGAAATAATGGAGGAACGTTGTACCATGATGCTGCTCCGCAATATCCCTTATTCGTTTAGGAAGCTTGTAATCCTTCTGCATCTCCACACCGTCTCTGGCATGTGAAATGATGATGGACTTGCTAAGCTTGGGATCCAGCGTATCATGCGGGTTCTCCATATTGTTCTGATTCTCGATAAAATAAATCGGTCTTTTCGTTTTGCCAATATCATGATAATACGAACCGACTCTGCATAGCAGTCCGTCAGCACCAATTGCTTCTGCAGCAGCCTCCGATAAATTCCCAACCATGACACTATGATGATAGGTACCTGGTGTTTCTGTCAGCAGCTTACGCAGCAGCGGATGGTTAGGGTTCGACAGCTCCACCAGCTTCAGAGCTGACAAAATACCGAATAATGATTCGAAGAATGGCATCAGCCCAATGGCAAGGACAGCCATCAAAATGCCGCCAGCAAAAGCAAAGCCTACACTATACATCGCTGCAGTTCGATCCCATTCCCCATTGCCAAGTATGGCCAGCATAAAGACTACGAGTGAGCCGATCAGAGAAACGATGATACCGCTCTTAAGAAGGGTCGAACGCTGACTAGCCTTATCCGTTGCGAAAATAGCCGCAAAGCTGATGATAATCGTAAACAGTCCAAAATTAAAGTCAAAGTTCTCGTTCAGCTGTGTGTTCAGGATAATGCTGCTTAGTATGCCGAAGATAATAGCACACACGTAAGCGAGGGGAATATCCAGCAGCTGCGTAATCAGCATGACACCAATCCCTACGGGAGCCAAGTAGCCGACATAGGCTCGGTTGTCATTTTGTAAGAAGCTGATGAGATGCATGCATCCGATCGTGATCGCGAAGATGCAGAACAGCATCAGGAGCTGAGAATTATTGTATTTGAACTCTGGACTGCTGATTTGTTTCATGTACATCAGAATTCCAATCGACAAACTGAACGATAAGAGCAGCAGCCCAAGCTGAGGCCAGTAGTTAACCTCGTCGCGAAGCAGCTTGTTGTCTTCCAGCAGCTTGTACACTTCTTCAGTAATAATCTCACCTTTGGCTACAAGTGTTTCGCCCTCTTCAATGAAGACCTGAGGTGTGTTCTCTCTTGCTCTTGCCTTGGCTTCTTTCGTTGCTTCCTCATCATAAAATTTGTTTGCCGTTATAACAAACCGAGTAAGCTCCTGTACGACCTCACGTGCAGTTCTATCCGTCAGGGAGCTGGTATTGACCATCTCAGCTACCTTGGCTCTTGGGGTTGAAGCATCCGTGATCTGGTCAACCATTAATCTTGATACGAGCTCACGGGCAACAGGCTTCATCTCCTGTATCTGTTCAGAGGACAACCGGGCGATCTTGATATAGGTCTCCTCCGGAATTCGGTAGGATTGCTCCTGTGTTACTCTATGAATCTCATCAAGCAATGCATCCGAATAGGTGCCTGTTCCCCGGTTGTTATTGATATAATTCGTAATCGAGTCACTTAGTCTTTGGGGAATTTCATCCTTATAGATCTCAATCTTATCTTCTCGGGAAATATCATCCTGATTGAGTCTGTCAATCCGATCCAATATGGAGGTCACCAAGTTCTCGTTTCGTAACGATACAATCTGATACACCGGCTGAACCGCTTCAGCAGCTTCCTCTGCTGCAATCGCCCTTGCCTGATTATCCTGTATCTGCATAGGAGCCTTGATTTCTTTTTCGCTGCGAGTTCCCTGCACAATATCATATCGTTCAGGCAGAAGACCTGGCGCCAGGCTGACGTAAAACAGAATCATCAGAAACAAAAACAGAAGATAGCGGACTCCTCTGCTATTCTTCCATCCAAGCTTTCTATTCTGAATAGATTTGTCCTTCGACAATTCCTTAAGGGTCATCCCACGACAATCCCTTCCTATTCTTGATTTTCGGCGGCTCGGTCATACGCGGTAATAATTTTTTGCACAAGAGTATGCCGCACGACATCCTGTTCTGTAAAATAGACAAACCCGATCTCTTCTACACCTTCGAGGATTGCCTTAGCATCAATGAGTCCAGATTTTTTCCCGCGGGGAAGGTCAATTTGCGTCACATCACCGGTAATGACCATCTTGGAACCAAATCCAAGCCGTGTCAAAAACATCTTCATCTGTTCTGGCGTTGTATTCTGTGCCTCATCCAGAATGATGAATGAATCATCAAGTGTCCGTCCGCGCATATAAGCAAGTGGAGCGATTTCAATTAATCCGCGTTCAAGTGCTTTGGCTGTCTGATCAGGACCCATAACGTCGTACAGAGCATCGTACAGCGGTCTCAGGTACGGGTCCACCTTCTCCTGTAGATCACCTGGCAAGAATCCGAGATTCTCTCCCGCTTCCACCGCTGGACGCGTCAGCACAATCCTTTTGACAGAACCTTCCTTCAGCGCTGCAACAGCTAGAACTACAGCAAGATACGTCTTACCTGTACCCGCCGGGCCGATGCCGAACACAATAGCACGTTTTTTGATCGTCGTCACATAATGCTTCTGGCCAATCGTCTTCACTCGAATCGGCTTGCCGCGATATGTATTCGTAATCTCACCTTTAAATAGATCAAGAAGCTGATCCGCCCGCAGATCCTTAGCCAATTCAATGGCATACTGGACATCTCTTTCGGATAGGATATGGCCGTTACGGATAAGTACGAGCAGCACCTCAAACAGCTGACCCATGATCTCTACTTCCTGTTCCTTGCCTCTAATCGTTATTTCTGCTTCCCGGGAGTCAACAGTCGCCGGAATCTGCAATTCCATCATTTTAAGAAAAGCGTCCTGTGGTCCAAATAACGACTGCCCTTCTCCCGCGTTCTGAAGCGAGATTCGAATGCTGTAATTATTATCTGACAAATAGCCTCATTCTCCTTGACTTGGACTTGGGTTATGAACGAGCGGAAGCTCTTCCGCTATACTTTCTTCTACTTCGAAAAGCACTTTCATATAAACTTTACCATTCTCTTTCTTCTCATGCAAAATTTTTTCACTTATAATCTTTGTTCCTTTCCCATTTTTCGCTAAAATATCGTTTTTTGCTGCTGTAATTCCATACTGTTTGGCTTCTGCCTCACTCGGAGTAAGCTCCCTATAGTTCGTCTCCCTGTCTGTCTCCGTCATCCAGCCAATCGGCAGCTTAAATGACCTCCACGTGAGCGGCTCAACATCCGTTATGGTCTCGTATTTACTGAACGGTGTTTTATCATATCCCCAATACTGAATAGCCCAGTCTCCGATGACGATATACCTCCGCTCTTTCGATTCGCCTGAATAGGTAACCTGCTTCTGAACAAGCGGCACTTCAATGTTGTATTCGTGCCATACCAGTCCCTTTACGTTACCTTTGGCTACGACCAATTCACTGTTCTCCTCGTCACCCAATATGCCTGAGATAAGGATTGAGCCCTTTTTAACACGTGTATTCTTCTGCACTACAGGTCTTCCCTGTTCAGCATAAATTTCCGTAATTACCGCATCCGCTTTGCTCACAAGATGTCTCGGATTTAACAAGGGCTGCTTCTCAGGCTCGTCTGCCTCGACAACTTGAATTGTAAATTTTGTTCCTTCCCGGTTGACTCCGATCCATGCCGCAGCCGGCAGCTGCTTGATCAAATCTCTAGCCAGCTTGTCCTGTGTTGGCAGCCGAAAGGACCATTGAAACGGATATAACCCCTCTTGTTTTGCTGCAGCCAGAATCTCCTCCTCTGTTATTTTGACATTTCCCTTCACCTCTACATCCCATACAAGCGAAGTCATCGAGAATAAGATGGCAAAAAACAGAAATGCGCCCGCAACAAACATTTTTCTTCTCAATAGACGAGCTAGAAAAAAAGGAAAGCCGATGCGCTTCTTTACACGAACACGGCAGCCTGTCCGCCGCAAGAGCGGGCGCAGCTTGAAGAAATCTCGAAGTAAAATGTTCAAGCTGGCGCTGCTCTCACCTATCGATTGAATCTCCCAAACCTGAAGACCTCTGACAGCAATCTGGTTAATCATCGCTTCAAGGTCTCCACCCAGGAGAACAATATGAACACTTCCTCTCAAATTGGCTAGACTCGGTGTCTTCACTTTTCATCCCCCGTTCCCAGGTACTGTATATTGGTAATCCGCCCTTCCACAGCTACTTCTTCCGGGAGAATGGTGCGAATCATCAGATTGTTTCCGCTGATCTCGAGCCTCCCGATGGATAAATCCAGTACGAGCCGTTCTTCGGAGAAGTGAGCCACACCGCGATGATTTTCTATGTATAGTTGATTACTTCCAATCAGGGTTAGCCTGGGCGTGTCAAAAAGAACATCCTGCGGCAAATCGAGTGCTTCGCTGGTCCATTTGCGCAAATTGCGGCTGATTCGGGTCATTGGGCTGGTCTTCCCCCTTCCTGTACTTTAAACCATATGCAGTAAATTTCTGTTTTATGAAAGCATCGAAACACAAAAAAAACCGTCTTTTCTCATAAGAGAAAAAACGGCTTCAAATAGCTTATTTCCGCTGCCTCGTAAAGGACTGCTTCGCACGTGGCGGTCCTAATATCTCGGCCCAAATGATTCCTTTACGAATCTCATCTGAGCTTAATGGGGCATGGTTCGCACTAGCATCTGTTGTTGTTTCAAGAGGTTTCACCCTGGAGGCCTTCTGCCGCTGAGCCTTATGCTCAAGTTTCAGCCTTGCACGCTCCGTACGCATCTTCTCCACTTCAAGCTCCCGCAGCTTTTGCTCCAGCGCCTCGTTCTGAGCTGCAGCATATGCAGGCTGAGGCTGATCAGAATAGGAAGACGAATCGTCCTCGTAATTTTCATTTTCTTCCTCGTCATCCTCATACCTCGTGTCATAAGGCCGTTGCTGCTGACGAGCGTCCTGAGGATGATTACCGGGACGCGGAGCCCTTTGGGAAGGATGCTCGTCATTCGGCTTCTTGCTCTTTCCTATAAAGGACACCAATGCGAAAATAGCACCCAGCACAAAAATGAAGTTATTCATCACCCATTCGATAAGGTTCATTGACATCCACCACCTTATTTATTAGGGTTTGATTCGTCGTTGTCTCCCTGGCGATCATCAGGTCTTGCGATGGAGCCACGCATTTGAGTATCTGCTTCAATGTTGCGGTAATTCATATAATCCATGACACCGATTTGACCATTACGGAAAGCTTCAGCCATCGCAAGCGGTACTTCAGACTCGGATTCAACAACGCGCGCTCTCATTTCTACGACGCGAGCCTTCATCTCTTGTTCCTGAGCAACGGCCATCGCGCGGCGCTCTTCCGCTTTTGCCTGAGCAATCCGCTTGTCTGCCTCAGCTTGCTCTGTTTGCAGATCCGCACCGATGTTATTGCCTACGCTGACATCGGCAATATCGATAGACAGGATCTCGAATGCTGTACCGGCATCAAGTCCTTTTTCAAGTACAGTACGAGAAATCCGGTCTGGATGCTCAAGCACGTCTTTGTGAGAATCTGAGGAACCATTTGTACTTACGATCCCTTCGCCTACACGGGCGATGATCGTCTCTTCACCAGCACCACCGACGAGTCTGTCAATGTTCGCACGAACGGTAACTCGCGCTTTAACCTTCACTTCGATACCATCTTTTGCTACGGCAGATACTACCGGTGTCTCAATGACACGCGGGTTAACGCTCATTTGCACCGCTTGCAGAACATCGCGCCCTGCAAGGTCAATCGCTGCAGCACGTTCAAATTCAAGCGGAATATTCGCACGCTGAGCAGCAATAAGGGAATTCACGACACGGTCGACGTTACCGCCGGCCAAGTAATGGCTCTCGAGCTGATTAATATTGAGTCCAAGACCTGCTTTGGTCGCCTTGATCAATGGATTCACAATACGGCTTGGTGTTACCCGTCTAAGTCTCATGGCTACAAGTGTGATAATGCTGATTCGTACACCGGATGCAAGAGCTGAAATCCAGAGCATAACCGGGAAGAAGCTGAAGAATACGCTAAGAACGATGATCACGACGACCGCGATCAGAAGAATAGGTACGATACCTGACTCCATCATTGATTAAATTCCTCCAAGAACTTATTATTTTGACTTACGATATTGCCTTTCGCATTGTGTATAAACGCAGCATAACCCTTAATTAGGGATTTAAACGCTTGACGACAACCCGTGTTCCTTCTACTTTATGAACTGTTATCTGCTCATTAGCCGAAATAAAGCTGCCTTCTGTGACCACATCTACATTCTCTCCATCAATGACAGCGGTACCGGAAGGGCGGAGTGTAGTCAGACTGATTCCATTCTTTCCGATCAAATCTTCTCTAGTCCGGATCGAAGAGTAGCCTTGGTCTGCTGTCATGCTATCTCTGAGAATAAATCGGTTCCATATCCCGCGCTCCTTGAACATAATCGCGACAATAATAACAACCGCTATCGCTGCCGCTCCCGCAATACCGAGGGAGAACAGCGCTGTTCCCGTGTCGTACGCGGCTCGAACTACACCTGCAATCAAGCTTACCGAGCCTAATATCCCCAGGATACCGAAGCTTGGAACAAACAGCTCGGCTACCAGCAGCGCCAGACCGATAATGAAGAGGAACCAGGTCTCGGAACCACCGATGCCTGCCACATAGCTGCCTCCGAAGTACAGCGCAAAGCTGATAATGCCTATAATACCCGGAACGCCAAAGCCAGGAACAAACAATTCGATCAGAATACCAGCGATACCGAGAAACAACAGAATGGTAGATACCACCGGATGTGTGAGGAATGTGGATATCTTCTCAAACGTAGTTGGCTCCATCACATATAGGTTATCTGAGGAATATTCAAGCCATGCAGCAACTTCTGCAGGGGTCGAGGCAATCTTATCCGCATAACCTACCTCAAGTGCCTCATTCGCGGTCAAAGAGATAACCTGTCCCTGTTGCTTCGTCTTGTTAATCTCCGGCATTTCAACAACCATGTTAAGGTCTGTCATGCCCTGCGCAATCTCACCGTTCCGGTCGTTCTTCTCCGCGGCCGCCTGCATATTCGCCTTCCATGTAGCAACCGCCTTCGGATCCTCAATATAGTTGTTGCTGGCATCAACGAGTGCTGCAGCACCGATTGTGCTGCCAGGTGACATCGCGATATGATCAGCCGTTAATGCAATATAGCTGCCCGCCGATGCGGCATCACCATGTATAAAAGCCGCCACCGGGATACTGCTGCTCTGAATCATATCACCGATTTCCTTCGTCGTCTGGACCAATCCGCCCGGCGTATTAATTTGCAATACAATAAGCCCTGCTTCCATTTCTCCCGCTTCCTTGAACCCTCGTTCCATAAACTTGTGGAGCCCGCGTTCAATAGGCCGATCGACCGGTATCACATACACCGCTCCGGATTTCGCAGCCTGTGCGGATGGCATGCCGAATAATGAGGAGAACATTGTGAGCAGGACAATAGCGATCATCACAACAGAGAAATTCCACTTTTTCAAGGTGAATGCCAAATTTATAACCTCCCTCCTGTATAAGTCTATAATGTCACCATATGTCGTATATTACGCTTCATGCAAGCCTTACGTTTCAAAAAAGAAAAAACACCCCCTGAAATCAGGGAGTGTTTACGGTTTATGTTAGTTCAGAAATTGTTGAACTGCTTGGCTCACCAGCTTGCCATCCGCTTTGCCTTTGACTTTAGGCAAAAGGGCTGACATAACTTTACCCATCTCGGCTTTCGAAGAAGCACCGGTTTCCTGGATGGTCTGCTGTACAATGACTTTAATTTCTTCTTCGGTAAGCTGTACGGGTAGATACTTGCTGATTATATCAATTTCCGCTTTGGCATTCGCCGCAAGTTCTGTGCGACCCGCTTTATCAAATTCTTGGAGGGCATCTTTGCGCTGTTTGATTTCACGACTGAGGATATCAAGCACTTCGTTGTCATCCAAAGTTCTTTTCAAATCTATTTCAAGATTCTTAATCGTCGAACGAACCAATCGAATGGTGGAGAGTGTGAACTTGTCCTGACTCTTCATCGCTTGCTTCATATCTTCGTTCAATCGTTCGCTAAGATTCATGTTGTTCTAATTCCTCCTAAAACTTTCTCTTACGAGCAGCCTCGGACTTTTTCTTGCGCTTTACGCTTGGCTTTTCATAATGCTTGCGTTTCTTCACCTCAGCCAAAACACCATCTTTAGCGATGGAACGTTTAAAGCGACGAAGTGCAGCATCAATAGTCTCGTTTTTGCGAACTTTAGTTTCAGACACCAGTTTTCCCTCCCTCCGACCAGACCGTCCAAGAGCATATAACACGGTTCATCAAACTTAATTATAGGTGAAAATTCGTTAGTGTGTCAACCTCTATAAGAACACCCGCTAAAAAAGTGTATTTTGGGGCTCATTGGATCAATTACTTACCTCATTAAAACGAGGGATTTGAAACTATTTTTGACATAAACCATACCGTTTTTGAGCTTCATGGACTCTCGATTACAGCAACTTATAGTATTAATGAAAGGGGTTCTACCGATAGCAAACTCAGCTATGAGATTTGGAAATGCCCGTAAGAGCTCCGAGACGTGCACCGCCGAGAACATGGTAATGAAGGTGATGAACCGTCTGTTCACCATCCTTGCCACAATTGTTGATAAGGCGATATCCCGATTCAGCGATACCCAGCTGTCTTGCCGCTTCTTGAGCTGCCTTATGTATCTCCCCGATCAGAGCAAAGTCTTCCCCTTCCACCTCATTGATTGAAGCGATATGCTTCTTCGGAATCACGAGTACATGTGTCGGTGCTGCAGGCTGGATGTCATGGAACACAACAACCTGCTCATTCTCCAGCACTTTATTTGACGGAATCGTTCCTTCAACAATTTTACAAAACAAACAGTCCATAATTGTAACCTCCAAATAGGATTGAATTGGACAACCAAAATCCTTATGTATCCGACCAGATTGAACTAAAGAAACTATAAGTGAATATTCGATATAAGCTGAGCTTGAGAGATCGAAACCATGAGATCTTTAGTCCATTCTATCGAACAGACAAGTTTATCATACAAGTTCATGTCTCCCGTTTCAAGAATAGTTAGCAACAAGCTTGTAGACTCCATAATGTAGAACCTATATCTAGTTTTAATAATATGACTCAACAGACTACTTTAAGGAAATACTCAAATTTTAGATCCTGAAAATATTCGTCTCTTCCTACTAAGAAATACCCCCTGCTTAAGCAAGAGGGTATTTCAATGACTATATGCAAGTTAGATCGAATAGTGAGATTTTTAGTAAAAAGGCAGTAAGGAAATGGCTGAGAGTGCGAACAGAGGAAGAATCAGCCGATTAAAGCGGCGGCGTCTGCCATAACCAAATCCACCGTATGGAAAAAAACCTCTATAATCGCCGCACGGGGAAGGCATGCATCCACAATAAGCATTCATTCCATGAACAGGTGCTTGCTGATAAGTATCGCAGGTCATCGGTACGGCCAAATATACATTTTCATCGTCTACACTTTCCACGATGCCATCATGTACAGATCCATCCTCCATCCATACCGACACATAACGATATAGATGATCGGAACACATTTTCTTCTTATCTTGTTTCTCCATGTGATTAACGCTCCTCCTTAAGACATTGGACTCATACCCACAACATATTCAGAGCTGGGCGAATTGTCACTGATTTTAAGGAGAAAAATGAACATTTTACATAGATGAATCCATCCCATAACTTATCAAAAAGTTGAAATTTATTAATGGAATCAGATTACAGCTGTTCAATAGCCACTTTGGATCCGCTGCCGGCCTCCTCCGCCGGAATAACAATCAGCTTCCTCGCTAGTCTTGCCCGAAGCTCAGGTACGTGACTGATGACGCCGACGGCAAGCTGATCATTGTGAAGCTTCTCCAGAGACGTAATAACCGTATCGAGCAGCTCGGAGTCAAGCGTTCCAAACCCTTCATCGAGGAAAAAGAATTGGAGCGGATATTGTCCGCGGAGCTGGATCTGTGCTGACAGTGCTAGCGCTAAGGACAGAGAAGTCAGGAACGTCTCGCCTCCAGACAAAGTGGATACCGGACGCTTCACTCCGCCATTTGCATCATCAACAATGACAAAGCCACCGCCTGAATCCACTTCAAGCGCATAACGCTGTTTGGTCAAATAGCGCAGCCTTGCTGACGCATCTCTGCAGACCTGTATGAGCTGTTCTTCGGCAACATATTCCACGAATGTATTACCCCGGAATACCGATTGCAGCTTGGACAGCTGCTCGCCATACTGATTCAGCTCGCTGCGCCCTGCTTCAAGCTCCATCCAGCGCGTATGACGACGTGTAATATCCTCAAGATCCCGCTCTGCTCTGGCTTTTACCCGCATCGCTTCTTCATCCTGTGCTTTGGCACCGCGCAGCTGCTCACTCATGGACAGCCATTCTTCTTCTGTCAGCATGCTACCTTGCAGCTTATGCTCCAGATCTTTCAGCCGTAAAGTTAGTTCTTTCTCCCGTTCACGAAACTCCTGAACGGTATCTTCTGTTTTTTGAACCGCATCGGGAAGCATATAAGCTGCTCTTACTTCCCTGCCTTCTGTAAATGGTGAACCGCCAAGCTCTGTTTCGTACTTCTTCGATATAACTGCCAGCTGGTCCTGAATGGAGTCCGCTGCCTGCCTTGACATGACTGCCTGCTTCATCGCCTCCTGCTTCTTCAGCTCTGCTGCGACGAGCGCAGATTTGGCGGACCTCGCAGCCTCACGGATGTCAGACAGCCTTGATGCAGCAGCCTCTAGAAGAGACTCTACGCGTTCTTCCTGCACCAAATGGCGTAGACGCGCTTCCCGTTCCAGCAGCAGCTCCTTCTTGCCTTGCCATTCGGCCTTGAGCTGTACTCTTCGTTTATCAATGGAGGCCAGTTGCTGCTGAAGCTCGTTCATGGTGGATGCTTTCTCTTCAAGGAAGGATACGCTCTTATCCAGTCTGAGCTTGATCTCCTCCGCTGCAGCATCCCTCTCCTGAAGCGATTCGTACCTCTGCATCGCTTCCTCCGGTGCGATGCCAGGCCATTCACGCGCCCAATCTGCGCGAATGGCCTCGTACTCGGCGGTGTGCAGCTCGATGCGTGCTGCTACCTCCGCCTGCTGGCTGATGCAAGCGTCATATGCCGCTTGCGCCAGCCATTTGCGCTGCCGTGCCGAGGCAGCGCGCGTCTCCTGCTGCGCGGCTTCCGTGCGCAGCGCAGTCAGGGAGGCGGCGAAGCGATCCGCCGCCTCGCGGTAAGTGCGGGTGCGCGCAGCATAATCGCGCACCACCGCATCCGGCGCCGCAGCAGCAAGCTCAGCTGCGGCGATCTCTGCCGCAGGCGCGGCTTCCGCCTGCGGGGCATGGACCGCGTGCACGTCCGCGGTCCCTGGGTCTTGCTGCGCGAGAAGTCCGCGCAGCTCATGCAGCTGCCCGCGCAGGCCGAGGCGGAGCTCGTAGAGCTCTGCCGAGATGACGCGCAGCTGCGCGAGGTCCTCTTCACGAGCATCGCCCGGCTCGTGAACAAGCTCCTGCGGGTTCGGGTGATGCACCGAACCGCAGACAGAGCATGGCATACCGTCTGTCAGCTCAGCTGCCAGACGTGCCGACAGATCCCTTCGCTCATTCTCTTTCAGTTCATTCCGCAAACGTTCTTCAAACCTACCTAGCTGCTCAAGCTCCCGATCAAGCTGATGTCCGCTGAGAGCAAGCGCCTCTTGAGCCTCTCGCAGCCGGATAGCCAGCTGCGCTTGCTCTTCAGCGAGCCTCACTTCCTCAGAAGCCGTCTGTTCCAGCTCTTCCTTTGCTCTGGTCAGCTTGAGATCGACCTGCTGGGCTTGCTTACGCGATTCATTCAGCCTCTCGGCAGCCGTATCGAGCTTATGCTTCCCGGATACGGCCCCCGATACTTCCTTTCTTTCCTGTGCTTTCACTTCACAGGATGCAAGACCGTCCTGCAGTTCCTTTCGTCTCTGCTGTCCGCGTGCATGAAGGTCTTGTTCTTTCACAAATGCCTGATGGGTTTGTTCATATAGAACCTCTTCAGCATTTCTCTGCTGCTCAAGCTTGGCTAAAGCTTTCTTTGCCGCATCTGTTTCCCGCTCCAGCTCCCGTGCTTGTTCAAGCTGCTCCAGCCGAACAAGCAGCTTAGGCTCTTCCTCAGTCAAGACTCTCGCAGCTTGGTGCTCTACTTGTGAACAGTCCAATGCGGCCTGCTCCCACTGATCAAGCTGTACCTTAGCCGCTTCCGCAGCTGCTTGACGTTTAACGGATTCAGTCTGTATCTTCTCAAGCTCCTCCAGGATTGGAATGAGACCTGCCGCTTTGGATGACAATTCAAGCTGCTTCTCAAGCTCTGTAATGTGAGCTTGCTGCTGGATCATTCCATCTAGAAGCTGCCGATATTTACTGCGCTCCAGCATTTGCTCTCTTATTTTTGCCATGCCTTCAGCTGCTGCTGTCAGCTCCTCAAGCTGCTTCCGGGCATTCTCGGCCACTAATACTGATTCACTGAGCTTGCTCTGCACCTCTTCCAAGGCCTCCTTGCTCGCAAGACCCAGTCCTTGCTGCTCCGCTTCCAGCGCTTTCAGTGCACTGTCGTTCTCTTTCACCTTGCGGCTCAGCTTGATCGCAAGCTGATCTCCATACTTCTCCAGATGAAACAGCCGCTGCAGCATTTGCCTGCGCTCCGCCCCTTTAAGGGATAGAAATTCCGCAAACTTGCCCTGAGGAAGAACTACAGCCCTTGTGAAATCATCCATTTTCAGACCAATCATCTCTTCTACAGCTCGATTGACCTCCGCAAGCTTGTCTGCCAGTACTTCCTCGCCTTTTTCCGTAACGGCAACAAAACGGCTCACCGTATTGCTGATCGATACTTCACCCGTTCGCTTGAACCTTCTGTCCACACGAAAATGCTGTACACCCTTCTCTGATTGCAGTTCAAAGCTGAAGGAAACATATAGCGTGTCCTCCGCCTGATTCATAATCCCCTGTGTTCCGTTCACGGCTCGTTCCACTTTACCGTACATAGCAAGAGTGATCGCATCGAGAATGGTAGATTTACCACTTCCCGTCGGGCCAAAAATTCCAAACAACCCTGTTTCCGTTAATGTCCTGAAGTCAATTTCCTGTGCTTCACGGTAGCTCTGCAAACCAGACAGCTTCAATTTGACAGGTCTCATGACACAGCCCCCTCTTCACCTTCCGCTGACAACTCCTCCTCATTGACCAGTTCGAGAAACAATCGAACCAGACTGTCATCGGGTACTGCTCCCCCGGTTTGGCGCTGGTAAAATCGGCGGAACACCTCATGCACAGGCAGCTCAGAACGAGCTGCACGCAGCTCCTCAGTCAGCATTTCCGGGTATACCGGACGGATATGGATAATTCCCTCTCGCGCCTTGCGAAGCTTTTGAATCTCTCCGAGAGACATCGCCTCACTCAGAGAAATCTCCAGATCGATATAGGCATTCGCGTCTCTGCCCTCCTCCAGCCATTGATACACTTGTGCGAGCCCTTCCTGGGCCTTCCATCGTACAAGCGGCTTGCCGCTACTCAGATAAACCTCTCTAGCTGAGGGCATGCCTCCGGGAGCAACATCAACCATGACAACGGATTTGGTCTGTCCGGATTCAGAGAAGCTGTAGGCGAGCGGAGATCCGCTGTAACGTATCATCCCTTCACCCTTGACCGCTTGCGGCCGGTGTAAGTGTCCGAGCGCAGTATACTGCGCGCCTATGGCAAGTGCTGAAGGATCCACCGTGTAAGCTCCGCCTACCTGAATGGGTCTTTCCGAGTCGGATTCAAGGCCGCCCAGGACATAGATGTGACTCATTGCCAAATTAACAGTGTCCTGCCGAAATGAACGGCCCAGATGCCGCATCAGTTCGCCGACACGTTCACTATATGCCTTACGCATGCCTTGCTCTTCAGCGTCATCTGTGAGCAGCTCGTTTAACCTTGACTCAGAAGGATAAGGGAGTGCCGCGACTTTTGCGACTTCCCCCGTTCTCGCGGCATTAACCGTTATAATCTCGGATGTTGGCAAGCCAACCAGCGTAATGCCTCTATTGTTTACCAAAGGAGAGACCGAAGCGACACGCTCCGGCTGATCGTGGTTCCCCGCAATGACCACGAGAGGTCTTCCTCCTGACGTAAGACGGGCACAGGCATCGTAGAACAGCTGCTCTGCAGCCGCCGGCGGATTGACGGAATCATACACATCTCCCGCCATTAGTATGACGTCCGCCTGCTGATCATCCGCAAGAGTGACCAGCTCGTCTACAAACGCCTCCTGCTCTTTAAGCCTGCCTCTGCCTTCCAGCGTCTTACCGAAATGCCAATCCCCCGTATGCAATATCCGCATATTGTATCTCTCACTCCTTTACGCCGCATTTCTAGAGCTTCACTGCCGTATCCGCATCAAAGAAATAAAGCCATTTTTCATCAATTTCGTAATCCAAAATATCTTTTAACGCTCTTGCATAGAGATCAAGCTGAAAACGGTAGCCATCCGCCAGCTGTGCAACCCCGCCCCTATGCTCAAGCACCTTGTCTGTCTTATAGTCCAGCAGCACACGCTTGCCATCCACCTCATACAAACAGTCAACGATACCACGAATCAATACCGTTTCCTGACTGAGCTCGCTCTGCAGCCTCCAGTCCTTCTCATGTGAGATAGGCATGAACAAACCTTCATCCGTCTCATCCGCGGGAAGTCCGTAGCTGAACGGCATCTCCCTTCTGATCCATGCTGCTCTTGTCAGCTGTAGTCCGGGCTCACTCTCGTAGAACCTGAGTATTTGTTCAGGCTCAACGGCCTCTGCTTGATGGGGCAACAGAATATTCATCTCAATCAATCTTCCGATCGTCTCCTTAATCAGATCAAGACTCATCCCTGTCAACATCGGCATATGCTGCATAATGGTGTGATACACCGTACCTCTTTCGGTAGGTGTGAGCAGGGTCTCGCTCATAAATTTCGGCCGCCGCAGATGGAGTGTTTCTCTGGACTCTGGGCGAGCACCGTAGAGCTCCATTTCGTCCATCCACTCCAGCGAAGGACGATCCTGTGCTGCCAGCAGTGCCTTCATCTCGGTAACAGACGTGCTGGCTGGAGTCTTCGCTGCTGCCATGTATGGATACGTCCATGAGAGAACATGATTAATCATCTGAGCTGTTTCGACCTTCTCTTCCAGCTTGGACAACACAGGTCTGCGCTCCATAAGTGCGGTTGTGCGATGCATCCGTTCCTCATCTATTCCTTCTTCATCAGGGAGAACTCCACTGCTTAAGCCTTGAACCGCATAGCTAGGCGTGATAGAAACGATCCAACGCGACGGATCATCACTGAAGATCCGGTGAGGCATACTGCCCACATTCTCCATTCCAGCCATTTCCCGAAGCGGCTCCCCGTCTGGATGACGGAATAAGGCCGGGCCTAACCAGTCCATATAGCTTCTTCCTGAAGCAAGAAGGGTTTCCGGCAGCAGCATGGTTGAGAGATCCTTGATCTGGGACCAGGCAAGTGCCCGGGCAGCTGCATCCTTGACTGTACCGATAAGAATCATCTTTTCCTTGGGACGAGTCAGCGCAACGTACAGCACTCGCATCTCCTCAGCCAGCAGTTCAGCATGCGCACGACGGCGGATCGCCAGATTGGCAAGTGTCGGATAACCGACCCGATGGGCTTCATCAATGAATCTCGGACCAAAGCCAAGCTCCTTATGCATCATGAAGGGAGAGTTCAAATCTTGCTGATTGAACATTTTGGACATCCCTGCTACAAACACGATCGGAAACTCGAGACCTTTGCTTCGATGGATCGTCATAATGCGCACGGCTTGATCTGTATCCCCCGTACCACTGACCGTACCGAGATCACCGCCATGGTCCTTCAGCCTGGCAATGAACGTAAGAAAACGGAACAAGCCCCGATGGGAAGTCGAGTTCTCGTATTGCTTGGCCCGATCATATAGCGCCTGTAGATTGCGGCTGCGCTGCGTTCCGCCTGGAAGACCCACGACCCAGTCTAGATAACCTGTGTCTTGGTAGATCCTCCAGATCAGCTCGCTCAAGCTTCCATTACGTGCATCATGCCGCCATTGCTCAAGCCACCCGCTAAACTCCCGAAGCTTACTTACTAGCGCTTCACTAGCCGCAGGCTCACCTCCATGCAGAGGATGATCTTGAATCTCTTCCCCAGCCTTAGTTGTATCCTGCAAAGCAGCTGACAGTTCGTTTACTAATCGTTCTGGTGATGGTTCTGCAATAAATCCATCTGTAAGATCTTCAATACGATCTTCTGTATCATCTATCGTCTCTGTCGCTGCACTAGCCTCTCTGAGAGCGAACTCCATTTCCAGCTGTGCTGCTTGCCGTTCACTGCTCTCACTGATGTCAGGATCCGAATAGACTGTAGACGACGTACCGGCCGAATTGCCTGCATCTGCAATGGTCTTCATCATTGCATCGTAGAATGACATATTTTTACCGGACAGACGAACCAGAGCAAGCTCCTCTTCATCCAGCCCTACAATAGGAGATCGAAGAACGGAAGCCAGCGGAATATCCTGCTGGGGATTATCTACGATTTGCAGAAGTGACAGCATGATTTCTACTTCCGTAGCTTCAAAGAAGCCCTTGCTCTGATCACCGGTTACGGGAATTCCTTCCCGTTTCAGCACTTCCATCATGAGAGGTGTCCATATTCTGGCTGATCGCAGTAAGATAACGATATCTCCGTACTTCGCGGGTCTCATGAGCTTGGTATGCTTGTCATAGATTTGCGTAGCTTCTCCCGAGCTGCCGACCATCTGGTGAATCCGAGCGGCAATATAGGAAGCCTCCAGCTCCGCCGTTTCCATCTCCAGCTGTTCAACCTGTTCAGATGCATCTGCCAGCTCGCCTTCTATTGCCTCAGCGTCTTCCGAGGAGCCTGTTCCAGCACGATCAATGAGTACAAGCTCTGGTGTATAATCTTCTGCCGATTCGGATGTCTCTGGAAACGAGGCGCCAAAGGACAGTGCGGCTGCATCATCGTATTCAATCTCAGCTACACCGGCATTCATAATCTGCCTGAACAGCATATTGACTGCATCGACTACTTCCTTGCGGCTTCTGAAATTGCGTGCCAGATCAATTCGCAGACCTTCCCTACCTCCGTCATGGTCATACCTTCTGTATTTATCCAAGAACAAGCCTGGTTCTGCCAGACGAAAGCGGTATATGCTCTGCTTGACATCACCGACCATGAACCTATTCCCAGGATTCTCACGGGAAATGAGGCTGACAATATCCTCCTGAACCGTATTGGTATCCTGATATTCATCCAGAAGCACTTCGTCAAACTGCTGTCTGTATTCCATAGCTGCATCAGAAGGGTACGATTGCTCCGGAGTTGAATCCACATGACGCAGGATCCGGAGCGCATAATGCTCCAGATCACTGAAATCAACGACTCCTTTTGCTTGTTTTTCTCGAGTGAATCGTTCGCCGAATAAGATGACGATCTCGGCAAGCTTTTTCATAAGTGGCGCTATCTTCGATAGTTCGCTAAGAAATTGCTCTGGTGTTCTGCCGAACATGACCGATTTCAGCTCGGTCACGGTCTTCTTCACCGATTCTCTCAGATCCTTCGCCCTCTCCTGAAGACCCGGATCAGCCTGACCTTTACGCACCGATTTGAGCTTCCCGAAGGCGGAGCTGCTAAACACATCATATAATTCTGACCATGATCCGTTTCGAACGTGGTTTAATAGCCGCTCTACCATCTCCAAATCCTCGGTAAAGGTCTCGGCGTAAGCTGCCGGTCCCTCTGGCTCCTGTGCAATATCAAGCGCCTGCTTGAGCTGATCTGACGCTCCGCCCAGAGCCAGCTCCGCATCTCTCATAATGCTTGCGACCCACTCCGTCTTGCTCAGCTCTTCCAATGACCGAACCTCAAACGCGGCTGCCATCTCCGACAGCCAGTGTTCGGGCCATGAATGACTGCGGGCAAAATCATACAGTCTTTGGACAAGTCCATACATGGCATCATCGCTTCGTTCTCCGCTGAACCAATCAACAAGCCTGCGAAAATCGCTTCCTTCCCCTTCTTCTCCGTACTTTTCTTCAAATAGTTCCATCAGCAGCTCCTGACGCATAAGCTCTGCTTCGTATTCGTTCAAAATTCGAAATGTTGGATCCAAGGGAATCAGCTGATAATATCTCCGAATGATCTCCATACAGAAGGAATGGAGTGTGGTAATCGGTGCTCTACCAAGCAGAGTCAGCTGTCTGGCAAGATGCTCGCTGCCTGGACTCTGCTCAAGCTCCGTTTCCAATGCATCACGAATCCTCTCCCGCATCTCAGACGCCGCTGCCTTGGTAAACGTCGCAATCAGCAGCCGGTCCACGCTGTACCCTGCTTCAGGATCTGATATTTTACGAATGATCCGCTCGACAAGCACAGCGGTCTTACCTGAGCCCGCGGCAGCAGCCACGAGCATGTCTTCTCCGGAAGAAGCAATCGCCTTCCACTGATCGTCGCTCCAGAAGCTTCCTTCCGGCTTTGGAATCATGTTCATACCGGTTCTCCTCCTTCCCTGTTAAATAAATCCCAAGCCTGGTTCTTGCCCGGTCTCTTGAGTAAATTGTATTCACTGCCTGGCATGCTCTCATCAAACTGGCATACCGATTTTAATGGACAAAACGTACATGCACTTTGCTGCTGCATGCGATAAGGAGATATTGATACATCTCCATTTGTTATCCGTGTTCCAATATCTTGAATCGTTCCGCGTACGGAGCTCAGCAGCATGTCCCACTGTTCCTCTGTCGCGACAGACGAGCTGCTGTAGAATCCACCATCCGTCTTCACAGCTACCGGAAGGATTGAGGAGTATCCTTTTTCCAGGGAGGTATCCATCTTCCCGATGACTTCACGATCAGCGAGCAGTAGTCCCTTCATCTTAAAACGTTTGAGCAGCTCCTGTTCGGCTTGTTCGGCTCCCATGCCATTGGCAGATTGAAGGAGAGGATTATGCACATGGAAATAGAGCACGCCCGCAGGATGAGCCTCTGCTCCGATCCACTCCTCCGCGTAAGTCAGCAGTACATCCAGATAAGTGAGCATCTGCAGCGACAGACCATAAAACACCTCATGCAGCTTCAGATCGGTCTGGCTGGATTTATAGTCAATAACCCGAAGTAATATTTCCCCATCTTCTCCTTCGGCTACATCTACCCGGTCAATTCGGCCGACAATTTGCATCACAACGCCGTTATCCAGTGTAAATGACAGCGGCGGCAGCGGTTTGTCTGGACCAAAATCCAGCTCCAGCGCCAGCGGCTCAAAGCTGCCCCTTCTGGACTGCTCACCCAATATGATGGAGGCACGGCTTACGATGTTTTTGAGCTTGCGATAAATATATCCATAACGCTGTGTACTCAGCAAAATTTCACCTTGCAGCTGAGGCGCTAATACATCGACCGTTTCCTCTGCATAGGAAACGCACTCTTCACGGCTGAGATTAGCCCAGCTTAAGTTTTGCTCCTTCAGCTTCATCGCCATTTTGCTTAGAGCCGCATGGAACAGCTGCCCGATATCTGGCGCCTTAAGACGATATACTTGTCTCTCTTTCAGCTTCAGCCCGAACGAAACAAAATGAGAGAAAGGACATAACGCAAAGCGTTCCATACGGGAAACGCTGGTCTTGAGCTGTGTTCCATACAGCTTGAAGCTCGTTTCTTTCGTAAGATTACGGGTACGGTTCTTATAGAACACGGATTCGAGCATTCGTTCAAGTCGAAGCTGCATTTCCGGATGTGTGAGGTACCAGTTATATACTTCCCACCAGGACTCCTCAATGTTCTTTCCTCTGCGCCATTCCCGAAGCTCGCCAATCAGATAGGACATCGTCAGTTCAGGACGAAGCAGGAAACTTGCCTGCTCCTTCCAATCGGGGGCTTGTCCTGGCCGAGAGAGGAGCAAGCGCTCCTCCAGCCCAGGAAACATCCGCTTCAAATGGCGAATCATTTCTGAAGGATGGAGCGACTTGCCGTCTTCATCTGCAAGAGGATAGCTGATCCATAGTCTGTGGCTGGCCTGGGTGAAGGCAGCATATATTAAGAAGCGTTCATCCAGCATTTTACGTGTCACGTCTGGCCCGAGCTGCATGCCATAGTCCGTAAGAACAGCTCTTTCAGAAGCGGTTAGAACCCCTTCCTCCTGCTGGATTTGAGGCATGGCGCCGTCTGTTGCGCCCAGGATAAATACATGACTGACCTTTCCTGTTCTCGATCGATCCAGACTTCCTATAAGCACTTGATCCAGTGCCGGAGGAATCAATCCCAGCTTCAGCTCGGCAAGACCCGTCTCTACAACCCCTGCAAACAGCTCGGCATCCAAATGCTCGGTGCCCATCATTTCAACGACTTGATCCAGCAAATCCAGAACGGCGGTCCATATCCCGCGATGCTCGCGCGCCTGCTCAGGACTTCCTTCCTCAAGCGCCTTGCTGCTCAGCGCATCCAGCTTACGGGCAATATCTGCATCCTCCAGCAGCTTGAATAGAGCGATACATTGTTCCTTCGCGTTCTTTGCTTTTTTGAATCTCTTCTCAAAGGTATACAATGGAGACACTATCGTTTCACGACAATTCTCCATTAATTGCAGGAACCTGCTGCGATTACGTTCAGAACCGGTTGGTTCATCTTCTTCGAGGGACAAACTCGGCACTCCCTTCCACGGCTTGCCATCTGTCCATCTGTAGCCGGAAATTCCGGTCGCCAGCACGTAGTTCTCCAGCATATCCATGTCGTATCGACTTACGGTCCCATCCAGCGGCAGCAGCAGATCCGTCTTCACCGCGCGGAATACATCCTCATACTTCCATCGTCTATTGACGACATCCAGGGCCGACCTTATAAACTCGGCAAGCGGATGATGCAGCTCATCCCTGCGCTCATCCAGGAAGTAGGGCACTTCGTAATCCTTGAACAAGGGTGCAACAATATGCCCATAATCGCCCAGATTTCGGACAAGGACTGCCATATCCCGGTAACGAACCCCTTCTTCTCTTGCCAAACGTCTGATTTCTCGCAGCACTCCTTCGACCTCAGCTCTGCTGTTCTCGGCTGCGAAAATATTAATCCCTTCATGACCTGCATCCTTCATAAGGACGCGACGAGCCTCGAAGCCAGCTTCCAAATGCGCAAGCGCCGAAGAAGCATAACGAGGTAAGAGCGCCGGAGATAAATGAGTTGTACTAAATCCCGCTGCTGTATCTTCAGCGATCCCTTTTAACTTGACATAAGACATACCTGCAGAATAGAACAAGTTCATTTCATTCGGCATATGCAATGCATCATAAGGCTTGTCCAGGGTGAGCGATATGGTCACGGAGCTCGCGTTCAACAGCAATTGTCTGATGACGGTGAGCTCCTGTGGCGTAAAGCTGCGGAAGCCGTCAATCCAAACGTCAGCCTGCCTCACATATTCCGAGGAAGGAATTCTGTCTGCCAATTTGTCCAGTGTATCTTCTTCATCCATATATAGTCTCGATACTTCTTCCTCGAAGTCCTGGTATACGGTCAAAATATCATGCATCTTGTGGTGCAGAATTGTACCTGCTCCGGGCACCTCTCTCACTCGCTCAAGCTCTTCCTTCAAAGATTGTTCCTGGGTTCCGTATCGCTTCATTTCCGCATACAGAGAACTCAATTGATGGGCAAATCCCATTTGTGTACCCGATGCCGAAAAAATCTTAAGCTCATCCTTGCGCTTCTGCATTATTTTGTAGAGCAGCATTTTCTTGCCTTCTGCCCGAATTGGAATGAGTGCAGATCCTCCTGTTTCCTGCATCACTCTCAAGCTGAGCCTGCGAAAATCAAGCACTTGGACCCGGACGGAGCCATTCATGCCATGAGAACGAATCATTTCGGTTTCTGCCTGGAAGGATGCCTGTTCCGGAACGATAAGAATTATAGGGTTACCTGCAGGGTTCTCACGAAGCTGGGCTGTAATTTGATTGATAATAGCCGTGCTTTTTCCACTACCGGCTCGTCCAATCATCATATGAAGCGGCATTTATTGAATTCCTCCCTTTTAATTCTCGAACTACATCATCAGCATACTGACATGTATGTATTTAAAGTCAGACTTTTCCTCCTAAAAAGATCAACAGAGGCTTGTAAATGACCAATATAACTAAGATATACAACTTATAAATTTCAAAATAAATGAAACAAAAACCTTATAGAGTCTAAGCACAAGTATAACATATCTCATTCTACAGGAACATGCGTTTGGTAATTCCAGTAAGTCAAACCATGCTAAAATTCTTCCAATACAAGCAAGCATGCAATCTTCTACCAGCATCCAATTAATCATCGCTCCATTAACATAAGTACAGTAAAAAAGCATCCGCACACTCTTTCTTCAAAGAGAATACGGATGCTTCATGCTGCAGCTGGTCTTAGCTTAATTTATACCGGATGGCGTTTTTGATCGAACCTCGAAGATGGCAAATTTCAAATAATGCCCCTCTTCCACACCCAAAATTTGAGGATGGTCTTTACCGGCAGCGCGCCAATCTACGAGCCTTAGTATTTTCCCTGCATCGGCTGCAGCATCCTGAATCGTTTCAAGGAACAAATCGGGACGCATATGGTACGAACAGCTTGCCGTTACAAGATAACCGCCTTCATTAACGAGCTTCATGCCGTGCAGATTGATATCCTTGTAGCCGCGAACAGCTCCTTTAACTGCCCCTCTTGTCTTGGCAAAAGCAGGAGGATCCAGGATGACAACATCAAAGGTACGTCCACCTCCGGCCGTCATGGCAAGCGAGGTATCTACCTTCTTGTCTCCTTTTGCCCTTGCAGCACGTTCCTCCAAGCCTTTAACCTGATTTCTCAGATATTGAAAAGCATCATCAATTACAAATTCAACACGGTCCTCAAAGCCGTTCAGCTTCACATTATCCCTGGCACTTTCAATCGCGTGCTCCGAAATGTCAAGACAGGTCACCCGCTTAGCTCCAAACTTGCAGGCATTTAGTGTAAAGCTGCCTGTATGGGAGAAGCACTCCAGTACATTTGCACCATCCCAATAAGGGAAGGTTACCACTTTACCACTCTTGTTGATCGGAGCGAGCGTCTTCACACCGTCTTGCTCCACCTCTTGGATCGTAATTCCACTTCTGCCGCCCCAGCCTGTCATCAGCGGTTCTATCGCTGCCCGGTTCTCCCGCTGATCGAAGAAATAGCCCGTCTTTTGTCCCTGCTCTATATCAACCTTTATTTTAAGTCCGTTTTCCGTAACCGTTACATGTCTTGGACATTCTCCATATAGCAGTCCTTTGACTTGATCAAGCCCCTCGAGTTCCCTTACACTGACATCGCTTCGCTCATAGATGCCCTTGGGCTGTACAACTTCGACCAAAGCCTCGACAATTGCCTCACGGCACAGATCCATACCCAGAGTCAGTATCTGAACGACAAGCACATCGCCGAATCGATCCACAACTAGCCCAGGAACAAAATCTGCCTCTCCGTAGATTAGACGGTAAGCATCTCCGCCAGTAACAAAGCGGACACGATGCTGCAGAGCTTGATCAAATTTGCGAACAAAAAAGGCTTTGTCCATTGTCGTGACCGGTTCATAGGAAACGACTCGTACGGTAATTTGGGAAGCCGGATTATAGTATCCGGTTGCCAAATAACGGCCTTGATGATTCTTTACCTCCACCAGTTGCCCTGGTTCCGCATTTCCTTCTACCGACTCAATCTCATTTTTGTAGATCCAAGGATGTCCCTGCTCCACTCTTTTTTTACGGCTCTTTGTAAGAATAACCGATGCCAAAATGCTTACAACTCCTTTTATAATCAAGTAATCTGGTCTCTCACATGAAAGTCATGGTTGTCCCTTCACTAACATAAGATGAACAGTAGACAAGTCATGGAAGAGAGAGAAGGTGTCCTTGCAATATCATGTTACATTCTATCGTGTTCCCTCTAATATATGGATTAATCATTTTCTTCCTAGGCATGAAGCTGATGGAGGCCTCACTCTATAAACTCAGTGGCCCGCTGCTATTAAGCTCGCTGAATCGGGCCACCGCAACCCCGTTAAAAGGCATGCTATTCAGCACAGGAATGACCGCTGTGCTGCAGAGCAGCACTGCGGTCACCGTACTGACCATCGGCCTCGTAAATGCGAATTTGCTAGGGTATGCCCGCACCCTCGGCATCATTCTGGGCAGCAATGTGGGGACTACGGTAACGACAGAGCTGCTCAGTCTGAAGATTGGCAAATACGCAGTTCCCATGCTGCTCTTCTTCATCAGCTGCTGGATCGTCTGTGTCATGCTCGGGGAATTAAAATATGTCATGCACAGCCGGCATTCGAAGGCAGTTCATACGGCAGGATATATCAGTTTCGCGGGAGCCGGATTCTCCATGGTTATGCTCGGCATCCTCATGATGCAGCGTATCGGGCCCGCCTTAGAGCAAGGCGGGGTATTTCCCTGGTTTGTTCAGCAAGCCAGCCACAGTGTATGGTGGGGCATGGCTGCTGGGGCATGCCTGACTGCGATTGTGCACAGCAGTGCTGCGGTTATCGGCATGGCCATCAGCCTTGCTGCCACCGGCGCCCTGCCTCCCGAAATCGGGATCGCCATTGTACTCGGCTCTAATGTCGGTACCTGTGTTACCGCTTGGATGGCCGCCATAGGAGGCAGCAAGGCAGGTCAATTCGTAGCATGGTCCCACATTATCCTTAATGTTGCAGGAGCTCTGCTGTTCGCCCCGCTTATCTCATTGCTCTATCAGGCGGCTGCCTTGTTCACAACCGAACCAGGCGCACAAATCGCACATGCGCAGACCATTTTTAATATCGTCTGTTCCTTACTGGCTCTCCCGTTATGCTATCTTAAAATTTGGAAGCGGCTGGAGCCTTAATCAGAGTTAAAGTTAAACCGCTTCTCTTCGTAGAAACTGAATTGCAAATTTAGATCTAAACTTGAATCCCGAGCTGCCTTAGGGCTCTTCGCAGTATCCTATCGTTGTTATCGTAGCCTTGATGCTGTTGTCTACTCCATGCCTCAAGGGGAGAATACCATTCGACCGCTTTAATTTCTTCGATCTGTGCTCTGTGCTTCCCGCCTACAGCTTCAACCAGATAGTAATGCACTTCTTTATTTACTTTGCCGTGTACAGCATGATAATAGGTATATTTTATAATGTCCACAGGTGCAACAATTCTTCCCTTAAGACCTGTTTCCTCTTCAATTTCACGAAGCGCCGTTTGTTCAACCGTTTCACCCGGCTCCATCTTGCCTTTTGGAAGAGATATTCTAGCATAGCGGTCCGTAATAAGCTGAACCTGAAGCTCATCACCCATATGCCGGAATACGACGCCGCCGGCGGAAATCTCTTTTCTTGCCATCTGAAACTTAGCACCTCTCCCTCTAACAACAAGGATTCCGAATTCTTTCCTCAGGGAACCTTAACCAATACCCCTCCAAAAGAAAACGAAATCCTTGTTCGTCTCCGTGATCCTATACTGTCCGTATTAACTTAGAGGGCAGCTTTTTGTGGCCCATTCTCCATCACCCGAACAAGCTGTCCTTCACTCGCGTGAAGTCCGGCCTTCGTCATCTTCACACGGCATACCTCACCAACGAGATGATCGGCGCCTTCAAATTCAAGCTGGATATAATTATCGCTATACCCATGAAGATGGCCCTCTGCTCGATCTCCTCTGCCTTCAGGTATAACCTCCAGAACTTGTCCAGCAAATTTCTCAGCATAGCTGAGCTTCATTTGATCTGACAACGCTAGGAGCTCTGTTACACGCTCGTTCTTCACTTCATCATCGACTTGATCCTCCATGCGTGCTGCTGGAGTCCCGGTCCGCTTGGAATAAGGGAAGACATGCATCTCTGAGAAATTAATGGCTTTCATAAGGTCATAGCCATTTCGGTACATCTCATGCGTTTCCCCAGGGAAGCCGACAATCACATCGGTTGTAATGGCCACATCCGGCATTGCTTGACGGATCAGTCCCATTTTATTATAGAACTGCTCGGTCGTATACTTGCGGCGCATCCGCTTAAGAACCGTATCATCTCCTGCTTGAAGCGGAATATGGAAGTGACGGCACATCTTCGAGGAACGGTTCAACACATCCAGCATCCGTTCATCAATTTGGCTTGCTTCAATGGAGCTGATGCGAATTCTCTCTAATCCATCCACTTTATCCAGATCCCACAGAAGACTCGACAAGTCATAGTTATCAAGATCATCGCCGTAGCCGCCGGTATGTATTCCGGTCAGGACAATCTCCTTGTAACCTGCCTCGACCAGCTGATGCGCTTGAGTAATAATGCTCTTCGAATCACGGCTGCGAGACAGTCCGCGCGCCCATGGAATAATACAGAAGGTACAAAAATTGTTACACCCGTCCTGAATTTTAAGAAAGGCACGCGTCCGATCGGCAAAGTCAGGTACATCCATCTCTTCAAATACGCGATTCTTCATTATATTGCGTACCGCATTTACCGGCTCGCGTGTCTCTTTGATCTGATTGACAAAAGGAATGATCTTGTCCCGATCCTGATTACCTACAACGAGATCGACACCAGGAATGTCCATAATTTCTGCCGGTGAAGTCTGTGCATAGCAGCCGGTTACTGCAACGATCGCATCCGGATTCTTGCGAACTGCACGCCGTATAATTTGACGGCTCTTCTTGTCTCCTGTATTCGTAACGGTACAGGTGTTGATCAGGTACACATCAGCGGTCTGTGAATCAAAGTCCACCTGCTCATATCCTTGTTCTTTAAATTGCTGCCAAATGGCTTCTGTATCGTAGAAGTTCACTTTACATCCCAAGGTGTAAAACGCCACGGATGGCATAATTACATTCCTCCCATTTCATCAGTTTCATATAAAATACAAGTCAAAGCGACCATGCCTGCTGTTTCGGCACGAAGAATACGTTTGCCAAGACCGACGGATCTCGCCCCTGCGGTCTCAGCCGCCTGTACCTCCCCTGTTGTAAATCCACCTTCCGGACCCACAACAACAAGTACAGAGGCACTCTCATCCGCAGACAATCCGGCTGCTAATGGCTTAATTACATCTCTCAGCTGCAAGCCGTCTTCTTTCTCATAGCAATAGCAAACGAGATCATAACTATCAAAAGAAGCTAGCAGCTCTTTCCATGACCTCGATTCATATACGGCCGGAATGCGATTGCGATGACTCTGTTCAGCAGCTTCCTTCGCTATTTTGCGCCACCGCTCCAGTCGTTTCCCCTCTTTTTTAGCGTCATATTGGACAATGGTACGTTCGGATAAAAAAGGAATAAAACCGACCGCACCGATTTCCGTACATTTTTGAATAACAAGCTCCATTTTGTCGCCCTTCGGCAAACTTTGTGCAATGCTTACCGATACTCGCGGTTCGTGATCCATAGGAAGCCACTCCACGACCTCTGCCTGCACCTGCGAAGCTTCTATGTGTGTGATCTGGACCATAGCCTCACGGGAAACTCCGTCACTCACAATGAGCTTATCCCCATTCTTGCCCCGCATCACCTTGGTAATATGACGAGCATCATCTCCATGAATAATGGCTGTCTGTCCGTCGAATTGATCCTGTTCAATAAAATAACGCTGCATGGATCGATATGCCCCCTGCTTAACCAACTATCATTCTCAGAACTACACTTCTTTTAAATAGAAAATAACCACATAACATCTTACAACTTTTTACCGTCTCTGACTAGCCGCCAAGCAAGGTCATCACCATCTGGGCTATACCTATGTACCAGCTCATGGACAATTCATAAAGAGGAGTTATTGTCCACCGGTTCAGCGGAGTAATGACGATAATTAGAAATATAAGGATTGACCATTGCTCAAGTGACTGCAGCTTGATCCGAATACGAGTCGGCACAAGCTCCTCTACGATTCGGTATCCATCAAGTGGAGGCAGAGGAACGAGATTGAAGAAGAATAAGAAAAAGTTCGTTACATTAAAAATAGAAAAGAATGTCGAGATCGCAAATACAACACGCTGATTCTCAATAGAGTCCATGACTCCGAGCTGGATCATGGCTGCATAAGTAATCGTTCCGATCAGTGCGAGCACCAGGTTGCTTACAGGCCCTGCCGCAGAGACAACCACGCTCATCATCCGTCTGCGATCAAAATTATCCCGGTTTACCGGAATCGGCCTTGCCCAGCCAAAGCCGGCGATCACCAGCAGTAGCAGACCGAAGAAGTCGAAATGCACCGCCGGATTCAAGGTCATTCTTCCCAGCATTTTCGCGGTGGGATCACCGAATTTATTGGCGAAGTAAGCATGAGCAAACTCATGCACTGTAAACGCAATAAGAATCGTCAGAATAAAAAAGGGCAGCTGGTCTAATGGATAAAAGAAAAATTGATCCATACTCATCCCTTATTTCCTCGAAACAATCGCTAGCCAGTCTTCGTCGCGTTGAATATCCATAATTTCGAAACCTGCTTCTCGCAGTGCTGTAAGGACAACTTCCTCTTTGTTCTTCCAGATGCCTGAAGCAATATACAGGCCGCCCGGCTGAAGTGCTTCATAAACATCATTAATAAAGAGAAGGATGACCTCTGCCAAAATATTCGCGACAACGATTTGAACTGGCATTGTGACACCAAGGGAACCGTCCTGCTTGTCCAAAATGGACAGAAGATCACTCTCGTATACCGTAATATGATCAGTAAGCCCATTTAGAGCACTATTCTCCCGCGCGCTAGACACCGCTACAGGATCAAGATCAAGTGCAAGCACGTGCTTTGCCCCAAGCTTCATGGCGCCGATGGCCAGAATACCCGAGCCTGTTCCTACATCAATGACCTCTTCGCCGCCTTGAACATATTTTTCCAGCGTACGAAGGCATAGAGAGGTAGTGGGATGCGTTCCTGTACCAAATGCCATCCCGGGATCAATTTCGATCAATTTCTCCGCAGCGCTTTCTGGTGTATACTCTTCCCAAGTCGGTTTGATCGTCAGCGTCTCAGATACTCTAAGCGGCTTAAAGTACTGCTTCCAAGCCGTAGCCCAGCTCTCTTCATCCACTTGCTTCACCGTAATTTCAGCCTTGCCTGCATCAATTCCATAACTTGCAAGCTCCTTGATTCGCGGCTCAATCTCAGCAATCACGGCATCCATATCCGTTGTATCCGCAAAATAGCCCTGGATAACGGCTTCGCCCTTAGGAATATCATTTAGAGGGTATTCGTACCACTCCCCATACTTTGTCGTTCTGATCTTGTCCTGTGTACCTGATTCTTCGATAGCTACTCCGCCCGCACCCGCTTCATGCAAGAAGTTCGAGATCATCTCTTGCGCTATTTCCGTTGTATGTATTGTTATTTCATTCCATATCATAATTTGCTGTTTCCTCCCCTGTATTCATACCCTCTATTGTACTATACAAACAATAGTGAGCACAAAGAACGAGAGAACTCCCATCCTTATTTCTCCACAGTTATTTCCATATTCCACTGATAATATAGTGCCCCTCCAACCAAAACCGTGCAAAAAAGCATCGGCGCCCTCTACCCGGGACTCCGATGCTTCCTTGTATTTACTCATATCTGTAATCATCCAGCTTTCTCGTCTGCCGCTCATCTGCCGCCTCACTACGGCGAACCGCTTCAATATCCTCTTGATCAGCCTCTGCACTGCTGAATTCAACATCCTCATTCTTTGCTGAAGCGAGCTCACTGATCTTCTCCGATTTTTTTAACACTCTATCTTTTCTACGGTTAGAAGACATTCTATATTCCTCCTCGGTTTCTGAATTAAATTAGACCACCGGATTCCTCAATGATCTGCAGCGCCTCATGATGCACGGATTCATCCACAACGACAGTCAGCAGAATGTCCTTGCCTGTCGGCCCTCCTGCGCCTCCATCACTCATACCGCTGGCAGATGGGTCGGCAGCTGCCAGTATTCCAGAGGATGCACTTGTAAAGGAACCATGTAACGTCGCAGAGGATAAACTGTCCATTGCACTGTTTAATATTGGCTCATTGCTTCCTTCGCCTGGATAGCGGCTGAAACGATCGATCGAAATACTCTCGAGCTTCAAGCTGCCCAGCTTGGCTGCAACCTTCTGTGCCTGCTCCGGGGAATTGAAATAAGCAAGGATGTTCTTATCCATAAGAAAACACCGCCTTTAGTCACTTCTCATTTAATGAAATCGATGCAGCTCCAGGCTGCTCTTCGAGCCTTAACATAGAATGCCGCAAATGGATGACAGCTATTCAGATGACCACGCAAAAAAAGGACTGCCCATGAACCATGGACAGCCCTTCTTGCATAGATCAGTCACCTCTAAATGCACGTTTAACCCGATCAAAGAACGATTGCTCGTGCTCATCCATCTGTTCTCCGCCGAGAGCGGCAAATTCCCGAAGCAGATCCTTCTGCTCATCGTTTAATTTGGTCGGTGTAACAACGACCACTTTAACATGCTGATCTCCCTGACCAGAGCCTCTCAAATGAGGAACACCTTTGCCTTTTAGACGGAAATAGGTTCCTGTCTGGGTACCCGCCGGGATTTTGAGCTTCACTTTCTCACGAAGCGTTGGGATCTCAATCTCATCACCGAGTGCTGCTTGTGCAAAATTAAGCGGCACTTCACAATAAATATCATTGCCTTCCCGGTCAAAGAAATCGTGAGATTTCACACGGATAACAATGAACAGGTCCCCTGAAGGTCCCCCGCGAAGTCCCCCTTCGCCTTCACCGCTCATACGCAGCTGTGCACCATCGTCCACTCCTGCAGGAATCCGAACATTGATCTTGCGCTGTTTACGGACTTTACCGCTTCCTTGACAAGTTCTGCACTTATCCTTGATCGTCTTGCCTGAACCACCGCAGTTGGAGCAGGCACGACGGTTAACCATACGGCCAAACGGGGTGTTCTGCACCACTTCTTCTTGCCCGCTGCCACGGCAGACAGAACAGGTTTCCGGATGAGTTCCTGGTTTCGCTCCTGAACCATGGCAAGTATCACAGCTCTCTGTGCGAGGAATAGTAATATCCGTCTCTTTGCCAAATACCGCTTCCTTGAATTCAATCGTCATCGTATATTGAAGGTCATTCCCCCGCTGCGGAGCATTGGGATCGCGCCGACCTCCGCCACCGCCGAAGAACATATCGAAAATGTCGCCGAAGCCACCAAAATCCTGACCGCCAAAGCCGCCGCCCATTCCTTGGTTCGGATCCACATGACCATATTGATCATAGCGGGCACGCTTCTGTTCATCACTCAGAACGTCATAAGCCTCTTTAACCTCTTTAAATTTGGCTTCAGCATCTGCCTCTTTGTTAACGTCCGGATGATACTGCCGTGCAAGCTTACGGTAAGCCTTCTTGATTTCATCATCGCCGGCACTTTTGCCAACACCAAGCACCTCATAATAATCGCGCTTATCTGCCACTCTTCCACCCCCATAACTTTATAACAATACCGCATATACGTGACAAAAGGAAGGATCAAAGCGCGAAGAACTCCGGCTCTGACCTTCCCATGCTTGTCACTTGTAAGGCTTATAACTTCCTGTCATCCTTATGAAGGATTATTTATCTTTTTTGTCCTCGTCAACCACTTCGTAATCTGCATCTACGACGTTATCGCGTCCGCCTGCACTTGCACCTGCTGCGTCTCCGCCTTGTGCCTGTGCATCTTGTGCAGCCTGCTCATACAGTTTGACAGACAGCTGTTGAACGATTTCGGTAAGCTCTTCCGTAGCAGCCTTGATGTCTTCCACGTTGTCAGATTCCAGCGTTTTTTGCAATTTTTCTTTTGCAGCATTCGCTTTCTCTACTTCACCTGCATCTACTTTGTCGCCAAGATCTTTAACCGTCTTATCCACAGTGTAGATCAGCTGGTCAGCTGCATTTCTTACTTCAACAAGCTCTTTGCGTTTCTTGTCTTCCTCCGCATGCAGCTCTGCATCCTTCATCATTTTCTCGATCTCGTCTTCGCTCAAACCGCTTGAAGAAGTAATCGTGATTTTTTGGGATTTGTTTGTTCCTTTATCCGTTGCAGATACGTTAACGATACCGTTCGCATCGATGTCAAATGTAACTTCGATTTGCGGTACGCCGCGTGGAGCTGGAGGAATATCACCAAGCATGAAACGTCCAAGTGTTTTGTTGCCCGCAGCCATCTCGCGCTCCCCTTGCAGTACATGGATTTCAACGCTAGGCTGATTATCCGCGTAAGTAGAGAATACTTGAGACTTGCTTGTAGGAATCGTTGTATTGCGATCGATCATCTTCGTGAATACGCCGCCTGCAGTTTCAATACCCAGGGACAATGGCGTTACATCAAGAAGAACGACGTCTTTAACGTCACCAGTAAGGACACCGGCTTGAACTGCAGCACCCAGTGCTACCACTTCATCCGGGTTAACGCCCTTATGAGGTTCTTTGCCAGTCAATTTCTTAATCGCTTCCTGAACGGCAGGAATACGAGTAGAACCGCCGACCAGAACGATCTTGTCGATATCGTTAGCAGTCATACCTGCATCGCTAAGCGCTTGGCGAGTAGGACCCAGTGTGCGCTCTACCAGCTGAGCAGAGATCTCTTCAAATTTAGCACGAGTTAAGTTTACTTCCAAGTGCTGAGGCACGCCGTCAGCAACAGTGATAAACGGAAGAGAGATCGTCGTCGTCAGTACGCCGGACAATTCTTTTTTCGCTTTTTCCGCTGCATCTTTCAGACGCTGAACAGCAGCTTTGTCTTTGCTAAGGTCAATGCCTTGCTCTTTCTTGAATTCATTTACAAGGTAATCGATAATGACTTGGTCAAAATCGTCTCCACCGAGGCTGTTGTCCCCGCTTGTAGCTTTTACTTCGAAGAAGCCGTCGCCAAGCTCAAGGATGGATACGTCGAAAGTACCGCCCCCAAGGTCATACACGAGGATTGTTTGATCTTCGGATTTCTCAAGACCGTAAGCGAGAGCTGCTGCCGTCGGCTCGTTGACGATACGCAGCACTTCAAGGCCTGCAATTTTACCAGCATCCTTCGTTGCTTGACGCTGACTGTCATTGAAGTAAGCCGGAACTGTAATAACCGCTTGAGTTACGGTTTGTCCGAGATAAGCCTCTGCATCGGATTTCAGCTTTTGCAGAATCATTGCTGAAATTTCTTGAGCAGAATAATCCTTGCCATCAATGTTTTCTTTGTGGTTCGTACCCATATGACGTTTAATAGAAATAATGGTGCGGTCAGGGTTAGTAATTGCTTGGCGTTTTGCTGTTTCACCTACGATGCGCTCACCGTCTTTTTTGAAGCCGACTACGGAAGGGGTTGTACGCGCACCTTCCGGATTCGGAATAACCACTGCTTCGCCGCCTTCCATTACGGCAACGCAAGAGTTTGTAGTACCAAGGTCGATACCGATAACTTTACTCATGGAAAATATCCTCCTTCTTAATCTATACAAGGCAACACAAGGCCTGTTCTAAATTCATGTGATATCATGTAAAAAACGTAGTGTTACTTATGTTCGGAATTTTTGCATAATTCGATTTATGCAAAATCCTTATGTTACATACTTACCTTAACCATTGCAGGACGGAGTACCTTGTCTTTCAGCATGTACCCTTTCTGCACTTCTTCCACAACGACGCCTTCTTCATGCTCTTCGCTCTCGACCTGCATGATCGCTTGATGGAATTCAGGGTTAAACGCCTCGCCAACGGTTTGCATCGCTGTAAGACCTTCTGCCTGAAGCACGCTTTCCAGCTGACGGAAGATCATCCCTACGCCTTTGGCAAAGGAATCGGTTTCTGTGTTCGCCGGAGCTGTCGCAATTGCACGCTCGAAGTTATCAATAACAGGTACTAGCTCTGTAATCAGCTTTACCGATGCATATTTCGCTAGATCTTCCTTCTCCTTCTGAGTACGGCGACGGAAATTATCAAAATCAGCCTGGGCACGCAAGTAGCGCTTCTCATTCTCTTCAGCAAGTGCCTTCAGTCTGTCTAATTCTTGAGTAGAAGCATGAGGTTCAGCGGCAGCAGATTCCGTATCATTCACGGCTGCTTCCTGCGTTTCAGCGGACTCAGCCTGTGCAGCCTCGTTCACCATTTCCTCCTGCGGAGTGTTCTCTTCTGTATTCTCCATTGCTTGTTCATCTTTCAAGATGTTCACCTCCTTAAACAGAACTTATACTTTTCTTCCTGATCAGAACATTCCTTACGTATCATTCAACATTCATAAGGTTCAGCCCTTTGTTGCATCTAGATTTCATTATTAAGCTTAAATCGCCCATCTTAAACTTTAACATGATCATTGTCCTTGATGGGCAGTGAATTATGTTACATGGGTAGGAATCTATTTATTTGTAACGATGTGTCAGCATCGTTGTCAGATTCTTGGACAGCATATTCAAAATATTGATCACTTTGGCATATTCCATCCTTGTCGGTCCTAAGATCCCAATCGTTCCTAATGCTTCCCCTTCAACCGAGTAGGAGGCAGTAATAAGACTGCAATTGGCAAAGGCCTCATGATCATTCTCTGTTCCGATCTTCACTTGGACACCCGTTCCTCCAATGGAGGGTGTCATAATCTTCATTATGGTCGATGTTTCTTCAAGCAAATCAAAAATATCCTTGACCTTGTCGACATCCTTGAATTCTGGCTGGGACAGCATATTCGTCGTACCGCTAAGATACAATCGATGATCCGGCTCCCCATCAAAAGCAGTATCCAATATTTTCATGAAAGCTTCGTACTCAGAGACATTTCGCTCCATTTCTCTCGCGACCTCTGAATATAGTCTCGCCTTCAGCTTATATAGAGGTACTCCGACAAGTCTCGTATTTAGTAGATTGACGACTCTCTCCATCTCAGACAACGAGACATTCGACGGTAAGCTTACCGTCTTATTCTCTACCTGACCAGTGCTCGTTACAATAATCGCCACTGCCATATTCTCTCCAAGCGGGAGCAGCTGAAAATGACGGAGCGACGTATGAAAAACTTCCGGTCCAAGCAGGATGGAAGTATAGTTCGTCATATGCGACAAAATGGTGGAGGTATGCTGTATGACCTGCTCCATCGCGTTTAATTTCTCAGCGAGCAGCCATCTGAGCTCCTTGAGCTCAGATGGCTCGGTAAACTTGAAAGGAACCAGATGGTCTACGTAATACCTGTAGCCCTTATGTGAAGGGATTCTGCCAGCCGATGTATGCGGCTGTTCCAAATATCCCATGTCCTCCAGGTCGGCCATCTCGTTACGAATCGTTGCCGGACTATAGCCGACATCACCTCTTTTCGAAATGCTGCGGGATCCAACGGGTTCAGCCGAACGGATATAATCATCAACAATAGCATTCAGTATCAGTCTTTGACGCTCGGTTAACATACGTGTCTCCCTCCCTAAAGATGTGATCATCATTAGCACTCACAACTAACGAGTGCTAACCAGTAATACAAAAATACCAAACTGACCTGAGCATTGTCAAGTCAGTTCAGTATCTTAAGAACTGCGATTTCATCACATGCATGCTGCTTGCTGCAGTTCACGCAATCGGTCCATACTTTTTCCGGAAAAATCTCTTTATTCACAATGGAGAATCCATTCTTCACAAAAAAGGATACCTCATAGGTTAATGCCATTACCTTCGGAATTTGCTGTTCTCTTGCCTCTTCTACGAGCTTGTCCAGAAGTAGCGACCCGATCCCTTGCCCTTTATGGCCATCGGATATGCCTAGAGACCGGATCTCGACCAGATCCTTGCCCAGCATGCATAAAGAACCGCATCCCACTACATTTCCGTCAACTTCTGCGACGACGAAGAGATCAATCTGCCTATACAGTACGTCTCGTGAACGAGGGAGCATAATCCCTCTCTCTGCATAACCCTTGATCATCTCGTACAATGTCTCGACATCCTCATGAGATGCCTTTCTGCAAACCGCAGCCATGACCGCCTCTCCTCCTATTCACGCCCTGACAAAAAGTAACATGTGTATAAATATACATCAGAGCGCATAAAAGTTCAAGGGATTATTTGACGGTCAATACACCAATAAATTCAGCAAAAACTTCGTTCCCGTACAGGACTCCCTGACTGCTCAAACGGTATCCGTCACCTGTGGCATCAAGGAGACCTGCATGCACCATTTTATGCAGCGGTCCAGAGAATATGTCTTCGATTGTTTCACCGAACTGTGCTTCAAAGCGGCTGCTCGATACCCCATCAAGCATACGCAGACCCACCATCATAAAGTCTTCCATCGCTTCTTCTCTTGTAATTTGAGCGGTTTCGAGTCTAGGAAGACCTTGTTCCGCTTTTTCTATATAAGGGTTCACACCTTTGACATTCATGTGACGTTCACGACCCACATATCCATGTGCTCCGGCTCCGAGTCCGTAATAATCTTCATTTCTCCAATACGTCATGTTATGACGGCTCTGCATTCCAGGCTTCGCGAAATTGCTGATCTCATATTGAACATATCCGGCATCCTTCATTCTCTGCATCAAATGCTTATACATCTGGAGCTCATGATCTTCATCCGGGAGAGGCAGCTGATTCTTCTGAAAAAGCGTATGGAAGAGGGTATTCTCTTCTACTTTCAATCCATAAATGGAGTAGTGAGGCAGATCGAGCTCAAGGGCTCTTGTCACACTCTCCGAGAGCATATCGACCGTCTGATTCGGTAGGCCAAACATCAAATCAATAGATAGATTGGTAAGACCCGCCTTGCGTGCATTTTCCAGACTGCGGTACACATCATCCGTATTATGAATACGGCCAATGCCTGTCAGCAGCTCATTCTGAAAAGCCTGTACGCCGAAGCTGACCCGGTTGACGCCTCCCTCTTTCATGACGGACAGCTTCTCCAGATCTGTTGTTCCGGGATTGGCCTCCATGGAGAATTCGATATCGTCTGCCCAGTCCGGGAAATAAGTCCGAACCGATCTCAGAAAGTATTCCATCTCATCAGGCTTCAATACGGTTGGTGTTCCTCCACCAACAAAAATGGTCTTAATTTTACCTGGAGGTGTCTTCTTGACGGTGTACTCCATCTCCCGTTCCAGTGCTTCTAAATATTTCATTACCGGCTGATCCTTCAGCACATAGGAATTAAAATCGCAGTAGAAACATTTATTGGTACAAAAGGGAATATGAATATACACCGCTTCGGGTGCTTTGGTTATTAATTTCGGCATCTCTGCTGCCATGCGGGTATACCCCCTCTAATATAAGTTGTCTTGCAAAAAATATGCATGATCATTCATCGCTTACAAGAAGCCATTGTATCGTTAATGAAGAAAAAAGGAAAGCCGATACGGCTTCCCTTATTCTGTACATTAATTATCGTCAATCTTCAGTACCGCCATAAATGCTTCCTGCGGCACCTCTACATTACCTACCTGCTTCATCCGCTTCTTACCTTCTTTTTGCTTCTCTAGCAGCTTCCGCTTACGTGAGATGTCACCGCCGTAACATTTGGAGAGTACGTTCTTGCGCATCGCCTTAATCGTCTCGCGGGCAACAACCTTCGTACCGACAGAAGCCTGGATCGGCACCTCGAACATTTGTCTTGGAATAAGCTCGCGCAGCTTCTCACAAATAATCCGTCCGCGCTGATACGCACGCTCGCGGTGTACGATGAAGGAGAGTGCATCGACCTGCTCACCATTAAGCAGAATGTCCATCTTCACCAGATTTGACTGGCGATAGCCGGAAATCTCATAGTCGTAAGATGCATAGCCCTTGGTACTGGACTTGAGCTGATCAAAGAAGTCATATACGATCTCTGCAAGGGGGATATCATAGGTAATCGTTACCCGGTTGGAATCGATATATTCCATATTCAGATACTCTCCGCGCTTGCTCTGGCACAGCTCCATTACCGTTCCGACATAATCATTCGGGACGATAATGTCAGCTTTGACGTATGGCTCCTCTACGTTATCAATACGTCCAACCTCCGGATAGTTCGACGGGTTGTCAATTTCAATAACTTCTCCGTTCGTTAGGTTAACGCGGTAAATAACGCTTGGCGCTGTGGTGATCAGCGGAATATTAAATTCACGTTCAATCCGCTCCTGAATGACATCCATGTGCAAGAGACCAAGGAATCCGCAGCGGAAGCCAAAGCCAAGCGCACTTGACGTCTCCGGCTCAAAGCTGAGCGAAGCATCGTTCAGCTGCAGCTTCTCAAGCGCCTCACGCAAGTCATTGTAATCTGACGTATCAATCGGATAGAGTCCGCAATATACCATTGGGTTAATCTTACGGTAACCAGGGAGCGGTTCCAGCGTCGGATTCTTCGCATCAGTAATCGTATCCCCGACCCGGGTGTCGCCAACATGCTTGATCCCAGCAACCACGAAGCCTACATCGCCGACGTTCAGCTCGTCCACAATTGTCATCCGCGGCATGAACGCACCAACCTCGATGACTTCAAATAATTTGTTTGTCGCCATCATCTTGATCTTCGACCCGGCTTTGATCTTCCCGTCGATGACACGAATGTATACAATAACTCCCTTATAAGGGTCATAATGCGAGTCAAAAATAAGCGCCTTCAGCGGATTATTCGGATCGCCGGTAGGTGCAGGCACACCGGTTACAACCTGCTCCAATATTTCTTTAATTCCGATGCCTGCTTTGGCGGAAGCAAGTACAGCTTCACTGGCATCAAGACCGATAACATCCTCAATCTCCTGCTTCACACGTACAGGATCTGCGCTTGGAAGATCGATTTTGTTAATAACCGGTAGAATCTCAAGATCGTTATCGAGTGCAAGGTAGACGTTCGCAAGCGTCTGAGCTTCAATGCCCTGCGCAGCATCCACCACCAACAGCGCGCCTTCACAGGCCGCCAGACTACGGGATACCTCATACGTAAAATCGACGTGTCCCGGCGTATCGATCAGGTTCAGAATGTACTCTTCACCATTATCTGCCTTGTACGTCAAACGTACGGCCTGAAGCTTGATTGTAATCCCGCGCTCACGTTCCAGCTCCATTTGGTCGAGCACCTGCTCCTGCATCTCGCGTGATGTCAGCGCACCGGTATATTCCAGAATACGGTCTGCCAATGTAGACTTACCGTGGTCTATATGTGCAATGATACTGAAATTTCTAATTTTCTTTTGTCTTGCCTGAATGTCTGTCATGCCTTACCCCCACAAACAGCCTAATGTCAATCATCTCATTATAGCAGTTAGAGGTACAGCCTTCAATATTTGGATCAGCTATTCCGTTACACCGTTAAAAAGGGATACCACCCAGCGGATTCCGCTCTGCGATACCTGCTGGAGCAGACCTGCCGTTTTTTCGGCAAGGACATCGACGGCAGAAGCTTTAGCAGGCTCAGTGGCAAGTACATCCCGCGGGGTGATAATCTGAGGCTGTGCTTCAGGTAAGGAAGCAGATACAGTCTGCTCATAATCATTAGCCTCCACGGTCTGTTCCTGCCGCTGTCCCTGCTGTAATTGCTGCTGCACAGCCGCACCCTGACCTTGCTGCTGGCCCTCGAATGAGAATCCAGTTCCCGCGATTTGCATCCCCATCAGCATTCCCAGAATGAGCAGAATTGCAAATATAATCAGCCTTTTTCCAAATGCAGCCATTGTTATTCCCCCAAATATCGAATTTGCTCCTTTGAGAGCCTATTTGTCTACCCTTTATTTGCTGATGAGGAATCGTCGGTGCTTGCCTTCTCCACATTCTGATCTTCCATGTACACTTCAGCAATAATATCCGCCAGGGCTTCCGATGTGCGCTTTAGTTCCTCTTCCGTGTTATCAATTCCGCCGATTTCAACCAGGATGCTGTTATCTGACAACGACTGGTTATACTCGCCGTTATTTCCTCCTCCGCCGTCCTTACCCCATACGCCTCTCGATACTCCGGGATACTTCTTCTCCATTTTCTTATGCAGCTGTGCGGCGTAAGCCTCATTTTTTTCCCAGTTTGGATTGTCATGGCCTATAATGAAGTACACTTTGGCATAAGTTACTCCATCAATCGCAGCTGTCGTCTTGCTCTTACGCTGAGAGTCGCGATGAATATCGATCAGATACGTCAGCTCGTCATTTTCCGCCATCGCTGCCTTCACGGTCTCTCTTGAATATTTATAGGAATAATTCCAGTTATAATCGTCCTGTGTGGTTACATAGTCTTCCTGTGCGTGAACAGTGCCTACACCCTGCTTCTCAAGCTGCTTGCTGACAAAAGAACCCACCCTGAAAACATTGGCACTGGCTTTTCCGGACGAAGGATTCGTGCTGTCCGTGCCGAGCAGGGGATTATAGGCTTCATGTGGATGAGAATGATAGATGAGTACTGTTTTTTTAAGAGCTTCCTCCGGATCTGGCTCATCAACGACCTGGCCAGGCACCTCCGTAGGAGGATTTGCTTCTGCGGGTGGTTCCTCTTCCTTATTGTTCTCTGATGGATCAGAATCCGTCTCGTCATCCTTTCCTTGAACTGAAGAAGCGACAAAACCGGGGTCAGGCTGATAATCCTGTGGAGCTTCTGCCATCTCATTGCCTGAACCACTTCTCAATAGTACTGGCTTATTGCTTGCCATTCCGGGAACCTGACTTGCGATCAAACTCTTGGGATTCAGCGGATCTACACCTGTCAGCAGTTCAAACACAAATGATGTCACCTGTTCTGAAGTTAAAGTGGACTGCTGCTTGCCTTGGGCCAAATGTGGAATCTCCATACCAAGCACATCCATAAATATTCCGCTTGATATCGACCCGGCAAAGCCCTGCATGGAGGAGACCGGTGAAGTATTCAGCTTTCTCTCCGCCATCCCTGATAGACCAAGCAAAACAAAAAACAATGCAGACACCAGTATAAGCAGCAATAGTGCACGCCCTGTCGCCAAAATACGAAGAACACGTGCTCTCATTCTTGAAGCATTCCAGGTTTGGATCTTATTCATAATGTGTCTATTCCACCTCCGCGAGAGAATCAGCTTGATTCTTGTAATCTCTCATAATTCAAAACTATGAACTCTCACGAAGAAGTAGAACCATGAAAATAGCAGAAAAAAGAAGACCGATAGATTCGGCCTTCTTATGTGAGGTGGAAGTTTTGCTGGTATATCACTGTATAGCTGTGTTCAGCGCTGTTTAATGCGTATAGGACGCTACATTTTCCAGCTTCACGGCATCATGCAATGCTGCATTCAGGCCGCTTGCGATAATATTTGCGATATCTTCGATAAATTCGTCAATTTCCTTTGGCGTCACAATCAAATCATGTCCAAGCGGATCAAGCACTTCTTTTACCAGACCCAGTCTTTCCTGCTCGCTGATCTCATTCAACACCCCGAGAATCTGGCTGCCTGCCTCCGTTTGCTTGTTAAAGTGAGCCTGCATCAGTTCAAAAGTTGTGTTGACAATGGTTGAAGCGTAGCAGACGGTCGGTACACCGATGGCAATACAAGGCACGCCCATAATTTCCTTCGTAATCCCTTTGCGCTTATTCCCGATGCCAGAGCCTGGATGGATGCCAATATCGGCAACCTGTATTGTCGTGTTTACTCTTTCAAGCGATCGGGATGCCAGCGAATCTATGGCAATGATCAGGTCCGGCTTGGTAAGCTCCACAATTCCCTGGATCGTCTCACTGGATTCAATACCGGTAATGCCCAGAACACCCGGAGCTATGGCACTGACCTCGCGGTATCCAGGCGATACCTGATCTGGCATCAGCTCGAAGTATTGCCGTGTTACGAGCGTATTTTCTACAACAAGAGGTCCCAAGGAATCGGGTGTCACATTCCAGTTTCCTAATCCAACGATAAACACCTTCGATTGTTTGTTAATGCCAATCTTGGCGATGAAATCTTCCATCTCTTTGGTAAATACAGCAGTAACCTGCTCTTGAAGAGTCGTGTCGCCATTCCGAAGCTTGGGTACTTCAAGGGTCACATAATGTCCCATAATCCGTCCCAAGCGCTGCGCTCCTTGTTCATTCAATACATCAAGCCTAGTCACTTTTACGTCACCTAACTGCTCCACGTCCTCCTGAATGCCGGACATCTCTTGTACCCCGGCAAGCTCGCGGGCTTCGATGGCAAGATCGGTGCGTACGGCATACTTTTGCAGATCTAGTGTCATGCTGTGTAGTTCCTCCCTCAGTAAGTAACAAGTTTATCGTAGTGTGCGCCGAACAAGACCTTTTTTATGCAAAACTGCCAGCCGATCCTCTATTTTCACAAGAACATCACATATGTTATTGTTGCTTTTTGAGGGTGCTCATGCTAGAATATTTTAAGTTGTGAAACGTTTTGTATTTCATAAGTATTGCCTTAACAGGAGGTGAATGTAATGCCAAACATCAAATCCGCTGTGAAACGCGTTAAAACTAACGATAAACGTCGTGCGCTGAACGCTTCCCAGAAGTCCGCACTGCGTACAGTTGTTAAAGCTGCTGACCAAGCGCTGACTACGAACGAAGTTGAAACAGCTAAAGCTGCGATTCAAGCTGCTTCCAAAAAATTGGACAAAGCTGCATCCAAAGGTCTTGTTCATAAAAATGCTGCAGCCCGTAAAAAATCCCGCTTGGCTAAAAAATTGAACGCTCTTACTGCTAACGCATAAGATTGCGTTTCTTATAATGACTAAGCAAAAATCCTGACCAGCCCAGCTGATCAGGATTTTTTAGTTCCATTTTTTATTTCAGGTTATTATTTAAACCGCAAGGTTGCACTATTCTCCCCAGTTAGAAACCAGGCTTCAAGCTTCGCCGCTGAGCTGCCATGTAATTCCGTACTTGTCACGAACCATGCCGTACAGGGGACTGAAGAAGGTGGACTGCAGTTCCATCAGCACTTTCCCTCCGTCAGCCAGTCCTTCGTAGATCCCCTTCAGCCGATCGAGCTCCGAAGTTGTAATGGCAATGGTGACCTGATCACCTAAGGTAAAAGGCTGTCCATACATTGAATCAGAGAACAAGATTTTGTTGCCGTCCATCTCCAGCGCTCCATGCAATACCCGATTCTTCAAATGCTCCGGCATGGGCTCAGGTGAATCAGGAAGCTCACCATACGTCTGTATACCCAAATTCTTCGCCTGCAGTACCTTCTCATAAAAAGGAATTGCTTCAGCACACTGTCCATCCAAATAAATATACGGTGATATAGCCATTGACATTGTTCAGCCTCATTCCGTAACAAGAGTATAGGCAAAATACATATGCACCTATCGACCCAATTATATCCAAATTATGGAGTGGAATCTACCAGATTAGGCACCTAACTTCAGCAGGAACAATTCGAGGCCAAGCACCTTATCAATGGCTCCCGTTTTCATTTGGTAATCAAGCTCTGCCAGATGCTTCAGAATGACGCGCAGCCGATCCGCCTGAAATTTCTTCGACTGCTCCCCGGCAATCTTGACCGCATAGGGATGAAGGCCCAGCTGACTGGCAATTAGCTGCTGGGAATAGCTCTGGGAAGCCAGCTCTTTCACCTGCAGTATAATGCGGAACTGCCTGGCGATCAGCGCCATAATCTTGATTGGTTCTTCCTTCTGCTTCAATAATTCGTAGAAGATTTCAAGTGCATTGCTCAGCCTTAAGCGAGCGATTTCCTCAATCATGGCAAATATATTCTGTTCGGTGTTTCTTGCTACCATTGCCTCAACGTCAGAGACCGTTACCGTTCCATCCGAACCTGCATAGAGACACAGCTTATCTACTTCAGCAGATAAGGTCTGCAGGCTTGTCCCTGCTCTCGATACAAGCGCATCTGCTGCAGGCTTCTCGAGCACTACTTTCTGAGATTCGGCCTTTTTCACAATCCAGCTGATCAATTCATCTCCTTGCAGTGCTCCAAAGGACAATACCGTCGCTTGGCTTTTCATCGTTTTTACGATCTTCTTGCGTTCATCCAGCTTCTCGCCCTGGACCATAAATATAAGTACACTGTATTCAGCTGGATTGTCCAGATAGGACGTCAGCGACTCCATTCGATGCTCAATCTTAGAATTATCTTTGCCTGCTGTAAACAGCTGATGATCCCGAATAAAGATTAGCTTCCGAGGCACCAAAAAAGGAACCGTCTCCGCTTCCTCGATCACTTGTTCAATAGGCGTATCGGCTGTATCATATGTTGCTATCGCAAAGTCACGATGAGCTTCTTCAATCAGCTGCTCCTTCATTAAATCTGCAAACTGCTTCATCTGGTATTTCTCTGTTCCATACAGCAGATAGACACTAGCCGGACTACCCCCACGAATTGCTTTTACTGCTGCCTTTACATCACTCACGAACACACCTCCATCCCTACTATCCTAACAGAAAAAAAGAAAGACAACAAAGGGACCTTTCCGTCTGTCCTAACAGGCGGCAGGTCCCTATTGTTCAAGCATCTATATAAACACCGGAGATCCGAAGACTGGCTCTAGAAACCATTCGGCCGGCGGTCATACGACGCCTTCCATAACTTAATCGACTCATCATAAACGATGAATCATCATATACTTATTCAGATGCTGCTCAAATGGTGTGGGCCAAGTCTTATTTATTCGATTCAGCATTCTCTGTATTTTTGCTAGAGCTTGGTGTGCTGCTATTTTGTGTTGATGTCGGAGCTGTGGTGCTGCCGTCCGACTTCACAGGTACAGCATAGCTATGCTGCGTCGTTTTCCCTTCATTCTCTAGTTCATAGCTATACTTCAAACTATCCTCAGACCAGTTTCCTTTAATCCAAGTTCCCTTTAACTCAATGGCTTGTAATAGCTTTTTCTCTTCCTTATTTGCTCCATCCAGCTGATATACGTTAAGCTTCGCATCCTTAACTTCGACCAGGTACTTACCGTCAGGCGAGAGCCAATTCGGAGAAATCGTCATGACCATCCCTGGAAGGTCCATGCTTCTGAAGCCCTGGCTCTGAATCTGTGATTCATCTCCTGTACCTGGAAGCTCGCTTGCTCCTGGTGCACTGCTCGTTTCTGAAGGAGAATTCGACTGAATACTGAACGTTCCAGTGTCCGTTGAGCCCTGCTCACCAGCAGAGTTCTGCCCACTGGTATCGTTTTGCCCTTCAGCATTATTCTCTGCACCCTGCACATTCCCCGTTTGGTTGCCTGTGTTAGGCTGTGAAGATGATGAGCTGCTTGAGCTCGGGGCCGGTGTTTGATCCGTAGAAGACTTCGACGGTGATTCCGATTTATCTTCTCCATTACCATTCCGAGTGCCCTTACCAGAGTCAGCGGCAGAAGAAGACGGCTTCTCCGGATTATTCTGAGCAGATGCGTTGGGTTCAGCACGGTTGGTATAAGAAACAGGGGGGTCCGTGACCTGAGCGTTGTCGTTCCCTGAATTCGATTGTGACGGCACTTCTTCCGTTGGAGCTGTATCCGCCTTATTAGATCCAGTCTCGCCCGTGTCAGTGCCTGCTGCCTCAGTCTCCTCAGCGGCGGCTTCCTTCGGCTTCTCACTTGCATCCGCTTCTTCCGATTGAGAAGCGTGGCCCCCACTGCCGCTTGCAGGATCTGATTCCTGCTCCGTTTCACGCATCAGATGCGAGTCCACTTCGGCTTGATCCAATTGCTGTGGTTCATAATTATATACGGCAACACCGAGAATAACCGCTGCTGCTGCAGTACCCATGATCATACGGCCAACACGGGATTTCATCCATCCCTTAGAAGCTTTGGTCGAAGGACGACCAGGTAATACAGTGAGTTCAGGCTCCTTCTTCATCTCTTGAAGAGTACTTCCCTGTTCTTTTTTAGCACGATCTAACGCATCCAGCTGCGGCATAATTCGATCTACCAAGCTGAATGGCGGGGCTACGTCAGGTAATGCTTCTAAATCCCGCGACAATGCTTTTAATATTTGAAATTTCTCGGAACAGCTTGGACAAGTCTTCATATGCACAAAAAGCTGCTCTTTTTCCTTATCGTTCAGATCATTATCGATATATCGGTGCATGCTTTCCACCACCTCTTGGCATTTCATCTACGTTACACCACCTTTCTGATACTCCTGTAATAGATTCTGCAATTGCTGCCTGGCTCTAAACAAATAGGATTTCACCGTGTTTAACGGCAAGTCGAGACAATCGGCAATCTCATTATAAGAGAGATCCTGCAAATATCTTAATACGATCACGGCCCTGTGATGCTCAGATAACTGATTAATTGCGGACTGGACATCCTTCGTTACATAAGTCAGCATGACTTCATGCTCGACATCCTGCCGATCTTCAAATATCATTTCATGCTCATCAATAGAAACGGTCGGTTTGGTTCTTCTAAATTTATCTATACAAATATTGGTAACTATACGCTGAACCCAGGTTTTGAACTGTGCTTTTTCTTCATACGAATCGATCTTGGTGTAAATGCGAATGAGCGCTTCTTGGGCAGCGTCTAGTGCATCCTGCTCATTATTTAAAATGTAGTATGCCGTTTTGTAGACGTGCTGTTCGATTTGTTGCAATAGGGTAATTAAAGCGTCGCGATCGCCTGATTGAGCGGCTCTGATGAGTTCCTGCTCTACCACAAAGGATCCCCCTCTCCTTGTATCTTTACAGACGCAAGTTATGCTCCATTTGTTGCATACATGCGTGATTAATACTCATCTAATTGTTAATACAGAATTTATGTTGGACCGAGTTATGCAAATCCTTATATAGAAAATATAGGTTTTTAAAATAAAAGCTTCCTCTACAATATCAAAATTCTGGAACATCGTCATCCAAATTTACCTAGTTCATTCATTTATATTGTTTGCAGAAGTCATTAGTTCCAAGGTTTGGGATGATAATGGGTATATTTACACTTCACGAAGGAAAACAGGAACCTTTATTCCCTCGCGTCTAAGTTCACACTACTCATTCGGAAGCATTAAAGACATGGAAGAAGTGCTCCCTCCTTAGTGCTTCCTTCGTGTCTCTATCCTTCAGGAAAAATATGTTTATGCATGTCAGAAAGGGATAAATATAATATATCTATCGTTTGAATCAAAGCTTTTTGATTAGTGACAAAATTGATTAATTGAAAGAAGCATATATAAGATAATCGCGTCTAACCTAGAGGTACAAAACGGAAGCTTGGAGGATATTTAGCATGAAGATCATTTACTCATTACTTGGAAGTATAGTTACTGCTCTAGCACTCTATTTATGTGTATATCAATTGATGGACGTATTCTACTATAACTCGCAGCCTGATGCAGGTCCCGGCAGCTTCCCGGGTCTATCGGCAACACTTGCCGGTATTTACTTATTCCCGGCAGTTACTCTTGTTATCTTTATTTTGTTTCTGTTCGTGTATAACAAGATGAATGTAAGAGGGATCGTATTTGGAGGTATAGCAGGTTTATGGCTTTACTCTCTGCTGATGACACTTGCTCCATCGCAAGTAATTAAGTACCTGCCTATTATTGCGATCATAGCGGGGTTCATTCTTATCAAACCTAGGATGTCCGATCGTGTTCTAAACTGGACACTACTGGGAGCCGCTTGCGGCTGGCTTGTGACTTATCTGATCATTATTGGAGGACGTGCATTTCAAAATACACTCACCTCGTATTTTAACTTCAGTCCATCACAGCAAATTGTCGTGCTGGCTGGTATTTTAGTGCTTGGTATTGTCGGATGGCTGATCGGGATGAAAAAAAGCAGAGTTCAAACTAGATACTAATTCAAAGGCTGGTCTCACTAGAGACCGGCTTTATCCGGCTTATAAAGCCAAATTCTACTCGTGTTCCTGCTTCTGTACAGTCTTTGATTTCTGCGATACGAAACTCTCCTTTTTCAGCCTTTTAGACAACTCGTTTTCCCCACAAAAAAACGAACAGAAAACTAATGCGTTGTCTATTCGTCGTTAACATTGAACTATTCAATTATACCAAAGTCTAAAGTACACATAAGACTAAATTGAAAGTCCGGCAACCTGTCTCTCCTATCAGCCTTCACTGATTGTAATTCCAGCAAGCAGTTCGTCCCAGGTCGTCTGGTCATTCATGTCGGGAGGAACATTCAGGGAACAGACCCGATCCAAATTCCATCCGGCATTAGTAATGCCATATTGACCCTCTTCCGGATTCAATACCAATATGTGAAAATCACCCGGAGTCATCTGGGACAAAATGGCGCGTAATTGATAAGTCTCCTTATAGCTCGCGGACCATAGGATAAATAAGGTAAAAGAGCTGCGGTATAGCTTGTCATAGAAACGCTGAATTCGCCTTTGCAGCTTCTCTTTATATTCCGGATAGACCACTGACCAATGCTGACCGGGAACAAGGGGAAAGTCATGTACGGAAATGATGTTATACAATGTATCCTTGATCATATAGGACTCCACAAGTCCTCCACGATCATGGAACACTGGACTTCCGTCATCCAGCATAATATGGGTATCTTCCAAGACTTGCAGATGGTTCAGCTCCATGAAGCCTTGAAATCGGTACTGCAGCAGTCTGTTCACATCGGATAGCTTCGTGGATATCATCCAGTCGAGCGGCAAGGATATTCTCCTCAGGTTATGCGTTGCTCTTATAATATGGAAGAGAGGGAGTGACTTTTTCAAGAAAAAGGGTGGAGGAACTTGAGCGTACAGGAACTGAAAAAGAATTATGATCTCATCGTAAGTTTAGGTATTTCCTGTGCGCCTGCAATTCAGTTGAGAAGCCGGCTCATACTCAGCTGCTCAGCAAGGTCGTTCTCGGAGAGCAGGGTTCCTGGCAGATACTCTGCAAATATGATTCGACGGCGCAATTCCTGATATGCTCTTGATTCTAGTGTAGGGGAAGACATTTCCTCACAGTTCCTTTGCTTTTTTTATTTTATGTTAGCAAATAGACCATTTTTGAAAAGAGCAGACGGTTTGGCTAATATTACATTACAGCTTTCTGTTTATGCTTCAATCTAATCATTTAGACGATGGATTGTTCTTAAGTTCAAATTCCCCCAGCTTACTCCGTATATCCATCACTCCGTCTCTCACCCGGAACTGAACCTCGCCCATTGTATCTGTGCGGTAAATTTGCGAGCCGTATTGATCCAGTCTGTCCGTCACCGTAGGGTGTGGATGCCCATACGTATTGTTCACTCCTGCAGAGATGATGGATAGCTGAGGCTGCCAATAAGCAAGCCATTCCTCTGTAGTGGAGGTCTTGCTTCCGTGATGTGCGACTTTCAGGACGTCCACCGGACCCACACTACTACTCTTGCTCGTTAGATCCTTAGCCTCCTCATCTCCTCGTGATGAAGCCGCAGAAAGTTCCTTAGCATTCCCATTTAGAGCATTGTCCTCATGACTAACAGATTCACTCTGATTTCGCAGCCGATCCAAAATGTCCAGCTCAGCAGCCGCATCAATATCTCCTGTAAATAGGAAGGAACGCCCCTCCATATCCAGCTTGAATACAACCGAATCATGATTCTGCTCCTCCGATACCGGCAGAGGCGTCTTGTGATCTATACCAGACAGCATCTCTTCAGGAGGAGCCGCCGGAGCCATAAAGGTAAGCCTCGTATCCTTGTCAGGCTCGTAAACCATACCATCATATGCTTCATATAACCGTATCCCCTTATCAAGTGCTGTCTGCAGCAGCTCATGGAAGGCGTCTTTGTCAGTCATCCGTCCATTAAACATAAATGTCGAAACCGGAATATCCTCTAGCACGGCCTGCAATCCCCCAGCATGATCATGATCACCATGGCTTAAGATGACTGCATCGAGCTGCTGAATCCCTCTTTTCTTCAGCAGCGGCACAAGCAGCGACTCCCCCACCTCATAAGGATCCCTGCGCTGCTTCCAGCTCTCTTGCTCTCCAAACTGAATCGTGCCCCCGCCATCCACCAATATATGCAAGCCCGCCGGCGTTGAGATAAGAATACTGTCCCCCTGCCCAACGTCCAGAACAGCTACAATCCCTTCGGAGGCCCGGTATGGACCTTGGTAAGATACGAACAATCCTGCAGGCAATATTACACACAAAGCTGCTAACAACACCTTATGAAAAAAATGAAAAGGTGCACGTGCATAATATCCCGCCCCTTGAGGTCCGAACACACTCTCCAGCTCTGGCCAGGCAGATGAAATTTGCAGCGCATCAATCGCGCCTTGGAGACGGGTTTCCCCGCGAAGGAAAAATGTTCCTTGTTTTCGTGGCATGAAGCCGACAGCATGCTGTCCCTTAGAATGAATGACGTGATCTACCGTTAGTGGAATGGTATCATCATCACGCGGCGTTAACGGCTGTCTGCTGGCTCTCCATTCTTTTAGTAACAAGCAAATAAAATACAGAGCTAAGTAATAGGCAGCTACCGCCATATAATGAGGGGTTGACCAGATAAGAACAAACGACTCAAAGGTATTCAGCCAGGCTACAAAGTCAAAGGTCAGACTATTCAGCCACTCCGTAATCCATACAATAGGCTTCGTCGCAGGCTCCCACAAGTAGACGAGAGCCAAAGCAAGGGTGCCTAACGGCAGCACAAGGAAGCTGATAAAGCCTACGAGCAGAAAATTAGCTCCAAATGATAATAATGAGAATTGGTTAAAATAATAGACTGTCATCGGGAATGACAGCAGCTGTGCAGCGATGGTTACAACCGCAGTGCCGGACAAGATCTTTGGCCATTTGGCAAAATGGGGTGTAAGCAGCGGTACGAAGATCATCAGACCTGCTGTAACCAGAAACGACAGCTGAAAGCTCACATTGACCAGCATGTAAGGCTCCACCAGCAGCATAATAAGAGCGGCCAGACAAAGAATGTTCAGTCCATCCTTCATAAGGCCTTTTCTTGCCATATACAATCCCAGCATTGACATGATCCCAGCCCGAACGACAGAAGGTGAAGAACCGGATATAAGCACGTAGACAGGCACTAAAAATAACGTCATCGTCAGTGCTGTCTCCTTACTGAGCCTGCATTTGGTCAACACAAATAGGAGAGCAGATACATAAATAGCGACATGCATGCCAGAGATTGCAAGAATATGCGTAAGTCCGAGCTGCGAGAACTCACCGTAGGTATCCGGGTCGATTTCGTCCCCGATTCCGATGACAAGCCCTTTCATATAGCCGGCATTCGGCTCCTTGAACATCGCCTCCATCTTGCCTCCGAGTTCTTCCCGTGCTGCATCGCTCCATCGTAATATGACATTTTTATCATAAATGCTATCCAGCACAGTATGCTCTATGCCGTCTATCCCTTTGGCTTTCAAGAGCCAGTGAATTTGGTGTGTATGTAGATACTTTCTATAGTCAAAGCTGCCAAAATTGCGAGCCTCCCCGGGAGCCTCCAGCGTCCCGATTATAGAGAGCGTATCTCCTCGCTGCCACGAGTCTGCAATGTGTTGCTCCGATTCCTCAAGCAGTCTGATCTGGACCTGAATTTTCTCATTGAGCAAAGAGTCCGTTTGAGCTGCTATTTCATTTGCTTCTTCACTTGTTGCTCTGTCTGTACCTTCATTCGTATTTCCATTCGTACCTTCGGGGACTGGAGCTCCAATCTCTCTTGCATCATGTGCATGCAGTACAAACTGTACTCTGTCACCATCCACCTCTACCTTGGACGCGATCGTTCCATGAAGCTCCACCGTCAGCCCGGTGATTTCGCCCTGTGGTTTTTCTAAATAGGCGGGAAGCTCTGTTATGTTCTTCAGATCGTTCCATTCATAATAGGTACAGGACAGAACGATACTCGTCATTAGTACTGCAAGCAGGACTCCTCTAATCTGCAATAAGTAAAATAAAATACTGAGCAGCATCATGACACCAAGCACAATGGCATAAAGTCTTAGCCCATCGTACAGATAAGCCGCAGCACTTCCAACAATCCAGCAGGCACAAAATAAGGCAAGCGGTCTTCCTTTCAATGGCTCCTCCCTCCTAAGCACAAAAAAAGAACCTCCAAAGTACAAGCCATTTTCCCATGGCTGCCTTCGAGGTTCTTCCTCTTGTTATTTGTTATTCGTTATTCGTTCTTATTCCGACACGGTCATCAATGTTTCTCTTGGCGGTTCATACCCGCTGAGCGATCGGAACGTAATCCCTTTATGCTCCATCATCTGGCGGACCTTGGTCGTATCCTTCGGATAGGGTCTATGGAATACAATTTCCGTAATCCCACTGTTGGCCAGCATGTTGGCGCAAGTCCAGCAGGGCTCATCGGTTACATAAACAGAGGAGCCCTCCCGATCGGCCCGGTCTGTGAAGAGAAGTAGATTCTGCTCGGCATGAATGGTGCGAACACAACGCTGCTTCTTCACCATGACCTCCTTGCCATCCTCGATCGTAAGCTCATAGGCCTCGGAGATCATACATCCCGCCTCTGAACAATCCGGTACACCCATCGGTGCTCCATTGTAAGCTGTACCTAGCAGCTTCTTCCCCTGTACGAGTACGGCTCCTACATGTCTGCGGGGGCATCTTGAACGAGTAGATACCATATAAGCGATATCCATGAAGTAAGTATCCCAGTCTTTTCTTATGTCTGCACTCATCGTTCCTCACTACTCCTTAGACATTGATTACGCTTTATATTAATTTATATATAGATAGGGAGACATTTTCTCCAGCATCTTCATACCAATCCCTTTAACATTCGTCAAATCGCTTGGTTTCTGAAAAGGTCCATGCTCAGCGCGATAGTCCATGATGGCCTGTGCTTTTGTCTCACCTATACCAGGAAGCTCCATCAGCTCTGCCAGCGTAGCCGTATTAACGGCTACCTTGCCTTCAGCAGCAGAACTCGCCTCTCCTGACACTACAGCGTCAGCGGCCGGCTCTGTATCCTGAACTGCTTGGATAACAGCTGGTTCTCCCTGAACATTTCCGCCACTGTTTCCCTCAATCTTTGTTGGTAATGATGAAGTCATGTTCTCTTCAATCGTTCCCTCAGGAGCAGTCTTTGAAGAATCTTCTGAAGTTACATGAGTATTGGCAGAAGAAGTATTCTGGCTTATAGCCTGCTCTTCTGCAGTCTCCTTCTCCTTGCTCTCAACAGCTTCTGTCTCCTTACTCTCATTAGCTTCCTTCTCCTTGCCCTCAGCTGATCCAGCTCCAGCTCCAGCATCTGCATTCCCTTCATTTACTGATAGAGCAACTCTGTCACTGATTTCGGTCCATTCTTCTGTACCTGAATCGCCAGATCCTCCAAACAATATGAGCGCGCTTGCAGACAGTGCTGTCAAGGCTATGACAATCGTTCCTCGCTTCACCTCATAAACCTCCTAAACTATTGTGACATTGATGTAAAATTTGTCGTCATGTAGTCCAAGACCTGGTGCATACACTAAGAAGAACGTAAGCCTGCGTAAGTACCGTAAAGCAAGAAAGGGGGAACCTCAAGATGTTGAAGGTTGGATTTATCGGAACCGGCAGCATGGGAAGTTTACTCATTAATGCCTTCCTTGCTTCTGGAGCACTTGACGCTAGACAAATTGTGGCAAGCAATCGGACACATGCCAAAGTTCTTAAGCTTTCATCCATCTATCCAGGTCTGAAAGCCGCTGAAACCAATCAGGAAACGGTCATGAAAGCGAACTTTATCTTCTTATGCGTAAAGCCGCATGAATTCAAAGAAGTCGCTCAGGATATCAAGCCCTTCATTAAACCGGAGCATATTCTTATTTCAATTACAAGTCCTGTTCAGATTCGGCATTTGGAGTCTGTGCTGCCTTGTAAAATCACGAAAATCATCCCTAGCATCACTCATTTGAGAGGAAGCGGGGCATCTTTATGTATTCATGGAAATCGAATGAAGGATGAAGATAAAAAACAGGTCGAGCAGCTGTTCTCTTATATCAGCCGACCGGTCCAGGTAGAAGAGTCCTTTACCCGGATCAGTTCTGACCTTACCAGCTGCGGACCCGCATTCATCGCTTATTTTCTGGAGCAATGGATCCAGGCAGCCGTGCAGCATACCGGAATTGATCATGAGGATGCCACTTGCCTAGCCAGTGAAATGCTCCTTGGAACAGGAAAGCTGTTAACAGAAGGAGCCATGACACCGTCACAGCTCCAAAAACGTGTTGCCGTCCCGGGTGGTATTACCGCCAAGGCACTCAATTTACTGGACTCAAACCTGGCTGGCGTATTCGACCAATTGATCCAGGTGACTCACGCAAAATACGAGGAGGACCTGGAACATCTGGATGCCGAATTCGGAGCGGGTGAGATTAACCGGCAACAATATTAACAAGCTTGCCTGGTACAGCAATCACTTTACGGATTGTTTTGCCAGAAAGTAATTCTTTGATGGCAGGCAGCTCAAGACTATGTGCTTCAAGTCCTTTGGCATCAAGATCAGCTGCAACGTGTGCACGCTGTACAATCTTGCCATTAATCTGAATAACGATCTCCACTTCCTTGTCTACCGTAAGGGATTCATCATAGTCCGGCCAAGCAACATAAGTAACGCTCTCTTCATGACCAAGGCGGGACCACAGCTCTTCTGCAATGTGCGGAGCGAGTGGTGACAAGAGCTGAACAAAGTTCTCCATTGCTTCGCGCGGAAGACGGTCTGCCTTGTAAGCATCATTAATGAAGATCATCAGCTGACTGATGGCTGTATTAAAGCGCAGATGCTCCAGATCGTCCGTTACTTTCTTGATTGTCTTATGCCATGTACGCTTGAATTCCTCGGTGCCTTGATCGCCGATCTTCTCGTTCAAAGTACCATCCTCGTTGATAAACAGGCGCCATACGCGAGCCAGGAAGCGGTGTGCGCCTTCAACGCCATTTTCGTTCCAGGGCTTCGTCGCTTCAAGCGGTCCCATGAACATCTCATAAATACGCAATGTGTCGGCACCAAAGTTGTCAACGATATCATCTGGATTAATGACATTACCACGGGATTTACTCATCTTCTCGTTGTTGGTTCCGAGGATCATGCCCTGGTTCACCAGCTTGTGGAACGGTTCCTTCGTCTCAACTATGCCCAGATCATACAGCACTTTGTGCCAGAAACGTGCGTACAGAAGATGAAGCACCGCATGCTCCGCTCCCCCAATATACAAGTCTACCGGCAGCCACTCACGCTGCTTCTCCTTCGAGACAAGCTCTTTGTCATTGTGAGGATCAATGAAGCGCAGGTAATACCAGCAGCTTCCGGCCCATTGCGGCATCGTATTCGTCTCACGGCGAGCCTTCATGCCTGTCTCTGGGTCAACCGTATTAATCCAATCCGTCACATTAGCAAGTGGAGATTCACCGGTACCGGAAGGCTTAATTTGCTCTACATCAGGCAGTACCAATGGCAGCTGATCCTCAGGCACAGTCTTCATCGTTCCGTCTTCCAGATGCAGAATCGGAATCGGCTCTCCCCAATAACGCTGACGGCTGAACAGCCAGTCCCGCAGGCGGTAAGTCACTTTTCCTTGACCTTTGCCGTTCTCTTCAAGCCATGAAATAGCTGCGGCAATTGCTTCTTCATTATGCAGACCATCCAGGAAGCCGGAATTCACGTGAGCTCCGTCGCCTGTATATGCCTCTTGTGTCACATCGCCCCCGGATACCACCTCGATAATTTCAAGGCCAAACTCCTTGGCGAATTCCCAGTCGCGGCTGTCATGACCCGGAACGGCCATGATCGCACCTGTACCATATCCAGCCAGAACGTAGTCTGCAATCCATACAGGCAGTTTTGCCCCGTTAACAGGATTGATGACATACGCCCCTGTAAATACACCCGTCTTCTCCTTCGCAAGATCGGTGCGCTCCAGATCGCTCTTCCGAGAAGCCTTCTCGATGTATGCTTCAACCGCTTCACGTTGTTCAGCTGTTGTGATCTCTGCAACCAGCTCATGCTCTGGAGCGAGTACAGCATAGCTTGCACCGAACAAGGTATCTGGACGGGTAGTAAACACGGTTACACCTGCATCATGACCTTCGAGAGGGAAAGTCACCTCCGCACCTTTGGATCTTCCGATCCAGTTCCGCTGCATATCCTTGATGCTCTCTGCCCAGTCCAGTTCGTCCAGGTCATCAAGCAAACGATCTGCATATTCCGTAATCTTCAGCACCCATTGGCGCATCGGCTTACGCACAACCGGGAACCCGCCGCGCTCACTCTTGCCGTCGATTACTTCTTCGTTAGCAAGGACCGTTCCAAGCTCCTCACACCAGTTCACCGGTACTTCGGATACGTACGCCAGACCGCGCTTATACAGCTGGATAAAGATCCACTGCGTCCATTTATAGTAATCAGGATCCGTCGTGCTGATCTCACGATCCCAGTCATAAGAGAAGCCTAGGGATTTGATCTGACGACGGAAGTTATTGACATTCTTCACGGTTATATCCCGTGGATGCTGCCCTGTATCAATGGCATGCTGCTCTGCCGGAAGTCCAAATGCATCCCAGCCCATTGGATGGAGCACGTTGTAGCCGCGCATTCTCTTGTATCGGGACACGATATCTGTTGCCGTATAGCCCTCTGGATGTCCTACGTGCAGACCTGCGCCTGAAGGATATGGGAACATATCCAGAGCGTAGAATTTCGGTTTATCCGAAGTTTCCTCTGTCTTAAATGTCTTGTTCTGATCCCAGTACTGCTGCCATTTCGGCTCGATTGCCTGGGGATTATAGCCGTGCTTCGGCTGTTCTTTCTGACTCAATGTGCATCCTCCTCGTCATCATAACCAACTTCTCCACGCGATTACAGAATGGTTCAGCTAGCCATGTAGCTTGCAACTAATGAATTCTATAATCAAAAAAACCTCCGCATCCCATAGCGTGTCATCGCTAGGGACGAGAGGTTGTAATTCCCGTGGTACCACCCTAGTTAGCGGACATACGTGCTTCGTCGTCCACTCCCTTAAGCACCCTGTAACGGCGGTGAACCGATGAGGCTTACCAAATACTGAATAATTAGCTTAACCTCATATCTCCAAGGCGAGTTCATAGTGCTCCGGCAACCAGCTTGCACCAACCGCTGGCTCTCTGAAATACACAGGCTCTACTACTATTCCTCTTCATCGAAATTTCAATAATAATCGGAATCATTATACAAGAAGGACAAGCATAAAGTCAAATTTTGACGCTTTACAGTGCCGTATCATCCACATTGTCAAGCCATTCCTCAATCGTTCCGATCACCGAGGTGACACAGCCTTCTTCAAATGGAGAGATCAAGCCCGCAATGGCCACCAGCTCTGTAAAGGATTTGCTTCCTCCTTGACGACATAGATTCAAATAATCAGCCCATGCAGCAGCATAATCCTCTCTCGAGCGCTTCCAGAACTGGAACGCACAGATTTGAGCTAGCGTGTAATCAATATAGTAAAACGGAGAGCTGAAGATGTGTCCTTGTTTATGCCAGAAGCCCCCTTGCTCCAGATAACTGTTGTTCTCGTAGTTACGGTGCGGCAGATACTTCCGTTCGATCTCACGCCATGCCTGCTTCCGTTCTACTGGAGTCGCATCTGGATTGGCATAGACGAAATGCTGGAATTCATCGACCGAAACACCGTAAGGAATAAAGATAAGGCCGCTTGCGAGATGCTCGAAGCGGTATTTGTCCACTTCATGCTCGAAGAACAAATCCATCCATGGCCAAGTAAAGAATTCCATACTCATGGAATGAATTTCGGCTGCTTCATGTGTGGGGAACATATACTCAGGAACTCCAAGCTCACGGCTCTGATACACCTGGAACGCGTGGCCTGCCTCGTGGGTCAGAACGTCAATATCTCCGGATGTTCCGTTAAAGTTCGAGAAGATAAACGGTGCTTTGTAGTCTGAGATGAACGTGCAATATCCGCCGCTGCGCTTTCCTTTTTTGCTGACCAGATCCATCAGCTCATTGTCCAGCATAAAGTTGAAAAATTCACCCATCTCCGGTGACAGCTCATCATACATCTTCTTCCCGTTCTGGACAATCCATTCCGGATCACCCTTAGGCGTTGCATTCCCTGTAGGGAAGACTACATTCTCGTCATAGTAATAGAGCTTATCTACGCCGATCCGTTTACGCTGACGCTCCTTGAGCTTGGAGGCTACGGGTACGATATGCTCCAGCACTTGAGCCCGGAATTTCTCCACCATTTCAGCGTTATAGCCAATTCGACTCATGCGAGCATAGCCCATCTCCACAAAATTGTTAAAGCCCAGCTTGATAGCCATGCTTGTTCTTACCTTAACCAGATCATCATAGATCCGGTCCAGCGTTTCCTCATGCTCGCTCATAAAGGCGGTACGTGCTTCCTCCGCCCGTTTGCGCATGGAGCGATCGGTCGATTCCCCAAATGGGACAAGCTGGGATAATGTGCGCTCCTCGCCTTCAAATTCGATCTTGGCTGATGCAATCAGCTTGGAGTATTCCGTTGTCAGCTTATTTTCAAGCTGTAAATCACTGATGATGTCAGGGCTGAACGTCTTGATCTCGAGCTCGGCGAGCTGAAACAGCTGCTTCCCAAATCGGGCTTCGAGCTCTGGACGAAATTCGGAATGGACTAGAGCTTCATAGTACTCAGTTATGTATTTCTGAAACAGGGGGGTTGTCTCATCGGAGAAATCCTTCTCTGCCTTGTAGAACTCATCGTTGGTATCCACTGAATGACGAATGGAGACAAGTGTCAGCTGTGTGGTTACGGCTCCTCTGAGCTTGTTGAGCTCATTCATTGCTTCGGCTTGATCGTCAGCATTCTTCGCTTCGCGAAACGACGTAAGCAGAATGCCAAACTCTTGTTCAAACTGAGCTACATCAGGTCTTTCATAACGATATTCACTAAATTTCATCGACGTTACACCTGCCCTCTCTTGATTTTACTACCCATTATATCCCAATTGGTTGTCCAGTTCTATGGAGTAAATGAAATTAATTGATAAGTGGTTAAAAAACAAATGACCTATCTCTCCTTGTCCACATCTAACTTCGCCGAAAAATATAAAAATAGCACCGCCGCAGCTCCTCATCTCAAGATGACCGCACTGCAGCGATGCCTACTATTAGAAAATATAACTTACCTGTTCATGCAAGCTCAGGCTGCCCGGCTATAGTCCGAAACATCGACATCCAGAGGAAGCTCATTGGCACGTGCTTTCTGTGCAGCTCTGAAGAAAACAACAACCAATACGACACTAATGACGCCTCCTGCTATATACGAAGCATCCATGCTCATACGGAAGCCGATCTCTGCATTCAGAATATAAACCATTGTTGTGTACAGCATTAACGCTCCCGGAATGAGGGCCACCCAGAAGTTCTTCCGTGCGACATACAGGTACATCGCTCCGACAAACAAGGCAATCACACCTGTTGCTTGATTCGCCCAAGAGAAATATCTCCACAGAATGTTAAAGTCGATCTGAGTAAGCACGATAGAGATAATAAAGAGCGGAACAGCGATGATCAGCCGTCTCTTCATGCTAAGCTGTGGCAGCTTGATGTAGTCTGCAATGATCATTCTTGCGCTTCGGAACGCTGTATCGCCTGAAGTAATCGGCAGTACAATAACGCCTAGCACGGCAAGTGTACCAACGAAAGCACCCAGCGTCACCCTCGCTACCTCGCTTACAACAAGCCCGGTGCCACCTTCTGCAAGCAGCTCATTTAAGCCAACCGGACCTTGAAACAGGCTCATCGCTGCTGCAGCCCATACCATTGCGATAATTCCTTCTGCAATCATCATGCCATAGAAAATTTTACGTCCCTGTCCTTCACGCTGTGTCGTCCGTGAGATAATCGGTGTCTGTGTCGCATGAAAGCCTGATAAGGCACCGCATGTAATCGTCAGGAACAACAGTGGAAAGATTGGCAGATTATCCGGGTGGAGGTTCGCCAGCGTCAGCTCAGGGATTGGGGCTTGCTTAAAGATCAGCATAGCTCCTACACCCACTGAAGATATCAGCAATAAAGCACCGAAGATCGGATAGAACCGGCCAATAATTTTATCAATCGGCAGCAAGGTCGCCAGAATGTAGTAGGCAAAAATGGCGACAAGTATATACCACATGCTGATTTGTCCATCCATCAGGTTATGAATCAGGCTCGCTGGAGAGGTGACGAACACGGTTCCCACCAAGATCAGCAGTAAAATAGCGAATGCGTTTACAACATGCTTCATGACTTTCCCGAGGAACTTGCCTGCAAGTTCTGGCAAATGAGCTCCGCGGTTTCGAATCGAGATCATGCCTGTCAAATAGTCATGTACTGCCCCGGCAAAAATACAGCCGAATACAATCCATAAAAAAGCGACTGGGCCGTATAACGCGCCCATAATCGGGCCGAAAATCGGGCCGACACCTGCGATGTTGAGCAGCTGAATCAAGGAGTTCTTGCTTGTGCTCATTGGCAGATAGTCTACTCCATCCTGATTTACATAGGCAGGGGTCGAACGTGAATCTTTAACCCCGAACATCTTTTCAATATATTTTCCATACGTGAAATAACCGAGTACTAACAGCAAGATTGATATGATAAAAGTAATCAAAATTACCGCCTCCTTATGAAATCGCTTACATTAAGTATAAATAAATGAGTAAGCCATGGGGCGATTTACGATTAACATGTCGTAATCTTGAGATAAGATGCATTAAATGTGCCATGAAGTGCATCAGATATGTGATGTGATGCAAGAATAAAGCGCACAGTTCTGTTATAATTCCATTGCTTCGCGGAACGCTTTTGCATAATTGCGGCTTACGGCAAGCAGCTCATTACTGCCTTTCAGTTCAAGCTGATATGCCCCGTTAAACCATGGAACCAGCCTTTTTACATATTTCATATGAACCATATAGCTCTTGTGAATGCGAAAGAACGGGTAGAGCCTGAGTTTTGCCTCCAGGTTCTTCAGCGGCGTTCTCACATGATGGACTTGATGGACAGTGACGATCTTCGTATAGGACTCTTCACGGGATAGATAAATGATGTCATCCGGGTCAATAAAGTGAATTTCTCCTTCTTCCTCTATGGATAGCTTCCCACAAGACTTGATTTGCACTGGGGAAGACAGCTCCTGACGTGGAGCAAGAATTGTTCTCTCCAATCGCTTGACGGTCTCTGCCATGCGTTCTTCGTCTATCGGCTTGAGCAGATAATCGAGCGCTTCCACTTGAAACGCATCAACCCCAAACTGAGGGTAAGCCGTTGCGAACACAATCTTTGGCGGACTCTTCATCTTCATCATGGCTTCCGCGGCCTGCAATCCGTTCATAATAGGCATTTCGACATCCAGGAATACCACATCAGGCTGCAGCTGAATTGCCTTCATGACCGCCTGCTCTCCCGACTCTGCTTCTCCCACCAGCTCGACTGAGGGATATTGCCCCAGCAGATACCCAAGCTCTTCCCGGCTATACCGTTCATCGTCAACAATTAAAGTTCTGATTCTCTCAGTCATTAGGTGTGATTCCTGCCTTTCATGGGTCTGATCTTCCGCTTGTAGTCACGGATGGAATGTGGAACTTCACTTCCGTTCCTCTATGCTCACTGCTCTTAATCTGTAACGAAGCTCCACTACCATACATCAGAGTCAATCGACGGGATACGTTGAACACTGCAAGCCCTGTTCCCGATGAGGATTCTATCCTCTGTATGCCTAGCTGCTGAAGCCGTTCCTCTTCAATTCCTTCTCCATTATCCCTGATCAGCACTGATACGCCAGTCATCGGCTCACCTGTGATCTCAATGTGAATTACACAATGCTCTGTCCGGTTACGGAAGCCATGTCGAATGCAATTCTCCACAAGCGGCTGTAAAGTAAGCGCGGGGACCATTGCCTGCAGAGCAGACTCTTTAACATCATAATGAATTGTGAGCTTGTCCTCGAACCTTATTTCTTCAATATTCAAATAGGAGCGAAGATGCTGCAGTTCCTCTAGAAGTGTTGCTCTTTCCGCAGTGGCTGCTGTCAGATTCTTGCGAATATAGTCAGACAAGCTCCGAAGCAGCTTGCGAGCCTTCACCACGTCAATTCTCGTTAATGACAAAATGGTATTCATCGTGTTGAACAGAAAGTGAGGATGAATCTGTGCCTGAAGTGCCTTAATTTCCGCCTCCCGTGCGAGCTCTTTCGCTTCGACCAGCTGGGCAGCTTCAAGCTGGTAGCTTAGCAGCATGGTGAGTCCAGACATGAGCTCAGTTGTTACATGTGTGATCTCCTTTTTGCTGCGGAAATAAAATTTCAAAGTCCCCACCGTCTGGCCTCCCTGTTTTAGAGGTCCTATGACAGCTGCCCCGAGCGGACAGCCCTGCTTCTGACAATGTATCTCCTCATTGTCTACAATGAGCATTTCGCCCTGCTCAATTACGTGCCGGGTTACCTCCGTCTGCAGCGGTCGCCCCGCAACATGATGATCGTCCCCGATCCCGATATGAGCCAAAATAACACGTTGATCCGTCATCGCAATGGCACTCGCCCTAACCTCTTTGAACAGAATTCGGCATACCGCTTCAGCCGATTCCATCTTCATGCCCTGGCGCATGTATCCAAGCGTCTGGCGGGCAATGCGGAGTGAAGTCTGCGCCTGCTGAGCGGCTGCCTTCTGCTCCTCGTTAACGACAGAACGGATAATGAGTACAAAGAGTGCACACCCAATTCCATTCGCAACGATCATCGGAAGACCGATATACCCGACTAAGCTGAGTGCCTGCTCGTACGGTCTTGCCAGCAGCAGAATAATCAGCATTTGCAGGGATTCCGCTAACGCTCCGAGAAAGAGTGCTTTTGAGAACCGGATCTGTCCGCCTTTCTTGCGAAACACACCTGCCAAAATTCCGGCCAATATACTCGCAAGCCCGCACGCAAGGCTAGTAAAGCCTCCCAAGGTAAAACGGTGCAAGCCAGCGATTAACCCGGCACCGAGCCCGATCTTCCATCCGCCAAAAAGTCCGGCCATCACGATGCCAACCACTCTGGAATTAGCAATGGCTTCCTCCTGGGATACCTCAAGCATCCACTTGTTAAGCGCCAATGAATCAGGATGGACCGTAAGCCCGGTATAGGTTCCGATGATACCCAGTACACCAAAGACCAGTACCGCGTGCACCTGTTGAACGGAAGTTAACTTGTCCCGGCTCAGCATCGTCCGAAAAAATCGCAGACGGGTCACGATAAACGCAATCGTTACGATGATACCAATGCGCTCCGTCATGGTAATCAGCAGTTCAAACAAGGGTTTCCCTCCATTTCCGTATCACATCCAGCCAGCCTAAAAAAATACGAGGACTCCTGTAGTAGGAACCCTCGGTTGATGATCTAACACTCCCCAATTTATCATAGAGGCTTAACTGCAACGAAAAATAACCGTGAAGCGTCTTCTCCCGCAGGCTTCCACTCAAAATCAGCGTAAATCTGTACATCAGAGAAACCTGCCTTGTGCAGCTCTAGCTGCATCCACACCGGATCATACGCCCTTTGATTATGAATTTCCTCGAATCGACGGTACAGATCCTTTCCACCCTCTTCGACTCGTGTAAAAATGCTGAGATGGTGCTCAATCTCATACGTCGGACGATGAAAGTCACAGGTCCATATGTAAGAAATCGATTTTTCATCAAGCACAAAGGGCTGCTCCTCATCATAACGAATGAACGTATTAGGATGGTGCACATCAAACAGGAACACACCGCCCGGCTTTAGGCCGGCATAGGTTTTTTGGAATGTCCTTACAATATCTTCTTCTTTGAGCAAATAATTTATGCTGTCACAAAAAGAGATGACCGTATCTGCCTCCTCAGGCAGCTCCCAATCCCGCATATCTTGCTGAACCCAGCGAATGGTGCCTTCTCGGAAAAAGCGGTTTCCTTGCGGCGACTCGTCCAGCTTCTGCCGAGCAACAGACAGCATATCTGCAGATAGATCGATGCCTGTCACTTCAAAGCCCGATTTTACCAGCGGGATCGTAATCGAACCGGTGCCGCAGCCGAGCTCGACAATGCGTTTTGGTATGCCATGCTTCTCCCAAGCCGTTCTAGCAAACCGCAGCCAATCCGGATATGGCATATCTTCCATAAGTTCGTCGTATACATAGGCAAATTTCCGATAGGACATGTTTGACACCACTTTCATAATAAAACTTAGTGTAAAAGTTGAGGTTAATAAGCGATTGCCTGGCTGATTACTCATGCTCGCTTATTAAAAAAACCTTTGCACCCAAGTACGGGGCAAAAAGGGATTGCTCCTGCCTTACAAAGTGACGGCAGGAGCAACAGATGAAAAGCTTACATGATTTAGTGTGAGAGCTTTCGCTTCACTCAAATCATGCACAGCCAACAGCTTTAATGTCTCAGATAAAATTCATTCAAATAAATTAACTTCATCAAGAGAGCTCCAGCTTCTCGTTATTCCGACGGCTTATCTTCAGGGCCGGCAAGATACGTCCAGTTCTCTTTCTGCGTCACGAGACCGTCCTTCATTAGCTTGCCAAGTGCACGCTTAAAAGCTGACTTGCTGATGCCGAATTTGGACTTAATGATATCCGGTGGCGTCTGATCAGAATAAGGCATCCCTCCATTCGGACGCTCCTTCAGGAAGGCTAGGATCCGGTCAGAATCCTCCGTTCTTCCGATCTCTTTGCGCGGAGCCATACCGAGGTTCACTCGGCCATCCTCTCGCACCAGCGTAACCCGAGCCCTCACCGTCTCACCGAGTCTCAAGAGACGGCTTCGCTCGGATGAGTGGATCATGCCGATTGCACCAAAGCCAAGCACACCGCCATGAACCAGGACGAAGGTTCCCATCTGCAGCGGCTTGTACACCGTAGCTTCTACCCACTCATTCATCCAGGTTGTCGGGGCATGGAAGGCCAGTGGTGCAAGCTCACGCTCCCCAGCCAATTTGGCACGAAGCCGGCCCTGCTTGTCATGCTCCATAATAACAAAAACCTCATCGCCAACCTGAGGATGAAGTTCTTTCATTTCCGGCAATTCGCGAATTGGCAGCAGCAGCTGGCGGCCCAGCCCCATTTCAAGAAAACAGCCCAATCTTGGATGAACGTCTGCCACAACCAGCTTGGCCATCTCACCTAAGGTTAGAAAAGGTTTCTTCATCGTAGCCGCCAGGCGATCCTCAGTATCGTAAAAAATAAAGACTTCCAGCTGCTCGTCTACCTTAATCTCGCGTGTCAGCTCAGTATAATGCAGCAGCACATCCTCACTGCCCGTTGTCAAAAAATAACCGTACGGCGACACTTCCCGAGCGACCGGGAGTGTAACGACTGTTCCTGCAATTAAACTCATACCGTATTCACCACTTTGGCATCGGACCAAAGTCTTTCAATATTATAATACTCGCGTTCATCGCGATGGAATACATGAACAACGACGTCTCCAAGGTCCATCAAAACCCAGCGGGCAGAGTCCATGCCTTCAATTCCGTTTATTTTTACATTCTTCTCTTGCGCGCGTTTACGAACTTCTGTCGCGATCGCCTGAACCTGTGTATCTGAGTTCCCGTGACAAATGACAAAATAATCAGCGACTAATGAGATACCTCTAAGGTCCAGAGCAACAATATTCATCGCTTTTTTATCGTCTGCTGAATCAATCGCCATTTGAAGCAATTCGTTAGATGATACTGTCATGGATCAACCTCCAATTGGATTTGCAAAATTTTGTGATACTTTTAATTGGGCAATAAGATCATTACGCGTAAATAAGGTTAAAGGGTAAATCACTTTTTTTAATGTAATCAGATGTGAAATGGTGCCGTCAAAGCCAGCGAGAAGTGCTTCCTCAAGGCTATGCTCCGCCAATTCTCGAATATTATGCACACCTGGAAAATCACGCCCCGGCTCTATATAGTCCGCTAGGCAGACCACCTTATCCAGGAGAGACATGTTCACTCTTCCGGAAGTATGCCATCTGATCGCATTCAGCACCTCTGAGTCCGTCACTCCATAGTCCCGTTCGGCCACAAATGCTCCAACCTCAGAGTGCCACAGCTGTTTGTCGTGCAGCAGAAGGTCCTGATTCAACCCGTTTTCCCGGATAACCTTCTCCATTTCATTTACCGGCCAGTACTTTGCGACATCATGCAAAATGGCAGCCAGATCGGCTTTGAGGGGGTCAGCACCAAAACGTTCTGCCAATATTACCGCTGTTTCCATGACTCCTTGTGTATGTTTCCAGCGCTGTGGCGGCATTTGTTCGGATACGGCCTTGATCAGTTCATCTCGGCTCTGCAGCATACAACCCGCTCCTTGTAATATAATCAAGCACCGCTTTGGGAACCATAAACCGAACCGATCTCCCCTTCGCCAGTCTGCGTCTAATGCCTGTTGAAGAGATTTCGACCTGCGGCATGTCGGCATGGAGCACATGCTCCTGTAAGAAATCAGGCAAATCATCCAGATGCAGCTCAAAGCCCGGGCGGCCTACTCCAATAAACGTGACCAGCTTCGTCAGATCTTCGATTCGTTCCCATCGCGACAAATAATTAACCATATCCGCTCCAATAATAAAATACAGATTGATGTCAGGATGCTGTCTTCGAATAATCTCCATTGTATCTATCGTATAGGATACGCCGCCGCGTACGATTTCGACATCGAGCACTCTATAATCCCCATACTCTTCTGTCGCAAGATTCGTCATCTCGAGTCTCTGCTCTCCGGTAGCACCCGCTGCATGCTTATGCGGCGGAATATGAGATGGCATAAACCAGATCTCATCCAGCTTATACACATCCTTAACCGCCTCCGCTGCCATCAAATGTCCCATATGAATGGGATCAAATGTTCCGCCCATAATTCCAACTTTCATGCAGTGAACTCCTTTTTATACTGTACTCGTTACCTTCGTATCAGTTATGGAAGTACGATTTGCTTGTTATCACGCGATTCTTTGTAAAGTGTAATCGTGTTGCCGATAATTTGTACAATTTCGCTGCCTGTATGTTCTGCCAGCTCTTCCGCGATTTCATGCTTGTCATCCAGATTGTTATTTAGAATGGAGATCTTCATCAGCTCGCGCTTTTCAATCGCTTCTTCAATATGACGGAACAGATGTTCATTGGTACCGCCTTTGCCGATTTGAAAAACAGGGTCCAAATGATGAGCCTGTGAACGAAGATATCTTTTTTGTTTTCCAGTTAACATGATTATATTTGCTCCTTAAACTTTCATTTCGTTATTCTCAATTCACGAGGTAAAGCTGGCAAGAACTGCTCTGCGCATCGCTTCTACTGGTGCCTGTACGTGCAGCCAGTGCTCAAACGCAATGGCACCCTGATATACAAACATGCCGAGACCACCGTGAATAATACAATTTTTGTGCTTGCTGTCTGTCAGCAATTTGGTTTCCAATGGGTTATATATCAGATCACTGACAACAATACCTTCAGGTATGTGATGAATGCTGACCGGCGTTTGATCCGTATGAGGGTGCATACCTACCGATGTTGTGTTAATTACGATATCAGCCTGGGCCAATACCTGTTCCGCGCTATCTATACTATACCCATTTACATTGCCGAGCACCTTAAAATCTTTGGCCAGCTCCTCCGCCTTCTCCGCCGTGCGATTTAGAATGGTTAAGGACTGAGGTTGTTCCAACAGGAGGGCATAGACAATCCCGCGTGCAGCTCCACCTGCTCCAATGACAACCACATGCATGCCTTCAATCGTAGAAACCGCTTCTTCCTTCAAGGAGCGCACATAACCGACACCATCCGTATTATAACCGATGAGTCGGTCATGCTCGATGACCACCGTGTTCACAGCACCGATGAACCGGGCACTCTCATCCAGTTCGTCCATATAGGATAGGATATCCACTTTATGCGGAATCGTCACATTGAATCCGCGGAAATTCATCGCCTTCATTCCCATTACGGCTGCTTGGAGATTCTCAGGCTCCACGTGCAATGGAACATAAGCACCCTGCACTCCAGCTTCCAGTAGTGCGGCATTATGCATCGCAGGAGACTTACTATGAGCAATAGGGTTCCCAATAACACCGAGAAGATAATACCCGTTGACGGGGCGGGTAACCTCTGTCGTCAAGTCCATATAAATCCCTTCCTCCCATGAAACTCTTAAGGTGCTCCGTTGTAGGCTTTCGCCTCGATTAGATCAAGGATGGCCGAACCATTACACGAACTCCGCGAGGGGCATGAACAGCGACAAGTGCTCCAGTCTGTCCATTCACTTTAATCCAGCCAAGACCAGAGATAAATACATCGCTACTACTGCCTTTTGCAATTCGGATATCATGCCTCGTCCATTCAGGTAATTCCTCAAGACCTTCACGCGTTGGAGGCGATAACAATTCACCTGCATGATTCTCAAACAGCTCGTCCGCTTTCTCAAGCTTCGTCCGATGAATCTTGAGTGTATTATTCGTGTATAGAGTGAAGGATTGGTGTTCTCCTTCAATGAAATCAAATCTAGCGAGTCCCCCAATAAACAGGGACTGACCGCTGTTTAACTGATAAACACTCGGTTTGAGCGGTTTGTCCGGCATAATCGCCTGCAGATCTTTACGGGATACAAGCTCACTGTAGCGCCAAGGATAAACGATTCCCGGGGTATCAATAATAGAAGCTCCATCGTCGAGTGGAATATGCACCATATCGAGTGTCGTGCCAGGGTATCTTGATGTCGTAAGCTCCTGCTCCAGATCACTGTAATCACGGATCAATCTATTGATCAGCGTAGATTTCCCTACATTTGTTGCACCCACCACATATACATCCCGATCTCCACGATGCGTATTTACCGCTTCCAGCAATCGATCAAACCCTTGATTCTGTTTCGCACTGCAGAGTACGACATCCACAGTACGAAGCCCTTGAGCCTTCGCTTGCTGCTGTACCCAGTTGCGTACTTTGTTCCAATTCGTCACTTTTGGCAGCAGATCTGTTTTGTTCACCGCGAGAAGCACAGGATTATTCCCTACAAAACGCTGTAACGCCGAGATCAAGCTTCCTTCGAAATCGAACAAATCCACAATATGAATGACAAGCGCATCCTTGTCGCCTATCTTGCTAAGAAGCTTTAGGAATTCATCCTGATCAACGGTCACAGAAGAAGCTTCACTGTAATTTTTTATACGAAAACAACGCTGGCAGATCACAGGATCACGATCCAGCGCTTTCATCGGTGTATATCCCGGCAATTCAGGGTGTTCTGTTTGTAGTAGAATTCCGCATCCACTGCATCTCCCTTGGCCGTCATGCGTATGATTCATTTTTTCTTTTCCTCCTCAAGCCATAAACCTTTCCTGCGCAGGCGAGACAGTGCAATCCGCTCGACCCGTCTATTCAATTTCGTCATCCATCCTTCATCCGCTATTGCGATGGGAAGCACGAGGACGGTATACAGTCCCAGACGATTTCCACCGAACACGTCCGTCAGCATTTGGTCACCAACTACGACCGTTTGATCCTCAGCCAAATTCATCATTTTCATTGCTTTACGAAAAGGTATATTGGAAGGCTTTCTGGCCTCGTGAACGTATTCAATTTTATGGGGTGTTGCAAAAGTGGATACACGGGTCAGCTTGTTATTCGATACGATGACCAGCTTGAAGCCGGCATCTCTAACCTTCTCAAACCAAGCGATCAGCTCAGGCGTTGCTTCAGGAGCCTTTGCACCGACAAGTGTGTTGTCAAGATCCGTTATAATCCCTCTATAGCCCTGCTCATAGAGCGCAGCCAAATCAATATCAAATACCGTGTCAACCCGCAGCTTGGGCATCAACATTTCAAACAACATGTTCACCTCGTTTTTTCATACGACAAACTATAACATAATCTTTACGGTTAGTAAAAAGGCAAACGGGCACGGGGCGCTTACGCCCGTGCCGTTCTCAGCCTTTTTTTCATTTGTCCGGCAATCCGCTGGACGTCTTGCCATTCCTTCTCTTCAACATGGCCTGGGCTGTACCTTGCCATCTCAAATTGCTTCAATAAGGAATTAAGCTCACCCGCTACATGCGGAGCTTCGGACTCCCATCTTTTGACCGATTCCCTCAGCGTCTCGTGCTCTGCACGTTTGAATCCCTTGCGCCTAAATGAACGTATCCATCGTTCTGTCTCAATAACCACCTTCTGATCGGGTGTCAGCGGCTTGCCTAATCGAAGTCTTAATAAATAGAAGTGAAGAGAAAAACGATTACGCCATAGCATGTAACCAACCCAAGCGGCAAGTACAGCACCCGCAGCCCAAATGATAGCCGGGCTTACCGTAAAGTCAGAGCTTTCTGTATTTTGCACAGGCTCTGCGAGCTCTTCTTCTTGCTCTGCTTCTTCGACCTCCGGTGTCTCTGCAAGATCCGGCTCCACCTGTTCCGTCAGCAGCGGCATATTGAATCCTGGAGTGGCTTCAACCGGAATCCACCCATATTCCTCTCCGAAGTACACTTCTGCCCAGGAATGGGCATCCGCATTGGTCACTGTATAAGACAGGGTTGGTGTATTACCCGTTGCCTGGGACAACACAGTATCCTCTCCAAAGGCTGCTTGACCCGGAGCATAACCTTTCACCCATCTTGCCGGAATATCCAGAGAGCGTGCCATCATCACGAGAGCTGTCGAGAAATAATCACAGTAGCCTTCCTGTATTTCGAACAGAAAGCTGTCAACAAAATCTGTACTTTGTTTCACCGATAAATTGGGATTGTTTGTGTATGAGAAATTAGTTGTTAAATATTCTTGCAGTAAACCGACTTTTTCATACGGCGTTTCGGCATCAGCCGTTATTTCTTCGGCAAGACTCACTACACGGTCAGGAAAATTGTTCGGGATCTGCAGGTAGTTATCGTTCACCGGGCTGCTATATAGGTCTTCCTGAGTCTCTTCAATCAGTCTCTCAACAGGAACGAGGGGAACCTCGGATACAATGGTATATGTCGAAGGGTAGCTTAATTCTCTTGGATTAGAATCCCAGTGAAGTTCTGCTTGTCCGCTCTTCCAATCCAGCTGATTAAACTCGGTCCCGCCATTAATCGCCTGAACCTGACTAATTGCATAAGCCCCAAATAGCACGGGGTAAACATCATCATTCAGCATGCTTACCGTCTGGGTTACCTCCCTCGTCTGGATCGAGCCCCCATCACCATTCACTAAATCATTACCCGAATCTACCTCATCAAACTGCCTTCTAGAAGTCGATGGCTCTTCCCATCCCGTACCGGAATATTCATCACGTGTCTCCCCGCGCCAATAGCTTCGCTCTGTCGTTGTGATCGTCATTACAGGAGAGTAGTCATAATTGAAGCCCCTGCCCAGACTGTTATCCTCCCTGCTGTATCCGGATTCTGAGGCGGACTCAAGTCCTCCTTCTCCCCCAGCAGTATTGCTTGCAGGAATGATATCCCCTCGGTAGTTAACCCAAGCCGTATAAGGGTCCGTTAGGACTGGCGGAACTTCAGGCATATTTACACCTGCTACAATAATAAGTGCAAAGATAACGACAACGTTAGCGATTACTTTGAGCGGATTACGTCTAAGCCTTTTCCACCCTTGTGGAAATTTAAGCTGGAACCTGCGCAGATGAAGGCACACGAGCCAGCCCATTGCAGCAAATACTATCCAAGCAACCTCTTCCCACAAAACAGCGAAAGTAAAAGAATCCAGAATACCCATTGCAATAATGTTTAGCCCGACAAACACGAGAATTCGCTTGGCATTCACTGCTAACCGAATAATGCACTCCATCATCACCCAAGTGCTCAATGAGAACCAGATATACGGATTGATCGTCAGCACGAATTCAACAAGCCAGCTCGACTCTTCGTCAGGAATAAAGATCGAGTACGACGACAGCACATAATATAAAATAAATAGCAGAACGATTGCTTTAATAACAAAGCGGTATCCTGACTTGATTGGAAAAATAATGTCTACAAGACTGATACCGATCAGTGTCAAAGCGACCAAGCTGGTCGTTTCCTGAAACCAGATAGGCTCCGTGTAAGTTACCCATTGCATTCCGATAATGACAATCCATAACAGGGCGAATGCATTGTACCAGGACCCTACAACTTTGCCGGCCCATGTTCTCATAGACCTCCACCTCCCATCGCTGAAGGCAGCTCTTGCAAATCAGACACTGCATACCCTTTGATTCCACGTGCACGCAGAAGCGACAGCCATTCACTCTTTTGCGTCTGGCTCGCACGCTGCTCGATACGGATATGGGAAGCGGTCATCCCGCGTGTACCCGCATATCGAAGTGATTCCAGTACATTTGCGTTATCCAGCGGCGAGATGAGAACAAAGAACGCTCCTTGCGGGAAAGTTCGAATTGTATCCTGAATGCTCGGCAGAAGATCACTCGTGCCTGTATAATCCAGATCGACAAGATGCTGAATCATCTTCTGTCGCTCGTTCTGACTGTCCGTAGGCAGGAACAGCTTGGTCTCATCGCTGATGGTGCATAGCCCCATGCTTAAGCGCTCGCGATTGCCATATTCAAGGAGCGAGGCTGCAGTAGAGACAGCAAGTTCAAATTGCTCCGAGCTCTTGTAGCCCTCTTCAGTCGCATCCAAGACCAAAATCATCTTCGGCAGCGACTCATGTTCAAATTCTTTGGATTTCCATTGTCCCGTCTTGGCCGTTGCATTCCAATGAATACGAGATAACCGGTCACCGTAGACATAGTCTCGAACTCCATTAATTTGCGTTGTCTCTCTGCGGGACCGTGTGAGTGCAGCTTGCGGACCAGACAGCCGGGAATTTTGATCGTAGAGCTGCCAATAAGGAATAAATACCGTTCTTGGAAGTACTCTGAAACTGCCGTAGGCGTTAAACGTCCCTTTATGCTCAATAAGACCGAAGATATCCTCGCTAATACATTCTGTTTCCATAAATTTGTATTTGCCTCGCTCAAGCGGAGGGGTAAGAAATACCAGATTTCCGCTGCCCCGCATATTCGGAACGAGACTTTCTTCAAATGACCAAGATTCTCCATTATGACGCTTAAGCACTTCTCTCACGATGACGTAAGGCAACGGCAGCAGCCCTGGAATTTGAAGGCCGAGCTGAACGTGCACCTGATCTCCTGCATGAAGCAGCTCCGTATGTTCTCCACTGGAGGTTAACTGCCGTGTTCCCACAGCTCTCCTCGCACCGCCAAATTGGCCAATTAGCAAGTAGATGCTAAGCAAGGTCACCATGCCAAACAACATGATGGAAGTCTTGCCTCCCTGAAACAACACATAAAATAAACATATGATCCAGATGAATAGCACGATCCATGCTCTCGATTTCGTATATCGACCTGTGCGATAGCGAATTGACTTCAGCATAATATTCAGCGCTCCATCGATACAGGAACGTGCTTCTGTTCAATAATTTGGGCAAGAATTTCTTCCTGGCTCATACGATCCAGTCTTGCTTCAGGCTTCAGCACAACCCGGTGTGAAATGACGTACGGAGCAAGAACCTTAACGTCATCAGGAATGACATAGTCTCTGCCGTTCAAGAATGCGAACGCTTTGACTGCATTCATAAATGCGATGGAAGCACGAGGGCTAGCCCCAAGCAGAACCGAAGCATGCTCTCTTGTACTGCGTACAATTCCAAGCAGATAATCGGTCACAGCCTCATCCATATAAACACTTCGAATTTCTTGCTGTACTTCTGCAATTTGTTCCATGTGGGTAACAGGTCTAAGCTTGTCCACAGGTTGTCCTTGCTGATGCCGTTTCAATAGATACTTCTCTGTTGCGGCATCCGGATAACCAAGGCTGATCTTGAGCATAAATCGGTCCAACTGCGCCTCTGGGAGCATATAAGTCCCTTCAAAGTCAATCGGATTCTGTGTTGCGCACATCATAAACGGTTTAGGAAGCTCATACGTATCTCCATCGACCGTGACACTTCGCTCCTCCATGACTTCAAGCAGTGCGGATTGCGTCTTTGTTGTGGCCCGGTTGATCTCATCGGCGAGCAGTATATTGGTCATAACCGGACCCGGTCTGAAATAAAAACGCTCATCCCTCGGATGGAAAACGGAGACACCCGTAATATCACTCGGCAGAATGTCAGGGTTACATTGAATCCTGCGGTATTCTCCCTGCATGGAGCGGGCTAACGCCTTGATTAGCTGCGTCTTCCCCGTTCCGGGAACGTCTTCTATAAGAACATGCCCTCCAGCCAGCAATGCTGTGAGCAATAATTGAATTTCAAAAGATTTGCCTAATATAGTAGATTCGAGATTCGATTTTACTTCGGATATGATCTGTATCGATTCCTTACTTACGGGCATGTACGTATGTACCTCCTAATAGGCAGTATATTTTCCTTTTATTGTACATGAAGTGAGTAGGGAAAGTACAATGTTTGCTCTACCTTTTTTCATATTATGATTGCTAGATTTGAAGCTATAGGCTTTTCTTGTTTTCATAAACCCTTACTCTGAGCTTTGATAGTGTAACTTACTCAACCTTCTTAAGCAACAAAAAAAGGAGAAGCATTCTTACTTATGCTCCGCCTTTTTTAATGACTAACCATATTTTATTAACTCAGCCCTTCGGCTTAAAAAACAACGCTGCCAGAAAGGAGAAGATAATAGCCGATGATATACCTGCACTGGTGAGGTTGAACACCCCCGTGATTACACCGAGCCAACCATCTCGCTCCAGTTCGGTCAGAGCTCCATGAACAAGCGAGTTGCCAAAGCTCGTAATCGGTATCGAAGCGCCGGCGCCGGCAAACTTCACTAAAGGATCATACCAGCCTACCGCATCCATAACCGCACCCGATACGACCAGCGTACTCATCGTATGTGCAGGAGTCAGCTTGAGTACATCGAACATTAATTGTCCGATCACGCAGATCAGTCCACCAATAATAAAAGCCCATAGAAACTGCATGTTTTATTCCTCCCCTCTCTCAATTGCTACGGCATGAGCGATACAAGGTATCGTTTCGCCCTGCTGATAAGACAAAGGAGATAATAAAGCGCCTGTGGCAACAACCAATACTTTATTTAATTCCCCTTTTTTGATTCTTTTTATTAAATGACCATACGTTACTGTAGCAGAACAGCCGCAGCCGCTGCCCCCAGCAAATACATACTTCTGTGTGTTGATATCATAAATCATAAGTCCGCAGTCGTTGAACTCCGTCTGCTCCATCGGTATCCCTTCCTTATGAAGCAGCTGCTTGGCAATAGGCAGTCCAACTGAAGCGAGGTCGCCAGTTACGATCAGGTCATAATATCCAGGCTCGAGTCCTGTATCCCGAAAATGAGAAATGAGCGTGTCCGCTGCTGCAGGCGCCATCGCTGCTCCCATGTTATAAGGATCTTTAATACCTAGATCCATAACTCGTCCAATCGTGGCGCGGCGAACGACAGGTCCGCTTCCCGTCTTGCTGATAATGGCGCAGCCAGAGCCTGTTACTGTATTTTGCGCAGTTGGGGGCTTTTGAGCCCCATATTCCGTTGGAAAGCGGAACTGCTTCTCAACCGTGCAGTTATGGCTTGAGGTACCAGCCAGAACGTAGTCTCCGCCTCCTGAATCCACAATCAAGGAAGCCAGCGCAAGACTCTCCATGGACGTCGAGCATGCACCGAATAAACCTAAGTATGGAACACCAAGTTGCCGCGCAGAAAATGAACTGCTAATGATTTGATTCATCAAATCACCACCTACAAAATACTGCAGCTCACTTTTCGATATGTTTGCGTTTGCGATAGCAATCTGTGCAGCCTGCTCAAACAGCCGGCGTTCCGCTTTTTCCCATGTCTTCTCGCCGATTTGCAAGTTGTCATAAATGTAATCAAAATCCTCGGCCAGCGGTCCCTCTCCTTCTTCAGGTCCCACAACGCTGGATGTACCGATTATCCGCGGCTTGTTCTCAAATTCCCAGGTTTGTCCTCCGACTCTTTTCATAGATGGTATCCTCCGAATCCAAGGCAAGCGTAGATTATACCTATAATAAATGCAGCAACGACACCAAACACGATGACTGAGCCAGCCAGCTTGAACATGTTGGCACCAACCCCCAGCACCAGTCCTTCAGCCCGATGCTCAAGTGCAGCGGAGCACATGGAGTTCGCAAATCCTGTAACAGGAACCGCGGTGCCCGCTCCCGCAAATTGCGAGATCTTATCGTATACACCGAAGCAGGTTAGAATAATGGAGATCAGAATCATAACCGCAACGGTCGGACTCGCTGCTTCCTTCGTGCTCATATCGAGTCCTGCAACAAAAGCCTGCTGAATACATTGACCGATGAAGCAGATAAAACCACCTACAAAAAAAGCTTTAATACAGTTTGTCAATACTGCTCTTGGCGGTTCATGATTTTTGGCAATTTTCTTGTATTCCTTCGTATCAAGGGATAACGATGGAGTATTTGAGCTAGTATCTTGAGATTGAGATTGATCTGGAATCGTTGACACCCCCTCTAACCGTCTTAAATTTCGCTCGGGTCTTCACATTGTTTACCGAGGATAATTTAATTATGGTTAAAGCCCGCAAATGTTATGAATGGTAAATCATCCTTTCTTGTAGCCTTATGTGCAGCAGAGCCTGGGGGAGTCACATTTATTTTGCTGAAAATTGATTCGATCCAGCGTTATTTATAAAAAAGCAAAAAAACAGTTAAAATAAACAATACGCAGAGCATAATTATTCCTTTTCGTACATGAGGGTCCATATCGATCGCATACTCCCTTCATAAGTCCGGCTGATTTTATGGTTTCATAAAGCTATGCATTTCAGTATATGCACTGGGCGCTAGTCATGTGAGTCAGCTTCATCATTCCTTATTCTTAATGGATGGACAACAAGAGATCGTCAGTCCATAATAGAGTAATTGAACAGTGGTACATAAAGAAGGTACTTAACAATCAGAAGGAGAGATGAAGATGGAAAACAAAACCAAAGAATTGTTTAAGACACTTACCGAATTCCCTTCGGCTCCAGGATTTGAGAGAGAGCTGCGTGCATATGCCAAGAACCTGATGTCACAATATACGGAAGAATTCGTACAAGATCGGCTTGGGAGCTTGTTTGGCGTACTTCGCGGCGACGAGCAAGGCCCGCGGGTCATGGTGGCTGGACATTTTGACGAGGTAGGATTCATGACTTCTGGCATTACAGAAGCGGGTATGGTCAAATTCCGCCCGATTGGGGGCTGGTGGAGCCAAGCTGTTCTGTCGCAGCGTCTGCAAATTATTACTCCGGAGGGCCCGATCGCAGGTGTCGTAGGATCAACACCAACCCATCTCTTGTCACAAGCTGATCGTGCTAAGCCCGTAGAGATGGACTCCATGTATCTGGATATCGGCGCGGACAACCGTGCGGAAGCAGAATCGTGGGGCATCAAGCCAGGTATGCAAATTGTACCGATTTGTGAATTTACCCCACTCAAAAACCCCAAGAAAATTATGGCAAAGGCCTGGGATAACCGTTACGGTGTAGGACTTGCAATCGAGCTGCTGGAAGCTCTGCATAAAGAGAAGCTGCCTAACATCCTGTATTCCGGCGCAACCGTCCAGGAGGAGCTCGGACTGCGTGGTGCACGCACTTCCGCGAATTTGATCCAGCCGGATATTTTCTTTGCTCTTGATTGCAGTGCTGCCAATGATATGACCGGAGATAAGAATGCTTTTGGACACATCGGCCAGGGGGCCTTGCTCCGTATCCTTGATCCCGGCATGCTAACACATCGCGGTGTTGTAGAATACGTACAGGATACCGCCGAGACACACAAGATTAAATATCAATATTTTATTTCACCAGGGGGAACGGATGCAGGTCAGGTGCACTTGAGCGGTATTGGGGTGCCTTCCACGGTGATCGGTGTGTGCGCAAGATATATTCATACCTCATCCTCGATTCTTCATACGGATGATTATGATGCTGCGAAGGAGCTGCTCATCAAGCTGGTGAAAGGTCTTGACCGTACAACGCTTAATACCATTATTGAAAACTCTTGATCGTATGGCTGCTTAGCCAATAATTAATTGAGCAAGTGAATGACATATCACATAAAAAGAGGTGTCCTGTGACCGGCCTGCAATGGCCCACAAGACACCTCTTTTTATGTGAAGAAATAGTGTTAATTCATTGAGAGAGATTAAAGAAACAGGGGCGAGAATGCAATCCACGCAATAATGAATGTAACGCCTATGAAAAAAATCTCTACCCAGGCTCCCTGCTTGGACCCTGTACTCATTAATTTAAACTTGATCTTCCACTTGAGGGGTGGAAGCGGCTTGATTCCCCGATTCGTTAAACTATCTGCTGCCAAATGCAGCAAATAAGACAGACCACCGGCCATCCAAACCGCATCGCCGTATGATTGAGTTGAGCCATAGAGGAGAAATGTCCAAACGCCTACGCCATAAAGGGTATGGGTTAACCCACGGTGAGGCACCAACGTTGTCAATATGAGCAGACTTCCGACGAGCAAATTCCAAGGAAGAAAGCTCCCTCCATAGATGATAAGCCCCAGTCCAATAAAAAACATAACCCACTGTCTCAGCGATCTTGAGGGCATAAAGGATACAATGGCGATTAGCGCTGCAAGAATTAAATTCCATGGATAGTTCTCCATCCCGTAAAAGCCCACGACAGCTGCCGCAACAATAAGAGCTGCCTGAACGATCCGAAGAAGCCAATTCGGAATGACCCGAGTGACCAGCAGTGAATTCGGTTCATCAATGTCAGGCAGCACCGAGCTGATCAAGGCGACGGCTGCCGCCGGGATTGACAAGCTAATTCCTCCCATATGCAAGAGTGAGAGCGAGACACCCGTCCCGACGATAATATGGGTTCTACCCATCATGATTCCTGTACTTCCTTTCTCTGCCCAATCTGTAGTTGTGAAATAGCCCCAGGTGTGTATACAAGACGGAGCAACTTACTTAAGGGAAATATGGAAATCATTATAGCACATACGTTCGTACTCGTACACCCAATATTATCCTCACATTAATATTCATTATGTAATTTAACCACTACTGAATCCATATCATAATACCGTTAGCTGTTACCGCAAAAGCATAAAGGGAGCGAAGTTCGCTCCCTCTAATTTTTCCAAGCTGTTATATAAATAGGGTTAATTCCATACCTCATCTGCAATTTCTTTGACAAAACGAAGCTGTTCAAGCGGCACATAGGTTGCTGCTTCTGCGATGCGGGCTTTGATCTTCTCTTTATCCTCCAGCTCACCTGATTTGGATGTGATTAACCCCAGTACTATTTTTAAATTTGGGCGATTAACGTATTGCAGAGGTTCAAACCCTCCTGAACGCTCATCGTCAAATTCCAGGAATAACCCGTCCACATTCAAACCGCCAAATATCGTCTTCGAAGCATAATCGTATCCACCGCTTGCGAAGAAGTTGGATTTATAATTGCCCCGGCAAATATGCATAGTAATGACTAAATCTTCTGGCTTATTTGCAATGGATTCATTGATCATTCGCTGCATGACCTTCATCTCTTCAGCTGGATCGAGCCCCTTGGCACGAAGCTTATGATGACCTTCCTCTGAGAAGAGATCTGCCCAAGCAGTATCATCTAATTGCAAGTAACGGCAACCAGCATCATAGAAAGCTTGAACCGCTTTTTGATAAGCAGCAATCGTATCCTGCAGGAAGGCTTCACGATCCTGATAAATCTCTTCATTCTGGTCCACACGGTACACGAGCATATTAGGACTTGGTATCGTCTGCTTAGCTACCGCTTCCCCTGCGTGCTCATTAAGGAATTGAAAATGTGCAATAAACGGATGTGATGAAAAATCAATCTTGCCCAGGACGTAACAGACTTCCTAATGATCATGATGAAATGGTATCATAGTTGTCTCTCCCTAAATTTGATGTACCGAAAAGTATAACATAACTGAATAGAAAGATATTATTCATATAGTAATCATTTGCTATAACTATTAACTATAACAAGTGTGTCTTTACTATCACATGAAGGCAATGATAGCAGATGGGTCTAGATTTATAAAAAAGACTACTCCTATGAGTAGCCTTAATGGATAATTTTTTTCATTTTTTTGCCTTGTAAAACTCATGATACAGCTTCATTAATGCCCGCTTCTCAATCCGGGATACATAGCTCCGGCTGATGCCGAGCTCCTTCGCAATCTCTCGCTGCGTGCGTTCCTCCCCGCCTGCTTCTAGTCCGAAACGCCCGACCACAACTTCCTTCTCCCGTTCATCCAGAATGTCGAGGTTCTGATATATTTTGCTCTTCTCGATCTTGAGCTGTACCTTATCCATGACCTCATCCGCTTCCGTGCCAAGGATATCTATTAAGGTAATTTCATTGCCTTCCTTATCCGTTCCGATCGGATCGTGGAGTGATACGTCCTTGCGAGTCTTTTTTAATGAACGAAGGTGCATCAAAATCTCGGTCCTAATGTCTATAGTGTCGCTAGAAGGTCACAATATGGACCTCTTCTTGCGAGACCCGTACCTCCTTTACCACTCGCCTTATTAGGTTTTGCTTATCTTCAAATGTGAGTTCTTCCGGATTTAAGGTAAGGTAATACTCTAGGGTTTCTTTAAGCAGGTTTCTACTGCTCTCCAGGTCCTCAAGCCCTTCCATCTGCGCCAACAGTTCGGCATGATGTTTCTTAAGTGATTCTTCTTTGTCAGCCAGCTCCTTTAATTCTTCGCGGATCTCCTCTTCTCCTAGTCCTATATCGCTCGAGAACAGCTTTATTAATTTCTTTCTGGATGCCCTAGTCTTTTCAAGCTCTCTCTCAACACGAGTGATTTCTAACTCGCTCATGTTCTCCTGTGTTGTCTCCATACTGGCTGCTGCTATTTCTTCCGGCTGGGATAACCAGTTATGCACACGTTCCCAGACAATATCATCGAGGATATCACGCCGTATCCTATTGCCACATCCTCTGAATTTAGCGCCGCTTGTGTTCTTAACATCAGTGTATTCAAACACATACGTTCCCCAGTTCTTTGACTTTCGACCAGTCATTGTGTTATTGCAATTTGCACATCTTACAAGCCCTGATAGCAAATATTGATTAAGGCTTGATTTAGCAAATCTTCTACGAGCTTCACCTAGCAGCTTCTGTGCCTGCTCAAATTGGAATTTAGAAACAATCGCTGGACAATCAACATAGATCCATTCCTCTTTTGGTCGAACACGCATGGATACCCGTTCTTCCTTAGGCTTATGTTTGTTACCTAGCATACCCTCGGTGTTCCAACGATTCTGAGGGAAACGGCCTGTGTATGTTTCATTCAGTAGAATTTGCCTCACCACTTGCTTATGCCATACCTTAGCCCCTCGTTTGGTCGGGATCAGATTGTCAGTGAGGTACTTCGCTATGCCGTTGATACCTTTAGCAATCTCATTAGGACGGGTAAAAAGGTTGAAGATCAGCTGGACAACTCTTGCCTCTTCCTCGTTAATGATTAGTTCACCTTTTTCCTTATCATAATCATATCCATAAGTGTGATTGTTTTTAATTACCTTGCCTTGATTTGCTTTTTCTTTGCGGCCCCGGGTCATGCGCTCGTTGATTTTAGCTTTCTCAAATTCAGCGATCGCACCGCGCATAGAATAAAATAGTTGACCTTCTGGAGTTTTTGCATACTCCCCATTAACAAATACAATCTCGACGCCGCGCTTCTCAAATTCATCTGTAATGATCAGCTGCAGCATGAGCTTCCGAGCCAACCGGTCAGGATCTAAACATACTATTTTAGTAATGATTCCATCTCTTACGTCTTGCCGCATTTGGGTTAACTCCGGTCGCTCCAAGAACTCGCCTGAGTAGCCATCATCAATATACACTTTAACTTCCTCAGTCCCGACTTTCTTCTTCCCCTCGCGGACCTGAAAGTCTATCGAAAAACCCGACTTCGCCTGTTCTTCCGTCGATACCCTTGCGTAGACTCCTATCATGTATTACCCTCCCATACTTCTCCATGAGGTAATCATAGCAGTCCCTTCTAGCCTTGTCATTAGATTCTCCCTCTGTAAACCTCACATGCACCTGAGCATCACCTCAGATGATGGTTATGAACTTAAAGGTTGTCTCAATGACAAAAAAAGCCGCTAAATAGCGACTTATAAATCCTTCATATCTCCCACGAACACCCACTTGCCTTTGCGGTATATATAACTCTCGGTAGATTTCTCTAAACGTATCGAAACATACATTTCCTCTGTTGGATTTTCAACTTCATCCAGTGAGCGGTAATAGTCGTTCCGCTTGAGATCAGCAAGTGCATCCCAATACCATGATGGGATCTGCTCATACCGATCGGCCGATGCATGGATATCCTCAGCGGTGCAGTTGGGCCATGTTCCCTTCTCGCGCATGGATTCAGCTATAACTTCGCACATCTCTAGGATGAACGGTGATTTGGGTACCAATGACATGTGATGCCTCCGAAACATTTTCTTCTATTATAAACGAAAAAAAGGCCCGACATATAGCCGGGCTACTTTTAACTCGCTTTCTTTGTTTTCGATTCATTCCACGCTTTCTCTATTGCTCCTCTGATCTCATCAGAAGATATGTTCAATCCAACATCACCTAATTTGGATGATACATAGTTAAATGCCTGATTCAGCTTCTCTTCTCCGCCATAATCCTTATATACCGATTCAGCATAAGCATATGCTTCTGCAGCAATCTTATGCAGCATCTCACGCTGCTTTACACTGAGATTAGCATCAAAGTAATCAGATGCTTTCTTAGTGAGTTTATTAATTGATCCAACTACAACTTTTGTTATCAATGCTACGATGGCTAATACAATTGTAACAATATAGGGTTGCGCCTGTTCCATAATGTCGTTGATGATCATCATTTTTCACCATCCTTATATACATCTAAAATTTTATTTTGATTGTCCCAGAAGATGCGATGTCCTAAATGATGCGATAGCATTGTTGCTGGTACATATGATCTGCCGTCAATCAATACACCCTGTTCGACTTTCTTGTTATCTAGGTTAATTTTGAACTCAGTTACCTTCTTTTTCACTTCCTCCGTTGCCCCCTCTTTGAATGGAACATTGTAGTACTCGCATATACCCTCTGCAATCGACAACGCTACAGCATCCTGAAATGATGCGTTGAACAGCTTTGGACCGTCGATAGGGCTTGAAATAAAACCGATCTCCAATAGAATTGCCGGCATAGTCGTCTGCTTGATTACTTGGAAGTTGGCTGTCTTAACGCCACGATCACGGAGCTTAGTGGCAGACTTGATGTGTTTATGCATGATCTCAGCAAATGCTTTGCTGTTTGCTCGGCTGTAATATGTTTCAGTTCCATTGGCAGCCGAATCAGCTGCGCTATTGGCGTGGAATGAGATAAATCCGTCAACCTTTTCTCGTTCGGCCTGTGCAACGCGATCGGTGAGCGATGGGTACGTATCTCCAGTCCGTGTAAATGATATTTCGATGTGCTTATGTCCCTTGAATAGCTCTGCCACCTTCTGCGCTAGTATCAGGACGAATACCTTTTCTTTCCCGTAAGCAGACATTGCGCCTGGATCGCCGCCGCCATGTCCCGGATCAAACTTGAGCTTCTTCTTTGCCATCGTTGAGTTCCTCCATTCTGTGTCTTTGTTTGCATGCCGGGCAGAGGTAATAATCGCCAAGGACGATGAGTAGAACCTCTTTAAATTGGTCGCTGATTCCTTTGAATTTATTTCTAAAGTGGGTGCATGCCATGGTTCGAGCCCCATCTCCTTCAATATGATCTCTTGGTTATGCATAATAATTTCTTGGTTGTGCTTAAATTCTCTAGTGTCACTCTCATCCTGAAAGAGGAAAGGAAGGTATTTCTGCATCTTCTTCTTCATCTTCCTCTGTTTGAGCAAAAGAAAAACGACCGCCGCTGCCGATGACAACGTGAGGCCGTTCTTGAATAGCGTATGGAGAATATCCAAAAGTAGGTCGTACATTTTCCACCACCGAATATAATAGCATGTCTCTTGCAGCCGGACCGAGGAGTTTTAAAACCATTTGTAACGTTTCATCCGACACGGTTGATTGCAGATACTCTTCCTCATCCATCTCAATCATAGTTCCTCCAAAACAAAAAGAGCCCAGGGATGCTTTCCCATGGACTCTACTTTGGCCGGTGCTTCCGGTCTTGTAGTAAAAATTTACCACTTGCCAACTAACTTGTCAACAAAATAAGAGAGCCCCGGTTGCTCGGGACCCTGTGGGTGTATGTGTATCACCCATATATTACCACAATTTGAGGGTCGGTGAACCAACTATTTCAGTGGTACGCCTGCTTCTTCTAGCTGTTGATTGACATCAATGTATATCTCGTTGATTTGACGTTGTACATCTCGCTGCCTGTCTGCTTTTTGCTTAGCTGATAAGGATTTGTTTGCGCCAATTTCACGCTTCTCTTTGTTCAGCTCAGACAGGCGTTTGGAAGGTGAACCTGCAGCCTGGGAAGTAACCAGCTTTCTAATCTCGTCACTGTACCATTCAGGAGCCTCACCGCGTCCGTCCCTTGTATCATAGTAAGCTTGATTAAGGTTATCCTTCGCATTATAGAAGTCTGTAGATAGATTGTTGGTAAACTCCGGATCTGCGATGAAATTCTTAAGTAGCGTGTTCCGAATATTCCCTGATCCTTGTTCACTTGTGAGCGGCAGCAGCAGTCTAGCTGGATCACCACCGTATGCTCTGAGCAGATAGTCTATTTTCTTAGGTGACATTTTCAAGTATTGACCAAGTTGGATGGCTACACTGGATGTTCTCTCATCATAACGATTTTCAGGAGAATAGTTCTCCAATGAACGTGACTCGATCGGCGCGCCTGTGAAGCTCCGGTTTGATGTAGTCGCAACGAATGGAGCTGCTATAGTCGCATTAAGAGAACCTTCAATGCTTCCCTCTAGGCCAGTACCTTGTGTTATACCTTGGAGAGCACCGGTAGCAACAGGCGGCAGCCATACGTTAGCCAAGGCATCTGCAGCGCCTTTGAAGGCTTGAGGATCGCCATCTTTCAGGCTCTGCAATGCGCTGATTGTGATCTGACCAAAGGAGTTGTAAGCTGGTTCCATCGGGATTTTGACGAATGTTCCATCATCATTTTTGCTGATGAACAGGTTACGGTACCGCTCGCGGGCTGGTAGTTTTTGATAATCCTCGTCATCTGCGAACTGCATGTATTCGTACATCTTCGGCAGAACCGCAACCGCACCGATCGTAAGTCCCGTACGTACTGGATTGTCTTTGAATGACTTCATAATCCGATAAGTACCTTGTACTGCAGCATTGTTATACGGGATTAACGCTTCGAGATCTCGAGACTTCGCACCTCTTCGGGAGAAGTTTACTGTCACTTCCCGGGCAGCGTCCATCGCTTTCCGGACGTTATCTGGTGTTCTTTCTCCGCCAAGTCTGTCTAGTTCCTGTTTGAAAGCAGCCATACGTGGCGCATTCTCTGCGATGTTTCCGACTTCTTCGAGAGCTCTGAACGGAGCTGCTACAACATTTCTCACTCCCTTGGCTACCCCCTTAGGAGATAACAGCGGATCCCGAGTCATATCTGTAATGCTGCGGTTTAGTTTTCGGTCGCCTTTGAGTGCTGCAGAATACTCTCCGCCCGAGCGCCGGAAGTCTTGTGCTAGGTTACGCAGTCCAGGAATGTTTAAACGGTCTCCGATACCGCTGAGGATACCGTACACCGTGTATGCCGCTTGTTTAGCCGGGTTCTTGGCTTGGATAGCTGACTGTACTAAGTCCATTGTTGCACCTTTGACGGCGAATATAGGCGCCAGAGCCCCGGTTGCGCCGCGTTTGGTAGCATTACTCAGCACTTCGGCAAAGTCTAATAGCAGGTTAGAAGCCTGCGGACCCATCCCCATGAGAGTCTTGACCACCTCGGGATCATAGACTTGTAAATAAACCGGCTCCCCATTGACCATGGCACGGACGATATTTTCCTGATCCAATCGAGTACGATTAAACAAATTCCTAAAATCACTATTAATTTCTTCTGCAAAACCATCCATTCCATCCTCAAACAATACCGAACGTAAATCCTTCTTATCATCTGGCTTCTGGACAATCTCAGCAATACCTTTAAATCGGTCCGGATCACGAGATATTGCACTCACCATTTCTTGCATAACACGATTATTCATTGCGGCATTGGTCCATGCCCCCACCATCTCTACTGTGGTCTTACGCGGATCTACAATGTCACGAACAGAGCCGGTCGGGCTGACTTTCTGCAGCGGTGCCTTCTGACCACTGAACGATGAGCTTGTTGACTTAGCAATGAATTTCTTGCCTGGCTTCTCTGACCTGCTGAACTGCCGGCGCATTGGTGAGTAATTCGGGTTTTGTTCTCTGAGTTGGTCCTTCATTTGCTGAGTGATTAATCCCTCGTTTACGCCAAATGTCTGAAGTACATTGTCGTTGAAACCATCCCATTCATCAGCGATCTGAGCGAATCCAGGAAACCGTTTATCGTACATATCAATGCGCTCTTGGATCTTTTCCGGTGTCATACCGAGATCTTCATTATAAACACGCTCACCACGAGCAACCCGGGTACGTGCATGACGCAATGTGATGTAGTCAACAAATGCATCATCTTGACCACGTTGCACCTTCTTAAAGATGTTGTTTAATCCCTCGCCAATTACGGTTCCTTCCGGTGTAACAAACTTATCTCGAATGACGGTATTAGCAAGGTTGTTGGAGCGAGCTGTATCCATCGCTGCCTCATAGGTGTTGTCTCCGAACCGCTTAAGAGGTGATAAACGATCGACAAAGTTTTGGTATCCAGCTCGTGCAGTTGCTGCAGCTTCCTCGGCCAATCCTTTCGCGTCATTTCGGATACTATTACGCACGATTTGGTCGGCAGTTGTCAATGGACCTGCATTCACTCTCCGGTTGCTGCTGAATGGGGAGATGCCTACGCCCATGTTGCCGAATAGGTTTGTAAACCAGTTGCCTCTCATTGCCTCAGCTTCCGGAGCTGCAGCCGCTGCCTGAGCGGTCGTTCTGTTTGGTTGTGGCAGTTCAACTGTTTGGCTCACTGTTGTTCCGGGACGTGCCGTTATATCTGGCGTAGTACGTGCGGCTGCACGGCGGTTTATAGCATTACCTATACCTCTAGCAGCGATATCACCAACTGCACCTAGACCAGCTCCTAAACCGGCATTTGTCAGGATGTCTCTGTTACTGTCTTGACCTTGTACCAATCCGGCAGCTACACCACCGATTACACCGGTAGCAGCCCCTTCAATACCAGCCCTTGCAACAGGATGACTGACTCTTGTTGCTCGTGATACGCCGCCTGTGAGCGCTTGACCTGCTCTTGTGTTGAGCGCACCGGATACGCCTCGTAATGGAGCTGTAATGAGGTTGCCGCCTGCGGACGGGTTAAAGCCTGCGCCAACGATACCGCCGGCTACACCAAGAACGTCAGCCACTTTATCAGCTGTTTGGTTACCTGTGGAAGCTGGTGCCTGTGATGGAGTACCAAGGAGCATGCCGCCCCCGGTGCCGATTGCACGCGTAACAAACTGCCCAGCCTTATTGCCGTAGGTCAGATCATTCATAAACCGTGAGTAAGGAGCAACCGCATTAGCAAATGCACTCTCTCTCGCTTTGGTGTTGATAATATTCTCGTTTAACTGGTGCTGTGACGGAGTTGGCGGCCCTTGGATCGGCTTAATCTCCCGGCCTGTAGCATCCTTGTATTCATTTATTGCTTGTCTATTCCCTTGAGTCGCTTGGTACAAAGTTGAACCGGTAATACGATCTATACCAAAGCTGGTGATATGATCAGGGAGCTCTGCAATTTTTTGTGCTGGTGTTTTTCGCTCTTCAACTGGTCGAGTATCTGGAATCATCCCTGTTGCCATTCGGTAATTATCATACTTGCTTGGCTTTTTCTCTTTAGGTGTTGATGTTCTTGTAACATTTCTGGGTTGATCAAGTCCAAGAGATTTTCTATACTGATCATACTTACTTCCCTTTCCAGAAGAAGGTTGCAGGCCTAATGCCTTTCGGTATTCGTCATATTTACTAGCCACATTAATCCCTCCTTTACCAGTTGCTCATCACCTTGTTGACATATTTCTGCGTTTCTTTTGGTGCATGTGATTTTATTGCAGACCAGCTATTGCCGTATTTCTTAATGGCTTTATTCACGTTTCCCGGACCCCAGTTATAAGCCGCTAATGCCAGCTCGTAGTTGCCGAATTGTTTGTACATCTGACTTATATACTTTGTACCGCCGTTAACGTTTTGAGTTGGATCGTATACGTTCTTGACTCCTAAATCCTTTGCTGTACCTGGCATGAGCTGCATTAAACCAGCAGCACCTGCTCCGCTCTTAGCGTTAGGGTCAAAACTGCTCTCAGCTTGGATAATTGCACTAACCAATCCTTCAGGTACATTGTGAGTGCTTGCCGCACTAGAAATGATTCCTCGGTAAGCTTGCGGCGCTGAACTTGCCGAGGATGTTACTTTCCCGCGCCGACCTCATTCTGGAATTGATCTGCCTCTTTTGTGGTAATTCCGTATTGAGGAAGCATCTTTTCAATCTCTTCATCATCATAACCACTTGCAATAAATGCAGAGAATACTTCTTTTTTATTGAGAACCGCACCAGTTTTACTATCTCTTTTCGCAATCGAGTTAACATAAGTTTTGGCGAAGTCTTGAATACTTGTAGTGTTACTCGCTGCCTCTGCGGCTGCACGAGCTGTAGCGGCTTCCGCATCTGCTATTGCAGTATCTTGCTGCCATTCAAACTGTTGTTTGTCTAAAGCTAGAGTAGCATTGCGGTATTCTTGCTGATTCTGAGATTCTAATTTCTGTAATGCATAGTTGAGATCGTATTGTCGAACATTTTCTTCGAATTCTTTCGCAAGACGTTTATCTTCTATAGCGTCTCGAGCTTTTTGATACTCGAATTCTTCTATATACCGATCGTTGGACCACTGCTGCTGCTCTTGATCAAACGCCTGTTGTTGCTGTTGCATATCAAGTTGCTGCCCGGCCATTGTGCGGCCTGGTTGATATTGAGATGCTTGATTATAGCTTACGTCTGAACCGTACTGCGTAGGATCAAGACCGAGAGAACGCATTTGATTACGCACTGCATCCGCTTGTGTACTGAGTGCATTACGCTGTTGAGCGGTGATTCCCGGCGCTTCTGCAGATTGTTTCAGGGCTAGAAGCGTGTTAATCGCACTTTGTTGTTCAGGTGATAGGTAGTTTCCTGTCAAAGATGCATCAGCACGAGAATTGTCAATTCCACGCTGTTGTTCCTGTGTCAACATATTCAAAGCATTGTACTGGTTGCCTAGTTGCATTTGACTACGATCATCCGCATATCCTTGTTGGCTCATCAGAGGACTTAAGAGATTGAATAGATTGGCGTATTCTTGCTGCTGACGCGCTTGCTCCGCGGCGATAATTTGCGGTACAACCTGAGTCTCAAGGTACTCATTCTGAGAGTTCTGGATCCCTTGAGCTCGCTCACCAAGCATTGTTGAACGGCCAAATCCAGAAGCACCCATTGCCTCCTGTGCTGAGCGAACACCTTGTTGTGCTGCTCTATCCGATTGTGCTTTATAGGCTGCATACTGAGCAGTGCTGTAAGGATCAATCTGTTGTGGGTTGGAGGCTTGTTGGTTTAACTGAGCCAAAAGCTCATTGATTTGCTGTGTGTACGCATTGTCCGGAAGCTGAGTATTGTTCATGATTTGGTTTTGCATATTACCTATTTGATAATTACTCAAGGCATTGTTAAATCCAGTTTGATCAAAATAAGTCGTTCCACCAAGGTTCGCACCAGGTGTACCAAAGTATCTTCCATCTACCGTTACATTGCCATTGCTATATCCAACCCGATCACCACTGATACCATAAGACCCCAGAGCGTCACGTGATGATACAAGCCCTTTCGGTGAATATGTGCTTGCAGTTGGCGTGTACCCACTCGATGTGCTTGTAGTGCCTGTCGTTGTTGTTACACCTGGAGACTGTGATTTCTGGTAGTTATTCCAGGCATTGTTGAAGTTACTCACTGTGTCGTAGGATACGCCGTCTAAGTTTTTCGATGGCTTGAGAAAATCTTGGCCCTTTACTGTGACATAACCAGATGATTTGTTGTATCCGATGTCGTTATTACTTAGGCCCTTGCTTACGAGGCTCTGCCTAATGTTACTTCCGTATCCGGTAGGTGTCGCCATACCCTCACTCCTTTTGATGTAATGATGTATATAAAAAGGAGATGCGATAACGCACCTCCTGAGTAACTATGATTGCTGTTCAATTTGTTTCTTTAAGAATGATATGAAGTCCTCGGAATCAATGCCTTTTGCCTGTAAATACTGTTCCAACGCATCTTCCATCGTATCCTCCTGGTGTAGGGGATACCCTTATTTTAATTGTTATGTAGTCTCATGTTGTATTGTTTGCAAGACAAATGTAATGTGTTACAATTTGTCTTAGATAAGGGTATCCCCTTAGTTTTGTTTGGTGTCACCTATCTCTTGGTCGGGTCAAGGTGACGACGATTGAGTCGCTGTGATTAGCGGCTCTTTTTATTTTATGACTTCTAAATTATGAATCTTCATTAGGGTCCTCAGGTTATTTGCATCATTCTCGACTTTGCTCTTAGAGTACAATTCATATATTGGCGTAGCCAGCTCCAGAAACTTCTTATGATCGTCTGTGTAAACTTCACATAAGAAACATCCGAATATCATTGCTGCGTATGCGTTAAATTGATAACCGTTAAGTTCACCTTTCATTGCTTGTTTCATAATGTCTAAGCATTGATCTTCATACATGCTTATAATATCTTCGTAAACAGCTTCTCTAAATTCGATATACTCCAAAGGTTTTGCCCCCTAATTATTAATTGCTTTCTTCTTTGGGTACCAGCCACTAACAAAGTCCATAGCTTGTTCAAAATCAACTCTTTTAATTTTATCGTACTTCGGAACACCAAAGAATTTATTTAGATCACTAAAGGCTCCTTGGAAATGAGCATCTAAACCTTGTCTTTTAAGTTTGCCAACACGACTGAGTACAGATTGTTTTATCTCAGCCCGTTGATGATCAGTAATCCAAATCTCATTGTCAACAACAAGGGAAAGATGGCGTACTGTTTGGTTTAGCTCCAGCTGCTTGTTTTCCAGATCGTTTGTTCTTTGTTCCATTTGGATCATAAATTGCAATTGTGGGCTTAAAGAAGAGAAGTCATTAACAGGTTTCGCTTGCTCTTGATCAAGGAGCTGTGTGCGAACCTCTATGGCAACACTACTATCCTGTAGCAACATCCCGATACGCAATAAAGCTCGACGAGGAATTAAAGTTAGTGATGGTGTATTTTTAGGTATCGCACTCATGGACTTCAAGTCCCTAAGTTCTTTTCCTTTAATAACTTGGAGTCCATCCGTTAATAACTCTTCTTTATTTCTTTGTATGGTTTTTTTGATAATTTCTGCATCAACTTCATAAAAATCTGCTGCCAGTTCAATTGTCGTATTTATATCATCAGGCAGCATAATAAGTTTTTTCACTTTATCCAATACCTCAATCCTTTCGATAACACTCTCACGCAATGTTTTGCTCTCAATAAGTAGTTCGCTATTATTCATTTTACATCTTCCTTCCCATATTGGTTTTTATTATTTTAATAGTTTCAAAATAATGCTCATAGTTTCTTTCCTTTAACAAACTTAAGTAAGTCAAAGCTTCATCCACACTAACCCACCAATTAATCTGATATTTGATATAGAAGGAATCACCATCCATTATCAAAGCATCAACTATAATTTTGTTAATATCACCAAGTTTGTATTTTCGAATGTGATTTAACCACATCTCTAAACTGCTTTTCCTATCTTCGTCAGCAACTACTTGCAATACTAACCACTCAATACCATTAACTCCTTGAGCAAGCTTGTCTCTTAATATTTCGTTTTCCAGTTCAAATGCTGCTTTGTTTGCCTTATACCACTTTGTGAATGGTTCAACCATGTTGCCCCTCCTATCAACTCGCCTCTGTACGTTCAAGCAATTCTCCAACTTCAACGTTAAAGTAGCCACACAGCTTGTCTATTGTGTCGAACTGAACACCTTTGCCCTTCTCATAGTACAAGGCAGTTAAGGTTGTGCGAGATATCCCCGTTTCGGCCGCAACCTCTTTCAAAGAATGCATTCTTTTTTTTGCCATTACTACAGCTAAATTAACTCTGACCATTTATATCACCTCCTTATCATTTTGTTCACTTCATTGTATTTTTGTTCAATAATCTGAACAATTTCAATATAACATTGAATATTTTTACAGTCAACCAAAATTTTTCAGATTTCTTTATCATTTGTTCAAAGTACGCTACAATAGGCACTGAGGTGTATACAAATGATAAAATGTAACCTTGCTGAAATCCTTGCGAGGAAAGGTCTAAAAATAAAGGATGTTGCAAAGCATACTGGAATCTCTAGAACCACTCTTACTGCGTTAAGTTATAATCATGGTAAAGGTGTTCAATTTGATACCATGGATCAAATTTGCGAATTTTTAGATATTGATCCTGGAGAGCTTTTCACTTTTTACAAATTTAGACTGGTAGTAAATAATGTTGAGAAATCTTCAATCCTTGATACCTATCTTTTAGATTGTGAGATAGTTGTTAATTCTGATGTTTACAAAGGATATATTTTCGCGGGATACATTTCTAAAACAAATAAGTTTGCAGTGGTAATTCCGATTTCATTGTTAAACAAACTTGAAGAAGTACCAAACAATGTTTTGGTAGATCAAGTTTTTCAGTTTTATCAACGAACACTTTATGAGAAGGATATTAAATCAGCCGAGACAGAACTGGCTATTTTTCATGGCAGCGAAGAAGCTTTCCTTAAAATTAAGGACCCTCTATTATGAGAGGTCCTTTTTTGATCTGTAATTACTATTATGGTCACAAATCTATTATTTCAAACCTATCAATCTAGCAATTTTTTCGGCCAGAAAACAAAAGGCGACCTCCCAATCTCAATTAAGAGAATGGGAGCCCGCCAAATCAAAGCTCATGCAACCGTACTAGTTACTATATTGTTATGTGGATCATATCATGATCATTTAATCATTTCAATAATCTTTATTTGCGTCCCTCATGGTATAATATGGTTGTACAACTCAATTTGTGGTGGGTATACACGACCTCTGAGAGGAGGTGATGTGTATGAACTTCTCTTTTCAAGATATAATCGTCTTTGCAGCTTTCGTGCTTGCATTGTTGACATATATCGAGCAAAAAAAGAAGTAACCCGCCACAGGTTGACGGCCTGACGGGTTACTTTGTTCATTCTTATGAGGAGGTTTCCCACCACAAACGTTGTACTGAGAGCAGCTGGCCGGCTGCTCTTATTTCTATTCTTATCATACATTAACCAAATTATGACTGCAAGATACATATGCGCAGATGTCTGCGTATTTCAAATCGGTAGACGTCTGCCGCTTTACCCTTCAAGTGCAGCCAGTTGAGATTCGAGATCGGATAGTTCTTTTTCTTGCGTCGATAATCTCTCTGTCGTCTCTTGTACAACTTTCAATATTATTCCATACTGTGTTCTTGCTAATCCAACTTCTGATTTATCAGCATCAGCTTTGACCTTTAACTCCTCAGCTTGCTTTGATAGATTGGTTAACTCTGATTTTGTATTCTCTATTGTTCCTTTTTGATTGACTATATTATTTTTAAGATTGGTTATCTGTTCTTCTATCTTTAATTGTTCTTGTTCGGCCTGAGCAATATCCGCAACGCTCATTTCAACTGCACCACCTGACTTGTTATAAGTTACTGTTCCGCCAACACCATTAGTGATTTCACGTACAGGTGCATAGCTTTTCCCTTGTACAATAATGGTTTGTCCTACGACTTCACCGTTTATCTTAAGGTCTGCTTGACCATCTATCTTCTTACCAATTAAGCTTACACCTGCTCCGAAGGCTTGCAAAGAAACCATCATTACTGCTCCAGCTATGAAACCAGCTACTGCTTTTTTCATCATCCACACACCCCTGTTAGATTTTGCCATCATTATAGCATCTAATTTTGTGTATGGGAATGCGCTGGTACACCCATCCAGGTTACTGTTCCACCGTCTGCGGTCCTTAACTGTGTACCAATTGGTATGCCTCCGTTGGCAGATCCTGATGTACCAGTAGAAACATTTTTATTCGCCTTTGAATCTAGCTCTTGTTGTAGATTTCGGCCGGACGTATTTTTCAAGTAACTCCACCCGTATACCAATACTGCATTTGCAAATAACTCTATTGTATTCAAAGTTGAAATATTTATATTTGCATCATTACTAGTCACTGCAAGTGCATTAGCATCAATATCATACGAAATATATGCAACTCCTGATGGTGTTTCAAACTTGATTGTAGGAGAGAACCCACTAGTTGGCGTGAATATCTGAATAAAATTATTAGCCGAGGCATACGCCCCGAACAAATTCTCGGTAGAGTCTAATTCCGCCCTAGGATAGCTATTATAGCGTGTAGCAATGTAGGATCCATAAATCTCCACGGACTCTATTAAACCAGCTGTAATGTGCCCTAGATTGGCTGAGATGGCGGATAATTCATTTACGTTCATCTTATCCGCTGTGATTGTGCCTGCTTCGATGACTTTTGCATTTAACGATCGAATATTTAATGTATCAAGGTTGAGTAGCAATTGGCGTAGACGTTGAACAAGATCATTCACTTTAATAGTTACGTCATCGAAGTTAGCATAAGGCGGAAGACCGCCGAAGTCAGGAACAGGTGACATTAGGATACCTCCTTATTTTTTTCTTTCTTTACGTTTTCGAGTTTAATTAAAGCGTCATTAATGTCTTCGAAGTCACCATAATATACAGATTTGTACTTCACTCGCCATTTTTTAATGGCTTTTTGGTAACTGATATAACGGTATCCGCTTGTGTTGTTGCCTCTAGGTTTTTCCGGATCCTGCAGATCCACTTCCTCTTTTTTGTCGTTATTCAAATATTCGTATGAACCCGGCATAAGATTAGCCCTCATTTTAATTGCTTCGGCCTTAGCTTCATCGAATGTTTTGAAATAACGAGAGTAGTAAGGTTTTTTATTAACTCTTATCATCGCATAGTACAGGTTGCTTCTTTTATCAAGGTAGACATTTTTAGGGTTTGATTGATTTTGCATGTTGGTGGTTTCATCGACCGATCGCAAATTGCACTTTCTATTATCAAGCGTGTTGTGATTAATATGATCTACGATCTCGCCTGGTTTTGCATCCATTAAAAATCGATGAAGCCTTACTTTCTTTTGCTTCTTTTTCCCTAAATAAAAACTCCCATAAACATAGTTTTCATATAAATACCACGACGTATTTATTGCAAGGAGTTTTGGCAAATCCACAGTGTCTATAAGAGTTTCCTTAATGTCGTTCGTTAAAAATATGGCCGTTACATTACCACGGATTTCATACTTATTTTTCATTGTTAACACACTCCTGAAACTCTTGAATCTTTTTAGTAAGCAATGTGCACAAATCGGTATAAGTAGGTTTTTTCTTTGTCCCTGAAAGAACTTGATTAATCCGTTTCACTTGAACTTCTGATAGCAATTTTTCGTAGTCCATCATGACAACCTCCTGTTATTGGAGGCAACACCTTTCATTGATGTTTATCATGTTGTATAATTCTATGTAGGGCGCTGCCCGAGTGAAACCGTTCCTTACACGTCTGCCAGGACACAGGAACGGTTTTTATTTTTTGTTTTTGTCGAAACCTTTTCTTGCCAACTCATACAATGCAGCTATCCAAGTTGAGATTCCATTTTCCTTCCGGTATTCCTCTACCATCTTATCGATTTCCTCTGGTACTGTAATTGATGTTCTACGTGGTATAATATCACCGCCTAGTGTTTTATACACCAAATATACACCAAATTAACACCAATGTCAATGCATTACAGGTAGTATTCTGCTATATCGCTGAACCTCTTGGATGGTCACTGGTCCAGTACCAGAGAGCCGATACGAATAATAATTACACAAAGGCACCGTATCCAAAGGAACGATTAAATTCTTGTTTTGTGTCGCTCCACTCACGGAGATCGGATCATATTCTATTTGATACCATTCAGTACCATCATCCCTTGGTGAAACCTCAACTTTGAGGGTTGATCCTGATGGGAAATAGCCCAGCATATGCAGCTCAAAAAGCTCCTTCTCAGCTTCTTTAATCCCTTCATCGAATGGGCGGCTTTGAACCATCCACGGGATGGATTGACCTGAGTCTGTCGTACCGTCGTTCATTTTGTAAGTTTGCCCAGATGTATCACCGCAGTAACTTACACCGTTCATTGTTAGTCCCCAGGTCAGATTCGGCAAGTTTGCGCTGTAAGGCAGCCATTGTTTGTATTCATAGTCATAAACCAAGCACATATTTGGAATTGTATTGCTTCCGGTAGGTATGCAAAGGTAGTACCTCCGGCTAGTGCTAAAAGCAAAACTATTTTTTATAGCGGCTTTGTTAATCTTCTTTAAGTATCCTCTGATTGGACTTCCTACGCCTCTTGCGGCGTCACCAGCCCCGATATATACGTCATCCATACCTAACCACATTAGATAGGGACCGACTTCACTAAGCGTCTTAGAAGCAACGCAGCCTATATTTTCTGATACTTGAACTAAGCGATAGGTAATTTCAGAGTTACCCGTATGATAGATGATGGCAAATGAATCTTCTTTAAAAACCCATATCGAACCACCGAACGAATATAGCCCAGTAATAGGGCCTCCTGATGCTGTGTAATACTGAACGACTCCACTGTTTTCCGGGCTTTCAAAATCAAGAGCATCTTGGAAAGCTGAGTAATAAACGTAGTCCTCTTCTCCGTCCTTCCCAGCCACGTAGGCGCGTAGATTATCTGTGGTGATATATTTCCCCTTTGGCATTTGGGAAATGGATGAGAGAGAAGTTCCGTTCCAGTAGTAACCTCCATTTGTGGGGTTTACCATCAACAATGCCTGTCCATTCACATCGAAGTTTGCGGCGCTCCACTCCACATTGGCATATGAACCGGAAATATCGGTCCATGTTGTTCCGCTGCTGTTATATTGGAGTTTTGTGCCGACAGCACGGACTAGATACTTGTTTCCAAAACTGGTCAACAGATTAGTCTTTGCCCCTCCTGAACTCCCGTAGTTCGTTCTGCCTGATCGAACTTGAATCGCTGGAAAGTTCTCGAAGTCAAAACCATATCCATCAATAACAGTGTTTTCATCAACAAAAAAAGGACTGTTTTCTGTATTCAGCCCTTTTGAAAAGTTATTCCCTTGTCTTACGGTTCTATTTTTAATTTGCCTCCATTGAGCCATCTAATCACCATCCATTTATGATGTACCCTCTACTATGATTTCGAAATGTCTGAGTAGAAGTCGGCTGTACAAACTCCGGTTCTTTTAGCTTTCTCGACCATAAAACATCAGCTATCTTTTCTTGATACTCCATATCAAAATTAGTTTTCATATCCGCATCTTTCCGAGCCCCAGCGATCCGCTTGAGTACGCCAAGCTTAAGGATTTCTTGATACTTCACCGGGAGATCCGGTTCAAGATTCATTGTTGCCTCTGTAACCTCTGTTGGCTCTGCATCGCAATAAATATAAACATTCATATCTCCCGGAACTCCTCCCGGATAATCAAGGTACATCACATCAGATACAATCGTGTACCATGGACCAGCTGGAGCATACACATTGTCATCGTTTCGCCGCATAGGAACTTCCCGGAATGTTGGATCAGGGGATGAAGAATTGATCTGCATACTGACTACTTTAATTTTGGTGAAGTCGAATCCTTCAGGGAATGGATAATAACTGTTATCCTCTACCGTCACAAATGCATATGGTTCTGAATCTATTTCAAGTACGTCAAATAACTCGCGTTGCTCTTCATTAAGCCAAACCAGCTTTTGAGCATTTGTGAATGTATTTCGGTAACGGAGATTGATATCAGATACCAAGTCTGTTACTGTAGCCACTCATATCACTCCCTTATTAAAGAGTAAATAAAAAATCTGCAATCATTATGCGTTAGCACTATATGAAACCTGATACCAGATTGATCCGTCGCACAATAGCGTTAATACATGTCTGTTTAAAGCGTTTATGTTATTCCCACCGTTTAACCTTATGTTTCCTGTGCCGTGATTTATGGTTACGGAAGAAGTAAAATTAAGCATGATTTGTCTTCCTCGTCTTGATGCTGTAATTGTTGAAATAGCTGTTGAACCTGTTATAAAGAACGCGTCTCCACCTTCAGGTAAGTTCAATGTAGTTGCAGAAGCAATGATATCGCCATCAGCAGAACCTATGTCATAGTCGATAACACCTCGACCAATCATATATCTTTTATTTGAGGCGAAGAGAAAATTACCTAATGTATTTCCCTGAACATATGTCGCCCCTGAAACTACGGTCCTGGTTCCGGTTTCCTCAATCCCGTATCGTGAGTTTGAATTAATTTGACAGTCTGAAATTTGTGTTTTGGCAGATCCTGTGAATATACCACTTCCACCATTCCCGTAAATAGAGGAGTTAGAAATGATGACACCAGCCGCTGGCACACGTACCAAAATCCCGTGGTTAACGTTGCCATATATTTCAGCGTTGGATATCTTAGCATAGACTTTATTCGATCCAGGGTCGATATTGATGCCGTATACACCATTGTTTTTCGCTACAATGTTACTCATATTTACTTTAGTGAATTGAGTAGCTGTGGCCGAGCCGTCTGCTATATAAAAACCAGAATCACCATTATTTTCAGCGTAACAGTTTGAAACGGTCATTTCAGTCAAAAGTGAGGTGACTGTATGATTGCCTTGAAATAAAAAACCATCAGCTCCATTAGATATAGATACACAACTATCAACAGTTACTCTGACCCCTCGAATATTCAACCCTTTATCTACATTGCCTGAAGCGAAACATTTGATGAAAACCGAATCCTCACAATACTTTATATCCAGTCCATCGTGCGTATCTCCACCTACACCATCACCGTTATCTAGAAAATAACAGTTTTCAACATATAGATTCTTCTGATTACCATTGATCGGACCACCAGGGAATGCCTGAAAAGCTAACCCATAACCCGTCGCGTTTCTAAAAACACAATTTCTGATAGTCACATATTCGCAATTGTTTATCGCTACAGCTGAAGAAGCAGTAACCTTAGCAGAATTTACTTTGTTTCCATCAAAGATAATACCTTCAATTCCAAAATTTTTAATGACTACCCCTGACATCTGCCCCATTGTTCCTAGAAGCTGACCATCTACTCCGTCTGGTAATTTTAATGTTACAGACCCAAACGAAGCGATCATAGTTACGTTACTTTTCGCATCAAGATTACGAGCTCGATAAACCCCTGCCGGGAAATAGACAACACCACCTACAATAGATGCAGCATTTATAGCTTTTTGAATTGCTGTAGTGTCATTAGTAATACCATCTCCCTTTGCGCCGAACTCCTTGACATTAAACACAAGATCACTGCGAGGAGGGCTGCCGATCTGTACAATCTCTCTCTCATATCCACCTACAAACTTTGCGTTATCCCCGAAATAGTAGATATTCTCGTCATTGTTGATGTGCCGAATGTAATATTCACCGGCTGGAAAGAATATTGCGGTTCTACCCTCTGAGTTTGCTAGATTTACCAACGCCTGCAACTGATTGGTGTAGTCAGTTCCATCAGCATAGATACCGTAGTTCTGTACGTTGTAAAATACGTTTCCCCAATTTTGGATGTTTGTTAATGTATCCCCAAGCTTTGCGCTAGTCAGAGAGCTTACTTTGTGCATTGGACTTGCCATGGTCTCACCACCTATTCCTCTAATACTTCGATGACAAATTCATTTTCGCGCTCTTCGACCATTTGCCAACTTGATGCAGTAGTATCAGGCCGGTACGGATCTTCTTCCTTCCCACTGCCTATGCGTTGGACCGTAATCTCGTTACTCATCATAGCGCCTCCACTCTAAAGTTATCGATGCTTGATGATGGAGTGTTCCTTACCCCTATACCATGTTTAGTGGCGGTAAGGTTAAATGCTTCTGTGACGCTCATAGCCTGCGTTCCGTTAATCAAGACCACAATGGAAGATCCATCTAAGTTAACTGTAATTTCATCACCTGCAGCAGGCGCTCTTGATACTGTCGCTATTGATGTCTGTGCGTTATCTACGACTCGAAGAATTTGATAATTGCTCGATCCTTGGTTCGATTGAACAAAAATCATGTTGGTGGCATCGGTCACTCGAAACGCTATCCTAGTGATTACTGAATTTGTTGCAAGAGTCGCTTTAATGACACAGTTTGATATACCTGAATCAACAACAGCTGTATTTGTGGTTCCAGCAGCAGTTATAAGCTGAGCAGTATTTCCTACGATGCCAAACACACCGGACAACGCTTGCCACGCTTGGCCAGTATCAGCAGTACCCAACGAAGTATTGTTATCTGCTCGATTGAATGTATCCGATACAACCAACTTGCTTTTGGATACTACTAGCAAGCCTGTCCCTATTCCTATACCGATTCCTAAAGTAGTCATCAGTAAACCGCCACAATTCCGGTGGCAGTTGTTCCAGTTGCCATGACTCTAATTGCAGATATCGGATGGATCATGCCGCCTGCAATGGATGTGAATGTAACGTCTGTGCCGTCTGACATGATAACTCTCAAGTTGCCGCTACCAGCCACATATATCCCTTTTGTAAAGCTCATACCTGTAGGCAAAGCGATGTTTAGTGTGTCGCTTGGAGTTACTGGAAAACCACCTTGTCCACTTGCATCAACTCTCTGGGCCATTCTTATTCCTCCTTTGTTTTGGTTCTTTCGGAATTAGTTCAAGCTGCTCCGGTTCATTTTCGTCTTCTGGTTTCAGGAGTTTGTTGAGATTATCGTTTAATTCGCTCAACAGTTTGACTTGCTGTCGTTGTAAGTCCAGTAATTCGTTTTTATAGCGCTGATCAGGCGTAAGCCCCTCGTAATGATTCATAGTGCCCTCCTATGGAAAAAGAGAGAGGTTACCCCTCTCCCTTCTCTTTCATCAACCCATTGTCACGCAACGTATTAACCATGAGATTCCACAGCCGCGTGCTTTCCCGCTCTGCATCCGTTGCTTTTGGATTGTTTCGCATGGTAGGTACATACTCGATCTTATCCTTTTGAGTCTGCTCCCCAAGAGACCCGATCGACCACTTGATTTCCTTCATGGTCTAGACCCTCCGTTTCACAACAACGCCCCATGCACCTGATGCAAGATCCTTTGTCGCAGTATTTGCATTGAAGAGCGATATCTTGATCGTATTCGCTGCAGATGGAGAAGCTTGGTACATGACTCCATCCGTATCATACGGCGGATATAGCTCCACAGAGTCCCCAAGGGCAACACCGCTCACTGTAATAGCGGAAGATACAGCGAATGTACCAGTTGCTAAAGATGGCGGATCAAATGTAATCGTGGTTGAAGCAATAATCTGCGGAAGCGTAGCTGATCCGGATCCTGTTGCGAATCCATCAGCTCGAACGATTCCCTTCCCTTCTTCGCCTGCCGTGCCACGAAAATCAACTCCTGGCATGTGTACACATCCTTTCTTAATTAGAAAAAGGGCTGAATCTCAGCCCGTTATTGTCCTGTAGAACCTACGATACCGCGAACATCCTCTACGGCTGTGGAGTGACGGAAGTAACCATCCCATACCCAAGCCATGTTATCCGTCATGTATGGACGACGGCGGAACTCAACCGGTACTCTCCAGTAATGCTGCATTTGGTGTCGGTTAGCTTGCAAGAACCAGGCATCCTCGTTTTGAGTGTAGAGCAAATCAACTATCTGCATGCTTGGAAGTGTGTTTTTGTCATTGTTCGCGGTACCGGATTTCAAAGCAGACTCAAGAATCTCAGCTGCAGTGAATTGATACACTTGGTTGACCAACAATCGAGATGGACGCTGAGCAATCTGTTTACCCGCCTCGTCCTTTTGAGTCCGCAATAAAGTAATGGCTTGTTTCACGGTTGCATCTGCAAGAGGACCATTAACCTTATTGGACCACGTACCGCCTTGTGGTCCGCGGTATGGATGCGCATCTGAGATCAATGGCACGCCATCATATACATTCTCTGTAAAAGCGTTGTCCAGAACCTTAGCACATTCAGTTTCAACGGTATCACGAGCTCCATGACCGGCATCACGAGTCATGTTCTCGACTTCATTGAATTTGAAGTCATCATAAAGTTCACGAGACATCTCAACTTGGATTGCCCAAGGATCATGGTCAGTGATAATCAAGTCTGCTGGCTTAAAGTTTTGTTTCTCGATGTTTGCCAGCTCACCTTTTGGTGTCCACTTACCAGTACCAGCGTAACGCTGTACAACCTCAGCATATTGATTGGATGTCTTATCATTGAGATAAAGAGACCATTGTTCTGGCTCTTCGTCATATGCCTCAAAGAACACCTTATCAATTTTCTTAAGAAATACGTCTTGGAACTGTTGGGTTTGCATTGGATTTCCAGCCATTTATTTTCACTCCCGTTATTAGTTTAGATTAGCCAAAGATTTGATTTGCACGAGACACAACGACGTCAACCGTCAATTTGGTGTTGTCGTAGTCATAAACCTGCATCATGCCGCCAGTTGTGTCATCTGGGTTGACTGTCGTCGGATTGGAGATATCAAACTTAGTAACGTATTTATCAGCTTGAGTAAATGTTTTCTTTGTTCCGGCATTAGAGAAGTTAACACGGATAATCACGTCACGCACCAGTACGACCGGCAGCTTCTTGTTTGTCTCACCTGCAGCTGTTGTAATGTTGCCATTAGCGATACCTACGATCGTAGTGGATGCCGCTTCCGCCACCTCAAGCAGTTTGGTAGTAGGATCAACCTGTACCAGATCCCCATGTTTGATTGATTGGCTTGCTGCTACAAAGAAATAGTCAACATCCGGATTGTTATTGCCATTCATTAGGCTTTTAACGAATTGAGCCATTCAAAACCCTCCTATTTTCTTTTCTTTTGTCGATATTCGTTAATGTTTTTCGCTTCAAAGCTCATTAGCTCACGAACTTCTTTCTCGCTCATTCCCATGCGTTTAGCCTCAGCCAAAACATTCGATGGGATGGCTTGCTCTGTGCTCGCTGCTGTCGGATTGTCCTTGGCAACCACACGGGATCGACGCTGCATTGCATTGCGTTGTTCAGCCTCACGTTTCATCTGTTTGGCACGATTCTCGCCACCCAGCGCCCAATAAGCCTGTGATACAGTCAATGTACCGTTTGACTTGGAGACCATCTCGGAAATGTCTTTCTTCATGCTGATGATTCCCGGAAAGTCTGGATTGTCACGAAGATCATTGATCTCATTTGCCAATCGAAGCTCTTGAAGCTCCCTTTGAAGTTGTTGTTGCTGGATATCTGCTTGACGTTTCTGCATCTGATCGTTGATGTACCATTGTGTTTGCTCTTGGTCCCACCCATTGAAATCAGCCATCTGTTGAGCTTGAGCTGAGACTTCTTGCTGCATACGCTGTTGCTCCAGGTACTCCTCAATCTTTTCAGGGTCGCCACCAAGCTTTTGAATAACGCTGTTGTGCTTTGAGTACTTTTCCTCATACTGTTTACCGAGTTCTTCCTCTAGCTTGCGTCTCTCACGCTCTAAGCGCCTCTCAAATGCTGTTTTCTCCTTTGGAGATAGTTCTGGAACATCTTCCTCGAAAACGTCTGTATCAAGCTCTGAGTTGTCCTCGAACTGTTCCTCATTATCATCAAGGTCAATGTCCTGTTCTTCGATTACTTCCTCATCAGGTACATCGACCGTTTGTTGTACAGCGGCATCCTGTACTTCTGCGGTTTCTTCCGCAAATTCGCCCGAATTGTTTCTAAATTCCTCAAGTGTTGGCATTTCATATCCTCCTTTTTGTACGACGGCATCAACGTACTATCGCCCGATCCCGGACTATTCCCGGTAGGTCAGCCCAAAGGCAATGAGAAAAGGCCGAAGGATTCTCACCCGCGGCCTGTTAAATCGTTATATCTTCACCAATCAAATACCATTTGTCATCGCTGCGTATCATTAACGGTTTGTTACAATCAGCACAGTGCCATACATCACCATCTTGCAGCGCATCTATATGTACCGATTGGAACCTGTCACAACAAAATAGCAAATGACCGTATCCTTCTGAATTGTCAGAGCTTAGTGTGACTTTGATCGCTTTCATGGTTACTTACTGCCTTTACCCGTCTGCCCAGTTTCTTTGTAAGTCTGTCGCATGCCTTTGGCACCGGCTGAAGCATCATACGTCTTTCCTTTGTTGACCACCTTACCAGGACCACAAATCTCAGGTTTCTTTTGATTAACCTCTTTCATCACTTCCACCATCCCTCTTTAAGATACTGTCTTGTTTTCATTACAGTTGGACCTGTATAACTGCAGCTGGTGCATATCATTCCGCCATGATGATGAAATCCCGGTCGCTCACACCTTGGGCAAATCGGCTGGCTTGCTATCCTTTGATATGGATTCTCGAATGCAGCCTGATGCGCAACAAAATTCTTCATCTTCTCATTCTTATGCATGAAGTTGGCCCATGCCTTTTGCTCTTGCGGTGTAAATCCTTTAGCCATTGATCGGCAAACCTCCTTGCATTGGAATTACATTAGGCGGAAGTTGAGGCGGTGCCTGCTGTGCCAGTTGCGCCAATAGTTCCGGTGGGAGCTGAGGTGGCAACTGTGGCATACCCTGTGGAGGTCCCATTGGCATCCCTTGCGGCATTGGAGGCATTCCTCCAGTCTGCATACCTTGCATCGGCTGCTGTTCCTGTGCCATCTCTTCCTCATCTTTCAGAGGCATACCCATCTCTTCCCTGAGGTATTCCCTCATCTCACGCCAGAAGATCAGAGGCTTACCTTCGATTACTCTGTTACTTAAATCAGCGATCATATCGAACATGAACGCCTTATTGCTTGGCAATCCATCACCGATTGTGAGGTTAAGATCAAACTCGGCCGTACGTGTTAGCTCCTTGCCCTTGTCATCCGTCAACACTTTGTGTTCGGGCTCTACTTCTACAGCGCCAGTCATTTCATTCGGAATCAACTGAGGAATATTTTTAAGCTCCCTAGGATCATAGAACTTGTAATCCGGCATGCGCCCTTCAATACGAACCCACATCTCGTTGTCCCAGTTCTCAAGCATCTCATCGTACAGAAGTTGCAGCACCTCTTTAAACCCCTCTTTGAGCATCTCTTTCTTATGGATTACACCCGTTTGACCAGCTTGTTGTAAGGCTGCTATAGCTCGGAATGCTGTAACACCAGATGGTTGTTGTCCCCGGGTAACATCCGGACGACCGCTGACGATATCAGCCTCTTGGAACGCCTTCTCGCGCCTGATTACAACGTCTGGAGATACTTGCCTTGCCTCGATAACCCGGAAGGCATTCACGTCCCTCATAGGCACTCTGAGACCTGCTGCTGATGACCATTTACGAGGATCAAACCCTCTGCCAGCATTCATGCCATAAGCAATCTGCGGATTACCCATCAATCGGGCATTAATCCGGATTTGATCATCAAGATCGTTTATGATGTCTTGCGTGTTTACAAGTAACTCAACATCCCCTTGTCCCCAGATCATGCCGCGCTGCGGATAGCATGGTATCACAACAAAAGGATACATATTACGACGTTGAATCTTACCTTTTTCTTTACGAGAGTCTTGCAAGATTATGTTCTGCGAGACAGTCAGGCAGTATAACTTACCCTCGTCATCTTTCATATAACACTCCAACAATAGAGCACGCTGAGATACGCTGTATTCTGATTCATCAGCGTGATCTCCCTCGTAGATCTTAGGATCATACAAGACATTCAGTTGACGCTGTAAGTACTTACCTCGATCAAAAGTATTTCTAAGCCAGCTGAGAGACTTCCACGTCGCATGAATGATAAACTCTGCATCTTGTAGTAAGTGGTATGAGGTTACCTTAGGATCTGGGAAGAAGTTTGCCGGGTTTACCACATCGTATGTAGGCAACCCTCGCCCACCCAATGCATCCTCATCGAAGTACACTTTGTATACACTCGTACCAAGCTCAAGCCGATCATGCTCTGCAAGCTCAAGCTTCTGCTTGAATTTGTTGTTCTCCAGGATGTAATCCATCATGTGCTGTGTCTGGATAGCGTACAGCTCATCAGATAACTCTACCCCCTTGGCCTCTACCGCCTGCGGTTTGTCCACCAAATCAGCAATTTGCCCGTCAATTATTGGCTTAATGATAGGCGTGTTACTCGCCGGATCATCCGGAGACTGCTGAACAACCTGACGACCATGGTAGTAATCATCGAACTTCCTCCATTTGCTGTGGAGCTGCAGATTCTGTTTAGCTGTCCATGCCCCGTTGAAAAGTTGCTGTACTCGCATAGCTTCCTTCGTTTCTTTTTCTGTCTGCTCCAACTCACTCGGGTTCTTATTGTGTCGTTGGTCAATGTTGTCTACAATTTCGACCTCATTCCTTGCCATGATGTCACTCCTTTCAAGCAAAATAAAAAGCCCATCTACCGATGGACTCTATCCTCTACCACTCAATTGACTCGGGTCCCAACCGCCTTGGCTTACACGCTGATTATCACGTCTCTCTTGTGTAAGCTGCACCTCTAATTGGCGATATTCCAGATCCATTTGAGCCATTGTCTCTTCCAGTGCGTTGATTTTCTTTTCCTTCTCTTCGTTATCTCGCTTGGTGTACCCAATTTGCCTGCCGTATACAAAAGCTGCACAAGCTAATGCTGTTGCAAGGGTTAAGCACAGGAGAGTCAACACTGCTGCCATTCGCTTCACCTCCATATCGTTCGATCAGCATCATCAAGTGTTTGGCACATTCAACCTGTTTAGCGTCAATAGTGCCACTCACAATGTTCATTACCATCCCATCCTTCTGAACCAAGCTGCATCTTCGTCTTCCTTGCTTGGGCGATTCGCTTCATCCTCAATTTCACTCACATGTTTAGCGGTGCCATCTGAGCTGTAAACGAAGCTTTGTCCATCCTCAGCCTTTGACTTACCTCCGAATATATCCGGGAGCTCCGTGATGAACGGGTCCATGACAAGCAAAATAATAGCCGATGACGTGACGGTATCATCATTGCCACTTGCGGCATTGGTGTCTCCGTCTTCACCGACTACGTATTTGATGCATTCTTTTATCATGCGTTCGGACTTACATCCCATTTGCCTCTCACGGATCAGCTTCGCCATGTTGTCGATCATGAGTGGCTTAGTCTTGTTAGAGGTCCACCAGCCGATCTCTTGCTTCTCCTGATCGGTTATCTTGTCATGAGTGGTACGTTTGTACAGGTTTGAGTAAGTCACCTTTATTGCATTGATGGTTGTAAGACCGTGATTGTTCTCCTCTATTGCGATTAGCGCCTCATTGTACCAATCACCAAGGTTCTGCAGTATGGGATTACCCAGAGCATCTGGGTCAATATGTCCATGCCACATAGCCACAAGGTTCTTGTCAGCATCCCATACAGTTGCACACGAATAGTCGCCGTCTGCTTTGCCTTTAGCAACGTCAACGCCGATAAAATACTGTTTATTCCGTTTAGGAGTCTGCCATACTTCAAGATTTCCTTTCTCATCCTTAGCGAAGGTGACCTTGTCACCATGTCTCTCAAGCCGACCCATCACACCTGGTATACAGTACTTAAGGTATTCCATCAGCACATTGACATCAAACCGTGGTCGACCTGATGCCAAGAACGCTTCCTCAGCTGTACAAGGATACTCCTGGTCAAGCTTCTCGCCTAAGTCCTTGTATTTACCGTAGTACCAATAGAGTTGATTCCACTCAAGCCCTTCAATCTCTCTCAAGCGCTTAAGTTTCAGGAAGAACTCTGTATCTCCGGCAGCTACATCAGCCTTGAATTTATCCTCACGCTCTTTGTCCTCGAATTTCAACACATACTCTGGTGTGAGCCACCATTGATAGAACTTAGGCTCCCAGTTGTTTGTACCTTTCTCAGCTCCATCCCACAGGTCTTTGAACTCATTCAGTCCGTTTGCTGTGGTCTCAAGGATCTGTATACTGTCCTTGGTAAGTGCTTCCCCCAAACCAGTCATGATTGAGTCGATAGAATCCCAAAATGCGGCCTCTGAGCCGTGGAAGAAGTTAATGGTCTTAGACCGTCCAACCTCTTTATTACCGGCTGTATTGACTCGCCAGCGGCTGTTGAGCTTCTCAAAGTGGAACTCTCGGCGGTTATTGTACTTCTCCGTCGGCTTTAATGCGTCTGGGAGCTGGTTGTAGATGTACTTGGCCTTATCCTCGAAGATTGTATTGGTGTTGTCTCCACTATCCGCCAGTGTAAACCCAGAGAAGTTTTTGCTAATGATCGCATTAGACAACTGATAAGCTGTGATGAACGATGTAAAACCTTGCTGCCGTCCTTTCAGCACCAAGAATTTAAGATGCAGGCGTGAACCTGCGGCATATCCATCTTTAGCTTTGTTGATGTCGGCCAAGAAGCTCTGCTGCACCTCATTCAGAAAGAATGGGATCGTATTCTTGTCCTTGTCTACGATGACAAAGGAAATCTCGATCAAGTACTCTGGGTATCGGTTGATCTCCTTTCTCACCGCAGCGTTATTGGGATCAACGATATAGTTTACCGCAGCCATCACGAATTGAGTATCTCGTTCAATGTCACGGTATTGGTTCCAGAGCTCTTTACGACGATTAATGATGTCCTGGCACGTCTTCATGAGAAGAATTCCTCCAATTTCTTGGATACCTTAAGATCAACCTCTGTCCTATCCTTAAACATGCCTAAATGACGAGCTACATTCTCAAGCGCCTTAGCCTGATCATGCATTTTTATCTCAATGCCAGCTTGTGTTTGCTTGATACCTGCATATAACAAGCGAGCGCCGCCTCGAAGCTTCTTTGTATCTTCCATGTGCAGATCAGCTTTCCCCTCACCTAAACAATGAGGACATTCAGGGTTAGGATCAGCCAACTTGTTAAATCCAAATCCACCTTCTTTTGATGGAATTTTAGGAGCGACCGTTACATTCTTTTCCAAAGATTCTGCCATCGCCTCGTTCTCAGCATACTTTACACGTTCTTCATATTCTTCTTCATCAACCCATTGAAACTCATTATTTATTCCATGACAGAAACGACAATTTAATCTGCGAAGATGCACCAATTCATTTGGATCAGCAGTAGCAATATTCCACCAGCGCTCGAGCACCATATCCGCGGTTATTTCTGTTCGTTTTGAGCGCTCATCCATCAAATGTTGAATATATTCTTGAAGGTCAGGTTTGGTCAGGTTTTCTTGACCTATGGATTTCGCTGTTTTTTCGCTATAACCAGATCTAATTGCTGCCTGAGTGGCATTGAGGTCTACAATGTATTCCTCAGCAAACTTTTTTTGTTTAGCCGTCAATGCCATGGGATTCACTCTCCTTTCTACTCTACCTTTTCATACGTTTGCTCAAAGATATATGCTTTACATGGATAAATCTCTCCATCTACTCCCTGGATGATATAGTCGCCTTCATCAGCTCTCATACTTCCCTCAAGAGTCTTGATAATGCAGTACAATCCTTGACCACGAACAAACGGTCCTTCATCCGGACTGCTCTTATATGTTCTAATGGTGTCTGCACTTACAGCATCATCAAACCAATCAGGCCTAGAAGTCCCATATACAAAAGCTTCAATCACTACTGGTTTCTTTCTGTACTTCATCTTTATCTCTCCTCACGTTTAATAACATCTGCTCTATCTCTTCTTTTCCATATCCTTTGGTTTGATCTCTTAGCATGAAGCTAGAGAGTGCAAATACTTCTCTATGAGTTATCTTCATAGCCCCAACCCCCTTATTCGGCCTCCGCTGTCGCTAAGTATTGCGGTCGTCTCGATGGCCTTCGGCAAAAGAAAAAGCCGCCTTTCGGCGACTCTGTGATTACTCTTCAACTGGCTTTTTGAAAATTAATACATTTTCATCAAGCTCCACCTTTTCCAATTGAAACTCAGTGTTACTGTCAGACTTGTAAAGTGTAATGACGTTTGATAACTCCCAACCTCTATTACCGAGATCGTTTAGCATATCCTCAAACTCATGCCCGAAGTCATCACCGATTACATGTTCAACCTTATACTGCCATTTCTTCATGATGTGCACCTCCCTCCAGCTTCCAACATTCGCCAAAGAGAGACTTTATTCCTGCTACTTCACGACTAGAACGCTATCTACAGCATGTGTGTTGATCTCTGTTGCATAATCGCCCCATACAATCACCCACTGTTGAGGTGGTTTCTTTAACAGTTGAGCATACTTATTCGCCTGATCCTCTGTCAAGCCGAATTCAAGCTGAGTACCTGCACTAAATATAATGACCAGTTTTGCCATGGGTCACCTCAAATAAAAAAAGAGCAGCATTTCTGCTACTCCTCTGGATTGTATTCAATTAACCAAACGCCGTATTCATTCTTCGCTTTAAGCCTTCCATCTTCACACATGCGCTGTACAGTGCGTATTCCTATTCCTGTTTTCATTGCATATCCTTTAACAGTGGTCACACAGTCCAGCGGAGTTACTTTTTTTCGATGTAGATTGTGTTACCCATTCCATCTTCCCAGCCGTTTACACCCTCACCGGCATCCAGATCCGAAACAATCTGCTCCATACTTTCCATATCTGGCGGAACGATAGTAGCAACAACTTCGCCATCTTGGATCACTTCAAATTGATGCAAGTCGAAATTCAGTTCCGCTTCTACTACTTCGTATCCTTCGCGTGTCCATGTTCTCATTTTAATTTTCCCCTTTCACCTCATCCGGCCTATCCGGCTTGTCGGTGTCGTATGTACGACTTATTGATATCAATATATCATCATGTCGTACGTACGTCAATAGGGAATTTGAAAATTATTTTTCATCAAAAAATTGCTAAAATTAAAGAAGCGTACCGCCGAACACCCTAGGGCATTGCCAGTACGCTACCTATTGATTCTCCGCCAGCCGACCGATATACACCGATCCTTAGATATCCTTTCGATGCTGGAGAGTTCGAAGGAACAATGTAAACGGAGGCTGCGCATTCAGCTACCGACGTCCATCATATGTTCCCTATGATAGTATCTTAGCACAACATTTAGTGCATTTTCTTGCAAAAATCTTGCATTTACGCCGTTTGGACCACATCATCTAGATTTATGATTTCAACTATTTCAACAAACGTAAGCGCTATTGCCAATTGCTTCAACGCGAGTTTATGCCACCGTGTCACTGTACTAGGATCAACATGCTTCTCGGCAGCAATCTGCCCCAATGTACGCTTGTTACGATCGAGATACTTCCTCCGAATCACTGCCGCTTGATCATCATCTAGCACGTCTGAAACCACACCGTCTATAGTTCTCACAATCGCGCTGTATGACTGGTAATCAATTTCACTCTGGAATGTACTACCTCCACCTAACCGTGGCGCTCGGCTGCCGTATCCGCCTGCTCTGGGCATGCCAACATCATCATAAGGGTTAAAGCCAGCGATTCCGTTATTAATAGCAAATTTGTAGCTGCGATAATTCTTCAGCAGCTCCACTACTTTATCCTGATTCATGCCTTGTACCTCCTTCGTTAAGAGAAAAGACGGCTTACGCCGCCTCCCCCATTCTTTCCTTTTCAAGCACGCTCACTCGTTGCTCAAGCGCCGTGAGTCTTTCCTCAACTGTCGGAGCTGCTTGTCCTTCCAGCGTTCCGTCAGCGTCTGTTTGATCCAATCCGTACTCTGTGCCGTCGGTTTCTTCTTGAAACTGTAAAGAAGGAGGTGTTAGGCTCTCTTCCAACTCTTCCTGACGCCGTGCCAGATCCTCATTACGACGTTTCTCCTCGGCGGCGGCTCGAAATGTACTTGCCGCTTCGGCAGTTACCTCCCGATACTTTCCTCTTTCTAACCAACCGAATGTGATTTCCTCGTCTGTCTCGGCTAGTTTAGCGCGGAAGAGTGATCCTTTGTTGTCAGCCGGTACCACATCATAAATGGCTGGGCGTGATTCTTTAAACTGTTTCATGGCTTCTGCAAGATCAGCCGTTGTATTTGTATTCACCACTTTAGGAGCGTTGGAAGCACCCACAGCGTTCTCGATCCGTAAATCATCAATGTGGCTATTTAGTCTCGCAATCTCCTTGTTAGCCGTATCAAGCTCATTAGCTGCCGCATCTCTCTTACGAGCATTCTCAGCCGCTTCTTCTCTCGCTGCATTAAGCTCATTCTTAAGAGCAGCTGCCTCTTCGTACAAAGAATCATACTGCATTTGGAGTTGGTCTTTAGCAGCTTGGATCTGAGCAATCTGGACTGCTGCCTCTTCCTTAACTCGGTTCATTTCTTTGATCAGCTTTTCTTCACGAAGCATCATATTTTCTTGAATAGTCGCTCTTAAAATTTGATAAGCCGATTCGTTATATGTCAATGCTCTCATGGTGTATTGATCTTCCCCGTCCGTTGCTGTCAGCTCATCAAGCCAGTTAGCAATTTCCTCGTTATTCTCTTCGACCTTGTTGTTCTCCAGTTGCACTAACTCTTGCTCCAGCGCCTCGATCTTATGAACGTCCGCTACTGCTCCGCGTTGTCTTTCAGTACTCAATTCATAACGTTTTTGGTCCAATAACTCCTGGTTTGTCACCACATACACCCCATTTTCCGTAATTGTAAGATTATAACTCTATTATACTATGAATTAGTGAATGAAACTACTTGTTTACGTTAATTTTCTCGATATTTTTCTTGTTTTCTATCATGGTTGTTACTTGACAAAGTATCATCATACTTCCATCCATTTATATTTGGTTCCTTGCACTTATAATTCGTCCCTAATCCCCAATGTTGAATGCAATAAACTTTGCACTTATCGCATTTCCATAAATTCTGTGAACTCGATCTATGCTGCGCTATTATTGTGAAGTCATGTCTGCAAAAGTATTGTCTAAGTTTTAGCATCACTCCTTACGCTCCCTTTTTCTTCATTGCTTCTAGCGCATCCATTTTAAACCACTCAGACGGCTTCTGTAGGCGTTTTGGAGACTGTCCCACTCTTTGTATGGGTAACTCTATCAAAATGCCTCTAGCAGTCCCTGAGTCGTCTATAAGCACCATGCCGTTAGAATGCGTGATCCAACACATAAGTTTCATATTCACTTTTCCTCCCATATCCCATTTGTATTCTTGACCACCTTTAGCAACAGATCAGGATACTTGGAATCGAACAGCGTCCTCCGTAGTGGGAAGTCTCGAGCAACAAAGCCTTTTACATCTTCCACGATTCTTTGACCATGCTCATCCAGATACATGAAGTCCGCTTTGTATTTATGACCTCGCTTTTTCTTTCCCAGTTTGGTAAAGGGCTCGATCAACACGAATTCCGGATGGTTCTCAAGCTCTGAAATGAGTCCAGCACGCTGCAGCATGCAAAGGTGTGCGTACCGTTGGGCCTCCATTTTGCTGTCAAAGGTGATATTGTCGATGATCGTTTGCTTGGCCCCATATTTGTTAGTCTTGCGAATCATGCCGCACCCCCTTTCTTCCCCTTGGTCATGTGAACGATGCTCTTGCTAGTACCCAGAGGCCGCAGTGGCGGCCCATACTTCCGGATGATCTCCTGTCTCTCTTCCTTGGTTAAAACGTACTCTTGTAGCGTCTCATTCTCCCTTTTCCGTTCTGGAGCCAGCTCCATCTTCATTGTGTCTTTGGATTTAACTGGTGTATGCTTCCGTCCATATGCTTTCATTGCCATTTAGCTCACGCTCCTCTTTTATTGTTGGTGCTGTTTTGCATTTCTTCCGCGAATCGAATCATTTCTTCCAGTTCTTCTTGTGAAACAACTGGCGCTTCTTCCGTTGGCTTGACTACCTCAATTTGCGGCTTACCTCCCGGAGTCCGTAGTGGTGCCGCTCCAACTTTCAAAGGTGGGTTGATGTCGATGATCTTGGTCTTACCTTCCTGGACCCAGTTCGTCAGAGTGTTAATGGCGTAATTGACATGCTTGCCGCTGGCTTTCTTTAATGCAGCTGTAATGACTTCGTTCTCGACAACTCGATGGAATGCATATATTTGATCAATGGAATAAATGCTGGATTGCTGAATGTTGTAGTCTGTTATCATTTTGGTTATTTCATCTTTAAAATCAGAATTTGAAGAGGAGAGTGAGTCGGACGCTTTTTCTTCTTCTTTTTCTTCTTCTTTTTCTTCTTCTTTTTCTTCTTCTTTTTCTTCCCCCAAGTCTATAGATAGACTATTTATAGGGTATCCAAGGTCTTTGCAGAGACTAGCAAAACGGTACTTATAGTCGTTATTTTTTATACCGTTGATCTCTTTCTCCACGCACATGCGTACTTTAGGACTTTTGATAGAGTTATGCTTGAGCCAGTTGAGCAACATAATCTCTTGTGTTGGGTCGTGATACAGTATCTTTCCATATTCGATGAAACGATGCAGCAGCTTGTCCACTGTCTCCCGGTGATATCCTGTTTCAAACTCAATCACTCGTTTTGGAAGCTCATATATTCCACATTGGCTAGTTTTAGAGTTGGACATCAGGTAAACGTAGAAGTATTTTTCCTCTGGCGTCAGCCCGATCACGAATGGATCTTGCCAGAAGCTAACTTGTATTTGCCGATAAACCGCCATGTTCTCACCTTCCTTGATCTAGGTTATAGTCCGTTGGATCATCATCTTCGAAAATGATCTCACATACATCCTCAAACACTTCGCTGCCACTTTTGACTATCTCTGATCCCGTATATCTCAGGACGGTGTATCCCTTCTTGGCAAAGTATCTATCTCTTTTCTTATCGTGCGCTGCTTGTTCTTTCGTTCTTTCGTGGTAGTCGTGGCCATCACATTCAATAATGATTTTCTTCTCAATCGAAGGATTTGAAATTGGACAATATATGAGTAAGAAGTCGACCGTGTATATACCAATCTTCTCTTGAATCTTGATACTGTAATTCCGTCTTCCGATCTCATCCAAAAGATCCGTGATACTCAAGAGCATTATTTGCTCAATCGGTGTTAAGTCTTTCATCCTTAAAAAAGTACTTTGTACTACATAATCGTGATACTCAATGAATTTTTTCTTTCTCAGCTCCAAGGGATCCATGCCCTCTACCTCCTACGCGCCTTTTATGTGACGTTGATAATCCAATATGTTGTTTATCTTCATCTTGGCCCATCTGATCCGCTCGTTGTGCCATTCGATAGCTCCGGAGTCGCCGTATCGTTCAGCGTCCACCAGATCACCTACCGCCCGAGCCAGCTCATCATCCCAATAGGCTAGTGACTCGCTCGAAAATCGGTTGTTATATGACATATTGACTCACTTCCTTGCTATAAATTCTCGTTATAAGGGAATAGAGACAGTGTTTCATCTGTATCTATAAAGAGTATTTTGGGTTCACTGACCTCTCGATTAGGGTTTTCTTTCTGGAGCCGCTCACGTCTTTGTTTGAAGTAAGCTTTTAAATCTTCGTCAAGGACTCTTTTCTCCTCTGGTGACATATTGACTCACTCCTTTGGGTAAAGGGAATCCATAGCCTCGCTCAAGTGCATGTTACCTTCTATAAGAGCCATGGCAGTGTTACCGTGTTTAAATCTTTCTTGCGCCGCGATTATCGCTTCCCTCAACTTCTGTTCTCGTTCTTCCGCTCTGTCTGCACGTTCTCTATGCTTGTGTAAGGCTGCACACGCTGCGTTATAGGCATCTGGTGTCGGATACTTCCGTAAAGCTTCTCTACGCCATTTCTCGGCTTCTGCTTCGGCTTTATCAGCTCGTTCTTTCTCTGCCCTCAGGACCTCGTTAAACGCCCTCGCTTGTTCTTCTACCGATCCAGATACATCTATATCTATATAGCTTCTAAACTCGTCTATATCGGCTTTTATGCGTTCAAGGACCTGAAGCATTTCATGATTCCTAACTTCAAGCTCATATGCTTTAGCTTTCCATTCGGCGGATTGTTGCAACCAGTATATTGGCATTTGTGGCTGCTCTGCGATTAAGTGAGGCATAGCGAAACCTTGATTCCTTCCGGCTCTTTCGCACAGATCCATGTCCTTATGCCAGTCTCTATTCATCCTTTGGCCCCCTTCGTCCCACTCTTGCTGAGTAGATGCGATGTTACAATAAGGGCATCGGTGCTTATCTCCCGGCTTAATGGTGGGTACTGGATCAGCATCAAGCTCACCTTTTACTATTTTCCAACGAAGGATTTCAAGCACGGTTTCTCGACCATCTACATATTGGCTTTGTTCTTCAGGATATCGTTTTCCTAGTTCAGCTATAATCCAATTGTTTAGTTTATTTGCTGATATAAGCTTCTCTTGTTTACTCATGGTCTACCTCCTGAACCTCGCTCATGACCCAACCACATCGAGTGCAGGTTTTAAGTTGGATAATGCCTACAAGTTTATGTTTCCACTTCTTGCACCCACATTTATTGCATTGTAATTTACTCATGTTCTACCCTTCCCCTCTATGAATCTCAGACAATGCATGCCATGTTTGACGTTTCACATCCTCAAGTATTTCAAACGCTTGATGTGGCGTATATCCGTGGTCTTCAACAAGTGATGTCAATCCTACGATAATAAGCATTTCTGCATGCCGATTTAACTTTGCTTGTAATCTCTCAGTCATGGTCTACCTCCCCAGGAAGGTTTAATAGGTGAGGATGTTCAAACTCGTTACCTAACACCTTTAGTACCTTCTGACCACCGAAATCTAAAGGGCATCCCTTTGCGTTTCCTTCGTCAATCAACCAGCAGTTGTACAAGAATCTGACCGTGCCGTTAAACGTAAATCCTTCCTCTATGCCGACATCCAAATAACCATTTCCCCGTATTACATACTCTTCATCAGGTTTATCGTAGTTCACGATGTCGCCTTCATAGATCTCGTTGCCTGATTTATCCTTATATCCGGTATATTGACCCACTGTTTCGGGATCAACTAGTATTTTCTTGATGTAGACGCAGTCTTTTATTTTCGCATAGTCCTCTCCGTACACCCATTCACCGTTATCTACTCGCTTACCGCGGAATTTGTAATCTCTCATTCCCTTTCATCCTCCCCTTTAGCTGGTTCCAGAGCCTGATTTATGGTTTTAAATGATTTCTGAAGCGCAGATTCCACATCTATATATCCGTTGTTTAATAATTCTGTTTTTACATCTGCCAGTGCCTTACGTAGTCGATCTATCTCAGTATTTGAATTAGTTCTTAGCTCCATAAGTTCTGTTAAGTATGGTAAAACCCAAGCTGTTGGTGTATAAGAAGTTCCATATGTGAATTCACCAATTGATGGCATAGAATGACCGTGTTCTAACAAATATTCATCTGGAAAATCATATCGTTCACTACTCTTGTCCATTTGCTTGATGAGTTCTGAAAGCGTGTTTGGTTGTGTCATCCCTGTTATCTCTCCCTTACTTGGATTATGGATCCTCTATACGGCCTCCGGCTAAAGCCTAAGCGTATTCGTTCGTCTCGTTGGCCTTCGTCCAATTAGTTTCGTTTCTCCGCTTGGAACAAATCCGGTCTTGCTCGTTTAATTCGATCTTTTAAACAAGAATGACAAATGGATTTTCCATCCGATCTCTTACCGTGTGACTGACTGTATCTTTTAAACCAAGTGTTGCAGTCTCCGCATTTAAGCCAAAACTTTTTCTTCCGTAATCTCTTGGTAGGTGGAACATATCTATTATTTTTTGGTATCGTCGCATAAACGCGCTTGCCGTTTCTTTCATAAACAAACTCCATTGTTCTCCCCTCCCAGGGAAAGAGGCTATGCCTCAGACCCATCGACTTTAAATATTCGTTTACCACATGATGAGCAGTAAGCGTATTTCCCCATTTTGTGCTCTAAATACATATACATTTCTGTGTTATCTGCTATAGATCCATCAAATTTGTGATTGGTTCTTATATTCCCATAGGCATAGTCTTTCGTGTAATATCCTTCATCAGATCCGCACTTTGGGCACGCTTCAGGAATTTCCACTCTGTTATCTCTCCTTTAAGGCTGTATAGCCTAAAAATTGAATTCAACTTGACCATCACTCTCTTGGTAAGTCAGTTGCTGAAGCTCTTCCTCGTACCGCATGACCCTCTTCTTTGCTGAATCAAGCCATCCCTCATAGAGCGGCATGATATGACTAAGGATGTACTCAATTCGACCTTCGTGATGCTTGGCTAGTTTCTTGCTTGACTTGGATTCTCTTTCGATCTCCTCGATCACTCGATGTAGTTCCTCGATCTCTTCTGTGTTGAGTTCTACAGATGCACGAGATTGGAACAGAAAGTATTCCACTTCAGCTTTCCTATCTTTATTCATAAGCTCAGCCTATCTCAGCACAGTTGCTCTCATGGCATTCTGGGCAAGCTGGCTCTTCCAGATCTTCAGGAACCGCAAACTTTCGATTACACTCTTCACATTGGTATTTGATCCAATCTTCCATGTGTTTATCTCTCCCTTATTAGGCTGTATCCCTCAAACTTCTAATTTCATATGGATCTAACGTCTGCAGATACTCTTGCAATGCCGGCTGCCATATCCGTTTATTTGAATGGACCATCGTATGGTCACGGTCACAGAGCAGCACACAGTTATCAACCTCGTATATGCCTCCCTGAGAGCCGTAGACCACACGATGCAGGTGTAAACCGCTTCTTGATATACCGCAGATTAAGCACCATTTACCGCCGTCTCGTGCGATCACCGCTTCTCTAACTTTCTCTTTCTGTGACTTACCTTTGTTGTTCTTTTTCTTCCGACTATCTGGCTTAGGCGCTGGGTTAAATCCGAAGTTCAGAATGGCCCATCACATCCTTCTGGAAGCTCCACCTCGTATTCAGGGTCAAAGGGATCAGAAAGGTAAATCATCGTCTGAGATGTCGATTGGCTTTCCTTCATCAGAGAATGGATCTTGTCCACGCTGCGCACCTCCCCCATGTCTAGTCTGATCGTTCTGGCTTGATTGGCTGCCACTCTCTAGGAACCGCACATTGTCCGCTATTACCTCAGTGATGTACACGCGTCTGCCTTCGTTATTCTCGTAGTTACGGACCTGTATGCGACCTTCCACAGCGACTAGACGACCTTTCTTAAGGTAGTTGGCACAAGTCTCTGCAAGTTGTCTCCATGCCACAGTAGGAATAAAATCAGCCTCACGTTCTCCGCCATTGCTACTGAACGGACGATCAACTGCTAATGTGAATTGAGTCACGGCAACACCTGCAGGCGTGTACCGAAGATCCGGGTCCCGGGTCAGTCTTCCGATCAAAATCACTCTGTTTAGCATGTGTTATGCTCCCTTCGATTCAGCTTCTTGAGCGTTTTTTTCTTTTATAAGATCATTTAGTTTTTCAATGAAGTCATGCGCCTGCTTCTCTGTAATTGAGTTCAAAGGGAACCCATATAAATTGTTAGTTTGACGATCGACTTTATCGGGTTGATAGCCAAGCTCAATCCACTTGGTCTGGATTTTGACCATGGTGTCTTTAGAGATAACCTTCTCGCCTGACTCCAGCCACTCACGCAGTTGCTTTCCAGTCTCAACTGAAGGTGTGAAATACTGTCCATCAAATAGACCAGTTCTATCTTTGGATACTGTTGCAACATGATCGGCAGTCAGGTCCATAACTAAGGTGAATTCATACTCCAAACCGTCACGCTGTACTGGGGCCATACCGACTTTCTTAGGCACCTGCTTTCCTTTGTCATTTGCTTCAAGCACATACTCAGTCTTCGACCGCATTGTCGTGAAAACATGACACTTTGATTTGAGGATTGCCTCCACCATTTTGTTTTGCTTTGGTGTCATTTCAGCCCATGCCGTGTAACTGTTCTTTCCGCCCATCTTCGCTACATGGTCTTTTTGCTCTAGCAATCCACCCTCGCCAGCCCATGCATGAGAGAGTGAATCTATAATGATGGCATCTACTCCGTAATCCTCGAAGGCTTTGATCGCTTCAATGTATTTCTCCGTTGTATATGGCGGCTCCAGATCAATCTTCGGAAACTCCGGGATGTGCTCGCCAGCCTTTACCGTCTCCGCATACAAGTCTGCACTGCGGTTCTCAGTGTCGATTAAACCGACCTTATCCCAATCTCCTGTCATACCGTAGGCCATGAACAAAGCAGACAATGTCTTTCCGGACCCACTCGGGCCAGTTATTCCTACTCTTGCCTTAGTAACTTTTCGTTGAGCTTTTCTGATCAGCATGCTTCATCCTCCAATTCGTAGGTAATTTTGACTTTGGCTGCTTTGAACTCAAGCGGATTATCAGGTCTGTATCTTCCCATCATGAATTGAGCGTAATCATCATCAGGAGATTTAAAGCTGATCGCTCTGGTAAAGTCGTCCACAGGCTGTGCATATTGGTCTAAGAAGTATCCTTTTTCTTTATGTTGTGGGACGTATCGAACTTTAACTTGCATACGGATCGTCCTTTCGTGGTATAATCAAATCGCAAATTTAACTAAGTGTTTTTCCTGGGTCGCTGTTACCGCAGCGGCCCTTTGTCTTTTAACTGCTCTCACGTAATTCATCAGGTAAACCCTCTTGAGTGTCCGATTTAATTTCCCTCTGGCACTCGCTATCTTCGCTAACTGCAGAAATATGATCGGGTCCGTCATCGTTCACACTCTCCTCCTGTGCACCTCCTCTCCGGAAGTATGTAATCACATCGTCTATGGTCTTAAATGTCATCTCATGCAGAATGTTTCAGCTCCTCTATTGCACGGTATAGCTCGTCCGTTAGTCTTTGTTGCTCTTCACTGGTTATGACTTCAGCTTCGTATTCGGACAGCGGCATAACTTCTTTTGCTCTGTAACCTTTGAAGACCAGTTCTTTCATTAAGCTGCTGTAATCAACTGCTGACCAAGCAAAGGTGCGGCCACATTCGGTTAGGACGTAGAACTCAGTAATCTCAGCTTGCATCGTCAAAACCTCCGTGTAACAGTCTTACTTCCACATATGACTTGCTCTCAATCGCTTCTAGCATGTGTTCTCTGCAATGAGGTTGACCATAAACCTCGTACACTGCTGGTCTGCTGCAGCCGTCACACTTTGTAAAGGTTGGTTCCACAAACTCCGTCTTCTCAGGCTTACGTAGCGGAATGATTGTTGTTAACATTGCGTTTTCTACGTCGTTTTGTCTTTTAGCCATGCTTGACACTTCCTTTCACGTCTTCTTTTTCTTGTTTGGCTTGTCCTAACTTGACCAGTGCTTCCTTAGTGACTTCCTTAAACTGCGGTCCCTTCTCTTCATTGACCTTCATTTGTTCACCACCTTTGGGAGTTCTTTATTGAGGTAATCTGATTTCTTCTTATTTCCGAAGTCTTGCAGAATGCTTTTTCGTATTTCATTTGCCATCGGTCCAACTTCGAAGCTGACTCGTAGATTCCCACTCATTCCCGATCACCTCATCTAGTATTTTTGGCACATGTTTTGTGATTTGTTGTACAATATATTGAGGTTATACATATGACCTAACGGTCCATTAGGTCACGCAATATCTCCTTTGAACTTATTAAGAAAGTAAATCTGTCCGCGTCCGGTTACTCGTGTAGTGAATCTCACTTTTGTTTCACTAGAACCACCGACTGTTCTCTCCTGGACTTCGAATAGATCCATATCCATTGCTCTCTGAGTTGGTAGATTTTTGCGGTCACCTGCTTTGCAAAGGAACCCTTCTTCTCTCAAGCGACCGAATAGCCGATTTTGACCAATGTTGACTCCGTTTTGCTTAAGGATGGTCGCCAGCTGTCCGATCAGGATTGAATTAGAGGAACCTTCAACCGCTTCAGCGAACAATACTTTGGGTTTGACTTGATGAATCTGCTGCTCAAGTGCTCGACTCTTCTCTTGTTCCTTTTTAAGCTCCCCTGCTAGGTTGATTAGGAAGTCTGGATTAAGGATTGCTTTCTCTAGTGTTTCTGTTGTCATGTATGCACCGTGTTTACGGATGCTTGGTATGACTTCATGCGTGATCCAGCGTTTGAATTGTTTTGCTTCAGGTTTGCGGCTGCCGAGGATTAAGGTATAAAGACCAGGTTCGTTTATAGCCGTTTGGAGCCTGTCTTGTCTGCCATCATTTAAAATGACGTCAGCTTTTTCATCAGAATCCAATCTCGAAATCGCTTGACCTACATTCCCGATATCAAGCACGTCACAAACATCTTTTGCTACAAACCAAGGTTCGTTTTGGATTGTTAATGTTCTAATGTGGGATTGACCATACATAAATGATTGAATCGGATTCATTTGCAATCGCCCCTTTATGCTGTTTTAGTTGAATTAAGCGTAACGCTTAGTTGTTGAGCAAAAAAAATCTGTGGATCTTCATCTAATGCTTCAGCAATCTTAAGCATGTCATCCAGATAAACCCGACGTCTTCCCTTTGCGATGTCCGCGTACCAAGGAATCGTTTTACCGCAGTGGTCAGCGATTTCTTTCATTGTGATTCTTTTTCTTTTGCGAGTAGTTTCTATATTTTTGACAACTGGATTCATTGTGTCACCACCTTTCGTCAACTAAGCGTTTCGCTTAACTTGTAATCTTAATATAAACTAAGCATTTCGCTTAGTCAACACTTTTTTTTAGCTTTTCGCTTAATTTATTATGCGTAACGCTTAACATTGGTATATTAATAGAATGAGAGGAGGAAGTTGAATTGAGTAGTTTAGGCGCCAGATTAAAGAAAGCACGTGAAAGCAAACGCCTCACACAACAGGAAGTCGCAAACCATCTAGGAGTATCTAATGGCGCTATTTCTGGATATGAGCGTAATTATAGAGACCCTGATACAGAGATTCTTAAGAAATTAGCTGATTTATATGAGGTGTCTTTAGATTGGTTACATGATAGGAAAGAAAAAGAGAGCGATTATTCGCTCCCAGAGGAATTTGTAAATAGTTTGATTAAGGAAGCAGAAACAGAATACAAGGTTAACCTGCGCGATGATCCAGTTGTTGAGTCTGCCCTCCGGGATCTGATTTCTCATCTCGCAAAAATGAAGCAATCCGCACAGAAAGAAAAGTAATTATCTCTTCTTCTTTGATAGAAGCATCTGATTTCTTGACAAAAGTCTTTGCTAACAGCAACAACTGCTCATCCATGTGTACAACCCCTTTTCTGTTAAATGCAGCCGGTTGAGTAGATAAATAGATAATACCACAAAATCTCAACTTTAAGAACACATGTTCTGTTTTTGGGTAAAAAAAGAATAAGGTGGCAGTGTGATGGAGCACCAACTCGTTCCCGTCCGCTGTCGTATTCCCGTACTTCTAAAGAAAAAAGGTAAGAACCAGCAATGGCTGGCAGACGTTACAGGTCTGCAAAAGCAGGTTATCTCTGATATTGTTCACTTGCGAAGGCCCAATATCTCGATTCAACTTGCCGCACTCATTGCTTTTCACCTTAACTGTAAGATGGATGATCTATTTGTATGGGAATGGCGGTAGCAGAGTAGCATATTTCAGCTACTCTGGAGCAAAGTACATTTTTATGTGTACTATGTAATACGACACCATTCCACTTCATCTATCAACGAGTTATCGACATTGAACTGGTTCTTATATCCTTACTATAACAAAATTCCCCAAACTGTATATAACAATAAGTGTTAATTATCAGGGGCTTTAATAGGGTTAAAGGGGTATTGACTCTTTAATTAGTACAATTTTTTTCGTACAATCACATAAGTATCATTATCAAAAATGACTTTTGTACCTCTTTTATGTTCTTTTAGCCCCTTTACCTTGGCCGGGTTGACAAGAGTCGATCTATCGTAAGACTCAAATCCATAGGGGCTATAGACATTACTCGCATCACTCAACGTATTTACAGATAGAAACAACCCCGAATCTGTATGATATGCCAAAACCTTACCTGAATAATCAGTAGGCTTAATTAATTCCACCGCCATAACTTCCTTTTGAAGATCAAATATCTCGTATAATTGTTTCCCCTCCTCTCTTAAATAGTTCACTCCAATGATAGTAATGGGTTTCAAAAGTCGAAATCCCTCCTTTGCTGTGCTAAAGAATAATGATAGATGAAAAAAAGTTAGTTGACATGTTGTAAAATCTACCAGTAGGGGATGCCAGCAAAGAAATTAGAGGATATAATGAGGGTTGACTTACATATATAGACAATTACCGCAGCCGATGTGGATCTAAACGGGGTGTATGTGTGAAAAAGAAAGTAGTAGCATCATTAATGGTAGCTAGTATGATGGTTGGTGGAGTAGTAAGTGCGGCGAGCATGTGGGGTACATATAAAGGAAATGAGATTGTAAGAGTCCAACTTAATGGATCTACAGTAAAATACAAAGATGTACCTGCTATTAGCTATGACGGAAGAACGATGATTCCTGTCTCTATGTTACGAGATCTCGGGGTCTCTTACACGTGGGACCAAGCAAACAAAACGATTAAATTGCAGAAAACAAATACAGTATCATCTATCAATTCTAACAACACAGGCAATACTAATCCTTCAACAGTAACTATGACTGCATCAGATCTTAAACTGTATTCTAATGATGGAAAAGTTTTTTTAGGAACTTTGTCTACAAATTTTTACGACTCTGAATCAATTTTTAATGAGTATGGTGATTACGGAAGTGAATACAGCGCAACAAGTATAACTAACGAATTTGGTACATATGGTGGCGAATACTCAAACGAAAGCGCTTATAATGATTTTGCAACTAAGCCGCCAATGCTTACTTACAAGGGGCAGTTCCTTTATTATGTCACTACTAATGAATATATGTCCAACTCCATAACTCCTCAGGAATTATACGGTTTAGCTAAATCACTATAACTAAATTGCCTGTATAATCCAGTTATGATATCATAAGAATAGAAATAAGGACGGCCGCGAACCGTCCTCAGGACAACAGCTTGGTGGGTTCTCCTCCAACATAGTGTGATGCAGAGAAGTGACCCAGGCGCGAACCTAAGGGGTCACTTCTTCTTTTGTTCGATATATGTTAGCAACGCTATGATAAACCCAGCGAAGATAATTATATCTGAAAAGGAGAAGTTCATGAGCCTCACCTCCTTCTGGAGGAAGACTCACCCACCTAGGCGTGTTGTACAACCATATTATACCATGATGCTCTGATCATTCAGAGCTCTTTTTATACCTATGTATGCACCTCTATAGTCATTGAGTTCTCATTCTCTATACAACGGGCTGCGAATGTCGCCAGTTTGGTACCTTTTCCCTGCTGAAAGCTCTCGATTGCTTTAATCAGTCCGATCGTACCGATCGAGATCAGGTCTTCCAAATCCTCACCGGTATTATCAAACTTCTTCACAATATGGGCAACCAGCCTCAGGTTATGTTCGATCAGAAGATTACGCGATCTTGCATCGCCTTCTGCCATCAGCTTCAAATGTTTGGCTTCGTCTGCCTCTGATAACGGCTGAGGAAATGCATTGTTCTTCACATAAGAGACAAGCAGTGTCAATTCCTTAATAAATAGAGCAATGGCCGTAAAAATACCAGGCACAGGTGACACCTCCTACAATCTTCAGAGTCTACATTCTTTGTCGTCTAACTAATGTATGTAGGCATGCACCCATTCGTGCCTGTACGAAGGAACTGCAGCGTTGTTTTTGACCTCAGCTCTTTTGTCATGACACCCCACATTCCTGCTTCGTATCGTCGAAGGACAAATTTGATCAAGAACAGGCCAATTTAGCAACAACTGTGTAGAAAGCTTACCTTTATTTGTACTATTCTGACAGTAGTTTATAGAGGAGGCTGATTATATTGGCAGTTAAAAAACGCTATGCACACGTCGGTACAGGAGGACGGGCATCCTTTTTCTATGAAGCGATCGTGGGCAGTTATCAGGATAGTGCCGAACTGGTTGCTTTTTGCGATTCGAATCAGACCCGCATGAACTATGCGAACAACCGGCTCGCTGAGAAGTTTCCGCACTATCGCCCCATCCCTACCTATAAGGCCGCTGATTTTGATGAAATGATTCGCACGGAGAAACCGGATGTCGTTATCGTAACGACTATAGACCGTACCCATCATCATTATATTATTCGGGCGATGGAGCTCGGCTGTGACGTCATTACCGAGAAGCCAATGACCGTTGACGAGGACAAATGCCAGCAGATTATTGACACCGTCGAACGGACCGGGCAGAAGGTACGCGTCACCTTCAACTACCGCTATTCTCCTCATGCGACCAAGGTAAGAGAATTGATCCGCGATGGCGTAATCGGTGATGTGCTGCATGTCAATTTTGAATGGCTGCTGGATACGAGACACGGAGCTGACTATTTCCGTCGCTGGCACCGGGACAAACGCAACAGCGGCGGGCTGCTTGTGCACAAATCAACTCACCACTTCGATCTGGTCAATTTCTGGTTGAACTCGGAGCCGAAGACGGTCTTTGCCATGGGAGATCTATTATTCTATGGAAAGGAAAATGCCGAAAAACGCGGGGAAACCTCCTTCTATCAGCGTGCATACGGCCATCCGGCAGCCAAGGAAGATCCTTTTGCCCTGGATCTCGAGAAATCTCCTTCATTAAAAGGACTGTATCTGGACGCCGAGCACGAGGACGGTTACCAGCGGGATCAAAGTGTATTTGGGGACGGCATCTCCATTGAAGATACGATGAACGTGCTTGTCAGATACAAGAATAATGCCATGCTCAATTACTCCCTTCACGCTTACGCCCCATGGGAAGGCCATATGGTATCCTTTAATGGCACCAAAGGACGCATTCAGATGCGGATTGGTGAAAAGTCCTATGTAAATTCCGGCGGCAAACAGACCGATGAAGGAGCAACCCGGCTCAGACAGATTCTAGTTCAGCCGATGTGGGAGGATGCTTATGAGGTTCAGCTGGAAAATAAATCCGGTGGTCATGGCGGAGCAGATCCTATTCTGCTTGAAGACTTATTCGGCACACCACCGGAGGATCCATTCCACCGTTCCGCATCCCATTTGGACGGAGCCATGTCCATCCTCACTGGTATAGCGGGCAACGTTTCTATGAGAACCGGGCAGGCTGTTCAGATTGAGAACTTATTAAAGTTTCCTTCAAGAGCTTAAATGAAAGCGTTCCCTATCCAGATGAACCTTAACGGTTTTTATCTCAAAATAAATTAAGGTTAGTAGACTGAATTGCATAGCATCTCGTTACTTGCATCAACCAATGAAGAAGCCGCATCTGTAAGGGATGCGGCTTTATTTATTGAATACAACTCTTGGTTCTATTACAGCTTACTCTACTCCAGTATCCGTAATCTTCTGGTTGGATTCCTCTGCGTATTCTCTAAAGATCGTATTGTAGTCGCCCTCGAGTACCACTCTTGGAGCTGCCTTGGCGTAAGGTGTATTGATCGTACGGTCATGATCGGATTTAAAAGGAATCTTGGCAAATTCATTATAGAACGCCGCGCCGTAGTTCTTGCCTTGATATACGCTGTCTGCTCCATATTGCTCGATAATGCTTTCATCATTCAGAACCGGCATGATTCCATTTCTGGAGAGCTTCGTCTGTACCTCTTTCGAAACGAGGTATTTAATGACCTCCATTGCCGCATCTTTATTCTCTGTCATCTTCGTTAAGCTGAAGTAGGTAGGGTAGGCCTGCGTTCCGATCCCAGGTGCATCCGCAAAGGTTGGCATGGCGACCATATCCCAGTTCATCTTCGAGAACTCATCAGGAAATACCGATGTGATGGAAGACAGCCATCCGAACATTGCGAGCTCCTGAGCTTCAAGGAATTCTTTGCGATAAGGCAGCTTGTTCTCATGGGCCTGCATATATTCGCGGTAGCCGGATACATCTGCTGGTTTGGCAAATACGGTTTCATAGAAGGTTTTCCAGCGCTCATCCTGATCTAGCGTAGACTTTTTCGTGTCAGGGTCGACATACGGGATCGATAGATGATTCATTAGCAGAAGATGGGTCTCCGAGGAAGACAAGCCGACATATGACTTATCGCCTTCGGAACGGGTCAGCTTCTTGGACAGCTCAGCGGCTTCGTCCCATGTCATTCCGTCGACGGGATAATCGACACCAAACTTATCGAACAAGTCCTTGTTATAATACAGGACCATCGTGTTGTTGAATACGGGTACGCCCCAAATTTGGTCTCCCGAGATTTGCTTGATGGCATCGACAATGGTCGGTTCAAATTGGGTCATATCGATCTCATGCTGTTGAATCAGCTCTGTCATATCGTACTGAAGATCGAAGTCCGTGAGATACGTCGAGAATCCGCCAATGGATTCCCAGTAAATATCAATGCGCTGTCCTGCTGTAATCAATTCCTTCAGACCGACCTCATTGGTCTTCGGAATGTATTCAATTGTATAATCCGGAAATTTCTCCTTCAGCAGATCCCCAAAACGCTCGTTCCAGCTCTCTACAGAATCTCCACTGTTGGAATACACGTACAATGTATCTTTCCCTTCCGCTTTGTTGTCCACGACAGGAGTTGTCGCCGTTCCGCCAGGGTCTTCCCCTTCGCCTGTGTTTCCTGCACTTCCGGTTCCCCCCGAGCTACATGCACTAAGTACCCATACCAAACTTAAGCATAGTGTTAAGAGCACGGAGTGAAATTTGCGACTGTTCATAATGATCCCCCTTCAAATTATAGAATCATGAGAGGTATTAAATCTTACTGCTGTAACAGCTGCACTTCGGAAAATACAGAGGTATTATAATTCTCTACCGGATTATTCTCATCTCCCGCGTCAACGGCCATTCCAATATAAAAGGTATCCAGGCCTGCCATGGTGATAGATGATACTTCCGTCCAGGCTGTACCATCCGATGAGTGATAGCCAGTGATGGTATCGCCTTCCTTAACCAGCTTGAACCAGTAAGGAGTGCTCAGCGATGGAATCGGAGGTGTCTGTACCATCTGCCCCCCTTCTTCTTGTCTGCTGTAGAACACGGAGCAGTACTGGTCGCCTCTAACCGAAAATCCGATCATCGCTTCTTTGGCGGCTGGATTCAGGCTGCTGCGGATCATCAGTCCTGAACGGTTATGAGGAGCCGTTTCGGACAATTGATCCAGTCTTGCAACGAGCTCTGCATCGCCTTCGAGCTGCTGATATACGTAATGAAAGGACTGATCCTCATTCGTCCTCCCACTATTACCGGCAAAGAGCGGATCAATATTCCCTCCTCCTTTCACTGTAAGTACACCATTCCTCAGGTCTGCATGCCCCTCTATGCCCGTCTCACCGATATCGGAAGAGCTCCAAGCCCCAAGCTCACCGTCAGCATTAATATGGACGACAACCGCATCAGAGTCCGTCTTCGTGCCGCTATTATCTACCGCTCTAGCTGTAATATAGTAACTGCCTTCCGGCAGGTCATCCCATTTCCATTGATAGGGAGCCGTTGTATCTTCTCCGAGCTTAACACCGCTTGCCAAAAATTCGACTTTGGCGATACGGCCGTCCGGATCATATGCCTGTGCATTAATCATGACCTTGCCTGGCTGGCCCTTTAATGCATTCATCTCAGGTGAGACAATGTTAACCACTGGATTTATGGAACCGCTACCAACTATGCTGTTCAAATAGTTCTCCAGATTGGTATATCCGTCACCATTCATGTCTTCATTCCGGTCAGCTGCCTCATTCGGATTCAGGCCTTGCTCAAGCTCCCACGCATCCGGCATTCCGTCCAGATCCATATCATCAGGTGCTGCCCCGCTTACAAGCTCGGTCCATCCACCCACTTCCTCCGGATGATTGATGTGTCTTCCTGTCCGGTTACGCACATCGTTAACAAGTCTGGCATCAATGGAATCCCGTTTCGGCAGAATTGCCCCTGCCTGTTCCAGCACCAACTCATAAGCGTCTGCTGCAGATTGCAGAGTAACCGGGGTTACATGAAGTGGTTCGTATACAAGCTCCTTCCCCGTATCCGGATTCACTGCAAGCCAGTTGTCTTGGGTTGCTGCCTCATCCCCGTCAACTACATTGCCTGACACATGAAGCTTGCCATTCGCCCCGGTCTGACTGAGGATGATGCTTCGTTTGTCCAGCAAAGTATCCGGTCCGTACTTGTAGTAGTTGTTCACCATGTTAATATCCGCCTGGTCTCCGCCATAACCGCTGAGGTAATTCCAGTTATATACGATGTTGTTGCTGAAATCGAAGTTCTTATTGCTATCCAGTGTTCCCTTTACTCTGGGGTTACGGCTTGAGTTATGAAGCAGAATGTTATGGTGATAGCTGGCATTCCCTGATCCCCACAGACCGCCAAAGCCATGTCTTCCCTTCGAATGGCTCGACATGTGCAGCGCTTCGCCGACAATGGACCACTGTACGGTTGTGTTCTGATTCTCGTAAGGAGACAGCACTTCATCAACGCCCCATGTGACGGAGCAGTGATCTATCATGATATTGCTGTACCTTCTGGCCGACATGCCATCACCAGTCGATCCGGTGTGATCTCCCATCCTAAAGCGCATATAACGTATGATCACATTATCTGCCTCGATGTAAGTCGAATGGTTGTTGACACTGATTCCGTCACCTGGTGCGGTCTGCCCCGCCAAAGTAATGTTGTCACCTCGGATACGAAGCGGAGAATCAAGTGTAATATTGCCTGACACTTTGAATACGATCGTCCGGTTCCCCTGACTAACCGCTTCTCTTAAAGAGCCGGGACCGCTGTCATTCAGATTCGTCACATACACGACATCGCCGCCGCGTCCTCCGGTAGCGTACATCCCTCCTCCTTCAGCTCCCGGAAAAGCCGGGAGAGCTTCGCCGTCTGTCGTTACTTGGACGGGTGAAAGAGGTTCATCCTGTGCGTAAGCTTGATAGGGGACTGCAATGACTGCAAGCATAGCAGTCAGTAAAGTCACTGAAACTTGGCGTTTCCACAGACTAATCATCCATTATCCCTCCTCATTTGTGATATACAGCACTTGGCCTGGCTCCATCTGAATGTCATAAGTATGGGAATAGACGGTTGAGGCATGGACATCAAGGTCTACTCCGGTAAGACGATATTTAGCTGCAAAGTCCGGAAGAACAAGCGTAATATCCGTGGCTCGTTCCGCCTTAATCTCAGCTGCAAAGCTCTTTGTCCTGCGGTCCCACTGGAGTGAAATGCTTCCGGTACAGAACCGGAACCCTCGAACGCGTCCCGCTTCCAACCGATCGGGAAGTGCTGGCAGCAGCTTCACCATCCGGGGGGATACATACAGTAGCATCTCTTGGATTGCATTCGTAATCCCGAGGCTCGCATCGAGCTGAACCGGTGCCTGAGCTTTATTCATGGTGACTCCCATATCTCTCCAGTCATTATGAACTGTGAAGAGATTAGTAAGCAGACAGGAGCGGGTCAAGATATCCAGCGAATCAAGTGCCTTCTCTCCGTCTCCCAGCCTTGCATAGACCGCAGACATATGTGCCAGCGACCAGCCGGTCTGTGCTCCAAGAACACGCATATGAACAGCCCGCTCCAAACCGTGAAACAGTTCCGGACTTTCCTCACGTGCAAATTCCTGACCCGGAAATACAGGATAGATATGGGACAGATGCCGGTGATTGTATCTGTCATGAAATTCGGGATGAATCCATTCCTTCAGGACCCCATCCTCGTTCAGCTTATAGGCAGGAAGACGCTTCAGAATGTGCTCCCAGCGAACAATATCCTCCTCACTGTGTCCCGTTCTTCGGCTACCTTCTATAAGATTCGTGAACAACTCTCTGATGATAGCAACGTCCATGGTAGCATCTATCGCAGTCGGCATAGGATGATCCAGGGACTCTGCCATATCGGGTATATAATTGCCTGGCGTATTCTCGGGAGAAACGGATGGATATATATGGAGCAGTCCATCCTCACCTTCCGTCAGAAAGTCCTCGTAGAATAAGGAAGCCTCCGTCATGAAGGGCAAGGCCTCGTCTCTCAGGAATTGCTCATCTCCTGTGTACAGGTAGTATTCATAATAATGCCTCGCCAGCCATCCAGCTGCGCCGGTCCAATTCAAGATCACCGGAACGATCTGGGTCGGACTTCCGATACCCGGCGTCGTTCCTGCCGGAATGAAGATGCCTCTGGCACCGTATAACTTACGGGCATTCTCCCTAAAGATCCCCAGCAAGGAATCATAATGACGAAACAATGGTTTCATCAAAGAGGATAGACCTCCAACGGGTGCATGCCAATTCATCATCTGTACATTCTCATTGGCCATGTAATGACACCACATCAGTCTGTAATCTCCGCCCCATAATCCATATAGAGGCATTGGCAAGCCTTTCTCCTCGGTAGAGGAAATATAGAGATACCTCCCATAAGCCCACAATTTTTCAAGCAGAGATACAGAAGCTTTTCCGTCATAAGCAGTAAGAAGCAATTCTTCCGTCGATCTGTTCTCGTTGTTCTCTGGCTCCTCAGAGCTGCTCAGCTCAACGGAGGCAGAAGAAAACAGTGCCTTATGAAGCAATACATGCGCTTCAAGCAGTTCTGTATAGGAGGAGCCCACTTCTGCCAATTCTTTTTTCAGACGGGGCCACGCCTTGCTCCTTGCATCCTCTGTAAATACCTTAACGAGAATGAGAACCTCGTTCGCTTTCGTAACCCGAAGCCGTTCACCTTCTCGCCTTACCTGTCCGCCGCTGTCTGTCTTCACCCTCAGAACTGCACCGTAGTCCGTTCCATTCTCATACCTTGCAGCAAAAGACAGAAACTCCCCCTCAACTGCCCAGTCTGCCGTCTCTTTCAAAGCTTGCAGCAGCTCAGCTCTCGAAGGATTATCACTTGGATGGATATCAAATGTAAGGGAGGCATCCACACTGGAAACACTAGATTTCAGCCTGTATACGATCATGTGATCCGCACGTGACACAAACAGGCTTCTATTATATGCCTCCTCCCCGTCCAGCCAGGATACGACCACTTCTCCCGTCTCCATATTCAAGCTGCGCCGGTAATGCCGAAACGCCTCCTGACCTGTCATGGAGAGTCTTAAATCCGCAAGTGGCAAAGGAGCAGACAGTGTACTGTTATACCCTTTTTCCTTGAGCGCGCGGGTTAGAACCCAGCTGGCCTCCTGGAACCGTCCTTCATCCATAAGCCTCCGTGTATCCTCAAGCGTATGACTGACATCGGGAAGAACTCCGATCTGCCCGCCGTGCCATAGACCGAGGTGGTTGATCAGGATCGTTTCGTCCTGCACGCCTCCATACACGGATGCCCCGATCATCCCGTTTCCGGAAGGCAGTGCCTCTCTCCATTTGCTCTTCCACCACGAAGAAGGATACCTCGTGACCAGCCTGTTTTTGCTGCTTACCTTACCGCCCTTCATTCCTGCCGTCATCACGTACATTGTCTCCTTCCCTAAAGTAGCTGCATTCAAGTATGCGTTTACATTTTGCAGTTCATGGCGGTTGATGTGATGCACTTCACCCATAAGTCGGTTCTTCTTAGAATTATTTCTTGATCTTATTTCAGTTTTACCACGGCTCGCCGCACTGTTCTAATCTTTTCTTGCCTTAAGTATGCTCACCTTGATCTTTTTTGCTCTTATTTTATGGCTTTATTTACTATATTTTCTATCTATCTCGAACAAGGAACGCTATACTATAACCATCCTCAAAATGTTTACACCTGGAGGTGAGATAGGTGAAGGATTTTGCTATTTATCCGGCCAAGCGCAAAGGAAGCTATACGATGCCGAAATATCATTATCATGACTATTACGAGGTGTATTATCTTCTCTCGGGACATCGCTACTATTACATTGAGAACAAACGTTATTCGATTGATAAAGGAACCATTTTATTTATAGGCAAAAACGAAATTCATAAAACCGTTGATTCTGATAATCAGACCCCGGATCATGAACGACTGGTCCTCTATTTTAGCAGCCGATTTTTGCGTCGCTTCTCCGAAGATCAGCTTGAAATCCTGCTGTCCCCGTTCGACCAGGATAATCGCAAGGTCCAGTTCAGTATCAGGGACCAGAGTTATATTGAGCGTCTGATGTTTCAAATGCATCACGAATTTAACCAGCAGGTCTCCTTCGGACGAGAGCTGTATTTGGAATCTCTGCTGGTTCAGCTCCTGCTCTTCTCCACTCGTAAAACAGAACAAGACCAGCCCGCAGTTCCGGAGGATTCCATGAACGCAAGGATGGCCGAGGTTATAGTGTATTGCAACACGCATTTTCGTGAGGAGCTGGGGCTCGAAGAGCTCGCAGCACAATTTCATTTGAGCACGTTTTATTTGAGCCGGCTGTTTAAGCGAACGACGGGATTCACATTCAAGGAATATATCAATACACTCCGCATTCGTGAAGCCGAGAAGCTGCTGCGCGAGTCGAATCACAAGATCATTCATATCTCCGAGCAGGTCGGCTTCGCGAATGTGTCGCATTTCAATCGTAAATTCAAACAAGTCACCCGAATGGCTCCCAAGGAATTCAAAAAATTATTTACTGGCGATCGGCCGTTTCGTGGGTTCTAGCTGCTCAGCTTGCTCTCCACTGATCCCGGTATTCACTTGGTGTCATCCCCTCATATTTCTTGAAGATTCGATTGAAATAGCTGTGTTTATAGCCGACGCCCTCTGCGATCTCATTAATCTTCATATCTGTCGTCCGCAGCAGCTCCTTAGCCCGCACAACGCGATAATCCGTTAAGTAATCGATAAAATTCACGCCGGTCACCTGCTTAAACAGGCGGCTTAGGGTATAGGGTGTGGTTCCTGCTGCACGGGCACAGCTGTCCAGGGATAAGTCCTGCATGTAATGCAGATGAACATATCGGATGGTCTCTTCGACCATTCGTTTCATTTGAATATTCGTCCGTTTCTTAAGATGCTCCATATACGGATGAATGACAGCTTCCTTCAACCAGTGCGAGAGCATGCGGGGCTCCCGAATCATGGACAGCTGCTCATACATGTTCTTTCCCTTGAACAATTGGTGAGGCTGAATTCCTGTCTGCAGGATGACATATTGCATGCTGCCATAAAGCTGAAGTACACATTGCTGAACCCAGTATTCCTTCTCTTGCCCTGCCGAAACCTCTTCCAAAAACTCGTCAATCAAGAGCTCCATCTTCTCTTGCTCCCCCATTCGCATCGCCTCGATCAGTTCACGATCCAGTGCAAATGGATAATTTACACTCTTCTCCGATTCCGCATGTACATCCCACTGAGCATACTCCTGGTTCATATCAATAATCTGATTCTCGTCCCTGAACAGCCGTAAAGATGCGGTCTGATTCACCTCCATGAATAGATTCGGAAGTGATCGAACAAGTGTCGTGGGTTGACTAATCGTCACGGTAACCGCAAGTCTAAGTACTCCGCTCACTGTAGCCGACAGCGCTTCGGCAAAGCTCTGCAAGCCATTCAGCCGAACCTCCTCCACAGGCTGAATAACGAGCACACCGATCATCAGGTTATGGAAGCTTAGAATACTATACTGAGATAATTGATCTTTGGCCGTATCTTCAATAATGTTTGCTGCAGCAAAGGCGACCAGCCCTTCTTCGCCGATATCAAATCGAGGATCGGTACCTGGCTGACCTGTCAGCTGCACGATGATCAATGTGAATTTGCAGTCGGATACATTCCATCCATAATGCTTCATTCGTTCCCGGATATCCTTCTCTGAATATCCTTGCAAATGCCCTTGTACCAGTTGAAGTAAAAAGCTCTCCTTGATTCTGGGCAGTTCCTCCTCAAGTCGAAGCTGAAGCGCTTTGCTCTCGAGCGAAATTTCCTGCCATTCCTGCTCGAACAGCTTAAATTCATCAATATAATAACCATGGTTCCCAAGCTGCCTGTCACCTCTGAGCAGTGTGACAAATTGTTCGACAGGAGAGTAAATATGGCGTGAAGCAATCCAGGAGAGAAACAGAGCTGCGAGCAGCATCAACAGGCTGATCATAAAAATAATGGTCGATATCAGCTCGACCGTAGACGTAATAACGGTCATTGGCGCCGCGGCAACATATGTCCACTGCTCCCCAAGACGGTCAAACGTATTATAGGACACCGAATAGGTAACCCCTCTCCATTCCTTTATGCTGCTCCCACTGGGCTTCCCCGTCTTTAAAAGATCTTCTCGCAGGCTGCGCTCGAATACCTCCGCATCAATACCATCATTGCTAGACACCATCGGCTTCATATTTTCATCCAGCAGAAAAGCGCTGCCCTCATTGTAAGGAGTCAGTGTCATCAGCTGGTCCAGCAGCTTCTCGGGTACCAGCGTAACCATGAGCACACCAACCGGAGTCTTGTCCGCTCCACTAATTTTGTGGGACAGCATAATGACGGGTCCCTCCTTGACAGGTCCTTCTTGGGATGCACCGCGAAGTATGGTGGGCTGTGTGCTCCACATAAAATGCTCAGGGCGAGCTAATAAGGTCTCATATTCTTGTTGCAGCTTAGGTTCATACAGCTGTGTAAGCTGTGGATTAAACAAATAATGCTGGTTCTCTTGCTGGACAAATAATTGAACTTGTGAAATCAAAGGATGAGATCCATGGATAATGTCAAGCACCTGACTTATATTCCAAATCTCATTTCTGTTTGCGGGAAGAGAAAAATCCACCTTTTTCAGAGCTTCACCAAAGCTTGATTCCAAGGTCCAGCTCTCTACGCTCTGCTCCAAATATCCCAGAAGATCATCTATGCTTGCGGCCCGCTCCTCCATTTGCTTGCGGTGCAGCTCTGTCATATCGTCATTGATTGCCCCCACAGCAAACCAGTAAATACCGAGACTGGCGAGGAGACCAGGAATACTTGCGGCAAACAGAATGACGAGCAGGCTTTTACGATAATACTTTCCTTTGGAGCTCGGATATTTTCTCATTCCTATCCCCCTTTAATATGGAAATTAAAGCGTATACATTAGTTAATTTATATTTATATGTATCTAAAAAGCAACCCATTCATATGTCCGATGCCCCCTGCTTGAAAGCGCACTTTTCAGCGCAAGAATATAAAAAACCCTAACCCATAAGGTCAAGGTCGACTAATAACATCTCATTTTTCAAGGATTTCTGATGATCATCGCTAAACACTAAACTTCAATACAGGTAGTCAACGTTACTGGTCCAAGCATACCAGAGGGTAATGACACCCGATCATAACGATTTGCAAGTGTATTTGTTACCTCGACCTTCAGCACATTTTTTCCCGTCAATAAATGATCTGACAATGAAAAACGGTACGGAGACCACAGCTTCGCATCTATAAGCCGCCCGTTCAGGAACACCTTGGCCATTTCGTGGATCTCTCCTAAATCCAGAATGACATCTGCATAGGAAGCTGTCCTGTTCCATTCGAGCTCTCTAGTATACGTCATCGTACCAGAGAAATGCTCCCTTCCTTCCCATTCAGTCCATGACGTAAGCGGGACTTCTCCTTCTATACCATCTACTTCCCAGCCATCGTTCAAGTCCTGGGCAACAGCCTCTTGCTTGGAGATGACAGGGTTTAAAGTCACAGCAGCTGCCGGGTCGAGCGCGATAACCAGACATTGTCTGCGTTCAATCGTTAGGGGGATATTCATTCCTCCATTTCTCGCTTCAGCCTGTACAGGTATAGTGGTGCCGCTCCATGCATCCCACAATTCAGGCTTACCCTCACCGTTCATAGATAAAGTACCTTTGATTGCTGTTTCGCCTTCGTTGACAAGCACATACAGATGGATACCCTCCTTAACAACATGACTGATTCTCAGTCCAGGGCTTAAGGGTTTAAATTCAGCTCGATGCGGGAGTATCTGTTCCACTCGATCTGCTACTGCTTCGATGGAGTGATGAACCTCCCAGCCCGGTTCAACGCAGCCGACAGGTGGTGCAGTTACTCGGTTGTGCTCCAGAATTCTCCCACCTTGACAGACAAATTCCTTAAGCTTCTCCCGTGTGTCCAGTTCAAACTGCTCTACATCCTCAAGAAGAACAATACGGTACCGCTGATTTGCTATAGCAATCATCCCGTTCTCAAGAACAGCTTCGTCCTGAAGCAGCTCCTCCTCCAAATAGTTAAACTCGATTTGACCTTCATACAGCGGTCTCGCCAGCTCCCAGGACAAATGATCCGCACGGCACAGAACACACACTTCAGGCTGATTTATGCTCTCTGTCATAACCCAGCTCATACGTTTAATATACTGCGAGAAACGGTCATACTCCGGCCACCAGATGTTGTTTGGTCCTACATCGGGAGCCCGCTCATGAAGCCGCTCCCCTTCGATAGAATAGTAGAAAGCATGTGGACTTATCAGATTAACGCCCCGGACGAAGAGCCAGTCCAAATACCACTTCATATCATCTGCCGTTAGAGCCCAGCTGTTACCTTTGGCGCATACGCCAAAGCATTCGTTCAAATTTCTTGATTTGTTCCGGTGCCGCGCTGAATCGGCCGAGCATTTGCCCATCGTGCTGTGCTTACCGGTTATACCGAGGTCCCCTTCAGGAGCAATCCAGCGCCAAACGATGTCTTGACCGGGTATGTGAAAATAGCGTAACAGCCCCATGTCGTCACTCGCTGCAGGGTGTCCAGTCAGCGCAATGCTATGCGCCTCACACCAATCATGAAGCGGCTTGTAGAAGCTTCGCTCCATTCTGTGTCTAACCGCCTTGCGGTAGCATCTCCGAATTTCGGCTGTGTTGTCACCGCTCTCAAGCCATAGGAGAACAAGTTCCTCCTCCCGGTTCCCACTGCTCATGAACTCCTCAAGGAATCCTGCCGTCCAGGGCAGCATACCCTTGCGATGTTTTCTTCCGAGCAAATCCGGCTCATCTGTGAACATGGCGATGATACTGCTGCCAAAATGACGGCCGATCCGCTCATAATATCGTTCATGCGTAAGCTCAATGAACAGCTGTACGGCTTCCGGATTTAACAGATCGGCTGCACGGGGTGCACCCGGTTCCCCATCGTCCTGGCCGTAATGAATGCCCCGAATCGTGCCTAAGCTATACCGGTCGATAAAGGCAACATATGACCATGCCCCTTCATCTGGCGGAGCAAAGCTCACGATGCCACAGCTATCATCTGCCACTTCAATGATCTGCGTCTTGCTGCCTTCAATTCCTTCCAGCTTCGGCCCCGTCCGGCTAATCGCCTGCACTGATACGATACGGTCGCCTTCTTCAAGCGGGATAATCCATTCGGGTGTATTCTTCATTGGCTGCTCCAGCATGATAAGCCCGCGGCTCGCGTATTCCGGTTTACAGCGTACAATTTCCCCATTAGCACTCCCTGATGGATACATTCCTTCATCGTACAGGATGACGCGCATATTCATGCTTGCTGCCTCATCTACGATAGCTTCCACGAGCGCCATGAATTCATCGGATAAGTAACCAAGGGCATCCGGAATACCTATACGCGGGTGAAGAACAAAGCCTTCGACTCCTTTATCACGAAAATCACGGAGCTGCCGAAGCAGCTCCTCTTGCTCTAGGTTTCCATTCCAGAACCAGAAAGGCATAGGGGTGAATGCCCCATCGGGTGTCAAAAATTGTGTTCTGAGACTTTCCAGCTTCATCATCACAGTGATATCGTATCCCCTTTCCCAATTGAATTTAGACAGTCCGCTGCTTCTTATTCTACGAGACCTGTGCGGTCAACTCCTTCTACAAACCATCTTTGTGCAAATATATACAGAATGAGCGGAGGCAGTATCATCAGGAACGAAGCAGCCATCTTCATCGGCTCATCATAGATGGACGGTCCGATTTCCTCGGCTCTCATGTTTATCTCATTCGTTATACTGGCTACACCGACAGATAGAGGCTGATCTTCCATACCATGCAGAAAAATGCTTGGCGTATAGAAGTCATTCCAGTTCCAAACGAAGGAGAATAAGAATACGACGACAATGGCTGGCCTTGCCAGCGGCAGCATCACTCGGAAGAATACTTTTAACGGATTGGCTCCATCCATCATCGCTGCTTCCTCCAGCTCCTTCGGCTGTTTGGCGAAGAACTGCCTATAAATGATGACAAACAGTGCTCCTTTGACTCCTTGACCAAATAACGCGGGCAGCACAAGCGGAACGTAAGACTCAAGGAATCCCAGCTGTGAAGCGGCAATCAGCTTCGGCAGTACGGTCAGCTGCGGCGGTACAATAAAGGTAAGCAGCAAACAGAAGAACCAGAATTTCTTCAAAGGGATATCAAGCCTGGCAAACGCATATCCTGCAACTGCGCATGAAATCGTCTGAAATACGGCTATGCTCGTTGAGAGAGATAAACTGATGGTGAGTGCTTTTGGATACTGCAGCATTTCCCATGCATCCTGCAGCATCCCGAAATAAATAACCCGAGGCACCCAGGTCACCGCCGGGTCCATCAAATCCACAGAATCCTTAATCATGCTCGTGATCATAAAGATAATGGGATTAAGATAGATATACGCCGTATCAATGAGGATGACATACAGGAAGCATTTGAATATAAGGCCTTTGTCCGCCTCAAGCCCAATAAGCTTGGTCTTCACGAGGCGGCGGGCGGTTAGCGGCAAGCTCTTCGTTTTATTTTTGACAAAGACCGGTCTAGCCATGATATACCTCCTTTAACGGTAAGCGCTGGCCCTGCGTGAAATTCTCGAGAACAGGAAGAAAATAATACCCAAGAAAACGAGAATAATGCTGAAATAGATCCAGGCCAGAGCACTCGACAATCCATAATCCGCCGTATTGACCATGTCGATAACAGGATTGGTCGGAAAAGTAAACAAATCGACCACCGTATAAATCGTATTTAACAGGATGAAGGGGACCATCTCTGGAAGTGTTATTTTCCAGAACGTCTCCCAAGGGGCTGCTCCATCCATCCGGGCTGCCTCATAGATTGAGTGCGAGATCGTTTGTCTGCCTGCAAGAAAGATCAAGATTTGAACTCCGGCATACCACAGCACAAGTACAAACGAACCCATTACCGCAATGATGGGTGCAGCCCAGCTGCCAGGAAGCAGCTCAGTTACGAAGGAAGAAATATTGTATCTCGTTAAGAACTCAATATCACCTTCACCTTGTGCCATAAATTCTTCAATCACCTGCCCGGTCGTAAAGATAACAGGAAGAAAGAAGATGACTCGAAACGCGGTGCGTCCCGCAAATTTCTGATTAAGCATAATCGCAATCAGCAGGGCGAAGATGACAATAACCGGGATCATGAGCAGTGCTTCTCGCAGAAATGGAATCAGCCCTTCGTACAAATATCTGCCATTCTCGAATAATATCGTCTTGTAATGCGCAAGTCCTCTATATTCCACCTTGAGCCCGCTCGCTAGAATTTCCAAATGATGAAAACTCATGTACAGCGAATACACAAGCGGAAACGCCATAAAGATCAAGAAACCGATAACCCAGTTGGATATGAAGATGGAGCCCCACAGCTTTCGATGCTCTCGTGCACTTAGACGCCTCTTTTTACGTTTCATCTACGCTCCATCCCCCTTCAATACCTTGAAATTCTGCCCGGCAACCTCCTCACCGTCATATAAAATTGCCGCCTCCGTATAATTGACGATAATCATGGTTCCATCTTCATAGGTGGTCGCCTTTACCCCGTCAGCCAGCTCACGATGCTCAACAATAAACTGATGCTGTACATCTGAGAGCGCCTCATTATACCTCCTGTACTCCGAAGCTGCGGTATCCGCCCAGCTTGCATAGTGGGAGCTTTTGAGCTGGAGACCGTGTGCCTGGGTCAATCTGTCAGCCGGCACTGCTGTGAATAGAAATGAGGGAAGCGCACCATATTCAATATCCCGCAAAAAATCGTGCTTAAATTGCTGCCTGTCATTCTCAAATCCAGACGTATAGGTGATTAGTCCATGCACCGCGATTTGTGCAAAAGGAATGGCCTCCTGCGAGAACAGATCATAGGAGTAATCGTCTGGGAGCGCATTCACATGAGTAGCACCGCCCAGCATATAAAAGTTCGGACTTCCAATCCATGCCTCGCCCAATTCATCCTTCACTTGCTGAAGGAGCTCTTGCTGTATGGAGATCGCTTCCGTGCGGGAGGCTCCGATTCTAGTGTTATAGTCGCTGTCCAGACGACTGCCTGTGACGAGGAGAGACAGCCCATCTGCCCCTAGCTCAGCATAGGAGCTCAGCTCCTTGCGCAGAGCATTCTGAATAAAGCGACTGCTGGCCAAATAGACCTCATCACCGCGGATTCGGGCTTCCTGCATCGTCCCAGCCATGTTTCTTATCGCATGATACTGCTCACGGAATCCTCCGTTACCGGTATTATTGAACTCATAATTGACTCCCAGCATAACCGGGATATCCAGCGAATGGGCATGCTCGATTAACTCCTTCATCCCCTGCTCGCCGCCAAGCGCCGGATCAACACCAAGATATCCGCCATACTGTGCATAACCGCCTTTCTGCCATCCCAAGTAGGTTAATGACATCGGGCCAACTTCCCGTTCCCGGAGATCGGACAGAATATGTGCAGCTTGTTCTGTTGTCGTCGCTTGAATATAACGGTTCCCGAGCATCCCATCTTCAGAATCACCACCCAGAAGAGTGAGATGAAGCGGGATATTGGCAGATTTCGAATCGCTTTGTTTCTCAAGCCCTTTCTCTTCCATCAAGTACTTGCGGTATCGATCCGCCATGCCGACATAATCGGATTTGCCATTGTTCAAGAAATAATATCGTACAGTCCGATCAGTGCCGAAACGCTTATCTTTATTGTAGGTCGTAAAGCTCGTTCCTTTGCTCCGGTTCGTAATTTGCTCAAACGTGGCTCGATAGGACTGCTGTGCCGTAATCCAGTTATAGCCGCTCAGCATGCCGGAAGGGGCGGCGAAAATATCGCTGTATTCGGCTCCCTCTTCTATTACAGCAAGCATTCCCTTCTCGCCAGAGTGAATTCCGAAGACCGGCATCTGGGCTGGATAACGAGAACTGAAGCCAAGCCGGCTCATATAGGAGGGGTCTTTGCCGTATACACTTTCCTGATAACCAAGATTCGTATTCAGTCTGTGATCATCATAAGCGATCAATGCGCCGGATCCGTCCGGAACGAACAGATAACCTTCCCGATCGTTTGAGTGCTCTGATGCCATAAATGGGAACAGTCTCAGCCAGATCAAACTGTATTTGCCTTCCTTCATGCCCTTATCCACGATCTTGGTCTCCACGTAATCGTCTTGTATCCGGATTTGGACAGGCACGGTCAATTCCAGCTTGGGCATATCATATGTCCACTGAATGCCTCCGTCGATCTCTTGGATGTCTTCAATTGTGCCGCCTAAGGTCCTGAAATTACTCTCACGAGGCTGCGTGTTATATACCGTGAAATCGGTATACTGGAACATGAGTGGCGAGACCAGGTGTGTCTTCCAAATTCCACCGATCGTCTCATTCTCGAAGTCTTGCGGATCAGGATAGGATCTCCAAATATTGCCGTTACGTTTATCCTCGACAATGAAGTGTCCTGTCGTCTCATCCAGCTTCAGAATCAGTGAATCGGTTTCTGCCGCTGCTCTAAAATCAGCCTCTACCGGGAGTGAGGCCTCTTGCTGCTCCGCACCTCCTGATGTCCCTTGCTGAGCTGCTGGGACCATGTCATCTCCTCTAAACTTCACTTCGAGCCTACTGGCTCCAAGTATGATAATGAAGGCGAGAAGAATGAAGAGCACAGCTTTTCTGTATTTTGCAAGCCTCATCTTAACAGCACCTCCTGATAGACTTCATGGACAAATACGAGCAGCTCGTTCGTAAGACCAATGACAAGAAAGATCAAGACTGCGAGCACAATTAAAGCGAACAGGCTCATTATCATATTCATCAAGGTTTCCCCTACGGTGTAATTATGCAAGGACTGAACCATCCAGATGAACAGAAAAGCGAGCCAGATATACATTCCGAGCTGGAGATAATCGTAAATTGCACCTTCTGCGTGTGTCATGACATTGGATAGGGCAGCCAGCGGTACACCAATGAGAATAAAAGGCGTGAGTGCATAGGCACTGCCAACAAAAACATCCTTGAAACGTCCCTCTCCCCTGTAGATGGAGCTAATCAAATAATTGCTTACAACCCAACCGCACCACAGCCCTAGGAAAGGGAGCAGCACCGAGGTCACTGTAACCGAAGACGGCGAAACCGGGTTGAACGCAAAGCTCGTCATCTGTTCAGATAGAAGGAGCGCACTTCCAGTCAGTACCAACAGAATACACGCGCTCACATACCCGCCTTTATTCTCAAACCTTAATGCGGTAAAACCGTCGATGGGATGTCTTAGAATGACAAAAGCCTGTTTTAGTTGGGAGAACAACAGATACCTGTCATCCATTCGGTTTGAGAAGCCTTCCATCATCCGATTTATTCTTCCTCTAGCTAGTCGGTTGACAACAAATATAAATACTGCGGCTATTGCGAACAGCGTAGCAAAGAATGAGAATCGAGCCTGGAACCACTGCAGCCGGATCTGCCAGAAGGACTCTGAATAACCTGCATCGTTTCCCGCAATTTTGAACAGCCTGGCGGCTTCCTCGTATTCTCCCTTCTTATACGCTACCTGTGCTAGACCTAGAATGGCCGGCAAATATTGTTCATTGAGACGAAGTACTTCCTTCCAGGGCTTCTCACTTTCGAGATACCTGCCCTCTTGGGTCAAGCGGTTCGCCTCATGCACCATTGCCCCGAATTCCGACAGACGATAGGCTTGCAGTATGCTTTCCTGACTGTCGAGCACATAAATTTCTCCTCTGGAATTAATATCAATCGCAGCAGGTGTCTTAATTAAACCGAGCTGGGACGAAGCAGAGGATGAAGGTCCGCCGAAGTAAAAGAGCAGATTGCCATTAGCATCATACTGGCTCAAATAGGTGTAATAGGAATCAACGACTGTAAAATTCCCTTCCGAATCGACTGAAACATCGACAATTTGGGGAGGGGTTGTAATGCCGTCAACATAACGAATGTCATACCAGTTATACTCGCCGAAGCTCTTCTTCGCCGTACCGAATTTATTATATTGGGCAAGAATATTCTCTCCCTGGAAATTCAGCTTTTTAATCTGCTCGGCTTCCACTTCAGCACCGTTCGTTACGGTATAGATGAACCCCCCGTCATCGATCGCAAGATTGTTGACAGCAGGAGGAATTTTGCTCGTTTCATTTTCATACATCTCCCGGGTGTAAAATGCTCTTTTTATGGAATCAATGAAGGAAAATGGTGCCGCATTGGCTCCATAGAATCTTTGAAATTCCCCATCCGGGTTAAGCTGTACCAGCCCGTAATATCCGCCCATCGTGACAATATATATGTATCCGCGTCTGTCCGCCGCCACCTTGATGGGATCGTATTTCAGCTCCTCTGGTACATTGCTGGATTCAGGACGCTTATATTCCTTAAGCAGCTGGCCTGATGCCGACAGTCGAACAACGCGCTTATTCCCGGTATCCGCAATGAAAATATGACCCTTCTCATCAACAAATACGCCTTGAGGAGCATTCAGCGGATTCTCCGCCAGCTCATAATACCTTTCAAAATTCCCGTCTTTATCAAATTTCACAATTCGATTGTTCCCCGTGTCTGCCACATAAATTTCATCAGACTCACTGATATAGACATCCGAAGGCTTCTGCATCGGTGAAGCCACGAATTGCCCCGGATTGTCTGGATCGGGTACGGCGAGATCCTTGCCTATCATTTTGAAGGGTGTGTAGGCGGGCTGGGTGTCAATCTGATGTCCATAGCTGTCTTTCGTAAAAGTGCCGTAGGTTACGTCCGCCCATGCCGTATGCGGAACCTGCACAGCAGCCAGGATCATTGCCAAGCTAACGACAGACAACCATGCACGTAATCCACAGTTAAACTTCATAACGATCCTCCTTTCCTTCACTACTTGATGCCGGAATGCGACATTGTGGCAATCACCTTGCGCTGGAAGAACAGAAACATAATCAGTGTTGGCAGGAACATGATGAGTGCAGCTGCTGCCGCTGCCGTCTGTCTGGCTACAGAGTTGGCGAGGTTCTGGGTAAGGGTCGACAGAAAGAAAGGAAAAGTCTTCATCGCATCGTCCTGCATGAACAGCGTCGATGTGGATACATCGCTCCAGATCGACTGGAAGGAGAAAATGGCGACTGTAGCACAGGCTGGAAGTGTAATCGGAATAATGATCCTTGCGAAGATCGTGAACTCCCTCGCTCCGTCAATTTTGCCTGCTTCAATCAGCTCATTCGGAACCTGATCCATAAACTGCTTCATCAGAAAAACGCCTACGGTGCTCGCAATATGAGGCAGGATGTGTGCCCAATAAGTGTTCATAATACCGAGATTTGCGACGACTACATACCTGGGAATATTAATAGCCTCCTGCACAAACATCAGGGACACGACGATAATGGAAAATAGCAGCTTGTGACCCGGAAATTTATGCTTCGAGAGCGGATAGGCGCAGAGAGCGCTTACAATAACGACGCTTCCTGTTCCGATGACGCCGACGACGATACTGTTAAATAAATATCTTGAAGCTGGGATGACAGCATCCCGGGTCATGACAAACAGCTCGGTAAAATTGCTCAAGGTCGGCTGCCGGACAAAAATATTCGGAGGGAAAATAAACAGCTCCGAGTACGGCTTGAGCGCATGGTTTATGATGTAAATGATCGGCACCAGCATCAGCACAGCGAATATGCCGAGCAGAAACGTCAAAATCAGCTGTGTTCTGTCCATACGCCGAAGCCAGAATTTATGGCGTATTACAGGCCGTTTGACTGACTTCTGTGATCCATCATTTGCGGCATGGTCCATGTTCATTCCCCCTTCGTACCAAACAATCTCCAGCTGAGCCTGTTGAATATATAGATCGTAATGAGCAGAACAACGGATAAAGCTGCTGCATAACCCATCTCAAACCGGACCAGCCCATAATCGTCAATGTGATTGACGAGAGTATGGCCTGCATATTCAGGAGTGGGCTTGGTCTGCGACAGCTGTTCACCAATGGCTCCAGCCTTGAACGCAGATACAATGGCCATCACGGAAGCAAACAGCATCTGCGGCCGCATATAAGGAATCGTAATATACCAGATTTCCTGCAATCTGCTCTTGATCCCGTCAAGCCGCCCGGCCTCATAGAGTGTCTCATCGACGTTCAGAATTCCGGCGAGCATCGCAAGGAAGCCCACGCCCATACTTGACCACAAGGTGACGATAATCATGGAATTCATCAGGTATGCCGGATCAAGCACCCATAACTGCGGTTCGTCAATGATGCCAAGCTTAAGCAAGAAGCTGTTTAGATAACCGATCCGATCTCCGGACAGAAGCGGCTGCCAAATAATCTGCATCACTACGCCTCCTGTTAGAGAGGGAGCATAAATCGCAAGCACGAACCACAGCCGAATTTTGTCTGGAATCTGAGCGATCAGCCAGGCGAGAATAAAGGACAGAATCAATCCGCCTGGACCAACCAGCACCGCAAATTTGATCGTATTCGGAATTGCGTGCTTTAGAAATAAGGTATCCTGTGAAAAAATGTACTCATAGTTGTCCCAGCCGATAAATCTAGGGAATTGAATTGTATTGAAATCCGTGAAGCTAAGCCCAAACGCAGCCAGTACCGGCAGAAGAATGAACAACGTAAAGGCGATGACAAAGGGAGAAATAAACAGGTAAGAAAGCCGGTATTTCCATATCTCCCTAAACAGCGCTGCAATACGATTGCTGCTGGTCTTTTGCTTTTTCTCTGGAGGTCTTAATGGCTTAGAGAGCTCTGCCTCATGGGTTGACATACCTATCCACTCCCTTCCAAGGCTCTGTCACCTGTGGTGGATCATAGGTGCTTACAATCTGTCCCTGATCATCAATGAAATTGAACTCCCTCGCCTTACGCCAAATCTCACGATCAATGCCGAGTATTCCCTCTTCAAGGGCATCACGGTAGTTCTGACCGCTCAGGACGGTTCTGTTCCATGCGTTCATCACTTCCCGCGGGATAAAATACGAGCCTGGTATATTGGCCATATCCTTGTACCAGCGCCACTGCTCAAGCATGACTGCAAGCTCTTCCTCGTTCCACGGCAGTCCTGTAAAGGCTTCAAGATTCGCCGTATTCCAGCGGAACGCTACGCCGTAGAATCCTTCCAGATCATTCCCGAATCGCTGCTGCGTCTCGCTCGACAGCCACCATTGCAGAAACTGCCAGGCTTCCTCTTTAAGATTGCTGTTTGAGAAGATCGACGCCGCGGTCTGATTTCCGCCTGTCCAGCGTTCTACTTCCCCGCGCTCACTCTCTGTTCCCGGCAGCGGTGCCATTCCCCACCAGCCATCCAGCTCAGGCGCAGCCACACGCATCTGCAAATAAAAGTTAAAATCAGCGATCCCGATCGGCATATCTCCATCGCGGAAATGCTGGTAGAAGCTCGGAACTTGCTGCTCGATTCCATATACAGTAAACAGATCGGTCATAAGCTTGAAGCCGGTGAACGCCTCGGGTGAATCAAGTGCTGTCTTCATTCCGTCTGCCGTATAAAATTCAGCACCGTACTGATATAGGAAGGTCATGTAATCGTTATACGGAATGTGGAAGTTATATCCGTTCTGCTGCAGAGTGGGAAGCATCTCGATCGCATCTTCCCATGTATCGGGCACGCCAAGCCCCAGCTTCTGCAAAATGTCCTTGCGGTAATAGAGCACCTGAAACCGCTGTGTTTCCGGCAGTGCATAGTAGCCGTCAGCAAAATAGTAGGGTAAAGTAGAGCCTGGTGAGTATTGTTCAAACAAATCATCAAATCCCGGATAATTGGACAAGTCCTCTACTGCCCCGCGAATGGCCAATTCAATCGGCCTTCCTTCCGTCATCCCTAGGGCAATATCCGGAGATTTACCTGCGGCATTCGCCATCACTAGTAAATTTTCGTCTGGCAGCAGGTCCACCTGGACTTCGATGCCCGTCTCCGGAGTAAAATATTGATCCGCCATCTCCTGTATCAGATTGACATAGTCACGGCCATAGTTGACCCATATATTCAGTACCTCACCCTCACTGGACGATAGTCTGTTGTCTGAACTAAAGGAATGAAAGAAAGAAGAGGCATTTCTTAGCGTCTTCTCCCCCCAATTGGCTTCCATTCGCGGAAAAGCTGTGCCTGCCGGAGCAATATACAGCTTGTCAAGCGCAAGCGGTGCAGCCGTGAGACTCGCTGTAATTGAAGCAATCCGGGATGAGATCAGACTTAGATCCTCCAGCTTGTAGGGTATATCATTCGGATAACGAAGAATGTCCTCTACATCGGTTATTGCTGTAGACAAGGACTGTGAGTTTGCATCCGCTTCGCCATTCACCTCAAGCAGCATGGCCGCCATACGTTCGAGCTTCCGCTTAATCTCCTCTGTCCTTGTAATCAGCTCCGGAAAGTTCTCTTTGATTCTCCACGTTCGAGCTGTATCTTCTACTCCTCCGGTAATCGTGTTGATATTCTCAGATAAGGCTCTAATTGAAGCGAGTACTTGTTCTTGCTCGTTAAGAACTTGATTGTAAGGAGCATATGTAGCAGCCAGTGTGAGGGTATGCTCACCTTTTTCAAGGTATATTTCATAAGGTTCTTCCGCAGATTGGCCGATCACCAGCCCCTGCCAGCTTGTAGAATAAGAGATCGGATATGCCAGCAGCTCTTCGAAGGGCACCTTCCCGTCAATCATGATCTTCCGATACACCTTTTTGCTCGATTGGTAGCCTTGATAGGCCCTGATCCCTAGGTTATAACGTCCACTGTCCGGTACTGTGAAGCTCCAGGTTATTGCGCCGCCGCCATTCTGCCAGCGTGTGCCGCCGACGGCATTAAAGATCAGCTTGCTCGCGGCGTCCGGTGTCATGAGCGGGTCCTGATCCGTCATCGCTTGAATCGCTACATCATTCTTGGCCTGCATATTCTCGGCCTCAATTACGATGACTTCACTTCCACTCGCATTCCCATTGCTCACCGGCATGTTAGTCTGAAACACCTCGTAAGGCGGTATCCTTGTTGGCGGAACAAGCTCAATTCGATCGATAACGATAGGTGCAAAGGATTGAAGACGCAAGGTATGCTTGCCTTCGGTCAGCTTCCACTTTAGCGGTAGAGGAGTGGTTCCCTCCGCATCCTGAAATGGCTGTCTCATCCACTGATTCTGTTCAATCGGCCTGGGTCTAATATGGTTTCCATTCTCATCTGTCTTGAAAGGAAGCTCATCCCTGAACCATCTGGCAAACTCAATCGCCCTTGCCTCGTTGAACACATATTCACCTTCAAAGGATACAGCCATCGTTGTCGGCCGGTAGCTCTGATAAACGGCATCCTCATCAATCAAGGCGTGATATGACAGCGCCATTTCATACATTCCTTCGGCAGGAACATCAATTTCATACTCGATCCATTCCGTCCGGTTATTGCTCCAGATCAGTACATCTTCCTTGCCTGCGTATGAGCCGGCGGATACACTTGCCCCTTCCGATTGGCCTGAGATACTTGTGCCGGGTACGAGAATGGACTCCCGAGCCGGCGGAACTCCTTCTTGCTCCCATGAATCAGCAACATCCGAATAATACGGTTCGAATGCGCTTTCAATTGTGGGATTAACAAGCGGATATTCTCCATCCTTTGAATCTTGTAAGGAATCGGCAGCGGATACAGGTGGAGTGGCAGAAGGGCTTGTGTATGGAAAGATGCCCGTAGACAGAACGATACCAAGCAGAAGGATAAGGAAAATATAGCGGATATGCTTCATATTGCACCTCTCTTTTCCTGTAAATCAGCTGAACCTTTCACCCGTAGTTTTATCGAAAAATAGTGCCTTGTTCATATCCATCGCCAGCCGTATCTCTGTCAGCTCTTCCACATGGTCTCTCGGGTTCACCCTGACAATTAAATCCTTGTCAGTTCCAATATCGACATACAAGTAGCGGTCGGCACCCATTAGCTCACTGAACTGATGTATGCCTTGGAATACAGCGTTTGGAAAGGTCTCGAACATGATTGGTTCTATGCTTATATTCTCCGGCCTGATCCCGAGGATAACGTACTTATTGACCCTGTTTCGCTTCCTCAAGGGAACAGCAGCGCTCTCCGGAATAACGAGACGATGTCTTCTCGTCTGAAACTCCAGCTGATCGTCCGCTTCTACAATTTTCCCTTCTATAAAATTCATCTGTGGAGAGCCGATAAAGCCTGCAACGAACATATTCTGCGGACAATTGTATATCAGCTCTGGAGAATCCACCTGCTGAATAATGCCGTCCTTCAGTACGATAATTCGGCTGCCCATCGTCATCGCTTCTGTCTGATCATGGGTTACATATATGGTTGTCACTCCAAGCTGTTTATGAAGCTTGATGATCTCAGTACGCATATGAACCCGGAGCTTGGCATCCAAGTTAGATAACGGCTCATCCATGAGAAATACCTGCGGATTACGCACGATGGAGCGGCCAAGTGCTACACGCTGACGCTGTCCGCCGGACAGCTCCTTCGGCTTTCGGTCAAGATACGATTCGATCTCAAGTATTCTCGCTGCTCGCTTTACCGCCAGATCAATATCATGCTTTGGCAATTTGCGAAGTCTTAGTCCAAACGCAATGTTCTCATATACGGACATATTGGGGTACAGTGCATAGTTCTGGAACACCATCGAGATGTCTCTATCCTTCGGCGGTAGCTGATTGACCATTTCATCATCGATCCAAATCTCGCCCTCAGAGATTTCCTCCAGCCCGGCAAGCATACGCAGCGTCGTCGATTTGCCGCACCCCGATGGTCCAACAAATACGATAAACTCTCTGTCCACAACCTCCAGATGAAAATCCTGTACGACGGGCTGCTGATCTTTGCCATATCTTTTGTACACATGGTTAAACAGGATTCGTGCCATCACCCTTCTCCTCTCGTTTCATCCTTCTTTTCACTATGGGCTCCTGCTGAGCTTTCCTGCAATTCCATTATTTTGTATCTATGTATAAACGCTTTACTTTCGCTATTCGGTGTAGTCTGGATTGTTTCTGCTAACAGATCAACCATTTGTATAAATGACTAACCGATGCCGTATTTCTTTGTACTCCATAAAAAAAGAATGCGCCGAATTCACGCATCCTTTTTGAAAATTCTATAGCAGCCTTTTGACAGACTATCGTACAATGTATATCGCTCTATTACGGAAAAAGTCTCTTGAGAATTTGTTTGACTCCTGTCACTATTCCCGCTTTTCCTCACGAACCGGCTTGATATAAGCAGGGATCCCGCCTACTTTGATCGGAATAAAGGCTGTATCAAAGCTTCCATGATAACCAAATAGCGGTCCCCAATGATCATTTGTCACTTTAACGTCTATACGATATTTATCCATTGTCTCATCGTACCACTCCCTCACATCCGCTACACCGGAGAACCGCATGGGAAACCGAAATCCGATAATGCCTTCATAAAAACGCTGCTCACCAGATCGCAGTCTTAAGCCTCCTTCCTCATCGACAGTCAGGTCAATGTCCACTGCCAGATGCTGATGCGTGCCTAGATAATCCACAATCCTGTTCCGCTGACAGCTGTAAATCATGGTCGCATCAAATCTGCGGCGTTGGTTACCAAAATCATAGGTCCGGATCCAAGTCACGGTCTCTCTTCCGAATTGATCCAGATATGCATAGTTTTCTATCGTAAACGGCACATTCGTCCCTTTCTGAGGAAACATAATATTTCGCCAGGTACCGATATATAGAAAAGGAAGGGTATACATTCGTCCATACCATACGGAATCCATCACTCCTCTCCCGATTGAAGCGATTCCGCTTAAGCTGTTAAACCCAAATCGCTTCTGAATTCGGGGGTGGAGCTTCTCAAAATCGGTTCCTAGTACTGTCCGATAGATCGAATCCATTGCTTGTTCTCCTCTCTCATGGCTGCTTGCGGATACAGTGCTTTGCGGATGGAAGATGTGCGAGTGTCATACAGCCTATCCAGGCAAGCAAACAAACTGCCATATTTAAAGTGGCTGGATTAAACGGCGCAAGGAAGACGGATATATCTGAGATCGCTGCACCGATAGTGAGAAGCAGCATAGCTGCAATGTTGAATATGTAGAGCGCCTTTCGCCTGTGAAATAAGAGGCATAAGATCCCAACGGCTATTTCCAGCAGCCCCACCACCTGCAGCAAGAGCACTGCATTCGCCTCCGAACCGATGATCCCCTTCAACAGTGCAAGCTCCTGAGCATCCTGCGTAAGCAGCTTCGGTACCAATCCATGGTAAATCCAGGTAAACATAAGGCCAAACGTGACGATCGCATGAATAAATAGCTGCCGGTAGGATATTTTAGGAGAAATTCCTTTTTCAAGCCAAATCTTAAGTACATCAAAGCTGAGCGCTGTTGCCCAGCCCATCAATGGCCTGAAAACAAAAAAGTCAAACCATTTTCCCAGGAAATAAAATCGGGTCTTGTAATCATAACGGGTTAGAAACCGGATGCCCTTATCCGCCTGCTCATAGCGCCAGTACCCTCCTCCAGACAAAATAAGAGAGATCGCCTGATCCGAGGAGAAATGTAGGGAAGACATACGTTTATGATCCTGATGTTTCCCGGAAGTGGTCACTCCCTCCCCTTCTATTCGGAGCCCGAATCCGATGTTCGTCACATAACGAAATCGCTGTTTTTCCTCCTCTTCTTGCTTAGGGATGTAATCAATCTGCGAAAAACGAAGATCCCATTCCACATGCTTCTGTGGGTTTTGCGTAGCCTCCCAGATCGATTCCATGTCCGTATGGATGAGTGTCTCGACATATATCGGCTGATTCGCAAACACTCTCATGCCACCTCCTTAACGAAGCTCAAATTGTATATGAGAAAATAATCACAATGTAATTTATATTATAGACGCTGTAATACAGTAAAAGTTTCCTGTTTGTTCAAAAAAAGAGCTTCTCTGCAACAGGAGCTACCTGCTTGCATGAGAAACTCTCTTTTATCCACATCTTAGATTAGTTCAGATTTCTGGAGGAGCCGCTCTACAATCGCTGCAACTTCAGCTCTGGTCATATTTGCTTTTGGAGCAAGCTTGGTTTCACTTCTGCCATTAATAACGCCTGCTTGTACACTCTTCGCAATGCCCACGCTCGCCCATTTCGACGCATCTGGTGCATCCACGAAAGTATCAAGCTGGGAAGCATCCGTCGGCAGCGTAGTATTCAGCTCCGTGATTTCCATCGCCTTTGCAATGATGACCATGGCCTGCTCACGAGTAATTTGTTCATTCGGACGGAAGGTGCCGTCTCCAAAACCTTGAATAAGTCCAAATTCGGCTGCTGTTATTACAGCACTGTTATACCAGTCTGACATAGCTACATCCGTAAATGACGATGGTTGATTATCACGTGCTAGCCCTAACCCGCGAACAATAATTGCCGCAAATTCTGCTCGGGTAATATTCTGATCAGGATTGAACAGGCTGCTGCCTACTCCATCAACTACCATTCTTGATCCCATATTATTTACTGCAGCTTGTGCCCAGTGACCTTGTACATCACTAAATTCAATAGGATTCCAAATTACAGAATAGGAATTGCCGCTCGTCAAACTATTAATCATTGCATAATACTTGCTGTTGATCTGCGTAACTTTGGTTGGTACGTGACGTACCGAGCCATTTGCATCAACGATGACGCCCGTCGTGATCTTGCTTACGTCTACTCCATCAGGAATAGCAATCATCCGAGTAACAAATTGATTAAATTCAGAAATTTCAACGGACTGATTACCATAAGTGGCACTTATAGAAAAATCAACAGCAGGTGTAATCAAGGTGAATTTGCCGTTTACAGCTGCATTCTCGATTACCTTAACCATTTCACTATTGGTCGCTGCAACCTTCACTTCAAATTTAATATCCTGAAGTGCTGCAGCTCCAAACTCTTTCGAAATTTCATCAACTCGGATTGCATCTGCAGGCAGAATATATGCTGCATTTGATGTCTTGATTTCGAGCTTGGTCTCTGTCTTCTCCAGATTCTTGACTGTCTGCCCGGTTAGTTCACCGATCAGTACATCGGATTCCTGCTTGGCAGCAATGGATAAGATTGAGCTTGAACCTTCACTTGCAAGCTTATCATTTAATTTCTGTTCGTCTATAGACATTTTGATTACACTTTGACCATTTTGCTCACTAGTTGACACGGTTCCGATATCCTCTGCTTTGCCGTTTATCAGAATTTCTGATTCAGCTTGTGGTGCCGTCACTGGAGTAGTCGGCGGAGTCGGTACATTTGTATCGTCCTCGCTTGGCGGAGCAGTTGGTACCAATGGGGTCACAGACTCCGATTCAGCAGATTGCACACTGTTTCCTTTGCCATTAATGGCGGTAACCGTAAAGGTATAGCTCGTCCCGTTATCCAAGCCTGTCATTGTAATAGGGCTAGATGTTCCAAACACCTTATGGTTTCCTGGCATGGCGGTAACTTCATATCCCGTAATTGGGCTTCCTCCGTCATCCACAGGAGGAGTAAAGGTGATGATCGCTTGACGATTGCCTGCTGTGGCCGTTATATTGGTCGGCACCCCAGGAACCGTCATCGGCGTAGCAGTAACCGGTAAGGAAGGGGCACTATCACTGCCCGTGTTCGTTGCCTTTAGTACAAAATAATAGGCTTTGCCATTCGTTAACCCTGTAATGGTGTGACTGTAGACTGAATCTGTTACGGCAGCTACTTCGTTATCGATCGCTTCCGGCGATTCACTCATGAACACTTTATATCCCGTTGCCTCGTCCACTCCGTTCCAAGTCAAGGTCACTTCTCCATTACCAGCAACAGGCTCAAGCAATATTGGCGCTCCTGGTGCAGGCGGCATTGGTGTAACACTTGCCGATGAAATCGAAGATAGGGAATCTCCTGCACGATTAGTCGCTACCACGGTGAAGGTGTAGGCTATACCATTTTCCAAACCTGTAACTTTGATCGGACTTTCCGTACCACTAGCCGTAATACCCCCAGGCTGAGCAGTTACCGTGTAATTCGTAATCGGACTGCCTCCATCGAAGGCAGGCGCTGTAAAGTTAACTATCGCTTCACCATCACCCGGAATTGCAGCCACATTCTCAGGGTTGCCTGGCTTGTCCGCCACATTGACTGTCACTGTATCTGTATACTCACCGTCAACTGTCGTGACAGTTATAATCGCTGAGCCAGGTCCAACCGGTGTAATAACACCGTTCTCATCAACAGTAGCAACTGATGGATCGCTGGAGGACCAGATTACATTAGGATTATTTGCATTTGCAGGGGATATAGACGCACTCAATTGCTCATTCTCTCCACCCACAGTCAACTCAAGATCATTCTTGCTCAATATTACATCCGTTACAATAATTTCTCCCGTTCCATTTACAATAAGCTGAAAGTCGTAATATTCAGTAATTATTCCATCATTAACCTTGACTGTAATTCTGGATGTACCATATTGATTAGCTGTTGGCTTCATTGTAATTGTTCGATTCTCTTCAGCCCCGCTGATCTCCAAATTATCATTTGAAATGAGATTCGGGTTAGACGACACAGCTGTAACTTGAAGCTCATCTCCATCTACGTCGAACACTTTAAACGCTCTCTCTGCCGTTCTGTTCATGTCTGTCGTAACTGCGCTGATGAATCCTTCTGCTTGTTTAAATACAGCATTTTCAATCTGGCCATTCATTACTTCTGGCAAGCTGACAGCGTTATCTCCATTGCTGCTGCTGTCTAAGCTGTAACTCGCAATGAGATCGGTCTCTGTACCTGTAAGCGTAGTATTCATTTCTCGAATGACATCTTCTTTGCTCTTCGCCTTACTCCAGAACCTTACATCCTTCATGCCTCCGGAATAATAGCCATCCTGTCCCCAGCTACTCTTGCCAAGATAATGATTTGCTCTAAATCTAGATCCAATAGAGCTTAAATCTGCAGCACCAGAAGCCTTAAGCTCACCATTCCAATAGATATACGCTCTTTTCTCTTCCTGATTGTACACTAGCGCAACATGAACCCATTGATTCAAAGGAAAGCTTTCTACTGTAGTCATATTATTAGTTGCCCCATCAACAGGACCACTTGAACCGTTGTATGCGGAAAAATTCATCTTGCCTTGAGTAAATCCGACAAAGATGTTATCACTGCCCGGACCATTGGCAGACTCGAAAAATCTCATCCAAGTGTTAAACTGATTCACCTTTAAATATCCTTCAACTGTGAAGGAATCTGCGTAAATCGAATTTATGTTGGATGGCAGCGTAACGTAATCTCCATTTCCGTCAAAATAAAGATACTCTCCTGCTTGCTCATCCGTCAGATACGGCGCGTCATTTACAGGAGTCACCGAAATATATGCTTCTCCCTGATCCGTACTATAAGCAGCTGAGCTCGTATCTACATTTTTTGCATATCTACTTCCACTGGACATATCCCACAGCTTGTACTTCATACTTGCCTGACCATTCCAATTCGGATTGGGAGTAAAGCGAATTTTATCTGAACCTGCCAGTAATAGATAAGAGGTTCCTCCATCCGTTTTCTCAATGTTGTACCAGATGCTCCCGTTGTAATACTCCCAGATTCCATTTGCAGTATCCGTATCCATAATAGCTATACCCAGCACTTCCTCGGACGGCACCTTATCCTGAAGTATAGAGGAAACGCTAATTTCCCGGCTTCCAGAATCCTCCTCAATCGGTTGAAGCACCGTTTCTCTATCTTCCGTACTCCAACCCATGCCTGCTGCTTGGGCCCAGGCACTCCCACTGTAACCAGTTCCAGATACCGCAATACCAACAGATAGCGTCGTACTTACGGCGATTTTTACAAATTTCCGGTTCATTTGTTTCTTCCCCTCTATTACTAATTGCTCAATTCGACATAATTCTCCTAAATTATACATTTATGAAATAAACAAAAAATAAACAAGTAAAAAGGACCTAGGATAATAGACTTATCATACAAGGCCCTTTTTTGCATCATTACACAAGTGAGCTGATTAGCTTTTTAATAGAAGATACCGGTTCTGTCCCTAGTTCTATTTTATATAAATCTTCTAAATTCTGATAAAAACGGAGCGCTTCCTTTTCCCTTCCCAGCTCTAAGTACATTTTTATCAATTCTTCGCCAATATCCTCACGAAAAGCATCTATTCTGATCATTTCTTCATAAAAGTATAGAGACCGTTCGCTATGATTTGTTTTTCTATAGTATTTGGCAGCATATTCAAGCATTTTCATATAATCCTGTTCAAGCTCTAACCCCCTGCTGCTCGCCCATTCGTATGTTTTTCCTTTCAGAAACGGTCCGGTATACAACTTCATGGCTGACTCTACTTGTTCAATTTCAAAAATACGACTGTTGCTTTGCTGCTTCATCAAACGATCAAACTCATATATGTCACAGGACAAATACCCTACATCAATACGAATCTCATTTCTGGTTGCTTGGATAACAGATGCTCCCTTGTAGCAGCCATTAATAGCTTGGCGAATGTAGTACAGGGTGGAATTCAGATTTTTCCAAGCTTTTTCAGGCTCAAAATTTTTCCATAAAGTATCAATAATCTCATCACGACTAACTGTTCTTTTATGCAGCAAAAAAGCAAACAATTCTTCCGTCTTAGGGCTTCTCAGCTTAACCCATTCTTTTTGATGATTGCTTTGATATACTTTAAATCCGTCAAACATTTCAACCTTCAAGAGCAGATCAGTGGTCTCTGCAGTCAGCCTTTTTTCTTGGATCTTAGTTGAAACGGTTCTGCGAATTTTGTTTAAAGTCACCTCTACTCTCTGTGCCGTGACAGGCTTTAATAGATAGTCCAGTGCGCTAATTTCGAAGGCTTGAACCGCATATTCATCGTATCCGGTTACGAAAACGACCTCAATGGAGTCATTGTGATGCTTCAGATACTTGGATAGCTCCATTCCATTTAATTCAGGCATTGAAATATCTAAAAATACGATGTCCACGTGGTTTGCTTCTATATATTCAAGGGCATCCTTTGGATTCAAATAAGTACGGCAAACCTCTATTTCCTCATTATCCGTCAGCAGTCTTTTCAAGCGATTAATAGAGAGCTCTTCATCATCCACAATAACGGCTTGCAGCATTCTTTAATTACTCCTTTTCATGTATTCTGGATGGGCCGGAATTTGGAACATAATTCGTGTCCCGACTCCCTCCACGCTTGTAACCTCAAAGTCGATACCGTATAACAGTTTGATTCGCTGACCTATATTCCACAGGCCTACACCTTTTGTCTCTGTCTGAGGAGATAGAATCTCCTTAAGCTTCTTCTCACTCATCCCACAACCATTGTCGGATACGGAAAAGGACATCATATAATCCTCCTGCTTCCTCACCACGACATTAACAATTCCTCCATTGGAGTTGGACATAAGCCCATGTCTGATTGCATTCTCTACTAACGGCTGCAGGCTGAGGGGGGGAATTTGGATAAATGGATCCGCGTCAATGTCATACTCTACTTGAATTCGGCTGCCAAACCTTGCTTTTTCAATATGGACATAAGCTTCAACCAGTGCTAATTCTTTCTCGAGCGTAGTGAACGAATCCAGCTGTTTAAAATCAAAGCTATTTCTTAAATAACTGGAAAGATGGAGCACCAAATCTTCTGCCTGAGAAGGCTCAACGATACATAGCTCAGCTATCGAGTTCAAGGCGTTATATAAGAAGTGCGGCTTAATTTGTGAGCGTAAAAAAGCAATTTCAGCGTCCTTCGCATGTTTCACAGCTGCTTTCATTTTGGTAAGGTTGTTGACCCTAGCCAGCAATTCCTCTGTCTCAAATGGCTTCCCGACGTAATCATTCGCACCGTTATCCACAGCAACCCTCATATCATCAGCCTTATTTCTCGCTGTAAGCATTAATACTGGCAGCTCAAAAAGCGTATATCTTTCTCGGATTTTCGTTAGTACCTCATAACCGCTCATATCAGCCATCATAATGTCCAAAATAACAAGATAAAAATCCTGGTTTTTATCCAGCTCCTGAAGCGCCTGATGCCCATTGTTAACGGCAACAATCGAGTAACCCTTCAGCTTCAAAGCATTGATTATGGATTGCATATTGGCTAAGTCGTCCTCGACGACCAATATGGGTTCTTTGATTTTACCCTCCAGATATAACGGATATTGAACTTGTAAATTCAATGACTCGTTAGCCTCCACATGATGTTCCTTTGATGCTGTATCCCGCTCAGCTGAATCCATACCTAGCTGTGGTAGGGTAAATGTAAAAACAGATCCTTCTCCGATCGCAGATTCCACCTGAATCTGGCCCCCGTGCAGTTCAACGAGCTTCCTAGTAATATTCAGTCCGATGCCTATACCGCTTCGATCGTATTTCGATGAGGATTCAATCTGCTCGTAGGCTTGGAATATAACCTCTTCCATATCCGGAGCGATTCCAATTCCAGTATCTCTAACATGAATCACGACCGTATTTCGATTCATCCCTGCACTTATTTCAACTTCACCAAGGTCTGTATACTTAATCGCATTCCCAATCAAATTATGCAGAATTTGTAGTAATCGATCAGGGTCGGCATAAATATCCGGGAATGCTTCAGAAATGCTATTTATGAGACGGACGGGCTTGTTCCCGAGTATAAACATCTGCACTTTAATAACCGCGTCTACAGATGCTTTCAGATTCATCCTTTTCTTATAGATTGTTATATCTCCATTCTTCATCTTGGAGTAATCCAGCAATTCGTTAACCAGCATAGTTAATCTTCTTCCACTGTTCTTAACAATGGTTAAATTCTGAATTTGCTGCTCGTTAAGAGGTCCTTCAACACGCTGAATGATCGAGTCAGTAATACCCACAATCGCACCAAGTGGTGTCTTTAGCTCATGAGATGTATTGATTAAGAAATCATCTTTAATTTTATCAAGCCTAACCAATTTATTTTTCATCTCTTTCATTTTCTGATAAGCCGTAAAGAAACGAAGCACAACGAGAAAGATCATAATGATATTAAAAATAACAATGTATAATTGCCCAAGCCATATCTCTTCTTTTAGAGAGAATGCAAACAAGAGCAGGTCTAATGAATACAGATTTATTGTGAGCATCCCTAAAAACAACAATAAAGAATTTATTCGCTGATTTGTTGTACTTTTAACGTACAGTCCCCCTGCCCTCACCAGCATCCATAGCAGAAGAAGCTCATAAAATACAATTACATATACTTGAATTAAGGTATAGCTTTGAATAGGAAGAAGCACGATAAGCAGTGTAAATATACTAAGTACGGTAATCGTTATTTTCGTAGCTCTTCGTGAAATGATATTCTGTTGTAACTGATTGAAGAGGAGAGCAAGTACGATAAAGTAGGTTATCGAGCTGATATCCTTTATTTTGTAGATCCATTCAAAGGAAAAGCTTGAACCAAACAGCAATAAGACCCTTTCCCCTACTAGCCCCTGATAGATAGAAAATAGTAAGCATATCAAGGAAAATAGAAGCAATGAATAATCTTTCTTTCCATTCAGCCATGCAGCTATGAAGCATACGGCGTATATAACCGCAAGTGTAACCAGGATAGCAATCAAACTGAACTCACGAACGATCAGCTGTTGTTGATGTTTCGTCATATGGTTCAGCTCGCCAAAATAAATGGAAGCTGGAATCCCAGCATTTATATAATCATAGTTAGCTACATGAACTATAATTTCTATATCATCACCAGTAGATGGGAATCCTCCCATTTGAGGGATATTGCCTGCTGTATAGTCTGTACTGCGATCAGAGGGATTCCCATCAGACAGCAACCTCTCACCATTGATATAAATATCACTTGAAAAACGGATATTCGTTTTTTTTAATGCAAAAACCATATGATCAGGAACATTGCTCAGTACCATCCGATAAGTCGCATACCCGTGCGCAGGTAGAGGCTTGCCGTTAATTCTGCTCTGGGTCCAATCAGAGGGCACTTTCATTATCATTCTGGAAGCAGCCTCTGATGAGTCTTGCCTGAAGAAGGAAGGGGGAAGTAACTCATTCCAATAAAACTCCCATTCACCATCCAACTTTATCCTGCCGTCCTGCTCTGGATTCCAAGCTGCGAGGTCCATCACTCCGTTTTGTACTTGTAATTCTTGACGTGCTTCGTTACTAATAAGAATAGATATGGGAATCAAAGAAAGTAAGACAATAAAGATGATAGAAATCGTTAATAATCTTTTATACAAAAAGCCCGCTCCTTCAACAATCATTTCACCTATTTATCGGCTATTAAAGAGCTTTGATTTAACAAAAAAAAAGAGCCTCCTTCGACAACAGCACTGCTGCTTATCAAAAGAAACTCTTTATAATTTCACTCACATACCGGCTGATTCTTTCTGACTAGACTTCTGTCAGCTTCTCCTTACAGAACGCATCAAGGACAGCGATCTCATCTTCCTCCAGATCAAAATCCAAATATTGATCTGTTACGCTCTCGTATAGCTCATATTTGACAATACCGGAATCCGCTTCGCTGGTTCTATAAATGACCCGGATGTACACACCGTTCTCGGAGTACAGCTCGTCATCTTCCTCTACGTCCAGATCAATATGGAATTCATAACGGGTTCCTGCCAGAATGCCAAACGGATCTTTAACCTCTTCAAATCTATAGCTTCTCATTTCAAGCATTGATGTAATTCATCCTCTCTACCTTATGACGCTTTATTATATCAAGACACACCTGAAATCGTAAGGGTCTATCCTTCTTATTATTCTTTTCGCTTTCACGCGATAAATATACGGGGTGTTCCAAAAGGATTGACGATTCACAGTATACGAGCTCAAAGTGACAACAGTGTGGCACTATTTTCTGCTGGAAATCAGAATTAACTACAGTCTTTTTCCTCAATCTCCGATATACTTAGATACGACAACACGCCAGCAGGAGGAAGAAAGATGTATAGAAAAGTCGGTACTCAGCAAGAACTCGATATTTTTTATCTCATTAAAAAGACAAGCTGGGATGAGAAAGGGTTTGAAATGGAATATGCTGAACCCCATTCGGAGCAATTCCTTTTTTATATAGACGAGGAACCCGGGGGAACCTTTCAATTTACACCTTATGCATATTCAAGGCCTTTTATAAGAAATAAATTTGATGATATTGTATTAGACGGGATGAATCTCGTGGAGGTCGATAGTTTTGCTGTATTGCCAAGCTATCGCGGCAAGCTCGGAAGAGAAATTGTCAGCTTCATGATTCACTATGCCAAAGAACATCAATACACTCATGCCGTTGGAATGGCAGATCCTTACGTATTTGAGCTGTTCAACCATACGTATCGTATCAGAACAACCCAAGTACAGAAGGAAGAGTGGTTTAAGGGAGCTCTTGCTATTCCAGCTCTTTTTCATCTGAAAGAAGTGTATGAACAAGCTCCATATGACTGGTATAGTCCACCCGGGGAATGGAAAGCGGGTGTTTTTTGACGTGGACAAGCATTACTTACTAAGGAAGAGAAACAACTGGGTTGTTGCCGTGTTTGCCACGGTCATTACTGTCGTACAAATGCTTAACTTTGCATTAGGAATCCCGCTGAGATTTGTACTTACGGTGGAGGGGATCATATTTCTCGTGCTCGTTCCGATGACGATTGTGGCCAGCTATTCTAAATTTGAAGAGCGGCTTACACCTTATATGAAGTATTTTAATATGATCGTGATTGGTATTTTTATGTTCATGATTAATCATATTGATCCTCACATGATCAACATCATGACCATGTATTTTTATGTCGCTATCATGGGAATTTACCAGGATCGGTTTATTAATCTGATGACAACGCTGATTACATTAGCCATTCTATGCTACTACTTCTTTACTCAAGGTGAATTCATATTCCATTCGACAAACGTGAACGATCTCCTGTATTACATCGTTACTTTTTGTTTTGTGTCCGTCTCTAATATTATGCAGGCTAAATTCAACAATAATCTGCAGCTGGAGAACCGAAGCAAGACGCAAAAAGTGATCGAAGCGAAGCAAGCGATGGAACATATGCTGTCCAGATTAACGGAATCGGTCCAATCGATTCGTGAATATCAGACCAATCTGAATACCACCGTAGACACGACCAACCAGCGTTCCGTAGAGATCGTCTCCTCCATCGAGAACATTCTATATTCTTATGAAGTACAGAATCAGAACTCTGCCTCGCACCGTCATCAGATGATTCTCATATGCGAGAAGGTAGAAGCGATGAATGCAGAGCTCGTGAGATCACGCGGGACAGGAGAAAACACTCCACAATTACGCAACTACGATCAACTAATGGCTGAATTAAAGGATATGCTGCAGGTCGCCAAAGAAAGAGCGGAAGATACAGCCAATATCACAGAACAACATAAAAGCAGCCTGAAAGATGTACTGGACCTCGTATCAACCCAGCAGCAGGAAATGACGAACTTATCGGAAGGCTTCAATAAGCTTGAGAAGCAGATGAGCAGGATGAATCGTAAAAATCAGGTATGATGTCGTGATTTTGCACTCTTTTATGTCATAATCTTGGAATATCCCCGCAGATGGCTGTCATGCTAAAATGTTCCCGAAACGAATCTCATATCTTCACCATCATTGGCAGAATAAGGAGGACATTTTCTCGTGAACAAACAGATCAGAACAGCCATCATCGGCTGCGGCGGCATTGCATTCGGGAAACATTTACCAAGCTTAAGTAAGATTAAGGAAGCGGGCATTGTCGCGTTTTGTGACCTCATACCGGAACGGGCAGAAAAGGCAAGAGCGGAGTATGGATTGCCGGAAGCTAAGGTATATACCGATTACACAGAGTTGCTGCAGGATGAGTCGATTGAGGTTGTACATGTGCTGACGGCAAACGATACGCATGCCGAAATCTCTATTGCAGCACTAAGAGCCGGAAAGCATGTGATGTGTGAGAAGCCGATGGCCAAACTCGCAGATGACGCCAAGCGAATGACGGCCGCAGCCAAGGAGTCGGGCAAGAAGCTGACGATCGGTTATAATAACCGTTTCCGTTCGGATAGCTTGACCTTGAAGAAGATTGTACAGGACGGAACACTTGGCGAAATTTATTACGCCAAAGCCCATGCGATTAGAAGGCGCGGGGTACCCACATGGGGCGTATTTCTGGACGAAGAGAAACAAGGCGGCGGACCGCTGATCGATATCGGTACTCATGCACTTGATCTCACATTATGGCTGATGGATAACTACGAACCCAGCGTTGTCCTCGGCAGATCCTTCCATAAGCTGTCCTCCAAAGAAAATGCTGCAAACGCCTGGGGACCATGGGATCCAGCCAAATTCAATGTCGAAGATTCCGCTGTCGGTCTAATTGTTATGAAGAACGGAGCCACGATTTCACTGGAAGCCAGCTGGGCACTGAATATCATGGACGTTCAGGAAGCCAAGACAACCTTATGTGGAACCGAAGGCGGTGCAGATATGGTAGGTGGCCTGCGTATTAACGGCGAAACTCATGGCAAGCTCTTCCTGAATCAAATCTCATTGGATGCCAAAGGCGCAGACTTCTATGAAGGCCAATCCGATTCCGCACCTGATCTTGAGATGCGCAGCTGGTATGATGCCATCCTGCATGACACCGAGCCGCTGGTTACACCGGAACAAGCCTGTGTCGTTTCAGAGATACTTGAGGCCATATATGAATCGAGCAGAACCGGAAAAGCGATTTATTTTGAATAGTTAACCACAACAATACAATGGAAGCGAGGTCGATATGATGAGCAAAATGCTGAAGCTTGGAATTCTCGGTTACTGGCATGTCCACGCGAGTGATTATGCATCGCAAGCGGATGCCCATCCTCTGACAGAAGTTACGGCTATATGGGATGAGGATATCGAACGCGGACGAGCAGAAGCAGCCAAACGCAGTGTTCCATTCTATGAGAATCTGGATCAGCTGCTCGCAAGTCCAGAGATCGATGGCGTTATTGTTGTTACGAGCACGGCTATTCATCATGAGGTCATAACCCGTGCAGCGAGAGCCAAAAAGCATATATTCACCGAAAAAGTGATCGCGCTTACAACAGAAGAATGCGCTGATATCCTCCGATGTGTACAGGAGGAGAACGTAACTCTCACCGCCTCCCTGCCACGATTGTATGAGCCCTACACACTCAAGGCAATGGAGATTATTCATAGCGGTCTGTTGGGGCAGCTCACCCTTGTTCGTACCCGGCTATCTCATAATGGAGCGATTCCGCAAGGTACCAACCATCAAGGCTGGCTTCCGGAACGTTTCTTCAGCTATAAGGAGACGGGCGGAGGTGCGATGACAGATCTCGGATGTCACCCGATGTATTTAGCCAATCTGTTCTTGGGTATGCCGGAGCAAGTCTACGCCAGTTATGGCTATGTAACTGGCAAAGAAGTTGAAGATAATGCCGTAGTCCAACTCAGCTATGCGAACGGAGCGCTTGGTGTTGTGGAAGCTGGGTTTGTAAACCGTCATTCCCCTTTTTCCTTTGAAATTCACGGCACAGAAGGCAGCCTTCTCTACTCGGATCATGATCGCAAGCTCCTATACCGGGGAGCGAATGATGAGAAATGGCAAACGGCGGATCTGCCTGATGCAGAGCCAAGTGCCTTTGAGCAGTGGATCAGCCATATCGAGGCTGGTACCGTATTTGAAGCAAATTTGGTCATGGGATCTCAGCTGACTCAGCTGATGGAAGCCTCCAATCGTTCTGCGAGGAGCGGAGTGCCAGAGAAGCTTACCACCAAGCTCAAGCTTCCTAATTAAAGAGCGTAAAAGCTCTGATTCTACATTATACAAATCTAAATATGATCATCTGATATTCTTTAGGCCAATAAGCAAGGAGGCATGCAAGATGGAACGGAATGAATCCAGCCTGTCTTACCCCTATGAACTTATGAATGAACAACGCCATGCACTGGAGCAGCTAAATGTAGACTTTTCCTGGGGACATTACGGGATCCGGGTCGTTCAGTTCCATCTGATCACCTTTCCGGCGGGTAAAATCATTGAGTTTCATAAGCATTCAAGTGAGTTTGAATTCCATTTTATTCCGAGGGGCAAAGGCAAGGTTATACTAGAGGATCAGGAATATAAGCTATCGGAGGGAATGATGTATCTAACCGGCCCTCATGTGATGCATTATCAGGAAGCCGCTCCTGATGAGGCCATGGAGGAGCTGTGCCTCAGAATCGAAATTGTTCCGCTACGGCCTTCTGCCGCTTATGATAACTCCCCTATGGAACAAGGCTATTGGAGTACGGGAATCCAAGAGGAATACAATGAGGCTGAAGCCTGTATACGTCAGCTGAGCTCACTTCCCAAGATCCCGACGACCGATCGGTTCAAAGCAATGGAATGCTTTCTTACCGCCTATACCGCTTGGTATCGGAATGAACCTGGTTTATTTACGCTCATGAAGCAAGCCGTCATTAATATTATGCTTCGTACAGCCAGAGCTTATTTTCCTCAGCCCGGACGTTCTCTCCCCTCCAGAGATATGGGGCGTCATCGATACCTGCTGGCCGAACAATTCATGAAGGATAACTATATGGAGCCGCTCACCGTGGAAGTCGTTGCAGATCGGATACATCTTAGTGCCCGTCAGCTGCAGCGGATATTGAAAGAATACGGCGGAGGCACCTTTACCGAAATGCTGGAATCCATCCGTTTGTCTCATATCTGCAAGCGGCTGACAACAAGCGACAGCACGATAGATGAGATTGCGGAGGAAACCGGTTATTCCAGCGCTAATTATCTCCATGCCGTATTCAAGAGAGTCTACGGGATAACGCCCATGGAATACCGCAAATCTATGAGGATCAGGATGCTGCAAGCGAATACGGACATCTCTTCAGCTCCAGTCTCGGCTTACCGATTTTCTGAGCGGGAAAGCTCACTCCTTTAGGCGCCGGATGGAAGTGAGGACGCATACGGCATACGGCATACGGCATACGGCGTCCCACGTCGGAATCACATCCTTTTACATGACAAGACGCTTAAGAGCCCCCAGCTTATGGAGGCTCTTAAGCGTCTGTGTTACAACGAAGACAACTTCGAGTGTTTTACTCAGGACGCTGCAAGGAGAACAACTCACCCAACTTACTGTAATCATTACCTGCTAGTCTTGATATCGGGCGCAAATCCTTCATCCGTATCTTACCATCATAATAGAGCTCATTATCGACATGAAAATGAACGACTCGTCCAATCAATAGGTCGCATCCGGGCACGTTCTTCTCTCCTCCGAGAGGAATGGAATGCTCCAATACGCACTCCATCCGTATTCTGGACTCCGCTATGCCAGGAACATCAATATTTATGCTTGGCACAAGTGTCAAGCTTGTCAGAGCAATTTCGCTCTGGTCTTCCGGCAGATTGGCCGCTGTCTTGTTAATTTCCTCGATGTACGTCTCATCTGAAATATGTACGACAAATTCTCCACGCTCGTTTGCATTGCGGGCCGTGTCCTTCATCTGACCGTCCTTTCGCTGAACGGAGACGGATATCATTGGTGGATTAGCTGTGACGATATTGAAATAGCTGTATGGAGCGGCATTCAGCACACCATTCTTAGATAATGTCGTTACAAACGCAACTGGCCGGGGAATGATGCTGCCTGTCAGCAGTTTATAATTATCACGTTCACTTTGCTCACTAGGATCAATAGATACCATTTGCTTCCTCTCCTATCACTGTATATAAATCCATTACACGTGGTAGCTGCCGCTTGGTTGATCGATGACCCATTCCAGCATCATGATCATATCCTCCAAACGAAGCACCTGTACATTTGCCGCCGCTTCTTCGGCAGACATCCGGCTCTTCATCATATCCAGCTGCCGTTTCAGTTCATTTAATTTGCGTTTAACCTGGTCTTCTGATCTCATGTTTGGTTTCTCCCTCATTATCTATATTTATCTCATTCATATCAACAATAGGGTAACATCTTCAAGCTAAACAATCCAATTCGATAAGAGTTAATTAGAAATGCCGGGCCCGGAATAACAGTCTGGGCCGCAACAGGTGTCGAGTTCGCCTCCGTTTTCGAATATAGTGCACTAGCGATTATGATCGATCCTCCTATAATCAAGCAGCAAATTATATTAGTCACGTTTCTTTGTTCCAATCACATACATTCCTTTCTATAATTGAAATGCTTCTTTGATTCGCTTTGCGGTTTCCTCCGGGCTCAGCTCGGTATTGTTAATTCTTATGTAATGCTCTTTCTTGATTTCCCCTTCCAAGGAATTCAGCCGATGGCGTGCCATGGTTTGAAGCAAATCTCGCTCAGAGAATTCAATATCCCGTTTGGTCGGTTTGTGTTCTAGCCGGTTCGGTGTGTTATTGCGCTTAAGCCTCTCCTCTATATCTGCCTCCAGTTCAACGTAGTATACGGTCCCCCCTCTAGACTCAAAAATCTGGCTGATCTCTTCGATATAAGTCCAATCATCAGGATGGTCAAAAGCCCACACAAAAGTGAACATAAGACCCGGCAATTCACTCTTAGATACCTCTTCAAAAATCTCTCTGCGAAACAGACCAACGAGCCGCTTGCCTGACGGAGTTCCGTAACTAATAAAGCGGGATACCAGATCAATCGTCATATGATTATGAAACAGCTTCAAATCTGTAATTCTCTCCAGCTCCTGCCCTACCGTCATTTTCCCGACAGCTTGGGGTCCAAAAATAATGACAAACTTCATACCGTATCTCACCTTCTAATTTTCCAAATATTTCAATACATAATATTCCATATTATTCTAAGAGGCAAGAAGTATGTAATCACAAAAAAACGCCAGGCATATGCCTGACGATCTTTATTTGTTAAAAGCACTTCACCACGAGCTTTATGTAAACGCATTCATAAATAATTCTTTCCATGCGCGATACACAAGCCTCCCATCTCATTCATCATTCTTCTTGTCTGTCATCTCAACTTCATGAAGAACGAGCTGTCTTACATCCGGCAGATTATCGAATGTTTTAATGGTATACCTAAGCTCCACTTGTGTTCCACTGCGCCAGTGCGCCAATTGCTCCATCAGGCCTTCTTCCAGCTGAAAAGCAGCAGCCTCTCCGTCAATCTTGAACTCAGCGGTATGTGGATCGGCAAGACCCGTATAGATCGCCGTTTCTTCTATTATATTCTCTTCAGCTTGTTCCTTTTGTGTTTCGGCTTGCGTCTCGACGATTGTTCCACGTACGATCGGCTCTGCAGTACTTGTCGCTTCCAGGCTCGCTGCCGCTTCAGCCGCTGCAGTCTGTTCTGCCGAAGTAATCACCGCAGTCAGCAGCAAGATCGTTACACTCAAGGTAGCTGATGTTTGTCGGTTTCTTTTTTTCATCCGAGTTACCTCCAATTAAATAGCCTTACTGTTTATTACACGAATACCATTCTTGTTAATCAGCTGATCTTTCGGTACAGGTTATACGTTGCCAATGAATTGCTATTCCTAATTGCTAGCTGCTCCGGTATAATGTGTATGTTTGAGTTAAGCTTAAGAAAAATACATACACCATAGGAGTATTCAATCATGTCTAGCGCTAAAAGTTCCTTCAGTAAGTATGAAATGCTTTATATCATTGGTATCATAGCCATCTCATTCTCTTCCATCTTTGTTCGCTGGTCGGATGCGGAAGTGTCTGTTATCGCGATGTACCGTCTGTTTCTCACCAATTTGCTCATGGCCCCTCTTCTTTATAAATACCGTCACGATATCGTTCGGCTGACAAAAAAAGAATGGCTGTTCCTAGCAGCTTCCGGTCTGATGCTTGGTCTCCACTTTTTATTATGGATGGGCTCGCTCCGGCTCACTACTGTCGCCAGTTCAACCGTTATTCTCACACTTGAGCCGATCCTTGTTATGCTCGGGTCCATGTGGCTGTTCGGTATCCGCCCCAATAAAGTCATGCTCATCGGAATGGGGATGGCGGTAATCGGTTCAGTTGTCATCGGTGCAGGGGATTTCCAAATATCGGGAGATGCGCTGCTGGGTGATTTTCTATCTTTTCTGGGAACGATTGCTGTAGCCGTGCACATGCTGTTTGGACAGCATCTTAGAAAAAACATCAGTGCTTATGTATATAATTTTTGGGTGTTTTTATTCGCTGGTTCTGCTCTTGCCGCCTACAATGGTGTGAATCGCATTCCCTTTACCGGATATGATGCAAGAGAATGGGGCATATTCCTCCTGCTTGCGATTGTCCCTACACTGTTCGGCCACTATCTGTTCAACTGGCTGCTTAAAGTAATGAATGCGGCGACAGTGTCGATGGCCGTACTGGGCGAGCCTGTATTTGCCTCCATTCTTGCCTGGATGCTGCTCGGCGAGGCACTCACTAGTGTGCAGTTAATAGCAGGATTCATTATTTTGCTTGGCGTATGGATCTTCCTGAGGTATGGCAAAAACAACATTCACGGGGAGGAAGAAATGCTGCCTCCGGTTCAGCAGAAACCAAGCACATCGGAAGTTTAGTGGGTCAACTAGAACTACACATGATTTTGCGGATTATTATAAGCCAGAGTCTCTAAGACTCTGGCTTCAGTTTGTCCCTATTTTCCCGCCGTTTCAACACATAATGACATCCAGTACAGCAGCAATCTTCATCTGTTCTTTCAGCATTTCCGGCACGGGCAAGCGCCAAGATGGCTTTCTGAGCCATAACCTCTCCTCCTGCTCCTTGCTTCATCAGATCATCCTAGACATCCAAAACGGTATTCCATGCTTCTATGGCCGAGATCTTCCCTTTGCTGCTGCTGGCTCCGCTGCCTTCTTCCGTCCACAGGGGTGGATAATAAGCAAACACCTCACCTGGCTGAAGCCGATTCGTCTCCTCCTGCCACCCTTTCCAGCGAAAGGTCTCATAGTACTGGGCTAGATCCCCATCAGCGAGCCAGCTTACAAAACCGGAATACGCAAGATCCGTCGATTCCCACTCCCGTGTATCCGGCGCATAATAATAGATGAGCCCGTCATTTCCAAAACGGCCGATATTCAAACTGAAAAATCCGCCCGCCGCATCATAGGCGACAAGCAGCATTCCTTCAAGAGCGGGAACGCCCTCACGATCGAGAAGTCCATTCCAGTACGGAAGACTGCCGTATATACCGTCACCCCCTGCACCGAGTAACGTAATCCATCCATGGTCAAACAGAATACCTGCCGTTTCATAAGCTACGGCGCCCAAGTAGGATTTGGTGCTGACCTGCAAACGATATAGCGTGTCTGCTCCAGATTCATGCTCTGCGGGAATGATCACACTCTTGTTTTTACCCTGACTTAGCCTATTCTCAAGCTCTTCCCAAGCATGGTCCTCTTTGTGAAGCAATTCCTGAATCGTTAAATATCCCATCCTTCTCCCCTCCTTTGAATTCAAAACCCTTTCTATCATACGATATGCCAATGCGGCCCCCGCGCTCTGACTTATATGCACTGATCCCATCAAGCGGGTCCTGACCTCCAAGAGAATAAGAAAGCAAAGTCCCATAATCCTTTGGCTCCTGATCTCCGTAAATAGGCTTTAATGCTTCATCTATGGCATCCCAACCGGGTGCTTGATCCATCTGTTCATTTACTTCTTCATTCATCTCTTTACTCATCTTTTCATCGTCCTCCTAGAATTCATCCACTGTCTAATAATCTATTATAGTTGGATTTTGACTGCCTATTGCTGAATAAGGCAAATTTGAGCATTATTTACTACATGAAATACAAAACAGAAATAACAATCAGATATGAAATGCACGCCAAACGTCAAGTAGGATTTTCGTTCGACTGGAAGAATTTGCTGAAGATATCGGTTCTTATCCTCATAAGTAGGCTCTAGCGTTTAAGAATTCTCAACTCATAAAAATTCAGTTGTTCGAAAAAATGCGTGAATATGAACTCCTTCTGCTTAATTCTTCCTGGGTCACACTTCCTTCTTATTATATTTATAGAATAAAAAAACATTTACTTAGAGACATCCAATAAAGGATTTATCTATTTCGCATGCGGATTGGCGGTGAGCTCTATTTAAAGTAAAATACAGCTAGACATGTTTTACATAACAGCATTCGCACGTATAAACCAACATTCCAAGTAAAGAGCGGTGATAAGCAATGAAATTTATCGTATCCATGAAATGGGTGCTAGCCCGTATGTATGAACCGGATGTGGCGATTGTCGACTGCCGTTTTGCCCTGGGTCAGCCGGAGTCAGGCAGACAAGTCTTTAGCGAGAGCCATATACCAGGGGCTGTTTATTTTGATCTGGAGCAGGATCTGTCTTCACCCGTGCATGAAAAAGGTCACGGCGGACGGCATCCACTGCCAGATGTAGAGCAGCTGGTTGACCGAATTCGCAAAGTGGGAATCAGTAACGGGACCCGAATTATTGCTTACGATGACCAAGGCGGTGCGATGGCGTCAAGATTCTGGTGGCTGATGCGCTATCTCGGTCATGAGAAGGTATATATCATGGATGAGGGATTTGCTGCATGGCAGGCCGCGCGCTTCCCGGTCACTGCCGATGTGCCGATTCGGATACCGGCATCCTACACCCCGCATATTCAGTCTCACCTGCTGGCTGATATAGAAGATGTGCGTAAGGCTTCAACCACTGGAGCTGCTGTGCTGATCGACTCGCGGGAATACCCGAGGTACCTTGGAGAGGTAGAGCCGCTAGATAAAAAGGCTGGACATATACCAGGTGCGGTCTCCTATTTTTGGAAGGACAATCTTCAGGAAGGCACGTCTAAATTGAAGTCAGCTGAGGAGTTAAGCAATCGGTTTGAATCGGTGTCCAAAGATCAAGAGATTATCGTCTACTGCGGATCGGGTGTGACGGCCTGTCCCAATGTGCTGGCGTTGAAGGAAGTCGGATATGAGAAAGTGAAGCTGTACGCAGGAAGCTGGAGCGACTGGATCTCGTACAGTGAGAACCCGATTGCGACGGGAGAAGAGTAAGAGCCGAGAGGCCGCGTCGGACGCGGGTTTAGGGGCTGTGACAGGTTGCTTTTTAATAACCTGTTGCAGTCCTTTTGCGTCT